>NZ_JACGUT010000078.1 GCF_014076845.1 Colwellia sp. MB3u-41
TCACCCTCGGTGAGCTGCTTGTATTTCATAGTGTTTTACTTCTTGGCGGGAGCAAAAAACTAAGGATATCGCAGTTCATCGTTTTTATTAACTTGGGTGTCGCACTTAGTATATGAATTCGGCAAGGGTAACAATATTAGTCTGTCGACGCTAAATTTCGTAGCACATAATGTAATATGCCACCATGTTGGAAGTATTTGAATTCGTTGGGTGTATCAATACGAATTTTCACTTCAAAGGAACGTTCATTACCCTCTTCAGTTTTAACGGATACTTTCACCGTTTTCTGCCCAATACTCACGGCAGGAATACTAAATTGCTCTTCACCGGTCAGCTTTCGTGACTCGGCATCATCATCTGGCATAAACTGCAATGGTAATATCCCCATGCCGACTAAATTAGATCGATGAATACGTTCGTAACTTTGTGCAATTACCGCTTTAACGCCTAATAAGGCAGGCCCTTTGGCGGCCCAATCACGAGAACTGCCCGTACCATATTCTTTTCCAGCTAAGACAATCGAAGCAATTTTTTGTTGTTGGTATTGCATCGCCGCATCAAAAACACTCATTTTTTCACCCGATGGCATCAGTGTCGTCCAACAGCCCTCAGTGCCTGGTGCTAATAAATTACGTAAACGAACATTCGCAAAAGTACCGCGCATCATCACTTCATGATTACCGCGTCTAGAGCCATAAGAGTTAAAGCCTTTAGGCGAGACGCCTTCACTTTGTAAATACTGAGCCGCGGGGCTATCTAGTGCAATTGAGCCGGCAGGTGAAATATGGTCAGTAGTGACACTATCACCCAGTTTTAACAAACATCGGGCATCTTTAATCGGGCTAATACTTGGTATTTTTGCGGTAATATTGTTAAAAAATGGTGGTAATTTGACGTAAGTAGAATCTGGCCAATCATATTTCTGGCTTTGTACTATATCCAGTGCCTGCCAGTCTTTATTGCCACTATACACATCTTCATATCGGGAAATAAACATTGAACTGTCGATAACTTTTTCGATAACTTGCTTAATTTCCTGACTATCTGGCCAGATGTCATGTAAATAAACCGGTTTACCTGTAGGGTCATCACCTAGTGAGCCCGTGGTAATATCTATCTTCATATTACCCGCTAAAGCATAAGCAACGACCAAAGGAGGAGAGGCTAAATAATTAGCTTGGACTTCTGGATGAATACGCCCTTCAAAGTTACGGTTACCCGATAAAACAGAGGTAACAGATAAATCGCCTTGATGAATAGCGTCGCTAATTTCGGTAGGTAAAGGGCCTGAATTACCAATACAGGTCGTACAACCGTATCCGACTAACTGAAAACCAAGGGCATCTAAATCTTCATTTAAGCCAGATTTAAGCAGATAATCAGTGACCACTTGAGAACCAGGTGCAAAACTGGTTTTCACCCAAGGTTTAACCGTTAATCCTCGCTGACGCGCATTTCTGGCTAATAAACCAGCGGCAATTAATACCGATGGATTTGAAGTGTTAGTGCAACTAGTGATTGCCGCTATCACTACAGCACCGTGTTTTAATATAAAATCTTCATCAGCATACTGACAGGGAACGCCTGAATCTTCATTATTAGCAGGTAATAGCACCGAAGGTTGTCCGCCTTCACTTTCAAAGCCACTTTCACTTTCGCTCAAGCCTGCTTGTTTAATACCGTGTTGTAAAGCTAACCAGTCACGATAAGCAAGACCGGCACGGTCCAGTGAAATTCTGTCTTGTGGACGTTTGGGCCCAGCAATAGAAGGCACTACTTCATCTAGTTTTAATGATAATCGGCTATGATAAACAGCATGCTGTTGAGACTGCGTTCCCCACATATCCATCGTTTTTAAATAGGACTCTACACGTTCAATGTGGTCACTGTCACGGCCGGTTAGTTGCAGATAATCGGTAGTTTGATGATCGATGGGGAAAATTCCACACGTTGCCCCATATTCTGGCGCCATATTGGCTATGGTCGCTCGGTCGGCCAAGGTCAGTTCATTCACGCCAGTTCCAAAGAATTCGACAAACTTACCTACCACACCTGCAGCACGTAATTGTTCGGTCACCGTTAAGACTAAGTCAGTTGCTGTAGTGCCTGCCGGTAATTTCCCCGTTAATTCAAAACCAACAATCTCAGGTATTAGCATAGTAACGGGTTGTCCCAGCATCGCCGCTTCAGCTTCGATACCGCCGACTCCCCAACCCAACACACCTAAACCATTAATCATGGTGGTATGTGAATCGGTGCCGACCAAAGTATCAGGATAAAGTAAATTATTTTCGTCGGGATTTTTGAATACCACTCGAGCTAAATATTCTAGATTTACCTGATGCACAATACCGCGACCTGGTGGAACCACCTTAAAATTATCAAAGCTTTGCTGGCCCCAGCGTAAAAACTGATAACGTTCACGATTACGTTGAAACTCAATCGCGGTATTTTTTTCCATCGCATCAGCTTGACCGAACACATCGACCATTACAGAATGGTCGATGACTAATTCTACTGGATTTAACGGATTTATTTGTTTGGCTTTTCCACCCATTTTTACTATCGCATCACGCATAGCCGCTAAATCAACTACGGCGGGTACTCCCGTAAAATCTTGCAAAATTACGCGAGCAGGAACAAAGGCAATTTCAGTATCTTGCCAGTTGTCTACATCCCAATTGGCTAAGGTTTCAATATCCGCTTGTTGAACAAAATCACTATCAGCATGACGTAATAGATTTTCTAAGAGAATTTTAGCGGCAAAAGGCAAACGTGAAAGGTCATACTTATCTGTTAAACCATCAAAACTGTGGTAGTGACAAATTTCACCATTAATTTCAAGCTGCTTCAAACGTTGTATAGAGTTGGCCATTGTCGTTATCTCCATTAAAAGTAGTAATCTGATTGGTACACGCATTATGATAAACGTAGTCAATATACCCTAGCATACATGGACGAAAACATAATGTGGCAGCCAAAATAAAGGGCTGGTGACATGTTTAATTATATAGCAATCAGTAGGGGGTTTATTAAAAATGAGACTCGAGTCAAATAATTTATCATGATAGGTCGATTTGATAAGACAGGATAAATTAGTGATACGAGCCGCGATGAACACCTGTTATGAAAAGGTAAGCCTAGCGGCAACCGATAGATAATTGACGATGTTCTATTAATTACCGACTCAATTGATTGGGTCGCTCACAGCAGGTTCGTTACCATCATAATATTCAAGGCAATATATTTATTGCTTAAATCAATGCTTATTGCTCTTTAAAACGCACCGCCAAGACATCACATATTGCGCCGTGTAAAATGGCATTTGTGGTAGAGCCTAACAATAATTGTAAACCATGAACGCCATGGCTGCCTGTTATAATTAAATCGACATGTTCGTGCTCTGCAAAAGCCAATATTTATTCGTTAATATATCCGACCGATATACACAATCGTTGTTCGTTGATATTTAGCCTTTTAGCTAATGGTTGAAGTACCTCTTTGGCTTGTTCTTTTCGTTTTTCTGTATTACCAAAACTGCCAACTGGGTCTGGACCCGGAACAACACCGAGTGCTCCTCCATAATTAGGTATCGGCTCTACCACATGAATAATACTGATCTTAGCTTTGGTGAACTGTTGTAATTGCGCGACTTTATCTTCAATATAACTTTTTTAATCATTAAGTTTTCTGGCAAATAAAATATGTTTATACATAAATTTTCCTTTCTTAAATTACAATATTTCTTGATTGGTGGCTGGCAAAGCTTAAATTTTTGTCTTTAAATATTATTGTTGTTTGTTATGTTGTTATCTGAACTTAAGGGCATGTACTGCTAGTGGCATAGAATTTTGATTACAGCGAAAGATACTTTTTGTTTACTTACTACCTAAATTAAAGAGAATTGTGTACGGTATCGAACTGAACAGCGAGTTTGTTTTTGTTAACGTATCATTATAACCTTTAGCTGCTTCATTCAATTATTAAGAAGGGACGCATATACGATGCAAAAAATAATCAACACCCAAATTACTCCCTTACAAAATCACTTACTAGCTGTCTTACCTGATGAAGTAAAAGAACGACTTTTTCCTTTTGTTGAGTTAGTAAAATTAGAGTTAGGAGAGGTGATGTACGAAGCAGGTGATAAACTCGCTAATGTGTACTTTCCCGTTGACTCCATTGTGTCTTTATTATACGTAATGGCGAGTGGCGCTTCGGCAGAAATCTCTGTGGTAGGTAATGAAGGCGTCGTTGGTATTGCGCTGTTTATGGGCGGAGAAAGTACGTCAAGTCGAGCCGTAGTTCAAAGTGCGGGTTATGCATATCGACTTAAAGGAAAACGCTTAACCGAAGAGTTCCACCGGCATGGAAAATTGTTAGGTTTAATGCTTCGTTATACCCAATCACTCATTACTCAAATGTCACAGACCGCAGTATGTAATCGCCACCATACTATTGATCAGCAATTGTGCCGTTTTCTTCTACTGTCGCTTGACCGTTTACCGGATAACAACCTAACGATGACTCAGGAACTTATTGCTAATATGCTAGGGGTACGCCGTGAAGGTGTGACCGAAGCTGCGGGGAAACTTCAGAAATTGGGTGTGATTGATTATCATCGCGGTCATATCACTGTGTTAAATAGGCAGAAACTTGAAGACTTAAGTTGTGAATGCTACGCGGTTGTAAAAAAAGAAACCGACCGATTACTCCCTCATGAAAACGAAAAATTTTATTATACCTCACAAAATGTTACTAATCTTTAATCAACGTTATTTATTCAAGTGAGTAACATTGTCTTTTATCTCCATAAACTGATGCTTTTTATGAATATAAAAATTTATTTTTAATCAATTTATGATGGTCGGCACAATATCAGCTACTGTGCTGAATAAGGCGCCACTCTATTTACTTTTATAAAACTCTTCCTTCAATATCCACGTAAAACGTTATGACTTTAGCGCTGACATTGAATAAATCCTCGCGACATTTTAGACACCGCTATTGCTTAGAACTTAATTATTTTAAATAATTAAGTTCTAAGCTCATATAATTAGCAATGTTTGCCAGCGCACAGAACCCATATTTTATAAGGCTTACACTTGATTATTGCTGCTATAAAGTTCAATTATTTAACGCAATATCATTTTTTCTGTATCAGAGAGCAAACATATGCGATCAAAAGAAAAACAAGAAGTCACCAATAAGCTGTTAGATGGGCTACCAAGTAAACTAAGAAAAACTATTTTAGCGCAATGCGAGCAGGTCCATTTAACCTCTGGTGATATATTACATGAGCGTGGGCAAGGTATTGACTACATATTCTATCCATTAACAGGGTATATTTCACTGGTCACTACCTGAACTAGACACCCACCGCTTGAGTTGTGCATTATTGGTAATGAAGGCATGTTGGGTATTTCCAATATTTCAGGAGTAAAATCGGCACCAGATAGAGCTGTTGTCCAGGGTTCTGGAACGGCGCTGCGCTTATCTGTTAAGCAATTCCAGTATCAACTGAAAAACTTTCCATTACTGTTAAAAAGGTTGAATGATTACCTTTATATTTTGTTTGTGCAAGGTTCTCAATCATTAGTCTGCATGCGATTTCATCCCATAGCATCTCGTCTTGCTCGTTGGTTACTCATGACTGATGATAGGGCACATTCTACTCATTTAAATCTAACACATCAATTTCTTGCTGATATGCTTGGCGTTCGAAGAAGCGGTATAACAGTAGCCGCTTGCCTATTAAAAGATAAAAAGTTAATTAGCTATAAACGAGGTACCATTCAGATACTTAATCGTAAGGGCTTAGAGCTAGAAGCTTGTGAGTGTTATCAGCTAATAAAAGGTAATTATACCAATATGTTAAACTAGACCACTTTAGCCATACATTTTTTGAATCTATTCTTTTATTGGGCTCTCCTCAATAAGTTTTATTATAGTAGAATTTTTTTTTAGTATTGCTAAATCAATAAGATAGCTTTTCTCAAGTGCTTGTATTGGCTGTTTTTCTAATAGCTCTCTTACTGATTCTACTTCTCCATTTGCGATGCAAGTTGTTAAAGCCGCAAAAGTAGCGATACTGCGTTCGTTTTGATTACTCATATTAAATCCCAATAGTTACGATCTGTTAAACTAGTTAAGTTATAGGTTACGACTATTATTTTGCACTGCATGTGAAAACAAATATGTACGCCATCACACACAACTTAACGGTTTTCTTATTTAGAAAGCTTACTACCCTCTGTATGCGCTATATTCTCAGTAGTATAGGTTATATTTAAATATGTATGTTGGCGGTATAAGCAATATCCCCCTTTAGGCTTTTATAACGCTAAAAATTGATTTTTGTTCTGATACATCAATATTTAAGTATGTGCGCTAGCGCACATCTAACAGGCTGATATTTTGTTACTTTGAGATGTGAAATAAATCCTACATGAAGAAATCATTCATGAATCAAAAAAATTCAAGCCGTGTTGTGCAATTTATAAGTTGATTGTTAGGTTCTTGGAAAATAGGATTATAAATCTAAAAATAGGCACACAGAAATTCAGAATAGAAAGGAAAGTTATGCGTTATCACCAATTAAGTGAAGTATTTGAACACCTAATAACATTGAATACCGCAACGTTAGCGTTTTATGAGAGAAGTCTTAAAGTGACAGAGCAAGAACGCGCTAGCATGTTTTTACATTATTTAACAGACAAGCAAAAAATCAGAAACCAATATTTAATCAGCTCATTGATAGAGGCGCCTATTAAAATATTTGAAATGTGGTTTGATGATGATATTGACGAGCAGTTATTAGTTTATATAAAAACACTAGCGTTAGCTCCTGATGCAAACAGTGAAAAAATAATCGCTGTAATGTTAGAGGTAAATGAGAAGATAGAAATGTGGCTAATATCTATTTTACCCCTGATAATCAACGATTATAGTAAAGAGTATCTTCAAGACTTGATCAATAATTTACATCAAAAAAATCAGCAAATAATGCATGGCATCCAAAGGATGAATGATGTGTGACCCTACCTTTTTCATTCTTAATATCGACGATGTAGTGATTTTCTCAAAGCGATAATAAGTTAAATTGGCCTGTTTTATAACAATCACGATGACTATTTGTGACCAAATATGTGAACAAAAAATATGATGTATTTAAATGAAACGGACAGAAAATGCAAATCTTAGCTTATTACTTGCCTTAACGCCGGTTGTGTTGACTCTGCTTATTATTGGGACACAAATCTTTTACGTTATTCACGTCGCTTTACCTTTAGTGTCTTTGTTAATAACGGTTGGGATGATTATTGGGGTCTGGATTGCTAGCGGTACGGGTGGTTTGGCCTTAATGGGCATTGGTGGGGGCTTCAACATTCCTGCATATTGGACCGCTGGCACTTTAGTTTCGGGTGCATTTTTTGGTGATGAAATTTCACCACTTTCCGACACCACTAATTTGGCCCCTGCAGTGACTTGAACCTATGTGTTTTCTCATATAAAAAATATGATGGCAACGATTATCCCAGATATGCTCGTCGCTATTATCATTTATTTGTTGGTTAGATTTTTCGTTATGGGTTTAGCGATAAAAAAATATCCCCCCATGCCCTCATTATTCGCTGGCGTTGTTGCGGGTGGTGCAACGGCAATGATTGTTCAGGGGCAGAGCGGGCAATCAATTTTTGATTTTGCCAATAATGGCTACTCAATAAGTACCGGGATTGAAGAAATTGACAGTTTGTTAAATCGGGGGGGATACAATCGATGATGTGGACTATTTCTTTGATATTAATTGCGCTGGGGTTTGGCGGTGCGATTGAAAAAACAGGTTGTGTGAAGTTAATTATTAATGCTATCAAGAGTAAAGTCAGTAGTTTTCTGGCATTCAAACCGCGGCGATTGGCACTGTTTTTCTACTAACCTAGTTGCCAGCGACCATTACTTATCGATTGTTTTACCAGAGCGAATGTACTCGCCTGTTTATCGTGTATGGGTTATTCAACCTTAAATCTATCACGTGGAATCGAAGAAGGTGGAACATTAATGTCTCCGCTAATTCCATGGAATGTGGGTGGTGTATTTGTAATTTCAGGGCTCGGTCTTGCTCATGGCAATATAGAAAACCTTTTGTATATCCCCCTTGTTTTGCCTGCTGGATGGCACCGATTATTGGAGTTTTCTATGCTTTTACTGGGTTATTCTCGCCAAAGCAACCGAAGAAAAAAGAGAACATTGGGGATCTTCTGGTGAAGCGATAGCAGAATTTAATGCTGATGGTACACCAAAAGTCGAAGATACTGAAAAAGACAATGTAGTGAATAAGTAAAATAACATTGGCCAGAGTGGTAGCTTATAATTTAGGTGTGAACAAATTGTAAGCTCGGTTTAGCGCATTAAAATTAATAGCACGACAACAAAGTGAGTCTCCCTTCAATGACTTTATCGTAAAGTGAATGTTGTTTTTTTAATCATTTATATAGCAAATACTCACAATTTCAGTCGTTTTATTGTTCTATGTCGTAGTTTTATAAAATGTGGGGATTATACTATTATTTTACACATTATTATCGTTAAGGGATTTACGTAATGAAAGCAGCCGTGATTCATCAGTTTAAAGAGAAGCTTGAGATTAAACAGCTTGATAAACCTACTATTTCTAGTAAAGAAGTGTTGGTAAAAATCCATGCTTGTGGTGTTTGTCATACAGATTTACATGCGTGTCATGGAGATTGGCCGGTAAAACCTAAAATGCCACTCGTACCTGGTCATGAAGGCGTAGGAGAAATTGTTGAGGTAGGGGAACAAGTAACACACCTTAAACTTGGCGATCGCGTGGGCATACCTTGGCTTTATAGTGCTTGTGGATATTGTGACTACTGTTTAACCGGAGATGAAAATTTATGTTTATCTCAGCAAAATGCGGGTTACTCTGTTGACGGTAGTTATGCTGAATATTGTAAAGCAGACGCGAGCTATGTTGTAAAAATACCCGATGGTATTAATTATGTTGATGCAGCCCCTTTATTCTGTGCGGGCGTGACCACTTATAAAGCCTTGAAAGTTTCTACTGCTAAGCCTGGTGAATGGGTCGCCATTTTTGGTATTGGTGGTTTAGGACATTTGGCGGTGCAATATGCAGTCGCTATGGGATTAAATGTTATTGCCATTGATACAGGAACAGATAAATTAACCCTTGCTAAAGACCTTGGTGCTGCAATTTGTTTAGACTTTAAATGTGATGATGTTGTTGCACAAGTGCTCGCTAAAACAGGTGGTGTTCACGCCAGTATATGCACCGCTGTTAGTAAAAGCGTATTTGAACAAAGTTATAACGTTATTCGCCGTGGCGGTAAGTGTGTTTTAGTTGGCTTGCCTGCTGAAGATATGCCATTACCGATATTTGACACGGTATTAAATGGTGTGAGCGTTGTGGGCTCTATTGTAGGGACACGTAAAGATTTAATTGAGTGCTTAGACTTTGCCGCCCGTGGAAAAGTTAAGGCTATTACCATTGAAAAGTCACTGGAAGATATCAATGATATTTTTGACGATATGGTTAAAGGGAAAATTGTAGGTCGAGTGGTGATGAAATTTTAATGATCCTCCTGGTTGCTAAAGACTTTGTTACTGTCACGTAGATAGCTTTTTTTGGTGGGGTGGGGACGATAAGAATAAAAATGATTAAATCATCAGTTAAACTCATTATTAGTTAAGCGGGTCATAAGGTTAATTGAGTGATAAGTAAAGCAGCTAACCGCCACTGGCGGTTAGCTGCTTTACTTAAAGCGTTATTAAGCTTATTTCAAGTCAAATCGGTCTAATTGCATGACTTTAACCCATGCTTTGACAAAGTCGTTAACAAAATTTTTATCCGCATCGTCAGAGGCATAAACTTCAGCAATCGCTCTTAATTCAGAATTTGAGCCAAAGATAAGATCAACAGGTGTTGCTTGCCATTTAACTTCACCTGAAACACGGTCATGACCAACATAAACACCTTCAGTAGACTTATCTTTAGTCCACACGGTAGACATATCAAGTAAGTTTACAAAGAAATCATTGGTTAACACACCGGGTTTATTCGTGAATACGCCATAAGACGAACCATCATAGTTTGCATCAAGCGCACGCATACCTCCTACAAGTACGGTCATTTCAGGCACATTTAACCCCAAAGTATTTGCTTTATCTACTAACATTTCTGTTGGTGACATATAGCTTTCTGTCGAGTAAAAATTACGAAATCCGTCAGCATTAGGTGCTAAATAATTAAATGACTTTACGCTTGTTTGTGCTTGTGTCGCATCGGCGCGGCCAGGTACAAAAGGTACAGATACTGATTTACCTCCTTTTTCGGCTGCGTTTTCAATGGCGGTAGCACCACCTAATATGATCAAGTCAGCTAACGATACTTGCTGCTTAGTTGATTGCTTGTTGTATTTTTCTTGAATCGCTTCGAGTGTCATTAAGATTTTATTTAACGCTTTGGGACTATTGACCGGCCAACTATTTTGAGGTTCAAGGTTAATTCGTGCACCATTGGCGCCGCCGCGCATATCAGTTACACGGTGGCTTGACGCTGAAGCCCAAGCCGTTCTGATTAATTCAGCCGTGGTTAAGCCCGACTGTGTTATTTGCTTTTTAAGCGCAGCAATATCTTGAGCGTTAATCGCTTGGTAGCTTATAGCTGGAATGGGGTCTTGCCACGTTAGCACTTCGCTTGGCACTTCTGTACCCACGTATCTTGCGCGAGGTCCCATATCACGGTGAGTTAACTTAAACCAAGCCCTAGCAAAGGCTTTTTCAAACTCAGCAGGCTCTGCTCTAAAGCGTTCAACAATTTTACGAAATTCAGGATCTTCTTTTAACGCAATATCGGTGGTAAACATAATAGGGGCATTACGTTTATTAGGAATATGCGCGTCAGGTACTAAATTAACGGCTGCTTTATTTTCGGGTGTCCATTGTTTACCACCAGCAGGGCTTTTAGTGAGTACCCAATTGAAGTTCATTAAGTTATCAAGATAGTTTGTTGACCATTGTGTAGGGGTTGTTGTCCAAGCGCCTTCTAGGCCGCTTGTTATAGTGTCAGCGCCAACACCGCTGTCGCATTTGTTTTTCCAACCTAAGCCTTGTTCTTCAATGTCAGCTGCCGCAGGTTCGGCACCTACACATCCACTTGGTTTTTTAGCGCCGTGCGCCTTACCAAAGGTATGTCCACCAGCACTTAAAGCGACAATTTCTTCGTCATTCATCGCCATACGTCTAAATGACATTCTAATGTCTTGAGCCGCTAGAAGTGGATCAGGTTTACCATGAGGGCCTTCGGGGTTAACATAGATCAAGCCCATTTCTACAGCAGCAAGTGGGCCTTTAAGTTTGCCTTTTTTATCGCGACGTTTATCAGTAAGCATCGCAGTTTCAGCTCCCCAGTAAACTAAGTCAGGTTCCCAATCGTCCGTTCTACCACCAGCAAAACCAAAGGTTTTAAAGCCCATAGACTCAAGCGCTACATTACCTGAAAGCACCATTAGATCAGCCCAGGAAATACTACGACCGTACTTTTGTTTAACAGGCCACAATAATCGACGTGCTTTATCTAAATTAGCGTTATCTGGCCAACTATTGAGGGGCTCAAAACGTTGTTGCCCACCAGATGAACCGCCACGACCGTCATGCACACGATACACACCAGCGCTATGCCAAGCCATACGGATCATTAATGGGCCATAATGTCCCCAATCTGCTGGCCACCAGGCTTTTGAGTCAGTCAAAGTGGTTTGAATATCTTTTTTAAGCTGAGTTAAATCAACATTGCTAAATTCTTTCGCATAATTAAATTGCTCGCCATAAGGGTTTGATTCAGCACTATGTTGACGTAATGGGCTTAAACTTAACGTTTCTGGCCACCAAAATTCATTCGTTTTTATCTGATTGCCTGCTAAGGCTTTTGACGGCATTACCATTGCACATAAGGCAACTGAAATTACCGCTGCAATAGGGAGTATTTTGTTAAACATTGTTTATTCCTTGCTTTTAATAAGTGGGTTATAAGAGCCACATAAAGCATAGAAACAAAAAGGTAATTTGAATAATTGATTTTATTGAAGATAATGTTCTATTTTTACAGACCATTAATTTAAATAACCGCAAAAAAAACCTTGCTACAAGGACTATGCTGCTTGGTAATAGAGGCTTAACCTATCACTTACATCACCTTTATTTAGGCAATAAAGCGACTAACAGTTGAATGCTATTTAAGCATCTAATTGCGTATAATATGATTATGATCAGTATATCGTACGATTTATTAATTTATAATATAGCCTTTAAAAATTGTGTTTTATCTTCAATGATTTACCCATGCTCAAAGGTAAGCCCTTGAAATTACTATTGTATTGTATTGTATTGTTATAGTTGGTCATTAATAGTAAAAAGACCTATTAGGGACACTCATGTTTCAAATGTTTACAGATATAGCCACATGGTTAGTTGTTGATGTGTTTGGTTTATCAAAAGCAACAAAGCTAGGTGATGCTCTTCATTTTTTTATAGAAGATACCACTAAGATATTCTTTTTATTGCTTGTCATGATTTACGCGATTGCCTTGTTAAGAGCGTCAATGAATGTCGAGCGTGTTCGTGACTATTTAGCGGGTAAACACAAAGGGGTAGGTTATATATTAGGCTCTAGTTTTGGTGCAATAACACCATTTTGCTCTTGCTCAAGTATTCCGGTATTTTTGGGCTTCACCTCTGCTGGTATTCCTGTTGGGATAACAATGTCGTTTCTAATCACCTCTCCACTTATCAACGAAGTGGCTGTTTTATTATTACTGAGTTTATTAGGGTGGAAATTTACACTGTTTTACGTGGTGGTTGGCATGTCGGTTGGAATACTCGGTGGTGTTTTTCTTGATGCTATTAAAGCTGAACGTTGGTTGGAGTCTTTTGCGGCAAAAGCATTAGAACGAGGTAAAAATACAGTGAATACAACAACAACAGCACAACACACTCAATCGTTATCTTTAGAAGAAAGACATGCTTTTGCAAAAGAAGAAACCTTAGAAATATTTAGTCGAGTATGGAAGTGGGTCATCATTGGTGTTGGCTTAGGTGCCACTTTACATGGATTTGTTCCTGACGGTTGGATCCAAGAACATCTAGGTGATGGACAATGGTGGTCGGTTCCTTCAGCGGTATTACTTGGCATACCATTATATTCTAATGCTACGGGTGTTATTCCGGTGATGGAAAGTTTAATTAAACAAGGACTTCCTATAGGCACAACACTCGCTTTTTGTATGAGTACGGTTGCAGCGAGTTTTCCTGAGTTTATTCTATTAAAGCAAGTGATGCAGTGGCGATTATTAGCCATACTTTTTATTTTATTGCTGGTTGCCTTTACACTCATTGGTTGGATTTTTAACTTTTTAAGCCCTTTTATCTAAGGAATATTATAATGAAAGAAGTCAAAGTATTAGGTACAGGATGTACTAAATGTATAAAAACAGTCGAGATAATTTCAAAAATAGCAGATGAACTCAACGTTGAAGTTCAAATAAGTAAAGTGACAGACCCAGAAACTATTATGGGTTATGGTGTAATGACCACGCCAGTAATCATTATTAATGACGTTAATGTTCACAGCGGCTCGATTCCACATAGAAACGAAATTGAGACTTGGTTGCGAGATGATTAATATTTAGCGCTACACTTAATAGTTAAAATATTTAATAGTAAATAACAAGAAATACGGCTGCTAAACAGGCACTTTAAACATGACTTTAAAATTATTAATTCTATATTTTGTATTACTTATCTGGGTTAATAATCAGTGATTCTTTGCACGCTTTCACCAGGTAAAACACGATAAAAATTTTTTCTTTATAAACCACTGAAAATAATGGTTTTAATGCTTGATATACCATTAAAACAAAGGCTCCTATATTATAAATAAAGTAGAACGTTAATCTCCTTTAGAACAAAAGGTTCTTGCGCGTCTAACAGACTGTTATGAGCAAAGGAATGCTAATGATGTATTGGAAGACTTATAATTATATCAAAGCGCTAGCTTTAATTGCCCTCATTACTATAAATTACGAATATTGGGACGCTGGGCTTTTTAGCGTATTGATAGTGTCAGCATCGTATTTTATAATTTTTACTATTGCTAATGAAAATAGGTACAAAAGCGGCTTAAGTCATTTATTTAGATCATTAGCGGGTATTATTGTTTTTATATTAGCTTTAGGGTTGTTTTTTGGTGAAGGTTGAGAGCCTCAATGAGCCATCGGAGCTATGTTTGCAATGGTAATTTAGTACGGTGTTATTTTCGCGAGTGAAGCATTAATTGCTTTACTGACCTACAGAGAAGATTCCACATAATAAGTTATTGTAACTGACAATAAACAGTTAGCTAGCACTCGTTACTTGTCTATTTTAGCCAACTATTTATTATCACTTAAACAGGGTTATAACTTCTAGGTGAAATTATGTATCAAGAGCATGGTAAAAATGTCATTTCAGTTGAAGGTGATGTAATAATATCTAAAATTATAGGGGCATTTAATGTAGAAGGAGTTAATAAATCAATTGCAAATCTAAAAGTTGTCGTTGATAGTTTTTGTCAAAATGCATTTAAATTGTTGATTAATTATACTGATACTGAGGGAGGTACACCCGAAGTGTATGAGAAAATAAATGAGTGTAATATCTGGTTGAATAGTCAAAATATGGTAGCAAAAGCATTAGTCATAAATTCTAATGTAGCGCTTAACATTTTAGAAAGTAGAACGCCTGCAAGAAGTTCGTTAAACGAGAAAGTTTTTGACGACGAGGTTAATGCAATGAGTTGGCTTAAGTCGCAGACATAACAGGCGGCTCAATACGGACAATAAACAATGGGCTATGTTCGTTTTAGGAAAATTATAACGAACTTTTATACTTAAGGATTAAGTCTATTTGAAATGTATCTTTTTTGTTTTATTACTTTATTGCAGTGGCAGAGTTCAAGCAAGTGACCATTACATCATATTGCAAAATACTGATTTTACGTTGGTTACCGACGTTATTTTAGTCAGTATTTAGTTTTTAATGCGTTACCTTAAAACAAAGTGGTGAACTTAACTTATTGGGGCAGCAGACCAAAAGCTGAGATTAACGACACTGGCAAAAGCTTATTGATTACCGGCCATAATAACGAAATCGAAAGAGTATATTTAACGCTCGGTCAAAAAGTAAAAATGATTTCATTCAATATACAGATTGAACCGGCGCATTATAATAAAGAATATATTTAACAATATCCTGGAAACGTCAGTACCGAGCCCCCCAAATTTTCGAACTGAGTAACATTATATTAGCGTTGTCTGACAAATTTTATCAAACGAATTATAGGAAGCACTCAATAGAAAAATATTACGCCGATGTTTTAAAGTGGTTTGCCCCTTTTAAAAACCATGAGATTTTTCAGAAGCTCAATCAGGTTGACTGTTATGCTTTTGTTGAAAATGGCCTCGCGTATTTTTTTAAAGGAGACAAAATAGAAAAGTCATCTGTCTATTAAGGATCTCGAGTCGTTGATGCGATTAAAGACCATATAGTATTGTTAGAATATTTTGCCAAAAATAGTGATTGTCAAAAATTTTATAAACAACATCAATATTACCTACAGTTGAGTAATATATTTCAATTAGGTGCTCAACCAAAATATATTGGGTAGTGGTTAGAGTCGCACTTTCCTGCAAGGTATCAACGTTATAAGGTTTTCTTTTCTCCATTAGGTCCTGGCAACAATAGTGCTCGAATGTATGCCAATAATGATTTTAATTAAGTCAGAGTATCGTGGGATATAACATGCCGTTTAAGTGCGAAAAAATTTCACCCAATCGAAATTATTCCTTTTTCTATGGCATTTACTGTCAGCAACCTGACAGTAAAGGCCATACGCAAAATTTATTTTAAAGCATCTAGACAAATACCAATGTGGCACCACATTAAATTTCTAATCAGGTTATTCACGGGCAATATTCATGACATAACAATATGTTACTGAAGACTAACCCGCTTCTTAATGACATTTATATTAATAAAAGTGACATGTTTTCTTAACCTAAACGTCATTACTTTGAACATATGTAGTCATATTTCAAAGGCATGCTATCGGCATTATAAATACTCAAAAATGTCCTAAAGGGAAAACAATGTCTAACTCTCGTAAAAAAAGTTTAATTGCTTTAGCTATATCATCAACATTTGCGTTTAATGTTTTAGCAGAAGAAGTGAAAACCCAAGAAAGTACCATGGAAGAAGTGTCTGTTGTTGCTAAAAAATCATCTCATGCCAACCATGAAATTGACGTGAAAATGGCGCAACAACAGTCGAGCATAACCAGTGTCTTAGCGTTAATGGACAACTTGCCTGGTATCAGCATTAACGAAGGCGATGCTTTTGGTGGTGATGATTGGTCTACTTCCATAACGATGCGTGGCTTTAGTATTGATGGTAATCAACAACAATTAGGCATGACTATTGATGGAATTCCTAATGGTGGCTCTAACTATGGCGGTGGTGCAAAGGCCAACCGTTATCTTGATTCAGAAAACATGGAGACTATACAAGTATCACAAGGTACTTCAGATATTTCTTCGGCCTCATTAGATGCCTTAGGGGGAACATTTAACTTTGTCAGTGCGATGCACGCTTTTGAAAAAACAACGAAATTTGCCTTAACTAAAGGTGATCATGATGCGACAAGATATTTTGTTCGCCACGACACTGGCCTATTGTTTGACAATACGTACGCCTACGCTAGCTATTCATCAACATCAACCAGTCGTTGGGTTGGCGAAGGTTCAAATGGTGGAATGGCAAGAGAGCATGCTGAATTTAAATTTGTTACCGAATTAGGCCAATTAAATATTACTGGGCGTTTGTCTTACGATGATGCCGATGAAGACAATTATAACTCAGTCAGTAAGACCCAATTTGATCAATCACCTGACTGGGACCAGTTAACGTGGAATTGGACGGGTGTTCCTCATTTTGATCAAATGTTTGCTGAAGGCTGGTCAACCTTGCGTGAAAATACGTTAGGTTATTTAAAATTTGAATACGATATTTCATCAACGATGGGTTTTCAAATCTCACCTTATATGCACAACAATACCGGACGCGGTGATTGGATCCCACCTTATTTAGTGTCTGCAGTTAATACTCAAGGTGAGCCAACCACAGAAGGTGGTACTATCGACAGCCAATATGGCTTTACTGATCAACTAGGTAACCCTTTAGCACCTTCGACTGGGTGTACCGATAATTTGGCTTATCCTTGGGACTCAGGCCCAGAGTTAGCGCCTTCTTGTTATGACCGAAGCGCCGTTCCTGTTATGTCATATCGTCATACTCACTACAAAAAAAGCCGTTTAGGTATGACCGCTAATTTTGATTGGTCAATTGGTATCAATGATATTTCTCTGGGGTTATGGACTGAAACTACAGACCGTGATGAGTCACGTGACTGGCATAAAGTTATAGACGCTCGTGTTTATCATCATTTTGACGAAACGCCTTATTGGACACAATATAGTAATAGTTTTCAAACAGACACCTTAAAGCTCTACGCCCAAGACACGCTAGATTTTGGTGATCTTACGGTTAACCTAGGCATGCAAAAATACTTTGTTGATGTAGAAAAATACGATAACTTTGCAAAAAGTGTTACAGGTGAAGTAAACAGTGACTCTGATGTTTTATTAAGTACGGGTGTTATTTATAGCGTGAATGACACGACTGAAGTCTTTGCGGGTTACAGTGAAAACTTCTCAGCAATTAAAGATGGTGTTTTAGAGCGAGATTCATCAACACTTAATGAAATTGAGCCTGAAACAGCTGAAAACATTGATGTTGGTGTACGTTATAACAATGAAAACATTGATTTTTCTGCAACTTACTATTCAATCTCATTTGATAACCGCATCACGTTTATTTCTCCAGGTAGCGATACCTCAGGTATTGATTACAGCATAGGTACCAATGGTACTTATCTTAATGTAGGTGGCATCGACTCTACAGGGTTTGAAATAAGTGCCAGTTACCGTTTTAACGAGAACTGGGATATTTATTCGTCGTACACGAACAACGATTCAACATATGTCGGTAATGCCCCTGGATTTGAATCAGGTAGTAAAGTGATTGATTCGGTTGACGATATGTTTGTTTTATCAACTAACTACACACTTGAAAGTTTTCGATTGGGGCTTTCTGCCAAGTATACCGGTGAACGTGGCGATGCAGATTCCTATACGGTTGTTGACTTTAACGCAGGTTATGGCGCAAATATTGACAGCAATGTCTTTAAATCTTTTGACTTAGCATTCGTGGTTAATAATTTAACCGATGAAAGTTTCTTGTCGACAGGGACAGGTAATGGCACTGCTTTCTTTATTGGTGCACCTCGTACAGCATCAATGACCTTAACGGTAAGCTTTTAATCTTAGCGTTGGATGAATGAGCGTTATATTTAATAAAAACCAAGTAAATTTTATTTACTTGGTTTTATCTATTTTTAACCCCTTTAAATGGGCTACAAAAATGTCTAAACATTTATTTTTTGCTTTACTATTTCTCAGCATTTCTTCTTTCGCTGAAACAACGTCCTTAGCGCCGAATACTCCTTTAGTGAAAGACAGCGCTAAAAACTTAATATTAATTACGATAGACGGATTACGCTGGCAAGAACTCTTTGGCGGCGCTGATAAAAAATTACTCAACGATGAAAATTTTGTTCGAGAATCAAACCACATTACTGAAAAGTTTTGGCATGAAAAAGAAGAAAAACGTCGTGAACTTCTTATGCCTTTTTTTTGGAATACCATTGTTAAAGAAGGTATTGTTATTGGTAATCGAAAATTAGGCTCTACGATGTCTGTTGCTAATAACTGGTATTTTTCGTATCCGGGTTACAGTGAAATATTTACAGGTATTACCGATCCAAAGATAAATAGTAATAAAAAGGTGCCTAATCCGCATGTTTCATTTATTGAATGGCTAAATAATAAAGAGTCATATGTTAATAAACTTGCCGCTTTTGGCAGTTGGGATGTTTTTCCGGCAATCTTCAATGTTGAACGTAATAACATGCATATTAATGCTGGGTTTACGCCAGCACACGGGTATCCCTTGTCTGATGAGATGACGTTACTTAATGCCATGCAACAAGAAATCCCTAGCCCTTGGCATAACGTAAGGCTCGATAGTTTTACCTATCGCTTTGCTAAAGATTACTTATTAAGCCAGAAACCAAGAGTGATGACTATTTCGTTTGGCGAGACTGACGATTTTGCCCACGACGGTCAATACGACAGTTATTTGAGTTCTGCTCATCAAACCGATAAATTTATTGAAGATTTATGGCAGACTATTCAAACAACTCCTGAATATAAAAACAAAACGGTTTTATTAATTACTACCGACCATGGGCGTGGCAGTAACGCTGATGATTGGCAACATCATGCGTCTGAAAATGCGGTAAAAGAATACATGAAAAATTTAGAGGCTTTTCCTCAAGGCATTGTTGGCTCAGAAAATATTTGGTTTGCGGCAATAGGAACGGGCATCAAAGCAAAAGGACAAGTGATCACTCAAAATGAGGTTAAGCAAAGTCAAATTGCTGCAACGGCCTTAACGTTATTAGGTGAAAACCCACAAAAATTTAATGCTGATATAGCGTCAGCAATTAAGGACGTATTTTAATGAAAAAAGTTAAGTTAATCGCGTTACTGTTCGTTAGCACTTCGTGCATGGTGCTAACGGCACAAGCAAAAGTAGAAAAAATACTGTTTGGCTCTTGTAGCCACCAAGATAAAAGTATGCCGATTTTAGAGGCAATAAACAAAGAACAAGCCGATTTATTTATTTTCCTTGGTGACAATGTCTATGGCGACACTGAAAATATGCAAGCACTCGCCGATAAATACACACGTTTGGGGAATATACCTGGTATTAAAGCCTTGCGTGCAAGTACAGAAACAATCGCGATATGGGACGACCATGATTACGGTGAAAATGATGCTGGTGCTGAGTATCCTGAAAAGGAAACCTCACGAAAGTTAATGCTAGATTTTTGGCAAGAGCCTAAAGACTCTGACCGTTATTCTCAAAAACATGGTATTTATACTTCCTATATCTATGGCACAGGTCAAGAAAAAGTACATGTTATTTTACCTGATTTACGCTGGAACAGAGCAGCGCTAAACCCCGTATCAATCATTGACTACAAGCTTGAACGCAAACCTAACCATATGGGACCATATTCACCGAGTACAGTTGAAAATGCGTCAATGTTAGGGGAAGAACAATGGCAATGGTTGGAAAGCGAACTTAAAAAACCTGCTGCAATTAAAATTATTGGCTCAAGCTTACAGTTACTGTCTGAATTTACCGGCTGGGAATCATGGGCTAATTTTCCGAGTGACCGAAAGCGACTGTTCGCTTTGATTAAAAAGCATAAGGTTAATGGCGTACTGATTATTAGTGGGGATACACATTGGGGAGAAGTATCCAAAGTTTCTACCGATGTTGATTATCCGCTCTGGGAAGTAACAAGCTCTGGATTAACGCAAGAATGGAAAAACGTTAGCCCGAATAAACATCGCGTCGGTGATTTTACCAACAAAGTAAATTATGGTGAAGTACTTATAGACTGGGCACGTAAAGATCCAACCATTACGCTGCGCTTAAAAAATGTAACAGGTGATGTTTTTACTCAGCACGTTATTAACTTGTCAGATATTAGTACTTATTAATGTATAGCTAAGGGTTGTCCTTGGTTTTATCTTTAGAGAGGGCGTTTTCAGCGACTTCTTTAAAGATAATATTATCAACAACAGATAAAATAAACCAAGATGACTCTTGGTTTAATAGCGCTTCAGTTCATCAGTCAACCGTTAAGGGGTCTTGAAGCGGAGCTTGGTTTATCTGTATTATAACAATATATCAACTATTAACAGGTAAATAACCAGACCAGACGTTCAAATTGTTTGTGCGACTAATTATGGAAGCAGTAGACATCAATTAATGTATTGTACGTGCTTGTTTGTCCCAGATACTTTCTCGCCAATTTGATATGGTTCCGGTCGCTTCGCAGGTGTCACAATGCCACTCAATATTATCAAGCTCAATAGACTTTGCCTTAATCTCACCCTCACAAATAAGTCCACTCGCTCGGGTGTCACATTTGACTTGAACATCGATGAGGGGCTGTTCAATATTTTCAGACACTGACGATACAATTTTTATTAAAAATTTGAAAATCGTTTTAGCTTGTTCAGTCAATGCGAGTACATGACCTTGCTCGTTGAGAAATTGTCTTAAATCTACTTTTAATGTCATCAGGTTTTTAATCAAAGGGTGTTATTACGCCTAACATATAGTACTTGAAGCTACGGGTATATCATTTCTAATGTAAATCAGTTTGAAGTTTTGCAAATTATTCGTTCCATATCGCTTAATGGGCTTTAATAAAAGTATAAACGTAACAATAAGAACAAAAAATAGTTGGTTTTTGTCTCTTCATCGCTTATTTTAGTCAGGTATTATTTTTACGTTATCTGGCTTTAAAACCCCAGGAGCAGTTCCGGTATGGATGCCACTATAGATTATTCAACATATACGCTTGATGAACTTTTCGACGAGCATTCCTACCATATTTGTTTATACGCCAGAGATGGAATAATAAATACCAAAGATGACAAACTACCATCCCAATAAAAAGGTGGGATTAATCGCTGATCACTCGGTGGAAGGGCATTTACAACAATATAATAAAACTCACTAAAAAGCGGTTGGCTCATGTCTTTTCTCCATATTAGCCAACTATTTACCGCGTTAAACCTACATTATTATATGATGTAAGTTTCAGATAGAAGTGTTCATAATGAAAAGTAGAAAAATACATAAAATTATAGGTTTGATCTTAGTATTGCCAATGCTAGGTTGGACATTAACTGGATTAATCTTTTTTATAAAACCAGGTTACAGTGAAGCCTACGAACAGCTAAGTTTAAAAACTTATCCGCTTGAGAAGTCATTGCTCGTCTCTGCTCCTGATTGGCAGGAGGCAAAGTTGATTAATACCATTTTAGGGCATCATTTATTAGTAAAAACAAAAGGAAAAGTTGAACATTTAGACCCTGTTTCTCTTTTACCTAAAAAATTTCCCACTCAGTTGCAATACGAAGCGCTTTTAGAGGATGCTTTTTTAAACCATAAAGAACGGTACGGAAAAATAATTAAGATTAATGGTGATCATGCCCTTACAAGTACAGGTGTTGAAATTAAGCTTAATTGGGATCGCTTAACCCTTAATCAAAAAGGTAATGATACTAGGCTTATAAACTTGTTATATAAAATACATTATTTGCAATGGACACCCTTTAATGGTTTTAACCAGTTAGTAGGCATTTTAGGGTTATTTTTACTGTTCACCTTAACGCTCTTTGGTGTGAGAATATATATAACAAGTAGAAAGTAAGATATGTATAAAACCCATGAAGTTATGCTATTGGAGGAAGCCCATTGAATGTGTTTAAATTTATCTTAATTTTGTTATCCATCTATTCATTAAATGTTTTTGCTTCAACCCAAGAAGATGAAATTAATCATCTGCTACGTTTTATAGCATCAACAGATTGCCAGTATGAACGAAATGGCAACCTGTATAATGGCAGAGAAGCCGTTGAACATATAAAAAAGAAATACCAATATTACTCAGATGATATTGAATCTAGTGAAGACTTCATTAAATATTCAGCGACCAAGAGTAAAATTTCAGGCAAATATTATAAAATTCATTGCACTGATAAAGCCGTTGTTAAAAGTAAAAATTGGCTTTTAACGGAGTTAACCGTTTACAGAGAAACACAAAAGTAGTGCTTAGTTTGGAGGGTTTTGTCAGCATCATTGATACCAAATGGCGAAATACCGCATCAGTGGTGATTAATACCGTATTGAACCCATAAATATCATCTCATTGATAAATGGGGTAAATTAGGCATGTTGAAAATATATGAGGATATTTAAAATGACGTTAGCGCAAAAGTTTTACTGGTTAGTTTTGACTGTTGGTAACATCAGTAGCTTTATACTGGTTTACCGTATAGGCGGATGGTTTCCCGATTTTGTTATGTGGCTTACGCTTGCCTATTCGGTAATTGGCGCTTATGACCTTACCCTTAGCAAGCATACCTTAAATAAATTATACCCCGTCATTGCCTATTTTCGTTATTTTTTTGAGTCGATACGCACTGAAATTCAACAGTATTTTATTGCTAATAACACAGAAGAAATGCCCTTTAATCGTGAGCAAAGAGATTTAGTTTATCGACGGGCCAAGTCTGTAACTGACACTATTCCCTTTGGTACTCAGCGAGACTTAATGCAAACTAACTATCAAAGTATATGGCATTCGTTAGCACCCAAAACAATAAAAGAAGCATCTAAGCACGTTATTATTGGTGGAGATCAATGCGGGCAGCCCTATAAAGCTTCAAGACTCAATATATCTGCACTGAGTTATGGGGCATTAAGTGCAGAGGCCATTGAAGCCATGAATATAGGCGCTCAAGCAGGTGGGTTTTACCATAATACGGGAGAAGGTGGCGTTAGCCCTTATCATTTAAAGCACGGTGGTGACTTAGTGTGGCAAATTGGTACGGGTCTTTTTGGCTGTAGAAATGAAGAGGGGAGATTTAATCCTGCTGCTTTTACCAAAACAGCCCAATTACAACAGATTAAGATGATTGAAATTAAGCTTTCGCAAGGTGCTAAACCAGGTCATGGTGGTGTGCTTCCTAAAGCAAAAATAACAGATGAAATCGCACAGATAAGAGGGGTTAGCAAAGATAAAGACTGTGTTTCTCCTGCGATTAACCCAGAATGTAAAACCCCGTTTGAATTACTTTCATTTGTAAATCAACTGAGAGAGTTAAGTGGCGGGAAGCCTATTGGTATTAAACTCTGTGTAGGCAACCCCGCTGAGTTTTTATGTTTGGCGAAAGCGATGATTGAAAGCAACATATACCTTGATTTTATTACTGTTGATGGCGCGGAAGGTGGAACGGGCGCGGCGCCTGTAGAGTTTAGTAATAGACTGGGCATGACTTGTTTAGAGGGTACATACTTTGTCCATCAAGCACTGGTTGGTTTAGGTCTTAGAGAGAAAATAAGTATAATTTCAGCGGGTAAGACAGCGTCGGGTTTTGACATACTGAACAAGGTTGCCTTTGGTGCAGATGCCGTTAACGCCGCCCGAACGTTTATGATGTCTTTAGGGTGTATTCAATCTAGGCAATGCGATACTAATATGTGTCCGACGGGGGTTGCCACTCAAAATAAAAATCGCTCTAAAGCGATAGATGTTGATGTCAAAGCCAAGCGAGTAACCTCATTTCATCATCACACTTTGAATAGCTTTTTTGAGTTACTGGGGAGCATGGGGTTAGATGATGTTAGCCAACTGACTTACAACATGATTAAACGTAGAACACCTAATGGCATGTTAGAATCAAGTACTCATACAGTGCCTGAATTAACAGACCATCAATTGATGCAAGGAAACCTTGATGGAATATGGTTAACTTGGTGGGATCAAGCATCGAGTGATTCTTTTTATGTCAACGATATTGTCCCTTTGGTACCACCCGAATTAGTGGTAAAACAGGTTTGTTAATATACAGCTTTATTTATAAGGTTATATTAGAGTTCTGTTAGCTTGATTTTTTTCTAAGTTGAAATCATGAAAACCCTCAGCATATGTGATTGTGTATAGTGTTTTATATTGGTCTCATATACCACAGTAGGTTTTTAAATGGCTGTAGTTATATTTACTCATTTTAGGAAATAGCGTTTTATTCATAATGTATGAGATTCAGCCTACAACTTAAATGATCACTTTGTGCGCTCATTACTTTGATGATCCCCTTATTGCTTTCGATGAGCTTTAGCATACATGCTGACAATACTAATTGGAGGTTGTTATGACTACGTTTAATGGTAATTATTCTGTTTATGTTGGAATAGATTGGGCTAACGACAAACATGATCTATGCATTCAGCAAGCTAATTCAGATAAACGACAATTTAAGGTAATAAAGCACTCATCGAATACGGTAAATGATTGGATAATCAAGTTGCATAAGCAATATAAGGGGCAGATTGCCATGGCCGTAGAATTATCTAAAGGCCCTATTTTTTATGCTCTTCAGAAGTCTAAATTTGTCACTATTCATCTCGTTAATCCTTCGATGTTAGCCCAGTATCGTAAAGCCTTTTCTCCTAGTGGAGCCAAAGACGACCCAACGGACGCTGAGTTAGCACTTGATTTAATGCTGAATTATCCAAAAAAGATTAAAGCCTTGAAGATGGAAAATCAACCTGTTCGAAAACTTGGGTATTTAGTCGAACAATGCCGAAGACTGGTAGGAGATAGAAGGCGATTTAGTAATCGATTAATTAATACGCTCAAGCAATATTACCCAAAATTACTTGATTGGTTTTCACATTGTGGCTTAGGTATGTTTTATGACTTCATCACACCCTGGCCGAACCTACAAAAATTAAAAAGAGCGAAAGTGGACACCATAAAAAGTCTTTTTATGCCTATTCAGGTCGTATTGTAAGTTGCACAGAAAAACGCCTTGTGCTCATTAGTCAAGCAGAACCACTTACCTTAGATAATGCGATTATTGAGTCACACCAACTCTTAGCTGTTGCTCTGGCTAATCAAATGCTAGTGGTCGTCGAGCCAATTAAAGTATTTGATAAAGAAATTAATGCCTTGTTTGAGACATTGCCTGATGCTGAATTTTATAAATCATTACCAGGTACAGGGTCTTATTTGGCACCAAGATTGTTAGTTGCCATAGGTGGACATCCTCGTCGCTTTACTCGTGCGTCAGAAATTCAAATGTATACGGGTATAGCACCTGTGACGGAGCGCAGTGGTCAAAAGTGTTGGGTTCATTGGCGATACCAGTACTCTAAATTCAATCGACAGTCATTTGTTGAATGGGCAGCTAAAAGCGTTCATCAATCTTATTGAGCAGGTCTTTATTATCAACAACAACGGTCAAAAGGTAACACCCCTCAATCATCTGTAAGATCGCTAGCATTTAAGTGAATACGGGTTTTATACCGTTGTTGGAAGACCAAAGAACCATATGATGAGTCAAAGTATTTAAAAGCATTAAGGGATCAAAATTTTCCATTACTTTTTAAAGAAAAAGCTTGCTAAAGGTCTCAGGGCGTAGTGTTAACGTTAACTAGTAGCTAATCTTTAGGTCAGCTGATCGGCTAAAACTGACATGAATTTGTGTACCCATAACAGACATTCGTTAACAAATGATATTACTCCGTTAGTATGCATTATTAATCATTCTTACCATGTTTTATATTAATTAGCCCTTTACAGGGAGTTATATTTTTTACTTTAAATCCTATCAAATGTCAGCTATCGTATCTTTGTTAACATTGGCAAGTGACTATCCGAGATTTCTTCATTTAGCCAATTGCGGACATTAAGCCTTTACAAATTCAGGAGCATATTTAGGGCAATATTAGCCAAAATTTACTGCTCACTTGTAGGGCAAGTTTAAGCTCATACCTGCCTGTGGAATTTTATCTCAGAACGCTAACTTTTGCCACATTAGAGTCTTTAACAACGATACAATTTTTAGGTTGTTTTTAGTCACTATTGGTATGGAAGCAGTCATAAATATTTTAAACACTATGTTCGCAATATGGTCGTCATACAATTTCAAAACAACAATTAGTAATAGTGTAAAAACAACTAGCGTTGAGATTGAAACCACTTATATTTTTATATTAATAACATAATCTTTTTCTCTTTCGCCTTTCTACTTCTTTTTTTACACCGTCTAGATCTGGTTGAATAGTCGTCCAATTAATATTTATGAGATCCAAATATCTTGTTATCTCTCTTTCACCACAGTGTGAAAGTGTAAAGAGCATTGGTTTACCAATCCTTTCATCCACTATTTGTCTTTGATTATCAGACAAGTCAGATAACAAATATTGGTCAAGAGTCTTAATTTTATCATCAACATACAAGTTTGGTTCCGCACCTCTCTTTTCGATGTAATTTATAAATAGCCCCTTTTGAGCGACCATATTTCTATTTTGAAAACCATTAACAAATATCCGTTCAACAAATTTTTTTTCATTAACGACTTCAATTAACTTCTCTGGAATAACCCATATCCCAATATTTCCTTTGCTTTTAGAACCTGTTTCTATACCTTCCGTTGCAAAAAATAATGCAACTAAAGGATTTAAAGTAAAATCAAGTAAGCGTGTGGGCACTCCATAGTGTTGTGCTAGAGCTAAATCTTTAAGCATTTTTCCATGTGCGTAATCACCAAATTTAGCAGAGCTATATCCCTTTTTTTCATCAGATAATTGGTTTATATATTCAAAGGATTCTGGTTCTATGTGAAGACCTATCGCATTCATTCCTTCAATGAAACTGATAAAACCATCTGATTCTATTCCCACATAGTTACCTTGCCCAGCTTTATGTGCACTGATGCTATTAGCACTTAAATCCCTAAAAGCACTTGGTAACAATTTGTATCTTTTTTTCTCGTGACCTCTAAAAAGTAGTGGAGGAATATTCTTCTGGTTATTAGTTTCGAACAGTTCAGAGCGGTTGGTGTCTAGAGCATTCATGAACCCCTCCCAATCTTTACCAAAATTATATTCAAAGTGAGTATCGAACTTTTTTGGTCTAACCCCAATAATTTTTTTTCCGTTTGGGTTAATCTCAGCAATGGATCTTAATTTCTGTTCTAAAGATGCTTCTTCATCGTTCATACTAAATTCCTTTTACTACACATCAGCTAGATAGAGTAATGCTCCACCTTTTGACCAACAAGGTTATATTGAAATGGTACTTAATCACATAATTAATCAACTATTTTTAAAAACTCTTGGGAAATCACTCTACATATCTAGCATCGGGACTTTTAAGCCAATAATTAACAATGTAACTCTAACCAAAAGGGCAGTTATTGAGTCAATTAAGGGCGTTAATATTAACGAGTTGCTAGAGTCAGCAATGCGCACATTTTTGACATAGAAGGTGAACGCTGAATGACTGCTATGGTGGCTTTGTTGTCTATCAAGATGAAGGTAGCTCAACGTCTAATAAACACTAAAAATAGCTCGAAAACCCATTGGTGTTAATGTCCGGTTTCGTATCAAACTGAACACAAAACAGGGATATTTTGACCAGTGAATTAGGTCAGGTTTCTGGCAAAAGTGACCATTAAGAACCAATTTCATTTGCTGATTTATAATCTCACACATATAGGCAAATGTAGAATATGGATAAGTGTGGTTTTCGTTAATAGTGGTCAACTACCTTTGACCACTATCATAAATATAAATGTTGTTACTGAGCTGTCGATATTTATTGAATACTAAGAACGGGTGACAATTAACCTTTAATGATATTTAAGTTAATTATATTATCTCTTTATCTGATAACCACTCTTAAATATCCAAGTGACCGCGAGTAAACAAAAAGCTAAAAAACCACTCATTACAAAAAAACTTGTCACTAAACTTACGTCAGCGACTTCATAAAAACTCCACCTGAAGCCACTAATCAAATAAAATACGGGGTTAAATTGGGTCACCGTTTGCCAGAACGGTGGCAACATACTAACAGAATAAAAAGTGCCTCCTAAGAAAACAAGTGGGGTAATAACTATAAGCGGGATCACTTGGAGTTTTTCAAAATTGTCAGCCCATATGCCAATAATAAAACCAAATAAACTAAAGGTGATGGCTGTCATGACTAAAAAAAACAACATCCAAAAAGGATGCGCTATTTCAAGCGGGACAAAGAAATGTGCGGTTGCCAAAATAATTAACGCTAATATAATCGATTTAGTCGCAGCGGCCCCCACATACCCTAATAACACTTCAAAAGACGAGACTGGAGCCGATAGTAATTCATAAATAGTGCCGGTAAATTTAGGAAAATAAATACCAAACGACGCATTAGAAATACTTTGTGTTAATAGCGATAACATTATTAACCCAGGTACAATAAAAGCACCGTAGCTAACACCGTCTATTTCAGTGATACGAGACCCAATTGCAGAGCCAAAAACAACAAAATAAAGTGAGGTTGAAATGACCGGAGAAATAATACTTTGAAAAATAGTGCGTTTAGTACGAGCCATTTCAAATTTGTAAATAGCCGCTACAGCGTAACGATTCATGTTGATTCCTTTACTAACGAGACAAATATATCTTCCAACGAGCTTTGGTCTGTTTTAATATCTTTAAACCCAATGGACGCGGCAGATAAGTGCTGAAGTAACGCAGAAATGCCAGTGTGCTCTTTGGTTGTGTCATAACTATAAATTAATTGCATTCCCTCATTTTGAATCTGTAAATTAAAATCAGCCAAATCCGAAGGTATGTCAGTTAAGGGGTCTTTTAAATCAAGGATCAATTGCTTTTTACCTAACTGATTCATTAACGCTACTTTATCTTCAACTAAAATAAGTTGACCATTTTTAATTACGCCAATACGGTCTGCTATTTCTTCTGCTTCTTCAATGTAATGGGTAGTTAAAATAATAGTCACGCCATCGTTACGTAGTTGCCGTACCAATTCCCACATGTCTTTGCGCAGTTCTACATCAACACCAGCGGTGGGTTCATCTAAAAATAAAATAGCAGGTTCATGAGACAGTGCTTTAGCAATCATCACACGGCGTTTCATGCCACCAGATAATTCTATCATTTTACTGTCTTTTTTATCCCAAAGTGACAATGACCTCAGTGTTTTCTCAATAAACGCTGGATTTGGTTTTTTGCCAAATAAGCCTCGACTAAATGAAACTGTCGTCCAAACTGTTTCAAAGGCATCAGTGGTTAACTCTTGTGGAACTAAGCCTATAAGTCTGCGAGTGTGCCGATAATCATAGACAATATCTTTACCTGCAACGGTAATTTGTCCTGATGTTGCATTAACAATGCCGCAAATAGCGCTAATGAGTGTCGTTTTACCTGCGCCATTAGGGCCTAGTAAGGCAAAAACTTCAGCAGGTTTTATGGCTAAGTTAATATTATCAAGTGCTTTAAAACCACTGGCATAAACCTTATTAACATCTGTAATTTGAATAATGGGGTGCAAGGTATTTTTCCATCAATATTTGAATAGTACTAAGGTATACGAGATGCCCTATTGATGGCTAGGGAAATCATTGAATTAACGGTTAAATCTTTCTACGTCTTAGGTAATGGAGACGTTTTTTTACTAAAATAAAATGAATTTACATAATTTTTTATTTCTATGAATGAATCCAGCCAGCACAGTGTTGTGAAATAATGCAAGCCCAACCTATATTAATTTTAACACTTTAAAAATATTGATATTTTTTACTATAGATAATAATGTAATATGAAGAGTTATGGTCACTGTTAGACGGGGAGGGTTATTAACTAAGGTAAATAGTTTCTAATTTATAAGTGAGCGCACATACAGGATATTCATGTGGTTAAATGGCGTTGATCATTCAAAAACACACCGAAATTTTGCCCATTTTTTAACACTGATTAGCATCTTACTGTAGTCTACAACCACTTGCTTCTTAAAGAGGCGTTAAGTTTTTAGGGAAATATGAAAAAAAATTCTATTCCACTTTTTATTGGTGTACTTGTTAGTTTTATGGCCATTTGGTTAGTTAATGATTATCTCTTAGTAGACCAATGCCTAGATAATGGTGGTAGTTTTAATTACAGTAAAGGCTTGTGCTTACTGGCTAATGGTGAAATTAAAACATCAGCGCTAGGGAAGTATTTAATTGCTATATATTTTTTTATGGGAATATTGATTTCGTTATTTGTTTCATTTTCTATTCGAAAAATATTTAAAATAGCGCAATAAAAGCTTAAGGGGTTACCCAAACGTGTGCTTGAAAATGTAGGTGTATCTCATCACAGCGATAGGTTATTAATGATGTGTCTGAGTATGGTCATGATCGTTAGTCCGACTTATTGGTTAAATAAAATAATAGGCTTTAGTAAAAATATTACTTTCATTGGTTGATGTTATTAGCCGGATAATCATCGGACTTTTTAATGAGTCGACACTGTATTCACTCTTTTCTCTACTTATATCACTACTATTGGTGTAAACAGCCATCAATGATACATTGAAGCACCTAATCGTTGGCTGTTTAACTCTTTACTTCTTTTAGCCAACAATTTTATCGTTTAATGTGGCGTTATATCGCAAGGCAAGCTATGTTTCGTTATCACCAGACTAAAAGTGCACAAACATGCAAATGCATGAAGTGTGGTTTGGAATATAAAAAGAGTGATTTACATTGCCCTTATTGTGTCGGCAAGTCGAATGCTCAAATTATTACCTATATTCATATTCCTTATTCAGAGCAACTTAAAAACACATCATGTCTTGGTCGGCAATTTATTTATTTAGCCATTATTATTGCTTGCCTGTTATTCGTTAATTTAGGCTTATCAGTAATATAAAAAGCAGTTTAATAGGAGGAATTAACCCATGGCTATTTTTACTGCATTCCACATTCAAGTAACAATTTTTAGCCTCTAGCGGGGCATTATAATTTATTACCATTCTAAACAAGAGGAAATAAAATGACAGATATAGATATTGGCATAAATAAAGTAGATAGAACTGAAATATCAGACGGTTTGAAGCGTCTTTTAGCTGACTCTTACACGCTATATTTACAAACACATAATTTTCACTGGAATGTTACAGGGTTACAGTTTCGTGAATTACACTTAATGTTTGAGGAACATTACACTGAGTTGGCGATTGCTGTTGACGATATTGCTGAACGTATTAGAACACTTGATGTTCCAGCACCAGGGACTTATAAAGAGTTTTCAAAACTGAGCTCTATAAAAGAGGTTGACGGTGTTCCAAGTTCAGCAGAAATGGTTACGTTGCTCACCAAAGGCCATGAACAAGTTATTAAGACGTCTCGTGAAGTGTTAAAAATTGCACAAAATGCTGACGATGAATCAACCGCTTCACTCGTATCAGATCGTATGCGTATACATGAGAAAACAGCTTGGATGTTGAGAGCGACTACAAAGTCATAATCGATTATTCAAACTGACACTAAAAATAAGCTAACGTCACTTAATATGGCGTTATTTTATCCCCCTTTATGGAGAATTATTATGTCTACACCCGTACGTGCATCTGATACACCTTTTGCAGTTGACGTTGAAGAAGGTAAAAAATACGCTTGGTGTTCTTGTGGTCAAAGCGAGAAACAACCTTTTTGTGATGGTTCTCACAAAGGATCTGAATTCTCACCCGTAAGGTTTACCGCGACCGAGTCTAAAAAAGTGTTCTTTTGTGGCTGTAAGTTAACAGCATCACAACCACTGTGTGATGGTAGCCATAAACAAGCATAATTAGGTATTAACGTGGGTGAAAAGGTTGAGCGGCTCATTTTCAATTTTTATTACCCGCATCTATGCCTGCTAGTGTATATCGATACGATACTTGATAAATCTAAATTGAGACGTGTTTTTGGCCAATAAAAATTATCGTGATGAATTCGAGTCTCTTGAAGTGAAGGGACTCATTCCTGCGAGCTATAAAATAACGAAAGGTGTAACGTTAGACCCACTATCTGAAAGCTCAAAATATGCAGGGTTAGTTTTTTCTATAGATGAAAAAAAAATTGTTTATCGTAAAGGGAAGGTTACTACCGATAGGCCAGGTGCATTTCTCGCCATTTGGCAACGCCCATTTGTTGACTCTCTCAATGATAATAAACCTATCCCATTAAAGTCGAATGATCTTGATTACTTATTCGTACAAGTCACGAGTCAACCAAGCGTTAAAGCTATAGAAAGATCGGTAAAGAGTACTCAGCATGGAATGTTTATTTTTCCCATTGCTCTATTGCTTGAAAAAGGCATTGTTTCTTCCACAAAAAATAAGGGTAAAACCGGATTGCGAGTATTTCCTCCGTGGAGTCAAAATAGAGGTGAAATTGGCACAAAAGTATTTTCTGAATCGGGTAAAAAACACAATGTTGGCAATTGCCATAGTTTGTAGATATTGATAAAAATGGTTTAATTAAACCTGACCAATTAGATAAAATTCTCTGCCATAAAAACTTCTAACCTAGAATATTTGACAGGCGAGGGTATATTTGATGATAAAGCATAAGTGGCAACCAACACTGAATATTTTATATCGAAAAAAGGTTTTTTATTAAAAAATCGACTGTCGAATTTAGAAGACTAACGAAGCGTTTTAGGCCTCTTTTGTTGTCTTCCTTTAACACTTAAGCGTATTTGCTTTATTTTACGTTCACTGTTCGCTGCAATGATAGCGAGCAGTTTAGACAAAACAGGATCGTGTCTTGAGGTTCAACCAGCCAATGAGCAGGTTGAACATGATGTTTAATTTCTTTACCAAAACCAATAAATCTCTAAAAACACTCCAGTTAACACACAAGATAAAAAAATTTTATGATTCCTGAGCTATTTGTTTTAATGCCTGGATAAAAGTGGCCTTGGTCTGCCCTCCAGAGATAGAATACTTATGATTAAAAATAAACGTAGGTACCGAGTTTATCCCTTTGTCTATGCTTATTTTTTGCTCTGCTCGTACTTGTTCAGCATAAGCCTCTGAGTTGAGTACTTCTTTCGCTGCAATAACATCGAGACCGAGATCACTGACTATTCTTATTAAATTTTCATGCTCATTTAAGGGAGTGTTTTGGGTGAAATGCTCAGTAAAAAATGCCATTTGCAATTCATGCTGCTTACCCTGATTTTTAGCCCACGCTAATAATCGATGTAAATCAAAACTGTTGATCATGCGCATTTGCTGTGAAAAGTTAACGTCAAAATTAACCTCTTTGCCGCGCTGAGTGATCATCTCTGTGTTTTGTGCACTTTGTTGCTCAGTAATGCCATATTTTTCAATCAAATGTTCTTTAATATCTTGGCCTTCAATGGGCATTGTTGGATTGAGTTCAAAAGGAAGCCAGTTGACTGTTACTTCTAGATCAAATTCAAGCGCGTTGAGTGCTGACTCAAGACCTTTGTATCCGACAATACACCAAGGGCACATTACATCTGAAACGATATCAATGTGTAATTTATTCATGTGAGTTCCAATTTAATAAGTCATTAACGATTGAACGTTTACTCGGGTATCTACGTCTCATAAATCAAGTTTATAATCGATGTGGTACTAACAAATAATGAATATAAGGCTTAGGGTAAAGTAAGCACCAAAAGCCTTTTAGTCATTATAGTTTTACAATCAACTTACCTTTATTTTCGCCTTTAAAAAATAAGTTTAAACCATCTATAGCTGATTCTAGTCCTTCTAATACATGTGTTCTGTGTTTTATTTTACCGGCCATAACGTAAGGCGTCAGTTTTTCAAGTAATGCAGGGACCTCATGAAAATGATCCGGCATAGTGAAACCTTGAATGTTGAGACGACGTTTAATGACATTTATCCAGCTTGGGCCAGGGGTTGCCACTTGTTTGTTGTAATCAGCTATAAGTCCACATACGATTACGCGACCATGTGCGTTCATACGTTCAAAAATTAAATGTTGAATCGGTCCACCTGTATTTTCAAAATACAAATCGATACCATCAACGGCATGTTTAGCTAGTTGTGCATCTAAATCGTCACTCTTGTAATTAATCGCCGCATCAAAACCTAATTCATTGACAATCCAATCAGCTTTTTCTTCACTCCCGACAACACCAATGACTTTTAAACCATCTGCTTTAGCTAACTGACCCACAATCGAGCCAACAGAACCTGCGGCACCCGTAACAATAATTGTTTCGCCTTTCTTAGGCTTACCTACGTTAAATAAGCCTTGTGTTGCGGTTAATCCAGGTAAAGCGAAAACCGATAACACGGCTTCATCGGGTAATGGAGCCGTTACTTTATTGAGACCCTGTCCGTTGCTCAGAAAATATTCTTGCCAACCCATCATACCCATTACACGGTCACCCACACTAAAATCAGGGTGGTTACTTTCAACAATTTCTCCGATACCCGAACTACGCATGACATCACCTAAAGCTACCGGTGGAATATAGCTGGATGTATCAGGGCTCATCCAGCCAAACATTGCTGGGTCAAGTGACATATAATTTTGTTTAACTAAAAACTCACCTGTGCCTAACGTTGGCATATCTTTTTGGACAACGTCAAATAGTTCGGCATTAATGGGTCCGCCAGTTGGGCGTTTAATAAGATTGATCGCAGTATATGTTTTCATGCGTTTTCTTCCTGTCGGTAATATTTGTTGGTGGTTATTAAGTAGGGTTATTATTCCTCTATTTTACGATAAGATATAGGGGCTAATTAACCAATGTTTATTGTCATAAAGACAATAGTTGCAGAAGAGGGTATATGGATCAGTTAAGAGCACTAAAATATTTTGTAAAGGTGGTTGAGAATGGTAGCTTTAGTAAAGCCGCTGAGCTTTTTTCAGTGCCCCCTTCGTCACTCTCACGCAGAATAGCTGATTTAGAGCAGAGTTTGGGTGCGACACTTTTAAAACGTACCACAAGGTCTGTAAGTTTAACCGAAATCGGACAAACCTATTATCAGCAGGTTAGCGAAGTACTGTCTTTATTAGCCTACAGTGATGAAACCGTGAAAAACTATCAGTCTACGCCGATGGGGGTGCTCAATATTAGTTCGATGGTGGGTTTTGGAGAACGAATACTATTACCACTTTTAGACGAATTCAGTGAGCTGTATCCGAAAATAACATTAAATGTAAGCCTCAGTGATGATCTGTCAACATTGGCTCGCGATCAAGTTGATTTGGCTATACGCGGGGGTTATGCACCTGACGAACGCGTTATAGCGATAAAATTAATGGAGAATAACTTTATTGCTGTCGCTGCACCCCGCTATTTAGAAAGATTTGGGGTGCCTGTTAATGCATTGGCCTTAAAACAACATAAAGGGCTTTACTTTAAAACGCCTAATGGACCTACACCTTGGCTTTGCGAAATAGATAATCAATGGCAAGATGTTTCAGCCGAGCAGGTGTTAATTAGTAATAATGGTAAGTGGTTAGTCAACAAGGCTATCGAGGGCTTAGGCATCTTAATGATGCCACGTTGGGCATTAAAACCATATATTGCCTCGGGTGAACTCACCGAACTGACTATAAAACCAAGTATTGATATAACGCAACAGGCAAATCTTGGCGTTTTTTTATTGTATCAAAAGCAGCGCTACCAAATACCTAAAATAAAAGCTGCCGTTGATTTCTTAGTGGAAAGGGTGAGTGGGGTTTATTAAATCAACACGAAATTAAAAATGAGTAGCTCTTATTCATAAGGGCAAAGAGCTACTGACATTATGCTATTTTATTTTATTATGACAAGTATTCAGTTTGTTTTGCTCGATTTTGTCGTTTTGCAACACTTGTTTTAAATCTTCTGTACGTTGTTTAACCGCTACGCCATAGCTTTTATCATCTCCCCACTTGTGGGCTAAAATGTTCATTGATTCAAGATCGTGTTCAGTAAAGAGTTTCCCTGCTCTGTCAGATTCAGCTTGCTCATTACCGAGCAGTACTAGCGCCTCGATGCCAAGATTTACTGCTGAGTCAAATGTTTCTCGTTTAAAGTTTGTTACACCAAGCTGCATAATTTGGTAAGCGTGTCGTCGGTCAATCGCGCGAGCAATAATTTTTAAGTGCGGGTAGTGCTTTTGAGCCAGCTTAATAATATCTAATGTTTTGTCGGGTTCATCTACAGCAATCACAAGCATTTTTGCTTCTTTTGCTCCTGCCGCTTCTAATAAATCTTGGCGAGCCGCATCACCATAAAAAACTTTACTGCCAAAGCGTCTGAGTAAGTCAATTTGGCTAGGGCTGTGATCAAGAATCGATAAATGGTATCCCTGAGCGGTTAATAGCCGACCTATTATTTGGCCAAAACGTCCGTAACCCGCAATAATAACATTTTTGGTTGCTTCAATTTCTTTAGTTGAATCAAAATCAGGTACTGTCGAGCTATCTCTAGCTAACGATTTTTCATATATAATGAGTAGTAATGGTGCGCAAAGCATCGATATTGCAACGATAAGTGTAATTAACTTAGTTTGCTCTGGCGATGTAATAAGTAGGTCACTGGTGAGTGAAAGTAAAACAAAAGCAAACTCACCTCCTTGAGCCAAAGCCAAAGTGAATAATATTTTTTGACTTCCTTTCATGTTAAAAAAGTGAGCAAGTACATAAAGAACAAGCGCTTTAATCGCAATAAGGGCTACGACAGCAAATGTAACAATAGTAATTTTTTCAAGGAGTAATGGAAAGTCTATTGAAGCTCCGACGGTGATAAAAAACAGTCCTAACAGTAGTCCTTTAAAAGGTTCAATATCAACCTCTAACTCGTGCCTAAATTCGCTTTCAGCTAAAACTACCCCCGCTAAGAAGGTGCCTAAGGCTGGTGACAACCCTATTTTTTCCATAATAAGTGCAATAGAAATAACTAATAATAACGCTGCAATGGTAAATATTTCACGTAATCTTGTTTCTGCAATATATCGAAATAAAGGTGAAGATATGTATTTTCCAGCTAAAATAATAGCCGCTATTACTGCCAACGAAATAGTCACCTGAGCGTAAACAGGTAGATGGGCAATTAAACTATTGCTTGACGACGCTACCGAGCTTAAATCTTGAAAGGCGAGTATCGGTAATAGAGCAAGAATAGGAATTACCGCAATATCTTGAAAAAGGAGGACAGAAAAAGCGTTTTGTCCTGCAGCTTGTTTAATCCAACCTTTTTCTGTCAATGTTTGTAAAACAATCGCTGTTGAAGACAACGCTAACATTAGCCCAATAGCTAAAGCTGTTTGCCAAGCAAAAGTAAATATATAAAAGCAAAGCGCAAATATAATCGCGGTTGTTGCTAAAACTTGTAACCCGCCTAAGCCAATAATTGAATGTCGCAACTTCCAAAGTCGCGCCGGTTGTAGCTCTAATCCCACTAAAAATAGCATCATTACTACACCGAATTCAGCAAAATGCATAACACTTGTTTGGTCGCCAACGAGGCCTAATAAATTAGGTCCAATTAAAATACCGGCTAACAGGTAGCCCAAAACAGACCCTAGGCCAAGCCTTTTGGCGACGGGTACGGCAACAAATGCTGCAACTAAGTAGATAACCGCTATTTCTAACATCTTTGAATGCACTCCTGAAATAGCGAGTGTCTGAATTATTAATGCAGACACTCGCTATTCGTATAAATTTGAATTGTTTTTATGAATGTTCTCTGCACTACTTTAACCTATTGCTGTGATAATCTCCTTAGAATAAGTCTTTTCAAATAAACATAAATACCTTGCATCGCTGAGGTGAATTTATATTCGCTGCTTATGTTTACTGATTAAATAAAGTTGTATCGTGATGCTATTAGTTGATATTGTTTTAGCATCCTTGGCACTTTAATAGGGGTATATTGAATGATATCAATTATGTTAAATAACGTGGTCATCATATTATGCAAAGTTTAGTTTCAGCAATTTTAGCTCAAGTAGGCGGTATTGTTTTAGGTAAGCCTCAAGAAATACGTTTGGCACTTGCCTGTTTATTAGCAAAAGGTCATATCCTGATAGAAGATTTACCCGGTATGGGTAAAACTACCCTTGCACAGGTGTTAGCAAAAACCCTTGGGCTCAGCTATCAACGAACTCAATTCACCAGTGATCTGTTACCCGCTGACGTTATTGGTATTTCTATTTTTAACCCTGAAAGTAAAAAATTTGAACTTCATCAAGGTCCGATTTTTAATCAGGTAGTACTAAGTGATGAAATTAATAGGGCAAGTCCTAAAACACAAAGTGCTTTACTCGAAGCGATGGAAGAACACCAAGTTAGCATTGATGGGACAACTTACGTATTACCACAACCTTTCTTTGTTATTGCTACACAAAACCCTCTAATACATGCAGGAACATACCCACTGCCTGAGTCTCAACTCGATAGGTTTATGATGCGTATATCGCTCGGTTTTCCTGATATTGCAGCAGAAAAACAAATTTTAATGAGTGAAAGTAGTCACGATAGCTATAAAAAGCTACAGCCTTGTGTTAATACCAGTAAACTTATAGCTATGCAATCGATGGTGTCACAGGTGACTGTCTCAGATAATATTATTGAATATGTTATCGCCTTAAATCATGTCAGTAGGCGTCAAGGTTTTGCGGGCAGACCTTTGTCACCAAGAGCAGGACAAGCATTGGTGAGTGCCGCTAAAGCATGGGCTTTTATGGCAGAAAGAACGTATGTAATACCCGAAGATATTCAAACGGTATTTGGCGCTGTATGTCAGCATAGGCTTGAGTCAACGGCAACTCGCTTTGGTGATCACGCTGAAAAAATTTCCAACCAAGTTATTGCACAAGTTAATGTCTTAAATCCATTTAATACATAACACTATCAAAAATATTTTCCATAAATATAGAGATACTCGTGACGAGATTTGTAATACCGATACAAAGTTTTATTAGTTGCATTATTAAGAGGCGACTTAATCGGTGGCTAAAACGCCGAATTCCACCTGCCAGTCAGCATACGCTATCAAACCGCAATATTTTCATTATGCCAACACGCTTTGGCTTTGTTTATCTTGTTTTTGTGGTGTTGTTATTCCTTTTGGCCACTAACTATCAAAATAATGTCATTATGCTATTGAGTTACTTAATGGCGAGTGTGTTTATTACGACGATGATGCACAGTTTTTTTAATTTATCGGGCATCGAGGTATCTACCGATAAGCAAGTGGAGGGATATGCAAAACAATATATTATGGTGCCAGTAAAAATATTATCCCCCAACAATCGTCTAGACTTCAATTTTTGTTTTGACCACCAGAAAATGTCTCATCTTCCTCAAACTGTGCAAGGGAATCAAACCGTTTATGTCTCTTGTCGTTACGAAAATAGAGGGGTTCATTATCCGGGTCGCTTAAAAATATGGAGTGAATATCCATTAGGCTTATTTATAACATGGACAAGAATAGATTTTGATTTTAAGTGCATGCTGTATCCAGCAGCTGAACCTGTTAGGCATATACCCAGCAACTTTGCTGGCTCTGTAAAGCAAAATTCATTTTTAGAAAATACTAAACCAGGCATCGATGAATTTTTCGAGCTTAAAACACATATTCCTGGCGAACCACTATCACGTGTTGCATGGAAACAATTTGCCCGAGGGCAAGGTCGATTGACTAAGCATTACCATCAACAACAAGGAGCAACGTGTTGGTTGAAACTCACGGATATGCCAAAGCATGGTCTAGAGAAGCAATTACAGTATTTGTGTTTTCTGGTAAAAGAATACAACGATGGGGCTCAAATATTTGGTTTGGACTTAGGACAAGAAAAAATCAAACCCTCGCAAGGCCAACAACATTTTAACCAGTGTTTGATGGCGTTAGCGCTTTATCCTAAGTTACTCTGATGAAAAATAGTCACGATGGTTTGCAATGTTTCAGTTTATCCCGCAAAAATGCTTGGGGTTTATTCGTATGCCAATGCCTTAATTTATCTTTGCTTATAAGTGAATTAAGCGTTTGGATGTTGGCGATCATTAGTTTGTGTTTATGCTGGCGTTCGTTAACGCTTATTAAGCCGACAGTAAAACCTCACCGATATGTTGTCTTATTGCTTGCTTGCTCTGGATGTATCGCAATAGCGGTTAATGGTCGAGAATTAGGCGTACTATTAAGTATGTTGCATCTACTTTGTTTTGCTTATTCATTAAAAAGTTTAGAGTTAACGACTCGAAAAGATTTTTACCAAATTATCTTACTGGGTATTTTCATTCTTGCGTCTGTACTTATTTTTTCTCAGTCTTTATTCATGTCGCTGCTTGTCTTTGGCTTACTTATTTTGAATTTAACTGTTTTGCTTGCGTACTTCTTACCACCGGGAAAGTACAAACAGCCCTTTATTAACAGTGCTAAAATGGTCATTCAAAGCATTCCTCTTGCTGTGGTGTTATTTATTGTTTTCCCTCGGCTCTCTCCATTTTGGCAGGTGCCGTCAGCCAAATCAGCGCAAACAGGTTTGTCAGAAAGTGTTACTCCTGGGGATATTGCTCATTTAGCAAGATCTTCAGCGCTTGCTTTTCGAGTGAATTTTTTTACTGATATACCTCAATACAATCAGTTGTATTGGCGAGTAATGGTGATGGATGAGTTTGACGGGCGTACATGGCAACAAAACAAAAATAACCTCTCAACTAAAATAGGTAAGCCAGATAATGTGCCTGTTGATGTTCTCCCCTTAACGGGGTTACCAACACGTTACCAAGTGATGGTTGAACCGAGTTATCAACCTTGGCTTTTTTCATTAGCGGTGGTTGACCCTAAAAGTTTGTTGAGTAATCAAATAGATATCAGGCAATTAGCTAACTACACCATTAAAAAGAGTAAGCCTGTTAGTCAAACAACGAGTTATGAAATTACCAGTTATACCCACTCATTTCTTAATTCGCCATTAGGTGATAGTGAAAGAGCCAAAAATTTACACATACCAGCTAACAGTAATCCTAAACTCCAGGCACAAGCAATAGAACTCAATGGTGCTTATCCAAATGAAATTGAAAGAGCACAAGCTGTTTTGGATATGATTCGAGAACAAGACTTTTATTACACGTTATCGCCACCGTTGTTATCTGGAGATGTTTTAGATCAGTTTTTTTATCAAACAAAAAAGGGATTTTGTGTTCATTATGCCAGTGTATTTACCTTTTTAATGAGAGCGTCTGGCGTTCCTGCTAGGTTAGTGACGGGGTATTTAGGGGGTGAATACAACAAGCAAGGTGGCCACTTAAGTATCTACCAATATGATGCTCATGCTTGGGCCGAAATTTGGGTTAAAGACAAAGGTTGGGTAAGGGTTGATCCTACCGCGGCGGTAAACCCTGAGCGGGTCGAAAGCGGGCTCTCTCAAATGTTACAGCAAGATGCATTTTTTAATAATGATTTGCTGAATTTACATCGTTACAAACACCTTGCTTTGATTAACACTTTTCGCTTACAGCTTGATGCACTAGATTATCAATGGACACGCTTGGTGCTAGGTTATTCTTCTGCGAGACAATATGATTTACTCACTCAATGGTTTGGCGATTTACGCGCATGGAAAATAGGAGGTGCTATTGGTGGCTCATTATTTTTAGTGATGATTATTATGTGGTTAACAAATATAAAACGTTCTAAAAGTAAACCTTTAGTACAATGGTTAGCTCAGTATCAGCAAATATTAGCAATATTAAAAGCTAAAGGACTAGAAAAACCAGTTGCTATGCCAGCCAGTCAATTTTCAATGTTAGTTACTCAACAATTTCCTTCACTGACGGTCAGCTTTATCTCGTATACACGATGTTTTGACGCATTAATGTATCAGGTACTAACGGCTAAACAAAAAGAAGAGTATTTAACTGATATGAATAAATATCAACAACAGATAAAAGTACAATTGAAAAAGGTGCAGAAAAACACTGAGAAATGAGGAAACTAAGTCTCTTGATACGTTGCACTTGCCATTTTGCACTGTCTAAGTAAGTGGTTGAATTCATTAATACCTCGGTCAAAGCTATCGGCAGGTAGGAACAAATGATAGCCAAATGCCGCAGATAATTGCTCCGATTGATGAAGAAATGCGGCGATGGGGCCTTTTATAGATTCGCCATTTGACAAGACAAAGGGATCAAAATTAATTTGAGCTTGTTCAAAGGTCATTAATTGATGTAATACACTATAAACAATTAGCCCTTTTTGTTGGTGAATCAACCGATTAGCCAATCGAATTGATATGTTTTTAGCGATTTTATCTATATGTACTAATCGTATACCTATGTATGGCAATGCTTCTCTATCTAGGCCAATAACTTCAGAAACTGGCTGAATATTTTGTATGTCCTGCCATGTTAATTGCCAATGGCCATAACGGTGATTGAAGATGATTTTATCCGGTGTCAAATACAGACTAATATCAGGCTCTAAAAGTTTAACGACCCCAACCAAGATAATAACGAGACTGAGTAAAATAACAAAAATATGGGCAAGTCTAAATATTTGCCAATAAAATTGAGCCACTAATACCGTAGCACACAAAAGCAGGCCACCCAAAACGCAGAGAAACATGCCATTATGCTTCGCGATAGGTTTGATTATTATGCTCGGCTTTTGTTGAAATTTAATCGTCATTTACGCTCATTATTCCCATTAATAAATACAATATGTCTAATTTTTAGTTAGTTTAAAAGCGTGTTGTATCAGAATTTTAAGTACCAGGAGTCGCTTGAATAACTTTGTTTCTTAACCACTTATTTGCAGGTTCGAAGTCCAGATTTGTGTGCCAATATAAATGCATATCAATATCGGGTAACTCTACCGGTAATGGATAAATAACTAAATCGAGTAATTGAGCATACATTTTAGCGGTTGTCTCTGTAGCTGTGAGTAACATATCGTTAGCGGCAAGCACACGACATGCTGAAAACGTGTGTTGGCACCTTAAGCCTATTTTTCGCTGTAATCCAAGACGAGCGAGTTCAAAATCCTCAATACTTGGACCGGTTGAACGAGATGAAACCAATATATGGTCTAGCGAAAGATATTGGTCTAAAGCTAATGTAGATTTAATCTTAGGATGATTTTTGCGGGCAACAACCACAAGTTTATCCTTTTCTAGTTGGGTATGTATTATGTTGTCACTTACGGGCAATAATGTATCAATAGCTAAATCAATATCCCCACTGGCGAGTTTGTTTTCTAATTCATGGCGGTTGACTCTGCGGCTACTTTGTATATTAACCCATGGTGCTTCTTTGGCTATTCTTTGTATTAAAGGAGGTAAATAAGAAGCCTCTAAAGCTACGTGTAAAGATATCGTAAAGCTTTTGCGGGAGCTCATTGGCTCAAATTGTTTGGATTGTGCTAAGCATATCTGTAACTGACGTAAAGCTTCGCGCACATCCGATACAACATTGTTGGCAACAACGGTAGGGCGCATTTCATTACCTTGTCGAACAAAAAGCGGATCGTCAAAATGAGCACGTAGTTTACTCAGTGAATGACTCACCGCGGGCTGTGATAAGTTTAGTGCAGATGCTGCTTTAGTAATATTTCCTTCACAGTAAATCGCTTCGAATACCACAAACAAATTTAAGTCGACCTTCATATATAAATACCTAATCCATCAAATAATGATCATTATTATAATTCCACTCTATTCATAGAATGAATAGTTGATTATAAAATTTATTCATTTGTTTAATTTAACGGTTGCTCCTAGCATAGTCAAGTAGCGTAAATATTGTGCGATAACTGTGTAAAAAACCAAGGGTAACTTGGTATAGCATTTCGGTTTGATAAAACTTTGTCTACGCTTAAACAAGAATCATGCTCAAACAAAGTATTTGAGCAGAATCGCATGTAATCAATAAGTGTTTAGTAAAAATAAATGGGGATACAGCATGACGCCAAGATTAGCATCACAACTCTTTAAGAGATCATTACTCGTTTCAGCAGTCATTAGTGCATTGGGTACTTCTGTGCTTAATGCTCAAGAAATAAAATTAGCCAGCCAAGACGATGAGAAAGGTATCGAACGTATAATGGTAACCGCGTCTAAACGACTTACCGGGTTACAAGAAACGCCTATTGCCATTACCGTTGTCAGGGGTAAAGATATTGAAGAAGCAAAAGTTTTAGATATTAATGATTTGCAAACACTCGTGCCAACATTAAGAGTCACTCCATTACAACGTTCAACGAACACTAACTTTTCAATACGTGGTTTTGGTAATGGTACCAACAACACCGGTATTGAACCTTCGGTGGGGGTATTTATTGATGGTGTATACCGTTCTCGCGCCGCTGCTCAAATTGGTGATTTACCCAGACTGCAGCAAATTGAAGTACTCAGTGGTCCGCAAAGTACCTTGTTTGGCAAAAATGCTTCTGCGGGTGTTATCAATGTGCGCACTATGGAGCCTTCCTTCGATTTAGAAGGTAATGTTGAAGTGGGGTATGGTAACTACAATCAACAATTGGTGAAAGGTTATATCACTAACGGTGTTACAGACGAATTGGCTTTTAGTTTATCAGGTGGTTACAACACGCGTGATGGTTACACTGACAGCGTAAGTGGTTTAAATAAACTGAATGACAAAGACCGTTGGAATATGCGTGCACAAGCATTATATCAACCTAACCAAGATGTTACTGTGCGTTTTATTGCTGACTACAGTGAGATTGATGAAGCTTGCTGCACTGTTTCCAATGCGATTAATGGCTCCACAACGGGCGCGGTTCAATTTTTAGGTGGAATGGTTAATGATTCAGCCGAGCCGTTCTCCTATACATCAGCCCTTAATATGGACCCTCGAAATACCGTAGAAGATAGCGGGATATCTATGCAGGTCGATGTTGATTACGATGGTTTTGCTTTCACCTCAATTACCGCATTACGTAGTAATGAATCTACTTTTATACACGATATAGATTACACCAGTTTAGATATTATCCGAGAAAGTGGTGACACTAAAATTGATACCTTTACGCAAGAGTTACGTTTGAATTCTATTGGCGTAAACAAACTAGACTGGATGCTAGGTGCGTTCTTCTTCCAAGAAGACGTTGACGCCCAAGACGCCTTATTTTATGGCGATGATATGAGAAACTATTTTGATGTCTTGTTAGCTGCAGGAGGTGCTGCTGGTTTGCTTAGTGGGGTAGAGGGGGTTTACGGCCTTGCGCCGGGTTCATTTATTTCATCAGATACTGTTGTTGATTCTCAATTTATGCAAAATAATAATGCTTATTCTATTTTTGCTAATATTGATTATCGAATTTCAGCAAAGTTCACGACAACCTTTGGTGTGAGTTATACCCATGATGAAAAAGATGTCACTGTTGCTCAACAGAATAACTCTACGCTTTCAGCGATTGATTTAGACAATGATTTAACCCTTTTTGGTGTGCCAATGCCTTTCATACCGACATTAGCGCCAGCTATTCCGACATTAAAAGGTTTGCAGTTCATGCCACCCATGCTTGAATTACCAAACTCAGTTGAAGACGATAATACCGCTGATAGTAAAACTACGTGGTCATTACGCTTAGCCTATGAACTTAATGACAATATTAATTTGTTTACCACCGCTGCAACGGGCTTTAAAGCATCATCATGGAATTTATCCCGCGATACCCGTCCATTCGCTGCAGACAGTGATGCGCTTATAACTAATGGTCTAGTACAAAAAAATCAAAGCTATGGCGGTCGATATGCTTTACCAGAAGAATCAACGGTTTATGAATTGGGTATGAAAGCCAGATTTGATAAAGTTGCCTTCAACATAACGGCCTTTGACCAAACGATAGAAGGGTTTCAGTCGGCTATTTTTGTTGGCACAGGCTTCGTTTTGGCTAATGCCGGTAAGCAAAGTACTCAAGGTATCGAATTCGATTCTGCTTACAACCTAACCGAAAACTGGGCATTTACCTTAGCGGGTATCTTTCTTGACCCCACCTATGATGCTTTTAAAGGTGCATCAGGTGTTGATGGTCCTATCGATTTATCGGGTAAAAAACCTGCAGGAATACATGAACAAAGTATTACAGCAGGGGTGACTTACCATTTCGAATTAAGTGAGGGTATTAATGGATATGTTCGTACCGATTACCTCTATGAAAGTGAGGTTAACCTTGCTGAAAATGTACCTGATTCCCTAACACGAGAAGTGAGTACTTTTAATGCCAGTGCTGGGCTTAACTTCCCCAATGGGGTTAACTTACAAGTTTGGGCACGTAATTTAAATAATGATGAATATTTTCATTCTGCCTTTCCTGTGCCTATTCAAGCGGGTAGCTTTAATGCCTACCCGAGTCAGCCGAGCACTTATGGAGCGAGTATTTCTTATAACTTTTAATGCGTTACCTTAACTGAAAAAGTATTGCAGTCCTTTAAAAGTAATCAGCCTTGCATTCTAGATGTGCAAGGCTTTTTTATGTAAATAATAAAAATATTACGGGTTAACATTTTATAAAGTGGACAATTAACACTGATTCTTTATTCTAATAATGAATAGTGGGTTATAAGAACTATTCATTTGTTTAATTAAGAGCTTGGGATTACTATAAATAAATCAAAGTTTTGGCGATTAAATAATCATAGTGAGTGATAAAAAATGATAATAAGCAAATTTTTTAATCGATTCGAAAATCCATCTATTAACGGGCTGTCTTAAGCGAATGACTGCTCTGTATCTTATACGGCACGGACAGGCATCCTTTGGTAAAGCCGACTATGACTTGCTCTCTGAAAAAGGCAATGAACAATCGCGTTTGCTTGGTGAGTCTTGGCGATTTGCACCTGACAAAATTTATTCAGGAGATTTACTACGCCATGGACAAACCTTAGAGCATTTTTTGCTTGGTTACCAAGGTGCACTTTCACCCGTTACCTTGCATTCAGGGTTTAATGAATTTAATCATGAAGAGCTGTTGATTTGTTATGACTCACAATGGCGAGACTTTGCTAAAATGGCTGCGGTCATAAGTAAAAAGCCCAACGCAAATAAACGCTTTCAAAAAGAGTTTGCGCTTGCGCTTGACCGTTGGATCAGTGGCAAGTACGACCAAGATTATAAAGAAAGCTGGAGTCAATTTAAAAAACGCTGCATTAGTGCATTACAAGATGTTATTAAACAAGAATTAACAGCCAGAAAATTATCATTAATCACTAAAAGTAATCAACATGCTAATCATATCTGTATTTTTACTTCAAGTGGCACCATAGCGGTGATTATTCAACATATTTTAGGCTTGTCTGATGAAAAAACATTAGTGATTAATCAGCAATCACGCAATACAAGCGTTACTAAATTACTCTTTTCAGAAAATAATTTAAACATTGATTATTTCAATAACTATAGCCATTTAACCTCAGCAGGTAGTGACTGGGTAACGTTTAGATAATCAATAAACATTAGATATTAAGTAGGAAACTTAACATGAATAATCTATTTGACTTAACAGGAAAAATTGCCTTAGTTACAGGCGCAAGTCGTGGCATTGGTGAACAAATTGCAAAATTACTGGCACAAAGTGGTGCTCATGTGATTGTGTCGAGCCGCAAGGTGGCTGGGTGTCAAACCGTTGTTGACGATATTATTGCAGCAGGCGGTAGTGCTCAAGCGATAGCTTGTCATATTGGTGAGATGGAGCAAATAGAACATATCTTTTCTGCGATAAAAAAACAACACGGCAAGCTTGATATCTTAGTGAATAATGCTGCGGCCAACCCTTATTTTGGTCATGTATTAGATACTGATTTAAGTGCCTTTCAAAAAACAGTAGACGTTAACATTCGTGGTTATTTTTTCATGTCTGTTATGGGCGCTAAACTCATGAGAGACAACGGTAGTGGCGCTATTGTTAATGTTGCTTCTATTAATGGTGTTATCCCGGGTGACTTTCAAGGCATCTATTCAATTACCAAAGCCGCGGTTATCTCAATGACTAAAACATTTGCCAAAGAATGTGCCCAATTTAATATCCGCGTGAATGCTCTATTACCTGGCGGCACTGATACTAAATTTGCCTCAACGTTAGTTAATAATCCCAAAATACTCGACCAAATGCTACATCACGTACCAATGAAACGTATTGCTCAGCCAGAAGAAATGGCAGGCACGGTACTTTACTTGGTTTCAAATGCGTCAAGTTATACCACAGGTACCGCGATTAATGTTGATGGTGGTTATTTAATTGGTTAGGTAATCCATTGATTAAAAATAAAAAACACAATGCGATACCATAAAGTCACAGGTGTCAGTGAATGTATAACAGTATTAAATTTAGGAAATAAGATGAGTAACAATAATTCAGATAAACTTTTTGAGTCATTTACAGTCGGTGGACTAGCCTTAAAGAATCGAACGGTTATGGCGCCCATGACGCGAACATTCTCGCCTAACTACATTCCTAATAGCGATGTTGCAAAATACTATCGCCGAAGAGCTGCAGGGAATGTCGGCTTAATCATTACAGAAGGGACCTTTATTTCCCATAAAGCGGCGAATGGCTATGAACGCGTACCTGCTATTTTTGGTGAAGAAGCGTTAGCGGGTTGGAAACATGTTGTTGATGAGGTTCATGCTGCGGGTGGCAAAATTGTCCCACAAATCTGGCATGTTGGCTCCGTAAGAAAAGAAGGTATTGGCCCTGATAAATCGGTGCCTGCTTATAGCCCTTCAGGATTATATAAGCCTGGAACACCTAATGGTGTTGAAATGAGCCAAGTTGATATTGATGAAGTGGTTGCTTCTTTTGCACAAGCCGCTCTTGACGCTAAAAACGTAGGTTTTGATGGCGTCGAAGTTCATGGCGCTCATGGTTACTTGGTTGATCAGTTCTTTTGGGAAGGTACAAACCAGCGGGTTGATGGCTACGGAGGTTCATTAGAAAACCGTACCCGCTTTGGTGTAGAAATTGTACAAGCTATCCGCGCTGCGGTAGGTAATGACTTTCCTATTATTTTTAGATTTTCTCAATGGAAGCAGCAAGACTATCATGCAAAACTTTGCCAAAACCCTGAAGAATTAGCGCTCTTTTTATCGTTATTAAGTGAAGCAGGTGTTGATATATTTCATGCCAGTACGCGTCGTTTTTGGTTACCTGAATTTGAAGGTTCAACGCTAAACCTTGCCGGATGGACAAAAAAATTAACACAAAAGCCCGTAATAACCGTTGGTAGTGTTGGCCTCGACAGTGATTTTACCGGTGAAGGAAACACGGATTTAGGCGGTGCTTCTAATCCTACAGGTATTGAGGGCTTACTCACGCGCTTAAATAACGATGAATTTGACTTGGTGGCTATTGGTCGTGCGTTGCTAGTCGACCCTGAGTGGGTAAATAAAATTCGAGATAAAAAAGAAGACCAAATAGCCCCGTTCAATAAAGACGCATTAATGAAGTTGAGTTAAATTAATTACTGTTAGCTATTAACTAAAAAATTCAATAGCGGATTGATTTTCAAAATGTTATTACCACAGCGTATTAATCACTAGCGCATGTTCAACGGGCGTTATTAAACTAAAAGGATCTCTCATGGATTTCGAATACAGTGACAAAGTTAAGGCGTTAATCAAGCGTGTAAACTTATTTATGGACACCTATGTTTATCCTGCTGAACAGGAAATGCATGAACAAGTTACGCAAGCACCCTGGTCAACGCCGCCGTTAATGGAAACACTAAAAGCGAAGGCTAAAGCACAAGGGCTGTGGAATTTATTCTTACCGCTAAGTTATGGTAAATACAGTGCCGGATTAACTAACTTAGAATATGCACCTTTAGCTGAAATTATGGGCAAAGTGATGTGGGCGCCAGAAGTCTTTAATTGTGCGGCACCTGATACCGGTAATATGGAAGTTCTCGCCAAATATGGTAGTGAAACACAAAAAAAACAATGGCTAGAGCCCCTGCTAGAAGGGAAAATTCGTTCAGCTTTTGCGATGACAGAGCCTGAAGTAGCATCGAGTGATGCCACCAATATTGAATTACGCATCGACCGTGACGGTGATGAATATGTCATCAACGGTAAAAAGTTTTACATCAGTGGCGCTTGCCGTAAACAGTGTGAAATTATGATTGTTATGGGTAAAACAGACCCTGATAATGACAATCGTTATATTCAGCAATCTCAAGTACTCGTGCCGATGAAAACCCCTGGAGTTACGATGGTACGACCAATGAAGGTGTTTGGTTATGATGATTCACCTGAAGGGCACGCGGAAATTATTTTCGAAAATGTTCGCGTTCCCGTTGAAAACATTATTGTTGCTGAGGGTAAAGGGTTTGAAATAGCTCAAGGTCGCTTAGGTCCGGGTCGCATTCACCATTGTATGCGATCGATTGGTGTTGCTCAACGCGCCCTTGATTTAATGTGTAAACGTGTCAATGAGCGTATTGTTTTTGGTCGCCCGATGATCAAACAACAGTCTATACGTGAAGACATTGCTATTTCAGCGTGTCAAATTGAACAAGCTCGTTTGATGACGTTAAAAGCGGCTCAAAAAATGGACCTTGAAGGCAATAAAGCGGCGAAAGATATTATTGCCATGATAAAAATAGTGGCGCCAAATATGTCACTTGATGTTATTGACCGTGCCATTCAATGCCATGGTGCAGTGGGGGTTAGCCAAGATACATTTTTAGCCCATGCTTATGCGGGACAGCGAACCTTGCGTTTAGCGGATGGTCCTGATCAAGTTCACATGATGCAGTTAGGCCGAGACTTAGTCAAAAAATCTACGTAATTATATCGTTGTTTAAAATAAAAGTCTTACATATGAAAGAGAATAAATACATGGCGGCAATAGCTCCTTTTGATGTTGAAAAACTCACCTCGTACCTTGAATGCCATCTTGAAGGTTTTGTTGGGCCGATAACACTCGACAAATTTTCAGGTGGACAATCTAACCCTACCTATAAAGTAATGGCGAAGTCAGGAACTTATGTTTTACGCAGCCAACCACCAGGGAAATTACTCAAATCAGCTCATGCGGTTGACCGTGAATATAAGGTCCTTGCAGCGCTAAAAGATTCTAATGTGCCTGTGGCTCAGGTCTATCACCTTTGTGAAGACACAAGCATTATTGGTTCAATGTTTTATATCATGGAATTTTGTGATGGCAGCGTTTATTGGAGTGCCTCGTTAGCTGAGATACCCACCAATACAGAGCGTAGCCAAATGTATGATGCAATGAATCATGCTTTAGTGGCTTTACATCGCGTGAATGTTGACAACATAGGGCTAAGCGAATATGGAAAAGCAGGTAATTACTTTGAACGTCAATATGGTCGTTGGTCTTCACAGTATCGCGCTTCAGAACTACAAAAAATAGATGCTATGGATAATTTAAGTCGATGGCTTGAGGTTAACTTACCCCAAGATGACGGCAAAGTTTGCCTGGTACATGGTGACTTTCGATTAGACAACATGATGTTTGCCAAAAATAAGCCTGAAATTATCGCCATTCTTGACTGGGAGCTCTCTACCTTAGGGCATCCGTATTCTGATCTAGCCTATCAATGTATGGGGTTAAGAATGCCACAAGGCATGGGCAGTATAGATGGACTAAAAGGCGTTGATAGAACACGTTTAGGTATACCCAGCGAAGCCGAATATGTGGCTACTTATTGTCAGCGCATGGGCATTGAAAAAATAGACAACTGGACCTTTTATCTCGCGTTTAGCTTTTTTAGGTTAGCCGCTATTGTGCAAGGTGTTGCTAAGAGAGCTTCCCAAGGGAATGCTTCGAACGAAAATGCTAATAAAGTTGGTAAGTTTGTCGAGCCTTTAGCTCAAATGGCATTACAGATCATTGAGCAAGAGAGTCAGGCGCAATAATAATTAAAGATGAATATAAAAATAGGCATAAACGCAAGCTTGAGCAACAGACCCAAACAACGGTCAGGCAATATTTTACTGTGAGGAAAAAAACATGGATCCATTATTAGATTTTACTGGAAAAGTAGCGGTTATTACCGGTGCAGCTCAAGGATTTGGCAAATTATTGGCTGAAGAACTGGCTAAACGTGGCGCTAAGTTAGTGATCAGTGATATTAACGAAGCCGGTGTTCATAGCGTTGCGGATGAAATTGCGGCAACTGGGGCACACGTTATCGCATTAAAATGCAATGTTGCTAAAAATGAAGACTGTAAAGCGATGGTTGATGCCGCCATTGAACATTTTGGTCGTGTTGATATTGGTGTCAACAACGCGGGTATTGCCCATGAGTTCCATGCGTTACACGAGATTGACGAAGCGCTCATGGATAAACAATTTGCGGTGAATGTTAAAGGTGTTCAGTTTGGTATGAGTCATCAAATTCAACAAATGTTAAAACAACAAGGCGGCGCTATTTTGAATGTTAGCTCAATGGCCGGGCTTGGCGGCGCGGCAAAGGTAGGCGCTTATTCTATGGCGAAACATGCTGTGATTGGTCTAACCAAAACAGGCGCTGTTGAATACGGTCGTCATAATATACGCATCAATGCCATTTGCCCATTTTTTACCTTAACGCAAATGGTAACAGATATGGCTGATGAAAATATGCAAAGCAAAATGAGCTTAGGTGCGCCGATGAAACGTCTCGCTGAACCTAAAGAAGTGGTTGCGGTAATGCTGATGATGTTGTCGCCTGCTAACACTTATATGACAGGGCAATGCATCGCGATAGATGGCGGCGTATCTGCGCAGTAAGCCTTAAAGGTAAGCTCAAATCACTGTTTTTGTTTACCTTTATTTTAATACTACTTTTAATCTAGCCTTTGATTTTATGTTTTGATACCAGAATAAGAAGAGAACAGTATGCTCAATGAATTAATGAATGCACGTGATATCGAATTCATGCTTTATGAATTTTTTGATAGTGAATCACTATTAAAAAGAGAACGATATCAAGACCATGATCGTCAAACATTTAATGATGTTATTGCCACGGCTAAAACAATAGCAGAAAAACACTTCTTACCTATTCGTCAAAAACTTGATACGCATCAGCCTACTTTTGATGGTAAAAACGTACATTTAATCCCTGAACTTAAACCCGCTATTGATGCCGTTATTGCTTCAGGTCTACCCTCAGCCACCGCTAATTACAACACTAATGGTATGCAGCTTCCGCCAATCATCGCAAGTATTGCCAGTTCATATTTGACTGTCGCGGGTGGTGTTGGTTTGGGCTACAACATGTTAACCACCGCTAATGCTAATTTACTTGAAGCACATGGCAGCGACGCACTGATTGAAAAATGGGTGAAGCCTATGCGTGCTGGACGTTTTATGGGTACGATGGCCATGACAGAACCGGGCAGCGGTTCAGGCTTAGGTGATTTAATTACCAAAGCGACCAAGGCAGCAGACGGCAGTTATCGTATCAGTGGTAATAAAATCTATATCTCGGGTGGCGATCATAACCTAAGCGAAAATATTGTACATCTAGTGCTGGCTCGATTAGCTGGGGCGCCAAAAGGTATAAGGGGCATCTCACTCTTTGTTGTGCCTAAATTCTTAGTGAATGATGATGGCTCAATCGGTGCAGACAATGAAGTTGCCTTGTCAGGGTTATTTCACAAAATGGGTGGTCGAGCACAAACGTCTACTTCGTTAAGTTTTGGTGAAAAAAATGGCGCTGTTGGTTACTTGGTTGGTGAAGAAAACCAAGGGCTAAAATACATGTTTCATATGATGAATGAAGCCCGCATTATGGTTGGTACAAGCGCTGCTGCTATCGGTATAGCGGGTTATCTGTACTCATTAGCGTACGCAAAAAACAGACCACAAGGTCGTTTGCCTTCATGCAAAGACCCGCTTTCTCCTATGGTTAATATCATAGAGCACGCCGATGTTCGCCGTATGTTATTAGCACAAAAAGCATATGCAGAAGGTGCGTTTTCGTTAGTGCTTTACGGCACACAATTAAGTGACGACGAAAAAACAGCACCGAGTGTTGCCGCTAAAGAACACGCCCACTTATTACTCGACTTCCTTACCCCCATTATTAAAACTTGGCCTTCAGAATATGGCACTAAAGCCAACGATTTAGCCATTCAAGTATTAGGCGGACATGGTTATATTAACGAGCACCCCGTTGAATTATTTTACCGTGATAATCGTTTAAACACGATTCATGAAGGTACAACGGGTATTCAGTCATTAGACTTATTAACGCGCAAAGTACCGATGAACAACATGGCTGGATACTTAGCCACCCTAGCTGAAATACGTAAAACCATCGAACAAGCTAGACAGTATGAAAGCTTATCAGAGTTTACTCAGCAACTAAGTGAAGCGGTGGCTACGTTACAGCAGACCACTGAAGCGGTGTTGGCCGCGATGACGACTAAAAATATAGATTTAGCATTAGCTAATTCTGTTAAATATTTAGAGTTATTTGGTCACGTTATTATTGCCTGGTTATGGCTTAAACAAGGCCTTGTTGCTACTAAAGGTCTTGAATTAAAGCCTCATCAAGATGATGCTTGTTTTTATCAAGGGAAACTGCAAACGCTTCAGTATTTTTATCGCTTTGAATTGCCACAAATATCGTTATGGGCAGCGCTTTTACTCAACACCGACAACAGTACCTATGAGATGAAAACCGCATGGTTTTAAAGCACTTTAATTAGGTAAAAAAGTCATAAGCCTATGAAAAAATACTTAATGGTAAGCCCCCTAATAGAAATAATAATAAAGAGATAGCTTATGCCAACAATAATTAAAAAAGATGAATTAGCACAGTACATTGGTTATCAAGCCGCACCTACGCCTTGGCATACCATTGACCAAGCGCAAATTAATCTATTTGCAGATTGTACACTTGACCATCAGTTTATCCATGTTGACGAAGTGAAGGCTAAAGCAACACCGTTTGGCACTACGATAGCGCACGGGTTTTTATCCTTATCGATGTTGTCTTATTTTGCCAAAGATTTTAGCGTGATTATTGATGGCTTTTATATGGGCTTAAATGCGGGTTTTGACAAAGTGAGATTTTTACAGCCGGTTCATGTTAATAGCCGTATTCGTGCACATGCAAAAACGTTGGCGATTGACGAAAAAAAGCTCGGTCAATACCGCTTATGTACAGAAGTCACGGTTGAGATTGAAGGTGGTGATACACCCGCTTTGGTTGCTGAGTGGGTTTCAGTACAAATGGTTAAATAACAACGCAACTTAGCGAGTTTATGCGTGCTAATAAATTAAAAATGATCATCTAGTTTTATAAATTATGCACTTTATATTTTTAAAAGCTAATTTACAGATTTAAGCCTTTATTGCTGAGGTTAACGTGAATAGAATCATTAGAAAATCGATTAAGGAAATATTATGACAATCAGTTTTGTAGGTAAAGTCGCTATTGTTACAGGCGCAGGTAATGGATTAGGTCGTTCGCATGCCTTAGCGCTTGCTGCACGTGGCGCTAAAGTTGTCGTCAATGATTTAGGTGGCGCCCGAGATGGTCGCGGCGCTTCTTCACAAGCCTCACAAGATGTAGTGCGTTTAATTGAAGACAATGGCGGTGAAGCGATAAGCCATGGCGCCAATGTTGCCAACTTTGATGAAGTACAAGATATGGTTAAACAAGCTATGGATAAATGGGGACGTGTTGATATTCTCATTAATAACGCGGGTATTCTACGCGACAAATCATTCACAAAAATGACCTTAGATGACTTTAAAGTTGTTATGGATGTGCATGTGATGGGGTCCGTTAACTGTACTAAAGCTGTTTGGGATATCATGCGAGAACAAAACTATGGGCGCATTGTGATGACTACCTCATCAAGTGGTATGTACGGCAACTTTGGTCAGTCAAATTATGGTGCAGCTAAAATGGCTGTTCTGGGGCTAATGAATACGTTAGTCATTGAAGGTGCTAAAAATAATATTCGTATTAATGCACTTGCACCCACAGCGGGGACACGAATGACCGAAGATTTAATGCCAGAAAATATTGTCAAAGCCTTTGCCCCAGAAGCCGTAACCGCTGGCATGCTGACACTGTGTGATAATGATGCGCCTAATCGCTTTATTTTATGTGCGGGAGCGGGGGGATATTCAAGTGCCAGTATGTTTGAAACCGATGGCTGTTTTATTCCACAAAACAGTCAAAGCCCCGAAAAAGTGCGTGAATGTTGGAGCGAGCTTAGCCGTCAAACAGACCAAGTTGCCTTAACCTGTGGTGCTAAACAGGGTGAGAAATTTGTCAGTAAAGCGATGGCATATATGCAATCACAGCAGTAATAGCCATGATTAAAGCGCGATTAATAAATAATAACGAATAAGGAACATCGATGAGAGAAGCCGTAATAGTATCTACCGCCCGAACTCCAATGGGTAAAATTTACCGTAGGGGCTTTAACGATTTAAAATAAAACATTTAACGTGGCATAACTATAATAATAATGTCATGCATAAAATAAGTGATTGGGGAGACGAAAATAATGGAAAAAATTTGGCTTGAAAAGAGTTATCCAAGCGGTGTTGATTTTGAAATAAATCCAGATAAATATAGTTCTTTAGCTGGCTTATTTACTAAATATACTAAGCTATATCAAGATAATACCGCGTTTATTAATATGGGCGCGAGTATTACTTATCAAGAACTGGGTGAGCAAGCTAAAGACTTTGCTGCCTATTTACAGCGAGACTTAGGATTAGTTAAAGGTGATAAATTTGCCATCATGATCCCTAATCTTTTACAATATCCTGTCGCCTTATTTGGTGCGTTAATGGCAGGTTTAACCGTCGTTAACGTTAACCCGTTATATACACCCCGAGAATTACAACATCAACTAAAAGACTCAGGTACAAAGGGTATTCTTATCCTTGAAAATTTTGCCCATGTACTTGAAGCGGTTATTGATAAAACAGATGTTGAACATATTGTCATTACTGGTGTGGGCGACCGATTAGGAAAAGTAAAAGGCTTACTGGTAAATAGTGTACTTAGGTATGTAAAAAAACAGGTGCCAAGTTTTAATTTTCCTCAAGCCGTCAGATTTAATAAAGCGATGGAAACAGGTGCTAGCTTAAGTTTTACTCCGGTCGAGGTTACCGGAGCTGATCTGGCCTTTTTGCAATATACTGGCGGTACCACGGGGCCATCAAAAGGGGTCATGTTAACGCACCGTAATATGGTTGCTAATCTTGAACAATCTAATGCAGCAACCAAGAATGTCTATGATGTTGGTCAAGAATTCATGGTTACCGCGCTGCCGCTTTATCATGTCTATGCGCTAACCTCTAATTGTTTATGTTTTTTGCCCTTTGGTGGTACTAATCTTTTAATTACCAACCCCAGAGATATGGCGGGCTTTGTTAAAGAGCTGGCTAAATATCCTTTTACAGTTATCACCGGTGTAAATACCTTATTCAATGCGTTATTGCATACCCCAGGATTTGACCAACTAGATTTCACGCCTTTAAAGCTTGGTTTTGGCGGTGGCATGTCTGTACAGCGGCCGGTTGCAGAGCTTTGGGAGAAGGTCACAAAAACCCGCTTACTAGAAGGTTATGGCCTGACAGAATGTGCACCTTTAGTGACCATGAGCCCTTATAACCAAGCAAGCTTTAATGGGTCAATTGGTGTGCCTGTTTCTTCTACCGATATTCGCCTAATGGATGATAACGGCAAAGAAGTTGCACTTGGTGAGCCGGGTGAAATGTGGGTCAAAGGCCCACAAGTAATGGCCGGTTATTACAACCGTCAAGAGGCAACGGATGAAGTCTTAAAAGATGGGTGGTTAGCCACGGGTGATATTGCCACGATGGATGAGAATGGCTTTTTCAAAATTGTTGATCGCAAGAAAGATATGATTATTGTTTCTGGTTTTAATGTCTTTCCCAATGAAATTGAAGAAGTGCTTGTAATGCATGGTGGGGTACTTGAAGCCGCTGCTATTGGTGTACCTCATGAATCAACGGGTGAGGCGGTCAAAGTTTTCATTGTACGTAAAGACCCGGAATTAGTTGAACAAGATATTCTAGACCATTGTCATGAACAGTTAACAAACTATAAACGGCCTAAGTTGGTGGAATTTATTGATGAGCTACCAAAGACCAATGTCGGTAAAGTATTACGCAAAGCGCTACGTACATAAACGAAAGCTCAGTAACGTAAATTGCTCACTTACGCGGGCTATAAATAAGTCATAAAGGTATGTTAGTGTGGCCTCAATCAAACGTTGAGGCCAATCGCCTTAAAAATTGATAGCAAGTTAACACCGGTTGATACATAAAAAGGATTTACTCTTGAGTATTATTGAAAATAGCTGCCTTTTGCTGGGCCGTTTTTTAATGGGAAGCTATTTCATTCTTCCTGCTGTTAGTAAAATCAACAAATTTGACGGCACAATGACCTATATGGAACAGCATAATGTTCCCATGGTCTCAGTATTATTAGTGGTGACTATTATCATTCAATTGGTTGCAGGTGCTGCGATTATTGTTGGATTCAAAGGAAAAATAGCGGCGTTTATATTAGCAGGTCTAACCTTGGTCATTAGCTTATATATGCATAACTTTTGGGTAATGGAAGAAGGTTTAGCACGTAGTCATGAATTGCAAAATCTATTCAAAAATATGGGTATTATGGCAGGTTTATTAATGATCACGGGGTTAGGTACGGGCAAATATAGTATCGACCAACATAACACTATTCAAAGTGATGGGTATTAAGCCATTAACCTATGTCCGTATTGCTAACTTTAGCCCTGTAGGGCCAATGAAATTAGCGCTATAAACGATTATCATAAAAACGATCACAGATGGAGATCACGCGATAATGAAAACGTCAAAACAACTATTTACCCTTATTTCTAATGAGGGACAACTTGAAATATCTTTAAAGACCCTCGATGTACCTCAACCTAAAGCACATGAAGTCATTGTTCGCATTGAAGCTGCTCCTATTAATCCATCAGATATGTGGCCAATGTTTGGTCCGGCTAATTTGGCGGAAGCAGTACTTAGCGAAGATAAATCAACATTTAGTGCGCCGGTACATAAAGGTATTTTACCACGTATTAAATCACGTTTAGACCAAGTGCTACCTATTGGTAATGAAGGTGCGGGTACTGTGATAGCTGCTGGTGACAGTGAGGCTGCACAATCGTTAATGGGAAAAACAGTCGCCATATTGACGGGGGGCACCTATGCTCAATATTGTTGCGTACCAGTACAAGCGTGTATTGTGCACAAAGAGAGTACGTCTGCGATTAATGCTGCGTCTTCATTTGTAAACCCTTTGACCGCATTAGGTATGGTAGAAACCATGCGTATGGAAGGTCATACAGCCTTAGTGCATACAGCGGCAGCATCGAGTTTAGGGCAAATGCTGAATAAAATTTGTCTCGCACAAGACATATCACTGGTTAATATTGTTAGAAATCAGCAACAGGCCGAGATACTTAAAGAGATTGGCGCGACCTATATTTGCGACTCTTCAAGTAAAACCTTCAAAGCGGATCTTTATCAAGCGATTAACGAAACAGGGGCAACTCTAGCTTTTGATGCTATTGGCGGCGGCGAGATTGTCAGCGATATTCTTACCGCGATGGAACAATCAGGTAGTAAAGACGCGGTAGGTTTTAATACTTATGGCTCTGAATCTAACAAACAAGTTTATATTTATGGCGGTTTAGACTTCTCGCCAAGTATTTTAAATCGTGCTTATGGCATGACGTGGGGCATAGGCGGCTGGTTACTGATGAGATTTTTAGCTAAGTTGCAACCCCAGCAAATTGTTAAGTTACAACAACAAGTGGCTAATGAAATCACCACAACCTTTGCCTGTACCTTTACTGAAGAGCTAAGCTTTGAACAAGCGATGACCCCAGCAATTGTTTTGCAATACAACGCGAAAAAAACGGGTGGAAAATACTTGATTAACCCCAATAAAAACTTATAACTTGGTTGCAGGAAACTCTAATTATCTTGTTATAGTTTCCTTATTTCTCTCGACCTACTTGTTATATATTTCTCAGCGATCCCTTACTTTGTATTCTTTAAAAGAATAATGAGCCATAAGTACTATTCATTTGTTTAATTTATTTCTAACGTTTACCCTACATTATCCTTATAATAATGGTTGTGATTATTACCTAAAAGCAAATGACTCAATAAGATGCCACACAATATGTTAGAAATTTATGCTGGCGAATCAGCCTTAAAGACGATTAAAGAAAAAGGATTTTCACCTGAGTTATTTACCTCTTTTTTAGGGGCAAGTGGTGGCCCTAAATGGTTTACTTTATATGGTTTAGATAAGTACCTCTTTAGTGAATTTTTTAACAATAAAGAACAAGACTTAAATCTTATTGGTTCAAGTGTAGGTGCATTTAGAAATGCCTGTTTTGCGCAAAAAGATCCACTTGCTGCGATAGAACGTTTAGCCAAAAATTATTATGAAACCACCTATACGGATAAAGCTAAATCTGAAGAGGTTAGTCAAAAAGCCGTAGCAATGATGGACGCTGTTTTTGGTGAAACGGGCGAACAAGAAATAATTGATAATCTTCATTTTAAAGCACATTTTATCGTCGCTAAATGTAATGGTTTTGTTGGCTCTAAAAATAAACTTTTACAAGGGATCGGTCTAGCCAAAAGTTATGTGAATAACCGTATTAGTCGCCCGCGATTAAACAGCCAGTACGAGCGTTTTATTTTTCAGTCGAGCCACAGCGACCTGCAGCTCGATGATCCCGATAAAATTTCCACCACACGTGTTTCATTTTCAATAGCAAACATTCGTAACGCGTTACTCGCTTCAGGTTCAATTCCTATGGTAATGGAAGGTATTAACCATATTGAGAACACACCTAAAGGTATGTATCGAGATGGTGGTATTGTTGATTATCACTTTGATTTTGCCATTAAGAATCTAGGGTTAACGCTTTATCCTCATTTTAGCTCAACGCTTAAAGCGGGTTGGTTTGATAAAAATTTATCAAGAAAAGTTAGGCTGAAGCATTATGACAATACGGTGCTGATCTGTCCTTCAGCAAAATTTATTGATGCCTTACCTCATCATAAAATACCTGACAGAAAAGACTTTGTTGTGATGACGCGAGAGCAGCGCATGTTATATTGGCAACAAGTGATGACTGACAGCGAAAAACTCGCTGAATCGTTCGACCAGTTTTACCAAAATCAAGATATAAGCCAGATAAAAAACATCAAGCAGTTGTTGGCTTAGTTTTTAAATGAGTGCCCATTTACTACTTAAATTAACCGCTAAATGGGCACTAAAAAAAGTATCTCAAATAAGAATAAAGTTACCCCCTAAACGAGCACTTTAATTAACATGGAAATAAATATGTCCCCAAAAATTTTACATACTTTGATGCGCAGTGTAGTGCTGATTTTTTTAGTCTCGTTATCTGTTCATGCCGAAACAGAAGATACCCCTCAAGTCAATGTAGTCGTCGGTGCTCATGACAGTAAAGTGGCCAATAAGGCTGCAGAATCTATGAAAGTGAATGTTGATGAAAATAGTTTTCAATGTATAAGAAAAATGTCACCGGTAAGGCATTTTTATGTTGATAATCTTTTGGGTGATATACAAAGCACTATGGCTGCCGCTAATGCACCAGAAGGCGCTAAGTATCCTGTTGGCTCAGTTGTACAACTTGTTCCCACAGAAGCCATGGTTAAGCGAGAAAAAGGCACCTTTCCTGCAACCGGCGATTGGGAGTTCTTTGAACTTGAAGTAAATGAAGAGGGTTCAACCATAGGAAAACGTGGTTTTGTTGATGTCGTGAATCGTTTCGGTGGTAATTGTTTTTCATGTCATGCACCCGCTCGTGAACCTTGGGATTTTATTTGTGAATCAGGCCATGGCTGTGAAACCATTCCTATTGATCATAAAATGACGGGGGCACTTCAGCGTTCAGACCCACGCTGCGAAGTTGCCGTTCCTGAAGATGGCGACTGGATGGCACTTTTCAAACTTAAGAGCATGGTCAGTATTGGTTTAACTAAAAAATGGTTTGAAGATACATTTTAACGTAACCGCATGGCTTTCATTTAGTCATGGTATGACTAAAGGTCAGTATGTGATCGTTAGCTCAATTGTTGACGAAGTAGACATTGTAGTGGTGATAACCTACGCGAATTCCCTAGATAGCTAACGGGCAACGCGGCACTTAACGGAATACCCGTTGCCATTAAAGTCGCATAGATGATAATTTATGCGACGATAACTTATTAGTAAATATTTAAGCCCAAGAGAGTAATGAAATGTTTAACAGTACAGAAAATTATATTGCATCAGACGAACTTCGCTTAGCAGTTAACGCGGCAATTACCCTAGAAAAACCACTGTTGATTAAAGGAGAGCCTGGTACAGGTAAAACTCAGTTAGCCGAAGAATTAGCAAAATCTCTCCATTGTAAATTATATCAATGGCATATTAAATCGACGACTAAAGCACAGCAGGGCTTATACGAATATGATGCAGTATCACGATTAAGAGACAGCCAGTTAGGTGATAAACGTGTGCACGATATCGGAAATTATATTGTAAAAGGTAAACTCTGGCAGGCGTTTGAAGAAGAACAACGTCCCATTTTATTGATTGATGAAATAGACAAAGCGGATATAGAGTTTCCTAATGATCTCCTGCAAGAATTAGATAAAATGGAGTTTTATGTTTATGAAACTCAGCAAATCATTAAAGCGAAACAACGTCCGATCATCATTATTACCTCAAATAATGAAAAAGAGCTACTATGTGCATAAAATTAAGACTGAGAATGTTCGTATTTGATTTTTAAAATATATGACCTAAAATAAGACTAAACTTACGAATGGTCAGTCTTATGGAAGAACCAGATTTTTATAATTTAATAATACCAGTTAAACCCCGTCCTAAAATTATTCAGTCACTGGATAAAAGTACTGGTGTAATTGATATGGAAGTTGTTAAGTCAATTGTAAAACCCCGCAACCTGACCATCATTGTTCAACCCAATTCTTTACCACTTTATCCTCATAATCAATTTCTTTATTCATTATTGAAAGAAGGCAAAGATTCAACAGCCACTGAAGCTCAAGCTTTAATGGCATTTGAACGATTTTTGGCTCCACATAATAAAACATACAAATCACTTACAGAAGATCAAGAAGAAGGAGCACCTTGGTTATTTGCAGATTATCTGTTGGATAATTTGAAAGTTGTAAATCCTGCAACAGGTTTGGTATTAGAAAACCCTAACGGTTACTCTATTTCAACTGCTAGGAGCTATATTGATGTTGTTATAAAATTTTATAAGTGGCTTCACTCAAGTGGTCTCTTTTTTATTAGTGAAACTCATAAACCATTTGAATTTAAGACGGTTACTTTAAGGCGAGGCCAGAAAGTAAATCAGCACGACATTCTTGCACATCTAAATAATAAAAAATTAGCATTATCAGTACAAACAACTGATTTGAAAAAACGTTTCCCGAAGGTGGAGTCAACGCCTGAGCATATGAAATTAAAACCAATGACAGAAGATGATAAAGACATTTTCATCGAACATCTAAAAATTAAATATAGTAAAGGATTTAAAAAAATTAAATCGTTAATGTATAGATTAACCGTAGAAACAGGGCTAAGGATAGAAGAATTAGTAACTTTTCCAGATTCAGGTATCCATTTTCCAATGGAGGGTGCAGACGAAATACCTTTTTTAATATCGCTAGCTAACGGATGTCAGACAAAATTTGATAAACCAAGAATCATTAATATTCCATATGATTTAATGTTGGAACTAGATGTATACCTCAATCGTGACGATAGAAAGGTACAGTTAAATAAAGGAGTAAATAAATTAAAAGGTGAATATAAAAAGAAAGTTACAGCTCGCAAAGAGTATATAGAAAAATATGGATTAGCTAATGCTCCAGAGGAGCCAGTTCCTGTTCATGATGATTATGAACATGGGAGATTATTCATTAGTGCAAGGGGTCTGCCTTACTCAGTATCTACTATTCAATCAGAATTAAGTGTGATTAGAGAAAATATTAAAATGGAATACCCCCACTGGTATTATCGTATACATGATTTACGCTCGACATTTGCGACTCATTGGCTAAAGAAAGAAGCAGAAAAAAGAGGAATCCTATTCGATATTTTAATGCAGGAGCTTGCGGATTTAATGGGGCATGAGTCAACTGTAACCACCCAAAAATATATTACTTTCATGAGAGACAAAGCTGCAAAATTACTCTTTTCTCATAAGAAAAATAAGCTAGCACAAGACGCTTTGGCGTAGAACGATGTCAGAATTTAGAAAAAGCCCATTAACCAGAAATGCTTTAGCGGAAGCACCAATTAAACTAAGAGAAAATGATCTTAGTGATATAGGTCTTATGACACAGCATCTAAAGCTGTCTGATAAAACAACACCAACATTAGATTTTTGGAAATTTATAGGTGGTAATAAATCACCTGCTAGAAGAATGAATACGTACAGAATTGCTAATGCAGTTAAGCAAAAATTAGATGACAAAGGATCGCATGACACAATTTATAATGGTTATTCCTCATTTGTTGTATATTTCGATTACTGCGAATGTAAAGGTAAAGAGCCATTTTCTCTTACAGGATATAGATCATATTTGGGACGAAATGGTGAATTAGTTAGGCTGGTAAACCTTGCTCGTACACCTTTAGATTATCTTTATCTATATAAAAATGGTGATGAAGTAGGTTTGAACTCTAGTTCAGCTAGTTATAGAGCTGGTTATATCCGTCAATATTTGACTGCTGCTGGCATGTATGAACCGTTGTGGGATAGAGACTTGCCAAAGTTTGAATCTAATCCCAACCCAACTAAGGCATATCGTCAAAATGAATATAAAATATTACTTAGGCGACTGCAATTTGTGTTCTTTTCATTATCCAGTCAACTTATTGCAGCCAAAAATAACGGTGAAGGTCTCCCTCATGTTTCAGTTGTTATTGATGAATTAGACAATGGCGAAGTCCTATCTGTTGAATTAGGTATAAACAATAAAGCAAATATTGGAGAAGTTATTTACCAGTCACCATTCAATATGGCGATGATTTCTGCGTTTTATTTATTTTGCCACTACAGTAATTTTAACTCGTCATCTATTGTAGATTTATGTCACCCAATTGAATTTGATTCCCATCGTGACAAAAAATTAAATAGAACAACTAGATTCGCGAATATTAAGGCATGGAAATCGAGATCAAAAAAAGTTGTTGAAGGTACTTTTTCTGAAGAGCCAGGAAAGCTTGAAGAGAACATTACAACAATAGAAATAGATAAAAGAGACGGTTTAGCATTCATTCACGCTTTAAATGAGCTTTCAACACTTTACTATCCAAGTAGTAAACAAGAGCATCATTCTCCATTATTTTTCAATTTGGGAGTAGATAGACAATTCAAAAATTTCAATCTACGCCAATCTACGAGCAATTTGATTAAAATTTTAAACATTTATTCAGATAAAAAAATTCTTCATACAGATTATTTAATAGAACGGTTTAGGGAAGTTCTACATACAAAAGAACTAACAGAAATGTTTGAACGTGACGGTATTGTGGTCAAAAAAGTTAACAAAGTTGGCCCAAGAGAGTACCGGAGAACTTTAACTCGTCTTGCTTATGCTGTTATTCGGTCATTAACGAATATTGAGCTAAAAGGCATGTATATGCCCCTTAGCTATTCAAAGGTTAACGATAAAGGCTCAGTTAAAGTCTCTTTCAAATATAATAATGGCAAACAAGGGAGTTTTAATATTCAAAACCTATTCGTGTCTTTTTTTTACGAACTTGAGTCTTATTCACGAGGAGTTAATGATTATGTTCCAGCTAAAAACCATCCTAACCAAAAGTTATCACCTTTCCTTTTGCCTCTAGGCAAAAGGAATAATACTTACCAGTGGAAAGAAGAAGAGCTTTATATTCGCCCAATACTCAAGAAAATAGGTATATATCTAGGCGATTATTTACTTGATATAAATGCCATGCGCATTCGAGCAACAGCATCAAATAATAACATTAATCCTGACGATGGTGGATTAGAGGTTGCGACTTCTTTACTTCAAAATACAGTAGAAACTCTTCAGAAGCATTACGTTGATGGGGAACCGACTCAAAACCAGGTGATTGCAAACCAAGCAATTGAAGTTTTAGAAGAGATAACAAAAGGTGCATCTCTGGAGGAAGCTAAATCAATAGTGATGAATAGCCGGAATATTGATGTATTGGAATACGATGAATGGAAGGCATTGAGACAACCAACAAACATAAATGGAATACTGTGCGATGGAAAACCATCAGGAAAAGCTAAAAAAGAACATCGAGCTTCTCAGAAAGCGTCTGAGTCTATATTAGGCCAGAATGCTGAAATTTCATGTTATCAATATGATATGTGTACAGGCTGTAACAGTGCAAAGTTAGTGGATGATGTTAACAGTGTATACAAGCTCCTTTCTTATGTAGAACTTCTCGAAGAATCATCAAGCAGTTTTCCTGAAAGACAATTAGAACTGAGTGAAAAAGCAGAAGAACTTTTATTATTAGCTGAAACAAATATTTCAGATTCGGTTTTTGAAATGGCTGAGGACAAACTAGCCATTGAAGGGCGCTACTTCTTACATAATAGTAACTACTTAAATTCAATGGAGACTGTAATCTACAATGCTTAAACTTGATGATGCTAACCAAAATCAGTTATTTCACGAGAATAATAGTTCCGATGATACAGATAATTATTATAGAGATGATCTCCTTCCGTTGATGAAAGCTGGTAACTGGGATGCGGTGAAATCCTCAGTTGCCTTTAAGCTTTCAGATAAAGAAACTTTATTTAGTGAAGATACTTGGGTCATTCCAAATATTATGGACATTGATTCGAAATTACATTTCCTGCTTGCTGGAAAGAGAGTGGAAAGTAATATTACCAATCAAATAAAAGCTTTTTCATTAGCATGTATTTTAACAGGAGGTGAAGAGTTAAGTGGGGAATCCATTCGCGGTGCTGTAAGTCCTCTAATGAAGGTAGCAAAAGCCCTTATTGAAGATGGTTATAACAGTTTTGAAGCTATTGATGACGAGTACGCACTTGGTTTACCAGAGAGCAACCCAGAACTTTTTGAAACCAAAGTTGTAATGAGTGCTCTCAACCGAATGATTGATTATTATGAAGAGCTTCCATTTCAAATTAATTTTAGCAAACTGGACGCGCGTAAACTTGGTGTAGTACTTAAAGATACACAACAAAACTTAGTGATTCCTCCGCGTTTTTTCACTCAAATGATTAATGTGTTTTCTGCTGATATTCAACCTTTGATTAAATACCAAGTTCAATTAGAAAAAGAAATTGAGCGAATGATAAAACTTGAACATCAGCTATTTGTATATAGACTTAGACAATTTCGTAAAGGAGTGATCCCAGCAATAACTACTTTTAAGAGTGGCTTTGCAAAGTTAGAAAAGCATTTTATTGAGAAAGGGATAACTCTAGTAGATAATTTAAGAAGCGAAGAGTCAAATCCTGAAGAATGGATGCAAACTTTTATGGAGATCAAGCCTTCTGTTCGAATCAGTTCTGCTTATTTTATTTATTCAAAACAATGGCAACACAAAGAATTTACCGTAGGTGATCAAAGTCTCAAAACAATTGGGCAGTTCAAGACTTTTCTTACTGAACTTGATATGAAATGCAAAGTTCTTTGTTTACTGTTAAGTGGTATGCGTGTAGACGAACTTAATGCCATGCATCCAAAGTATGGTGCTCAAAGCTATACATATAATAATCAAGAAATTCATATTTTTACTACTCGGCAGTCGAAAATAAAACAAGGAGTCCAAACGAAAGAAGATATTTTTGCTACAACGAAAACAGGACATATTGCTTTTAATCTTATGTCTGTCATTCATCGACCATTTTTGAAACGAGCAGAAGATGGAAGTTCATATTTTGTGTCTCTAAAGCAGACTATATACCCGAAAGTAATATGTAAATCAACTTGGTCAAATACTTTCAGAAAGGCGGTAAATAGATGGTTGTTAAAACATAATGATATTAAGCTTTCTGCGGAAGATGCTAGCTTCCTACATATTACTAATCCAAAAAATAAGAATATTAAAGAAGGAAATTTATTTAAATTCACAAACCATCAAACGAGACGCTCTTTCGCTTTTTATCTTATCGGTTATGAACTAATGGCATTTCCCCAATTAAAGCAACAACTGTCGCATTTGAGTTCTGCAATGACACGTCATTATGCTAACAATGCAACTTATTGGGGAAGCCTAAGAATGGAAGTTGACAATGAACGTACATCACAAAAGTCAGAGATACTGGCTAGAGTTTACAATAGAATTGTTAATAATGAACGAATAGCAGGCGGTAAAGGAAAGGCCCTTAAAACTTTAGCTGGAAACAACAACTATTTTGAGGATGGAGACAATTCAAGGTTGTTAGAAGCTAGTTATTGGCAAAAAATGATCAGAACTGGAAAAAGCCATATTCATGCAATTGCTCCAGGTATGTATTGTACAAACTCTAATTGTGATATGCGTATTAATATAATTCTTGAAGAGTGTATTGATTGCGAATTTGACGTGATACTAGAAGGAATGTACGCAGAAGGTAAACGTGTAAATGCGAGTAAAAATCTGGCTTCACTGGATGAAATGGGGGAGTTAACGCACAGTGTTGCCTCTCAATTGGTTATGCAAATAAAAAGTTGTGAGATTATTTTAAAAGAATTAAATATCCCATTTTCACCGATGGTGATTCCAGAACATATAAATAATTTGCTAATTAAAACTATGAATATTTGAGTAACATATCATGAGCTTAAGAGATATTAAAAAAGAGAAAACTGCCAAAAGAGCAAGGGAAGCGATACAACGTATCATAAATGGTATTCCAACAAATAAAGAGCTAAAAAATAGAAATAAGCTCAAACTAAATCAAAGCACCGTTGAAAAAGAGGCAGGTCTTGGTGTTAGTGCTCTAAAACATCACGGTGATATACTTAAAGAAATTGATGGCATTAACTCGCCAATAACAGAGACGACATTAGACACTTTAGATAGTAACTCGAATGAAAGTGAGAAAGTTTATTTACTGAACAAAAAAATAGAAACGCTTAAAAGTCAAAAGAAAGCTGCTATCACAGCTAAAAAAGCAGCTATTGATCTAAATAAAGAGTATTCGGCTGAGATTGAAAAATTAAAATACGACAACAAGGCTCTTCATAGCCACCACGCTCAAGTAGTATCAGCTATGTTTGAGATTATTCCACTTGATAAGTTAGGTCAGTTTGTCTCTAAAGTAAACTTAGGACAAAATGATAATGTGATACCCATTAAATAACGTAAGGTTGATAGATTTACATTTATAAAGCATTAGGCATTAGTGTTCTTTTTCTATTAAGTTTAGTTCATTGTAAAAACAAGTATAAATCACATTGAGACAAGCTCAACTAATTTTTTCTATTTCTATTCTGTTTATTAACTTGAATGCAGGGGTCATTTTTGCGACTTATTCGATTGATAACAAATTGTTATTGCTGATAGCACTTCAACCAAGCGCAGATTTCAAATACTACTTATGTTGAGGTTTATTAAATTAAGCCAAAAAGCATCTAAGAATAGATGCATAAAATATGAAATATTTGGGAAATAATATAACTGTTAAGTAATTTCAATTATATGTTCACTCACGCAAGCGTGAAATAATTTCTATTTGGTATGTCATGTAGCAGTAGCTTTACTTTTCGTAGGGATTTTTAAACTCAATGCAAAAAAAAGCATCTATTAATAATAGATGCATAAAACATGAAACACTAAGGGAATAACATTACTGTTAAGTAAGAGTGTGCTTCTGCTTTTAAGTTCAAAACATCTATAAAATCGTTGTATAAAAACATGAAGTGACTGACCTTATTGCCAACATTAGAAGTGGCAATAAACATTTAGATACGATAAAAGACTTTTTAGCTATAAATCCTTGAGCAAGCTCAATAAAATATCCATTGGTGGCATTGGGTTCTCAATAACAAAATTAGAACACATCAAAATTTATAATATCTACTCATAATGAATGCGTAATACCATGATGCCAATCGGTCAATATTATTAACAATATTAAGGTTATTGATATTAATTCTTTAGTTTCTTAGCTAGTATTTTAAGTCCTTCAGCAGGGTCTAAACCCAAGGCTTCGCAATATTGTACATATTCGTAAATGTTTAACTTTCGTTGACCAGTCTCGATCTTGCTAATAAATTGAAATGGCTCATCAATTATTAATGCGAGATCTCTTACAGATAAGCCTCTACTCAGCCTCTCTACCTTTAGCCAACTCAATAGCTTTTGGTATTTTTCAATGTTTATTGATTTTATCATTGTCCCTATTCTAGTGACATGCTATCTTGTCACCAAATCGGGGACAGATGTAATAATTAATATAACTGAAATTATATATTTTTTATTAAAATAAATACGGTGAGTAGAGGTTATTCTTATGGAAAGAACATATTTAGATGACGCTGTTTTGATATCTATTCTATCAAATTCAAATAATGACAAAGGTAGTGAAGTAACATTTCTAACGGGTAAAGTTATTAATGACCAAACTAATAATTTTCGAGTTGGAAAATTTTTAATTACAACAGAATTGGAATTGTGTAGCAAAAATGTTTTTTTAACAAAAACCGGGGAGCTATTCGAAACTTCAAATTTCCCTAGTATGACTGAAATGTTTTGTGCAGAATTTTTACTTATGAGAATAAACTCTTTTGAATTAGAGCAAATTTTAGCTATGCGAAGATGTACGGATAATGCGAAGTTAATTTCTGCTTTTGATAATAAGAAGCCAACAATTGAACCGCTTGGGGTAGAGTTATTAGGCTAACTCATGCCACCTAGAACTAATTCACAAGTCAAAACAACCCGGTTCTATGTTCACTTTGTGATACGATAGCGGACGTTAGCATCAATAGATATTCAAGCTGTTTAGAGTGTTCAATCTATCTTGGTCATGACAGAGAAATAAGCCACCAAAGTGGTCATTCACATTTGAAATATTAACGATCACTTTGTGCGCTTAGGAGACCTTAGCCTCAAAATTTTTGCCCTATATTTTCTAATGAATTTTTTCATGGCGTATTACTGAGAAGTCTTAGTAATAATCATAAAACAACCTTGTGTTATTCTAATTTATTGATATTTAAGATAATAACATTGATTTTAATGTTAGGTATTACTGAGAAGTCTCAGTAATACCCATGTTCTAACAAAAATAAAAAATTTGTATTTCCTAAAGCTCTGAAATTATGGGATATTAATTTCAATTAAATAATATTTATGGGACGGACATTACTGAGAAGTCTCCATAATAAGCGTTGAACTAAACCGCTTCGCGGGGAGTGCCAACTCCCTGACATATCACTGCATTTCAACCACACTTAACTTGCTACTCAACCTTTTTTGGAGGCAAGTTATGACACCACTCAGACAACAGTTACTTGACTGTATGCAAGTACGACACTTTTCAATTAGAACACAGCAAGCCTATGTTCGTTGGGTTTACGACTTAGCGAAACACACTCATCGATCCCCTGATACGTTACAAGACAATGAGTTAAAAAAGTATCTTTGGTCGTTAACCTTAGAGCGCCATTTATCGTCAAGCACATGTGCACAGGCTTTTCATGCGCTGAACTTTTTTTATGGTCAGGTGCTAGGACGAATATTCACTGAACAGTTGTTACCACCGATGAAGCGACAACAGAAGATCCCTGAGCTTTTAAGTATCTCTGAAGTGAAGCGGATCATTGATGTCTGCCGCAATCCGAAATATCGCATGATGATCACTTTGTGCTATGGCTGTGGTTTGCGCCTTAGTGAAGTCTGCTCGCTCAAAGTGAAAAATATAGCGGGTGAAGAGAAGGTTATACATCTTCAACAAGCCAAAGGGGCTAAGGACAGGCGTATCCCCGTATCTGAATCATTGCTACACCAGCTACGACTTTATTGGCAAGGTATTCATCCCATCATTTACCTGTTTTTTAAGCCTGGAGAAGATAAACCGTTACATCAATCGTCATTACAAAAAGCTTATTACAAAGCGAAAAAAGATGCGGGGATTTTAAAAATAGGCGGTATACACGCCTTGCGGCATGCTTTTGCTACGCATCAGCTAATGGCTGGTATGCCACTACCGGAGTTACAGCATATTTTAGGGCATAAAGATATCCGAACTACCGTGCGATATACCCACTGGCTACCCCATTATCAAGCGGTGGACGGAGCACAATTTGATTTACTCCAGCAACTGGAGCAACAATCATGAACGGCTCATTGCTTCAGCAAATTATCGCACAAGGACTACCACACCTTGAGAAGAAAACCATCACACCAAGGCAATGGCAAGTGTTGCATCACCTTCAGGATTGTCGAACTCAAGCGATGGGCAGTTATCAATGGCACTGCAATCACTGTGAACAAGATACCCAGTGGTATTGCTCTTGTCGTGACCGACATTGTCCGGTGTGCCAAGGTAAAGCACGTGAAAAATGGCTACTCAAAAGACAAGCGGATGTACTTCCTGTCGCTTATCATCATGTCGTGTTTACTTTACCGCATCAGTTTAATGGTTGGGCAACCTTACATCCTGAGATACTTTATAAAACGCTATTCAAGGCTGTCTGGGAAACATTAAGTGAATTTGCAAATGCAAGACATCATATGGAGGGTCAGTTGGGTATGTTGGCGGTGTTACACACTTGGGGTCAAACCTTGTGTAGGCATATTCATTTGCACTGCCTCATTCCAAGTGGAGTATTAACCCAAGACAAGCAATGGTGCAATAGTCGCAAGTCCCACTATTTATTTCCTGTAAAAGCTTTATCAGTGAAGTTCAGAGGGAAAATGCTGAATGGTTTAGAGGAACAAGCCAACGCAGGTGAGCTTCATCGATTAGAGCAACCAACTATTACGCAAGTATTGAATCAAACAGCTCGGTTGAAATGGAATGTTTATAGCAAACCTACCATTGGTCATACCGATACAGTGGTTAACTATTTAGCACGTTACTGTAATCGCGTAGGTATTAGCGAAAGTCGTTTATCTTTAAGGAGCGAGAATAACGTATTAATGCGTTACAAGGACTATCGTACCAATGAGACAACGCATATGGATTTATCTCCGGCAGAGTTGATAAGGCGATTTTTATTACATGTTCTCCCTAAAGGTTTTATGCGGCTGCGTTATTACGGATTCATGGCTAATTCAATAAGGCGTAAATCGTTAACCCTCATTAGAAAAAGCTTAGATAAAGAGACGGAGAAGCTTGAAGATATTAGCACTGACACGGTTAAAGATGAAATAGGGCCTGAATGTCCAAGTTGTCATCATGCAGGGATGATCTTGATAGGAATTCTATTGCCGAACAAACCGTTAGCGCAGTTTCGAACGATCTAGTTGAGTGGTGTAATCTGTTAATTATGCGTTGAAAAAAGCGATAGTGGAGGCTTCGTTTGTCTTGAATAAAGCCCCTGATAAGGTAAACTGGCTTGATAACGTTGAGCAAAATAGAGTAAGGAAGCTACTGATAATGCGTTGTTGGTTAAAACCCTTCCTGTCACTGGAATGACTCAATAAACAAAAACCATATAGACAGTGCCTAACGGCTCAGTCCAACGGGACATTTATCTCTCATGCTTCGACAAGAGATAAATGCTTAATAGTTAGTTACCCATCAATGAACATGGACGTAATATGAAAATTTTATTTCTCTTATCCCTTATTTTCTTTTCTACTATCAGTAATGCTGTTGTGAAGAGGCATGATATTCCCCCTGAAAATTATGTCATAGAAAAAGCACCTGAATACCTAATTGATATGCCACATGAAGGCCATGGTGTACTAATAAATTCACAATGGATTTTGACTGTAGCACATACTATTTTTTATGATTATGTTGGCAAGGATTTAATTGTTGGTTCAAAAGTTTATGAAATAGAAAGCGTTCATATACACCCCAATTACACTCAACCTAATAAAAATTTACTTAAAGGTGATTTAGAGCCTTTAATGAGTTTTTTTAAATCTAGAAGTGATATTGCGTTAATCAAATTAACTTCACCCGTTAATGGTATAGAACCAATCAGTATGTATACGGGTAAAAGTGAAAAAGACAAAATAATTACAGTTTATGGTAAGGGAGCTACTGGGAACGGATTAACTGGTGAAGATCCTGATACTAAATCACTTCGTGTTATGAATCAGTTTCAAAATGTTGTTGAAAGCGCAGAAGGTAACTGGCTGGCATTTAAATTTGACGAACCTGCAAATGCATTATCACTTGAGGGGATGCACGGTTCAGGAGATAGCGGAGGGGCATCTGTTGTATTTCAAGACGGTGTGCCTATTTTGATAGGTTTATCAAGTTGGCAATTGGGGCATGGCGATATATCTTCTTTTAAAGGTGGTTTGTATGGTACTACTGCTTATCAAGTTAGGGTGTCAAATTACAATGACTGGATATTGGGTGTACTGGGTAACTAACAACACGCCCTGAGGTGGACAACAAGTCAACTTTAGCTATTTATTGCAAACTTTAACAAGGGCGAACCTCTTCGTTTTAGAGCCTCTAAGTACTTTGACTCATCGTAGGGTGTATTGGTTTTCCAGCACCTAAATACTATCCTGATCCACTTGAAAGCAAGCGATCTTATGATGCTATTATGTGGTTTCCCTTTGCTCTTTTGTTGCTCATAATAAGCCTTTGCCCAAAATGAATAACGTATTGAAAATCCAGCCCATTCCACAAAGGTTTGCCTTAAAAAGGTCGGGCAACTGTATCGCCAGTGTGTCCACATTTTCTTTCCGCTTCGCTCAATAACAGGCGCAATACCAGCATACTTTTGCAGTTCACTCGCATCCTCATAGCGTTCTCTATTACTCCCAAAAGCCACGAATAATCTTGGCGAAAGTTGTGGGCCAGCACCTGGTAAACTATCAAAAATCACTTTATCATCTTGTGATTTATAGGCCAGTTTTATGGCCTTATCTAATGTCTCAATTCCCTTTAGTAACACCCTGTACTGTACGATTAGCACTTCCACTAATAATTGGTTCGGCTCTATTATGCCGATATCTTCAGATAATGGCATTGCACTTTTAATACTTGAAATACGTGCATCATTTACATGAGCATAATGTGAATTATGGCTATTGAAAAAGTTTAAGAGTGTTTTTTTTCGTGCTCTTTTTGCGTGAGCTAGTGACGGCCATTTACTGATGAAATCGCAGAAGATAAAGGTATCTTTTTCTTTAAACCATTCAAGTGCTTGTGGGTAGTAATTCTTTAGTGTAGCTGTTATTTTATTGGATAAATTTACGCTGTCTTGTACCAAGTTACGTCGATACTCGACCAACTGAGTCAATGAACGTATCGACGCTGACTCGGGTTCAATGACGGTGAGCTTGTCCATGTGCAGTGTAAGTATTTCGACTTGAATAAGTGCATCAGAAGGGTCATCTTTCGCGTTACTTGGCGTAAAGGCTTTACGGTAATTAGCTACGGATGAAGGGTTAATGGTAAATAACGTGAGATGGCTATATTTTGCTAAGGCATAAATAAGAGGGCCTTTTTTGAGTTCGCAAGCAATAGCAATTTGTTGATTTGGGTAGCGCTGTTTAAGGCTCATAGCCCAATTATGTAACGCTTCGGGTTTACTCTTAATAATGCAATAGTGGTACTTTTGTGTATGACTGGGATGTTCACATATATCGTGTTTGGTATCTGCCCAATCGATGCCAATTAAAGCAGCGAAATCATTAATATTATATGCTTTCATTTTGCAGCTCCTTTGAGTAAAGTTATAGGTGGAATGTGCTTAAATCTCTTTTCTCGCAGGTCTTATAGATAGTCGTGGTCGGCAATCCCTGAGTATGCGTTTTGAAATGAGTTGCTCTGTTGACTCGAACGTCTTGTTATAAACATTGAATGTTTGCCGTTAAATATTCGTAACCAACAGAAGCATGTTCCACTTAATATAAGAGTAAGTTACTTTATTAGATTAAGTGGCTTGGTCGAACTATAAGCTGTTAAACAAGGACAAAATACAGTTGGCTTTTGCTCCTTCGTCGCTTATTCTAGCCAACCATATTATTGCCTGTTAACAGGGCGTTATGCGCTTAATCAATATTGAGGATGTACGATTTGATTTTAGGAAGTAAAACTTTAGAGAAGCTTCGAAATCTTATAAATGAAGAAACTGAATATAGATCAGGTCCTAAGATCATTCAGTTTTTTAATGAGTTAGGTTTTGACGATATATATGCACAAGGCTTTCCTTCTCGGTGGGTCTTTACAGATGCGAAATTAAATACCATCAATGGCACTCCAAATCTTGATAAGTGTATAAAAAACTTATTTTCGCCTATTAGGTTTATTGAAGCTCCCGAAAAATTAGATCTCCATATTTTTGAGTTTAATAAATACCTAGCATTTGATAAATGGAAAGTTGTAAGAAGCAACGCTGAAATATCTTTTCAAAAGTTAGGTAAAGTTGAATTTAATGTTCCTAAAGAAAAGAATGAAGAAAAGGGTTTCCTAAACCAAGAGTTTAAAGATTTAAACCTGTCTAATTTGCAATTAGACCACTCAATAACAAGTGTTCTTGAATATAGAGTGAAAGAAATAGAGAGTTGTTTTTCTGCTAATGCACCTTTGTCAGTCATTCTTTTAGCTGGTAGTACACTAGAGGGTATTTTACTTGGAATTGCAATCAGGAATCCTCGGTTATTTAATTGTGCGAAAAGTGCACCTAAAAATAAAGAACAAAAAATAAAGCAATTTCATGAGTGGTCTTTAGCTAACTTTATTGATGTCTCAAAAGAGGTTAACTTATTACACAACGATGTGCATAAATTTAGCCATGCTCTCAGAGATTTTAGAAATTATGTACACCCATTTGAGCAAATGAGTACGGGGTTTAACCCTACAATGCATACAGCTAAAATTTGTCTACAAGTATTGAAAGTTGCTATATATCAGCTAAATGAGAATATTCAGAGTGAAAGCGCATAACAAGGTATTTAAACGGAACAAAAACAGTTGGTTACGATTCGCTTCACTAAACACTTTAGCCCACTATTTTTGTCCGCTTAATGCGGCGTTATCGATACAAAATCTAATCCGAAGTATGCCTTATCTTTAAAAGCTAATGTCCGTTCTGTGGCATTAGTTAGCCTAATCACTCAACACTAAGTCGTTCAATTTTTTGCTTGTAAATGATCAAATGCTTAAGACTTCTTTGTGCGCAAAGGGGAAGTTAGCAACTCGTTAACCCGTATGTCCGCTTCAAGCTCATTGCTGACGTTGGTATTTTATACCTGAACACTAACAATACCACACAGGGAATAAGTGTCAGCAGTGCCTCGGGTTATATTTTGTATCAATAAGGCTCTAATTGATGGAGAAAAATAATTCTTCGATATGTGACACAAGATGAAACCGATTGAACTGCTACGTGTCGGAGTTTATTGCCTTAGTTGGAAATGTTCTCGAAAGCCAATTCTTTATGATCATCACTAGCTTTTTCGGTGTAGCCATATGGATCATATGCTGACTATTTTGAATCGCTGCTACATCTGAATTTTGTTTATCTTTGATAAAACTAGCTATACCAAGATAAGTTAATTTATTCATTTCTTCAAAACATTTCTGGCTTGGGTTTCCTATACCAATGAAGAAGTTTTTTGTTTGTTCTGGTATATGATTAATTGCAATTGCAGGTGCTTCTATTCCAGAATAATATCTATCTTCTTCTTCAGTGAAAAACTTTCCTAAAACGCTTAAGTCAGCAAATGGTAAATAACTACCATCGCTATTTTTAACTCTTTGCGTATTATAAAAATTGTCTTGATAATGAAGTATATCAATAGTTGCGTAACCTAAGTCAGGGCATATTTCGAGGTGACTATCCATATAATTTAAATCTTGAATTGCCTCCATATAAATCAAGCCTTTTACTCTCTCAGGAAAATGTCTTCCGAGATGATTTAACTCTCCTCCTGCAAAAGAGTGACCTGCAAAAATAGCTCTATCAATATTCATTTTATCTAAAACGGTGATAATATCTTTAGTTAATCTAGTTGTTGAAAAATTATTTTTTCTAGATTCAGAGTTTCCATGACCAACACGGCTTATACCTATAACCCTATATGAATCTGTAAACGAGGAGACTAATGGATCAAAAGTATGGGCATTAAGAGCAAGACCAGCCAGAAATACAAGAGGTGTGCCTTCTCCTCCCCAATCAACCACTTCTAGCTTTATTTTATCATCCATTTCCACGTAATGAATTTCGTGCGGTGTTTTATCTAACCACTCCTTAGAGTGAGCGGTGCTTAGAACCAAAATACATAGATAAACTAGCAGTGATAGTGTTTTCATTACTTATTGTCATTCCTTTGTTTGATTGGGGGTATTATAACTAACGTCTGTTAAGCTGCAATTGAATAGTTAACTGTATTTCCCCTTTAACAACTTAAATATTCTTATCATGAATATGACACGAGATTCATTAAAGAAGGGGCAAAGCAATTACAGGTGATGTTTCTAAGTCATCCCAATGCAACTTCGTGACTGGCGGCTTTGGTGGCTAAGCGGACTATTTATAGTGATAAATTCACGACTAAATTAGGTCAGGTTTGTGGCATTTAACGACATTTTAGTGATATTGTTTAAGAAATTGATTTATAAATAAAAACGCTACACATGTGCTACAAATGACATACTTAACTTGTTAGTGTTTTATTTGAAAGTCATTAATAGGGTGTTAGGTGCTGTGCGTTAACTTTACACATTGGAGGTGTTATGCAACAAGGTAAATTAATTTGGCATGTAGCTTGTGATGAGTCTGGTGTTGGAGGGCAAAAATATTATGGGTTTGGCTCTCTTTGGATGAAATACCAAAGACGAGGCGACTTTGTAAGTAAAATACGAGAACTCCGTCAAAAACATAGATACCACAATGAAATAAAATGGCAAAAAGCACATAAAAAAGATTGTGCGGAATTTTACAAAGAGCTAATTGAGTTGTTCTTTAAACATCAATGGCTTGCTTTTCACTGTATTGTTATACGTAAAGGTATGGTGAATAAAGAATTTCATGATGGTGATTATGATTTAGCCATGAGAAAGCACTTTACCAAATTGATGACGACTAAAATGTTTGCTATAAAAAAAGCACATATTAATCGAACATGTGAGTTCCGTGTTGAAGTTGATCCCATAGCTTCAAGGTATAAAAAAGCCGATGAATCATTCCATATAATCGCTAATCGTATATTGAAAAGAGCTTATAAAGGTGATGCGCCAATTAAGTCAGTAGTTGAAAAAGACTCGAAAGAGTCTGAAAACATTCAAATTTCTGACTTTTTGCTTGGCGCAGTAATGAGTGCATTCCAAGGTGATGCTTCTTCTCCAGCTAAATTAAAAGTAGCCGAACGGATCGCTAATCATTTAGGGTGGGAGTCATTAGGTTATGATACTAAGCCCTTTGAACGAAAGTTTAATATCTGGTACTTCCATGATCCTACAAAAGGTCCTAGGGAAGTGGAAACTAGAGATGTTACCTTAAAATACAAATTGCCAAATCGCACCTAAGGCGTTCAAACGGACAATGATCCTTCGTCGCTAATTTTAGCCAACTATATTTTGCCTGTTAATAGGGCGTTATCGATACAAAAACTAATTCGAAATTAACTTTAGCCTTTTAGTGCTAATGTCTGCAAAGTGGCCAGCCTGTGTAAAAACTCATTGTTGTTTGTATAAATTTTAAAATACGTTTTACAGCTTAGTTTGTTTATTTTGGATGAGAGTCGAATTTAAAATAAAAAGATAAGGCTAGAGCCTTATATCTTGGCCTTTATGGCGTTCATTAACCCTTCAATACCCATTATGTTTAACATTCGCTTGAAGTTATAAGCCAGAACATGGAGATTCATTTCGGTTCGGACGTTTTTAAATCGACGAGTGAGTAAATGCGTCATTCCCATCCAACACTTAATCGTACCGAACGGGTGCTCGACACTCTGTTTTCTAATTAGCATCAAGTCTGGCCGTTTTTTCATTAACTTATCCATATTGTCTATTCTGTCTTGATGCTCCCATCGAGTTATCTTTCTTGGTGTTGCACTTTTGGTACATTGTGGCTGCAAGCTACACTGTCGGCAATCTTTGACTCTAGCTCGATAATGCATCAAATATAAATCACGATCTTTTGTCATGGTTTTACCTGGCATTAACTGACTGTTGTTGGGACAAATATAAACATCTTTTTCTTTATCATAGGTAAATTTAGAACGATTAAAGATGCCTTTTTTATCGCTACCTGAGGTATCTCCCTTTGGTACAAGTGGTGTCATACCGGCATCTTGTGTGTCTTTGATATCTTGGCCGCTGAAGTAACCCTTGTCTGCGATAACTGTTAGGTCTTTTCTTTTTAGCGCGTGTTGAGCTAAAACCGCTGTAGGACAGAGTTGGCCTCGGTCAGTGGTATTGGTCACTTCATGTGCAACGATGAGATGATGCTTGGTATCAACAGCACTTTGAATGTTGTAGCTGACCACTCTCGTCATACCTTGAGTTTTCATCAACCTTGAATCAGGATCAGTGGTGGATATTTGTTTTTCTGGGTGGTCTTTGACTTCTTTTTCTAGTATTTTTAATTCAGCGAGTTTTTGTTTTAAATTGCTAATAGTTTCTTGCGTTGCCTTGATTGTTTGGGGGCTATGTTGCTCTTCATCAGCTCTGTCTAGTTTTTCTAAATAGTTACTAATATGTTTTTCAACTCGCTCAATATGAAAGGCCATTTTCTTTGGGGTGTAATTGTTATCTTTGTTGTTGCTCGCTTTAAATTTACTGCCATCAATAGCAATCTCGCCTTCATCAAACATATGAAGTTGTCTACATAGCTGAACGAATGTACGGCAAACATGCTTAATTCCCTTAGCATTATTTTTCCTAAAGTCAGCAATGGTTTTAAAATCTGGAGCAAGTCGTTCAAGTAACCACATGAGTTCAATATTTCTATTCGCTTCAACTTCTAATCTTCTAGAGGATTGGACTCGATTAAGATAACCATAGAGATAGAGTTTTAACATGACAGCAGGGTGATACTTAGGACGGCCAGTAGACTTGATGATCATGCCCGCGAAACCTAACGCTGCTAAATCCAATGCCTCAATAAACACATCAATAACTCTGACAGTATTTTCAGCAATAACAAAGTCATCGAGAGATTCTGGAAAGAGTGTAGATTGGGAGCGGTTAACACCTTTAATAAAGCCTGACATGACACTTACCAATAAAGATTAACTTACTGATAAGTATAGCAAACGTGTGTTTTGTTTGTGGATGAGGTTAAGACCGATTGATCATAACTAGCAGGTGGTTATACGAAAAAGTGATCAAAAGGTTTTCACACAGTCTGTGGCAAAAGTGTGCGTTAGTGGTGTTCAATATATCCAAAGATGACAGGTCTATTAAGATCGAATTATTGTGGCAGGGTTAAATGCAACTGGCTGGCTTAGGTAAATGCAATTAGGTGGAACTGATAATAGAGATTTTCCAAATAAACACGAATAACTGAGAATAATAATGAAAAATGTTTAAGACAAAGTTGTTAAAGTTATCTTTAATGATTCGAAATAATCAGAGTTTTACTGTTTTTGACAGACAGCTTCAATCTCAAAGCAGCCGTTTATCTTTAGGTACGACCGTTACAAAATCTCGTTGATAAGCTATCAATGGAGTTTGTTAGGATATCTATTGATAGTTAGAGCCGTAGATTTTGAGTAAATTTAAAATGAATCTTGCGGACAATTCACTAATAATTATTTATCACGCTCTAACATTCAAAATATAATAACTATTTGTATAATGACGATAAGTTTTAAAGCCTGTATTATTAAAACATCATTAATCAACCAGTAAATTACAATCCATTGATATGAAATTAGAATTCGTTATAGGTGTAACAGGCCATAGAGATATTAGCGTAGACGATAATACTTACGTTAAAGAAAGTTTTAAAAATTATATATTGAATATAAATAAGTCTCATCCAAATATAATTATCAGAGTTTTAACTGGTCTAGCTGTCGGAGCGGATAGGTTGGTTGCTGCCGAAATTTTAGAGTTAAACAACCCTCATATATTATGCACAGGGGTCCTCCCATTAAAAGCTTCTGAATATCTCAATGATTTCGATGAAGGTGAAAAAAAAGAATTCCAAGAACTTTTAAGGCTTTTTAAAGAAAGAAGCTTCGAAATAGTTGAATTAACAGAAAACTCATCACGGCCTGAGTGTTATCAAAACTTAGGGACATATATATTAAATAAATCAGATGTTCTCGTTTCTATTTGGGATATGAATAAAGTAGAAGGCTTAGGTGGTACTTATGACATTACTAGATTAGCGTATGATAATAATAGCTATACAAAAGCAAATGACTTTTACGGATATGAAAAAAAACCTGTTTATGTAATACCTTGTAACCGCGAGAACAAGAACTCATTAAAGTTTGAACGTCAACCTGGTTACTTAATCAACATTGAAGATAAATGTCTTGGAAAAGAGCCTAACTCCCTTATTTTTACCCTTTCACAATTAAGTAGTTTTCAAGATGAAATTTCGAACTATGATTTGAAAACAGCTCAAATATATGCGCCAACCGAACAACTAGACTCATATATTTCATCAGATGCAGATAGGTTATCAAAGTATTTCGGGGTCTTTGATTTATTAGCTAATCAATCACAGAAAAAAGTTAACTTTTTTCATATTTCCCTCGCATATTTGACATTTTTTATTGCATGCACTTTTTTAGTTTACGCTAAGCTTTTTCCTGAAAAGTTTATATTAGGGCTTTACTTAGGGCTATTCGTGTTCGGGTTTACCAGCTTTAAACTGCTAACGCCAAATAAAAGAAAAGAAGATTATGCTTTATTTCGATTAATATCAGAAAGTTTACGGTTAGAGTTTTTTATGATCCAATCTGGAGTAGTAGATTCATTAGGAAATAAGTCTATAAGTACTTTTTTAAATACGAGAGGCTCTAAGTTTGATCAGGCTATAAAGTCTGTCTTAAGACAAGCAAGTACTCTTGGAGGTACATCAAAATCTAAAGAAAATGCAAAAGAAGCACTTTTAGATTGGTTCTTGAACCAGCATAGCTACTATAAAAAATCATACTCAAGGCTACATAATAAGCATCATAAAATAGAAAAACTAGTTAAGGCTTCTATTTATTTACCCATTATTCTTTTATCCATAGTTTTATTTCCATCAATTTACTATTCACTTAAATCAATATTTATTTTGGGTGTGTCAGGCAAGGTATGGGCAGTATTTATATCGGCGTTGATTCCTGTCATTGGACTTGTTTTTGAACAATTAGCTCTCAACAGTTCAATAAAAGAGCATATGCAATTTTCTTTTCAAAAAGTTATATTTTTAGAAAACGTAATCAAAAAAATAAACAGTCTTCCTGATGACTCATCATATGATGAAATAGCCATGATTGCCTCTCAAGAACTATCTGAGGAACACAATCTCTGGTTAAATATCACCAATATGAAAACATTAACAACAGCGCATGGCGGTTAAGAAAATATGAACATGAACGCATTTATTAGCCATTCATCTAAAGATAAAGTTAAAGCAGATGAGTTAGTGGCACACATAGAAAGTGAAGACTTAAACTGTTGGATTGCACCCAGAAATATTCCTCCATCAGCCAGTTATGCAAAAGAAATAGTCAAGGGAATTGATAGTTGTGAGTTTTTTATACTTTTACTTTCGGAAAATTCTAATAGTTCTGATGCAGTTGCCGGTGAAGTCGAAATGGCTTTTAACAGAGGGAAGCCTATTATTCCAGTAAGATTGAGTGAAGTGAGTGCAGGTGCTTCTATAGAGCTTTTTATATCTAGAAGTCAGTGGGTGGATGCTTTAAATCAGTCACAGTTCGCTCTAGCTAAAAAAAAGCTAGTCCACGTTTTGCGAAATGAGAGTATAAGTATAGATGAACCCATAGCTCAAGGGATTAAAAATAGGCTCGTAAAACGAGGTGTAGTAAGCCTTATATTGTTGTTGATAGTGTTTTCTACATACAATTATTATAGTGAATCATTGAAAAAAAAAGAAATTATCAGATCAAATAATAAAGGAGTAGATGCAGGTCTTATTTCTTCTAAATATCCCTCACCATTAAATACTCAGCTAGAAATAGCAAAGCTGAGACTTGATAATTTTAATGACACATTAAATAAAGATGAAATCAATAAGTTAAAGAATGACAAAAACCATGCTCAAATATCAATTGGCAATGCATTAATGTTAAACGATATAGCTAAGTTAAGGTATTTTTATGAGAATGGAGTTCCATTTGATGTATTAGAAAAACCCTATCGTACAAACCATTTGAATAAAACACCATATTTTGTAGATGCTTTGGCAGAAGCCAAGCCAGATGCTTTAGATTTTATTTTAAGTAAAGGTTTGATAAGTTTAACAAAAACTTATAACGTTGAATTTGATATAAGACTACACCCCCAAATATTATCTAAAGCTGGAGAGTCATTTAAATGGATAAAAGAATCTCTTGAAAATCAAAAATATCCTCCAACTTATATTAAAAACAATATTCATACTATAAGAGGGTTAAAGTTGACAGATTCGTTCATTGAAGAAATTAAATTATCTTTTATCAGCGATAAAGAGCTAGAAGTGCTAGGTTTGACAGAACCGCCTAAATTAGATAGGCAGGCACGCAAGGCCGATTTAGCTAAGGCCCTCGATTCGTACATAGAAGAAAGTAAATTATCTTTAAGCAACGAAGGGGCACGCTTGGCAGAGCGGCATAAATTAGAGAACCAAGCGTTCAGGAATAATTATTCATTAATGCAAGACTTGCTTATGATTCCAAAAGAACCTGTGCCTTTACATTCAGACTCTACATTTAATGGGACTATTTTAGCTTATATTAAAGAACTAAATAACAACGAAAATATTATGCCTCTTATATCAAAATATTCTGATGGAACTACATTAAATTTCGAAATTCAGATAGATAAAAAAATTATACTCAATTATATGTAACTCTTTTCAGAAACTATATCCACAGCAGGTTTAGACTTGACGTTAGTGATTATAAAATAGCGTCCACTAAGCCGTTTTTAATAGTAGTTTTAGTTTCTGTAATTTATTACTTTAACCGTAAAAACTAACTTTACAATAATGGGTTATGTTGTAATTATTAACTAGCTTATGTGATTTTTTTAATCATTTTAATTATCAAGTAATTAATAGCGACAATGAAATTCCTGTTGTTAGTTTAACCCACCCTTTAGGTAACACAGTAATAACATTTCTATGCCGGTTTTTGGGGAAGATCTCCATAGAACTAATACTTTATTACCACCTGAGTTTAAAAAGGTGAATAACCGCCATGGTGGCTTTTGCGACTGTCAGGATAGGTTAAAACCTATAAACTCAAAGTGTATATTGAGTTTGAAGCACTACAAATATTATGCTAATTTTCTGCTTCATTTGCTTTCCAAATTGGTTCTTCATCTTCCCACCAGACAATAGTGATGTAATCACCATTGTGATAATGAAAAGCGTGTTCATGAACTACAATATGTGAAGCACTATCATTTCTACACCAAACGCTACCATCTAAAGTTTTAGCCGATTGATCTTTTGTGTTATTAAAAATCAAATCGAAAACACAAGAGTCAATAGGAGCCGTTTGTGGTGGTGAAAAGTTGTAATGTAAATCCGAATTTTTTGAAAAGTATTTACGTTTACCATTAGAGTCATAGCAAGCGAAGAAACCCATGTGATAATTAATGGAAATTGTCTTACGCAAAGAAGCCATAAAACTCGTTTTAAAAGAGTCTTTTATTAAGCCAACAGTATCAAGAGTTAAAGGACTGTCTTTTATGATGTCTTTAACTAGGTAGCTTGGCATGAGAAGCTCCGATGCAAAACTATTAGCAATTTTTTCTTTAGGATCTAAACTTTTGCATCTTGAGTTCATATCATCATGTGAGCATAAGTTACCAATTTTACCCCGGTCTTTGAACCAGTGGCCAAGTTCATGTCCGATAGAAAATCGCTGTCTTTCTCTATCTGATTGACTGTTTACAGTGATTATAGCTTGGTCACCAACGCCAATAATTCTGGCTTCACACCCTGTTAAAGGTTCTCTTTTTACAAAAGCATCTTTATAAAATGCAATTGCTTCGATATCAATTTCAGAAGGAGAGGTAATACCAAGTTCACCAACGTATAAGTTATTAACTTCTTTTATAACGACTTTACTCATCGAGCTTAACTTCGCCTAACTCAATCAAGTTATCAATTATACTGATTGCTTCTTCATCTGATAAATCTTGGCCGTCTCGGAATGCTAAAGTTGTTTTACCTGTGATTAATAATTCAATCAGATAGTCTTTAGCATCAACTTGTTTTTTAGATAAAAACTCTACAATTTTTGTTTTTTTTGATTGATGTTCGTTCTGGTTATCTAATTGTAAACGTGCATTTTTTAATTTGTTTTTCTTTGCCAACAAAATAGCATTTGAAGTAATAATATCGAAAGTGTTTAATTTTTCATCAATGTTAATATTTAATGATGAAAGCTCATCATCTAGTTCACTATCATCCATAGTAAAGATTGAATCATATGATGATTTTTCAATGTTATTTATTGTGCTTTTATAGTTCATACGCTTGCTGCCTCCGTGCGAATTTGCTTTCGTTTTCTCATAAATCGTTTATATGTGGTGTCGTATCTTTTTCTATCACCATCGAACATGATATCTGAAATTTCTTTAGCTTTAACACCTTCTCCTATCAGTTCTATCATCGACAAAATTTCTGTGTCATCACCGAAATGGTCCATAATTAGTTGATGTTTAAATTCGTCTAATGAGTCGTTTTGTTCATCATTTATTTCGGTATTAATTTTATTATTAACAGAGTGAGCATTATCTTCAATACTAGTAGACATATCTCTTAGTTGTTGGCTTTTGGATTTAAGCCTTGCATTTCCCACGCTCTTCATTGCAGTGTAAAGCGAAATAACTATCTGTATTTCTTTAGCTGCTTTTCTTGAACCTGATAATAGTCTTGTGATTGCTTCTTGAAATAAATCATCACCTTCACATTCTAGTGAATAATCACGACAATATTTCATCCCAAATAATAACAATTTCTTTTTATCCGACTGACTTAAACTTGATATGGCGATGATAAATTCATCAACGGTATAATAAGAATATTCCTTCTCCATACTTCTATCCTTTTAAGGCTCCAAATAAATAATTTTCTGGACATGTCCAGAAAAATTAATTTCCCTGCCTATATAAATTAGAGACCAATTCATGTTGGTTAACGTTTGTATTTAATCACAAAGGTACATCAGTAGAAACAATTTTTTCAAGCAAGGAAATACATCTAGTTGTTGGAGCTTAAACTGGTTTTTAAAAATAATAAGCGTGTTTTTTTGGGCTGATAGTGCTCATATTTAAGCAATATAGGTTCGGATTAAACTACACCGAAGAGCTTACCGTTAATTGGTACGTTGTAATATTTAGTTAAATAATAATTCAGGAGGATACTGTGAGTATTCAAGCAAAATTTTTAAACTTTCATGACAAAATCAAACTTGGTCGTGAAGACGATGAATATAAAAGCGCAAGAGAAAAAGACGACAGTATTCTTAAAGCTGTTAAAAAAGCACTCAAAGATGAAGGATATCCAGTAATAGAAGACTTTTTACAAGGATCACAATCAACGGCAACAGCAGTAAAACATCCTGCTGATGATTTTGATATTGATAGATCTGTCGTTATAGCTTTTGATGATGCACCGGATGATCCAGTTAAAGTCAAAAAGATTGTTTTAAAAGTTTTAGAAGATCGCGGTTTTAAAAACGCCAAAATTAAAACTCCCTGTGTAACTGCTGATTATTCAAGCTTGAGTCTACATATTGATATACCAATATACCGTGAACAAAACGGGATATATGAATTGGCTATAGGAAAAAATAATTCAAACGATGAAAATAAAGAATGGTCAAATTCAGACCCCAAAGGGCTGAGGGATTGGATAAATAGTAAAGCTAATTATATTGGCTCAGCTAGTGATAAATTAAAACAATTTAAAAGAACAGTTCGTTATCTTAAGCGTTGGAGAGATGTAAAATTCAGCAGCGCTGTTGTAAAAAAGATTTTTTCTATTGGTCTAACTGTTATGGCAAAAGAGAAGTTTCAGCCTAATTTTGATGATAATGGTAAAACAAGTGACCTAAAAGCATTGCGGGATACAATAAGCGCAATATTAAATGGTTGGTACTTTAATTCCCAAGGAAATGAACAGTACAAAGTGAGTGTTGATCTCCCAACATCTCCTTATAGAGATATATTTGATGGGAGTAGTGTTAATACGGGAACTCAACTTTATAACAAGTTAACTTCTTTAAAGAATAAGCTTGATAAAGTGATTGCTGAAGGTGATGTAATTAAGCAATGTAAGCTTTTAAATGAAATTTTTGGTGATGACTTTGAGGTGCCTAGTAGTACATCAAACGCAAGTACTGCGGCAAAAGCAACTTATGTTACTGCTGGTGTTGCTGGTACATCCCAGGGGGCTTAATGGTTGATATAGATGAGCTTGTTGAACATTTGTGTAGTAGAGATTTTAATTGCCAAAAGTCACCTATTAATCTTTTCAAAATAATATCGGTTAAATTAACAATATCAGGTAAGCCCATTGAGCTTATTCATCTTTTGACTGATGAAATAACAGGTTTACCCGTTTTTAGTTTGTTCTCGCCAAATGACAGTGGTCAATTGGCGCATGTTTCTATTTTTGATTTTAATGGTTTGGATTTGGGTTCTATTTGTGTAAATGATCGAGATTCAGTGTCAGTGAACTTTTCAATGCCATTGTTAGCAATCGAAGAGTCATTACGTAGGCATATCGATATATTAACCAAGGGAATTACAGATCCAGAGTGGAATCGTCATGAATTACTCCGTGAGTTTTCTTCTAATTGGTTAGGTGTTTGTGATTTAAAAAACAAGAGAATGCTGTTAACCAGTGCTAGCGGTAAGCTTGAAGAAATTGATGTTTTACGCCCTTTACCGAATAATAATCACGGGGTTAATTCTTACCACTTAGCTCAATCTCAAGATAGTGATTTATCTGCAATTGCTAGCCTGCATTGGAATAATAATAAGAGTAAAAGAACTTTAGCTGGTAAGGCCATTATTATACCTTTGATAGCTGTAGAACCCGCACCTTTAACAAAAGAAGAGCTTAAAAATTGGTATCTAAATACTCTGATAAACATCGAACCTGAAAATAAACAACTCCTTAATGAACAATATGGTCGTTGGAGTAGTCGAGAGTATTGGATTATTTTCAATGTTGATGTACCTTCAGGAAAAACTTGGTTTTGCCTACATTTCCAAGCGAATAAAAAGCATTCTTTGCCTCTGACAACAGAACAAATGAAACATTGGAAAATTAAAGCAATACCACTGAGATTATTTAATAAAGAAAATGTTCTACCTAGAGGTGGTGCCAACCTTGATCTATCTTATAGAAGAGTTGCGTTAATAGGTGCTGGATCTGTTGGTGGTGAGATAGCGCAGAAACTATCATCTGCGGGTATTCAAAACTTAGATATATTTGACCCTGATTATTATTCAATAGATAACCTTTATCGACATGTTTTACCTGAAGAGTTTTTAGAGTTATCGAAGGCACATGGTTTAGGGTGGCAGTTACAGCGTCAATTTCTTTGGTCAAAAGCAAAAGGTTCATCTAGAAAGCTATTATCTTTGCGTAACAGACAAGAATTAATGTCCTATGATTTGATCATTGTTGCCATTGGTAGTCCCACACATGAACGGTTATTTAAAGAGTATTTGATAGAAAATGATGTTGATGTGCCAGTTATTAATACTTGGTTAGAAGGCTTTGGTGTTGGAGGTCATGCAACGCTTGACATCCCAGCTAGTAAAGGTTGTTTACTTTGTGCATATGTATGCCAAGAAACATTAGCTAGAGGTCTTAATTCAAACCTAAATTTTATTGAAGCTAATCAAAATGTAACTATAAACCTTGCTGGTTGCGGTGAACAATTTATTTCATATGGTGCTTTATGTTCAGCTCAAACTGGAATAATGGCAAGTGACTTGGCTATTAAGTTTTTAGAAGAAAAGATCATTACATCATCGAAAGTCAGTTGGAAAGGAAGTGACTATGATGCTAACGATAATAGTATTCAATTAACTCACCGATATCATCAATTTTCTGATTCACTTCAGATCAAGCCTCTACATGATGAGGATTGTGATGCTTGTAGCTGAAGATAATGTGATATTTAAAAACGCATTAATTACCATCAATGTTAGCCCTGCCGTTTACAAGTGTTGGTTGCAGCATCGACAAATGAATAAATCTGATACAGAACAATTTGGTGTTTTAATCGGCTCTAGATTGCCCGATGGCGGAACATTTTGGATTGATAAGTGCACTACACCTAAAGCAAAGGACAAAAGCAAACGAGCTAGTTTTTTGATGCAGGACCCGTTTCATCAAAAGATGATAGACAAAGAATTTAGAAAATCATCTGGAGAAATGTGATATTTAGGTACATGGCATACACACCCCCAAAGTCATCCTGTACCTTCAGGTATAGATATAAATGATTGGTTGAGCTGTATGGTTCGTAACCCAGATAGATTACTTTTGTTTGTTATTGTTGGACAAAAGCAGACCAATATTTACATCAATTTGAATAATAATTTAGAAATAATAACAAGAGATAATAATGGCTAATGCAACGGATAAATTTTGTAATCAAGCAGCGAACTTTCCACTCGACTCATTAGATAAAGTAGATGAATTTCAGGCTAATCTATCCAAATTAGTGAAGTGGGACACTGTTGGTGTTTTTACTGATGACGGTAATAAAAATACGATTGTTTTGTTCATTCAAGATGATTTGATAGTGGCAAGTCTACGATTTTGTTTAACTACCCCTGTTGCAACAACGGCAATTTCCCATTTGCAGGGAAGTGCAAGCATAATCATTTATAGGAATATCCAAGGATATCAAATTACTGCAAACGATTTATCTTCACTTAATTCTATAAGTAGTCTTTGGATAAAGGTTGCAGATCAAAGTGCATATTTAAACCTTGATGAAGTGACAAACTTATTCGAATGTTTTGAATCCGATAGGAAAAAAACTGGACGAGGAGATGGATTTAAAACTGCAACAAAAAATACTGTGCTTAGAGATAGTCATGGCCGATGTATGTTTACTGGTTGTGGCGAAAATCTTGATTGTGATGATCTTACTGGTACTACAGGAAATTATTCATATCTAGCGCACAACGTAGCATCATCAGAACAAGGTCCTCGTGGTATCACATTGTTATCTGAAAAATTATCTGATGTTCCTGAAAATGTCTTATTACTTTGCGATAAGCATCACCGTTTAATTGATAAAGTTGCTGCTAGTGATTATACCGCGCCAACATTATCAGCCATGAGAAAAGAGTTTTGCATCGTTGCCAATAGCTTATTAGATGGTTTGAAGTATGAACCAATTCCAGTTTATGCGGTACTTTGGCCTGTGAACTCTCAAACTGTTTCTCCACCGACTTATCTTCAAATAGCGAATAGCTTATCTAAAATGAAATTTAGAATGCATGAGCAGTTGAATACATTAAGTGATAACGAAGATTTTTTACGTTCAACTCCAGATTTATTGTGGAATATGATGCCTGCCGTTATTAATAGTTCCGCTGATAGAATACTACAGCAGATTAAAAATCATGGCTATAAAGCAGCTCTTTTCGGATTTGGGCCAATGTCCGCTCTAATTGGGCTTGGAGCTAAGTTAGGTAATAAAAGTTCTATAATTCCTATGCTGAGACATCGAGAAGGTGGGCAATGGTCATGGCCCAATAATACCGCTAGCGGCAAGTTTTATGAAATTGAAGGGTTAGATAATGTACAACTAGGTACTGATTTTGTGATTAATATTATATTTACAGCCGAACCTCCAAATTTGATAATGGCTTCGAAAGCTGTATGTGCCGCAAGGAATGCTCAGATAATAACAATTAGAGCAAATAAAGATGTGATGGGGAATGGTGCAATACAACACCCAGAAGACGGGATTGCTTTTACTGCTGAACTTCAATCTATATTACATAAATTACAATCAGAGTATGGTGCTAAAACTATTCATTTATTTGCTTGCGCATCAAATGCAGCTTCAGTCTTTATTGGTCAAGCATATGATACCCATCACCCTGAAGTTATTGTTTATGACTTTGATGATAATACGATGGTGCCAAGGATACGTTTAAAAAGTGATAATCATGTTTGCCATATATCAACATAAATGAAAAGATAATATGATATAAAACAATGAGTTTATTGGACTAGTGGTATTTTAATTATAGGGAAGTAATGTCAAAACAATTATCAAGTATTCTGGAAAAAATAGATGATGGGAAAGCAGTCAATTTACAAACTTTCCTTAAAACAATTGAACGTGTTGGTCTAAACGCAATTGATATAAAAAATTCATTGCTATTAGAGCGATTTAAAGGGGATTTATATTATGTTTCTTTTAAAGAGCCTGTTATTTGTGAGCAACTGCATAAAGTTGCTTTGAATAAAACAGAAACACATATCAGTGCTGCGCGACAAAACAATAGTCATTCCTACCGTGTTGATTACTCTTTTCTTCTAGCACGTAATCAAAATAATCATCCTTACGTAATAACATTTGACGAAGATGGACAATATTTTTCTCCGAGAAATAACACTTATTCAAAATTATTAGTAATTGAAAATTTGTCTTGTTTTATGAACATAGAAAAATCGATTAAGTTTTTGCAATCAAACTGTGACTACTCACATGATAGTGATACTTGCATCGTCTTTGGTGCAGGTAATCAGATCAATAATGAGTTGCACGAAAAATTTTTAAAGTCATTTTTACAAGTAGATCTATTTCTTGATATTGATGTCGGTGGATTAATAATAGCCAAAACTTTAGCTTCAACATGCCAATCTTCAGTTCGATTTATGACACCTTTAAATATTGAAGAACGATTAAAAAATGTTGAAATAGGTTTAGATGAAAAGCAACGAGAATATGTTTTTTCAACGGGTAATAATACCCCCTTCTTAACGCAAATATGTAGCATCATGCATAAAACGAATAGAAGTATTGAACAACAGAGCTTTATATATGAACGATAATTTATTAAACGAATCACTATTAGAATCTATGCCGTATAAACTGTTAAAAATAGTTTATATCAATTCAGCTAAGCACGCCTATACCGAACTACCCGTGAATGAAAATTTGGCATTGTTTGGTGTTAATAATGTCGGTAAAACAGCAACACTTGCTGGTATCAAATTAGTTCTATTTCCTGAATCAAATTTTAATAGTTGTGAAGAAAAGTTTCACTTCTTAGGTAAAGATGGACCATATTCCAAAGAGGAGTCATACCCATTTTATTTTCCCTCACCTAAATCATTCATTATTGCAGAGATCCAAAACATGTCAGGTGTTTATACAATGGTTCTATATAAGGGGAAAAGTTGGGAATATAGTCGATTTTTTGTCCCTAGATCTTATGACAATATCAGACATTTATTTTGGGCGAAGGATCTTTATGACAACCCTATGTTTACAGATTTATCTTTAAAATCAATTGGTGAGCAGTTAAGAAAAATGAACGCTGTTCAAACTAATGATGAAGAAGAGATCGCAAACATGTTGTATGGCGGTCACCGAGGCCATGCTGACCAAAATAAATTTTGTGCAATACCGTTAAAAAATGGTGCTAGTAAAAAGTCAATTTCCGCTTTTAAGAACCTTTACCAGTTAGCGTTTGATATTGGAAAAACTGAAGGTGACAAAATCCCTAAAGCTATTGCAACTCTGATTGAAATGAATCGAAGTAGAAAGCAAGAAGCTCTTGATATGACGGTAACAGATCAAGTAGAAAAGTATTATCAATTAGCCCAAGAACGAGATTATTTACAAAATGTAGCTAATCACCAAGATCTCTGGCTTGAAATCGATAAAGACTACAAAGCATTAGAAACTGAACAATCCGAAATAATCACAACAGTTTATTCTTTGAAAACTAGTTTGGAGCATAAAAACAATTCATTTGAACAAAAATTTAAAACCGCATCGGAAGATCAATCAAAAGCTCAGAAGGATGAGGGAAAAGCTAAAGCAGCAGTCAAGGTGGTTAAAGAAGCAAACCAACTAGAAAAAGGTGCTATTGGTGAGAAGAAGAAGCAATTTAAAACGCTTTCTGATGATCATAAAAAAGCTTTAAAGATAATTAATGATGAATATTTAGGGCTTAAATCAGCATTAGAAATTGCAGTAGAATTTACCACTATAAAGAAAGAGAAAGAAGTACTTTTAGCTAAACACACAAATCGAGAAAGTTTAGAAAAAGCTCTTGAAGAGAGCGTAAAAAAATCAAATGAACTCAACAACCAGCATAAGCAGTTACTTACTAATAAAAAAGCACTCGAACATACCTTGCTTTATAAACTAGAGCCTCACTCAGCATCTATCTTAAATGCTTTAAACCCTAAGTTTTCTGAATTCCCATTCGAACATGATGAGTCAGCAATAGATACAATAAATGACTTTGGTGATTTGTTTACGATATCACCAAATAAGGAGTTGCTCTTTGGTCAATCAAAATTCGATATTAATGATGTAAAGCCCTATTCATCTGAGCTTCAGCTAAAGCAATTGAAAAAAACTATAGAGAGAGTGGAACTTTTAATTAACGGTTGCCGTACTGAAATTTCAAAAATTCAGACTAGTTTAAAAAATACTGAAAGTTTCAAAGAAAATGTTAAAACTTTAGAAACTGAAATCGCAACTTTTGAAAGAGATATTTTGTTACTTGAATCATTTAACAAAACTAAAATCGATTATGAAAAAACGAAATTTGAGATTGAGGCTAGAGAAAAAGAGTTAGATGTCGAAAATACATATCTCGATAACCTTCAAGACAAATGGAAGTTAACCTTTTTTCAAAAGGGGGAAGCAGAAAGCGCGTTAACAACATTAAATGAGGAGAAAGGCAGATATGTGCAATGGAATAAGAGTATTCAATTGCTAACTAAGACCCTTGATATTAATGATGGTTATGACGGACATGTTGATGATTTAGATATTAACCAAGAGTGTTTGGATAATATTAACGAACGATACTTTAACTACTCAAATAAATTTGAGCCGTTTAAAAACAAAATTCGTCAGTTAATGGTGAATGTTAAAGTGGAAGGTGTTGAACCATTTCTTGATTATTTATCCTTAGCTGATTACTCAGAAGTCATCTCAAAATTTGATTTGTTATTTCTTGAGTATCCTCAAAAGCAGCAATGGTTACTTAAAAATATTCAAAGTCATAACCTGTTTATTGATAGCCAGATGTCTGAGCTTCAGGATGCTAAAAATTTGCTGATTACATTTATTGAAGAATTAAATTCCGATCTAAATCAAACCACTATTTCTAATATCGAAGAATTAAAATTGGAAATCAGGCTAGAGCCGCTGTTTGAAGAGTTGCTTGATATCATGTCAAATTTTGATAAGTCAGATGACCAAGCATTGTTACCAGAAACCTTTTATTTGAAAATATCGACTTTTGCACGAAAGTTTTTTAACAAGAAAAACCGTACTATTAAGCTACAAAGTATTATTTCAACGGTCAATTATTGTTATCGACTTCAAGGCGAGACAAAGTTTGAAACCAAAGGTCAATCAGGAGGAACTACTAGTGCCATAACAGCACTATTGCTTTCGACTCTTTTAAAGCGCATTAGTCCTTCTTATGCTGAAGTAACTATTCCAATAGTAGTTGATGAAATTGGCACTCTCGACATGCATAATATTGATGCGACAATTAAGCAAATTTCTTCAAAGGGTTTTACAGTATTTTGTGCAACACCTCATTTTTCACCTCCAGTGATTAAAGGTTGTGGCAACTACATCACAATGGATCAATTCACGATTGAAAAACCAGTAGTTAAAGGCTGTCAATTACTGGTATTGCCTGAATATATAGAACGATTGAAGGTAAATTAATGAAAATACAAAAAGCCTCATTGTTAATAAAAATTCTGGAATATAAAGATGTATTTTTTACGTTGCTTGATTACGTTAATGACAACGATAATTCAAATGATGTTCCAGAGATAATTTATCTCCAATTATATAATAAATATATTGCTAAAAATGATGATTCAGAAGCCTCTCTGTGGCTAACACTTGAAAGCTTAACTGAAAATGACATCTTTGTTCATAATGATAAGAATGCAGGAACAATTACGTTACAGGCGTTTCTAATTGAAACACTTCGGTTTATTGATATTGAAAGAGCTAAAGAGTTATCCAGTACTGATTTTGAAAAAATTAGAGAGCAATTTCAAAGTGTTTGGGAAAGTATTAATAATTGCAGTGGTATCGATTCAGATCTTTATCACGACTTGATGGCTAATTTTAATGAACTTTTAACAACAACGCTCTCAAAAGTTAAGAGAAATGTAGAAGTCCTGACGGTTCAAGCTGATGATATAGCGACAAAATTCGAGTTAAGGCATGATCATAATACATCATATAATGCTAATGATTTGTACCAAAAGCTATCATCACTGTTTGAAAAATATGTTTACCCATCACTTGAATTTACTAATCCTAAAATGGAGTTATCTGGTTATGGGAAATTAACATTCGTGCAAGTAATTGATGAATTCATCCAATATCACTCAAAAAGTCCTAAAATAGCATCTCAAATTGGCTACAAAAAAACGGCAGTAACTTCTTTTTATAAAGATATAAAAAAGGTATTGGAAAAATTAGAGCGTTATTATCGGTTTGTTGAAATTGATAGGGCTAACTATTTATCTATTGAAAAAGCGTTTAACCATCTTGGCCAAGAAGTTGAGCTATTACGCCATGGTAAATCAAGAAACAAATACCTCACCAATGATTTAGAGGTATTAAACCAGTATCACACGTTTAAGCATTTAGCTTTTCATAAATCTAAATTTTCAAAGAAACTTGCCTGGAAAGCTCCGTTATCAACAATTCATTTTAAGCAATGGTTTGAAGACTTAAAAGATACTGAAATAGTTGAAGAAGTTGATCATGATTCGGTATTTAATGCTCCTTGTATTTCACTTCAAAGGGAGAAAGAAATTATAGAGTGGTGCATGGCCCATGATTGGGATCGTAATGTAGATGATATCCACCAGTACATACAAACGGAATTGAAAAAGGCTTTTTCTAACCAATACCTACTTACTGATTTATTAGCTGGTTTAGAGTCATTCTTCGCCATTGTAGATAGCAAGTTTTATCAACGACACCCTAACAAAGAAAATATTATTGAAGGAAAATATTATATGGATTATTTGATAATTTCATTAACTGTTCAGGAGCCATCACATGTTTGATAAACGTAAAAGTATTGAAATTTATCATCAGCTAATGAATGGGAAAGTGATCAATAAACATAAAATAGTTAATGATGGTACTAGGGCTGAAAATGGTCTTTATAGCGAAATAATTGAAAATCTAGATGACTATTCTAAGCAGTACATTATGGCTGGTTATGAATTTGTTGGTTTAGAAGGACTCCCTTATTTTTATATTAGAGAAGCTGGTACTGATTATATAAGTGATCTTGATCGAAAAATTTATATCTTACTACTCATAATTTTCAGATATGTAAGTCAAAAATATAGTATGGATAAGCTCACTCATGAAGCTGGTGGTCTTTCAGCTTTTGATTTGGAAGAAATCGATAATGATGAATCCTTTAAAGAGCTAGCACACAAAGCCCAAATTGGTGCTGCAAGTATTTCTAAGGGAATTGAAACTAATTTAGTTAACAAGAACTTCATGCTTGCTAAACCTACTGGCGAATTAGTCTTGAGTGATGTTGGACAAGCATTTCTTGAGGAAGTAAAAGGTATTTATTCAAATATTGAAATTGATAATTATTGATATTTTTAAGTTTCTCTTTATCGGAGCTTTTAACTAATCATTACTACTCTTCTTAAGTTATGGATATAGCATGAATAAAGATGTACTAAGAGATAGAGCACAAGATCTAGAAGAAGACAAAATAGTATTTACTTGGGAACTTGATAGTTATTTTGATGAGGTTTCCACTTCACCTAATAAAATTAGTGAATACAATGAATTTCAGATAAGCAGACGCTCACGTTACTGTTGTGTATTTTGTAATGCAAAAATTTTTGTTAGAAACTTGGGAAGTGATCGCCAAACGTGTTTTTTCATCTAAACTAGGGGGAGTGAAGGAGAATCAAATGAGCTTAAATGTACCGGAAGCTGTAGAGAAAATGAGTCTAAAAGTGATTCAGAAAAAGTATTAGCAGATCCTCGGCTACGCAATACTTCAGATCCCAGTTTATTTTTAGAGATGATACCAGTTAATGAACTTATCGATGAAGAAACCACACATGAAGGTTATCCTATAAAAATTCGCAGCGAAAGTACAAAGCCAAGTTCAGGAAATAGTTGTGCTTCTGGAAAAACTAGCGTTTTAGTAAGGGTCGTTCAGTACTTTCTTCAAGATCCAGAAATAAGGAAGCAACATCCACTTATAATTAAATCTGAAGATATTAGGAAGCAAGCAAAAAACTATGCAGACTACTTCACTTTTATGGATTGTGCAGAAGATAGATCGTTTTATAAAAAGCATATCTACTTCGGTCATCTTCATTATAAGATGGATAATGCATTAGAAGTTACTGAAGATAATATAATTATTAATGTATTAGCATTTAAATCTAATGTACCAATTAGACTGGTTATTGATAAAAATAGTTTAGAGTGGGCAGAAGATAGAGTTAGATCTTTCCATCGACATGTTAGAACTGCATATAAACACATGGATGAATTGAAGTGTAGTGAAGGCGAAAAAGGTTATATAACGATATTTGCCTTAGTAAAGCCTTCTGATGAAGATAATAGATTATTCAATGTTGAGAAGTACAAAAATATTTATATATTGGGGACAGATAAGGCTTTGATGCAAAGGCTTAAAAAATCTGTTAATCCAATGGGGACTTTTGTTGATGATAAATCTTATGATCTCGATGAGGAAATGGATACAATAAGTGAGCTGGTTATTGGAGATTCACCTTCAGGCCAAATGCGTAGCATTGAACCTAAATCAATTAAAATACAGGAAATAACTTCGTCAGCAGAGCCTGAAATAAAGATCGAAACTAGCTTAAATATTCCCTTGAATGACGAGTCTGAATTTATTTTGAACGAAATTAAATCCAAAGAGCCAGTTAATGAGTCCTTATTTAACAAAATAGTCAAATTTTTTAAAACAAAATAAATAGGGGGTACTCTACTATTGCTCAACTGAACATTATTTCTTAGTATGTTCATAAAAATAATACACAAGGAGTAACAATAATGAACAAAGGTGAATTGGTAGTAAAAATTGCTGAAAGTGCAGATATATCACAAGCATCTGCTGGTAGAGCATTAAACAGTTTGATTGGCTCTGTAACTGAAGAATTAGCTAGTGGTGGTAATTTTGCTTTAGTTGGCTTTGGTACTTACAAGGTAAATGACCGAGCAGCTCGTACTGGTCGCAACCCTCAAACAGGTGAAGCGATCCAAATTGCTGCGGCTAAAGTACCTGCTTTTAAAGCTGGTAAAGCATTGAAAGATGCTGTTAACGCTTAATGTTAACAAGGCTATTTTGATGGTAGAATCTAGTATTGAAAAAATAAAAAAGCAAACCAATCTATATATAAGTATAAGTACTTATTATATAGATTGTAAGTCAACACTATGAATTAAAAAGTGTTTAAGTGAGTGGTTTCCGACTTTATTTTACGAACTAATGTATCATCATATGGGTAGCGACTTTTATCTAAACTATTTAAAGTTTGCATCTGACTATCTAATTCATCTAAGTCAATCGATGCTTCTTTCAATATTTGAGCAACCCTTATCGGTTCGATGTTGTTTTGGTTAAATATTTGGATTAATCGCCATACATCTACAATATCATTACTGATTCGTCCAATCGTATCTTTGATGGTAGGGGAGCTAGACTCTGTAAAGAAAGAGTTAGTTTCAACTAAACCATTCCAAATAATTCTTCTCATCATTATTTGATTAAATAGAGAGTCGATTCCATCCCTATCAATGAAATAATTAATCTCTCTCATTTCGTTAACTGCTTCAAACAGGCTCGTATATAAAAAATTACCTGACCTGCGCGATATGTCATTATTATCTCCCTTTAAAAAATCCAGTATTCCAATTCCAAAATATAAAAAAGATAATAATATTCTGTGAGCGGTAGTACTGTCATCGTATTTACTTTTACTATTTCCATCAGGGTAACCAAACTCAACGATGTCCTTTATGGATTGTAAATTTATCCAAGTATTTAACCATAATTCATCAGGATTTTTTTCTTGAGAAATAGGATAAGATAAACAATATGCAACTGTTGGAATATTGTCAGATAGCGGAATAAACATTTTTACATTGTTTTTTAATTTTTCACCTTCTTCATTATTCCATGAGTTAACCGTTACTTTCCATAGGTCGATGAAATCACTTACATCGACTTTAGAGGTATATTTTTTCTGAAAATAATGGGATTTCAAGGCGGTATAACTCCATGACTCCCAACTCATAGCATCATTAGGAAGTGATGATTGTGATATCTCATCTCGCAGTACTTTTCCTATTTCATCTATGAGTACAGCATCTAAATATGCTGAAGAGAATATGTCAGATTCATCGTGATCATTTTCAATAAGTATGTTTCTCATTAACCATGCGGACCAACGCTTAAAAATAGGGGTAGAATCATCACGTTTGTTTATGAGTTCAACAACTTCCTTTGCTAATTCAGTAATATTATTTTTTGCTTCTGTTATCTGAGTTTGCTCTGGATTGTGTCTCGGTATTGAGTGAGAGACATTATTAATATTGTTATATGCTGTAACAAGTAACAGTGGAAATATCGGGGACTGATTCCAGCTACTGTCTTCATTAAAAGCTGGAGGGGATATAATCACTATATTGGCCCATGATTCATACTTGAAATCAGTTCCTATTGACCAAAAAACAGACTGGATAAAGAATGGATTAGAGCTAGAGGATATTTGATTGATGAATTCATTTATATTTAATTTGAATAATAGCCTTAACAATGTCGATTCATCTTCATATGAGTTCATTTCATTGTGTCTAAGCCCCCACCATAATTGCTCTAACTTATTTTCCTCCCTACACCAATAATTTTTATTATTAAGTCTTGCTTCATTTTTACGTTCAGATATTGATGGAAGGCCATTGTTGGATAAAGAACTAATGGCATCTTTTGCTAAGTCGATAAATGAATTAGCTGCACAGTAGTTATTCTCTATACAATAAATAATAGTATCGTACAAATAGTTCTCTATATACCAAGAGTTATACGAGATTTGCTTTACATAGTTCCAGCTAACCAAAGTTGGTTCATTAGATAAGGAAAGGGAACAAACATAGGTTATTAAAAGATCTTGATAATCTTTTTGGCTATTTAAGCCTAAAGATTCAATGACTTTATATGCTTCCACCCTTAGTTCTTCAGTAGAGGCAATTTTTTTTTCAATAATAGAGGTTAAACCTGTAAGTTCTTCAATAAAATTGCTGAGTTTATGTAACTCTGTCAACTCAGTTTTCGGATCTAAATGATCATCATTATATGTTTGATTTTCAAAGTTTAGTTTTTCACTTGGCCACTTAATAGTCATTGTTTTTTTTACCCATAATAGCGTCACCTTGCCATGCAAGGTTAAAAAAATCGATTGCGCCATGCTTTACGGCATCCCAACCTCGTGTGACAGCACTTACTTGAGAATGGAAACCACCAACAGTTGCTCCAAAATGCCATAACTCACTATCGATGATTGCGAACCTATCATGTATATAATTAAAATGGGTTAGAAGAGTAAATTTTATTTTTATTTGGCATTTATTACTGGGAGTCCTACCTGAATTTATCGCATCAGAAAGAGCTTCAAACTCTTTATTTATATCTTCGTTTGTTGCGGTATCGGGATCTTCATTATTGCATTTAGTTAAGATTCTAATATCGAATGCATCCATTGAATCAATTAGAAACCAATTAATTATTTTATCTAAACGAGCTTGTTTAGATTCTTTGTCTTTATCAGGGTTAAAAAAGTAAGCATCTATGATCAATACTCGTTTTTTTGCACGTGATACTTCAAAAGAAAACGTATTCAGATGATTTATAGTCTTAGAGTTATTTCTTGCTCGTATAGCTGCAATTCCGGGAAATTTACTTAGGTCACCATTGGGCTGATCACCATAGCCCACTTGTGCTGGCCACAGCATCTCCTTTTCTAGCTTATCCATAGCAGGAGAAGGAGGTGTAACTGTTATTCCTATATTTGGCCTCATTTATCACCTTTATTTAACGCTTTTCTTTTTTTGTAATAACTATCAAAACTCTCAGATTTTTTATGAATAGATGCTAATTCTTCTAAAACAGAATCTGGGTCAGGTAGCTTTATAATCATAGATGCACGATCTCCAAGAGTATTGAGGGAATTTCCCATGAACCACACATCATCATCAACTACTAGGAATCTATCATGTAACTCAGGTTTCTTTCCAGCTAACACATTGACTTTAAGATTGATTTCTTTTTTTATTTCTTCGAGCTGAGTTCTAAAAACATCAAGTTTACTTGTGTGAAGATTGCCGTTTGGTATTTCTGTAGCTTGTTCAGGAGTATTTTTATTTTCAAATGTTAACCTAGATGTAAATATTTCAACACCTACAGAATCAGAGTTAACAGCTAACAAAAATTGTGGCATTTGAAGTACGCCAAAATATGGATCTGCAATCATAACTCGTGATTTAGCACGCCCAATCTTAGATCTAATAAAATTCATAGCCTCATGTCTACTATTTTTACCAAACCATTTTTGATCGGCATTTTTTCCATTTACTTTGTTATCTCGTAATGCCGCAGCCCTTCCAACTCTTATATTTACATTTATTGGGACTTTATTTTCACCAAATGTACTCTTTTTTTCATTGCTTACTTTATTAACAGTGTATTTAGATTCTGGTGAATTTGGTGACTCACCAATTGGAACTCGAACGTCACGAATTTCATTTACAATGCCCATATTAAAATTCATGCTTCTTAGAAAACTAGAAGGAGGCAGAGAAGTTAATATTCCGTGTATTGGGTGAGTTACGACATACCCATATTTACCAACACAAGTACCTTTTCTAATATTGACTATTCCATTTATGGGAATATCAATTGTATCAAAGTTAGTCAATAAATTTGATTGTTCATCAAATGTGGTTAGCTTTAACCCTTCTAAAGTTTTTCCTGGTCGAGGAACAAAGCGATACAGTATATGCTCTTCATCTTGGTCTGATATGAGGAAATTTTCTACGTTCTTAATAATGGGGTCTAAAACGATAAGAGCAAAACTACCAAGGTATTCAGGGTACTCTTTAAGATTAATATTAAGGCGCTTTGTTATGAAATCAATAGCATCATCGTTCTCTAAAAAAGACATAAAGCCTGTTTGAGAGCCGAATCTACGATGTATTCTTGCCGAGGTATTACCAACAAAAGGAGAAGGATGCGATGTACGTTTACCATAAAATAATGTATCTTCAACAGGCAAGCCTAATACTGGCCAAACAGGATCATCTATAAGCTTTTCGACCACTATTGCGGTTCCATCTCCTCTGATTTTATCTTCTTCACTATATGGTATTGGTGTTTGAGGATCTTTATCTAAGCTCCGATACCATTTGATTGCTTCATAAGCGGTCATAACTATTCTTCGATAGTATAATTTTTCAATATTTCTTCTAATTGTGAACGTATCTACATCCAACATTGGAGCTGGTCTACTCCGACCTTTAGGGAGAAGCCTTACAGTAGAAAAAACAGGGAAACTACCTTTTTTTCCCTTTACTGTTACTGTGGCTAATCGTACTTCGGCCCATTCGAAATCTTCTAAAAATTGTAATTCATCAATATTCATAGGTAACCATTTTAATATGAGTTTAAGTGTCTATCGTAATACAAATATTTTTTGTGAGTCATGTAAGGATATATTCAAATTATCATCTGAAATTTTTAATCACATGTCTATAAAAATCTATTATATTCAATTACCTTTCGTGGCGTAAACAACTTAATCATACTGTACCTAAGTCCTTTAAAATTCGTAATATTATAGAAAACTTCTTTGGGAAGCATGGTACATACCAAGACACGAGTGATGAGGTTATTAAATACAGTATCAATGGTAAAGCTTATAATGGAAAAATTTTAAAATACGAGCTTGTATAAAAGCTAGGGACTACCTTTATAAAAGAAACTAAATATGGCAAAGTAAGATAATTGTTGCTTATTATTTGTACATGTTGGAATATGTAATTAACAAATAACATGGATGTAATTGATTATGTTTAAATCTAATATATTAGTGTTTAGCTTTGCAATCATAGTATCTCTTTCTGCTTTTGCTAACATTGCCATAACACCAGTTCATTCTATTAATGAAATCCCCCATACAGCACCATTAAAAGGTAAGTACCGTTTACACTTGCTTGATGTGGGTACTGGACTATCTATCCTTATTCAAGGACATGATTGGAATTTACTCTACGATGCTGGATCTGCTGATGATAAATCAGGTAATCAAAAAAATGGAAATTCACATAGCAGAGTCGTATCTTATTTGTACAAAGCGATTGGGAAGTCTGGTGTGAAAAGCTGCCAACCTGCGGAAGATGGATGGAGTGGGCATACTGGCTTAACTCAAAAGACAATTGATTACGTATTTTTATCACATCCCCATGAAGACCATGGCGTAATGCTGGATGATATACTTGAGTGTTATCAAGCTAATAACATCTATGACTCAGGTCGCATCAATAACACAGTTTTTTATAGACGTTTTATTGAGAGAGTGTCTGAAGAAGTCGGTGCAAAATATAAAACAGCAAAAGTACCAGCAGCTAATAAAAAAGTAAAAATTAAAGGAAAAGTAATAGATCTAGGCAATGCTAATTGGGAACAATTTAAAGTGTTGGATGTTGTCCATCTTGATGATTCTGCATTTTTTACTATTTTACATGCGAACGGTACATCTCATGAGAGTGACCCAAATAGCAATTCAATTGTGATTAGATTAGATCTAGGTGATGTTTCAGTTCTTTTGGTTGGTGATGCTGAATCAGGCCCAAGAAAAATTCCTTCAGCAGATCTTGATGGTCTTGAAAAAGAGCTTTTTGATAATTTCAAAGACTTGATTGATACCGATATATTACAAGTTGGACACCATGGAAGTTTAACATCCTCAAGAACTAAATTTATAGAAGCAGTCTCCCCCCAAATAGCATTAATTTCGGCTGGACCTAAAAAATACGGTTCAGTTGTATTACCTGATGAAGCTGTTGTTGAGTCACTAGAATTTCAAGGCATTCACATATTACGAACTGATGCATATGATGGCGAAATCTGTCCAGTAAAGAATAAAGTTGGTAGGGATGATAACCGTTCTGGTGGTTGTGCTAATTTTATACTGGAATGGTAAAAAAATCGTTTTATTACTTCTAAAATATATAGTTTAAATTTAATGAAAAGGATATCAGTTTATGACTACTAAATTTATAAAGTTCGAATTCAAATCAAGTGATATTGATCAGTACAGTCTTATTATTCAAAAATCTAACGATGATGATTTTCATGAGGAAATGGTATCGAATCCACATACCTTTTCTTTAGAGTCTGATGTTGAATATGTTTATATGCTAAGAGTTGTTGGCAATTCAGGTGACAAATGTGAATTAGTTATCAGTGGTGCAAGCAAGGCTAGAACACCTGTAAAAAGAAAGATAAATGCTGGGCAAAATAGCGATACATATTTAGATCTGTTGATTGCATAGGGAGGATTAATAATGAAACATGGAATATCAATAGGTTTTATCATTTCTTTAATATCACTCCCAAATTATGCAGCAGATAGTGATGCTGTGTCTTTGGGTAATGCACTAAATTCGGTTGGACAAGCTAAGGTCGATAATATTACCTCTGGCAGTGGTAGTTCATTCGAGTTAACTGCTGGAGAAAAGGATAAACGAGTAAGTCTTAAATGGGGTATAAGCTCTCCACAATCTGTTTTTACTACGGTATTTTCTGTTCCAGCAGATTCAGATGGAAATACAGATTTAGCTAACTTAGATGGGTTAGCTAAATATAATAAGGTGACATTGAATTACAAGAGAACATTGTTTGCAAAGCCAACTGTTTCTTTAATTGATTTAAAGACATCTTGTGAAAAAATTCAAAATGAATTAAATCTAAAAACTGATGAAGGCTGCGCATTAAATGATTTAATCGCTAAATATGATGATAATCCTGAAGTATTAAAGCAGTTATTAGAAATAAACTCAAAAGCTTGGGGTAAGACACCCACCATTTTCTGGGGGGGAACAGCTACTTATGGTAGTAAGAAAATGGATTATTTAGATGAGAATACATTTAAAAAAAATGATGAAACCAAATATGGTTGGTCAATCAGTGGCTACATCGGTTTATTTGAAACTCTAGATTCTGTTTGGGCATTAGAACTAAAGCGAGAAGAGTCGTATAAAGATGCAGATAATGATATCAAATGCCCTCCAAACTCAACCAATGATTTTGTTTCTTGCATATCTGGATCAATAGGCACTCCAATTAAAGAAAGTAAGAATATTATTTCTCTTCATTATAGAAAATCATTTAAGTCATTCTCTATTAGCCCAAGTATAAATTTCGATGATAAGTCGGATGAATTCGGTGTAGATATACCTGTATTTCTATTTACAAGCTCAGATAAGCAATTTGTTGGAGGGATTAATTTAGGATGGACTACTTTGGATGATGATTTCACTTTTGGAATATTTGTCGGTAAAGCATTTTCATTTTTTTAAAGTGAAATTGATCAAAATTTCTTATCACTTTAAATCCATTGCTTACACTGATGTTGGCTTTATTTATGGCATTGATTTTAACTGAAGATAATTAGTTTTCAAATATGTAACGAATAAATCAAGATACTCATTTATGTTTTATTCCTAATTAACTAACTGATTTATTAGATATAACACATGGATACTATTTGATTTTATATAGTTACAGCATTACATTGGGTTAAAATAAGTACAATTATTGGTTGACAATTAATCTGTTTGACAGAATATTGATTACTCAATCATAAAAGGAGAACAAAATGAGTGATGAAAGCAATATAAATAATAATGATTCGGAAGACAAAATTATTGAAAAAAACCTAAAAGAGGCTATAGGTAAAGCCATCATATCAGGTTTGATATCACCTAATGAACTTGGTGGAATAGGTGGAATAGGCAAATACGGCCAAAGTGGTAGTTATAATCAAGGTAAGGGAAACTATAATCAATCAGGAGGAGGGAACTATAAACAAACCGGAGGCGGAGACTACACGCAATCTAAGAGAGTTGTGAATTCTGACTTGATAAATATTGATCCAGGGCTAAGTAATATAAATCCAGACGCAATAGATTTTGAAAAACTAGAAAGAATGATAAGAGCTGGTGTATTAAATAAAGGATAACTTTGACTAAACTAGTCAGTCTTATAAGGATTATTTTATAAATGGAAATAAACGTCACAAACTATCCATCATTTCCTCAAAGCATTGATATATTAACAGGAAAAGAACGAGTTCAAAGTATTGATAGGCTGCAAATAATATTCAAGGTAGTAGAAAGATGTAATATAAATTGTTCATATTGTTATTATTTCAATATGGGGGACGAATCAGCTTTATCACGGCCTAGTATAGTAAGTTTCGATAATGCGATTAGTATAGCTATTTGGATCGCTAAAGGTTGTGTAGAATTAAATATTAAAAATGTGGATATCTCATTCCATGGTGGGGAGCCTATGTTGCTGCCTATTAAGCGTTTTAAAAGTATTTGTAAAATATTGAATGATGCTATTTCAAAGTTTGCTCACTTAACCTTATCTATTCAAACAAATGGAACAATATTAAATAAAGACTGGATAGAAATATTTGAAGAATATGAGATAAATGTTGGGTTTAGTATAGATGGATATAGGGAAGCTAATGACCGATATAGGCTTAACAAGGACGGCAGTTCAACTTTTGACATAATAGTCAAAAATATTTTGACTATTAATTCTTCAAAATCGTTGAGTTCAAAATTAAAGCTCTCCACCATTTCTGTAATCGATCCAATGAATGATTATCATAAAGTGTATAAGTTCCTACGTTCTCTAGGAATAATCGAAATGTCTTTTTTATTACCAGATAATAATGTAGATACTTTGACAGATAAGAATTTCATTGATGGTTGTGGGAGGGCAATGTTTGATGTGTTTGAAGAGTGGTTGATTGAGGATAATCCCGAAGTTACTATCCGCCATATTGAAGATGTTCTTCCTTTTTATAATATCCACGTATCTAGATCACCAGCTCAAAAAGCATCAAAAAATCAAATATTAGTTGCTCAAAGTAACGGAAAAATAGCAGTGAATGATTCGTTTATACCTGCTTTGAATTGGTATAGAACTACCCCTGAAATCAATACGAAAGAAAAAATAATGCTTGAGTTTTTGCATGACTCTGTTTTTGATGAAATTGAATACATCATCAATTCTCCTTCAAAAGAATGTTTTTCTTGTAAGTGGTTAAAAGTGTGTGGTGGCGGAGATATGGAAAATAGATTTAGTACTAAAGATGGTTTTAATAATCCTTCAATATATTGTAATGCTTACAAAATTTACTATCAAAGTTTAGAAAAATTACTAGTGAAAAATAAATTTCCAATCGCGCTATTGCCCTTTGGTGACAACTAATAACAAAGTTAATTTACGATATTTAAGCAGCTTTTTATAATTAACTCTTTAGCAAAGCTTATTTTTTCTAAGTCGTCCAAAATTGGAATATCTAAAACAGTAAATTTCTCTTTTTGATTTAGAACAAACTCCAACGCATTAACATATGCATTTGATAATTCAAATTCACTATTTTCGAACCATACATTAATTGTATTTCTTTGAGGAGTATGACTTATATTGTAAGTAGCATTATCCAAAGTAATTAATTCAGTTTCTAAATTAATGCTTTCAAATTTGGAAACTGTTTTGAAATGTCGCCTATCCCCTATTAATGATGACTTTGCATTGTGTTGATGTTCTGTAATGATCAGTGATTTTTTATGTAGTTCATCAGAAAAAAATTGTTTTTCAATTCCATTTAGAAATTGAGTTATTTCAATTTTTGCTTTACTCGAATTCATCCAGCCTAACGGTAACGCTTTCCTTAAGTCAGAATTTTCTAATAATGATATTTGAAGTGCTTTAAACAATAGATCACTGTATGTTTTAGGATGAATACTAATAGTTATATGTAAAGAAGCCACTGCTTCGGAAGCAATTGCTTGATGAACCCATCCTCTAGGTATATATAGCGCGTTACCTTCTTGCATTTTAAGTGCGCTAGTTTTATCAAACTTACTGATGTCTTTTATATTATATTCAGCATGACTTAATGGCAAGTCTGCACCTTTACCGTGTATATACCAATCTTTGGTTCCGAATGCTTGAATAACTATAACATCATGTGAATCATGATGAGCGTTAAGTGCCTGAGAGTTTGGTGGGGTTAAGTAAGCATTGATTTGAATGTGAGAGCTAAGTTCTTTCCTCAAAGACTCACAAATTCTTTTAGCAGGTTCAGAGTACCTTTCTAAACTGTGGAGAATTATAGACGAGCCACTCATGTATGCTCTTCTCAAATCTAAAATACTAACTTTTCCAATATCATCAATAAATTCGCATATAGGTATAATATCTCCATTTTTAACAACTTTAATATCATCTTGGGAAAAAGAGGAGAACTCTAAAATATTCTCAAACTCCTCGACACTTAATAATGGCTTTGATTGGGAATAAACCTCATTAGTATGAAGGTAAAAATTATTTTCAAAAATTTTTTTTTGAAACTCTGTTAAGTCTAATCCTAAAATATCTCGTAACGAATAATTAATATTAATCTCCTAATTAGTCTGTAAAAACTTACAAATACTTGAAGTATATAATTAACTAGTATCCTCAATCCTAGTTTTCTCTTATAGTTTTTTAAGGTTAGCGTTCGACTAGAATTGCACAATTTGTTAATTGGTTAGAATACATTAATCTTTCCACAAATTTAGGTCAACTAGTAGTGAGCGTTATTATATCAAGTTATCTATATTGGAAAACCTCTCTCATCAATGCCACTTAATTACATTTTACAGTGGCAAAGTATTTGGGTTTTGGTAGAGCAGTCATCTTTGAATACTACTAGAGCACACTTTTGCTAAGTGATCTTATTACTGTCAAACCTAATGTTATTCGCTGGCCGTGTTGATTGATAATGACTGGCAGGTTTGATGTAATTATCCCTATATTCAATTACAGCACTGCTTTGCAGTGTATTTTCTATTTTATCATTATCAGTGAAGCTGATATTTTAATCATGCATATTTAGTAACCTGATCCTTTCAAATATACTCTGATCAAACTATACTGTATTTATGTACAGTATAGTTTGGTGGTAATATTTTAATGAAATTTATACCTATCTTGATTCAAGCCGGAATATCTGGTTTTGAATCTCCCGCAGCAGAATATAAAGAACTCGGTTTATCTTTAGATAAGCTTTTGATTTCAAACCCTGACGCTACATTTTTTGGTTTAGCGCAAGGTGAGTCAATGATTGAAGCTGGAATTTTTGATGGTGACTTGTTATTGGTAGATAGATCAGAAAATGTGAAAGATGGTGATGTAATTGTTGCGAATTACAATGGTTGCTTTACATGTAAATATATAGATAAAAAATATGCTAGGTTGCTTTCCGCTTCACCAAAATATCAGCCAGTTACAATCTCACCTGAAGATGAATTTCAATTGGAAGGTGTTGTTACCTGCTCATTTCGACTTCATCGAAAGTTAAGAGAACTATTAGCATGTATGCATTAGTCGATGCTGTTTCTTACTATGCGAGCGCTGAAAAAGTCTTTGATCCAAGCATAAGAAAAAAACCTGTTGTCGTTTTAACTAATAACGATGGCTGCATTTGTGCGGTTTGTCCAATTGCCAGAAGGCTCGGTATACCTAAGTTTGAACCTTACTTTAAGGTAAAGTTGTTGCTACAAAAGCATGGTGTTGTTGTTCGTTCATCAAACTATGAACTGTATGCCGATTTAAGTGAAAGAATGATGAACGTGGTTGGTCGCTTTTGTGATAATCAGTATGTTTATTCTATTGATGAATCCTTTCTTCATTTTAAAAATTATGATTCTCTAATTAAAGATTGGCATCAGTATGGTCATGAAATAAGACGTGCCGTATGGAAAGAAACACGACTTCCTGTAGGTGTTGGTTTTGGAACTACACCAACATTAGCTAAAGCGGCCAACCATGCTGCTAAAAAGTTATCAGGGTACAACGGTGTCGCTGTTATTAATGATGATCGTTCACGAAAAGAAATTTTAGAAAAAATGTCTTTAACTGATGTGTGGGGCATCGGCTCAAAGTTGGGTAAACGCCTTAATATTCTAGGAATAAAAACCGCATGGGAATTATCTATTCAATCACCCAAAGAAATGCGAAGCCAGTTTTCTGTAGTTGTTGAGCGGACAGTGAATGAATTGAATGGTGTTCCTTGCATGTCTTGGGATGAAGTTAGACAAGATAAAAAAGAGATCTTCTCTACAAGGAGTTTTGGGCAAAGAATTACAGAATATAATTCACTTAAAGCAGCGATTACAAGCCATGCCTGTATTGTTGCTCGCAAAGTAAGAAAGCAGCGTTCCCTCATAAAACGTCTGTTAGTGTTTGCTTCAAGCTCACCTCATGATGATTATTATTATAAAAAGTCACTTATTTATGAATTTCCAGTTGCGACTGATAACACATTAAAAATCGCGGAAGGTATTTCATTTGTTTTTAATCAAATATTTTTAAATGGTGTAAGTTTTTATCGGTGTGGCGTTGGTGCTATTGAATTGGAAAATAGTCGGTTTCAGCAACATGATATGTTTAATTCTAGTGTAAATAATCCAGAGCTAATGCAATGCTATGATCATATAAATAATAGATACGGCAACGGAATGGTAGAAATAGCAGCAGCAGGGCAAGCGAAAAAATGGGAGATGAGGCGAAGTTTCCTCTCGCCTGGGTATACCAGCAAATGGTCAGATATCCCGAAAATTATTTGCTGATAATAAGGACATTTAGTTTGTTATTAAAAGATCGTTAATAATCAGAGTAAAGTTATTCTAAAATAATGTATCTATCTATATTCTTAGGAAAAATATTGCTATTTCATGAGGGTATGGCATAAATGTACTAATGGAAAAAAGTCCGATACGTTGAAAAGGAATCACGTTTTGAAAGATAAGGAAAAAATTGCATTATTTATCGATGCTGATAATGCTCCCGCAGCTAAAATTGACATCGTATTATCTGAACTTGCTAGGTACGGTGTTGTTAATATCCGCAAAGCGTATGGCAATTGGAAAAGCCCATGTATTAAGCCATGGGAAGATGTTCTTCATGAATACGCTATTCAACCTATCCAACAATTTGATCTGACTAAAGGAAAAAATGCCAGTGATATTGCACTAGTTATTGATGCGATGGATATTCTGTATACAAAAGATGTAGATACTATCTGTCTTGTTTCATCTGATTGTGATTTCACTCCACTCGTTACTCGCGCATTAGCTGATGGCAAGTTCGTTATAGGCTTTGGTGAACGTAAGGCTCCAATGGCATTTGTGAATAGTTGTTCAAAGTTTCTCTTCCTGGATGATATAGAAACAGATGAAAAACCACGCCAAAAGCGTAAACCGAGCATAAAAAGTGATACGAAACTCATGAATATGCTTCGCCAAGCTATAGAAGCTTCTGAGGATAATGATGGGTGGGCTAACTTAAGTTCTATAGGTAACCATATATCCAATCATGCTTCTTTTGATCAAAGAAACTATGGGTTTAAAAAAGTTAGTGATTTATTTGCTTCAATAGATTTATTTGAAATGAAGCAAACTAATGGCTCAATTACTTGGGTTCGAGATAAGAAAAGAGTTAAACAAAGTGAAACAGCTTAGTGCTGACTTATGAACATATAATTTAATGTATTTTAGGAGGTAAATGTGGGGATATTAATTTTCATTGGTATATGTTTTGTTATATATAAAATATTCAGTAGCTCAAAGCCTAAGAGCAAAGTTCAAACTAAAAGTCCTAGGACTAAAACTGTGATAACACAAAATTCTCCTCAAGTTCATTCTTCGAATAGAAACATAGAAGATGATGACAATTTAGCTACATTTACTATTTCTCATGGTTATGAAGAAGAAGAAAGTAAAAATAAATCACCCGGTAGATGGATTAGTGAGAATGAGACTGTAGAAATAAATGGCAAAGTTTTGTCCAAAGGGAATTTATACTATGGCGGTATATTAAAAGCTTTAGATACTGATTCTAGTTACTTTAGCAACCAAGAAACTGAAGCATCACTAGTTGATGATACCCTTAAAGTTGAAGACACCAATTACTTATTTGCTGATGACAGTTTGGGATATTGGCCAAAGTATATAACCTTATCTCCAAAGGCTAGAGGGGCTTACATTGACTGGCTATTCAGTAGCCGAAATGACCCAGCTACTTCTATTGGCTATGTGTTTATTTATTTTTATGGTATTGAAAGACGAGTCACGGTCGATGCAGCCCAAGGTACAGTTGATGATATTGAATATAAAGCGATATTCAACGAAGTATTAAGGTTAAAGAGTATTTATGGGGATAGTCGTTCCTTCTCAAATTATGCGAGTCGCTTGCTTGAATTAATGTGCTTAGTTAGACCTGAAATTGTATATCTATCTTCTGAAGATTATTCGTTAAACAATAATTCATTATTATTCAAATTCAACCTTGCTACCTCTGTTTCTAAGGGAGAGCCGATCTCACCAGAGATCGCTCTTGCGTGGACTCATTACTACCCTGAATATTCATTGAGAACACCAGCGCGTAGATGTAATGATAAGTTTGCTCAATTATTTAAATCTAAATATGTAGAGAAATATGTTGAAGGTTTTGTAGTCAAGCCTAATAAAACAAAGCTAGATATCCAATATTGGCCTGCTAGCAATACTATTAGTGGCATAACGATAGATCAAAAAGAACTTCCAGATCCGAGTATGCTTAAAGGGCCAACTAAAAAGCTAATTACAATTGCTGATGCATGCACTGATGAATTAGAGGCATATAGCCGTTACCTAGGTAAGAAAGGTACTTCTAGCAATGATGTTGCTGCAATTTTATTATTACCAGACGAATTAATTAACGAGAATTCATCATCGTTTATAAGTAATTTTAAAATCTGGGCTAATGCAGCTATTCAAAATGACGCTGGTTTAGTTTCTGTATCAGATTTTTGGGCACAAATGGGAATATCTCTACCTGAAAAAATAAATAAGAAAGAACTAGAGTTAATTCAAAACATTTCTACAAAAGCAGGTTTTGGAATAGCGCCTGATTCAAGATATCACAATGCAAAGCCTTCACTTGACGGTAAATTAGTACTATTTACTGAAGGGCATGGCGAGTATTTCGAACCATCTAAAGCTTTTAATGAAATTGGCATGGCACTTCGTCTAGGGGCAATGGTCGCAAATATTGATTCTCACTTAGATGAAGATGAATTGAATGTACTCCATCAACTTATCAATCATGATATCAAAATATCACCTACAGAGAAAAAATCACTACATGCGTACCTAACATGGAGGTTAAATTCTCCTGCCAATATGAATGGTTTAAAAGCACGATTAGAGAAGTTGGATACCAAAGCAAAATCAGTTGTTAGTCACATTTTACTCACTGTAGCATTAGCGGATGGAAAAATAGACCCTTCAGAAATTAAACAATTAGAAAAGTTATACGTAGCTTTAGGTTTAGACAAATCACTTGTGACTAGTGACATTCATAATGTTTCTTCAAGTAAATCTTCAAGTTTAGTAGCAAAAGAACAGTCAAGAACATTAGATAAAACAGGGTTTACTTTAGATGAGGAGTTATTGGCCTTACATGAGTCTGAAACATCTGAAGTTCAAAGTATGCTTGGATCTATATTTATTGACGAAGAGCCGCCTCAGAAAGAAGAAAAAATATTAGCAACCTCTGACCAGACTGCCAGTATGTTAGACACTTCTCATAATACCCTGTATCAAGAGCTTATTGTGAAAGATCAATGGGCCAGAAAAGAAGTGATGGAACTTTGTCAGAAGTTGGGATTAATGGTCGATGGAGCAATTGAAACAATTAATGATTGGTCGTTTGATGTCGTTGATGCCCCAGTGCTTGAAGATGATGATGATATTTATGTAGATCTTGAAATTGTTGAAGAATTAAAAGGATAAGTTAGTAATGTCTCAAAAACGTATTAGAGCAAAAGAGAAAGATGCCATTATTCAATCTTTGAAGTCAGGCGTAACTCCTAAAATTGGAATTCAACATATTCAAGTAGGACGCTCAAAGGAACTTGAAGCCCTTTATAAAGACATTGAAAAAATTTGTGATGGTGGCTCAGCCTTTAGATTGATTATTGGCGAATACGGCTCAGGAAAGACCTTCTTCTTAAGTGTTGTTCGCTCTATTGCGCTAGAAAAAAAACTTGTAACCGTAAATGCTGATTTATCTCCGGATAGACGCATTCAGGCATCATCAGGTCAAGCCAGAAATCTTTATTCTGAATTGATGAGAAACTTATCAACTCGTAACAAGCCGGATGGTAACGCGCTCACCAGTGTAGTTGAACGCTTTATTACCGAAGCATGTAAAGAGGCTGATGCAAAAGAAGAGAGCGTAACAGATATTATTCATGAACGGTTATCACTATTATCTGAGCTAGTTGGTGGTTATGATTTTGCTAAAGTGATCGAAGCATATTGGAATGGACACGAGCAAGGTAATGAATTGCTAAAGTCTAATGCCATTCGCTGGTTACGAGCAGAATATGCAACTAAAACAGATGCAAGAAAGGATCTTGGTGTTAGAACCATCATTTCAGATGCTTCATTTTATGATGCATTGAAACTACTTAGCTTGTTTGTGCGTCAGGCAGGATATCAAGGACTGCTCGTTAACTTGGATGAAATGGTTAATTTATATAAGCTAAGTAGCACCCAAGCTCGCACATCAAACTATGAACAGATTCTAAGGATTTTGAATGATTGCTTACAAGGAAGTGCTGAATATATAGGGTTCTTACTAGGAGGTACGCCAGAATTCTTGTTAGACCCAAGAAAAGGGTTATATAGTTATGAAGCGCTTCAGTCTCGACTAGCCGAAAACACTTTTGCGCAGAGAGCAGGAGTAATAGACTACTCATCCCCAGCACTTCATTTAGCTAGTTTGACACCAGAAGAACTATACATACTTTTAAAAAACTTAAGACATGTCTTTGCTGGTGGTGATAGCGCCAACTACCTTATTCCTGACGATGCACTAAAATCTTTTTTGCATCACTGTAGTCAGACAATAGGGGACGCTTATTTTAGAACACCGAGAAATACGATAAAAACCTTTCTGGATATGTTGGCTGTACTCGAACAAAACCCTTCAATTGAGTGGTCTGAATTGATTAAAAAGTTGTCTGTTGAAGAAGAGCAACCCAGTGATATGACATTAGATGTTGAAAGTGAAACTGAAGAAAGCGCTGATGGGTTGGCTAACTTTTCTTTATGATGGATGCATATAAACATCTGGATACTAGAGTACAGAAGTGGCTATTTAAACAAGGTTGGCCTGACTTAAGAGAAATTCAGAAAAAAGCCATTCTTCCGATTTTGGAAGGTAAGACAGATGTATTAATCAGTGCTTCAACAGCAGCAGGGAAGACTGAGGCTTTTTTTTTACCAGCCTGTAGCGCTATAGCCGATTTAGATGATGGTTTCGGTATTCTTTACATAAGTCCTCTAAAAGCATTAATTAACGATCAATATAGGCGTTTAGAAAGCCTATCTGAAATGCTAGATATGGAAGTTACTCCATGGCATGGCGATAGCCCTCAATCTAAGAAATCAAAAGCGAAGAAGAAACCGTCAGGGATCTTGCTTATAACACCAGAGTCCCTTGAATCATTATTGGTAAGAGAGGCTGGGTGGACTAAGCAGGCATTTTCGAATTTAAAATATATTGTTATTGATGAATTCCATGCTTTCATGGGCTCAGAGCGCGGGCACCACCTTCTTTCTATTCTTAATAGGATAGAGCACCTATTGGGAAGGTATAATAATCCAATTCCTCGTGTTGCTTTAAGCGCAACATTAGGAGAGTTAGATAAAGTTCCACATCTACTTCGCCCTAATCAGGCATTGTCTTGCGACATAATCACGAGTACAAAAAGCCAATCTACATTTAAAGTACAAGTTCAAGGATATGTTGAGCCTCTTGACCTTAAAGCTGATGATAATCGAGATACTGCTGAATATGAAATATGTAAAAAGGTATATGACTTGTGTCGTGGAGGCTCTCATTTAGTCTTTGCTAATAGTAGAAAAAGAACAGAAAGCATTGCTGCGCAGCTTACTGATTTTTGTGAGCAGAATATTGTACCTAATGAGTTCTATCCTCATCATGGCTCGTTATCTAAGGAAATAAGAGAGGAGTTAGAAGCTCGTCTTCAAAAAGAAACGTTACCAACAACAGCGGTGTGTACCATGACACTTGAGTTAGGTATTGATATTGGAAAAGTAAATTCTGTTGTACAAGTCACGGCTCCTCATTCTGTATCTAGCTTACGTCAGAGAATGGGGCGATCAGGAAGAAGAGGATCTCCAGCTATTCTACGTATGTTAATAGCTGAAAATGAGCTAAGTGAAAAATCGAATATAGTTGATTGCTTGCGGCTGGAGTTAATTCAGTCGTTAGCGATGATTAGGTTACTAATTGAAAGTAAATGGTTTGAGCCAGCAGATGACACTTTAATGCACTTTTCGACCTTACTGCATCAAGTTCTTGCAACGACAGGGCAATGGGGAGGAGTTAGAGCAGATCAACTTTTTGAATTATTATGCAAGAATGGACCATTTCAACATACATCTATTCAACAATTCAAAATGTTGTTGAGCCATATGGGTAAAGTAGAACTTTTAACTCAGCTTTCGAGTGGAGAGTTAGTGTTAGGAATATTAGGTGAACGTTTAGTCGGCCACTATTCATTTTATGCTGTCTTTAAAACGCCTGAAGAGTATAGGGTTTTGGTTGGCAACAAATCATTGGGAACCTTACCTGTAGATTCTCTTATCCTTGAAGGTCAACATATAATTTTTAGTGGTAGAAGATGGAAAGTCATTGATGTTGATCCCGATAACAAAGTTATTCGTGTTGAAAAAACAAAAGGAGGCAAACCTCCAAAGTTTGGCGGTGAAGGAATGTCTATTCATGACAAAGTCAGGCAGGAAATGTTCAAAATTCTAAGTGAGGGGGATTATCGAATTTCAGTGGGAAATCAAAAAATAGACTTTATTGATACTAAGGCGAAAGCTTTATTTGGTGAAGCAATAGATTATTTCAATCATTCAAATTTAAAGGGCATATCAATCCTCCAACATGGAAATAGCACATGCATATTTACATGGATGGGCGATAAAGTTGTCAATACTCTCGTTGCTTTACTCACACAAAAAGGTTTTGTAGCTGGAGCTTATGCAGGTGTCATAGAAGTAGAAAAATCAAATGCTGAAAGCATAGTGTCCTGTATAAAAGAGTTGAGTAAACAGTGCACGTCATCAAATACGGAGTTGGCTAAATTGGTTGTTGAAAAGAAAATAGAAAAATATGATGAGTTTTTACCTGAAGAGTTATTAAATGTCGGTTATGGTTGCCGAGCGTTTGATGTTGAATCAACTTTTCAATGGATGAAATCTCTATGAATTACATTGATCTAGACCGAACATTCAATGAGCTTAATGAAAATACTTTAGATTTAAAAGAATCGAATTACTTTACTGAGTTATCAGATGATGAATCCAAAAATTGGGAATGGTTACTTCAACACTCACTTGTTTTACTTCTTGCTGAAGCTGGCTCTGGTAAGACTAAAGAAATGGAAGAACAAGTAGAGAAAATATGCAAAAAAGGCGGAAATGCGTTTTTTTTACCTTTGGAGTCCATTGACACAGATGACTTATCCTCTCTTTTTCCACCAAATAAAAGAACTTTGTTTCGCTCTTGGCAAACCAATAAGGAAAAAGAAGCATATTTTTTCCTAGATGCTGTTGACGAACTAAAATTAAAAGAAGGTAAAATAGATATAGCTATTCGTCATTTTTTTAATGCAATTGAAAATGATATAGCACGTATAAATGTCATAATCTCCTGTCGTCCTAGTGACTGGCGTAAGTTTATTGATATGACAACATTAAGAAAATGGTTACCATTACCGAAAAAAGTAATTATTGGTGATATTAGTGAAGAGGATGAAGATGAGTTTGCTCTACTTTCTCCTGAAGAGTATTTTATAAAGCTAATGGAAAAAGGTGAATCATCGCCTAGTATTGAAAGTGAAAATATTTCAGAAGATGATGACAGTTATGAGCCTATAACTATTGTATCTTTAGCACCTCTTAACAACGTTCAAATTAAACTATATTCACAATATTTAGGAGTCACTGACCCTGATGAATTTATTCGAACAATTAATCGGTTCGATTTACAAGGGTTTGCTTCAAGACCATTAGATCTAGAAGGATTGGCTTTGACATGGAAAGAGCATGGGGAGCTACTAAGTCTTCAGAATCAACATGAAGCTGATTTGAAATCAAAGCTAAAAGAAACATATTCAGAAAGAACGGATAGTAGTACTTTAAATGAAAAGGAGTCTTTAGATGCTCTTGGAATCATAGCTCTAAATATGAGCTTATTTCGCTCAAGAAGCTTATGCACCCACAATGATATTAGCAATGATACTAACATTATCGAAATCAGCTCCATTGATGCTTTGAATTACTGGACTAGAGACAAACAATCAGCATTATTCCGTAAAGCTATATTTGATCCCGCTACCTATGGCAGAGTTAAGTTTCATCATCGATCTATTCAAGAGTATTTAGCCGCGAAACGACTAAATATCCTTTTATCTAAAGGACTTTCTTATAGGAAGTTATCTAGCCTGCTGTTTTCTAAGTTATACGATTACAAATTAGTAATCCCATTTATGAAACCCATTGCAGCATGGTTATCTTTATGGAATGAACGTATTTTCAATGAGTTGCTCAAAGTGGAGCCAGAAGCTTTGATTAATGAAGGTGATCCTAGTTCATTCAATTTGGAACAAAAAACTCGAATAATTCGATGTTTTATCGATAGATATGGAGATGGAAAAGAATATGGTGTTAATTTAAATAAGTCTCAAATAATCCGATTATCATGTCCTGAATTAGCCGATACTATAACTGAATGTTGGGGGGATTCCGGCCCTAAAAGTGAAGACGCCAAAAGCCTTTTAATTGAGCTAATTCGAAATAGCCCACTCACGCAATATAAAAATATACTAGCAAGTATTGTTTTTGATGAGAGTAACTCTTCCTATTTAAGAACATTGTCCGTTTATGGGTTGACTGCATGTGAAGACAGCCATTCTTTAATTAAGTTAAAAGATCAATTGATTAAAGGAGAAGGAAACTGGTCTGCGGATTACATTCGAAATATATTGCCAGAGTTATATCCTAGTTTTCTGTGTGAACAGGAGCTTATTTCACTAATTGAAAACAATAATAAAGAGTCTAAAGAAACTCACAGTTATAATCGATTAGCTTTTGCACTTTCAAGTGTATTTAAAAACATAAATAATTTTACGGAAAAACATTTTTGCTTGGCTAAACAATTAGCATTTCTCATTGTGTCAAACCGAGTAGAGAAATGCAGAATCCATGATATTAAAAGCAAGTTTAGTGACTATACATCACAATTAGCTTATTTATCACTTCAACTGTTCAAGTCAAACTTAACTTTTGATAAAACTGAACTAATAAAAATAGCAACAATTTCTATTATTTACAATTCTCGTAGCGGATCAGTACGTGAGAGCATTAAAGAACTAAAAACTTTTTTATCTACTCATTTTAAAGAAGAAGCTTTTTGGCAATCCTTAGATATTATTGATGAAATATACCCATCTAAAGATAAATACCATCGTGCTAGTCAAATTTTTTCTTTAGGGGTTATCGATTATTTAAATGAAAATGATATCGATTGGTTATTAAAATCGGTAAATCATGAAAATATACATAGAAAAATTATAGCTCTTTATAATTTAATTTGGCTTGATATATCCATTAAGAATACAAGTGGAGTAACTGAACAAATATCAAGTGCAGTATCTATCGATAAAGTGCTAACTAATATATGGGATGAATCACAAAAGCCTAAAAAGGTTGAAAAGGATGAATATGATTTAGAGCATGAAAAGTGGGTTGTAGCTAATAAAGTAAAAGAAAAATCTAGGATTGAAGGCTGGAAAGAGTGGCGTCTAAGTCTATTAAATGAACCAAATCTTCATTTTGAAAGTGATGAAATAGAGCATACAATTCGCAATTTTTGGTCTGTATTGAGTTCAGTTAATAAAGCTGGAAACGAATATGATCGTTGGAGTTCGACCCTCTTAAGTAAAATTTTTAATAAAAACATTTCTCAGAAGGCAAAGGCATCATTTAAACATTATTGGCGTACTCAAAGCCCTTTGCTTTGGAGTGAAAAGGCAAAGGGAGACAAGAATTCCACTCTTTACACTTCAATTTATGGTTTAGTTGGTATATATATTGAGTCAAAGAATAAAAACTGGACTCTTACTTTATCTGAAAATGAAGCCAAACAGGCGGTGCGACATAGTACTGTGGAATTGAACGGTTTTGCACCTTTTATTGAAGACTTAGTATTAAAACACCCGCGAGCTGTAGAGGAAATATTGGGGGGAGAGCTTACATCTCAATTAGAGCAGTCTACAGAATCAAAGAATATCCCTATGTTGCAAGACATTGATCATTCTAATCATGATCTAAAGTTATTACTAAATAATCGATTGTTGAGTTATTTGAAAAACAAAAAAATTGATCATCGAAATATCACTTTTCATTCTTTAGATTACATTTTTAAAATTCTCTCAGATAGTCTTAAAATGAGTGTAGATTTGACCATTCTTTCAATTTGTAAAGAATACTATCAAAAATATCCTGAGCATCAGTTAGCTAATGTTTGGTTAAAAGGAGTATTTTTAGTTAATTCTTATGAAGCAATAAACCTTCACCTTGAAGTATTGAAAACTATAAAAAATCCTAAAAAGCACTTTACCTTAATGCTGTCTTTTTTCTTCGGGAGAGATAGCGATATAGAACTACTATTTGTTAATGATGATGAGAAATCTGAATGTCTTGGGAAATTAGTTAAAATAGCTTATGAGTATATTCGTTTAGATGAAGATCTGGTACATGAAGGAAGTTATACTCCAAATACACGTGATGATGCTGAAAGGGGGAGAGAGAATTTACTTTCAATGCTTTTACAAACGCCTTGTAAGAAATCAACAGAGATATTTTGTGAACTATTGAAGAACCCTTCGCTTGCTGCTGTGTCAGATAGAGGACGTATATGGTTACGAGTGGAATTAGCTAAAAGAGCTGATCAGATCAAGTTGTCTCAAATAGATATTAATAATATTGAGCAATATTTATCTGAGCTTCCGAAGAGTAAAGAGCAGTTGTTCGATCTAATGACAGACAGGTTAAAAGATATCGAACACGATATTATTCATTCTGACTTTTCAGAAAGAAACTTATTGCTTCAGGCGACAAAAGAATCAGATATTCAGTCTTCATTAGCAAATAAATTGGATAATATTTCTTTTGGAATGTATAGAGTTTCTCGCGAAAGCGAAGTAGCTGATAGTAAACGACCAGATATCCATCTTTATGCTGTGGATGGAAATCAAAAAACAGTAATAGAATTAAAATTAGCGGATAACTGGACAGTAAAAGAACTAGTTAGAGCACTAGAAAACCAATTGGTAGGTCAATACTTGAGGCATGTAAATTGTCGCTCTGGTTGCTTGTTTCTTTCTTATCACGGCAGAAAAACCTGGAGAAACCCAGAAACCAACCAAAAGATGTCATTTGAAGATGTTGTTAGGTATTTAAAGGAAAAAGCTTTAGCTCACAATCTAGTAAAAAGTGGCGATATTTTATTGAGCGTTTTCGGTTTAAATCTAACTCCACCAATATTACCAAAGGCACATTAGAAGTTTTGAAAAATCATATTAAAGGTAGAATCATAAGTTGATATGTTAACTAATAAACAAAAAGCTAATATTCAGGAAAAGATAGTTCGGCTGTATTTGAGATTGAATGGGGTTTTAAGTAAAGGATTTATTGCCCACGATAATGTTAAGGATAGAAAACTAGCGGGAATACAACCAAGTTGATCAAAGCGTTTACTAATTAACGCTCAGAGTGTAACCGTTATTTCAAAGCCGACATTTAAGGATGTTATTAGGTCTCATCATTTTCTGGTCCCATGTAGTGATTGGTACGAATGGCGAACTGAAAAAAGCAATAAAAGCAGAAGTATTTGTTTTCAAAAGCAAATGATGAGCCATTTTTGATGGCAGGAATTTGCTATCAAACACCAAACGAAACACCTCAATTAGTTGCTTTGACTCATCAGTGAAACAACTTCTAGCGTTGTTTGATGCAATAGATGAAAGTCGCATAGATGTGAAAGCTGCTTAGTTTAGTAAAATTTGTAAAGAATCTTTAATAAAGTCACTCGCAGCGAGCTGCGAAATCTACCCTATATAATCCTTTGCTTAATTGTAACTTGTTTTGTAAGTATGCTCTTTCTCGTCAGAGTATTATTCTTATAATTCATCCATGATCAAAAAATCATCTTCAATAACCTACCAATAGTAAAATATTACGTATTTTCCAATTTTTATAAAATGAAATCCTGTTTACAGTTTCAGTCAGCTCAAAAAAATCATAACCAACATGAACAAAACTAGAGTTTAGTTCAATTATTTAAAATACTAAATATTCTATACTTCATATTATTAATGAATGTAAATAAACTCTAACTATATATTTTTATTATATTTTTATTAGTAATCTAGTATTGATATAAAGAAAGAATTCAATTAAATTTCTCTTAGTCTTTACTTAATTAAAAAGAGATCTAAATGTTAGATATACAAAATAAAAAAAGTACAATCCCGAATTCAATAGAAAATATTGATACAAAAGTTACGCATTCACTACTTAAAATGGGGGGAGGTTTGTCCTGTGAATTTTCATCGCTAACAAATTTTGGAGGCATTAATGCTTAGTATTTCAACATTGAATGATTCAAAAATATTAGTTTGTATTGAATACTTTCCTGAAGCCATTTCACTCATTAAAAAGCTAGGAAAAGTCAATTGGGACTCATTGAAAAAAGGCTGGATTGTTGACAGTGATTTTGAGAATGAGGTTAAAAACATTCTAGTTGATTTTTATGGTTCAGATGGCTCATTTAGACCAAAAACTATAAATATTGAAGTCACGGCTACTAACGACATTGATATGGTGAAACAGCCTATTCGATTCGCTGGTAAGGTTGTTGCCAGCGCTTATAGTCGAGACTCAGGAGCTATAACGGGAGATAATGTTGCATTGATTGAAGGTAATGTAAATTCTGGAGGCTCTGCTAAAAATTGGGAAACATCAATCGCGAAAGGTTCGCGGTTCAAGCTAATGCATGTTAATGAGCAACTACTAAAGCATTCAGAGAATAATTTATTTAATTATGAAATTATAGAATGCAAAAAAGTAGACTCTCTTAGTCGATTAAGAAACATTAGTGATGAAGATATTTTGGAAGAGTGTAAGTCACGAAAATTAATATAAATATCTCAATTAGTTCGAGTGCATGATTTTTTGGATTTGAGCTGGTGAAGTGTAAGTGTTAATTTTAAATTAAGGGTAAATATGAGTGATTTATATTCAGCAAAAGAGATTTTAGTTGTAGCAAGCGAAATAGTTGGGAAAAAAGGCCCAATAGAAATATATTCAAGAATTTATAGTCATAATATAAACCTGGCAAAATGTGACAAAGGAAATGATTTATATATTTTGGGTGAAAATAGCAATAAGGTAACTTTTGAAGAGTTGATTAAATTGATAACAAAACTAAACGATTTAGTTGATGAATTGTATACAGCAACAGGCCGTTCTTATTGTTTTGAAGGTATAGAAAAATACTCAGATAATAAATTTATTATTTTATGGGGATCATGATTTTTTGGAACACAGGCAATCAGCCCGGATGACACGCTATTTGTGTTACAGCCATGTTGATGCTAGTTTGTATTATTGAAGATCTTTGTGAGTTTAAAGATAAAAATTAAATCTAATATTTGGCTTAAGAAATATGAACGATAGTATGATTTCTATTTGGAGTGCAAACTTTAGTGGCACAACAACGACAGTTGTCATTCCAGATGGTTGCCGCGACTTGATAGTCAAAACGTTGGGAAATGAAAAACCAAATTGGTTAGTGTCACCTCTATACGATCGATCCGAACTTATTCAGATAGAAGCAAGCTGCAATTATATTGGGTTTCGTTTAAGCCCCGGAGCAGAAATTAAAGAGCGTGAATTATTAGACTACATTGAAACAAAACAACTTCATGTTGAAGATGTGAAAGGTTTTATAGGTGACTTTATTTCTACCGAAAGCTCGATTGAGGAAGCACTAACGTGTTTTGCCAGTGAGATGGGTTCGGTAAAACAAATTTCTGCTCAACTTGGGGTCAGCATCAGAACTTTGCAGCGACTGGTTTTAAGCAAAACCAAAAGAACACCTGGCTATTGGTTACAATTAGCCAGGATTAGAAAAGCTGCCAGAAGTTTAAGCCAAAGTGTATGCCTAGTTGATGTTGCAGAAAACTACGGTTTTTCTGATCAGTCTCATATGAATAGAGAGTTTCAGCGCTGGTTTGGGTTAACACCAGTACAGGTATTAAATTCTCCAGCTATTATCAGACAGCTAAATGACAAAGGCTATGCCTGAGAAGCTACAGGCGTACAAATTTCAACTAAAAAGCCATTGTTCTCGGTTACATAAGCTATTGTCTGACCCCAAGGCATATCTGTAGCGTCTTGCACGAGTGAGGCCCCTGCCACCAGTGCTTTAGACAGTGCCGTCTTTATATTATCAGTTTCAAAAGCTATCTCAAACGTGGGAGCTTTTAAGTTAGCTTTAGCAGGATTTTTGCCTAATTTTTTCATGAGCTTGAGAGAGGAAAACGAAAGTGTCGTACTGCCTGTATCTAATTCCCCATACTCTCCACTCTCATGGAGCATTTTCTTTTTTAGGCCAAATGCTTTTTCATAGAAACTGAATGTTTCAACAACATCATCAACATAAAGTATTGTGTATTTAAATTTCAAGGCGTTGCCTCCCTATTGGTTACAGTCTGAAGAAGGTTATAGATCGATAATCAATATGTCTTGAACAATTGCGACAATACTTGAATTAAATGATCTGCCACAACAATACTATAATCGGCTGGCTAAAAGATAATGAAAGTAGGTACTTTCTGGCAGTCGATACACGGGTGTTCAGTTTACCTAGATAAACACTCACAATTTTGAAATATTACTTCTTCTCTGCTCACAACTTAGTTGCCATTATTTTCTTGCGATTTGAAACGCTCTAAAGACATGTTATTTACATAGGCAATCCGCAGCTCGCTGAGGGGATTTAAAGTGTCAGAAGGGAAGTGATAAACCAGATAGAGAAATATTAATGACATAACACAAGTTATTGATGAAAGTATTATCGATATCAAAGCAGCTTAGTTGTTGCGGTGAGTATTTATTGAAACACAGCAGCGAGCTGCTAAGTTTGCTATCTCTGGTATTGTGAGTTTTAGCTTAAATTTTCAATCTATTTTGATCTACACCTGACATGACGGATTAACCATATTACGCTAGCCAGCTTCCTGATAGCGGACGTTCCCAGCAGATGAGTATATGGAATTTTGCGCGTAAGTCGTTCAGCCTGAGTGTGAACAATGCCACCATTGCGGTCGTTTATCATGAAACTGTTAGTGTTTGCTTTGTTAGATAAGCGTAAGGTAGCAATAAATATTTTGGCATAAATTTTCTAATGATATGGGGCAGTCCAGTTACTCTAAAAAAGAGAGTGTAATGTTTTAAAAATAATTTTGGTACCTTAAGATGTTACAATGTTTTGATAAAAATCAAAGGGGGGTGTATGAAAAGGAATTTTAGTCTTCTACTAATTGGTGTAATAGTTTCATTATTTATAGCCTTTATTTTAAGGTTGGATCCTTTTTTAGTTTTGTCGCTTAAATGGAGCACTTTCTTTAATAAATTCAGTATAAATGAACAATTTATATTCGCAATTATTGTTGGGTATAGTGTTCAGATTTGGCTAGTTAGAATTGGCGTTAGCCATATTAATAGACTGTTTCTCCCTAAATTAGCCTACCTTCCACTTCATGTAGTTGTAACATCACTGTTTGTCGTTTTTTTAATTTTAAATTTCAGAAATTCAGCCTTTTTTTTCGAAGAAGAATCATTACCTTTTTGGGGGATTATTTTAGGTCTATTCATTTATATAGTTGTTAAATATCTATCACAACCTCCTTTAAATCAAATAGCTACGAAAGAACTGTTATTCAATAGAGATTTATACGTTGATAGAATTTTATCTCGTCTGAAAGAGCCTAATAGCTCTGCTCAAATAGCACTTTGTGGTGAATATGGAGCTGGAAAAACAACAATATTAGATAATTTACAAATTGAACTAGAAAAAGAAAATTGGCTAATAGTGCGTATTGATAGTTGGGGGGTTAGCAGTTCATCAATCGGGCAGTATATTCTACAGAGTATAATAACCAAATTATCAGCAAGCTTTGATGTGAGTTCTTTTCAATCATTGCCATTAGATTACCAACTAGCCATGAAAAGTTCTAATAACTGGCTGTATGCAGTATTTAGAACACTAACAGGGCAACCTACCTCACTTACGGAGCAATTAAAAAATTTAGATGATATTTTAGACTTAACTGAAACTGATATATTAATTCGAATAGAAGATATTGATAGAAATTCTAACCCTGATAATTATTGTAACTCTTTAGCAGTAATTTTAGATAAGCTTAATTCTCTAAGCCGATTGAATTTTATAATTGCGACAGGCTATACAAAACAAACTAGTGAAATATTGAGAAAAGTCTGTGGCTATAGAGAAGATCTTGTATCGGAGAATTACCTTTCAGAGTTAGATAAGCAGTTAAAGTTTTGGGTAAATATGGCTGCAAAAGATGGCTGTGTATTAGGAAGTGATTACAGTTTAGAGAGCCTATCTTTATATAATTTTAGTAGTAGATGGCAAGGAAGGTCAGATAGATTGTCCGAATCTATTAACAACCTTATAGCCACCCCCCGAATTTTAATGCACATAAAAGTTAGCGTAGATGAAGTTTGGAGAAAAGAAATACTGTTAGGTGAAGTAGATCTAATTGATTTACTGATAATTACCTTGATAAGAGAGGCATATCCAGAGATTTTTGAACTAGTCTTGAAACATGAAGTAGAACTGTCTAATGGTATATTTCAGTTAATTAAAAGTGAAGAAAAATTAAAGATTGAAAAAGAAAGGATTAGTTCATTATTCAGAAGTTCAAAAGTCACTAGTTCTGAGTTTAAAGATATCTCAAACTGTTTAGCTTATGTTTTCCCTGCATGGGACTCTATTATAAATGAAAATGATCGAGTAACCGAAAGCTCTGCTCGTCAAAAAATATCTAGTAGAGTAACTAAGGTCAATTATTTCAAAAGAATTGCTAGAAAAAAAGTTGGAGAGTTTGAAGAGTCAGATCAGAAGTTTTTAATTGCCTTTAGTCAATTTAATAATCAAGCAGAAAACTCAATTCCAGTCGATGGTGAATTCGTAGGGAAAATAATCAATGATGAGCGTTGGATGGAGTTGTTTAATCGCTTTGCTAGTTCATTTTGGAGCTTAAATTCGAGGGAAATAACTGAAAAAAAAGCGGTTAAGCAATTTTTCATTAGTATAATCAATTGTTATAAAACTAAATTTGAACATGGATATACATATGAAAATGATGATTACAATCAAACGAAAGTTCTATTTTTAAATAACTTAGTTCGTTTTTCTGAAAATCGATATATGCCCGAATTTAAAAGAAAAGGATTGCTGGTAATAATAGTCAGAAGGTTACTGATTTATGATCTTAATTATACACTTGAAGTGTTACGTAAATTAGACTCGACAATAAAGTATGATTTATCTAAATATTTTAGAAGAAGTTTAATAAGAGCTTTCCAAACAAGGAATATTTTTCTTAAACAAGAGTTCAATACAACTACTTTAATTTATTTAATACAGGAAATGTCATATAAAAATAATGACATAAATGCTGATTTGAATGTAAAAATGGTAGATTGGATCCCCCTTATAGAATCTTTAATTACACATATCAAAGATGATTCGAGAGTAAAACCAAGAATATTGAACAACTTATCTATTCTATTTACTTTTTCTTCAACTTCAGGAGAGGTTTTAATTAACCAAGAAAGGTTTGACTGTTTAAATAACTCACTAAAAGTTGATTTAATAGAGCAAACTAAATTAACTTCAGTTCAAGAAATGAAAGATGAATGTGATGATCACAGTTTATTCCGTTATATCGAGTTTTGGCATGATTTTTCAAATACAAATTCAGCGGTCTTATTATAGTACTATTTATTAACTTACTTTTTTGGGGCGGAACAACTCGGTATAGTATAGATATATTACAATTTAAAAAATTAGGTTCTATAAAATATTTGATAGGTGTTATCGATACAAAACCTAATCCGAAATATTACTTATCTTTATAATCTAGTGTCCATTCTATGGCAAAATTTAGTTTTTATAAGCGAAACTCTAACGGCAGCAATGAGCTTAAACCTGCCTCACAAGCGAGCAGAGAATATTGGGCTAAAAGTCTCGCATCTTCATATAATATTAATGAATGATTACGTCTGCTTTTATGAATAGTTAAACTTTTTAGGATGGCAAATTTAAATTCGATTGAGCGGCACTATCAGTAGAACGTTTCCACCTGAACATAGAAGATTGCAGTTCACTGCTGGGATTTCAAATATTAGAAGCGAAAGCGTAGAACACAAACTAACGACATAACACAAGTTATTGATGACAGCATTATCGCTATCGAACCTGTATAGCTAAGTATATTGCGGTGAGTATTTATTTAATCACCGCAGCATACTGCGACATAGGCTCTATTTGTAATATATGACTATAGACCTATTGGTGTTAACTTTATTTAATTTTTTATATAATTAATTGTCGTGTTAATGGTTTCATGCCCTAGATTATTTTTAATATCCATAATAGAAGCTGAAGTTAATTGATTACGGAAATTAGATGTTGCATAAGCATGTCTGAAACTATTTAAACTTAACTTATGCTCTGTATTTTGATTAATTGCATTCATTACTGATTGAAGACTTAAACTACGATGTTTTTTATTTCTTTGATCATCACCATTTTCTGCTTGAAATACCCAAGTGTCGCTAGGGTATTTATCGCGAATTTTTTCTAATAGTGCTAAAGATTCATGATTTAGCGTTATGCTGACTTTTTCTTTATTAGGTAGATATCTTTTAGCTCTACCTAAATTTAATGTCCCCTTGATGAAGTCAACATCAGAAAATTTAAGGTCTATTATTTCAGCAAAACGAAAACCACTATTAAACATAAAAAAACAAATACCGTGTGTTTTATCTTTACCAGAGGATAATAATCTTTCTAATAGCTTAATAATAAACGGAATGTCATCAGAGCCTTCATTTTGAGTTTTTTTATCGGGTGTAATAATCACTTTTCTGTCACATTTGTTTTTATCATCTTTTACATTTTTCATAAATATTCCTTTTTGTTAACTAAGTAGGACTATAGTCTTTGAATTTACGTAATACAAATGTTTATTTTTAGATAAATCAATTTATAACAATGACTTAGGTACACTATGCGTACGGGTGTTCATTGATGTTTTTACAGCTTAACTTGGTCGTATATGGAGAACTATTTATTGACTCACAGCAGTGAACTATGGAATTGGCTTTTTAAGTTTGAATCTTTGGAGTTGGTAACAAATTAAATATTATATTTTTTCCTACATTATGTTTGAGTAACTTGTCACCATATACGAACAGTAGCTTCCCAGATAATGTTGTTTTCATTATCTCGTCAATAATTAAATGGTCATCTTTAATTACCTTAATATCAGTTAGGTAACGCAACGATGTGTGATTGATATTATAAATTAGCCTTGCAAAATTTGCTGTTACATAGCTGGAACTCCCTGTGAATAAAATACAAGAAACAGTCATCATTAATCCATTTGGGATTTTAGTGAGAAATACATTATTAATTTTATTCGTTGTAAACCTTAGATACTGTCCCGTATCTTCTCTAAAACAAGAAATTCCAATTTGAACCCCTCCTTTTTCATCAAGCGCTTCAATACCAATTTTATAGATCCCAGTAATACCATCTATTTTGTCGCCAATGATGTTATAAGCTGAAGTTTCTGTTGAATATTTCATTCTTTCTATATCTTCAATTGTATACATAATGTTTACCTCTAGTTATTTGCTTTAATGTCATTTCTCTGATTTATTTGAGTTTTCTTTATCTAATTGAATTATTAGTTTCTCATTGCTCGAAATAGTGGCTTCATAACTACGCAAGGTTTTCTCATGCGATCTGGTATGCTCTTCAAAATTAGATTTAAGCTCATTATTAATTGAGACTTGCTGGATGAGCTTATCTTTTTCATCGGAAAGTTTGGAGTTAACATCGACTAACTCATTTCTAATTGAAGCAATTTCAGTTTGCAGTTTAGAGTTATTGCTATCAAAACTAATGAGTTGCTTTCCTGTTTTATCTTGCTCTTTTTCAAGTGACAGAATTAGCTTTTCATTACCAGTTATAGCTGACTCTTTACTTGATAATTCTCTATTAAGCTCAGCTATCGTAGAATTAAGTTCTTTGTTTTCAGATATAAAGTGAGAGTTCTGTGACTTTATTTCATCAATAAGCTGTTGATTAGATTCAAGCTTTAATTCTGATTTTGTAATGTCAGTTCTTAGTGATTCGTTTTGGATAGTTAGTTGCTTATTGTCGTCAACCGAAGTGGTAAGTTGTCGCCTGATTTCAATAATTATGCTTTCGTGAGATTTATGTTCTGTTGCTAATTCAGTTTGAAGAACACTGATCTTTTCTTCTTGCTGTTGAATTAAATTAGATTGTTCATTAACTTTATTTTCTGAATTTTGTAAATCAGATAAAGCATGATCTCGTTGATCAATTGCGTCTAGAGCTTGCTCTTTATATCTTCCTTCAGCATGACAATTAAAACGATTGATTTCATTCAACAAACTGGAAGTAAACTCGGATGAAAATCCTAGTTTCTTAAAAACCTCTTCTTTATTTTTATTTTGAGCATCTGTCCAGTTTTTTAAATATTTATGACCTGTAGATCTACTACTGTTTGGCAATTTTTCTAAAACTAAGCTAACTGTTGGTTTTATCCCTTTGCGTAATAATTCATTACAAAAATTATCAGTCAAATTCTGTTTATCTTCTGTGTTTAATTTACTCATGTTTTAATTATTCCTAAGTTTTTGCTGAACGAACACTTAAACCGAGCGAACACTGTTCGTTCGCTTTATCATGTTTTGAAGCATTTTTATGCTTACTCATTCAGGACTATAGTCAGTTTTTTACTTTTTATGAGTAATGAAATTTAAATAAGTATAATAAAAACAAGTTAGTACGTGTGACGTACTAACTTGTTTTCAGATTGGAAGTAAATTAAGAACACATAAATGTAATTATTTCATTGAGAAAGGAGTATTTGTTTTTAGATAGGTTATTAAGTTGGTACTTACAAGGTACTAATTTAAGATTAGAAAAGGATAAGTTCACTTCTCATAAAATAATGGTATGGGGTGATAGTGCATAGAACACTTGAGAATTGAAAAAATAATCTAGCGCAATCTAATATAGATAGGAGTTCAATCTTGGCGCAGCAAGAGAGATATAATAGTTTTGATTAATGTAAACCAAAGGCTGGATTGATAGTGCATTCAGATCAAGGTGTTCAATATGTGAGTCATCAATATAGGCGAATACTCAGGTTACATGGCTTTGTGGTCACCTAATACAAATTCACATACGAATTCAAATAATAATGCTATGGCTACAGTGGGTATTGACTTACTCTGATTATGTTCCTAAAACATATTATAATCATTGCATTAATAAAAGCTATTGGAATAGATTATTTAAGCATGGGTTTTACCGGACTTACTATGCTATCCAATCAATTTAGCCGAATAATATCAAATGCCCAAGTTGGGGTGAAATAGCAGTTTACATGGGAAGTGAATAAATAAATTTTACGTTATATTTTGATGCTCTTAGATACTTTGAAACGCATAGAGGGGATGTATATTTGTATGTCGCGAGGTCAAAGTAAATCGAACTATTTAGCTTTAAAAATTTCCTGTATAATTAACATAACTTTACCCCCATCTGATTCCCCATACAAATTTAAAGAGGTATTTAATGTCGTTTAAAGGCAGTGAAAATTATATAGCTAGTGATGATCTACAGTTAGCAGTAAATGCTGCAATAACTCTTGAACGCCCATTATTGATTAAGGGTGAACCAGGTACAGGCAAAACCATGTTAGCTGAAGAATTGGCATCAAGTATGGGGGTTGAGCTAATTCAATGGCACATAAAATCAACGACCAAAGCACAACAAGGGCTATACGAATATGATGCTGTTTCCCGCTTAAGAGATTCACAGCTTGGAGATGAAAAAGTAAATGACATTTCTAACTATATTGTTAAAGGTAAGCTTTGGGAGGCATTTGAGTCCAATAAACGGCCAGTGCTACTCATTGATGAAATTGATAAAGCAGACATTGAATTTCCAAATGATCTACTTTTAGAGCTTGATGAAATGTCATTTTACGTTTATGAAACTCAGCAAGTGGTCAAGGCAAAACAAAGACCTATTATCATAATAACGTCAAATAATGAAAAAGAATTGCCCGATGCGTTTCTTCGAAGATGCTTTTTCCATTATATTAAATTTCCAACTAGAGAGGAAATGCAAAAGATTGTTGACGTGCACTATCCAAATATAAAACAAAAACTATTAGCTGAAGCTTTAGAAGTCTTTTTTGAACTTAGAGATGTAAGTGGCCTGAAGAAAAAACCTTCTACTTCTGAATTGATAGATTGGTTAAAATTGATTATATCGGATAATCTTTCCCAAACTGCTTTAGTGGATAAAGAAAGTAGTAAAGGTGTTATTCCTCTATTAGGTGCGCTAATAAAAAATGAGCAGGATGCACACCTTTTAGAAAAATTAGCGTTTATGAGCAGGAGAAAAACGTAAACAATCAAATAAAATAGCATGGTGTTATAGTATGATAAATGAAATATATTCCAAATAAGTTCATACTATTTACAGATAACGCTAACGAAATAATAATTAAAATTAAGACTGAGTTTCCGTAAAATTTAACTTTTTATCACAATTAAGACTGAAGTTGTTTTTAATTTATTTTCACATTATAGAATCTTTGTAGAGTACAGTATGATTGGTTTATTATTACCCTTGTCTTATTTTAAGTCTTTAAATTACACACGTAGTACTGCAATGCCAGACGCATTTTTAAGGCGTTGTTTTTTTCATTATATTAAATTTCCGACCAAGGTAGAGATGGAGCAAATTATTGCTGTTCATCACCCTGATGTAAAAAAAGAACTACTTACACATACCTTAGAAGTGTTTTTTAATCTTAGAGATATACAGGGTATTAAGAAAAAGCCATCGACCTCAGAATTGATTGACTGGTTGAAATTACTGGTAGCCGACGATGTAGCTCAAGATATATTGATCAATAAAAAGACCGATATCATTCCTTTATTTGGCGCGCTGTTAAAAAATGAACAAGATGTATCTTTGCTTGAAAAGCTTGCTTTCATTAGTCGTAGAAACAGGTAAAGAGCGTGTTTATAGATTTATTTTTAACCCTAAGAAAACACAAAGTTCCTTGCAGCTTGCGCGAGTTATTAGACCTTATTGCGCTATTAAAAAAAGGTGTGGTTTTTGCGAACATTGAAGAGTTCTATCACTTAGCGAAAATTGTAATGGTTAAAGATGAAATTCATTATGATAAATTTGATAGTGCCTTTGCAGAATATTTTGAAGGTATTCAAGCGATTGATATTTTCGATAAAAGCTTGCCTGACGACTGGCTAAGAAAAGAGTTTGAAAAAAACTTAAGCCAAGAAGAAAAAGACAAGTTAACAGCATTAGGCGGTTTAGACGAACTAATGAAAACGCTAAAAGAACGTCTTGAAGAGCAAAAAAAACGTCATGCAGGGGGAAATAAATGGGTGGGTACGGGTGGAACATCGCCTTTTGGCGCCTATGGTTATAACCCAGAAGGAATAAGAGTTGGGCAAGATAAAAATCGAAATAACAGTGCGGTTAAAGTCTGGGATAAGCGAGAATTTAGAAATTTTGATCAAGACCGAGAACTCGGTACTCGAAATATAAAATTAGCGCTTAAAAAGCTCAGGAAATTTGCTAAAACTGGTGCGAGTGAAAAGCTTGATATTAATACCACCATTAGTGCTACGGCAAAAAATGGCGGTTTACTTGATGTGCATATGGAAGCAGAGCGTCATAATGCTGTTAAAGTATTGATGTTTTTTGATATCGGCGGTTCTATGGACGAATACATTCATACGTGTGAGGAGTTATTTTCGGCCGCGCATACTGAGTTCAAACACCTTGAGTTTTTCTATTTTCATAACTGTGTGTACGAAAGGCTATGGAAAGATAATAGTCGAAGACGAAGTGATACGGTCGATTTAGAAGAAATTATTAGAACGTTTGGTGCTGACTATAAAGTTATTTTTGTTGGCGATGCAACAATGGGGCCTTATGAAATTACTGCGCCTGGTGGCAGTGTAGAACACTGGAATGAAAAACCGGGTATTGATTATATGCAAAGAATTGTTGGGCACTTTAATAAGGTGGCTTGGTTAAATCCACAACCAGAAAGCCACTGGGATTATCATCATTCTATCTCAGTGATCAGGCGTTTAATCAACGAGAAAATGTTTCCTTTAACCGTGGACGGTATAGGAAGAGCGATTAAAGAGCTAAGCTAGGTTTTTGCCGATTTAATCTTAGCTTAGTCGGCCTGTTACCAGTCTTGTATGATGTTATTTATGATTGCCGCTGTTTTTTCTGGTTGCTCAAGCGGAAACATATGGCCGCCATTGGCTATTTGAGTCAGTGGTATATCATTCATTTTAGCAAAGCGATTAAAATAACTAACCGGTAAAACATCTGTTTTCTCGCCATATATCAAAGCAGACGGCACAGTAAGCTTATTTTTAAACGTTGTTAAATTACAAGGTAAGTGTCTAAATATGTCCGCTTCGACGTCGGGAGAAAACATTAACTCCCATCTTTTATTTTTTAGCGTGACTGCGCTGTTTACATAATCTTGTAAGCACCGTGGATCGAAATGTCGAAAGAGCTTTTTATTGGCAAAATTATTAACTAACTTTGTTTCTGAAGGCCAATGTTTTTGTCTGTTTTTAGCACGCCCCGCGGGTGATATTTTATCAATAAAAGGCGTTTTTTTAGCAACTTTTAAAAACCAAGACAAGGGGCCAGAAAATACTGGAGGGTCTAACATCACTACCCCACGAAAGAGTTCAGGATGCTGACACGCCGCCATAAAAGATATGACACCACCAAAAGAGTGGCCAATACAGATAACTTTTTGCTCTTGTTTTTTAACAAAGTCGACCAGTTCATTCACTAAAAATTGCCAGTTGTTATGGATAGGGTAATTATCGTCATGCCCATATTGCTCTAAGGCAATGGTTGAATAATCGTTTGAAAATAGTGATAGGAAAGTGCGATAACTGCCAGCAGGGAAGCCATTTGCATGGACAAAATTAATAACAGGTTTTGACATATAAGTTTATAAACACCTAATAAAATAATTACGTTAAAGACAGTGACCGTTGTGTTTAGCTTGAGAGGGTCAAGTAGGAGTCAACTAAACGTGTTTCACCGTCATGCGGTTAGAGGTAGCGATCAAAAAAGTTCACCACACTCGTTTCAGCTTTTTCATTGTCGAGTTGCCATAGCTTAGTATGCTCACCATTTTCAGCTTGCCAAAACTGTTTAGGTGCTTTGGCTGCGGCAAATAAACGTTGACCATGTTTAAATCCTACTGTTTTATCAGCGGTGCCGTGCATGATATAGATAGGACGGGGAGATATTTTCGCAATGTATTTTTCAGGGTTGATCTCATCAATATCTAAATCGCCACGCCAGGCAAAAAATTTCGCCACCATTGGCATCAACGGATAGCGAGGTAAACCGTATAGTACTTTTGCCTGTTCAGCGAGTACGTCCATCGAATTAGCATAGCCACCACTAAAGACTCCGGCTTTAATCCGTGGATCTTTAGCCATCACAATCATGCTAGTTGCTGCGCCCATTGAAAAACCCATGACCCCAATCGAGTCGATATTTTTCTCAACCGTTAAATAATCTAAAGCGGCAATCACGTCTTTTTTCTCGTGATAACCCATTGTAGAAATAATCGTAGGGTCTTGGCGAGGATGACGCAGGTCAATGGCTAAGAGATTATAGCCGGCTGCGATAATAGCTTTAGCGTATCGCATACCTTCGGTCCGATTTGCTGTGCGGCCATGAACTAATAAAATGGCTTTTTTGGCGTTTTTATTACTAGAAGGCATATACCAAGCAGGTAAAGTTAAACCGTCACTTGTTTTGAAAACAATATTTTTAAAGGTAATACCTTGCTCGCTTGGCTCGCCACAATAGAAGAAACGCGCGAGCGTACATTCGGTGATCGGTAGCATTAATATTTTCGAAGAAAAATACCAGGCACTGCCAAAGTAAACACAGGAAAATAATAAGACAAAGAACAGTGCTATTTTTTTTATCATCAGTTAACTACCTAAAAAATAATGAACAATCTTATTGTTAATGGCTATATTTATGCTTTGGCGTGCCATGTTAACTATAGATCGAGGGTCATGGTCGAATCTATCGCTATTGCAGCATCTAATGCGGTTAATATTTGCTTTCTTTCTCTTAACTTGGTGCCATGGTGTGCTGTCATGTTAAGGGTTAATAATTGAGTCGCTGCGGCTTTTGCTGTCGCCATTAATGCTTCAGGTTCAACTAGCGTGTCAAGAAAACCCGCTAAGACAGCTGTTTGGGGATCAAATAACTCAGCATTGATCACCGAGCGAGTTAAGTAGTTAATAGGCACACGATTTCGTGCTAACTCAAGTCCGGCTTGGTGCATCGTCATACCAATAGCCACTTCGTTAAGTCCTATTTTAAATGATCCTATGCTGCCGATGCGATAATCACAGCTGAGTAATAAAAAGGCGCCTTTAGCGATAGCATGGCCAGTACAAGCACCAATAATAGGAAAAGGAAAGGACAACATACGTCGAGTAAGTGTTGAGCCAGCAGTAACCAAAGAGACAGCTGAGTCAGAACTTTCTTTCATCGTTTTTAAGTCATAACCACCTGAGAATATCCCCGGTTGACTCGTTAATATAACCGCTGCACTTGCTGCTTCAGCTTGATCTAGTGCGCTATTTATTTCGGTTATTACTTGATGAGAAATCGCGTTAACCTTGCCATTTTTTAAGGTGATCGTTGCAATGTTTTCATTGAGTTCAAAATCGATTAATTCCATGTTCTTTCCTATAGTTGTCTACATTGATAAAACTAGCTTTTAGCCAAATTGTGCCGCTTTTTGATAAGCAGGTCTTTGTCTCATATTTACGAGATAGTCTTTAGTGTTGTTTTTATTTTCTAATAAACCAAGACTTTCTGCAATCTCGAGTATCACAGCCATCATAATATCAGCAGCACTAAAAGAATCACCAGCAAAATAACGTCTTGAGCGTAAAGTATTTTCGATATATGAAAAATCAAGATGGTTTTCTTTAGCAATATAACCGTCGAGGGGCTTGGCGGCATCGCGCGTTTCCATTGACATCAACAATGTTGTTATTACCGGTAAACTTAACGATCCTTCGGCGAAATGCAACCATTCTAAATAATGATAATATTCACTGCTGTCTATAGCGGGTCTTAAGCTAGTTGATGTTGCATGGTTGATAATATATTCCATTACCGCACCCGACTCACATAAAGTAACCTCACCATCAACGATAATCGGCGCTTTTGCGAGTGGATGAATTAATTTCAAACTCTCCGGCGCTAAGTTAGTGCTCGGATCGCGTTGATGCTCAACAATGTTATAAGGCATTTTAAGCTCTTCTAACAACCAAATAACACGTTTAGATCGTGATTTATTAAGATGATGAATAGTAATCATGTTTACATTTTTCCTTTTTAATTCATTTGCATAAAGTTAATGAATAAGTGTTCTTTAATCATAAGGTTAACTTTCTACCTTAAGAGATATTATGCTACTTTATCATACTTTCAGTTAAGGCTTTGCTCTCTCAGATGATATTTCGAACGTAAAAACCTAACAAGAATACCGGCAGTAAATAGCATAACCAGCGTATAAATCGCAGGAGCGAATGACATTTTATAATTTGCTAACAGCGTTAAGGCCATAAACATGGATAAAGTGCTATTTTGCAAACCTACTTCAAGGGTGATTGATGATGTTTGTGCGGGGCTTAATTTAAAAAACTTACTGGAGTAATATCCTAGTGCCATCGTTAATAGATTGAGGATCAGCGAAACGGGACCCGCGGCGATAAATGCCTCAACAACAATTTCTTGTTGAATATAGGTTAAGAAAATCAGCAGTAATGTTAAAAACAATATACCAAATCTTGATACATAAACCTGTGTACTGTCAGCAAATTTTGGGGCAAGGGCTTTTATTAGCATACCAATGGTAATTGGAAAAATCGTTAAAACGATTAAACTTAGCATGGTTTTAATGATGGGTAACTCAAACTCACTGCCTGCTCCCATAAAATGTCTTAACGATAAATTTAACACAATAGGTATGCTAAAAACGGTAACAACACTAGCAACGGCTGTCAGGGTGACAGAAAGAGCGACATCACCTTTTGCCAAGTGAGAAAACATATTAGACGTTGTGCCACCAGGACATAATACTAACAACATAATGCCGACCGCATATTCGGGCTCTAATGACATAAAATGCGCCAAACTAAAGCCAATAATCGGTAATAAAATCAGCTGATTAATTAAGCCAATAGAAACAGCTTTAGGGTAATTAACTACACGTTTAAAGTCATTGGGGACAAGCGATAGCCCCATACCCATCATAATTAAAAATATGCAAATAGGCACAACCTGTGTGTTCACAAGTGTAACTAATTCAGTACCTTCCATATTAACTCTCAGTATACGTTGTTATGTGATGGGTAAAGGCTAAATAAAACTATTTTCTTACATAGTTAACTACGGATAAAGCTGTTAGATATAACTCACCCACTTATTGTGGACGACGATTCATTGTTGTATATCTTTACGTCATTATTTAAAGAAGCTAACAGCATTAGCAATATCTTCGCGGTCAGTACAGGTTTTGTTTACGGGCGCATTTTTATCTGCATAACCAAACGACATACCAAACAAAATGCCGCGTTGTTCTGGTAAATTCAAGGCTTTTTTGATGGGATCCGGAAACTGTCCTAGTGCGCCTTGCATGCAATTAGACAGACCGTGTTCAGCCATAATTAACGACAGGGTTTGTGCATAGATACCTAGGTCAACAGCGCCCATAATATCGAGATACTTGTCCATCGTAAAAAAGGCAACGTGCGGAGCATTAAAAAAACTCCAGTTGCGTAACATGGCTATCTGGCGGCCTTTTTTGTCTTCGCGGGTAACACCAATTGCGCTATAAAGTGCATTTGCTGACCCAAACTGTCGGTCTCTATGAATGCCTTCATATTTAGGTAACCAATTGAAATCAGGGTTTGGTGGCATTCCACTCATGACGGTCGTGGTCAACTCATCTTTAAGTGACTCTTTTTTCGCTCCTGACACCACACAAGTTTGCCAAGGTTGTACATTGCAATTTGAAGGCGCACTTTGTGCTTGGGCAAAAATAATATTTAAATGTTCTTGCTTTACAGGTGTATCCAAAAAAGCACGCACTGAATGGCGCTTTTCTAATATTGCGGTCAAAGACATTGATGTTCCTTAATACTTTAAAATTTTCCTCATATAAAGTGAAGCAGTATATGAGGCTGACTAAATCTCTGTGGATCTGTTATTGGCTATAACGCTAGTAGAACTTGCACTTATAGTAATCGTTTAAGGAAGTGATCCATTCCTTATAAAAGAAGGTATAAATAATATCTGTTATAGAGTAAAAATCAATTTAAGCGCTGAAAGAATGCTAAGGCTGATATGTTTCTAAAGCCAATGAATAATTATTATCACGCCCTATTCATAATGCGTATAGTTGGCGGGTATTTTTCAGCTATTGTTCTAGAGAAGTATTAATTTTTACTATACGGATATCGAATAGTCAGAGATAAATTAAATTCATTTGACTAATTTATTTCATGTCGATAATATCAGTGGTATGACCACTTGGTTAAGTAATAATGTTGAATAGTCATATCAACGTTTAATAATGAATTTTTTGGAGTCAATAGAATGCCTGAATATAAAGCCCCAGTTCGTGATATTAAGTTTGTAATGCAAGAGTTATTAGACTGCGACACACACTATAAGCAATTAGGTTACGACGATGCCAGCGAAGATATGGTCGATGCTATCATCACAGAAGCTGCCAAGTTTACAGAACAAGTTATTGCCCCTTTAAATCAGATTGGCGACCAACAAGGTTGTACGTGGACTGATGGCGTAGTAACGACCCCAGATGGTTTTAAAGAGGCTTATCAACAATATGTTGAGGGCGGTTGGCCAACATTATCGCAAAGTGAAGAGTTTGGTGGACAAGGATTACCTTATTCTCTTAACGCGTCTATTAGTGAAATGATGTCGTCTGCAAATCATAGTTTCGCCATGTACCCAGGTTTAAGTCACGGAGCACAAGCAACTATTGAAGCTCATGGCACCAGTGAACAAAAACAGCAGTTTATGCCTAAGTTAGTTGAGGGTAGCTGGACAGGTACTATGTGTTTAACTGAATCACATTGTGGTACTGATTTAGGCATGTTGCGCACTAAAGCTGAACTCAATGATGATGGCAGTTACGCTATTACGGGTACAAAAATATTCATTTCAGCGGGTGAGCATGACTTGTCAGATAATATTGTTCATATTGTTATTGCAAGACTTCCAGGCGCACCTGAAGGCAGTAAAGGTATTTCTCTCTTCATCGTGCCAAAATTTAATGTGAATGACGATGGCTCGATAGCAGACAGAAATGCGGTGAGTTGTGGTTCTATTGAACATAAAATGGGTATCAATGCTAATGCGACTTGTGTTATTAATTTTGATAGCGCAAAAGGTTTTTTAATTGGTCAAGAGAACCGCGGATTACATTGCATGTTTACCTTCATGAACGCTGCTCGCTTAGGTGTGGCAATGGAAGGCTCAGCCGCCGCTGAAGCGTCATTTCAGGGTTCATTAGCTTATGCGAAAGACCGTTTGCAAATGCGTTCTATTAGTGGCGTGAAAAACCCTGATGGACCAGCAGACCCTATCATTGTTCATCCTGATGTTCGTCGTATGCTACTTACCCAAAAGTCTATTTCTGAGGGTGGTAGAGCACTTATAAGCTATTTATCACAATTAGTTGATATAACACACGCATCAGAAGACGCTGAGACTAAAGCAGATGCAGAGAACAAGTTGGCTTTACTAACACCTATCGCAAAAGCATTTTTAACGGAGTTAGGTTTTGAATGTACTAGTCATGGTGTACAAATATTTGGTGGACATGGTTTTATAAAAGAGTGGGGTATGGAGCAACTTCTACGCGACACTAAAATTAGTTGCATCTATGAAGGTACAACGGGTATCCAAGCGTTAGATTTATTAGCCCGTAAAATTTTAGGCAGTAAAGGTCAAATTTTAAAACCCTTTATGACCGACGTTGCTATGTTTGCAAAAGATAATGCCGATAATCCAGCGATGACTGAGTATGTAAATACGTTAAATGCATACGCTAAGCAATGGCAGATGATCACGGGTGATGTCGGGCAAAAAGCCATGAAGAATCCTGATGAAATTGGTGGTGCTTCCGTTGATTACTTAATGTTTGCCGGCTATGTTACGTTGGCATTTTTCTGGGCGAAAATGGCCTCTGTTGCGCAAAATAAGCTAAAAGACAGCGGTGAAGACGCAGCCTTTTATCAAGCTAAAATTAAAACAGCAACGTTTTACTTTCAACGTATTTTACCTCGTGCCCAGGGCCATGCTGCCTGTATCGAAAGCGGCGTAGATTCTATGATGGCTTTATCAAGTGAAGAATTTGTATTTTAATGAGTTTTGAGTTCATTTAAATACCTTAAGAAAATCTTTTTTAGGGTATAGAGTAGATAACTTAACCGATAACGTTAAGTTATCTACTTATTCAGTTTAATTATCGTCAATAAATTAGGTGATGTGTTAAATCGTTAAGCTCTGCTAACAATCCTTAATACTTTATCAAAAAGAGTGAGTTCTTCCTGGCATAGTCATGCAAATTTAAATTTTTTGCTACATTTTTAATGACCTTTGTTGTTTTAAGTCATCATAAAGTAATTCAGCAGTCTCTAGCTACATATAATCATTTGATTTTTTGTAATATTAGTATAAATTAATTACCTGTTATGAAAAGGGCATCAATGAGATGTAACCATAGCATATTATTATAATACTTGAGGACTTGGTGATGCCAACAAATAAGCACAAACGAAAAGCTTCAGCTCATTCAAAATCGCATACGGCAAAAAACATCCATCCTAAGGGACTCATAATTTCGCACCCTCAAATTTTTATTTTTGTCGGTCTACTTCTGGTTACGCTAAGTTTATATTTATTAGCTTTTGAATCTCAAGATAATGCACTGTTCGGTTTAGCCATGCTTTCGCTTATTGTGGGCGTAGTGACAACTTTTTATGCAAACTTCACTTTATCCAAGAGAAAGTCCAGTTAGCACCGTATTTTCCCGTTATGTATAACTGACATGATAAAGGAAAGTATAACGTTAGCTTTCCTCTTTAATTAGATATGAACCGGTTATTATGGGGTGATATTGATGTCAGTAATGTTCAGACCATCAACTTTTAACCCCAGATGAATTAACGATATATCTACTTAAAAAATCGCTTTATATACGTCTATATAAAGGCGTTAAGCACTCAGGATTAAAAAACACCTTTTTGGCCGACTATTTTAGTCTGAATGTCGCACAGCGAGCACATCACAGTTTGCGCCATGCAAAACAGCGTTCGCGGTAGAGCCTAGCAGTAATTGCAAACCATGCACGCCATGACTACCGGTTATAATCAAATCAACGTTTTCTTTTTTGGCAAAAGATAATATTTCACCGCTGGTATGTCCGATAGGTATGTGCATGTCTTGTTCTTGAATATTCAGCCTTTTGGTTAATGGCTTTAGGGCATGCTTAGCTCGCTCTTCTAATGCGTTTGTCGTACTCATATTATCAATAGGGTTTATGTCAGGAATAACACCATATACACCGCCATAATAAGCACTTGGTATAGGCTCAATGACATGAATAACACTCAATTTTGCTTGGGTTAATTTCTGTAACGCCATTACCTTAGCTTCGACAAGGCTTTTATCTTCAGTAAGTTCTGTGGCAAATAAAATATGTTTGTACATAATGATCTCCTTTAGATAATAATATTTTGCTTATAACTTGCTTGTGTAACATTGACTTGGTGTTGATGTTTTAATTTTTGGGCAAGTGTATCCATAGCTTCACCTTCTCCGTGCACAAGGACTACGGGTGGTTTATTTTCACAACCTTGATACCAATTGAGTAAGCCTTGTTGGTCAGCATGGGCAGAAAATCCACCAATGGTATGAATAGTTGCTTTAACCTGTATTTTTTCACCCCATAACTTAATGTATTCACAGCCATCAACAAGCGATCGTCCTAATGTTCCTTTTGCTTGAAAGCCAACAATAATCACATGGGTACTTTCGCGCCAAATATTATGTTTAAAATGGTGTTTAATCCTGCCTCCTGTACACATACCACTACCTGCTATAATAATTGCGCCTGAGGATATTTGGTTGATTTTCATCGAGTATTCAGTTTTTTCTGACATATGTAAATTAGGTAAGTTGAATAATCCCTCATCTTTTTGTTTAATATCTTCGGCTTTTGCATCGTAAACCTCATGGTGTTTTGCGTAAACCGCTGTTGCTTTAATCCCCATAGGACTATCAAGGAAAATTTGCCAGTCACCTAGCTGCCATTGGTCGAAATGCTGTTTAAATTCATAAAGTAATTCTTGCGTTCGTCCTACGGTAAAAGCAGGAATGAGTATATTCCCTTTGCTACTTTTAGCCTTAGCAATAATTTCTCCCATTTCTTGCCAAGTATCATCCCATTTTCGATGTAATCTATCGCCATAAGTACTCTCCATAATGACAAGATCAGCATGTTTAACGATAAAGGGATCACGTAAGATAGGAGCGTTTTTATGGCCTAAATCACCGCTAAAGACTATCTTTTTGCTAATGCCATTTTCAACAAGGGTTAATTCAAGAATGGCAGAACCAATAATATGACCCGCATCCCTAAGGGTTAGTTCTGCGCCTTCACATATCTCTAATGCTTTATCATAGCTAAGACCTTTAAAATACTGGCAGGTAGTTTCGGCTTCTGCTGTTGTATAAAGAGGTTCAACTAAACTTAAGCCTTTACGTTCGCGCTTTTTATTCTCCCAGCGTGCCTCTTTTTCGTGAATGTAGCCTGAGTCGATTAACATGATTTTACATAAATCTACAGTCGCATTATGGGTATAGATAGCGCCATGAAATCCTTCTTTGATAAGTAGGGGTAATCGACCGGTGTGGTCAAGATGGGCATGGCTAACGATTACGGCATCTAACTCACTTACCTCAAAAGGGAAGGGATCATGATTGTGTTTTTCATGCTCATGAGATCCTTGAAACATACCACATTCTACCAGTATGTTTTTGGTGTTTACTTGTACCAAATAGCAAGAACCTGTGACTTCTCGAGTGGCGCCAAAGAATTTAATATTCATGTTAACTCCTGTAATGACTATTGAGGATAATACTGATATTTGGTTTGCTTATAAGGGGATAAGGTGTAATTTTTTTGTAAAAATGAAACTAAATCAATAAGTTCATTTATGGTCATGACATCATTAAATACTTTCATCTTTGATTTACCTTCAGGTGTTTTTTGTTTAGCGAAATGAAGGGGCGAAAATTTATGAGAAGGATTAATGATTGAAGTGACTAATTCAGCATAAGTAACAATTTTAGTTTTCTCGCCCCCAAGAACAATTGACATATCAAGCTGTTTGACAACATTTGGGTCTTCAACGCCTTTGAGTGTATGACAAGCTAAACATTCAAATTTTAAAAAGACGGCTTTTCCTGTTTCCATATTACCTTTAGGCAAGCTAAAGCCTCGCGGGGAATCAGCACCTTTATCACAACTAGCTAACGTTAATAGCATCATGATAAATAAAGTTGAGAGCGTATATTTCATTGTTTATCCTTAGTTATTTGTGTTCCAATGATTAAAAAATATAGCCACACTCATTAATTGTTTGTAGGGAAGAGTGAACAATCATAAAATCAGGCTATTTGACTTCATAAAGTCTTTCTAGTAGAAATATCACACAAAATTTATTGTGTACTATCTACTAACAGGCTGAATTTTAGTCTAGTTACATTCAATGAATAACTCTAATTTATGTTGAAAAACATTGATACAGATCAACCCAATAGACATAACTAATAAACGAGTAGCGAAATTATATATTGAGCGCAGGACTGATGATTTTCTTTATTTTACCTGTATCTGAATAATACCATTAGCCCATGTAATACTCAGGAGGATTATTTTCAATGGAATTAAAAATTAATATCATAGATGCATTTACTGATGAACTTTTTAAAGGTAATCCTGCCGCGGTAATTATCACGGAAAATTGGCTTTCAAGCGATCTTATGCAATCAATTGCCTTTGAAAACAACCTTTCAGAAACGGCATTTGTTAAAAAAATCAATAGTAAAGAGTATGAAATACGTTGGTTTTCACCGATAACAGAAATTGACTTTTGTGGGCATGCAACACTTGCCGCTTCATTTGTTATTTTTGCTCATAATAACGATGTGAATAAAATTACTTTTTTTGCACAAGCGGTGGGCAGTTTATCGGTGACACAAAATAACAACGGTGCTATCGAAATGTGCTTCCCTAATAAAAAACCTACAGTCGTTGATAAAATCCCTAGTGGGCTGTTGAATGGTTTGTCGATTAAACCCGTGAACGTTTTATTAAATGACCAAGCATATTTTGTTGTTTATGAAAAAGAAGAAGATGTACTTAGCGTTGAACAAGATAGTGAGCAGTTGAAACAACTTGCTCCTTATGACGTTGTGGTAACGTCAAGATCAAGCAAATATGATTTTGTTTCTCGATATTTTTGGCCTGCAAATGGTGGAGATGAAGACCCTGTTACGGGCTCAATTCATACAGGCTTAGCACCTTATTGGGCTGAGCAATTAAACAAAAAAGAACTCGTCGCTTATCAAGCTTCTGCCCGAGGAGGAAAATTAATATGCCTTATAACAGATGATAACGTTTATATATCAGGTAAAGCCATTCAATACTTAGTCGGTGAAATTACGGTTTAGCGGGAATGCGAACGTCCTTATAGAGTTTACGCTCACGAGTTTATAACTTGCACTTTGTCTAGGCGGGTGGTTTGGGAATCGCTGTCGCTGATATCGGACGTTCACTAGATTTTATGATTAACCGAGTAAAAAATTATCGTATTGGTAAGTTAGGGGCTGTGTATTTAGTTTTAGGTCATGGAACAATTATGCTTTAGGGTACAAAATCATAAATAGGGCAACGCATCGAATTTCTCTCTATCAACAATAGCGCTATTTATAATATTGAAATTAACGGAAGAGACCATGTTATATCTAGCACGTCTCTAATGCATTTTATTGGTATTTAGTGGCTGAAATACAAGATAAAAAACAGTATGTGCTTATCATTAATGCAATAAATAAAAATATTATTGTAGACGTAGTTATTGTCTTGAACCGCTTTGCATTTATGCAGATTTTAGTGGGTAAGATTTTTAAACCCATTGATAGGTTCACTAAAACTGTAATAGCATTAACAGAAAATGGTGGCGATTTAACCGTATGATTATAGGTCAATGAAAATGAAGAAATAGCCCACTTAGCGATAAAATTTAATTTGTCTTTAGAACAACTTCACGAAATGTTCAAACAATTTTCTTTTTTGCCATTCAGGTGCAATTTATATCTGAACATGTTCAAGAAATGGCGAGCCTGGCCCAAATGAATACATTTTTAGCAACAGTGGCTAAAGAGCAAACGTTAGCCAATTCAGCAATTAGTTAAAATATAGTGATGATCTCAGATTCAGCTAATCAGAGCAGAGCAAGTATAAAGGAATCGGCAGCGTTATTTTTGGTTTATATGGCGAGTCTAATTCACTGAACAAATTAATAAAAAATGTTACGCGTAAGTTATTCAATAATTTTACCTGAAAATAAGGCTTAAATAGGTGATGAATAGATCTTATCGTTTTACTTGTACGTATACTAAAATAAAGTTGTGGGTTTGATTTATGTTAATTAATTTAATTGGTTTTAATGTTTCTTGGTTTGGCTTGGTTTACTGGGGCAATAATTTTATCCCTGTTGCTTTTTTATTGCTGCTTGCACATCTTTTTTTTCAATCAAAAAATTACAAAGAATTTTTACTGATAGTAGTCGTCAGTGTGATTGGTATAAGTGTTGATTCTTTATTACAACAACTCGCGCTTTTTATTTTTCTTGAACCTTCTCATATTCCATTTTGGTTAATGATGCTGTGGGCAAGTTTTGCTGCCACTATTTGTCATAGCCTTAATTTTTTAGCCTCTTCAAAAATGTTGCAATTGGCCGTAGGAGGTTTAATTTCACCGTTAAGTTACATTGCTGGTTATAAATTTATGGTGGTTGATTTTGGTTACTCAATGTTTATCACCTATGTTGTTTTAGCGCTGGTGTGGGGTGGTTTGTTTATTTTGTTTTATTATTTGAAAGGTAAAATTATGAAAGGAGAGATGAGTTATGCCTAAGCTTTACGTGTACCTAATGCTGACCTTGAGTTTACAAAACTTTATATTGGGTCAAACAATAGCTAAGCCGTTAAATACATTAGATAATATTATTCAAGAACAATCTTATATATCCATTGGCGAAACCACATATTCTCTTTTATTTTGGGACCTTTATAAAAGTAAATTATTGACCACAACAGGCATTTATCCTATTCAAACAGATAAGGATAAGCTTATTTATCAAATCAATTACCTTATCGGTATTTCAAGTAAAGACTTGGTCAATCGTACCGTTGAGCAATGGCAATATCTGGGTGTTGAACCAGAATTATATGCGGTTTATTTACCAATACTCCATAAAATATGGCCAGATATTGAAGAAGGAGATAGTTTGTCATTGTATGTTAACAATAACAAAAGTGTCTTTTATTTTAACAATAACCTTATTGGTGAAATTAACCAACCAGAATTTAGTCAACTTTTTCTAGATATATGGCTATCAGAAAAAACCAGTGAACCCAAGCTACGGCTTGAATTATTAGGAATTAAAAATGATGAGTAAATTGATGAAATCTTTAGTTTTTGTGACAACCTGTTTTCTTATTTCTAGTTGCTCTGTTGTCTTAAATGACTATAAAGCCGTAGATAAACCATTTGATATAAAAACTTATTTTGACCGTCAAGTTATTGCTTGGGGGATGATCCAAGATTATTCCAATAAAGTAAAAAGACGATTTTGTGTTGAAATCAATGCCACATGGAAAGATGAAAAAGGCGTATTAGCTGAAAAATTTTATTTTAATGATGGTGAAATTAGCTATAGAAATTGGCAACTAACTAAATTAGCCGACGGAAGCTACACCGGTACAGCAGAAGATGTTGTCGGTACAGCTATAGGTAAACATCAAGGGTTCGCTTTTCAATTTCAATATGAATTATCATTAAATATAGACGGTGACATCACACAAGTTACTATGGATGATTGGATGTACCAACTTGACGAAAATAGAGTCATGAATCAAACGTCTATGTCTAAATTCGGTATTAAAGTTGCTGAAGTGACTTTGTTTTTTGATAAGGAAACAATAAACCAGAGCTGCCCATCGACTTAAATTACTTTAATAAATCAGTCAAAGCTGGTCCAATATCACTATGTTTAAAAGTAAAACCGTTATTCAATAGCTTTTGTGGAACTACATTTTGTCCAAAAAGTAACAGCTCTGCCATTTCACCAAATATAAGTTTAAGTAATGGAGCAGGTGTCATTAATATGCAAGGGCGATGCAGTGATTTAGCTAAGGCTTTTGAAAACGTTTCATTGGTTGCTGCGTTAGGTGAGGTCATATTGATAGGCCCTGATAAGTTGTTATTGCCGATAATATATATAATTGCCGAAACCATATCCTCTAGATGGATCCAAGACATGAATTGACCACCGTGACTAATTTTGCCACCAACGCCTAATTTAAAAGGGAGTATCATTTTAGCTAACGCACCTGACTCCCTATCTAAAACGATGCCGGTACGTAGTATGGCAACTCGAGTCTTAGCAGAGATAGCGGCTAGTGCATTCTCTTCCCATTTCGCACATACATCATGCGTAAACTCTTGATGGAAATCAGAAAAGTCTTCATCAATCGGCATATCGTTTTGTCGACCATAAATGCCAATAGCACTCCCTGAAATGAGTACACGGGGCGGCTTTTGCGCGATAGAAATTAAATGGGTTATCTGTGCCGTAATATTCCACCTGCTGTCACAAATTTTATTTTTTTGTTCTCTTGTCCAACGTTTATCCGCAATAGGCTCACCTGCAAGGTTAATAACAATATCGCTGTGTTCTATATCTGAAAGTGACAGTTCGTCAATAAAGTTAATGTCATTTGTTAATCGTAAAGAAGCTGTTGCTATATTTCTAGTCAACACCGTGACGGTGTTGTCTTTAAAATTTATAGATTTGATCAATGCTTGACCAATAAGGCCAGTACCACCGGTAATAAGAAAATTCATAAGTACATCCTAATTATTTAAACAACTAAATTCATACGCGTGTTTTGTCGATTTAGATCTACAAAATATTTATATTTTTTTTATAAATATTTTATGATCCTCAGGTTTTTTTCTCTCGTAAGTTTAAAGGTAATTAATTCAATATGCATATAAGGGAAGCCCAGTGAAATATTTTAAAATGTTAAGTGTAGCCATTATAAGTTTAGTTTTTTTGCAAGCCTGTAATGATAAAGATACTAATGCAACGCCCGATTTACCTGAGCCTAAGGTAACTATTGTAGACGCAGCTATTAGTAACGGCAACTTTACCACATTAGTGGAGGCACTTCAGGCTACCGGCTTAGACAGTGTTTTATCTGATACTAGCGCTTCTTTTACTGTCTTTGCGCCAACAGACAGTGCTTTTGCATTACTCGGTCAAAACACGATTAATGGTTTATTAGCCGACACAGACAGGTTAAGTGACATTCTCACTTATCATGTTATTAGTGGTGAAGTAGACGCTGCTACAGCCATCGGTCTGGCAGGAACAACGGTTACTATGGTCAATGGTGACTCCGTGGGACTTTCTTTATCGGGTGATAATTTACTTGTTAATATGGCAACGGTTATTACGACAAATATTCAAACTGACAATGGTATTATTCATGTAGTAGATGCGGTTTTAATGCCGCCTGCAGATGTTATTGTACCGACAACGAATATTGTGGAAACGGCCATTGCTAATGGTAATTTCACGACTTTAGTTGCGGCTTTACAAGCGACAGATTTAGACGCTGTATTAGCTGATGAAAGTGCAACCTTTACCGTTTTTGCCCCTACAGACGCTGCTTTTGCGCTTATTGGTGAAGCGACGATAAGTACGTTGCTTGATAATACTGATGTATTAACGAATATATTACTTCAACACGTTGTGCCTGAAATAGCGGTAGATTCTGTTACGGCCTATTCTCTTAATGGTGCAATGGTCTTGACAGCATCAACCGCTAAAATACCATTAGTGATAAATTCAATTACAGATATGTTAACGTTTGGTGGGGCAAATATCATTATTAAAGATATTTATACAACTAACGGTATTATTCATGTGATCGATGCCGTCATTGTCGGTGATGTTGAAATACCTGCACCAGCAATGAGTTTAGTTGATGTTGCCGTAGCTAACGGTAGTTTCACTACCTTAGTTGCAGCATTGCAAGCAACTAATCTAGATACCGTTTTAGCCGATTTAGACACTGACTACACCGTTTTTGCCCCTTCTGATGCCGCATTTGCAAAATTACCTGCAGGTACACTTGAAAGTTTAACTACCACACAACTAACTGATATTTTATTGTACCACGTACTACCAGGTAAGATTTTAGCCGATGGCGCAATTACTTTAGCTCAATCGTCATCAAATTTGGCAGATGCAGCTAATGGAGATAAAATTGCTTTATCATTTACCAATTCAACCCTGTTTGTTAATGGTGCGAAGGTCAGTACAGCAGATGTTATGGCTGACAATGGTATTATTCATGTTATTGATAACGTTATTATGCCGCCAACAGAGTCAGGTACACCTACAGATTCTATTGTAGATGTCGCGCTTGCTGACCCTGATACATTTTCTACTCTAGTGACGGCACTTACCGCAGCGAATTTAGTCGATACTCTTGCTGATGAAACGAAGACATTTACTGTATTTGCACCCACTAATGCCGCGTTCGACAAAATTGATAGCGCAGTGCTAAATGCGCTTCTTGCTGATACAACTGCTTTAACCAAGGTGTTACTCACCCACGTAGTAGGCGAAGTCACATTAAGTTCATTAGACGCTTACGCAGCGAATGGTCGAACGTTAGCAACATTATCTGGCACGAATGTTGGGATAAGTATCGATGAAGAATCCGGTATGTTAATGATTGGCGGCGCAACAATTGTTGTTTCTGATATTTATACAACTAACGGTATTATTCATGTTATCGATACGGTTATCCTTGATTAAAGATTAAAGATTAAAGATTAAAGATTAAAGATTAAAGATTAAAC
>NZ_JACGUT010000079.1 GCF_014076845.1 Colwellia sp. MB3u-41
AAGAGTTAACCGAAACAAAATCTCATTCGCTTTGCTTCGTTGCTACAGGCCTTGCCTGAAGCGAGATGCGTATTCTACGCAACTCTGTTTCGATGTCAACGTTTTATTTAATTTAATTTGAAGTTTCTTTCGAATATTCAAACTCTATTTTTAAAACGTTAAATTAACGAATAAACCCTAAAGCTATGTAGTTAACTTATCAAAACAGCTCTTTCGTGGTTCGTTTTAACTGACCCCCTTGGAACTGGAGCGCATTCTAGACATTTTCTAAAAAGGATCAAGCTCTATTTTCATCTTTTAGTTTGTTTGCTGTAAATAAAGACAATATGAGTAATATACTCTCTGATCGTTTAAATTTTTTGCGGTACTTAATTTAATAGTCTATTAATGAGAGTAAGTTGAACGTTAAAATAGTGCTTTTAATTAATATGTTTATTTAGTGTAGTAAACTTTTTAATTTTTGCTTAATATAAGTAAGGTGTTATTTACATATAAATGACACTTATCTTTTTTACAACTTTTGCACAATATTCAAAGCTAATAGCATCGCAACAGCAATTTAGTTTTTTAATTTAGAATTTAAAATAATAATTAGGTATTCATATATGAAGTCTCCTCAAAGGTTAACATTTATCGTCGCAGTAATATTTACTGTAATTGCTTACTTTTTATCAACGTTTATAGGCAACACACCAGTTATAACAGCTGTACTAGTTTTAGTTAGTGCTTTTATTGCTCCTCTTATTGGTACATCAAGTTCAGCAGAAAGTGCTGATGAAGAAGTAAAAACACTATATGTAGGGAATTTACCCTATAGAGCAAATGAGTCATCGATTAGAGAATTATTCTCTGAACACGGCCAAGTTCATTCTGTTCGTTTAATGAAAGACAAGCACACCGGTAAACGTCGTGGTTTTGGTTTTGTTGAAATGTCTGCCGATGCAGCTGATGCAGCTGTTTCATCACTCAATGATACTGAGTTTCAACAGCGCACGTTAAAAGTGCGTGAAGCGAAGGAACGTCCAGAAAAAAATGCCGAAGAAGAATAACATTACCGCTTTTTAATCTTTAATGATAAAACCCGCTTTAAAGTGGGTTTTTTTATCGATTAAAAACAATGATAACGCTTACTTACTTTTATTATCTGGCTTAATTGTATCAATCACTTTATTAAACTTGTCTTTGACTTCTTTATTTTCGCCAAATTCAGCCTTAAACACCGCATCTAGTAGTTGGCCAAAAGCATCCTCTTTTTTTGATAAAAGGGTGTTTGCTGCCTCTTGAAGTTGTTTAAATTGACCTAAAAAATCAATTAAGGGTCTCAGTTCTTTATTAACGCTTGGTAAATCTCTCTCGCCAAACTCAGCTATTTCTGTATAACTTTGACTAACATAACTTGTTTTAGTTTGTTGCATGTCCATACTAAAGTTAGCTATTTGGTCATTATCAAAACCGAGTTCAACCGATTTTTCGAAGGCTTGAACAACATTACCACTGAAAAAATCTTTCTGTAGTGAGTTTACATCTTTTATTAATGCTTCAATGGCCGCTTTCTCTTCATCATCGAGATCACCATCAACACTGTAGGAAAAATTCACCTCATTATACTCGCTACTTACCATAGTATAGTTCTCTGAAACGCCTCTGTTACTCTCTTGGTGCCGAGCACTTTTTTTATTGCCGTACTCTTGTAATTCGCTAAATGATATTGAAACAATATCACCGTCAGTGGTCGTAATACTAAGATCACTCTTTTTTGAGTTACTTACATAAAGTTCGCTGTTTAATGCTGCGTTTCTAATTTTTGGACTCTCTATATCTATATTACTCTTTGAATTTTTCTCTGCAGGAAATATCTTTTTATATAAGTCATCAATATTCTTATTAATAAGGTCGCGGCTTTTTTCAATACCTTGACCTAATTCATCATCAAATATTGATAGATCTTTTAAATCACCCATCGCTTGATCAATACCTAAGTTAGCTCCTGCTCGTCCTTGCTCAAACATTTCTTTTAATTCATCATCACTCGCACCATTAGCTTGCGCAGCAAGAATACTGCCACCGACAAAGTCCATAACCGTTCGAGCAACCGCTTCAAAATCAAAAATAGCAGATGAAGATTCACTGTTAATTAATGGTTCTTTAGCTATTATATTGCTCTGAACAACATTTTTATTGGGTTGTGTATAATTAAATTTTTCAAACTTTGCCGATATATGACTAGAAACTGACTGAAATATAATTTTCATAGTAATAGAAGCACGATTTCTTAGTGCTAAATTATCGAAAGACTCTGCTGGTATATGCTTTTTAACCGCTTCGTTTTTCATGTGTTCCGCTTGATATCTTTGCCCTTTGTAATTTGGCAAAGTTGTTTGATTATCAATTTTATTCATTACAATACTCCGGTATCTAATTAAAGGTTAACTAAACACAATTAAAGATCTACAGATCCTTAAATTTAATATGGTTATAATATCGGCATTTACAGATAAACCTTTAATCTTGAGCCCATCACACCAATAAAATTATAGACAAATGACTAGACAAAGTAATCACAGTCGCTAAACTCAGCGCTTCTATAATACTCGCTAATATTGAGTATAATGTCGTTTAATTATTTCTATGTTTAAGGCTTATATATGTTTAGTCACATCGCACCTCAATTTTATGATAAACAACTTGAAAATAAACAGGATGATATCGCTAAATTGTTTAGTGAATTTGACTTGCCTAGCTTTGATGTTTTTCGATCAGAGCCTATAAATTATAGATTAAGAGCAGAATTTAGGCTTTGGCACGATGGTGATGACTTGTTTTACATTATGTTTAATAGTGAAACAAAAGAAAAATATCGAGTAGATAATTTCCCTGTTGCTAGTGAGTTAATCAATCAGGCAATGAAAGCCTTGCTTGATGAAATTAAAGATAAACCTTCACTTCGTCATAGGCTGTTTCAAGTTGACTTTTTATCAACTCTAAGTGGAGAGTTATTAATTAGCTTATTATATCACCGACAATTAGATGAGCAGTGGCTGACTGATGCCGCTATGTTAAAAGCAACACTTTCGGCAATCGCCCCTGTTGACATTATTGGTAGAGCCAAGAAGCAAAAATTTATTCTTAATAAAGATTTTGTCACTGAGCGCCTAACTGTTGGTGATAAAACTTATATCTACGAGCAAGTAGAAAATAGTTTTACTCAACCCAATGGTCACGTTAATGAGCAGATGTTACTTTGGGCAAAGCAAGGCACTCAAAATATTGGTGGTGATTTAATCGAACTTTATTGTGGCAATGGTAACTTTAGCATCGCATTAGCTGAAAATTTTGATCGTGTGTTAGGCACAGAAATATCAAAAACATCAGTAAAATCAGCACAAAATAATATTGCTGCTAACCAGCTAAGCAATGTTGATATTATAAGAATGTCGAGTGAAGATTTTAGTCAAGCGATGAACGGTGAACGTGAATTTCGTCGTTTAGAAGACTTTGATCTAAAAAGTTATAATTACGATACCGTTTTAGTTGATCCTCCAAGAGCGGGGCTTGACCCTGACAGTGTTGAGTTAGTGAGTCGATTTGAACGTATTGTTTATATTTCATGTAACCCTGATACCTTAAAAGATAACCTCACTGAACTAGTAAAAACACATAACATTGAAAAATTTGCATTATTTGATCAATTTCCTTACACACACCATGTTGAAACCGGCGTTATTTTATCGCGTAAAAAATTAATTGATTAGGTTTTACTTTTTAAACCTCGGTTGCTAAATTCTGCAGCACCGCGAGCAATAAAGCGTAATTGTTGTATTGTTCGTAGTGCGATCTGCTGACGATCGTCTTTATCGACATCTAAAGCATCAGAGCCAGCACTGAATACAATAGTAACAGCAGCATCAGCTTGCAAAAAAGCCACATCTGCGTTTAATTTATTTGCTTGCTGTAAATAATCGCATAACTCTAAAGTGAAATAACGGACTTCTCGGTTTACTGCAGCTCGAAAAGCAGCTGACGTACCTGAGCGCTCTCGTAATAATAAGCGAAATATATTACCGTTACTTTCAATAAATTCCATAAAAGTAACGACAGAAATTTGAATAACAGAGCCTCCTTTTTCAATACGCTGTCTCGCTTGTCGCATTAACTGACGTAGAGTTAGGCCTGCTTCATCTACCAGTGTTAAACCTAATTCGTTCATGTCAGAGAAGTGTCGATAGAATGAGGTTGGAGCTAAACCTGCTTCTTTAGCGACTTCGCGTAAGCTCAAACTAGAAAAGCTCCGTTCGCTGCTAAGCTGCCCTAAAGCTGCATCAATTAATTGTCGACGTGTTTTTTCTTTTTGCTGTGCTCTAATGCCACTCATTGCTTAATTAACCTATTCTTTAGCTTAACCTTATCATACTGAATTCTCATCTATTTACTAGAAACTTGATCACTAATATTGTTTTATAAAGAAGGTAATATTACTTGGTAATTAAAATTATAATAAAAATTACCTTGACTGCAAAGTCATCAAAGTTAAAATAGTGTACACGTGTACACTGAAAATTTTAATTCAGTGTTCGTTTTTTTACAGATGGAATTTTTATTACATGAACAAACCTAAAATCGTTTGGCTAAATTTTAGTGTGTTTTTAATTACCTTTTTAGTAGCAGCAATAGCTGTTCCATATAGAGCAATAACACACGGCTTTGATAACACTGAGCTTACGGTTGCATTCTGCTGCTTTATTTATTGTGGTATGTCGATTACTGCCGGTTATCATCGTTTATGGTCACATAAAACGTATCAAGCGCATTGGTCTTTGCGTTTTATCTTTGCACTCGGTGGTGCATTCGCTTTACAAAATAGTATTTTACATTGGTCATCAGATCATAGAATTCATCATAAGCATGTTGATAATAATGAAAAGGATCCTTATTCCGCAAAAAGGGGCTTTTGGTATTCTCACATAGGCTGGATGCTACGAGAGTATCAAGCACATCGATATGCTAATTACGACAACACCCGTGATTTGCAAAAAGACCCTATAGTCATGTGGCAGCACAGAAACTACTTATTACTAACAATACTGATGAACTTTGGTATGCCCATAGTATTTGGCTTATGGCATGGAGACATTATAAGCAGCTTGCTTTTAGTGGGTTTCCTACGTTTGGTTTTGAACCACCATACAACTTTCTTTATTAATTCTTTAGCGCACATTTGGGGTAAACAAACTTACACCGAAAGAAATAGCGCTCGAGACAATGGTTTTCTTGCATTTTTGACCTTTGGTGAGGGCTACCACAATTACCATCATATTTTTGAAAATGATTATCGTAATGGTATTCGTTGGTGGCAATTTGATCCCACTAAATGGTTAATTAAAGGCTGTGAATTTTTAAAGTTAACTTCAAAACTTCGTACCTATCCAGATGATAAAATTGAGAAAGCTCGATTAGCAATGGTGCTTAAGCGTAGCCAAAAGAAGCTCCTAGCTCACCCAAATGCCGAACAGATGCGTGAAAAGCTTCAGCAAGAGTATGATTTATTAATTGCTAGAATTAATGACTATTATGATGTTCGTAAAAAATTACTTGCCAGTAAACGTGATAAATTAATTGCTGATGTTGAAAGTTCGGAGTTAGCTGCGCAGTATCAAGAGTTTAAACAGCACCTTGCTGACCAGCAACAACATTTTCAACGTTTATTAACACAGCTTGCATAAAACTTTCTTCTATTTAAGTATTACAGTGTAGATCACGCTTTTACATAGTCAGACGTCTAAATTCCTGCTAAAATTTTTAATCCTAGTAGGAATTTAAGGTAAGATTTTGGCAACCAAAAACAAAGCTAAAACAACGATAAAAATCATCAATGATTACGATTACGATGCAATCATTATTGGTACGGGTCCTGGTGGCGAAGGCACTGCCATGGAACTCTCTAAAAAAGAAAAACGTGTTGCCATTGTAGAACGCTATAAAGACGTTGGTGGTGGCTGTACGCATTGGGGAACTATTCCCTCAAAAGCTTTAAGACAAAGTGTTAGCCGACTCATTGAATATAATGCCAGCCCGCTTTTCAGAGGTCATGAAAAAGCAAAGCATTTAACATTTCCTGCTATCCTCAAACACGCATCATCCGTCATTCGCAAGCAAGTCCAATTACGCAGTGGTTTTTATGACCGTAACCGCGTTGAACTGGTTGCCGGAGAAGCTTCATTTATAGATGCGCATACGCTTAGAATAATTAAAAGTGATGGTTCTGTTGAGCAAATAACCGCAAAACAAATTGTTATTGCTACAGGTTCACATCCCTATAGACCAAGTGATATTGATTTCAATCATCCTCGGGTTTATGACTCGGATACTATTTTATCACTCAAGCATGATCCCCGTTCTATCATTATTTATGGTGCAGGAGTTATTGGCTCTGAGTACGCATCGATATTTAGGGGACTTGGAGTCAAGGTTGACTTAATTAATACACGCGATAGATTATTATCATTTTTAGATGCTGAGATGTCTGATTCTCTTAGTTATCACTTATGGAATAATGGTGTTGTTATTCGCCATGGAGAAGCTATTGAAAGTGTTGAAGCATCTGATGATTCTGTCGTTGTTCATTTAGCGTCGGGTAAAAAAATGCGTGCTGACTGTTTATTATTTGCTAACGGACGTACCGGTAATACTGCAGACTTAAAAGTTGAAAATGCAGGACTAACAGCCGATGGTCGTGGGCAGCTTAAAGTCAATAATCAATACCAAACCAGTGTAGATAATATCTATGCTGTCGGTGATGTTATTGGTTATCCTAGCTTAGCTAGTGCCGCTTATGACCAAGGCCGACTAGCCGCTTCAGCGATGATAGATCATCACAGTACCGCAAAACTTATTGCTGATATTCCTACCGGTATCTATACCATACCAGAAATAAGCTCAGTGGGTAAAACAGAACAAGAACTTACCGCTGCAAAAATTCCTTATGAAGTAGGTCGTGCTCAATTCAAACATTTAGCCAGAGCACAGATATCAAATAGTTTAGTGGGTTCATTGAAAGTGCTTTTTCATCGGGAAACCAAAGAAATATTAGGTATTCATTGTTTTGGTGAAAATGCTGCTGAAATAATTCATATTGGTCAAGCTATTATGCAACAAACCAATGGGGGTAATACGATTGAATACTTTGTTAACACTACGTTCAATTACCCAACAATGGCTGAAGCATTTCGTGTTGCAGCGCTAAATGGTTTGAACCGTTTATTTTAAATAATAAGTACTAAATTAACGAATAAGAAAGGTATGTTACGAATGAATAAATTAATTTTAGCGTTATTTATTTTTATCGGCATACCTTTTTTTATGGTTCAAGCTGCGGAAAAAAAGCATCAAAAAAGTGAAGAGAAGAGCTATAGTCTTTATTTGATTCGCCATGCTGAACAGAAAACAGATCAAGACGATCCAGGACTAACACAATGTGGGAAGTTTCGTGCTAGGCAACTGGCCAGTATTTTAGAGCATGCAAAAGTAAAAAAAATATACAGTACGCGCTACCAGCGCACTATGGCAACGGCTGCTCCGCTGGCACAACAACAAAAGCTTGCAATAAAGAACTATGCCCCAAACAAGTTAGAACAACTTGCCCGGCAACTAATGAAAGAGAAAGAAAACACGGTTGTCTTCGGCCATAGTAACACCACACCACAATTGGCTGAATTAATAAGCCAAATATCAGTATTACCGATGACAGAAAAACAATATCGAAGCATATATCAAATTAGTGTTTCAAACAAAAACCCTCAACTAACCTTGTTAATGCAACCTCTCGTTTGCAAATAAAACTATAATAAATTATCTGCAGTGCCTTTTCGACCCGCGCGAATTAACTCAATGTGCTTAATTGAAAAAGGTGTTCCCCATTGTTGAGTCGTCATCATACCCGTTAGCGCATTTCCTCTCACTTTAATAACAGCACCATCTTGCTGAAATTCTTTATTTAAGTTCATCGGCAACCAATGCTTACCTTCTTTGGATACTAAACCAAAGAAACCGCCTTCCAAATTCATATATTTTACTGTTGCTGTAAATGACAGCTGTTTCAGGTCAACTTTAGTTTGAGAGGGTTTGACTGACACTTTAGAAACCTCTGATTTGGCAACAACGTCTAATTGAGCCGACTTATCTATTGGATTAGTTGATTTTTGCTGGCATGACATCAAAATACCAACAGATAAAACAACACAAGTCATTTGTTTAAACATACTGCACATCCTTAAATTGATCATGTTAATTAGAGAATTGGCGATAAAGAAAAGCAATTCTTAGGGCTTACTTTTATGATTACGCTGATGAGTGGTTATTGCTTAGATTCTTCTTTTTCAGCATCTATTATTTCGTCAATTTTATGCTTATTGCCACAAATAGCCTTCTGCTTATCATTACGATAATAACGAACATCAATGCAATCCACTTGAAAACGACGTTCTAATTCAGTACGTATAACAGGATGACCTTTAGCGTTAGTGATTTGGCGTTGCAATGACTGGCAAATTTTAATTTCTTCACTGGCAATTGTTACATCTTCACAAGCCTTTTCAGTGGTCGAACACCCTGTTATTGTCATTAGCGCAAGCGTTGAAAAAAGATAAATATGTTTCATAGTGGTGGTTTTATTTCATTTTTTGTTAGCAGTTAACGCCATTATAGTCAGCTATTATTGTTAACGATACCTTTTCTTATCTGGCTTGCCTGAAGTTATTTTCATAGAAACTCAATTAAGCAAATAAAAAAGCCATTACAAGGTAATGGCTTTGAGAGAAGAAAACGCCTAAGTCGCTAATACTTTTTCAAGTTGTGGCTGCTTTTTCTTACGCTTAAATACCTTTTTCATATCTTCAATAATAAGGTATAAACTTGGGATCAGTACCAGTGTGACGATAGTTGCAAATAATACGCCAAATGCTAAAGATATGGCCATTGGAATAACAATTTGTGCTTGCGCGCTGACTTCAAAAAAGATAATAGGTACTAAACCAATAAAGGTTGTTAATGACGTTAGCATAATAGCTCTAAAGCGTTTAGTACCAGCATGTATTACTGCATCTTTTAGTTTAACGCCTGATTTCCTGGCATTGTTAACATAGTCAACCATGACTAAGGAGTCATTAACGACCACACCAGACGCCGCTAATATTCCCATAAGAGATAATGCACTTAAGTCCATATCTAAGATAAAATGACCAAACACAGAGCCAATAACTCCAAAAGGAATCACCACCATAATCATCGCCGCTTGCGAATAAGATTTCAACGGTATTGCCAATAGTGAGAATACAATCAGAAACGAGATAGCACCATCACGTATCTGACTATTTAGACCATCTATTTCTTCTTGAATACTGCCCGACAATTCGCTTTGAACTTTTGGAAATTTTCTTAACAGTTCGGGAATAAAGTTGTCTTTAATATCATTAGCAACTTTAAATGGCTCAACTTGCTCAGCATCGACACTTGCCCAAACGTTAATGGTCCGATTACCATTTTCACGACGAATACGTGTAACCCCCTCTTGTAGGGTAATATTTGCCAGTTCTGACAAAGGTAATTCAGCACCATTAGCTGTTTTTATCATAACATCATCGACATGGCCAACAGAGCTTCGTTGATCAAGTGGGTAACGGATCATCACCTTCACCTCTTCGCTGTCACGTAAAATACGCTGTGCTTCTAGACCATAAAAACTGTAGCTCACTTGTGAAGCAATATCGGCTAAAGTTAAGCCTAAACTATAAGCTAATGGCTTCAATTCAAATTGAACTTCTTTGGCACTGGTTTGACGACTATCATTAACGTCGCCAATACCTTTTAAAGAGTTAAGTTTAGTTTTTAACTCTCTCGATGCGGCGAGTAATTGTGCATCGTCTTTACTTTCTAATCTAAAGGCAATATCGCCATCATCTCGACCGGAGCCAAATAAGTTATCACCAATAGTAAACGATTTTACACCGGGATAATTAGGAATAGCCGCGCGCCATAAGTCAGCCAGTTCAAAAGTATTCATGGGCCGTAATTCAGGTATCACTAATTTAACCATCAATTGACCACTGGTTCGGCTGCGTAAATCAACCTGCATATCAGAGATCATTGACTGCCCGTATTTCGCTTCAATCTCTTTATCAATGGTATTAATAACACCTTGAATATTTAACAAGGTTTGCAAGGTCGCCTTTTCTGAGGCATCAACATTCATTTCAACATTAATACGAGGAAAATCATGTGGGATCTTAGCTTGACCAACGGAGCGAACAAAACCGCCATTAAACAATCCCGCACAAATTAGCATTAGACTAATAAAAAACATTAATACCGCGTAACGATAGCTAATAAAAGTGATTAACGCGGGTCGATAAATATTATCAATAAAGTTTTTTAGTTTGGTATCAATCCACCGACGTAATATATCGACTGGATTTTTAGGATTAAAAGCCTTAATTTTCATTTTTACCAAATGTGCGGGTAAAATAAGCTTTGACTCAATTAAAGAAAAAATTAAACAAAGGATCACGACTGAGCCAATCGCTTTAAAAAACGCAGCGGAAGGGCCTTCACCAAACAGAAAAGGCAGGAATACAGCAATAGTTGTCAATACACCAAAGGTCGCTGGCATAGCAACACGTTGGACACCACGAATAACATTTTCAGTACTATGGCCATTCTGTTCTATTTCTTCATGAGCACTCTCACCCATAACAATGGCGTCATCAACAACAATACCTAACACTAAAATAAAGGCAAACAAGCTAATAACATTAATAGTGATATTGATAAACTCTAATGGCATAAGAAATAAAGTACCGAGGAAACAAACGGGTAAACCCATCATTACCCAGAAAGCTAAACGAACACGTAAAAATAGCGCTAACATTATAAAAACTAATATTGCTCCACTTTTCATGTTGTCTATCATCATCGTTAAGCGACCTTCAAGATAGTAGGTCATATCAACCCAAGTTTCTAACTTAACGCCTTCAGGAAGTATCTTCGCTTTGTCATCAACATACTTTTTAATGACTTCTGCAACATCAGTAATACTTTGATTATTGGCCGCGCCAATAAAAATAGTGACTGAGTTTTCACCATTAAATTTTGAATACTGTAAGCCTTCTTTAAAACCATCAATAACTGTAGCAATTTGGCCTAATAAAACTTTAGTACCATCAGCTAAGGTAACAACAGGTATTTGCTCAAACTCATGTCCCCGATAAGCTTGGTTCTCAACACGTAAGTTAATATAGCCATTTTCTGCACGAATTTGTCCTGCAGACATATTACGTGAATAACCACGCACCGCTTGAGCAATATCGCTAAAACTTAAATCATATTCGCGTAACTTATCTTTACTCACCTCAATGGATATTTCGTAGTCTAGCCCACTGTATAATTCTGAAATGTTAATAAAAGGCAGCTGTTGAATTTCGTTATGAACTTTTTGTCCTAACTCTTTCAGCTCACCATTGGTTAAGTCGCCATACAGACTGATGTACATCACTTCTTGGCGAAACTTTTCACGCTCAACTTTAATACGCTCCATGCCATCAGGGAAACTAGAAATAGAATCGATAGCTGATTTAACTTCTTCTAAAACAATTTGCGGATCATAATCAAGGTCAACTTCAAACCAACCATTTGAAAAATTACGGTTTGAATAGGTAATTACGCGCTTTAAACCCTGAACTGTTTCCAAAGCTTCTTCAACTTTAATCGTTATACCTTCTTCAACTTCTTGAGGCGCAGCCCCGGGGTAAGGCGCAGTATAGGAGATCCAATTGATATTAATTTGTGGGAACATTTGTTTATTAATAGTGCTAATGGTAAAAAAACCACCCACTAAAATAAATATCATCAATAAGTTTGCCGCCACACTATTACGGGCGAACCAAGCAATTAAGCCTTTATTGGTATCATCCATCATCTAGTCCTTAGTGCTTGCGATTTGTGTTTCAGGAGCTTCTTCAGTAGTTACTTGATTTTTACTACCTTGTAAGGCTAATTCCATACCGTCAATCGGATAGTCTAATGCTGAAACAATGATTTGATCACCTTCATTCAAACCATCAGTGACGATCATATTCGAACCGTCCTCGCGAGCAATAGTAATATCGACATAGTGCAATGTTGAGTCAGCCCCTAAAATAGCAACGCGACCATTGGTAACAAGGTATCGGGGAAGTAAGGTTACACCTTTAAGGCTAACACCAAAGATTTCTGCTGTAACATAAGAGCCAAAGCGAATGGGAGTATGCTTGAGTGTTTCTTTTTTAGTTTTTAAGCCATAGGGGTCTTGAACTTCAGCAACTAAATAGCTCATACGGCTTTTGTTATCAACAACACCTTCACTGCGTACGATCCTTGCTTGCCAAATTATATTTTTACCTGCATAAGTGCCAATCAAATTAACCTGAGCGTCTTCACCTTGCGAGACTAAAAACTGCAGCTGATTATCTGCAACGGGTAAACGAACTTCAGCAACACCTGTCCCGAATAATTTACCGACTTTACTACCCGTACCAACAAAAGATCCTAAACCAATCGTACGGCTTGCAATCATTGCATCATACGGCGCTCTAATTTCGGTACGCTCTAAATTACGCTTTGCAAGAAGTACTGAAGCCTGCGCTGATTTAACATGAGCAAGTTCCTGTGCTAATTGTGGTTTACGCAAACTAAGTTCGGTAGGAGACGTATCTGTAATTCGCTTCCATTCACGTTCCGCCACTTGACCTTGGGCACGCTCTGTTTCAAGAGAAGCACGTGCCGAAGCCATGGTCGCTTCAGCATCAATAAGTGCAGCTTGATAATCATTTGGATCAATACGTGCAAGCAATTGATTTTTAGCAACAAAACCTCCACGTACAAAAACATCCGCCAATTCAATGACTTCACCGCTAACTTGTGCCACCAATTCAGTTTCATATTTAGGTTGAACAACACCATATGAATTAACGGTAAGGTCCATTGGCGCAATATGAATTTTTTCAACGGCTACGATGGGCCTATTGTCAACTTCAGCTTTTTCTTCTGGTGGCTTCTTCATACTTGAAAGGCCAAAAAGCAATAAGAAGCCAACGATTAGAATGGCAATAGGGATGATAATTTGTTTTTTACGTATCACTGTTATGTCCTCATAAATGTGATCAAATACAATAATTCTTTTAATTGTATATAGAGTAACTAATTAATGGTCTATACAAGCAATTAAGTTGTAAATCCTTGTTACAAGATACGAGCCGAAATAATGGATTAAGAATACAAACATTCATAAAAATTAAAATAATAATTTATAACAATAACTTACCTACTTTATTTTTATTCATAGAGAAAAAAAAAGGCTGCACTTAAAAATCAGCCTTTTGAACTATTAGTACTTTTAACCAATATTTATACTTTTATAAAAATATTTCTTCGATATAGCCAATAAAGGACTAACCACTGAAGAAACACCATTCCACTAAAAATCATAAAGTGGTGCCAACCAACAGGCAAAATATTGATAATGCCACCAAAAATACTTTGTAACGTATATTGCCAATCAATGATGCTTGAACCTAAATAAGCGATGATTGAGTTTGTACCGATAACCGCGAAAAATTTAGCCCATAAGGTAAAATCTAATACATCAATAAGCCAATAAAAGAAGGTGAGTAAAAGTATACTGTAGCCAATAGTCACTAACGTAAATGAACTTGTCCATAATATTTTGTTAATAGGGAAAAAGATTCCCCATAAGTAACCTAACGCTAAAACAGATAAACCCATAATAGGCAAGCCAATTAATAGTTCTTTAGGAGATGATATATTTTTTATCATATAACGACCAATGAATACACCGGCTAGTGCATTTACTATAGAGGTAACGTTAGAGAGTATGCCTTCGGGGTCAATAGCCATTTCTTGATAAGTTATACCGGGTAATAAATTTTGATCAAACCAAGCGTTCAATGCACCGTTGGCTGAAAAATCGCCCCCTCCATAACCACCCAAAGTAACAAAATTTAAGAGTAGCCAATACCCTATTAAAAGAACGCCTGCGACTAACCATTGTGTTTTTTCACTCGCATACCAAACCAACATAGCAGCCACAAACCAAGCAATACCTATACGCCCCAAAACGCTAACATAACGAATGCCATCAAGTGATGCAGGGATACCGTTGCCCCAGCCATGGTTGTATAAGATACCAAAAATTATTAACAGCAATAAACGCTTAATACCATGATGTAAAATTGATTTTGCTTGCTCTGGTTCATAACTTGATAAGGGCTTTGCTGCAATACCTAAGCTAACACCCGATAAAAAAATGAAGAGTGGAAATATTAAATCATAAGCACGAAATCCGTGCCAAAGACTGTGTTCCATTTGCTCGGCAAATATCGCTAGAATAGGCCAACCGGTTAGTATGAACAATCCGGCAAATAAGCTTTCTGCACCCAAAATCCAAAACATATCAAAGCCACGTAAAGCATCAATAGAGAGTAGCCTTTTATTCTTTACTTTTGTTTTTTGAATTTTTAAGTATTGTTCACTCACCATTTTTAGACCTTTAATTAACACTATTTTTAACGCCCCACAAAAGACAGCGCTGTCATATTTATTTGCATCATAATATTACCAAGATGAAATAGCAATTAGACACAATTTGTTATCAAATATAATCATTATCTACTTGTTTTCTTTATTGCCGAGCGTAACAATAAAATGATGGTCTTAACTTAAGGAATGTAGATGCTTACTAAAATCAGTTCATTTTTTCAAAATCTAGCTAATGATTTAGCAGACAACGCCACAAAAGACAATGCTAACGAGGTTACTATAGAGCTAGCCTGTGCTGTACTTTTATGTGAGGTTATGCGTGCTGACGGACACTTTGATCAACATGAGCAAGCTAAGCTGGCTATCTTATTGGTCGAACAGTTTAATTTAAATGAAGAAGAAGTTAAGCAAGTTATTGACGAAGCATTAATGCAAAGTGAACAAGCAACTGATTTTTATCGATACACCTCAAAAATCAATCAACACTTTTCCATTGAGCAACGCATAACAATGGTCGAGCATTTGTGGAAAATGGCTTATGCTGATGGTGAACTGGTAAGTATTGAAGAGCATGTTATCCGTAAAATCGGCGATTTACTTCAGCTACGCCACGCTGAATATATTCAAACCAAACCAAGAAAATAACATCTTTCATTTTTGATATGCGTTATTATAGCGTTTAAGATTTCATATTAATTTTCTTGGTAAATTCAAATGGCCGATATTGGTAAATATAATACCCTTTCTGTAGTTGCAGTCACCGATAAAGGTGCTTATTTAGGTGGTGGGGAACTCGGTGAAGTATTGTTACCAAACCGTTTTGTTCCTGAAAATTGTAAAGTAGAAGATAAGATTACTGTCTTCATTTATCTCGACTCTGCTGAGCGCATCGTTGCCACAACCGATAAACCATTGGGTCAAGTTGATGAGTTTGTTTCATTAAAAGTTAAGCAGTTAAATAAAATGGGTGCTTTTCTTGACTGGGGTTTACCTAAAGACTTACTTGTTCCTTTCAACCAACAACACACCGCGATGGAAGAAGGGAAATATTATTTAGTACGCATTTTCCTTGATACCACAACAGACCGCATTGCCGCTTCAAGTAAACTCGACAAATATATTGATATTTGGCCTGCTGATTACCAAAAGTGGGATAAAGTTAAATTGATGATTGGTGGAAAAACTGACCTGGGTTTTAAAGCAATAATCAACGATAAACATTGGGGCTTGCTTTACGACAATGAGATTTTTCAGCCACTACGCGTTGGTAAAATTATTGACGGTTATATTAAAAATATACGTGAAGACGGCCGTATTGATTTGTCACTCTCTCGTTCAGGTGAAGGGAAAGTAAACGATTTCGCCGATAAATTATTGGCACATATTGCAGAAAACGACGGTTTTAGTCCATTGCATGACAAAAGTTCGCCTGAACTCATTCAGCGTATTTTAGGTGTTAGCAAAAAAACTTTTAAAGCTACTGTTGGAAACTTACTGAAGAAAGATAAAATTACTATTGAAAAAAGTGGTCTTCGACTTAAATAAATATTTTAATATGATTAATAATTTGTAGATGAGGTTTCAACCTCACCTACAAAGTTACTGTTTTACTTCTTAGAAACTCCCTCGAATACCTACCGTAAACCCTCTTGCAGGTAATGGTGAAACATTTTTAAGAAATGACGTATGCACTCGTGCTTCTTCGTCTGTTATATTATTCACTTTCAAAAATGCCACCATATCGTCGCCCAGTCCATCAATGAAAAAATTAATGTTAGCATCAATCATAGTGTAACCGCTTGTTTTACTTTCTAATTCAGCCGTATCTGATTGTTCAAAGTAATGAGTAGCACTTAGCTCAGCAGAATATTTGTCAGTAACATAGTTAAATTGACCACCAACACGCATCGGAGGAATTCTTGGTAAGTTATTGTTGTCATTATCTGTAAGCTTTGCGCGGATATAATCCGTAAATACCGTTGCTTTAAGCGTTGGCGTTAACTGATAAAACAACTCAGCTTCTACGCCATACATCACAACATTATTTTGTTGAAATACATAAACAGGTAAACCTTCACTTTCGTCTGCGTGGTCATCCTCAACAGCTTCATCGTGACTATCATGTCCGTCTTCTGCGAATAATCCGGTATTCGCTTGGTAATAATAATCGTCAATATGATTATAAAAAGCACTGGCAACGAAACCAAAGTCCCCTTCAAACTTTCTCCACGTGAGATCTAGATTATAAGCCGTCTCTAACTCAACATTTTGGTCAGACAAGTCTACATGTAGCTCATGGTGTTCTTCATGACTTTCCTCATGCACAGTAAATAATGCCCCGACTTCATAAGTACTTGTACCTATATGAGCACCGTTCGAAAACAATTCACTCGCTGAAGGTGCTCGCTGAGAAAACGCAGCAGAGAATCCTAAATTATAACCCGTTGAGTATTCCCATACAGCGCCTAAAGACGCACTTATAGGCGTAAAGCTTTGCTTATCAAAATAAACCGCTGCTTCGTTATGGTTGTCGAGTTCATCATCATGTTCATCATGCAAATCTACAGCGCCACTCGCACTCAGTTCTACATGCTCAACCCGTACCCCAACTTGCCACAAGACATTGTCTACATGTTTTTCTTCAAGCCAAGCAACGGCAATAGATTCTGTATTCGAAGGAGGGGTGAATGCTTCTTCTCCAATCGCTTTAAAATCATTCTCTTTATAATGTAATGTCCATGCACCTTTCCAACCGTCAACAGCTTGATGGTAAAGATCAAAGCGTGTTTCTAACATCTCATTATTAAATTGAGTACCTACTTCACCTCCTTCAATTTCTTGATGTTGGTAATCTGTGTAAGCAGCTTTACTAATCAAGCGATTAATAAAACTGTCTTCAAAACTAATTTCACTCAATAGTTGATATCTGTCTTGTACTAAATCACCAAAAACAGCGCCTTCTTCACTGATTTCAGTTCCTGTTTCTTCATGTTCTTCATCACCGTGTTCTGAATGCCCAGGAATACCGTAAGTTCTTTCCATTCGTCCATACGAAACACCAATATATCCTGCGTCAAACAAATAACTTGAACCAACGGTAAAACCTGATGACTTCGAGGCACTGTTCTCTAGAATACCTTTAGTTTCTTCGCCTTCATGTTCATCATGATCTTCTTCATGCTCATCATGGTCTTCTGCTGCAGTCGCATAGCCTGGGATCTTGTAATCATTTGATTCACGCCAAAAAGCATCAAGGTGTAAGGCTAAACTTTTGTAACCGGTATTAATACTTAACGTCGCTTCACTTTCATCAGCAACATCATTGTGTTTAAGTAAATAGTCAACCTGATTATCAATGGTTTTTGGTATTCTATTATCAACAACATTCACCACACCACCAATCGCGCCACTGCCATAAAAGAGTGTTGAAGGCCCACGTAAAACTTCTACCTGCTGTGCTGTACCAGCTTCGGCTGCAACCGCGTGGTCAGGTCCAACACGCGAAGCATCTCCTACGTCTAAACCATTTTGCGTGATCAACACTCTTGGTCCGTCCATACCGCGTATTATCGGACTACTTGCAACTGGGCCAAAATAACTTGAATGAACTCCGACTTCATTTTTCAGTGTTTCACCTAAAGTAGATGCTTGCTTTAAGCGCAAGTCGTCACCTGAAATAACATTCACCGGCAATGCTGACTCAATACTCGATGAATGCAAAGGTGTAGCATAAACATCGACCACTTCCATAACAGTAGCCCGCAGTGAAATTTTCACCTCGGTCATGTCTTTATCGGTAATGGTGAAATACTCGTTGATATGACTAAAGTTTTTAGCGCTAACATGAACTTCTACTTTACCAACACCAACGTCACTAAAAGTAAATTGGCCTTTTTCGTCAGTAACTACTTTATATTTAGTATTAACCAAAGAAACTTTAGCTTTCGCAATCCTGTTGCCATCGGCATCAAGTACTACGCCTGAAAACTGTTGCGCATGGCTGGCAGCGCCGACCATTAATAATGATAAGGCACACAAAGGTGCAATTTTATTGATATAAATTGATTTCATTTTTTTTCCAATAGATAGATCTAAAGGAGATTAGCGATTAAGCTAATTTCCTAAATTGTTTATTTTTGAACTGTGTTTATTTTTATCTATTGAATAGGGGGGGCACGTAACTGTGGTATCAAATAAAATGGCGTGTAACGATTAACTATAATTAACGTTTGCGTGAATTGTTGATAATTACTGACGTTAACCCGTTTTAAGGTGATATTATTCTTTGGCGTATCAATGTTATGCTGACACAGTTTACATTGCTGTAATTCAACATTATCAGGTATTAATTCACCATGCGAACTATGACTAAGCGTGGCGCACAGAAATGCAGACATGATCAATAAACTTATTATTGATTGCCGACGCTGTGAAAAAAACTGTGTAAATAAAAAGTAATTACTACGCATAGGTTGTTACATTATAACAATTGATAGGTTATTTCAATCCCTGCAATAAGAAATAGTACTTCTTGTTATTAATATCCCGATTTATAGCAAAAAAATCGTGTTTTTATCCTACAGCGCAGCATAAAAAAGTCATCGACAATATACATTACCTATTGCCGGTGACTTTATATCACTAATCACTTTATTGAGTGTAAGTTACTGCGTACCACCAACCGTCATTCCGTCAATTTTTAACGTAGGTTGTCCAACACCAACAGGAACACTTTGCCCGTCTTTACCACAGACACCAACACCTGCATCAAGTTTTAGGTCATTACCGACCATACTGACATTCTTCATCGCTTCAGGACCACTACCAATTAACGTAGCACCTTTAATTGGCGAGGTAATTTCACCATTTTCAATAAGGTAAGCTTCAGAGCTGGTGAAAACAAATTTTCCAGAGGTAATATCAACCTGACCACCCGCAAAGTGCGGCGCATAGATGCCTCTTTTTACAGACTTAATGATATCTTTCGGGTCGTGTTCACCTGCCAACATATAAGTATTAGTCATTCTTGGCATAGGTAAATGCGCATAAGACTCACGGCGACCATTACCTGTAGGCGCGACGCCCATCAACTTCGCATTATGCTTGTCTTGCATATAGCCTTTAAGAATACCTTTTTCGATCAACACATTGTATTGTCCGGGTGTTCCTTCATCATCAATTGAAATTGAACCACGACGGTTAGCAATAGTACCGTCATCAACAATAGTGCATAAATCAGAGGTTACTTTTTGACCGATTCTTCCTGAAAATGCCGATGAGCCTTTACGATTAAAATCGCCTTCTAAACCGTGCCCAACCGCTTCATGCAATAAAACACCCGGCCAACCCGAGCCAAGTACCACAGGTAACATACCGGCCGGCGATTCTATTGCCACAACATTGACTAAGGCTTGACGAACCGCTTCTTCTGCATAAGCTAAATAACGCGCTTTACCATTTTCAAGCTCAAAGAAATAGCTATAATCTGTACGAGCACCACCACCTGCACTGCCCCGTTCACGTTTACCATTATCTTCAACGAGTACTGAACAATTTAAGCGAACCAGTGGGCGTATATCTGTCGCAAAGGTTCCATCACTAGCCGCAACAAGTATTTTTTCATAAACGCCCGATAAGCTTACAATAACTTGCTGAACACGTTTATCAATCGAACGTGCATGGGCTTCAACTTCATGCATCAAGGTGATTTTTTGTTCTTGCGCTAAACTGCCTAAAGGATCAATATCTTGATAAACTGATTTAACCGCTTGGCTTTTAAAAGCAAGTACTCGACCATTCTGTTCTGCATTAGCAATACCTTTAGCTGCGTCGGCTGCTTTTTGTAAAGCCATTGGAGATATGTCATCAGAATATGCAAAACCTGTTTTTTCACCTGATATTGCCCGTACCCCAACGCCACGTTCAATATTGTAAGAGCCTTCTTTGACTATGCCGTCTTCTAACATCCATGATTCATGGCTACTTGACTGAAAATATAAGTCCGCTAAATCAATTTTACGTTGATATATATTGTTTAACGTTTGATCTAAAAGATCTCGGTCAATTTGACTATCTGCTAAAAGTTCACGCTCAACACTATTCATATTTTTCACTTATCGTATTAATTTATTTAATTTTGGAGTTTTTAATGTGTTTTCAAATTGATTATGTTCGATAACAGGCATTGCTTTTCTTACTTTCTCTAGTGCTTCTCGAGAAAATTCAATACTAATGCTACCAATACCTTGCTCTAAACAAGTGAGTATTTCCCCCCAAGGACTGATAATCATACTGTGGCCCCATGTTTCTCGACCATTACAGTGAATACCCTGTTGACCTGCAGCGACAATATATACTTGATTTTCAATAGCACGTGCTTGTAATAATATTTGCCAATGTGCTTTACCCGTAACCGCAGTGAACGCACTGGGAACTGTAATAATATCAGCACCCAATTGCTGAAGCTGACGATAAAGCTCAGGAAATCTTAAGTCATAGCATATTGTTAAGCCAATATTGACCGTTTTACTTTTCAAGCAACAAATTTTATGACCTGCTTGAGTATAGCGAGATTCTCGATAACTTTTTTCGCTATCTTCAACATTCACATCGAATAAATGTATTTTATCGTACTGTATTAATTCTTCACCTTGTGGTGAAAAAATACAACTACTGTTCGTAAACTTGTCTTCAATTTTGGGTGAAGTGACCAGAGGAATACTGCCGGCGACTAAAAACACTTTATATTTTTTAGCCAATTGCGCAAGTTTGTCTTTTAATAAGAGTTTCGACACACTTAACTGCTCCGCGTCTTTTCCTCCAAAAAACAAGCAACACTCGGGTAACACAACAATATGTTCATCATTGGCTGAATGCGGTGCTAAGCGTGCTAGTTCAGCATCAATAATCACAAGGTTTTCTTCAACATTAGGCACTGAGCATAGTTGTATTGCCGTCAATCTAACCATCTAAGTTGATTTCCTTGTGATCTTTAATACCCTTATCTTTATTCCCAAAATCAACAGAGGGATTATTATTTTTTTGAGGTATGGTCTCAATAATTTCAGGGGGAGTTGAACGACCCACTTTAATATTTTGAGTTTTCTTATCAACAACTTTGATTACAGGTAACTCTATCGGCCCTGTAACTTCAATTTTATATTCAGAAACAACTTGAGAAGTAATAACACCATCGAGGGCCAGTGCGCCAATAAAGGTCAGCGGGTTTAATGTTGCGATCCAAGCAATTGCAGGTAAGCTTGACGTTAAATTAGGTTTATAAGACATTTTATAATCTAATACCTGATCATTTAAGTCGGTATTACCTTTAATAGACAAATCGCCTGCTGCACCTTTCATAAAGGTATTATCAGTATAAATCACACCGTTTTTAACTTCAAAATTACCTTTAATGGAATCATAAAACATACCATCACTAAAAATATCTCGAAAATCGAACTTCAATTTACGTACCAGTGACTGTAAGCTCAGTAATGAGAAGGCTCTAGCTGAATCAGGCACTTCTGCTAAATACCCATCAGAGAGTTCAACGTTGCTAATACCATTAAAATTTTCTAATTTGAAATCGAAAGGGCTACCCGTCCAATTAACTGCATAATCTAAGTCTAACTCACTATCTTTGATGGTTGAAGGGTAACCTAATTTTTCCATTTCACGATCAAAGTTTTTAGCTTGCAGCTGACCTGTAATGTTTGTTTGCGAAATATCTTTACTGTGTTGCCAGCTTGCATCAAAGTTTAATTGTGTTTTACCCCGTTTAGCCGTAAATTTCTTTATGGCTAAGGTATCGGCAGTGGATCGTTCAATCGAAAAATCAACGTCACCGAAATCAAAACGTCCATAGGTACAACTGGTACATTTTGCACGAATAGGTGGAATGTTAGCAAAAATAATATCGTTGCTGAGACTCTCTTCTAATGATTGTTGAATAGCGGTTTGCGTTGCAAGTTCATCTTCGACGGCTAAATGAATGAAGTCAGCATCAATATCTATGCCTTGCTGATGCCAGTCAGGATAAAATTTAGCTTTAACTCGCGCTTCTCTGGCTTGTAACTCAAGTAACCACCATTGTTCATTATCAAGTAAATTAAAAGACACGTCGGTCAATTCCTGCCCTAACACATCAAGTTTCGCAACCTGACCACGGATACGTTTAGGTGCACTTAACAGCGCAACACTGTTTTCTTGTGTATTCGCCGGCACTTGCGCTATTGCATCAAGAATATCTAAAATTAACGGCTGCCATTCAGTCACCGATGCCGTAAACAAATTAGTGGTTATATGGAAACCTTCGGTAGGCAACAGCATATTTTCATTACCGAGTACTAAATGTGCCTTATTAAATTGCACTTTACGATGATTTAATTCTCCATAAAAATTCAGCTCTTTACCTATTTGAGCATTAATGACTGATAAATTTTTCTGACCAGATACATTTACGAGCAGATTAACGGCTTCTCCAGCTATTTTTTTATAGGGGGACGGCAATGAAAAAGTTAATTTATCAAAAGTTGAATCAAGCAGTAACTCATAGGTAATACCACCTTGGCGATACATTCTAAGGCTTAAGTCACCTTGCCAATCTAACTGTCCGCTTCCATACTTTTTCAGTATTTCAGGTAGCTCTTTTTTCCAAGAAGATTCAGGCCATTTCGCTTGTAAGTTAATCAATGTTTGATAGTATTCACTGTGGTTGTTATTTGCTTCTATCGATAAGGCTAAAGGCATTTCGCGCCAATTTAACGTTAAGCCTGCGGTATTTATAACATCATTTTTGTAAGTTAACTCGCCATTAACTTCGGTAAAGTTCATGGCGGGCGCTTGTAGGGCTAATTGATTATTTTTAAATTCAACTTTACCACTAGCCACAACACTGTCGAGATCATTCAAAGGTAGATTTAGCGCAAAGCTACCCGAAATTTTTTGTGATACTTGTAACTGGTTTAGGGTTTCTCCCACCGTTTTAACCAGCGGACTATTATTCATTAAGTCACTTACTGCACTGGGTTGGGTATCTTTAAATTTCGCTGCAACCGTCAATATTTGCTGACCTTCTAAATCATCAATAGCAACCTTAACACCCGTAACATCAATACCCGTGAGTTCACCACCTCGAGCTGTTATTAGCATACTGTTGTTGGTGAAATTTAAGTTAGCAGAAAAGTCATTAATCACAGGCCAGTTTGAGTCAAACTGAAATTTACTCTTCTTTAATTCAGCATCAACAACAAAAATGCCACTATTATCATTAAAAGGAAATTTATTTAAGGGGCCATTAAAAAGAACCTGAGCTTGTTCAAACTCTCCTTCAATAATGGCTGCATTTAGATAGTCAACAAGATTGTTTCCCATCAATAAATGAGGGTAATAATAGTCAGCAAGCTTAGCATCACCACGGTGCACATTCGCGAGTAATGCCATCGTAATGGCTTCATTGTCTTGTGCTTTAATTGCTATATCTGCGGTGGCGTGCAATTGCTTTGATATCATTTCAATTTGCTGAACTTTCACTGATAAGTTAACAGCGGCGAAGTCCACATTTACTTGAGCAGCAATTGATTGATAGGGAATAGGATAGATAAAGTGTTTATCAAAATCGAGCTGGCCATTTTCTGCTAACAGCTTAATCTGCAAATTTTGTTGAGCAAAGCTAAGTGCTCCACTGACATTTTCTATACCCGGAATGCCTTGGCTAAATGAAGAAGTAACGTCTGAAAATCGTGCCAGAGCTTTAATATCATCATTATTATCACTTTTCAGTAAATAAACGTCACTAATTTGACCTACTGGCGACAAATTATTTAATAATACTTGGCTTTCGGGATGCCCAGAAAAAAGTGGATAAAGATCAGCTAAACCAAAGAGCTCTAACGAAGAAATGTAAGTCAGCAAACCATTAGTTGTTCTTTGGGTACTTATGGTCAAAGGCAGCCAGGCCCTGTCATTCGTATAAAATTGTAGGGGTGTTGTGGTGGTCGTTATGTTGTTGGTATCATCAAAATTCTCAACAAGTATATTGCCTTCGTTTATACGAATAGAGTGCAGCTCATCATTGAAAAGCCAACTCACTTCATTGTCACCTAACGCTATTTGTAATTTATTAGCCTTACCTTTGTTTAGAGTGTACCAAGCACTAAAATTAACGGATGAATATGTTTTTTCATTTTCGATTGCAAATATTTTATCGAGCCAAGGAGTAACATTTAGTTTGTTTGCTTGAAAGTACAACTGACCACTTAACTCTCGAAGATTTTGCCCTGAAGCGTCAAGGTTAAATTTAATGTTATTTGACGTTAACCCATCAATTAGCATACTGCCCGTAGCACGATGACGGTTGCCACTGTTCACCCAAACAAGTTGGTCAACGAGAAAAGTTCGGGTTATCGCCTCATCTTTTAAGGTGATTTTGCTATTTGTCAGGGTAAAACGGTTAATCTGCTGAAATAAAGCATCGGTAATCGTCTCGATAAGTGAGCTATCTTCTGCGGTGTTATCTTTTTCTTCTAATAATATTTTATCAAAAAAGATTTGCGCCCCAACTAATGTTATATCTTGCGTGATTAACTTTTGATGTCGTAAGCTTCCCCAAAAATCAATCGTTAACTCCATGCTTGCAACAAATACATCAGCCGTTTCAGTATCAAGCACATTAACTTGTTCAACAACGATTGTCGGCCCATTAACGCCCCACTCCATGGCTAATGAGCCAATGGTTATGTGCGTATCATAAGTTTCATTAAGGTAGTGTTGAAAGTTTTGATGGAAATTATGTGCATACGGTAGAGATATACGAAACGCACTGATCAATACGGCAAAAAGTACTAACAATATTGCCAATACTTTATACAGTCTATTTAACCAACGATTCGAAACAGCTGAAATACTCATAAAATGAATTTACTACATACTCTATTAGATTAATGTTTACTTTAATTGGTTAATTTATTTACTGTGTAACTAAACCCTGGAACTATCACCTACATGTTAGTATCAAGATCATACAAAAAGGCTACCATTAGTCGTTTAAAATCACATCATAATCACATCAAATTGCTCTTGATTATACATGGATTCTGTCTGAACTTTAATTTGCTTACCTATAAACACTTCTAACTCAGCAAGGTGATGATATTCGTCATTAATTAATGACTCACTTACCGCAGAAGAAGCATAAACAATAAACTTGTCTGAATCATATGCTCGGTTTACTCGGACGATTTCACGTAAAATTTCAAAACAAACAGTTTCCACAGTTTTCAAATGTCCACGGCCTGAGCACACTGAACATTCACCACAAAGCACATGCTCTAAACTTTCACGGGTACGTTTACGTGTCATTTCAACTAAGCCCAGCTTAGAGAATTTACTGATGCTATATTTAACCTTGTCTTTCGCCATCGCAACATCTAAGCTGTGTAAAACACGTTTTTGATGCTCTACACTGTTCATATCGATAAAGTCGACAATAATAATGCCACCTAGATTTCTAAGTCTGAGCTGTCGGGCAATAACTTGTGTTGCCTCTAGATTAGTATTGAAAATGGTTTCTTCTAGATTACGATGACCAACAAACCCACCTGTATTTATATCAATAGTGGTCATGGCTTCAGTTTGGTCGATAATTAAGTAGCCACCTGACTTTAAGTCAATTCTTCGATGTAGTGCTCTTTGTATTTCATTTTCAACATCAAACAAATCGAAGATAGGTCGTTCACCTGGATAACATTCTAAAACTGGCGTTAAATTAGGCACAAACTCTTCTGTAAACTCTCGTAGCTGTTCATAGGTAAGTTTTGAATCGATACGAATTCGTTCGAAATCGATACCAACGAAATCACGTAACACACGAAATGCCAATGACAAGTCTTGATATATAGGCGTTTTGAATTGCTTTCTTTTTTTACGGTCTTGTACTTTTTTCCAAACACGACGTAAAAATTCAGCATCATGTTTTAATTCTTTTTCGTCAGCACCTTCAGCAGCAGTTCGCACAATAAAACCATGCTCTTCGCTGCAGTATGGCGTAATAATATCTTTAAGACGATTACGTTCTTTAGCGTGTTCAATTCGTTGTGAAATACCTGCATGGTTTGCATTGGGCATTAACACTAAGTATCGAGCTGCCACGGTAATGTCTGTGGTTAAGCGCGCACCTTTTGTGCCAAGCGGGTCTTTAATGACCTGAACGACAATTTGCTGGCCCTCATGTACTAACGCTCTTATGTCTGGCACATGATCTGCGGGTAAGTCATCATTATTGATAATCAGTTTGGTATTGATATCTGACGCATGTAAAAAAGCCGCTTTATCTAAATTAATATCAATAAAGGCGGCTTGCATACCCGGCAGTACTCGAATAACTTTACCTAAATAAATATTACCCACTAATCCTCGACGAGATTCACGCTCTACATGTACTTCTTGCAACACACCGTTTTCTATTAGCGCAACACGTGTCTCACTTGGGGTTACATTAATCAGTAATTCACCACTCATAGAGTTTCTCCGTCCCTTAGATACGTTGCTGGGTCTTGAATAGGTGTAGGTAAACCAAGCTCAGCTAATAGTTTTGCTGTTTCATACAAAGGTAAACCGACCACGGCAGAATAACTACCTTTAATTTGTGTCACAAATTGTCCGCCAATACCTTGGATACCATAAGCGCCAGCTTTATCACGCGGTTCACCGGTATGCCAATAACGTTGGATTTCTTCAATGGTCAGCGCTTTAAAGGTAACATCAGTAGAAATGATGGCAGAAGAGATTTGATTATTCTTTACCGCTGCAATTGCGGTAAAGACTTGATGAGTATTGTTTGACAGCATGAGTAATTGCTGGCAACACGCTTCAATATTTTCAGGTTTACCCAAAATATGTTGTTTAAAAATAACGCTAGTGTCTGAGCCAAGCACCACGCAGTCTGCCGCAAGATCCTTTGAAACCACTTTTGCTTTTTCAATCGCTAAACGTAAAACATAGTCTCGAGGTAATTCATTACCGAGAATACTTTCATCAATATCAGCTGAAACAGTTTTAAATTGATAGCCCAGTTGACTGAGTAATTCTTTTCTTCGGGGTGACTGTGAGGCTAAAACTAACATAGGCTTCATACAAATTTACTCAATTAACGGGTGGAGAATAGGCACTAAGTTATACGAAAGTGACGACGTACTTTTCTTAATAATAAAAACGCCCATGGCCAAAGTACTATCGTGGTGATCACCGGATATAAATAGCTGGGGAGAAACACCGCATCGGTTAAAAACCGCTGCATCCAAAAAACAATTAAATGGTATAAAGCGGATAAAACACCCACAATAAGAGATTGTTGCCAAACAGAGAAATTTCGAATTTTTTGGAAGTTCCCAGCAATAATATAAACGACCATAGCCATTGCCATCATGTGCACACCCAGGATAGAACCGAGTAAAACATCAAGTAAGAAACCAACAAAACCAGCGGTAATAACATTCACTCGCCCAGGTAACGCCAAACACCAATAAACAAGTACCACCAATACCCAATCTGGACGAAAGGCATCAATACTTAGTGGTAATGGCATAATACTGGCAATTAAAGCAATAACTGTAGTAAACATAATAATCAAAATATTACGAATCGGCATTGTTTATTCCTGTGTCATTGTCACTTTTTTTATTCACTAATTTATCTGGTGCTGCTTTTTTTTGTGAAGGCGCAAAAATTCCAGGGGCTTTTTCAGGCCAAAGTAACAGTAAGTAACGCAATCTGTCTATTTTAGCCACCGGCTCACTTTGAACCAGTGCAAAGGCATTAGCGTCATTTTGTATAACGGTGGTAACCCGAGCAACAGGATATCCTTCAGGGTATTTATCGCCAAGACCCGACGTTACGAGTAAATCACCACTGCGAACATCCGTACTATGTTGTACAAAATTATGTGTTAGCCTGTCTATTTGCCCAGTACCTGATGCAACTAAACGAACACCATTACGACTGACTCTTACCGGTACCGCGTGCGTAACATCAGTAATTAAAATGACTCGACTGCTGTTTATGCCCACATGCAAAACTTGTCCAACAATACCTTCATCATCAATGACTGGCTGCCCTTCAAAAAGGCCGTCGTCACTCCCGCGGTTAATAACCACTTGATGACTGTAAGGATCAGAATCTACTGACAATATTTCAGCAACCATTTTCTTGACTTCACCTCTTAGTGGCGAAGCAAGCAATAAGCGTAAACGTTCATTTTCTTTTTTTATAATTTCCAATGCCAGTAATTGCTGATGGAAACGTAATTCTGAAATTTTATATTGTTGGTTTTCGCTAATCAGTTGTCGTCGGGTAATAATATTTTCTGACGCCCAGGTCATTATCTGTTTAGGCGTGGTCGCTAAATACTGTAAAGGACTTACCATAGACTGCAAATAGCCACGAATGTTCTCGAAACTATTCACTTTATGGTCGAAAAAAATTAAAGATATAGAACAAAACAACACCAACAAAAGTCGGTGCTGAGGAGAAGGGCCATGTTTAAATATTGGATTCATAAGTTAAACTTGTATAAATGCTAATTTATCGGCGGCCATGTAGACTAAAGACAAGAAGAATGAACTGAGTTGACGCGCGTCAATGAACATCTTCACAATGTCGTTAATTAACATGGCAATAAATAATTAGTATGACTTATTCGTAAGAACATTTACTCATAAGAAAATAGGTCGCCACCATGCATGTCTATCATTTCAAGCGCTTTACCACCACCAAGAGCCACACAAGTTAGTGGGTCATCAGCAACTACAACAGGAATACCTGTTTCTTCCATTAATAAGCGATCTAAATCTTTTAATAATGCACCGCCGCCAGTAAGCACCATACCGCGTTCTGAAATGTCAGAGGCCAATTCTGGTGGCGCTTGCTCTAAAGCAACCATAATAGCACTAACAATACCGGTTAATGGCTCTTGTAATGCTTCCAATATTTCATTGCTGTTTAAGGTAAAACTACGAGGAACACCTTCGGCTAAATTACGGCCACGCACTTCAATTTCTAAGACTTCTTCACCTGGATAAGCTGAGCCTATTTCATGCTTGATGCGCTCCGCCGTTGCTTCACCGATTAAACTGCCAAAGTTACGACGTACATAATTGATAATGGCATCGTCAAATTTATCACCTCCGATGCGAACCGATGAAGAATATACTACACCATTCAATGAGATAATACCCACTTCTGTCGTACCGCCGCCAATATCGACCACCATAGAACCGGTGGCTTCTGAGACAGGCATACCAGCACCAATAGCGGCAGCCATAGGTTCGTCAATTAAATAAACTTCACGTGCGCCAGCACCAAGGGCTGACTCACGAATGGCACGACGCTCAACTTGAGTTGAACCACAAGGCACACAAACGAGTACACGAGGACTTGGGCGTAAAAAGTTATTACTGTGCACTTGCTTAATAAAATACTGAAGCATTTTTTCAGTAACAAAAAAGTTAGCAATAACACCATCTTTCATTGGGCGAATAGCTTCAATATTACCCGGCGTTCTGCCGAGCATTTGTTTTGCAGCAGAACCGACTGCAGCTACACTTTTTGAACCACCAGAGCGGTCTTGACGAATAGCAACTACCGAAGGCTCATTTAAAACAATACCTTGGTCTTTTACATAAATAAGAGTGTTCGCCGTTCCTAAATCTATTGATAAATCGTTAGAAAACATGCCGCGTAATTTTTTAAACATAAGGTCAAAATATCCTACAAATGGTGCTAAGGCACTAAATTGCCAAAACGACTAAAATTCTACCACATATTAATTTAATCAATAAATTAGTATTAAAAATAACAAGTAAGAATGTTCAGTATTTAATTAAAAGTTATAACACTTAATCATACCCCAGACTTTAGGAAATGTGTTGTCTGTTTGTAAAAAAACACCTTTAAATAGATGTTTTTTCGGTTTTATTTATTAAAAGAGATAAAAGCAACGAAATTGCTAAGCTAATTACCTATTTCTCGCCATGATATAATACGATCGTTGCCCCGGTATACGCCAAAGGTCGCTGTTGCTGATGGGTTTTGATTATATGGACCATCAAAATTATTATTTGCATTTAGCCAGTCAAACTGTAACCAAACGGGTGCAGTATATTCAACATTAATGTCCCCTTGTGCATTTGTTGCTGTTAGCTCAATAATTTGACTATAGCCATTTTTTAATTGACTTGTTTCCAAAGTGATCCCCGATAAATTTTTGTCTAAAGTTCCATCAGTTAAAATAATCTCATTATTCTCGCTCGAAATAGACAAACAGGAATCGTCAGTATTCGTAACATACTGTCCATTTTCAGCTAAATATTGTGCATACATAGGCTGTGAAATATTTGAAATTTCAGGACCAAAACTATTTTCAACTATTAAACGACCAAAGCGAACATTGACACCGATATTCTCCTGAGAAGTAAAACTCGGATTTAAAAAGTATGAACCATTGCTATCATCTGGTTTAATCGTGATGCCATCATTATCAATAATACTATTTATTGGTATTTCAAATGCGGCATAGAAAGGGGCTATGACACTGTTAGCATTTCTCAAGTAAGTAAAGTGATGTTGATCAGATAATCTGTATTTTAATATACCATCTTCAATACTTATAAAACTCCCTACGGCACTAACATCAGCCAGTAACGGTAAACCATTAGCATGAATGCTTAATGGTGAACTGAAGCTCACATCATTATTATCAAGTTTAACAAAATCACCCATATAATTTTTTGTAAGACCATAATTAGCATTGTAAGCAGTAAGAGTTAATATTGGCTCTACACCATATTTAATTGAGCCTACCTCAACATTATTATCTATCGTTTTTTGTCCGCTATAAACCCAAGAGTTAATTATGCAAGTATCATTGTGATTAGCCGTAATACTTCCTGCTTCACTCGTCTCATTATTATCTACAATCGTTTGAATGAAATACGCAGGTGTAAAGCGTCCAACATTCTCGCTTCCTTGCGCATAACTAGCGACATTACTCACGGTTTGCTGTTCACGTAAGGCTACCTTTAGTAAACCAACTTCACTAAATTTCACTTCACTGTCTTGAAATTCACCCGCCATAAAACTTAATATTTTTCCACCACTGTAATCATTCGCGGTAACTGTTGAGGTAATACTGCCATCATTGTAAGTTAAAAACCCATCAAAACCATTACTGATAGGAGCAATACGTTGTAAACTTAGCTCCACTGATTTATTTGTAAAATTAGCTGTTTTATCACCTTGTCGATTAATCGCTTCAACTAATAAATTAAATTCAAGACCTGCTTGCTGAGTTACTGTGCCTGCTTCGGCAGTTTGTTCAGTTAAAGCTTGTTGATAAGCGTTGGTTGGATATATACCAAAAGCATACGGACGCACGTAAAAAGCAGAATTGCCGAATAAAGTTACAGCCGGATTTTCAGATGTGGCAGCGATAGTATGCTTAGCATGCAATACAATATTACCCGCATCAAAGTAAGTATTGTTACCGAGTAAAGCTGTTGAATTAGCACCAAAAGTAAGATTAATTGTTTGGTAACTATCGATGTTACCAGCACGGTTTTGGTTAATTTCATTAGAGGCTATCGTATATTTTTTATCGCTTATGCGATCTGGCGATATCATTTCAATCGCAAAATCTACCTTTTTAGGTTCATTGAATACACCCACACAAACTCCATTATTATTGCTTACCGCTTGAATGGTTAAACCAGTATTGGCAACACCTGCCACTTCAATATCATCAATACCTGAAAAAATAAAACCCGCATCGGCAAACGTCATTATACAGATATTGTTTGTACACACCTCTTCACTACTCGTCGACGAGATAGTTTCATTTGCAATTGATAAGGTAATATTTTCACTTACCGTGTAATTAAAATCGACATCAGTACTGCCAATAAATGTTGTTGTTGTATTTACAGTATTACTTCCCCCTGTCGCCACTAAATCAAGCGTAATTTCTTCATTACTCTCAATACAATCGCTACCGTCATATACATTAGTACAGGCGCTTACAACAACCGTTTCTATATCGCAGGTTAGCCCTTGTCCATCATGTTGAATGCGATAATGGTTTATATTATTTACACAATCAAAATTTTCGTCCATATCAGTTTGAATTTCGTTTTGAGTTAATACTTTTGAATAAATTCTAACTTCATCAAACTTACCGTTAGCAGAGTCATCAGGTGTGTAATAACTTGTTGTGTTATCGCCAAAAATTAACGTTCCTAATTCACCTAATTGGCCATTGGTACTCTCTGTTTGTTCAACGACACTAGAAGCGTCAACATACAGTTGAAAAGTGTCATTATCAAAATCCCAAGTAACGGTGAGATAATACCAAGTATTGGGTAAACGTGCGGTAACGTTAGGCTCAGTAACTGAAAAATCACTGTCATTTGAATCTTCAAATCTAAAGTCTAAGCGGCCATCAGATTTCAATCTTAAAACAAAGTACTTATTTTTTGATGTCGATGTGTGTTCTGCCAATGTGGCATCAAATAAAACCCGATTAAAATTATCGTCTGCCCACCCGTTATTGCTGTTGAACCAAAAGCTTATTGTGCCTTTATTACCAATATCATCGTCTGCATCTAAACTACTTGAGAAGGCATTTTCTGTTGATGTGTCACTATTTTTACCATTACTGTCAAACCCTCGACAATACTGACCATTCGTAATTGACTCTCCTCCATCATTTAAACCGTGGTTACCCACGTCACTATTGTCGTTAATTTGAGATGAAAAATCCAATTGCTCAAATCGATAAAAAGCTAATAAACTACAACTAACCTCTGCTCTGAGACTACCGTCATAGTTTTTCCCATTATATTCGTTATCATACAGGCTATTTATTTCTGTAGTGGAAAGTACTAGGGCATATATCTTAAATTCATCAATCAATCCTTCAAAACTTTGCGATGAGTTAAAATCACCACTATAATCGTCTTGTTCTTGCCCGATAACAATGCTGTCAGAATAAGGAACAGAGAGTTTCCCGCTGCCAACTCCAGTATCACACTCTTGATAATCACCATCAACAAACAAGCAGACTTTGTCATTTTCACGCGTTACAAGTAAGTGATGCCACTGACCATCAGTCAACTCAATCTCACTACTCAATGTTTTGCTGTCATCTTTTATTTTTACCTTAACGTCTTTATTATCCTTAAGGTAAATTTCTAATTCATCATCCTTTTTATTTTTCCCCAATGCTTGAAAAATTTCTTGTTGACTTTTATCTTTATTGGTATTTATCCATAGTGAGAGTGTAAAATTGTTAAGCCCATCGACAACACCTCTAGGAACGCTTAGCCAATCACTAGTATCTGTTTTAGAAAGATCCAATGCATTATTTATTTGAGCGTCGTCCGCTGATTCATCAATGCCATAGATGCCCGCATTATAGTTCTCTGTTTTATCTATAACTTCAAACCCTAAACCAGTGTAGGTACATTCATCAAAACGATAATCAACAATGGGGTGAGCTGCTACCTCAACTTCACAAATTTCACCAAAATCAGCGTTAAAAACGTTGCCGTCATAAGTTAATGTCGAGTTGGAATTAAGGATCACTGTTTGTCCAGATGCAACACCGAACAAATAACTTGCAGAATTAAAGGTTATATTTTTAGCATAAAGTGCACCCGAGAATGTAGAACTACTGCCAAAGGTTACATTACCATCCACATACATAACCAATTTACTCGTATCACCTGTTTGATTTACAGCATTAGAATTAATAGTAACGGGTGAGGTAAAATTGATATTTGAATCTATAATTACTTTAGCTGTGCCTGCACCCACCACATTTATTTGAGTCTGAGAACCAACCGAAAAGCTGCTAATATAATAGGTTTTCCCACCAGATAAGTTCAGGGTATTATTATAGCCAACAGCGAGTTGTTCAAAAAAATATACGTCATGATTATCACTAAAATTTAACGTTGCATTAGCACTAGAGGATACTTGATTATAGTTGTTAACAGTTGTTGTTCCAAAAGTCGTTATTTGGGAACCAGGAGGATTATAATTAACAGAACCACCACCAGACAAAAAGTTAATACTGACTGTTTCTGCTGAAATATTTGACGCTGTACAATCGGCACTACTACAGCTGTTGATATTCGAACCAGCATTGTGACTTACTTGTCCAGTAGCTAATTCAGTGTCTGGATTATTAATAAGTCGGGCATTATAGCCAAAGGTTATCTGACTATTACCACTGCTATTGCCATGAGTAGCAATAACATCAGGAAATACCACCTGACATTGTGCTGCAATTGCCGAGTATTGAACAAAAACACATAAAAAAATAACAGAGATACTACGAAACAGCATTGTGAATTCCCTAACGAGAAAAAGAAGTATAATCAATATACTAAAGTTACCTTTAAGTATTACTGATAACAAGTAGTGGCTAGTGTTTATTATAGTATCGAGTAGCTAAAAACAATTATTTAAGGGTCTATAATTGTTTTTAGGACAATAAAAAGCCCCGCAATGGCGAGGCTGTTTTGAATTTTCTTTACTTAACCTCAGCGTGATTTAATAGCGCGCTTTCTCAGAGATAAAGCAATTAGTGCGATAGCAAAAATCATAAGGGTAGATGGTTCAGGTACTTGAGCTGTCGGTCTGTCAGCAATATTACGTACGTAGAAAGTGTCATTTATTTCGTTAGTATAGCCATCAGCACCTTTAACACCTACTTTGATGTTAAAATCAGCGATATCAACATGAACAAAATTTGAATTCCAATATGCTACTGATTGAATTATTTGTCCATTACGTTGAAAATCGCTCAACGTTAGTTCTGCAAACAGTTGCTTTATATTAGTGTCAATAATCGCCATCCAGCCAATATGTACTGTAGGGTTTTCAAATATATTATCTACCCATTCACCCGTAGTGGGGTCTATATCAGAAAAATTTGTTGTGCTGATAGGTGCAGCCCAGGTCCAATCGTAACCTTTATATGTGATATATGTATCACTGGTCAGTTCAGTGGTAATGTAACCCGCAAAAGATGCACTAGAGAAAAGCAGGGAAAACGTTAAAATTAATTTAAGCGTATATTTTATCATTATAAAACCTCAATTAATGAAAAACTACAATGGTACGAATCACCAGATATCACATCATATGCATATACCGTACCAGTATTAAATTAGCTACTATAAACAATACAATGGAGTGTATTGTTTTTTATTTTAAAGTACAACTGTAAAAAAAACCAACACTATATTTATTAACATATAGTGTATAAAATTAAAGGGGATTTAAGTAAAATTTTACAAACTCCGTGCTTCTACCTCAATTATCCTCGACGTAGCTTCCCCGTCAATATCGCACGAGCCAATACTTGTAACCGTATAATAACGAACACCATCATGAAGAAAGTCATTACATCCGATAGGACCTATTATATTGCATCCTTTTAAACCTGATGTATTATTAATTACAGGAGGGACATGGCTGACATCACTACATTTTTTTGTCGAGCTAGTGCCTAAACCAACAGGAAATAATTGTGCTAATTGCCACTGAACTCCTGTTTGTGCTGCTGTATACGCACGGGTTCCTAACACTTCAAACGCAACATTTTGCTGGCTTGATGCCATCATTTTAACCAAAGCTGCTCCCAGAAGGGACAAAACAACAATAATAAATATAGCGATGACTAATGAACTACCTTGATGTTTATTAGGCGTACGTAAATGGTAAAATGACGTTAATATTATTACCTGCTTATTATGGAACATTAGGCACCTGTATTTCATGACTAAAAATAATGTTTTCTCGATTTATAAAGAAATGTAACTGAATTAACACTAGTGCATTACGTCTTAATGTTACATCAACAACATTAAAGGGTGATACTGTATTCCCAAGGTTTTCAGCCATTAGGCTCCAATTATTCTCAACGCCATTATTACTGCGTATCGGCGTATTATCTACAATGGAGTTTGTATAGTTTTTGTATCGATAAAGTTCATCATTCTCAAGACAGAATGCAACCGCTGGCTCTATAAAATAAATGCGGCTCGTTGGAGAATCGGCCCTAAAATGTATAGGATTAGCAGGGTTACCTAACGTTAATACTACTGCTGGCGAACTGTCATTAAGTTCATTTCTATTTAGCAAAGGGGAAAGTGAATCAAAGTCATGAATAACACCATTGTTATTATCATAAATATCATCGGTATTAAGTGCATACACCGCAATTTTTGAACTATTATCGACAAGTGCACTCTTAAACGGCACTAATGTTATCGTATTTGACGTTGGCTCAGGCAATACAGGGATATCTAGATAAATTGCACTCTGTGCAATCGGTATAAATTCTAAACATTTTTTTCCACTACCATTCACAACACGGACACTATTAGGTAAGGCGTTTCTTACTTCTCGATTTAACCGTTCAATAACAAAACGTGCTGTTGACGTTATCTCTTCACGATCCACTGCATCAGTATAACTTTTTGTACCAAACTGAATAAAACTCGTTGTGCTAACAGCCAACACGCCTAAAATTACGATTACCGTAACTAACTCCACTAAAGTAAAACCCTTTTCCTTAGCCGATAATATGCGCATTAGAAATTAGCCTTATAAGCAGAAAAGACAAAATCAAAACCTTGAGGTGTAGTTACCGTGACCGTTATTAGTTTAGCTGTGAAATTGGTCGTAATTGAATTTCCGTCTGGATTACCGTCGTAGTCACCGTCATTAACAACGGTGACATTAAGTTGATAACCTATGTAAATATCATTTCCTGTTGATTCCCCAAGTGAATTCTCGATAACAACGAGTCCTTGGTAGTCATCTACGTCGTCATAGAATTCACGATCATCAGACTCTTCATTTTGTAAGATTGTTGAACAGGTATTTTCACCATCAATAAGTTTAATTTCGCCATCGTTATTGATGTCGTCACCGCAACGATAGAACCCTCCCGACATATCAGAATTTTCATCAAACGCTTTACCTAAGATTTCGTTAATCATCGACTGGCCTAATTCAGCTGCCCTTATTTGGTGAACTTGCTCGGCACTTTGATTAGATAATGGATAAATTAATGTCGTTAAAATAGAAAAGGCGATAGATAATACGACAATACCAATAATGCTTTCTATTAAGGTAAAACCCTTTTGCAAAGGTGAAACAGAATTTAAGGGTAAGCGTTGATCAAAGGGCATGAATATAACCCTCTGCTTCAATGGAAACCTTCAGTTCCTGATCACCAGAGATGCTAATCTCACAAGGCTGGTTACAACCTTGTGGGCGCCCCAAACTATCAAAAGAAAAGGTAAGTCCTATAGGGCTAAAGGTAACATTATCGTTATTATCGATGACAACTAAAGTAGCTTTTTTCTCCATATATGCAGGGGGAGTGTCACAAGTTACCTTACCAAGTTTATCTGCGCTGATCATTATCTGGTGGCAAGAGTCATTAACTTGTTGCATAGCACGGGTTTGTATTAAGCGTAGTTTAGCAATAACATCGGTTCGATATGCATATTCAGTAAAACCATTTGAAGTGAAAAATTTAGGGACTACCGTTGCCGAAAGAATACCTAATATGATGATAACAATGACTAACTCAATCAGAGTAAAACCACGATGATATTTTCTAAGTACATATGTTCTCGATTTGTCGTTCATCAATGTATTTCCTTACTCTGCCTTTAAACGCTAAATACACTTATTAATAACATATTGTGGCGGGCTATTAGCGTCTACGGCTCTTACATAATAAACGATACACGGATCTGTTGTTCTGATTGGAGCTGTCGTGTCATCGCGATAGATGGCAACCACTCGTCCGGTGGTTCCACCGAGTCCTCGATATTTAAAATTTTCACCTAAATTAAGCAGCCGTTGCCACTCACCGACGTTTGCTAACGGGTAGCCAAAGTTAAGGGATAGTTCTCCGTCATTAGCTAAACCGCCACCATCATCAATGTTAACGGTGCCTATCGCCAAGCTATGATTACCCTTAACCAACGACTTACTATGAATAAGTGCAGCAGCACTTTGCATTGCTGCTTTAACACCTTGCAATGTTGCTGTTTGTGCATCTGCTTTTAAGTTAATAAATTTCGGAAGTGCTGTCGCGGCTAAAATACCAAGAATCACAATAACGACGACGAGTTCAATCAGCGTAAAACCTTTAGTCGCTTTATTTGATTGCTTAAATGTAGCCGAAGACTTCGTTAATACCTTCATTTTATTTAAAATTCCATCTTACTTAATCTCTACAGCATATCGTATTTTTTCATAAAAACATATCTTGTAATCTACAAATAATTCTATGATAAGATATTGTAAATACAAGTGAAGCACTCTATTCTTTGATATCTATTTTTTAAATATTTTGACTCTATTGACTCTTTTCCCCTATTTTCGATTTTTACTTATCTCATATTTCTGCTTTGCCATGCATGTTGTACTGGAAACCCCCGGTGGCACAGGCTTGTATTTATCATTCAATGTCTTTGGTTGGCTAATTGCTACCATTCTTATTTCTTTAGGACTTTGGCAAATAACCCTTAATAAGAAAGTCGTGACCAGTAGCTTACAACTTTATAGTCTATTAGGCTTTTTATGTTTATGCGTTCCGATGTTTTATGGCAGTGAATTTAGCGACCATGCTATTCCTCGCTTACTCGGCTTAGCCGGTGGCTTGCTACTGTTATTTTGTTTGTATCAATTTGATGAATTAAGAAAAAACCCACAACAGGTTTTGTGGTGGATATTAATAGCTATTGCAATACAAGCTTGCTTTGGTTTAGTGCAATATTTTATTTTAGAAACCAGTGATTGGGCGGGCTATAAGCCTGGCATTAGCCGTCCGCACGGCAGTTTTCTACAACCTAATGTTATGGCCAGCTTTATGGCTACAGGTATAGCAATTGCCTTATATTTGTCCGTTACTTCAAAAAAATTCTCTGTTAATAAATATCAACAAGCACTTTGTTACTTTTGCTTATTCTCAGCTACTTTCTTAGTAGTGGTTTTGCAGTCAAGAACTGGACATTTAACGACTCTTTTAGTCCTGGCTTTTATTAGCCCTTATTTATACTTTAAGCATAAAAAACAGCTAGGAATTAATTTAGCAATAATTTTCGTAGCTTTTGCCATGTCTATAATCAGCTTTAACAACAGTGAGATATTTAACCGCGGAGAAGAAAACTATCAAAAGGCAGGTGCTCGGCCACATACTTACTTAATTACCACACAGATGATTAAAGACCACCCCTTAAAAGGTGCAGGTTATGGTCTTTATGAGCGCGTTTTTCTTGATACCTATAATCGTTATGTTATTGAACATCCTGAAATTGGTGCTGCACAACAACGAATGGCACACCCGCACAACGAAGTTTTATATTGGGTAAGTGAAGGTGGCGTTATTGCGTTATTAGGAATGATTTTTTTCGTTGTCGCCTATATGAAAAGTTGGCTAAAAATAAATAATAAGCTCGCCAAGCGATTGACCATTTTAGGATTGATCACCCCATTACTGCTGCACAGCCAATTAGAGTTCCCCTTTTATAGCTCAGTAAGCCACTGGTTTGTTTTTATTATCTTACTCTGGTTTACTGATATGCACAGTAACAGTGATAAGTCTGAGTCTAGATTAGATAATTTTTTTTTATTACGTTTTTTATCTATATTATTTCCTATCATTTTTCTACCTTTCTTAATAACTACCTTACACACTGGCAACATTGTTGTTGAACATGAAAAACATGGTTATCAAAATATTGAGCGGTTGTTAGATATTGAAAACCCTATCGCTTGGCAAAGTAGGCTAGATAAAAACATTTATGGGCATACATTAGTCGCTGGGTTGCGAGAGAAAAGCCCTCAAGCTTTACAACGATATATTAATTGGGGACTTGGCCGTGTTAGACATGCTCCAAGAAAGAGCATTTATTCAAATATATTGTTGTGCTTAGGTATTTTGAAACAGGAAGTTGCATATCAGAGAGTTTTAAAAGAAGCTAAATTAACATATCCGCTTGTTGAAGATTGGGGAATAAATATTGTAAAGTCTAAAGATGATTAGTGTATTAATAAACATCTAATAATAAAAAACCGAGCAATGCTCGGTTTTTTATTTTCTTACCAGTTAACACTTATCAGTATCAATACCAATCGTTGGTCTAGTTTCACTGTTTGTTACTGTATTAGTATAAGTTACTAAGCATTCTGTTCCGTCAGTCGCATTCGCATGCGTAAACGTAATAGAAGTCGTTGATGTACTTGTCACTATATCTGAGTCAATGGCAATTAAACTAGCAATTGATTCTTTAGTCGGCCAACCATAATTTAAAAGAATGTTTGAAGAACCAACACTGATCGCTTGACCTGCTGCTGCCGCACTAATTTTACCCGCAACTAATGCTTTAGCATGTGCTAGATCAACGGCAGAATTTAATGCACCTTTAACTCCTTTAATTACTGACGCTTTAGCATCGCCTGTCAAATCAATAAACTTAGGTGCAGCAGTCGCGGCTAAAATACCCAAAATAACAATCACGATGACTAATTCTATTAGTGTAAAACCTGCTTGTTTTTGTAATTTTTTCATAATTTACCTTTTTATAATTTATAATTTATAGTTTATAGTTTATAGTTTTAAAGTTTTAAAGTTTTAAAGTTTTAAAGTTTTTTATTTATGTGTCTATTTAAGTTTAACTAGGGTTTACATTGATATTTATCGCTACCGTGCTATTTGCTGGCGAGTAGGTAAAGTTATTCCCTTTCGTTATTAATGTGCCTGGGTCTGCATAGCCACCAGCAACATTTTTATCTAATGTTTCTTTTAGATAATAAATACAGTAAGGGTTATTAGCATTGGTTGTATTGGTTGCGGCGATATAATTAACCGATACAGCAATAGTTCCTGAGTATTGAGCAATAGTAGGAGGTTGCTGAAAAAGGCTATTCCAAACAGAAATACAATTAACCGCTGCAATAGATGCTGTTGCAGTAGTGCCTAGTACATAACCTGGTCTGATGTTATTAACCGTGTCTTCGACTGTCAGATATAATGTAACACCATCGTAATTCACAAAGTTTTTTGGTGGCACTGCGCCATCATTATTTCTGCCTTCAGCTTCCCATTGTGCTCGTGCTAAAGAAATACCTGTGGCAAAGCCGCCCGCCATACCTTCAATATTGGCTTGCTTAGCTTGATCAGTTAAGTCAAGAAACTTAGGTATAGCAGTAACAGCTAAGAACCCTAAAATAACAACAACGATAACCAGTTCTATTAATGTAAAACCTGACTGCTTCTTCATAACAACCTCTATTTTTTTTTACCAGTACATTCACCGGCACTATTAATTGATTCTAACAACGATTTACTAATAAAGTCACTTACTTAGTGAGCTTTAATTACATTTTTTAACCTATACGTAAAAATAATTTTTTTTTCGCTACTCACGTACTTTGATTCTACTTACCTTGCCGTTACTCGGCTGGTATTCAAAATACTCACCACTTGGCAAACTATACTGACACGAACGATTTTTTTGTTGTGTCGCTGTATTTGTCTTTATATTTACCGATACAGCTGAAATAGGCTGCTTCATATAAACCATAGGCGTTGTTAGCACCTGTTGCCATATTTTACGACACTCATTTTGATTGCTTGTGCCATTTGCTAAAGCGACATCAATCCAACCCGCCTTATTAACTTCAATACGATTGGTGTCACTAGCACCATTTACGGTTGTCGTTTCTTTAATAATAACCCAACGCGGTTTATTATCCATAAACCATTGCGCATGAATACCCGTAACCCGTGCAGAAAAGGTATTGGCAACCGAATCAAAACCGACTCGAGATAAATGCGCTTCTTGTTTAAAGAAATAATAAATAAATGTCGCCATCAGTAAACCAATCATAGCCATTATGATCAGGTTCTCTGCCACAGACTTCCCTTTTTTAGCACTAACCTGTTGTAATGTCATATTCTTACTAATTAAGTACTTAAAAACATTATTATGTTTTTACTATGTAAACCCTGAAACGTGCTCAAAGTAACGATTGATATCTACAGTCATCAAGTGTGACTTTAACGGTTGATATTATTTACCTTTAAAAGCCGACATCATGTCCCACATTGGGGTAAAGATACCTAACGCGAGTACTAATACCATAGCAGCAACAATGGCGATCATAATAGGTTCAATACGAGCTGTTAATGTGCTGAGTTCGTAATCAACTTCACGCTCGTAGTAATCACCCACTTCTTCTAATAGCTCGTCTACACGGCCAGTTTCTTCACCTACCGCAACCATTTGTAGGACGAGAGGCGTAAATAGTTTGCTGGCATTAGCTGAGCGCAATAAACTGTCACCACTTTCAATTCCACCACGCATCGCTAAAATTTTATCTCGCATGTAAGTGTTATCTACCGCATCAGACACTAAGGTTAACCCCGTGGTTAAAGGCACACCCGCTTTTAATACAATAGAAAAACTATGAGAAAAGCGTGACAAAATAGAACGTTCAATAATACCTCCTACTATAGGAAGTTTTGTTTTTAGTCGGTCCCATAAATACATACCTCGAACCGTTTTTAAATAATGTCTCAGGCCCAAAAAACCAAACACACAGGCCACCAGGAGATGAGGCCAATAATTTAAAAAGAAATTTGAACTCGCGATCAACATTTTTGTTGTGATAGGTAAATCAGCACCTAATTTTGCAAACATATTAGCAAACGTTGGAATAACAAATATATTTAAGATAATCATCGCAATGACTATCGCAACAAGCACAAAACTGGGATAACGTATCGCCGTTTTTATGCGTTTACGGGTGTCTTGTTCGCGTTCAAAATAACTGGCGAGTTTTAAGAAGGAACCATCAAGTTGACCCGTATTTTCGCCAACATGTACGAGTGAAATAAATAAAGGTGAAAAAATTTTGGGGTGTTTATTTAAGGCCGTCGAAAGCTCATACCCCCCCTCTAATTGACTAGAAACGTCAGTTAACGCAATTTTCAATTTATTTGATGTACTTGATTCCGCCATGCCATTAATAGCACGAAGTATTGGAACACCAGAGCGCACCAGTGCATACATTTGCCGACAAAAAACAATCAATTCATCGAGAGAGATAACAGAAAACCCCAGTAATTCACCAATATCAATATTAGCTAAATCTGATGAGCCGCTCGCTTTCGTTGTAGATTGATTAATGGCAACGGGAATAATGCCTTGCCGCGACAACTGCTCAGCAACAGCATTAGCGTTTGCTGCTTCTATTGTACCTTTAACTTGCGAACCACTAAAACTTCGGCCCACGTAACTAAATGTCGCCATAATTAACTCTACTCTTAGCCTTGAACATCAATAGTATCAACTAAACGAAGTACTTCTTCCACGCTAATAACCCCTTGTTTAGCATAACTAAATGCAGCTTGTGCTAAGGGTGTAAATGTTGGATTTGCTTTCGCTAATTCGGTAAACGCTTCTGGGTCATCACGTTTAAGCGCCGCCATCATAGGTTCATTCATTTCTAATAATTCAAAAACACCAATACGCCCTTTGTACCCGCTGTACTGGCATGATTGACAGCCACGCCCTTTTTTATATGTCACGGTTGCTGCTTCATCACCAGCGAGATGGGTAAGCCACATCATTTCTTGGCTGTCTGGCGTGTGATCTTCACCGCAATGTTCACAAATTTTTCGTACTAAACGTTGAGCAATAACCGCCCGCAGTGAACTACCCACTAAAAAGCCTGCTGCGCCCATATCTATTAACCTTAACGCACTGGTGATAGCATCATTTGTATGCAGTGTTGACAACACTAAGTGACCGGTTAATGCACCTCGTAAGCCAATTTCTACTGTTTCATGATCACGCATTTCGCCCACCATGATAATATCAGGATCTTGTCGTAATGCTGTACGCAGTACTGTTGAAAAATTCAAATTTATTTTTGGCGCAACTTGTACCTGATTGATGCGGGGCAAACGATATTCAACAGGATCTTCTACGGTTATTATTTTTTTAGTTGATTGATTTAGTTCACTTAGTGCACCATACAACGTAGTTGTTTTACCGCTACCTGTAGGTCCTGTGACCAACACCATGCCGTGTGGCCGTGTAATTTGGTGGCGTACCCGCGCGACTAAATCGGCTGGCATACCGGTTTGGTCAAGTGATAAAAGTCCGGCAGATTGATCAAGTAAACGCATAACGACTGACTCACCATGTTGTACTGGCATGGTAGACATACGAACGTCAATATTATGCCCTTTAATTTGAAGATTAAAACGGCCATCTTGTGGTAAGCGCTTCTCTGAAATATCCAGGCCTGCCATGAGCTTTAATCGGAGCACCATAGCTGAGGCAATTTTATTTTCTTTTAAAATGTTTTCTTGTAATACACCATCGATACGTTGACGGATACGGAGTAATTTCTCATCAGGTTCGATATGAATATCAGAGGCACGCATTTGCACGGCATCTTCAAAAACCGATTGTAATAATTTACCTACGGTTGCATCACCACTGTCATCTAAAAAGGTTGACGATAAATCGAAATCAGTTGTTTGTTCGTATTCTTCTTCTAACTGACTCGCAAACGACTCTATGTCTGCCGTGCGTCGATATAACGCATCGAAGGCTTGATAAAGCTGAGATTCCATGACGACAGCAAGGTTTAACTTTTTTGGGGCAAGCATTTGCTCTAGCTGATCAATACCACTTAAATCAGCAGGGTCACTCATACCGAGTAACACACTGCCACCTTGATCTTCAATGATCAAAGCACGTAAACGACGCGCATGAACTTCAGGCAACAATAACGCAACTTCGCTTTGAATGAAGCGCTGACTAATATCTAAAAAAGGTACGTTAAGTTGCTGTGCAAGGAACTCTTGTAATTGACGCTCGCCTATATAACCAAGCTCAATTAAAGTATCCCCTAATTTTCGCCCAGTAGATTTTTGGCTATTGAGTGCCTGCATTAGCTGCTCATTAGTAATAATATGTTCATGTACTAATAAATCGCCAAGGCGCATCTTTAATTTAGGTGCTGCCATAATTATTCTCCCAACTCGGTAATACGCTGACGGGCAAAATTTTCAGCGCTTCCAGATAACCCGTTCTTATTTAATGCGGTTTTGTACGCAAAACTCGCTTGCTCAAATTCACTATTACTATCTAAAGCGACACCCAAGCCTAACCACCAACGGCTAGAGGAAGGCTCAATGCTGACTAAAATTTGATACGCCTCTGCGGAAAACGAGAATTCATTAAGCTGCTGAGCCATTGTTGCTCGTAAACTCTGGTACTCAACATTAATAACGTCATTAACATTAGGTATATTGTTTAAAGTGGTAAATGCCTGTCGTATTCTGTTCTTTTTTAAATAAATTCGGGCTTTCATCAGACGAAATTCACTATCGTTAGGTGATAAATTAATACCTTGTGAAAGTAAATTTAATGCATCTGAATAAGCTTGACGTCCAAACCATAATGCCGCTAATTGCTTTCTTGCGCTTTTATGCTCAGGTATAACCAATAACACATCTTCAAATAAACTTTCTGCCTTAGCAATATCCTTGTTAGCCAGGGCCTGTTCAGCGCGTATTAATTTTTGTTTGGCTAATGCATCGGGTGAGAGTTCTTTCCGCGATATTTTTAACGTTGACTTAGTTACTGGCAAAGACGTTAATGTAACAGGTGCTTGCAGATTATTTGAAGAAGAAGTTGCCGTGCTCATTGTTGCCAAAGGCACCTCAATTTTACTGATATTGTCTTGGGTAAGCTTATTTATTGGTGGAATAATTTGAGCTATATCAGCTTTATTCTGCTGAGTTTTTAGCAAGCCTGTAGTTATGTTGCTATTGTTAGCCTGATTTGTACTTTCATTTTTAACCACATGAGCACTATTATCTAATTTGCTATTTTTTAATACTGGTTTTTCACTGTGATTAATTTTTAACGCTTTTGACACCTTTAATGCTTGGTTTTCAACATACATTTGCCAAATAAAAATTCCACCCGTATTTAATAAAACAATGACAATTAAGCTGATAAAAATAATTTTTTTATTCGAAGAAGGAGAATCAACGGGTACGGTAAAATGACTCGTTCCTCCTTGGTCAGCTTGACGCTGGTCTAAATCTTTTAGCATTTGATTAATTACGCTCAAGCGATCACTCCATAATTCTTCAAAACATAAGCAATTAATACTGTAGAAAGAAGCACACCCGCAATACTTAAGTACACTTTAAGGTAACTTACTTGCCTTGTAGCTTCAGTATCTTCTATTGCAGCGGTTAAATGCTTATTAGTTATCTGATACTGCCCTTGTCCATAACTTAACATCAACATTTTATGACAGAGTACATTAACTAAGCGTGGGATCCCCATACTCACTTTCGCCACTCTCTTCGATAAAGCGCTATTAAATAAAGTAGCGCCTTTATAGCCTGCTACTTGCATACGGTGCTGAATGTAGCGTTGTACTTCAAGTGCGGTCATTGCACGTAATTTATAAGAAAAAGTAATGCGCTGCTTCAGTTGTCTAAACCTAGTTGTGGCTAAGCGTTCATCTAATTCTGGCTGAGCAAATAACACGACTTGCAAAAGTTTACGCGTTTCTGTTTCTAAATTCGTAAATAACCGTAAAGCCTCAAGACTTTCTTCCGGTAAAGCTTGTGCTTCGTCAAGTATGAGTACAACCGAATGCCCTGCTGAATGCAGTTCTAATAATCGCTGTTGAATACGTTGAGTCAGTAATTGAGCAGACATACGCTGTGCTTGTTTCACCCCCAATTCAACCGCTACTGCACGGCGTAGTTCGTCAGGCTTCAAGTAAGGATTGGGAATATAAGCAGTAACGAAGTGCTCGGGTATTTCATTAAGCAATTTTCGGCAAAGGAGGGTTTTGCCCGTACCTACTTCACCAATCACTTTAATAAAGCCTTCACCCGCTTTCAGAGCAGTTAGTAATACTGCTAAGGCTTCATTGTGCGGCTCTAACCCTACATAAAATGCAGTATTAGGCGTTAACGTAAACGGAAGTTCCGTTAAGCCAAAATGGTAAAGATACATAAATACTGACTATTATTGATCATTGCTTGAATCATTAGACTTACCTTTTTCACTTTGAGAAAAATCATTCTCTTCAGGGAACCAGTGCTTTAACAGCGAACGTGCATCTTGTAGTTGGTTTTTCCAAGTATCTTGGCCAACAACAATAGGTTTGAGCATAATAACCAGTTCTTTTTTCTGAGTGGTTTCGCTTTTACTTTTAAATAACTCACCCATAAATGGAATATCACCTAAGAAAGGTGTTTTAGATTCTAACTCAACTTTTCGTGTTTCGATTAAACCACCAATAACAACTATTTCACCTGATTTAGCGCGAATAATAGTATCTGACTCTCGTACGCTACTTTTTGCAAGTGGTAAAATGATTTCTTCATTACCCAATTTAATTACTTTGGTTTGTTCGTCCGTTGAAGTAACAGAAGGATGAACATGAAGAATAACCTCACCATTACCATCAATTTGTGGCGTAACATCTAAAGCTATCCCTGAGAAAAAGGGCGTTAAGTTAATCTCTGGTGTCGTTGTTGTAGAAGTACCGGTTGTCGTTGTACTTGAAACCTCGGTAACATAATACTCATCGCCACCAACCTTAATGACTGCTTTTTGGTTGTTAGTTGCGGTAATTCTTGGACTTGACAGTACTTGCACATTGCCTTGTGTTGACAATAAATCAATAACACCTGAAAAATCTTTATTACTAATAGACAGACTACTTGTACCGCCAATAGCATTGGAAATAAAGTTACCCGCAATAGCACCCGTCGTTGAAAAAGCTAAATCAGTACTGCCAATACTTCCTAAGACTTGGTCCCACTTAATACCTTGCTGGTAATCATCATTAAGCGTAACTTCCATTATTTTAGCTTCAATAATAACTTGACGACGTAAATGGGTTTGCGTTTCATTAATGAAATCTTTAATGACTTTTATTTCTTCAGGTAAAGCGCGTACAGTGACTAAACCTGCTTGTGGAGAAACAAATACGGAACGCCCTTCCTCAGTACCAACAAGTACGGTTAAGTTTTCCTGTAGTTCAGTCCAAAAATCAGATTTAGTCTCGGTATAAATATTGATACCGCTACTTCCTTGCTGAGTGTTTTGACTATTACCATTTGAACTACCTGAGTTATTAGAATTGCTGGTTGAATTATTATTGCTATTGTTTTGATCGTTTTCTGACACACCACCAGAGTTAATACTGGTGCTCGACATACCTGAGCGCTTGACGAACAAGTAGTTGAGGGGGATCGTTTCTGTGCGAATACCCGCTGGATAAACTTGTATAACTTTGCCATTGCGACGAATTTCATAGCCGTAAACTTCTTCGACCACATCAAGTACTTCGTTAAGCGTATTATTTTTCAAATTTAGGGTAATAGTTCCTGTTACATCAGGATGAACAGCAACGCTGTAAGATGACTCATCAACTAAGGCCGCAAAAAACTCTTGAGCGCTAACATCGCTTGCTGCAATTTCTAAACGTTTCTCTGCTAATAAACCCTCTCGCGCTTGGCTTATATTACGCTGCATTAATTCTTGCTGAATAGCATTAGGGACTTGTGTTAACGCCTTCGGTGCAGGTTTGCTAGATTCTTCAATGGCTTTGTCTAGCGCATCAATCATTTCTGTCGGTTTATTAGGTGCCGTTTGACAACCCAGTAACGCTAAAATTAATGTGAAAGAATAAATCTTTCTTTGGGTATTTTTCATTTGATCATATCTTTTCATTTTGATTTAACCACGACACTAGAAAAAACACTAAGCTTTAAGCGTTTTTCTGCTGAACGTAAGACTACGCTGGTGTTATTCACCGCTACTAATTCATATTGGTGAATAAAGTCACCGACTTTTAACACTTGGCCGTTAATAACCACCGTATGTACTTCGAAACCATGAATAATACTTTCTAATATTAATTCGGCTTTTTTTGCTGCTTCTGCTGAGGTCTTCGATGAAAACCCCGAACCCGAGAGCGGTTTTGTGGGGTCAATGTCTTGAGCATCGCCCTCAAAGGGGATAAGCAAAAGGACAAAAAACAGCGGACCAAAAGTTAAGTTTTTAAACACCGATAAACTCCTGTTTAGTACTTAAGCTATACATTTCTATTTCTAATTCACTGATTGGATATTCTTTAAGTTGGTAATTAAACTCTTGCCAGAAAAACTTCCACGATAATGCCTCAAGCTGGGTTAGATAATCACGTAATTGGAAGTAGCTACCACTTAATTTAATTTTTATTGCATGACGATAGAGTACCAACTCTTGCTGATTAGTCTCATATTGAGTAACGTTATTACCACCAGCTTTAACAACTTTAGTTGAACTATTTATAGGTTGCGCCGCAATCACTTGAAATGATTGCAAAGAAACACCTTTTTGTGTGTGCAGTAACTTAATTAACGCATAACGCATTTGAACCGGATCAATTAAGTCTGAAGTCAATTTTAATAGATTTACATCAACATTTCTTACTCTTTCTTTGTATTGCAAAATTTGTCTGTTGAGTGCTAAATTAGGGTCTTGCAACAGGCCTTCTTCCATTAAGTCGATAGACGTTTTAGCCGTACGATTACTGCTACTAAGTTGCACAATTTGCTGTTCAAACGTCGCCATTTTCACGCCATTATCATCAATAAAAAAACTATAAATAATAAAAATTATTGCAATGAGTCCGGTCAGTAACACCATATATTGTTCACGAGGTGTAATGGAGACATATTTTTCACAATACCCTTGCCATTGTTTACTCATTAGCGCCCCCGGCATTTGGTTTAGAGCTAACGACAAACTCAGTAAGTTTTTGTTCGTTTTCGTTTAAAGAAAAATTGATAAATGATTTACCTGATAAAAATTTTGACCTTTCAAATTTAGCTAACCAGGCGGGTACCGCTTCAGGTGTTCGCGCTAAACCAGAGAAAGTTAAGTCTTTATAGGTAATATTAACATGCTGTAAACTAATATCTTTGTGATGCATTAAAGACAATTCAGTCATTGATGATGCAAAGCCTGCAACTGATGTATGGGTTGGATCCGTTAGCTCACCCAGTAATACATTTTTGTTTTTCAATAAATGTTTCAGTATCGCAAGCTCTTCAATCACTTTAGCGTCAGCCCGATTAGCGGTTAACTGATTTTCAAGTTGAACAAGTAAATTATCTTGATTCGCTTTTATCTCAGTGAGTGTTAGGCGCTCAGCGCTTAATTTTTTCACCTGATAATGATTAAAGAAAGCCCAAAACAACATGAAGATAAAGACCAAAGACCAAAGCATAACGACACGGGGTAATGTCACTAACGCTTTTTTAGGCAGTAAGCCTGTTTGCAGTAAATTAATTGAATTTTTTGCCATTAGCTGATTGGCTCCATATGATTCAATTGCGTAGCTCCTAGGGTTGCAGCAAATTCTCGGGCATGATGAAACCCCTCAGGCATCGTGAGTAAATTTACAGCTACATTGGTGTTTTCAGAAAGTTTACGCGCTAATACAGCCTCATTAGCTATAGGTACAATAACTTCAATAGAACGTATTGGTGCTTGCTTTAGTTGGCGTTCAAAATAATCGGTTGAGCGTTGAATTTCTAGGTTTAAATTATCAACAATACCCAATGATAACTCTTCTTCTGTTTTGTTGGCAATTTGAGCAAAACCACGTAAACGACGTGAGAAAAACACTTTCCCTTGTTTAATAATCAACAGAATTATTTCTTCATTGGGTTGCTGGCAAACCATTAAGCACGCATCGTCTTGTACGGCGAGTAAACTGGCAAAAGCAAATTCCTCAGTGGTAATCGACTTTAAGATTAAACCATCATGATTAAGCGGTTCAATCAAGGTTAAGATTTCTTTTTTAGAAGCACAAACTACATTTATTTTTTCATTTCCACCGGAAAGCGTTGGACCATTAAAATAATCAAGTATCATATCTTCTGGAGAATAATTAACAAGGTCTTTTATTTGCCATTTTAGTGCGTCATTTAATTCACTTTCAGGAATATTAGGTTTATCAACTTGCACGATTTGTGTTTGCGATGAAGCGAGCACTAGATGACATTGTCCATGCAACTGATACTTTTCTTGTTGAATTTTTATCTGTTGAGGGTGTTCTGCCAATGGAGAATTAATTTGCTGAAACTGAGGTTCACCTTGCTCGGGACGAGAGAAAAAGGCAAAAGATTGCTGGCGTAAGCTTACACCTAACAAGTTTGTAGACTCAATTTTTGAGAAAATATTATTTATTTTTGTAATAAGTGACATTTATCAATATTATTATTTATAGTCAAATCTCTAAAATCATTATCCCCTATTCCATTCAAGGCGCAAGTTTTTTATCGAATAGTTACATTTAAGTAAAGAATAACATTACCTTTTATGAAAATAGAATCAAAATTACAGGCAATTTCACACCCCTTATTTGAAAGGCATAAGATCGCTGTTTCAATAAAACGCGACGACGCTATACACCCTGTTATCTCTGGTAATAAATGGCGAAAGTTAAAATTTAATTTACATTATGCTAAGTCACATCACTATGCTGGTGTGCTTAGTTTTGGTGGTAGTTTTTCTAATCATATCCATGCTCTGGCATTCTCCTGCCAACAACAAGGGCTAAAGTGTATTGGTATTATTCGCGGTGAAAAGGAATACGCGAGTAACTTCACCTTATCAATGGCACAGCAATGGGGGATGGAACTACACTTTGTTGATAGAAAAACTTATCGATTACGTGAAAATAAAGATTACTTAGCTGAATTACAACAAGCATACCCTGACTACCTCATAGTACCTGAGGGTGGGAGTAATGAATTAGCGTTAACTGGCGTTGGTGAAATAATAACTGAATTAAACCAACAAGGTGAATTTGATACTTTACTGACACCGGTAGGCAGTGGCGGCACATTAGCGGGGCTCATACAAGCAGACAATAATCAGCATAACCTTTTAGGTATTTCGGTACTAAAACAAGACGGTTATTTAAACGAACAAGTAAATGAATTACTCGTAGATTCATCAAATTATAGTAACTGGAAAATAATGTCTCAATTTCACTGTGGCGGCTATGCTAAATTTAGTGAAGAAGATATCAAAAAAATACAAAATTTTAACCAACAAACTGGCTTTACTTTTGAACCGGTATATTCAGGTAAAATGATTTTGGCGCTAATGAACTTAATTGAACAGCATTACTTTCCTCAAGGACATCGTATCGTTTTGCTACATACAGGAGGATTACAAGGCATTGGTGGGTTGATAGAACGAGGCTTACTTGATGCTGAGCATTGGTTAATTCCAACTTTTAAATAATATTTGGCTCACACCATTGGCTTTTATAATGATGCATTTCAGATTATTCTTTTTTAGATAAAAAAATACCGCTATTCTTAAAAAGAAATAGCGGTATTTTATCAGTTTAACTTAGCGAACTAAATTAAGCTTCAGCGATAACGATAACTTTGATGCTAGTGTCAACATCATTGTGTAAGTGAATAGCGATATCGAATTCACCCGTTTCACGGATTGTGCCTAAAGGCATGCGTACTTGAGCTTTCGCTACTTCAACGCCTGCTTCAGTAATTGCATCAGCAATATCTTTAGTACCAATAGAACCGAATAATTTACCTTCGTCACCCGCAGATGATGCGATAGTGATTTCAGCCAATTCAACGATTTTAGCAGCTTTAGCTTCAGCAGCTTTTAAAGTTGCCGCTAATGAAGATTCAATTTCAGCACGACGTGCTTCAAAATGTTCAACGTTAGCTTCAGATGCAAATACTGCTTTACCTTGAGGTAATAAGAAGTTACGTGCATAACCAGATTTAACTGATACCTTGTCACCAAGGCCGCCTAATTTGGCGATTTTATCAAGAAGTATTACTTCCATTTTCAAAACCCCTTTTTAGGTTACTTATGTAAATCAGTATATGGTAATAACGCTAAGTAACGAGCACGCTTGATCGCACGACCAAGTTGACGTTGATATTTAGCAGCTGTACCAGTAATACGGCTAGGAACGATTTTACCACTTTCAGTGATATAGTTTTTCAGTGTAGCAATATCTTTATAATCGATAGAGGTAGCACCTTCCGCGGTGAAGCGGCAGAACTTACGACGTCTAAAAAAACGAGACATGGATTTCTCCTAATATGGTGTATTTATTTGGCTGACTTAACAAACCAATAAAAACACCTTAATTAATCATTTCAATATGTTGAGCATGTAAGACAAGAAGAGGGTTACCATTTCTTGATTCATGACGGTTAATAAAACCAGTCACTTTAAGCTTACTGCCCGCAATTAAATCACGAGTTAAGTTTTGTGACAGTTCACCTGTTGCTACAACCTGTATCCGGACAAATGCTTGTCGATTCATGCCAGCTTCATTTTGTATGGACTTGTGGTCCATTGAAAACTGACAATGCTGAATACCTGCTGGGCTTGTTGATTTTTTCGGTGGTTTTACCACTTCACCAACCAACACAAGGCAATTCTCATAAAGAGAGTTTGTCACGAGTTACTTATTCGCTCGCAGCTTCTTCTGTAGTTTCAGTAGCAACTGGTGCTTCTGTAACAGCTGGAGCTTCTTGCTTAACTTCGCGGCGATCGTCGCGACGTTCTTCTTTAGCAGCTGCCATTGCTGACGCTTCAGTTACTGCAGTTTTAGTGCGCATGATCATGTTACGGATAACAACATCATTGTAACGGAAAGCTGTTTCAAGCTCATCAATAACTGTTTGTGGCGCTTCAATGTTTAATAAAACATAGTGTGCTTTGTGCAATTTATTGATTGGGTATGCTAATTGGCGACGGCCCCAGTCTTCAAGACGGTGGACTTTGCCTTCAGCAGCATTGATCAAGTCAGTATAACGCTGGATCATGCCAGGTACTTGTTCACTCTGATCAGGGTGAACCATAAATACGATTTCGTAATGACGCATTACGAGCTCCTTACGGTTGTAGCCTCATTAGCTGGCTCAGCCAAACACCAGAAAGAGGCAAGGAACAAAAGTTCGGGCTGAATTAAGGTCGCGAAGTGTAGTAAAAACAAGCAACGAAAGCAAGATAAATATAAGTATATAGAGTAATAAAGAAATAGTGCCCGTGAGGTTGAGTCAAACTGATGTTAATCGATATAATTAAGACTTAGTTTTTATACTATCGAGGAAACAAGTTTGATGTAGAAATTCTGCACATTACATCGCCACTTCGGTGAATAGATAACCATTCACATAACCCTCAAGTTAAACCTGGTCGATAGCCACTACGCCTATTTTTTTCATGTCACTCATAAATTCATTACATATACTTAAAATACAACTCGAGGTTCAGGCATAACTTCAGTGAAAAGCACCCGACTTTGCTGCATATTCTGAGGGAGAGGTCATGACTTGAAAGAAAAGATGCGGCAGTAAAAGAAAGCGTAAATTCTTGTTCGGCAGCTATATTAACTAACTCGGCAAACCGTTCATACTTACCAACAAAAGCGGTTGCTTCTACATTTTTATCTTTTAGTACGCTAACATAAGCACAATATCTTTAATATTACGTCGATAACAGGTAATAACAACCGGTTCAGTACCATATTTTTTTCATAATATTGATATAGCCTTTTTCAACCGTAACACCTAAGGCATCAGCCTGTATCAACAAACCTATTTTAGTAATCTTTTCTTCTTTAACTAGATACTGAATTTGCGCATCAACTTATTAATAATAACTGGCTCTTAAATGAGATATATTTTCTGTAACGAGTTCACGTAAAAATTAGCGCCTGTAAATGGCATGAGAAAAGGCAAGCGTTTATTTTCAATAAAAGGCGAAACTACGGCAGTTGTTGGTGTTTACTACATAGTTTAAAAGCGCAAAAATACTATCGTCATTTAAAAAAACGGAATATTCTTGAGAGTTTTGAAAGGTTCGTAACCATCATCAAGACTTTTCAAATAGACTGGACGACCCTCAGTCCACCTGCATTGTTAGTTTTATCAAAATAAACGTAGGCACCTTGGGTAAACGTGTGCCTAGTTCACCCGCAAAGCCAGACAATGCACTTGAGCTGGCAAAAATGAGCGGGGGGTACCACCTTATTCCCTGCAATACGGTAAAAAGGTTAAGCAACTAATGGTGAGGCTAAAAAATCATAAATAAATAAGCCACAAGTAACATAACTCCGCTAAACATTTTTTTAGTGAGCTTTTTTACAGGTAAACAACTCACTGTCTTGTTTTCTGTTTCATTACCTGATGCAGTCATACTGAAATGTACCTTGATTATATTACACTTTTCATCATAGTATATTTTGTACGACCGCAGCATTTTTTGTACATTAATACAGTTTAAAAAACGCCCTACAACATTATGAACGGCGTTGACGTACTATCTCAAACAAACAGATACCTGATGCTACCGATACATTTAAGCTTGAAATACTACCAGCCATAGGTAACTTGACCAACTGATCGCAAGTTTCACGCGTTAAACGGCGCATGCCTTTGCCTTCAGCGCCCATGACCAAGGCCATAGGACCACTTAATTTTTCATCATATAAACAATGTTCTGTTTCACCAGCAGTACCAATTATCCAAACACCATTATCTTGAAGCTGCTTCATTGTTCGCACTAAATTAGTGACTTGTACCAGAGGCACGGTTTCAGCTGCGCCAACAGCGACTTTACGTACGGTTGCTGTTAAGCGTGCGGCATTATCTTTTGGAACAATAATAGCCTGAACACCTGCAGCGTCAGCATTTCTTAAACATGCACCAAGGTTATGAGGATCGGTTACCCCATCTAAAATAAGCAGGAATGGCGCTTCATTTTTTTCTTTAGCTTGTGCAAGAATTCCCTCTATATCGTTTTCAGTATATGTTCTTCCTTGAGTAATTCGCGCTAATACTCCTTGATGTTGTTCGCCTTCACTTTTTTCATCAAGCACTTTACGACTAACCAACTGCATTGAAATGCCATACTTTTTTGACAAGTTGATGATGGTCATTAATCGCTCATCTTCACGCCCTTTCAGTAAAAAAAGCTCTATAAAGCGTTCTGGAGCACGTTTAATTAATTCATTAACTGCATGAATGCCAAATACTAATTCGTCTTGCTTCGCCATGGTTTTCTCTTTTCGATGTCTTCTTTAACTTGCTTACATTAAGCTTTACGTCTTTCAGGTCGACCTACATCATCACTGACAATATCGACCTGTTATTCGGTTGTTTTACGGGCATTTTTACCCGGACGTTTTTTTCGTGCAGTACGCTTTTTAGCTTTTGACTTTTCTGCTTTCTTGTCTTTTGGCTTTTTAGGCGCCCCTTTGTCGCCAGTTCCTTTCGGCTTATTAAAACCCTGATCAGCATTTTTTCTTAGCCCGGTGCTTTTGGCTTTCGATTTACCTTCAGGTTTACCACCATTCTTGGGCGCTTGTTCGCCCGACAAAACGAGATCTATTTTTTTCTCATCCAAGTTTACTGCGGCAACACTCACTTCTAAAACATCACCAATACGATATTTAGTGCCCGAACGTTCACCGCTCAAACACATGCGCACATCATCAAAGTGATAATAGTCATGCCCTAATGAAGTTATATGAATTAACCCTTCGATATGTAAATCGGTTAAACGCACAAATAAACCAAAATTGGTGACGGTAGAAATAACACCCGTAAAGGTATCACCAACGTGATCTTGCATAAATTCGCATTTCAGCCAATCAGCAACATCGCGGGTCGCGTCATCAGCACGACGTTCGGTCATTGAACAATGTTCGCCTAGTTCAATAACTTCTTCGGGCGAATATTGATAAAATCCGGCGTTTGCTTCATTATTTTCGTTAGCGCTTTGTGCTTGCTTTGCCAGAATCGCTTTAATCACGCGATGAATAACCAGATCTGGATAACGACGAATTGGCGAAGTAAAATGACTATAAGACTCGAGTGCTAAACCAAAATGTCCTAAATTTTCACTTTGATAAACTGCTTGGCGCATTGAGCGCAGCAACATAGTTTGGATCAGCTCTTGATCTGGACGACCTTGAACATGGTTTAAAATATTAGCGTAATCAGCAGGTTCTGGTTGCTCTCGCGTTGGCAAAGGTATGCCGAGTTCAGTTAAATAACTGACAAAGTTTTTGTACTTGTCTTCACTCGGTTTGTCATGAACACGGAATAGGCCCGGCATTTGGTGTTTTTCAACAAACTTTGCTGTTGCCACATTCGCTAAAACCATACATTCTTCAATGATTTTATGCGCATCGTTACGAATTAGTGGCACAATTGATTCTATTTTACGATCGCTATTAAACAAAAATAGAGATTCTGACGTTTCAAAGGCAATGGCACCACGATTAGTTCGCGAGGTCTTTAATGCTAAATACATTTGATATAAATTTTCTAAATCGCCGACTAATGGCTGATATTGTTCGCGCAACGCTGCCTTTTCGGTTGCGTCTTCACCCGATAGCATTGCTGCTACTTTACTATAAGTAAAACGCGCATGTGAGCGCATAACCGCAGAGTAGAACTTACTACCCGACAACTCACCTGACGCACTGATACTCATTTCACAAACCATACATAAACGGTCAACATCAGGGTTTAATGAACATAAACCGTTAGATAGTTTTTCCGGTAACATAGGAATAACTTGGCTCGGGAAATACACCGAATTACCACGAGATATAGCTTCATCATCAAGCGCTGTACCATTACGTACGTAGTAACTTACGTCGGCTATAGCCACCCATAAACGCCAGCCACCGGATTCTTCAGGCTGACAGTAAACAGCATCATCAAAATCTCTGGCGTCTTCGCCATCTATAGTAACTAGCGGTAAGTCACGTAAATCAACTCGTGAAATTTTTGCTTCATCTTCGACTTCGTCTGCTATCGTTGCAACTTCTTCAATAACGGCAGCCGACCATTGATGAGGTAAATCATGCTCACGTAAAGCAATATCAATTTCCATACCTGGCGCTAAATGGTCACCTAAAACTTCAATCACTTTACCCACAGCATTATTACGTTTTGACGGGCGATGCAGAACATTAACCACCACCATTTGCCCGTGGCATGCGCCAAGTTTACCCTCAGGCTCAATCAAAATATCTTGTTTAATACGCGCATCGTCTGGAACGATATAAGCGATACCATGTTCAACATAGAAGCGACCAACAATACCGGCTTTACGCGGCTCGATGACTTCAATTATTTTAATTTCTTGTCGGCCTTTACGATCAGTGCGATCCACTAAAATAGCGCTAACAATATCACCATGGAATACCCGCTGCATCTCATGGGATGAAATATAGAAATCTTTGCCAGGTTTCTCACCTTTAGCAACGTCAGGTATAAAAAAGCCAAAACCGTCACGATGACCGGTAACTTTACCCGTGATCAAACTATTTTTGGCTGGAATGACATATTGCTTAAGTTTATTAAAAACAAGCTGACCTGCATTTTCCATGGCACGCAAACGTCGTTTTACGCCAACATGATGCGTTTCATCATGATAATTCAAAGCTTTGCATATCGCTTTAAAATTTAGTGGCACAGCAGAGTTTTCTATTATTGATAATAGTAATTCTCGACTCGCCACTGGATTGTCGTATTTTTGCGCTTCGCGTTTTTGATGAGGATCTTTCAGGGGATAAACTCGATTAATGTATTAATGAAGCAATTATATACCTATACCCGCCACCATTCAAAGGTAGGTTATCAATGTGAATTAAAAACGCTATAAGCAAAGTAATAAGTCCAGAGAATGATTGTTCAATTTTTAAATTAAGTAACGCTATATAATGGGTTTTGAGTCCTATCACAGTACCTTTTGAGCAGAAAAATGACACCATTATCCGTATAAAATCAAAAAGCTAACTTTTATCAATCACTAAAAATGTGCATAACTATTTATAAGGGAACACCTTTATAACTAAGATGGGCTTGCCAAGCACTCTTCTGTCTGCATATTGAGTACTAGCGGGAATTAACAAAGTGATGTTATGCAAAAAACACATCGATACACTAAAAATTTAGAATTTACCTTTTTTGGCTGCGTTGACAACATGTTCAGGCATTTTATTCGCCAAACCTGTTAATAGTTGTGCAATTTGTTTATGCATTTTTTTATCACTTGTTACGGAATCATGAAGTTGGGCATATAGTTCAGGGTAATCCAACGGACTCCCATAACCTTGCGCATAAATGTCAGCCAAACGAATTTGTGCTCTTAAATTATTAACGGCTGATGCCTCTTTGAGGAAAAATACCGCCTTTTCAATATCTATCTGCATAAACTTGCCGGTGTGGTAATAGCGACCTAATTGCTCTAAAGCTTCGGGCAACGCTTGGTCGGCCGCATTTTTCATAAAATGAAGTCCAAGCGGGACATTTTTTTTGACGCAGACACCGTAAGCAAGCATATCACCCCAAAGAAATTGATATGACGGGTATTTAGACTTTGTTGCTCGTGCTTCAATATCTTGCACAAGCTGACAATCATCCAACACAACCCGACCTAAGTGCTTGTTTTCTTTAATCAAACTTAAAAGTTGATTGTCAGTGTAAATTTGAACAGCCTCTAGCCTCTGCCCGTAGCAGGTCTTACTGACAAAAAATAACAAAGCTGAAATTAATAATATAACTCGCATAAATTACAATCCAAAAATTCAAAAATTCAAAAATTTCATAAGTATTAGTTTATCGGCTGAAAATAAAAAAGGTTAAGTGATAAAAATGACAATTTTTTGTGTCAAAAAATGTAATTTTTCAATAATAACAAAAAGCAATATTGCTACCATTGCTGACATAACTCTGCTCTTGCACAATGGTTTAGAAAAGAACACAATCAAATTAATCTAATAAAACAAGAAATAATTATGTCTGAATTAGAAATTGAGCAATTAATTGCCAACTCTAAAGCTAATGAAACCATCGCTCTGAAACTGTTTGAAATAGAAAAGGAAGTCCTTGCAAGTAAGTCATGTGAAGAACTTCTCCAGCGCTTATTGAACTCGGTAAAACAAAAATTCAATATCACTTCTATTACTTTACTTTTAGTTGAACCAACAGCTATTAGCTACTTGTTTAATGAACAGTTACAATCAAATTGGCAACATCGACACAGTACCAAAATATCTTTAGCGCAACTGCAAGCTTTTCACCATGATAACAAACCTTTCCTGACTAATGAATTAGACAACTTACCTTCAGTAATCCCCAGTGACTTGCTCATTCAATCACAGTCTCTTGCGCTAATACCATTAATATTAGAAGGACAACTGTTTGGTAGCTTATTATTTTCTGATAGCGATAAAAACCGTTTTAGTAATAAATTAGGCACCTTTCATTTAGAACAACTAGGGACTAAAGTTAGTTTATGTTTATCGAATGTTTTAATTCGGGAACAACTTGAATATATGGCGCATTATGATCGATTAACCGGTGTAGCTAATCGTCGGTTAATGGAGGTTTGTATTTCTGAAGAGTTGCTACGCCAGCATAGATACGGTGTACCCTTCTCATTGTTATTTATAGATTGTGACAAGTTTAAACGAGTCAATGATCAACATGGCCATGATTGTGGTGATAAAGTACTGTCATATGTCGCGACAACCTTGCAACGTTTAATCAGAGAAAATGACCGCTGTTTTCGTTACGCAGGTGACGAATTTGTTGTGGTATTAGCAAACCAAAGTCAACAAGAAGCGAAGCTGGCTGCTCAACGTTTAAGTCAATTTTTTATCAATAACCCCATGCCATATCAAAACATAGCTTTACCAATAACGATTACTTGTGGTGTAGCAGCAAGTGATGGAAAGCGATCAATGGCCGAACTATTAAAAGAGGCTGATATACATTTATATCAGCTCAAGAATGATAGAGAGCAGGCATTAATTTAACGAGTTAATTTGATTATGATTGTTGAAATTAAAATCGCAGCGTTATTGAAAGGACATTTTGTTGTTGATATTGCTAAACAACAAGGAACTTATAATTTAACCACCTCTGGGCACATAAAAAACACCAAAGTTATTGATAATTTACGCAGTAAGGGGGTCGAAAGCTTATTAATAGATACGAGTAAAACCCTAACATTTGATGCTGGCGATAATATTATTGGTAATAACAAGGCTAGCACCGAATCAGTCAGTAAAAGATCACCCATTATTTTAGAGATCACTAAAGCAAAAAAATTATTTAATGAATCAAAAGAAATTCAGCGGCAGATATTTGCAGATGCCCAGCATGGACGAGAACTCAATTTAACACCTGTGATTGAAATTACCAATCAAACTATTGATACAGTATTTAAAAACCCGGATGCGTTAGCATGTGTTATAAATATCAGAAAAAAAGATGAGTATTTACTAGAACATTCTGTATCAGTTTCAGTATTAATGACGATTTTCGCACGATTTTTGAAAATAGATAAAAAAATTATTCAGCTACTTTCTGTAGGGGCATTTTTACATGACGTCGGTAAGATCAATATCCCTGACAGCATTTTAAATAAACCAGGGAAGTTAACAGATGCTGAATTTACCGTCATGAAGAGCCACGTTAATCATTCAATAAAAATAATAGAATCTACACCTGGAATTTCTGAATTAAGCCTTGAAGTTGCTGCACTTCACCATGAAAAACTTGACGGTACCGGCTATCCTTTTAATATCCCTAAAGAAAAAATTTCCTCGTATGGCAGGATGATTGCCATTTGTGACATCTTCGATGCGCTTACGGCTAATCGTTGTTACAAAGATGGCTATAGCCATTTAAAATCGTTCAGTATTTTACGAAGTTTAGCAATAAAAGAACACTTGGATCAGCGTTTGGTCGACTTATTTATAAAATGCATGGGGGTCTATCCTGTTGGGTCATTAGTTGAATTAAGCTCAAATAAACTGGCTATTGTAGAAAGTAGAAATGACGGTGACCCAACCAATCCTAAAGTACGTTCGTTCTATAATGCTTTAGATGGGTGTTATGTGATGGCAGAAGATATTGACTTATCAAGCGATAAAGATTTTATTATAAAAGGCGTTAGAGCCGATGATTTTGATCTAGACATGAACAAAATCATCGATTTTTTATTAATGGAAGGATAAATTCATACTTTAAACTTCGATGTAGCCGTCTGCAATTGTACGGCATTCTTATCAACTAAATGCGCCACATTGCCAATTTCTTCAATGGCTGCTTGCGTAGCACCAAAACTGTTATACATCTGCTCAATATTATTTACAACTGTCTCAGCTACACACGACTGCTCTTCTGTTGCCGTCGCTATTTGGCTGTTCATCGAACTGATATGACCAATTTGCTCTTTAATCTTGGTTAATGATTTATCGACAGCTAAAGAAATTTCTTCATTGTTATTTGCTTTTTCTCGTGCTAATCCCATCGTACTTACTGATTGATCAGCCGCTGAAATAAGCTTGTCTAATAGTCCTCGAATTTCGGTCGTAGACAATGCAGTTCTAGAAGCTAAACTTCTTACTTCATCTGCAACGACAGCAAAACCACGACCTTGCTCACCCGCTCTAGCCGCTTCAATAGCTGCATTTAGTGCTAATAAGTTTGTTTGTTCTGCTATGCCATTAATTACGTCTAGTATTTTGTTCATATTCTGAGAGTCTTTCGCAAGTCTGTCAACCACATCGGCTGCATTACCGATTTCATGTACTAATTCGCCTGATATACACAAAGAACGCTGAACATTTTCCATACCTCGGTTGACCTCTACTTCTCCAGAGCCCGCAGCATTTGCCGCTTCTGCAGCAGACTTAGCAATATCAGTCACACTAAATTGCATTTCAACCATAGACTGTTTAGTTATTTCAGCGACTTCCGCTTGGCTTTGTACATTTTCATGAACATCTCGTACCTTATCAGTTAATTGTTCTGCACTTTTTGTCAAAGGGGGCACAACATCGATAACGTTTGAAACGATACTTCGTAGTATCTGCGTAAAAGCATTAAAATGCTTAACAACATTACCAAGTTCATCTTGACTTGTAACTTCAATTTGATTGGTTAAATCGCCATCACCTTCAGCCAATTCTTTTAAAGAAGCATCAATATTTAATACTGAATGGCTAATTGAACGCGCTATCACGATACTTAATAGCGACATTATAATCAGTAATAAAATACCCACTAAAATACTTAAATCTCTTGATTCACTTGAGTTAGTAACCGTTTCTTCAACAAGTCTGTTAAATATCTCCGCCGCTTTTTCTTTATCTCGCACTAAAATCTCAGTAACTTGTTTAAAAATATCAGATTTCTTTTCAATACTATTCTTTGTGGCAGTCGCTTGAAAATCAATTTCTTCGTTGATAAACCCTATGGAAATATTTCTAGCAATATCATTATATTCTTTACTCAATGAGACTGATTTAGAGGTATCAGAAAATGACGACTCCAGTGAGCTAATACGCTTTAGGTTATCGGCCAACACTGTAACTAATTGAGTAGCTTGAGCAATTAATTCTTCATCACCAAAAGAAACACTTTGATTATAAATTTCATCGATACGTTGCCAGTTACTTACATTTTCACTCGTTAAATTAACAAGGTGAATAGTGGTATTCTGAATTGTTTTTAATACTATTTGATTTTTAGAAATAGCTGTAATATTAATAAGTAAATTAATAGCAAAACTCAAAATAGCGATGGCTAAAATTGCTAAAATTTTATGAAATATAGGTAGAGATTTAAAAAAATTCATATTTATCCTAATCGTAAATTATGCACTAATCGTAAATTGTGCACTATACACTGTACATTGTTAAAATGCCTAGCGACCAAAGTCTTAATTTTTTTAAAATCATCAAAAAAATTTTACTGCTTTTATATCAAGACTCATATCTGCCATGACTTGTAAACCGAATAAGCTTTCTGAATCTAGACTCTACCCGTATGCATAAGCAGAAACAATGGCGTTATCGGCGAGAAAAGTTACGGGTACGCCATAATTTTCAACACCAGTTTCATTGAGTATCTTGCCCACACTCACGCTAGCAAAGCCTAAGAGCCTTACTCCGCCTGGGCTATTCCTTGTAGCAAGCATAACGAGACGATTATTGATGTAGCAAGTGTACTATTATTCATGCCTGATTCTCTCTTAGTGTTAACTGCTGAAATTAATTTTATATCTTTTAAAGAGTTAAGTTCAGAATTATCATAAAATCAAGAAGAAAGTTGCTTTGAAATAGTTTATAGGAGAGCTCTGACAAGAAATGTTAGCAACAAAATAAGCGGCGACTAACATTCCTTTAGATAATTATAATTACTTTCTAAAATTAACACCTGATTGAGCTGAAAAATAAGCAAATAGAGTATAAACCGCTGTTGCTTGTTTTAAGTCTTCAGGGTTCACCTTGTCTAAGGTATCGTTTTCGGTGTGGTGATAATCAAAGTACTTTGTACCATCAGGTGCAAAATTCATACTTGGCATACCTGCCGCACTCATCACGCTCATATCTGATTGTGCTTGAGCATTATTATCATTTGATAGTTCAACGCCTAATGGAGCTAGATGTGCAGCAAGATCGTTAATCGCTGCTAGCGAATTTTTACCAACACCAGACGTCATTTTATAAATTTTACCAACACCAAAGTCCCACTCTGCGCCAATGATATGGTTTGCCATGTTATTTTCATGAAGCTCCATATATTTTTTAGCCCCTAACAAACCCACTTCTTCACCAGCAAAAAGAATGACACGAATCGTACGTTTCGGTCGTTGCGGTAATTGTGCAATGTGATAAGCAGACGCCAACATCATAGCAACCCCCATACCATCATCTAATGCGCCCGTGCCAACATCCCAGCTATCAAGATGTGCGCCAATTGAAACGATTTCATCAGGGAATTCACTGCCGGTTATCTCACCGATCACATTCGCAGAAACCGCAGTCACTTTAGGGTCGGTATGACTGGTTAATTTTAAATAAAAACTGACTGGCATGTTCCGTTTTAATTGGTTAACAAGTAAGTCTGCATCGGGGTTTGAAAGAGCTGCAGCGGGGATCTTATTCACATTGTCGTCATAACGCATAATACCTGTGTGAGCTATCCGGTTATTATCTGTTCCAACAGAGCGCATAATTAATGCCGACGCGCCTTTTTTAGCCGCTACAACAGCACCACCGACACGCGTACCTACGGCTGGACCATAGCCATTACCGTCGATATGCTCTTCCATTTGATAAGAAACAAATGCAATTTTTCCGTCCAAACTATTGTCTGGTGCTGCAACTAAATCTGCTAATGTCTTAAAGTGAGCTACTTCCGCGGTAAGTCCTTCATCACTAGTAGCTATACTTCCACCCAGTGCAATAGCAACGATTTTGTGTGGATATGGTGAAATTATTTTAGCTTGAACTTCGCCGCGCTGCCAAAAGGTTCCGGTAACTTCTTCTGTCCATACTTTATCAAAGCCTAACGCTTTCATCTTACTTTGCGCCCAGAGGATCGACTTTTTATCCCCCTCAGAGCCCATTAACCGATGGCCCACTTCTGTAGTTAACGATTCCAATACTTGATACGATAAATCAGATTGGAGAGCGGTATTTTTTAATTGTGTTAATGCTTTAGTTTCTGATTTTGTTAGTGTTGCTGCTGAACTCGACAAAGCTAAAAAAACACTGCTTAACACAAGTGTTTTTATGACTGATTGAAAAGGCACTTTCCGCATGATATTCCCTTTTATAAGTAATGATTGATCGTAGAATACATTCAGTATCAAGAATCTTGCGACGACATGCAAATAGCTTCACCTTAAAATAGCAACGAACTATCTTTATTGAACTATTTACTGTTTATTAAGGTAAAACTAAAATTTTTCAAGATTGGAAGTCTCAATGTAACATCAATGATTTTACGATTTACAAGGAGGTCATATGTGAATAAATTAAGCAAAGGACTGATTTGCTCTACCATTTTTCATTTGATGATGCTGATTATTTTCACGCAACCGTTTTCTCAAGCCCCTTTACCCATGATCATAAAAAAAAATCCCGGTAAACCTATCCAAGCGAGACTGTATTTCTCTTCTGTTGCTAAGTATTCAAGCTTTGCTTTTGATACGGTGCAGGCGACCATTATAAAAAAAGCACCGAAAAATGAAACTAAAAGCGAAACTCAGACGGTTAAGAGAATACCGTTAAAAAGAGAGTCCACCACCCAAGCTAAAATATTGCCGAAGCAGCCAAACAATAAAAATTGTTAACAAGTGATAGCTCAAATAAAAGTATTTCACAAACGTCACTAAGGAAGCTGGGGCAACGTTTGAATAATCAAGCAAGTGAAACGCGCAAGATGACAATTTCAATCAATACTGAACCCATAAAAATACTCTTGCACCATCGATAACAAGGTTTAATCAACAACCCGATGCTAAAGCGAAAATAAAGCAAGTAGATTGAATAGCAGTAAGGTTAATATCGCAATAACAGCAATATCAGATTTGCTTGGGGGAAGTGTTCGATGTAATAGCATGCCTGATTTAAAAGACTTCTAAGATAAAGAAAGAAATAGGCACAAAAAAAACCAGGGAGGATATCACTGGTTTTTTAATCAATATAAAACTAAAGAGGGTTAGATTGAGAAAGAAGAACCACAACCACAAGTCGAAGATGCATTGGGGTTATTTACTAAGAATCGACTGCCTTCTAGGCCTTCAATATAATCGACTTCACCATCAACTAAGTATTGTAAACTCATCGGGTCAATAACCATAGTAACGCCTTTTTTAACGATGGTCATGTCACCATCGTTCACTTTTTCATCAAAAGTAAAGCCATATGAAAATCCAGAGCAGCCACCACCTGTTACATACACTCTTAATTTTAATTCCGGGTTCTCTTCTTCTGTTATCAAAGACAACACTTTAGTTGCGGCGGCATCGGAAAATTTTATCGGTAATTCAGGAGTTGACATATTACTCTACTTACAAAGATGTTAACGGGATTGTCTCAGAGCCATTATCTTAAACTTGACTAATTTAGTCAAGTATTCACTTGTTTAGTCTGCTAACCCCAATAAAAAGTAATGTTTCACAAATATAACAAAAAAAATGCGCCATATTTCTCAATATAACGCATTGATCAGGTTATTAATGAAAGATTAATTTTTTACTTTTCTACGGTAAGTAAAACCAGCCATAGCAAGCAACATTAATACAATAGTTCTTGGTTCTGACACAGGAGTTGAACCACCAGAAAATGAAGCAACACCTTCAATAATGTCGTTAGCGCATGTCATTGCCCAGCGAAAAGCAATTTGATTAGCGGTAGCAAGTGCGGTACCACTCACATCAAAAGAAAAACTAACTTTACCGTAGCCATTCCATGTTTCACCAACGGTCTTAGCATAGCTATAATTAGTATCTACATACCATGAAGATGAATCATGAACTATATCGCTATTTCTATCCGCAAGCATTACCGCTTGGTTATCACGAGAACTAGTACCATGAAGATCAGACGAACTCACTACCTGATTACTGCCAAAGCCTGACTTTAATTCCCCAGTTCCTGACGTAAATTTACGTGCACCACTAAGGTCGTAAACGTAGTTCCAATTTGTGCCGGTATTTGATTTATCTGCAGTACTAGTATATCTGTCACGTGAGTTATTTCGTTTGGGATCCCAAGGCGATTCTCCAGTACTGTCAAAACTATTATCAGCAGCCATAAACAAATCACCAAGCTTGATACCGTCTGTATTTATATCGTTGTAAAATGCAGTAAAGATGTCAACAGATAGTATGGTGCCAACACGAGAAACGAACATTTGGTCAACATCAAATAGGTAAGATTCACCATTGATGTCATTTCTATTACCTTTACCTATATAATTATCTTGAATATCTGAATAACCATTATCAGTGTACTCCTTCATTATTTCATCGGCGGTAAGTGTTGTAGCAAACGCGTTAATACTTGATACTGAAAGTGCAGCTATTGCAATCCATTTTAAACATTTCATATTTTTAAACCTACTTCTAAATACCGGCATCAATACATGTGTAATCAAAACACAAGATTATGTATAATTTATTATCTACTAATTCAGTCTTATTCAAAATTCAAGCCAATATGTAAAAAACCAATAACTTCAATAATATAGAGAAATATATAGATATATACTCATTATATTACCTAAAAGTGTAAAAATTATCGACAACTATTATTTCATCCATTAAACAATTAAAGATCTTCTAGATATTAATAATAACTCCGAGTATCCTTAACAATTGATTTTCATAAAAGAAATATTTCAATGATATCTTTAATAAAAACGACTTTAGCCTTACTCACTGGCACGCTTTTATTGCTAAGTACCCATTCTCTAGCTTTTACCGAGCAAAATGCAGATAAACCTTATGAAGATGCACTCAAAAGTTTTTATATCTCTGAACTGAACGCTGCAATTATTCATTTGAAAAATGCTTTAAAAAATGATCCTAAGCATTTACCTTCAATGGTTTTACTCGCCGAAGTGTATATTGCGATGGGTGATGGCGCTTCCGCTGAGAATCAGTTAGAAAAAGCCCAAAATAATAAAGCGGATGAAAGTAAGGTACTTCCTTTAATGCTCGAGGCTTATCTGTTACAACAAAAATATAAAGAAGTGATTAATGCCCCTATTGCAGCTGACACCCAAAAAAAACAGCTTAATAAAATTGCGATATTACAAGGAAGAGCTTTTATCGCGATGAACAATTTAGCGCAAGCAAGAATATTATTTCAAAAAGCATTAGAACATGTACCTAATAGCATTAAAGCACAATTAGGCCTCGCACAAGTATACTTACTTAAAGGAAACATACTTCAAGCGAGAGCTTACCTCAGCCAAGTACTAGCGGTATCTCCAACAAATAGTATTGCTTTAACAATGCTTGCTAATATAGAACAGCAAGTAGGCAATAAATTAGAGTCATTGAGTATTATTTCTCAGGTTATCGAATTAAACAATAAGGACTTCCCTGCGCTACTAACACGAGCAAGCCTATATATTGAGCTAGGAAATTTTCAACTTGCCTTGAACGACATTGATGTTATTACGACAGAAATCCCTAATGAACCTAAAGCGAATTATTTAAAAATAATAGCAAACAGTGCGCTAGGAAATACAAAGGAAGTAGAGGAAACAACCGCTCATATTAATGTGGTATTAACCGGTTTACCTGAGGAGGTAATGAAACAAAATCCGGTCTATCTTTATTTAGCTGGCGTACTAAGTTTCCAACAACAAGAAAACCTTAAAGCTCAAGAGTTTTTGCAAAAATACCTTGCCATCATTAATAATGATACAAGAGCATTAAAGTTAGCGGCCCAAGTCGAGTTATCATTAAATAGCCCATTTCGAGCGAAAACATTATTGGTAAAATCAAAGTTAGTCGATCCAGATGATATCGAAACCTGGTCTCTACTTGGGCAAACTTATACAATACTAGGTGAGCTACAACTTGCTGAAAATTATCTAATCGACGTTGTTAATAATAAAGACAACCCAAAGGCTTTGTTTGACTTAGCAAACTTAGAGATGCTGACCGGGAAGTTTTCACAAGCGATTATCCACCTTGAACAGGCAAAGTCACTCGATACCAACGTAAGCTTAATTGTATTATTGGCAGAGGCTTACCAGAAAAACAATCAATTTGAACAAGCACTCGAACAATTAGACCTTGCGCTAACATTACAAAATGACGATAGCGTTTTACACTTACGAAAAGGCATCCTCTTAGGTCGATTAAACAAACATCTTCTGGCAAAAAAATCACTAGAACAATCTTTAGCTTTAAACCCAAATAACCTTAGAACGCTTGTTCATTTATCAAGAATAGATGTTATTGAGCAACAGTCTGACAAAGCTATTGAGAAAATCAATAAAAAAGTGTCTGAATTAAAAGAGCCTAATGCATTTTTATTAATCGAGCTAGGCAATATACATCGCATAACAAAAAACAATAATGATGCACTAGATGCATACAAAAAAGCGTTTAGTGTTGATAACAATAACCCAACAGCATTAATCAACATTATTGAGATGCAAGTAATGCTTGGTCAGCTAAAAGAAGCTATAACGCTGACAAATAAATTTTTGAACAAAAACAATAAAGTTGGAAGTGTTTATTTAGCACTCGCTAATTTATATATGGCTGATAAAGCCTATGAAAAGGCTTTTAGCACTTTTGAATTAGCCGTAAAGAATAGCAATGACAAATCAAATATTTATAATGTTTTTGCTGATGCACAATTGTCCCGTTCTGATTTTGAGGGAGCCACTCTCAGCTTAAAACGCTCGATTTCATGGAATAGCGAAAACGTTGACTCATATTTAAAATTATTTAATATTTACGTAGAGCAAAAAAATGAACGACTTGCTTTAGATATTTTACAAAGCATATCAGAGAGAAGTACTAACCTTGTTTTTTTGAAGAATTTAGAAGGTGACTTATACCGACAATTAGAAAAATTTGATAAAGCAGAAAACTTATTTTTGGTTTCCTTGAAAAAAAGTAAAAACCGACAGGCCGTTTACGGTTTGTACCGTGTTTATAAACAACAAAAACAATTTTCAAAAGCACTTAGTTTACTGACTGACTGGACTAACGATAATCCACAAGATATTACTTCTCAAATCGCAATAGCCGACACGTTAGTCGCTACAAACCAACTACAGCGTGCCGCTGAAAAGTATCAAAATTTAATGAAAGAATTTTCTGAAATGCCTATTTTATTAAACAATGCGGCACAGGTCTTTATTAAATTGAATCAGTTCCCACAAGCATTAGCTTATGCTGAAAAGGCACATAGTAAATTACCTGATAACGTAGCGATAATGGATACACTCGCATGGTCTTACACATTAAATGAACAGGCAGACTTAGCACTGCCTATATTCAGACAAGTCATTATTAAAGATTTTAATAATGCCGAAATAAAATATCACTTAGCTGTCGCTTTATATCAATTAAACCGTAAAGGTGAAGCGAAAAAGTATTTGAAAACGGCGATAGAAAGTGAAAATGCTTTTCCCGATAAATCAGATGCGATAGCGCTCATGAAAAAACTTTCTGGGGAATAATATAGTGGCCTAAAAACACATCGTATTACGGCGTGTTTTTTAAGAGTTCGCCCCAGATAAAGCTTTCATCTAATCGCTGATATTTCTGCCATTTATTTTTTGGTAAAATAGTCGCTAATTCTAACTTTTCTGGGAGAAAGTTTTCAGGCAGTGTAAACTCACCTTCAACGATTTGAAAATACTGAAAACTAAATGATAAATCTTTCTTTGTCGACGCTGATATATGGCTTAATTTTAATTGACTAGGCTGATTATTTAAACTGCCCAACAAGGTGAAGTCGATATACCCTTTAGCAAATCGTTTACGCAACTGCTGTTGCACTAATACTATTTGAAAACGAAAGTGATGTGGACTCGCTGTTGGGTACAACAGAAGTCTATCAATAACTAAACCATCAACTGTTTTTTCTGGCGCCATCACTTTTTCATAAAAAGCGAGCTCTTTCTTAACTTCGTAATGTTCAGACTCCATCATTTTTAAAAGCTCTTGAGAATGTTGATTAGCCATACGTTCAACTTCTAACTCTACTTCAAGGGTATTTATTTGACTGTTTTGCTCAACATTTTTTTCATATAACTTACTCAGTCGCGTTTGCTGTTGCGCTAACGTTTTAACTTGATAGCCATGATAAAAATTCCCAACACGATAACCACTGTAAAGACAGATAGCAATAATGAGAAGAAGTAAAAGTGCAGAACGGAATGCGCCTAAACGAACCACAACCGTATTTAGATTTATTTTTGCTAACCAATTCATTTGAAAAGTATTATGATATCCGACGAGTTAATAAATATTTTTAGGCTAAAACAATAAAGGTGAACCCTTTCATTATTATGATATCGCTCTCTTTACTTAGAAAACGTTTAGCCCTACCGAGAACTTCCTGGCAACTTTGTTTGTTAGCCGCTATAGGTGGCGCTGCATCAGCACTTTTAGTCGTACTATTTACCATTAGCATTGACACAATTCAAAGCTTTTATTTAATCCAAAAAGATAACTATACCAGTTTAGATGCGTTAAGTCGTTTCGTTTTGCCTATAGTCGGCGGATTGATGATTTTATTTTTTGCGTGGTTAACGGGCTACCAATATTTACGTACTGGTATTCCTTTTATATTACACCGCTTAAAAGTGGCTAATGGCATTATTCCATTTCGCAATACTATTAATCAATTTTTTGGCAGTGTTGTTGCGTTAGCCTCTGGATTTTCAGTCGGTAAAGAGGGGCCCGCTATACATTTAGGCGCCGCTTGTAGCAGTTATATTGGTAATAAACTAAACCTTCCATTCAACACGATACGCACACTTTGTGCCTGCGGAATAGCCGCAGGAATAGCCGCTTGTTTTAATACTCCCATTGCTGCGGTTATTTTTGTCATGGAAGTAATATTACGTGAATATAAAGTACATATCTTTATTCCGGTGATGATCGCGGCTCTTATCGGTTCAATGATCACCCGTAGCATTTTGGGGTCGGCACATGAATTTGCCTATTTCGATAAAATATCTCTTAGCTTTCATCATTATCCTGCACTTGTTTTATTAGGATTGATACTCGGCTTATTAGCGTATGGCTTTAACAGATATCTAATCCTCATCATAAAATATTCAAGCTCAATACATATAGTGCCTCGTATTCTGTTGGCGGCATTTATTACAGGAACGTTAGGTTTTTTTGTGCCATTTGCTATGGGTACCGATTTAGGGGCAATAACATTTGCGTTGGAAAATAATCTTCATATACAGCTATTACTTGGTTTATTATTTGCCAAAATCCTCATGACAATTACCGCATTAGGCTTAGGTATTCCTGGTGGTATTATTGGTCCTATTATTGGTATAGGTGCAATTGCAGGTACTTGTGTGTCAGTACTTGTTACTGGTTACCTACCTGGAGAAAACCTTGCAGGCGACTATGCGCTAATGGGGATGGCTGGCTTTCTAGCGGCAACACTAAACGCGCCACTGGCGGCACTACTAACCGTTGTGGAGTTATCGAATCAGTTAGAGGTCGTTGTGCCTGCAATGATCGTTATAACCACTGCCTGTGTATTTTCAGGCCAGTTTTTCAAAAACCGATCTGTTTTTGTTATGCAACTTGAACAACAAGGGCTAAAATACCGAAAATCGCCTATTGAAAAGTCATTACAACGTATCGGTGTTTTGGGTGTTTTACAGGAAAATATCAATGTCTATCAACAAGAATGTTCCAAAGACGTTTTAAGAGCGCTAGAGAAAGTTGAGTTGTTAAATCATGTTATTATTCAAGCATCGCCCGCAATAGAAAACCTCACCCCTTACTCAACGTTTACATGGTTAAAAATTGAACACAACCCAGCCGTTAGAGCTGTAAAAATAGTACCTTTGCGATTAATCCCTTTGCAAAGTCAATCAACATTAGCTGAAGCTTATTTAGCCCTGATTGAGCAACGTGATGGTGGTGTTTATGTTTACGATGAAGACCTTAACGACATCTTAGGCATCATTACCTTTGAACAGATCCGAAGTTATTTATTAGAAGGAAAAACAACAGTATGACTACTCTTTTGTGGTTAAAAGCTTTTCATGTATTTTTTATGGTCGCTTGGTTTGCAGGGATTTTCTATTTACCTCGACTCTTTGTTAACCATGCAGAAACAACGAATCAAGCGGTTGCAAATCACTTAAAGGGGATGGAAAAACGCCTGCTATATTTTGTGACTCCTTTTGCATTATTAACGGTTTTATTAGGCGTGGCATTAATTTATCATTATGGTTACGCTTGGTTTATTGCCTCAAAATGGTTACACCTAAAAGTGACTCTAGTTATGTTACTTTTGGCTTACCATGGCTATTGCTTTAAATTAGTTAAAGATTTTAAAGCAGATAAAAACATACGTACAGGCAAATTTTATCGCTTTTTTAATGAGTTTCCCGTACTTATACTGCTCGCAATAATATATTTAGTATACTTAAAACCGTTCCAATGATTCACCTTGAATTATATTTTTGCTTTTTAGTGCACATAAAAAATTTACCAGTTATAACGTTCTATTAGATCTTGAACAACGATAATATATTCTCAACATTCCTAAATTGTGCTATATTATTGCCTCAAAAATAGTCGCAGTCTTATAATTTTAGGTAACTTTTTATGATGAAGTTTGAAGGAAGTCACATCCTTTCTGTTTCGCAGTTTAATCGCGATGCTATCTCTCGTATTTTGGAAGTTTCATCGCTAATGGCACCTTATGCCATGCGTAAAAGGCGCTGTCATGTTTTAGAGGGTGCTATTCTTAATAATCTATTCTTTGAACCCAGTACCCGAACTCGTGTCAGTTTTGGTGCAGCGTTTAACCTTTTAGGGGGCTCTGTTCGTGAAACTGTCGGTCAAGAAAACTCATCGTTAAGTAAAGGTGAATCTCTCTTTGATACCGCTCGTGTTATTAGTGGTTACTCTGATGTTATTGCGATGCGACACCCAACAATGCACTCTGTTGAAGAGTTTTCAAAAGGCAGTAGTGTCCCTGTTATTAACGGGGGTGATGGTGCTAATGAGCATCCAACACAAGCGTTACTTGATTTATTTACCATTCAGTCTGAGATGGCGCCACACAATAAAACCTTAGACGGTTTAAATATTGTCTTAATGGGTGATCTCAAACACGGAAGAACCGTACATTCACTGTCTAAATTACTCAGTTTATATAAAAATATGAAAGTGACGATGATTTCACCTGACGCGCTCAAGATGCCCGACAGTATAATTTCATCACTCACCAATGCGGGTCATGACGTGGTGATCACTGATAAAATTGAACATAATTTATCATGTGACATTATCTATCAAACACGCATTCAGCAAGAGCGCTTTGCCAGCAAAGATGAAGCTAACTTATACCGTGGTCATTTCAGCTTAAATAAAGAAGTTTACCAACAGTTTTGCCAAGAGCACACCGTGATCATGCATCCATTGCCGAGAGATTCTCGTCCGGAAGCCAACGAACTTGATAGCGACTTAAATGATCTAGATAATTTGGCTATTTTCAGACAAGCCCAAAATGGCGTACTTGTTCGCATGGCATTATTTGCTTTAACACTGGGTGTAGAAAACAAGCTTAGCCAATTTGAAAAACCGGTCACCTGGTACACCAACAAATAAATAAATTCTAAGTATATAAGTGATAAAAAGGTTAACTAACAATCACTTTATAATTAACAAAGTAGGCAATTTTATGAACCATTCAGAACAACTTTTTAACAGCGCAAAACAAATAATTCCCGGTGGCGTAAATTCGCCTGTTCGTGCCTTTAATGGTGTTGGCGGTACGCCTTGTTTTATTAAGCGCGCTGAAGGTGCTTATATTTATGACGCCGATGATAAGGCTTACATTGATTATGTTGGCTCTTGGGGACCGATGATTTTAGGTCATAATCACCCGGCTATTTTAGCCGCCGTAATTGAAACGGCTAAAAATGGCTTAAGCTTTGGAGCACCAACCGAGCTAGAAGTTACCATGGCAGAAAAAGTGCGTGAATTAGTACCATCAATGGAACGCATTCGTATGACCAGCTCAGGCACAGAAGCAACGATGAGCGCAATTCGGTTAGCACGTGGCTTTACGGGACGTGATAAAATTTTAAAATTTGAAGGTTGCTATCATGGGCATTCTGATTCGTTATTAGTCAAAGCAGGGTCAGGTGCACTAACCATGGGCGTGCCAAATTCTCCAGGTATTCCTGTTGACATTGCCAAGCACACATTAACGGTTAGTTTTAATAATATTGATGAAGTTCGACAAATTTTTGCTAAATATAAAGATGAAATCGCCTGTATTATTGTCGAACCTGTTGCCGGAAACATGAACTGTGTTCTTCCCGTAGAAGGTTTCCTTGAAGGTCTACGCGAAGTTTGTGATGAACATAAAAGTGTATTGATTTTCGATGAAGTAATGACCGGCTTTCGTATTGCACTAGGCGGGGCTCAAGCACATTACAATATTGCCCCTGATTTAACGACTTTAGGTAAAGTGATTGGCGGCGGTATGCCCGTTGGCGCCTTTGGCGGTAAAAAAGAAATAATGGACTATATTGCACCTATTGGCCCTGTTTACCATGCAGGTACCTTATCAGGTAACCCTATTGCTATGGCTGCCGGTTTAGCGGCATTAAATGAATTAAGTATCGGTGATAAGCACGAACAACTGAGTGCATCAACTGAAAAGCTTGCTATGGGTTTAAAAGCAGCCGCTGAGCGCAATGGCGTATCGTTAAGCATTAACTATGCGGGTGCAATGTTTGGTTTTTTCTTTACTGACTCACAAGAGCCGGTTACTACTTTTGAACAAGCAACCGCTTGTGATGCAGATAAGTTCAGACGTTTCTTCCATTTAATGTTAGAAAACGGCATCTACTTGGCACCTTCATCTTATGAGGCGGGATTTTTATCGATGGCTCATACTGATGTAGAGATTGAATTAACGTTAGCTGCTGCTGATAAGTGTTTTGCACAATTATAATTTCAACAAAAGCCTCAGCTTGTAACAGATAATTACTGTTAATGCGCAAGGATGCACAAATGTATTAAAAATAGGATATTTCAGCAAGACGATACTGAATAAAAAAGGGATAGCTAATGGCTATCCCTTTTTATCGGTTTAATTTATTTTTATTGCCAACAATTCACTTTCTAGCCAGTGGTAAGCTTGTTGCCAGCCTAATTCTAAACCTGAAAACACGGGATATTTCCATTGATCAAATGAACGACTCGCTTGGAGTTTTTTGGTCACTAATCTACTTTTTTCAGAATAACAGACAAAAGCAAGCGCCTTTAATCCTTCATAAGAGGCAACAGAAAGTTTTGCTTCATAAGTATAGGTATAATTATTTATACGGTTAATAAGCAAAGCAAAATCGCCTTCGACGTTATTATTCACAAACTCATGGCACTCTTCTACCATCTCCAGTGTCATTTCAACGCCTTCATCGGCGGTAACTTCAATAACATTATTTGCAAATATATTATAAAAGCCAAAACTTAAACGATGTTTCATTTTATACTCACGCATTCATTGAAAAACATATCAATCCATTACGGTTAACTAGCAATCCTTATGCAAGCTAGTTTTGTATACAATAGTCACTGTTTAAAAGACATGCAAGAAATCAGCTAATAAAAAGCCACTATTACACTAAATCTGTAGCCCTAATCGGTAAAAAGCTGCTCAAACCAAGAGAGTTTGTTCTTATTTTTTTCTGCCTTTTTTCCTAAACAATGAGGCTCAATTAACAAGCCTGTTGTTATTGCAGGATAAGTAATCATTTCAGCACACTCTACACTCACCGCTATACCACTAGTAGACTCAAAATCTGTCAACACAACATTTTCAGGCATTAAACGAGCTTTATTGATCACGCCATTTTTTCTCATAAACTCTGCAAATAACACTAACGCACCACTACTTCCGGTTAAGTGGGTCGGTTTGTTATCGTCACGCCCCAACCAAGTGGTGACTAAATTTTCGTTATCATAACCGACAAACCAACTATCTCTTTGCTCATTAGTCGTACCTGTTTTACCCGCGACTTCTGCACCATTTAAACGCCAAGTAAGCGACTTCGCTGTTCCTTCTTTGGTCACTTGTGATAATGCATGGTCGAGTAAATACATACCTTGGGTGGAGAACAGTTGCTCTTCTTGTGATTCAAATTGCCATAACGTTACACCTTTCGCTGAAACGATACGATCAATCGCATGGCTATTACTTTTAAAGCCTTGATTAGCGATGGGTAAATAAAGCTGATTAATTTCAAAAGGCGACAAGCTTAAAGAGCCTAACAATATACTTGGTCGGGTAACGATATCGTCAGGATAGCCTAAAACATGAAAAATATTAGCGACATTCTCTAAGCCCAATGCCATGCCTAAGTTGACTGTTGGCACGTTAAGCGATCTCACTAGAGCATCAAATAAGCTGACCTTACCTTCAAATTTCCCATTATAATTTTTGGGTCGCCACTCTTTACCACCATCACTGACAAGTACGATAGGCTCGTCTTTTAATAATGTGGCAAAGTTGTATTGTTGATATCGTTCTAGTGCTGCCAGATATATTGCCGGTTTTATTAATGAACCTATTGGGCGCTTAGCGTCCAATGCACGATTAAAGCCTGCATAGCCTGATTTTTCATCACCCACTAGTGCTTTAACTTCGCCTGACTTTATATCGGTAACCACCATGGCAAGTTGTAACGACTGTCCTTTATTGAGTTTCACTAAATCAGGCATTTTTTTAGCTATTGTTTGCTCTGCGTTCATTTGTGTCGCAATTGAAAAACCAGTAAAAACTCGCACCCCAGCTTGTTGCTGAAAAGTAGAGAGCTTTTCAGCCAGTTCTTTTTTTACCAATTGTAAATACGCAGGAAACTTTTTGTGTATTAAACGACGAGATTCACGGACAGATAAAGGCGAGACGACCGCCGCTTGATAATCTTTTTGTGAAATCAATTCATTTTGATACATTAAGAGTAAAACAAGATCACGTCGCTTTTTCGCCTTGTTAGGGTGCCGCCACGGATCATAATAACTAGGTCCTTTAACTTGTCCAACAAGCATTGCCATTTGTTCAATCGTTAAGGAATGCACTGATTGACCAAAATAAAACTTAGCTGCCAAACCAAAACCATAGATACCATTGGCATAGTGTTGCCCTAAGTAAACTTCATTTATGTAGGCTTCAAGTAGTTGATCTTTACTGTATCTAAGTTCAAGAATAATTGACATAACGGCTTCGTTGACTTTACGCCACAGTGTTTTTTCTCGAGTTAAAAACATATTTTTAACTAGCTGTTGAGTTAACGTACTCCCGCCCTGAACCGTTCTTCCCGCGCGAATATTAGCAATTAAGGCACGAAAAATACCTAAGGGAGAAACCCCAGAATGAAAATAGAAATCACGGTCTTCAACTAACAACAAAGTATCGATAAGTTTTTCTGGCAATGCTTGAAGTGGAACTATTACACGATCTTCTTTGTTTTCAGGAACTAAACGTCCCAGTAAGAACGGTTCAAATGAAAAACGTGTAATTTCATCTTGATCATCAAGTATCGAGAGTATTTTGTTACCTGAAATATGGAGCGTAAATCGCTGTGCAAACGTATTGCCATCGCCAAAATCAAAAGGTCGACGATAGACAATAAGTTTGGTGGTCGACAAAGCAAATTCACCAGGGTTAATCGCTTGCTGCTTTCTCTCGTACCCTGACAAAAGCAAATTTTTCTTGAGTTGATCCAATGATGCTTTATCACCCACTCTAACACTTTCTACTTTCCCATAAACTTGTACGGGAATATTCCAGCGTTGCCCTTCAAATTTATCCTTTACCTTACTGTCGAGATAAATCGCATAAAAGCTGAATAGAAAAATGAATGTAATAAACACCTTCAAAGCGGTATGCCAACACCAATTTACCCAAGAAGTGCTAGGCGTTGTATTTTTTTGAGTCTCTTTTTTCAAATGATTAACCATTCCAAACTGTACTTTTATCGACGAATAAAGCGGACGCTTTACATATGTTTTTTAACACGATTAGTTGCTTGTGCATTGGCTGGGTCGTCTGGCCAAAAGTGTTTAGGGTATTTTGCTTTCATTTCTTTTTGTACTTGCTTGTAGCTCCCTTGCCAAAAAGCGACAAGGTCTTGTGTCACTTGAATAGGCCTTTTAGCGGGTGAAAGTAGTTCGATAATCAGATCAATTCCCTTTTTATGTTTATTGTCACCGACATTAGGCGTAATACTCACGCCATAAAGCTCTTGCATAGGTAATGAAACAATAGGCGCTTGCTCTGCACTGTAACGAATAGGACAGCGTCTTCCTGTTGGACCAACAAAAGATTCTGGAGCGATTTTATCCAATGATTTTTGCTGGTTATAATCAAGTAACGATAATAATGCAGACGACAAATTTACTTTATCTAACTGGGTTTTATTCTTTATATCACCCATAAAAGGGACCAACCATAAAGGTAAGCTTTGTAATAATGCACTTTCTTTAACATCTGGAAAATTTAAATGCCGTTGTGTTTGATTAATCCATCGCCAGCGACTTAGTAACTGTTGATCCTCATCACGCCAATTAAGGTATGACAAACCGTGTTTCTCAATTTGTTGTTGCCATAAATGAGCGATTGCCTGGTGGTTTATTTTCTCGTTACTGGGTTTCTCTGACAAGACAATGGCCCCAAGTACCGTTTGCTGTTTAGCATTAATGCGCTGTGTTTTTGGGTTGTAATTAAGCTGTTTTCTTTGTTGCTCAACAATGATTCCCCAAGCAATAAGCTGTTCAATATCAACAGGGGCGGCAAGCCTTACTTGTAATTTTTGTTGATATTCAGCTAAATTAGCAGCAACAATATAAAGTTCACTCGCAAGCGCATCTTGATCATTTATAAACAGACCTTTACCATTTTCAGCCAGAAAATGTCCGTATTGCTCACGCTTTTTAGCAATACGTTCCGGATAAGCTAAGGCCAGTAATACGCCGGTTAATTCAAGTGGTAAACTCGATAAATCAGTAACGAATACTTTATTAACTTTTTGTAAGTGCTTTTTTGTTTGCAGAAAAAATGACTGATACCTTTTACTTTTTGACTGATAAATTAACTCGCTCAAACGATGGCGTAAATCACAATCAGTAAATGCGCGTTCTCCACGAAATATATCTCGGTCTTCAAGTAATGACGCTAATAGAGCCGCGAGGTTTGTGAAGCCCACACATTGATATTTTTTTTCTAATTCCGCCGCTCTAACAATCATTTTAGCAAAGCGAGGATGACAAGCAAAACTAGAAACACTTTTACCAAGTTGGGTTAAATTTCTTTTTTCATCAAGTAACTGCAACTTTTGTAATTCATGCCATGCTTGAGTTTCAACAACTTTTGCAGGGAGTTCCATCATGGGGAGTTCGTTAAGTTTTTTAACCCCCCAACGAGCAGCCTCTATGACCATTGGTAGTAAATCAGCTTGTTGAATTTCGCTAATACTTTGTTCATTTCTGCGATAAAAATCTTCGCTGGTGTAAAGACGAATACATTTACCCGCCATCATTCGCCCAGCACGCCCCATACGTTGTATGGCAGAGGCCTTGGAAATATTACGTTGCTGAAGCTGATTCGTTAATGTTTGTCTGTCGTAAACCGCAACTTTTTCTAACCCACAGTCTATAACCAAATCAATCCCTTCAATGGTTAAACTTGTTTCTGCAATATTCGTCGCTAAAACAATTTTATGTAGCCCTTGTTCAGTCGCGGCAATTGCCTGTTGCTGCTGCACAAGCGTTAAGTCACCATATAAAGGACATAATAAAAAATGTTTCGGTAATAGTTCGGCTAAGTTATCAGCAAGAAAACGAATATCGGCAATGCCAGGTAAAAAAACTAAGATAGAACCTTGATGGGTATTTATTGCGTTTTTGCAAACATTTACCGCATGCTCTCGCCATAAACGACTATTTTTAACTGGTGAATAACTGACGTCGATAGGAAAACTACGACCTTCACTGGCCATTGAAACAGCATCAGGTAATTGTTTCAAAATTTCATTGGTCGCTAACGTTGCAGACATTAATAATATTTTTAAGTCGTTACGTAACCCTTGCTGAACATCTCGCGCTAATGCAAACGCTAAATCTGCATTTAGCGATCGTTCATGAAATTCATCAAAAATAACCAATGCACAATCTTCAAGCTCAGGATCATGCTGAATGATTTGTGTAAAGATCCCTTCGGTGATCACTTCAAGCTGAGTCGTTTTAGAGACTTTACTTTCATTTTTTAGCCGATACCCTACCGTTTTTCCAACTGGCTCGCCGAGTTGTTTAGCTAAAAAGCAGGCAACGGTTTTAGCCGCTAAACGACGTGGTTGTAACAAGTATATTTTTTTATTTTTAAATTGATCAAGGGCTAATAACCATAACGGTAAGCGTGTTGATTTACCTGCACCTGGCGGAGCAGATAACACGAGGGTTTGATACTGCGTTAGCGCATCAAGAAGTTCCGTTTTGATATTTTCTATAGGTAATGGAGAAACAGACATTTTAGTTTTATATGAAATATTATGGCGTAACAAGCTGGCTGTTACTCTACCACAAACGTTTCAAGCCATATTGTTATATTTTGTTCACTCGCCATAAAGTAATGAATATATTTTCCTGCTAAGGGTAAAATAAGTTGTCCTAATTATTACCTGCTATATGAATTACTTGTGCATTGTTCGTCGAGATATGGCAACAAACAAAAAAGCACAATAATCTGCATTATTGTGCTTCTAGCGATTAAAGATGAGTGAAAACTACTTAATTAACTCAGCAATAGTCGCAATACCTAACCCTGTGCCACCGGCGCCCCAAAGACTCGTACTATTACCGTTATAAGCGGCCGCTAAATCAAAATGCAACCAGCCCGCGCCGTCATTATCGACAAAACGAGATAAAAAGCCTGCGGCATTACTTGCACCACCTGCACCACCACCTGGTATAGGACGACTGTTTGCCGTATCTGCAAATTCAGATGGACATTTTTCTTCATGCCAAGGTTCTAAAGGAAGTTGCCATATTGGCTCATTTACTTGTTGCGCGATTTTTTTAGCTTGTTCAGCGGCTTCGTTATCTAAAGTAAATAACGCGTTGTAGTCACCACCTGTTGCCATAACTGCAGCACCTGTAAGTGTTGCAGCGTCAATAATAAGAGGCGCCTTAGTTTCGCTAGCGGCTAATAAACCATCGGCTAAAACTATACGACCTTCAGCATCGGTATTGGCAACTTCCATCGTTACCCCGTTTTTATAAGTTAAAATATCACCGAGTTTATAAGCATCATTGCTCACCATGTTTTCAGCACAGCATAAAAATAATTTAACGCGCTTATTTAAACCTTGTCTGATCGCTAAGGCCATCGCACCAGCAACAACTGCGGCTCCGCCCATATCACATTTCATGTCAAACATGCCGGCGTTTGACTTCAAGCTGTAACCGCCACTGTCAAATGTAATACCTTTACCCACTAAACAGGCTGAAACGGCTGCATCAGGGTTACCCGTTGGGTTAAAATCAACTTCTAATAGACACGGCTTATTAATACTACCTTTACCAACATTATAAATGCCCACCCAGCCTTGCTGCTGTAATTCTTCACCTGAGATAAGGTTGCTGGTTACATAAGCGGGTGCTTGTGCATTAATATAGTCAGCCGCTAACTCAGCTAATCTAAGCGGGTATAATTCTGAAGGTGTTTGATTAATTAAATCGCGGCTCCAAGCAAAAACAGCTAATTTGTCGTTCAAGCGATTTACACATTCACTGCTACCCGTAAATTCAACATTAGTTAATTTACCAACACAGGTAAAACCTAAAGCAAAACTCCATTGAGCCTCTTCTTGCCAGTTTTCTCCTGATAAACGCGCGTGCTTCACGCCAAGCTTCTCAATGCTTCGTGCTGCTTTTTGAATTTGTCTTGAAGAAGATCTGTTTGAATCTTTCAAACAAATATAAAGCGCGTTATCAACAAACTGAACAAGGTTTTCACTTTGCCAGTTATCATTATTACTCTGTTTTGATAGGTAAATATTGGTTACTTGGGTCATAAGACTTCCTGAGCATGATAATTATCATCTCTAGTTTATACTTATCCTAAAGTAAAACCGATATTTTTTGAAAAGTCGTTATGGGCTTAATGTAAACTTAACCTAAAAAAATTATCTGCAATAAACTTAGGTGGATACTTGTTGATAATAAGCCACTAGCTCAGAATTAATTACGATACTCCTCTCACTATATTTTTATAATTAAGCAGAGAAATACTTACATATTCTTTAAGTTTTTTTACATTATGCTATATTAAAAAAATAATTTTTTTGAGAATATTTTGACATGATCTTGAGCGCAATTAAGATTACCGTGTTTGCAGCTTTGTATTCATTGTGTTTATCACTTTATGCCCAAACTCAGCAACTTAATGTGGTTGGGGAGTATATTTCTGGTGCTACAAATCATGATGGTACTGGGTATCAATTCGAAATGGTTAAAGCTATTTTTGAGCCGCTAGGGTATCAAGTCAATATTAATGTCTATCCCTATCAACGGGCCTTAAAGGAAGTCGAACATGGGCAAGCTGATATGATGATAGGTATGATTAAACATAGTAATATGTCAACTCTATTTTCATTCGTTCCCCATGAAGCAGACAAGATTCTTGCTATCTATCGAGACGATAACGTCTTAAATTGGCAAGGCTTATCAACACTTAAGAATAAAAAACTAGTGATGTTACCGAGCATATCTGAAAATGCCAAAGAACATCTTCCCATACTTAATAATCAAGTTCGCGTCGTAAATACCCCCATTCAAGCGCTTAAAATGCTAAAACATGGTAGAGCTGACTTTATCATTATGACACAAGCTGAATACAGAGACATTGATGACTCAGAAGCAAGATTTAAATCACAAATCATTGGTTTTATCGATATTCATGCAGCTTTCACCGATTCGATTTCAGGCGTTAAATTTAAGAAAGTTTGGGATGAACATTTCATCTCATACTTAAAATCTGACAAAGCCAAGTCAACATTTAATCGTTGGGGGGTATCTAAAAATTATGTGACGACACTTAACTATCTCACGGGGACAACCGATGAAACGCCCCAGCTTTACCCCTTAAAATAGCGCTGAGCTATTTAACAACAAGATATGCCAGTGTTAGTGGTAAAAGGGGTGCTTCAGCACCCCTTTTACCGTCTTACTTACTTGATAAACCTATTGGGTGACCTTAATACGCTCAATTAAGTTTTCAAGTTTCGAATCTTTACCCATCGAAAAGTCTAATTGAACTAACAGCCCCTCAACCTTGTGACCAACGGCTGAGTATTTCCATTTTTCTAAGGCACTTACTGCTGATTTGTCAAAAACATAAGCGGGCTTTGCATTCACCACCTCAACATTTGTCACACTTCCGTTTGCGGTTACATCAAACTTTAATACCACTGAACCTTCCATACCTTCTTGTGCCGCTTTTATTGGGTACTTAGGATTCACACGCATAACAGGTTTAAGGTGAGTTGACTCTGTTGCTTTTTCTCCAACATTGTCATGTTGATTTCCTGCGTAACTTAGCCCTGAAAGCAGTGTTATAGTTGTCAGTATTGCGACAACGAGTAATGATTTAGATGTTTTTTTGTTGGTTTTTAAATTGTTAATTCGTTCTAACATAATTTGTTTATCTCCATGCTTTTTAAAGGATAGTTGGGCGAATGCTAATGACGGTGTCGACTGTGCCGCCACTAATAGTGCTTTACTATAATTAATCCTGCTCTCTTTTGGTTTGCGCGCCAGAACGAGTTGATCACAGGAGAGTTCTTGATCTTGGCGAAACCTAAAATAGGCTAACCAAGCAAGAGGATGGAACCAGAATAACGTTAAGCAAGTTAGCGCCATGAGATTCCAATAAATGTCATTCCGATCAAAATGACAAATTTCATGTTCCAAAATAAGTTTCTGTTGCTCTACACTGTAAAGCTCAGAAAAATTCTCTGGAATAATAAGTTTTTGCTTCACTAATCCAATAAGCATCGGACTGTAAGTACTTGAGCTTTGATAGAGTGATACTTTTTGAGGTATAGCTAATGGCATCGATGATTTATCAATGTTCGTTAACTTAAGGTGCTTATTAAATATAGAATAAGTGAGCAACCAATAAGCCATCATTGAAACAACAACACTTAACCATATGTATAACATCCAAGCCACAGAAAGATGCTGCTGAAGCGCCACTGTCGGCTTAACCCAGTAGCGTTTAATTTCAGCGACATTAGAGAGGGTGTTTTGCTGCCATGGCAGTGGTAGGCTATATATAACTAAACCTAAAGGCACCATTAGCCATAATAAGTAAGTATTGCTCGCCCCTAATGATTGTATGAGCCATTTATGCCCAGCCAATAAAATGCTTAGCAACAATGTTAATGGCAAGAGTAACGTAATAAGGTGCTCAATCATTGTCTTGCTCCCATTTTGAAATAAGGAGTTTCAATTCATCGACATCTTCTTTTTTTAAATTATTTGTCTTCGCAAAACCAGCAACTAGTGGTGACACACGTCCGCTGAATAGCCGCTCAATAAAACTTTGACTTTGCATTTCTGTATAAGCTGTTCGCTCAAATAGGGGAAAATAAAGATAATGGCGGTTTTGTTTTTCAAAACCTATCGCTTCTTTTTTTACCAAGCGATTTATCAGTGTTTTTACTGTTTTATCGTGCCAAGGTTTATTTTTATTTAGTTGTTCAATAATGTTATTTGCTGTCGCAGGGTGTTTAACCCATAAAGCCTCTAAAACTTCAAATTCTGTATTAGTAATTTCAGACATATCTATAATATTACAAGTGTAATCGGTGATTAGATATTACACTTGTAATCACCGATGTCAAGTAGATAGATATTTACTAAAATTTTGTGACATCTCACCATATATTAATAAAAATTAACTTTACGGATAAAGTTTATACTCTGTTCTACACTGTAGTTAATTAATGATAAAAGGAAGAATGACATGTTCTCGATCAAAAAATTATCTTGTTTATTTATAAGCTTAACGTTAGTCGCTTGTGCTTCGATAGGAAGTGGCAGCAAAGCAGAAAAACAACAAAAAATTCTAACGATGAAAGAGTCCGTTCTCACGCAACTTTTTGCTACAAAGCCCGACACGCGCAGTCAAATTAACGCTGCTCCAGGGTATGCGGTATTTTCTAATGCCAATATTAATTTAATATTCATGGCTGCAGGAACAGGATATGGCGTTGTTAAGGATATGAATTCAAATAAAAACACCTACATGAACATGGCTGAAGGAGGCATAGGCTTAGGTCTTGGAGTAAAAGACTATCGTATTGTTATGGTATTTCATACCGTAGATGCAATGAATAACTTTATTAATAAAGGTTGGACTTTTGGTGGTAATGCCGACGCTTCAGCGAAGGCCGGTAACAAAGGAGGCTCCGTTGAAGGAGAAATCTATTATGGTGATGTTACGGTATACACTTTTACTGAAAGTGGTTTAGCGCTTCAAGCAACGATTAAAGGTACAAAATTTTGGCAAGACACTGACCTCAATTAACCTGATTAAGTGAATCTTTCAAAATAGCCAGCAACCTCACTAATATTTAAGCACCCTTTGAAAATTTGATTCAAAGGGTTAAGTAGCATAACCAGAAGGTAAAAAACACAGTAAAGAACTGATTCAAAAATCTAAAAGGACTTAAGCTTTCTTTAAGAATCGACGAGTAGACTGACATTATAAACTTCCAGGAGATAGTTATAATGTTATATACAATGTCAAACAGTCAAATGCACGAGATAACGTCAACTGAAAGATATCAAGATTATTCAGACAGATTTATATCTCATCAGCCGCTTTCAAATAAGCACACCTTAAATGAGCACTCAGTAAATCCAAAATTCCTGGGTAAGAAAAAATTTAATTTTGATATTCAAGTGGCTGCTCATGGAGGCGAACAAAGAAACGAAATTGAGCAATTCATTAAACAAGGATTCTTTAAAAGCTATCAAGCGAAAGTCTCTGTAACCATGCCTCATTTGTTGGCTTTGTGTAACGGCACCTATAAAGCCGCTTTAGGTATTCGCAGTGGTCGCGATGATTTATTTATCGAACAATATCTATTAGGCCCAGTTGAGCAACAACCTGTATTTGTTCAAAACAATATCCACCGAAAAGATATTGTCGAAATAGGACATCTCTTTAGCAATAATCAACGCTTCACTCTGCCGTTATTTATGATCACCGCCGTCTCTTTATTTTATATGAATTATAAATATATGGTGTTTTCAGGTACAGAAAAGGTTGTAAATATAATGGCTAAATCAGGTGTTCATTGTACTCACCTTTGCGATGCTCATGAGAATAAAATTCAAACATCTACTGACCACTGGGGCAGCTATTACGCCACAAACCCAAAGGTTATTGCTGTTTCGTTGTCAGATGTTATTGCTTTAATAGCGAAGCATCCTACGTACCAGGTTATGTTCCAGTCGCTTGATAAACAAATTGCGCAAACATGTCAGCAATTAACTTAATTTTACTTTTGATTAATAAAAAGGTCTTACTATGAAAATCATTACTTTATGTACCATTTTATATTGCGTTGTCGGTAACGTTTACGCAAACAGTGTCACTCAATCTAATTTTGATAATGCGTTAATCACCATACAAGAACGATGGGTAGATGCTAATTATGTTAAAACTAAAAAAGCACAAAAGCTCGATTTTACCGAATTACAACAACAGTCAGCAAAACTGGTCGCTGAATTTCCCAACTATGCCGAAGCTTGGATTTGGCATGGTATTGTTCAGTCTAGTTTCGCGGGTGCAAAAGGAGGATTGGGCGCACTTTCTTTGGCTGATGATGCAAAAAGTGCTTTTGAAAAAGCCTTGTCTATCGATGAAACCGCTTTACAAGGTTCGGCTCACACAAGTTTAGGTATTCTTTACCTAAAAGTCCCAGGATGGCCACTGAGTTTTGGTGATGAAGACAAATCGGAAGAACATCTAAGGGCCGCGGTAAAAATGAACCCTAAGGGGATCGATATTCACTATTTTTTGGCTGAGTTTTATCTTGAGCAAGACGAATATGTAAAAGCAAAAGAGCACCTGTTGTTAGCGCAAGCTGCACCACAACGGCCTAACCGAGTAAGTGCCGATAAATTTAGACAACAAGAAGTATTGGCTTTACTCAATCAAGTAAATAAAAGTCTCGCGAGCCATTAACCTTAACCGCTAATCAACACAAAAAAAAGCGTGAATCTCAATAGGTTCAAGCTTTTTTTGAATATTTATGTTGAATAAATAATGAGTAGTCATGATATTAAGCACTTAGGCATCCTTGCCTAATTGGTATTGGTATTGGTATTGGTATTAATGATTATTCAGCTATTGGCGTATTTTTTTATAATAGGTAATTGTTTTATAATAGATTTACTGACAAGTGAAGGAAACAACTGGTTAATTCTAACAAACAGTTTTTCTGGCCAACCGATATAACGCTCCTCGTTTGACTCAATGATCAGGTACAACAACTCTTTAGCAACCGTTTCAACTGAATCAACAGCGCTATTAAGTGCTGTATTCAATTCATCAACTTGACGACTATTTAAAGTGGTTTGAGTAGCTCTAGGTGAAAGGTACTTAACTCGAACATTGGTGTCAGCGAGCTCTCTCGACAACGTTTGACTAAAGCCCCTCAAAGCAAACTTACTCGCACAATAAGCCGTGTATCCAGGAAAACCAATACTGCCATAGGTAGAGCCAATATTAATTATTTGCGCAGAGTCACACTGTTTAAGTAAAGGTAATAACGCTTGGGTTAATTGCATAGGTGCGATGGTATTTGTAGTAATAATATTATTTATTTCACTTTCGCTAGCTTGTTCAAACAACTTAAATTGGCTCACGCCAGCATTATTAATCAGTAAATTAATTTCAAAAGGTAATGATGCTAATTGTTCAATTAAATGATCACGCTGTGCTTGCTGTAAAATGTCGACCACAAAGGTAACCACTGAGTTTTTGGCTTGTGAGTTTAACGCCATTAATTCGTTTTTTAATTGTGCCAATTTTTCTTCATTGCGCCCCACTAAAACCAAATTTGCACCTGAGCTAAACAATAAGTGGCTAAACGCCTGTCCAATACCCCCTGTGGCACCGGTGAGTAAAATATTTTTATTCATCATTTTTTGGGTAAATTGACTAGCCATCTGAAAACCTCTTTTAAAATTTTTTCAATCAAGAGTTAACCTTGATTGAAGCTTTAGATACAACATTGCTTAATAATTGCTGTAACAACGTAATGGTTAGTAACCCATACCAATAAAAAGACTTCTGTCATTTAAGTTACCGATAATAGCTCTTCTACCATGGAGTACTCGCTTATTATTAATGATGGCTATATCACCATCTTGCCAATGAATTTCTTGAGTATATTTCTCCGCTAATTCAGTAGTTTCTTTAATTAATTCCTCACTTACAGGTTGTCCATTAGCAAAAGTGTAGTTAGGTTTTTCATAATTAAAGGAAGGACCCAATAGCGCATTTGCAAAGGCGAATTGCTCTGTTTGATTTCTGCCAAGCAAAGAAGCGTTTTTCATCGGTAAACACGGCATTATATCTAGCTCGTAATCTAAACTATCATCAGCATTTATTGTGCCTCTTTGATGCTTATTAATCGCTATAAAGTCAGCTAAATGCTTTTCAGTCACGTTACTTACACTGTTAACGTCTGGGTGCTGGTTAACGACATACTGTCGCCAAAGATGAGACGATAAACGTCGTGAAACAGTCACTGTTTTCTGCCATGCTTGCTGTAATTCAACCGGCATATTTTGAAAAAGCTCAGCACCATCACACAAGGTTGTTTGAGATCCTTTTTTAGCACTTTTCGCACTATAAAAAGCAACAAGATTAGGGGGAAAAGGTGTATTACCATTTTCTATATGCAAACCAACAGGATCTACACCAGCATTCACTTTTTGACTAGATTTATCTGCAAATTCACGCGCGGGATCAAACGTTAATTCATGACAGAACTGTTTTAATAATTCACTAAACTTAGGCAAGCTAGCACTAAAACCACGCAAGAGTACCCAACCACTATCATTTAATGTTTGCTTGATTTGGCTAATAATCTCAATATCATTAAGCTCGATGTTATTGGTAGAAGAAATAATGTTTTTCATAAAGGCATCCTAATAATAAATTCTGTAGCGTTAGCAATAAAGTGCAGCAAGTTTGTCTTCGTACATCAACTCAATGTTCTTTCTTTTTAAACGTCCGTTACTTGTTAGCGTATGATTTTGAACACTAAAGGGAGCATCAGCGATCAGCCAATGATGAATCTGTGCATAATCAGGTAGACTTTTATTAACTGCATCAATAGCCTGTTGCACTGCAAGGTCATTTTTATCGCGGGTAACGACTATTGCCGATAATGCTGGACGTGCTTCACCAAAAACCGCCACCTGAGAAATGACAGAAGACGACGTTAAACTAGCCTCGACCCATTCAGGAGAAATGTTGCGACCAAAGCTGCTCACAATAGTGTTCTTTTTTCTGCCTGACACATAAATGAAACCATCAGCATCGATATAACCTAAATCACCGGTATGAATTTGTTTGGCTACTTGGTCTAATTCACCTAAATAACCCAGCATTGCTTGACCATCAATCATGATTTCGCCATCTTGGGCAATACTGACACGCGCATGAGGCAGCACTTTACCGACACTGCCTACTTTATGTTGTTTTGGTAGATTAAGACTAACCACCGAACAGCATTCTGATAAGCCATAGCCTTCATAAACAGGTAATCCAGAATCTATCGCTTGTTGTAAAATATGTGGTGATGATTTACCTCCACCTAGTGCGATAAACGTTAAGCTTGCGCATTTAGCTAAAATTTCTTTATTTAAGGCATGTACTAAATGTTTTAATATTTGTGGTAATAAAATAACGCTACCCACCTGATGTTGAGCAATTTTATTTACCAACTTTTCAATATCGAACTCAACATTAGAAACAAAACCTAACATTGCTAGTGGCGCAGTTATAATCGCCCCACCTCGCAACAAGCCAATATAAACACCAGCAATGTTTTCTAATAACGTGGCTAACGGCATAACACATAAATGATCGGCTATGCCCATTTCAACCATTGACGCTTCAATTCCTTCACATACCGCAGCAATATTCGCGCTTGATAAACAAACGCCTTTAGGTTCGCCAGTAGACCCTGAGGTATAAGTCACTTTAGTGATACCGATCATATTGTTAACGACATCAACTTTGCTATTAACACGTTGTTCTTGGGATAGGGGCAATAGCACGGTATCAGCAAGCGGTAAAAGCGTAAGTTCGCTCTCGGTCGTAAAATTTAAGTGTCTATTAGTGCCAAGAGCCATCATTAAGTTTCGCTTGGTTATAATTGTATCTACATGTGCACTCTTCACTAAATCACCAATTTGTGTTGTGGTAAAAAATAGTGGGATCGGCACCAAGGTAATGCCCAATTTAGCCGCAGCCAAATCACATATAATCCACTCTGAGCAGTTGTCCATAAATAAGCCAATACACGCTAATTTTTGTGCTTTAAAAGCAGCCTCTACTGTCGCGATTTTTTCCACTAATTGTTGATTATTCGTAATAATTTTCTGATCACCCTGGTCCGAGATTAGAGCAGCTTGATGAGGAAATAAATTAGCGCGAGCACACAATACTTGAAATAGCTTTTCCATGAAATTTTCCTTTCGATGAACCAATGAGGATATAACTTAAGACAAGTATCTACGATTAAGCTTAACGAATGCTTAAGAGAATTTTTTAAATGAGGGTAGTCATTTTATGAGGAACGGCTTGTTATGCTGGTACTGCGTTTGAAACTGTTAGTTATTCGCCTAATAGCAAAGGTCATAACAACTCAATATTTTGTATTAACGAGCGGAGTAATTATTATGGGGTATAATTGTTTTTACTGTTGTCGCGATTACGGTATTCATTGTCAAAAGCATCGGCTATTAATAAGTGTTTTGCGCTGTATCAAGGTCATCACTGTTTCTTTAACCAAATTAAAGCATCATATTCATTGTCAAAGTACTCAATATTTTGACAAGCTTTCGAAGGTACCCATTGCTGATCAATATTTTTTATTACCTGGGAAGTGATTACAATAGCTTTTGCCACCATATTTTGACTATTCAACCACAAATTGAATTCATTGGAAGTGTTAAACGCCTCAGGGGTTGCACCGTTCAAATTTGAAAGGTTGGCAAGTATCAAAAACCTTTTTTGATTAAGAGAGTTAATTATTGCCTTTGTTTTTTGTGACACATCATTAGCTCCATATTCATTAAAAGATCCACTCAATGTAATATGTATAATATTTTCTTTTAAGATTATCGTGTTATAACCATGTTCTACAGTCAATTCAATTCTCCGATGATATAGCCACTCATTGGTTTTGTTTAGTGAAATAGACTCATATTTATCAGTATAACTGAGTTAGATGAAATATGAGTTTTTATCTTCCATTGCGGTAATAAACATTCGTAATATATGGGGAATAGAACTCGCTATCAACTGATTAACTATTGGAGTACTTTCTGAGATTAAAAAGCCTTATAAAATTGGTTAGCAACAATGTTTTCACTATTGCTAACTCATTGCGACATCAATACATTATAAGTTTAATGAATATCCAATAACGTTACTTCAAAAATAAGCAATGAGCCTGGTGCAATTTTACCCGCAGCACTATTGCCGTAACCTAAGTGTGAAGGAATAAAAAGTTTGAATTTATCACCAACCACCATTAATTGAAGCCCTTCTGTCCAACCACTTATTACTTGATTTAAACCAAAACTGATCGGTTCACCACGGTCTACTGAGCTGTCAAAGACAGCACCATTTAATAAAGAACCATGGTAGTGTACTTTTACTTTCGAACTAACGGCTGGGTGAACAGTGCCTTTACCTTGTTGTAACACTTGGTATTGAAGACCAGATGCTGTTTCGATAACATTTTCAATCGCTTTATTTTTTATTAAAAAATCGTTACCTATTGCTACATTTTCAACCGCTATTTTTTTATTCTCGGTGTTTTTAAAAATAAAAAATATTACCAGTGCAATCACGGCAACCCAAAAAATATATTTCATAACCATCTCACTCATTTAAATAATGATATATTCTAGCATTAGATTTTGCTAACGATAAGGCTAACTCACCTATTAATAAAATCATGGTTAAACGTTTTCAAAATATGCTCATTGTAATTTCTTTGCAACTTTCTCACGCAAATTAGTGATAAAGTGAATAATCATAACTTACACTTTATACCTCATGAAAATTAACCTTAAAAAAGCGACGCTCATTAAGCGCTACAAACGTTTTCTTGCCGATATCATCTTAGCAGATAGTAGTGAAACCACACTTCACGTAGCTAACACAGGAGCAATGACAGGTTGTGCTGCTGAAGGCGACACTGTCTGGTATAGCACTTCTGATAATAAAAAACGTAAATACCCATTTAGTTGGGAGATAACCCAAACACAAAAGGATGACTATATTTGTGTCAACACATTACGCGCCAACCAACTGGTTGAAGAAGCCATTACAAACAAAGCGATTAATGAACTGCTCGTCTACACAAATTTACGGCGAGAAGTTAAATACGGTGATGAAAATAGTAAAATAGACTTCTTGCTCACCGATGAAAATAACATTGAAACTTACATTGAAGTTAAAAGTGTTACGTTACTTGGCGATGAAGCCGAAAATACACAAGGCTACTTTCCTGATGCTGTGACACTTCGTGGTCAGAAACATTTACGTGAATTAATACAAATGAAACAACAAGGGCATCGGGCTGTTTTACTTTTTGCAGTATTACACAGTGGTATTAATAGTGTTATGGCTGCAAAACATATCGATGCTGAATACGCAGCACTCTTATCAAAAGCCGTCGAGCACGGCGTTGAAGTTATCGCTTATAAAGCCAACTTTAGTACAATAATAACAAACGTAACCGTGTCTTTGTTACAACCACTACCTGTTAAAATTGATGACTAAGATCACCTCTGAGTCAAAAAACATCTAAATACATTGACTTACCCTAGCAAAAATTGTTAAAAAAGCTTGCTCAAAAAAAATCATTAGACGTTATAAATTAAAAAATACTTTTTATTCAACCAAATTAATCCGCAATCGATTGATTTAAAAGCAATAAAATTATTTTTTCAGTTAATTAAAATCAAAACCTTGAATTTCAACACGAAGAACGCAATATAGACTGGGTATTTAAGGTCTATTATTATTGGCAATTGCAACCACGGGTGTAGCTTTTAATGAAAGAGCAACAACTTCGCCATGTAGGTCGATGTAGCATTTAGGAGAATAAGCATGCCAGCCAAAAAAGTACTAGGTATTTTAGCATTAGCGGGCGTATCGCCATACGCTGAGAAAGCCAACGAAGAGTACATGAACGCTGCTCAATTAGAGCATTTCAAGAAAATTCTTGATGCTTGGCGTGTACAACTTCGCGAAGAAGTTGACCGTACCGTTATGCATATGCAAGACGAAGCAGCAAACTTCCCTGATCCGGTTGACCGCGCAGCCCAAGAAGAAGAGTTCAGTTTAGAGCTACGTACACGTGACCGTGAACGCAAACTCATTAAAAAAATTGAAAAAACATTACAATTGATTGAAGAAGATGAATTCGGCTTCTGTGATTCATGTGGCATTGAAATTGGTATTCGCCGCTTAGAAGCACGTCCAACAGCCGACTTATGTATTGAATGTAAAACACTTGCTGAGATTAAAGAACGTCAATTAGCCGGTTAATTGCCTGATTAATGATATTACTGATAACGTGCTCATTATATGATTCACGATAAAATTAATATTTCGCGGCCATTGAATTTGAGTAAATCTCGTACTCAATATCGTGGCCGTTTTGCCCCATCCCCCTCAGGTTATCTTCATTTTGGTTCCTTAATTACGGCGCTTGCCAGTTACTTACATGCGAAACATCAACAAGGTTTATGGTTGGTTCGTATTGAAGATATAGATCCACCTCGTGAAACCGTAGGTGCAAGTTCGGCTATTTTAACAACTCTCGATGCTTATGGACTCCACTGGGATGAACCTGTTTTATATCAAAGTCAACAAAGTGACTTATACCGAAACGTTTTAGAACAGTTAGCTGAGCAAAAACTCACTTATTACTGCCAATGTACGCGCGCGCAAATCAAAGTTCAGGGTGGAATTTATCAAGGTCAATGCCAAAATAAAAACCTACCACTAAAAAATAGCGCTACTCGCCTACACAATCAGCAAGGCATTTTTCACTACTTTGATTTAATACAAGGTGAATATTTCTGCCACCAAACACTCGCCAAAGAAGACTTTATTTTAACCAGAAAAGACGGTTTATTTGCTTATCAACTTGCTGTAGTTGTTGATGATATTTATCAAAAAATTAGTCATGTCATTCGTGGTTGTGACTTACTTGAACCGACGTCAAGACAGTTAAGTTTGTATCAGCAGTTAGGTTATCAAGCGCCACAGTTTGGCCATATACCTCTAGCCGTTACTGAACCAGGCTTTAAACTCAGCAAACAAAATAAAGCTCCAGCCATCGATAATAAAAACCCTGTGCCTTCATTAATTTCAGCCCTTAATTTTTTAGGACAAAAGGTACCTAATGAACTCTATACTTATTCTGTTGAGCAAATAATACAGTGGGCAATAGAGAATTGGTCGACCGATGCGATCCCAAAAAAGCAGGAAATTACCTTTACGAGATAAATATTGTAAATAAAGCTGTTGTTTGTTGAATTTTCAAACGTTTTATATTCTCTTTTATTGCCCTGTGTTATATTATTACGGCCAATAAAAACGTGAAACATAGCGCCCTAATATGTTTTCGTCTTCCCAAATTAAATTATCCAATCAAGGCCAGTATTATTAAAAGCGTGATCAACTTGTGTAAAAGAGTATTAGGTAAAGCCTCAAAAAAAATGGCTATCAGCTCAACTAAAAATCAGCCAACTTCAGGCTCTACCGTGTTAACACGCGACCAGCATAATGTTTCTCGTAAAAAAATGAGTAACAATGCTTTAAAAGTACTTTACCGTTTAAATAGTGGCGGCTATGACGCTTATCTAGTGGGCGGAGGTGTTCGTGACTTATTACTTGGTTTAGAGCCCAAAGACTTTGATATAGCAACCAATGCTACACCTGAGCAAATTAAAGAACTCTTTCGTAACTGTCGATTAATCGGTCGTCGTTTTCGTTTAGCCCATATTGTTTTTGGTCGTGAAATTATTGAAGTGGCCACTTTTCGTGGGCACCATGAAAATGCACCAGAAAAAGAACAAAGCTGTCAAAAAACGTCAAAGCAAAGTGAAGATGGTATGTTACTTCGCGACAATATCTATGGCTCTATTGAAGAAGATGCCGAACGTCGTGATTTTACTATTAACGCACTTTACTACAGCGCAAAAGACTTTAAAGTGCATGATTTTGCCGATGGCATTAGTGACATCAACGCAAAATTAATTCGTTTAATCGGTGATCCACAAACTCGTTATCGTGAAGACCCTGTTCGTATGCTACGTGCCATTCGATTTGCAACTAAGCTCGATATGACTATTAGCCCAGAAACAGAAGCACCTATTACAGAATTAGCGCCTTTAATGGCCAACATTCCTGCCGCAAGAATGTTTGAAGAGTTTCTAAAGCTGTTCATTTCAGGTAAAGCGCAACTGACTTTTGAACAGTTGAGAAAATACGACTTATTTCGTTATTTTTTCCCAGCAACAGATCAAATGCTAAATGCCGGCACACACCCACATATCGAACATTTTATTGTTAAGGCTCTAAAGAATACCGACAGCCGCATTAATAATGAACAACGAGTTACCCCTGCATTCTTATTTGCAGCTATGCTTTGGTATCCACTACAAAGTCATGTTAAGCATTTACGTGCCGCACAACCACAGTTGTCACCACAAGATATATTTTTTGCTGGGTTAAGCGAAATAATGTCAGAACAGCAGCGTAGTATCGCTATTCCAAAACGTTTTCAGGCGGTAATGAAAGATATATGGATCCTTCAAGATAAGCTTAGTCGCAGAGACGGCAAGCGTGCTTATAAAGCATTAGAACATCAAAAATTTCGCGCGGGCTACGACTTTTTATTATTAAGGGCTGAAATTGAATCAACGCCTGAAGATAGTTCATTAGAAGAGTTATCAAAATGGTGGACTGACTTTCAAGTTAATGACCACAACACTCAGGAATTGATGATAAAAAGTATTGCACAATCACGCACAACCAGCCGAAGAAGCCCAAGAAAACGCAGAGTTGTTCGCGAAGATAAATCGAGCAGTAACGATTAATGGCGCTAGCGTATGTTGGGTTAGGCAGTAATTTGTCTGACCCTGAAAAACAAATTAAACATGCTGTAGTATTATTGTTCCATATCAAAAAGACTAAACTCAGTTGCATTTCTTCGCTTTATTTTAGTCGCCCAATGGGACCGCAAGATCAACCTGATTATATGAATGCCGTAGCAGCGTTGCAAACCGAACTCAGTCCCTTAGAGTTACTGGACGAATTACAGGCAATCGAAAATAAGATGGGTCGTGTTCGAAAAGATAATCGCTGGGGTGCTCGTATCCTTGATTTAGATATACTCTTATTCGATAATGACATAATCAACCATCAACGCTTAACCGTACCCCATTATGGTTTAGAGCTGCGTGAATTTGTATTATTGCCTCTAGCGGAGATATCACCAGAACTCACGTTACCCAATGGTAAAAGTATTTTAGCTCTTAGCCAAGATATCGATACCAATGGATTGAAAGTTCATAGCAAGTTGCGATAATTTAACATTTATGCGAAAGTACCCGCACTGAGTATTTACTCAAACATTAAAAACTTTGGATTAAATATGGCTAAAATAACCACATCAACCTTGCTAAAAATGAAGCAACAAGGTGAAAAAATTTCATCGATCACCGCATATGATGCAAGCTTCGCAAAGCTGTTTGACCAAGCCGGTATCCACGCTATTTTAATTGGTGACTCACTCGGTATGGTTTTGCAAGGACAAGATGATACGCTACCTGTTGATATTGAGCATATGGTTTATCATACACAGTCGGTAAAGCGTGGTGTCACTGACACTTTGATTATCAGCGACATGCCTTTTATGACCTATGCCACTAAAGAGCAAGCATTCACTAACGCTGCAAAACTTATGCAAGCGGGTGCAAGCATGATAAAATTGGAAGGTGGTGAATGGTTAGTTGATACGATTAAAGGCTTAGTTGAGCGTGGTATTCCGGTCTGTGCCCATTTAGGTTTAACACCTCAATCAGTTAATGTATTTGGCGGTTTTAAAGTACAAGGCCGTGAAAAATCACAAGCAGATAAAATGATCGCAGATGCTAAGTTGCTCGAAGCAGCCGGCGCGCAATTACTTGTTTTAGAATGTATACCTTGTGATTTAGGTAAAGCCATCTCTAAAGCAATTTCAATTCCGACGATTGGTATTGGTGCAGGAAAAGATACCGATGGACAAATATTAGTGATGCACGATGCTTTAGGTATTTCATGCAGCTATATGCCTAAGTTTTCACGTAATTTCCTGATCGATACCGGCGATATTAAAAAAGCCGTTGAGTTATATATTAGTGAAGTGTCCAATGGAAACTTTCCTGGTGAAGATCACATCTTTGTTAAATAATTTTCAACGTACAATATAAATAAACATATGAAAATAGTAAGTGAAATTAACGTATTACGCCAACGAATATCTGAATGGCGTCAACAAGGTTTAACAATTGCGTTTGTCCCGACGATGGGAAATTTACACGCGGGACATATCTCTTTAATCACAGAAGCTCATCAGCACGCGGATAAAGTTGTAGCGAGTATTTTTGTTAATCCTATGCAATTTGGCGCTAATGAAGATATCGAAAATTACCCTCGTACCCTCGACAATGATCGACAGCAATTAGTCTCAGCTCATACTGATTTACTCTTTATACCCTCAGCTAAACTGATTTATCCACAGGGTTTAGATAAGCAAACTTACGTTGAAGTACCCAATGTTTCAGTGGGTTACTGCGGTGAAAGCCGTCCAGGACACTTCCGTGGAGTTTCTACTGTTGTTTGTAAACTCTTTAATTTAGTACAGCCAGACGTTGCTTGTTTTGGTTTAAAAGACTATCAGCAAGTGCAAGTTATTCAAACGATGGTTGAAGACCTTTCAATGCCCATAAAAATTATTCCTGTGCGTACTGTTCGTGAAGCAAGTGGTTTAGCAATGAGTTCGCGTAACGGTTATTTAACGGCTGAAGAACGTAAAATAGCGCCGGCTCTTGCACAAAATATTCAATGGTTGGCACAGCAAATAAAGTCTAATAACGATTTTGTTGGTTTAGCTAAGCAAGCGACTCAATTTATCAATAATGCTGGTATGAAAACTGACTATATCCATATTTGTCATGCAAGAACACTTCAACCTGCGAGCGAAGACGATAAAGAACTAGTTATTCTTGCTGCAGCGCATTGTGGCAACGCGAGGTTGATCGATAACCTTCGCGTTTACTTGTAGGTTATAAATTCTGAGCATCGTCATTCACATCCATGTGATCATGATATTGCCTGCATGCACTAATGCCTTAAAAGACAGGATGTCTTAGAAAGGCCATCCTGAGCATCATCACTCATTCACATCCATGTGATCATGACATACCGTTCGTCCTGAACATCGTCACTCATTCACATCCATGTGATCATGACATACCGTTCGTCCTGAACATCGTCACTCATTCACATCCATGTGATCATGACATACCGTTCGTCCTGAACATAAAAAGCCGAATGTTATTTTCATAACGTTCGGCTTTTTATTATTTTCTACTGTAAAACGTCAAAAATGAATTATTCGTATGAACGCTCTAACCATTGAATTTTTGATTGCAATTCGAGAATTTCTTTTTGCGCTTCAATCAATGCTTGTTGAACCAATGATAGGTCAGCGTGATTATGTTCAGATACTTCTACTGGAGTGTTTCTCATGTCGTATTCCATAATTATTACCACCACAAAATGTAATCGTGATTGAATTATTACACAACAACTTTCATAAATAAAATAACATTTACAGATTAAAATGAAACTTTATAGAACAAAAACTCATTAAAAACAAAAATAACCATTATTAACAGCGAGATAGCTCTCGATTATCTTTCGGCAAACGAAAGAAGTAACTTACATCTCGAAAGTAAACGTAAAAAATTTTAAAATAAAAAATAAAGTAGCACTACGTTAACGCCAGTAAGTCAGGTAAAAAAGTTTCACTTTCCTGCGCTAATTCAAGTTGCTCTGCGATTACATCGTTAAGAATTTCATTGGAAGTGAGTGGATTTGCTAACACAACACGAAAAACAACGGTTTTTCGGCCTTGATAACGTTGCACTTCAATACGCGTACGGGACACAAATGACTTGCCATTTTCACGTTGGCGCTTTTGAATGAACTTAGTGAGATCATCAAGTAAATCATTAATCTTATCTTGTTGTTCATGCGAGCTATTCGCTAATAAAGCCTGAACAGTTCGAGGATTGTAACGATAGGTTAATAAACACAACTCAGGTTCAGTAATCAACTCAAAGTCAGGTTGTTGCTCGATAAGCTCGGCAAAGTACCTGGCTCTGTCTATACCCTGGTTAATCAGCATTTCATAACCTGGTCGGCTGATAATATGCAAGCTTGCATATACCAGCATTGCCATACCTGGTCTTGACCCCTCTAAAGTATGTGAACCTAAATCTTTTGAACCCTTACGTAAAATATATTCCGCATGGTGCTCAATAGAAGCTACAGAGGCCGGATTTTTAAAAACAACCAAACCAGCACCCATTGGCACATACATTTGCTTGTGAGCATCAATCGTTACAGAATCAGCACGTTCAATACCTTTTAACAACGAACGGTACTTATTCGACAATAAAGTTGCACCACCCCATGCAGCATCAACATGAAAGTGGGTTTGAAACTCTTCAGCGATATCAGCCATTTTATCTAATGGGTCTATATTGCCTGTTTCTGTGGTACCAGCCACACCAACAATACTTAATACACGAATATTTTTTTGTTTTAACTCGAGACATTTTTCGCGTAATTTTTGACAGTCGATGCGGTTATTACCGTCAGTAGGAATTGATATTACACTGTCCTGACCAATCCCTAAGATATCAGCAGACTTCTTCAATGAATAATGGCCACGGTCAGACACTAATATCACTAAGCCATCATATTTATAATGTTTTAATGCGTTAAATAAGCCTTCTCGTGCAATACCTTTGAAATCACCATCAGCTTTCAATAGATTATTACGAGCCACCCAAAAAGCCGTTAAATTAGCGACAGTGCCACCAGAACAAAACGCGCCTAAAGAATGGTTTGCACTATGCATCCATTGATCATAAAAATGATCATTATCTTCATAAACTAAACGATGCATCATACCTAAGACTTGGCGTTCAAGTGGGGTAAATGCTTTTGATGTTTCTATCTTGACTAAATTCTGATTTAAACCGACCATTAATTTAGAAAGCGGTAAAATAAAATAAGGCAGAGCTGAGGTCATATGACCAATAAAACTCGGGCTTGATGTATGCACTGATTGCGCAACAACTTTATCTAAAATATGACGAGTGTGATCAGAAACAAAAGTAGGTTCTTCGGGTATTGCAGAGCCAGCGAAATCTTTTTCAATTTCACTTAAAGCCCGCTCTTTTGCCGCAATATGATTACCTAGAAAACCAGCAAGATTTTCTGATATTTCTTTTTCAATCAGCCCCAATGTTGAATCCGGTGCTTCAGGAATTGTAAAAATACTATGTAAAGACTCTTGAGTCGCTTTTGCTGTGCGCTTATTCGTCGTCATACCTTGCCGTTGTAACCATGTTGGTAAGTAAACACAAAACGGCACTTTAATAAAAAATGACTGAAATGTCTTGTACTTTATTCTTATTTACCAGAGAAATGCTCCGTTATTTATTGGCTATATAACGGTTGCCGCATAAACCAGCGCCAATTCTACAAGTGCGAAAGTACTTAGCGCCATCATTAATACATTCTTTTTAATTAAATTATTCATCTTCAACATCCCTTTTGATTGAGTATTATTACTCATTAATCAAAAAGTAATCAAGATCTAAGCCATGTATATTAAACAATTGATTTTAAACAAAAATAAATAAAATCTCAAATAATCATTCACTTCACGTTAAGATAAGTTAGCGAATTTCACTAACTTATTGTTGATTTTCCTAAGCAGAATATTCAATTAGACTATATAAAAGGTAAATATTCACGGTGAAGAAGTAGCTGCCAACACCGTTGACCACTTGCTTTATATTTTGCTTCAAAAGGGGTTAAAGGTTCATCATTAGTTATCTCACTAATATTACCTAAAACGCCAGCTAAATCAGCAGCAAATTGAAACTCTTCTAAATATAAACGCCAGTTACTGCGTAGAATAATTTGTTCACCAATATTAATAATTTGTGGAAATACCGCACTACCGTGCCAACGCCGTTGAATATGTTTCGATTTAGGCCAAGGGTTTGGATACAAAATATAATGTTTTTTTACTGGCCAACTTGCTTGTTCAACTAAGCGATAAAAATCATTTAAATCGGCTCTAACCAAATAATAGTTATCGATTTTAGCGCCATCGTCATGCAAAATTTCGTCAACATTACGATTAATGCGGTGCGCTGATTTATCGACGCCAATCACTAAAGCCTGTGGATTTTTTTTGGCTAAAATACGGGTACTTTGACCAACGCCGCAACATGAGTCTAAGATAACATTACCTTGATGCGCTTTAACTAAAGCATCCATTTCGGCAAACGCTTGTTCGGTATGTGCTTGATATGGCTTCTGAGAGCGATGCGTTAAGTGTTTTTCAACAATTTCTTCAAGATGTTCATGAATACCAGGCTGATTAGTGATAATAACTCTTGAATCACCAGTCACGTTAACATCCTTTTTATCTGTATTTACGTTCATTAGCTACGTAGTCCTATTCCTTTAGTAATAAGCGTCATTGCAATCGCATATAAGATGAGAATAAATGCCCCAAGTACTGAAAATGCTAACGTTAAGCTCACATCACTTATACCTAAAAATCCGTATCGAAAAGCATTGACCATATAAACGATAGGGTTTAATTGCGAAACACCTTGCCAAAAATCGGGCAGTAAACTAATAGAATAAAACACACCACCAAGGTAAGTTAGTGGCGTTAAAATAAAGGTTGGTATAATGGATATGTCATCAAAACTACCAGCAAAAATAGCGTTAATTAGGCCGCCTAAGGCAAACGTCGCTGACGTTAAACTTACGGTTATAATAATCACCCATATATTATGAATTTGAACATCAACAAAGAATAAAGATACTAAAGTAACGATGGTGCCCACTAACATGCCGCGCGCCATACCACCGCCCACATAACCAGCAACAATCACCCAATTTGGTACGGGCGCAACCAGCATTTCTTCAACATTACGTTGCCATTTAGCACTAAAAAATGACGATGCGACATTAGAGTATGAATTGGTAATGACACTCATCATAATTAAACCAGGCACAATGAACGACATATAATCAAACCCACCCATTTGTCCGATGCGCGAACCGATAAGTTCACCAAAAATAACAAAGTATAAGCTAATGGTAATAGCCGGAGGTACCAGTGTTTGCACCCAGATGCGCATAAAACGATTTATTTCTTTGTATAAAATACTTTTTAAAGCAATAAAATTACTTTTTGAAAACATACTATTTACTCTCCTGAATAACTTTTTGTCCACTACCCACCAGACTGACAAACAACTCTTCTAAGCGATTACTTTTATTGCGCATGCTGTGCACATTAATGTTTTGTTCGCTCAATTGACTAAACACATGGTTGATCAGTTGCGACTTTCTCACATCAACTTCTAGCGTATGGTCGTCAATTAAACGCGAAGTGAATTCATCAAGTTTTGGTGGCAAGTCAACCTTGTCAATATCAAAAACAATTGTTTCTTGATCAAGTTTTGCAAGTAAAGATTTCATATCTGTATCTTCAACAATAACACCCGAATCAATAATGGCTATATTTCGACAAAGCATTTCCGCTTCTTCCAGATAATGAGTGGTTAAAATAATAGTGATGCCCTGCTCATTTAGCTCACGTAAAAAAATCCACATAGAACGACGAAGTTCAATATCAACTCCCGCAGTTGGTTCATCAAGAATGAGTACTTGTGGTTCGTGCATCAATGCTCTTGCTATCATTAGGCGACGTTTCATCCCTCCTGAAAGCATACGACCCGCATCATTACGTTTTTCCCATAAATCGAGTTTTTTAAGATATTTTTCAGCGCGCTTGAATGCCAAAGATCTTTCTACACCATAATAACCTGCTTGGTTAACTAAAATAGTTAACAAGGTTTCGAATTGATTAAAATTAAACTCTTGCGGGACTAAACCCAAAAAGCTTTTCGCTTTTTCAAGTTCTTTATCAATATCATGACCAAAGACTTTCACAGAACCCGCTGACTTATTTACTAAAGAGGTGATGATACCAATGGTCGTCGATTTACCTGCGCCGTTTGGGCCAAGTAGAGCAAAAAAGTCACCTTGTTTAACAGTAAGATCGATACCCTTGAGTGCAGTAAAACCCCCTTTGTAAACTTTTTTCAAGCCAGAAATTTCTAGTGCATTATCCATGGTTTAACCTTTTGTTTTTTGATGAGCTAAAGGTGAGGTCAAATTTACTTTTTTCAACCACTAAGCGATTATTTAAATACGGTAAATGTTACGAAATAATCGACCAATAGCATTGCCTATTAATTGTATACAATTTAAAGTGATTATACGCAAATTAAGGAAATATTATGCCGAAAATAAAAATAACTCGTTGGCTGAACACAACCGTATTAACTACTGCTGTTGCGATATCACTAATGGCATGTCAAAGCACTTCAACAGAAAGTACCACAGAAACTAAAATGCATGTTGATAAATCATCACCATTAACTGTTGAACGTATCTACAAAGATCGCGAATTTAGCTCAGATTATATTTCTCGCCTTCGCTGGTTAGCTGACGGCAGTGGCTACACCATTGTTGAAAAATCAGCAAAAACAACAATAAACGAAGAAGGTAAAGAAGTTAGTATTGGTCACGATATTGTCGTTTATAACCCTGATACGCTTGAGCGAACAGTATTAATTTCTGCTCAGCAACTGACACCAAAGGGCACAGACAAGCCATTAACCATTGATAATTACATTTGGTCAGATGACCGCCAAAAACTACTTATTTATACAAACAGTAAAAAAGTATGGCGTTCGAATAGTCGCGGTGATTATTGGTTATTAGATATAAAAGCAAAAAAACTGATGCAACTTGGTGGTAAAAAGCCAGTAGAGAGTTCATTAATGTTTGCTAAATTTTCCCCCGACGCCAGCAAGGTTGCTTACGTTGTTGCAGACAATATTTATGTAGAAAATTTAACAAACAATAAAGTCTCTCAGCTAACCTTTGATGCTGGCAATGGCAAAATCAATGGTTTATTTGACTGGGTTTACGAAGAAGAATTTACCATTAAAGATGGCTTTCGCTGGAGCCCTGACGGTGAAAAGATTGCTTACTGGCAGTTAGACACGAGTGGCAGTAAAGACTTCATCATGATCAATAATACTGATGAACTTTACCCTACCATTACAAAATTTCCTTACCCAAAGGTTGGTGAAACCAATGCGTTGCCTAAAGTGGGTGTAGTGCATTTAGCCACAGCAAAAACAACATGGGCAAACTTACCTAATAATTCACGCAACATGTACATTCCGCGTATGAATTGGTCAGGTAACAGTCAGCAGATATTAGTGCAGCATGTTAATCGCAAACAAGACACTAACATTCTTTATTTGGCTAATGCTAATACCGGTGATGTAACATCGGTGATGACAGAGCAAGAAAAATCCTTTCTTGATTTCTTCGACGATGCTCGTTGGTTAAACCAAGGTAACAGCTTCTTATGGACGAGTGAGCGTAGTGGTTGGCGTCATGTTTTTAATATAACCCGAGACGGAAAAACAGCATTAAACCTAACAGAAGGTAACTTTGACGTAATAAGTATTCAAACCATTGATGAAGAAAATGGCTGGTTGTACTACATTGCTTCACCTGACAATGTTGCACAGCGCTACTTATATCGCAGTAAACTTGACGGAAGCTTGAGTAATCAACGGGTAACCCCTGAAGAGTTCTCGGGCACCAACAGCTACCAAATGTCAGCAGACGGACAATGGGCAATTCATTCTCATTCAACCTTTACTCAACCAACGCAAAAACGTTTAGTGAAAGTTGAAGGTCATCAAGTTAAACATATGATGATGGACAATAAAGTATTAATAGAAAGATTAGCCTCGCTACCACAGACAGATCATGAGTTTTTCCAAGTAAAAGCCCAAGACGGTATCGTATTAGACGGTTATATTATTCGCCCTGCTGATTTTGACCCAAAGAAAAAATATCCTATTATCTTTTATGTTTACGGTGAGTCTTGGGGACAAACGGTTACTGATAGTTGGCGTGGCAATGCCGCAATGTGGGATCAAATGTTAACGGAACAAGGTTTCATTATTGCCTCTATTGATAACCGCGGTACTCGGACACCAAAAGGCAGAGAATGGCGCAAATCAATTTATGGTGCTGTTGGTGTACTTTCTTCACGTGATCAGTCTGATGCGTTAAAAGCGATGGCAAAACGTTGGGACTACATTGATACCGATAACGTTGCTATTTGGGGACATTCGGGTGGTGGCTCGATGACACTTAATATGATATTCCGATATCCTGACCAATATCATGTTGGTGTTTCTTTAGCACCTGTACCTGATCAACGTTTATACGACTCTATTTACCAAGAACGTTATTCTGGTTTATTAGAAGATTATGCAGAAGGTTACAAGCAAGGGTCTCCAATTACCCATGCTAAAAACCTGAAAGGTAAGTTATTACTTATTCATGGCACCGGCGACGATAATGTTCATTACCAAGGCTCTGAACGCCTTATTAATGAATTAGTTAAACACAATCGTCAGTTTGATTTTATGTCTTACCCAAACCGTAGTCATGGTTTGTATGAAGGTAGTGGTACAACGTTACACATTAAAACCATGATGACTAATTACTTTAATACGCATTTAAAGCTTTAGTTCACTGTAAAGTAAAATTAATCTTTATATTAAGCGTTTATAAATAAAGATTAATCCTAAAAAAGCCTTCTTAATATTATTAAGAAGGCTTTTTTATAGTGACTTTTCTTGCTAACACCTTCAATTAGCAACCTAATTTATAACAGATTAACAGCCTATATTTTAGTACACCACGCACCTACACACCCAAAAAGAATATGTAATACTTAAATGGTATATTGATTTGATGGATCACTATTTTTATTCATATCCCTGTTCTTAGCTACACATCTTAACCATCTGAATTTAAAGATATATCCATTTAATTACCTCCTACTATATTATCTTTAATAATTTCCTTAAATGCATAATAGTTCTAAATATATGGAGTATATCCATAGACTTTTTTGTATAAAAATACAACAACACTCTCCATTTTTAAAGGCTTAGTAAATAATAAAGGGCCTTTTATAATTCTCTATATTGAAAAGTTGCACATTGTAAATACTATGTTACGGTTAGTTTATCTGTAACAAAAGGTTAACATGACTATGATAAGGGATAATATGAATAGAATTAAGCTAAAAGCGCTCATGAGTATCAGTGTCTCATCGTTATTACTGATGACAAATTCAGTACAGGCTGCACTGATAGACTGTAGTGTTCTTGACGAATGGATGGTTGGAGGTACTTATACCGAGGGTAAAAAAGTAGTAGCTCAAGGACAAGGCTTTGAAGCAGAATGGTGGAATCAATCAGATCCCACGAAAAAATCAGGACCGTGGCAAGAATGGAAAAACTTGGGGGAGTGCCAAGGAGACACTGATGAAAATACTCCGCCGACGGTAAGTTGGGTTTCGCCTATAAATAATTCTTCTTTAACCGAAAATGACAGCGTTGTCATTACTTTTTTAACACAAGACTCCGATGGTAGTATTGACCGTAGTGAAGTCTTTCTTGATGGATCTTTACTGTCAACACTGCAATCTTCTACTTCACAACTAACGTGGGTAGCCTTAAAAGGCGCCCATAGTTTTACCGTTAAAACTTATGATGATAAGCAAGCTTTTACTACAAGTAGCTCTTTGAACTTAATCATTACAGAAGTAGATAATCCGCCTGATAATAAAGCGCCCGTTGCCCAGTTAATTATTTCAGCGCAGCCAAGTGAAGTACATATTGGCGATGAAGTCATTTTTGCACTAAGTGCAACAGACAGTGACGGAACCATTACTGGGCTTGAATTATTTGCTGACAATCAGTCATTGTTCACATCGACGAATAGCAGTGCCAATTTTACTTGGCAAGCGAGTGAAATAGGACAAGTTGAATTTTTTTTAAAAGCAACAGATAACGATAATAGTGTCGACACAAGTACAAGTGCTTTTGTTAATATTGTTGAAGTAGAAGACCCAAATAACGATCGCACAGCGTGTCAGCCAAGTGGTTTATATCAAACCGAAAATGTTAACACCCCCTATTGTACGGTTTACGATGCTAATGGCCGCGAAGAAATGGGCGCAGACCACCCCCGTCGTGTCATTGGCTATTTCACGAGTTGGCGCAATGGTGCAAATGGACAGCCTAGTTACTTAGTTAATGATATTCCTTGGGATAAAATTACCCATATAAATTATGCTTTTGCACATATTGATGCTAATTACCAAGTATCGATTGGCGATCCAAGCGCAGAAAACAATCCTGCAACCAACATGGAATGGCCGGGTATTGTCGGTGCTGAACTTGATACAAACCTGCCGTATAAAGGCCACTTCAATTTATTAACTCAATATAAAAAACAATATCCTCATGTTAAAACCTTAATTTCAATCGGTGGCTGGGCTGAAACAGGCGGCTATTTTAATGAAACAGGTCGTGTTGCTAACGGTGGCTTTTATACAATGACCACGAATGCTGATGGCAGTATTAATCATGCGGGGATTAAAGCATTTAGTGACAGTGTTGTAACCTTCATCAAAAAATATGGTTTTGACGGTGCCGATATTGATTATGAATACCCCTCATCGATGTCTGACTCGGGTCACCCTGATGACTTTGAATTCTCGAACCCACGTCGTGCAGCGTTGCATAAATCTTATTTAACGTTAATGAAATCATTACGTGAAACGTTAGATAAAGCCGGAGATGCAGATGAACAACATTACCTATTGACCATAGCGTCACCTTCATCTGGTTACTTGCTTCGTGGTATGGAAACCTTTCAAGCGACTCAATATTTAGATTACGTAAATATCATGTCTTATGACTTACACGGTGCTTGGAATTCTCATGTGGGTCCAAATGCCGCGTTGTATGACACAGGTGAAGATTCAGAATTAGCGGCTTGGAATGTATATGGCACAAAAGAGTTTGAAGGTATTGGCTACTTAAATACTGACTGGGCGGTACGTTATTTCCGGGGCGCTTTATCAGCAGGGCGTATCAATATTGGTATTCCTTATTATACCCGCGGCTTTAGAGATGTGTCGGGTGGTACCAATGGTTTATGGGGACAAGCGGCATTACCTGATCAGACTTCATGCACAAATGGTACGGGTAAAGGTGATAAAAATAGTTGTGGTAATGGCGCTGTTGGTATCGACAATTTGTGGCATGACATTGAAAACGATAATGAAGTTGCCGCCGGAAGTAACCCTTTATGGCACGTAAAAAACTTAGCTGATGGAAAATACGGTAGCTACATTGGTGCTTATGGTGTAACGCCGGAAACAGACCCAGAAGACAAACTTATCGGCACATATCAACGCCACTATGAACCAGTTGCCGTTGCCCCATGGTTATGGAATAACGAGAAAAAGGTGTTCTTATCGATTGAAGACGAAGAGTCGATGGCCACCAAAGTTGATTATGTAATTAATAATGGCTTAGGCGGGGTGATGTTTTGGGAACTTGCTGGCGATTTTGATTACGACCAAAGTAAACAGGAATATTACATGGGTTCAACAATGACAACAATCGCTTATGATAAGTTTCGTCAAAGCGGTACCTTATATGATGTGCACATGGGTAACCCTGACTTTACCCCGCCAGAAAAAGTGGTCGATATTATTTTTACCGCCAAAGACTTCCCTGTAGGTGACGACAATTATCCAATAAGCCCAACCTTTTCATTCACTAACAATTCAGAGCTCGATCTATCTGGCGCTAAAATATCTTTTGATGTACCCGTATCAACCTCTGCCATTTTTCAATCTAACTGGAATTCCCAGAAGAAATTGAAAATGACTATTGAAGCCAATGGTTCAAATGCAGCAAGTAATAATATTGGCGGATTTGAAAACGAGTTTCATCGATTCGCTATCACTTTACTCAATGAATTTGGTGGTGTAACTGAATCCTTTAAAACAGGAGAAACCGTTGCTGCACAAGTGATGTATTACATGCCTTTTACCGGCCCGGCCAATTTCACCCTTGAAAAAGACGGTAAAACCTATGCGTTCAAAGCTGAATACCCTGATTTACCCGAGGCAACTGCAGATGATAATGACGACGGTAATGGCGACGGAACAACCTGTGACGGCATTAACGTCGATGAGTTGCCTGTGTACCCAAACTTTCCACGTAAAGACTGGCAAGGAAATCCCGACCATGCAAATGCAAACGACATGATGGTGCACAACAACGTGGTATGGAAAGCCTTATGGTGGACTAAATCTGAGCCTGGCGGAGCTGATTGGCTAGAAGTTTGTCGTTTATAAAATCACCTTAACTCACGCAGTACCCCTCTTTAATGGTGAGACTTTATTAACCATTAAAGAGGGGCAACAGAGATTCACATCATGAAAAATCACAATGATAAAAGTCCATATAAAAATGCTAGAAGATTTGAAAAGAAAAAAAGCAATAAAATATTACCTACCGCTCTAGGCCTATTAGCTTGTGCTGGCATGTTAACCGTTTCATCAAAAAGCCAAGCACATGCTTTTATGGACAACCCGAAAGCAAGGCAATCAATTTGCCAAGCGCAAGGTGGATTTTGGTGGCCTGCCGATGGTTCGAATATCCCCAATTTAGCTTGTCGAGCCGCATTTCTAGATTCTGGCTACGTACAGTTTATTCAAGAACATGAAATATCAGTAAATGTAGCTGATTATCATAATCAACAGGCTATTGAAGCCGCGATACCCGACGGCACACTTTGTGGTGCGGGTTCTGCAGAAAAAAGCGGTGTTAATTTAGCTTCACCTTATTGGCAAAAAACAGAAGTTATGCCTAACGGTGACAACAATATTCAAGTTCGTTTTAATGCACAAACACCGCACAACCCCAGTTTTTGGCGAATATATCTCAGTAAACCCAACTTTAACGCGAGTACTGATATATTGCGCTGGCAAGATCTTGAATTGGTTCAAGAGCATGGCAATATTGATTTTACCAAATCGTCAGACGGTAATCGTTATTACAATATGGACGTGCATATTCCTGCTGACCGTGTTGGAGATGCTTTACTTTATAGCCATTGGCAACGGGTTGATGTTGTGGGTGAAGGCTTTTATAACTGTAGCGATATAACCATTGTGCGCGACGATGTTGAACCGGATGAGTGGCAAGCCATTGCTTATTTTATCAAACAAGGTCAAAACGCAAATGTTGGAGATTCGCCATGGGCAAGGCTTTTCAATGCCGATGGCCAAGAACTCCTTAATCAGCAGTTTTTGGTTAACGGCAATAATGCCGAAACATGGCAAGAAGACTTTGCTGCCCAGCTTAACGAAAGCTATAACCAGCATATTAAAATTGGCGTTAAAAACCTCAGTAATTCATCATCAAATAATGACATTATTTTTGATAGAGAAAATATATTATCTAACCAAGTCTGGGTAACGAACAGCAATTACAGTTTTACCTTGTCTGTCATCGCTCAGACTGAAAACACTGCACCTATTGTTCACGATATTACTGACTTCTCGCTAGACGAGCAAAGCGAAACCAGTATGCATGTACATGCTTTTGACGATCAAAACGATCCGCTAACTTTTGACTGGACCGTACCTGCACCTTTAACTTTTTCAGGTGAAAATGCAGATATTACTATCACAGCAGCTGATGTTGACAGTGAACAAACACGACAAGTTTCTGTAGCTGTATCTGATGGAAAGCTCACCACAACTCAATTGTTTAACGTCACGGTGAATAACCTAACAGATTTACCTAACATAGCTAAGTGGCTATCAAGTCAGGCTTATAGCACTGGCGATAAAGTCAGTTATCAAAATAAAACGTATCAAGCTAAATGGTGGAATAAAAATCAACAACCCAGCAGTAGCAATACTTGGAATGAAGTAGTCCTCGACAATGATGACGGTCCACTCTGGAACATTGAAACTTCTTATCCCGGCGGTAGTAACGTCACTCACAATAATAACTTATATCAATCTAAGTGGTGGACTAAGGGTGATGAGCCCAATTTGAGTGAGGTATGGGAAAAACGATAACAGTAAAATAATGACCAACAATATACATACAATAAGAGAGATAAAAAATGAAAAAATTATTATTAACAGCTTGTGCTATCAGTACGGTTATCGCTTCATGGCAAGTGTTGGCAACCGCATCAAAACCTAGTATTGATTGGGCGCCACAAGATTATTCTTTTGTGCAAGTAAACCTTGATGGGCAAGGTTCATACAAAGATTTAGTCACCACGAAAACGCAAGTTGATATTAACATTAAATGGAATGCGTGGAGCGGTACTGGTGGTGATAATTATAAAGTGTACTTTGACGATATAATGGTCAATGAAGGGAACTTAACGCCAGGTAGTAACAGTGGTGTTATTAATTTTACATATAGTAAATCTGGTCGTCATAATTTAACAATCGAACTCTGTGATGCCGACGGCTGTGTCCGCAGTGACGCTAAAGCGCTTGTTATTGCCGATACGGATGGCAGTCACCTACAACCCTTAACTATGGATGTAAATCCGAATAATAAAACCTATCAACATCAGCAAGATACTGTTGTTGGCGCTTATTTTGTTGAGTGGGGTATTTATGGTAGAGATTTCGATGTATCAAATATTCCAGCGCAAAATTTAACCCATATACTTTATGGTTTTATTCCAATTTGTGGAGCAAATGAATCCTTAAAAGAAATTGAAAATGGTAATAGTTGGCGGGTACTACAAAAAGCTTGTGTTGGCTCTGCTGACTATGAAGTTGTTGTGCATGACCCATTTGCAGCTTTCCAAAAGGCATTGCCGGGCATTGATGCTACAGACCCCATTCGTGGTACTTATGCGCAGTTAATGGCATTAAAACAACGCTACCCAGATTTGAAAATTTTACCTTCAGTAGGTGGCTGGACACTCTCTGATCCTTTCCACGGTTTTACCGACAAAGCCAATCGCGACACTTTTGTTGCTTCAATGAAAACGTTCCTACAAACTTGGAAGTTTTACGACGGTGTCGATATTGACTGGGAATATCCCGGTGGTAGTGGACCAAATCCAGATTTAGGCGACCCAGTCAACGATGGCCCAGCTTATGTTGCGTTAATGGCTGAATTACGTGCCATGCTTGATGAACTTGAAGCAGATACTGGTCGTGAATATCAGCTAACCTCAGCAATTGGTGTAGGTTACGACAAAATTGAAGACGTGAATTACGGCCAAGCTATTCAGTATATGGATTATATCTTTGCAATGAGTTATGACTTTTTTGGTGGCTGGAGTAATGTAACGGGCCATCAAACCGGCATTTATTGTGGCGAGCATTTATCTGCAGGAGCATGTGACGGTTCAGGTGTAGACGATGCAGGCGAACCACGTAAAGGCCCTGCCTACACTACTGACCATGGTATTCAGCAATTATTAGCTCAAGGTGTGCCAGCCTCACAACTTGTTGTGGGTACGGCAATGTATGGTCGTGGCTGGGAAGGCGTTAAAGAAACGAATACCCAAGGTGGTAATCCCATGACGGCAGAAGGAACCGGCAAACTAACGGGAACTACAGCCAATGGAGTTTGGGAACCTGGCATCCAAGATTATAAAGGACTTAAAAAGGTGATGATTGGCGCATCTGGCGAAGGCATTAATGGTTTTGAAACCTTTTATGATGAACAAGCTGAGGCTGCTTATGTTTGGAATAAAACATCAGGTACGTTAGTCACTTATGACAGCCCTCGTTCTGTGAATGCTAAAGGACAATATGTACGGAGTTTAGGCTTAGCTGGACTATTTGCGTGGGAAATAGATGCCGATAATGGTGACATTCTTAACGCGATGCATGAGGGTTTAGCCGGAGGAACTCTGCCAAATAACAAACCTATTGTAAATCTAACGCCAACATATGCGATTAATGCTGGCGATGCGTTAGCCATTGAAGCAACAGCAACCGATAGTGATAACGACCCTTTATCGTACAGTTGGATTATTCCCCCTGTTTTAGCTGCTTCGGGTAGCAATACAAATACGGTAACTATTACCGCACCTAACGTTACGCAAAACACTGAGTATGTACTATCTCTCAGTGTTTCTGATGGTAAAGCAACTGTTACAAAATCAACGACAGTGACCGTACTAGCTGATGATATTCCTAATAATCCTCCTGTTATTGAAGCATTAGCTGATATTACCCTTGATGAAAACAAAAGCGCAGCGGTAAATGTTATTGCAACTGATGCTGATAACGACAATTTGACCTACAGCTGGTCTGTACCTGCGGGACTAACACAACAAGGCAATGGTGCTAATGTCACGCTTTTAGCCAATGATGTTACTCAGGATACTCAATATACCGTCACGGTTGACGTTTCTGATAGCAAATCAATAGCGAATAAAAGTTTCAAAGTAACCGTAAAAAACACCGACAGTGGCGGTGTTACAACATGGGATTCTAATACCATTTACAACACGGGTGACAAAGTTAAATACAACGGTGTCGAATACCGAGCTAAGTGGTGGACCAGAAATGACCAGCCTGATGATGTTGGACCATGGGAAGAAGTCATTCCTGATAACGGTCAAGTTCGTGATTGGAAAGCAACGACTATTTATAACGCAGGAGACCAAGTTATTTATAACAATAACAAATATCAAGCTCAATGGTGGACAAAAGGAAACACACCTGGTGCGGCCAATGTTTGGACAAAACTATAAAAAATAAAGTTTACGTTAAATGATAAAGCACTAATAGTTACACCTGTATAACGTAACTATTAGTGCCTACTGTTAGAAACTAGGCTGATCTTTCGATAAGTATATTGGTTCGACTAAGAGTACTGACATAGCAATTATAAAAATGAGATCTAGGTTCAAAGTACTTAATTCGTTATCAAATTCTACCAGCCATTATTTTTAAACTGTTAATTTAAAATACTCACTAAAAACTTTATATAACTCTGTGCCTTGGTTCACACTCGCTGAGGCAAAATGTAAGATTGGAATCACTTCTTTATCAAGTGAAATATAATGCAGCGGGTCTCCATCACCATAATTATCCATACGAAGAATTCTCGCAAGCGGCTCACCAGCAGCTAAAGGCTCGCCAAATTCAGCTAAATAATCGACCATTCCGCCCATTGGCGAATAAAAAGCGTTGTAGTCTTTTAAATAGCAGCCGTAACGCGTCATCGTTTTGGGCTGATATTCTGTCGTAATAATCACCCCTTTATACTGTAAATAATTCATGATGCTTTTGGCATCTTCTAACGCAACATCAAGATCTATCTGTTCTTGAGAGCCTAATTCAACGGTAAAGCTTTCTTTATTAATAGACGCTGAACTAATCGAAAATTCGATACCTAATTCAGCAAAAGCATCTTGTAATGACCACCATGGGCAGAATGTTGCTTCATCTAAGGCACCATCAAAGTCATTAGGAATTAATAATGTATGTGGAATATCAAAGTATTTGGCACTGTCTTGTGCATATTCAGGGCAGTATAAATGTTTACTTGAAATAGGGCCGGTATGTAAGTCTAAAACGTAGTCAGCTTGATGTGCTAAACGCTGTAATTGATAAGCAATGCGTTGTCCGGTCGTTAGCCCATAAATATTATGGTTAAGTTTTTCTTCAATACTTTCGATCATCAATTTTTTGAAATTAGCTTCAATAACTTGGTTTGATTTACCGATACACTCACGCACGAATGGTTTAATAATACTTTCATCAAAATGATACATTCTATTCCAATTCACACCCGTGATGGGATCAAACCTACCTAGTGTGTATTCGCCATTTTTATGGTTACACGCAACAGGGTTCGCATATGGTACTAACGTAATATCGCCGTTAATTTGAGTGTTATGTAATAATTCTAATAATTGAAAAATAACCGCATTGCCTTGCACTTCTGCGCCGTGCATATTCGCTTGAATATAGACACTGGGTGCATCACAATGCCCTTTTATGCGATAAACTGGAACGGTGAGCGCAGCGCCACTGGCCATTTCACCGACATGCATAACTTCTTTTTTTATTTCGTTCATAATTTTCACTTTATCTTAAGTCTTAAACTCATTGGTTTAACGCTACCGTAAATACCAATCAGCAGGTTGTGACGCTCTTATTTCAATTAACTTCCCTTGACTAAAAACATATTCCGCCGCGATATGATGACAAAGAAAGAACGGCATGCTTTCAGTAAAACCGTATGCTCCACAATAACCAAAAATAAGTGGATCGTGAACAGAGACGTCAGCAGGTAAAGCGTGTTTGCCCAGTTTGTCCATGCTCGTACATAACGGACCATGAATGTCGAACAACTGCTTTTCATGTGAAGACGTTCGGAGTAAATCTACCGGAAAAGGCTGTTCAGTAATTGCTGGGCGCAATAAATGATTAATGCCTGCCGCCAATACTAATTGCTCTTGGCCATAATTTACCTTTCTATCAACAACCGGTGCTACGTAATAACCACATTCAGCTACCGCAAAGCGTCCCAACTCTAACCATAACTCTTCAACACCTGCTTGTTGTTTTATTATAGCGAGATCAATCAATATTTGCGGCCAAGACAGCGTAGCGCCTTGCTGCAAATAATCGATGCCTAAACCTCCCCCTAAATCTAATATTTTCAGTGCCATACCAATATCATCAGCTAATTGCTTTAATGGCGGTACCATTTGTGACCACAATGAAAACATTTTTTCATTGCTGAGCATATTGCCCCATTGAAAAATATGAAGACCACAAATTTCAATATCAGGAAAATCAGTCACGCGAATACTTTGCCATTGCGCTACCGATAAACCGAAAGGCGTTAGGCTATTCCCCCCTAAAGGATTTTTGTCACCCTCTGGCCATTGCAACTGCACGCGCAGTAAAACTTGTGGCTTAACCTTACTTTCAATGGCCGCTTCATTTAACCAAATTAATTGATTCAAACTTTCAGCCACAAAAACATTAACACCTTGATCAATAAATGACGTTATTTGAGCTTTAGATTTTGCGGGGCCGGTATTTAAGATACGTTCAGGTGCAACTCCCTGTTTTAACACTTGGCTTAATTCGCCAGTGCTCGCCACATCAAAATTAAAACCAGCACCGTCTAAGGTTTGAATGATGGTAGATAACGGGTTCGCTTTTACCGCAAACCATAGTTTGATCACATCTTGGCGTTGCAGTTCTGCCAAATGAGCTTTTAGCGCATCCAGATGATAAACAAAGTAACCAGCCTGTTCGGCACTTTCAGGGTGTTGTTCTTTTAACGCAGCAATTAATTCAATCGCTGCGGGAGAATCAAAACAATGGGCACTATTCACTAATTCAGCCATGATATTCCTATTTTATCTGCTATTGCTTAACGTAAAATTGATTCAAGTTCTAACGATGCATTACTTTTTTCATCACGGTATTTAACGATTAATGCACAAGCCATATTCAACCCCTGTGATTTAGCCCATTCGCCGGAAACTGGTCGCGTACCCGGAACGACAACAGCTCGCTCAGGAATGTCAGCACCTTTTTCAAGCATGACCTGATTGACACAATCGTAAACAGGCACTGACGCTGAAAGTGAAACACCTGGCGCTAAAACTGCCCCTTTTTTCACGACTAGGCCTTCAACAATTACCACACCAGCACTTAAAAAAGCGCCGTCTTCAATGATCACAGGGCTAGCTCCGACAGGCTCTAAAACACCGCCAATTTGAACCGCAGCTGACACGTGTACATTTTTACCAATTTGAGCACACGAACCAATTAATGCATGGCTGTCAATCATAGTTCCGGTATCAACAAAAGCCCCCACATTAATATAAGCTGGTGGCATAATAATCACACCAGCTGCAACATGAGCACCCCGGCGAACTGATGAACCACCGGGCACTAATCGTACTTTATCATCAGTAGTAAATTCACGTGCAGGCAAGTTATGTTTATCAACAAAGCCTTTATAAACACCTTCAAAAGCAATATTTTCTCCCGCTTTAAATGCTGATAATATCGCTTCTTTTACCGCGACATTAGCCTGCCAGTGACCATGCTCGTCTTGATTTGCTGCTCGTACCGTACCTGCTTCTAACTGTATTAACGTTTCTTGCCAATTCATTTTGAATTACTCTTAATTAAATTTTTAAAGGGAATATTTAGCTTGATGCTTATGTTGTTGATTAATAATTTTTTAACGCTAACAGCGCATTAAGATCATTATCTTTGGTGGTATACCTTTTTTAATTGAGGTTGCCCTTGCGACTTGAAAAAGCTTGGCAAGTAAGTTTTTCTGATGTTGAAGTAACCCGTGGCTATTGCCAGCAAGTAAAGGTTGGAGGTATTCAAGCCTTGTATGTTGCCAAACGTTACATGCAAGTAGCAAAATGCTATTAGCAACATCAGACGGGCTAATGGCTATTTTTTTTAGGCGAGTAGGGGCGATTTCAACGCCATCAAGTAATGGCGTCATTAAAGCGGTCCATAACATAGAATGATGGAGTGTTGGGGTAGCGTTTAAGCTAATATTTTTTGAATGTTTTATTTGATTCATTTCTCTCGAACTCTGTTCGTTCGGAGAACTTTTAGGCGTTTGTAGCAGCCAAAATAATAATCACTTCATTGGTGAGCATTGGCTTTACAAAGGCCAGAAGCTCTCCACCAAATTGGTGACAATTGCTAGGATTCAACCCAAACAACCGATAAATAAATTATCAAAAATTCATTTACCTCGGCATTAATCCCCCTCATTATCAATCGTCAGAGTTTGATCTCTTTATGATAACTACCTGGTTAATGCTCCTCTTCTGACCCTTTATCATTCAGCCTTGCTTGTGTAAAAAACCAAGCAACGACGTTATTGAATTCAGGACAACAACATTAGAACATTTATTCTAATGTTGAGTCAACAGGCGTATAAATAGGTGTCATACTGATATATTATATCTTATGAGGCAATAATCGCTTGCTCTATTTGTGCCAAACGGTCCTGCCCCCAACAAGTCACATTTTGAAAACGAAAACATGGAGCGCCCCATAATCCCATACTGTCTATTGTGCTTTGGTTAAAGTCAGACCATTGTTGCCAATCATGTGCATTATTGTATGCTAATGCTTCATCATAATTTAATGCATGCTGTTGACACAAAGATTCGATCACCGATTTATGCGATAAGTCTAAGCCGTTAACATATATAGCGTTAAACGCAGACTTAATGAAAGCGAGATCTTTATTTTGTTGCTCTGCATAGGAAAAAATTTGAAAAGCATTAAAAATACCTTGCCCTAAAGGATCGGTGATTCCTGTAAAAGGAATATTAAGCTTCTTGGCTTCACGACTGGCGTCAAAAACAGCATAACGCTCTTTGTTTTCTGTAATCGTTAATCCGCGCATAACCAACGGTAATAAAGGCTTTATTTTTAACGGTATATTATAATGCTGACTTAACTTCTCTGCTTGTAATAACCCAATATAAGAATAAGGGCTTCGCAATGAAATAAAAACCTCTAGCGTATGGTTGCCAGCGTTATCTGTAATAATTTCTTTCGTTGACTGCTCGGCAAATACGAGTTTGTTTTTTTGATAAACAGCAGTACTGTTATCTTTTGCTAAGCCAAAATCAGCCAAACGTTTTTCTAAATGCTCAAGTCTATCGATACCAACAAACCATTGGCCTGCAATGAAAATCGAAGAAGGTAAATAATGACCTTTTTTAACCAAACGCATTAAATTTTTAATTTGATAATTAATTACCGGCGTAGAAGCGTGATAATAATAATCAAATTCATTAAACCACGTTTCCTGGAAAAGCTGCCATGCATTATCTAATGTTTTAGGTCGCAATTGCCACATTTGCTGACCAGTAAAGAGTGATTCTTGTGTAGGTTTTTGCGTTATTTTTTTGAGTTGATATTGATCAGCAATAAAGTTAGCGTCTTTAATCGCCCAAGTACGCATTAATTTTGGATCTATTGTCACCCCTGGCACACTTTCGTAAACTAAAAACAGTTTAAATTGAATATTAAAGCGTTGTTCTAACTCAGGCAGCACTTGAATAAGCATAAAGCTATAAGGGTCGTTAAGTGCTAAATAAACTTCGGCAACAGGCGTTTTTCTAAACCAGTTAGGTACAGTAAAATAACGAAGTTTTAACACCCATGCTCGCTTGTCACTGCGTATCAATCTCACTTTAAACCAAGTAAAAATTTTAGTAAAAATACTCCTCTCCCTCAATATTATATGGTGTTTTTCAAATTTATTATTGCCGTTTCTGACATGATTATAATATTCACGTAGAATGGCGACATTATAAACATATCTTGTCGTTAAGCGTATAAAATACCGTTAATTAATTTATCATTTAAACCGTATTATTATTAACGTCATAATCAAATCATTTGAGAATCACTTTGTTAGATAACATCAATCAATTACTGCTACGTAATACCGACTTACTGCCGGCAAAAGCCCCTTTATTTATTAATTTACCTGTTGACGATTTTTTTGAAGAATACCACTCACTTCACCCCAACGCGTTGATGACATGTTACAACACTAATTATCAATTTCATTTACAAGCTAAACAGCTGCAACTATCTCAAATGAACGCTGTATTTAGTGCCTGTTATCAAAGTGATATTGAACACGATTTAGTTATTGTTCAATTCCCTAAAAGTAAGGCGGAGTTAACCTTTACCCTAGCGATGATTGCAAGTGTCGTATCGAAAGATTGCTTAATATTAGTTATCGGCGAAAATAAAAGTGGCATTAAATCTTTAGAAAAACTAACTCGCGAACAGCTTGGAGATTGTGCAAAAATTGATGCTGCTCGCCATTGCTTATTATTTGCGGCCAATTTACTGGCGACACAAGAAACGTTTATTTTAGAAAACTGGTTAAAACCATACTCATTTACGATTAAAAATACCCTTATAGACGTGGTCGCATTACCGGGTGTATTCAGTCAAAACGGTCTTGATATCGGAACACAAGTTTTATTAGAAAATATACCTAAAAAGGTAACAGGTAAACTGCTCGATTTTGGATGTGGTGCCGGTGTTATCGCAAGTTACTTTGGCAAACTATTCCCCGGTATCGATTTACATTTACTTGATGTTAATGCGTTAGCTTTATATTCAGCCCAGGCAACCTTAAAATTAAATAATTTAACGGGTCACATTTTTCCATCAAACAGTCTATCTGAAGTTAAAGACAAGTACGACTTCGTTATTTCAAATCCTCCCTTTCATCAAGGGCTAAAAACAAATTATCAAGCAACTGAAACATTTCTATCAAAAATAAAACCTCATTTAAAGCCCAAAGGACAAGTAATTGTTGTTGCTAATAGTTTTTTACGTTATCAACCAATAATGGAAGAAGCGATTGGCAGAACACAAATTTTAGCTAAGCAAAAAGGTTTCTCGCTTTATCATTGTTCAATTTAATTGCTCAATATAAAATTTAAGTTACTATAAAAGTATGGAAAAAATGAAACACATTCACTCATTAAAGAGAAAACTGATGATTATGAACATCGGTTTCATTGTATTGTTTGTTACTCTTTCTTCTTTTATCATCGCTAATTTATTTATTGAAGATACAAAAAAAGACGCGGCAACTAACACAAAATATTGGGCTGAGCTTATCGCAAATGCTAACAGTACCAATCTTGTTAATAATGAAACCCAATTGATTAATCATTATTTGTCAATGCTCAAATCTGTCCCTTATATTAGCCACATTCATATTTATAAACTATCCCCTGAGCCTGAAGGCATAGTTTTTTTTGCGAACTATAATAAAAGTATGAGCTCTCCTATACTCAAAAAAACAGATAAAATAGTGGAGTTATCTTCCGCAAAGATAAGTGCTCATATTATAGAGCTTATGGTCCCGGTCACCCAGCAAGATAAAAAAGTTGGCTACGTTTATATACAAGTCAGTACTGACTATATTAAACGCATAAAAAACAATATGTTCTTACGCTATAGCGTCATTATTTTCATGCTTATTATCGTGACACTTTTATTGACAATAATACTTAACCGCTTTATCACTATTCCTATGTCAGATATGGCAAATAAGATACAAGATATTTCAAAACATAAAAGATTCAATTTACGTATTGGGCAAATGCCTTTTAAAGAACTTGATATTCTTGCACTCAATATAAACATTTTACTTAACAGAGCTGAGACACAATTAGCGAATTTATCAGATGCCAAACAGCTTACTTATCAACAAAATAAAGATCTTGAAGATAAAGTAAACAAACGCACCCAAGCCTTAAAAGATTCAAACCATGAATTGCTGTCTACATTAGAAAAACTGCACCAGTTTCAAGGGCAACTTGTTGAAAGTGAAAAAATGGCTTCATTAGGAGATATGGTTGCGGGTGTAGCGCATGAAGTAAATACCCCAATAGGTTTAGGTGTTACCGCTTCAACATTATTATCGGATCGCCTATTAGAAATCAAAAAAGCTTTTGATGATAAAACCTTAAAATCTAGTCAATTGAAAAAGTTTCTCATTGAGGGAGAAGAGAATACTGCCATTATTTATCGCAATTTAAAACGTGCAGCAACATTAATATCTAGTTTCAAAAAAGTTGCGGTTGACCAATCAAGTGAAGAAGCTCGTTCGTTTAACATCAAAAATTTGCTTGACGAAATTTTATTGACTTTAGCTCCACAAATTAAAAAATTACCTTTTATTATAAATGTCGACTGTCCAAGCGAACTTATGATTAAAAGTAAACCTGGTCCAATTAATCAAATTATTATTAATTTAATACAAAATTCTATTACCCATGGATTTGATCAACGAAAATATGGTTCGATATATATACAAGTCAGTATTGATAGCAATATGCTAACAATTAACTACCAAGATGACGGCAGAGGTATTGAGCCTTCTATAATGAATAAAATTTTTGAGCCCTTCACCACAACAAAACGGGGTTCTGGTGGCAGTGGTTTAGGTTTACACCTGGTTTATAATTTAGTGACACAGGCTTTAGGTGGAAAGATATCCTTTATTAGTGATGTTGAAAGTGGTGTCAATTTCAAAATAATTATCCCAATACAAGTCATGTAAAAAGACTAAAGGTAGTCATATAAATTATTGTTGAAAATGAAGAAACTCATAATCTTGATTGTTTTTTAGTTAGTGGTTCTATACCATACAATTAATTGTATAAATAATTAACAAAATCAGCATTAGTAACATAGCGTTAATATAATTCTCAGCTATAACTAACATACAGTAAACATTATTGCCAAATACATAAAGAGTGGAAAAAAAACATGCAAAAACCTCACATACTTATCGTAGAAGACGAAGATGTTACACGCTTTAACCTACGTAACTTATTTGAAGCCGAAGGCTATCAAGTCTCTGAGGCTACCGACGGTGAGAGCATGGATACTCAGCTACAAAAAAACACAATTAATCTAGTCATTATGGATATTAATCTTCCAGGTAAAAATGGTTTGTTATTGGCGAGGGAACTCACCAGCAACAATGAACTAGGTTTAATATTCCTAACTGGTCGTGACAGTGATATAGATAAGATACTGGGGTTAGAAATTGGTGCTGATGACTATTTAACGAAACCGTTTAATCCCCGTGAACTAACGATACGCGCGCGAAATATTCTTAATCGTATTGGTCAAACAAAGAATGAAGTTGAAAAAGCAGTGATCACTTTTAACGAATGGTCACTTGATGGCAATTCAAGAAAAATGACCGCTCCTGACGGACAGGTTTTAGCGATACCGCGTGGCGAGTATCGTGCATTACGCTTGTTAATTGAAAATACAGGCCAGATTGTCACTCGCCAGCAACTCATTAAAGAAATGACAGGTCGTGACCTTCGTTCAAATGATCGCACTGTTGATGTAACGATTAGACGCCTACGCAAACATTTTGAGTCAGTACCTGATGCGCCTGAATTAATTAACACCATTCACGGTGAAGGATATCGCTTTATTGGCTCTGTAGATTAAGCAATTAAATAATAAACAACTAAAAAGGGGAAGCAATAATTGCTTCCCCTTTTTAGTTGTTTAAGACAATAATTTACTTTGATGCTAACCATGTTTTAAAAGCGGTAATCGCTTGTTTATTAAGGTCAATTAACTCAGAAATATGTATTGACTTTTCTGACCATTGCCCTGAAATTTTTTCTACCGCAACAAGCTTCGCATGAGTGGCCAACAAACCAACACTGCCTGTAGCACCCTTCATTTTATGACATCGTGCTTGCCATAAATCTTGTGACTTTTTTTCAAAAGCATCAGTTATTTCTTCAATATAGGTCTTTGATTGCTGGATATATAAATCCAACATTTGTTGAAGGATATCTTGGCCTAAACTATCTAAATATCCCTCTAATAAATTAACATCTAACGGTTCGATATTATTCACAAATCCTACCTTTAATTATATTTATAGCGGCGTAATATCATTCATTGTAACAAGATGAACAGCGATGTCATTAAACAAATGTCTTTCATTTACATTGATTTAAAAATTCTTAACAAACAGAAAACCTCATGAATACACAGTCTTTCAGTAACTTATGTACCTAAGGTACTTAAAAAAGAACTGCCGCTATATCTGCAACCAAATATACGTTAGAATACGCGCCCTTAATAAGTTTGTTATGTACTGAAGTTTCAAAAAGCCCTTTACATAGCGTGTTAGAAACTCTGGAGTAGAAATGTCCACATTAATGCCTGATATCGCCAACCACACCACCGCTCAAACCGAAGGAACGCTCGATTGGGTTGGAATGAGTAATATAGAAATGCCCATAATGGTTGCTTCGCAAGGTGAGAATGAGCGGATGGTTTCTGCTTTTGTTGACGCGTTTGTAAACTTAAAAGAACCACAAGCAAAAGGCATTCATATGTCTCGTTTGTATTTGTTACTTGACGAACTTTCTACCAGTAATACTTTAGACTTTCAAAGCTTAGTTACTTTACTTGACGCTTTCATCAGCAGTCATAATGACCTGAGTGATAATGCAAAAGTACAGTTTCGTTTCGATTATCACCTAAGAAGAAAATCACTAATAAGTGGTAAACAAGGCTGGAAAGCATACCCTGTTACATTAACGGGCCGCTTAAATAAAGGAAAGCTTGATATTGAGCTTGCTGTTGATGTTAGATATTCGTCTACTTGTCCTTGCTCTGCAGCTCTTGCTCGACAATTAATTCAAAAAGCTTTTAAAGAAAAGTTTAACGATCAACAAGCTGATTTAGATGCTATTCACGAGTGGCTTGGAACGACCGAAGGGATTGTTGCCACACCTCATAGCCAACGTTCAGTGGCTGAATTAAAAGTTAAGCTAAATACCAATACTAATGAATTTCCGATTACCGCTTTAGTCGATATCATTGAAGACTGCTTAAAAACGCCTGTTCAAGCGGCAGTTAAACGAGAAGATGAGCAAGAATTTGCCCGTTTGAATGGTCAAAATTTAATGTTTTGTGAGGACGCCGCTCGCCGTTTACAGCACGCAATGAATAACACGCCTGAATATGACGACTTTTGGCTTCGCATTAATCACCTTGAATCTTTACATGCCCACGACGCGGTAAGTATTACGACAAAAGGTGTTGAAGGTGGCTACCAACCATAAGCCATTGTTTTTGAAAAAAATTGCAATATAACTTTAAAGCCAGTAATTAATGCTGGCTTTTTTATGTCTGATATTTAATCCTGTCGTTACGCCCCACACACACTACTGAATAAAAAATGAATAATATTCACCACGTAGTTTGCTCATATTTATTATTAACAAAAACAAAAATGTAATTAAATTACAACAAAGTAAACATAAATCATTCTCAACTCGCTTATAACAATTGAGATTAGCGCTTAAAATTCTACAAAAAGTCAATAAATTTAACATAATCACATAATATTGATTTAAAACATAGGTCTAGAGTCATGTAAAAAAACTACGAGCAAATACTCTATTTTGATTGACCTTTTAGCGATAAGTGTTTAATGTGAAAGGTTCCACTTAAGTGAAAACAGAGTATTTATGCAATTTTTGTATAACTTTATTCTTTCTTTATATTCTCTGTGCTTAAGTGGTTATTTCTTGAGGAGAAAATAACATCATGCTTTACGATCACAGCGTTCAGAAAGACAACTGCGGATTTGGCTTAATTGCTCACCAACAAGGTGAGGCCAGCCATAAACTTGTAAAAACGGCCATTCATGCCCTTGACCGTATGCAACATCGTGGTGGTATTGCTGCCGATGGTAAAACGGGCGACGGTTGTGGTTTGTTAATGCAAAAACCCGATACTTTCTTTCGAGCTATTGCTGAAGAGAACAACTGGAAGCTTGGCAGAAAATACGCTGTAGGAATGATTTTCCTCAATCCTGATCCGATTCAAGCGGCTTTAAGTAAAAAAATTCTTGAAGAAGAGTTAGCGCGTGAAACGCTGACCTTAATTGGTTGGCGCATAGTGCCAACTGATACCTCAATATTAGGTGAAACGGCAGTAAATAATATGCCACAAATAGAGCAGGTCTTTGTTGACGCTCCTCCTGGTTGGAGAAATCGAGATTTAGAGCGCCGTTTATATATGGCACGTCGTCGAGCAGAAAAACGTATTGATGATAGCGTTTTTTATGTGGCAAGTTTATCGTGTTTGGTCACTATCTATAAAGGCTTAATGATGCCTGTAGATTTACCGAATTTTTATTTAGATCTTGCTGATATCCGCATGCAAACCGCAATTTGTGTATTTCATCAACGCTTTTCAACCAACACATCACCCCAATGGTACTTAGCGCAACCTTTTCGTTACCTAGCACATAATGGTGAAATTAACACAATTAAAGGTAATCGCCAGTGGAGTCGAGCACGTACACACATATTCAAATCACCTTTATTACCTGACTTACAAGACGCTGCCCCGTTTGTTAACGAAAGTGGCTCTGATTCATCATCCTTAGATAACATGTTGGAATTATTCATTGCTGGTGGCATGGACTTATACCGTGGTATGCGTTTATTAATGCCCCCAGCTTGGCAAAATAGCCCGTTAATGGATGAAAATTTAAAAGCATTTTACGAATTTAACTCTATGCATATGGAACCATGGGATGGCCCTGCAGGTGTTGTGGTGACCAATGGTCGCCATGTTGCCTGTAATTTAGATAGAAATGGCTTACGCCCTGCTCGTTATGTTATTACTCGTGATGGCTTCATTACCTTAGCCTCTGAAGTTGGTATTTGGGATTACGGTGAAGATGAAGTGGTTGAAAAAGGGCGTGTTGGCCCCGGCGAAATGCTTGCTATTGATACTTACACTGGAAAAATATTTACCTCTAGCGATATTGATGAAGAATTAAAAGTTCGTCATCCTTACCGTGAATGGTTAGATAAAAACACACAACGCTTGATACCTTTTCATCAACTAGATGCTGAGCTCATTGGTAAGCGTGTTTTTGACGATCAAGCTATTTCGCAATACCATAAAATGTTCAATTACAGCTATGAAGAGATCCATCAGATTGTTAAAACATTAGCTGAAAATGGCATGGAAGCAACAGGTTCTATGGGTGACGATACTCCAATGGCTGTACTTTCAAGCCAGCCTCGCACAATTTTTGACTATTTCCGTCAACAGTTTGCACAGGTAACAAACCCGCCTATTGACCCATTACGTGAACGCTACGTTATGTCACTGGGTACCTGTATCGGCCGCGAGCATAATGTTTTTAACGAAACCACCGGTCATGCTAACCGCATCTTATTTGAAACCCCTATACTTATGTATACAGGTTTAAAGCAACTACGAAACCTTGACCCTGAACATTATCGCAGCGACACGCTGACATTAAATTACGATAAAGAAGAAGGTTTAGAAGCGGCAATTATTCGATTATGTGATGAAGCGGAGACATTGGTTCGTGATATGAACACCGTTATTTTGGTACTTTCAGATCGTCAAATTCATAAGGGTATGTTACCTATACCCGCCGCTATGGCAGTGGGTGCCGTGCAACAACGTTTAGTTGAAACACAACTGCGTTGTGACTCTAATATTATTGTTGAAACAGCAGCAGCAAGGGACTCTCATCATTTTGCAGTGCTGCTGGGACTTGGCGCAACTGCTGTTTACCCTTACCTTGCTTTTGAAACCATTGAACAATTAGTTGACCAAGGACAAATTGAGTTAACCGCTCGCCAAGCCGTAATGAACTATCGCGATGGCATCAATAAAGGCTTATTAAAAATATTATCTAAAATGGGCATTTCAACTATTGCCAGCTATCGTTGTGCGGGTTTATTTGAAGTGATTGGTTTGCATCAAAATATTATGCAGTTGTGTTTCCCTGATTTACCAAGTCGTATTCAGGGTGCTGATTTTTCAGATATAGAACAAGACAACATCAACCTTTCGCGCAAAGCCTTTTTAGCGCATCAGAAAGTCAATCACGGCGGGTTACTCAAATATGTACACGGGGGTGAATATCACGCTTTTAATCCTGATGTTGTGACCTACTTACAAAAAGCAGTTAAGTCAGGCGATTACGCTGATTATCGCCTGTTTGCTGATCACGTAAATAACCGCCCAGTAGCCACGTTACGTGACTTATTGGGTTTTAAAGAAGATGCCCAGTCAATTGATATCAGTAAGGTAGAACCTGAAACTGAAATGTTCAAACGCTTCGACAGTGCAGCTATGTCAATTGGTGCATTGAGCCCCGAAGCTCATGAAGCCTTGGCTATCGCCATGAACCGTTTAGGCGGTTATTCAAATTCTGGTGAAGGGGGTGAAGATGAACGTCGTTTTGGTACAGTAAAAAATTCACGTATTAAACAAATCGCTTCTGGTCGCTTTGGCGTCACACCACACTATTTAGTGAATGCTGATGTACTACAAATTAAAGTTGCACAAGGCGCAAAACCCGGTGAAGGTGGTCAATTACCCGGTGATAAAGTGTCACCCTTAATTGCTAAGTTACGCTTTTCAGTACCGGGTGTTACGCTAATTTCTCCACCTCCACATCACGACATCTATTCAATTGAAGATTTAGCTCAGCTTATTTTCGATTTGAAACAAGTAAACCCTAAAGCGGTTATTTCAGTGAAGCTCGTTTCAGGACCAGGTGTTGGAACAATTGCTTCTGGTGTTGCTAAAGCTTACGCTGATTTTATTACCATTTCAGGTTACGACGGTGGTACAGCTGCTAGCCCACTAAGTTCAGTAAAATATGCGGGTTGTCCTTGGGAGTTAGGTTTAGCTGAAGCCCATCAGTCATTAGTGACTAACGGTTTACGCCATAAAGTACGTTTACAGGTTGATGGCGGATTAAAAACCGGTATCGATATTGTTAAAGCAGCCATTTTAGGCGCAGAAAGCTTTGGCTTTGGTACTGCACCAATGGTGACACTGGGTTGTAAATTCCTCCGTATCTGCCATTTAAACAATTGTGCGACAGGTGTTGCGACGCAAGACGATGTATTGCGTGAAAAATTCTTCAAAGGTCTCCCTGAGCAAGTCATGAACTACTTTAAGTTTATTGCTCATGATGTTCGTGAAATTTTAGCGCGATTAGGGGTTGAAAGCTTAACCGCAGTAATTGGTCGAACCGACTTATTAGTGCAGCTTACGGGCTTAACAGCTAAGCAACAAAAATTAGACTTGTCACCCATTATTGCCCCGGTTGTTGCGGGTGCTGATACGGCTCTTTATCAAACAGAAAATAATAACCCGTTTGATAAGGGCGTTTTGAATAAAGAGATTCTGGCCACGTGTACTGATGCTGTATCACATCGTAAAGGTGGCGAATTCCGTTTTTCAATACAAAATACCGATCGCTCTGTGGGTGCTTCATTATCAGGTGAAATTGCTCGTCATCATGGCGACCAAGGTATGGCGTCTTCTCCAATTAAAATCCATCTTAATGGCACGGCAGGCCAAAGCTTTGGTGTCTGGAATGCTGGTGGCTTAGAAATGACCCTCACAGGTGATGCTAATGATTATGTTGGTAAAGGGATGACTGGCGGCAAGTTGACAATTAAACCACCAAAAGGTGTTGAGTATTTAAGTCATCAAACGATGATCATGGGTAATACTTGTTTATATGGCGCAACTGGCGGCAGACTTTATGGTTGTGGGCGTGCAGGTGAACGCTTTGCAGTGCGTAACTCAGGGGCTCATGCGGTAATTGAAGGTACTGGTGATCACGCTTGTGAATACATGACCGGCGGCATAGTAACTATTCTAGGTCAAGTTGGGGTAAACTTTGGTGCAGGAATGACCGGTGGTTTTGCTTATGTATTTGATGAGTCTGGCGATTTAGATGTTCGTTTAAATGGTGAGTCAATCGAGTTATTACCGATAAGCAACCTGACAATTCATCAAGAACATTTACGCGGTATTATTAACCAACATTTTGATGAAACCGGCAGTGCGCGTGCTCAAGAAATCTTAGCTGACTTTGATGCCTACGCACCGCGATTTAAATTAGTTAAACCTACGGCAACTGATGTTAAAACCTTATTAGGTCATCGTAGCCGTTCATCTGCTGAACTTCGCGTTCAAGCACAGTAGTCGTGTCGAGAATGCGAATTAAGGGAAAACAGTATGAGTAAAAATGTTTATCAATTTATCGATGTTAAGCGCATCGATCCGCCTAAAAAAGCAATTGAACAGCGTAAAATAAATTTTGTTGAAATATATCAGCCATTAAGTACTGACCAAAGTGCTGGCCAAGCAGACCGATGTTTAGATTGTGGTAACCCTTATTGTGAGTGGCAATGCCCTGTTCACAATTATATTCCACAATGGTTAGAGTTGGTTACCGAGGGGAAGATTTTTGAAGCTGCTGACTTGTGCCATCAAACGAATAGCTTACCCGAAATGTGTGGCCGTGTTTGCCCACAAGACAGACTCTGTGAATCGGCCTGTACGTTAGACGAAGATTTTGGCGCTGTTACTATCGGTAATATTGAAAAGTACATTACCGACACTGCATTTGCACAAGGGTGGAAACCTGATTTATCGAACGTAGTAAAAGTGAACAAACGTGTCGCAGTTATTGGTGCAGGCCCTGCTGGTTTATCTTGTGCTGACGTACTAACACGTAATGGTATCGACGCGGTTGTTTACGACAAACATGCCCAAATAGGTGGCTTGCTCACTTTTGGTATTCCCTCGTTCAAATTAGAAAAAGATGTTATTCAAACACGTCGTGAAATTTTTGAAGGTATGGGCATTGAATTTCGTTTAAATATCAACGTAGGTGTTGATGTAACCATTGAGTCATTGAGCGAAGACTACGACGCTGTATTTTTAGCACTTGGCACTTACACCGATATGACAGGTGGTTTCGAGCAAGAAGGTGCGGCAGGTGTTTACACTGCACTTGATTTCTTAGTTGGTAACACGCAAAACTTGATGAAAATTACTGAAAATGCCAAGCCATATGTCAGTTTTGAAAACAAAAAAGTGATTGTTCTCGGTGGGGGCGATACGGCAATGGATTGTGTACGTACCTCTATTCGTCAAAATGCTACCGAAGTCACGTGTGCCTATCGTCGTGACGAAGCCAACATGCCAGGTTCACCCCGTGAAGTTCAAAATGCGAAAGAAGAAGGCGTAAACTTTCAATTCAACTTACAACCTCTTGATATTGCTGTTGATAAAGATGGTAACGCTTGTGGTGTTAAATTTGTAAAAACTCAACTAGGTGCTGCAGATGCAAAAGGCAGAAGAAGCCCTGAACCGATAGCGGGTAGTGAATTTATAATGGAAGCTGACGCGGTAGTGATTGCTTTTGGTTTTTTACCCAGTCCACCACAGTGGATGAAAGATGCAGGGGTTGAAATAGATAAACGCGGACTCGTTTTAGCTGCAGATAATAGTGAATTTGCTTTACAAACCACTAAACAAAATATTTTTGCCGGTGGCGATATGGTACTAGGCTCAGATCTTGTGGTTACGGCTGTTGATCAAGGTCGAAAAGCAGCCATTGGTATTTTAGACTTCGTCCTCAGTTAAAAAATAGCTTAATTTCTTTTAAAAGCAGCTTAGGCTGCTTTTTTTATGTCTACATTTACACAAAATAATCACTCATTGAAATAAAGTGCGCTATTATTTAAAGGTAAAATAAAATATTATTCATTGTAGAGTGTTAACTTTTTTCAAAGATCTCCTTGATTATTTTGTGGTTAACCGTCTATAAAAAATGGAGTGTTGTTACCCAGTAAGGTCGCGATACTAAAAAATATATGATGCAATTTTATAAAAAATTTTTAACGATGATTACCGTCCTCCTTATCGCTTTATTAGTCACATTCGATGCTAAAGCCCAAGAAATCGATGTGGTTACTGAACTGCTAGAGCCTTATCAAATTGAAAAAGCAGATGGCAGCTTAGGTGGTTTTTCTACAGAGGTAGTTGAAGCTTTATTTAAAATAACAAAAGACCAGGCTAGCATTCAAATAATGCCTTGGGCTAGAGCATACGAAGTTGCGCTTTATCAACCAAATACTTTAATTTACTCTATTGCTCATACGCAAATGAGAAATAAAAAATTTCATTGGATCGGGGCACTAAAAAAAGAGCGATTATACTTTTGGGGATTAAAAAAGCATTACACAAAAACCGATTACCAAGTATCTGCCTTAAAGAACTTAAAGATCGCTGCCTCAAGAAATTCAAACTCCGCACAATATTTAATTGCTCAAGGTTTTTCAAATATATACCTGCTTGCTAACGAACGACAAAATATGGATATGTTGTTTATTGACCGAGTAGACCTAATTCTGGCGACAAAAATAACCATAGAAACCAGAGCTAAAAATCTTGGCTATAACTTTAATGAACTACAAAGGTTGAACGAAGTGGCTGCTTTAAATAACAGACTCAGTATTGCCTTTAGTCTTAATACCTCACCCGTATTGATAAAAAAATATAAAGCGGCATTTAAACAATTAGTCACCAGTGGCCAACTTGCAAAAATTAAAAAAAAGTGGAAGTTATATTAACTCTTTCACTTTGAGATAAATAAACCTCAATTATTATCCCTTTGAAAATAAAGTAGCTACCTGATCACGCGTTTGGCATAATTACTTTAATTTCTACATTAAGCAAACGGACAACAATATGATCCATAGTATGACGGCTTTTTCTCGCTTTGAAGTAAAGGGTGATTGGGGTAATGCAGTTTGGGAGATCCGCTCTGTAAACCAACGATTTTTGGAAACTTACTTCCGTTTACCCGAGCAATTTCGCAGTATTGAACCCACATTGCGTGAACGTTTTCGCAAACAGTTGAACCGTGGAAAGGTAGAGTGTAGCTTGCGCTTCAGTGCTAACCCGTCAGCAAAAAACAATTTATCACTTAATAAAGGCTTAGCTGAACAACTGCTTCAGCACGCAAGTTGGATCAACGAACAGACACTTAATAGTCAGTTAAACCCTTTAGAAATAATGCGCTGGCCCGGAGTTATGGAAGCTGAAGAAGCGGACATGACTATTATTCAAAAAGAGATTTTGGTGGGTTTTGAACAAGCGCTGAAAGACTTTATAGATGCACGCGCAAGTGAAGGAGAAAACTTAAAAGTACTAATAGAACAACGCCTTGAAGGTATTGTTGAGCAATCTGAAAAAGTTAAAGCGTTTATGCCAGAAATTATTGCATGGCAACGTAAGCGGATCACCGATAAGTTCACCGATGCGAAAATTGAGCTTGATTCAAGCAGAGTTGAGCAAGAACTCGTCTTACTTGCGCAAAAGATGGATGTTGATGAAGAAATTGATCGCCTCTTTAGTCATGTAAAAGAAACAAAGAGTATTCTTAAAAAAGGTGGCGCTCAAGGTCGTCGTCTAGATTTCATGATGCAAGAATTTAATCGTGAAGCTAATACTTTAGGATCTAAATCGATTAATGTTGATATCACCAACTCAGCCGTAGAATTAAAAGTACTTATTGAACAGATGCGTGAACAGATCGCGAATATAGAATAAGACCTAAGCAAGTCTAGTTAAAATCAAAACCCTTTACTTTTAAAGGGTTTTTTTATATCTTAAATCTGAGAAAGGCTGACTACTCCTAACTAAATCTGGTGGGTAAAGGTGGGTAATTCGGCGAGCTTTATCATTACACAAATAAACCAAGCATAAATACCCACCACTAAAGATAGAGATACTAATGGGTAAATTAACAGTAAAGGCGGTTGAAGCAAAAATTAAAGGCGTTCCTGGCAGATTTGCTGATGGTGATGGGTTATATCTTGTTGTGCCAAAATCAGGGAAACCATATTGGATGTTACGTTATACCGCCAACAGTAAGCGTAAAGAAATGACTTTAAGTAGGTGTGCTGATCTGTCACTAGCTGACGCTCGCGCTAAAGCTGCCGAAACAAGTTTTCAGCATCGTAATGGCTTAGATCCATTACTTGCTCGTAAGCGCGAAGCACAGATTTCCATAAAAACAGTTGATGACTTATTTGCTGATTGGTATCCAACTTTAGTTAAAAAATTAAAGTTCCCAACAATTCCTGAGCGAGTTTACCGTAAAGATATTGCTCCGCACATTGGGCAAGCATCGTTAAAGCAGATTTCTGCGAGAGACATAAGAACGGTCTTACAGGCCATAGTAAAATCTAATCGGCCTACTATTGCTAACGATGCTTTAATTTATTGTAAGCAACTGTTTAACCATGGTATTAAACTAGATGTTATTGACAATAATCCCGCGAGTGCTTTTTCTTATTCCGATGCCGGTGGAGAAGAAAAAAGTAAGAATAGATTTCTATCAAAAGACGAGTTGGTAAAATTCTTTCGAATTTGTAGAGAAAATAGTGATAGCTTTAGTAGAGAAAATTACCTAGCGTGTGCACTGCTGGTTACTTTGGGCGTAAGAAAAAGTGAATTAGCACAAGCACCGTGGCAAGAATTTGATTTAAGCGAAGCGACGTGGAAGCTGCCTAAAGAAAGAAGTAAGTCAGGTGTACCAATAACAATACCTTTGCCGACAGTTGCGGTTAAATGGCTTAAAGAGCTACAAGTAAGAGCGTTCGACTCAAAATATGTTTTTCCAAACAGAAGAAATAGTCAACACCCTTACATGGGTGCAGATACGCTTAACCGTGCTATTAGTAAATTATTTGGTCGCGAGCCGGGGAAGAAGAAGAAACCGCCAAATAAAATGGGTGATATGCCACATTTTACTGTCCACGACCTACGTAGAACATGCAGGAGCCTTTTAGCCGCCAATGGAGTATCAAGCCATGTTGCAGAGCGATGCTTAAACCACAAGTTAAAAGGTGTTGAAGGTGTTTACAATCAATATGACTATCTTGATGAGAGGCGTGAGGCGTTAGAAAATCTTTCATCAATAATCTCCCCTCTTGTTGATTAACACAATAGAATTATAGGTTTCACCACCTTTCAAATATGACTCTTGACATTTTATGTCTGAAGACGTATTTTAAAATTCTCGTTGTAGTTTCAACTAATTTTCATTTTAAAGGGTTTATGGCATTTGCTTAAACCTTTCGCCATAAATAATAAATTATTATGGTAATAGAAAAAGAATGGCACACTATAAATGAGTTATCTGAAAAATGGCTTTGCTCTGTTGATGATATACTCTACCTTGGGATTTCTGGTAAATTAAAGCTTAATTTCGACTGGGTAGTTTGTAAAATAGAGTCTGATACTCTTAACCTAAGTAATATATCAATCTTTGAATTTGTGACTGTTGATGATATTTATTATTGTCCCGGACGAAAAGCAAGCTTTGAGTCATTAATCCCCATACCGGAACCAGAGCATAAAAACGCCCCTCTATTACGCTTAGCAACATTAACAGAAGATCAGCTAGCTTTAATTAATAAAAATGGTAAAGCCTCTATTACTAGAGCCATGCTATCTATTCACGATTGCATAGACATTAATTTACCTCAAGGCGTTGAAACAATGATATATCCGAAAGTAAGTACAAAGGATATTGTTGTTAAATTAAGCGATATAATTGAGTTTGAAAATATCACGGTACGTAAAGTACCAGTAGAAGCATCAAAACCAGAGTCGTCTAAAGAGATAGAAAACCTAAGAAAGTTACTTGGCCTTGTACTTTTTGAACTAGCAAATAAAAGTGGTAATAGTTTAAAGCATATGGGAAAGCCTAGCGCTAAAGCCATTGCAGACCGTCTTGAATTAATTATACCAGAAGGGATGGACACTTCTGGTATAGGGAATGAGTCAAATCGAAAAAAAATATCCGCATGTTTAAAAATGCTTGAACCTGATAATTTCTAAGTGGCAATTACCACCTTTCTTTTGGCACTTACCCCACAAAATATCCCTTCCGTTTAACCTTCGTATCGTATCCAACAAAAGCTAAAAGGAGCCGATACGATGCAAACGAACATTCAACAAAAATCAATAACAATTCTCAGACTAATTGATGTAATGATCAGAACTGGTCTACCTAAATCATCCGTTTACGAGAAAGTAAAGAATCAAGAAATCACACCACCTATTGCCATTGGATTGCGAAGAGTCGGTTGGCCATCATTCGAAATCGATGCAATCAACAGAGCACTTATTGCCGGTTTAGATTCTACCGAAATAAAAAAATTAGTCGCTAAATTGACCGAACAACGCAAAAAAATTACGGGAGCATGTTAGTCATGGGCTACCTAAGCAGAGTTTCTAACAATGAAATTAAAGGCGTAGTGCTTGAATTCGCTAACGACTTTGGCCTAGATGTAGATCACATCATTCAAGATGGCACTTTACATCGTGTAAAAACCTATACACAACCAAAAAAGCGTAATGGCTGGTATATCTGCGATCCTATAGGTGACTTTTTAGTCATTGGTGATTGGCAGACGGGTTTGAAAAAAGTGTGGCAATACGAGCAACACAGTAAGAGATATAAAAATAAAATTCAGCTAGAGCAAGAAAGGCATGAACGTAGAATAGCTAAAGTTAAAATGTTAGCCAATGAACAGCAAGAGCAACGTGTCACTGCCCAAAAAGCTGCCAAGTTATATAACTCAAGCAAAGCAACCACATCCCACCCATATTTAAAGGCAAAAAGGGTAAATTCAATTGCAGGAATAAAGATAAAAAATGGCAGGCTTCTTATTCCGCTTTTAAATATACAAAGCATCAGTAACGATATTGAAAATATTCAATCAATTTACCCTAATGGTGAAAAACGGTTTATGAGAGGAGGCCGTGTAAAAGGGTTATGTTTTCCGGTAGGCGAACTAGATCCCGATTTAACAACACTATACATAGCTGAAGGTTTTTCTACGGCGGCAACTGTACATTGTATTACAAGTGATTTGGTTTTAGCGGCTATGAATGCGGGAAATCTGAAAGCCGTCGCTTTATTAGCAAGAAAGCGCTGGCCGTTAGCCAAGATTATTATCGCTGGTGATGATGATTGGTGCACACAAATGAAAACGGGCATTAATGTTGGTACTGATAAAGCAAAAGAAGCCGCTAGTTCTGTTGGGGGATTTACCTGCATCCCTCCTTTTACAGATAAACAACGTGAAGCGAACTTAACTGATTGGAACGATTATTTACTATCGAATGAGGGAGGGATGAAGCAATGGAAAATATAATAACTGCAAGTACTGTATCGCCAATAAAAACAATTCCATTACCTAATGGAAAACCTTATGTAATACCATTTGATTACAGCTTGTTACCTCTAGAACTTAAATCTTTTGTTCGTGATACCGCTGAAAGGCATCAATCGCCACCTGACTTCCTCGCTGTTGCTGCATTGGGCGCTTTGGCCGCAGTTTTAGGTAATAAAGTACATATTTGTCCTAAGCAGCATGATAATTGGAAGGTTACACCTAATCTTTGGGCTTTAATTATCGGCCCACCAAGCGCAATGAAAACGCCTTCGATCAAAGAGGCAGTAAAACCGTTAACCAACATTGAAAAAGGCTACCAAGAATTACATGCTGAGGAGCAATTAAAATTCAAAGTCGACTCCTCTGTTGCCAAAATATCGATAAAAGCCGCAGAAGCCCGAGCTTTTAACTTATTAAAAGGAAAAGAAGAAGATAAAAAAAGCCAAGCTGAAGAAATAATTGCTGAAGCCAATACAGACGAAGTAGAACCACCTACTTTAAAACGTATTGTAATTAATGATACGACTATTGAAAAACTAGGCGATTTACTTGCTCAAAACCGAAATGGTTTGTTGTTGGTACGCGATGAGATTTCTGGTTTGCTGTCTAAATTAGCAAAAGAAGAATATCAAACTGACCGTGCTTTTTACTTGGAATGCTTCGACGGCGATGCCACTTACAAAGTTGATAGGATTATGAGAGGCACGATCATAATAGAGAATTGTACGCTAAGTCTCATTGGTGGTATTCAACCATCAAAACTAGCTCCTCTTATACGTGGAGCAGCCAACGGAACGAGTGATGATGGTTTAATTCAACGACTTCAATTAGCTGTTTGGCCTGATCAAATAAAAAATTGGCAGTGGCGTGATAAAAAACCTGATGAGTCTGCATGGCAAGCGTATAAAGCATCCTTTACCAGTTTACATAACTACAATCCAGTAATTAAGGCACACCATTTTAGTGATGAAGCACAGCAATTATTTATTACTTGGATGGAAGAAATTCAGCGGAAAGCTCGTAACGATGAGACTTCAGCAATTATGTCTAGTTATTTAATGAAGCTACCTAAATCAATAACTGCTATCGCATTAATATTTCATATTATTAAAACAAATAAAGACAGTTCAACGGCCCAACCGAGCAATCAAGTTAGTGTTGAAGCAATAGCTATGGCACTTGACTGGGCCGACTACTTAATTAGTCATGCGAATCGAATTTATTCATGGGCTAATAATTTTTCCATTGAGATCGCAAAGCTCATTTATAAACGGCGTAAGAAATTACCTGTCCCATTTAAAGCTCGTGATATTACGAATACAGGCTGGAGCGGAGTTGGTAGCACTAAAGACATTTATGAAGCTCTTGAGTTGCTTGTTGACCACAACTATTTAACTGAGCAACAGTCTGTCATTGGGGCGAGTGGCGGCCGCCCTTCTAGGGTGTTTTATTGGAGTTCGGCAGTAGAAGATATGTAATGGGAAGGTGGCAAAATAAAGTAGAAAAGGTTCGCTTGTCACCACCACAAAACCTACTAAACACAGATGCACGCAGTTCTGTAGGTTTTGTGGTTACTTCAGATGAGCATTCTGTAAATTTTACAAACAACAGTGTAGAAGCAGAACATCACTACTTAGTAGATAGTATTGGTCTACCACTTCACCACTGTAACGAAGAGCCTCATGGTGATTCTACTTGGATAAAGCGTCGATTAAAAAGAGTTGCACAACATAGACAAGTATTACTAGCCGATGAATATGCCCGCCTGTATTTACTTACCTACACAGAAGAAGCTAACAACATAAAAAAAGAAAATAAGGCGAGAGCAACCGCCAACCTTTGGTTGCTTCAAGTCACAAAGCACATCAGCCAATATGATTAACACAAAAAAGAGGTAAACCATGCATGAACTAACCACTAAGCAAGATCGTTTTATTGAAGAGTATGTAACTGATTTCAATGCGAGCAGAGCAGCAATTAGCGCTGGTTATTCTGAAAAGACATCTCGTTCTATAGCTAGCGAACTATTAACCAAACCTGACATCCGTAACGCTATTAAAATGCATTTAGATAAACTATCCGCCGAAACTTTCATTAACCGTGAAATGATATTAACCGGTTTATTGAAAGAAGCGATGGACAGAGGCGAACGTAGCACTTCAGCCGCGCGTGTTAACGCATGGGACAAACTCGCGAAGGTTTCTGGGCTTTATCTTGATGTTCAGGTGACAACGACTGTTGATGATATTATCCGCGACATCACCGCTAATAATGCGGCGAACCGTAATGGCCTTTTGCCGAAGGATAATTGTTGGATGCCGCCGTTAGAAGTTGGCGAACAAGAAGAGTATTATACTCGGAGAAAATAAAAGTAATATTAGCCCCCCCATGGACCAAATTCAAAAACATGGCGGGGGGCATTTATATGATGGATGGCTACTTCGAACAATATATATGGCGCCCTTTTTCGTTAAATTTATATTATATATCAGGTGAGTATAGGTGGCCCGTGGTCAAGTTTTGTTATATTCTTCCTCTTCAACGAACAGGTTAAAGGAATAACAAATGATTTTTAAATACCTATGTATAGTGTTCAAGGTACTAATTCTAACAATTTGTAGTGTGGTAAGTATTGCAAATGCTGGTTTAATAACTCAAACAAGAGATTATGAGTTTAGAGATAGTTTTAGCACTATTCATAATGGAACTTCTAATTCACAAGTATTTTACTTTGATAGCTTTGATGAGAGTTTAGGCAATTTAATGTCTGTTAACCTCAGGATATTTTCCAGTTTTGAGCTGCAATTTGTTCTTTCAGTAGAAATGGAAAAAGCTGGTGGTGATGCGGTTTTAGCATACGATTATGATACGAATGTGGACTATGTTGGCAGTCAGTTATTGAATGCCCCAATGTACTCAGTGCACGATGCTCCATTTTGTTATACGGATTCCAATTTACTCTGTTTTACTAGTAGCGAATATTATGACAGCAAAAGACAGACCTGGGTTGAGCCTTCAATACCATTTGCAGAAGTAACTAATATTACACCGTTTGAAGTGTCTCTCTCATCACATATGACTTTTTACGATGCCCAAATTCAAGATGGACCGAATTGGCAAACAGACCGCATATCAAGTCTTAGCTATAACCATGAAAAATTAGTTGATTCTTACGCTACAGCAATAACTAAAGGCACAATAGGGTTAGAGTATCATTATGAGGCGACACTCACTACAGTATCAGAACCATCAACACTAGCCATCTTCGCATTAGGCATTATGGGCTTAGCTTCGCGACGCTTTAAAAAACAGTAATATATAGAGATTTAAACTGACGTTCATCATTAGTCATACATTTTGATTTGATAAATGTACGAACACTCGTTCTACTTAAGGATCATTCATTTATGGCCATCACCTACAATAATACAGACTTATTTAAGTTTGTTGGATTCCCTCTTGTAAACTTAAACTGGAGTTGGGGGGCTGTTAATCATGAGAAAAAGCAAGTTTTACTCAGGTGTTGGGATATCGAAATACAAAAAAAATCCGTATATATATTCGAAGAAACAGATGGTGACGAAAGGTTGGGGCAAAATGAACGAAGGAAGCAACTTAACTTTGTATTAAATGATGGTTATGAGTTGTTTATAGCGATAATTGATAAAGATAAGGTAAAAAGTACTGAAGCTAAGTGGGTGATAAAAAACACGCGGCAGTTTGTTATGTCTACTGATAAAATATGTATCGAAAACGGAAAGTTTTATACAAATATTATTGATAGAATTTCGTTAAGGGACTTTAAGAAGCAAACTGAAAGCCAATATGCCTAATCTTAGTTCTTATATTAAATAAACTATTCTGTAGCGCCATTGTGGTTAATATCCAAAATTTTTGATCTTAGCGTGCCATGGCGTTAACTGTTTTTACTTTATTTATCTTCTTACTCAAACACTTGATTTAACGCAGCTTTCATCTATTTCTATTGACAATAAGTTACAATTATCGCACCTTGTATACTGCATAATGGACAAGCAGTATCACCAAGGCATAATCATGGACAAAAAGAAGCTCACCGAAACCGACATAATCACCAAATATATCATGCCCGCAGTGCAAAGCGCTGGTTGGAATTTGATGAAACAAATACGCCAAGAAGTTAAATTACGCGATGGTAAAGTTATCGTTCGTGGTCAACTCGGTGTACGTAAAACCGTTAAGTCTGCTGACATTGTGCTTTACCATAAACCTAATATGCCTCTGGCTGTTATTGAAGCTAAAGCCAATAAACATGAAATAGGCAAGGGCATGCAGCAAGGGCTTGATTACGCTCGCCTGCTTGAAGTGCCCTTTATCTTTGCCTCAAACGGCGATGGCTTTATCTTCCATGATAAAACTAATCCTGCTCAACTTGAAACACGCATAGAGCTTTCAGACTTTCCAACACCTGAGCAACTTTGGCAGAAGTATTGCGCTTATCGCCGCTTTACAGCAGCACAGCTACCGCTAATTACACCAGACTATCACGATGATGGTAGTGGCAAAGCGCCGCGTTATTATCAGTTACAAGCCATTAATAAAACCATTGAAGCCGTATCTAACGGACAAAACCGTATCATACTAGTTATGGCTACAGGCACAGGTAAAACTTATACCGCCTTTCAAATTATTTGGCGCTTATGGAAGTCTCGCCAGAAAAAGCGCATTCTCTTTTTAGCCGACCGTAATATATTAGTCGATCAATCAAAAAATAATGACTTCTTACCCTTTGGCTCAGCTATGACCAAAGTGACCAAGCGAACAGTCGACCCAGCTTTTGAAATACACCTTGCACTTTACCAAGCATTAACTGGCCCAGAAGAAAGCCAAAAGGCTTACAAACAAGTCGATAAAGACTTCTTTGACCTTATCATTATTGACGAGTGCCATCGTGGCAGCGCAAGTGAAGACAGCGCATGGCGTGAAATACTAGAATACTTTAGCGCAGCGACTCAAGTTGGCTTAACCGCAACACCCAAAGAAACCGAAGAAGTATCGAACATCGACTACTTTGGCGAGCCGGTATACACCTATTCTCTCAAAGAAGGTATTGAAGATGGCTTCTTAGCCCCCTATAAAGTAGTCCGAGTTGATATTGATGTTGACTTACAAGGTTGGCGACCCACTAAAGGGCAAATTGATAAACAAGGTGAACTCATTGATGACCGTATTTATAACCAAAAAGATTTTGATCGCACCTTAGTCATCGACGAACGCACAACGCTGGTGGCACAAACCATTACCAGTTATTTAGAACGTACAGACCCTATGGCGAAAACCATCGTCTTTTGTAACGATATAGATCACGCTGACCGTATGCGCCGCGCCTTGGTTAACTTAAACCCTAAACAAGTGGCTAAAAACGAAAAGTACGTGATGAAAATCACCGGTGATGATGAAATAGGCAAAGCACAGTTAGACAATTTTATTAACCCCAAAAAAGCTTATCCGGTTATTGCCACTACCTCTGAATTAATGAGCACAGGTGTTGATGCTAAAACCTGTAAGCTCGTTGTGCTTGACCAAAACATTCAATCGATGACCAAGTTCAAGCAAATCATTGGGCGCGGCACTCGTATTGACGACAGATACAATAAACTTTGGTTTACCATTCTCGACTTCAAAAAAGCAACTGAACTGTTCGCCGATGAGAAGTTTGATGGCGAAGCCGTTAAAGTCATGGTGTCGAAACCAGAAGATATTATTGACGATGAAAACGACTCATTTATTGATGAACTTACAGGTGATGAGCAAGTAGACACAAGTGAAGGTGCTAATAATACAGTTACCGAACCAGAGCAAGACTACGATACTGGTGCTAACCAAGATGATGGAGAAATTGATGCAGACTGGGGCGAAGATGAAGACGAAAAACGCTTTATCAAATTCCAAGTATCAGGTGTTAAGGTTAAAAAGATGGCAGAGCGTGTCCAGTATTACGACACCGACGGCAAACTAGTGACCGAATCATTCAAAGACTACACCCGTAAAACCATACAAAAGCAATTTACCTCACTTGATGACTTTACCCGCAAGTGGAATGCAGCTGAGCGTAAACAAACCATTATTGACGAATTAGCCAATGAAGGCGTTATTTGGCAAGCACTAGAGGACGATATAAGCAAAGAACTCGACCCGTTTGACCTGATATGTCATATCGCTTTTGACCAGCCGCCATTAACGCGACAAGAGCGTGCTAACAATGTTAAAAAGCGTAACTACTTCACTAAATACTCAGAACAAGCACAAACAGTGCTTAATGCCTTACTCGATAAGTACGCTGACTCAGGTGTCACCGAGATAGAAAGTATACATGTGCTTAAAGTTCAACCGTTCGATCAAATGGGCAAGCCAATGGAGATAGCAAAGCAAGCCTTTGGCAACAGAAAAGGGTATGATCAAGCCATAACCGATTTAGAAACAGCGCTTTATCAACATAGTAAAATCGATAAAGCCAGTTAACCTTAAACAAACAATTTTTAATGCACCATGAGCCAATCATAGGTGCATTTTATTATCCGAAGTATAAGTCGAGTCCAATATGTCAGTCAGTTCAGTGATCAAGTCCATACAAGATATTATGCGTAAAGATGCCGGTGTAGACGGTGATGCCCAACGATTAGGGCAAATGTCTTGGTTACTTTTCCTTAAAATATTTGATGCCCAAGAAGAAGCATTAGAGTTTGAGCTTGAAGATTATCAAGAGCCCATACCAACGCAGTATTTATGGCGTAACTGGGCACAAGACAATGAAGGCATAACGGGTGACGAATTATTAGAATTTGTTAACGACCAACTCTTTACCGACCTTAAAAACTTAACCGCACCCATAAAGCTTAACCCACGTGGTTATGTTGTACGTGAAGCCTTTAGCGATGCTTTTAATTACATGAAAAACGGCACACTATTGCGCCAAGTGATCAACAAGCTTAATGAAATTGATTTTACCGACTCACAAGAGCGTCACCTGTTTGGTGATTTATACGAGCAAATATTAAAAGACTTACAAAGCGCCGGCAATGCTGGCGAGTTTTATACGCCACGCGCCGTTACCCGTTTTATGGTTAACCGTATTGATCCAAAGTTGGGCGAAAGCATAATGGACCCTGCCTGCGGTACGGGTGGCTTTTTAGCGTGTTCGTTTGACCATGTTAAGGACAACTATGTAAAAACTGCCGCTGATCACCAAATATTACAAAAGCAAATTCACGGCGTTGAGAAAAAACAATTACCGCACTTACTCTGTACTACCAATATGCTACTACACGGCATTGAAGTACCGGTACAAGTTAAACATGGCAATACGCTAAACAAACCGCTTTCAAGCTGGGATGAAGAATTAGACGTTATTGTTACCAATCCACCGTTTGGCGGCACGGAAGAAGACGGTATTGAAAAGAACTTCCCTACGGAAACCCGTACCCGAGAAACTGCAGATTTGTTTTTACAGTTAATTATTGAAGTGCTGGCGTCGCCAACTACAGCAAAACAGGGTGGCCGTGCGGCGGTAGTATTGCCCGACGGCACTTTATTTGGTGAAGGCGTTAAAACCAAGATTAAAAAGCTATTAACCGAAGAATGTAATTTACACACTATTGTACGTTTACCTAATGGCGTATTCGCTCCGTATACCAGCATTAAAACCAACATATTGTTCTTCACCAAAGGCAAGCCAACGACAAAAGTTTGGTACTACGAGCACCCATACCCAGCAGGCGTTAAAAACTACAACAAAACCAAACCTATGAAGTTTGAAGAGTTCCAAACCGAAATTGACTGGTGGGGTAACGAGGCCGACGGCTTTGCTTCGCGTGTTGAGAACGAACAAGTATGGCAGGTAAGCATTGAAGACATTATCGCCCGTAACTTCAATCTTGATATTAAAAACCCCCATGTTGGAGAAGTGATCAGTCATGATCAGCAAGAGTTGTTAAGCGACTACGCCAAGCAGCAGGATGATATTCAAGCATTGCGTGATCACCTTAAAGGTATTTTGTCTGCGGCACTTTCTGATCAAGAGCCTAATGAAAAATCTAGTGATGGTAAGTAATCATGACTGATGTTAATAAGCTAATTACAAATAATATTGATGTTTGGACTAGCGCGATTAAAAAGCGCAATGCCACTGGGCGTGGTAGCTCTAAAAAAATTGAATTAACTGGCGTTAAGAAACTGCGTGAATTGATTCTAGAATTGGCGGTGCGTGGTAAATTAGTGTCGCAAGATGCTAATGATGAACCTGCTAACATTTTACTTGAAAAAATCACCGAAGAAAAAGCCCAACTCATCGTTGATAAAAAGATCAAAAAACAAAAGCCACTACCAGCAATCACCGATGCAGAAAAACCGTTTGAACTACCGAATGGTTGGGAGTGGGCACGATTACCTAACACAGCATATTATTCACCAGGTAAAACACCCTCAACAAAAAACTCAGAATATTGGGGAGATGATGTTAATAATGATATTTCTTGGGTAAGTATTGCAGATATGCATCATTATCGTGTAGTTGAAAGTACAGCTAAGAGGGTTACTAAAAAGGCTGTTGAAGAAGCATTTAAAAGAGAACCTGTCAAAGCTGGTACTATTATCATGAGCTTTAAATTAACCGTCGGTAAAATATCGATGTTAGGCTTAGATGCTTATCATAATGAAGCGATAATTTCTGTTGTTCCATACTCTGGAGTGTCTAAAGAATATATTTATCGTTTTTTACCTAGTAGGGCTTTATCGGGTAATACTAAAAAAGCGATAATGGGTAATACCTTAAATTCAGAGTCATTAGCTTTAATTACTATTCCTATTCCACCACTAGCCGAACAACACCGCATCGTTGCCAAAGTTGATGAACTGATGGCCTTGTGTGATCAGTTAGAGCAGCAAACCGAGGAAAGCTTTAGTGCGCACCAAACCTTGGTGGAAGTGCTGCTAGCGGGGTTAACAAATTGTGACAGTGCAGATGACTTCCTAACAAGCTGGCAACGTATCGCCGAGCACTTCGACGTACTATTCACCACCGAACATAGCATAGAGCAACTTAAACAAACCATCTTACAGCTAGCGGTCATGGGCAAACTCGTGCCACAAAACCCAAGTGACGAACCAGCAAGCGTACTACTTGAAAAAATCGCAGAAGAAAAAGCCCAACTTATCGCTGATAAAAAGATCAAAAAACAAAAGCCATTACCAGCGATTACTGATGAAGAAAAGCCGTTTGAACTGCCGAGAGGTTGGGAGCTGTGTCGTTTGGGTCATTTGATTAACTTAGTTTCCGGTCAACATCTTAAGCCAAGCGAATATAGCGAAATAGAGTTAGAAAAGGGTGTGCCGTACATAACAGGACCTGCTGAATTTGGTGAAAAACACCCTCAATACTCAAAATATACTACCGAGCGTAGAGCACTCGCTAAAAGTGGCGATATATTAATTACATGTAAAGGTGCAGGCTTAGGTAAATTAAATAGAGCAAATAAAACAATCGCTATTAGCCGCCAGTTAATGGCAATTCAGCCAATTTTTGTAGAGATTGATTACATACATTTGCTTGTAAATTCTTCATATGATTACTTTCAGGATAGAGGCGTAGGAATTGCAATACCAGGAATGTCTCGAGAAGATGTTACAGAGCTTATTCTTCAACTTCCACCACTAGCCGAACAACACCGCATCGTCGCTAAAGTCGATGAACTGATGGCCTTGTGTGAACAACTCAAAACCCGCCTAAGCGATGCCCAAACCATACAGCTAAACCTCGCCGATGCGGTTGTTGAAAATGCACTAGATAATGAGATAAGCAATAAATGATAGTTGCGATTATTGTAATCTCTGTTGTTGACAAAAAAAGGATTGATAGTATGATGCAAAACAAAAAAGAAACTTACCATAATGGTAAGTAATCTAAATTTAAGTCTATACTCAGGTAGTCCACCACAAAATAGTGATGACGATTTAAAAATAAGTGATGGCCCTTTGTATTGCAAAGAGTCAATTATGAAAATACTTAATGACCTTGGTGCTGATTCCATTAATGTAGTGACTAGAAGAGCAAACAGTCATATTAGAAAGTACGACTTAGATATTGACGACGGTGTGCTTAAACTATTAAAACTTGCTCTTAATAGCGGCGACTATCTAAATTCTCAATGGTGCGAACATGGTAAAGGTAATACGTGGTCGGCTTGTGATGCATATTCTGTTATAGAAAGTAAATGGAATGAATACATGTATGACTACCTTGAAACAAAATGGTATATCAAGTTCGCAATTGGCAAAGCTGGTAAGTTAATTTTGATTGTGTCTTGTCATTCATCTGATGAGCAGGAGTAATTATGAAAAATATAAATCAATGTCCTTTATGTGAAGAAGGCACACTGCACGAGCAGGTTGAACAAGAAACTACGCTGTATAAAGGTAAAGAGATTACATCACCTTTGTTTTTCAATGAATGTGACTTTTGTGGTACTGAACAGGCTGATAAAGTTATTTCGCGTAAAAACAAACGTGCGCATATTGCAGCAAAAAAAGTAGCCGATGGTTTGCTGTGCGGCGAACAGGTGCGTGATTTAAGAGATCAATGGGGAGTCAACCAAAACGAAGCTGCAAGAATGTTTGGTGGCGGACCGGTAGCATTTTCTAAATATGAGAGTAATGATGTGGCTCAGGCTGAATCAATGGACAAATTACTCAGACTAGCTAAAGAGATGCCACAGGTACTTATGTCATTAGCTAAAAAGGCTAACGTTACACTAAGTAACCGTAACCCTAGTATTCTATGGGAAACAACGACAAATATAGTCGCAGCTAACAGCAGAACAGTTAAACATTTAAGAGCAGTAACTCCATTACCTGATCTTAACGATCAAGAAAGGAAATACGCATGACAAACAAAAATTTGCGAGAGGCTATCGATAACTTAGAAATAAGAGATGTCTACGTTAAAAGCTTAATAGCGAATAGTGCGGATGATTTTGAGCCTAAGTACTTTGAAAATTTTGACAGCTTGACTCAACAAAATAAACATCTAGTTTCAAAATCATCAATAATGGTCATTGATGGTTCAGAAACTGAGCCAGACAAAGTTTTTCGAGTTCATGTTGAATATGGTATGCGCTGGACTGAAGCTACCGAACAAGAAGGAGGAGGTGAACAAAAGGCAATTATTGAGGCTGAATTTGTCGTTGAGTACCTTATGAAGAAGGAATTACACAGTGATTGTTTAAACGCATTTGCCCTGAAGAATGCTAGCTTCCACGTTTGGCCTTATTGGCGAGAGCTCGTTAGTTCTCAGTGTGAGAGAATGCAAATGCCACGCATCATCATGCCGACGCTGCAATTAGCCAGCAATAGAAATGATCAGCACAAAGAAAAATAGAACCTGTGATTTTATTAACTAACCCCTAATTGGTGGGTAAATCGGTGGGTTAAACATCCACACCGACAAAAAAAAACACCAACCCTTTTATTTTCATGGCTTTTATTGAAAACAAACAATAAGCAGATCGCGAACATTGAATAGCCTTTAAAGCAACTTCATCATTTCAAAAGCCACTTAACGATGGCTTTTTTATCGGCAGTTAAATAGCTTAATATGGTAAAAGCAGAGCTTGCTTGATATAACTTCAGTAGAAACTTAATCAGAGAGCTTTAAAATGATCACTCTATCCGCCGACCAATGCCGTGTTATTGGCGTAATGCTTGAAAAAGAAACAACAACACCTGAGCAGTATCCACTCTCTTTAAACGCTATAACCATAGGCTGTAATCAAAAAAGTAACCGTGAACCAGTAACATCATTTTCTGAAAGTGATGTGCAAAACTTAGTCGATGAACTGGTTGAAATGAATCTATTAATGTTAGATCACAAAGCTTCTGCGCGAGTAAATAAATATTTTCATCGTTTCTGTGATACTGAGTTTGGTAATTTAAAGTTTACACCACAGCAAAGAGCCATTATTTGCGTGTTATTGCTAAGAGGCCCTCAAACCCCTGGAGAGTTAAGAACCCGTACAAATCGCTTGGCTGAATTTACAGATGTTAGTGAAATTGAAACGGCTTTACAGCAGTTACAAGACTTCAGTAATCAAACCTTAATTAAAAAGTTAGGACGAGAACCAGGGAAGCGAGAAGCCCGCTATGTTCATTTATTCTCAGGCACCAGTGAATTCGATTTAATGACTGTTAATACGGTGCAAACTGGTGAGTCTTCGCCTAATAACAAGTCATCACTTGCGCAAAGAGTTGTAACATTAGAAAAACAAGTGGCTGTGTTGAGCGAACAACTATCCCACTTAACAGATTTACTTGAAAATAAGTAATTATCGATTTAATACCCAAGCAGTACTAAAATATACAGGGCAGATAATTCCACTATACACGTTCAACCATAGATACATGCTTAATTGTCGCGCTTAATTCATTGAGATCACGCACAACAACATCTGCTAACTTCTGATAACTCGCTGTTTTACCATAATTGATAAGACAAGACATGGTGTTAGCATTTTTTGCTGCTTGCAGATCATATAAATAATCACCAACGTATAATAAGTTTTCAGGGGCTAACTGCCACAACTCGGCTAAATGTAATAATGCATCAGGTGCAGGTTTAGCTTTGTGATCTTCTCGGGTTAATAATATCTCAATATCAATATTATTATTTTCAATTTTTATAGTCGCTGCTTGACGACAATTTCGCGTAACAATAGCACATGGCAAAGACAATTCAGCCAATAAGGTTAAAATTTGCTCGGTGCCCGCCAGCTTTTTTGCCCCCACCGCATCGTTGATTTCATACTCAACTAATAGTTCATTAGCATCAACTTGTTGACTTCCGGGTAAGGCAGCAACAAAATCTAATAAATCAATATTTTTTGGACAACCTAAAGATGCTCTTATGCTGTCAAAATCTAAAGATGAAGATACCAAGGTATTGTCGAGATCAAATATAACCCCCATAAGTTTATGTGCTAACAATACTGTATTACTCCTATTTATCTGACACACTAATAAAGTAAAATTATAAGATTCACTGTGATTAGCAATTTATTATACCTGACAACTAATACGTGAAAATAGCGCATTCAGATCAAATTCATCGATTAGAAGTTGAAAAGCTCCTTACTAGTTAGCATCAAAAAACACACACGGTTATGGGCTAATGCCGGCCATATTTTTTCACTGCGCGTATCATTAAGTAACAGATGCTTGCCAACGTTCTTTAATATGCTCGGCTACGCGAAAGGCATTGGCATAAATAGTAAACGTATAGGGTACGCTACCGCCTGTTGGCATAAATGAACCATCCGTTACATATAAATTATCAACTTCATGAGCTTGACAGTATTTATTCAATACAGATGTCTTAGGGTCATGACCGAACCGGCAACCTCCAGCCATTAAGTTTGTTGGTGGGTAGCTGCTTACTGAGCTAGTCACATTTTTTGCCCCCATACTTGCAAGTAACTTCTCGCCCTTATCGGCTAAGTATTCTCCAACCACCATGTCATGTTGATGCGCGCCGATCCTTACCTTAGCAACCGCTTGCCCCCATTTATCGGTGACTTCCGTGTCTAAACTGACAAAACAATCGTCGGTAGGTAACCAGTCATTAAACACTTCAAAACGTAACGTTTTATAGGTGGTAAATTCTTCTTTTAAATTTTTCTGTAATTGTTCGCCCCACACTAACTCACTTTCGTCATTGAATTGTTGCCCTTGTGCACGGGCAATAGGGTTTTGATAGAAGAGAAAATCAATAGTGCCGCCTTTCGCTTTACCTTGCGAGTTCGCTCCAGAAAAACTTTTATCGTCAATTTGATACCAGTCTTGCAAGGCACGATTGATAAAAGGGCCTACTTGCTTTAATTGTGCTTGCTTTTCAGTTGTTAAATCAGCGAACAAAAAGTCTCCCTTCCCTGTACCTCCGCCACTAAACACTAAGTTCTTACCAACTTGTCCGCTATTGTTCGCTAAACCTTGTGGAAATTTCTTCCCTGTAGAAGCCAGTAATAAACGTGACGTTTCTACCGCTTGGCAAGCAACAACATAAATTTTTGCCGTTGCTTTTTTCTCGCGACCTTGTGAGTCGTAGTAATGAATAGCAGAAATTTCACCTTTGTCATCACTCGCTATATGATAAACCTTAGCATTCGCTTTAATAGTCAAGTTTCCAGTGGTCACTGCATGGTTTAGCAAAGCCGCTCGACCACTGCCTTTTGCGCCTGTTGAGCAGCCATAACTACTGCAATAACCTGAATATTCACAGCTTTTGCGGCCCATCGCAGGTGTTGATAATATTGCACGAGGTACGGGCATCGAATGATAGCCAATATTTTTTGCCGCTTTGTCTATCCACCCTGACACTTGATGGTCAACTAATGGCGGGTAAGGAAATACCGTTGAGCGTGGTTCTTGGTGAGGATGTGCAACAGTCCTCCCAGAAACGCCAACTTCCCGCTCTACTTGAGCATAAAAAGGTTCCAAATCATCATAACTAATAGGCCAGTCAACAATGTTAGCACCTTCAATTTCACCAAAAGTAGATTTTAATTTAAAATCTACTGGTTTTAAACGATGAAAATAGCCACTCATAAAGTTAGATGAACCACCCACAACATTTCCGTTCCAGAAGCTCCAACCCGATTCACTTGTTGGCTCGCCCTGCCAGTAACTTTCTCCGCTATCAGTTTCGTATTCTTCTTCGATAACGTGCTGTTCATCGATAAGTTTCGGATTATATGAATCACGTAAACTGATCGCTAATTCATCTTTGAAAAATTCTTTCTCTGTTAACCATGGCCCTTTTTCCAGTATTAATACCTTAGCGCCTGCTTTGGCTAATGTATAAGCAACAGGCGAAGCTCCGGCCCCACTACCAACTATGCAAATATCAAAACTCATGCCTTGTTACTTCCTTTAACTGTCGGCAACTTTTTATTTGCTAACAGATCTTTTGATTGAATAATGTTGCTATCACTGTTGTCGCTAACGACTGAACGTTTAGGTAATTCAAAGTAACGACCGCCTGCATTAGGTAATGGGAAGCCCGCTTGGTGTTCTAACCATTGCCAACCGATCCCTTTTGGATTGCCGCCATAAGTAGGTGGCGATAACATTGCTTCAAAAATATAACCCAGTAAGTTATTGAGCCAGTTTTCTCCCGCTCTCGAGCCGCTAATACCTCGTAACATAGTTTCTTTTTCGGCTTTGCCTAATTCAGTAAACGTTTTTTGTAATTGGTTTTGCGTGTAGCCATTTAACCAACCGACACCTTTAAAAATAAAGTCAATTTCATTTTTTTCAGTCGGTTGCTGATAGACAACATTATATAAATAAATAACGACTTGTAACTCTTTCGCACTTGGACCATTACTCGATTCTGGCAAGAGATGATCAAGCACAGCATTTAAGGTTAACCAAGGTTCTGCCTGCAAAGTTTCAAACAATTTTTCTTTTTCATTTTGACTAAATGCTAAAGCAGGAAGCGCAGATATTGCGGTGGCTCCAGCCGCTGATTTCAATAATTTACGGCGGGAAAACTTATGTGACAACCAAGTAGGTGTTTGATAGTTTTTATCAAAAAAACTGCTCACTTTATTTAATGCTGACTCTGACATTTATTTATCCTTTATCGCATTGCTTTGCCATTTATTCAGAAATGCTAACCACTGTTCTTTAGAATACTGTTCGCCATCGAGTAACTCAGCGGTATCTTTTGACAAGATCATTTTACCGCTACTCGTTGAAACATACATATGAGGATAACCTAAAACTGGGGGAAGAGACTTCATAAACCCTTCATTTTCATTACTATCGCTAACACTTACTTTTAATAGTACAAATTCACGATGAAGTTTTTGGTAAACATCCGGATTATTCTCTAAAAAATCATCCATCTTTTTACACCAGCCACACCAGTTGCCACCAATTTCAATCAGCACATTGCGTTGAGTTTCTTTAGCTAATGTTATTGCAGCATTCGCGTCTTTAAAAGGGTCACTTTTTTCATCATAGACTTTACTGTACTTAGGTAAGTCATTGGTACTGATGGCTGAAGCCGTTGTTATTAGTAAAAAAGAGAGACAAAAGCTCATGAGTAAACGAGAAGAAAATTTCATAAATAGACTCAATAAAAATAGGATCGTGTAAAACTCTTCTAATTAGACCTTAGTTAGATTAACTATATTTCAAATTGTTTTCACGTCATTATGTCAAATTTGGTGCTGAACGATTATAATACGCAACAATTATTTTATCACAGGTATATTAACATGCGTCCAAGCGGAAGAACTCCAGGTCAAATACGTCCTGTAACTATTACTCGTCAATTTACGACTCACGCTGAAGGTTCAGTATTGATTGAATTTGGCGACACAAAAGTTATTTGTACTGCCTCAGTAGAAGTCGGGGTACCGCGCTTTTTAAAAGGACAAGGTAAAGGTTGGATCACTGCAGAATACGGCATGTTACCTCGCTCTACTCATACTCGTATGCGCAGAGAAGCAGCTAACGGCAAGCAAAGTGGTCGTACCTTAGAAATTTCGCGTTTAATCGCTCGTGCATTGCGCGCTGCTGTTGATTTAAAAGCCCTAGGTGAAAATACTATTAGCGTTGATTGTGATGTTATACAAGCTGATGGCGGTACACGTACTGCTTCAATTACGGGTGCTTGTATCGCATTAGTTGATGCTTTGAACTATATGCGTGCTAAAGATATTATAAAAACTAATCCGTTAAAACATATGATAGCCGCTGTTTCTGTTGGTATTTATAAAGGTGAACCCGTTTCTGATCTTGATTACCCTGAAGATTCTGCCGCTGATACTGATATGAATGTCGTCATGACAGACACTGGCAAATTGATAGAAATTCAAGGAACGGCAGAGGAAGCCCCCTTTAGCTTCGATGAAATGCACAGCATGCTGGCATTAGCAAAAGACAGCATTAATGAGTTGTTTGACTTACAAAAGTTAGCACTTAACTAAATACTCTTATTTTAGGTGGGAATAAAGATGAAAAACTATCAACGTGAATTTATTGAATTTGCTCTAGCGAAACAAGTATTACGCTTTGGTGAATTCACTTTAAAGTCAGGCCGTACCAGCCCCTATTTTTTTAATGCCGGTTTATTTAACACGGGGAGAGATTTAGCACGCTTAGGTCGTTTCTACGCACAAGCACTTGCTGATTCAAACATCGCCTTTGATTTACTTTTTGGCCCCGCTTATAAAGGTATTCCCATTGCAACCACTACTGCCGTAGCATTAGCTGATCATCACGATATGGATATACCTTATTGCTTTAACCGTAAAGAGGCTAAAACTCATGGTGAAGGTGGTAGCCTTGTCGGTTCGCCCCTGCAAGGTAAAATAATGTTGGTTGACGACGTTATTACTGCAGGTACAGCGATTCGTGAATCAATGGAAATCATTAAAGCGCATGGTGCTGAATTATCCGGTGTATTGATCGCTCTTGACCGCCAAGAAAAAGGTCAAGGTGAATTATCTGCGATTCAAGAAGTCGAACGTGATTTTGACACACAAGTTATTGCAATTGTTACCTTAGCTGATGTTGTAACCTACCTTGAAGAGAACATTGCTTCGCAACCAGAGTTAGTGACAAGTTTAGCGAATATTAATCAATACCGTGAAAGTTACGGTATTTAGTTTTACAGATACAGATGAACAAAAAACGCCTCATTATTTAATTATAATGAGGCGTTTTTATTTGTATGTTAATAACTTAAAACGTTATGCAGTTAACTGGAAATGAAAGCTTGGTGCTTTTTCATAAGCTTGATTGATACCCAAATAAAAACTTTCGATCCGCAATGACCTTTCATCAACAGCAACATCGCGACTAGGTACTATTTGTTCTTGAGCGTCTAATGTGCGATTAACGAGTGTATCGAAATCAATGTCTTCTGATTTTTTATTTTCTTCTTTAGCAAAAACATCCTTTGTTTTAATTAATACATTTAAGTCTTTAGCTTTTGCGGGATCATCTAAACTAACTGCGGCAAGTTCTGACTGTGCTTGTAATATTATTTTTGATGCTGATGCGGCCACACGATTATCTTGAGTTGAAGGATTAGCTGGTGCTAAAGCCGCCGCATGTACTTTTTGCATTTTGGCAATAGTTGCACGGGGGTTACCATCTATTCTAGAAAGATCGACGGAAACTTCACCACCAACAGCATATTTTTTGCCATCAGGACCGGTTTCAAAACTGTATGAAGGAACGCCTGTTGATGCTCCACCAACAGAAGCATGCGCTAATTCATGAGAACGCACTTCTTGATCACGTAATTGAAGCTCATTTATCACTTTCTGCTCTGCAAGAGCTTCAGAACTATTAAGAGCGGGAGAGCCATTAACGTCAGGAGATTTTTCTGTTGATTGATTATCTTCGTTTTCTGTTTCAGCCACTAACTCGTTGGTTAAATACTTTTGCGCTGCTGATTGCTCGTCAGAAGAATCATTTTGACGTTCACCACCACTATTAATCGTTTTGGCTTTTAGTTCCGCTTGCTTACGGATGTTTTCAAAATTAACCGTTTCATTATTTTGTGCAGACGATCTGCCTCTTTCTTTATCAGATGCCACACCTTTCTCAGCGGCTGACTGATTTGAAGCCGCTGGCTTTGCAATAACTTCACGTATGTTATTTTCACGACGCAAGTTATCCGTTTGCAGATTGACTGCAGTAGGGATAGACAATGTATGTGTTTGCGGCGTGATATTCATAATTTAAACTCGAACGTCTAATAACGTACCTAACGTTTCATCGGCAGTCTGTATAACATTAGCAGATGCTTTAGCTTGAAACTCAGCAATTTTTAAATCGACACTCGCTTTGTTAAGGTCAGGTGCTTCTGCTGAACTGGCTTTTTTTTCTGTTGTATTAGCGTTTTCACTGCTATCAGTGTTATTTTCTTGCCCAATACCAAAGTCTTCAGGACTAACCGCTAAATTAGCCGCAATATCGGCAGAAGCTTGAGTTGCATCGCCTTGCGCTTTTTGAAAACCTTGTACACCACTTGTAAATGCTGATTGTATTTCCATAACAGACTCCTCTATATCAATAAACAGAATACCAATGAACAGATAATGAATAACTAAATTTCACTGTTGAATCTTGATATGCATTTGTTTAATTATCATACAAAACGACTAAAAAGTAAAGGAAGAAATTCTCTGTAAAATCAATCAAACAAAGGGTATAGCCAAGAAATTAATGTTTGATGAAATTCTTCAGGGTGCGAAATAAAAGGAGCATGCGACGCTTTTTCAAAAATAACAACATCACTTTTAGGTGCTAATGTGCTAATGAGTTCAATTGCTTTTCGTGGCACTAAACCATCAAGTTTGCCGTATAAACGCAGAAATGGCATTGATATTTTAATAAGTTCGTCGCGATGATCTACTGTTTTAAGTAATTTTAATGACTCATCTAACGTTATTTTTGTTGGCAGTGGAAATTGCATTACAAGCGTGCGTAGTAACTTAATATCATCGCGCAAATGTGGGCTGCCCATTGATTGAATTTTTAGAAAATTATTAATAGTCTTGGCTGTATCTTCCGCCAATTGGCTATGAAATAACGTTAGTACGTTAGGTTTAATTCCCAACCAGTTTTCTTGTTCAACAAAACACGGTGAGCTTGCAACAGTCACTAGCGCCTTCACTTTAGCCGGAAAATTTAATGCTATTTCACTTGCAACTAAGCCACCTAATGACCAACCGATATAGATGGCAGGTTTTGCAACAGCTTGCTGAATCAATGTAGCGGCTTGCGCTAATGTGTAAGGTGATAATGAATGCTCTACATTCATGCCAAAACCAGGTAAATCAACAGTGATCACTTCAAATTTTTTTTTTAATATTTCAACACTGGGTTGCCAGACCCCTGAGTTTACTCCCCAACCATGAATAAAAACGAGTGGGAGCCCACTTCCTTGGCTCGATATTTTTAAAGTTTCTGCCATGCTCATAGTCAATGGAGTTACCGTTAATTTTTAGTAAACAAAAGTTAGCGACAGTTTACTCAATGGATTTAATAAATGGAATTTAATAAATGGAATTTAATAAATGGAATTTAACCAAGAAAAATTTTTACGCGCAATAAAACAAAAATCACTGTGTTTTATTGCGAGATTTAAATCGATTAAAACACAATTAAGTTGTTGTGACTTATGTGGTGGAGAGTGCCAAAGCCAAGCGATTATTTGTGATTTTTGTTTAGCTGATTTACCACTGTTTGACTTAAAAAAATTACATGGAGATTTATTAACATGGCCAGAGGTCAATCGTTTATTGCCCAAAAGAATGTTCAATCAATTAATTACTGTTTCACCTTATCAATGGCCTATTGATTTATGGGTAAGACAGCTGAAATATCACGGGCGTTTTGAATTGGTTAATTTACTAGGCTCTTTGTTATTTAAACAATGGAAAAGTATGCTGGAGGATAAAAATGAAGTCGCTGAAGGTTTCATTCCTCCAACTGTATTATTATCTGTGCCCATTCATATTAAAAAGTGGCAAGACCGTGGTTTTAATCAAGCACATTTACTCGCGGAAAATTTTGCTCGTAAAGCTAAGATGGCATATTTTCCAAATGCCTTGAAACGGATAAATAATAACATAAGCCAAGCGGGCCAAACAGGCGTTACAAGGCGTAAAAATCTACGCCTTGCCTTCGAGCTTTCAAGCGATTATTTAGTCAATAATAATAAACGTCGCCATCTGCCTGAACACATTTTACTGCTTGATGATGTGGTAACAACGGGCTCTACCTGTAATGAAATTTGCCGTTTACTTAAAGCTCATGGTGTTCAAAAAATTACTGTGATAAGCCTTTGTCTATCATTACCTGCAAATAAAATTCAACCTCAATAAATTCTTATTAATAGGAAACGGGAGTACTAAATGCTTTTGCAAAAAATAAACTGTTCGCTATGATTTTTGCACTACCTAACCAATAGCCACGAAATGCCAGATTATCGGTACTGGCAATTACCCGTCCTTTTCCATAATTATGGGCAACAATAGCAGAAGTGTTGGCTACCCGATTCACCATATTTTTATCGGCATAACCACTGATTAAAGGCCGTGCACTATAATTAGCAACGGCAATAAAAGGTTTTGAACTATGCTGCATGATTAACGTACTATTGCGAAATAATGGCAAACGGCTGTCAGTATAACCATAAGCCAGCGGATGAGACGTATCGAGCCCTGATTCAAAAATAGCACCGGCGATGCGTTTGCGTCCAGCCAGTATTTCTTTATCTTGGTATTGTAAATTATCCATATCAAACAACTGATTAATTTCATCTTTAGCTACAAATTTCATCGTGAGTAATTCATATTCTGACAAAAATTTTGCGCCACGCTTCTGCGCATAAATAACGCCACCGTTCTTTATCCATGCACCTATTTTATCTGCATCATTTTCACTTAATGCATCATATTTTCCATCGACCATAATAATATGGCTATAAACACTTAAATCGATTTTTGATAATCGTTGTTGTTCAACCACAGTGACAGGTATTGATAACGTATCGTCAAGATAAAATAAGATTTCTGCACTTTCGTACTGTGAGACGCCCTTACCGCCAACCATTAAAAGTTTTACCGGTTCTAACAATTGAAACGAACCACTGCCTATATCTATCCCTTTAACCGTTAACCCCGTATGCAAACTATCAAGAGGAATATCTATTTTTTGACTACTTTGCTTAACAATATCACGCCAGTTTTTTTGTACTTGTATGCCAGCAGGAATAATAATACTGCCACGAGCATAATCTTTATTAGTTACCTTGGCGTTAATTTTTAATCTTGATGAAAAAGATTTTGTCGCAACTTTTGCCTTAATACCTTTATTAAGTAGTTCATTAAGTAATTTAGGTGCTAAAAAATGATGCCATTCAAATGCATAAGCATACGCCTTAGGTGCAACCGTACTTTTTTCGGCAATTTTTGCAGGGCTGTCCCAAGCATTATCTGCTAGTTTTAGTCCCCATGTACGGCCAACCCGATAGAAATCTATGTCCATTGCTAACGGCATTGTCCAGCCTGAAACATCATAAAAAGTATTATCTTCAAACTGGGTCTGTTGAGAAAAAAGGGCTTTAATGACTCGGTATTGGCGTTGCTCTAAGGGCAGATAAAAACTATGCTCTTTTGTATAAATAACGCCCGCCAAACGGAAATCTTCGGTGAGTGGATAGACCTTGATTTGATGTTGTTTTAATTTATCAAGCAATACATTTAAACGATAAGAGTCATGCGCCTCGTGTAATAAATAGCCACTGAAGTTTTCTTTATCTGCGAGCTCTTCTGACTCTTTATAAAAATTTTCACGATAATTAAATAATTTATCTTTATTTTTCCATGCTCCCTCAATAGTAGAAAGAGACGTTAACACGTGATTTTGAATACCAAACTCAAACGTTAACAAACCATTATCACTATTTTGTTGCATACCTCGACTACTTGCTTGTTCAAACAAAATACCTATACCACCGTTAATGTCAGGGTAAGTAGAACCTTTACCGTAATAAAAATCATCAAAGTTCTCTTGGCTATAATAAAGTCGGTTATCATTGTCTAGGGCTGCGGCATGGTAAGTCGCCAAAAGTTGTGTCAATTCAGTATTAGCGGTTGATGTTAACGGGTGAGTTCGCGTTGGAATACCTGGCTGAAAAAAATAACTGCCATTGGCGCCCATCTCATGAAAGTCACCTAATACATTTGGCTGATATTGATGAAAGTACGCTAATCTATTTTGACTTTCTTTTTGTGCCAACAGTAACCAGTCACGATTAAGATCAAAACCAAAGTGATTAGTACGGCCTGTGAGCCAACCTTGATGGTGTTCAATATGGTTTTGATCTGCATTGGGTGTACTACCACGGTGCATATTCACCCATTGTACAAATCTGTCCATGCCATCAGGATTAATACTAGGTTCAAGCACGATTAAGGTATTCTCTAACATGTTAATTATGTCGGTATTTTCACTCGCGGCTAAATGATACGCCACCACCATAGCGGCATTGGCTCCACTAATTTCGTCACCGTGCACACTGTACCCAAGCCAGATAACCAAAGGTAGTGTGGGATCTTCAGCGTCATTATCTTGTGATCTTTTCGCTAATATCTCATTCAAATTAGCTAAATTATTTTTAGAAGAAATCGTCAGTAATACTTGTTGGCGCAACTCTTGAGTTTGGCCAATACCTGTTAATTTTATCCGCTGTGAACTACTTGCTAATGCTTTCATATAGTTTAACAGTTGATCATGACGGGCATGTCGCTCACCAATACCGAAGCCTAATGTGCTTTCAGGTTTAGGAATCGCTTGGTTGTATGGGTGACCAGTGGGCAAGTAATCAGTGACTTTTGCCGCCTGACTCGATGAAGATAAAGCAAAAAAGCCAACCAAAACGGCTAAAAACAATCGTGGTAACATAAGTGATATCCTTGAATTCAATAGCGATAAAATACCAAAGTCTATAGAAACACACCAGAATAACTGTCTTTTTTTCTCACATTCTTACTTTAATTAACTGTAATTTCACTAGCGTATGAGTAGATAACAGCGTAAAATATTAATACCTGACTAAATTAGTCAGGTATTAATATTTTCAATCTCTACGGTCCGTGAGAAACTTTAGAGAAATTTTGGTAACAAGTGTAAGAGAGTAATAACCGTGATGATCAATATTTCCGAAACAGCACAATCGCATTTCGCTAAATTATTAGAACAACAAGCAGAGGGCACAAGTATCCGTGTATTTGTTGTTAATCCAGGTACTGCTAGTGCAGAGTGTGGCGTGTCTTACTGCCCAGCTGACGCGATAGAACCTGAAGATATTGAAATGAAATTCGAACACTTCTCTGCTTATATTGACGGTGACAGTAAGCTGTACTTAGAAGATGCTGAAATAGATTTCACCACAGATCAAATGGGTTCACAACTAACCTTAAAAGCGCCAAATGCTAAATTAAGAAAAGTAAATGACGATGCGCCATTATTCGAACGTGTTGACTACTTCTTAAAAGCAGAAGTTAATCCACAGTTAGCTGGCCATGGTGGTGAGTGTACGTTAATGGAAATTACTGACGACGGTTTCGCTATTCTACAATTTGGTGGTGGCTGTAATGGTTGTAGTCAAATTGATGTCACTGTAAAAGATGGTATCGAAAAACAACTTCTCGAAACAATGGCAGGTGAGATAAAAGGTGTTCGTGATATGACTGAACACGAACGTGGTGATCATTCTTACTATTAAGTTATTGGTTCGTTAACCCGACCACTATACTGACTGCTGAGTTATTCATTAATTTAAAATGATAACAATACTTGAAAAATTAGGCCAAGACCCGCAAAGAAGCTTAGTGCTTTTTACTCGCGGACTTGGTCTTTTTACTATTGGCGTTTGCTTAATTTTTATCGGTTACTATTACCATTATTATTGGCAAATCGCCGGCATTGTTTTTTTAGCTATTGGTCTGTTAACCTCTGCTTGGGGTTACAGTGGGATCTTTGCTAATCGTTTACTCAATATTTTTGATCGTCAGACAAATAAAAAATTAAAGGCTAATGGGTTGTTTTTCTATAACGCGATAATAGTGCCAAGCTAAACTTAATCCTCGAACTAGCAAAAACACACTAAATGCAGCCCATAACCCATGATTACCAAATCCTTGTAATAGCCACCACATTGGAAAAAAGCAACCAAAGGTCGCAATTATCATGCTATTTCGCATCACTTTGGCTCTCATTAGACCAACAAAAACACCATCAAATAAATAACACCAACAACCTAATACAGGTAAGATAATCATCCAATGTACATATTGTTCGGTCGAGAAAACAACCTCTGGAATATCGGTTAGTAAACCAATCAAGAAATCACCTGCTATGGCAAAGAGTGCACTATAAGTGAGCGCAAAGAGTCCCGTCCAAAATAAAGCGATTTTAACGACAAAATTACGCTGTTTAAGATTCTTTTGCCCTTGTGCTTTACCCACTAACACTTCTGCTGCATTGGCAATGCCGTCTAATCCAAATGAGATTAACAAAACAAAGTTCATTAAAATGGCATTAGTTGCAATAACATCATCCCCTAACCTAGCCCCTTGAAAAGTAATAAAGACAAAACAAATCTCTAAGCACAGTGTTCGAATAAGAATATCTCGATTAAGTTGAAAGTAATTGATCAGCGCTGACTTCTCAAATAAATGATCTCTGATATCTGTAAATTTTCCCACCATTTCTATTAATATACTTTTTAGGGGTTGTAGATTACCTGTTTGTTTCGCAAAAATAATATAAGCCAACCCTATAATAACACCTGAATATTCAGCGATTAACGTTGCTGACGCCACCCCTTGCACTTGCCAATCAAACACTAAGACAAACAATAGATCTAGCGACAAGTTAATTAAGTTAGTGACGATCAATATCCACATTACAGCCTTAGCTTTATGATTGCCCAACAACCATCCTAATATAACAAGATTTGATAACGCAGCAGGTAAACCCCAAATACGGATATCACAATATTGCTTAGCATAAAATTGTATTTGTTCAGATCCTCCGGCTAAACCCAAGCTTAGATCAAGATAAAAAGACTGTAACAAAATCAGTGCACCACCAATTAAGCAAGCCACTAACAAACCTCGTAGCAGAACCAATAAACTTTTTTGTGCGTTTTCTTCACCTAATGCCTGAGCGGTAAGACCTGTAGTCGACATACGTAAAAAACCACACAACCAAGTAACAAAGGTAATAATCATTGCCCCGACTGTACTGCCACCTAGGTAATAGGCTTGGTCTAAATGTCCTAAAACAGCAGTATCAACTAAGCCTAGAAGAGGTATGGTGATATTTGAAAAGATCATCGGTAAGGCGATGAGGAATAGCTGTTTATGGTGGTTGATAGTATTAACGTTCAAAAAAGTATTCCATATAAAAATTACCTGAAAATTTACTATAAAAAGAAAGCAAAACGCGCTATTTTTATGACTGACTAAACAAGGGCTTCACTCATGAAATTTTTATTACCTGCACTATTGCTATCTTGCTTACACTTTTCTAGCTTTGCTGCTGTAATTTTACAGTATCATCATGTTAGTGACAAAACACCGTCAAGTACCAGTATTTCCCCCCAACAATTTGAAATACATATGCAGTATTTAGCTGATAATAACTTCAACGTTATCGCGCTTTCAGATTTAATGAATTCTATCAAGAAACAGCAACCTATTACTGACAAAACAGTGGCAATAACATTTGATGATGCTTATCTTGATATTCTACTCAATGGTAAGCCCATTCTCGACAAATTTAATTATCCTTTTACTATTTTTATTAACCCAGCAATCGTTGAACGTGGTTCGAATAACTACCTTAGTTGGGCACAACTTAAGTTGATGGCTGACCAAGGGGTTATTATTGCCAACCATGGTATGGAACATGATTCTATGGCACGTATTAGTGCTGGGTTAACTGAACAACAGTGGTTACTTAAGCATACCGATCTTTTATTAACGGCTGAAAGTATTATTAAAGAGAAAACCGGCCAGAGCTGGCGTTATTATGCTTATCCCTACGGTGAATATACCCCCGCAGTACAAAAGTGGATAACGCAGAACAATTTTATTGCCTTTTCACAGCAGTCTGGGGCGGTTGGCCTAGCAACAGACTTAACCAGCGTACCCCGTTTTCCTGCATCAAAACCTTATGATAAAATTACCAGCCTACGTGATAAATTAAAATCTTTACCATTCACAATGACGTTAAGTGATGAAAATGCAAAAACAATTGTAGAATATAACCAATCAAAATCAGTGACGTTTGATGTTATTGTTGATGATTTTCTTCCAGCCCAGTTAAACTGTTATATTTCTGGTTTAGGCCGACAAGAAATAGAATGGCGAGAAGAAAACAGCTTCACCATTAATTATAGTGCCCCGCTACCCATAGGCCGTGTACGCTGTAATTGCACTGCACCAAGCATTAGTGAGCCAGGGCGTTATTATTGGTATTCAAAGCCTTGGTTTGTCTTAAAAGAAGGTATGGAGTGGTATCCGCTGTAACGAATACAATATCGTTAAGTAAGCTTGTCACACTGAAGTATGGTTATGGTGACAAGCTGCATTTATTCCGCTAACTTTACAATTTTTGCAAAATCACTGACTAATTTTTCACCATCAATCGTAGGTAATACGCCTAAAGCCTGTCTTGGCTTGAAAATAGCCGCTATATCTCCCTTTGGATTAATTAACACTAAAGAAGCACTGTGATCGACCAAGTAACCATTATTGTTGGCTTTAGGCTCGTTAATCGCGTACATCATGCCAAGGTTACGAGCAAACGGAAATAACACACCATGGTCAGCCGTAAGCGCAATAAACTCCTCATTAAAGTAAGCGATATACTGAGCTAATTTTTCTGGCGTATCTCGACTAGGATCAACCGAAACCAATAAAATTTGTGTATCTTCACTGATCGCTTTTAAATCGTCATAAACAAAGTTTAGTTCTTGTAATGTAGTCGGACAAACATCAGGGCAAGAAGTATACCCCAGAAATACCCAAGACCATTTATTGGCTAATTGTTCTTTGGTAAAGGCTTGGTTATGGTGATCGGTTAATTGAAACGGCTTAACTTCCCGAACCTGCTGATAATATAAAGCATGTTCGGGCTGTGGTAATACTGTCGCTTTTTGAAAGACAAAAAAACCTACCGCACCCGCGGCAATCGCAACAATGACATACAACAACTTGTTCATAAATAAGAGTATCCGTAAGTATTAGCTTATTGGTAATAAATAATGGTCAAGTAATAAAATAATAAACAACCCCATCAAATGAACAATTGAAAACTTAAACGTGTCCATGGCAGTATTTTCATTAGCATTAAACTTAAGTTTCCAAGCGTAAGCAAAAAACATCAGATTCAATGTTACCGCGCCAATTAAATATAACCAATTACTCATTCCCACTAAATAAGGTAACAAGCCAACAACAAAAAGTAATACGGTATAGAGTAAAATTTGTGTCTTAGTAAAGTTTACTCCGTGGGTCACCGGTAGCATTGGGATATTAACTTTTGCATATTCGTCTTTACGGTGTATTGCTAATGCCCAAAAATGAGGAGGTGTCCAAGTAAAAATCAATAACACTAATAGTAAAGCATTAGGGTGTATTTCGTTCGTCATTGCTGTCCAACCCAAAAGTGGAGGAATTGCACCTGCTAAGCCACCAATCGTGATATTTTGAGGTGTAGCACGTTTCAAATACATAGTATAAACAAAACTGTAACCCACCAAACCTGCAAAAGTAAGCCATGCCGTTAAGGGATTAACTAAGCTATACAAAATGGCAAAACCACTGACCGCTAAAAACATAGCAAACAAAGTCGCTTTTCTTGGCGTTAAACGTCCAGTAGCGACGGGGCGGTTATAAGTTCGCCCCATAATACTGTCAATTCGTTCATCAACGATGTGATTTATTGCCGCGGCGGCTGATGATAAAAATCCAATACCCACCATTGAAGGAATAAGCACTTGCCATGGAATGGTACCCGGTACAGAAAGACACATACCCACCAAAGCGGTTAACACTAAGAGTGCCACTACACGAGGTTTAGTGATTTCATAATAATCTCGCCAAATAGCGGTTTTAGTCTCTATAACTTCAGGTGTAGTCACTGGCCCGTTGGGACTTTGTGTTGATACTGATTCACTCATAAGTATTCCTTATAATTTCCGTCGTAAACTGTAGGTTAACGTGATCAAAGACAACATTAGACATGCTGCTACCACGTTATGACTCACCGCAACTGCTAACGGTAATGAGAACCAGATATTGCTAATACCCAATAATATTTGGCAAGTAAGAATAAACGCTAAGCTAATAGCTGCATTCTTAAAAAATGCAGATTGAGATTTTCGAAACACCATTAACGCTAACCAAAAAAGATAAAGCCCAACTACAATGGCTCCCAATCGATGAACAACATGAATCGTTACACGTGAAGCATGAGATAAATGACCAAATTCGTAACTGTCTTTTTCTGGTGGGATCAAATCAAATGAATCTTCGAAGGTCAGTTGCTCTTGCCAGCCTGACTGACAAATTGGTAATTCAGTACAAACCAAGGCAGCATAGTTTGACGATGTCCACCCACCTAGACCTATTTGAACGGTAAGTAAGACAATACCAATTAAGCCATATCTTCCATATTTTTTAATCGCAAAATCGCCCCCCTGCACTCGAAAGTCAGACAAACGTAAATATAATAAAAACAGTAAACTCAGCGTCGTAAAACCACCCAACAAATGCCCCATAACGACTATAGGCATAAGTTTCATGGTAACTGTCCACATACCTAAAGCCGCCTGAAAAATAACTACCACCAGTATTAATATCGGCAGTCTTAAGGGCGTACCTTGCTCACGTCTTTTATAAGACATAAACGCAATGGCTAAAATTAATAAACCTAGTGCCCCTGCAAAATAGCGATGGATCATTTCATTCCATGCTTTTTGCGCTTCAACTTTTCTTTCTGGGAATGCTTGCTCTGCTTTAATAATTTGTTCTGCGGTTGCTGGTACATCAATTAATCCATAACAACCTGGCCAATCTGGACAGCCTAAACCCGCATGCGTTAAGCGTGTATAAGCACCTAAGCTAACCACGATTAGTGCTAATAGAATACTAATTAAGACTAAAGTACGAACACGATGATTTACACGATTTTTCATCTTAACCCACCCTTGAATACTTAAGTAATTTCTTCATATCTGCTAAAATTTCTTTACCAAACATTGCTTGAGCATCATCATTTGTCGGTGGTTTATGAGATAAAACCACATTACCTAAAGGGTCAACAACTAAGACTTTTGTATCTGATAAAAAGTCATCAACTAGGCTTGGAGTAGGAATAATCACCCAACTGTTTTCAGTTAACCTTTGCGTTTGCTGAGGTGAGAGTGGATTAGGAGAAAGTGCGACGCGCTTTACTCTGGGCATTTCTCTACCCAAGGCTATGTAAGAGTTATTAACACTGAGTAACGTTTGTTCACAGTGATCATCACAATGCTGTGGCAAGCTATAAATAATTGACCAAGTTTTTTGTAAAGCGGTTTGACTCAAGCCTAACTTTTCCAAAGTCAGTTCATTCTCAACTAAAGTGCCCTTGTTCGTTACACCATAATCAAGCCAATTTTGAGTTAAGGCGAGTTTTGCTAACACAATAGGGAGGATAAAAGCGCCCAGCACCATGACCATACTACGACGAGATTTTTTCTGTGATACATCATTCATACACTTACACCTTATTATTTTTTTTATTAGTGATTTAACGCTTATTCACTATTTCTACCCAATTTAATTGACGCCCATATCATCAACAATAACCATGCTATCGCTAAACTAAACCATTGAAAGGCATAAGCACGATGTTTTTCAGGCGGCATAACAATTGGTTGCCAATTTTTTTCATAACCCACACTCTCTGTTTTATCTAAGTAGACGACAAAGGGCAAGAGTTGACGTGAAATTAATGTTGAAAATTTATCTAATTCTATCTGCTGAACACGCAATGGCCACTTACCTTTGACCAAGACTTGTTCCATTAACATTATGCCTTGCTCGATTTTGCGTACGTGACCTGATAATTGATACTTTCCAATAATAGCCTGAACATCGGGAATTTCTTGACGATTTATAGAACCTACTACCCAACCTAAATTAACTAAGACCGCCTGCTCGTCACTCTTAAACACTTGATAAACACGATAACCTAATTGTCCTTTATTCGTTTGGTTGTCTAATAAAAAAATAGTATTATTATCAAACTCCCCAAACATAGTGATCGGTAGATCATTAATTTCATTTTTTTCTGAAAGTACTTGAGAAAGAGACAAAGCTTGTGTTTGACTCAATTGTGTAATGGTTTCGATGCGTTGCTCTTTTTGTAAAGCACGATCACTTTGCCATAATCCGAGTTTTACTAATCCGGAAAAAACAAGTAGGGTAAATATCAACCAAGGTAGGCGAATGTTTGATATAAAATTTTTCAAACAATTAATTCCTTAAATATGCTTAAAGCGAACATAACAACATAGGAAATTTTTAAATGGCATTTGCGATAAAAATAATTATTATTGGCTGCTTAGTCTTCATGGTATTTAGCCTGTTTCAGGCACTTTTTGTCTTAAACAAAAATGACCCGAGTAAACCGTCAATGTCAAAATTTATTGGCCGACGCGTGATGATTTCAGCCTTCATTATTATACTTATGTTAGTCGCTATTTTAACAGGCGTTATTACGCCACACCCACGACCGTTCTAATCGACTCGCTTAAAAATAAAAGGTAGGTGAAGCTAGCTCCACCTACACTATTTTTTAAACTTTTATATAAGTAATTGTTTATACAATATAAACAAAAACAAACAGTATCACCCAAACCACATCAACAAAATGCCAATACCAGCTTGTCGCTTCAAAAGCAAAAGCATTGGTTGGGGTAAAGTGGCCTTTCAACACTCTTAAAAACACCACAATTAGCATGATGGTACCTAAGGTAACGTGCATACCATGAAAGCCGGTCAGTAAGTAGAAAGTTGAACCATAGATACCACTGGTTAAGTACAATTTCATTTCTTCTGAATAGCCGTGCATGTACTCGACAACTTGCAAGAATAAAAAGACAACACCTAACAATATGGTAAAACCTAACCATATTTTCAGCATTTTACGATTATCTTTTTCTAAGGCTGAGTGTGCTAAATGTGCAGTAATTGAAGAAGTTAATAACAAAATAGTATTAATTAATGGTAGGCCATACCAGCCCATTTGCGTTGTTTCGGTTCCATCTGGTGTGACTAATAACGGCCAACTTGCGACAAACTCAGGCCATAAAACAGCACCGGTCATGGCATTATTATCTGCACCGCCCAACCAAGGTACCGATAACGTGCGGGCATAAAATAAGGCACCAAAGAATGCTGCAAAAAACATCACTTCAGAAAAGATAAACCAGCTCATCCCTTGACGAAATGAGTTATCCATTTGATGGCTATACTTACCCGCCATCGATTCGTTTATAACATTACTGAACCAACCATAGAGCATGTATATAACTAAACAAACGCCGGCAAGCAATATATAACCGCCAATGCCACCTTCACCACTCTTTAACGTAGAAACATAGTTTCCGGCGCCAATAGCAATTAAAAACAGTGCCACTGCGCCAACAATTGGCCAATGACTTTGTGATGGTACGTAATAACTTTCATATTCTTTTGTTGTCATTATTATTCCCCTAAACAAATACTGTTACACGCTAAGTGAACAGTATAAATTGCTACGATTCCACTTTTCCGGTCACGTCATACAAAGTGTACGACAACGTTAGCGTTGAAATATCTTCAGGTAATTCTGGGTCAACATAAAACTGTAACGCCATCTCTACCTCTTCATTCGCTTGTAGCGGTTGCTGCGTAAAACAAAAACATTCAATTTTTTGAAAATACGCCGCCGCTAAACCGGGCGATACTGACGGAACTGCTTGGCCAATAATATCGCGGGTGGATTCATTTTTTGCATAAAATTTAACAAGTTTCATTTCACCGGGATGAACTTTTATTTCACGGACCATAGGTTCAAACTGCCAAGGTATACCTTGGGCGGTTCGACTAATAAACTGCACCGTTACAATTCTTTTTGTGTCAATCTGATCAACATTATAGACAGCGGCGGCAGTGGTTGACGTTTTTCCATTCAAACCAGTAATATCACAAAACACATCATATAAAGGGACAAGTGCAAAACCAAAAGCAAACATACCAAAAACAATCATAACCAGCTTTTTTATCACTTGATTGTTTTTTGTTATAGCAGCGCTATCTTTGTTATTTAAATTTTGCAATTCGTCACCTTTATTCATATTTTATTAACTTAATCAATTTTTGGTGGTGTTGAAAATGTATGGTACGGAGCAGGACTTGCAACAGTCCACTCTAAACCTTCAGCGCCATCCCAAGGCTTAGCCGCTGCTTTCTCTCCACCTCTAATACACTTAATGACTACCGCTAAGAATATTAGTTGCGAAAGGCCAAAGGCAAAACCACCAATACTGACCCACTTATTGAAATCAGCAAACTGCAACGCATAATCTGGGATACGACGAGGCATGCCCGCTAATCCTAAAAAGTGCATAGGGAAGAATAGTAAATTAACTGAAATCAGCGAACACCAAAAATGCCATTTAGCTAACGACTCGTTATACATATGACCTGTCCATTTTGGCAACCAGAAGTATGCACCCGCATAAATCGAGAATAATGAACCTGTGACCAACACATAATGAAAATGGGCAACAACAAAGTAGGTATCATGGTATTGGAAATCAACAGGTGTTAATGCCAACATCAAACCAGAGAATCCGCCTATAGTAAATAAGATGACAAATGCGATAGAAAATAGCATCGGTGTTTCAAAGCTCATTGAACCACGCCACATAGTTGCGACCCAGTTGAACACTTTAACACCCGTAGGTACGGCAATTAACATGGTGCAATACATGAAGAACAGTTCACCAAATAACGGCATACCTGTTGTGAACATATGATGTGCCCAGACAAGAAATGACAATAAGGCGATGGATGCCGTTGCATAAACCATTGAGCTGTAGCCGAATAATTTCTTACGAGCAAAAGCTGGAATAATAGTAGAGACAATACCAAAAGCTGGCAATATCATGATGTAAACTTCAGGATGCCCGAAGAACCAGAAAAGGTGCTGGAATAATACCGGGTCACCGCCACCTGCGGCATCAAAGAAACTTGTGCCAAAATACGTATCAGTTAACAACATGGTTACCACACCCGCGAGGACAGGCATTACGGCGATTAATAAATAGGCGGTAATAAAAAATGTCCAAACAAACAATGGCATTTTCATGTAAGTCATACCCGGCGCACGCATGTTCATAATGGTAACAACGATATTAATCGCGCCCATTATTGATGAGATACCCATAATATGAACAGCAAAAACAAAAAATGCCGTACTACCATTTGAATAGGTTGTAGAAAGTGGTGCGTAGAATGTCCAACCAAAGTTAGGCGCACCTGACTCCATAAAGAATGTAGACAAAAGAATCCCAAAAGCAAAAGGTAGAATCCAGAAGCTCCAATTATTCATACGTGGTAAAGCCATATCTGGAGCACCAATCATCATAGGTATCATCCAGTTTGCAAACCCCGTAAAGGCCGGCATAATTGCACCAAACACCATGATCAAACCATGTACAGTAGTTAGCTGATTGAAAAAATCAGGCTCCACTATTTGCAAACCGGGTTGGAATAACTCGGCTCGAATAACCATGGCTAAAGCACCGCCGGTTAATAGCATAATAAAAGCAAACCATAGATATAACGTACCTATATCTTTATGATTTGTCGTGTACAACCAACGTTTGATGCCTTTCATTTTATGGTCATCATGATGATCGTCGTGCGATTCTTGTTCTATAACGTCTGTAGTCATTTTATATCCCCCTACTTCGCACTAGCAGCATCAACGGCTGCAGGTTGTACTAAATCACCGGTGTTATTGCCCCAAGCATTACGCTCATAAGTAACAACAGCCGCTATTTCGGTTTTAGTTAACTGGCTACCAAAAGCAGCCATAGCAGGGTTTTTCTTACTGCCATTAATAACCATGTCTATATGCACAGCAATGTCACCCAGTGCAATTACACTATCTTTTAGTGCAGGAAATGCCGGAGGTAAACCCGCACCAGAAACTTGATGACAAGCAGCACAAGCTTTCATGTAAACTTGCTCACCCATAACCATCAATTCATCTTCGCTATACACTCTAGTGAGATCTTCTGCTGGGGCTTCTTCAACAACCACTTCAGCGACTTTTACCGGTGTTTCTGTGTCATTGCCTGAATCATTAGCAAAACTTTTAACATCAGCGGCTTGTACGGCATCGCCGGTATTGTTACCCCAAGCATTACGCTCATAGGTCACAACTGCAGCAATTTGCTTCATACTTAACTGCTTATCATAAGCTTGCATACCTGAACCCGCTTTACCATTGAGTACAATATCAATATGCGCAGCAATACTACCCGTAGCAACAGAGCTTCCTTTAAGTGCAGGAAATGCTGGAGGTAGACCAGCACCAGAAACTTGATGACAGGCAGCACAGTAGGCAACATAGGTAGTTTCACCCAAAGTCATCAGTTCATCCATTGATGCGGAAGCGTTAAGAGACGCTTTCTCAGCAGCAGCAGCTTGCGCATTAATTTCGTGTTGCTCATCGAGCCAAAGAGCATAATCAGCTTCAGACTTTACTTCGACAACAATAGGCATAAAACCGTGATCTTTACCACAAAGCTCAGCACACTGACCTCGGTATATCCCAGGCTCGTCAACTTTTGTCCATGCTTCATTAATAAATCCTGGGTTAGCATCTTGCTTTACTGCAAAAGCAGGTACCCACCAAGCATGAATAACATCGTCAGAAGTGATTAAAAATCGTACTTTCTTATTAACTGGAATGACAAGGTGTTTATCAACCTCGAGTAAATAATTTTCACCTTTGACTTTGTCGCCGGCATCAACACTAAGGTGTTTACCTTCTTGTGTTTCATACTGTGGTCTTGGCGTAGATAAAACGGAGTAGAACTCAATATCTTGATCAAAATATTTATAATGCCACTTCCACTGAGAACCTGTGATCTGAATGGTAACGTCAGAATCGTCGTTATTTTCCATTTCGATCAGTGTTTTCGTTGCTGGTACAGCCATAGCGATAAGAATGACAATGGGAATTGCTGTCCAGAGAATCTCTACTTTTGTACTTTCATGAAAATCTGCTGATTTAGCCCCTTTGGATTTTCGGTGGAAAACCATTGACCAAAACATAGCACCAAAAACAACCACACCGATTGCTACACATATATACATTGCGAGCATATGTAGATCGTAAACATCTCTACTTACTTCTGTTACACCCTTGGTCAGATTTAATTGCATATCTGCCCAAGCTGAACTGGAAAGAACACTCCCCAACAACAGCCAACCTAGGTTACGTCTTTTCACACGACATCTCCTTCACCCTATAAAAGTTTAAAACTTGATACCTAGGACAAAACACATCCTTTAGTACGGATTTTTATTATTTTCTTAGCAATTTTGTTATCAACCAGTTAGCGTCAACAACATCGTCTTATATTTATATTTGTACACATTCCAAACTAGAATTACTTAAAAGTTGATCTGGGTCAATTTAAAAATCGAGCTATTTTAAAATAAAAACCAATAAAAACAATAGAGTATCAACTCTAATACAGATAAAAGCCTAATAACAAAGGGCTGTAGCCGTAGTATTAAAAATAAACAGCTGAGTATAAATACGCATATTGCAAAAATTGATCTTGGTTGTTTTTTAATCAGAGAAAGATAAAGTTGTTTGAATGGGCTTTAGAATGAAAATTATTCTTAGTAAAGAGAAAGGTTTGCATGAAAAGAATACGAAAGGTTAGAAAAGCAAACTTTAGCCTATTTTATACACTAAAGTTTGCCGAGCAGTTTGACGTAATTAATACTATATTTGTTAGATAAATTGACTTAGTTACCACCAAGTTTATTGGATAGGATAGGTTAACTTAATTACATCCAGTCTGCCGAGCGAATAACGCCAACAGCCAACCCTTCAATATTAAACTCTTGATCAGACAAATCGACTTTTATAGGAGAGAAGTCATCATTTTCAGCATGTAAGTAAACGATGTTACCTTCTCGTTTATAACGTTTAACCGTAACATTTTCTTCGACACGAGCAACAATTACTTGGCCATTCTGTACATCGGTCGTTTGATGAACAGCTAACAAGTCACCATCAAGTATGCCGATATTTTTCATGCTTTCGCCATTAACTCTCAATAAGTAATCAGCGGCTGGGTGGAACAAATTACCATCAACTTTGTAATGATCTTCAACATGCTCTGCAGCTAAAATAGGTTCACCTGCAGCCACTCTGCCGATTAAAGGTAAACCGGCTTCTTCCATTAACTTCTCAGTCAAACGAATGCCGCGAGAAGTACCTGGCAACATTTCTATATAGCCTTTTTTAGCCAAAGCTTTTAAATGTTCCTCTGCTGCATTTGCTGATTTAAAGCCAAAAAACTTGGCTATTTCAGCACGTGTTGGTGGCATACCCGTATCGCTTATTTTGTCTTTGATCAGATCAAAAACTTGTTGTTGTCGGTTCGTTAGAGGGCGTAATTCGCTGATTTCATTTAGCATAGGGAGCCTGTAAATTTACACAGTTGTTACTGTGAGTATATACAGGTCGTTATTAAAGGCAAGCTTTCTGGGATAATTATTTTTGAAAACTACCTGATTTTAAATAATGAATAACTTGCTCAATCACTTTTTCATTTTTCATCATAAACGGATGGGTTGTTTCCATTTCAATGTGATCATTCATACCATCAAGTTTGGTACTAGCAACCGAAACTTTACCATCATCTTTATCAGGAATAAGTGTTGATAATATCCAATTAATACTTTGATTACCGGCAATAACACCCAAATCAAAATTAGCATTGCCAAGATTACTAGGGATACTAAATTCGCCGGTACCTAATTGCATACCCGCATCACCATTGATGAAACTAAAACCAGGTGTATTTTTTAGTTTATCAACAACTTCACTGCCTTTGTTTGGTGGACCCAGCATCACGACTTTATTTAAATTAGGTATTTTGTGCATACTTAAATATTGGCGAACTAATATACCGCCCATTGAATGGGTAACAAAGTTAACTTGACGACTTTCACAAATTAATAGCGCTTTAGAAATCACTTTTTCAGCCAACTCTTCTATCGAATAATCTCTAGAAGGGTAGTTGATATTTATCACAAAATAACCTTCTGTCAATAGTCGTTTTTCAATAGCTTTCATGGAGTTAGCCGAACGTGCAAGCCCATGCAGTAAAATTACACATTCACCATTAGCTAAAGAATCTGCTGGCTCTTCAAAAGAAGCTTGAATTTTATAGCCACGTTCAACCGAAGTATCTAGGCTGTCTTGTTCAATCATATTTTTTAAACGAATTTCTGCATCAGTAATTTTTTTACTAAATTGTTCTTTAAGTAGCGCTAGGTCTGACTTAAGTGCTGCAATTTTTTCATTCATAGCTGCGCTCCATCATTTTTTATGTTGAACGTTAATTATTGACGCTTTATTCATTTCTGAAAAGAAGCGAGATAATATTTTTTAAAACACAATTTTAGTATCATATTAAAAGGGCTAATAACTTTAAACATCTTCCATTAGCATGCAGTTATACGTTTATAGGGAGTATAACGTTATGTGTTCTCGGTTTGGCAATAAATATTAATTTCTGCGCAGTGCTTTACACTGAGGTAACTCCCAAAGACGCATCGCTAACAACAAACCAATATGTTGTGGTTTGTCTAAAGGTAACAAGGCATCTTCCTGGTTTATCTTTACTACTGGCAACTATTTTCTCGTTTAGCATAGCCGATGTTAGCTAGTACTCGTCCGCAGAAAGCTCATCGCTATTTTGTTTTCCTGAAGCGAGTTCTCGACTAATTTTTTGAATATGGGTCTCAGAACTTTTTACTGATTTTTCAGTAGTCAGGTTCAATGTTTTTAAAGTATCGATCATCGCCAAATCGACATTTTTATTACTTTGTAACGCGTTAACCAGCGGCGTTAAAAAAGACGCCATATTTTCACTAAATAACGCCAAAGTTTCAGCTAATGCTGAATCATCTGGTTTTTCAATATTCACTTGCAGTTTAAGACTGGCAAGCGTTTCATTCAAGCTATCTAACGCTGCAGATTTAGGCTCTAACAAAGCTTCTCCTATTTGATTGAGCCCTTTTTGCAATAACGATATTTGGCTAGCAACAGCCGCAATCGGGTTATCACTATCACCCAAGCTTTGATAACGAACAAAATCTGCCTTAATTTGTTGCCAACGCACTTTTTCTTCACTGGTTTGATTGTTGCGCAGCTCGGCTAATTTAAGTAAATTTTCTTCAGCGCCTATGGTGAGTGTTTGCGCTTCACCACGATAATGATCGGCGATAAGCTGCTCGACTTCCTCTTCGGTCATAACCGGTACTACTTTTTCCGCCATCTTATTCATATTGCGATAGCTTCCTTGTAACTTGAACGAAGGCTCAGTGCGGTACTTATCGTCTTGGGCGGCAGAGGCAATGTACTGTTGATTGGCTTTTAATACCGTCGCTTGAATTTTACGAATACGTTTAATAACCGCAACTATTTCATTGACCTCTGCTTGCGAGTAATTATGCTTTAGCTCAGTTGTGGCAACTTGTTGGCCATCGGCAATTTTAACCAAGTTATAGAGGTCGTCCATATCTCGGGTCGCTAGTGGTGCGATATAGCGATTACTGGTTAAGCTATTTTCAATAAAGCTTAAAGAGAACTCTTCTTCTCGACCACTTAAGGTATCACCTAAGTTATAAATATCGGCTCGGTTAGCCAACATATCAGGAATGCTAAATGCTTCTCCTGATTCGGTATAAGGATTACCAGCCATGACAACTGCAAATTTTTTGCCGCGCATATCATAGGTTTTACTGTCACCATTCCAAACACCCTCCACTTTTCTTGAGCCATCACATAAGGAAATAAACTTTTGTAAAAACTCAGGATTAGTATGCTGAATATCATCAAGGTACAACATAACATTGTTACCCATTTCGAAGGCTAAGTTAATCTTTTCAACTTCATTTTTAGCTGTTGAGTTGTTTGCCTGAGCGGGATCTAGTGACAACTGTTCGTGTCCTATCGACGGACAGTTTATTTTAACAAAGGTCATACCTAGCTTACTGGCAACGTATTCAATAAGCGTTGTTTTACCATAACCTGGGGGAGAAATAAGCAGTAATAATCCCATTAAATCAGAACGTTTATTATTACCAGCTGCGCCAATTTGTTTAGCTAAATTAATACCAATAATCGGGAAATAAACATCATTAATTAATTTATTACGTACAAACGAAGACAGCGCTCTTGGTTTAAACTCTTCTAAGCGTAAGCGTTTACGTTGTGCCGCTAATACCTTTTGCTTTTGAATATGAAAACCTTTGAATGCCGGTTCATGTTCATTTTTAAATTGGCGAAGTCGAGTGATAAATTCTTGATAATTTATCGCAATTTTTCTGTCCGATATTTGCCCATGCTGCCCCAATAAACCATCAACAACACCTTCGGTGTCAGCCAATGAAGTATAGAATTCACATTGCTCTTGCATCAGCATAAAAATTGCGGCTTCATCAATAATATCTTGATGGATATTCATACTCTGGTGCGAAGAAAAAGCCTGCAACCACGCCCAGTAAAGTTGATATTTTTGCTCTAGTGTCGAACAACCCAATAATGCGCCATTGAGTTGTTTTTCTAAGCTCTTATGCTTTAACTGACTCTCCAGTTGATTAGCTAACTCAACGCTACTTTCTTTAATAACAAATTTCTGTTCGGCTAAAGCTAACTCTTTTAATAGGTAGGTTGCTGACAATAACGTGTCACATTTCAGCCAAGGCTGACTTTCAATATAGCTATCTAATAGCGTAGCCAATTCTTTAATAAGCTGATGACGTAATTGACTATCACCAAAAGTTTCTTCCATGATATAGAGATTATGACTGCGCTGTAATAAATCTTTTCTACTGTTATCAGCTAATTCTGTGGTGAAAAAAAGTAGCGCGAGTCTTCTTTCCAAGACCGGATAAGCTAACAAGCCAATAGATTCTCTTAAAGCAAGTAATTGCTTTAGAATTAATGCCGCATCGGCATCATGCACGCCCTTATCATAACCTTCTTGATAACGTGGCTCAGCCGCTTTTCTAACCACCTCACCTAATTCATTGTTTTTTACCGCCGCTTTTAAACACTCAAGTTGCGCTTGGCCAGCAAATTCAGCCTCAAATAATAGTGTTGCCGCTAAATACTCTCCTCGGTAGACCTTGTCAGATTCAGAGACCAGCGCTTGCTGCCAGAGGTATTTAGTACCAACAAATAATTCAGCGGGTAGCGTTTCAAAGTATTCACTACCACTGATATGCAAGACCATGTCACCATCACGAGGTAATAAGGTCAGTTCTAATTTTTGACGATTCACTGAAAATTGGTGGTCGCCTATTTTAACTAAACTACCGTCAGCAGAGTAAATATCCGTTTTATCTCTCAGTGCTCTTATGCCTTGCTCTTTAGCATTTTTTAATTGAGCGTCAATGTCATCAGCTCTAACATTGTCATCAAGCTCTCTAAGCTGTGAAATTAGTTGCCTAAGCTTGGCAACCATAGGATCGCCAGCAAAATAGCTGTTTAATTTGTCTTGCTCACTAAACGATTGACTCCGTCTGATCACACCTTCAATAATGCGCTCGGCTGCCGTCATCAAATTCAAACAACGACGCTGCTGTGCATCCATCAGCTGCTGTTTATGTTGTTCAAAGTTATCGTATATTTCATCTCTTTTAGTGATGATTTCATTATAAAATTCATCATAATCACTAAACTGACTTTCTAAGTCTTCTAACTGAATTAGAATTTGAGAAAGTTGCTCATCACATGCTTGCGGTGAATCACTCGCATTTAAAGCACTGGTAACACTTTGGCTTAACAGTTTAAATCGAGCACCAAATTCTGCTCGTGCCTCTTCACTACCGACACTTTTAGCCACCAAATCAGCATTAGCTTTAACGCGGTTTATTTGACTAAAAACTGCTGAAATATCTTCCAGAATACGTGTTCTTTGTCGGCTATCTTCAATGTTTAGTGACAACATTGTGCGGTTAAGTAATTCTAATCCTTGCACAAGCTCTTCAATTTCGGTGCGAATCGGCTTTAATGAGCTAACCGATTCACTTTTTTCTATCGCCTTTTCTAATGCAACTATGGTCTTTTGATAAGGCGTTAAAGCATCGTCTTGTTGGAGAAAGTCAGCGGTTGCTTGGCTAAGTTCTTTCGTTAACGTATCTAAGTGAGCTTCCATGGCATTAATTGCGTCAACATCGATATAACGTAAGTCTTTATGAGAAATCAATTCACCTTTAAATTGAGCTAACGCCGATAAGCAATCAACGAATTGTGAGGCCTGCTCAAAACCCGAAATTTGAACTTGTGTTACTAGCTCGGCTAGCTTTTCTTTTGCTTGAATTAAGGCCCGATCAGAGTTTTCTTTAATGCTGGTGACTTTTTCAAATTCATCTATAACCAATTCAGAAGTGATCGCGATTTGCTTGATAAGATCATGCAGCAACCCCAGCTCTTTATCATTGAGCCAATGATATTTATCAAAAATTTGCTTAGACTCTTTCACTAAGTCATTAAAATGCTGCGCACTTGGTGTTTGCACCGAGATCAATTTAGCGACACTGTATAAATCAGAAATACCGCGGACCAGTTCAGGATTACCTATTTTGCCAAAGAAGCTATTATCAACCGGTTGATTACTAGCAAACTCTTCACTACAAAAAGGCGTTTGCCATATTTGCATGGCATGAACACGTGATGGCTCGGACTCGGCATTAAAAACCACGGCTCTGCCGTTGTTGTATAAACTTTGCCCATGACCATAAATAGGGTTTTGCAATGTTCTCGTAATTAAATTATAACCAAACAAAGCGTACTGCCCTTCATTTGGTTCATAAAATATATAGAGAAAGTCTTCACCGTTTGGCGACTTTACCACTCGGTGCAACTGTAAATCTTCGGCATTATCTTCAAAGCTTTTGTGTTCACCATTTTGCAAATAGTATCCACCAGGAAAAATAATACCGTGGTCTTCTGGTAACTGAATACAAGCATGAGCAATAGCATCTTGCCTGATCACTTGCTGAGTTTTAGCATTAAAAATCAAATGGCGAGTGTCAGTTTCACGATACGGCTTTATTTTCAATAAAATAAGCTCACCAACTCTGGCATAATGGATTTCAGCGTCATCTATAGACTGATGTTCATCTTCGACTGGCTCAGAATATATACCTTGACCTGCGGTGGTATTATTCTCAACTTTTAAAGTAATTGAGCCACCAATAGCTTCGACAAACAAAATGTCATATAAATTATAATGTGGGTGTTTACCTTGCTCTTGTTGCTCTCGAGATACTTTATGCCATTCAAAGTCAAAATTTTCTGGCTGCTTTATATCTCTTTCACCACGATTATCGATATAGCTAACTTGGTGATCGGCGTCGATACCCCAACGAAAGACTCTAATATCATCAAGGCGTTCACCAATTCGAAAGATGGCAAATACTTTACTGCCTTGTCGATAAACATGAGCTAGAAATGTTTTTTTGTAATAGGTGTATAACTCATCAAAATCACGGACAAACTCAGCATCGTCAAGAAAACTATCTTGTACCGGAAGATCAATAATCTCAATGTCATCTTTATCACCTTTTATTTGATGCAAACTAAAAACATCTGAGACGGTAATATTGCGCTTTAAACCGAGAAAGACGTTGTAGCCAAAAAGTAAGGTATCTCCGATGGCGGCAATATCTCTAGCAACACAATTATGCTCAGTTCTAACCCGCACACGAGCATCAACTTTCATCTCGGTGGAGCCAAACGTAACAATGCGCTTGTCATTTAGCTGCTTAATTTGTGCATTAAGATCACTGCCTAAGGCTGACAATCTGCGCTGAATAAGTTCATATGACCCCCCTTCCGCAACAGCCTGATTAGTGACGCTATCCTTATCTGACATATGAGACTCCATGAGCTAATGCACAGTTATCCTTGAATGAAACACTGTGCATTGCTTAATTAATACTTGATGACTATTTTTCGTCTGACGAGTTTTTGTTTGCTAAGTTTAACAAACTAGCCAATGCGCCTTTTTGAGTGTCGTCGGCATTATTTAATGTTGATAATAACTTAGACATATTGAAATTTTTCATGGTTTCACTCGTTTGTGCAGCACCAGCGAGCACCCCACCTAAATCGTCCATAATATTACGGTCGCCATTTAAGTGATCTTTAAACAAGGTTTTTACTGTTTCACTTTCATTAACTAAGCCATCGATAGACTTACCAACCGTGATAGAGTTCATAAACTGACGCAAGAACTCGCCATCGCCGCCCATAATATTAATATTGGCTTCACTTAATGCCGTTGCTAATACACCCGCTTGCTTCTCAGCTAACGCAACACTATTTTCTAGTTTCGCTAAGGTTAATTCACGCTCTTGATTTAAACGTAAACCAAAGGTTTCAAACTCTCTGGCTTGTTCAGACATAGCGTTAAGTACATCTTGTTTTTCACGTAAACCCGTCGCTTCTGCTAAGGCTTTTTCTTGTATACCTTTAGCTTCAGCGGTCAATTTAAGTTCGAGTGTTTTAGCTTCAGCCTCGCCTTGTCTTTCGTGTGCATCAGCTTGCGCCAAGGTGATTTGAGCCTCAGCAAGCCCTTGCGATGCAGCTTCTGCTTGATTACCCTCAGCCAATATCTTCTTCGACTCTGCCTGTTTACTCGCCGCTTTCAATTCAGCATCGGCAATGGTTTGCATTTTTCTTGCGATATGCTCAGCCGCTTGTTCTTGCGCTTTAGCTGATTCAATATCTTTAACCAATGCTTGCTCAGCCTCACCTTTGGCTTTGATAACCAATTCATCTTTTTGGCGGTTCGCTTCTGAAACCACACGTAAATCTTTAATAAGCTCTTCTTCTTCAGCGACGCCTTTTTCAACCATGATGCGTTCACGCTGCACTTCAGCAATATTTTTACGCTCTATTTCTAGGGCTTTTTCTTTATCGATTCGTAGTGTTTCAACTTCTTTTTCACGATCTATTTCTTCGACTTGACGGGCACGTTTCACTTTTTCTTCTTCGATAGCCACGGCTCTAAAACGATTTTGTTGCGCGATATCAGCTTCACGCTGCTTATTTTCTTCAGCTACAGCGACTGTCTGTTCAGTCGCTATTCTTGCCTGTTCAGACTTACAAAACTCTTCTTGCACAATTTTAGCTGTTTCCGCTTCTTCTCGAGCTTCTACAGTAGAAATTTCTCGCGTCTGTTTAGCTTGGGCATCGGCTAATTGGCGATCAAGTTCTAAACCTTTTTCTTTAGCATCAATATCTTGTCGTTTAATGCGTATTTCTTCTTGGCGTTTCAAGTCATTGGTTTCAACACTTTGTTGGGCGGTTAACTCGGTAATGCGCCTAATACCTTCAGCATCCATAATATTATTAGGATCTAAATCGTTAATCGATGTTTGTTCAAGAAAATCAATCGCGACATCTTCAAGTACGTAACCTGATAAATCTTGGCCAATAACTTCTTTAATCTTGTCACGAAAAATATCTCGTTGAGTAAAAAGATCAGTAAAGTTTAATTGTTTACCAACAGTTTTAAGTGCTTCAGAAAACTTCGCTTCAAAAAGTTCTTGTAGGGTTTCAGGGAAAGAAGAGCGCTCACAACCAACTTGTTTTGCCACACGTAGAATATCTTCTTTGGTTTCATTAACCCGGATATAAAAGGTAATAGTAATATCAGCACGAATGTTATCTTGGCAAATAAGCCCAGATTGCCCTTTTCGTTCTAACATCATTCGCTTAGTAGAAATATCCATAATTTCTTTTTTATGGATAATAGGAATAACCATACCGCCATTAGTACTTATTTCTGGTTCAGCGCCGAGCTTATTAATGATTAATGCCTGGCCCTGCTCTACTTTATGATAAAATTTAGCCATCATAATTAATAGTGAAAAGACTAAAAGTACGCCAATGCCAATCGCTAGATAAAGTGGTTCCATTACCATGTTTTTTTTCCTTTTATGTAAATGCAATGGTCACAACTGCTTGACCAAGTCTCTTATAATGTGATTATGATTTATTCGTCATACGGCGCGACAATATAGATATGCTTTTCTTTTAAATATTCTATCAGTAGCACATTGTCACCCTTTTTTAAGCGGTGTTCTGGGTCACAGCGTACATCAAGTAAAATTTCTGCGCCCTTATTATATATTCGTACTTGACCAAAGGTTTCACTAACCGTTTGCGTTGCAATCGTCGCACTTTTACCGACCAGCTGAATACTCTTAGAGGTTTCAACACTTTTAAACATTCCTTTTAAGGGGCGAATAACAATTGCAGTTAATGGCAGGGAAATTAGAAAGACAATAAAGCTACTAACAACGCCAAACAGATAATATAACCAACCATCAGGTAGCCAAGCTAGAATATATAATTGCAGGTAAAAGCTGATTAGCCAGCAAATAAGGATAATAATGCTAAAAACTAAGGTGAACGGCACCCCCGTTAAACCAAAAGTCAGCATAAAACCGGTCAGGCCGCCAACAGAAGTATCAAGTTCGGTGTCTACCTCTACGTCAAGGTCTGCATCTCCAGCTAATCCTAAATCGACCAGACCTAACATGCCAATAAGCCAATAAACAACCACGACACCTAGCAGTGTCGAATGTATTACGGTGGGAAATTTTGAAGCGACTTCTAGTAGCTGTTCCATTGTTTATCCTTAAAGCACATAGCGAACACCGGCTAATCATTGTGGTATTTATTCTTTATATGTACCATACACCCGTGACATAATATGTCAATAAATACAGTTTTATAAAATTCAAATAAAACAAATTAGCATATTGTTTACATAAAATCATAAAAATAAAAGCCTACAGTATCCTGATTTTATTCATTTTACTCGTGACTTATATCAATCAATGATTATATGATGGTTTACGTAAATTTTACAAAGATAACATTTAACAGGGACATAATAATGAAATGTACTAGTTGTAAGCAGGGTGAGTTAACCCCTAGTTTTATCGAAGGGCTTTTTAGAGCACATACTTGTTCGAATTGTGGTGGGCATTGGATCTTAATTGAAGATTATGTCGCTTGGAAAGAACGTAATCCACAGTTTTCTTTTGATAACAATATTCAATGTGAAGTTGTTGAAACGAAACAAGCCATGTTATGCCCAGTAACAGGCACTATTATGCGTAAATTTCGACTATCTGCCTCAACAAATCACCGTATTGACTACAGTGTCAATGTCGGTGGTGTTTGGTTAGATAAAGGTGAATGGGAATTACTCAAAAAAGAAAATTTAGCGGGCTCCTTAAATACGGTACTAACCGCACATTGGCAACGCAACATTCGTATTAATAGTACGAAAGAAAACTTTGCAGAAATATACCAAGATAAATTTGGTGAAGAAAATTATGCGAAAGTTAAAGCCCTCAGAGAGTGGCTATATCAGCAACCAAACAAAGCCGATTTAAGAGCTTATCTTCTTGCTGAAGAGCCCTACTCAGCTGAGAAATAACAAAGATAATAAGGAATACCCATGAAAGGAGCAGGTGGAACTTCGGGTGGCTTAAGTCACTTTTTTATTGGCATCATTATGATGTGTAGTGGTTTTTATATGCTACTAAATTCGATCACAGTAACATCTACTTTTGGCATGGGCGTTCGCCTGTATGCTTTTTCAACTATGGGTGGCAACTATAATGTAACTAGTGGCATGATAATGATCCCTTTCATATTTGGTGTTGGGCTTATTTTTTATAACAGTAAAAATATTTTAGGTTGGGTGTTAGCTATTGGCTCGATATCAGGATTAATCTTTGGGGTCATATCTTCAATAAGGTTTACCTTTAAGACCATGAGTTCTTTTGATTTAATCGTAATACTTATATTAGCCATCGGTGGGCTAGGTTTATTTTTACGTTCTTTAAAAACCTTAGATAATGCCTTACCTGATGAATAGACAGCAGTACTGTAATATCACGTGAGCAATATTGGTTTAGGTTGCTCAAACTTTAGCATCGCCGTTTATATTGGCAATAAACCGAGTATGCTTGAATATGAGCAATTATCTTGTCTATCGCCGCTAACCTTGGGCGAAATAGAGATGGTTAATCAAGCTTGCGGCAATGGTTGGCGGAAAGTTTTCAATGTTTATGCGAAGTTGCTTTACGCACTCGATAAAGAAAAATTCGCTTACTCAACGCTTGCGCCAACTTGGCAAAAATATCGAGAGCGATTTTTGCTGCAGCAAGGCTCTCAAACGGCTTTATTATTTTCTCCGCCTCAGTTATCAACCACTAAGCAAACTCTGCATATTATTTGTGGAAAAACTTACGCCAAACATTTGTTAGCGACAAATCAACTAAACGCCAGTTTCACTTGGCTAGATGAGCAATTTGCTATTGATAAAGCTAAAAATTTAATTGTCTGTCCCTATTTTGATTATCGGCAATTGTCGAATGCTAATATTAAAAAATTAGCCTATTTACTCAGCGATATAAATAGCCAGTGAAAGTTTTTCATTCATTTATATGGTGTTAAATTAATGTATACTATAGTAGTTAAAGGAGAAAATAATAAGCCTCATGATTAGGCAACATAACAAACATCACTTTAATATTGGATCACATCATTGCTATATTTTAATAAAAAAACACTTTTATTTATTACTATAATTTTAACCTTATTACCCTATACAACGATCACCAGCACGCTTGATATTTCCTCTGCTCTTTTGCTATCGCTTCCTACTATATTATTACAGGCTACCGCAGTATTCTTTGTTTTTTATAGCTATTTACAGACCAGATCACGTTCATTAAAATTGTTCTGGCAGTTTTTCTCTCTCGCTATTATCGTTGATTTTATTTCGGGTGTTATCTTTGCCGGTGACTACATAAACACCCCCCCGATCCTGCAAGATTTCTTCTCTTTGTTCAGTTACTTTTTTATCTTACTGGCTATAGAAACCAACCCGCATCTCAGCGAAACGCCACTCAACAAATACATTGCGGGTCGAGTGCCAGCACTATTTTTTACAGTCACTTGTTTTTGTTATTTCGTATTACTGCCAGAAGAGTTTTCAAAAGCGTTAGATCACAGGTTATTACCGTCATTATTATTTCATATCACTATTTCTGGCCTCATTTTTATCAGGCTAATGAGCTGTGTTATTTTTTGTCGTGAAAAGTTTTGGCACGCTATTTATTGGCCACTCGCCATTGCCTCATTAGCTTTGTTCGCTGATAACACTAATAGTTATTTTCTTCTTCAAGAGCAAGCCCTCTATAAAGACAATTATACGAACAACTTAATAGCGTTAATCCCTTACTGTGGTCTTATTTTTGCCGCAAGTGCATCATTAAACAATCAAAGACCGACTAAACCTATTTCAAAAGATACCTTTCCCGAATTTTACATTTTATTGCTGGTGAGTATTATTTTTAGCATTCATATCGTTGGTTTAGAAATTGGGGCGTACTACATTACAAATTCTTTCTGGCAGTCTTTTGTTATTGGTATTTGGGGCGTTATTGCTTTTATTTTAGTCATTCTTATTGCTTACAATAAAAGAAAAAACACGCTTGAATTCAAGGAAAACGCTTTCACTCAACAACAAGAACAAAAAGCCTTAATACAGACAAACCATAAATTACTCAGCTCAATTCTTAATAGTGAAGACAAAGCTATTGTCCGAGCCTCTAATAATGCTATTTTGACTACATCAACGGGCGGCGAAATATTATCGTCAAACCCTGCCGCGGTTCAATTGTTCCAAAGTTTAGAACATGAATTGAAAGGCAAGAATGTTAGTGCACTTTTTTCTGCAGAAGATACTATGCATTACTTTTTTGGCTTCAAAAGTAATGTATACGCCTTACAACGTAAAGATATTGGTATTTCAGTAGAGTGTGCAGCTCGACGTGCCGATGGTACTGAATTCCCAGTTCAGGTTGAATTGCAGTGGGCAGACCGCGAAGAACAACCCCTTATTGTTATTACCTTTATTAATTTAACTTCACGAAAGTTAGCTGAAAAGCAGATGTTAGATTTAAAAGATAAGTTTATTGCGAACATTTCCCATGAGTTTAGGACACCATTGACAATTATTAATGGCATTTTAGACCAATATCTACTCAAAGCTCACAGTAAAGAAGAGGGGCTGGAACTTACTACCGCCAAGCGTAATGGTTTGCGTTTAGTTCGTATGGTTGAACAACTATTAGAACTTTCACGCCTTACTGACAACCCTAAGCTTTCATTGTCTACTTATCGATTAAGCCAGTTAATGGCTATGCCAATTGATTCATTTTCACGCTTAGCTAAACAAAATGATTTACGCTTTGATACTGATATATCTGATGATCTTTGGCTAGAATGTGACGCTCAGGGTTTTGAAAAAATCATCTTCAACTTACTTGCTAATGCGATTAAATATACCCCTGCTGGCGGTAGCATCAAGATCAGTGCTTATGTTGATCAAGATAATGTTATTTTAGAGATTACAGATACCGGCATAGGTATTAATCAAGCATCACAAAGTAAAATCTTTGAACGCTTTCAAAGAGCTGATGATGAAAAAAACCATGCTGTTTTTGGTGTAGGTATTGGTTTATCTTTAGTTAATGAATTGGTAAAAGCGCATAACTGGCGTATCAATTTAGTCAGTGAATACAATAAAGGCAGTAAGTTTTCTCTATCTATCCCTTTAGCTACCGCTGTCGAAATAGAAACTCAAGTGCCAATGAGTGTATCTCAAAGTGAGGTATCATCATTGCTGTTAGAACAAAATAATAATAAAACTAAAACAAAAAATCATTTACATAATGTCGTGTTAGTTATTGAAGATAATCTCGATATGCAAAATCACATAAAACGTGTGGTTGAACAGCAACATCATTGTTTATTAGCAATGAGCGGCGAACAAGGACTGCTTATTGCCGAGGAATATATACCAGACCTTATCGTATGCGATATAATGCTAACGGGCATTGATGGCTTCGAAGTACTTAAACAATTAAAAGAAAATGAACTTACTTCTCATATTCCCGTTATTTTGCTTACCGCCCGTTCAGACTTAGATAGTCGCCTTCACGGCCTAAATTTACAAGCAGATGAGTATTTAAGTAAACCTTTCAACCAGCAGGAATTATTAATACGTATTGAAAATTTGATTGAAAATCGTAAATTACTCCAGCAGAACTATTTACATAAATTTCGTGACCATCAAAAAGAACAACAAAAAGAAAGTAGCGTAAAAAAAGTGTCGCAGTTAACTCCAAGCGAAAGTGCTATCTTATCCGTTGATGAAAAGTTTATAGAAAAGCTAGAAACCATTGTTGCTAAGATGTACTTGGAAACTGATTTAGGTATTCAAGATCTAGCCAGTAATATGGCGATGAGTGAACGCCAACTGCAGCGAAAAATGAAAGTAACACTGGGCACAACACCTAATAACTTCATTAAAGAGTTCCGTCTAGCAAAAGCACAGATATTGCTACAAAATGGTTCTAAAATTGGCAGAATAGCCTTAGATGTTGGTTTTTCTTCACAAACATATTTTGGTCGATGCTTTAAAGAGTCGTTTAACTGCACCCCAAAACAATATCAACAACAATTTATTAAAAGCTAACCAAAAAGCTACTCAGGCTAACCTTGCTTAACTTGGATGTTATGCTTAAGTGTCGCTAGATCAGCGCCTTGAATCACTGCTAAGTAGCTAAAGGGTTGTATCTTAGGTTCACATAAGCCAAGCCAAGCAATCGCTGGCTCTTCGCTTGTTAATGTTAAGCCAAGTTCAATCATCACGCTGACTTGATCCCACGATATTTCCATAGCTTGCTCTCTATTAAATGGATAAAAAGAATAAGCAATATTCATGGAAATTTTATCGTCGAATTGTTTTTCAAATTTACTTGCTAACCGCGCTGCTAACTCACCAGCATTGTTGTCTTTTTCATAACCAATAACAGCAAAGGTATCATCGGACCAACGAACAACTAGGTCATCGGTATTTCTGCTAAAGAGTAATAAATCAGTAATGTTAATCAGTTGGCTATTGCTAACATTATTCAGCTCATTGACCTGAACCATTAAGACGTATAAACGGGGTAAGGTGCCTCGATGTACTGGTAGAATATTCTGATGAATTTGATTCATCAACTGGCTAGTTTGCTCAATATAAATATCAAGATAGCGGCGACTTCGTACACCAGTGACCTTATCTACCGTTGCCGACTTTTCAAGTAGTATATTAGCATGTTCAAGTTCGCTATTTTGCGATTGTAATTTTTGCGTTTTCTCTTTGACCTGCTCTTTAAGGTAAGATTTTTGTTGTTGTTCAATCAATAGTTTGCGATTCAAAAAGCGCGAGTAGACTAATAACGTTGTCGCAATGGCTATTGCATATAACAAGTAAGCCCACCAAGTATTCCAAGGTGCTGGTTTAACTAAAATATCAAGTGATATCCCAGGTTTACTCCATACGTTGTCGTTATTTCCAGCAATAATTTGCAGTGTATAACTGCCTGCAGGTAAATTGGTATAAGTGGCTCGACGTGACTTCCCTGCAGCTATCCACTCCTCATCAAAGCCTAACAAGCGATACTTATAAAGGGTTGACTCGGGGTTTGCATAGTTTAAACCGACATATTCAAAGGAAATTAGCTGATCACTGTAATCAAATTCCAATTGGCTTAAGTTAGATAAATTACTGCCGAGAGGCATAGGTTCATTCAGCTTTAATATACTGGTTAATCGTACTTCTGGAACGGACAAGCTAGTATTAATTTTTTCTGGGTTAATAGTGCTCATGCCTTTGCCTGAACCAAAATACAATGTATTGTTTGCCCCTAAAAAAACAGCACTGTGATTATATTCAAGGTCTATTAAGCCATGAGTCAGGTCAAAGTGCTTAAACTCCGAATTATCTGGAGAGTATCGAGAAATGCCCTCACTTGTACTTAACCAGATATCTTCATGAATATCCTCAACTATTCCATAAACAGTAAGGCTTTTCATCCCATCTTTTGAACCTAAATGATTAAATGAGAAGTTCTCATTTTTCATGTCTTCGTAACTCAAAATATCGAGGCCTGTTCCCTGAGTTCCCACCCAAAGATTTTTATACTTGTCTAATAACATAAACAGAGTAATATCGTTTGAAAGACTTTTTGATACATGTTTGTCGTGCATAATATGAATGAAGGTTTCAGATTTAGGATCAAAACGATTTAAACCACCTCCATAGGTAGCAATCCATAAATACCCATTATGATCCTCTAAAATATGCAAAATATGGTTACTACTAATACTTTGCTTAGATGCACTGTCGTTTTTCGTAAACCGAGTAAAACCACCATCAGCATTTAACTTATTCAGCCCTTGTTGAAAAGTAGATACCCATATATTACCCTGCTGATCTTTAATAATATCGGTAATACTATTAGCGGAGATGGAACGAAAATCATTCACTTCATGTTGATATTTAATAATATTTTTTGACTTTAAATCGATTTTGAATAAACCAGATCCACGCGTGCCCACCCAAAGAGTATCACTGTCAGGGTCAGCTAATAAGGTCATAATCCTCAGGTCAGAAAAGTATTCATTTAAATCTAGCCTAGAAATTTCAATATTATTCACTGAGAATTGGTAGATTCCCCCACTATATGTACTAAAAAGAACCATACCGTTTTTAAACTGCGCAAAACTAGTTACGTTACTATTAATTATATTCTCGTTAGTCTGCGCACTATGTTGACTGAATGTCGCCATACGAGGATCCCAGCTATTGACGCCTGTTAGAGTACCTATCCAAATCATATTATTTTTGTCTTCAAACACTGATAATATAAAGTTACTGCTTAAGCTTCGCTGATTATTTCCTTCATGTGTATACCGTTTGAAATCATTTGTTAATTCGTTGTAAATCAACAGGCCTTTATCGGTTGCTATCCATAACTGATGATGGGAATCCTGATAAATCGTTTTAATTGTATTACTAGCGATAGTCGAAACGTCATTTTCATCATAAACATAATGAGTATATTGCCCGTTTTTCGTATCATATTTTATTAAGCCATTCTCAGCGGTTCCAATCCAAACATTTCCTAACGCATCTTGATGTAAGGAATTAACAAATTTACTAATATAAACACTTGTTCCTTTATCGCCAATCTTTACCGTTTGAATAAAATCGCCTTGTAAATTAAAGACAGATATACCGCCGCCATTCGTCGCTACCCAAACTTTATTATCTTTGGTTTCAATGATTTCGTGCACTGTATTGTGAGTTAAACTATTCGGATTACCGAGCTCTTGGAGTATGTGCTTTACTTCCCATTTCCCTTGGTGTTTCGACAAAATATTAATGCCACTTTCAGTGCCTATCCATAGCTTTCCTTCAGAATCTTCAAATAAGGTATTAATCACGTCATTGCTTAATGCAATATCTTTGGTTTCAGTCGTAATATGAAAAAAATCTTCAGACTGTTCTCGATATAAATTGAGTCCGCCGCCTGTGGTTCCAATCCAAAACTGTTGTTTTGAATCGATAAAAATTCGACTGATAGCGTCTGAGCTCAACGAATTAGCCCTATCATCATTATGATGAAAACTTAAAAATTGATAACCATCAAACCGATGCAATCCTTCATGGGATCCAAACCACATAAAACCATTATCATCTTGCGCAATAGTTCTAACAAACTGGTAGGACATCGGATTGTCGACACCAAAATTTTTAAATAATTTGACTTCTTTGGCAAAAATAGAAGAGCTAACGAAGAAAATGAAGAAAATGAAGAAGAAGATTAAGTAGTTTTTCATAAAGTTATTCACTTTAGGGGAGCTAGGCATTGCACTATAAAGTTAATAATAGAACAAAAGAACAAGCCACTGAATGATTACAGTGGCTGCTGTCAAAGAGCTATTGTTGTTCTACCCACTGATTTACACCGATGGTGGCGTGGTCAATTCCATCCAGGTTTACTTTCCAAAGCACTGCATCAGTTTCAAAATTGACTTTCCAAAGCACTGCATCTGACTCAAGGTTGACTTTCCAAAGCACAGCATCTGTTTCGAAATCAACTTTCCAAAGTACTGCATCAGTTGATGCTGTATTTTTCCAATATTGATTATCTGAGCCATAATTTACCTTCCACAATACCGCACTACCGTCTACTGTACCTTCATTGAGTTTCCAAACATAATCCTCTCCCAATCCTTCGATATAAAAATTACCGTCTGAGTTTATGTTGGCAGGCCCTGAATAGTGTTCATTACCCGCGATGTCTTGTGCAATATCTAATGCTTGATTCGCACATGCTGAAGCATTACTCGCTAATGCATCCGCCACATTAACCACGCCTGAACCTTGTTGAAACACGCTATAAGCAAGTTCACCGTTATTATCGAATGCGGTATGCGCACTGTCCATTAAGCGACACTTCACTTCGTCAGGAGTTAACGTTGGATCTTGTGTCAACATCAAAGCCACTACACCAGACACTACGCCAGCAGCTTGCGATGTGCCTGACATTTCAAAATATCGTCCGCCGTCATGAAATTCTGGATGTTCCTGAACTATTTGCGTATCAAAAGCCATTAAACCAGATAAATGACCGCCTGGCGCGACAATTTCTGGTTTAACAAATCCTTCGACTGTCGGGCCTGCCGCACTAAAACTAGCTACTTTGTCGTCAGCTGCATAATCAGCAGTGTAATTATCAGTCATTGCACCAACGGTAATTATATAAGGTACATTACCTGGAACGCCAATTGTCATAGGGTCAGGGCCACTGTTGCCGGCAGAAGCAACAACAACAATACCTGCTTGCCATGCTTTCATTACTGCTTGGTTTAACGGGTCTTCCCAATAGAATGAACGAACAGGACCACTGAACGACATGTTCAATACTCTTAAATTAATTTGGTCTTTAACTTGTAGGGCCCAATCAATGCCTCGAATAACATCGGCATAGGTTGCCTTGCCTTCGGCATCAAACGCTTTAATTCCAACTAAGGCAGCATTCGGCGCAACACCATAAACTTTACCGTAAACGTCATAGTCTGCATTGCCAGCAATACTGGCGACATGCGTACCGTGGCCACTTTCTTCATTACTATAATTGCTGATGTTGTTATTAATCGCATCATAAGTGCCCCAGAACTTATCTTTGCCGAATAAATCAGTCGATAAACCTAAACCAGAAGATGTTCCTTGTAACTGATCTAGGCCGGTATCTAAAAAGCCAATAGTTACACCATCACCAAAGTTGTAGGCCGAATGAGCAGCAGAGGCTTCAATCAAATCATTCACAACAGATTTTGGCTGCCACTTTCGCTTCCCCCAGGCTTTACCACCTGAGATTTCTACTTTATAATTTTCAGTAACCTGAATGTCTAACTGTGCATGCAACTGAGCTAACTGTTTAATATTAAGGGACACAGCAACAGCATTGATAATAGCTAATTGATGCGTTGGTTGAACGTTTAGCGTTGCTAATTCTGTTTGCAATAATTGATAGTTATTTGAAGAAATAATGTACGATTGCTTTTGTGCATCTACATTTTTATTAATTGTTGTATGGATCAGCCAAACAGTTACGCTGATAAGACCTAAAAGTGAGAGTGGTTTTATAATGTTTTTTACAGAAATATTCAAAATGTTTATCCCCTTTTCCCGTTACATCTTTTAAAAACGTCAGGGTAATTTAACTTTATGTTTGTAATTTATATTTAAACAATTGTACATTTAAACAATTTTTAATCATCAGTTACAAAATACACATTGACTGTGAACATAAACTAAACAAGACCCAACCTATAATAACTTGTGAGTATATCAATATAACTAAAAGCTATTAATAATTGCTAAAATAAAAATATCCAGCTCAAATAATGAACTGGATATCAACTAGTTAATGAGACTACTTCCTTGTACTAAAACGTATAAATCTAAAAATTAACGGTGGTTTCCGTAGAACAATTACTAGTTCCTTGATCACATACTTTATATGTAAACGAACCAGAAGTTCTAAAGCTGTCGGTATAAGCACCATCATTGGCCGTTGTTATTCTTAAAGAACCATTACGGATAATATCGACACTTGAAGTAACTGCACCTGACCAAGTTACGTCAACTTTATTTTTACCTTTAGCCTTGTATGCTGATGCGTCAGCAATAATATCGCCACCTTCTACTGGAGGAGGGGTAACAACGCCACCACCACAACCATTAGCAGTTAAGTAATCAGTAGCCGCTTTTGCTTTAACGATACCGTGACCAAAGTAGTCATCGTGACCTGCTGTGCCGTTATCTTCAGCTGTTGATTTTAGTGCATCACGAATTTCTGTACCCGTACAGCCGTTATGATTAGACCATACTAAAGCAGCCATACCAGATACTGCTGGTGTTGCCATTGAAGTACCACTCATGAAACCGTAATCGCTAGCTCCAATGTTAATCTCAGCAGAAGAAGCGGCTAATAATGCCAAACGGTCTTCATAAGCTGCGCCAATTGCAGGAATAGTTGTCGCGTTTGCATCACCTAATGTAGCGTATAACATGCCCGCTTCATTGTTAATGATCATTGCACCAACACCACCTGAGTTTTGACAGTTTTGTACTTTGTCGTGGAAAGAAATTACACCACGGTCAATTAGACAGATATTGCCATTTGCGCCTGAATTTGTTGATTCTGCAGTGCCCATGTAAAAAGTATTGCCAGAAGCTGAACCCGCGTTCTCCATAGAAGATGAAGCAAAAGCTACCCCATCAGCACTCATTGAAGCACTGGTCGCCATGCCTGCAGGGTAAGTCGATAATGTATCAACGCCGCCAGCGGTTACTTCAACACAAATAGTCTCGTCTGTTGTTGTTGTTGTTGTGCGATTTTTACCTTTACCTGTTGTCGTTGTCGACGTACAGCTCGGAAATTGCGAGAAATCAGCAATAGCATTATTGTTGTCATTAGCACCAATCATCATTACTGAAGAGTAACCTGCTGGGAATGAACGAACATTGTTACCATCGTTACCTGCAGCCGCTACAACTAAACCACCAGATTCTGTAAATGCTTTAAAGGCGTTTTCTTCAGTGCTGTTTGCACCACCGCCACCCAAACTCATGCTGATAATATTCGCGCCAGCGCCAGAACAAATGTTTGCTGCATAAGCTAAGTCAGAAGAATATCCCCAACCTGCTTCGTTAAATACTTTAACAATGTGCATATCAACGCCAGGTGCCATACCAACAACACCAAAACCGTTGTCTGCAGCACCAATGGTCCCAGCTACGTGAGTCCCGTGCGGGCCACCGTTTTCATCCCAGTTACCTGTGCCTGAATCATTAGTACCTGTAATGTTGTTCCAAATGAAATCTTGGTTAGAGCGATCTAAGCCTGAATCGATGACACATACCTTCATACCTGCGCCAGCATTAAAGTTAACTTGGTCAGCTTGAGATTGAACAACCGCATAAGGGGTAAGTTGAGTTGTCGCAGGGTTGCCTACGGTATCACTATATACAGAAAGTGGCACACGACGTTGATCTTCTTCGATCATTTGAATATGTGGGTTATTTAATAAACCTTTAACTTGGTTTAGGTCCTTACCGGCGAATGAAGCTGCGATAAAACCTTTGCCGTCAACTTTTAATTCGCCGCCTAATTTTTTAGCGAGTGCTTTAACAAGGCCTTTTTTACTGTCGTCTACTTTAATAATATATCGATCATCGGCAGCTTGTGCTGAAAATGCTGCGGTAACGGCTAAGGCAATAATTGATGTCGTAAATTTAGAAGCTTTCATATGTTCCACTCTCTCTTATCTATAGGGACGTTGTTTATATTATTTTTATGATCAACGTTATGTTTTATTTTATTGAGCAGTCCTTACTATCTTGATGATGACTTATTTATCTTTGTTAAATCAGTATCGTGCATCTTGCATAATTCGATAATATCAAGTCAGAAAATATTCCCTAGCAAAATAACGACAGCTTTTCGAACACGCACGACAAAATAAAAATAAAACGTATTATTTCATGCAGATAATGACAAAAACAAAAACAAACCTGTCGCTTTATTATGAAAAAAAGTCTGTGATTTGCTAGTTAAAATAGTGCAAACAAGCCATTATTTTTGCAGTGGGTTTTCACCTATTAAAGCAATACATAATAAAATACGTTGAAGGTAGCCTAGGCAAACGTTCAAATTAAACGTAAAAATAAACGATGGAGTTTATATCAGATGAGAAATAACAAACGCCTTGCACTCAGTGCAGTAGCCTTATCTATTCTAACCGTAACTAGTGCGGCAAGTTATGCGAGCCAAGCTAAAATTAATAAAGTAAATAAAAGCGGAATGGAATCTGCCCAATCAACAACATTAAGTTTTGCTGATTGGCGTGCACAACAAATGCTCGAAAAGCAGGATTTTACTGATCGTTTAATTGTTAAATATAAAAACAAGAAGAACGGAAAAGCAATTCCTCCAGGATTAGCCAAAAAAGCAGGCTTATCGTTAAAGCACGAAAAGATTTTGAAAAATGGTCATCACATTATTTCTTTTGGTAAAGAAAAGAACATTAAAGATGTGAAAACCATGATCAACCGCATGAAAAAAGATTCGTCAATTGAGTTCATTGAACCTGATTACAAACGCTTTTTAATGGCGCAAAATCAACCTTGGGGTATAGCACAAACACAATCAGACCAATTAACTGATAACGACGGCGCAAATATGACCGTGTGTATTATTGATTCTGGTTATGAACAGGCAAACCCTGATTTAAATGCTAACAATGCTTCAGGTACCAATAACTCAGGGACAGGGAATTGGTATCAAAACGGGGGGTCTCACGGCACTCATGTAGCCGGTACTATTGCTGGTGTTAATAACAGTGAAGGTGTTGTTGGTATTATGCCAAACACCAATGTAAATCTTCATATTGTTAAAGTATTTAATGAAGCTGGCTGGGGTTATGTTGGCGAGTTAAGTGATGCAGTTGATACTTGTGTAAATAATGGCGCAAAAGTTATTAACATGAGTTTAGGTGGTGCAGGTTCAAGTGTTACTGAGAAAAACGCATTACAATCTGCTGCGGATTCTGGCGTATTATTAGTTGCCGCTTCAGGTAACGATGGCAATACCACATTATCTTACCCTGCTTCTTATAATGCTGTTATGGCTGTTGGCGCACTTGATAGCAACAATCAACATGCTGAGTTTTCTCAATACACTAGCCAAGTTGAAATATCTGCGCCAGGTGAAGCTGTTTTATCAACCGTTGCTGGCGATGGTCGCTTAGGCTTTATTAACTTAGGTTCAACAACTTATGCTAATGATATTGTGCCACAAACTCATTACATTGAAAGTGGTGGTAGCTTCATCGTAAGTAATGTTGATAGCAGTGCAAACGGTGTATTAGCAAGTTGTACACTTTCAGGCAGTAGCTATAGCTGTAGTAATGTTGCTGGCAATATTTGTTTAGCAGAACGTAATGGCAACCAAAAAGGCAGTAATTACCCCGAAATAAACCCAGCTAAAGCTTGTGCTGATGCAGGTGCCTCTGGCGTTATTGTTTATAGTGACAGTACTCGTCCTGGCTTACAAAATCCATTCTTAGTTGATTCTACTAACGCTGTTTCAGTGCCTAGTGTTTCGGTTAGTCGTGCTCTAGGTCAACAGTTATTAACGCAGTTAGGTAGTGCAGCCACGTTAACGGTTAACGGCTCGCAAAACTATGCTTATTATAATGGTACTTCAATGGCAACACCTCATGTTGCCGGTGTTGCCGCAATAGTTTGGAGTAACAACATTGATTGTAACGCTGATGAAGTACGAAGCGCTTTAAAATCAACGGCTATTGATCTTGATGTTGCGGGTCGCGATGACAAGACAGGTTTTGGCTTAGTACAAGCTAAAGCAGCGTCTGATGCATTAGCCGCAACTTGTGGTGGAAGTGTAACACCACCACCGCCACCAACTGGTGATGATGTATTAAGTAATGGCACGACCAAAACTGGCTTAGCTTCAAGTGCTGAACTTAGCTTTACGATGGAAGTTCCAGCGGGTGCAACAGACCTAAACTTTACGATGGCTGGTGGAACTGGTGATGCTGATTTATACGTTAAATTTGGCTCGGCACCCACAAGTTCTAGCTATGATTGTCGTCCTTATGCAGGTGGTAACTCAGAAAGTTGTCCTATTAGTACAGCACAAGCGGGCACTTATTATGTGAAAATTGTTGCCTACTCAGCCTTCACTGATGTTAACTTAACCGGTAGCTTTACCGAACCAGCAACAGGTGGTGGAGCCACAGGTGGCAGTGCATCTTTAACGGATATTAGTGTCGCTCGTCAAGCATGGACTTATTACACCATTGACGTACCAGCTGGCATGGCAACAGTAGACTTCACGATGAGTGGTGGTTCTGGTGATGCTGATTTATATATTCGACGTGGCGCACAGCCAACGTCATCAACTTATGATTGTCGCCCTTACAAAGGTGGCAATAATGAAGCCTGTTCATTTACCAGCCCTGTAGCAGACACTTGGCATATCGGTATTTACGGCTATTCAGCTGCTAGTGGTGTAAGCTTGGATGTTGTTTATAATCCTTAGAACCTCATAAATTAGCGATTATATTAATGGTAAAAATTAAAGGGGGGGCATTATTATAATGCTCACCCCTTTTTATTTACAACAACAACCCAGTATAAAGTTGGTATATAACTCATAAACAACCAGCAATAATGAAGATGAAATTAATCGTTGGGTTTAATGGGTTCAACGGTTCAACGGTTCAACGGTTCAACGGTTCAACGGTTCAACGGTTCAACAATATATTAGTCAAACTAAAATTTATACTTACAGATAATATTGTTGTATAAATTCAATATACTCTTGCTCATCAATGATTTTAAAACCACTTTGTTCAAAGTCTAGACATTAATTTTTATTTGGAAAGGTAAAATAGCTAGCACTCTTTTCTTGTGGCTGAGAACAAAGTAACTCGTCATTTTCAAGTGTTTCAATAGCCGCTAATATATCGGTTGCACCTTGCTTATAAAGCTCAAGCACATGCCATAAATAAGCTTTCTCTCTATTAACTCGTGCGTTAGAAGTCTTGATTATTTGTCCTGCATCTATCGAACCATCGTCAATGGTGTGCAGTGTAGTACCTATTTTATTGTCGTTATTTTTCATTGCCCAAAACGTCGCCATCACGCCTTTATACTTAGGTAATATGCCAGAATGCAGATTAATAATGCCTTTGGTAGGAATATTAATAACCTTTTCTTTTAGAATGCCACCAAAGCGTATCGAAACAATAAGTGCGGGCGCCAACTCGTTCAAACCATTAATCATCTCAGGCGAATTAATTTGCTTGACATCTCGAATCGCTGAATTTAAAAAGACGCTAAAGCCATCAAAAGTTTTATAGGTATTGTTAGTACTTTTAATCTTAGGAATTAGCGGACTTAGCAGTTGGTTAAACAAGTCTTGCTCGAAAAACTTTAGCGTCTTTAATGGCGTTGGTATCACATTGCTTTTGCCTACTTTAGCTGATAACCACAGATGAACCTCATGGTGTTTACAGGCCTCTGGTAGCAGTTTATTCAGTGCAAAATTACTCGCTAAATCTTTATTAGCCAAAAATAAAATTTTCATAATTAAGCTCTTTTGCCTATTTTATATTAAGAATACATCATCACTTTGGGCTGACTAAATGTTGTTTCAAAAATTCGTCAATGGCTGTAAAAGCTTTGTGTCGATTACGCTGAATAGACAAATAGTGGTCGCCGTCTGCCAATTCAATATATTCAACTGGCTTATTTAAGTCTAATAGCTTCTGGTAAAATCTTTGGCTTTGACGAACATTAACCACGGTATCGCTGGCACCATGGAGTAATAACATAGGTATATTAATTCGCTTTGCCTGATAAAAGGGTGAACGGGCGATCAAGTTGTCAACATCTTTACCCATTTGGTGTTCTACAAATTTCTTATTCGTGTAGTAACGACTCTTAAAAACAATATTTCGAAGGTCGCTCACTCCGGCAAAACTGACGGCGCACCGAAATAAGTCAGGTGTTTTTACCGCTGCCATGGCCGCCGCATAACCACCATAACTTCCACCAACAATACAGATACGCTTTGGATCAGCAATTTTTTCTGTAACCAACCAGTTTGTGGCATCAGTTAAATCATCTTGCATAATCAAGCCCCAGTTTTTCATTTGGCTTTGAGAAAATTCATAACCGTAACCAGATGACCCACGAAAGTTAGGTCGAAATACTGCATATCCCCTATTAACAAAAAATGAGCTCCAATAATCAAAACCATTACTATCACGAGCTCCTGGACCACCGTGTGGAAATAATATAGTTGCGATTGGCCCTTCACTGCCAGTTGGTAAGCTAAGAAAACCCTCTATCGTTGTTCCATCCGCAGCTGTGTATTTAACAAGTTTATGCGCGGTTAAATTAGCACCTTTAAGTGCCGGATATTGAGTCATCAAACGATTTACTTTACCGGTTTTTCTATTGGCTAAATAATAAATACCTGGCGTGTAATCATTCTCAACATAGAAAATATAAACATATTCATCTTCACTAAAGTCAACAAGATAATTTGTTGTTTTAGGTCGCGCTGTATCTAACCTTTGTTGAAGGCTCTTACGACTTTCATCCCAATAAATATTACCACTTATATGGTGAATACCAATTACACTACGAGTTTTTTTTGAATAAATAAGTGCGCCATCAACATCATAATCTTTATCAGCAAAAACTAATTGATGAATATCAGTACTTAGGTCAACCTTATAAAGCGCTTTTTTATCATTATTGTATTGAGTGTAATAAAGAATATTAGGGTTTTTATCAAAACCAAGCGCAGTTACCGGGGCATCTTCCAAGCTGTTATATTGAAATAAAATCTGCCAGTTTTGGTTATCACCCTTACGGACAAATATTTTGGCTGCTCCTGTTTTATAGTTTAAAGCACGGCCTAACCTAACAAAGCCCTGCTGATCGGTCATCCATTGTCTAATTTTTAATTTATGGTTTTCTACTTTATTAGCCTTAGCAGTATTTATATTGAGTTTAAATACGCTAAGTAAATTTGCATTTTCAGCATCGAGAGCAATAAGTATATGCGTGGGGTCATCGCGTAATAAATCAATCACCTTATCTTCATGTTGAGAATAGTGTCGCCTACTATAAATCGTTGATGCATTGATTAATCTTCGTTGTTTTGTTTGTTCAGCGCCAACATCAATCGCTAACAACTGAGTATGATCAACTTTTTCTGTATTCATGTGTCTAGAGAATTTTGCCGCCAGTAATACGGTTTCATTATTGGCCCATTTGAACCACCTTATTTGATTAATCAGATTATCTGTCTGAAGTAAGGTCTTAAACTCACCGCTCTTTAAATCAATATAAATAAGGAGTGTTAAATCTGGATTTTCTACATTTTTCAGATAAGCAATTTTACTTCCATCTGGAGATAACGCTGGTGATTTAATACTTGGCAATCGACTAAATGCTTCAACGGGTAACTCTACCGCAACAACATTACTGATAAAAAATATAACCAAACAAAAAAAGAAAGTACTAGAACGATAAATGGCTTTAATATTCATTTATTATTGCCCAACAATTTGTTTTAAAGAAACTATTGGTAACGCTAAAGAAGGTAATGCCATTTTGTTCAGTGGGTAAAAGGTGAGTACCTGAAATTTTATATTTGCCATTTTTACATACAATCCTTTGGTTAAATTCCTGTCAATTACTGCACCCGTTATCGAAAAAACGAGACTTTATATTACGGGTGTGACTCAAATTAGCAGTGACATAAAAAGTCACTCACTGTGATTAATTGTTTCTCAATAAACTTGGTTATACATTTATCAAAATCATAGCAAGTTAAGCTTATTATTAGAGTATCTGTGTACTCTATATTTAAGAACTATCGATATCGTTTAATATAAATGTTAAATCACTATTAATAGAAGACCTGTCAATAAGCAATATTAGTATTTGCTAATTTAACAAAATCTAATATAACACTAATTTAACCATGCCAATCTCACGGAGTTACCATGACTAAGAACGATGCATTAAGACTAATAGCAGGCACAATGATACTTATTTCACTTATTTTAACCGTAACATTATCAATAAACTGGTTATGGTTTACTGCTTTTATTGCGGTCAACTTAATACAGTCATCATTTACTAAATGGTGCCCTATGATGGTTTTATTAGCAAAAATTGGCCTAAAAGATTAACCAAAGATTTTATTCTAGCAACAAAATCAGCGAATATTTTGAATATCCATATGAAGAAGTATTAAATGCAATGACTCCCTTTGGGCTTACTCATTAATGGTTTAGTTTAGTATACCAACAGCCAGAAATTTGTATCCTTCTATGGCGATTAGCTGATCGCCTATTTTATCTGCTGGTCAGTCTGTCTTAACCGTTAATATATCAATATTTTATACGATTAATGTTGTAGACAAAATTAATCGTATTACTATTTATAATCGAGTTATTTTTTCGTTTAGGTTGTAGTTTTTATCGGTAACGATAGCTTCCAATACCTCTATTCGACTTAATTGGTCACCCAGTGTTTTATTAACCGCTGCCGCGACTTCTGTCTCTAAATTAGCTTTTTCTAATGTCAACGCTTCGACTTCTAATGCTTTTATCTTCTTTTTATTGGTACTTAACACCAAAATAATTAAAAAACTCACTAAAAAAATCACAGCGATACTTAAAAATACCCACAGGTTTATATTCATGGCTAGGTTGTCTCATTATTTATTAAATAAAAAGCCTATCTTGCAAAGTTTATTCCTTATATATTTTATCATTATTTCAAGTACTTAAAAAATGATAATTTGAAAGTATGGCTATATTAGCTAAGCTTTAGCGAAGATTACTATTATTTCGCAGTATCCCTTTAGCGAAGATTACTATTATTTCGCAGTATCCCTTTGGCGATACATTTTAATCAGTTCACCTTATAACGATTAAGCTGTCTGCCATAGCACCACTAACTTAGCAGGATTAAAGCCCATTAAATATTTATAATTTCACCATGAGATTTATTCCCTCGACTAGCTATATTCTGCTATGTTTATTGTAAGATCACCGATTGAAAAGAAAGTAAAATGACTATAACTTGTAAAATAAAGTTATGCTTTGTTAATATCCTTCTTACCACATCATCGCCACTCATCGCTAATACCTACAAGGTAATTTCTTACGATCCTGCCAATCCTCCACACAATATCTCTACAGTAGGTCAACAAGGCAAGGCTACAATATCAGGCATATTTGCCGACATATTTCATCAAATAGGAGAAGTTACCGGCGATACTTTTATAATGGTTATAATACCTGCCGCTAGAGCTATGCTTGAATTTGACCTTGCCCGTGTTTATATTGAACCTGGAATTAACTCTACTTCGCGCAGTAATTCAAAAAATAGGTTTGTATTCCATTGCCTATGAAAATGTTGAGGAAGTGATTGTTGGCTAAACGCATTGACCAAATTTTTACCAGTAAATCCTTGATAGGATATATGAAAAGACATGTTCAAGCTTTAAGAGATATTGTTGTTGGAGACGTAGTAAGCTCTGTAGAAGTTATGATACGTCAACACCAAACAAAAGAGAACATTTAACAAGGTTAAATAAAGCGTTGTTACAAACGATAAACGTATTGAAAACATTATTGCTAAGTACAAATAAATATACTTACTTACGATGACCACACCAGTATGAGACTGACCTTAGGTGTAATAAAAGTTTCGCCTAAACGAGAATAGTAGTATATTTTTAGAATAATTAGCTTATGCTAGTTTAAAAATTAAAGACTTAAATCGCAACATCTACTAGTGGTTTACGAGCCTATTAAGGCCAACGCTGTACTTTACATAAATCAAAATAAAAGAGGAATATCTATGCTTAGCTATGCAACCATCGGTGTAACCGATTTAGACAAATCAGAAGCCTTTTATAATGAACTATTAGCCCCTATGGGTGCAAAAACACTAATAAAAATGGAGCGTATTATATTTATTGGTAAAAGTATGAAAGAACCCATGCTTGCTATTTGTACTCCCTATAACGAAGCACCTCAAAACTGTGGAAACGGTAATATGCTCGCTATTGCTCCCGGTTCTAAAGAACAATGTAATGAAATGTACCATAAAGCCATCGCTTTAGGTGCAACCTGCGACGGTGAACCAGGACAGCGTATTCCTGACGTGTTTTATGGCGCTTATTTTCGTGATTTAGATGGTAATAAAATCGTTTTTAATCACTTTGGTTAATCGTCACGACTCAAGCATAGCCTAGTGCGGTGCTTGAGTATGGCTTTGCATCGACATGCTTTATAAAAATAGGAAAACCTAAAAATTGCATCAATTAACAAAAAAACACATTGGGTGCCCTTACTGTGGCGAAACAATTAAAGTGCTCATCGATTCAGCCGACATAAATCAACAGTACATTGAAGATTGCCAAGTATGCTGTAAACCCATTAATTTTTTAGTTTCTGAAAGTATGGATGGTGACCTTGATGTTAACGTTTATAGTGAAGATGAAGCGTTTTAATAAATCCCTAGGCAGTCAATATAGCTAACGTATAGCTGTTAATTACATTATTTTTCGCCCTTCATCTTACCCCATTATATTATTACCCTTTACTGAGCTTTACGTCTTGATATTGTCGTTATTAAAAACCCGCTGTTGTTGTTCACTATCTTCGTATAGAATCCGCAGTATAATTTCTACTTATTAACGTCTTCCCTTATTGGCAAGTCTAAAAGAGTAAAATTAACTAGCTACACCTTCTTATTCCTTTCTAAAATGATATAAAAAAACATGAATGATATAACTATAGCAACTCACAACGGTAATTTTCATGCAGATGACGTCTTCAGCATCGCTGCACTAAAAAACATCTTTCCTTCTTTTAAACTCATACGCACCCGTAATTTAGAGCTTATCGGCCAGGCAGATATTGTGATTGATGTAGGTGGCGAATATAACGCAGATGACGGCCGTTTTGACCATCATCAACGTGGTGGAGCCGGTGAAAGAGAAAATGGTATTCCTTATTCTTCATTTGGTTTGATTTGGCAAAAATATGGTCTTGAAATATGCCAAGGTAATCAAGAAGTCGCTAACTCTGTTGATGCAGGTTTAGTATCAACAATTGATGCTATTGATTGTGGTTATGCTGAAGGTGTGACTAAAGGCATAAACCAAGGTATTAGCCTGAGCCAAACTATTTCAATGTTTAACCCTACTTGGCAAGAAGAAAGTCACTTTGACACTTGTTTTAATGAAGCTGTTGATTTTGCAGCACGTGTTCTAACACGATTTATAGCCTCTGCAAATGGCGGAATTAGTGCAAAAGAAATTGTCGCTAAAGCTATTGATGATGCAAAAGATCCAAGAGTGATTGTGTTAGAGAAATATACGCCATGGAAAAGAACAGTTCACGCTTTATCTGATCAAGCTTTATATATGATTTACCCTTCTCAATCTGGCCAATGGAGAATTCAAACTGTGCCTGTTGAACCGGGGTCATTTGAAGATAGAAAACCATTGCCTAAAGAATGGGCGGGCTTATCTGATGATGCACTTAAAGCAGTAACGGGCATTGATGATGCAATGTTTTGTCATAATGGTTTATTTATTGCGGGCGCAGAATCATTTGAAAGCACAATGGAAATGGCATCAATAGCACTTCAAGCATAATTAAATATCTATAAAACGTGAATATTCGAATATTCACATTTTCATTAATCCTGGTATTTTATCACCTAAAAAAATAATAAGTTTAATAATTATCTAGCATAATATGTCGTTTCACTTGTGGTAATTTCCATATCACATAGACCGGAATGATAGTTAGCATCAGTAAAGCCAACTGCTCAGCTTCATTTAGTGGCAACAATTGTAAGCAGTAAACAATAACCGCCGAACCACTCATTTGTATAAATCCTAATAGGGCTGAAGCTGAACCCGCTTTTTTACCAAAAGGCGCAAGCGCTTGTCCTGCACAAGCTCCCATAAGCAACGAAAAACCAAGTGAACTAATCATTATGGGTAGCATAAAAGCGACAGGCGTTTGCCAAGCTAACAAGGCTAACATTAACAAGCCAGCAAAGATCAGTAAAACCATACCAAAGCCTATTGTCACCCTTGCACCAAACTTTACTAGAATCTGAGGAGCCTGAAAACAAGCAACAATGTTAATCGCTGCGTTTACGCTAAACCAATACACAAAGCTCTGCTGATCTAAACCTAATGTCACCATTAACCATGCAGGAGAGCTACTCACATATGCAATAATAATTGCCATAGCTAACATAACAACCAAAGCATTAAACAAAAATACCGGGTGTTTCAATACAGGCATAAAGTGATCAATAGAAATAAGATTCTTATATTTTTCTGTGTGCTCAGGTCTTGTTTCTTTAAGGGTAAAGAATAAAATTAAACCTGCAAAAATAGCGTATCCCGCCATAAATTCAAAATTACTACGCCAACCAAAATACTCTGTTAATACATTGCCTAATAAGGGTGCAAGTGCTGGAATACAACATATAGCGCTATTTAAATAAGAGTACATAACACCACTCTCAATCGCATTATATTTATCACGCACACTGGCAAAAGCCGCCACAACGATTGCACAGGCACCAAAGCCTTGTATTAAACGACTCATAAGAAAAAGCGTTAAACTATCGGAATAAGCAGACATGATAGAAGCTAAGCCATAAATGATTACCCCGCCAATCGCGATAGGTCGACGCCCATACCGATCAGCCAGTGGACCACTGATTAGCTGGCCAAATCCCATGCTTAAAATAAATATCGTTATACTCCACTGCATTTGTGTCATAGGCACAAAAAATTCTTTCGCCATCATGGGCAAAGCGGGTAAAAATATATCTATCGCTAATGGGCTAAAAATAACCATTAAAATCAGTAGGGGTAAAAGTTGTTTATTTGTCATTTAAGCCTCAACAATGATGACTACGTATTATAGGATATTGGTCTTAGGAGCAGAAGCGAAGTATCAATTTATGTGAGATTATTTTCTGAGTGTGTCAAAAGCTTAGAGTTAATTCTTGAAAAGTTGTTGTTAGCTCGTATTATCGGGTAAAACACCATCATTGCTTCGAATTGATGTTAAACCGATGAGGTCAATAGCGAGCTAATTTTTTATCCGAATATTGAAGAACGAACAAACGCCAACGCTATATCGTTAACGTCTTAGATGCCGTTTAACCTTACCCTATTTTAGGTTTTTAAAACGTAATACAAACCTACTGGTATTACTATTAGGGATATCCCAGATTTTCTTAGATTTATCGTCACGGGTATTTTTTAAAATATCTAATTCACCATCGAAGACAAACCCAGCATCAGACATTTCACTTTTAACAATTTGAGGATCAATGCGGTGCAAAGTATTGCCAACATTGCTAGGTGCACCTTTTACTGCTTCATGATCTATTATACCTATAATACCGTTTGGCTTTAAAAACCTTCTAAAGTTAGATAATACTTTTTCAACGGCTATTTTTTCAGCTCCATCCATCACATAATAAAAGTCATGGTACCCCAAAATTAATAGTATTGTATCAATGCTATTTTCTTCTAACTCTAAGTTATTCAGAGAGATATCTATTCGTTTAGTATTCGCTAAACGCTCCCCGTTACCTAAACGTTCAGATAAACTTTTACCATAATATTTTAAAAAATGTTTATCATTATGGATAATAACTTTACCTTTAGAACCCACAACCCCAGAGAGTATTTCTGAGTAATAACCGCTACCTGCCAATACATCAAGAACAACAGTTTCAGGGGTAACATTAAAAAAAGTTAATATTTCTGTAGGCTTCCTATGCTCGTCTTTAAGATAATCAGGCTTCGTTCTTTTATCATCATTAAGTACAGCTTCAATTGTCTGCATAGACAGAATATTCGCCTTTGTTTCTGCTTTAATTCCTACGTTTAGATCAGTGTTATTTTCAAGAGCACTTGTATTCAAGCTAACAAACAGTAGATAAATAGATATCAGCATCCAATTCTTCATTATAATTAATCCCTTTATTTTTAATTGATTGATTTTTAGTCTACTAATTCTTTCGTATACTGTAAAGGCGTGATTATTTCAATGAAATAAGAGACCTGTAACATTATATTTTATATAGCAAAGTCTTAAAAGCACGTTTAAAATTATGATGATTTAAAGCGCTTCTCCACCGTTAATAATCGACTGTTAAATGGCAAGTGCTCTAACATTAAAGCCATTAGGATAAATGGCTTTAATGATTACTTAGTGGGCTAAGAAGATAAAGAAGAGCGTTTATTCGAGCTATTACTTAATAATGATTGTAGATAACTCTTCGCACTTACACTGAACAAACCGCCAAAAAAGATTAAGATTAATCTTTCTAAAGTAGCAGATAAAAGTGAGATAAAATATTTTTTGGTTTATCTGTTAATAAATAAATTTAAACCTATTATAGTGTGTATATCATATGAGGCGTAACTTCAGGATGTAGCAACTATTGATAGTTAATCTAAAAAAAATCATTAGCCCTTTAATATTATTACTCTCTTTTGTATGTTCATTATCTGAAGCGCAATATAATGACAACTCCCCTCATGTAAATATTGTGACAGAGCACTTACCTCCTTTTCAAATATCCACACCGACTGAAATACAGGGTTTCGCAACACAAATTATTGTTACAGCATTCTCAAATACGCCGTATTCGTATGATATTAAAGTCTTCCCATGGTCTCGCTCTTACAATATGGCACTTAAAAAAGAAAACACGTGTATATATTCAATGGCTAGAACCTCTGAGAGAGAAGATAAGTTTATTTGGGTACATACGATTGCTAAACGAAATGCTTCCCTTATTGCTTTAAAAAGTCAGAATTTGACTATCACTTCGCTAGATGATGCGAAAAAATATAATACAGCAGTGATTCGTGATGATGTAACACACCAATTTTTATTGAGTGAAGGGTTTCAAGAAGGAGTTAATTTATATGTACTTAATGATACTTTTTCTTTGTTTAAATTGTTATCTCTGCGCAAAGGTATACATTTTATCTTAGTGGATGCTAATACCGTTGAACCTCGCTCACAATATGACAAACTTGATCCTCATTCATTTGAAAACGTTTTCCAGATAAATGAACAACCATTAGATTATTATTTAGCATGTAATAAAAAAACATCGCCTGAAATAATTAAAACAATACGACAATCAATTACTGACATGAAAAAAAATGGGCAAATAGACAAAATAATAAACAAATGGCAATACTCACAATAAAAGTCAGTTATTAGGAAGCTACTCGTGTAATGTTGTTCTACAGCCATGTCCGCTCTAGATCAAAACATTCAAAAAAAATTCAGAATAAATCTCTAAATGCCAACTTCCGCATTGTGCGCAAACAGGAAGTTAGCAACTCGTTAACCCGTATGTCCGCTTCAAGCTCATTGCGGACGGTGGCGACTCGTATCTGAACATTCACTTTTGCCACAATCGAGACATTAAATTTAATACTAACAGGCATGTTTAAATGACTTCTTTCTACTTCAAAGTAGACCTTATCTAAAAAGAGAATTTACTCATAGAGGTAACAAGGGATTGCAAATTCTATAATGTTGGTTTATTACTATTTCTTATGATAAATGAGCTAACAAACGCCAAGCTATTGGATGAATCATTTAGTGGGTTATGTAAACAACGAAAACATTTTCCTGTGAATAGTGATGTGTGGCATTGTCGATTTCATTGGAAAAGTATTAAACCCAAATTAATACGTGATTTATCAACTAACCGTTTCACTTTTCAACCACTACAAAAGGTAACTAAAGCTTCAGGTGAAGTTATTCACTTGTGGACATCAATCGATAGTGTGGTATTGAAATTGTTATCATTGGTGTTATTACATTATTTACCGTCATCTAAGCTGTGTACACACTTAAAAGGGCATGGTGGTAGTAAACAAACAGTAACTTCAATACAAGCTGAAATACCGAATAATACCTTTGTATTTAGAACGGATGTTAAATCGTATTACGAATCGATAAATCACGAAATATTGTTAGACAAGTTATCGGTTTACATCAAAAATAAAATGGTAATGAACCTACTAGCGCAGTATCTAAAACGAAGTGTTGAATCTGGAGGTTTATTTAAAGATATCAAACAAGGTATTTCATCAGGGTGTCCGTTAAGCCCTCTGATATCGAGTTTTTACCTTTATGAGTTAGATAAAGAAATGGAAGGTAAACCCGTTTATTACCGACGATACATGGATGACATCATCGTATTATCACCATCAAGGTGGAAATTACGCAAAGCGATAAGAACAGTTAATCAACATTTTGAAAAACTAAAGTTAAAACAACATCCTGACAAAACAGACATAGGTAGGATTAGTAATGGATTTGACTTTTTAGGATATCAGTTTGGACAAGAAAAAATAACCGTGTCAAAAAGAACAGTACAAAATCACATTCGTCGAATATCGTGGCTTTATGAGCAAAAAAAGCACCTGCCGAATTGGCAGATGCTTCTTGATGATTATCGACAACATTGGGTTACATGGGCTTTATCCGGCATACCGTCGTCAATAATTAACTTAGATTCTGAATACGTAAATTTAAGATTGTTTCTTATATCGACGAGATGCTAAACCAATCATTCCTAATGCAAAAATAGCTAGTGTGGCAGGTTCATTTACCTCAACTACCGCGTTATCATATGTTAATGTTATCCTCTGGTTACTGACTGCGGTATCAAAACAACTCGCTCTTCGCGAATAGCCGGCACCACACCACACCTGATCTGTACCACCCGTTAATCCTATCTCCCAACTACCTAAAATTTCGATGGATCTACTTTCATAGAACTGTATACCCGCGCCGGATAGATCGCCGAATATCGTCTCATTGCTTGTTCTATAATTCCACACGTTGCTGTCTAAGTCTAACGCTCCTTTGCTGTGTATCTCGAAATCATTTGCGACATCCTGAAATGGGGTTCCGTCGTAATCGCCAACTGCATCTACACTAATAGCTCGTGACGCTGTTTTGTATCTGGCGCAAACATCCAGTGGCCCGCAATCTAATGTGTATCCGTCATATTCGTCGTTGAACGTGCTAAATGTAATGCTAACATCAAATGAATACTTCACCTCCACTAGTTTACCCAACGTGTCATCGAACATAACTGTGTTCGTCCCTGAACCCAAGTTTGTTTCGATTATGATTAATTCTGCGTGCGCCGTACTAGTAGTAACGACAATAATGCATGTAATCATGGCCGCGGCCCATCGTGACAAAATACTGTGTATTTTTAATTTCATCTAATATTCCTTTTTAACCCATTCCAAAAAATTTTGGAATGAGAAATGATAAAAGTGCTACAGTATCATTTTAAAATCAATGGAAGCACAGAACATACCAATATTAAAAAACCAGCTATTTCAGCATATTAATGAAAACACACACAACAACCATACCTTAACTGTAAAATATCCTGACACAACATAGCTCAATAACTAATTAAATTTATTGTATAACATTAACCCGTTTATATTTTGTTGGTTTTACCATAAAAATTGCATTAGATAACCGAATTGCACATAAAACCACGGACGATTCTTCGCAATACCCATACTTAACCTATGTAAAACAACCATTTCAGTAGGGTTCTTTATTAATAATCTAGTGGTACCCATTATTGTAATTCAACAGTACAACACCACTACAGACCAGTATATTCACACATTTAACCACCAAGCAACTGACTTGCAATCAGTTTGTCTGATTTATCATCAGTTGATATCATTATGAACTCAATTCATTGATTTTATAATGTAAGTTATCTATTTCTATATTCATGAAATTAGTTTAAAACAAGATGGTAAAATTCAATATATGCATACTAACGGAGTTTTATCCGTTGCTAGTGAATTCGAATGTTGATAACGCTAACTTTGATTTCTTATTCGATCAACGATTGCTTTTGTATCATAGTTAACATCGAAAGGTTGAACTCCACAGTCGGCTTTGAAGTTTGAAGCAGACCTTAGTAACTTCGACTTTGGTACTTCTGCAATGCGCACAAAGTGATCATTGCCAGCTTAACCGTGAACGACTGCTATGGTGGCGGAGTTGCCAGTCATGGAATAAATTATTGGTTAGGGGAATCTATGCCCTCTGAAATGCTCATAGTTGACCTAACCACTTGAAAAGCTTAATGTCTGCTATACAACTATCAGAAATTGAATACTAAAAACGACTAAAGCAAATAACTAACAATATTAAATAAGAATAAAAATATGGATAATCAATTACCAAAACCTTTAATCATCACTATATCCCTCATTCAAGGGATCTTATTAACTCTGTTGTACCAAAGTGTCGAACATAAAATATGGCCTTCTACAGAGCCTATTTGGTTAATATCGTTAGTTACTGTTTCAATTAGCTTCCCTTTACTCACACTATTATCAATTACAAAAACTAATAGCAAAGCGACAGTAAAATATTTATTACCTTTTACTTTATTATTATCTGTTTTAGGTGCTTATGTTGGCTATCAACAAGAACCAATAGAATTTGTTAACAATGGCAGTGTTATCGGTATATTTTGTTTTACTGCTCTTATAGCTGCTTTTAAAGCGTTAATGTATATCCAACAATATCTAAGTCATGAAGAAATTAGTTACAGCTCACTTTTTAAATTATCATGGCGAAATTTTATTATATTCGGTGAATGTTGGTTATTCGTTTTAATTTTTTGGGGAATCTTACATTTAGGGGCTGGATTATTTTCTGTTTTAGAAATTGAGTTCTTTAAAGAGTTATTAAGAAAAGATTGGTTTGTTATACCCGTATTAAATCTTGCTTTCGGTTTTGCCATTATAGTTTTTAGAAATATTATTTTCACGGTTGATAATATTTCTACAATTCTGCAAACATTAATTAAATTTCTTTTACCTGCATTAACCATCGTTTCATTAGGTTTTCTAGCAACATTACCTTTTACTGGTCTAGATACACTCTGGAAGACGGGTACAGGAAGCTTGTTGGTAATGTGGTTACAAGCATTAACATTGTTTTTCGTGAATGCCGTTTATCAAGATGCTTCCCATGAACGTCCATATCATAATATTTTACACAGACTAATTTTTATTGGAGTAGGTGTATTACCCATTTATAGCCTTATTTCATTTTATGGCCTCTGGCTTCGTATTGACCAATATGGATTAACAGTTGATCGTTGTTGGGCTGTTTTAATTTGTGTTTTACTTGCATGTTTTTCTTTCGGTTATTTAATTGGCATTATTAAAAAGCGGGATGCATGGTTAGAAACACTCAGTAAAGTTAATATATCTATGGGAATTGTTGTCCTTGTTTCTATGTTATTGGTTAATTCTCCACTATTAAACTTTCAAAGTATTTCAGCTTCAAGTCAATTATCACGATTGCATGATAGTGAGATAACATATGATGAATTTGATTATCAATATTTTGATAGATCTTTAGGACGACAAGGTTATATAGAGTTGCAAAAACTTAAGACCGAATTAAAAGATTCAGCTCCTGAAAAGATAGCTATTATTGATAGAATGTATGTAAACCATCAGAATATTGCTAAAGATGAATTAAGTCTTGAAGATTTTCTGCAATTTGTTAATTATTGGCCTAGTAAAAATGAGTTTCCAGAAAATTTAATTGAAGCTGTTTATAGCGAAGAAACTAAGAATGAATGGACTACATATCGCGGAAACAATTATTATTTCATTGCTAAAGATTTAAACGAAGATGGTGAGTTAGATTATATAGTTATTGAAGAAAATAATCATTCTACATCCGCTGACCTGTGGTTTTTGAAAGATGAGCAGTGGAAATCTAAATATATGCAAACGAGTAACCCTAATGATAATAGACTTATAAAAGATTATCTTTTAAATAATGAAGTTGAAGCCGTTAAGCCTAAATGGAAAAATTTAAAAGTAGGTGATCTAACGTTTAGAACCTCACTAGATTGAAAATAAATAGCCGTCATATGACGGTTTTCCCTTTATGCTGCATTTAAATTTATACATGTTTTAATGTCTTAAATTCACAAGTATGGAGGTGCATTGCACGGACTAACTTAAATTTCGGCTTAAATACTTCCGTTACTTATGTTTCGAAAGTGGCATTAATTAAAGTTAGTGACTGCTTGCTCTACTTTAGCTTTTGGTACTTTGAAGTCATGACGTGAACGACCGCTGTGGTGGCTAAGCGGACTATTTATGGTGATTAATTCACGACTAAATTAGGTCGGGTTTGTGGCAATAGTGAATATTGCATAAAACGTTTCAATCTCATTCAATGTTCAATAATCTCACTAGTGATGTCTATTCACAATATATTAAGTTTTCTCATGACCTGACGCGTTTCTCATTATTTGTGACGATCCACAAATAACCAACAATTGACCAATAATAATCTGAAAATACAAAAGTTGAGTAATTACTTTATTATTTACTTTACATTTATAGAGTCGTTACTCTATAATGTTTTTGTTCCCTTTTAGCGAACACCTGTTGTAATAATTTTATATTTTAGCTTCCCCAAGCTATCCGGCCGATGAACTAGTTTTCATCGGTTTTTTTATGCCTATAATTTGAGGGAAAATAAAGTGAGTTCTTTTTTACAATAATTTCGATTTAAATGCGTCTTTGTATCGCCTCGATAAATTCAATATTTTTCCATTATTTAGTTTTACTTCACTATCTCCACTACTCAGCGGTGTAATTGAATCAATATTATTTAAGTTAACGGCATATGAACGATGAATACGGCAAAATCCTTGCTCTTCAATTTGAGATATTAATTGAGTCAATGTTGTTCTTGTTGGGTATATTCTTCCTTTACTGTGTAAATTAACGTAATTTCCTGATGATTCTAGCCACTCAATATCTTCCACTTTAACGATGAATTCTTTACCTAGCTTTTTAACCAATAAACGGTCAAAACGTTGAGTGATATTTTCTTCTTCACCTACAGAAATTGGGCATGCTTCACCTTGAAGACGACTGAGAATAAATCCATAGCCCTTAATAACGATTAGAATGGAAATAAATCCCCATATGTCTTTACGGAGTTCATAAATAAACTCAATTAATATATTGCCAAAATCATAATTAAGCGATTGAGTCCAATATATTACCTCTCGTATCGTAACCATCACACTGACATGAACAATAGAAAATATAATGGAACTAATAAAATACATGCCCAGTGAAAATGTTACTTTCGACCAATTGAAAGGATGTTTTTTAAGGAGCCACACACACGCAGGCAACAATAAAATAGTCGCTATCGCACTGCTGAATTCCCAAACGAAAGGTTCCCATAATTGAAAACTTGGCACACCAGAACGATTAGCTTCCATGATCACTGAAGTTGCCAAAATAACACTATTAATAAAAAGGTAGCCAAAGATGCCTAATACTTCATAGCAAAATTTGTATTTTTGAAAGTGGTGTAATTTATTCATCTTTATAAAGTAGCACAACAAGCATTAAAGCAAAAACATTTCAGCCCTCTCAGCCACCGCTTATCCCTATGCATTGTTTATTAAGCCTTTTTGTCTTTTTATAAATAAAATCTCTGTCATTATCCCAATAACTTCTTCATTTATAAAGGTCAGAAAATGACGGTTCAATCGAATGATTTCTTAATAAAATATTTTATTCCTGTCCAACAAGGAATGCCTGAAAGACGTTACGATTTAGACTGGTTACGCATTCTTATTTTTGGCTTACTTATTTTTTATCACATTGGAATGTTGTATGTGGCGGATTGGGGCTTTCATTTCAAAAGTGTCTATCAGTCAGAAACACTAGCAAATTTTATGCTTATAGTTGAGCCTTGGCGCATGGCGTCTTTATGGATAATTTCGGGTATTGCCATTCGGTTTATTTTAGTCAAAGTGTCTTTGCTTCGTTATACCTTTGTTAGAAGCTTACGATTACTTTTACCCTTATTGTTTGGCGTTCTAGTGATTGTTCCACCACAACTCTATGTTGAAATGACGACAAATGGTGCGTTAGATATGTCGTATTGGCAATTCTATTTAGCTATGTTTACTGATAACAATACGCTTTTCGTAAATTATCAGCCAGGTATTTGGCCGCACTGGGACGTTAATCACTTATGGTATTTACGCTCATTGTGGGAATACTCGTTGGCGATAATATTGCTACTGCCGTTGTTAAATTCTTCACTTATCACAAATACTAGCAACTGGCTGTTTAAGCAACATCTTGGCGTTATCTTATTAATATTAAGCGTGCCGATATTTATAATTCAAATAACGTGGGAGCAAGACACTAATCGTTACCCATTGGGTTTCACTTTTTTACTTTATGGCTATTTAATTGGTTGGCATGCTCATTTTTGGCAACAGTTAACAATTAATTTAAAACCGTTACTGCTTACTTTTGCGTTTTTAATAATTGTCTTTATCAGTTTCTATAATACCGTTTGGTTAACGTTAAACGATTCGACTCCATCGTGGTTAATTATAATGGGCATGCTTATTTACAGTGTCGTGCGTGTTGCAGGAGTATTAACCGTATTGGCACTCGCTTATAGATATTTGAATAAAAAGTCACCCTCATTAAGCTATTTTAATGAGGCTGTGTATCCTTTTTATATTGTGCATCAAACCATTATTATTGTGCTTGCTTATAATTTAGCGCCTTTGGAGTTAGGGCCGATAATAGAGCCTTTAAGCGTTATTCTCCTTACCATTTTATTATGTTTTATTTGCTTTGAGATTATTCGGCGTTCCGATATTTTAAAACCACTATTTGGCGTTCGCATTAAGAAAAACCACAGTAAAACGATAAAAAATATGGGTTACATATTTGGATGTTTGCTTATTATTCCAATTGGATTAGAGATCATTTTTTAAACTAAATTAAAAATAAGATAATTAAATTGTAACCTTTCGCAAAGTCGTGCGTAATTATAACTATGAAAGGAAATAAATTTAATAAAATACTCGAACAGCATCAGCAGCGAATTTATTCGTTAGCTCTTTATATTTTACGCGACAAACACGAAGCGGAAGATATAACACAAGATGTTTTTACGCGTTTATGGAATAGCTTCGAACAAGTAGATATTGAAAAAATGTCGCCTTGGCTTTCAGCGGTAACTCGCAACGCTTGTATTGATAGATTACGTAAGCGTAAAGAATTCAGCCAAGTTGAAGAAGAGTATCAAGTCACTAAAACTCATGAAGAACCCGCAGGGAATTTACAACACCAACAATTAAGTCGTTGGTTAAGCCACGCAATTTCTTGTTTAAAAGAACCTTATAGCTCGTTGATTATGTTATGTGATGTACAGCAAAACAGCCAAAGTATTGCGGCTCAGTCACTTAACTTAACCACCAGCCAAGTAAAAGTCTATTTGCATCGTGCACGACGTGAATTGCGAAATAACTTAAAGGGGTATACCCATGAACAATAAAGAATCATGGCAGAAACCATTAGATAACTTTTTAGCGAACAATGACATTTCAGCTGACACTCGCGTGCTAGCAAGAGCATTGTCCGAGCACAGCGAATTAAATAGCGAACAACTCAGTAATCAACACATTGCTGAGTTAGAAAAAGCCTTACATATTGAACAACACTTAAATGACATAGGTTTACAGCCTTTATCAACAGATCTTAAAAACAAGTTACAAGGCATTGGCAAAACGAGAACAACCAGTAACGTTGTGTTTGGTTACTTTACACCTAGCTGGAAAAAACTCAGTGCACTAGCCGCAACCGTTACCGCTGTTGCTTTACTTAACACCAATATGCTAAGTGAGCCTAAAAATGAACAACCTTCACTCGCAGAAATACAGCATGCTCAGCAAGAGTTAGCCATCGCTTTAGAATATATTTCGTTTGCTAAAGAGGTATCAACAGAGCAAATAAAACAGGCATTAGACGAAAATATACAACAACCATTGAATCAGGGGTTATTTAAACCACTTAATCATTTTAAGGAAACATCATGAAAAAAATATTATCCGCCGTCATTTTCTTTAGTTCGTCATTGTTTATTAGCAGCTTAGCTTTTGCTAATGATATTACCCAAGAGCGTGGTTATGTCGATTTCGCCAGCCTCGATTCTGCTTATGGCGAACCTAAGGTGATGGTTAATTTAAATAAAACCATGCTGGGCTTTATTAGCAAAATTAATATGTCTGACCCAGAAGCGTCTGAGTTAATCAAGAAATTGAAAGCCGTGCGTGTACAAATCTACAATATGACAGACAACGACCAACCCGCATTAGACTTAATCGCTAAAGTCAGTAAAGACATTCAAAACAAAAATTGGCTCCCCATTGTTTCAGTGAACGAAAAAGGTGAAAAAGTACGAATATTCACTAAAATTACTGATGATATTATGGACGGCTTAATGGTGATGGTTGTGAATAACAGTGATTCACGAGAAGCAAGAGAAGCGGTATTTATTAATATTGTTGGCGAAATAGACCCGGCGCAAATTAATAAAGTAACCCAATCACTTAACATCGATATTGACTTAAAATAGCGAGTACCCCATGAAACTATCTACTATTTTATTAAGAAAGGTTACATTAATATTAGCCATTACCACCAGCTTATTATTAACGGGCTGTGGCATTACAGCAGGAAGCCTACATAGCCATGCGGGCTATGCAGATATTGAATCACCTTATTGGTGGCAAGCCGACAGCGAATTAAATTTGTCTTTAGGCCCCTTAGCTATCGGTACCGCTCGTTGGGTTATTGATGCCGATAAAGATCCTGAAATTGATGCTTTGCTCAATGACGTAGACGGTGTTCGTATTAGTGTTTATAAAGTTGAAGAAAATAGTCAGCTCTTTATAGAAAATTTTGATGAAACACAAGCCAATTTACGTGCAGATGGTTGGCAACCTATTGCTCGCGTTAAAGGCGATGAGCAAGGTGATTATTCACTTATGTTTATTAAGTCAAATGGGGAAGTGATTGATGGTTTAGTTGTACTGTTACTTTCAGAAGATGAAGCTCTTTTTGTCAATATTATTGGTAATATTCATCCGAACTCTTTTGAACCGATTATGGAGCAAGTTTATAAAAAAACCAACTCCACAGAGCCCTCTGAAGAAGTCGCAGTAGAAAAAATATAATAATAACGCTGCCGATTAGGTCATAGATTAAAACTTAATCGGCAGATATTACTACTTCACTGATTTACGATTTACTTTGGCGCAGCCGCATTATATTTAGCCGCTTGTTTAGTTTGAGGTAACGACGCTTTAATGAACTGACGAATATCATCATTAGACGCTTTTAAATCTTCATAGCGAAGGTACATCATGTGACCACTGCGGTAGCCTTTAAAAGATAAACGATCTTTCATTTTTCCACTTTGATCTAACTGCCACATCGTATACTTAGCATCAAAATAATTAGTCGCACCATCGTAGTAGCCTGATTGGATCATGACATTTAAATAAGGGTTCTGTGCCATCGCTAAACGCAAGTTCTTACCAGTATTATTATTGCTGCGATCCCAAGGATGTACATCACCAAACATATTATATTTAATGTCTGTTTTATAGTTTAATTCTTCACGTAAATAGTAATTAATGGCTGGCGTGAAACTGTGTAACCATGATGTTAGCTCTGCATTATAATCAGGTCGTGAACCCGTTACTTTTTCATCAATACCTAAATAGCGAGAATCTAAACGTCCTATTGTTTGCTCACGGTCACGTAATAATTCTTTCCAAAAATATGAAGCGCTAATATCTAAATTACTGCGTAATACTTCAGTGACCGAAAGCCCTGAGTAGTATGCCACTTTTTCTGCAATCGCCTGTTTTTCTTGTTGGCTAATAAAGCCACCTTTAGCAAGTGCGGGTATGTATTGATCGATAGTGAACTTTTCAACTTCTGGTAGAATATCCAGTAAATCTTTTTGTTGTAATTCACTCTTTAACGCTTTGTGATACCAAGCCGCCGCCGCAAAATAAGGTAGGCGATTTGCCGCTTTTACTGGACCGTCACGCTTAATACCAATATCAGTAGGTGACACCAAAATAACGCCATTTAAATACATCCACTGTCGTGATTGTAGCTCTAATGCTAAACCTGAGACCCGCGTTGTGCCATAACTTTCTCCGATTAAATATTTTGGTGAACGCCAGCGATCGTTTCGGGTCACAAAAGTATTTACCCAATCAGCTAAGTATTTAATGTCGGCATTAACACCAAAAAACATCGACTTTTGCTGGTCTTTTGAAGGCATCTTACCCTCTTTGTCAGGTAAAACTCTTGAATAGCCAGTATTTACCGGATTAACAAAAACAATGTCGGCAACATCTAAAATTGAATAGTCATTGGTCTTAACACCGTAAGGCTGCAATGGATATCCTTCGTTATCAACATTTAAAACACGTGGTCCGGTGTAGGCAACATGCATCCAAACTGATGCTGAACCTGGGCCACCGTTAAAAGAAATGAGTAAAGGTCGTGCGCTTTTATTCTTAATATCGCTGCGTTGGTAATAGGTATAGAATAAACTAGCGGTTGGGTTACCTTCACTGTCCCAAACAGGTTGAGTACCGGTAGTGGCGGTGTAGTCGAATTTTTTACCATTAACCTTGGTACTATGTTTTGTGGTTGAGCTTTCGTCGATAGCTAATTTTCGTGTATTGTCGCTCGTACTATCAGCATTAACTAACGGTGACAATATCAGCAATAAGGCCAATACGTTGACTAAATAGAGTGCTTTCACTTTAAGGTCCTGTGTAGTAGATTTTTATTAAGATACCTATACTGTAAAACAGAAAAGATGTTACCGCTGAAATAAAAGTTTAAATAGCCTTTTTCAGCGATAAACACCTGTTGTCACTAAATTTACCCTAGGTATTTAATGTTAAGTAAACCACGATCAGCTTTTGTCCTGTAATCGTCATTTCCCCTGTTTTAAGGGTATTCAATTTCAATAAATGCCCTGCCTTTATTATTGGGTGCTTTTGGTATGACGTTAACTGAAATGCACCCGACAAACTGTAAACAAAGCATAAATCTGCAGCTTTAAGTTCAACAGTTTGTTGAGCTAGCAAGGTTTCCACAACGGCCGAGCACTTTTCTTTATCTGTAATAATATTAAAGTCGGTAATTTCGCCTGCTGGTAAATTTCCAACGGTTCGACAACCCCCATCAAAATTGGCGATATCGAGGATATTATTCAGCTGATCAATTTTACGGTTATCGTGCTGTAAATTAATGCCATGACCTTCAATCAGAATAAGGTTACGCTGATAACCTGAAAAATCTGAAAAAACACCGTCTTCAACAACCGTTGCCATACTTAAGCGCCAGATGAAATCATCTAATTTACCCCCAGCGTTAATGGCTAATTCAATCGTTTCTCCTTGACCGTTTTTCCATGGAATAGTCTTGAATTGTTGTGGAGAAAGCACCGTGATCATTGCGAATCTTCCAGATGTTGTGCATGAAAACATAAGTGGTTTTCAATAAAGCTCGCAATAAAAAAGTAGCTATGGTCATAACCTTGATGCTGGTTAAGTATCAGTGGGTAGTTATTACTTAGCGCCGCTGAAATTAATGATTTGGGATGAAGTTGTTCTTTCAAAAAATCATCGTCTAAACCTTGGTCAACCAAGGCCGGTATATGGTGCGTACTTGCTTTCATTAAAAGACTAGCATCGTGTTGCTGCCATAACGTTTGATCACTGCCCAAATAAGCACTAAACGCTTTTTGTCCCCAAGCGCAATTTACTGGATTGGCAATAGGGCTAAAAGCGGATACTGAACAATATAAATCTGGGTTTTTAAGAGCGATGGTTAGTGCGCCATGCCCCCCCATTGAATGACCACTGATTGATTTTTTACTCGATACAGGGAAGTTTGCTTCAATTAATTTTGGTAATTCATCAACAATATAATCATACATTTGATAATGGCTAGACCACGGTTTTTCTGTTGCGTTGATATAAAACCCCGCACCTAGCCCTAAATCGTAAGCTTGATTTTCATCATCGGCAACATCATCGCCGCGCGGGCTGGTATCAGGACAAACAATGGCAATACCCAGTATTGATGCCATACGCTGGCCACCTGCTTTTTGTACAAAATTTTCATCTGTACAAGTGAGTCCTGAAAGCCAATACAAAACTGGCACCGGTGAACTCTTGCTCGCACATTCAGGTAAATAAATAGCAAAACGCATTTTACACTTCAAGCTTTCGGCATCATGTTGAAAGTGTGCTTGTACGCCAGCAAACATTTTATTACTGCTAATTTCTTCTAACATGATTTTCAACCTTTTAGGTGCTTATGAATGATTAAAATGAATAACACTACGAATACTCTTACCTTTGTGCATTAATTCAAAGGCTTCATTAATCTTTTCTAATGACATGGTATGGGTAATAAAATCGTTTAAAGCGAATTCACCTGCGAGATAACGTTCAACATACTCGGGTAACTCACTGCGACCTTTTACACCACCAAAGGCAGTACCACGCCATACCCGGCCGGTAACCAACTGAAATGGTCGAGTTGAAATTTCTTGTCCTGCGCCAGCAACACCAATAATAATAGATTCGCCCCAACCTTTATGACAACACTCTAAGGCTGAGCGCATAATATTAACATTACCGATACATTCAAAAGAATAGTCAACGCCGCCATCGGTTAATTCAACAATAACGTCTTGAATGGGTTTATCGTAATCTTTTGGGTTAATGCAATCAGTTGCGCCTAATTTTTTGGCTAATTCAAATTTACTTTCATTAATATCAATTGCAATAATACGGCTCGCTTTCGCCATAGTAGCGCCAATAACCGCTGAAAGCCCAATACCGCCTAAACCAAAAATAGCAACCGTATCGCCTACTTCTACTTTTGCAGTATTCATTACCGCGCCCATGCCTGTTGTAACGCCACAGCCTAATAAACACACTTCTTCAAGTGGCGCTTTGGGGTTAACTTTTGCTAAAGATATTTCAGGTAAAACGGTATATTCAGAAAACGTTGAGCACCCCATATAGTGAAAAATAACAGTGCCGTTTAATGAAAATCGAGAAGTACCGTCAGGCATTAAACCTTTACCTTGGGTCTCGCGAATTTTTTGACAAAGGTTTGTTTTACCTGATTTACAAAACTTACATTCGCCACATTCTGGCGTGTATAAAGGAATGACATGATCCCCAACCGCAACGCTAGTTACTCCCTCGCCTATTTGTTCAACAATTCCGCCACCTTCATGACCTAAAATTACGGGAAATATTCCTTCCGGGTCTTCGCCTGAAAGTGTAAAAGCATCGGTATGACAAACACCTGAAGCGATAATTTTAACCAGTACTTCACCTTTTTTAGGTAGCTCTACGTCGACTTCTTCAATGGTTAATGGCTGATTTGGCCCCCAAGCTATGGCGGCTTTAGATTTGATCGTGTTAGGTTTTTGCTTCGGTGCTGACATGTAAGTTGTCCTGACTGCTTTCTTTGCAACAATGATAATGGATAAATATCTGGAATAATAGCTTATTGAAATGTATAAAAGTCATTTTTTAAGCCTATTGATAGCTTGCCTTACAACCATGAAAAATTTAGCCATTACCAATAGTCGTTTATTCACCTTTTTGGCAAAAAAAAGTGGCCTCGCGTTCACATTTAAAGGGAAGTATGCGTCGTATTCAAGAAAGGAAAGGGGAATAAAAACGCGGGCGTTGACATACGATATCCGGGGATTTTATCCAGATGATGGTAACAATCTTTATTGTTCGGTCATTAACGTATAAAAATAGTGTTATCGGCTAAAGCATTTACAGTTGGCTTTTAAGCCCATTGAGCTTTAAAAGATAACGTGAGACGAGAAGCTTTTCATTAATAGCTAATAATAACTCTTCTGCTTGTTCTTTCTTCCCCATAATTAACTTTACTTCAGCTAAATATAATTGAGCATGAGCAGCCTTTATTACATCAATAGCTATTTCTGCATACTTGATAGCCGAGGCATAATTTGTTTCAGCTAGTGAATACTGCTGAGCTTCTTGCTGCACTTGTGCTAAATTAAAGTGTACAACCGCTATTTGCTGTTCATTACCATATTTATAGCTCCAAGGAACGGCGCTATTCCAGTGTTCTAAGGCTTCATCATTATACTCAAGTTTTTTCGCAACGTGCCCTAAATGACCGTATAGCTCCATCATAAAATATGGGTTATGACTATGTTGATATTTATCTTTCAAGGCGTTAAGTGACACGTAAGCTTCAGGTAATTCACCAATAAACATTTGTAAGTTAGCTATTTCTATTAACTTTATAGGAGAGGGGTATGCCCCATTCATTATCGCTAACTGTGCTTTCGCTTTATAAATATAGCGCTTACCTTCTTTTAGATCTCCGCGACCAAGAAGAGATTTTGCATAATACATATAAAGAGTAACCTGAAAAGGAGTAGGTAAATCTTCATCGTTTATTAGGCGTTTGGTTTCTTTATATAGCTCGTCACTGTGTTGTAAAATAAATAGCGATGTGAGTTTAAACTGCATTAAGCGAAGCCAAAGTCGACTTTTCTGTTGTACACTTTTTAATTCAAAATCAACTTGTTCAAGACATTCTGTGGGAGAGCGCTGACATAGCTTGTCCATGCTTTCACTTTTAATCGCATAAACCTTAGTGACGGGTAAGCTCAGTACCAACAATAATATTGCCGTACGTTTTATTAAATAGCGCTTATGGGGAATAGAAAATTGTTTTTTCATTGTTAAATATTGCCACGGATATTGTTAATTTCCAAGTACCTTAAGTGTTTATTAAAGATTATTGAACAAAAAATATCTTGGTGTTAAGCTCCACGCGAAAATTTAACTCTAGCTTAATCTAAGGTTAACCCAAATAAAAAATAAAGGATTTATAATGTTTAAATGCACAGCTCTTGCCCTCATCTTGTTATCCCTTTCTTTAACGGCTTCCGCTAATTGGCAAACAGGGGCAGGTTTTGCTAATTTTTCTGATAGCACTGACGGTGACGACCTTTCATTAAATATTATTTATGGTTCAGTTGCTTATAAAATTGAAAATTCAAGAAAAGATTACTTCTTTATGCCTGAATTTCGAATCGGGACCGGTCTTGGTGATGACACGCTAACAGAAACTTGGCGTTATCAAGATGGGTACACAGGACATTCTAGAGTGATCAGTAGTGATATAAAAGTCGAAATAGAACGTTTTATTGCGTTATCTCTTCGTGGTCAATACGGCTTCAGTAACGGAGCATACGTTTATGTTGCGCCTTCTTATGCAAATTTAAAAAGTAAAATAAGTTACGCTGGCGAATCAGATTCTGATGATTCATGGGAATTTGGTGTTGGCGCTGGTGTTGGTTATAACCTTAATAAAAAAATCAGTGTTGAAGCCTCATATGAAAATTATGATGAGACTGACTTACTTTCTGTTGGTTTCAAATACGCATTTTAATTAAGTTTACTCTTTAACACTGAAAAAGGAGAACTCAGCGTTCTCCTTTTTCAGTGTAAATATTAGATTAAAAATTATAAAACTAATTACCTAGAACATTGAGTGTCGAAATATAGAAATTAGCATCAACGGTAATACTTGGATTTTCCTCATCTATCTCAACAGCAGTCCAACGTGTTGTTGGCGACAACCAACGTGCTTTACCTGCAATAGTAACTCGAACTGGCATGTCAAAATCTTTAATAACATTACCCCAACGAATTTTCATCACTTTATCTTTAACAAAATACTCCAAGGTTGGAATACGAATATCACGTAAATATTGGTCAAAAACCTGACTAAAGTCTATGCCAGATTGCGTGCTGATGTAGCTTTCAATATCTTGAGTGGTCACTGTTTGATGATAAAAAACGTTGCCTAAACCACGTAATATTTCACGCCATTTTTTATCATCGTTGATTACTTGGCGAATGGTATGCAACATGTTGCCACCTTTATCATACATATCACCAGAGCCACCACGATTAGCATTATATTCACCGATAATTGGTGATTGATTACCAATGTTCAGCCGTTGACCACGAATATATTCAAAGGCTTGCGTTTGAGTAAAATGATATTCTAAAAAGAGGCTCTCTGAATAACTCGTAAAGCTCTCATGGATCCACATATCCGCCACATCTTTATTGGTAATATTATTGGCAAACCACTCGTGCCCTGATTCGTGCACAATAATAAAATCGAATAACAAGCCAGGGCCTGCACTGGAGCGATCACGCCCTAGATAGCCATTTTGATAACCATTGCCATAAGTCACTGAACTTTGGTGTTCCATACCTAAATAAGGGGCTTCTACCAATTTATAGCTGTCTTCATAAAATGGGTAAGGGCCGAACCAATGCTCAAAAGCTTCAATAGTGCGCTTGGCTTCTTTAAATTGCTTTTTAGCTTTGGCTAAATTTTCACGTAAAACATAATAGTCCATATCAAGCTGACCTTTTTCACCTTGATGCTTTTCACCAAAATGAACATAATCGCCAATATTAATATTTACGCCATAGTTATTTATTGGGTTAACAACCTGCCAATGATATATTTTTGTTTTCGCTGCTTTATTATGTTCTGTTTTGATTAACCGCCCGTTAGAAACATCCATTAAATGTTCAGGTACTTCAACACTGATTAGCACTCCATTATCAGGTTCGTCGCTAGGATGATCTTTATTTGGCCACCAAATGCTAGAGCCAATACCTTGATTCGATGTAGCAATAAAATCAAGGCCATTACTGTCTTTTTCCCAAGTAATACCGCCATCCCATGGGGCACGTTTTGCAGTAACGGGCTGTCCAGAGAAGTAAAGAGTTATCTTCTGCTCTGAGCCTATTTCTTGCTTACTGGCTGGGGTGATAAAATAAGAATAGCCATCTTGCTCTACTTCAAGCGCCTTACCATTTTGGTGCACTTTCTCAAGCTTCATTGGCGCTTGTAGCTCTATTTGTAAACGTTCACCTTGAGCTAACACCATATAAGTCATGGTGTTTTTACCTGAAAAAAGCTTAGTTTTAGGGTCAACTTTTACATTAAGATGATAATGCGTTAGATCCCACCAGATTCTTTCTGGTGTTATTGAACCACGTAATTGTTCTTGATGCGTTATCTTGCCACTTTCTTGTTGCCAATTACTCGCACTAACATGCCCAGCAAAAACCATAGCGCAAACTAAGCTGGCAAGTGAAGTCGTTATCCGTTTTTTTATCATTATTATTGTCCCAACTCTCTCTTGTATACAACATACTAGCATTGTGTAATATAAATGGTGAACCCTAAAAAGGGTAAGAACTATTAGCGGCTCACATCGTTATCTAAAAATTAATTATAACCAAATACAACATTAAGATTGCGTATTTTGAAACTAATACGATAGAATCACCACAATTACTTGTCGGAGTGCTGAGATTATTTCTAAAAGAAATATTCAAAGCTGAGATCGCGAAAGCGGGATCCGTAGAACCTGATCAGATTAATATCTGCGTAAGGGAACAAGGTAAAATATAGCGGTTAAAGCATTAATACCTAAACCGTTTTATTTTTTCCTCACTCTACACTTCGTCTTTTTTTTACTGCATTTATAACAAAATGTAACTTATTAAAAGGCAGCATAATGACCAAACCAGCTAACAAAATCACTCGCAGAGAACGTCGCGAGCAAGCTGAAGCTTTTTTAAAAAACGTTTCAGATCAGTCATTCCCTAATTCTAAAAAAGTCTATGTAAAAGGTAAAATTCACGATATCAAGGTGGGTATGCGTGAAATCACCTTGTCTGATACTTTATTGGCCGGTAATAAAGACCAGCCAACTTATGAAAAGAATGAACCACTTTGTGTATATGACACCTCTGGATTTTATACCGATGAAAACGTTGAGGTAAATGTTCACAAAGGTATTCCTCGCCTGCGTGAAAGCTGGATTGATAATCGTGGTGATGTTGAATTATTAACCGCAAACAGTTCTACCTATGCACAGCAACGTTTAACTGATGATGGTGTTGACGCTATTCGTTTTGAACATTTACCTAAAATGCGTGTAGCGAAAAAAGGTAAAAATGTTACTCAAATGCACTATGCTCGCCAAGGAATTATCACGCCAGAAATGGAATATATTGCAATACGTGAAAACTTGAAACGAGAAGAGGTAAAAGACAAAACATTGTTGTTACAGCATAAAGGTCAGTCTTTTGGTGCCAGTATTCCTGAACAAATCACCCCTGAATTTGTCCGCGAAGAAGTCGCGCGTGGCCGGGCAATTATCCCGGTAAACATCAACCATCCAGAATGTGAACCCATGATTATTGGCCGTAATTTTTTAATTAAAGTTAACGCGAATATCGGTAATTCTGCGGTCACCTCTTCTATTGAAGAAGAAGTAGAAAAATTGGTTTGGTCAACAAAATGGGGCGCAGACACCGTAATGGACTTATCAACGGGTAGAAATATTCATGAAACCCGTGAATGGATCATGCGTAACTCGCCCGTACCGATTGGCACTGTGCCTATTTATCAAGCGCTAGAAAAAGTAAGTGGTGTCGCTGAAGACTTAACTTGGGAAATCTTCCGCGATACCCTTATCGAACAGGCTGAGCAAGGTGTTGATTACTTTACTATTCATGCTGGCGTATTATTACGTTATGTACCCATGACGGCTAAACGCGTGACAGGTATTGTCTCGCGTGGTGGCTCAATTATGGCGAAATGGTGTTTAGCACACCACAAAGAAAATTTTCTCTATACCCATTTTGAAGATATCTGTGAAATTTTAAAGCAGTACGATGTTTCGTTTTCATTAGGTGATGGTTTACGCCCGGGTTCAGTCGCTGATGCTAACGATGAAGCACAATTTGCAGAATTACATACCTTAGGCGAATTAACCAAAATTGCTTGGCAGCACGATGTTCAAACCATTATTGAAGGCCCAGGTCATGTCCCTCTTCATCTGATTAAAGCGAACATGGAAGAACAACTTAAGCATTGTGGTGAAGCGCCTTTCTATACATTAGGACCATTAACCACTGATATTGCTCCCGGTTATGACCATATTACCTCAGGTATTGGCGCTGCTAATATTGGTTGGTACGGCTGCGCTATGCTTTGTTATGTAACGCCCAAAGAACATTTAGGCTTACCCAATAAAGAAGACGTAAAAGAAGGGTTAATGACCTATAAAATTGCTGCCCATGCCGGTGATTTAGCAAAAGGGCATCCGGGTGCACAAATACGTGATAACGCGATGAGCAAAGCACGCTTTGAGTTTCGCTGGTATGATCAATTCAACATTGGTTTAGACCCAGAAAGAGCTAAAGCTTACCATGATGAAACTTTGCCACAAGAGTCTGGCAAAGTGGCTCATTTTTGCTCAATGTGTGGCCCAAAATTCTGTTCAATGAAAATTTCTCAAGAAGTACGCGATTATGCCGCGGGTCTTGAAGCCAGCAATAAAATAGAAATACAGCTGCTTGACGAAGTCATTGTCTTAGATGCCACGCCAGAGAATATAGAACAAGGTATGGCAGAAAAGTCTGCTGAGTTTAAAGCCACCGGTAGTGAAATTTACCATCAGGCGAAGTAGTGAACGATGACTCTTTTTGATAAAAAAGTGCCGCCTCTTCAAACCTCCACCAATATTGTCGTTATTGGCGCGGGGTTAGTGGGTCGCTTAATCGCATTATCTTTGGTTAATAAAGGGCATGATGTGACCTTGATTGATAAAGATAACAAAGCTGGTCGCCAAAGTGCCGCTTATGCGGCAGCAGGCTTATTAACCCCCTTGGGTGAAGCCATGCATAGCGAGCCTAATATTGTTGAAATGGGTTTTGAGTCGTTAAAGCTTTGGCCTGAAATTTTGGCTGAATTAGACGCTTATACCTATTTTCAACAAGCGGGGGCGTTAATGGTTAGCCATGAGCAAGACCAAGGTGACTACCTTCGTTTTGTGCGTTATATCAAAAATAATTATCCACAACATCCACTACTACAGCTTAATCGCCAGCAGATAATTGAGCTTGAGCCAGAACTAGGACGTAGTTTTAATCAAGGCGTATTTTTACCTGAAGAAGGACAAATTGGTAATCGTAAATTGCTGATTGCCCTCCAACAACAGTTAGATAAAAGTCAGCTTACTTGGTTAGAAAATGCTCCTGTGGTTAAAGTTGATCAGGAAGCTTCTCACTGCTTAGTAACCTACCTTGATAGCGGTCAAGGGAGTGGAACAAAAAAGGTATTGGCTTGTGATTTGGCGATTGACTGCCGTGGTATTGGTGCTCGTAGTAACGAAAGCAATGCAGAGGCGGCACCCTTAAGAGATTTACGGGGTGTACGTGGTGAATTATTTCAGCTATTTGCGCCAGACGTTCACTTAACAAGACCTATTCGGTTGATGCACCCTCGATATCAATTATATATTGCCCCTAAAACCAAGGGGTTCTATGTGGTGGGGGCAACCGAAGTTGAAAGTGAAAACTGTGGACCTATGACCGTACGTTCTTCAATGGAACTGCTTAGCGCTGCTTACAGCGTTCATCCTGGTTTTGCCGAAGCGAGTATTCGTCAACAACTAAGCCAGCTAAGGCCTGCATTTAGTGATAACCAACCTAAAATATCTGTGCATCAACGCCTTATTCAAGTTAATGGCTTATTTCGTCACGGCTTCCTTATCGCACCCGTCGTGTTAAAACAGTTAATATTTGCGGTTGATCATGTTCTAGCAAAAAACAACATACAACAATCTCCTTATAATAAATGGTTACCCATAACTGAAGAACAATAAATAAAGAGTAAAGCGGCTAAAATGAAATTTTTTATAAACGGACAAGCGATTACGATAGCAACCGAAAGCGCTAATATAATAATCGCATTACAGCACTATTTAACGCCTGAGCAACACCAACAAAGCTTCGCGGTTGCGCTTAATGGTAACTTTATTGGCAAAACAGATTATCAGCATACTGATGTTAATCAGGGAGATAGTATTGATTTACTCTTTCCTATTCAGGGAGGTTAATGATGAAACTTTCACAAGAACTCATTATATACGGACAACCTGTTCAGAGCAGGTTATTGATCGGTAGTGCACTTTACCCTTCACCTGAGATCATGAAACAAGCCATTTTAGCCAGCGAGTCAAAGATTGTGACCCTTTCATTAAAACGGCAGAACCCCGCGGAACAATCGGGTGCAAAAATTTGGCAATATATTCAAGACATCGTAAAAGAAAGCCAAGGTTTTTTATTACCGAATACCGCGGGCTGTAAAACCGCAAAAGAAGCGGTAACATTAGCAAAAATGAGTCGAGAAATTTTTCAAACCGATTGGATTAAATTAGAGGTCATCGGTGACGACTATAATTTACAGCCAGATCCCATAGAGCTACTAACCGCAACTGAACAGCTCTTAAATGACGGATTTAAAGTGCTCCCTTATTGCACCGATGATTTAGTTATTTGCCAGCGATTATATGATTTAGGTTGTCAGGTGATCATGCCTTGGGCATCGCCAATAGGTACCGGTAAAGGCTTGATGAACCCGTATAATTTGGAAACAATCCGCTTGCGTTTACCCAACGCTACGCTCATTTTAGATGCCGGTATTGGTAAACCTTCTGATGCTTGTTTAGCCATGGAAATGGGCTACGACGGTGTATTGTTAAACTCTGCAGTCGCGTTAGCTGATAACCCTGTACTCATGGCAAAAGCCTTCGCACAAGCGGTTACTGCTGGTGAGCAAGGTTATATTGCGGGCATGATGCAGCAACGACAAACTGCTCATCCGAGTACGCCAACATTAGAAACGCCTTTTTGGCATCAACAAGGGTAATTTTATGTCGACAAGTATGAGCAAAAAACCAATCATCTGGACAATTTCAGGCAGCGATTGCTCAGGTGGCGCAGGTATTGCCGCCGATATAAAAACAGGTCATGCTTTAGGGGTTGAAGTTTGTCATTTGATCACCGCTAATACCGTACAAAACGCTGAACAATTATTATCAGTAAACCCCACTGAAATAAATATTCTTCAACAACAGGTTAATATACTCATTGATGACAAACCGCCCAGCGTTATTAAAATAGGTTTAATAGCCAATAGTGCACAAGTTAAGTGGCTTACAACTACCCTAGCTTTGATTAAAACTAAAGTGCCAACCTTACAAGTGGTATTTGACCCCGTTGGACAAGCCACTGTTGGCGGTGCTTTATCTACATTACAGCGTGAAGACTTAACCGATTTACTCATGCTTGTTGATGTGATCACCCCTAATATAAACGAAGCTCAACAATTGACAAATCAGACATCTTTTACCCCTGATATATTGACGAAAAAAATCGCTGAATTAGGTGTAAATAGCGTAATAATAAAGGGCGGACATACTGAGTCTTTAACCGGAATTAACCCAGAAATTAGTCGCGATTATTGCTTACATCATATTGAAGAGGTTCCAATACGTTATCAACTCACGTCAGCCAAAATAAATACCCATTACAGCCATGGCGGTGGCTGCTCTTTTGCCAGCGCCTTAGCGGCTTTTCTAGCACAAGGCTATTTGTTACGTGATGCTTTTACGTTAACCAAAGCTTTTATCAATCAAGGTTTTGCTCAATCAGTGATCAATGAAATCAATAAGCCAAATTATTATGGCGCATTTGAGCAAACGCATTGGCCAGATAACGCAATTAATTTCCCAACGGTTACTTCTGATTTAGCGCAAGTACATCAAGCGTTACCAGCTTTTCTTTCATTAAAACTACAAGAAAAAAACCTTGGACTTTATCCGGTTGTTAATTCTATTTATTGGCTAAAACGATTATTACCTTTGGGTTTAGAAATTATACAGCTGCGCTTAAAAGATAAAACGGGGCAAGAACTTGAACAGATTATTATTGAAGCGTTAGCACTGAGTAAACAATATAAAACACGTTTGTTTATCAATGATTACTGGCAACTAGCCATCAAGCATGGTGCTTACGGTGTACATATTGGGCAAGAAGACTTGCAAAACGCTGATTTAAAAGCCATTCAAAAAGCAGGCTTGCGTTTAGGTATTAGTACTCATGGTTGTTACGAGTTTTTATTAGCGCAACAGCTTAAACCGTCCTATTTGGCGATTGGTGCTATATTTTCAACAAAAACCAAGAATATGACCGGACAAATACAAGGGGTCGAAAACTTAAAGTATATACTACAATTAGCCACTAATATTCCCGTGGTGGCGATTGGTGGTATTAATCATCAACACGCAGAACAAGTTTGGCAAACAGGCGTTGGCGGTATTGCTGTCGTTACCGCAATTACTGAAAGTGAAAATGCTGAAATTGCAGTTAAACAATTTCAGCATTTTATGCCGTTTCGTTAATCCGTTTAAAGCTAAACAGATACCGATGTAGGTAGCGGTTTTTCTAATAATAACGGTTGACGCTTCATATAAGTAATAGAGCGCCATAGCCATTCTAGTGGGCCAAATCTAAAGAACTTCAACCAAAAGTGACAAAAGAGAACTTGAGCGAAAATAACTACAACAACAATCAACATTTGCTGTCCGCGCGCTATTTGGCCAAACATACCGCCGGCATAGCCATAAAAGATGCTGGTTAAAATAATGGAATGCGTGATGTAATTGGTTAATGCCATTTTTCCTAGTGGCGCTAACCAAGAAAAGCACTTTATAAACCAAGCTTTACTAGCGAGTTTTACAAACATGCCAATATAGCCTGCACATAAAACAAATTGCCCGTAGTAAAAAATCGTTTGTCCTCCCGCTTGAATTTCAATCGCTGTTTTTGTTACAGGGTGTATGCTAATAAAAGTTCCCACAATACTTAATAAAAGCCCAATACTTAAGCCACCCCAGCACATAACACTAAAGAAACTTTCATGTTGCTCAGGATTTTTCATTCTACCACTGGCCACTAACCAATAGCCGACCATAAAAAGGGGTAAGCAGACAAAAAAGGCAAACATAGGCGTGTTACCTAAAGCTTTGAGGGCGCTTTGTACTCGATATTTAGTGGCTTCAATGTAACTAGCTTCAGTAAAGGCAATGGTTTCTTTGGCTAAGCGTTTTTCACGTTTAAGCTTACTTTCGACGCGTTGCTGAGCTTTATAAGCAATAAGCTCTTCATCACTCATACTGTCTTCATCTACTTCTTTTTCTTCGATAACATCTTCTTTAATACTTTCTTCATTGACAATTTCTTCCGACGAGATAGCGTCCTCTTCAACAAGATTTTTATCATCTACCGTTATATCATTAGGTTTATCTTTTTCTTGTTGCATCAATAAATCGACCTGTTGATTAATCGATATTTTTTGTTGCCACTCTTCAGTAATTACCGTGTTGTCTCGTGTCACACCAAAGTAAAGAGCACCAAACATTGAAACCACTAGCGGCAGAAGCAATAGGGAGAAACCCACTTTTGCAAATGTTTCTGGTTTATTAAATCGCGCTAACTTTTTGGTGCGTAAAAGTAAAACAAACCCTAATAAAAACAAACCTCCTACTGCGTAGTCGTGAATAATATCCCCCCCCCATAGGAAGATGAGATGCGCTAATCCAAAGACGAATAATGCTAGCATTCTTCGAGTAAACCATACGCCAAACTTACGTTCTGCTGCTTGTGCTCTGATAAGCATAATGGCAAACCCCATCCCAAACAGTATAGAAAAAAGCTTGTAGAATTTACCTTCAACGAACACTTTAACTAACCAACTTGCCGCCCAATCAAATCCCGTTAAACTGTAATCGAAACTCATTAAGGCGCTAACGGGGCGATTAAACCATTCAATATTCATCATAATAATACCAATTAAGGCAAAACCACGAAGTAGGTCCATCACTTGAATGCGATCAGAGTTTATTAAAGGGGATAGCTGCTTATTTACAGGGGCGAGGTCATTTTCCATTGTGTTTTCACTTAATTATTATTATCAGTTAACATATTCAATTAATAGCATGAGTTATGCCAATTCGTTACCTATTGATCTGTAACGAATTGTGTGTGTCTTATGCAAATAATGATTAATAATTCTATAAAAATCATGCTTTAAGACCACATTTAGCGGATTCTCAAAAATAGAGAGCTGCTTCCTCCATTTATTGAGATAATTTAATTTTAGGCTGTCATGTCTGCCAATTTTCATCAACATTTGGAGCTAATTTGAATAATTGTCCTTGCTCTGCTGACTGAAAGATTTTGTTTACGCCGACCTCTGGTGTCGCAACAGTAATCATAAAAACAGCAAAAGCGAGCACATAATTTCGACTATTTATTAAAAAGGTAATGCAGTCGAGTAAAGAGGCATCTTTATAAAGGCCAGCAGCACCGAGACCAATAATAGGTAATAAAGTCGCAGGGAAAAAAGTAGCTACCGCAGCTGTACGATTAATCGTATAACGCATTTTGTCCTTCTAATAATAAAGGCATCGGCAATAATGAATCGCATTGATGACAGGCAATCATGTTGTTCACTACTGAATGATTTTTCACAAGAGAACTTGTTCCATTAAAAGACTTCTCCTTGCTTTAGAATCAATATATTACGACTAGCAGGGTCCATTTCAGTGTACGACATCAGTGAATTTTAGCCAATAAAAAAGCAGCTCAAGTTAGCTGCTTTATGTTCAGAATGAACGGTATGTCATGATTACATGGATGTGAAAGAGTGACAATGTTCAGGGTGAACGGTATGTCATGATCACGTAGATGTGAAAGAGTGACGATGTTCAGGATATTATTTTGATAAATTACTTTATCGTCGACATGTACTGCACTAAAGCGTCAATATCACTATCTTCTAATTTAACAGCAACATTACGCATCATAGCATTCCTGTCATTATGACGAGCACCAGAACGAAAGTTGTCAAGCTGAGATTTCAAGTACATAGCATGTTGCCCAGCAAGCGCAGGAAAACCAGCTTGTGACATGCCTTTTCCATCGGCGCCATGACAAGCGATACAAGCAGTAATGCCGCGTTCAGCATCACCACCAAAATATAATGCTTTACCCACTTCGCTTGTTTCACCGCCAGCAGACTTTAACGTTTGAGCACCATAATATGCACCTAAATCAAGCATGTCTTCGTTGCTCAACGCCATACTCATACCGCCCATAATAGCGTTAGCACGACCCTTTTTACCACCCGAGGTCATTCCTTCTTTAAACTCAGCTAATTGTTTGGCTAGATAGCTGGCGCTTTGCCCTGCAAGACTTGGGTACATTGGTACCATGCTATTACCATCGACACCGTGGCATGCTGCACACATTGCCGATTTTGCTTTACCCGCTTCAATATTGCCTTGAGCAGCATGGGAGATATTTAGTACACCTGTTCCTAATAAAACCAAGCTTAATAGTATTCTTTTCATCGATGAACTCTCTGTATGTGGCTAATTAACTGCAACTACAAATGTATGAATAAGGTGTTAACCTTAAGCATTGTAGTTTTAATATAAAGTAGTTTACACGAATTTTCTCATTGTTAAATGTTACAGGCATAAAAAAGCAGCTTATTAAGCTGCTTTTTTTCAATATTACCTTAGCACGACTTTATTTCAAAGAAGACATAAATTGCGCTAGTGCATCAATATCTTTTTGCTTCAAGCGTTTAGCTATGTTGCGCATCATACCATTACGGTCATTGTAACGTTCACCGGCTTTAAAACTGGTTAACTGAGCCGTTAAATATTCAACACTTTGGTTAGCAACCACTGGAAAACCGGCTTTTGCGATACCTTTACCAGAGACACCATGGCAAGCGATACAGGCGGTAATACCGCGTTCAGCATCACCACCAAAGTATAGTTTTCGCCCAAAAGCAGATTCCTTGCCATTACCTGGCGTAGGTTTTTGACTCGCAAAATAAGCACCTAGTTCAGCCATGTCTTGTTCAGAAAGCGCTGCAGCCATACCAGCCATAACCGCATTTTCTCGAGCACCTGATTTAAATTCTTTAAGTTGTTTTGCCGTGTACTCAGCATGTTGCCCCGCTAACTTAGGGTACATTGGCACGATACTGTTACCACCTACACCGTGACAAGCAGAACAAACCGCTGATTTTGCCTTACCCGCAATCGCTTCTTCAGTAATAACAGCAACCGTAGCAACACGTTTCGCTACAACATGAGCAACGGCTTTTGTATCAGCAAAATATGCCCCCATATCGGCGATATCTTCATCAGTCATTGCACCCGCAAATTGATTCATTGCATAATTAATACGAGTTTTGTCTTTAAAAGCATGTAACTGTGTTTCAATGTACTGCGCATGTTGGTTTGCTAAATTTGGGTTAATTAATACTTTACTATTACCCTCTTTACCATGACAACCAATACAGCTAGCAATGTTACGCGACGGGTCACCTAGTTCGTAAAGGCTTTTACCTGCGATCGCATTAGCAATATAAGCAACTGGGGCCACTTCGGCAACAGCAACAACTGAATTTGTTTCAGCGCCATCTGTTGAAGCGGTTGCACCACCTCTATCTAAACTTGAGAAATAAGCCGCTAAGTCGTCCATGTCTTGTTCAGATAAACCGGCAGACATCGACGCCATTGTAGCGTTAACACGTGCCCCACTTTTAAAAGCTTGTAGTTGAGTGGCAATATAATCAGCCTGTTGACCGGCTAAATTAGGATATGTTTCAACTATACTAATTCCATCAGCACCATGACAAGCTGCACACATAGCGGCTTTACTTTTACCTGCATCAGCGTTTCCGACTGCTGCGAATGCGACATTAATACTCGTTACGGCAAGAATTAACGAAAAAATAATTTTATTCATTGAATGGCTCTCTGCTCTGCTACTTTTATTAAGTATTCACTAAAAAACAAAAGGGTGGATATAAAAACTATTAATATTTTACACTAATATTGCCCCTGTGTAATAAGCACAGTAAAAATTAAGCTTAAAAAATGACACTTTTTACTGTTTCACGAGAAAAAAAAGATATAATGCTTTTTTTATTATCTATTGGACGCTATTTTGTCATCACCTGTTATTCATTTAAGTAAAGCCACTTTCACATTAAGTGCGCCGGATATTCGTCGCTTGCCTGAAGACAGCGGTATCGAAGTGGCCTTTGCCGGACGTTCAAACGCAGGTAAATCAAGCGCATTAAACACCTTAACAAATCAACGAGGTTTAGCTCGTGTCAGTAAAACTCCGGGTCGTACGCAGTTAATAAACATTTTTGAAGTCGCACCTAACAGACGCTTAGTTGATTTACCTGGGTATGGCTTCGCTAAAGTGCCGATTGAAATGAAAAAGAAATGGCAAAAGGCGTTAGGGGAATACCTAGAAAAACGTGATTGCTTAAAAGGTCTTGTTATTTTAATGGATATACGCCATCCATTAAAAGATTTGGATATGGATCTTATTCAATGGGCTGCTGACAGCGATTTGCCAATATTAGCGTTATTAACAAAATGCGATAAGCTTTCACAGGGCAAAAGAAGCTCGGAAGTGTTACAGGTAAAGAAAACGTTAGCACCATTAAATGCTGATATTACTGTACAAGCTTTTTCATCTTTAAAATATACCGGTTTAGAATCAGCAAACGACCTGATTTGTCAGTGGTTATCGACTGATTTATCCACCGACGTCTCCGAAAACGAAGTATTATAATATCCCATTTAAAGCCAAGTGAGCTCATTGAAGTTAACTTGGCTTAACGTCTTCATTAAAATAAAAAACAACAAGACACATTCGTTTTTCAAACACTCGTCTACACCAACTAAACATGCAAATTGATGCCAGTATCGAACCATGGCAATATAATGCTTTAAATTTACTCTTTCAAAAAGGCTCGTCAATTAATGGCTACCATTGCTGAACTCATCGCAACAGAACTTAACGTTAAAACCGCTCAAATAACTTCAGCAATTAGTTTGCTTGATGATGGTGCAACTGTACCTTTTATTGCCCGTTACCGAAAAGAGGTTACCCAAGGGTTAGACGATAATCATCTGCGCCATATTGACCAGCGTTTAAGCTATTTACGTGAACTTGAAGACCGTCGAAAAGTTATTATTACCAGCATTACGCAACAAGATAAATTAACGCCATCATTAGAAAAAGAATTACAACAAGCTGACAACAAAACCCGTTTAGAAGATTTATATTTACCCTTCAAACCCAAACGTCGCACTAAAGGTCACATAGCGATAGAGGGCGGTTTAGAACCCCTTGCCAATAATCTTTATAACAACTGGACATTAACACCAGAAGTTGAAGCAAAGGCTTTTATCAATGATAATGCTGGGTTTAGCGATGAAAAATCAGTACTTGAGGGCGCAATTTACATCCTCATCGAACGTTTTGCTCAAGATGCCAATTTATTACAGAAATTGCGTAAACATTTATTAAAACAAGCGCATTTATCAAGCGTTGTTGCCAAAGGAAAACAGCAAGAAGGGGCAAAGTATCGCGACTATTTCGAGCACTCAGAATTATTAAAAAATGTTCCTTCACATCGCGCTTTGGCGATGCTTCGTGGTCGTAATGAAAAAATTCTACAACTCAGCATTAATGTAGACCCAACTCAAGAAGATAGTCATTACTCAAGTGCAGAACAAATTATTTGTGAACACTATAATTTGCGCTTAACCGGACAAGCTGCCGCTGAATTTATGACTAAGGTCGTTCGTTGGGCATGGAAAATCAAATTAAGCCTGAGTTTAGAGACAGAGTTGCTGGGTAACTTGCGTGAACAAGCAGAAACTGGCGCAATAAAAGTTTTTGCCACTAATCTAAGTGATTTGTTAATGGCCGCTCCAGCTGGCGCGAAAACAACCTTAGGTTTAGACCCCGGTATGCGCACAGGTTGTAAAATTGCGATTGTTGATGCGACAGGTAAGTTATTACAAACCGCTACTATTTTCCCCCATGCACCACAAAATCATTGGGAGAAGTCATTACGAACGTTAGTAAGTTTATGTCAGCAGCACAAAGTACAATTACTGGCCATTGGTAATGGTACCGGCTCGCGTGAAAGTGACAAACTTGCGGCAGAGGTTATTCAAGCTTTAGAAAAAAATAAACCACAAAAAGTGATGGTCAGTGAAGCAGGTGCTTCTGTGTATTCTGCCTCAGAATTTGCAGCGAAAGAGTTTCCTGATTTAGATGTTTCTATTCGTGGCGCTGTTTCTATCGCACGACGATTACAAGACCCCTTAGCTGAATTAGTAAAAATTGACCCTAAAGCGATTGGGGTTGGTCAATATCAACATGACGTTAGTCAAAGCCAACTCAGTAAAACCCTCGACAATGTTATAGAAGATTGTGTAAATAATGTTGGCGTTGATTTAAACAGTGCTTCAGCGGCATTGTTAACTCGAGTTTCCGGTTTAAATAAAACCATGGCTGATAACGTAGTGGCCTACCGAGACGAGCATGGTCGCTTTAATGATCGAAAAGAACTCAAAAAAGTCGCGCGTTTGGGGCCGAAAGCCTTTGAACAAGCGGCAGGTTTTTTACGTATTGCGGGGGGTAAAAACCCACTCGACAATTCAGGGGTTCACCCTGAAAGCTATCCCGTGATTGAAAAAATCATCGCTCAACTTAAGAGTAATATTACTGATTTAATAGGCAACAGTGAGCAATTAAATCAAATTAATATCACAGATCTCAAAGATATCAATATTGGTGAGTTAACGTTTAAAGATATTGTTAGTGAACTAGAAAAACCCGGCCGTGACCCTCGCCCTGAGTTTAAAGCAGCACAATTTAAGGAAGGGGTGAATACGATTAACGACTTAACTGTCGGTATGATACTCGAAGGCGTGATTTCAAACGTTGCCAACTTTGGTGCTTTTGTCGATTTAGGTGTTCATCAAGATGGCTTAGTACATATCTCCTCACTCACTGATAAGTTTGTTAGCGACCCACGTGAAGTGGTTAAAGCAGGCGATATTGTTAAGGTAAAAGTGATGGAGGTTGATGCGGCAAGAAAACGTATTAGCTTATCAATGCGTTTAGATGAAACAGTTACCTCGAAGTCAGAGCAAAAAACTTCTGCCAATAAGCCTCATGACCGTTCACAGAATACCGTTGCAAAAAATACCAAACCCAATCAGCAACGAAGTGCAAAACCACAACCGAAGACGAATGACAATGCGGCAATGGGTAATGCCTTTGCCGATGCTTTTGCTAAGTTAAAAAAGTAAAAACAGTCTTGGCACTACGACATTGACTACATCGACGTAGGTACTAATGATTTATCTGAAACAAAATCATCACCGTTGACGTGCAAGGATGCACTAATGCCTTGAAATACAGGATATCTGAGAAAGGCCATCCTGAACATTCGTCGCTACTTGCCATCCATGGCACCACGACATACCGTTCATCCTGAACATTCGTCGCTACTTGCCATCCATGGCACCACGACATACCGTTCATCCTGAACATAAAAAAGGGGAAGCAAAAGCTTCCCCAAACAACCTCAGAATAGGAGGTCAACTAACGCAAGAACGTGTGAATTTCTTTTGTCTGTATGTCGATTTATGACCTATAAAACATATTTTGCTGAAAATTGTAGGTAATCGGAGTCAACATTTTTATCTTCCATTTCAAAGTTACCCACTTCAACACCAAATGATAATTGCTTGGTCACATTTTTGAATAAATTTACGCCCCAATGGGTACGGTCATAATCAGCGACATCTGTGGTTGTATTGCCATAAAATGCTGTGCTTCGTAACCCTTCAGACCAAAAGTGACGATAGGCAACACTAATTGACGTTGTTTCTTCAACTTCTTCACCAATTAAATCTTTTGAAGCCGTAACACCGACATAACGACCAACTTCACCACCATGAAATTGGAAGCGAAAATCATCTTTGCCAAAGGTATTTATACGGCCAGAAATACCATAGCCCAATGCTGACTCTTCGTTACCACCAACGGTTTGTAATTGCTTAGCTACTGCAGCAATAGCCACGTTACCCCAATCACCTTTGAAATTATAACGACCAATAATATCCGGCATTGAGTCGTTACCACTTACACCACCGTATGATTCTGGATTTTCAACAGAAACTTGAAAATTACCCATGGTGTAACGTACTTGTCCCTGACGAATAAATGCTGCTGCTACTAATGGTCCACCAAAATCAGCCGCTTCAGCGAGCGCGCTGGTATTGACAAAAGTTGACCATGTTTCACCAATTAATAGATTTTTGTATTTAATAAAAGCGTGACGAATACGTGGGTTTGATGAATTAGAAATAATTTCGTTGCCCCCCCCTCTAACCGCCTCACCGTAGAAATCCATTTCAATAAAACCGGTTAAATCACCATGTTGATATTTGGTATTAATACGCGATTCATTAACCGCAATACCAAAGTTCGAAATACTTTCGGTTAAGGCAGTACCACTACCATACCAATAATCTGTTGCTGCAACGGTGCCATCGGTGTAGCGTGCATCAGCTTTTATATAACCACCGAAAGTAATGGTATCGTTATTGTCTAATTTAATTTCGTAAGCCGCATTTGCACTGCCCGCCAACGCTAATAATCCTGTTGCTAATAGAAGCTTTTTCTTATTGAACATTTTGCTATCCCCGTTTATTGTGTATTAGCCTAGGAAAACTGCAGATACGATCCGTTGGCTACTTTTTATCGTTTTATTATTATTTTATTTTCATAACTTAAAACGTTAATGGGTATTTAGAAATTAGACATAAGTCTAAAGCGGATGTTTTTTATTGCTAATTTTGATTAATTCACCTTATAAAGTCGTATATTTAACGATAATCACACTCGAAACCATAAGGAAATGTTAGGCTGGCAATAGCATTACTTGTATTATTATCAGGTGAATAACTCATAATGAAAAAAGGTAAATTTAGATGAGAAAATCTCTTATTCTTGCCAGTGGCGTTGCGCTTATCTCTGCTCTGACGCCAACCGTTTTGTCAGCAAAACAGCTCAGCGTTAACGACTACAAAAAGGCAGAACAGCAACTAGCAAGCCATACCAGTAAGTTAGTAACCGGTACTGTTGATTATCCTTTATGGTCAGACAATGGTACGTTGGTTTACCGCAGTCATACAAAAGACGGTGACCAGTTTTTTAAAGTTAATACTAACAGCCAAAAAAAATCGCTTGCTTTCGATCATAAAAAGCTAGCTGACTCACTGGCCCGTGTTACAGAAACCGAAATAAATCACGATGAACTCCCTTTTTATCAAGTAGAATTCACCTCAGCAAGCAACATTAAACTCTCAGTAAAAGCGAAAAGTTACCAGTGTGATTTAGAGACTTACTTATGTAATCTTGATGAATTAGCACAAAAAAGTGATGAGAATGTATCGCCTGACGGCAAACAAGCGGTATTTATTCGTGCACATAATTTATGGTTGCGTGACTTAACAACAGATAAAGAAAGCCAGCTAACCACAGACGGCGTTAAAGATTTTGGTTACGCGACCAATAACGCAGGTTGGGTGCGTCGTGACTCACCCGTAGTGATTTGGGCACCTAATTCAAAAAAATTAACTACCTTTAAGCATGATGGTCGTAAAGTTGGCGACATGGGCATTGTTTCAACCGCTGTGGGTCATCCTGACATTGACGTATGGAAATACCCGCTCCCGGGTGACGAACATATTTTTGCTATTCATCGAGTCGTTATCGACATTGAGACTCAAAAAGTGACACCACTTGATATGGAACCCGATGCTCATCGCTCAACAATTACTGACCATGTCGCAGGACGTAATGGCGAGTTATTAGATATAGATTGGGCTGATGACAGCAACACGTTTGCTTTTGTTTCTTCAACGCGCGATCACAAAACTGCCACGTTAAAAATTGCTGATGCTAATACGGGTAAAATAAAAGTTGTTATGTCTGAAACGCAAAATAGCTTTTTTGAGTCAGGTGTTGACGGTATTAGTTGGAAATACCTAGAGAAAAGCAATGAAGCCATTTGGTTTTCACAGCGAAGTAATTGGGGACATTTATACCTTGTTGATTTAGCGACAGGTAAAATTAAACAACCGATTACCCAAGGCGATTGGACCGTTATTGAATTACTGCATGTTGACCAAAACACAGGTAAGCTAATTTTCACTGGCGCAGGTAAAGAAGGTGGCGATCCCTATTACCATTACCTCTATAGCGTAAACAAAGATGGTTCTGATTTAACCTTATTAACACCAGAGAAAAAACATCACCGTATTACGTTAAACAAAGCAGGAACACACTTCTTAGATCGCACCGCGACACCAACAATTGCTGAAACGAGTAGGGTTCGCGCAATTGATAATAAAAAAGAATTCACCATTGAAACTATGGATATCAGTAAGTTAAAAGATTCTGGTTGGAAAGCTCCCGTTGAATTTATTGTAAAAGACAGAAACGGTGAAAATGACATTTACGGTTTACTGTACAAACCAACAAATTTTGACGCGAGTAAGTCTTACCCTGTCGTTAACTATTTATATCCGGGTCCACAGGTAGGAAGTATCCGAGGTCGTCATTTCCGCAGTTCTCGTGGAGACAATCAATCAATTGCTGAATTAGGCTTTATTGTGATTGAAATTGACGCGTTAGGCACGCCGAGTCGCTCGAAAGCGTTTCATGACTTTTATTACGGCAACATGGGTGACAGTGGTATTCCTGATCAAGTGTCAGCTATTCAGCAGTTAGCTAAAAAACATAGCTGGATTGATGCAACGCGCGTGGGTATTTGGGGGCATTCAGGTGGTGGTTTTGCATCAACTCGTGCTTTATTAACTTTCCCAGATTTCTACAAAGTGGCGGTATCACAAGCCGGTAATCATGATAACCGTAACTATGCTGACGAATGGGGCGAGAAATACCATGGTCTTGAAGTAAAAAATGAAGATGGCACCAGCAACTACGATAGCCAAGCAAACCAGTTATCGGTTGAAAGCTTAAAGGGCAAGTTATTGATTGCTCACGGCACAACCGATACTAATGTTCCGCCTTACAATACCTTGATTGTGGTTGAAGCTTTGATCAAGGCTAACAAAGATTTCGATATGTTAATGCTGCCAAACCGTGGTCACGGTTTTGCGCGCGAACCTTATATGATGCGTAAACGTTGGGATTATTTCGTAGAACACTTAATGGGTGCAACGCCACCAAAAGAATTTGTTTTCTCTAAAAAATAAAAAAAGTTCGTAAATAATTCTTAAAAAAGACGCTTCAAGCGTCTTTTTTATTGCTTCGAAATATATTTATAATCATTTGCTTGTTCACGTTTGCATGAGCTAGATCAAGGAAATTAGCTAACATTTGCATAAAATGAAGTTATGGCCGTTAACATAAAAAGGAAAATGATATGAAAAATCAAGAAATACTCGCCTCTTTAACGGAGAAAAAATCTCAGTTGGAACATCGTATTAGTGCTATCGAAGCCGACTTTCACAAAGGCCGCTCGCCAGACTTTGCTGAACAAGCTACCGAAACAGAAAATGATGAAGTACTCGATAAAATTCATCACGAAGCGAAAGCTGAATTAAAGCATGTTATTGCCGCGTTAGATCGTTTAAAAAATGATAAATATGGTTTTTGTGCCAGCTGTGATACCGCGATTAACACGAAAAGGTTACACGTTTTACCTTACACAATCACTTGTATCAACTGCGCACAATAAGGAAGAAAAATGATAATAGAAAAACATGATTTACACCATGAATTCCCAGAGTTTACGGATGAAATACATAACCTTAAAATGAATGACGCACATTTTGATCGCTTATTCAAAGCCTACCATGAGCTAAATCAAGAGGTACGCCATATAGAACAAGGTGTTGAAAATACTTCTGACGAATATCTAGACCAACAAAAAAAGCAGCGCTTACATTTAAAAGATGAATTATTTGCAATCATCAAAAAAGAAAAAACCAGCACCTAACGAATAACACTAGACAAAGTTTAAAATCTATTTATTGTAGTTAATGCCTCTGGGTGCTTTTATTTTTCAAAAATAAACACCACGAGGCCTCTAACAACAAAAAAATAGGTGGTTTCATGGCTAGACTAAAACAGGCAAAAGTAGCATTACAAGAGTCATACGATTGTTTTAACCAAGCAGTAGAAAAGCAACTCCCCGCATTAGCACTGTCAAATACCGACTCTATTAAAAATTTACTCGATATCGTTATTCGCCGTGAATCGCTTTCTGTCGCTAAGAAAAGTAGCTTCCCTAATAAGCTTTCTGCCGATTTACGAAAAAAATTAGCTGACGTATTATTACTCATCGATAAAGTTGATATTGAAATAATCAAAGCGAATGCTAAATCGCCCTCAATCGATAAAGCATAAGCGGACACAAAATCTCATTTCAAATAAAAATAGGTCCATTTACACAGTGGTATTTTTTCAAATTTAATTTTTCGCTTAAAAATACCACTGCCACTTTGCACGAATGACTTACGCATCATTTTAACCAGCAAACTCAACAACAATTACAGCAATAAATCGTTGAGTTTAAGTGTACTATTAGGCATATTGCTCACTTGTACCATTAATAACTCAGCCGTTGCTATTGCGTCATTTAAAGCATTATGAGCAAAATGATTAGGCAAGCCATGCTGATAACGTAAAGCTGACAATCTTAAGTCTGAAGGGTCGTAAGCGACATCTTTTTTATCTAATTGCCGTTTCGCTATCATTAAGGTGTCTATCATAGGAAAAACCGGCGCTACGCCATAAAGTTCAAGGCATGCTTGTTGCAAAAACTGCCTTTCAATTCGTGCAAAATGCACTAACATCACTTTTCCAGCTAATGCGTTGAGCAACACTTCAACTACTTCTTTTAATGGCGCACCTTGTTCTTTTTGCTGATCGGTTATCTGATGAATAATCACGTTATCTGCTGAAAGCTCATCTTTGGTCTTTATTATTTGGTGATAACTGTCTTTTAACGATATCTGCTGCTGTTTTATCCCGATAAAGCCCACACTTAGTAATTTATCATTAATGGCGTGAAGGCCTGTGGTTTCAAAATCAACTGACAAGATATCAATATCACTTAAAGGTGTATTGGGGTCAGGAAATTCTATTGAAAGAAAGTCTTTTAATGCTCCTTTGGGGGCACGTGCCCAAGCACGTTTACGCTGCGCTTCATAGCCGAGTAACCTATAAAAAAAGGGGTGATTGCTGATCATACTTATACCCTTCTCTTTAAGACGTTGACTGACGACTGTCTTGCAATGCTTTAATCACTTTAAAAGCATCTTTTAAATGCTCACGTTCGAGTTTAGATAATTTCTTAGGAGACAAATAATTATTAGCCTCTTTGTTTACTTGCAATAAATTAGCTTGGTGCTCTAAACGTAAAATCCCCAAAAATTCATAAGCATCAATTAAATTAGCGGCTGACTCTCTAGAGATAGAAGGAGTTCCCGCTGCTTTTTGTAAGCGTTCAATGGTATTTACTGATGCAATGCCTTCGGCCAACGCGTAAATTCTTGCTAGATCAACAATCGGCGCAATACCGTTATGTTTAATGTCTAAGCTTGATTTATGGTCGCCATCCGAAATAAGAACAAAATCACGAAAAAAGCCCAGTGGAGGTCTTAACATCAAAGCATTTCTTGACATGTGTGCGAGAAACAAACTATTGCCACTCGTTTTTTTCAATAGCTTAACGCGTACGTCATTAAGCAAAGATTCATCACCGTGTACTGTTGTTAAATCAAAAAAAACACACCCGTTTAGCAACGCTTGTGGACGTGGCGTATTTACCCATTGTTCAAAGTATTTGTGCCATTTTTTTTGAGGCTGTCGCCATTTAGGGTTAGTTGCCATAATATCGCCAGGACATAACACAAAACCACACGCGGCAAGACCATCACAAACAAAAGAGGCTAAATTTTCAAACCATGCCTCATGTTCAGGCCTTAAATCGTCAGAAATAATCAAGGCATTATCTTGATCAGAATGAGCAAGTTGCTCTTGTCTCCCTTGAGAACCACAGGCTAACCACGCATAAGGCACGGGCGCTTTACCATTGATTTTTTCTGACATTTCAATAATTCGAATGGTAAATGCCATAGTTATCGCGCTAATGCTTTTACCAACATGATCAGCACTTGTACCAAGTTTAGCCATACGGATCTGTAATTTTGGCAACAACTTACTAATACGAATCAAATCATTAATAGTACCCGCTTTACGGATAATGCTGGTGATATTCACAGCATTATGACCTTCATTATTCATTAAGTCAGTGATAGTAACCATTGCCACTAATTCACCGTATTCTCCAGATTGGCTAAAACCAGTAATGGGTAAATGGTGAATGCGCTTACTGGTCATCAACATGAGCGCGTCATAGGCGCTACTTTGCTCGGGTAACGTTGCCATATCTATTGTCATGATTTCACTTACGGGGCGAGTAAAAGGTAAACCTTCCGCTACGCACCGTCGACGAATATCTTTGTCAGTAACTATGCCAACAGGTACACTTGCTGTATCTTTTTCAGGATTAATCACCACTAAACAAGAAACATCTTTTGCTGTCATTTCTATCGCCGCTTGTTGAATACTTTGTTCGCTATTAATGGTTAATACTGGCTTATGATAAAATTGGCTAATCGGGTTATTAATCAACGAAGAATTGATAATCGCCTCTTCATTTACCTTACTCATTTTGCCTTTTAAACGCTCTGCGGCTGTTTGCATAAAAAAGGCGTCTATTTGCGGATAATCAGTCACTAAAGATAACAATTTTTGATAGTTAAGACTGTACAGTAAAGTGTCTTCTTCGGTGTTTACATTCACTTCATTACGTTGCGCGGGGCGACAAAATACACTGCAAATTTCCCCTTCAGTATATTTCCCGACTAACTGGCCATTATGATCGGTATAAACCAATGCGCCTTTGCGTAATATATAAAGACGCGCCTCTTCAATACCTTTGGGTGGCAAGGGCTGTTTAGCCCTTACGTAACAAATATTAATTTCTTTGACCAGCTGTAAGGTCACCGTTGCTGGTAAGGTGTCGAAGGGTGGAATAGCTTGAATAAAAGCACTAATTTCGGCGAGTTCACTGTCCATATTGTTGCTGCCTTTAACGAAGAAAAACTTAGTAGATAGCTATTTTTAGTGCATTTAACCCTCTCGCGTCAACCATAAAACACAAGATCTAGACTAAAGTGTAATACCTCAACGCTAAAAACCTTGTTAGTGTCAATACTAGTTAAATTTCACTATGAATTTTGATCTGGGTTTTATCATTGGTCCGAATTAATAGTAAATCTAACGACTACCTTAATTGGTAAAACAGGTGATAAATCAAGCGTAAAAAAATAATAAACGCTTTACATAATAACTGGGTTAAACCCAGATAAGTTAAGTTGCTAGGAGAGGATAATGGAAGAGAAACAGTCATATTGGTCAGAAAATCTGCGCCTAATATTTATATGTCTTGTTATCTGGTTCGTGGTTTCATTTGGTTTCGGTTTGCTATTAGTTGAACCCTTAAATGAAATTCGTCTCGGTGGGTACAAACTTGGTTTCTGGTTTGCACAACAAGGTTCAATTTACACATTTGTCGGTTTAGTTTTTTGGTATACCAAAAAAATGAACGATCTTGATAAAAAATATAACGTCGAGGAATCATAATGGATGAGTTAAAACTCTATACATACATTGCGGTATTTGGTTCTTTCGCCGTTTACTTTGCTATTGCCTGGTGGGCACGTGCAGGTTCAACCAGTGACTTTTATGTTGCCGGTGGTGGTGTTACACCTCTGCAAAATGGTATGGCGATTGGTGCCGATTGGATGAGTGCAGCGTCATTTATTTCAATGGCGGGCATGATTTCTTTCCTAGGTTACGGTGGCTCAGTTTTCTTAATGGGTTGGACTGGTGGTTATGTACTACTGGCCATGTTACTTGCACCTTACATGCGTAAACACGGTAAATTCACCGTACCTGAATTCATTTTTGACCGTTACTACTCAAAAACCGCACGTGTTGTTGCCGTTGTTTGTTTAATCATCGCGTCTTTAACTTACATCATCGGTCAAATGAAAGGTGTTGGTGTTGCTTTCTCTCGCTTTTTAGAAGTTGAGTATGACAATGGTCTTTACATCGGTATGTTCGTTGTTTGGGTTTATGCCGTACTCGGTGGTATGAAAGGTATTACTTACACGCAAATCGCTCAGTACATAGTATTAATTTTTGCTTATACAATTCCAGCAGTCTTCATATCACTTCAGTTAACAGGTAACCCTATTCCACAGTTAGGTTTAGGTTCTACATTAGCCGACGGTAGTGGTGTTTACTTACTCGATAAGTTAGATCTTGTAGTGACTGAACTCGGCTTTAAAGAGTACACCACTGACAACATGGGTGGCACAGTAAATATGTTCGCTTATACCTTGTCACTGATGATAGGTACTGCAGGTTTGCCTCACGTTATTATGCGCTTTTTCACGGTACCATCAGTAAAAGCGGCACGTCAGTCAGCAGGCTACGCGTTAGTTTTCATCGCATTGTTGTACACAGTTGCTCCTGCAGTTGGCGCAATGGCACGTTTAAACCTAATGAATACTATAGAACCAGTAGCGGGTCAAAATTTAGATTATGCTGAGCGTCCTCAGTGGTTTAAAGATTGGGAAAAAACTGGCCTATTAAAGTATGAAGAAAAAAATGGCGATGGTAAAATTCAGTACACTGCAGATAAAGCAACCAATGAAATGGTTAAAGTTGACCGCGACATTATGGTATTGGCTAATCCTGCAATCGCTAACTTACCAAACTGGGTCATTGCTTTAGTTGCCGCAGGTGGTTTAGCTGCCGCGTTATCTACCGCAGCTGGCTTATTATTAGCGATATCGTCCTCTATTTCTCATGATTTAATGAAAGGTATATTAACACCTGACTTATCAGAGAAAAATGAGCTACTGGCCGGTCGTGTGGTGATGACAATATCAGTACTCGTTGCTGGCTGGCTGGGTTTAAATCCGCCTGGCTTTGCCGCAGGAACGGTGGCGCTAGCCTTTGGTTTGGCCGCATCGTCAATATTCCCAGCGTTAATGATGGGTATATTCGCTAAAAAAATGAGCGGTAAAGCAGCGGTTGCTGGTATGATTTCAGGTATCGGTGTCACTATGTTGTACGTATTCCAACATAAAGGCATTATGTTTATTCCTGGCACTTCATTCCTTGGTGATATGGGTCCAAACTGGTTCTTCGGAATTTCACCCAATGCTTTTGGTTCAGTAGGGGCAGCTGTTAACTTTGCAGTAGCTTTCGCTATGTTAAAAGTAACAGGTCCAGCGCCCGCTCATATCCAACAGATGGTTGAAAACTTCCGTACGCCACATGGTGGTGTTTCAGAAGCACATGATCACTAATTAGTCTAACAACGACTTATTGATTGATTAAACTAAAGCCCTATTTAACGTTTATAAATAGGGCTTTTTATTTTCTAATTACGATATACTCAATCAATCTAATCTGCCAAAGCAGACGTAATTCTTACCTCCGAACTGGCTAAGTAGCCGTCATCCTAAATTTATTTCAGGATCTCGATTTAAGATACTAAAATAAATTCAGCATGACGAAGTAACATACACTCATAGGAAATTTTATGAACAAACACACCAAAACAGCTATTATTGTTGCCCCTATTCTGACTATTTTAGGTTTTGCATTAGCTGATTTATGGGAAGAAAATAGCGCTAGCCAAGCGCGAGCCTTCGAATTAGTACCGTTTGGACATTGCGATGTGAGTAATCAAAAATGTATATTAAAAACTGGAGAATTTGAAGTTAATGTTATGGATGAGAAAGGAATAACAACGGTAAACTCTACATTTCCTATCGACACCGCGACTTTATTCCTGGTCGATAAAGCCAACCAAGCGACCCCTTTTCAGCTGGGAATGAAAGACTCTCCTTATTACTGGAAGCGCGAAACACCTCTCGGCAGTTTGATTGCCAATAAAGGCGAAAGCTACAAATTACGCTTAATCATTGAGATTAAGGGGGGTAAATATTTTTCTGAGTTTTATACCCAAACGATTAATTAAACCTCAAACATAGACAGCCTTCGTTCATTTATCAGTTAACGCTAACAAAGTGGTATTAGTGATCATAAGTACTTAATCACCTATTAGTGATTTGAGCCGCAGATGAATGTCTGTGACTACGTATAATGATTGATACTAGTCTCATTTACGGTTAATTATTTTTAAAGGGATACATCAAAGTTCGCTTTTCTGAAAAGACGATGTTTCAGTCATAATACTTGATATTCAATCAGCAATATTTAGGATCATTTTGTGCGCTAAGCGGAAGATAGCAACTCCTTAGCCCCAACTTCCCCTTCAAGACTCAAAGCTGCAGTTGGTAAGTTATCCCTAGACGCTAACTTTACCATTTTAAAGACTAAACTTATTAATTACTCTGTTGAACTATTGAAGTTAAGAAGACTTAAACTTTAATACAATATAGCTCAAGAGTAATAATTAGTTTAGTATAGGTAAAACAATAATTTACGCACAATACTGGAATTACGGATGATAATTGGGTTGCAAGTAAGGCATTTCAAAGCGTATAAGAATATTAAATACATTCCTATTGGTCATGAGCATAACTTCGTTGCTTATTCTGGTGAAAATGGAGCAGGTAAAAGTTCTATTCTTGAAGCTTTAGACACTTTTTTAAATAATAAAACGTGGCTTCTTACAAAAAACACTAATGCCACGGATTCGTATATTTGTCCTCTCTTTTTAATACCTAAAGATAAAGCACCTCGATTAACAAGTAATTTCGAAACCATAAGTAACTATTTTTGGGAATTGGAGCAGAAAGATAAAAGAGATCAGTTTTTTGAAATCCGAGACAAGCTAATTGAAAGTCATAGAGATACACATTTTTTAATTTTTGCTGGGGAAACAATAGAACACAAAATTTTATTTCCTTTTGGTGATTCCATTCAAAAAAGCCTATTGAAAGAATTAGAACCTAATTTCTCAGAAAAAAACTTTCTGAAAGAATTAAAAGACATTTATTCCTATGTATATATTCCAGTTGAGATAAATTCAGAAGACTTCACTAAAATTGAGACTGTAGAAATGCAGAAAATATTCAATAAAGAAGTTGTGAATGAAATTAAGAAATCGCTACGACCTAAAGATATCGAAAACATTAATACTCGACTTGATTCATTTGTAAATGAATTAGAAGGGAAGATGGAGGGTAATTATTATTATGATACTGGTGATACAGGTACTAAAAAACTAACTCAAACCTCACTAGTCGATACGATCCTTGAGATGTATTTCAAGAAAAGAGTATTGATGAAAGGTAGCAGGGATAAAGTTAAATTATCTAAAAAAATGAGTGAATTAAGTGCAGGAGAGAAAAGAGAATCTTTAATAAACTTGGTCTATGTTTTTTTAAAAGAAGAAAAAGAAAGAGATAAAATAATCATAATAGGTATAGATGAACCTGAAAATTCACTACATACAGCGATTTGTTATGAACAATTTGAAAAATTAAAAAAAGTATCAAAATTTGCACAGGTTTTATTAACTACACATTGGTATGGTTTCTTACCAATTGTTGATAGAGGGTTGGTGCATTTTATTAAAACAGAAATAAAAGAGAAAGATTCTGGTTCTGATGAAATTGTAGTTTTTGATCAGACAGTCGATTTATACAGATATCCCTATCAAACAAAAAAACTACCAAAAGATTTTTCTTTAAAAAGTACCAACGATTTGGTTCAATCAATTTTCCACTCATTAACGACAAGTAATCCATATAACTGGTTGATATGTGAAGGTTCAAGTGATCAGATATATCTAGATTATTTTTTGAGAAATATAAAAGAGGAATTAAATTTACAGATAATTCCTGTCGGTGGAGTTGAGCTAGTTAAAAAGTTCCATACGTATATATCTTTACCAATACATGAAATTATTGGCGCTAAAAACAACGGTCGAGTGTTTTGTTTAACTGATACAGATGCTAACTTAAGAAAAAATGGTGTAGTCCAATATAAAGATTTAAAACCCCACATAATATTAAAAAGACTTTCTGTTGGTGATAATCACGTTACTGAATTAATTAATTTTGAAGTCGAAGAAAGACAACAACCAATTGATATCGAAAAATCACTTAATCCTGAAGTTTTTTTAGAAACACTAATACAGCTTGAAGTTGATGGTAAATACTTAATAGATACAGACGGAATACAAAATATTAAAGGAAATACTACAACTGGTAATTTAAGAAATTGGGAAATAGAAAATTTCTTTTCTGATGAAAAAATGAAAGATGATTTTGCATTAAAATACATTTCAGTTATGGCAGAACGTTTTGATGATAAATATACTCCAACTTGGGTGAAAGAGATTATAGATTTTTTTTCCAAATAACCATCAAGATTCGTGCTAATGCAATTTTAGAGTGACCGCAATGGTTGGCTAAGCGGACTATTTATTAAGATAAATCCGTGTCTAAATTAGGACGGCTATGTGGCAAAAGTTAGCGTTCTGAGGTGGACTCAACAGGATCCTGTGCCACCATTTAGTTCATTCATTTACTTGTATTGCCATAACTTAAAAGTACTAAAATACCTATCGGCCATTGAATATCACTCGCTACAATCAATTGCTCTGACCCTTTGATTTTCTTACCTTTGCTGTCTGGTTAACATTGCCAACAGAAAATTGGTTTTTGTCATCCTTTAATATTGTAGGTTAGTCAACAGACAAGACTTTGTCCTTCGAAGGTATAGTGCTTATCTGATTAAGTAATAAAGCGGCCAAAATAATTCCACCACCAATACTTAACCTCAGTATGTCCGCCTCCCGGTTCCAAATCAGTACATTAACAACAATACCTGCTGGAATAAGTACATTATTCATTGCGGCTAACGCACCTACATTGACTAACGTCGCGCCTTTATTCCACCCAAAGTAGCCTAAGCCCGAAGCAACGATGCCTAAGTAAATGAGCACTCCCCATTGAATTGGTGTACTGGGTAACTTATCTGTATTGCCAAATAAAACATAACACACAGTAGCGACTAATAATGCGCCAATAAAAAACCACCCAAATACAGTTTTATGATCCACCTTACTGTTGCTCATTAAACGTTTGTAAGTCACTTGCCCTGTGGCAAAACACATATTGGCCGCTTGCACTAATAACAAGCCCATCAAAAAGTTACTATTAATACTTTCATAGCGAATAGCTAACGCACCACATACGGCAATAAGGGCTATAACAAAAAAACGAGGGTTAAAATGCTTTTCAAGCGCATCGTTTAGTAGCGTAATATAAATGGGGGTCATTACCGTAAATAATAATACTTCAGGCACAGATAAATATAAAAAGGAGTGATAGTAAAAACTATACATGGCGCCAAGTTGTATCGCGCCAATAAACATGAGCTTTATAGCTAAGGGCTTTGGTGTTTTTTTAAAACTTAAAAACGGTAAAAAAACTAAAGTAGCCAGCGCAATGCGCATCAAAACGCTAAACCACGCATCAACTTGACCGGCTAAATAAACCCCAATTAAACTAAATGAAAATGCCCAAAGCAGGGTCACTGCAAATAAATAGCCCATAAATATCATCGTTAATTAATTAATGGCGACAGTCTATCTCTTATAAAAAATAAAATCTCTCCATTGGGTTTTTATAATAATGACTTTATGCCATAACGCTAGCTAACTTACCTATCGTTAAATTAGCAGCTAGCAGCGTTACCATATTTCACTTTCCTTGAGATTCTCGACAGTAAGGGTAATAATATAAATGTATTACAAACAGCTTCCCTCAAGTTAACTTAAGGTTTTATAGTGCCGTCACTTTTAATAACCAAGGATCTTTATGCTACACATTGAACATATAAACTTAGTCGTACATGATATTCCAGAAACTCTTACTTTCTACCAAGCCGCCTTTCCTCATTGGAAAGTGAGAGCTAAAGGCACCGCTGAGTGGCACGGCGTGGCGCGCAATTGGCTACACTTTGGTGACGATTATCAATACCTAACGTTCAATGATGATGGCATAGAAGAAAATCGTGATTTAACGGGTCACCAAGTAGGTTTAGCGCATTTTGCCTTTGTAACCCCTAACTTGTCTGCAATGAAAAGTAGATTGGCTGAAGCAGGCTTTGCAGTGCATAAACAAGGGGCTGAAAATCCATATCGGGCTAACTTGTATTTTCTAGACCCTAATGGCTTTGAAGTAGAATTTGTCGAATATTCTAGCGATTTACCCGAACAGCGTAATAGTAGCGATGAGTAACTTAATACGCTAAAAGCGAAAGGGCATCACTTAACCATAAGTGATGCCCTTTTCTTTTGAAGTAAACGTTTAAAACAAAAGTCTTAACCGTTAAATTCAGATTACGGCGGTTGTGATGTCTTGTTTATGTTCCGCTAAAGCCTCTCTGCGCTCTGCAAATAACAGGTAAAAACTGGGTAGCACAAACAGTGTAAATATTGTACCTATAAACATACCAGCCACAAGAATAATACCAATACTATTTCGAGCTTCTGCTCCGGCTCCAGTCACCAACACTAGCGGAAAGTGACCTAAAATAGTCGCCGCAGTAGTCATGAGTATTGGACGCAAACGTGTCGTTGCCGCCTCGGTAACGGCCGCTAATTTATTAGCACCCGCTTCCTGCGCATGATTAGCAAATTCAACAATCAAAATACCATTTTTAGCAATCAAACCAATTAAGGTGATCAAGCCAATTTGTGAGTAAATATTAATGGTTGTTAGCTCCATATAAGGTATTACCAATGCTCCTGACAAGGCTAATGGCACACAACCTAACAACACCACAAGGGGATCCCTGAAGCTGTTAAATTGTACCGCTAAGACTAAAAACACGATCAGTAATGACACACCTAGCACCATCATTAAAGTACTACCTTCTTTGCGAAGCTGACGTGATTCACCTGCATAGTCGATACTGTAACCTGTAGGTAACATGTTTCTTGCGGCATTTTCTAATGTTGCTAGTGCTTGTTCTTTGTTAACACCTGGCGCAACGCCACCATAAACTTTAAATGAAGCTTGTTGAGCGAACGTTGATAATTCTCGTGGTACTGTTTTCCACTTTAAATCAGCAACGGCTGAAACAGGTATTAATTCCCCTGAAGGTATTTTAATGTTCAATGCTAGAATTTCTTCTGTTTTTCCGCGCACGTTATTATCGACCATAGGAATAACGCGATATGCTTTGCCGTTAGCATCAAAACGGTTAACGAAGTTACTTGATAGCAAAATACTCATTTGCTCACTAATATCAGCAACACTCATCCCAAGGTCAGCAATTTTTTGACGATCAAGTTGTAATTCAACTTGTGGTAAATCTATTTTTAAATCCGTGTCTGCAAAAAGAAAATTGCCACTCGCAAAGGCAGCACCTACTAATTGATCCGCATAGCTTTTCATTTCGGCATATGAAGCCGAAGATTTAACCACCATTTCAATCTCAAACTGTCCTGCCGTTGGCAGTGAACCTGGTAATATGGGTAACATATTTAAACCCGGAATTTGTGCCAATTTGCCATACATTTGAGGAACAAGTTCCTGTGATGAATAATCACGGTCGTCAGCACCCACTAGTTCTAAACCACCAAACCCACCTGAAGTAAACAGTAGTTGCCAAACTTTTAAACCGCCTTCAATGTCTTGCAGTGTTTCCACCACTGGATCCATTTGAGCAACGTTATAGGTCAATGAAGAATCAGGAGGTGACATAACAACAAACATGACCATTGCTTGATCTTCAACAGGCGCTAGCTCTTTCTTTGATTGCAAATAAAAAGGCACCGAGAGTAAAGACACTACCGCTGCAATCAAAAAAACTTGTCCCTGCCATTTGAAAATACGCTGTAATAATTCTCCATAGGCTAGCTGAATATTCTCAAAGAGTTGGTTCACTTTTTGCGTTAACCAACCTTCTTCCCCGCCTTTAGGCAGTATATGTGCGCTCATTACCGATGATAAAGTAATCGCGACAATACCTGAAATAATCACCGCAATTGCCAGTGTAAAAGCAAACTCTTTAAATAAAACACCCGTTAAGCCTGATAAAAAACCAATCGGAGCATATACCGCAGCCAAGGTTAAGGTCATTGAAATAATAGGAACGAGCAGCTGTCGTGAACTTTCTAAAGCCGCGTCAAATTTTGAATAGCCCTTGCGCATTAATCGGGCAACGTTTTCAACGACCACAATCGCATCATCAACAACTAAGCCAACCGATAGTACAATCGCTAATACCGTTAATAAGTTCAGTGAAAAACCCATAAATGACATTGCAGCTACCGCGCCAAGAATAGAAATAGGTATGGTTATTAAAGGTACCATTGCACTTCTAAATGACCCCATTAACAAGAGAACGACCAAACCCACTAAGACGACAGTTTCCATTAAGGTGATAAAAATTTCACTTAATGCATCACGCATATAAAGTGTGCCGTCAAAGGCAAAATCAATTGTCATACCTAAGGGTAGTGTCTGATTTAACTCAGCAATTTTTTTATATAGGTTGTCACCGATATCAATTTCATTGGCACCCGGTAATGGCCAAATTGAAATATAAACGGTGTCTTTATCATTGAGTCTTGCCGTGATGCTGGCATCTTCTGCGGCTATTTCTATACGAGCAATATCTGTTAAATGAATCGTTGCACCGTCACGATTTGCTACCACTAATTCTTCAAATTCACTTACTGATGTTAATTGGCTATTCGCAACAATATCAATACGCTGCCGACTATTTTCAGCATAGCCCATCGTTGCAATACTGTTATTGGTAGCTAAAGCTTGATACACATCTTTTGAACTTAAGTTAAAGGCCGTAAGCGCTTGTGTATTCAACCAAATGCGCATCGCTGGTGTTCTAGCACCTTCAATACCAACACGTTGTACACCTTCTATCGCGTTGAGCACCGGATTCACTTGTCGCGTTAAGTAATCGGTAACTTTAGATAAGTCATTGCCATTAGCATTAACATTTAAATAGAACACGGCAAAAGGACGATCGGCTCGGCTCACCGACACGATAGGGTCTTGCGAACCTGCGGGTAATTCATAACGAATTTGACTCAGTCGCGCGGTTAATTCAGCTAAAGCCAATGTACTGTTTTCATTTAAGTTAAGCCATGCTGTGACTTTACTGCTACCGGAAGTCGTTTTAGACTCAACATACTCAACCCCCGGAACTGTTGCGGCAGCGCGCTCTATAGGTTCAGTGACAAACCCTTGTACCACTTCAGCAGAGGCGCCAATATAATAGGTATCGATGACTAACGAAGCGCTTTCTATTTTTGGAAACTGTAAAACAGGTATTTTACTAATAGACCAAAGACCGGCTAAACAAATGATAATAGACAAAACTAAAGCGACCACAGGACGGCGGACAAAGATGTCCATGACTGAAGCTTTGCTACTCGACATTGGGCTTGAAGTTTTTTTCATTATAGCGCCCTAATTTTATCAGCCGTATTAGCCGACAAAGACTCAGCAACATACACTCTCATTTGTGGAAATAATTTGAAGGCACCTTTTGTGGCAATGAGTTGTCCTTCTTTAATACCTGATAGCACGAATACACGGTCATCATTTCGGTCTCCTAATATAACGCTCACTTTTTTAGCGCGGTAAGCTCCTTCGCCTTCAGCCTCTAGAATAAAGACATAACTGCCTAGAGGATCACGCGTAATAGCGACATCAGGAACTGAAATAACCAGGGCCTTCGCGGCAATGGGCGAGTAAACACTGACTAGGGTATTAGGTTTTAAGGCTAATAATGACGATTTCACTTGTGCTCGATATTTCAAGCTACGTGATACACGTTTAAGTTGTGGGTCGATAGCAATAATTGTGGCATCAAAAGATTTCAGCTGGTTCATGGGGTTGATTTTAACAACCGAGCCAACCACAAGCTCTTTGTAGACTTGTGGTAAGTAGAAATCAACCCAAGTAAATTCATTCACACCAATCAAAGTAAGTACCTGACTATTTTTATCTAAATATTGTCCTACTTCCAGATTATGAATAGCCACATTTGCATCAAAAGGAGCTCTCAGCTTTTTCTTATAGATAGTGCTTTCTAATATCGCTACATCTGACTTAGCCACTTCAAACGCGGCTTCAGCTTGATCGACAAGCTCGGCACTAATTTCGTTATTTTTCTTCAACTCAATATAGCGACGATAGGTTTTTTTAGTAAATGTTAGCTGTGCTTGTGCGGCGATTAACCGAGCGTCTTCATCACGGTGGTCAATTTCAACAAGTACTTGGCCTTTTTTAACTAAATGTCCTGACTTCGCATTGATTTTGGTAATTTGACCAGCAAATTCATTATTTAATGACAATGCTTTAAACGCTTGTACTTCGCCACTGACTTTCAGCATTTTTTGATAATCAACAAGCACAGCTTTAGTCGCATTTACTGTTGCTGAAGACTCTGGCATTTGCGCCCCTGAAGAAGATGCCTCTTGTAAAAATGTTTTATAAAAATACAAACCACTAATCACCGCGGCTAAAATTATAATAGTCATAATCCATTGACGGATTTTCATATACTTTCCTTTATTATTTATCATTTTGTTATCTAAGCTCTGATATAACGAGTTGCTGAGCTACTTTTTCAATATCTTGTTTACTGACTTTTTTTTGCCAATCGAAGGTATTAATAAAACGCTGTAAGTTAAGAATATGTACATTATCGGTTGATAAAGAAGCGATACTCTCTTGGATTTCATTTTCTTGGTTGGTGTTTCTACCATGATGAATCCTTACTGTTTGAAAATACCCTACATTTAAAGACCATGCTCCAATGCTTATTTGTTCCATAGCATTGATGCCAGATTGCAATTCTTTAGTATCTACTGCCGTTTGTAACAGTACCTGAAAAGAATCCTCACAGACTTTGCTACAGTTGATCATATAATCAAGCCAACGTTGCGAACATCGTTTCATAATGGCACGAGTGTTGACGATACTTTCTAGTTGATCATCAAAACTAAACATTTGTACTTTTGAAAAATCGAGTAAGCTCAAAGCAATAATTCGTTCAGGTGTCGTAAGCGAGAGTGCAAGCACTTGACTAAAAACCCGATACTTTTCTTGATACATTTTTGTTGCCAGAGCAATCAGTAAATCTTCTTTACATTGCACAAACTTATACACTGAGCCCATAGATAGGCCCGCAGATTTAGCAATTGATGACATAGAAAAGTCTAACAATGTACTTTTTTCTATCGCAGTAACTGCGGCAAACAAAATTAACTTTTCTTGTTCTTCAAGACTAAACCTTGGTGCTGGTGCCATGACAACCTCTTTTAACCCATCAATTCGAATGAAATTCGAATGCAATTATATAGTATTGATATTGAAGTGCAATACTCGACAATTAATCCGTTAAAAGTGTTTTATTCATTAACCACTAACTGTAGTATAAATAAGCGTAGAGGCTTGGTATTGTAGAGCGTATAAAAATAAAAATTGAGATGTATTATGTTCCCCAACTGGCAATTGTCTGTATTGAGTATTGGTTATATTGGCCTGCTTTTTCTTATTGCCTATTTAGGCAATAAATACCGACATAAAATCGTTCGAAAAAGTCAGGGCATTATTTATGCATTAACGTTAGGTGTGTACTGTACGTCATGGAGTTTCTTAGGGACCACCGGACAAGCGTCGACAAACTTTCTTTCCCATATTCCTATTTATTTAGGCCCTATATTATTATTTGCTTTTGCTTGGCCTTTTATTCAACGTATTGTTCGTGTCAGTTTAAAATTAAACTTAACCTCTCTTGCCGACTTACTCGCTTCTCGTTACGGAAAATCGCATAACTTAGCAATTATGGTCACAATTGTTGCTTTAGTCGGCACCATGCCCTATATCGCACTACAGTTAAAGGCGATTGTCTATTCTTTTCAACAACTTCAAGCAGAACAAACGTTAGTCACTTGGCGCTTTGGACTTATTTCAAGCTTAGTACTTGCCGGCTTCACCGTTATATTTGGTATTCGTCATATCGATGTTACAGAACGCCACCCTGGCGTTATGCTCGCCATTGCTTTTGAATCTTTAGTAAAACTTTTTGCCTTTCTTGCTGTGGGTATATTTGTCACTTTTTTCGTTTTCGACTCGCCCATGGATATTTGGTACAAATCAGGGGCAAATTTACAACTTGAACAACAGCTTAACTTCCCCAACATGATGTCAATGTTGGCAATGTTAGTGATTGTAATGGCGGCATTCTTGTCTTTACCTCGACAGTTTCAAGTGATGGTCGTTGAACTTAAAAACCCTAAAGATACCAAGCTTAGTCGAAAAGTATTCCCGCTCTATTTATTAGTTTTTGCTATTTTTGCTGCGCCACTTGGCATCGCAGGCCAAATGATCTTGGGTGATACTGTGCCCTCTGATGCCTATGTTTTGTTCTTACCTTGGCATCATCAACAAACCTGGCTAACCCTGTTTGCTTTTCTTGGCGCGATTTCTGCCGCGAGCTCTATGGTTATTATTTCTTCTATTGCGCTGAGTACCATGCTTAGTAATGAAATCGTTTTTCCCTATATTTTTCGTGCAAGCGAAACTAAAAACACCGACTTTGATGAGTTTCGAATTCGCTTACTCAACATTCGTAAAGCACTTGTTTTACTTGTTATTTTACTCGGTTATGGTGTTTTCTTAATGACCTCACCAGACACCCTTAGTTCGTTAGGTGAGATTGCTTTTGGTGCTTTTGCTCAATTAACGCCGGCACTGGTTGCTGCATTTTATTGGCGAAGAGCCAGTTTAACTGGCGTATATGCCGGTATCTTAATTGGCTTTTCGCTTTGGCTAATACTGAATTTTCTTCCACAGTTTGGTTTATATGAACAACCCTTTACTGGCGGATTATTGTCAGCCAATACCACCGCAAGCTTGCTCAGTTTGACCGTAAATATTATTGTAATGTGGGCATTGTCACAAATAAGTCGGCAAAGCGTACAAGAGCGTGTACAAGCGTCGCTATTTTTAGAGTGGCAAGTACCTAAATTGCTCAGTTCCCAGAAAAAACGTCATGTTGATGAACGCGATTTAGAAGTATTAGTTTCACGTTTTGTTGGTGAAGGAAAAGCAAAAATAAGCTTTAAGCAATTTCAACAAAGCATTGTCAAAAAAGAGGTTACACAAAGCGATTATAACCAACAGTTATTACTACATACTGAAAATACACTCGCCAGTGTTATGGGCGCGTCTTCAGCTTGCTTAGTCTTGTCTTCAGCCTTAGACGGTCGTGATATTGCCCTCGATGAAATTGCGGTATTAGTTGAAGATGCCTCAAGTCAGCAACGAACATTTAGTCAAAACTTATTACAAAGTGCAATTGAAAATGCGAGTGAAGGCATTTCCATTGTCGATAATGAACTTAAACTCGTCGCGTGGAACAATAAATATATTGACATGTTTTCTTACCCTAAGGAGTTGATTTATAAAGGGTGTCCAATAAAGCATCTTATTCGATACAATGCCTCACGCGGTTTGTGTGGTGAAGGCGAAATTAGTCGACAAGTGGAAAAACGTTTAGAGTATTTAAGAAACGGAAGCCCTCATAGCTCTGAACGCCAAAATCCAAATGGGCAAGTCATTAGAATTCAAGGTAACCCTTTACCTGGTGGTGGCTTCGTCATGTTATTTTCTGATGTTACCGCCTATAAAGATGCTGAACGAGTATTAAAAGATACTAATATTGATTTAGAAGCCATTATTGCCGAGCGCACCCAAAAATTAGAAAAAACCAATGAAGACTTAGATATTGCCAGAACAAAAGCTGAACAGGCACATATTAAGAAAAGTTTATATTTGAAAGCCTGTAGTCATGATTTAATGCAACCATTAGAGGCCGCTAGGTTGTTTACTTCAGCGCTGAGTAGCCAAGGGAGTTTAAGTGAAAATCAATTAAGACAAGTCAAAAACATCGATCATTCTTTAAAAGTTGCCAACGATTTACTGTCTGATTTAGGTGAAATAGCACGTATTGAAAGTGGTAATATTACCGCCCATTATACAATTTTTTCTGTGAATGATTTATTCAAAGATTTAGCACAAGAATTCTCAGCTTCCGCCGCTGAATATCACGTTGAATTTAGAGTCGCTTCTTGTAAAGCATGGATTACGTCTGATCGAAATTTATTACGTCGTATTTTACAAAACTTAATTGGTAATGCCTTTCGTTACGCCAGCCCAGGTAAAATTTTATTAGGGGCACGCATTGTGGGCAAGGACGTTAACATTCAAGTAGTAGATAGTGGTCCAGGTATTCCTCTTGAAAAACAAAAAATTGTTTTCGAGCAGTTTACCCAACTAGAAAATAGTACCCGTCATACGAGCAGAGGCTTGGGGCTTGGCCTTAACATTACCCAAAGTTTAGCCCAGTTATTAGAACACCCACTGTCGTTAAAATCTAAAGATCAGCAAGGTTGTAAATTCTCACTCGCTATTCCCAAAGCTCAGCGACAAGTTAAAATTAACATTGAACAGCCCATCGCTAAAATAGGGTTAAAAGATGTTACCGTTATGTGTATTGATAATGATCTTGATGTACTTAACGGTATGACTGAGCTATTAAGTGCTTGGCAGTGTAATGTGCTGTCAGCTAACTCTTTTGAGCAAGCAAAAAAAATATTTTCACTGCACGAAAATGAAGTTGAAATTTTATTAGTCGACTACCAACTCAATAATAACCAAGATGGCTTAATCTTGATAAAAGCCTTACGCGCCAGCAGTAATCATTATATTCCTGCGATATTAATTACAGCGACCACCGATAGTGATATTGAAGAAAAGACTCAGAAAGCTGACGTTGGTTTTATGAGGAAGCTTGTTAAGCCAGCAGCACTTCGCGCTATGATGAGCGCGATGTTGGCGAAGAAGTTAAAAGATAATTATGCTGAGTAGTGTCAATTAAAAACAAGCCAATTTTAATTATTGATATTCGGTTCAGAGACATTAAGTGGTGCAATAGCGATAACGGCTTGCGTTCTATTACGAACATTGAGTTTACGAAAAATAGCGGTTGCGTGAGCTTTTATTGTCGCTTCTGATACATTAAGGTCATATGCAATTTGCTTATTTAATAGACCTTGTGCGAACATCATTAAAATTCGATATTGTTGTTGGGTCAAACTTGCAACACGTTCAGCAATATTACTTTCACCATCACCTTTACTGGCCTGTTCAAAACTTTCTGGCACCCATACTTCACCCGCTAAAATCTGTTGAATAGCATAAATAATAGTGTCTACGGGCGTAGATTTTGGTACAAAACCTGCTGCACCATACTCCATAGCTTTACAAATGGTGTCATTATCTTCATGCGCAGAAATCATGACTACAGGTATTTGTGGAAAGTGATTACGTACGTGAATCAAAGTATTAAAACCATGCGCACCTGGAATATTCAAATCTAACAGCACTAAATCACTGTCAGTATTGGCTAACAATTGCTGATCAAGTTGTTCTATTGTTTGTGCTTCTAGCCACTGCGTTTTATTAAACTTAACATCGAGAGCCGCTAATAACGCCTGTCTAAATAAAGGGTGGTCGTCAGCAACTATTATTTTTTCTGGCTGGAACATAATGTTATACCTTAAAAGTTATTATTTTTAGTGTAACGGAACTCAAAAAAAATGTTACTAGACTTTAGGCTAACAAGTGATACCTTACGCGATAGTTCTGAGCTTTATTTAACAACGCTGTTGAATATCTTTAGGCACGATTAACATTATGCCCCTTAATAGATTCAACAACGTATCTAACTGCTCAAACGATAAACTACGCTTTTTTGGGAATATTCTTCAATACCGCAACCAGTAACTGCCAATAAAGCGCAACCGCAGCGACATTCACTTTTTCATCGGGTGAATGAGGAAACTTAATGGTCGGTCCAAACGAGACCATATCCCAGTTTGGATAAGCGGTTTTAAATAAGCCACACTCTAAACCGGCATGAATCACCATAATTTCAGGGACTTTATTAAACAGTGCTTGGTAGGTATCACGGACCGTTTTCATAATACGGGAACTCGTATCAGGCTTCCACCCGGGATAAGCGCCAGCAAACTCAACCTTTGCTCCTGCCAATGTAAAGACTGAATTCACCATAGACTCTGCCATTAAACGGCCATCGTCATGTAAACTACGAATGAGAGACATTGCCACAAATTTATGCCCTTTACAGCGAACAACGCCTAAATTAAGCGACGTTTCTACAATACCTTCAATATCATCACTCATGCGAACAACACCATTTGGACAGGCGTTAAGCGCATTTAAAATTAACGATTGTGTTTTACTATTCCAACACTGGTCGAAAATCTCTGGTGAAATAAGTAACATATCGATATCAGTTTCAATGCTACCTAATGTCGTACGCAATGTGGCTAAATAAGTGGCTACGCTTACTTTAAATGCTGCAACGTCCTTTGTTGTAATAACGAAACTGGCATCAGCTTCACGAGGAATAGCATTGCGTAAGCTACCACCGTTTAAATCAACTAAGCGCAGGTCGAACTTTTGGCTCGCTTCAAGTAAAAAGCGCACTAAAAGTTTATTTGCGTTAGCGCGACCTGTATCAATGTCGACCCCTGAATGCCCGCCTTTTAAACCAGAAAGAGACAAGGTAAATGAAGTAAAATCTTGTGCAACATCTTCAAAAACTAGTGTAAAGGTAGCTTCAGCGTCAATGCCACCCGCGCAACCCATATATATTTCGCCTTCTTGTTCAGAATCGGTATTAATTAAAATATCACCGTCTAACCAGCCCGCCTCTAAGCCAAAAGCACCGCTCATGCCAGCTTCTTCATCTATGGTCACTAAAACTTCTAAAGGCCCATGAACAATATCGTTACTTGCTAAAACCGCTAAAGCTGAGCATAAGCCAATGCCATTATCAGCACCTAATGTGGTGCCTTCTGCCGTTACCCATTGTCCGTCAGCTTCTTCAACGATATAAGGCTTTATAGCATCCGTTAAAAAGTCATGATCGGAATCCGCATTCTTTTGCGGTACCATATCCATATGTGCTTGAAGAATAACACCTTGGCAATTTTCCATGCCTAATGTTGCTGGCTTCTTAATGAAAATATTACCTACGGCATCTTCTTTTACCGCTAAACCTTGCTCTTTTGCCCAAGATTGGATCCAAGCTGATATCTTTTGCTCATGCTTTGAAGGGTGCGGAATGCTGCATACTTTTTCAAATAACTGCCATAAATTCGTTGGTTGAAGTTGTGATAAATTACTCACATTGTTTCCTTAATTTTATTTTAATACTTGTTAGTTTATCTACTTGCTGAAATCGGTATTGCTAAGAATCGCCTTATAGCCTTTTTGCGCGAATTTTATTTACCCGCCATTAAAAATTGCCATTGGTCATTGAAGTCTTCACTGGGTTTCTTGGTAAAACCTGAACGCACATACTGGCTAATTTTCCCTTCAACAAAGGCGCCTAATATATTGGCTAATGCTTGCTCTGAAATACTAAAGCCTTTACCTTCACGTAATTTTCGTTCACGTAAAACTTGTTTAAATTGTGTTTCTAACTTTTCAAAATATTGATTAACCCGTGCACGTAACCTTTCGTTTTCGCCCATTAGCGCATCCCCTGCTAGAATACGGCACATACCTGGGTTACGCTCAGAAAAAACCAACAAAACATGCAAAATATGATGACAACGCACCAACGCTTCTTTGTGATCACTGAGAATTAAATTTACCCTTGAAAAAGTTGATTCTTCAATAAAATCAATTAAGCCTTCGAACATACGTGCCTTAGAAGGGAAGTGACGATAAAGCGCAGCTTCTGATACGCCAACTTCTGCGGCAAGTTTCGCGGTCGTTATTCTCTGACCAGGACAAGTCTCTAGCATTTTGGCTAAACACTCTAAAATTTGTTGTTTGCGATTAGTTTTTTGCGCTACGGTCATAAATCGTTCTCTTATTTTTTTTCAATATAATGTTGCGAAATTAGTTGTACTAATTGCTCGGCAAGTATTTTTTTTGAAGCTAACGGTAACTCCGTTTTATTTTTACTGGAAAAAATCGTTAACGCATTATCATCACTGTTAAAACCTTGGCCTAAAAGTGCAACATTATTGGCGGCAATCATATCAAGATTTTTTCTTTTTAATTTATCTAACGCATAGTGTTCAACATCTTGTGTTTCTGCCGCAAAACCCACGGTAAAAGGTTTTGATGACAAAGCAGCGACATTCGCAATAATATCTGGATTTTTCACTAAATTAAGTTGCATTGCATCGGCTGATTTTTTAATTTTCTGTATAGCTACCTCACTAACACGGTAGTCAGCAACAGCCGCACAAGCGACAAAAACATCTGCTTTCTTTGCAAATTCAAGCGCTTGCTCGTGCATTTGCAACGCACTTTCTACAGCTATTTTCTCACAACCGTTTGGTACGGAAATATTTACTGGGCCTGAAATAATATGTACTTTTGCGCCAGCCAACTGAGCCGCTTGTGCGATCGCATAACCCATTTTTCCTGAACTGTGATTAGAGATATAACGCACAGGATCAATAGCTTCACGCGTTGGCCCTGCGGTAACGACCCATGTTTGACCTAATAGCTTTACCTGGGAAGCAATCAAAGGCTGCTGAAAAAATTCACACATATGTGTTACTAATTTATCAACGTCTAACATCCGCCCTAAACCAACATCACCACAAGCTTGTTCTCCAGCGCCTGGGCCGAAGACAACCACTTTTCGAGCAATAAGTTTACTCATATTTTCTTGGGTAACTTCAGCATGCCACATTTGTTGATTCATCGCGGGAGCAATCGCTATTGGGGCAGTCGTTGCTAAACATATTGTCGTTAATAAATCATTTGCCATGCCACAAGTAATACGCGCGATGGCGTCGGCAGTCGCTGGTGCGATTAAAACAAAATCGGCCCACTTTGCTAGTTCAATATGTCCCATGGCTAATTCAGCTTGGGTATCAAGTAGGCTATCTGAAACAGCATTTGCCGAAACAGCTTGAAGTGTTAATGGCGTAATAAAGGCTTTCGCCGCTGTGGTCATTACGACACGAACATCCGCGCCACGTTCTTTTAAACGGCGCACTAATTCTGGTGTTTTATAAGCAGCAATACCGCCAGTAATACCCAGAACTATTTTTTTCCCCTGTAAAATTTGCATAAACTGCTAGTCTTAATAACGATAAGTGGCGATAAGATACCATTAATTTGTTCATTTACAAATTGGCTTTGCAAGGATGCGGCGATGTTAAAAGATTGGTTAGAAAATGAAAAACCGAGGGAGAAGTTACTCTACAGAGGCCCCAGCAGTTTAAGTGACGCTGAATTATTAGCAATATTTTTACGTACGGGGGTAAAAGGTTGCCATGTTGTTGAGCTGGCTCAGCAGCTTTTAAAAAACTTTGGCAGTATTGCGGCCATTTATCGCGCGACAGAAAAAGAATTTTGTCAGCACCATGGTTTAGGTGTGGCTAAATACGTGCAGTTACAAGCTTGTTTAGAAATGTCGAAGCGATACCTTAGCGAGCAATTACAGCAAGGGACAGCATTAACCTCGTCACAAGCAACGCGAGATTATTTAACCAGTGAATTACGGGGAGAAAGCAGAGAGATTTTTGCGGTGATGTTTCTCAACAACCAACATCAGGTATTAACTTTTGAACGCTTGTTTTTTGGTACGATTGATGCGGCAGCTGTTTACCCCCGAATAGTGGTTGAACACGCCTTAAAGCAACAGGCCGCCGCTGTTATATTAGCGCACAATCATCCTTCTGGTATCGCCGAAGCAAGTATTGCTGATAAAAAAATTACCAAAAGGTTAGAGCAAGCGCTAAGCTTAATTGACATTCGAGTGCTCGACCACATCATTGTTGCTGGTAACCAATGTTACTCATTTGCTGAGCATGGTGAATTATAATAAACACGATAGGTTAGGAGAGTGAAATGAATGACGCTGAATTAGATCAAAGTATTGTAGACGATAGCGAACGACGACAAACTTTTCGTTTAGACATGGAAAAAGAGTTAGTTGATATTCTCTGGATAAATGACCAACAAAAATCGGTGCAACGAAAAATCACTTGTTTAGACTTTTCTCGTGGTGGTTTAAAGCTTGATTGCGACCATATTATTCCACTTCATACTAAAGTTACGGTGGTTTTTAAAGTGGCCAACCCCGATAGCCAGAATTTATATGGCACAGTGATCAGGTGTATCAAACAACCTAATGGTTATTTCGAGTTAGCGTTGCGCTTAGAAAATCAAACAGCAAAATAAAATAGTTGCACTATAATTAATTCTTGATGCTGATGTTACAACAAGAGGTAAGGACATTTTATATTATGATGATTCTAGTAGGTGGCGAAAAGGGGGGAAGTGGTAAAAGCTGTTTAGCACAGAATTTAGCTGTTTATTTTGCCCGTGATAAAAAAGCAATTGTACTGATGGTTGACTGTGATCCACAAAGAACAACGTCTGACTGGATACAAGCAAGAAACTCTGACCCTTCATTGCCAGCGATAAATTGTATTCAGCTCTACGGAAAGATCCGCAACGATTTGCTCAGTTTGGTACAGCATTATGATTACGTGATTGTTGATTGTGGTGGCCAAGATAACTTAGCACTACGTGCAGCAATGTCGGTTGCTGACCATGTCATTATTCCACTTCGCCCTAAACGCCGAGATTTAAAAACAGTGCCACACATGGAAGATATGCTCAGTACTTGTAAAATGGTTAATCCAAAAATGATCGCCTCTTTTGTCATCACTCAATGTCCATCACTACCCAATCAAGGCAAACGAATTTTAGAAGCCAAAGAGGTCTGTCATTCATATGGTATTAACGTATTAAACGCAGTAACCTTTAGCCGTAATGTCTATGATGATAGCGAAGAACAAGGATCGTCAGTACTAGAAATAGAGCCTCAGGGTAAAGCAGCAATAGAAATGACTGCAATAGCTGAAGAATTATTAGCAATGAAGCCGGACAACTCACATGAGTTTAACTGACCTAAAAAAAACCACAAAAGCAAAGGAAAAGAAAAGGGAGTTTACTGTTGATGAATTTATTGCTGACGCAGAAAATTATGCGTTAGGTCATCCCGAAATTCTGAACAACGACAACACCCAAAATGTTTCTATTGAGCAAGCCATTATTGCGGCAAAACAGCAATTGGCCAGTAAGAATACGAAACGTGAGAAACCATTTCGTCATGCGACTTTCACCCTTAGCGAACAGGCTATTCATCAACTACAAAATCTAGCAAAAGAAACCAAATTAGCTAAATCACATATTATTCGCATTCTAATTAACGAATTGTGTAATGAAGAACAACACAACAAACTCAAAAAATTGCTCGACTCTGGGATAAATTAACAACAATCTTTTATTTATCTGTTCAATTACTCCCCAATCTTCACATCATATTACTGGAATACCCTCATAAACTCTTGTAAAGCCACATAATATCAGGTTAACATAGTTTTTTTTTATAAAAGCTGGCTTTCATTTTTCAGTTTCACTATAATATGCCACCTTTTTCAGGATCTCGAGGCGACGGTCTTGGGGAATAATAGTTCGACCTGGAATTAATTTTTGGAGTACTCAGAATGTCTAAAGTTTGCCAAGTAACAGGCAAAGTGCCAATGGTTGGAAACAACCGTTCACATGCAAGAAACGCGACTCGTCGTCGTTTTTTACCAAACCTTCAATCTCACCGTTTTTGGGTTGAGAGTGAAAATCGTTTCGTTAAATTACGTTTAACTCCGAAAGGAATGCGTATTATCGATAAGAAAGGTATTGATGTAGTATTAACTGACATCCGTGCCCGTGGCGGAAAAGTTTAACAACTACTTTTAGAGGAAATTATTATGCGCGATAAAATTCGTTTAGTTTCTAGTGCCGGTACTGGTCATTTTTATACTACAGATAAGAATAAAAAGACTATGCCTGAAAAGATGGAGATCAAGAAATTTGATCCACGTATCCGTCAGCACGTTATGTACAAAGAAGCTAAAATTAAGTAATTTTAATTTAGTTTTGAAAAACCCAGCAATTGCTGGGTTTTTTATTGCCTAAAATTTAGTATCATCGTTACTCTTTTACTTACTGATGAATATTTTCATGAAACTTTCTCGTACTGGTTGGAATAACGTTATCATTTTTTCAGTGATGATTTTTATTCTTGTGATTAACGTAACCAATAAAAAATTATATCCATCAGATAACAAGCAAAGCAATGAACAAACATTGTTTGCCAAGCATACTGTCATTTTATCGTTAGCGATTAATCAGCAAGTAACCATTGAACGTATCGGACGAACTTGGCGAGCCACTCCCGTAAAGATTTCAGGACAAGCATTGGATCAAATGATGCTCTCCTGGCATGAAACACAGGGCATTGTTGTGACTGAACCACCCGCACTTGACCACCAAATGGCGTTAGTTGTTTCGGTTGAATTAGCCGGTGAGGCACACTCTCAATTACTTAACCTCTTTATTACTAATAATGAATTACTCGTTTTTAATCAGCAACAAAAAAAGTGGCTATCTTTTCCTCTGGCAATATTTTCTCAACTCATTCCCAATGAAATATTAGCAAGTTAAACGTTACGTCCTTCACTCTAACTATTAAGAAGACCATGCCAATGACTCATGATAAAATACAGCACTGCGCGATACTGACCATGAACAACCTTGACGATTTTGAGGCATACGACAACTTACTAGAGCAGCCACTCCTTGTCTTAGGCTGGCAAATGCACATGGTATCGTGGCATGATAAAAGCGTTAATTGGAATGATTATGCGGCCGTTATCATTCGCTCGCCATGGGATTACCAAGATGACGCTCCTGCTTTTTTAAACGTACTAAATAGTATTGAACAATCGAGTGCTCACCTTGAGAATAGCTTAATTACAGTTGCATGGAATATTGATAAAATATATTTACGTGAATTAGCCCGTAACGGTATCAATATTGTAAAAACATTATGGCGAAAAAACCTAACTCAACAACAGGTTGCCGAATACTTTACTGAACTCAATGTTGATCAATTAGTGATAAAGCCACGTATTAGTGCCAATGCAGATAATACTTTTTGGTTAACGAAAGACAATCACACCAAATTTTATTCACAACTTGAGAAAGCGTTTTCAGCAAGCGAATTTTTAGTACAACCTTTTATGGAAAGTGTTATTGATGAAGGTGAATTTTCACTGTTTTATTTTAATGGTCAGTACAGCCATGCTATTTTGAAAACACCAAAAGACCATGATTTTCGTGTTCAAGAAGAACATGGCGGACGTTTAGCTTCAATAACACCCGAAAAAAGTTTGATAAACCATGCTGAGCAATCCCTGAATGTCATAAAAGCACAAATAGGCATGCCACTCTACGCTCGTATGGATTTTGTTCGAAGCGAACAAGGCTTTGGGCTTATGGAAGCTGAGCTAATTGAGCCTTCATTATATTTTAATATGGATGAACATTCCGCAAACCGCTTTGCTCAAGCTTTTGTTAATCGTATGCAGTCTTTAACGCTGTAATTTTTAAATTAAACCCGATCCAGAGTTACTATGCCTGAATTACCTGAAGTAGAAGTTTGCCGACAAGGCATTAGTCCCCATATTTTAAAACAAACCGTCTCTAAGGTCGTGGTACGTAATGCTAAGTTACGTTGGCCTATCCCTGAAACGGTACAAACCATGATTGGTTATCGTGTACATGCGGTAGAACGACGTTCAAAATATTTGTTAATAAAATTTTCGCATGGCACTTTAGTTTTACATTTAGGCATGTCGGGAACCATTAGAGTTATTGATGACAATATGCCTGTCGCAAAGCATGATCACTTTGATTTAGTCTTCACGCACGGCAAAGCGTTACGGCTGAATGACCCTCGCCGCTTTGGCGCAGTACTCTGGTTTAAAGACAATATAGACGAACGAGGCTTATTAAGTAAATTAGGCCCTGAACCACTCACTGACGATTTTTGTTATGGTTATTTATTTAATAAAGCTAAAAATAGAAAAATGCCAATAAAAACCTTCTTAATGTCAAACCCTGTTGTCGTCGGTGTTGGCAATATTTATGCAAACGAAGCCTTGTTTAAAGCTGGGATTTTGCCAACCGCACTAGCAGGTACCATTTGTGAGTCACGTTTTGACCAACTCACTGATATCATCAAAACAGTGTTAACCGCCGCGATTGCTCAGGGGGGCACAACCTTAAAAGACTTTACCCAAGCCGATGGGCGTCCAGGGTATTTTGCGCAAGAACTATTAGTTTATGGTCGAGCAGGCAAGCAATGTAAAACTTGCCAAACAACATTAGAAGAGGTTAGACAGTCAAATCGCAGTTCAGTTTTTTGTCCAAACTGCCAAACTGATTAGTCATTGATTAAAATGGCGGTTAGCTCTTGTCTAAGGCCGCTTTTACAATAGGATGAACAAATTGGCTGACATCGCCATTATGCAAGGACACTTCTTTAACTAACGTTGAGGAAATAAAAGAATTTCCTTCTGAGGGGGTTAAAAAAACACTTTCCAATTCAGGGGCTAAACGTCTATTCATATTCGCTAATTGAAATTCATAATCAAAGTCAGATACTGCCCTCAAGCCACGGATCAGTACTTTGGCTTGCTTCTTCTGAGCAAAATCCACTAATAAACCACTAAAGCCAACGACAGTGATATTGGGTAGGTGACGGCTGACCTCCTCAATCATCGCAACGCGTTGGGCTAGGTCAAAACGAGGTTTTTTGCTTGGGCTTGCAGCAACCCCCACAATAACTTCAGAAAATAGCGCGCTCGCACGCTCAATTAAATCAGTATGACCGTTAGTCACGGGATCAAAGGTTCCTGGATAAATCGCTTTTATTGTCATGAGTTGTATCTTCTTTATAAACTTGAAAACATTGTAAAGGCTATTTTTAGTGAATGGAAACTAACAAAGGTGAATTTGTTAAAGTATTTACTCGAAAAGCCTTTCCGTCAGTTCAATTTTGATAGTATGATGGAAAATAATACAATGGCACATAAACAGAAGTAACTGACATGAAAACCCGTGATAAAATTATTCAAGCTAGCATTGAGCTTTTCAATGACCAAGGCGAGCGCAACGTTACAACGAACCACATTGCTGCGCATTTAAGTATTAGCCCAGGTAACTTGTATTATCACTTTCGTAATAAAGAAGACATTATTCTTTCTATCTACGAAGAATATGCGCGTAACCTACTGCTAGAAACCGTTCCTTTTGTTTCCCCTGATGTAAAACCACTCGATACCATTATTTTATACATGGACGCTGTTTTTCAAGCACTGATGAAATTTCGTTTCTTCTACAGTAATCTTCCTGTCTTGTTAGCCAAAAATCCTTTATTACATGAGAAGTATGTTGAGGTTCAATCATCAATCGCTTCGCGTGTCAGTGAAATGCTTTTGTCATTACGCACGACTAAAATGATGAAGTTCGCTGACGAAGACTTACCTGATATTGTCAGTATATTACGTTTAGTAAATACCTTTTGGTTAAGTTTTTATCAAACACAAAATAAGAACATTGAAATTACTGATGCCGTTTTTTACGAAGGTGTACTGAAGATACTTGTGATTATTCAACCCTACATCACAGAGTCTGCGATGCCTGAGTTTTTAGAAGCTCGTACCATGTACCGTAAACGTTGTTTAGAAGTCGCTGACGTTGCTTAACTAGGCTATAACGTTATAAAAGATATGACCCTTAGGCCATATCTTGATTTAAAAGTCGTATTACATTCTACTACTATGACCCAAGTGCTATTAGGTCCATCTCACTAAAGAAAGGTAGCCACCCGACAAAAACATCATCTGAACTTTCCGGCGACTTTATTGGTAACCGCTTCAAATTTTCGATAATATCACGGTGAGTTATAGTAACGTCTTCATTTATATTATTTGAATCAGAAAAATAGTTTAAAAAAGCAGGTGTCCTTGGTGCTATTTCAACAATGGCTTCAAGAGCCCCCAAAAGAGACACTGAATTTTCTGAGGTAAAAATACTGATTGATTTTAATATCCCTGTCTGTTCTTGACAGAAACTTCTAATCTGAGACACTTCTTTTAACGTTGTAAGCATCAAAACAGGTTGGCATTTATTGACAATCTCAAGTGTTTGTTTCGAATTATTTTGCGGTAAGGGTGCCGGTACGGCAATAACACCCGCCAAAAGACAACCATAAAATGCAACGACATAGTCAATATTTGGAGGGTAAAGCAATAAAACCTTATCACCCGTTTGTGTTTTACTTTTTAAAAAGTTAGCAACCGACAATGCTTCAGACCAAAACTCTCTGAAGGTTAATTCAGTCAGTGGCTCTGTTTTAGAAGGTAAAAAGCTAAAAGCAACTTCATCAGGTTTAGCGGCAACGTGGTGGTGTAAATATTCAATAATTGTATTTGGCATAGTGTAATCACTCTTTATAGGTTTACGTATTTACGTAAAAAAACATCGCTCATTTATTACTTAAAATATAATTACATTGTCTGTAAATGGCTACTATGACCCTGCCAATATTTTGCTGAATACTGCCAAACTTCATTATTCACTGACCACCTATAACACCGACACTTTAGAAAAAATTGGCGAACAAACACAAATAATAGGCTTAATATTGATAGCTCATTATTATAAATCTCATTATAGTTTTATCGTTTACATATTTTATTGTTAATAAATAGATAAATTATTGTGGCCCTCTCCAGAGGTTTTGGTAGAAATATTAAGTTTATATTTTATAACGCGATCCCTTAATCAACGTTATAAAATAACGCATGACTTAATATTTCTACCAATTTTTATTTGTCATCGACTTCTAGTCATTAGCTTGCTTATCGAATGCCTCTACAACACTGAGTATTTGATAGTAATGAGAAATATTAACATCATAAGACAGTAACGTTTACAGGTACCTTACTCACCTATCTAAAGATTTAGTCGTTACACGAGTGTTGATATTGATTTATTGTGTCAATCTTTACGCGATGCTAATATCTTTGCTAACCGATGATTAAATTATGGAATGTTAATAATAAGAATGTAGAGTGTTAACTATTACCTTTAACATAAGACGCTTATATTTAATATTTTGGGATCAGCCTGATCAAAAATCAGAAGTAACTTAACCCGGCACCTTATACAAAGACACGCCAATCACATTAGGATAATTACCATGAAAATAACTAAATGTTTATTAATCTCAACTTTTTTTATTAGCTCTGCAAGCTTTGCAAATACATCTACACAAGAGCAAGTGACACTACCCAGTATAATTGACGTTATTAGCTTTTGTAGTAGTGATAAAACGTGTACCAGCATACTTCCTGTTATTGAAGAACAGGAAGTAAATTATGATGTAAAATATGAAACGGAATCTCTGAATACTGACCCTACAGAAATCGATATCGATGAATAACAGACTATTTGGGTAGATCTAATATCATGTTAAAACGTTGTCTGATCTTGTTTATTATTTTGCAGTTTCACTGCGCTACTATATTAGCCAGTACATTACAAAAGACTTACAACGTCATTAATTTTACTACATCTAAAATTCGAGACCAACAAGACGTTAAAGCCATCACACAAGATTCAAATGGCTTTATTTGGTTTGCCTCTAATTCAGGTCTCTTTCGCTTCGATGGCTTAAATGTTAAAAAACACTCACTTCAAACTATTAATGATAAGGATCCACTCGAAGTAAAATCCTTATTGATCGATAGTAATAACAAGCTTTGGGTAGGCACGAATAAACGTTTATTGAAATACAATGAAAAGAGTGAAACATTCCATAAAGTCGAGTTAAATAGCGACGGTTATTCATTTTCCATACTTGTATTACTTGAAGACAATAAAAATAACATTTGGGTGGGTACAAGAGATAATGGCTTATTCAAAATAGAACAAAGTCCAACTAGTAATACTGTTTCTCATTTTCATAAAACAGCAAAAAATTCCTTGAAAATATCGAGCAATCAAATTCGAAGTTTGTATCAAGCTAACGATAATGAATTATGGTTTGGCACAAAAAATGGCCTAAGTAGTTATTCATTTGCAAACAAGCGAATAACTGACCATAAGATTAATATGCCGTCGAATCTTCAAAAAAAACTAACTGTATATAGCATAATCAAGCTAAAAGAGAATTTATTGCTTGGCAGTAATATTGGTTTGATTGAGTTCAATAGATACACTTCTACTGGTTCTTTATATTCAACTGATAAGTTACTTGCATCACTTGTTTTTACCGTGAAATACTCTCAAGACAATCATTTAATAGTCGGGAGTAAGATTAATGGATTAATGATAATTAATCCAAAAACAAAAGAAATAATAAAGCTCAACAATAGCCAAAATGAAAACTCTGAATTGAATTCAAATAGAGTTTATACCACTTTTTCTGACAGTACAGGGAATATTTGGCTAGGCACAAAAGTCGGTATTAATAAATTAACTTATAGTGATAGCTCCATTGATTTATATCGCGTTAAAGATAATAGCTCACAGTGTATTACGAGTAATGAAAATCATGCCGTATTTTTAGATTCACAGAATAATATGTGGTTAGGGGCAAAAGGAAAAGGCTTAAATTTAATTAATCAAACCAATAATACTTGCAAATTTTTTAATAAAGATAATATCAATTTACCCAATATAACTTTCCAACTGATTATGGATATAAAAGAAGATCTAGAAGGAAATATTTGGATTGCTAGCTTCAACGAAGGATTAATAAAATATAACCCACAAACAGAAAAATTCAGCCAATTAAGCTTTTCTGATACAAAAAAAACACAAATAATCCAACACGGGGAAATTCTAGATATTTTTATTGATAGAGACAATAACTTGTTACTCGGAATGATTGATCATGGCTTAGTAAAGTACAATCAATCACTTAACACTTTGGAATTACTTGGGGAAAGCATGGCTAAAAAGCTCCAACGTAATAAATTAACCGTAAAAAGTATCAAGCAAATAAATGATACTCTTTGGCTAGGAACCGCCTTTGCTGGATTGATTTCTTATAATGAAGCAACAGGTCAGATAAAATCATATTTATTAGACAATAAAAATTTACGCATCGTTACAACCGCTCTCGATAACCAACAAAATATTTGGCTAGGTACTAGAGATAATGGAATAATCAAATTTACACCAACAACAGGTGAGTATATTAATTATCAAGCCAAAGATAGCTTAGCTAATAATAATATATTTGATATCCAAGTTGATAATAACAATAATCTTTGGATAGGTACCTATAACGGCTTATCTATATTTAATCAAAACACATCATCCTTTACTAATTATTATGAAAAAGACGGTATGCAATCGAATGACTCTTCACTAGGGAGTTTCTTTGATGCAAAAACCGGTGATCTATGGCTAGGAGGAATGAACGGTATTAACCGTATTCATACGAATACATTACGTAAAAAGGACGATAGTTCGTCTTTATACTTAACAAGTTTAAAGATTAATGGAGAGAAAGTTTCCGTAAGTGACGATAAAAAAACAAGCCCATTAAAAGAAAATATTATAAGCGCACAGCAATTAACGTTAACCCATAAAGAAAACAATTTTGCCTTTAATTTTGCAAATATTAATTACCAAAATACTGACAAGCTCAGTTATCAATACCAGCTAGCAGGATATGACCATTGGAGTGAGGTTGCCCGTGAAAATCTCACCGCAAATTATACCAATATTCCTGCCGGTGAATACCAATTTCAAGTGCGTGTAACGAATAACAATGGACAATGGAATGGTGCCGAGACAAGTATTTCTATTCTTATTTTACCCCCTTGGTGGTTAACGACATTGGCATTAATCATTTACTCACTACTGATCATTATCTCTATCTATTTAGTTATTCATTTTCGCACCCGAGTGCTTAGAAATAAGACCAATGAATTAGAGCGCTCCGTTCAACGCCGTACCATAGAACTTGCTCAAGAAAAAGATAAAGTAGAGCGACTGCTTGAACAAAAAAATGAAGAGTTTGCCAACCTGTCTCATGAGTTTAGAACACCACTAACCCTTATTTTAGGAACAAGTTCACAGTTACTCACTGCCCGCATGGCTGATAATCAGCTCAATCGAATTGAAGTTATTAAAAGAAATGGGTATCGACTCCTTCGAATGGTTGATCAGCTTCTGAATATAGAAACTTTTCGCGTGAAAGCTATCTCACAAAAATCGCTACAAAATACCGGTAATATCATCAAGCAACTTGTTGATGCTTTTACAGATCTTGCTTTAGAAAAAGGCATTAAATTACAAATAATTAATATCGAGGATATTGACTTTGAATTGGTGGATGATGCACTTGAGAAAATCGTCGTAAATTTACTTTCAAATGCAATAAAATACACCCATAACGGTGGCAGTATTACTTTAGAAACCAAACGCACTCTAAATAATGAACTCTATATTCAAATTGTTGATACGGGTATCGGTATACCCCGCGATCAGCTCGACAGTGTTTTCGAAAAATATAACCGAGTACTCAGTAAAGAAAGTGAGCAAATAACAGGAGCTGGCATTGGGTTGGCTTTAATCAAAGAACTTATCATTAGCCACAGCGGAAGCATTACCTTAGCCAGCGAATTAGGAAGTGGCACTACAATAACAGTATTACTGCCAATAATTAACGAAGGTAAAGAAAAGCAGCAGAGCAATGCCATACTGAAAAATGTACAAATAGATAATATTGTTGCCATGGAATTAATGAGTTTAACCCAACAGACCGCACTTTCACCTATAAAAAACAGTGCTAACTTTTCTTCTACTGCGCAAGAGGAAAAAATAAAAATATTAATCATCGAAGATAACCATGATATGAATCAATATATAGTTGATTGTCTGGCTGATGATTATATTGTACTCAGTGCCTATGACGGTTTAGAAGGTGTAAATCTCGCCATTCAAGAAGTCCCTGACTTAATTATTAGCGATATTATGATGCCAAAACTTGATGGTTATCAAGCGACTCAGAAAATTAGAGCAAACCCCATAACTGATCACATTCCCATTATTTTACTTACGTCTCGACATGATTTAGAGAGTAAACTTAAAGGGTGGCATCATCAAGTGGATGAATATCTGACTAAACCTTTCAATCTCGAAGAATTAAGACTACGTATTGAAAGTTTACTGGCAATTAGGAATATACTTAAAAACAAAAAAAATCAAAAGGCAGCAAAGTCGCCTCATATAGAACAAAGCCTGTTAGATAAACTTATCGATGCTGCTTCGATTGAACAGATTAGTAAACAAGATATTTTTATAGAAAAATTGAATGAAGTATTAGAAAAAAAATACCCTGACACATCAACAACAGTTAACAGTGTAGCTAAAGCAATGGCGATGAGCGAGAGACAATTATTTAGGAAGCTTAAAAGTATTTTAGGTGCGACACCTACTGATTATTTAAGACGTTTTCGTTTAGAGAAAGCATGCTTATTATTAGCACAAGGACAAAGCGCAATAAATACTACTTTTGATACCGGTTTTTCATCTCAAAGTTATTTTAGTAAGTGTTTTAAAAGTGAATATGGTTGCACACCAAGCGATTTTCAAAAAAAATTATTCGTGAAAAACGAAGAAGGTTTATAGCTTCGACCCTAAGCTCACACCACCATTAACTGACGAGTAAATACCCATCGAGTAACATATTCCAATCTTCTTTTGTCCAATGAAAAGTAAGCAGTTTATTTTTTTCTTTTTCAAAAGAACGTAGTAATCTGGCGATATTTGCTTGTTGCCAAGCTGATGAAACAGCGCGTTGATCACCACGATCAAAATCAATCAGCCAAACTTCTTTATTTGCATCCAGTAAAATATTATGACTATTTAAATCATGATGATAAATTCCGGCATCATGAAAACGACGAATAACCTTACCGATTTCTCGCCAAACCTCTTCGGCTAATGCTTCTTTTGATAATATTGCGACTAAATCCTGGGCATGTTCAATACGTGACGATAATAAGTCAGCCTGATAAAAAAGCCCTTTTTTAGTCACTCGAAACGCAATCGGTTTTGGCGCCGGTAATGCCAACGACTGTAAAATATCTAAAAGTTGGTATTCCTGTGCAGCACGTGTATTTTTTTGTCCTATAAATAAATACTTATCGTTAATAATTTTACCGATTAAGCCACCACGATAATAATGACGTAGAACCCACTGTTGTTTTTCGGATAACTTTGAGCCTAACGAATTATATTCAATAAACCAAGTCGTACCACGGCCTTGAGCACTTCCCGTTATAGCCTTTTTATCTTGCCAATATTGACTATTTAACATTTCGGGAGAAAAATCATCTATCGCATTCGCGTTATAACGACAATAAACATTACCTTCTTGATAAGTTTTTTCTTGGTAGGGTTTTACAATTGCTGGCTTGTTCAAGATAATAGGCTCAATTCAAATACTTTATATGCTCTATTGTGGTGATTCCTTTATGCTGGGTCAATTAACAGCGCCAAAAAATTTATGTTTATTACGTTTATCCGCTATTGGAGACGTTTGTCATGCCGTAGCTATGGTGCAACAAATTCAACATTATTACCCAAAAACTAAAATCACTTGGGTAATAGGAAAAGTTGAAGCTAATTTATTGCAAGGGTTACCCAACGTGGAATTTGTCATTTTTGATAAAAAAGCGGGTTTTAAGGGATATCAAAATTTACGAGCCGAACTTGCGCATCAAAAGTTTGATGTGTTATTGCATATGCAAGTTGCTTTGCGTGCTAGCTTAGCCAGCTGGTGTATCAAAGCAAAAGTAAAAATAGGTTTCGACAGTAAACGTGCGAAAGAAGGTCAATGGCTGTTCACGAATCACCAGATAGCACCTCAACACCAGCCGCATGTACTTGATGGTTTTATGGGGTTTGCAAAAGCTATTGGTGTGCCTACCGAGAGTCCTCGTTGGGAAATGCCTATCGGTGACGAAAACGAACGTTGGGCAAGTGAGCTATTGTCTGTAGAGTCTAATAAACCCATTGCCGTTATTTCACCTGCTGCCAGTAAAGCAGAAAGAAACTGGCATGCAGAAGGCTATGCACAAACAGCTGACTATTTAACCCAGCTAGGTTTTCATGTGGTAATTTGTGGTGGGCCAACCACATTAGAACAATTATTAGCCACTGAAATTATCAGCTTCAGTAAATGCGATATTGTTAATTTAGTGGGCAAAACTAATTTAAAACAACTGCTTGCTGTTCTTAAACTTTCTCATTTAGTCATTGCACCTGATACTGGCCCAGCACATATGGCGGTGACTGTTGACACGCCTGTTATTGGCTTATATGCACACAGTAATCCTAATCGTACTGGCCCCTATTTATATCAAAACTATGTCGTCAGCTGCTATCAACATACGGTACAAGAGCAATACAAACAAAAACTTGAACATCTACCTTGGGGCATTCGCGCAAAGGGCAGTGACTTAATGAACAGTATTACTTTTACGCAGGTGAAAGAAAAGTTATTACTTCTCATTAACGATTATTACCCAGAATTTATCATTAAATAAATTCCCCTCCGAATCTACTCCAAATAAATAAAAATCCGACCTAAGGCCTACGTTATCTAAACGAGGCCTATCTTCGCTTGCTTCCATTTTTCACTCATGGCAAACGCTCATCAGACTAAGTTAACTCACTGGCATGACCATTATTAAAAAGAACAATAAAACCAACTTACTTATTGCAAATGATAATCATTACCATTAGTATTCGCACCAAGTAATTTATCTCTCTCTTTTTCTCTTAGGAATAACAATGAAGTATTCACCTGTGTGCTTAGCAATTATCGTTGGCTTAATGCCTTACTCATCCAATGCCAATGGAGTCTCTGGCAATAATACCGCCGTTGAGGTTATTGAAGTAAAAGGTAGTTATTTTAATAACTATAAAGTTGATGAAGCACATGGCGCAATGCGTACCAATATCTCCTTATTAGAAACATCTCAATCAGTCACTGTTATTCCAAACTCAGTGATAACAGAGCAACTCGCAACGACTTTAGGCGAAGTATTAACTAACGACGCAAGCTTAACCGCAGGCTCTAAGCAGCGTAATCGTGAAGTTTTTAATTTACGTGGTTTTGAACTAAGTTCATCAAATGGTTACCTTAGAGATGGTCACCAACATTGGTCACATTACCAACAACCCATTGAAATATTAGAAAACATTGAAGTAATAAAAGGCCCTTCGAGTATATTGTATGGTCAGTCTGGCCCTGGAGGCTTAGTTAATATGGTGACCAAAAAACCAACAGCAAAAACGTTGTTTAATCTGGGTATAGATGTTGACCAAGAGGGGGCTACTCGATTTTCACTAGATGCTGGGGGTTCATTAACTGATGATAAATCCTTACGCTACAGAGGTGTACTCGTTAAGCAAGAGGCTAAATATCAACGTAACTATCAAAATAATGAACAGCGCCAGCGCGATCGTTTTTTAGGCGCTTTAGTGATCGATTATGATATTTCAGACAATGCTATGGTACGCGTCCATTATGACCGAACAGATGATGAAGCTGGATTAGATACTGGTGCTTGGTTAGACGAAAAGGGTAATATCATCGGGAATGAAAAAACCATTCGTGATATGTCTTGGGCATTTACTGATATTACCGTCGAAAATATTGGTGTTGATTTCAACTATGCATTGTCTGATCAATGGCAGGTTAACTTAGGTTACAACGAACAAAATTTTGAACGCCAACGTTTTGAATCATCTCCGAAGAAGCCATCAATTTTCACAGAAGTTGATACGTATACTTCAAAGCCCTATGACCGATTTGACGATTGGCAATTTAAAACTGCTTTTATTGATTTTACCAGTGAATTCACTCTTTCAGATGTTAAACATCAATTATTAATTGGCGCTAATTCTTTAGACTATTACTACGGACAACTAAAAGTAAATGGCGAATCGATTAACTACTCGGCCAACCAAGTAGAACCTGCTCGACCTGATATCAGCTACAAAACTGACGACTCGTTATACTCTAGTGCATATGATTATTACGGTGTTTATATACAAGACTTAATCACTTTAAATGACCAGTGGCAAGTATCGGTAGGAGGGCGTTACGACAAGCAAAGTAAAAAGAATGCTAACAATGAATCATTATTACCTAAAGCAGGGTTTTTATTTCATCCCGATGAAAAAACAACGTTTTACGCCAGTTACTCAGAAGGATTTGAACCGCAAAGAAGCGAAAAATTAGAAAATGATCGTGATATCAACAATGGTATGAAGCTCGATGCGATGACCTCTAAGCAAATGGAAATAGGTGCAAAATGGCAACTTTTTAATGAACGATTACTGTTAACAGCAGCCCTTTTTGATATAACCAAAACAGGAAAATTAATCACTGAAGCAATCAACGACAATCGAAATTTTGATACTCGAACAGAACAAGCGGGCGAGCAACGCCATAAAGGTTTTGAAGTGGCTGCACAGGGTGCAGTAAACGATAAAATTTTTGTGATGGCATCGGTGATGAAGTTAGACGCACAATACGATAAAGATGAAAATTATCAAGGAAAAACCCCTGTTGATGCTCCTCAGTGGTCAGCTTCAATCTGGTCTCGTTATGAATTTAATGACCAGCTTGCTGTAAATATTGGCGCCTTTTACGAAGGTGAACGTTTTGCAGATAGCAATAACACGATAACAAAAGACGCTTATACACGCATTGATGTCGGTGCAACTTATAAAACGGTTATTAGTAATAAAGCCGTTAACTTCCGCCTGAATATCCAAAACTTACTTGATACTGACTATCTTGGTGGTGGTGGCGTATCGAATGTAACCGCTGGAGACGGCACAAGTTTTCGTTTAGCGACACAAATTTCATTCTAAACTAACGAAGGCAGGAGTAACAAAAATCAATTTGTTGCTTCTGCAAAGACAAAATAAGCTATTGTTATTTATGCAAATCAATAAAAATACTTTACGTTTTTCTCGCCTTATACATATTTATGTTTCGATGGCATTACTGACTTTACTGCTCTTTTTTTCAGTGACGGGGATTACCTTAAATCATCCCGAGTGGTTTAGTGAAAATAAAGCAAGTATTGAAGAAAAAGAAATCATGATTGATTTAGCCCTTATTGAAAATCCTCCTTTATCCCTTCAGCAAATTGTCAATATTTCTGAAGTGATAGAACAAAAGTTATCAATATCGTTAAGTCATTCTGTTATCGAAAGTAGCAAAAACGAACTATTTTACAGCATTAAAAAAGCAGGGAAAAATACAGCGATTTCTCTCGACTTAGTCAGCGGCGAATTATTTTTTGAATATACCAACTATGGTTGGTGGGCGCTGATGAATGATTTACATAAAGGAAGAAACACCACTGTTTTTTGGGGATGGATCATTGATATAACCAGTGTGCTGTGCATTTTTTTTGCACTAAGCGGTTTTATTTTAGCCATGCCTCAAAAACGGTTTAATCGAACATTATCAGTGAGTTTAGCTGTTACCGTAGCGATAATTTTTACTTCTGTATTGTGGGCTTAACCCCTTAAAAACAATCTACGTCACCCTCTTTGGTGACTACACAAAGGAACTTACATGAATATAAAAACTGTTAGATTATTACTTATTGTCTTAACCTTTATAAATTTTACCGTTTTTGCAAACCCGAGTAACTCAACGCCAGCAGAATTAAACATTGAGCTTAATTTAAAGCAGCAGCTTGGTGAATATCACCCTCCCTATGTCGCTAGCTGGATTGAAAATTCACAAGGAAATCCGGTACGTACATTATTGCTTTGGCGAGAAAAAGCTAAATGGTTAAAAGATATTCGTCGGTGGTGGCGAAAAGTCGGTAAGAAAGATGCTGAATTTGTTGACGGCATAACCTCTGCTACTCGCGCCGCAGGAAAGTACCCTCTCAATTTTCTTGCACAAGATGATAGAAATACAACACTCAAAAAAGGACAGTACACTTTATTCATTGAGGTGGTTAGAGAAAACGGCGGCCGCTCTATTATCCGCCAGCCCTTTACCTTAAATGGAGAAAAAGAAACCTTTACGTTAGCGGCCACCCATGAAACGGATGAAATGTCATTTTCAGTGTCGCCTCGATAATTTAACTGGCTTTATATTAGTCAGCCCTCTACCACACACAGATTTAGGAATATTAAAAAATGAATTTAAAAAAAATTATCGCGCTAACAATTGCTTGTGCAATCAGTACGCAAACGTTCGCTCATTCTCGTTGGGTTTTACCGACACATTTTAATTTGTCTGCCGAGCAAGGCGAATGGATCATGGTAGACATTACTGCATCAAATGAAACCTTTAATGTTGATAAAGCTATGGGCGCAGATTTAGTAAGAATTATCACACCTGATGGAAAATCATCAAGACCCTCATCAACATATAAGGGCCATCGTAAAAGTGTTGCTGATTACTTTCTAGCAGAGTCTGGTACATATAAAATCACCAATAATAGTCATCCATCTTACATGACTTCTTACACGATGAATGGCGACCGTAAAAGGTTATCCGCTAATAAAGCAGAGTTAAGCGGGCAATTGCCTAACGAAGCGAAGGAGATAAAAACCACTTACCGTTACTCGAGAATTGAAAGCTATGTCACGATGAACACCCCAAGTGATAACTTTAAAACAGATGGTCAATTATTAGAATTGATCCCCGTAACTCATCCGTCAGACATTGCTGAAAATGAAAAGGTAACCTTTAAGTTTTTGTTTAATGGTAAAGCGCAGAAAGATGTTTCTGTAGAAATTACTGCCGACGGTGCCCGTTACCGCAATAACCCGCAAACATTAACATTGGTGTCTAATGAAAAAGGTGAAATTAACTTCATGCCAAAAGCAGCTGGGCGATATTTATTAATTGCTGAGCACCAAGAAAATACACCAAAATCGCCTTTAGCAGACCAACAAATGGGCAGTGTGTTTTTAACGTTTGAAGCTCAACTTAATTAAAGATGATTTATACCGATTCACCCTCAAAACATCGGTTTTAGTACCTATAAGTAGAATCGGTAATTCACTAAAGTAACGTCAATAATTGTTTCAAGGTGCGAGCACTTGCACCTTGGTTCTGTGTTACCACGCGGTAGGCATTATCCCCTAGTGTTTGCTGCGTTTTTTCTGACGACAAAATAGCGGCTACCTCTTTAGACAAATCATGCGCGACCGTTACAGTTGTTGCATCATCTTGCCTAGCCAGTTGAATAATACCTTGCTCCACAGCGAGTTGATGCATAACCTCAACAAAATTACTCATATTAGCGCCAACCACAATCGGCTTTTTAAATAACGCCGGCTCAAGTGGATTATGTCCGCCAACGTCTGAAAAGCTCCCACCCATAGTAACAACACTCGCTAATGCACACGTCGGTAACAACTCTCCTAGCGTATCAAGTAGCCAAATTTGTTTATCGCTTGTAACCTTGTCTTTGCTACTTCTTCGCACTAAAGCATAACCTTGCTCTTGGCATAATGTTGCCACGTCATTAGAGCGCTCTGGATGACGAGGAACAAGAATTAAGAGGAGTTGTGGAAAGTTTTTTACTAGCAATGCGAAAGCATTTAATGCAATAGTTTCATCGCCTTTATGCGTACTAGCAACCACCCAAATCAATCGGTCGTCTTCAACAAAGCCAGCTAGCTCTTGCTGTTTATCTTTTACCGTTTGGTTAACACTAATATCGAATTTTACATTGCCTGATACCTTACAGCGGGAGACGTCAGCTCCTAATGCGATAAAATTGTCATAGTTTACTTGGCTTTGACACAGAACTTTATCAAAACGATTAATCGTCGGTGTGATTAACCAAGCAAGCTTACAATAACTGTTCATTGACTTTTGCGATAAACGACCATTAATCAGTAAGAGCTTGATACCTTGTTCGCGACTTTGCGCAATTAAATTGGGCCACAGTTCAGTTTCCATAAAAACCATAGCCTGTGGTTTCAATTTATTCAAAAATGCCGCAACACAGAAAGTACTATCAAGGGGTAAATAACAATGTTGCACACGATCACCAAAAAGCTTTATAACTTGTTCAGAGCCGGTTGGGGTAAAGGTAGTTAAGGTTATGACACTTTTAGGTTTTTTTTCAAGTAACTGAGTAATGAAACTCTTCAGCGCCATAACTTCACCGACACTCGCCGCATGAACAATAATTCCTCCAGCCTTGAATTCCCGAGGTAAAAAACCAAAACGTTCACTTATTCTCTGTCGGTAAGCTTTCTGTTTGATTGAACGCAATAACAACAACACCCAAATAACGGGTAGTAAACAAAGAAAAACAACTCGGTATAACATTAAGGAAATTTGATAACGCACAGAAAAAGCTCTTTAGTAGTTTATGAATTCAGTATAGCGATTAAAGCAAACAATAAAAATACCCAAAACCGATGGAGTTTGTTATCGTCTGTATTCTATAAGATAAAGGGAATAAAATAGTCGTGTTTAAAATGGATGGTATTTTCTACAACAAGTTGTTATGCAGTCGTTTAATCACTGTTGTTAGTCTTTTATTTGTTGTGCCCTTTTTATCTGCGCAAGAGTCCTCTCAGCCCACAAATAATCTTTCTACTTCAACGTCCACAACAAAAAAAACGGCGGCACAACAAATAAAATTCACTGCTGATGACGATTTTCTATTATCGGGGGATTATTATCTTGGTGATATGCTTGGTCCTGGTGTATTGCTACTCCATGACTGTTCCCACAGCAGTAAAAGCTATGTAACACTCGGTGAGTTATTAGCAAAAAAAGGAGTAAACGCCCTTGCTATTGACTTTAGAGGCTATGGTGATAGTGAATCAACGGCGTTTTCTCACAAGACGATAAAACACCAAGTAAAAAATATTGTTAGTTATCAAGCTGAAGTTGCAATGCTCACCTCGTATTGGGAAAAAGATGTACTTTTTGCCTATAACTATTTGCGCAGTCAAATAGGCAACGACCAACCTATCTCAATTGTAGCAAGTGGTTGTTCAGTAAGTGAAGCCGTTCGGTTAGCTGAAAAAATGCGTATCCACAGCTTTGTTATTCTTTCACCAATAATGAGCCATATGGAAAAGGAGCATTATAAAAATTTAATTGATATTCCTGCTTACTTCGTTAGCTCAGCACATCATGCCGATAGTTTTTTAACCGCCCAGGAATTATTTTCGTGGAATGGTGACAGCAGCTCTACAACGCAAGTTTTTAAAGGCGTTAACCAAGGACACAATTTATTACGGCGTAATAAATTTTTACCACAAAACCTTGCTGCATGGCTTAACGAAACAATGAAATAAGTTATTCATAGGTTTTATTTTTCAAAAACAGTATCGAGAATAATCGAAGAATTTGTCCGTTCAATCCCTTCTAAAGAACAAACCATATTAAGAATTTCATTTAATTTCTCTAATGTTTGTGCCTGAATAGTCGCTAATAAATCATACTCACCGCTAATAGAATATATGTGGCTGATATTATGAATTTTTCTTAATGCGATACAAATATTACGTCTTAGATTAGGATTTACTTTTAGTGAGACATTAGCCGAAATTAATTTATTACTATACTCACTCCCCAAGACAATACTATACGCTTTAATAACACCACTATTTTCTAGCTTGGTTAAGCGGTTTTGTATCGCTGTACGTGAAACGCCTGTCGCTCTCGCAATGTCGGAAACACTTGCTCGGGCATTACATCTTAATATAGAAAGCAGTTCTTCATCTTTTTCTGTGATCATGTTAAATACTCAACAACATCGTTAAAAACCAATTAGACACCAATAATAGTCAATTTAACAGCATGACATGTCATTTTATCTAATGAAATAAGCATTAATTTAACTAGTGTCACTTTCTTAAAAGTTGGTCTAGGATAATAATACTATTATTATTCAAACCTATTAATAAGGAATTTTTGTGAGCGACTCTTCAAACAACGTAAGTTTTTACGCGCATTTAAATGATCAAATTGAACAAGTTAAAGAAGACGGCCTATATAAAGCCGAGCGTGTTATTACTACCGCACAACAACCCAACATTGCCGTGACAACTGGTGAAGCTGTTGTAAACTTCTGTGCTAATAATTACTTAGGTTTAGCCAATCACCCTGAGCTCATTGCTGCCGCAAAAGCAGGCTTAGACGAGCATGGTTTTGGTATGGCATCAGTACGCTTTATTTGTGGTACCCAAGATATTCACAAAACACTAGAAGCAAAATTAAGTACCTTTTTAGGTATGGAAGATACCATTCTTTATTCTTCGTGTTTTGATGCTAATGCCGGTTTATTTGAAACCTTATTAAGTGCTGAAGATGCCATTATCAGTGATTCATTAAACCATGCCTCAATTATTGATGGTGTGCGTTTATGTAAAGCCAAACGTTATCGTTATGCCAATAATGATGCGAGCGATTTAGAGCAACAACTCATTGCTGCTGATGCTGCTGGCGCACGTTTTAAATTAATTGCCACCGATGGCGTGTTTTCTATGGACGGTGTTATCGCTAACCTAAAAGCGGTTTGTGATTTAGCTGATAAGTACAACGCTTTAGTGATGGTTGATGATTCACACGCGGTAGGTTTTGTCGGCGAAGAAGGTCGCGGTAGCCACGAATACTGTGAAGTCATGGGCCGTGTTGATATTATTACCGGTACATTAGGCAAAGCGATGGGCGGCGCATCAGGCGGCTACACTTCAGGTAAAAAAGAAACGATTGAATGGTTGCGACAACGTTCACGCCCTTACTTATTCTCTAACTCGTTAGCCCCCGCCATTGTTAATGCTTCAATTACCGTGATTGACTTGTTAGCTAAGGGTGGCAAGTTACGCAAAACATTAAAAGATAACGCCCATTATTTCCGTACGAATATGGAAGCGGCAGGCTTTACCTGTGCCGGTGCCGATCACGCAATCATCCCCGTGATGTTAGGCGATGCAAAAGTAGCCAGCGAAATGGCGAGTCGCCTATTAGCAGAGGGTATTTATGTCATTGGCTTTTCATTCCCGGTAGTACCCAAAGGCCAGGCACGTATTCGTACTCAAATTTCAGCAGCTCATACCAAAGAACAACTTGATAAAGCCATTTCAGCCTTTATTCGTATCGGCAAAGCAATGAACATTATTGGCTAAGGTTACTCTTTAAGGAAACACGATGAAAGCATTAGCAAAGTTAAAAGCGGAACCCGGCATTTGGATGACTGACAGTGAAAAACCACAATTGGGTCACAATGATTTATTAATTAAAATTAAAAAAACCGCTATTTGTGGCACCGATATTCATATTTACAACTGGGACGAATGGGCACAAAAAACCATTCCCGTTCCCATGGTTGTTGGGCATGAATATGCGGGCGAAGTCGTGGGTATTGGTCAAGAAGTTAAAGGTTTTACTTTAGGTGACCGGGTGTCTGGTGAAGGGCATATTACTTGTGGCCATTGTCGAAACTGTCGTGGTGGTCGTACGCATTTATGCCGCAATACTGTTGGCGTAGGTGTTAACCGGACAGGTTCGTTTGCTGAGTATTTAGTGATACCCGCTTACAATGCGTTTAAGTTACCTGATGAAATTTCTGATGATTTAGCCGCAATATTTGACCCCTTTGGCAATGCTGTTCATACCGCTTTATCTTTTGACTTAGTGGGTGAGGACGTTCTTATTACTGGCGCAGGTCCTATTGGTATTATGGCCGCAGCAGTCGCTAAGCATGTGGGTGCGCGCCATGTTGTTATTACCGACATTAATGAATATCGCTTAGACTTAGCCCGTAAAATGGGCGCTACGCGTGCTGTAAATGTAAGTACAGAAAACTTAACAGATGTGATGACCGAATTGGGTATGAGTGAAGGTTTTGATGTCGGTATGGAAATGTCAGGGGTCCCTATGGCCTTTACTGCAATGTTAGAAAACATGAATAACGGTGGCAAAATAGCCATGCTCGGTATTCCAGGTCAAGATATGGCTATTGATTGGAGTCAGGTCATTTTTAAAGGTTTGACGATTAAGGGTATTTATGGCCGTGAAATGTTTGAAACGTGGTACAAAATGGCGAGTTTAATTCAATCAGGTTTAGACTTATCACCTATTATCACTCACCATTTTGATATTGATGATTTTCAAAATGGCTTTGATACCATGCGTTCAGGCCTTTCTGGTAAAGTTATCTTAAACTGGGAAAGCTAGTTTTTCTGATAAAAATCAATAGGTAAACCCCGACGTTAAGCCAGCTCAATAAAGCTGGCTTTTTTAATTCTCATATCCTATATATCCCCCCAGAACACTGCAACTTTAGGGGTGAAATACCTTATCAATTCGTTATAATGTACATTATTTATGTGTTTACCTCTTTTAAAAGGCAATATTGTGACAACTCCCGGTAATTTATTTATTCTTTCTGCACCTAGTGGCGCAGGAAAATCTAGTTTAATTAAAGCCTTATTATCTCAAGAATCGGCCAGACCGATGCAAGTGTCGGTTTCTCACACCACACGAGCGCCTCGTCCGGGTGAAAATAATGGCGAACATTACCATTTTATTAGTGTTGACCAATTTCAAAAGCAGATTAAACAAAATGAATTTTATGAGTATGCTGAAGTTTTTGGTAACTATTACGGTACCTCAGCATCTGCGATAGATAAGCAACTTGCTCAAGGTATTGATGTTTTTCTTGATATCGACTGGCAAGGTGCCAAGCAAGTACGGATAAAACAACCCAGTGTTACCACGATTTTTATTAGCCCGCCCTCAAAAGTAGAGCTTGAAAATCGCCTTAAGAATCGTGGTCAAGACAGCGATGCCACCATTAAGTCTCGAATGGCACAAGCAAAAGCAGAGTGCTCACACTATACTGAGTTCGACTACATTATTGTTAATAACGACTTCACTCAAGCATTGAGTGAATTAACCACCATCGTTAACAACCAACGTCTAAGGTGTCAGCAACAAGCAATAACGCATCAATCGATGTTTGAAGAATTATTAAAGGACTAACATTACTGTGTCATTATTGCCCCTAAAATAGAACTATATCTTGCTTAATCGGCTGTAGCCCAGTAAACTACGGCACTATTTTATAAATTTTAAGTTGGAGTAACCAAATGGCTCGCGTAACTGTTGAAGGTGCTGTAGAAAAAGTAGGCAATCGTTTTGATTTGGTGTTAATCGCATCTCGTCGTGCTCGTCAAATTGCCACAGGCGGTAAAGAGCCTTTAGTGGATCCAGAAAATGACAAGCCAACCGTTATCGCTTTACGTGAAATTGAAGCCGGTTTAATCACAACTGAAGTAATGAACAGTAGCGATCGTCATGAACAAGTTCAGCAAGATTCTGCAGAGCTAGCCGCTGTAGCAGCCATTGTTGGTGGCGCTCAACCACAGCTATAAAATCTTTTGTCGCCTTATAGCGACAAGATGTAAACTAAACGCGTAATCATGACTAATGATACGCGTTTTTTATTGTCAGTATTTAACGAATAACGTATTGTGTAATGCTGACTCAAAGCATTGACTGGCGGTAATATTTCCGTTCAGCTTAATTATCAAGGATTTAATGCGTGTACCTTTTTGAACCATTAAAAGAACTTGTTTCAAGCTATCTTTCTAAAGTACAAATTGACTTATTAAAACAAGCTTACCTCGTTGCGCGTGAAGCGCATGAAGGGCAAATGCGTTCAAGCGGTGAACCTTATATCACTCATCCGGTAGCGGTTGCTTTGAATTTAGCAAGAATGCACTTGGACCACGAAACCTTAATGGCAGCATTACTCCATGATGTTATTGAAGATACGCCAGTAACTAAAGACGAGTTAGCCGAATTATTTGGCTATACCGTTGCGGAATTAGTTGAAGGCGTGAGTAAGCTTGATAAATTAAAGTTTGATAATAAAGAAGAAATGCAAGCAGAAAACTTCCGTAAAATGATACTTGCCATGGTGCAAGACATTCGCGTAATTCTTATTAAGCTTGCCGACCGCACACATAACATGCGTACACTTGAATCTTTACGCCCAGATAAACGTCGACGTATTGCCCGTGAAACATTAGAAATTTATGCACCTATTGCCAACCGCTTGGGTATTCACGATATTAAAAGTGAATTAGAAGTTTTAGGTTTTGAGGCCCTTTACCCGATGCGTGCACGTGCGTTAAAGTCGGCGGTAAAAAAAGCCCGTGGTAATCGCAAAGAAATTATTAATAACATTCAACAAGAAATCACTGCTCGCCTTAAAGAAAGTGGTATTGATGCGCAAGTTATTGGTCGAGAAAAACACCTTTACTCCATCTACAGAAAGATGCTCAACAAAGAATTAATGTTTAACGAAGTCATGGACATATACGCTTTTCGTGTCATCGTAGAAAATAAAATTGATAATTGTTACCGAACACTTGGCGCCGTGCACAACTTATTTAAACCGATTGAAAGCCGCTTTAAAGATTATATCGCTATTCCAAAAACCAACGGTTATCAATCGCTGCACACTTCGCTGATTGGCCCACATGGTATCCCTGTTGAAATTCAAATTCGTACGCAAGATATGGATCAAATGGCAGACAAAGGGGTTGCAGCTCACTGGTTGTATAAACAAGACGGCGATAAGAGTGGCACCACAGCTCAAATGAAAGCGCGTCGTTGGATGCAAAGTTTATTAGAACTACAACAAAGTGCCGGTAGTTCCTTTGAATTTATTGAAAATGTAAAGTCAGACTTATTTCCTGAAGAAATTTATGTCTTTACGCCAGACGGACGCATCATTGAATTACCCATGGGCGCAACTGCAGTCGATTTTGCTTATGCCGTTCATACTGATGTCGGTAATTCATGTGTCGGTGTTAAGGTTGATCGTAAGCCTTATCCATTAAGTAGAGCTATTGATTCAGGGCAAACCATTGAGGTTATTACTTCTTCTGCCGCTCGACCTAATGCAACGTGGTTAAATTTTGTTGTAACAGCTAAAGCACGCTTACAAATTCGTACTTATCTGCGTTCACAAGAACAAACAGAATCTTATGGTTTAGGGCGTCGTTTGTTGAGTCATGCTTTAGGTAAAGTTAAGATTGAAGATATTGATCAAACAAAAATTGATCAAGTTGTGAAGGAAACAGGTAATACCAATCTTGATGGCCTACTCGTCAATATAGGCTTAGGTAATGCGTTAAGCATCGGTATTGCAAGGCGATTAACCGATGAGTTTACTATAGACAGTGCTGAAAGTGGCTTCGCCGATCCGAACAGCAAAACAAAAATGCCAATAAAAGGCACTGAAGGTATGTTGGTAAGCTATGGTAAATGTTGCCGTCCTATTCCTGGGGATACCATTCTTGCTTACTTAAGCCCTGGCAAAGGTTTGATGGTCCATCAGCAAGGCTGTAGAAACATTAAAGGTCATGAACAAGGTAGCTTATTTCCAGTGAAGTGGGACAGCGACATTAACCGAGACTTCATTGCAAAATTACGTATTGAAATAATGAATCATCAAGGTGCATTAGCGGCTTTAACCAATGTTGTCGCTAAGTGTGAATCAAACGTTCATACATTAAATTCTGGTGAAAAAGACTCAGGTCTCTATGCCATTGACATGGAAATAACCTGTCGTAACCGAGTGCATCTAGCCGATATTATTCGAAAAATAAAAGTAATGATTGATGTTCAGCGTGTAGTTCGTAACAAATAGTCAATCATATTTAACAAATTACCTAGTAGGAAGTATTATGAAAACAATTATCAGTACAGATAACGCACCCAGTGCAATCGGCACATACAGCCAAGCAGTAAAAGTTAATAATACTGTTTATCTTTCCGGTCAAATCCCACTCGTTCCTGCAACAATGGCGGTTGTGTCTGATGACTTTACCGAGCAAACTCACCAAGTATTCAAAAACCTTGTGGCCGTATGTGAAGCCACTGGTGGTAATATTAACGATATGGTTAAAGTGAATATTTTCATGATGGACTTAGCTAACTTTGCAACCGTTAACGAGGTAATGAGTCAGTACTTTCAAAAACCTTACCCTGCCCGTGCTGCGGTGCAAGTTTCTCGTTTGCCAAAAGACGTATTAATTGAAATTGATGGCGTGATGGAATTACCTAACGTAGGTTAATTCAAGCGTTAAACGTTAAAGTATATTACCCCTTAAATATAAGTGTTACACATAACAGTTAAATTTTAGGGGAAGCCGTCAAATAAATTTAAACAATGAGCTTATGTTTTATAAGTGACTTGTTTAAATTTATTTAGACAATGAACCATAAAGTTTAAATGTGAAGTGTAATGACACCTGAAAGATTAGAAAGAATAAATAAGATGCTCGATAAACGCCAACCAGATTTAACGGTTTGCATGGAAGGAGTACATAAATCACATAACCTTGCCGCCGTTGTTCGCACCGCTGACGCCATTGGCGTTAGTGATGTGCATGCGATATGGAAAAGTGATGAAATGGAAGTCCGTGGTGGCAGTGCGGCGGGTAGTCAAAACTGGATAGATGTTCACAACTACAGTAAAACGAGCGACGCAATTGACGCATTAAAAAAGCAAGGCATGCAAGTTTTAGTCACCAACCTTTCTGATAACGCTGTTGATTTTCGTGAAATCGATTACACCAAGCCAACGGCTATTATTTTAGGCCAAGAAAAATTTGGTGCTTCAGATATTGCGCTTGAAATGGCAGACCAACATATTGTCATACCGATGGTAGGCATGGTGCAGTCGTTAAATGTTTCCGTCGCCTGTTCTGTTGTATTATATGAAGCACAACGCCAGCGTCAATTAGCCGGAATGTATAACGCTCCCCGTATAGATGAAAGCCGTCGTCAACGTTTCTTATTCGAAGGTGGACATCCTATTTTCGCCGAAGCCTGTAAACGCAAGGGATTATCTTACCCAATAATTGATGAAGAAGGACAAATCATTGCCTCTGAACGATGGTGGGAACAGATGCAAATGACCCAAGCGGCATGGAAAGCACTCGATAACTAACCCTAGTGTTGCTGAACTTTTAAACCTAAATTTTTAGGTCAATGATAGAAAAGGACTAAAATCCGTGTCAACAGGGCTAGCAAAGCTTGCACAAATAGCCATCACCAGTTTAAAGGGTGTTGGACCAAGCATGGCTGAAAAGCTTGAAAAAGTCGGCTTGCATTCGCTTCAAGATTTACTTTTTCATTTACCCAATCGTTATGAAGACCGGACGCGTGTTACCGCAATACGAGACTGTTTTCCTGGTGTTTTCACTAATATTATTGGTGAAATCACCGGTAGCCAAATCATTAATGGCAAGGGACGTATGTTACTGGTTACCGTTCAAGATGCTTCAGGAACCGTAAACTTACGTTTTTTTCGCTTTAGCGCTGCACAAAAAAATAGCTTAGCATTGGGGCTGAACATTCGCTGTTATGGTGAAATTAAACGTGGCGCTCGTGGTTTTGAAATAATTCATCCTGAGTATAAATCCCTTGATGAGGACCAAGCTTTAACCGAGGTAGAAGAAACACTAACCCCCGTTTACCCAACGACTGAAGGCTTACGGCAAATAACTTTACGTAACTTAACCGAGCAAGCGTTAATTAAATTAGAACGAGGCCAAGTTGAAGAGTTATTACCCGATGAGTTTAATTTGCAAAATTATTCTCTCGCGCAAGCTTTGGCGCTTATTCATCGTCCGCCCCCTGAAACTTCAGTAATACAGTTGGAAGAGGGTAAGCATCCCGCACAGTTACGATTAATAAAAGAAGAATTATTGGCGCATAATTTAAGTATGCTGAAATTACGCCAGTCTAGTGATGCTCATCGATCAATCTCTTTAATCGATGATAAAGTACTCAGTGATAAGTTTTTAGCCTCATTACCTTTTTCACCCACCAATGCTCAAGTAAGAGTGGTACAAGAAATTCGTCAGGACCTGATAAAAACTCAGCCAATGATGCGCTTAGTACAAGGTGATGTAGGTTCAGGAAAAACCTTAGTCGCGGCACTTGCGGCACTCACCGCTATCAGTAAAGGCTTTCAGGTTGCTTTAATGGCGCCAACAGAAATATTAGCAGAACAACATGCCCTTAATTTTAAAAACTGGTTTGAACCGCTTGATATCAGCGTCGGCTGGCTAGCTGGAAAAACGAAGGCAAAAGCAAGACGTAGCGCACTAGAGCATATCGAAAATGGTAATATGCAGATGATTGTTGGTACCCATGCTTTATTTCAAGATAAAGTTATCTTTCATAATTTAACACTGATTATTATTGATGAACAACATCGCTTTGGTGTACATCAGCGTTTATCACTGCGCGAGAAAGGCGCGTTTGACGGTAATTATCCGCATCAATTGATTATGACAGCAACGCCAATCCCTCGCACATTAGCCATGACTGCCTATGCCGATTTAGACACCTCTATTATTGATGAACTTCCCCCAGGAAGAACCCCGATAAATACCATCGCCTTACCTGACACACGCCGTGAAGATGTCGTTGAACGCATTCGAAAAGGCTGTGTAGAAGACAATCGACAAGCTTATTGGGTGTGTACGTTAATTGAAGAGTCTGAAGTATTACAATGCCAAGCAGCAGAAGATACGGCGGTGTATTTACAAGAGCAACTGACAGAATTAAAAATTGGTTTGATACACGGAAGAATGAAAGCCGCTGAAAAACAGTCAGTAATGGAAACGTTTAAAAAAGGTGAACTAGACTTATTGGTGGCAACAACCGTTATTGAGGTCGGTGTTGATGTCCCCAATTCCAGCTTAATGGTCATTGAGAACCCTGAGCGCTTAGGTTTAGCGCAACTCCATCAGCTAAGAGGCCGGGTTGGTCGAGGCAAAGTCGCTTCACATTGTGTCTTAATGTATAAAAGCCCGCTTTCAAAAACAGCAACCAAACGCTTAGCGGTATTGCGTGAAAGTAATGATGGCTTTGTTATTGCACAAAAAGACTTAGAAATACGAGGTCCAGGTGAATTTTTAGGGACCAAGCAAACGGGTCTCGCTGATTTGAAAATAGCAGATTTGCTCAGAGATGCGCATTTAATTCCAGAAGTACAGCAACATGCTTATCTTATTTGGAAGAAGCACCCACAAAATGCCCAAGCAATTATTCAGCGTTGGATGGGCGATCGCGAATACTTTACCAATGCTTAGGCTTCCTTATATAACATTCAGATTTGAAGCTTAAGCAAAGGCTAAGATTGAGCTCAGCGTATTACTTTCTAACGATTCTTAAAAAACATAAAGCCAATAATAAACCAACCCCCATTGAGCCACCGCCACCTGAACTCTTCACTTTTGACGGAGCCACTACCACTGGCGCAGCACTCACAGTAACACTACGTGCGGCTTTAATACTAAGCCCCGTACTATCTGTTAGTGTTAATTCAACATTATAATTTCCAGCCTGAGTATAAAGGTGACTTGGGTTTTGTATATTACTACTACTGCTATCACCAAAATCCCAAGCATAGGTATATTGTGAATTGCCGCCTACTGGGGTTGAGGTAAAGTTCACCGCTAAATCATTCGCTGAATGAGTGAATGATACGCTTAAATCAGAAGGCTCGGTGGAACTTGAAAGTGTTACCGTTGCAGAGGTACTATCAGAGCTTTGCAAATCGACCTGCATACTAAAATCAAGTTTGGGTAAAATCAAACCAGACTCAGGTTGTTCCGGTGAAGAATAATCATCGGAGTCTTTAAATAAACTTGTCGCTACACTGTGGCTGTCACCGCTAAATGGCTGTTGATCATACAAGCTAAAAGCAGCATCATGGAGCTGATACGCTGAATTTCGGACACTACCATTTACAGCTTTAACAAGATTTTGGTCGGCATCAACAACGCCTATAAATAACTTGCCCGCATGTTCATCAACTTTGTTATCAGCAATATTATCATTACGATACCAAAGTAAAACACCCGCATCATAACCGATGTTTTTTAAACGACTATCAACGCTCGTATGGCTGCGTAATTGAATATAATAATGATGAGGTAAACCAGCAACTTTATCAGATAATCGCCTAAAGCCATTCAATGTTGCTTGGTTTTCAGTTTCGCCATCAATGATAATAAGCTCACTTCCCCCATTGGTTACTTTTATTTCATCGGTCACAAAACCATAACCACCTTCTGCTTGGTCAGTCACATAATTCATTTTAATCGTGACACGTTGACCTACAAAGCTAGAGAGGTCAAAAGTTAAGCCGACCCATTTTAAGTCGCCTTCTGCACCAACAATACTGGCAGATTCTCCACTGAGATACTCTCCTAGCAAGGGGTAGTAAGGATTGCTGTCTTTAGTATGATTTCCTTTTATCGCTGTATTGTTGACGAGCACCTGCACGTAGTCATAATCTTGTTCAATTTCCCAACGAGCTTTCATCGATAATGTCGAAGTACCGGCAGGTAAATCGACAGAAAATGACAGACTGTTTTCTAACATATTGCCTTTATCAGAATAAAATTGGTATGCACCGGCATAAGCCACCGGAAAGTCTAATGCTAAAGGAGGTAAATTCACCTTGATTTGGTTAATTGCGTTATGATCAACCGTGCTCACCAAGGAGATACTTTCATTATTTAACGTAGCGAAATTGACTTCACGTTGGTTAATCCAATTACCTTGATAGCGCTCTTGTAAATAATCTCTCGCTAAAGGGCTAAAAGCAGAGGGACGAGTTCCTGCAGGAGTACCTAACCAAGTACCTGAAGCCATGACTGACCACTCTGAAACAGGTGCGCCGATATCACTACTGTCAATATCGTATTCATCAAGCAAACCTAAATCATGTCCAAATTCATGAACAACAACACCGGGAGCGGCATCAATAGGGTTAATTGTATAACCAAAAGCTTTAATATCTGAACCGAGAATAGTTGCCGGTTGTGTTCCTGCTTCATTGAGCACAAAACTACGATGTGACCAAATAGCATCTTCTGCTAAATCTCCGCCACCTGCCTCTTCACCAATACTGGCATGAAAAAGCATAATATGATCAATAATACCATCAGGCTCATTAACATTGCCGTCACCATCAAAATCAAACAAATCCGTTTTATCGTAATCCGACAAGTCAACCCCATTAGCAACAAGCTGCGTTACCGCTTCAACAACAAGTTCCTTAACATTTTGATCATTGTCGGTTTCTTCATCATTGCCACCATAGTAGCTGGCATCGTTTACCGCGGTTACCCAGCCGTTAACGCCACCGGTAAAGAAGAATTTTTGACCTGATTCATGTTGGTAATATTGGAAAGCTGATTCAATATTTTGCCCTGAAGGACCATCAAAACCTGTTGTAGAGAACAAAAGCTCATTGTAATGTGCAGCAGAATAATTTGAATAAAACATATCAGTATCATTAGGAGTTAAGCCATTTTCATCATGTTTGAGATCATTGAAGTCGATCAGTATTGCTAAAATATTAACGGTCGTTTCAATGTCAGCATCCGCCGTTCTTTGTAATAAATGATGTGCTAATTGAGTTTTTTTCAACTCGTTATTAAAACTCATACTTTCGCGAAATTCACGACTATTAAAACTTTCCGCCGCAGAGACTTTCTTTGATAATGCCAACGGCAATACGTTAGGCTTGAATGACTTTTTAGTCAGATAGTCAGTCAATGCTTGTTTTTTCTGCTCATCCGTTGCATTAATCGACAACTCACCTCTTTTTTCTAACCAATAAAGAATGCGCTCTTTATTGATAACGCCTGCATCTGCTGGCGCACTTTTAGAAAAAGCTTTAACTTTATCAACACTTTCTGCTTGTAAAGGTAAATGATTGATTAGCAAAAACAAACCTAATACGTATGCTATTTTCATGAGTTTTCCTACGTGTGAGTTCTTATTTCTGACAGTTTTTAAAGGCCGCATTTTTCTTACGAATATACGCATTGACTTGGCGCTGTATTTCTTCTTTAGATAATGAAGCGTCAATGATGCCATTGCTAACTAACATTTCCTTTAGCTTTTGGACATTCTTAAGTGGCGGAGTCGTTGATTGCTGACAAATGATTTTACGGTTAACGACTTTTTCACTGCTGTTTTCAGCGACTAATGTTACTGCGGTTTGCTGGCACCCCTGTAGTAAAACAATAACTACCAATAAATAAAACTTCATAACATCGCTACCTGTAACAATAATGTTAACTATAATACCGCATATTAATTAACGGATAAAGTTTAACCAGCACAGTCGATTTAATAAAAAACACCGCCACTTGATTTCAAGTGTTAATAATTGCTAAAAAATGCGGTAAACTATCGATAATTTTAGTGATAAGTGAATGTTAGATGACTGCTCAACAAGATAATCATCAGGAAAATAGTTCAGATTCTTCAAGTGACAACACCACACATTTTGGCTTTCAAACGGTAGATAAAAACGAGAAAGAGTCAAAAGTTGCCAGTGTATTTCATTCTGTTGCCGCACAATATGATGTAATGAATGATTTAATGTCTTTTGGCATTCATCGTTTATGGAAGCGCTTCACTATTGATGCAAGTGGTGTACGTCCAGGCAACAAAGTGCTTGATTTAGCTGGCGGTACTGGCGATTTGACCGCAAAATTTTCACAACTTGTTGGCCGCGAAGGTAAGGTAATTCTTGCTGATATTAATAGCTCGATGCTAAATGTTGGTCGAGATAAGTTACGCGATAAAGGTTTAGTACAAAATATTGAATATGTACAAGCTAACGCACAATACTTACCCTTTGAAGATAATACCTTTGATATTGTCACTATCGCCTTCGGTTTACGTAACGTTACTGATAAAGACATGGCTCTGCGCTCTATTTACCGTGTATTAAAACCAGGTGGGCGCTTATTAGTGCTAGAGTTTTCCAAGCCAGAGCACGAATTAATCAGTAAAGCTTACGACTTTTATTCTTTTAACATTCTTCCTAAAATGGGTGAGTTAGTCGCTAAAGATGGTGACAGCTATCAATATTTAGCAGAATCGATTCGTATGCACCCTGACCAAGATACATTAAAAGATATGATGGATTCGGCGGGTTTTGAACAAACCAGTTTCAAAAACCTAACGGGTGGCGTTGTTGCTCTGCACAAAGGTTATAAATTTTAATTGTGATAAAAATTAGCCCTCAGTTAATGCCTCAGCAAATACTCTGTTCAGCACTAGAGTTTGCAATTAACCAAACACTGTTACTCAGTGTTAAGGGGGCGAGTGTCTTACAACCTTTAGAACAAAAAACATTAACCCTTTCATTAAAAGAATTAGGTTTCCCTTTAAGTTTTTCTATTAATGACAATAAGGTTCTAGTAACCCGCTTAATCGAGCGCAGCAACTGTACAATAAAAACCAGTATAAAAACCTTACTTGAACTCAAAAAAGAACAACAGATTACCGAACTGATCAAACAAGAGAAACTCGATGTTCATGGAGACATCAAAGTTGCTCAGGTGTTTGCGAGTATCGCACAATCACTCGAAATTGATTGGCAAACAGAAATAGCCAAACATATCGGTGATATTCCAACATATAAGCTCTCTCAGATAAGTAAAAATTTAACGAAAAAATTTAATTTTGCCACTCAACAAATACAAGCTGACGCTAGCGAATGGTTAGTGCATGAAAAGCGCTTAGTGGTTACTTCAAGTCAAATACAGTCTTTTAGCCAAAAAGTTGCCGATGTATCTAAACAAGCAGATACTTTATCTGAACGTATTCAGCGACTTGCTAAAAAAGCCAGTACGCCAACCTAATTTTCAAGGAACATTGTGAGCAGTTTACGACTTTATCGCATCATTAAAACATTTCTTCAATTTGGTCTTGATGAACTTATCCCCAGCCATATGCTACCTTGGTATGCGAAACTTATGCGTTTTAGCTTGTTTTGGTTACGTAATAAACACAAAAATAAGCCTTCGGCCTTGCGTCTTCGCTTAGCGATTGAATCTTTAGGCCCGGTATTTGTAAAGTTTGGTCAGATGCTTTCAACCCGTCGGGATTTGCTCCCCGATGACTTTGCGAAGGAACTTGCCTTACTACAGGACCAAGTACCCGCCTTTGATGGCGAGTTAGCCAAAGCGATTGTTCTAGACGCGATTGGTGAAGAGACCTTTAATCAACATTTTAGCCATTTTGATACCCAACCACTCGCTTCAGCGTCAATTGCACAAGTACATACGGCAACATTAATACAAGACGGACAGCCTATTGAAGTCGTGCTTAAGGTGTTGCGCCCAAATATTACCGAAACAATTGTAGCTGACGTAAAAGTGATGTCTCTCTTTGCAGGTATTGTTGCCAAATTTTTACCCGATGGTAAACGCCTGCGTCCAAAAGAAGTCGTTAAAGAATACCGTAAAACGATTATTGACGAGCTTGACCTGAACCGTGAAGCGGCTAATGCCACTTTACTCAACCATAACTTCTCTCAAGGTCATGCTAGCGATAGCGTATTATATGTGCCCAAGGTTTATAGTGAGTTCAGTCATATTAACGTAATGGTGATGGAACGTATTTATGGTGTTGGCGTAGGAGAGATAGAAACATTACAACAGCTTGGCGTAGATATGAAATTACTTGCTGAACGTGGTGTTGAAGTGTTTTTTACGCAAGTATTTCGTGACAGTTTTTTTCATGCAGATATGCATCCTGGAAATGTCTTCGTTGATGCGACGAACCCGGGAGATCCGACATGGATAGCCATAGACTTTGGAATTTGTGGAACATTAAATCGTGAAGACAAACGCTATTTAGCTGAAAATTTTGTCGCCTTTTTTAATAGAGATTACCGTAAAGTAGCAGAACTACATGTCGATTCTGGCTGGGTACCCAGCAGTACCAGTGTTGATGAATTCGAATTTGCTATTCGCACCGTTTGTGAACCAATATTTAATAAGCCATTAGCTGAAATATCTTTCGGACAAGTATTAGTGAGTTTATTTAACACCGCACGACGATTCAATATGGAAGTGCAACCTCAATTGGTTTTATTACAGAAAACCTTACTCTATATTGAAGGCTTAGGCCGACAACTATACCCTCAGCTCGATTTATGGCAAACCGCCAAACCTTTCTTAGAAAATTGGGTAAAAGAGCAAATGGGTGTGAAAGCAGTGTTCAAAAAAATAAAAGACAACTTGCCTTTTTGGAATGAAAAGCTGCCTGAGATGCCCGACCTGCTTTATGATTATTTGAAAACAACGCAAGTAACACGTGAAAAGCAAATGCACTTATTTACTGAATTAAAAACTCAACAACACAAAAACCATAAAGTCGTTATTGGTACGTTACTCTTTAGTACCTTGTGTATTTGTGCGGCCATTATATTTCATTAAGACTAAAAGACGGCTTTTAGTCTTACGCTAGCTAAATTCATTAGTATATTTAGCTAGCGTAAAAAAAAACATTTACTTATTTTTCTTCAGCATATCCCGCAAATTCGCTACACCCATTTTGGTGATTTTGTCTTTGTGTTCTTGGCTCTTTTTAGTTTCTGTTAGCTCCCAGCTTAAATCGTCTTGCGGGAGTTCATGCAAGAATCGACTCGCTTCAGTGCGAGAAACTTCACCATATTGTCGACGTTCACGGGCATAAGTGAATATTAATTCTCGTTGTGCTCGCGTAATACCCACATAAGCTAAGCGGCGCTCTTCTTCAACGTTTCCTTCATCCATACTGGTTTGATGAGGTAATAAACCTTCTTCCATACCAATCAAAAATACGTAGGGAAATTCTAGCCCTTTCGAAGCATGCAGTGTCATCAGTTGTACTTGGTCGGCATCATCTTCATCTTCGCCACGCTCCATCATTTCGCGTAACGTTAAACGAATAACAATCTCAGGTAACAACATCGGGTCATTTTCATCATCACCTTCTAGCATTTGGGTCACCCAGCTAAAAAGTGTTGTGACGTTTTTCATGCGCATTTCTGCGGCTTTGGGGCTAGGGGATGTATCGTACAACCAATCTTCATAATTTATTTCACGGATCATCGCGCGCAAAACCGCAGGGGTGTCGCCTCGTTCAGCGTGATCACCCGTTTCAACTAACCAGCGAGTAAAGCGTTGTACGTGCACTAAACCTCGGCCCGTTAAATGCTGCTCAAGCCCTAATTCAAAGCTAGCGGCAAACATGCTTATTTGCCGCATATTGGCGTAATTACCCAGTTTTTCTAACGTAGTTGGTCCAATTTCTCTGCGTGGTACGTTTACTATTCTTAAAAAAGCATTATCGTCATCTGGGTTCACAAGTACGCGTAAGAACGCCATCATGTCTTTAATTTCACTGCGAGAAAAAAAAGACGTTCCGCCACTAATCTTATATGGAATACGATTGAGCATCAGTGACTTTTCTAATAAGCGTGACTGATGATTACCCCGATATAAAATCGCATAGTTTTTGAATTTACTTTTATTTAAGAACTTATGGCCAATAAGCTCTCCAACAACACGCTCAATTTCATGCTCTTCATTTTTAGCCTGAATAACACGTAGCTCTACACCGTAAGCGAGCTGACTAAATAATGCCTTGTCATAAACATGAGGATTGTTGGCTATTAAGGTATTAGCACATTTTAAAATGCGGCCACTAGAGCGATAATTTTGCTCTAATTTAATGAGTTTAAGTTGTGGAAAGTCTTCTCCGAGTAACACTAAGTTTTGCGGCTTAGCGCCACGCCAAGAATATATAGATTGGTCATCGTCACCAACCACTGTTAAGAGGCCTTGTTCTCCGGCAATTAATTTAACTAATTCATATTGGCTAGCGTTGGTATCTTGATATTCATCGACCAACAGATATTTAATTTTTTTCTGCCAGCGGGCACGCACTTCTGGAAAGTTTTTTAATAAGAGGGTTGGCGCTAAAATCAAGTCGTCAAAATCAAGCGCATTATAAGCTTTCATGTGTTTTTGATAGAGCTGGTAGAATTCAGCAAACATCGTGGTGTCTGCATCACCAGCCATTTTTAGTGCCGCGTCAGGCAATAACAAATCATTTTTCCAATTGGAAATCATACTTTGTAATTTGCTGAGTAAGTCTTTGTCGCCATCAAGCTGTTCGTTAGTGAGTTCTTTCAATAAAGACAATGAGTCTTGATCATCAAATAAAGTAAAACCTGGTTTATAACCTAAAGTTTTAATTTCTTTACGAATGATATCAAGGCCCATGGAATGAAAAGTAGAAACCGTGAGACCACGCGTTAAGCTTTTATCCATCATCTTTACCACACGCTCTTTCATTTCTCGGGCGGCTTTGTTGGTAAACGTTACCGCAGCAATGTTACGTGCTTTGTAATCACATTTTTGAATAAGATAAGCAATTTTCTGACAAATAACCCCTGTTTTACCGCTACCCGCACCCGCAAGTACTAAGCACGGGCCAGTAACATATTTTACCGCTTCATTTTGTCCGGGGTTAAGTTTCATCGTATTTCTACTTTAGTTTGTCTGTTTTCTGGGCGCTGATTTTACCCTGTTTGCTCTAAACCGTATAGTGAAATAGCCCTTGGTAAAATCATTAAATGTATTACAATAAGCGCATTGATGAACTATGGATAAAAATAATGTTTAACGCTAAAAAGATTGAAGAAATCGCCCAACAAGTTGCTGATGCTATTCCACCTAAATTCAAAGACATTGCTAACGATATAGAAGAGAAAACCAAAGTAGTTTTACAACGTAAATTATCACAGCTTGACGTAGTGTCGCGTGAAGAGTTTGATGTGCAAACACAAGTATTATTAAAAACGCGTCAGAAACTGGCTGAATTAGAAAATAAGCTTGCTGAAATTGAAGCTAAATTAGCTGAATAACTCGGTTGATTACGATAAGTTATTGTCACAATAACTTATCGCTTAATTCAATATTACAAAGAAGCTGTTTTATATAAGCGCCTTTCTATAATAAAGCCCATAATGCCCATTATAAAGAAAAACACGCCCACGATTCTCAACCTTGCATTTACGGGGTTAGCAATCAATTGACTACTTCTGCGACTATATAGTCGTAAACCTTGGGGTAAGTTCTCTACAAATTCTTCTCCTAAAAATTGAGTAGAAAATATATACTTTACATCCCGACGTTGAGTCATCTCAATCTTCTTTTGGTTATGGATATTAATACTGGCTTTTCGTGGAATTAACTTTTCCCAGTCATCAAATATATCTTTTGGCTCACCTGCCAACACAATCCCTTCTGAGTAGTATTTAAACTGTAACTCAGGAAACAGTATTTTACTTTGCCCTGCGTAAAATAAAGTAATAGCAAATACAATCAGCGCACTACATATATAAAGATACCGTCGTTGATTTAATATTTTTGATTGTTGTTGCTGCTTTAACCAATGTTCAATATCAGGGATTTGACTTAATTGAGTCACTAAGTCGTTTTTGTCAAAATCAGCGATAAACTGAGATAATGATAACTCAAAAGCGGCTAACAACTTTCTAAAGGTATCGTTGGAGGGTATTGATTTATCATTTTCTAACTTGGATAAATATGATTGTTCTATCCCAGCGATACTGGCTAAATCAGGTTGACTCATTGCTTTTGCATTTCTTAATTTTTTTAATTGTTCACCAAGCGTCATTTGCTTTTCCTTTTTAAATAATTATATTGAAATGCCGTCGACAGCAGAACTATTCTTGGTTATTCCTGCAATAATATAAAGGTGAATATTTAAGAATACCGTTGAATATAGTGGTGTTTTTTAAGTTTACTTAATAAGTATAACAATTTTTACCTTTAAAAATAAAAAAGCAGCCAACGGCTGCTTGTTATTTTTACGCATAAACGCGGGTAAATTTACAGCACTTATAACTTCATTGTCTGCATTCTTTTATAAGTTAAACTACGCCATAACCATTCCATTGGCCCGAAACGGTAGCGATTTAACCACCATTTAGACAAGAATATTTGAGCAACAATAATCGCTAAAACAATCAGCATTTGTGGTGCTCTTGATATTTCTCCATATTGACCGCCTGCATAACCATAAAAGATACTGGTTAAAATAACAGAGTGCATCAAGTAATTGGTCAGTGCCATTTGACCCATAGGTGAAAATGCTAAAAAGAATTTTTGCCACTTTTGTTTGTTTAACGCACAAATAACCAAACCTAAATATCCAGCCGACAACAAGTATTGACCCATATAAAAAAGTATTTGCCCTACCCCCTGCAGTATCCCCGAGATCCCTGCCGCAGGGTGCTGTATAATTAAAATACTCGCAATATTTAGTGGAATACCTATACCAAGACCGACACGAGCCAACAGTTTAAAAAAGGTATGGTGCTCTTGGTGTTTGGTTATTTTTTCTGTCACCACCAGCCAAAAACCTAAAATAAATATTGGCATTAAAACAACCAACGACATAATAGGTGTGAACATCAACATAAAGCCAGCAAAACTAAAGCGATATTTTGTTGCCTCCCAGTAAGTGCCTTTCATGAAGGCTGCGTCTTCTTCAGCGATATCGGCGAGTAACTCTTTACGCTGCTCTAACGTATCTGCAATCGTTATTTCTCTTATTTCTTCATCTGAAGGCATAACAAATAAAGTTTCTGCTGATATAGAGTCTAGATCATCAGTGATCTTATTCGTTGGTGTAATAACCTCAACATTGTTTTCTAGTTGTTGCTCAACAACTGTAAAAATATCAAGTTCGTTTTGCCACATTTCTTGATACTTAGGCTCACTAAAAACCATCCCAAAGATAGAGGCGCCGACACTGACAATAAAAATAGGTATCGCGAACCACATTAGTGCTAATTTAAGATAAGCTTTTGGGTCTTCTGTTTTCTTGTAAGAAACCCATGCTAATAAAAGTAAGCCTGCAATAGCGTAGTCATGTAAAATATCGCCACCCCATACGAAAATCATATGAGCTAGTCCGATAATTAACAGCACAACCATACGACGAATAAACCAAGCACCAAAAGGCCTACCGACTTCTTTGGCACGTAAGAGCATAACCGCAAAGCCCATTCCAAAGATAAGGGCAAATAATTTATAAAATTTACCTTCAACAAAACAACGGATTAACCAACCAACCGCATGGTCAATACCCGTTAATGTTGTGTCGTGGGCACCTAAAGAAATAATTGCACGGTTAAACCATTCAATATTCATCAATAAAATACCGACCAGGGCTAGCCCGCGTAAAATATCTAAGGCATCGACACGTTTATGTTTATCTAAGGGTTGCAACTGAGGAGTGGGTATTACTGATTCATCTTCTTGGCTTACTTGCATCATGAATTGTCCATATAATTTTTATGGAGATAGAATAAACTAATTTTTATGCAATTGAAAAGTATAAAATGTAAAAGGCCACTTCAATTAAAGTGGCTTTAGTACTTGATCAGTAAAGGTTATTTAAATAATTTGTCGACTTAACTTAAAAACGCTTGATAAGCTTTATTTTCGGTTTCTTCTTGCCATTCATAACCTAAATCTTTGAGATGATTAAAAAAGGCGAGCTGATCATCATTTTTGACTTCAAAACCGGCTAATACTTGACCAAAAGCCGCACCATGATTACGGTAATGAAATAAAGTAATATTCCAATGCTCACCTAAGGTATCTAAAAATTTTTCCAATGCGCCTGGGTATTCAGGAAACTGAAAACGAAAAATACGCTCTGGGATTGGTGAAGAATTTTGGCCGCCAATCATATAACGGACATGAAGTTTAGCTAATTCGTTATCAGTAAGGTCTGTTGCTCGATAATTTTTTTCAGTTAACTGTGAAAGTAAGTGCTCTCTGTCTTCTTCGCCACTGGTTCTAACACCAACGAAAATATTAGCATTTTTATGACTACCATCAGCTTTTGTTGCATAACGGTAATTAAATTCAGTGATCACTCGTCCGTCTAGTGCATGACAGAATGTTCTAAAACTACCTTTCTTTTCTGGAATTTTTACGGCAAGCACCGCTTCTTTTTGCTCACCTAATTCACATCGCTCTGAGATATATCGTAACGTATGAAAGTTCATATTAGCGCCAGACAGAATGGCAGCTAATGCTTCATTTCCAACACTCGTCTTACAATACTTCTGTAAACCTGCCAATGAAAGTGCGCCGGCAGGTTCAGAAATCACCCGCGTTTGTTCAAATATATCTTTGATAGAGCTACAAATTTCATCCGTTGTAACAGTGATCACATCATCACAATAATGCTTAATGACATTAAAGGTGTTCTCTCCAATTCTCTTTACGGCAACCCCGTCAGCAAAAAGTCCCACTTGTTCTAAGTCGACAGGTTTACCCGCTGCCATAGCGGCTTTTAAGCAAGCAGAATCTTCTGCTTCAACACCGATCACTTTTATATTGGGTCGTAGCTGCTTTAAATAAACCGACATACCTGCCAGTAAACCACCGCCACCGACTGGAATAAAAACAACGTCAACTTTTGGGTGCTGCTGTAAAATTTCTTTGGCAACCGTGCCTTGTCCAGCGATAATATCAACATCGTCAAAAGGAGGAACTATTGTTTTATTTTCATCACGAGCAAAAGCGAACGAGGCTACTTGCGCTTCATTAAAGCTTTTACCCACTAAACGTACTTCGGCGCCAAAACGTCGAACATTATCAACTTTGATATCGGGTGTTGTTATCGGCATAACAATCGTGGCTTTAATACCGAGCTTATTTGCAGCAAGTGCCAAGCCCTGAGCATGATTACCAGCAGAAGCAGCAATAACCCCATGAATACACTGCTCTTCTGTTAAATTAACAAGTTTATTATAAGCACCGCGTATCTTAAAAGAATGAACAGGTTGCTGGTCTTCACGTTTAAGAAAAATTTGATTACCTAAACGTGATGACAACTTAGTGAGCGGCGTTAACTCACTTTCAATCGCAACATCATAGACAGGCGCCAAGAGGATTCTTCGCAAATAATCGAGTGCTTGTTCTTGCGTTGCTTTTGCAAGCACTAAAGCTTGCTGTTCAGCTTCAGTCATTATATATTTTCCAAAAGGTCATCAAGAAATTCACCTTACGCTCCAACTAAGCCATCAAGTAAGTCACGATTACGTACGGCGCCTTTATCGGCACTTGTAGCCAACATCGCATAGTTTTTCAGCGCATAGCTAATTGGGCGTACACGGTTAAATGGTTTCCAAGCATCTTTACCTTTGGCGTCCATATTAGCGCGACGCTCAGCTAATATTGCTTCGCTGACATTTACTGTAATCTCACGATTAGGGATATCAATATGAATAATGTCACCTTGCTCTACTAAGGCAATCGTACCGCCACTGCCCGCTTCAGGAGAAACATGACCAATAGATAACCCAGAAGTACCACCAGAGAAACGGCCATCGGTTAACAACGCACATTCTTTACCTAAACCCATTGATTTTAAGTAAGTGGTTGGGTAAAGCATTTCTTGCATGCCTGGACCGCCTTTAGGGCCCTCGTAACGAATGACAACCACTTCACCAGCAACAACCTTGCCCGCCAAGATACCAGAAACCGCATCATCTTGGCTTTCAAAAACATGAGCTGGGCCCGTAAAGACTAAATTATCATCGGATACACCAGCCGTTTTAACAACACAACCATCAGGGGCAATATTACCGGCTAATACCGCTAAACCGCCTTCCAATGAATACGCGTGCTCAAGTGAACGTATACAACCGTTTTCACGATCGTCATCAACACTATCCCAACGACAATCTTGGCTAAATGCTTTAACCGTGCGGATACCCGCTGGTCCCGCACGGAAAAAGTCAATAACACTTTGGTCTTTCGTTAACGTGATGTCATATTTTTCTAACATTTCATCAAGTGTTAAACCGAGCACGTTTTTGATATTCATGGTTAATAAGTTGGCGCGTGCTAACTCACCTAAAATAGCAATGACACCACCAGCGCGATGCACATCTTCCATATGGTATTTAGGGGTAGAAGGCGCAACTTTACATAACTGCGGCACAATTCTAGATAAGCGGTCCATGTCTTTCATAGTAAAATCGATATTAGCTTCTTGCGCTGCGGCGATTAAATGCAGCACCGTATTCGTTGAACCACCCATCGCAATATCTAAACAGGTGGCATTTTCGAACGCCGCTTTGTTAGCGATATTACGTGGTAAGGCTGATTCGTCGTTTTCTTGATAATAGCGCTTGGTTAATTTTACAATTTCTTTACCTGCATTTAAAAATAATTGCTCACGGTCAGCATGGGTTGCAAGCATTGAACCGTTACCCGGTTGTGCTAAACCTAACGCTTCTGCTAAACAATTCATTGAATTAGCGGTAAACATACCTGAACATGAACCACAAGTAGGACAAGCGGAACGTTCAACTTGATCACTTTGTGCATCAGAGACTTTGGGATCAGCGCCTTGTATCATTGCGTCAACAAGATCAAGTTTGATAATTTGGTTTGATAATTTAGTTTTTCCAGCTTCCATTGGGCCACCGGAAACAAAAATCACAGGAATATTTAAGCGCATAGCGGCCATTAACATACCCGGTGTGATTTTGTCACAGTTAGAAATACAAACCATGGCATCAGCACAATGTGCATTGACCATGTATTCAACTGAGTCGGCTATTAAGTCGCGTGATGGCAAACTGTAAAGCATGCCGCTGTGTCCCATAGCAATACCGTCATCAACCGCAATAGTATTAAATTCTTTAGCAACGCCACCTGCCTCTTCGATAGCGCCAGCAACAAGTTGCCCCATATCTTTTAAATGCACATGACCTGGTACAAATTGGGTAAATGAATTAACAACGGCAATAATCGGTTTACCAAAATCATTATCCGTCATTCCTGTCGCGCGCCACAAAGCACGAGCACCAGCCATATTACGGCCTTGAGTAGAAGTTGCAGATCTTAATTTAGGCATGATAGTTACATTCCAATGAATAATATTGATGAATATTTGTGAAAGTTTTATTTTGAAAGCGACTTAATCAGTAAGCTTTTAAAATAAAACCTCAGAGGTTTTATTTATAGTTTTCTGTGGTAACTCAACTCTGCGTCATTTAGCACTTTAACAAGAAAAGAACACGGAGCTTATAAGTGAGTATTAAGATGCCGATAAAGTCTATATAACAAAGAGTTAAGTTATTGCAACTATTTAACAGGATCTAACCAGTTGTCAGGTACTTCTGTAGTTCCGTTAAAAATACCAAAAAATGCTTCTTGAATAGCTTTAGTAATAGGTCCACGAGAACCATTACCTACCAGCATACCGTCCACTGATTTTACCGGTACAACTTCCGTTGCTGTGCCACACATAAAGAACTCATCAACTAAGTACAATGACTCACGAGAAATAGGCTCTTCACGAACTTCATAGCCAAGCTGCTCGGCAAGAAAAAACACGGTATCGCGCGTTAGACCTTGTAAAATAGAAGCTGTTCCAGGAGGGGTATAAAGAATACCTTTGCGGATCAAAAATAAATTTTGTCCTGCTCCTTCACTAACCATATTATTGATATCAAGTGCGACGCCTTCAGCATAACCATGACGAGCAGCTTCGGCTGAAATCAATTGTGATGAAAGGTAATTACCACCAGCCTTTGCTGCTGTTGGCATCGTATTCGGTGCTAATCGATTCCAACTTGACACCCCAACTTCTACGCCATTTTCAATAGCGTCAGCGCCTAAATAAGCTTCCCAACTAAATGCAGCAATCATAACATCCGCTTTTGCATCAATAGGTGGACGTAAACCCATACCAATATCGCCTAAAAAGGCCAATGGACGTAAATAAGCTGAAGCTAAACCATTTTTAGCGACAGCATCTTTACAAGCTTGAACAATTTCTTCTTGGGTAAAAGGGATATTCATGCGATAAATTTTAGCTGAATCGAATAAACGTTTAATATGTTCTTCTAGACGAAAAATACACGTACCTTTGTGAGTATCGTATGCGCGAATACCTTCAAATACTGAAGAACCGTAATGCAACGCGTGACTCATTACATGTACGGTAGCGTTTTGCCACGGCATGAGTTCACCATTAAACCAAATGAGTTCTGCATTTACTTTAGCCATTTTTTTTCCTAATTTATAATACTTTTAACGAGTTAGCTGTAGTTTAATCACCCAACTAACTCTGAATTTTTATGGGTGCTTGTCGCGCAATGATTATAACTGGTTATGAACAATATTACTGCGTGGTATTTTTGTCTACCTTAACGTCTTTGATATCAATCAGTTTATTAATTTGATCAACCAAAAGTGAAATAGGTCGCTCACTGCGTACCATCAATTCTATCGTACCAATATTAGTCCCTGTATTAACTTTCGCTTTAATACCTTCGATTAGAAAACCGCGGTAGCGAGCAACTTGTAAAATACGTTCTAAAACCACTTGCTTATCATCAGCCTTTATACGTAATTGATAATGATTCATCTTAAGTACTCTCCATCATTTTATCATTGGCTGTATTAGGGGGTACTAGCGGCCAAACATTGTCTGCTGCATCTATTTTAACTTGTAAAAGGTAAGGGCCGTCATGTTCAAGCATCTCTTCTATTGCTGCAGAAACCTCTTCTTTACGACTCACCTGTTTAGCTTTGATATCAAAAGCATTAGCGAGCATGACAAAGTCTGGGTTGTCAGAAAGATCGGTTTCACTTAAGCGCCCTTGAAAAAATAAATCTTGCCATTGGCGGACCATACCTAGCTTGGCATTATCTATTAGCACAATTTTTACTGGTAACTGAAAACGCTTAATTGTCGCTAATTCCTGAATATTCATCATGATGGAACCATCACCAGAAACAGTAATAATGCAATCTGTTGGACGACTCACTTGTGCACCGATCGCTGCTGGTAAACCAAAGCCCATAGTGCCCATACCAGCACTGGTTAGAAAGTTACTCGGATGATCAAATGACATATGCTGTGCCGCCCACATTTGATGTTGACCAACATCAGTGGTAACGCAGGTATTTTGGGGCATTTTTTCACTGATTTCTTTAAGGACGGCTGGCGCAAAAATAGTCTGACCAGGATGATTGTAATCCCAACCAAAATCAGCTTTCATTTGTTGACATTTTTGTTGCCAACTTTTGATTTCTAAAGGAATAGCTAAGGCGGGCAAATTTGTTTTTAAATCACCTAAAATAGCAGAGTCAGCCGCTCGGCGTTTATTAATTTCAGCGGTATCAATATCAAAATGAATAACTTTTGCATTGGGCGCAAATTCACTTAACTTCCCCGTAACCCGGTCATCAAAACGTGCGCCAACAACCACTAATAAATCACTTCCTTGAACCGCTAAATTTGCCGCTTTTGTGCCGTGCATGCCGAGCATGCCTAAGTAGTTTTCGTTGTCTGGTGAAATAGAACCTAAGCCTTTTAATGTTGAAACGCTCGGTATATGAGTAATATCAATAAAACCGCGCAATTCATCAACAGCATTTGCCATGCCGACGCCACCACCCACATATAAAACAGGTTGTTTAGCATGACAAAGCATAGCAATTGCAGAACCAACATTAGCAGGTGGTAAGTTAACTTTATTTTTCAACGTTGATACAACACTGCCTTGGCTAACTACATGTGCCATCTGAATATCTTTAGGAATATCAACAAGAACAGGTCCCTGCCTGCCTTCAAGTGCTATAGCAAAAGCTTGGTGCAATACTTTTTCGAGATCATTAATATCTGTCACCTGAAAGGAATGCTTGGTACAGGCTAATGACAAACCAAAAATATCAATTTCTTGAAAAGCATCAGAGCCCATCACCGAGGTAGCAACTTGTCCGGTTATGGCAACAATCGGAATAGAATCAGCAAGCGCATCAGCAAGGCCGGTAATGAGGTTAGTCGCACCAGGACCAGAAGTCGCAAAACAAACCCCTACTTTGCCGGCGGCTCTTGCATAACCTACCGCTGAGAATGCGGCACCTTGTTCATGACGACACAAAAAGTGTTGGATATCACTATCGGTAAGTGCATCATAAATTGGCATTATAGCGCCACCAGGATAACCAAAAACATGCTCAACACCATGCTGCTGAAGTACGTCAAAAAGTAAAGAACCGCCTGTTTGTTTCTTTTCACTTGTCATCTTTTTTTTAACCCCACCCAACTGAATATATTTTGCATAACTGTTAGTTTGAGCTTTCTCCCTTATGCTAAATTTTTATGATTTATTGATACAAAATATTGATTTAAACGCTGCACGCTATTATTCAAATATTTATCTATAAAAAAACCCCCGTTCCTTTCGGAGCGAGGGTTTGTTTTTTGCTTAAATTTTTCTTAGCTCAACAAACAACCCCGCGATGATTTAATAATCACCACGACGAGAATGCTAATAATCACTGAGCTAAATATTTGCATGTTTATTCAATTACCTTGATTTTTTATAAAAAAAAATGAAAATTTTTTAAATGTGTTGGCTGTTTCACTGCCTATTTAAATTAGTACCATAGCTCTAATATCAAGTGCAAGTTTTTTTATTAGCCTTTTTAAATTTAAATAAAAAATTTAGTTATATGCTCTGTTGGCGCTTTGAATAAAGTCTGCCTAAACTAACGTTATAGGATTGTTAATAAAATGGAATTTTATGAGTCTCGCTTGTATTTACAGTAGAGCCCGAGTTGGCCTTGAATCTCCCCTTGTTAGCGTTGAAGTACATTTAGCGAATGGACTGCCTGCTTTTAATATTGTTGGTTTACCAGAAACTTCAGTACGTGAATCAAAAGATCGCGTTCGCAGTGCAATCATCAATTGTGGTTATGAGTTTCCAGCGAAGCGTATTACCATAAACCTTGCGCCAGCTGACTTACCAAAAGAAGGTGGCCGCTTCGACTTACCCATTGCCCTAGGTATTTTAGTCGCTAGTGATCAATTACCTAAGGCAAATTTAAACCAATATGAATTTGCTGGTGAACTTGCACTTTCTGGTGAGCTACGCGAAATTTTGGGTGAAATTCCTATGGCAATGGCTTGTGCTGAAAGTAAAAGAACCTTAGTTATTCCTAAGCAAAATGCTGAACAAGCCAGCTGGGTTAAACAAGCCAATATTTTATCTATAGAGCATTTAAACCAGTTATATCCACACTTTTTAAAGCAAAGCCCTCTACCTTTGGTTACCACAAAAGAAGTCGAACATTATCATCTGCCAACCAGTAAAGACATTGCTGATGTTATTGGACAGCCTTTAGCAAAAAGAGCCTTAGAAATTGCTGCTTGTGGTGCCCACAATCTTCTGTTTATTGGTCCACCCGGTACAGGAAAAACCATGCTAGCGTGTCGTCTACCTGGAATTTTACCCCCCATGAGTGAAAGTGAAGCATTAGAAGCCGCTGCTATTGCCTCCATTAGCCATCAAAAAATAAACCATAAATCTTGGTTAACTCGACCTTTTCGTGCCCCACACCATACCGCATCGTCAGCAGCACTTGTTGGCGGAGGCAGTCAACCGCAGGCAGGAGAGATTTCTTTAGCACATAACGGCGTTTTATTTCTTGATGAGTTACCAGAGTTTGAACGTAAAGTGCTCGATGTTTTACGTGAACCGATGGAGTCAGGCGAGGTCACTATTTCACGTGCGATGTACAAGCAAACTTTTCCAGCCAAGTTTCAGTTAGTGGCCGCGATGAATCCTAGCCCTACCGGATTTTACAATGATAATCGTAGTACTCCCGAGCAAGTTTTACGTTATTTAAATCGTTTATCCGGCCCTTTTCTTGACCGCATTGATATTCAAATTGAAGTCACCCGTTTACCAAAAGGTATGTGGGCAAAAAATGACCATCACAATGAAAGTTCTGCACAAATTCAAGAAAGGGTTGCGCTCTGCAGAGAATTACAATTACACCGACAGGGAAAAGCGAATGCTCATTTAAGCAGTGCTGAAACACGTGTATTTTGTAAACTTAGTGCTATTGAACATGAACTCTTAGAGCTCGCCGTTGAAAAACTAGGTTTGTCTACCCGCGCCCACCACAAAATATTGAAGATAGCGCGCACCTTGGCAGACATGAATGGCATTGAGGATATACAGCATGAACATATCATCGAAGCTTTGTCTTATCGAGCCATGGACCGACTGCTGAGGCACTTAACCGATGCTGTTTCTCTTTAATCAAACATTACACTCAATAATTTTCAAGCACTCTTCTGATAATTACTCAGCAATAGACCGACTACTGAGACAACTTCCGATACTGATGCGACTTGTCTTTAACTAAACATTACACTCAATAATTTTCAAGCACTCTTCTGATAATTACTCAGTGATAGAGCGACTACTGAGACAACTTTCAATACCGATGCTATTTCTCTTTAACTAAACATTACACTCAATAATTTTCAAGCATTCTTCTGATAATTACTCAGTGATGGAGCAACTACTGAGACAACTTTCAATACCGATACTGTTTCTCTTTAACCAAACATCCACTCAATAATATTCAAGCATTGTTCTGATAATTACTCAGCAATGGACCGACTACTGATACAACTTTTGATACTGATGCTACCGTTATTTAATCGCTTCAAAAAAGGCTTTCACTAAGGTTTTTTCTCTACTTTGGTTTAAACAACAAATCACCAAATCAAAAGGCGCTATGTCACCAATGTCTTTTAAATATTGAACACGATCTTTTACAGAGCTATTCGCAACAACCACTTTAAGGGCAATACCCATCCCACAGCCTAAAGCAACCATACTCACCAACACATCATGCCCTGAAACTGTGGCATAAATGTTTGATTTTCCTTATTGCTTTTTTCGATACCAATATTCCAAGCGCGTACGTGCTGCATCGAGTTCGGGTAAATGATTGGAATTTTAGACCAAACAATAATGTCTTCTTGAAGTTGTTGATGAACCCTACAGGCCATGTTTGGCGCTATCGCAGCTAAAGGTACATTAGCAATGTACTGAAAATAAAACATACATGACAGACTTTATGGTTTTATACCCATGACAAAATCAACTGCTTGCTGTTGAACTTGATCAAAAGCATGAGCCGCATTCCCAGTTATTAATACTATTTCAACTAAAGGATGTTGATTTCGAAAACTTTACAACAATGAGGCAAATGGCTGTAAGCCGCTGTAACAGAGCAATAGAGCAATAGAGCAATAAATGTAAAGTTTACCTTGTAATTCCGCTCACCGCTAACTTATTTAACAAAAAATATACATCTCATTGACAAGATTTAAAAAGTCTACCAGAATGATTCGTGTTCAAAAAAGCACTAAAGTTAATCAATACATACTAAGGAAATAATAAATGTATAAAAAAGCACTAACCGTATTAACATCCGCGCTTGTCATATCAAGTTCACTATCTTTTGAGGTCAAAGCAATCGACAACAGTTTTGAACCACCAACAAGCTGTTCCTATGGAAGAGACAGAACAAGTTGGACTCTCGGAGAAACTCGTGTTGAATTTGATTTCAGGTACAACGAAAGTGACGAGCAAGAGCAAGATAGAGAAGCCGAAGAAAAAGAGGAGCTATTGAGGAAAATAGTGAAGATACTCGAAGTTTCTATCGACTCACTAGACTACATAAGAATTGAATCACCTAACTATGTTCTCCAAGGACGCGAGTTCAGGGCTAAGGGCAACCTTTTTGACAGATTTGCATACACTAGATTTCACAATTCGGAGGAAGGATATGTAGGCAAAGATAAATCAAACTGGGACGGTAATTCATATTTAAATATGAAATTCACCGACACGCACGGCTTGGGGGTAGTTTGGATCACTCGGGGAGATCAGTCGGAATGCTCTATGGAGCCAGTTTACGTTCAAAAAGTACCTACAATTAGAACAGCTAGCGCAGATGCGGGATATGGGCGTATAGACGTTGATTTATCTTACTTTGTAGATCACTACTCAAAAGCAAGTATAGAGTCAAATACTGACGTGAGAATTATGGTTACTACAAGGAGCGATGGATTTGGCACAACTGAATCTAAATCTTTTGATTTTTCACAACTTGATGGAAATGCTTCAGTATCTGTTTATCCCTCAACTGGCGGTGGCCCATACTCGGTCAGAGTTCAAGTATTTGATGGTACTTACGCAAAAAGTGAACAATTGGGTTCAGTGTTTGTGCCCGGTAAATCGACGCCGCCTTGTCCAAACTGTAACTTATTGTAAAAACTTAGTTCTATAAATATTAATATAATGGAGTCAGAGTACACTATCACTTAAAAAGTACTCTGACCCTTTTCTATTATGCCACAAAGGCAATATCATCACGCTTTGTATGGACAACCGACAATATTGGCTTGCACCATAAAACGGGCTGTTTTATGAAGTCCTATTACATGACCAAGCCGATTGAGTTCAGCTTATATCCAACGCTTTCCATAACTATTACGAAATTTATATGAGATGCTTGTAATCATCGTGAGCAAATTTATATCGGTTAAATTTGGTGGAACTAACTTCGAGTAATAACTACTCACACTCAAGTTAAAAGCTTCACATAACTCGGTCACACTATATTTTATATGTACTTTCTTTATATCTTTTATTAATTCACGTTTTGATTGTCGCGAATGAAGAAAGCGGTGGCCTTTTTTAATATTTCGTTATCCCTTTGTGCTCGTTTTAGTTGTTTTTCCAGGGATTGAATACGTTGCTGATCTGGTGTTAATGCCACTATATCTTCAGGCGTATGACCTGACTATTCTAATTATATTTCTTCTTCAACCATTAATTTTACATATTCAAGTTTCTGCGAAGGACTGATTGTTATTTTTTGCTTACTAGTCATTTTGATACCTTAAGTTTTACTTATTTTAAGCTATCAACCTATACAGTTTCATTAGACCATTACAGCTTCAAAAAAGGCTTTCACTAAGGTTTGTTCTCGACTTTGATTTAAACAACAAATGCCTAGGTCGAACGGTTCAATCTCACCCACATTTTGTAAATATTGCACCCGATCTTTTACTGGGCTATTTTCAACCACAACTTTTGGTGCCATGCCGACACCACAACCTAAAGCAACCATGCTAACAAGCGCTTCATGACCTGAAACGGTTGCATAAATATTGGGTTTACCTTGTTGTTTTTTCCGATACCAAAGCTCAAAACGCTTACGCGCTGCTCCATGTTCAGCTAAAATGATCGGTACTTCTGACCAAGTGATAGTCTCATCTTGTAATTGTTGTTGAACCCGACAAGCCATTGTTGGTGCAATAACAGCGAGTGGTACATTAGCAATATGCTGAAAATAAAACATTCTTGATAAAACCTCTGGTTTGACCCCAAAAGCAAAATCAACTGCTTGTTGCTGTACTTGGTCAAAGGCATCAGCCGCATCACCAGTCGTTAATACTATTTCAACTAACGGATGCTGCTGACGAAAACGCTCCAGTAAAGGCGGTAAATGGCTATAAGCCGCGGTAACAGAACAATAGATATGGAGTTTGCCCTGTAATTCAGCCTGCTTTTGATCAAGCGATAATTGCAATAGTTGCCATTGTTCAAGTTGCTGTTCAGCATATTTATGAAACAATACACCCGCCTCTGTTAGTGCTACAGAGCGATTATCACGATGTAACAGCAAACAACCCAACTGATCTTCGAACCTCTGAATAATTCGACTTAACGTAGAAGTACTGACATGGTGCGCTTCAGCGGTTTTCCCAAAGTGGAGGCTATGGGTTAAATGCACAAACATTTTTAACGATTTAAGATCCATTATTTACTCTTATTATTCAATAGCGACTTATTTTCCCAACCAATTATTGCAATTTACGCAACACAACCTTGCGAATATATCATTTTAAGCAACATTAATCTTGCGCTATGATGATTCCATTGTCGAAATAATCGATAACCCTATTTAATTTATCACATCGCCAGCATAACGCTGAGTCGATTTGAGACAGAGAGGACAACCCTATGAGCAATTATTTTAACACTTTAAGTTTACGCGAAAAATTAGGCCAATTAGGCAAATGTCGTTTTATGCAGCGTGAAGAATTCAGCGATGGCTGTAATTTTATTAAAGACTGGAATATTGTCATTGTCGGTTGTGGTGCTCAAGGGTTAAACCAAGGGTTAAATATGCGTGATTCAGGGTTAAATATCTCTTACGCATTACGTGAAGCCGCTATTTCGTCAAAACGTCAATCTTGGCAGTGGGCGACCGAAAACGGCTTTACCGTGGGTACTTACGCTGAATTGATTCCACAAGCTGATTTAGTCTTGAATTTAACACCTGATAAACAACATACTTCTGCTGTTACAGCTGTTATGCCACACATGAAGCAAGGTTCAACTTTAGCTTACTCTCATGGTTTCAACATTGTTGAAGAAGGTATGCAAATTCGTTCAGACATTACTGTAGTCATGGTTGCACCTAAATGTCCCGGTACTGAAGTACGTGAAGAATACAAACGTGGTTTTGGTGTGCCTACTTTGATTGCGGTTCATCCTGAAAACGACCCCCAAGGTAACGGTCTAGCGATTGCTAAGGCTTATGCATCAGCTACTGGTGGCGATCGTGCCGGTGTACTTGAGTCGTCATTTATTGCTGAAGTTAAGTCTGATTTAATGGGTGAACAAACAATTTTATGTGGCATGTTACAAACGGCAGCGGTACTTGGTCATAAGCAGTTAGTTGCCCAAGGTATAGATGCTGCATATGCACGTAAGTTATTACAATACGGCATTGAAACAACGACTGAAGGTTTAAAGCATGGCGGCATCACCAATATGATGGACCGCTTATCAAACCCAGCAAAAATAAAAGCGTTTGATATGTCCGAAGAGTTAAAAGTCATCTTGCGTCCGTTATTTGAAAAACATATGGACGACATTATTGAAGGTCGCTTCTCTACCACTATGATGGAAGATTGGGCGAACGATGATGAAAATTTATTAAAATGGCGTGAAGAAACCGCAGAGTCATCTTTTGAAAAATCAGCTGATTGCGACATTGAAATTACCGAACAAGAATACTACGACAAAGGCATATTTGTGGTTGCTATGGTAAAAGCCGGTGTTGAACTAGCCTTTGAAGCGATGGTTGCTGCGGGTATCATTGCGGAGTCAGCGTATTACGAGTCATTACACGAAACACCGTTAATTGCTAACTGTATTGCCCGTAACAAATTGTACGAAATGAACGTAGTTATTTCAGATACCGCTGAATACGGTAATTACTTATTTACCCATGCTGCACAACCTTTACTTAGGGATTTCGCCAGCAAATTGTCACTTGAAGAATTGGGTGAAGGCTTAAAAGAAACCTCAAATGGCGTTGATAACGTGCGCTTAATTGAAGTTAACGAAGCGATTCGCAGCCATGTTGTTGAAAGCGTAGGTAAAAAATTACGTGGTTATATGACAGATATGAAGCGCATTGTAGAATCAAATCAATAAGTAAGATAATAATAGCTTTGTAGTACACTAAAGGTAAACACTTAGGCCAGATAATCTGTTGATATTATCTGGCCGATAAGTGCTAAGCTGCAACGCTTTATTTTATACTAAAGAGGAAAATCATCATGACAGAATTAAAGAATGTGACACTCACCAAGGCCGCTAATGTTTATTTTGACGGCAATGTAACCAGCAGAAAAGTAACGCTCGAAGATGGCTCAGTGGTAACCTTAGGCATTATGATGCCCGGTGAGTATACCTTTGCTACCGCAGAAAAAGAATTAATGGAAATTATCGCTGGCGAAGTTGAAATATTATTGCCTAATAAAACCCAGTGGCAAAGTATTTCTGCAGGTGGGCATTTTTATGTTGACGCTGATGCTAAATTTGACATTAAAGTAAAAAGTTTAGCTGATTACTGCTGTTCTTATATCGCACAATAAATACATTTCAGCACTCTTTGCTATCCATAGCACTGTGACATACCATTCGTCCTGAATATAAAAGACATACATCGAGTATGTCTTCTTATATTATATGTGCTGTTGGTTAGGCCTCGTTAATCAGAAATGCGGGCTTTCTGTAATTTTTGTGATGCCTCTAGTGCTGATAAATCTTCTTTTTTAACAATCGTTACTTCACCAATTTTAAAATCAACATTAGGTAAGAATCGTCCTAAATAAACGGTATTCCCGGGTAAAACAACAAATTCTAGCATGTCATGCTTTGACTGTTTTTGTCCACTTACATACTTTCTCACAACACCTTTAACGGCATTACTTTCATTATTATTGGTTAAATAATGAAAACGATATGATTTCTCTATATCTGAAAACTTTTTATTTTTATAAACATTTTCCATTTTATCAGTCGAGGTCCACCTCTGTGTAGGTTGATAATACTGAGTCGATGACTCAATTGGACTGAGTTTTTTTGATAATGCTAACTGACTAACTACATCTCCTGCAAAAGCTCCCTGACTCATCGCAAGGCAAGCTAATAGAATATATTTTTTCATAAATCCCTCTATACTGTTAATTTAATGAAACATAATAAAGAAAATAGATTAAAATTTGACCTTTGTCAAAAACATAATATTGCTCGTTCACTTGTTTACAACACGTGAGAAGTATTTCTTACCATTAATAACGTTCTGATTTACTATCAATATTCACCGTTTAATGAAAAAATTACAGATAATAATCATGGCTGAAATATAAAAATGAAACTTAATAAAACCACGCAAAAGATTGACAATAATGTTTGTAAAGCACTCACCATAGCCTGCGAAGAATTCACTACTGAGGTTGACGGATTTTGTTGGTTAACACACCGCGCTAATTACACTAATTTTCCAGCGAGTTTAATCGTGACCTGTGTTTTTGATATCGATGCAGAAGTGATCACAGCCAAAGCGCAAAAAGTTGATGACCGCTTGCGAGATGTTATTCAGCAACAGCTACTCAAAGTCGGTATTGTCTTAAAGAACGTTCGTCACAATGTACATTTAGATAGTGAAGAGTCTTGCTTACGCGAACATAGCGGCCAATGGCCTGAACGGCTAAAACTGAGAGTAGATAAACAAAAACCGACAAAAAGTAGTCATTTTCGTCGATAAATGATTTATTCGTTGATACCTTATCGGGTGTTCACCCTGCTTATATTTGCCCATACCTAACATTGTAAGCGTATCGACTAAGAGCAGTAAAGGTGGTGAGCGGCTTATAAAATAACTAAATCATCACGATGAATTATCACTTTACTGGGGCAACACCCCAGTAGCGCTATTATCTCGTCACTATTACTGCCCATAATACGGAGTAAATCTTGTTTACTGTATTGGCATATACCTTTAGCAATGACTTGTTGTGTATTCGCATTGATAATATCAACGGATTCACCTGCGACAAAATTTCCAACCACCTGATTAACGCCTGACGGTAATACAGACGCCCCCTTATTAATAACCGCATTTACCGCACCAGCATCAAGCTTTACTTGCCCACTGCTTTTTAAAATGTACTTTAACCAGTGTTTGCGTGCTTTGTTTGCCGCTTGTTTAGCCTTAAAGTACGTGCCAGGATTTTCACCTTTAAGTAATTTTTCAAAGATGTCACTACGACTACCGTTTAAAATATAAGTATCGATACCATTTTCAACTGCTTTTTCAGCCGCTTGTATTTTTGTTTTCATACCACCCGTCGCAATAACATTTTGGGTTGTCCCAGCCATTGCATAAATCTCAGCAGTAATTTCGTTAATTTCAGGGATCAATTTTGCCTTGGGGTTATCACGAGGATCTTGATCATAAACACCATCGATATCACTTAAGATAAATAAGCAATCGGCCTCGCTCACTAATGCCACTAAAGCAGCTAAATTATCGTTATCCCCTACTTTTAATTCATCTGTTGCGACGGTGTCATTTTCATTAACAATAGGTATGACACCATTCTCTAATAAGATACGCAGGGTATTTTTAATATTGATGTAGCGTTGGCGGTCTTTTAAATCACCGTGCGTAATGAGTAACTGGCTACAAGGTACATCAAAAAAACGCTGCCAGTTGGCCATCATTTTCATTTGACCGACAGATGCCATCGCTTGTTTTGTGGGAATAGAGGGGATAGGAGAGCCATGCTTAATCAGCTGCCTTCCGGCAGCAACACTGCCTGATGAGACAAGAATAATTTCTTTACCTGCCTGTTGGCACTCTGTTATAAAGCGTGCAATAGCGAGTAAATACTTACCACTACAACCTTTATTCTCTGGTGAAACTAAAGCACTACCTACTTTAATTACCGCACGATTAAAATTCATTGTTTTGCCCCTAGAATCCAACCACTAGCATGCCTTGATATACGCCTAATTTGCAATCAACTTTTTGCCATAATATAGAAGAGTTTGTTCATTTCAGGCTATTGCCTTGTGATATTGAATTAATTCGCTGTTTATCTCCTTTAAAGCTTACAATATGGCGAGTTACTTATCTTGAAATAAAAAAATGGTGCTTTTTACCTCATTTTAAAATGTCACCAATATACACCTATAATGGCATTCTCTAGTGATTGAGTAGATGAGTTTCTCTTAAGTTTTACTCGTTTCAACAACTTGATGATTAATTGTTTTCAAACAGTCATTAGTCACTATTAATTTATTTCACTGTTTTTGCTGAAAATAACTTCAATTCAGCTTATGATCGGTTATATATTAAATTTTGGTTTATTGGGCAAATATTCTATGTTGAATTTTTTACCTCGACTGCTTATTCACATTCTTTCACTCACTCTTTACACCATAAATACGATTTGTTGGTTAATTCCCATTATTGTATTTTCATTTTGTAAGGCAGTTATTCCCCTAAAATTTGCTCAAAAAGCATTCAGTTATTTATTAGATCAAATGGCAAGTAATTGGGTCGCCGTAAATACGTTAATTCAAAAGCTGTTTAATAAAACAGAAATCAAGGTAACTGGTTTAGAAAAGCTCACCATGAAAGAATGGTATTTAGTGATTTGTAATCATCAAAGTTGGGTTGATATTGTTATTTTGCAGCGAATAATGCATAAAAAAATTCCTTTTTTAAAGTTTTTCTTAAAAAAAGAACTTATCTTTGTACCTTTTTTAGGTTTGGCTTGGTGGGCACTCGACTTTCCATTTATGAAACGCTATAGCCAATCATTTATTAAAAAAAATCCGCATTTAAAAGGTAAAGACGTTGAAACTACTCGTAAAGCTTGTGCTAAGTTCAAGCATAAGCCAGTAAGTATCATGAACTTTATTGAAGGGACACGCTTCACTAATGAAAAGCACGATAAGCAGAATTCTCCTTTTCAAAACTTACTAAAACCTAAAGCGGGTGGTATCGGTTTTGTGTTGGAAGCCATGGGTGGCAACCTCCATAAAATAGTTAATATTACGATTCATTACCCTGAGGGCATCCCTACATTTAGTGACTTTTTAGCGGGTAGAATTAGACAGGTCAATGTTAATGTTGAAGTTTCTAAAATTGGTGATGAACTAATTGGCGACTATGTTTGCGATCGTGCTTTTAAAATTAAATTTCAAAAGTGGGTTAATCAGCTCTGGCTTGATAAGGATAAAAAACTTATCGAGTTTAATCGCAGCAACCATTCTAAATAACATTAACCGGTAGAAAGGAAGTTAAAATGAGTGAGCACATTAATATATGGTTAAATAACCAAGGTATTGAACAAGCCTATTTAACAATGAGCACAATAATTGTTGGATGCTTGCTGATTTTTATCATATCAGCATTAGGGTATTATCTCGCCAAACATCAAGTACTTGTACTTGTGCACAAAATTGTCAGTAGAACAAAAAACACATGGGATGATCTTTTATTAGAGCATAATGTATTTTCTCGCTTCGCTTTTTTAATTCCTTTGTTATTACTACTATTTTTAACGCCTATCTTTCTTCCTAAACATGCATTGCTTGGCACCGTTGTAGTGGTTTTTGTAAAAATAGCCTTAAGCTTTCAAATTGCCCGTTCTATTAGTGCTGTTTTAAACGTCATTAGAAGCCTATATCAAAATACCGCACGTGACCGTTACTTGCCATTAAGCTCAACGATTCAAGTAATAAAATTACTTGTTTATTTAGTTGCCACTATTTTAGCCGTTTCATTTGTATTAGATAAGTCACCTCTTTATTTACTCAGTGGCTTAGGAGCATTAACGGCTGTTTTATTATTAGTGTTTCAAGACACCATTAAAGGTTTAGTCGCTAGTATTCAAATTTCAGCTAACAAAATGGTTGCTCCTGGTGATTGGATTGAAATTCCTAATTATGGGGCTGATGGCGATGTCATTGATATTGGTTTAAATACGGTTAAAGTGAAAAATTTTGATAATACGGTCACAACTGTTCCTACGTACGCCTTAATAAACGGCTCGTTTAAGAATTGGCGAGGCATGCTCAATTCAGGCGGTAGAAGAATTAAGCGTAGCATTATTATAGATATCAATAGTGTTTTGTTCTATCAAAATGAACAACTTGAAAAGCTTAAAACAATTAGTTTATTAAAAGATTATTTGCAGCAAAAGTCTGATGATATAGCGATAAGTTTAAAAACAGAAAATTTATCTGGTGATAATGTTAATAGCCGACAATTAACCAATGTTGGTACATTTCGCGCTTATATTACCGCCTACTTATCTGCACATGACAAAATACATCATGAAATGACATGTATGGTCCGACAGTTAGCGGCGACAGAGTCAGGCTTACCGCTGGAAATTTATTGTTTCAGTAATGATCAAAATTGGATAAATTATGAAGCTATACAAGCCGATATTTTTGATCATTTATTTGCCATGGCACCGATATTCAGCTTACGTGTATTTCAACATCCTACCGGTTATGACTGGCAAAAAAATAAGATCTGTTAACTCTAGCGCTGGCGAACTACACCTTCTTGCATCGTCGAGGCAACAAGCTGTCCTTGGCGATTAAATATTTGTCCTTTCACCAAACCACGCCCCCCACTTGCCGACGGACTGTCCATGACATAAAGCAACCAATCATCAAAACGAAATGGGCGATGAAACCACATGGCATGATCAATAGTGGCAATTTGTAAATTTGGCTGCCAATGACTCAAGCCGTGTGGGAATAAGGATGTAGGTAAAAAAAGGAAATCAGAAGTATAAGCCAACATATAAGTGTGGATACGTAAATCATCAGACAGTTTACCGTTTGCTTTTATCCACATTTCAGATTTCGCTTCAGTTTTTTCTGGTTTAAGCCAGTTATAAGACTTAACTGGACGCATTTCTATTGGTTTTTCAGCTAAAAATTTGCCTCTGATTTCTTCTGGTATTTTATCTTGGTTATCAAAAATAAAATCAGTATAGGAAGGTAACTCTTCAGGTGAGGGTACATCTGGCATAAGATCTTGATGTTCAATACCTTCTTCATGTTGTTGAAAAGAGGCGGTCATGTAAAAAATATCTTTACCGTTTTGAATAGCCTTAACGCGGCGGGTGCTAAAGCTTTTACCATCACGGATATTCTCTACCTCATAAACAACCGGTTTACTCGCATCACCAGGACGTAAAAAATAAGAATGAAGTGAATGGACATTACGCGCAGAATCTACTGTTTCTTGTGCGGCTGAGACGGCTTGACCCATGACTTGTCCGCCAAATAGCACTCGAAAACCTAAATCTTGACTTTGACCACGATAAATTCCTTCTTCGATCACCTCTAATTGTAGTAACGAAGATAGATCATCCAACACTTGACTCATAATATTTAGCACTCACTGATAGAAAATTTCGACTATAACATATTTGTAATTGATATCTTTAGCGGCATTTTAAAATTGTTGAAAATTCATACGCTGCAAGGTAGTATCTATTTATATTGATATAACCGTCTAAAAATACGAAGAGATTGTAATGGAAGCGTTATTAGAAAGAGAAGTGTTATTAGAGAGAAGACAATATACTCCTGAAGAAGCATCTTTATGGGACAGACTATCACTCGCACAGAAATTTGCCGCAAGTAGCATGACACAGTTTGGTTACGACTTATCTTTTATCAGAAATAGTCATAGCGGTAGTTTGGCTATATTACAATGCAATGATAAAACAGCCACAATTAATGGTGAAGGTGAAGTAAATTCAACACCAAGCATTACTATTCGTCCTTAAAAATAAGCGATCGTATTTTCGATTATTTTCAAAAGTTAGGTGTTTGAGATAAATGCCTTAATTAAAATTTTTCCTTTATATTACCAAGTAATCGGGCTTCAATTAAAGAAATAAAGCTACAAAATGATTACTTGATCACATATGCTTGATGCTCGCATCTTGTTTAGACATATAAAAGACTCATTTATTAAAGCTTTCATCGCCGCCACTTTCATAACACTTTTTAACGATAGGTTGCAGCTTATCCTTTCCTTTTAAACACTCAAAGCACTGTAATAGATAATACAAATATCATATAAAACCTATAAATATAGCAACAATATTCTCTTACGCTTTAGTGGTTTCACTTAAACGTGACAAAAAGATATAAGGATCAATATCTTGAGCTGTTGGCAAGCCGTAAGCGTAACCAATTTTCACTGAATAATCTCCCAAATTGGCGAAGAATCTCATCTTAATTGCCTCAGCTAGACCATGTAATTTAGCGGCTATTTCACTTTCTGTTTGATGGGGCCCTAAGAGTAAATATTCGCCGTCGTTAATAATGCCCGCCTCATCAAACTCACCTTTTGACTCATTAAGTAAAGTCGCTAATGTTTTCGAAACCTCAAGCATAATTTTGTCATTAAAGTGAAAGGATAACTCTTGCCAATTGATCACTGACAAATAACCAACTGCGAGTGGGTAATCATATTTTCTCGCCATCTTGTAGTTTAGCTGATAGCTTCTTTTGGTTTGAGAGGGAGTGACTAAATAAAATATTGGTTGTTCAACTTCATCATAGACCTGTTTCAAGCGTAATGTTCTTTGTCTTAACCAAAAAGAAGCAAACGTAATTAGCAAGAGTAAAACCATAAAAATTAACAGATATATTATCTCTTTTTGGGCGATATACTTGGCACTGAACTCATTGTGTAAGTTACTTTCTTCAGTCAAATTGAGAATTAATTTTAGACTTTTTTCATTGGCACTCAACATGTGAGGAGCATTAAGCACTAATGATGGCTCAGCCTTTTTTTGAAACTGTTGAAGAAGCTCAAGATAATTTTTGTGCAGTTCTAAGGCACTTTTATAATCGCCATTTTGCTGGTACATATCACTGAGTAAAAGTAACAATTTACTCTGTTTTACTGATAACTTTACATTTTTAGCCATTAATTCAGCTAATTGAAGATAATGTTGATATAAAGCATTGTTGCCTAAATAATTTGCGGTCTCAGCCAATAAAATTAGTGAAGTTAAATAAGGTTTATTTAAACTTTTTTCATTAAATGTGGTGCTTGCCGATAACAGCCAGCTGTGTGAATCTTGAAACTCTCTTTGCTTAAGTAATACCTCTGCCAAGCCTAATTCAGCATAGGCAACCAGAATTGGGGCATTTTTATTTTCACTATTTTTTTGCGCTTCCCAATATGCATTATAGGCATCATCAAGTAAATTTAACTGAAAATAAGCACGCGCTAAATGTAGGTAAGTTTGATCAATATTTGCTAGTTTATCTAAATCAAATTTTAGCGTTAATAATTTATTTTGCATAGTAAGTGAAGTTTGATAATCCCCTAAATAATAATGCGCTGTTGCCAATATTTCTAACAAGTAAAGATGATCCCTATATTGAGGATTCGCTGATATTAACACCTCTACTTGTTTAAGATCATTCGTCGCTAAATCATTTTGACTTTGCAAAGCATAGCTAACCGCTCGATAACTGAGTGCAACCAATCGATATTTCAAAACATCAGAGGACTCTGCCATTAAAATTACACGTGTTGCGAAATCTTGTGTTTGTGCATAGTTTTCCTGTAAATAATAACCATGCGCAACTTTAAGGAGTAAATTGAATTTTATCGAATTATTAAGTCCTTGCAAAGAGAGCCCGTCTTGCGCAAATTGCAAAGCATCAGCATCTTCGCCTTTATTATTAGCAACATCGGCCAGTAAAATAAAGATTTTACCACGGGTTTGCGTCGTATAATTCTCTCGGGATTCAAGAATATTGATTGATAGGGTAATTATTTCTTCATACGGAAGATTGTCAGATTCTTGTAAAAAATACCGTTCGGTATCTTTAATGTTTTGTTCAATATTGAGAGTATCACTAGCAAAGCAAAATGAATTAACCATAAAACAGCAAAGAATCACCAGCAATTTATAAAACATTATTAGCTAAAATCCTTTATTTAATTAGTAGTTATCTACTGTAAATTTATATTTTATTTATAAGTTTAAGTGAAAGTTCAACGAATATTCATAATAAAGGTTTACAAGCATAGTTCAACGCTTATAATGAAATACGAGTTTCTAAAACTCGAAAAGGGCAAATCTAGTGAAAGCTAGAGACGCAAAGTTACCGGTCTAAGGGGAAACCTAAGATAGCGGAACTGCCAAATTTAGATATAGTGGGGGCTTGTCTATTCTTTGAACAGTTTGCTTTCGGTATACTTTGCGTGCCTTCCTACCCTTTTCTCCCACTAGACACTTAATAACAAGTGTTAATAAAAAATATATGGCACTTTACTTGTTTTTATTAGAAAATAGACTAACGAAATTTTACTTGGGTGCTTATATTGAGATGGAACGATGAAATATCATGATTCCATAATACAAGCTGAACAAAAAATGAATATGGCCGTAAAAGAATTACAGCGGTGGTGTTTACCTGTCAGCCCAATTAATTACGCAGTAAGCTACGAGTATATTAATAAAAAAAATATTCCACTTAATAAAACCATCGAAAATCAACTTACCTTAGGTAAGAAACTCGATAATTTCTTTATTGAAGAAAACTACCGTCAATACATTTTAGGTCAGAGTAACTTCAGAGACGAAATTATTGATGAACTTGAAGAAGTTGTTACTCATGTCGAGAAAAATAACCAAAAATCATCTTTAAATATTGATACACTTATTACCAACCTAGATAATAATATAGATCACTTACAATCTTCTGATAAAGAAACAGCAATTTCTGCAGCAAATAGCATACGCCATGCATCTCAAGCATTTAAACTAAATCAACAAAAATTTGCTGAGCATATTTCATTGACCTGTGAAAAGACACGGGCATTACAAGTTGAATTGAAAAAAGCACGTAAAGAGATTTATATGGATCCCCTGACAGGACTTTATAATCGTAAAGCTATGTCTAAACATTTAGATTTATGGTTAACACAAGATCCAAACCGACAGGTTGCGGCGATTTTAGTCAATGTGAATCAACTATCGGAAATTAATACACAATTTGGTCATTTAATTAGCGATGTTCTCCTATCAAAAATAGCCAGTAAAGTTAATAGCTATGTTGATGACAGCGGTTTACCTATTCGTTCTGGCGGAGATGAGTTTTTAATACTCTTACCTGACGTTGATAAAGCAAGCGCAAGAGAAATTGCTGATAAAATATCACAAGGTGTTGAGAAGCTTCGCTTTGTTAGCAGCAAATCTGGCGTTAGATTACCTAAAATGACTTTATCGATTGGCGTGGAAATATTTAATATCGCTGAAAATGCAAACAATATTTTAAAAAAAGCTCGACGCTTGCTCCCTGATTATCCCCTAGACAATAACGTATTAAGTTTTTAATAATTTACGAATAAGTCGATTCAGACTTTAGCTAATAAAAGTTTATTCTGGTTTATAAATCAAAGAATTATACTTTGCGATTACTTAGCTTAAGAAAGTCAACGACAGCCAACCTCTTTTCTCATATACTCAAGCAAGTATAAAAATCCTAACGACTAAGAGAGAAATAAGTTATGAAAAAAATTACTTTAGCTGTTGCCGCTACTTTAATGATGGCATCTCCTGTTTTTGCTGGTGATGTTGCTGCTGGTAAAGCAAAAACTGGTATGTGTGCCGCTTGTCATGGCGTTGCAGGTATCTCTGCAGTTCCAATGTACCCAAATCTTGCTGGACAAAAAGAAGCTTATACGGCGAGCCAATTAAAGGCCTTTAAAGCTGGCACACGTAAAAATGCCATAATGGGACCTATGGCTATGGGTTTAAGTGATGAAGATATCGCAAATATTGCGGCTTATTACGCTAGTTTAAAGTAAACTCCCTAATTATTGTTGAACTTCGTTCATCAATAATTCATATTAAAAAACGCTCAATTGAGCGTTTTTTGTTTTAAGCACTATGCTGTTGAATAACTTGTAAAAACTCATGGCCATAACGGGCAAGTTTAGTATCACCAATACCATTAATATTTAGCATTTGCTGTGATGTTTTTGGCTTTTCACGCGCAAGCTCTGATAACGTTGCATCGTTAAAGACAATGAATGGCGCAATATCCTCGGCATCTGCAATCGTTTTACGCAAACTTCTTAATTTAACAAATAACACACGGTCATAACGTTTATCAGTTTTATCTTGTTGCCAGTAGCTCGCTTTTTGTAACCTCGGCGAAGCTAACATTAAGGGTTCCTCACCTTTTAACACCGAACGCGATGCTTGTGTTAAAAATAATGCAGATTGTTGGGATATATCTTGTTGTAAAAACCCTAAATGAATCAATTGCCTAATAATTGCAAACCAATACCCAGGTGTTTTGCTTTTACCAATCGCAAAAGTTGATACTTTTTCATGTTCTAGCTGTCTAACCTTTTCGGTTAATTCTCCTCTGAGTACTTGTACAACGTGTTCAATGTCACCCTGTTGCTGAATACGAAAAACACAAGACAGTACTTTTTGCGCGGCTTCCGTGGCGTCAAATTGAGTCGGAGGATCTAAGCAAATATCACAATTACCACATTTTTTTGTGGTGAATTCTGCAAAGTAATTGAGTACAACTTGTCGACGACAGGTTTGCGCTTCGATAAAGCCTTTCAACGCTTGAAAACGCTGCTGCTCGACATTGACCCTTTCTTCATTATCACCATCGGCTATATACTTAGTAATGCGTTCAACATCTTTTTCATCATACAAAAATAACGCTTCTGCCGCTAAACCATCTCGCCCAGCACGGCCAATTTCTTGATAATATGACTCTAATGTTCTCGGTGGTTCAAAGTGGATCACAAAGCGAATGTTTGATTTATTGATACCTAATCCAAAAGCTACGGTGGCAATAACCACTTGAATATTATCTTTGGCAAAACCATCTTGGACAATATTGCGCATGTCTGTTTCCATGCCAGCATGATAAGCAGAACAATTTATACCTGCACTTGCTAACATTTTAGATAACTTTTCTACTTGCCAACGGCTACTACAATAAACAATACCGCAATCATCGCCGCGCTTTTGAATGTAACGTAAGACCTGATGATCTCCTTTATATTTATCGGCCAGCGTAAAACGAATGTTAGGCCTGTCGAAGCTATCAAGGTGAATGTAAGGGTCATTTAATGCAAGCTGGAGTAAGATATCTCTGCGGGTAGTAACATCAGCAGTCGCTGTTAATGCCATAACAGGTACCGATGGAAAACGTTGTTTTATTGTATGGAGTTGCGTGTACGCTGGGCGAAAGTCATGTCCCCATTGCGAAATACAATGCGCTTCATCAATCGCGAACAAGCTTATCTGCATATTCGCTAAGCCTTGCATAAAATAATAATTTTTTAACCGTTCCGGTGCAATGTATAACAGCTTAATTTCACCAAGAGATAAGCGCTGTAAAATATCATTTATTGTTTCTTGATCTAAACTCGAGTTCACAAAAGCAGCTGAAATACCTTGTCGAGTTAAACCATCAACTTGGTCTTTCATTAAAGCAATTAGGGGTGAAACGACAATCGTTATTCCTGGTAATAAAACAGCAGGCAGCTGATAACACATTGATTTTCCACCACCTGTTGGCATAAGCACTAAACTATCTCGCCCCTGAAATAGTTGCTGAATAATTTCTAATTGCCCGCTTCGAAACGTTTGATATCCGAAATTATGCTTTAACGCATCTTCAAGCTGAGATTGTGAAACTGTAGGGAGAGCTTTTTGCAACGGAATAAGCTTTATTTAAATATAATTATTGTTATTTTACCCCAGCCACAAAAAAGTCGAGAGCACTATTTTAGTATTTCTTGAATGCTTAGAAAGATAAGTGCTAAGCTCAAATAAAGTCATCAGACCAGTTACACTAAACAACTGATTTAATTAGGATCATTATGACGAATAATTTACAACAAAAACAATTAATTAAACAACTTACACATTTTTGGTCAAACAATCTTCCCTTCAATACACTATTGGGGCTTCAGATCAGTAAGTTTGATTGTAATACTTCGGAAATTCGTTTTTTATGGCAAGATAAATTAATGGGTAACCCATTACAAAAAACGCTACATGGCGGTGTAACTGCATCAGCCCTAGATTTTGCTGGTGGTGTTGTCGTTGCCGCAAATATGATTGAGCAGCTTGAGCACAAAACACCCGCAGCTATCCAGCAAAGTTTAAGTTGCTTAGGCACAATAGATCTTCGAACCGACTATTTGCGACCCGGGCGCGGTGAGGCGTTTATTGCAACAGCTCATATCATTCGAAGTGGGAATAAAGTCGCCGTTGCTCGAATGGAATTACATAATGAAAAAGGTGACCACATTGCTTTTGGTACAGGAACTTACTTAGTGGGTTAAATCTCTCCCAAATCAAAGTTCAAGGGACTTGAGGTAGTTTTTATTAACCATGTTCTTAATAAAAGTGGCTTGAGTATAGTGCAAGTAAACAGCTGAATTTAAAATCATTGTGCTATAATTTGACTCCTTATTTTTAATGCTAAAATTTACTTAAACAATGACTGTAACCGATAACAAAGACCGTAATGGTGTGATTAACGCGATTAGTGCTTATCTGCTTTGGGGTTTAGCACCCATTTATTTCAAATTAATTTCTATGATTAGCTCTGATGAAATTATGGTTCATCGTATTATTTGGTCAAGCCTGCTGTTATTTTTAATTGTTATCATCAGTAAGAGATCTCGCGTACTACTCGACACGCTCAAACAACCAAAGTTATTGATGAAACTTGCCTTATCGGCTTCTTTTTTATTAGTAAATTGGTTTTTATTTATTTGGGCAATAAATAATGATCATCTACTTGATGCCAGTTTAGGTTATTTTATTAACCCTTTATTTAATGTTGCTCTCGGCGTGATATTTTTAGGGGAGCGTTTACGAAAAATGCAAAAGTTTGCCGTTATGCTTGCGTTATGTGGGGTCTTAATTCAACTGGTTGCGTTAGGTTCATTACCCGTTATTTCATTAGCACTGGCGGGAACATTTGGTATTTACGGTTTGTTGCGTAAAAAAATGCACCTGGATTCTTTTGTTGGTTTATTAATTGAATCAAGCCTGATGTTGCCACTAGCACTTATTTATTGGTGGCTGTTTGTTGATAGTAGCACGGCTAATATGCTTGAAAACAGCCTGAATTTAAACATGTTATTAATCGCTGCGGGTATTGTTACCACAGCCCCTTTACTGTGCTTTACCGCGGCTGCAAAAAGATTAACATTATCAACACTGGGATTTTTTCAATACATCGGCCCCAGTATTATGTTTTTTTTAGCGACTTTTTATTATCAAGAAGCATTACAACCCGCTAAATTATTTACCTTTGCAGCCATTTGGTTAGCGCTCGTTATTTATAGTTTTGACTCGTTAAGATCAAGAAATGAAAAACGTCAATTAGCGTTAAATGACCAGCTAAAAAACTAACTATGTGTAGGGTGATAACAACTGTACTGTAGAAAATATTCAAAGGTGATAGTGCTGCCTTCAAAGATATCGTCTATGGTCAACTCAGAGCTAAGCCTTCAGTTTCATTGGCAGGGTAATGTGAAAATTTGAACCGTGTTCAAGTTTACTGTCTATTTTTATGTTGCCTTGAAGTTTTTGACAAACAATAATAATAAAAACAATATTCAAAGGTGCTAGTGCTGCCTTCAAAGATATCGTCTATGGTCAACTCAGAGCTAAGCCTTCAGTTTCATTGGCAGGGTAATATGAAAATTTGAACCGTGTTCAAGTTTACTGTCTATTTTTATGTTGCCTTGAAGTTTTTGACAAACAATAATAATATAAACACTATTCAAAGGTGCTAGTGCTGCCTTCAAAGATATCGCCTATGGTCAACTCAGAGCTAAGCCTTCAGTTTCATTGGCAGGGTAATATGAAAATTTGAACCGTGTTCAAGTTTACTGTCTATTTTTATGTTACCTTGAAGTTTTTGACAAACAATATTATAAACAATATTCATACCTAAACCCGTACCACCTGAATTTCTTTTAGTGGTGAAAAAAGGTTCGAAAATATTATCTAAAACATGTTGGTTCATACCATGACCATTATCTTTAAATAGAACCACGACCTTATTATCTTCTGTTTTTGATAGGTTAATCGCAATATTTCCCAATTCCTTGCTTTCAAAAGCATGCTTTAATGCATTGGTCACTAAATTGGTGAGTACCTGTGCTAAAGCACCAGGGATAGTGGTGATTATCAATTCACTTTCACCGCTGTACTGATAACTCACCCTAAAGCGTTTCATCTCTGCTGATAACGTCGACATAACTTCTTCAATGTAACTCACTAAATCTATCTCTCGTTCTTCGCCAACCATTTGATCGGCTGCCACTTGCTTAAAATTATTCAATAATTCAATAACGCGCTCTAAAGCATTAGTATTTAAGTTTGAAGATTTTTCCATACCATTGAAGTAACTTTCCATTGCGGTACGTGTTAAATTGCCAGTTTCAAAATTTGCTCGTATTTTTTGAGTACTTTCTAAAGCAGAACTTGTCGATGTTACTGCGATACCAAGCGGGGTATTTATTTCATGCGCTACTCCAGCCGTTAACGTGCCCAACGACGCCATCTTTTCAGATTGAACTAATTGCTGCTGCATATTCTGTAAGTTTTCGAGCGTGCGACTTAACGTGCGTGTTGTCTGTCTGTTTTTAACAAAAAGTAAAACGACTAGACCTGAAATCAACACCAATAATGTTATAAAAAACGCCATTAAAATAAGATAAAACCGTTGTTTGTCTATACGTTCTTCGCGTTCTACCAACTCTTCATTTTTCTGACTTAACTGTACACTTTGGTCGCTTATTTGTTGCTGCTGCTGCTGTAATATATTTCTATTAGTAGCTATTTTTTCAGCCATAATAACATTCTCTTGCTCCTTACTATGCACAGAGCTTTGTTGATTTTCTAAATTAGCTTTAGCTACTTTTAATTGTGTTGCGACTTGTTTAAGCTGCAACTCTTTACTTTTTATAGATCCTTGCTGTTGTTCAATATCTTTTTTTAAGACGTTAAGTTCTTGTTGACGCTGACCGGCAACTTTTTCTTGCAACGTTAAGTTCTTATTTAAAGTTTTTAATTTTATTTTTACTGAAGATATTTGATTTCGCTGGTCAGTAAGCTTCTCGTTCAGCTTAATTTCTCGTCTTCTAATTACTTGTAATGCCAATTCTGTTTCGCGATACAAGGTTGCAACGTCAAGTTCAGTTCCCCCTAGCAGTAGTAATTCTGCTGACATAACCAAACCTTCAAAAACAATATTGGATTTATTGACTTCAAAGCTGATGGCCGAATTTTCAGGATTATCCACCAAGTTAATCATGACACTATGTTTATCAGTACTATTATCAGTGATCAATAGTGTATTACTGCTTCTAAGGATTGAAGCGATGCTGGCAATTTCTGTATTTTGATTTGCAGCAGAAAAAAACAAATCTGTTTTTTTCCCTTCTTGAATATTTTTAATGGTAATGACTTTGATGGTTTTATTTTTTATTACCCGTTTAGAAAGGGTTTTATTAAGCTGTTCAGCAAAGTTATCATCACCATAGATGCCGATTATAAATTGATCTTTTTCGTTTTCATTTAGCCAAGTTACATTTTTAACAAAATTATAAATGTAAACGGCTTTTACTTGTTCGCTATCAAGTTGTTGAGCAAAAATTGAAGTCGAGGTACAAATAAAAAAACAAAATAACACCGGCAAATATTTGCTCATGAGTATTATTTTCTTCTTCATTTAATGCACCTTATTGTTGATTTAATGAGTTACCTTACTTTTTTTGTAAAAAAAACCCCTAAAATTCATTAGGGCTTTGAGGTTATTTAACAAACAATAACCTCATGGAATTAACTAGTCATCAACACCAAAAATGCTAAGTTGATTACGGCCATTTTCTTTAGCATTATAAAGAGCACTTTCCGCTTGATTAAGTTGTTTAGCAAACGTCTCTGTACTATTACAAACTAAGCCTATACTGATGTTAAAGGCAATATGGTGCTCTTCAAAAGTTAGCTGGGAAACAGAAATATCTCGACGAAGATCGTCTAATTTAGTATAAAAGTGATCCTCATCGGCACCGTACATTAAGACAGCAAACTCTTCACCACCTAAGCGGGCCAGCAAACCTGATCCCAGATGTTTACGCATATATAATGCCAGTACTTTTAAAACATGATCGCCAGCATCATTTCCGTAGTTATCATTGATTTTTTTGAAAAAATCAATGTCGAGCATAGCAACACAATAAGGCATATCTCTTTTAATATATTGAGGCACCAGTTGTTCTGCTTTAGAGAAAAAAGCCCGTCTGTTAGGTAAGTCGGTCAAATAGTCTACATTTGCTGCTTTTTGGATTTGTTCAATATTGTTTAAATTTTCAATATTTTGGGTTATTCGACAGTAAAATTCTTCTGGGCAAAAAGGTTTACGTAAAAAGTCATCAGCACCATTTTTAATAAAGCGTGCCGAATGCATACCGTTGTCTGCTCCAGAGATACCGATAATAGCGAGTTGATCACGACTATAAATTTTACGGATTTCATTGGTTAATTCGATACCGTCCATTATAGGCATTTCCAGATCGGTGATCACCAATTTAATGTCTTTGTGCTGCTTTAAGCGTTCTAGCGCTTGTACACCATCATTGGCTAAATAAACATTAAAGTTGCGGCGTTTTAAGAGCTGAGAAACATAATTTCGTGCCGCTAAAGAATCATCAACAACAAGAATACCTGTGCTGCTGTTCGTTATTTGCCAATGTAAAATACGTTTTAAATAAAGGAAAGCTTGGCTATTCTCTTTAGGGATATAGTCAACAACGGGCTGAGCAAGTATTTGCTGTCGAGTAGTTTCATCCATTTTTCCTGTCATCACCACACTGGGAATACCATGTGAGAGTACACATGCTATTGCCTCGCCATTAGGAGCATCAGGTAAAGCGTAATCAATTGTTGCAGCAAAAAAATCATTATTACCTTGTAAAATATTTTCCACTTCGGCAAGCGTGGTCGCAACAGTGACTTGGTAATTTAATGCCTCGCCAATTTGCCTAATAACACGAGCAATAGGCTTACTGTCTTCTACTACGAGTAATTGCATTGACATATATTTTTTAACCTTCTTATTATAATGACATCAACTGAAAATAATCACTTTCATCTGACATCAAACGGTAGCTTGTAAATTAGCATAAGCGACAACGAGCCATTTACTGCCTAAATCAGTAAAATTAACTTGAATACGGCTTTGGGCTCCTGAACCTTCATAATTCAAGACCACACCCTCACCAAATTTAGCATGAACAACAGATTGTCCTAGGCTAAAGCCTGTATTTTCAAATGTTTCCAGTGTAAATGTAGATGAAAACTTCCCTTTAGTTGAAGGGCGAGTTACTTGATTTTGTAACCTTATTTCCTCTGTGCATTCAGGGGGTAATTCGCGTAAAAAACGACTGGCTTTATGAAACTTTTCTTGTCCATAGAGTCGACGACTTTCAGCATGACACAAGTATAGCTTATTCATCGCACGTGTCATGCCTACATAGCATAAACGGCGCTCTTCTTCTAAGCGTCCTATTTCTTCTACTGATTTTTGTGAAGGAAACATACCCTCCTCCAAACCAGCAATAAACACTAATGGAAATTCTAGCCCTTTCGCTGAATGCATAGTCATCAATTGCACAGCAGGTTCATAGTCATCAGCTTGCGACTCGCCAGCTTCGAGAGCTGCATGTGTTAAAAATGATGTTAACTTGGTTTGTTCTTCTATTAATTCAGGATCAGCTTCAAACGTTTGGCAAGCGGTAACGAGCTCATTTAAGTTTTCTATTCTTGCTTCAGCACGTTCACCTTTTTCAGCTTGGTACATCGCTTTCAAACCACTGTGTTGAATAACGTAGTTGGCTTGCTGGTCGAGATCTAAATGACTAGAGTCATCTTCAAGCTGGTCAATAACACTGATAAAATTCTGAATTACTTTAGCGCTGCGACCTTTTAATTCATCATTTTTGAGCATGAATTGACAGGCTTCCCATAGAGTCATTTCTAGGCTGCGCGCTGCATCACGAATTAATGAAAGGCTGGTGTTGCCTATACCACGGGTTGGTGTATTAATAATACGCTCAAAAGCAGCATCGTCATCACGGTTATTCAGTAAACGTAAATAAGCAAGGGCATCTTTAATTTCTAAGCGTTCAAAGAAGCGTTGCCCACCATAAATTCGATAAGGTAAACGACTCTGTAACAGCGCTTCCTCGAGTAAGCGAGACTGTGCATTACTACGATATAAAATCGCAACATCATCTAAGCTGCCTTCCTGACGCCAGTCAGTAATACGGCCGGCAATAAAGCGGGCTTCATCAATTTCATTGAATGCGGTGTAAATTGATATTTTTTCACCAGCCTCATCTTCTGTCCACAATTTTTTCCCTAAACGGTTATTATTATTAGCAATAAGTTTATTGGCCGCATTTAGAATATTCGCTGTGGAACGGTAGTTCTGCTCTAAACGTATTGTTTGTGTATTATCGAATTCATTGAGAAAGCGCTGAATATTTTCAATTTTAGCTCCACGCCAGCCGTAGATTGATTGGTCGTCATCGCCAACAATCATCACCTTGCTTGACGCATTGCCTAAAATATTTAACCACGCGTATTGAATCGCATTGGTATCTTGAAACTCGTCAACTAAGATATGCTTAAAGCGTTGCTGATAATGGGCAAGCAGTACGGGATTATTTAGCCAAAGTTCATGCGCACGAAGTAATAATTCAGCAAAATCAACTAAACCCGCACGGTCACACGCTTCTTGATATCCTTGATAAACTTTTACAAACGTTTGTTCGGTCGGATCGTCATACACTTCAATGTGTTGTGGGCGAATACCTTCATCTTTTTTTCCGTTGATATACCACTGCATTTGCTTAGGCGGCCAACGTTTTTCGTCAATCCCTAACGAGCGCACGATACGTTTGACTAAACGCAATTGATCATCAGAATCGAGTACTTGAAAATTTTGTGGTAATTTAGCTTCCTGAAAATGCATACGAAGTAAACGGTGTGCTAAGCCATGGAACGTACCTACCCACATGCCATGAACATTGCCTTCAACGGTTTTTTCAACCCGTACCCGCATTTCTGCAGCCGCTTTATTCGTAAAGGTAACCGCTAAAATACTATGAGAAGAAGCATTTTCAACTTGCATTAACCAAGCAATACGCTGGACTAAAACTCGAGTTTTACCACTACCTGCGCCGGCTAATACCAACATATTTTGTAGTGGCGCGGCAACAACATCGCGTTGTTTTTCATTGAGTGACTCAAGTAGTTCAGAAACGTCCATAACGGAAAAATAACCTTAGAAAAGTGGAAAATTTATATTGAAAGCAAAGTATAGGCAAAATTATCACAAGTGGCGTAGTTCGCTAATATCAGCTAGCTCAATATTAGGTAAAACCGTCAGTGGTTGTCCAACATCATAGCAAGAAATCCATGCTGTTTGGCAACCCGCATTGATCGCACCTTGAATATCAGAGCGACCACAATCACCGACATGTAATAATTGTGCTGGTTTAATTAATAGTTTTTCACAAGCCTCATCAAACATATCAGCGTAAGGTTTTTGTCGAAGTTGTTTATTTTTATTTAAAGACGTCGTTGATAAATCCCCCGCATGAAAACGATATTGAAAGTAATGCGAAATACCTATTTTATCCATATCAACGTTGCCATTACTGATCGCCACCAAAGGATACTTTTTCTGTAAACCTGTTAATAATTGATGAACGCCACTAGGAACAACAAAATCACTGCGTTGTAGCACAAAATAATCTAATGCTTTTTGTGCTGCCTGTTTAGCGGCATCTTCAGTCAACCCTAGCGCTTTCATACCCAGTATATAAGTAACAAAGCGCATATCACCGACATGATGAACTAATTGAGGATTCTCTTTGAGTGCTTGTTGACGAAAAGGAGACCAAAAAAGATAATCAAACACAGTGTTTTGTGCACAATATATATTTGCTTTCGCTGACAAAAAAAATGTCGAAAAATAAGCAACCATTTTTGCATCGGTTGCCATCATGACTGGATAATTACTATACAAGGTATCATCAAGGTCAAAACTGATGGCTTGAAAAGGCGCTAAGCGACGATAAAATTTCATCTACTGTGTTATTTATACAGTTGTTGAAAAAGAAGTTTTGCCACAAGTTTTCTAAATTGGCTGAGTAATAATGTGTCCATACGCGGATCAAAATGGTCTGCATCAGCACTGCTTATCGCTATAAATCCAAGACTATCATTGAGGTGATTTAACTTAATTAAGACAACAGAACCTTCTTGGTGTTGTGAAAAAATAAGTTCTTGCTCACTTTTTTGTAAGCGGCCAAAATAATAGTCATCTTTGGATAAGCGGTTATGCATCACCCCAGCACAATCATTTTTAGCAATACTGGCATGGTCAACAACCGTATTTTCTTTTAACCATACTTTTAAACCTGATAACGATAATAATTCTGTTGTTGCTTGATACAAACAATCCAGTAATTCGTTTGCCGAACTGCAATCTAATAAACGTAAATACAAATCACTGTATAAGGCAAAAAGCTGTTCATTTTGATTAGCAATCGCCATTAATTGGGTAATTTCTTCTTCTAGACTATGAATTTTTTGACGCTGCTGGCTTTGCTGTCTTTGCACTAATGAAACTGTACCGCGGTTAATGTCAGATAAGCGTAAGCTGTTGATCAGCTCAGGATTACGATTAAAGAATTCAGGGTTGTCGTGTAAGTAATCAACAATGAGATCATCTGTTAAGCTTACTTCATCTAACTGTATTGGGTTTGAGTCGTTCAAATTAATTCTCTACTTCTTGGGTTGTTGTCACGTAAGCTAATTTTATGCTAATTACAAATTTAATTGTCCATCAAAAACATGTACCGCAGGACCCGTCATTTTCACCGAATTCCCAGGGCCTTTCCAATAGACTTTTAACTTGCCACCCGGTAATTCTACCGTAACATCTCGACCTAATTTATTTTGTGTTTGGCCAATAACTACCGCTGCACAAGCACCACTACCACAGGCTAACGTTTCAGCCGTGCCTCGCTCATAAACGCGTAGTTTAATATAATCAGGGGAAACAATTTCCATAAAGCCAACATTAACTTGTTGAGGGAATCGTTCATGGTTTGATAACGCTTTACCCAATGTAGTCACAGGTGCCTCAACAACAGAATCAACCGTCAATACACAATGCGGGTTACCTAAAGAAACAACGCCACATAAAACTGTTTCTTCGTCGCTACGCAAAATATAAGTTCCTTCTACTTTTTGAGCAGTAAAAGGAATTTGGCTGGGTTCAAATTTAGGGGTTGGCATGTTTACTGAAACATTACCGTCGCGCTCAACAAATAGGGTCATTTTACCTGATTGTGTTGATACCTTAATTTTATTTTTATTCGTTAATCCTTTTAAACGCACAAATTTAGCAAAACAACGTGCACCATTACCACACTGGCCAACTTCACTACCATCCGCATTAAAAATACGATAATGAAAATCTAAATCGGGGTCGTATGGCGGCTCAACCACTAAGACTTGGTCAAAGCCAACACCAAAATTTCGGTCGGCTAAATGCTTTATTTGTTCATTCGACAAATAAACATTTTGTGTAACATTGTCTAGTACTAAAAAGTCATTACCTAAACCATGCATTTTTGAAAAATTAACTAACATTTACTACCCATATTAAATTTTTATACTTATTGTGGCAACAAAGACTCGCCTTGCCACAATTGCTCTGTTGTTTCACGAGCACGGATCAAATGATTTTCTTCGCCATCGACCATAATCTCTGCCGCTTTTGGTCGACTATTATAGTTTGAGCTCATCGAAAAACCATAAGCACCTGATGAACGAATCGCTAATAAATCGCCTGCCACAATACTTAATTCACGAGCTTTACCAAGAAAATCACCGGTTTCACAAATAGGACCAACAATATCGTATGTTTGTTTTTCAACAATGTTGTTTTGCTCAACCTCAATAATAGCTTGCCAGGCCTGATAAAGTGATGGACGAATTAAATCATTCATCGCAGCATCAACAATAGCAAAATATCGGTCCTGATTAGTTTTTAGCAATTCAACTTCAGTGACCAATATGCCTGCATTAGCCATAATGGCACGACCGGGTTCATAAATCAGCGTAATATCACGATCGGCTAATTTCTCTGCAATCGCTTTCGCATATTCGTTTGGGTGTGGTGGCGTTTCGTCGTTATAACAAACCCCTAAACCTCCACCTACATCAATATGCGATAAAATAATATTTTTTTCTACAAGGCGATCAACAAGCGCTAAAACACGGTCAAGCGCATCTAAAAAAGGTTGTACTTCAGTTAACTGCGAACCAATGTGGCAATCAATTCCCTTTACAGCAATATTTGATAATCCGCTAGCGTGTTGATACAACTCAAAAGCGTCATCAATACTAATACCAAATTTATTTTCTTTTAGGCCTGTCGATATATAGGGATGGGTACCTGCATCAACATCAGGGTTAACTCTTAAAGAAATGGGAGCAATGAGCTTCATTCGCTCTGCTACCTGCTGAATACGCGAGAGCTCTGCGGCTGACTCAACATTGAAGCAGTAAATGCCCTTTTCTAAAGCAAAAGCAATCTCATTTGATTTTTTACCAACACCTGAAAATACAACTTTACCGGCATCGCCCCCCGCTTGTAGCACTCGAGCAAGTTCACCTTGGGATACAATATCAAAACCGCTGCCTAAACGTGCCATTACATTCAACACAGCAATATTGCTATTGGCTTTCACTGCATAGCAAACTATGTGGGGTTTATCACCAGCGGCTTGGTCAAAGGCATGCCAATGACGTTCAATCGTCGCACGCGAATATATATATAACGGCGTACCATGTTGTTTAGCAAGCTTAGTTACGGCACAATCTTCAGCATAAAGTGAAGTGTTTTTGTAATTGAAAAAATCCACGGTTAGTTTTCCTGCAATAATCCTGCTGATGAATTTTGTTTCTGCTCAGTTTTAGCGTTGTTAGTTTTTTCTTGCACAGATTTTTGCGTTAGTGGACCTTTAATTCCACATCCACTTAAAAGCACTGATATAATAAAAAACGCTAAAATAATTGAATTTTGTTTACGCATACTTGATTTATTCGATTTTTTTCTCATGATAGACGTTTTATAATCTCATGACCAACAAATAGCTAGCAAAGATGAATAAATTTCATTGCGCTAGAAAAGGAAGCATTAATGAACGACAGCCAATACAATTTACTTGCCGATGAAATTATTCTTCTAATAGAGGAGGCCGTTGAAGATTGTGGTACCGACATTGATTATGAAGGGGTTGGCGGCATGCTAACGCTTACCTTTAAAAATAACAGTAAAGTCATCATTAACAAACAAGCACCCTTGCATGAAATATGGGTGGCAACTAAATTTAATGGCCATCATTTTCAGTTTGAGAATAGCCAATGGACAGATAAACGTGGTGGTGGCGAGCTTTGGCAATTTTTATCAAAAGCCATTAGCATTCAGGCTGATACCGAAATAACCATTAGCGCAGGATACTTTGAATGAGCACTACAACTGTACGCATTGCCACACGTAAGAGCGCACTCGCTTTATGGCAAGCAGAATATGTAAAAACACAATTAGAGCATTTTCATCCCGGTATTACTGTTGAACTTGTTCCTATGACCACCAAAGGTGATATTATTTTAGATACCCCTTTAGCTAAAGTAGGTGGCAAAGGACTGTTTGTTAAGGAACTTGAAGTTGCCATATTAGAAGGTCGCGCCGACATCGCGGTGCACTCGATGAAAGATGTACCCGTAGAATTCCCAGAAGGCTTAGGGTTAGAAGTTATTTGTCCGCGTGAAGATCCCCGTGATGCATTTGTATCGAACACTATAAAAAGCTTAGCTGAACTGCCACAAGGTGCTGTTGTGGGTACCTCAAGTTTACGTCGTCAATGTCAAATTAAAGCCCTGCGCCCAGATTTAGACATTCGCGATTTGCGCGGTAACGTAAATACCCGTTTGAAAAAACTGGATAGCGGTGAGTATGACGCAATTATTCTTGCGGCTGCTGGCTTAATACGTTTAGAGATGCCTGAGCGAATTCAAGAGTTCATTGCACCCGAAGTTATGCTTCCTGCCAATGGACAAGGCGCTGTTGGCATTGAGTGTAGAACGAACGATTCAACACTTAAAGCTTTGCTCGCACCATTAGGTTGTGAAACCACCCGTATTCGGGTGTTAGCCGAACGCGCAATGAACCGCGCTTTAGAAGGTGGTTGTCAGGTGCCAATTGGTAGTTACGCGATTATTAAGGAAAATGGCGAAATATATTTACGTGGCTTAGTTGGCGCAACCGACGGTAGTGAAATATTAACCAGTGAAATTAGTGGCTCAATTGATAATGCAGAAAAAATAGGCAATACACTAGCTGATCAATTACTTGAAAAAGGCGCTGATAAAATATTGCGTCAGGTATATGCTGAACAGAAGTAATATACAGGTTTTGATTACACGCCCTGAAAAATCAGGGCGTGCTTTAGCACAACAGCTAAAAAGTATCGGCATAAAAAGTTGGTGCCAACCATTTTTTGATTATCAAACGCTTGCTAGCAAAACGACTATTCAAAAACTCATTGAACAATATCCACATGCCACGCTTATTTTCGTGAGCGTAGCTGCAGTAGAGTTTGCGCATCGCACTTTTGACTTATCTTATTGGCAACAAAAAACTATTATTGCGGTAGGTAATGCGACAAAGGCAGCCTTAAAACGCTTTGGTGTTAACGCTATATCTCCTGATTATCATACCAGTGAGGGTTTGTTAACGCTTGATGAACTCGATAAAAAAAACATCAATGGTCAAAATGTTATTATTATTCGTGGTGACGGTGGACGAGAACATCTCGCCCAGGAACTGAGTATGCGCGGAGCAAACGTTCATTATTTAGAAAGTTATAAAAAAATTTGGCTTGCGTTAACACAAGACCCCGTTGAACAATGGAAAAACCAGCAGATTAATTGTATTGTGATTACCAGTAACGCTTTACTAGAAAGCATAATACACTTAATAAACAATTCAGACAGTGACTGGAAGAACAGCTGTTTATGGATTGTAGCGAGTGTACGTATTGCAGAACGAGCAAAGCAATTAGGCTTACTCAACATTGTTAATGCAAATGGTGCTAATGACCAAGCTATTCTTAGCGCTATCAATTTACATGGAAAAAATAATGACTGATAAAAAACAAGATGAGTCAAAAACGTCAGAAGAAAAAAAGTCTGAGCAAGGTTTTTCAACCTCTATTTCACTCCCCCCTACACCTGAAAAATCTCCGAGTGATGAGAAGCAACAATCTGTAACGAATAAAAATAAAGCGCCAGCCAACGAGAAAAAATCAACAATGAAATCGCCTGAAAAAGTGTCTACTCCTTTACCAAAGAAAAATTCTACTACAAATATACAAAAATTATCTAAGACCGCTGTGCTTTCCTTAATCATAGCATTAGCGGCAAGTGCTGGTGTCGGTGGTTTATATTATTGGGGTATGCAAAAACAAGCGGGTATCAAAGAAAATGTGTTGAAACAAACCCAGCAAATCTTGGCCAATAGCGAGCAAAAAACACAGCAAAACTTAGCCGGTATTGAACAGAAATTTAAGCAATTACTCGATCAACAACAAGCAGAATTCTCCAATCGCTTCACCAAGGATATCGCAAAAATAAGTGCCGACAGCCAAGTTAAAATGACTCAACTTGAAAAGACTGTTGAACGGTTATCACAAAATCAGCCGAGTGATTGGTTGTTACACGAAGCAGAATACCTTATTCGTATTGCCACGCGCACTATCTGGCTTCAGCATGATACAAGCGCAGCGATTGGTTTGTTGCAAGATGCGGATATGCGTTTAAAAGAACTCGACGACCCTTCTTTATTACCTATTCGTCAATTGATTCGTGAAGACATTGCACAATTAAAATTAATGCCGACTATAGATAACGAAGATACCGTTTTGACCTTAATGGCGATGAATAAGCAGCTTAAAAACTTACCGGTTAAATCTGAACGCATACCAAAAGATTTTGTAACACGAGTCGAATTGAATTTGTCAGAAGATATCGTGGACTGGAAAGTAAATTTAGATAAAACATGGCAATATTTTGCAGATAGTTTTTTCAAGATAAGCGATAGAAGTGGGACAAAGGAAGCCATTTTGTCACCGCAATTCCAACAAAATTTGCGTGAAAACCTGAGCCTAAAGTTACAATTAGTACAATGGTCAGCCAGTGAAGGCAAACAAAAAATATATAATCAAACCTTAAACGATGTAAAGCTCTGGTTGGAGCAATATTTTGACATGGATGAGATAGAAAATATAAATTTCTCTAAAGGTATTGAACAGCTAAAAAGTGAAATCGTAACTTTCGACTTCCCATCAACTCTTTCATCTCTCAAGGCACTTCGACAAGTGATGGCTGATAAACCTTTAAAGCCTATTATTGATAAATTGAACCAAGAAAATAATATTTTAGAACCTGAAGATAGAACACCTGAAGTCAAACTTGATCCTAAGCTAAAAGATCAGCGTAAAAGTTCAAGTGAGGCCGTATAATGAAACGAATAATATTATGGATCTTCTTAATGTTAACTTTTTTTGTTGTTATGGCTTTAAGCCCGGCAATAAGCGAAAAAGGTTACATTTTAATTTCTATGGGCGATAAAATTATAGAATTAACGATTGTTAGTGCTTGTATTATGTTAACGCTCTTATTTATTTCTCTCATCTTTCTACTCAAAATATTTGGTACTATTTCTCGTTTTAGTTTTAACACCTGGAACAAAATTGCTTTTGCTAATCGTCGCCGTGCCTTAAAAGATTTCAATCGCGGTATTGCTGCTTTTATTCTTGATGATCACCAGCAAGCTGAACATTTGTTAGCTAAAGCTGCTGAACCATCGATGTTTACTCGTACTGCTTATTTAATGGCGGCCGCGGCGTCATCAAAACAATCATTACGCTCGAACACTACTCATTATTTAAGCTTATTAGCACAAGAAGATCACACGGTTAAAACCTCAGGCTTAGAATCAATATTAGTGACGATTAAATTGTTGATGCTACAAGAAGATTTTACACAAGCACGCACCATTATTGATGAGCACCATAAACACATTGGGCATGACGCACGTTTATTAAGTTTAGAAATTGAATTAAGTTTGCATGAACAACGTTTTAATTATGTTATTGAGCAGTTGGTTTCAGCCCGAAAACAAAAAACCATTACTGATGAAAAAATAGCACAATGGGAAGTTATTGCCTTTTATGGTGCTTTTAGTGACACAATACGCCAAGAAAGCAACGACTCGCTTGCACAAATGTGGCAAAAGCTCGCACGTAAATTAAAACAACGTGAGTCAATACTATTGGCTTATTGCCAAGTATTAGCTGAGCATAAAATAACTGAACCACTCAACAAAATATTATTACCGGTTATTAAAAAGGGCGTAGATGATGCGTTTTTACAAAAAATTCGTCAGTTACCTATTTCTGCTACTGATGAGTTAATGAGTGCCGTACAAAAACACTTACACCATGATCCCCATAGTGGAAAATGGTTGAGCTGCTTAGCCAATTTAGCGGCTAAAGCTCAGCAACTTCCCATGGCAGAAAAAGCCTTTAATAGCTTAGTGAATCTGGAAGATAAGCAATACGACAGCATTGATTTACTGACTTTTTCTCACGTATTAGAACTACAGGGTGAATATAAAAAAGCCAACCAAGTATTGAACAAGATAGTCGCTCAAGCAGACAACCTCAACAATAATGCCCTAGCTATAAATAATGGAAATCAAGAAAAATGAATTTAACAATCGACTTTAAAAAACCTGAGATTGCAGGTGCTTTTGATTGGCAGCTTTGCCAAGAAATTAATGTAAAAAATGACAATGGCGACATTATCGCTAAAGCTGAAATTGAACTGATAACAATCAATAAGCACCGTGACGCTTTAGGCACTTATACGTTATTAGCGAATGAAGATACTGATTGGGAAATTCCATTAAACCTTTATTTTAAAGGCCAAAACCTTACACAAGATTTATGTGACCAACTCAGCATTATTTATGACACTAAAAAAGCTAAAACACATATATTACTTGAAGCGATCAGTGTTCTTCCCCAATACCGAAAACAAGCAGTAGGCCAATACTTACTTAAAGAGATTGTTAAGCACCATGAGAAAGCGCAATCTATTACGGTATTAAGCATGCCAATGCACCAATTTCTTGATGCGGATGAATGTGAAGATGAAATCATTAAAAATTATTATCAAGCTGTTGATTTACCAAATATAAAAGTATCATCAGATGAACTAGTCAACTTTTTTACGCATAGCGGTTTTATTGAATTTGATGTCGACGAAAGCCTACTAGAAGAGCCGTTGCCCTATAAAATATTTGTCGCTAGTCCAAAGAGTATATTAAACACTCTTAATTAAAGGTTTTTTATATTAATCATTCTATATTAAAGCATAAGAGAGGTACGTTATATTTCATATACACGGTGAATGGAAAATTGAAGTTCATGAAAACATTGTTGTCCAGTGGTTTTCTAGTTGCTGGAATGAAGAAGCTGCAATTGCATATGTTAAAGAATTTCAAGCTAAGACGACCCCTTTAAAAGGACATAACTGGGCTATTATTTCTTTATTTGAAGACTGGGAACTAGGTGTTCCTGAAATAGATAAACATATTGAAGCACATTGTAAATGGTTTAAGGCTAATGGTTGTATCAAAGATTGTCATATTTATACCCCAAGTGCCGCCAAAGAAATGCAACTGGAAAGGCTAATACCTCACACCGACGCATTTTATGAACGGCAAGTGTTTACTCATACTGAAGACGCAGTCAGTTGGTTGGCGAGTCACGGTTTTTTTATTGACCCTTTAGATGTAAAAAAAATAGCGAAGAAATAATCGTTATTTCTTCGCTATTGTTCGTCTCAGGTTTACCCTTTAGCTGAACTGCCAGTAAATTTTAAAAGCCTTATTTAATCAATGCTAACGTACTAAGCATTGATTAAATAAGGTTCTCTACCTTGATGTTTGCTGCTACGTTTGAATGACCCTTTACCTTTTTTAGCCTGCACCACCTGCAGTTTATAAACTTTAGAGGTAACAATAGCAGCAAAGAAGTTATCTTTAATCTGACCTCGCCCTATATCTGTCGCCATATTTTTCAATACTTGACCTTCGGTATTTTTACTCATTAATTTTACTCTTAAATAATAAAAGCCATCATAGTGATAGCTTTTTTGGGTTTATTTACGTGAACATGTTATTTTACATTAAATGTAGGCGAAAGCATCAGCAAACATATGTTCAACTAAAGCGCCTTTCGCTAAAAAGTCAGTGCGAACCGCTCCCACCATGTCAAAACGACCTGCTAGGTAAATATCATAATCGCCTAAATTATGAATATCCTGCATCACAACGTGGTGAACCATACCAACTTGCCCTTGCCAATTGTCATCTGGATTCTCTACAACCGGATGAAAAGCACCATTTTCTAAACTTGAAATGATTTTAGCTGTTTTTTCAAGCTCATAACAAGCACTTTGATCACGTAAGCCCCAATATACCACAACTTTTCGTGATGACTTTTGCGCAGCTAAAAGTTCATACATTGATTTTATATAAGAGAACCCTGTGCCTCCGGCCAATAATAATAGCGGACGTTCACTTTCGCTGCGAAGTTGTGCATTACCTAGAGGCATTTCAATGGTTACTGTATTGTTTGCTTTGATATGCTCAATAACTTGCATTGGATAACTGTCAGCGCCAGAAGCACCGATTTGTAATTCAATTAATGCGGCATCAGGCGCACTAGCAATAGAGAACGGACGTTTATCATCGTCACTCAACACAAAATTCAAATATTGTCCTGCTTGAAAATCGACTTGCTCACTTGGCTTTAATAGCGCCTTATAAACAAACTCTGTCAGTGATGTTAATGACTCTACCTGACACGTAATTTTATTCATTTATTTAAACCTTTCATTTTTTAGTTCTTGAAACTTGTTCAAGATAGCCATTATTAATTTTTTTCATTGGAGGTTGGAAAAATATTGAGTTCATCCCAAATATTATCAACGTCAGTTTTAATTTTTTCAGTCATCACAATAGGCTCACCCCATTCCCGATTTGTTTCACCAGGCCATTTGTTTGTTGCATCCAGTCCCATTTTTGAGCCTAAGCCAGAAACTGGAGATGCAAAATCTAGGTAGTCGATTGGCGTGTTTTCAATTAATACCGTATCACGACTTGGATCCATTCGTGTAGTCATTGCCCAAATTACATCTTTCCAATCACGCGCATTAATATCATCATCACAAACAATAACAAACTTAGTATACATAAATTGACGTAAGAATGACCAAACGCCCATCATTACCCGTTTTGCATGACCCGCATATTGCTTTTTAATCGTGACAATGGCTAAGCGATATGAGCAACCCTCTGGTGGTAAATAAAAATCTTGAATTTCAGGAAATTGTTTTTGCAAAATAGGAACAAAAACTTCGTTCAATGCCACGCCTAGAATTGCAGGTTCATCAGGCGGACGTCCCGTGTAAGTACTGTGATAAATAGGATCTTTGCGATGTGTAATATGCGTTACCGTCATTACTGGGAAGTTATCAACTTCGTTATAATAGCCAGTGTGATCCCCATATGGTCCTTCTGGAGCCACTTCTGTGGGGTCTAAATAGCCCTCTAAAATAATCTCAGCCGTCGCTGGTACTTCTAAATCGTTGCTAATACATTTGGCTACTTCGGTTTTTGCACCACGTAATAAACCCGCAAAAGCATACTCTGACAAGGTATCAGGCACAGGCGTTACCGCGCCTAATATAGTGGCGGGATCAGCCCCTAAAGCAACAGATATAGGATATTTTTCACCGGGGTTTGTTTGTTTAAATTCTTGAAAATCTAATGCACCACCACGATGTGATAACCAACGCATAATGATTTTATTTTTACTGATTAATTGCTGACGATAAATACCTAAATTTTGACGTTCTTTATGAGGACCACGTGTAACCGTTAAACCCCAAGTAATTAATGGTGCCACATCTCCTGGCCAACATTTTTGAATAGGTAATTTTGTTAAATCTACGTCATCACCCGAAATGACCTCTTGTTGGCACAACGGTTTTTTAATCATTTTTACCGGCATGTTAAGGACTTGCTTATAGACCGGAATTTTACTAATTGCATCACGAAAACCTTTAGGGGGCTCAGGCTCTTTTAACATCGCAAGTAGTTTACCCACGTCACGCAGCGCATGCACATCTGGCTGCCCCATGGCAAGTGCGACACGATCAGGTGTACCGAACAAATTAGTTAAAACAGGCATACCATGTGGTACACCGTTTTTATCAACAGGATTTTCAAATAATAATGCTGGACCTTCAGCACGTAGAGTACGATCGCTAATTTCGGTCATGGTTAAATCAGTAGAAATAGGTTGAGAAATACGTTTGAGCTGGCCTACTTTTTCTAGCTGTTTTATAAAGTCTCTTAAGTCACTATATTTCATAAACTTTAATCACTTACCCGCTTAATAATTTGGCTTGATTTTCTAATAAAAAACGCCAGAAGTTATTGCTAACGCTGGCGTTTATGTACAAGATGTACGATATATCGCCATCACACGTATGTGAATGAGCGACCAATAAACTATTTACGTTTCATAGAATCAAAAAATTCGTTATTGGTTTTAGTCATTGCTAATTTATCGATAAGAAACTCAATAGCACCAACTTCATCCATTTCATGAACAATTTTACGTAAAATCCACATTTTCTGTAATTCTGCAGGCTTAGTGATCAATTCTTCGCGACGCGTACCACTGCGGTTAATGTTGATAGCAGGGAAAACACGTTTTTCAGACACTTTACGAGAAAGGTGTAATTCCATGTTACCGGTACCTTTAAATTCTTCGTAAATAACTTCGTCCATCTTAGAACCTGTTTCTACTAGCGCGGTTGCGATAATCGTTAAGCTGCCACCGTGTTCAATATTACGTGCTGCACCAAAAAAACGTTTTGGACGATGTAAAGCATTAGCATCAACACCACCCGTTAGGATCTTACCTGATGATGGAATAACAGTATTATAAGCTCGAGCTAAACGTGTAATTGAATCAAGTAAAATAACAACATCTTTTTTATGTTCTACTAAACGTTTCGCCTTCTCAATAACCATTTCAGCTACTTGTACATGACGATTAGCGGGTTCGTCAAAGGTTGATGCAATAACTTCACCTTTTACCAAGCGCTGCATCTCTGTTACTTCTTCAGGACGCTCATCAATAAGTAATACCATTAACTCGGCATCAGGATGGTTATGAGCAATACTTTGCGCAATATTTTGTAATAATAACGTTTTACCTGCCTTTGGTGGAGCAACAATTAAACCACGTTGCCCTTTACCAATGGGAGAAGCTAAATCTAAAACACGTGCGGTAATATCTTCAGTTGAACCATTACCACGTTCCATGATCAAACGCTCATCAGGATGAATAGGGGTTAAATTTTCAAATAATATTTTATTGCGAACATTTTCAGGCTTGTCAAAATTAACTTCAGCAACTTTTAATAAGGCAAAGTAACGCTCACCTTTTTTAGGTGGGCGGATTTTTCCATGAATAGTATCACCGGTACGCATACTAAAACGGCGAATTTGACTCGGTGAAACATAGATATCATCAGGCCCTGCCAAATACGAAGAATCTGAAGAACGTAAAAAACCAAAGCCGTCTTGTAAAATTTCTAAAACACCGCCACCGAAAATGTCATTATCACCTTCTGCATGGGCATTTAATATAGCAAAAATAATGTCTTGTTTACGGTTTCGGCCTAAATTATCAAGCTTCATGGATGTGGCAAGCTCAACAAGTTCGCTTATTGGTTTTTCTTTAAGTTCGATCAGGTTCATAGTGGGGTTCTTTAACTATTTATGTTGAAGTGAGTTTGCCTGTTGGCATCATTGAAATTGGAGTTTGGTTTGAAATGTAGTTCATTAGAAAGCTAAATTTAGCACTAAATTTTAATCAGGTAAAGGATCAAAATTTGATCTGTTAGCTTTCTTCTTAATTATTAACGTAAATATACAAAAAAGGTTCGTAAATACGAACCTTTTATCTAAATTATAAATTGTTATCAATAAACTCTTTTAATTGAGTTTTAGATAATGCGCCAACTTTAGTATCAGCAACAACACCATCTTTAAATAATAACAACGTAGGAATACCACGAATACCGTATTTAGGTGGTGTTGCAGAGTTTTGGTCAATATTTAATTTACCAACCGTTACTTGACCAGCATATTCTTCTGCTATGTCATTCAATAAAGGTGCAATCATTTTACAAGGACCACACCACTCAGCCCAAAAGTCTACTAATATAAGGCCTGAGGCGGTAATTACGTCAGTATCGAAACTGTCATCTGTTAACTGAACAATTTTATCGCTCATGTGTATCTCCGTTAAAGTGTGGCATTTTGCCAATTGCTGACGATTATAACGCCATCATAATGAATTACCAACTTTGATCTTATAACTGTTAGCTATTTATAACATTAATTTATTATTTATGAATACATTTGCTCGATACCGTTTTTTATTAACTATATAACCTGTTAAGCTGTGCGCATGAATAAAACACACTTAACTGAAACTAAGTTCTCAGAACTTAACCTCGACACAAAAGTTGTCGCCGGTCTTGACGCCATGGGCTTTGAGTATTGCACTTCGATACAAGAGCAATCGTTGCCCATTTTATTGAAAGGTACTGATATTGCAGGCCAAGCACAAACAGGCGAAGGTAAAACAATCGCCTTTTTAGCTGCAACCTTTCATCACTTATTACAAAAACCAGATCCTAAGCATAATCAACCCCGTGCTTTGATCATGGCACCAACGCGTGAATTAGCTGTACAAATTCATCGTGATGCGAAAGAGATGGCAAAAAGCACCGGATTACGTTTAGGCGTAGTTTATGGTGGTGAAGGCTATGAAAGCCAACGTTTAGAGCTTGAAGCTGGCGTTGACATTCTAATTGGTACCTGTGGTCGTTTACTTGATTACATGAAGCAAGGCATTTATAACCTTAATAACATTGAAGTTGTTGTGCTTGATGAAGCCGATCGTATGTTTGATTTAGGTTTTATTAAAGACATACGATATATGTTTAATCGCATGCCTGCTGCAACAGCACGTTTAAGTATGTTGTTCTCAGCGACTTTATCTTTTCGTGTTAAAGAACTCGCATTTGAACACATGAATGAGCCAGAAAGTGTTGAAATTGCACCAGAACAAAAAACAAACACCCGTATTTCTGAAGAATTATTTTATCCTTCCAATGAAGATAAAATGGCATTATTGCAAACATTAATTGAAGAAGAATGGCCTGAAAAAGCAATCATCTTTGCCAATACCAAACATGTTTGTGAAAAGGTCTATTCACATTTAGAAATAGACAAAATCCGTGTTGGTTTATTAACTGGCGATGTGCCACAAAAGAAACGTTTAAAAATTCTTGAGCAATTCAGTGCTGGAGAATTAGACATTCTTGTTGCCACTGATGTTGCTGCTCGTGGTTTACATATTCCTAGTGTTAGTCATGTCTTTAATTATGATTTACCTGATGATTGTGAAGATTATGTACACCGTATAGGCCGAACTGGCCGCGCAGGCGCAACTGGACACGCTATTAGTTTTGCGTGTGAAGGTTATGTTTTTAACTTGCCTCCTATCGAAACTTATATTGAACATGCCTTACCAGTAAGTAAATATAATCCAGATGCTTTATTAACTGACTTTCCTACCCCTAAGCCTCGTCCTCGTCGCCATAAGCCTCAAAATGGTGGGCAAAATCGTGGCAGATCCGGTGGTAACAACCAGCGTCGGTACTAGCATAAAATGACGGTCACCCATACTGAGATTTCAACGCCTCTTTATGCGGTGATCGACTTAGGTTCAAACAGCTTTCATATGCTGATCACCCGACAACTGGCCAACAGTATTCAGGTAGTCGACAAAGTTAAGCGGAAAGTACGTTTAGCCTCCGGTTTAAATTCACATAATCAACTTAGCGAAACCGCTATTGCCCGTGGGCTTGAATGCTTAAGTTTCTTTGCTGAACGCCTACAAGATATTCCCCAAGAAAATATTCGTATCGTTGCTACAGCAACATTACGTCTTGCTGCAAATCGCGATAATTTTTTATCACAAGCGAATAAAATCTTAGGCCATAAAATAAACTTACTCAGTGGCAAACAAGAAGCTGAGAATATTTATTTAGGTGTCGCACATACCAGCTTTGGTGCTAAACAACGCTTTGTTATTGATATTGGTGGAGCAAGCACTGAACTTATTTTAGGTGACGGTTTTATTACCAAACAAGTTGAAAGCTTAAATATCGGTTGTGTCACCTTTAATAACCGCTACTTCTCTGATGATAGGTTATCTACTAAAAATTTTTCACACGCTATTTCTGCTGCAAAAAAAACGATTGCACCTTTCATTGCACGTTTTAAAAACACGGGCTGGAAGTTAGTATTAAGTGGCTCAGGTACGATGCAAGCGCTTACTGAAATTCAACAGCACAGCCATAAAACAACCGGAATTGACTTACTTTTTTTACAAACGATTCAACAACAATTAATTGAATGTAAAACGATGAGTAAGATTAAAATTGATGGGCTTACCCGGGATCGCTCCCCTGTAATAGCCAGTGGTGTCGCTATATTAATAGCACTTGTTGAAAGTTTTTCCATTGAAAAAATTCAACTATCAAGTGGCGCGCTTCGTGAAGGTCTTCTTTATAGCATGCTCCCTGAAAATACTGACGTTGATATCAGGCAAAACACCATTAATTCTCTTACTGAGAAATTTCATATTGATAGCCAACACGCCAAACGCATAAACAAACTAGCGACAAGCTTGTTTCACACCTATAAAGTTTTTTGGGAATTAGACGAGAATAACAGTTTAGCTATATTAAATGCAGCAGGTGACTTGCATGAGATTGGGTTGTTATTAGCCTTTAAACAGCACCAACAACATGGTGCCTATATATTAAAAAATGCTGATTTACCCGGTTTTGATCAAGTTGAACGGCAGTTATTAGTCGCCTTAGTCTTGTTGCATAAAGGTGAGATTGATCTTGAACTGCTGAGGAGTCAAACAGGGGGGAGCTTTCAACAAGCGAGCTATCTTTTGGTGATATTACGCTTAGCCATTATTCTTTGTCGACGCCGTAAAGATGATGCATTACCCGAGTATCAGACAACTATTATTAAAAATAAAGAGGGTGAAATTATTAATTTATGTTTGCCAACAACATGGCTTGCACAACATCCACTTATTGCTGACGAACTTCTACAAGAAAGCGTTCATTTAAAACAGGTGAACGTATCACTGAATATATTTTGTGAAACACTCGATAAGTCTTAACGATTAGTTCTAGTTGCCCAAACATTAGTAAGAATTACTATTCCTCCGCCAATGACCATCATTAACGTTATTTTTTCTTCTAAAAGATAATACGCTGCTATTGAACCATATATAGGCTCTAAACTTACCGCAATACTTGCTGTTTGCGCTTTAACAACTTTTAATGAATGATTAAATAATGTGTGAGCAACAGCGGTAAAAACGACGCCTAAAATAATTAAAACAGATAACTGCTGAAAGGATATAGTGATCGGATACAAAAACATTAAGGGTAATAAGCAGATTGTTGCCGAGCCATTCTGATAAAACGCAACTTTTTTAGCCGATATTTTAGCAACAAATTTTCGGTTCAATAATGTTAGCAGTGCAAAGCTAAGTGCGGATGCCATTCCCCATATAACGCCATTAATATCGCCAACACTTAAGTGACCCAATGGTAAAATAAATAAGATACCGACAATAGTCAATAAGGCTTGTATTAGCGCCTGATAATGGAATTTTTCCTTGAAAAACAACGGTTCTAAAAAACTAACAAAAACAGGGAAGCTTGCAAAAGTGATCAGACCTATTGCAACACTTGAGACTTGAATAGCATAAAAAAAACTCCCCCAATGAAAAGCGAGCACTAAACCGGTAAAGGCGAGCGGAAGCAATAGTGAGTTTTCTACTTTTAATGACTGCTTTTTAATGAATAAAACAAAAAGGGCAATAGCCGCTGCAGCAAAGACCGCACGACCGAAAACAATATGACTGGCAGGCATATTAAGCCATTTGGCAAAAAGACCCGATATAGCAAAAAGAAAGACCGCGCTATGAAGTGAAAATAATGACTGTTTGTAGCTGGGCATTAATACTCGATTTTATAAAAATAAGTCGACTTATTCTATCAGCTAAAGGACTTAGCCATTAGAACAAGTCGTTTGCCTATATATTTTTACTCAAAAATTTATTGCTCTTTCAACCAGTAAGCCACTTTCTTGGCAAAATAAGTTAAAATACCATCCGCACCTGCGCGTTTAAAGGCTAATAATCCTTCCATGACACAAGGTTTTTCAGCTAACCAGCCATTTTGAATAGCGGCCATATGCATGGCATATTCACCACTGACTTGATAAGCATATGTTGGTACTTGAAAGGTATCTTTTACACGGCGGACAATATCCAAATAAGGCATGCCCGGTTTTACCATGACCATATCAGCACCTTCGGCAATATCTTGAGCCACTCCATGTAAAGCTTCGTCGCTGTTTGCAGGGTCCATTTGATATGAATACTTGTTGCCCCCTTGAATATTACTGGCAGAGCCAACAGCATCACGAAAAGGACCATAATAGTTAGAGGCATATTTCGCTGAATAAGCCAAAATACGCGTATTTACAAAACCTTTATTTTCTAACTCTTCACGAATAGCACCTACACGGCCGTCCATCATATCTGAAGGAGCAACAACATCTGCACCCGCTTGTGCATGTGATAATGCCTGTTTCACTAAAATTTCTTTAGTCATGTCATTTAATACATAACCTTCATCTTTACCCTTTTTACCAAGAATACCGTCTTGGCCATGAGTCGTGAATGGGTCAAGAGCAACATCGGTTATTACCCCTAATTCAGGAAAATTAGCTTTTAAAGCACGAACAGTGCGTTGAGCTAATCCCTCAGGGTTATAAGATTCTTCAGCCATCAATGACTTTTTATTAGCAGGGGTGACAGGGAAAATAGCAATAGCTGGTATACCTAAATCAACGAGCTCTTGTGCCTCTTCCAATAATAAATCAATGCTTTTACGTTCAACGCCTGGCATAGAGTCAATGGTTTCTCGCTGATTTTCACCCTCAAGTACAAAAACTGGATAAATAAGATCGTTAACCGTTAATTGGTTTTCTGACATTAAACGACGCGAAAAGTCATCGCGGCGCATTCGACGCATTCGACGGGCGGGAAATTGTCCAAAGGCATTACTCATAGCCATATTCCTAAATAGTTAAATAAGTGTGTAGGTTAGCAAAAATTTACGTTGTACTTATTTCTGCAAAATCTTGTTGCTTTACTTGATTGCGACCATTATTTTTAGCTTGATACAAGGCCTTATCAGCCGCTGTAAATAAGTGCTCTAGTTGTACATTTTTTTGTTGTAAATAGGTGCTAATACCACAACTAATGGTTAACTTTATGATGGTGTTATTGTAGTTGATTTGACAATTAGCAATACTTTCTCTTAATTCCTCAGCAAACGCTAGCGCACCTTTACTATCGGTTTCGGGTAATATTAAGCAAAACTCTTCACCACCATAACGACAGCTAATATCTGCACTGCGTCGTAAACATTGTTTAATACAAGTAGAAACAGCTACTAAACATTCATCACCCGCTAAATGACCATATTTATCATTTACTTTTTTGAAATGATCTACATCAATAACGACTAAACTTAACGGGGTTAAATTACGGCGACTTCGTCGATATTCAGCAAGAATTTTTTGATCGTAAAAGCGGCGATTATATAAACCCGTTAGGTCATCTAGGGTATTTTTTTCTTGAAGTTCTTTATTCATTTCTTCAAGCTCTTGCAACGCTATATTGAGTTCTAACGTACGTTCTTGTACTTTACTTTCTAATTCGTGATGTTCTTCCGCAGGCTGATTTTCAGTACTGTCGATATCATGATTTGTAACTTGCTTGTGCTGTTGGAGGTTTAGCGACAACGTGATAAATGTCAGTATAAATATCGATAAGGCTATCCATGAGAATTGCAACACGACGTTTATCAAAGCTAACACAGCAGATAAAAAGGGGATAATAAAAAGAGGTGTTATTAAGCGATTCAGTCGTATAGTCATTTTGGCTCGCCTAAGTTGAAAACTTTTCGAGCATTTTCACTGCTGGCCTTAATAACCTCGTCGATACTGCATTGGTACAATTGAGCAACTTTTTCTATGACATGAGGTAAGTAACTTGGTTCATTTCGGCTACTTTTTGGTTTAGGTCTAATGGTTCTAGGCGTCAAATATGGCGCATCTGTTTCAATCATTAAACGACTGAGAGGGATCGATGGAATAAGCGCTTGTAATGACTTTCCACGACGTTCGTCACATACCCAACCAGTAATGCCTATATACATACCTGCCGATAAACATCGATTTAATTCATCACCATTGCCAGTAAAACAATGAGAGACCATGGCAGGAACAGAGTCTAGATAAGGTGAGAGTAATTGAAACCATGCAGAAAAAGCATCGCGCTGATGAAGAAAAAGCGGAAGTTGAAGCTCTGCTGCTAAAGCAACTTGCTCAGCAAATACTTTTTCTTGTTGCTTGGGAGCAGAAAAATTACGGTTAAAGTCTAAGCCACATTCACCAATCGCTTTTACGGCTTTATTTTTCGCTAAGGCCCTAATTTCTTCTAGGTAGGTGTCACTAACATTGTCAGCATCGTGTGGGTGAACGCCGGCTGTAGAATAAAGATAATCAGGATACTGTTCAGATAATAACGCCGCTTTATGGCTTTCAAAAATATTTGTTCCTGTTACCAACATAGCCTTAATTCCCGCAGACTTAGCGCGCACAATTAAGGCATCACGGTCTTTGTCAAAACGCGCATTTGTTAAATTAACGCCAATATCTATCATTAGCTATCCAATTTCATCAAACTAAGTTTCTTCTGAGTCGTTTTTTTTCTGATATATCGCAGCTATGAATACGCCTAATTCAAACAATAACAACATAGGTACTGCTAACAAAGTTTGCGAAATAATATCGGGTGGTGTTAATAACATACCGACCACAAAAGCACCAACAACCACATAGGGTCTTTTTGCCCTTAGGCTGTCAGGATCCGTAAAACCCGTCCAACACAATAGAATAATAACAATGGGTATTTCAAAAACAATGCCAAAAGCAAAAAATAATTTTAGAACAAAATCTAGATAACTGGTAATGTCGGTAGCAATATTTACCCCTTCTGGTGCTACAGAGGTAAAAAATGCAAATATTATCGGAAAAACAACATAATACACAAAAGCAATTCCACCATAAAATAATAAAGTACTGCCAAACATCAGCGGGATAACTAAGCGTTTTTCATTCTTATATAGTCCGGGGGCAATGAAAGCCCAAATTTGATAAAGAATAAAAGGCATAGCAATAAAAATAGACAGTACCATGGTCAATTTAAAAGGCGCGAAGAACGATGAAGCAACATCTGTTGCAATCATTTGCCCACCTTCTGGTAAAGTTTCCATTAAGGGTTTGGAAACATATTCATAAATTTCATTAGCGAAATAGAACAAACCTAAAAAAACAACCAATACTCCCACTACAACGTTCAATAATCGGCTGCGTAATTCGAGTAAATGATCAAATAAAGTGTAGCTACTTGCTGAAGAGTTCATGCGTATTACTTTTTATTTGCTAATGAAGATAAAGATGAAAGGTTAGCAGTGACTTCTGTCTCTTTTGTCACCTGATCATTCTTTTCGATGTTTTCTGGCACAGTATTTTCTGGAGAACTATTTTCAGATTCTTTATTTTTATCAAGTTGATAAGGACGATTAACCATTTCAGCGGCTTCTTGTAACGTTTTTAAAGACTCTGCAATTTCAGGCGATAAGTTTTTCATATCTGCTTGTTCTGCTTTTTTTAAATTAGCATGCAGCTCTTGAATACGTAATTCTTCAGTAAGCTCAGTTTTTACGCTTTCACTGAACTTACGTACACCACTTATCCAACCTCGTACGGTTCTAATAGCAACGGGTAAACGTTCCGGCCCTAAAACGATTAAACCAATTATCACTATCAATGAAAGTTCCCAAAAACCAATATCAAACATAAATTACGCCTGATCTTTTTCTTTTGTCGTCATTTTCTCATCAGCTTTTTTAATGTTCTCGTCAGCCATGGTAGACTTATCAACAATGTTTTCTGCGGTTTCTTCTTCTTTTTTAGCGGTACTATCAGTCATCGCATTTTTAAAACCTTTCACGGCTGAACCTAAGTCACCACCCAAATTACGTAATTTTTTTGTGCCGAATAACAAAACAATAATAACCGCAACAATTAATAATTGCCAAATACCCATATTTCCCATGATAAACCCCTATTATTTATAATGGATTCATTATAAAGTTTTAATATGAAAAATCATCCTTTGATAGATAAAATAATGCGATAGGACAAACTTTGCAGAAAAAGCACCTTGTTTACCTGAGTTGCTTCTTGTTGATCAGCGTTACATTCATTACTTTTCAGAGTAATGCTGCACAAGATCAAAACATGGACAGTGAAAGACAAATAGAAAAACCTTCCAGACAGCCAAAAAGGCCTGTTATAAAAACACTTGAGCAAGAACATTGGAGTCAAGAAGTACACGACACTATCGCTAACTCAGTTTATCAATCAGCGACTTGGTTCGATAGTTTTTTTACCGATATTGATAGCCAACAAATTGAACCTAAAGCAACAGCGAAAATACGTTTTGGTTGGATACCCAAAGCACGTAATTTAGCTGAATTCGATTCTCGCTTTAGATTAAAAGTAAAATTACCACATTTTAAAGACAAGATGAGTTTGATCCTTTCAGATGAAGATGATGTTGAAGAGAGTCAACTACCACTAGATGGAATAGGTACTCGTCCTGAAATCAATGATGAAAGCTTCGCTGCAGCACTGCGTTATGTTGTTGAAAAAGAGAGTGACAGCTTAATAGACACTCGGATCGGTATTTCTGGTGGAGATATTTTTGCAAAAGTACGCCAACGCCACTTATATACATTCAATGAAAAGCATGGTGTTAAAGTCGAGCCTTCAACCTATTATTTCTTAGATGATGGTCTAGGCGCAAAATTATTTCTTGAATATAATTACCAGCATGATGAAAAGTCTCAGTATAGAATAAATTACACTATTCGTGGTTCTCAATCGTTTAGCGGTATTCGTTGGAAGCATGGCTTTTATTATTTAAATCAATTAGATAAAAATACAGCTTCAGTCACTGGCTTGCAAGTTGAAGGGGAGCGCAATGGTGAATATGGATTTTTCACTGATAAATATACGTTAAGTTATCGCTATCGATTTAATGCTTTACAAAAATGGTTATATTTCGAAGTCGAACCATTTTTAGAGTGGTCAAAAGATGACAGCTACACCACAACAACAGGTATAGCACTTCGCATAGAAGGTTTTTTCAGTAAAAAATAACTCATCATTGACAAAAAGCTAAGCACTGGCTTTAACTATAACTTCACTTTCATTGATTATTCGTGGCATTTTTATTGGGCGACTTATATGATAGCCTTGACCAAACTCACAACCAACGTTCTGCAATTTTTTCAACATTTCTTCTGACTCTATACCTTCTGCGACTAAGTGATAACCAAAGTTGCTACCTAAATCATGCAGCGCCTTCACCAAAGACAAATTTTTATCGTTGGTATTAAGTGTGCGAACAAAACTTCGGTCTAATTTGATAAACTCAAAAGGATAGTTATGTAAGAAGTTTAACGACGACGCCCCTGCACCGTAATCATCTAGCGCGAGTTTCACACCAAAATCTTTTAACCGACGTAAATTTTTCAGCGCTAGTTCACTCTGCTGAGCAAAAGCTGATTCATTAAATTCGAGAATTAATCGATGAGGTTCAATGTTAGTGTCTTTAATTTGATTGATCAATTTATTAAGCTGGTTAGCTTGTATCAAATGACGTCCAGACAAATTAATACCGATAAAAGCATTATAATAGTCTTTACTTTGTTGCCAACTTTTCAATTGCTCACTGACTTCTTTAATTACCCAAGCATCAATATCTAATATCATGCCTGTTTCTTCAGCCATGTATAAAAAATCACTTGGCGTTAATATCCCTTTAGTAGGGTGCTGCCAACGTAATAACGCTTCAAAACCAATCGTATTAGTCAGTGATAAATTTGAAATTTGTTGGTAGTGAAGTTCAAACTGACCTTTGGTAATAGCAACACGTAATTCTTGTTCTAACGTCATACTCGCAATAAGTTGTTCTCGCATGCTTTCATCAAAAAAGACATAACGACCACGTCCTAAATTTTTAGCTTGATACATGGCAGCATCAGCATCACGTAAAATCTCATGAGAATCTTTATAATGACTACTACATTGTGCAATACCTATACTCGCGTTAGAGTAAAGTGTATGGCCACCTAAACTAAAAGGTTTAGCTATTGCTGTGATAATACGAGAAGCAACTTCTTCAATATCTTCTTGTAACTGCAAAGAGTCAAGTAAGATAACAAACTCATCGCCACCTAAACGCGCTAAAATATCATTATCTCTTACACAATCCTGTAACCGAAGCGCAATTTCGATAAGGAATTTATCTCCTGCATGATGTCCGAGTGTATCGTTGATCATTTTAAAACGATCTAAATCAATAAATAATACGGCAAAACGTTGATCAGGGTGACGTTTTAAATGTCGGAGTGAATAGCTCAACCTGTCTGAAAACATAGCTCTATTTGGTAGTTTAGTAAGCCCATCATGATGGGCCTCATAATAGAGTTGCGCTTCTGCTTTTCTTCTTTCGTCGATTTGCATGCGTAAATTTAGATTACTTGCCTGTAGTTCTTGTGTGCGTTGATTAACTGTTTTTTCTAATACTTCATTATTTATTTTAATTTCAGCTTGAGAGCGTTTACGTAAAATGGCTGTATCTACATGTTGGCTAATAAAACGCATTAGCTTTAAATCACTCCGTTGATAAGCTTGCGAGTCGTGATAATGCTGAATAGCTAAAATACCAAAGATTTTTCCATCAGCCATTAAAGGTGCGGCAAGCCATGCTTGTGGCATTTTATTTTTAGGATAATCTAGTGTCAGGAGCTCGCTCCTTATTTCACCTTGTTCGGATAAATAGAAGACTTCGCCTTCTGAAATTAACGTTGGAGAAACCGCCTTTATCGCTAATTCTGTCAAACCAAAACCTAACATTCTAGGGAGAGGGGAAGACACTCTTTCATCATCATAGTATGGAAAAGTAACGATTGAATGCTCTTCATTGTCGCTATCATCTAACAGGGCAATATATAAATTTTTTGCAGGAAGTAATGTATTGATTTCTTTATGTATTGCGCGATAAAAGCAGTCTATATCTTGTGAGTTAGCCGTTATTTCTGAAATTGATAACAATGCTTTGTGCATTTTTACTACTTTTTTACGTTCTGTAATTTCAAGTTGTAACTGCTTGTTGGCTTCTGTTAATTTATGTGTTCTTTGGATAATACTTTCTTCTAATAGTTCACGACTACGGACACGATCAATAGCGGTAACCAAGTGAATCGCAATAAATTCAAGTAACTGACAATCGCGTACATCAAAATAAAGTTTGTCATCATAACTTTGCAAAGCAAGAACACCAATAACCTGATTACCCCGTCTAAGTGGTACTCCTAACCAATCGACACACGATGAACCATACAAAAAAATATCACCTGACTTCTCCAGTGCTATACGTTCTTTGGCAGAACAATGCATTGACTTTTCATTATTAAAAACGATACCTGTTAAGCACTTTCGCCAATCAGTCACTTTTAAATGATCAAGTAAGCGCATTTCTTCAGGCTTATGGCAATGCGCAAGTTCTAGATTATGATCTGTATTAAGGAGGGTAATATGAAAACTATCAGTCGTTAGTAAAGTTTTAATGACCGATTTAAGCTCAGCGTAAAAGGCTGCCATATCGGTAACGGTGCTTGCCAATTCAGACAATTGCAACAAACCCGACTGCATAACTTTAACCTGACGATACTTTTTAAGTAAGGACCTTAATTTAGGAAGCTGACGTAATGCCAGAACATCTGCCTTTGCCTTCGATTCCATCTAGGCGATTCCATATCTAGTTATTAGTATTATTTTTAGGCTGTTAGTCTACCAAATTAATATCACTTGGCTAGTAACTTTATTTGAATTATTAATATCAATTTGGTATGTGCATGTTTTTTATACACATTAAGTCATAATTAAGACTATTATTATCAATGATAATATAGTTAAAACAGTCATATTGACCAGTACAAGCCATATATAACTTCTTAATAAATAAGGTTATTGAAAATTCAGCCATAAAAAAACCGACTTTCGTCGGTCTTTTATGCAATGTTGTATAACAAAGACTAAGCGGCCATAGACCCTTTAAGCTTGTTAAGGGCATTTTTTTCTAATTGTCTTACACGCTCTGCTGAAATATGGTATTTATTTGCTAAATCTTGCAAAGTGGTTTTATCTTCAGTTAACCAGCGAGTTCTTATAATATCTTGGCTACGCTCATCCAGAATGACTAAAGCATTAGATAAACGCTTGTTAGCATGAGCCGAGTGATTTTCGTCTTCAACCTGAACAGCGAGGTCTGACTGATGATCTTCAAGGTACAATGCTGGCGAATAACCACCACCCGCTGAGTTATCGACATCGTCAGATGACAACTCAAAAGCCTGATCTTGGTTACTCATTCTAGATTCCATCTCTAAAACATCTTTAGGTGTAACACCGAGTGTTTCTGCAACATTATTAATTTCGTCATTACTAAACCAACCTAAACGTTTTTTATTTTTACGAAGATTAAAAAACAGCTTACGTTGTGCCTTAGTCGTTGCTACTTTGACAATGCGCCAATTGCGTAGAACAAATTCATGAATTTCGGCTTTTATCCAGTGAACAGCAAACGATACTAAACGAACACCAACCTCTGGGTTAAAACGTTTGACCGCTTTCATCAAGCCAACATTACCTTCTTGTATCAAATCAGCTTGAGGTAAACCATAACCTGCGTAACCTTTAGCAACATGAATAACAAAACGCAAATGCGACATAATAAGCTCTTGTGCCGCTTGCAAATCATTTTCTGAATATAAACGAGTGGCGAGTTCATTCTCACGCTGCGCAGTAAGCATTGGTATGCTATAAGCAGACTGCATGTAAGATTCAATACTACCGCTACGTGGAACCGTTAGCGCCATTGATTGTATCGGTTTACTCATTTTAAAAACCTCTCTTTATCGCTCTTTAATTACTCTTAAAAAATTCTTAACTTTCTAGCTCGCTATAATAGCATACATCGACCGTGTAGGCGAGCAACGCACCACACATTACCTTACAACACAAGACGAAACAACTCAGTCAAACAAATTTATCTGCTTTTTTTGTGTATATTTGTTAATATAAAAGACAATACAAACATTAACAGTTACAAAACAGTAACTTAACCTATAGTTAACAAGAGTATGAACATTACGTTAAGTATTTAATTAGCTTCAAAACAAACTTAAGAAGGTTATAATTTGTACTCCTATGTCGCTCGTCAGCCAATCTTGGATCTTGCACAGAATATCGTTGCGTATGAGTTGCTGTTTCGCGACGGAAAAAGTAACAGTTTTCCTGATATCGATCCAAATCAGGCAACATCTAATATACTAACCAACAACCATTTAGCTTTAGGTTTAGAGCAAGTAACCGCTAACCTACCTGCTTATATTAACTTTCATGCAGATACATTAATTTTTAATTTCCCAAGCTTTCTCGATCCCAAAAATGTTGTATTAGAGATTTTAGAAGATGTGCCCATTACCCCTGAGCTTTTATCCGCCTGTAAATTACTTTATGAAAAAGGCTATAAATTAGCTTTAGACGATTTTGATTTTGATGAAAAGTGGGAGGCCTTTTACCCTTTTATTGATATAATTAAAATTGATGTACTACAGTTTTCTATTTTAGAGATTAATAAACTTGTTAGAAAAATCAGTGAACTAGACGTAACGTTATTAGCTGAAAAAGTAGAAACATCACAACAATTTGAAAAATTAAAAATGCTTGGTTTTACGCTTTTTCAAGGTTACTTTTTTGCCAAGCCAGAAATGCTAAAACAACGAAAAATAACCACTGCAAAACAAAACATTCTTGAGCTAATTAGCCAAGCAAGCCAAATTGATTTAAATATTAACAAAATAAGTGAAATTTTTGCTGTTGACCCCGGCTTAACCTATAAACTCTTACGTTTTATCAATAGTCCTACCTACGGAAGTAGCCAAGAAATAACATCGTTAAAACATGCTCTCGCTTATATTGGTCAAGTGGAGTTGAAAAAGTTTATTGCCTTGTTGGCTTTATCTGACTTGAGTTCAGATAAAAACCCAGAAATTATGCGTCTATCTTTAGCAAGAGCTAAGTTCTGTGAAAAAATCGCACTTTGTCGCTTTGAAAGTGAAAACCCACCTAAAGCTTTTTTAACCGGTATATTATCGTTAATTGATAGTATTTTAGATCATGAATTAGAGTATGTACTAGGTGTTTTACCTATCCATGAAGGTATAAAAGCAGCATTAAGAAACGAGCAAGGTGATCTCGGTAATTATCTGTCACTCGTTAAGCATATTGAGCAAGGTTTGTGGCAAGAAAGTGAAAAAATTGCCAATAAACTAGAAGTAGACTCTAACATTTGTTTTGAAGCCTATATTAAATCACTTTGTTGGGCAGACGAAATGTTAGCTTGTGCCACTTAAAAATCGTGGTTAGCTTTTATTAATCTGCTGTCGGTTCTATTGCTCGAATGTGTTTGCGCACTGAAATATAACTTCCTGATAAGCCAAGGACAACGGCAAAAGATATCAGTGTTATCGCCTCTGAAAAATTTAAACCACTAATAATAAAGTTACTGTGATATAAGTCAGTTAACTCAGAGAGTGCACCTGATAAATATCGCGCTAATACAGCAACACAAAACCATGTAACCACACCGCCTAAAATTCCATACCAGGCACCGGCATATAGAAAAGGTCGCTGGATAAAGCTATCTGTTGCGCCTACAAGCTTCATAACTGCAATAGCATCTTTTTGACTTAAAATAGCTAAACGTATGGTATTACCAATAATAAGAACTACTGATAAACACAGTAATGCGCCAATACCCACAACAATATCTTCAATTAATTTTGCGATAGCCTCTAGTCGAGAGAGCCATTCAAGATCTAATTTACCTTGCTGAACTTCTCGCTCTTTTTCTAATTTTAATAACAACTCACCTGCAGCTTGGGTTTGACTTGCTCGATTTGTTGGTGTGACGAGGAGTGTAGCCGGGAGAGGGTTTTTATCTAAATATTCTAACGCCTGCCCAAAGCCAGAGAGTGCTTTAAACTCTTTTAACGCTTGTTTGGCAGAGATATAGGTTACCTTAGAAACCTCAGGGTAAAGTTCAATTCGATGTATTAAGTTTTGTGCTGATTTATCTGTCACTGATAACTTTAAAAATAAGCTGATTTCTGAAGCGGTATCCCACTGTTCACTAATCGCTTTAGCATTTTTAACAAATAAATGTAATGTGGCAGGCAAAGTCAAACTTATACCTAAAACTAAAACAGTCATTATCGAAGTGAAGGGAGTGCGCCATAAATCACCTAAACTACCTACCGCTTGTTGTATGTGCCGAATGAATCGTGCTGTTATCTTTGCTGATAAAGGCTGTTTCTGTGAAGGCTGACCAAAGCGAGAAGGTTCATTCATCATTTTCATTCCTAACTTGTAAACCTTCTATAATACCATCGGTGATCATGGAGCCTTGTTTAAGTGTTAGCGTTCGGTACTTCATTCGAGCAATAAGCCCAAGATCATGCGTAGCAATAAGCACCGTAACGCCAAAATCATTAAACTCTTCAAATAAGCGAATAATATCTAATGAAAGTTTAGGATCTAAATTCCCAGTAGGTTCATCGGCAAGAAGAATTAAAGGTTTATTCACTAAAGCTCGTGCAATTCCAACCCTTTGCTGCTCTCCACCTGAAAGCATATTAGGAAAACAACGTAATTTGTCACTCAAATGTACTTTGTCTAAAGCAGCTTCAACTCTTTTTCGCGTTTCTTTATGACTGTAGCCTTCAATAACTAAAGGTAAAGCTACATTATCAAAAATAGTTCTATCCATTAACAGATTATGATTTTGAAAAATCATTCCTATTTTACGTCGTGCATAGGGGATATCTTTATACTTGATATTCGATATTTCACTACCATTAATTTGGATTTTACCGTTTGTTGGTTTTTCCATTAAGCTCATAAGCTTTAAAAGCGTGCTTTTTCCTGCACCTGAGTGTCCTGTTAAAAATGCCATCTCACCCGAAGACAATTCAAAGCTGACATTTTTAAGAGCTAAAAATCCACCTGGGTAGGTTTTACTGACATTGTTAAAGCGGATCATAAAATAGTTACACTCTTACTTTTGTTATTATTCTTAATAGTTTGATCGGACATCAAAACCATACCGTAAATGTTATGTTTCTTGAGTGAACAAGGCGTCAATAAAATCATTACCATTAAACGGACGTAAATCATCAATACCTTCACCGACACCTAAATAGCGAATAGGTATGGCATTTTTATCCGCAACAGCAAAAACAACACCACCTTTAGCTGTTCCATCAAGCTTGGTTATTGTTAAACCCGTTAAACCAACCGCTTCATTAAATAATTTAGTTTGACTCAATGCGTTTTGCCCTGTGCCTGCATCAAGAGTCAACATCACTTCATGGGGGGCTTTATCATCAATTTTTTTCATGACACGCACCACTTTCTTTAATTCGTCCATTAAGTGACTCTTGTTCTGTAATCTACCGGCAGTATCAGCAATCAGTACATCGACACCACGAGCCTTAGCTGCACTAATAGCATCAAAGATAACAGAAGCGCTGTCTGCACCCGTATGCTGAGCAATGACTGGAATATCATTACGCTCTCCCCATACTTGCAATTGTTCAACAGCTGCCGCTCTAAAAGTGTCGCCTGCCGCTAGCATTACTGATTTACCTTCAGCTTGAAATTTTTTCGCTAGCTTACCAATAGTCGTCGTTTTACCCACACCATTGACACCAACCATTAAAATAACATAAGGACCAGCATCATTATCAAGCACTAACGGCACACTAACGGGTTCAATAATTTTCTTCAATTCTTCTTTTAGTAAGTCGTATAACGCTTCAGCATTTTTAAGCTGTTTACGTGATGCACTTTCTGTTAACGATTTAATAATTTTGGTGGTGGTTTCAATGCCAACATCCGCCAGTAACAAGTGAGTTTCGAGTTCTTCAAATAACTCGTCATCAATCTTTTTACCACTGAATAAGCTAAATATTCCACCACCGATATTTTGTCGGGTTTTAGTGAGACCTTGTTTTAAACGAGTGAAAAAACCCGTTTTAACTGGCTCTGGCTCTGGCTCTGGCTCTGCAAGTATATTTTCAGGACCAACCTCACCGATAGCAAGACTTTCATCTTGATTTTTATCAATTATTTTTTCAGAAATATCACGTATTTCTTCTGAATTTTTAATTGCATCAGTAACTTCTTCTTGCTGACGCCCCAAACCTAACCAGGAAAACATACCTTTTTTCTTCGACATAACAATAAATTCTTCTCTGACCATCATTTTGATGGCAATAGTTCACTAAACAAGGATAAAATCATCGCTATAGTAGCACCTAAAAACAATACAAAAAACAAAAGCTGAGTAAGATATGAACAAACAACGTAAACAATCAGCAAAACCAAACAATAAGGGCAGTATTCGCATTATTGCCGGTTTACATCGAGGTAGAAAGCTTCCTGTTTTAGTGGCTAAAGGTTTAAGACCAACGACTGATAGAGTAAAAGAAACTGTATTTAATTGGTTGATGCCCTTTATTCAAGACAGCACCTGTTTAGATTGCTTCGCAGGATCTGGTGGTCTAGGTTTTGAGGCATTATCTAGGGGAGCGAGCCATGTTAACTTTGTCGAATTGAACAAATTTGCCGTTCAACAATTAAAAGAAAATCAGCAGTTACTAAAAGCAAATAATATTTCAGTTATGCAAAGTGACGCCTTAAGTTTTATTCGGCACAATACGCAAAAATTTGATGTGGTTTTTTTAGATCCTCCTTTTCGAAAAAACTTTATTGAGCAAACAGCTACTTTACTCAACGAAAAAAGTTTGGCTGCCAATGCATTGATTTATATAGAAATGGAGAGTGAACATAATAATCAAAAACTGCCATTAAATTGGAAATTATTGAAAGAGAAAATAGCAGGACAAGTTATTTATCGCTTATATCAAAAAATGTAAGATCACATCCGCAGGTGAGAGTTTATGGGTAACAATAACTCTCATCTGTGGATGTCCTATGTTACTTTTTAGGTCTAAGCGTTAAATCATGAAAATCAAAGCTAAAATCAGTGGCACGAGATACCGCTTTCATCGTTACATAATTAATTGAACCGTCGGTATTCAAATTAAAATTAACAAAAGCATCTGCTTCTAATGTTCTATCCCCCCAACGTACAATAAAAGTATTATGTTGATAATGCTCTAACGTTCCCTGTAATGCGGGTGTATTACCGAACTGCATTGTTAAAGCGTTATTGGCATAGTTAATGACTATGTCGCCATACCAGTTATCCGTATAAGTTTGCGCATAGGCTTTTAAAGGTAGGGAGTGTCGTGAATTTTTATCAATATTGCTCGCTGCTTCAACTAAACGATTTACCTCTGCTGTTTTACGTTTCTGATTCATATCATCATAGAATTTCACCCAGTCTTTTGCTGGCAATTCTAAATATTCATTTAAAATTTGATGGTAAATAGCGTTAAAAGCGTATCCTGATTGTTGATTAGTTAGAATAACCATTGCTAAATTTTCTTCTGGTACTAGTACAACTTTAGACACCATGCCTAAGATGCCACCACTATGATGAACAAGTTTCACGCCGTGGTAGTCATTTAAAAACCAGCCTAAACCATAACCAGAAAAATGTGTTTTATCATTTTCTGTGGCGGCTTTAGATACTGGTAAGATTGTGTGCATTTGCCACATATTGTGACTTTGACGCTCACTAAAAATATTTTCATCCTCGCCATAAGCCCCTTCATTTAACTGAGCTTTAAGCCATAAAGACATATCGTTAACACTTGAAGCAACAGAGCCCGCAGAAGAGAATTGCTCTAAGAAATCGCCACCAACAACGTTTAACTTATCATCTAACGGTACGTGTGCACGTGCTACGTTATTATTTTCTTTTGAAATCAATGAAAATTTTGCTTTGGTATTTTTCATACCAAGTGGTTGAAAAATAGTATCTTTGATGTTTTCTTGCCAACTTTTCCTGGTAATTTTGGCAATGATTTCACCTGCTATAACATACATTAAATTATCGTAGGCAAATTCGCTTCGGAAACTTGAAACCTCAGGTAAATGTTTTAAACCTTTAATAATGTCTTTATTCGTTAACGTGGTGCCCGGCCAAATCATAAGATCGCCCGCACCTAAACCTAAACCACTATTGTGTGACAACAAATCCAAAATAGTGAATTGACGTGTAACATAAGCGTCTGGCATTTGGAATTCAGGAATAATATCAATAACTTTTGATTGCCATGTCAATTTACCTTGATCAACCAAGTTTGCGAGTAAGGCTGCTGTCATCGCTTTTGTATTTGATGCAATACCAAACAAGGTATCACCATTCACCTTGTTATTCGTACCGTATTCGGTTAAACCAAACCCTTTACTCATAACAACTTTATTATTTTTGACAATAGCAACCGCTATACCAGGTACTTGAAAAGTCTCCATCGCTTTGTTGATTGATTTTTCAATGTTTTGTTTTTTTTGTTCAAGCATGCTCGATGAAGTAGCAAAAGCTAACGAGACAAATAAATAGGCTGTTGCCATTAAACCAACGTGGAGTACTTTCATATTTTCATCCTTATTTTATTATATTAATGATATCCAGCAAATTAACTAAATATAGATGTTCGGGCTCGTATTTACTAAAATCTACTTTTAGCACGATAGCTAACTAATAAAGAAAATACTTCTGCCCTGACAGGGCTAACTAATTTCCAGTCCTAAATTTGACAAACCTTCTTCAAGTACCATCGTTTTAATTTTAATACATGTTTCTTTATTTTCTGGGGAATCTTTTAAGGCGTAATAAAGCTCATTTTGAGTATCGAACTCCCACTCCATTAATGGGTGTTGCTCAATTTCTTTGTCCGTAATCTCACTGTCATCCTTTTGATCTCGTTGGTCAGCAATAATCAACTCAACATAATAATTCACACTATTTTCGGATAATCGTGAAACAATTTCGGCTCCTTGAACATCTTTATCTTGCATAGCCTGTAAAAGTGACATGGTCGCCATAGTCGCATCAATAGCAGGAAATACACCAAAAAAATCAAATTCCTCGGGGTCCGGTATTTGCGGTTCAAGCTTACTTATTTGTGCATCATAATTAATTTTACAACGATTATTTTTATCAAGCCATTGCCAGATAAGCGCTAATTGATTACGTAATACAGAGAATTCACCAAACTCTGCATGTTCAGCAAACATTTGGTAATTAGGGATCATTCGTTCTAATAAGGCAGCAGAAAAGGCAATTTGTTGCCATTGACTTAAATGAGAAAAAGGAAGTTGAATAGCCACATGTACTCTCAATAGTGAAATTTAAAAAGATATTATATACGAGAATATAACATTCAGTTTATTTAGATATAAAAAAAGAGCCTTCCGGCTCTCTTTTCTAAAACAACAAAGTAATTATGCTTCAGCAGTTTCTTTAGCAAAATGTACTTGGATACCCGCTACTTTTTGCTCATTATCAGACAAGTTACGTAATTGTGCTAATTTATTAATTTGACCAATAGAACCTAGCATTGCATGAATAGGAATGAATATTCCGCGTTTATGAAAGTCTAAAACTTTATCATCGCTAAGATCTTGAAGTTTTTTCTCATCAATACCAAATAAACCAACAAGTTTTTTGTTTTCACCCGTACTGAAATTAACATGAAGTTCTAATTCTTGTAATAAGTCATTTTCAGCTAACTCTTCCATGAATTTTTCAGTCATTGTTTCGTTTTCATATAAACGACCTAGCGAATTCTGAACACTTTTATAAAACTCAGTGTCATTGCCTTCAGCATCAAATAAAGCATTTTCTTTATCTTCGCCTACATATTCATTCTCTACATCGATATACGTTGTTAATGTTTTTTCTTTATCTGGGTCAACACCTAAACCAAATGGCATCATTGAAACACCTTGAGGTAAATAAGTTCCATTCCAGCGTTCATCTTTATAATATAAATTTTCACCCGCTTCTAGACCTAGCATTACGATGCTGCGGTAACGAGCCGCTTCTGGTTGCTTAACTAAAAAAATAGGAAAACTATTAGCTGCTTTTGAATATTCTCTAGCGGTAATAGGCGCAATATGTTGATTTGCTATATGTTCTAAGCCACGTTTAGTAGCAACTTTTAAATTTTTATGTAGATCTTTTCTTACAGGAACGACGTTAGCCATAATAATATAATTCTCTTTAATACATGCGCTTTTCATTTAAAAAAATTAGCGCTTTTATAATGTTATAAATAGTTATGGTGACGCTGAAGCGAGCTTTCAATGGTAACTAAAAAAATAATGCTAATTTTGTCAAATTTCTTAATAGCTTATTAATCTACATGATATATCAGCTATACTTTTACAAATAATATCAATTAGCTAATACTTCCCTTATATTTTAATGAAAATAATGAAAATAATGAAAAATTTACTCATCAGCCTGTTTCTAAGTCTATTTATATTGTTAGTCACGAATATTGTCCAAGCAAAACCGAAAACAAAAACTTTTTATGGTCGTAGTTTAGACGGCTTTGCCCAAGTAAAAATAAAAAACAACACCACTGAAAGTCTTGCATGTTATGTTGCTATTGACGGCTTTAAAATAAAATTTCGCTTACTCGCTCTTCGGGAATCACAATGGTACGCCACCAATGATAAACGTTTTGAATATCGTAATTTCAGTACTTGGTGTGATTACTTAACTTTGTACCCTGAATATTTGAGATATAAAACTTTTTAGTTTTATTGATAACTATTTATTAAGACTAAATATAAAAAACGCCACTAAGGGTAGTGGCGTTCATAAATATCAGACTGTGTAAAAATTGTTTACGTTAAACCTAACTATTCAACCGTAACTGATTTTGCTAGATTACGCGGCTGATCAACATCAGTACCTTTTATAATGGCAACATAATATGAAAGTAATTGTAGTGGTAAGGTATACACAATAGGGGCAATTAAATCATCACATACTGGCACATTAATCACTTTCATTGTTTCATCACTAGCAAAATTTGCTTCACTATCGGCAAATACATACATTAAGCCACCGCGCGCACGAACTTCTTCTACATTTGATTTAAGTTTTTCGATTAAATCATTTTTTGGTGCAACCACTATCACCGGCATATCAGCATCGATTAGCGCTAATGGTCCATGTTTTAGTTCACCTGCGGCATAGGCTTCAGCATGAATGTACGAGATTTCTTTTAACTTCAGTGCACCTTCCATTGCAATAGGGTATTGATCCCCTCGGCCTAAGAATAGGGCGTTGTGTTTATCAGCAAAATCTTCTGCTAACTCTTCAATTGAGCTTGCAAGTGCTAAGACTTCTTCTAACTTGCTCGGTAGAGACATTAGCGATTGTGCTATTTCGTTTTGAAGTTGCTCACTCATACCATGATGCTTACCGATAGCTAAGGTCATCATCAATAAGCCAACTAATTGTGTGGTAAAGGCTTTGGTTGAAGCAACACCGATTTCAACACCTGCTTTGGTCATGAAGGCTAAGTCAGATTCACGCACCAGAGATGAACCCGCAACATTACAAATCACTAAGCTTGCTTTATAACCTAACTCTTTCGCTAAACGTAAAGCCGCTAATGTATCTGCAGTTTCACCTGATTGAGAAATAGTTACAATCATGGCATTCTTTGGCACATGTGATTTACGGTATCGAAATTCACTGGCAATTTCGATATTACAAGAAACACCCGCTAATGACTCTAACCAATATCGTGCCACCATGCCTGAATGATAACTGGTACCACAAGCAATAATTTGTACATGTTCGATACTTTTAAATATCTCATCAGCGCCTTCACCGAAAGTGTTCATATCAAGCACATTGCCTGATAAGCGACCTTCTAAAGTATTACGAATAGCGGTGGGTTGTTCGTACGTTTCTTTTAACATGTAGTGACGGTATTCACCTTTATCACCACTTTCTTGACTGATATCTTGTTCTTTTGCTTCTCGCTCTACTGGAGCACCATTGAGATCGAATACATTGACTTCAAAACGTGTTACTTCAGCAACATCACCTTCTTCAAGAAACGAGAATTTACGAGTCACCGGTAAAAGAGCCATCATATCTGAAGCAATAAAATTTTCACCAACACCATAGCCAATAACCAAAGGACTACCAGAGCGAGCAACAATTACGCGGCTTTTATCTGCTGTATCAAGCACAACGGTTCCATAAGCGCCATCAAGTTGTTTCACTGTTTTTTGTACGGCTTCAAGCAAGGTTGCAGATGTTTTAAGTTCGAGATGCACTAAATGAGCAATAACTTCGGTATCTGTTTCTGAAACAAATTCGTAGCCCATTCCTTGCAGTCGAGCTCTAAGTTCTTGATGATTTTCAATGATACCATTATGTACCACTGCAATATTATCACTAGAAATATGTGGGTGAGCGTTTACTTCGCTTGGTGCGCCATGAGTAGCCCAGCGAGTATGAGCGATGCCTGTTCCACCAGATAAAGGAGATAACGCTAAAGCGTCAGCTAACTCTTGTACCTTTCCTAAGCGACGTACTCTATTTAATTGATTATTATCATCAATAATAGCAACACCTGCAGAGTCATAACCGCGATATTCTAAGCGTTTTAACCCTTCTACTAATATATCTGCTACATCACGTTGTGCTACAGCACCTACGATCCCACACATAAGTTCTTCCTTTATTTTGCAATAAGTAAATTAACGTCTTGTTCTAATAATTTGGCTTTTAATTCATCAGACAAATCTGCATCAGTGATCAGTATGTCTATATTTTTCCATGGAATTTCGACGTTAGGTATTTTTCGATTAATTTTTTCTGATTCTACAAGTACGATAACTTCACGAGAAACATCGGCCATAACTCGGCTTAGTCCTAGTAGCTCATTAAAGGTGGTAGTACCACGTTCTATATCAATGCCATCAGCACCGATAAAGAGTTGATCAAAGTCATATGATCTAAGAACACTCTCTGCTACCTGTCCTTGAAAAGATTCTGAGTGTGTATCCCAAGTACCACCGGTCATCAATAATGTCGGTTCATTTTCAAGTGCATGCAGATCAGAAGCTATTGCTAAAGAGTTGGTCATAACAATCAACCCTTGTTTGCTATTAAGTTCTTTAACTAAGGCTGAAGTTGTACTACCGCTGTCGATAATTATACGGTTATGATCCCGAATCAATGTCGCCGCTTTGCTCGCAATTGAAACCTTTCGTTTCGAAACTTTTTCTGATTTATGCTCAATAATATCTCGAGGTAAAGGCACAGCTCCACCGTAACGTCTAAGCAATAAACCGCTATTTTCTAGGGCTGCTAAATCCTTTCTAATAGTAACTTCTGAAGTTGCAAATTTTTTTGCAAGGCTATCAACACTTACTTCTCCATGCTCATTAAGCTCAGAGATAATACTGTGGCGACGCTGTTGGGTATTTCTTTTTGACATACGATTAGGGTTATCTTTTGTTTCGACACTTATCTTACATAATAAGTTTCGTTTAGTAACTTAAGCTATTAGAACAAAAGTATACATTTATGGCAATAATTATTTATTTTTGTGGTAAAAATGAAGTTTTTGCTATCTTTTTATTCAGTCAATATAACTGCTGATCGTTTTTGCTATATTCCATGACAACTTTAATTTACTTATTTATTTGATTACAACGAAGATTCATATTCAATTTATAATAGATAAAAAGCAAAAAGAGGCACGATAAGCGCCTCTTTCTTTTGATAACGTAAGAGTCTACGTTTGTTTTGTTGGTCTTTTCCACGTTGGTATATTGCGTTGTTTACCTCTAGCTACCGCTAATTCGTCAGCTTCTACATCTTTGGCAATAACCGAACCTGCGCCAACTGTCGCGTTAACCCCAATAAATACAGGAGCGACTAAGGAGCTATTTGAGCCGATAAAGGCACCATCATCAATTTGGGTTTGAAACTTATTAACACCATCGTAATTACAAGTAATGGTTCCAGCGCCAATATTAACATTTTGGCCTATTGTGGTATCACCTAAGTAAGTTAAGTGACCCGCTTTACTGCCTTCTCCTAATGTTGTTTTTTTCATTTCAACAAAATTACCCACGTGTGAATTTCGATCCATTGTCGTCCCAGGACGAAGTCTAGCAAACGGTCCTACTGAGCAATCATCGCCAACAACAGCTTTTTCTATAATACTATTAGGTTTAACAATGGTATTTTCACCAATTGTGCAGTCTTTTAAAATACAGTTTGCACCTACTTGAACACCATTAGCTAAAATAACCTCTCCTTCAAAAATACAATTAATATCTATGTGCACTTCTTGACCGATAACAATTTTTCCACGAATATCAATGCGGTTTGGGTCTCGTAAACTTGCACCCGCTATCATTAACGCTTCAGCTTCACGTAACTGAAAGGCTCTTTCTAAAGAGGCTAACTGTACACGATTATTAGCGCCTTCTACTTCAACTTCTGTTTCAGGGTGAGCGGTCGCGATAGGTTTTCCTTCTTTATGACAAGCGGCAATAATATCAGTTAGGTAATACTCACCTTGTGCATTATCACTTGACAGGTTTGCAAGCCAGCGTTTTAAATCACCACCATTGGCTAAGAGAATCCCCGTATTAGCCTCTGTAATTAATAACTGTTCTGGCGACGCATCCTTTTGTTCAATAATACCTACGACAGAGTTTTCTTTACGAACAATGCGGCCATATCCATTTGGATTAGCTAAGTTCACCGTTAACAGCCCCATACCACTCTCTGGCTTAGCCGCTAATAGGTTTTGTAACGTGCTCACTTTGGTTAGTGGCACATCACCATATAGTACCAATACATTTTCATCATCCTTAATAAAAGGAGAGGCCATATCTACAGCATGCCCGGTACCTAACTGCTCTTTTTGCTCAATAAAAGTTAAATCATCACTTTTACTATTATCAGTTATTGTTGCTTTTAATACTTCACCACCGAAACCATAAACAATATAAATATTTTCAGCATTAAGCTGGCGTGCTGCATCAATGACATGGCTAACCATTGGCTTATCAGCAATTGCGTGAAGTACTTTAGGGAGTGATGACCGCATGCGAGTACCTTTACCCGCGGCAAGAACGACAACTGAAAGAGACATAGTATATCCGTTATATATGGTTTTTCTTAGTTAAGTGTAAATATTGTAACCTTGTTTTATCACATTAACTATAGGTATTGACCTAAATACCTTTTTGTTTAAGTCGCCTAACACACTGATAATTTTTCTTTTTAAAGTTAGCGCCTATAGCGATAATGAGCTAAAAACGAATAATCGTGACTTGTAAATTAACATATTGTATTTATCGCCATCTTACATAATAAATAAATTTACACTTTATTTACAAAAAGATATATTTATATTTACATAACGAATAAATATATATAAGTTAAGTAAGCGTTAACTCAGGCAAATAAATTATTTATATTTGTCTTTTTTACATTAACTTATAAGAAAGGAATTAAAATGAAAGTATCTAAATTGATTATAGCAGCCGCGGCTACAATTTTTACAGCAACAACCTTTGCAGCTTATTCGCCTAGTCATTATGTTGAACGTGTTTATTTTCAATCAGCGAATAGTAATTCAATAGTAGGCGAGTCAACCCGATTTTGTAGTGGCACTTATTACAATACTGGTTCTACTACTCTTTATTTTTCTGAATTAAGAATTGCTTGTGATAATAAATTTTAATTGTAATTTTTAGTCATAAAAAAAGCGACCAATGGTCGCTTTTTTAATCACTAAAACTTAGTGTTATGCCTATTACATTAGACTTTCTTATTAGACGCTTGTATTACGCGTAATTGCGCAGTTACTCGCGCTAATTCAGCCGCGACTTCAGCAAAGCCAACATCTCCGCCATGGGCGTTCATGTGTTTTTCTGCACGTTGCTTAGCTTCTAATACTTCTTTTTCATCCAAATCGTCTGCACGTATCGCTATATCAGCTAATACGGTTACGTTATTTGGTTGAACTTCTAACATGCCGCCAGAAAGATATATAACATCTACTGAACCACCATATTTAACAATACGAGCCATACCAGGTTTTAGCGAGGTCAATAAAGGTGCGTGACCAGGCATAATACCTAGTTCACCTTCTGAACCTGTGATCTGTAATGATTCAATACGTCCAGAGAATAGATTCTCTTCTGCACTTACTACATTTAGATTTACCGTCATTGCTGACATTTTGACCTCCTAAAGTAGGCGGTTAGATCGTTAATAAGTCGATGACTTACGTTAACCTAACACGCCCAAACAAATTACATGTTTTTAGCTTTTTCAATTGCTTCATCAATAGAACCAACCATATAAAAAGCTTGCTCAGGTAAATCATCGTATTCACCTGCAAGTAAGCCTTTAAAACCACTAATCGTGTTTTTAAGTGATACATACTTACCAGGAGAACCGGTGAATACTTCAGCAACAAAGAACGGTTGAGATAAAAAGCGTTGAATCTTACGTGCACGATTCACAGCTAATTTGTCTTCTTCAGATAATTCATCCATACCTAAGATGGCGATAATATCTTTAAGTTCTTTGTAACGTTGTAATGTTGATTGAACACCACGGGCTGTTTCATAATGCTCAGCGCCAACAACTAATGGATCAAGTTGACGAGAAGTAGAATCTAGTGGGTCAATTGCAGGATAAATACCTTGCGAAGCGATATCACGACTCAATACAACCGTTGCATCTAAGTGAGCAAAAGTAGTAGCTGGAGAGGGATCAGTCAAATCATCTGCTGGTACGTATACCGCTTGGATTGAAGTGATTGAACCTTTCTTAGTTGAAGTAATGCGCTCTTGAAGTACACCCATTTCTTCAGCAAGTGTTGGTTGATAACCAACTGCTGATGGCATACGACCAAGAAGTGCAGATACTTCAGTACCGGCCAAAGTATAACGGTAAATGTTATCAACAAAGAATAATACGTCACGACCTTCGTCACGGAATTTCTCAGCCATTGTTAAACCTGTAAAGGCAACACGTAGACGGTTTCCTGGAGGCTCGTTCATTTGACCGTAAACAAGTGATACTTTATCAAGTACATTTGAATCGTTCATTTCATGATAGAAATCGTTCCCTTCACGAGTACGCTCACCTACACCAGCAAATACTGAGTAGCCGCTATGCTCAATCGCGATGTTACGAATAAGTTCCATCATGTTAACGGTTTTACCAACACCAGCGCCACCGAACAATCCTACTTTACCACCCTTGGCGAATGGGCAAACTAAATCGATTACTTTTATGCCAGTTTCAAGTAGTTCATTTGACATCGCTTGGTCAGCATAAGCTGGCGCTTGACGGTGAATCGACCACTTTTCTTCTTCGCCGATTGGGCCAGCTTCATCGATAGGCTCACCCAATACGTTCATGATGCGACCCAAAGTTGCAGTACCTACTGGAACTTGGATATTCTCACCTGTGTTTTCTACATTCAGACCACGACGTAAACCGTCAGATGAACCCATGGCGATAGTACGAACTACGCCACCACCAAGTTGCTGTTGTACTTCAAGTACTAAGCCACTAAGGTTACCTTCAGTTATTTTTAACGCGTCATATACCTGAGGTACAGCATTTTGTGGAAATTCTACATCCACAACTGCGCCAATGATTTGGACGACTTTACCTGTACTCATGTTTAATCCTCTAATCTTGTGCTCTTATTTACTAATAAAATAAACAAAGAACTTTTGTTTATACCGCTGCTGCACCAGCACAGATCTCACCCAATTCTTGAGTAATACTTGCTTGACGCGCTTTGTTATATACCAATTGTAAATCATCAATTAAGTCACCCGCATTATCTGTTGCAGCTTTCATTGCAACCATACGAGCAGCTTGTTCACAGGCGAGATTTTCAACCACACCTTGATATACTTGCGATTCCGTATAACGAACGAGCAGTTTTTCAAGTAAAACTTGAGCATCAGGTTCGTATAAATAATCCCAGCTATGCTTAAATGCGTCATCATCTGACTTAGGCAAAGGTAAAAGTTGATCGATTGTTGGATTTTGCGTCATAGTATTAACAAATTTGTTATATACAATGAACAATCTATCTATCTCACCACTATCATAGGCATTCAACATGACCTTAACACTACCAATTAAATCAGTTAGTGAAGGATTGTCACCTAATCCAGACTTCTGTGACACTATTTTAGCACCAATATTGTTAAAAAATGACGTAGCTTTAGAACCCACTATGGCAAATTCAACATCGGCGCCCGCTGTTTGGTGTGTACCCGCATCGACAAGTACTTTTTTAAATAAATTGATATTTAAACCACCACACAAACCACGGTCTGTTGAGACAACGATATAACCTACACGCTTGACTTCACGTTCAACCATATATGGATGACGAAATTCTAAATTACCAAGTGCGACGCGACCGATCACATCTCGCATATTTTCAGCGTATGGACGAGATGCAGCCATGTTATCTTGCGCTTTGCGCATTTTACTAGCTGCAACCATTTCCATTGCGCTGGTGATCTTCTGTGTGTTTTTTACACTTCCAATCTTTGATTTAATCTCTTTACCACCAGCCATGACTATTCTCCAAAAAGGTTAACTAGATTACCAAGTTTGAGTAGCTTTAAAAGCTTCAATTGCTTTAGCTAAAGCAGACTCGATATCTTTGTTATAGTCGCCTTTTTCATTGATAGTAGCCATCAACTTAGCGTGATCATTGTTTACATAAGTGCGTAATGCATCTTCAAAATCAACCACTTTAGCGATTTCAACATCGTTCAAGTAACCTTTTTCTGCGGCAAATAACGATACGGCTGTTTCAGCAACTGACAATGGACTGTATTGCTTTTGCTTCATCAATTCAGTAACACGTTGTCCATGCTCTAATTGAGCACGAGTCGCGTCATCTAAATCTGATGCAAATTGAGCAAATGCAGCTAATTCAGCATATTGTGCTAAGGCTAAACGTATACCACCACCTAATTTCTTGATGATCTTAGTTTGCGCAGCACCACCAACACGAGAAACAGAAATACCGGCGTTAACAGCAGGACGAATACCTGAGTTAAATAGGTTAGACTCTAAGAAAATCTGACCATCAGTAATTGATATTACGTTAGTTGGTACGAAAGCCGATACATCACCCGCTTGCGTTTCAATGATAGGTAAAGCTGTTAATGAACCCGTTTTACCTTTAACTGCACCGTTGGTGAACTTTTCTACGTATGCTTCATTTACACGAGCAGCACGTTCAAGTAAACGACTATGAAGATAGAAAACGTCACCTGGGTAAGCTTCACGACCTGGTGGACGACGTAAAAGTAATGAAATTTGACGGTAAGCAACAGCTTGCTTAGACAAATCATCATATACGATTAATGCATCTTCACCACGATCTCGGAAGTATTCACCCATAGTACAGCCAGAATATGCTGACAAGTACTGTAGTGCAGCAGCTTCAGAAGCACCCGCAACAACAACGATAGTATTGTCTAACGCGCCGTGTTCTTCTAAAGAACGTACTAAGTTAGCAACTGTAGAAGCCTTTTGGCCTATTGCTACGTATACACACTTAATACCAGTATCTTTTTGGTTAATAATGGCATCTAAAGCGATGGCAGACTTACCAATTTGACGGTCACCAATGATAAGTTCACGTTGGCCACGGCCAATTGGAATCATTGAATCAATTGATTTGATACCTGTTTGTACAGGTTGATCAACAGATTTACGTTCGATAACACCTGGTGCTAAAACTTCAACAGGAGAAAAACCATCATTTTCAATAGGTCCTTTACCGTCAATAGGCTCACCCAAGGTGTTAACCACTCGACCTAATAAACCACGACCTACTGGTACTTCTAAAATACGACCAGTACTTTTAACTTTTACGCCTTCAGCTAAGTCAGCGTATGGACCCATAACTACCGCACCGACCGAATCACGGTCAAGGTTTAACGCGATAGCAAAACGGCTACCAGGAAGTTCGATCATTTCACCTTGCATTACATCAGCAAGGCCATGTATACGAATAATACCATCAGTTACAGAAACGATAGTACCTTCGTTGCGAGCTTCGCTGACAACGTCAAACTGTTCAATACGATTTTTGATCAGTTCGGCGATTTCAGTGGAATTCAGTTGCATGCTCTTTTCCCTTATTCTAGGATTGTAAAATTGTTGCTAAACGGCTCAATTTACCTTGTATAGAGCCATCAATTACCATGTCATCAGCTTTAATAATTAAACCTGAAATAATAGTCGCATCGACAATACAATTAAGCTTTACTTTTCGAGCCAAACGCTTTACAAGCGCGGCGCTAAGTGTTGTTTTTTGCTCTGCTGTAATTTCTACAGCTGAGGTTACATCCACAGTAACTTCTTGCTCAAATTCAGCTTTAAGTGCTAAAAATTGCGTCAAAACATGTGGTAGCACCAACAAGCGTTCGTTTTCTGCCATTATTTTCAAGAAATTTTGGCCTTGACTGTCTATTTGCTCGCCACAAACACTTAAAAAAAGTGCTTGTGCCTGCTCGACTGAAGCACCACCAGAAAGAACCCCTTTAATGGTTTCATCTTTGGCAACTTCAGCAGCAAAGGTTAGCTGTAATAACCAGCTATCAATAGCCTTTGCTTCAACAGCAAAATCGAACGCTGCTTTAGCGTAAGGACGAGCGACAGTTGTCAATTCAGACATAGCTCTATTCCCTCTTAAAGTTCAGCGACGAATTTATCTAAGATGTCACTATGTGTGGCGGCATCAATAGAACGTTCAAGAATCTTCTCGGCACCGGCGACAGCAAGAATAGCAAATTGTTTGCGCAATTCTTCTTTAACACGGTTACGTTCAGTTTCGATTTCTGTGTGACCTGTAGCTAAGATTTTTTCTTTCTCAGCTTGAGCTTTTACTGCAGCTTCTTCAACTATTTGCGTTTCACGTTTTTTCGCTGCTTCAATAATTTCGGCAGCTTGTGACTTAGCTTCTCTAAGTTGAGCAGTAGCTTTTTCTTGAGCAAGCTCAAGATCATTTGCAGCACGGTCTGAAGCAGCAAGTCCATCAGCGATCTTTTTCTGGCGAGCTTCAATAGCATCGTTCAATGGTGGCCATACATATTTCATGCAGAACCAAACAAAAACAACGAATGCTATTAATTCACCAATTAGAGTGGCGTTTAAATTCACAACCGCTCCTCCTTAATAGTAAGCTGTTCAAATAATGAAATTAAAGTACAAACAATAATACCATCGCGATACCAACACCGATCATAGCAACGGCATCGATTAAACCCGCTAAAATAAACATTTTCACTTGTAGTGAAGGGGCTAGTTCTGGTTGGCGTGCACACGCTTCCAAGAATTTACCACCCATGTTACCAAAGCCAATTGCAGTACCAATAGCACCAAAACCGATTAGTAAAGCAACTGCGATAAACTTAATCGCTTCAGGCATTGTTAATATTTGTTCCATTTTTTTCTCCAAAGTTTTAATTGTAAAGTTAAAGTTAAAGTTAAAGTTAAAGGTTAAAAATTAATGATTATCAGAACTCGCCATACTTAAGTAAACGATTGTTAGCATCATAAAGACAAATGCTTGCAATACGATGACTAATATATGGAATACAGCCCAGACAAAGTGCAATGGAAGCTGCATCAAACCAACAGCGCCAATTAAGATGAATATTAACTCACCTGCATATAAGTTACCAAATAGACGTAGTGCTAATGAAAATGGCTTTGCAACAAGAGCAATGGTTTCAAGTAATAAATTACAAGGGATCAAAAACACCATAGCTAATTTGTTTTTGGTGTTGAACGGGTGCAAGGTCAATTCTTTAACAAATCCGCCAAGACCTTTTATTTTTACTGAATAAAAAATCATCAATAAAAACACGCCGAGTGCTAGTGCAGCTGTTAAATTAATATCTGTTGTTGGTACAACTTTCATATAGACATCGTGACTATCCATACCAAAAGCAGTTTCACCAACAAAACCAGCAAATGCAGGTAAGAAATCAACAGGAATTAAGTCCATTAAGTTCATTAAAAAGACCCAAACAAATATCGTTAAGGCTAATGGTGCAATTAATGTACTTTTTCCTTGGAAGGTTTTATTAACGTTGTCACCGACAAACTCGACAACCATTTCAATAAAACATTGAAATTTATCAGGAACACCTACGGTAGCTCCTTTAGCAGCTCTGCGAAAAGTCCACAAAAACAACATACCTAGGCCAATTGACCATGCTAGTGTATCTATATGCCATGTCCAAAACCCACTGTCACTACATGCTTTATTAAATGCTAAACCAGTATCGGTTGTACACATTTTTGCATTAGTTAAATGGTGTTGGATATGGCTTGATAAGGTGACTTCTTCTGCCATTTTATTATCCCAAAAGTTAAAGTTTATAAATCTTTATCGCCAGTGAATTAACGTTCTGTTAAAAAAACCGGCAGTAGTAATGTTAAAAACACTACTACACAATATGTGCTTAAAAATATTAAGGGTGAAATCACTAAAAACTTAAATACTAGCGCGAATAATAACGCGGTATATAACATTTTTAATTTTACGCCACTATAAAAAGATTCCATAACCTTTCTTGAAGCGCTTGCACCTGCATACTTAAATGCTTTATAAGCGAAAATAATATTAGGAACTATCACCACTGCACCGCCTAAAAGTAAAGAGTAAGCGTATAGTAGTCCCCAATTGAAATATGTAATTACAGCGCATATGACGACCAATATAGTCATTATACTGATTTGTCTCGACGCTAATTTTCGACCAGGCGTAGTTAATAAATTTTGATAACCTTTCGCCACTGCTGTCTCCAACGCAATTCTTCGTAGTCATAGTGTTTTTTAAAGTTAATACTTTAACTTTAAAAAAGCCGTCGCAAGTATACTTAATTACAGCACTAATGCAACAAAATAGGGCGTTCATTGCTGACAATACATACAAAATGTGACACTAAATTTAGAAAGGTTTACTCGAAAATGAAAACTTGACCTTTGAAAGACAGAAATAAAGATGAAATAGCTAAATTAATCTTATTTTTCATAGTCGATTATTAGGGCGTAAACACATTTTGGATTATCACCGCTTAGCTACCTTAAATATAATATGTACGTAAACTAATAAGAATTGAAGCGAGAAACAATGCCATCAAGTTCAGACAGATCGCTGTAGGAGATAATTAACTTACCTTTACCTTTCTTATTGTGAGCAATAGTGACTTGAGAGCCAAGTTTCTCTGATAAATTTTGTTCTAAACTTTTAGTATCTGGGTCTTTGATTTTATCTTCAACCACCTTTTCTGGTGTTTGTATTTTTTTAATCAGTGCTTCTGTTTCACGTACGGTAAGATCTTTAGCGACCACTATTCTTGCTGTATTACTTTGTATGTCATCGCCTAATGCTAATAAAGCGCGAGCATGGCCCATTTCAATATCGCCATGTTCAAGCAAAGTTTTGACATCATCATTTAAATTATTTAAGCGTAATAAATTAGAAACTGTTGTTCTGGATTTCCCTACCGCATTCGCCACTTCTTGATGTGTTAGTTCGAACTCGGTTAATAGCCGTTCCAATGCAATAGCTTCTTCCATAGCATTAAGGTCTTCACGTTGAATGTTTTCAATCAAGGCAATAGCAATAGCGGCTTCGTCGGGTACATTTTTAATTAAACAAGGTACTCTGTCTAATTTAGCTAACTGTGCGGCACGCCATCGACGTTCACCAGCAATTATCTCATAATTATTTTCACCAATATTACGAACAACAATTGGCTGTATTATTCCTTGAGAAAGAATAGAGTTGGATAAATCTTCTAAGGCTTCTGCTGACATATCTTTACGGGGTTGATATTTACCTTGCTGCAATTGCTCTATCGGTAAATATTGTAATTCACTCTGTTTAGTTGAAGATAAATTACTTTCAGCCGCATCATCTGTTTCTTTATTTGATGTTAATAATGCGTCAAGGCCACGACCTAGGCCTCTACGTTTTGCTGGACTCATAATTTTCCTTCGGAGTTAACGAAATAGTTAATCAATTTTTTTTTCGAGAGTTTGTTTTTTTTGTTCTGCTTTGCGTAATATTTCACCGGCAAGTGCTAAATAAGCTTTAGCACCGGTTGATGACTTGTCATAATACATCACTGGCGACCCAAAACTTGGTGCCTCGGCTAATCGAACATTACGTGGGATAACGGTACGGTAGACTTTATCACCAAAATGGCGTTTTAATTGTTCTGACACATCATTAGCTAACCGGTTACGAGGATCATACATCGTCCGTAAAATTCCTTCTATATGCAAGTCAGCATTGACTACAGACGTTAGTTGGGAAACAGTATCCATTAGTGCCGTTAAACCCTCTAATGCATAATACTCACATTGCATAGGGACTAAAACAGAATTAGCCGCTGTCATTGCATTAACGGTTAGCATATTTAAAGAAGGAGGGCAGTCGATTATAATAAAATCGTACTTATCTCGTATTGGCGCTAAAGCATTTTTTAAACGTTGTTCACGAGAATATACTTGCATTAATTTAATTTCAGCAGCGGTAACATCAGTATTAGCAGCAATTAAATCATATAAACCTGATGTTTCTCGGCAAACCACTTCATCGAATGGCTTTTGGTCAACGAGTAATTCATAGCAGGTTGCATGCACTTCATACTTGTCAACACCACTGCCCATCGTAGCATTGCCTTGGGGGTCTAAATCGATTAGCAATATTTTTCGTTTTGTTGCTGCTAATGAGGCAGCTAAATTAACAGAGGTTGTTGTTTTACCAACACCACCTTTTTGGTTAGCAACCGCAATGATTTTTCCCACAATAACCTCGAAAGTAATTTATTATATTATTATTTTTTTTAGTTCAATAACATGCCGTTCACCCTGCAAATTAGGCACGATTATTTCGCTACTGTCTACAAACTTTATATGTTCTGGCAATTGTTCTATTTCTTCGCGGGGAAATTGACCTTTTAGTGCATAAAATCGCCCAGTTTCATCCGCAATGAGATGTTGACACCAATTGACCATATCTTCAAGTGATGCAAAAGCTCGACTCAAGACCCCATCAAATAGTGCTTCAGGTTGATATTTTTCAACTCTCGATAAGACGGGTGTTACATTTTTAAGTTTTAGTTGAAAAACAACTTGACGTAAAAAAGTGATTCTTTTTCCTAAACTGTCTAATAGAACAAAGTTTTTTTCGGGGTATAAAATAGCTAATGGGATGCCTGGTAATCCTGGTCCTGTACCCACATCAATGAATGATTGGCCTTTTAATACTTTGCCAACCATTAAGCTGTCCATAATATGTTTTACCAACATATCACTGGTGTCACGAACCGACGTTAAGTTATAAGCCTTGTTCCATTTATTTAATAACTCAACATATTGAATTAATAAGTCTATTTGTGCTTCATCGAGTGTTAATTCGCTTTTATCTATTAACGAGGTCAGTTCAGTTTTAAGTGTCATTTATTTTTTCGCGTTTTAATTTTTAATTAAGCTATTTTACGTAACAAGCCATGTTTTTTAAGATATACCAATAACAAAGATATTGCCGCTGGGGTAATACCAGAAATACGCGATGCCTTACCAATAGTTTCTGGACGTGAATCACTTAATTTTGCAACAACTTCATTCGATAAACCTGATATTTGAGTAAAATCAAAATCAAGTGGGATCAACGTATTTTCATGACGTTTCTTTTTCGATATTTCGTCAAGTTGTCGATCAATATAACCCGCATATTTAATTTGAATTTCAACTTGTTCTGCCGCTTGCTTATTTGTAACAGCTGGACCCATACCTTCAATTTTCATTAAATCGTCGTAACGAACTTCAGGTCGGCGAATAAGATCTTCTAAACTATTTTCTCGACTTATATCAGCTTTCAGTAGTAAATTTATTTGATCTACTGCTTGATGATCTTTTTGGATCCATGTCGACTTCAATCGTTGACGTTCAAGTTCAACCATTTCAATTTTTTCATTAAATGATCTCCAACGATTTTCATCGACGAGCCCAAGGTTATAACCTTTTTCAGTTAAGCGAATATCAGCATTGTCTTCACGCAATAATAAACGATATTCTGCACGCGAAGTAAACATACGATAAGGTTCTTTAGTGCCTAAGGTCGCTAAGTCATCGACCAATACTCCCATGTAAGCTTGGTCTCGACCTAAAATTAGTTCTTCTTTCCCCTGCACACGAGCCGCCGCATTGGTGGCGGCTAATAGACCTTGTGCGCCTGCTTCTTCATAGCCTGTAGTGCCATTTATCTGGCCTGCAAAATATAAGTTTTCTACAAATTTGCTTTCAAGTGTTTGCTTTAAATCACGAGGATCGAAATAGTCATATTCAATGGCATAACCTGGCCGGGTGATATGTGCATCTTCAAAACCTTTAATTGATCGCACTAAGGCCATTTGTACATCAAAAGGTAAACTGGTTGAAATGCCATTAGGATAAATTTCATGTGTAGTTAAACCTTCAGGTTCAACAAAAATTTGATGTGAATCTTTATCAGCAAAACGGGTGATTTTATCTTCTATCGAAGGGCAATATCTCGGGCCAACACCCTCGATTACGCCAGTGTACATAGGAGATCTATCTAGGCCATCTCTGATAATGTCATGAGTTTTGATGTTAGTATGTGTGATGTAACAAGGTACTTGTGCGGGATGATCGTCTCGCGATCCCATAAATGAAAATACCGGCCGAGGATCATCACCTGGTTGTTGTTCCATTTTAGAAAAATCTAAGGTTCTTGCATCTAGGCGAGGTGGTGTACCAGTTTTTAAACGATCCATACGAAATGGCATATCACGTAAGTTTTTGGCTAAGTTTTCACTTGAAGGATCACCGGCTCTACCACCTTGATAATTATTTAAGCCAATATGAATCTGACCTGCTAAAAATGTTCCAACCGTTAAAACTACCGACTTTGCTTTAAATTTAAGGCCCATTTGTGTTGAAACACCAACAATTTTGTTGTTTTCTAGAATAAGATCATCACATGGTTGTTGGAAAATAGTGAGATTTTTTTGATTTTCTAAATAGTTTCTCACATAAGATCTATACAATATTCTGTCAGCCTGTGCTCTTGTTGCACGTACTGCAGGGCCTTTACTTGCATTCAACGTTCTAAATTGAATCGCTGCATGGTCTGTAGCGGTTGCCATTAATCCACCTAAAGCATCAATTTCTTTAACTAAATGCCCTTTGCCAATACCGCCAATAGCTGGATTACATGACATTTGACCTAAGGTGTCGATGTTATGCGTTAACAATAATGTTTTACAACCCATGCGTGCTGCTGCAAGACATGCTTCTGTTCCGGCATGACCACCACCGACTACGATTACGTCATAAGATTCTTGATACCACATAGATTTTAGACCTTGGTTAAACGTTAAAATATTTTTTAATGAATATTTGCTATTCAAAAATTAGGGAACGTATTTTAGCGCTTTTTTTCGGTGAGGGGAATGATCAAATCACTAAAAAGATCTGAGTGCGATCCTTCTTATAATATATAAGATCTTTAAAGAGATCTTATTATTATTACTTATTAGTAAAGCGATTTTCTGTTGATAAGTACTTTTTCTTTATATATAACAGTTTATTGGTACGATCATAACACTGTGATCAAACTTTGATCAAAGGGCTTTAAACCTATGATCAAAAGGGCTAGTTATCCACAAGCAAAATAAATAATAATTCTATACACTGAATAATAATAAGAAATTAATAGGTTTTACCCAGACTTATCCACAACACATTATTTATATGCATAGTTTTGTTGATAACTTATGAGTAAGATCTTTATAAAAGATCTTTATTTTTTTCTATCCACTGTTGAGCAAGATCCTCTGGATCTATTTCTTCTCTCATATCTAAGGTTTTAATTGGTAGTATTTCAACCCAACCCATTGATATTAGTAGGTTATTTAAATCAAAACCCGCTTTGCAAAAAGTATCATAATTTGAATCGCCTATTGCTATGATCATAAATTTACTTGGGGATAGATCTATAGCACTATTTCTAAGATCTTCAACAAATTTCTGAATGTTGTCAGGGAAGTCTCCTGCGCCATGTGTTGACGTACAAATTAGCCAAGTGTGATTATCGCTTGTTATTTGAGCTAACTCAGGCTGCAAATGAAGAGTCGTTTGATGATTTAGTGCTAATAAAGTCTCTTCACATGCCTCTGCAACATACTCAGTTCCTCCTAACATACTACCAACAATGATTTGAAATGAGCTCATTTTGTTCCTTTACTTTTATATATTAAGCGTTATTTTCCGATACAAAAAGACGAAAATATCTCAGTTAATAGATCGTCATTGGTGAACTCACCGGTTATTTTATTGAGTTCGATTTGACATAAACGTAATTCTTCAGCAAGAATCTCCCCCGCAACATAAGATTCAAGTTGGTCTAAACCGACAATTAAATGGTGATGTGCTTGCTCTAGCGCGGCTAAGTGTCGTCTTCTTGCCATAAATCCGCCTTCAGTACTTCCTTGGTAACCCATAATGCTTTTTAAGTGTTCTTTAAGCTCTGTTATGCCTTCGCCATTTTTCGCTGATAATGTAATGGTGGGCAGTGCATTCACTTCTGAATATCCCGTACTCATTTCGTTAATATCCGCTTTGTTTTTAATAATACTTAAACCAATATCTTTAGGTAATTGAGCAAAGAACTCTGGCCATAATTTTTGAGGATCTTCGCTATTATGATCAGTCGCATCAACCATCAATAGTACTCTGTCGGCTTGATTTATTTCTTTCCATGCGCGTTCAATGCCTATTTGTTCAACTTGATCGTTACTTTCACGTAAACCTGCAGTATCTATAATATGTAATGGCATACCATCGATGTGTATTTGCTCTGTAAGCACATCACGAGTCGTTCCAGCAATATCTGTAACAATTGCCGCCTCTCTTCCACTTAAAGCATTTAACAAGCTTGATTTACCCGCATTAGGACGTCCTGCTATAACGACGCGCATACCTTCACGAATAATACTGCCTTGATGGGCTTGGCTCTGGACTTTTTCTACTTGCGTGATTATTTTTTTAAGATCCCCCACCACTTTTGCATCAGCGAGAAAATCTATTTCTTCTTCTGGAAAATCTATAGCAGCCTCGACATACATCCTTAGATAAATTGTACTTTCAACGAGTTCATTGACTAATTTTGAGAAATCACCCTGTAATGAATGCAACGCGCATCGAGCTGCTTGTTCAGAACTAGAGTTGATTAAATCTGCAATAGCCTCTGCTTGCGTGAGATCTAATTTGTCATTAATAAATGCCTGCTCACTAAATTCACCGGGTTTTGCCATACGTACTTTAGGTAGTGCTAAAATTTCTTTTAACAGCATATCTAATATTACGGGGCCGCCATGTCCTTGTAGTTCAAGTACATCTTCTCCTGTAAAAGAATGTGGGGCTTTAAAATATAAGGCAATTCCTTGATCTAAGGCGTTTTGGTTAGCATCATTAAAAGGTAAATATTCTGCTTTTCTAATTTCAGGTATTCTTCCTAATATAGCCTGAGCAACATTTTTAACTTCTGGACCTGATATTCTGATAATGCCAACTCCGCCACGACCTGGTGCTGTGGCTTGTGCTGCAATGGTTTCTTTTTGATATAAAACTTCAGTCATAATTATTTCCTAGGAGAGAGCGAGGCTATTATAAACATTTATTGAGCAGAAATAAAAAAGGCGACCTATATTAGGTCGCCTTTAACAATTTTACGCTTTAATAATTAATCTTTAGCTTTTACTTTGGCCAATTTAGCTTTTTCTATGCCACTGAAAATAATTTTCATTTGTACAATTGAAATCATGTTACTGACAAACCAATAAAGTACTAGACCTGATGGGAACCAAGCCATGAATACAGAAAATGCTACGGGCATATATTGCATAATTTTCTGTTGCATCGGATCTTGTATCGTCATCGGTTGCATTTTTTGCATAACGAACATACTGACACCCATAAACACCGGTAATATAAAATAAGGGTCCATAGTAGAAAGATCTTCTATCCAGAAAAAGAATGGTGCGTGACGTAATTCAACACTTTCTAAAAATACCCAATACAATGCTAAGAATATTGGCATTTGAATGATCATTGGTAAACAACCACCAGCGGGGTTCACTTTTTCTTTCTTGTACATTTCCATGGTAGCTTGTGACATTTTCTGACGGTCATCACCAAAGCGTTCTTTTAACTGTGCCATTTTAGGCGCAAGTTCACGCATCTTAGCCATTGAGGTGTATTGTGCTTTTGTTAATGGATACATAGCACCCTTAACGACTAAGGTAATTACAATAATCGCAATACCCCAGTTAGTAACCAAAGACTGAATTTGAAGTAATAACCAAAATAGTGGCTTACTGATCATAAATAAAAAGCCGTAATCTATGGTCAACCCTAAGTTTGGCGCTATCTCATCAAGCTTATATTGATCCTTAGGACCAACATAAAAAATAGCTGACGTTGTCGCTTGGCTATTTGGTTGAATTGTCACCGATGGTGACTTAAACCCAATTACAGCTTCATTGTTAGCAGAATAACTTGAATAAATATTGTTATCGGCAGTTAGACTCGGTACCCATGCGGAAACAAAATAATGTTCAAGCATTGCAACCCACCCACCAGCAGTCGTTACATTTAATCTTTTTTCTTCAATGTCACCAAAATCGTATTTTTCATAGCGATCTTCCGTTGTCGAATAGGCAGCACCACGATACGTAGGCATTAACGAACTACCACTCTCTACTACAGTAGACTGTTTTAGTTGTCCGTACATTTGAACGGTAGCAGCGGTAGTTGCTGTGTTGTTTATAATATATTCAACATCTACGCTATAGTCTGACTTTGTAAATGTAAAACGCTTTGTTACGTTCAAGCCATTTTCAGCTGTATATTGTAAATCAACGACTAACGGTGTATTACCTGTTTGTGTGTATGATTTACTGCTTGTTTGATAAACCGGACGGCCAGGTATTACTTGATCTAAACCTTGTGCGCCAATCAGTCCACTTTGTGCAACATATTTACGGTTACCATTTTGCATTACGGTAAACGGTATGCCGTTGCCTTGTTCTGTATCGAAGTCTTTTAATCTTGCTTCAACAATATCGCCACCACGTGTAGCAATTTTAACAATAAGTACATCAGTATCTATACTAATTACTTGTTCGCTTGCTTTAACCATTGTTGATATTGGCATTGCTGAACTTGATGACTGAGGAATAGAATCAGCATCACTAGTGTTCACTTGATTTGTTGTTTGTGTCATTGCGGGCTGAGCGACTACAGGTGCATTATCTTTTTGATATTCTGTGAACAGCAAATAAGTAACAACCATAAGCGCAATAAAAAGAAAACTGCGTTGAGATTCCATAATTTATTATTTCTCTTTTTTTGATGGTGGCACGGGATCTAATCCACCCGCGTTTAATGGATGGCATTTTAGTATACGTTTGCCCGCTAACCAACAACCTTTTATCACACCGAAGCGATTAATTGCCTCAATAGCATAAAAAGAGCAAGTTGGATGAAATCGGCAGTTACTGCCAAGTAGTGGGCTAAGCCAGCGCTGGTAAGCTTTAACTAAAGCTATTGCTAGCTGTTGTGGCGTTGAATTACTTTTCGCCATATTTTTTCTAATTGTTTTTTAATTTCTGCGTTTTCTAACTTATCTGTGCCTGATTTCACCATAACGACGATATCGATATTGGGTAATTCATGTTGATTGAGTCGAAAACTTTCTCTAATTTGACGTTTAATACGATTTCGCTGAACAGCTAATTTAACGCGTTTTTTAGCAATAGCTAAGCCTAAACGATTACGTTCATCTAAATTTGGACTAACAAGAATAGTTATGTGGCTAGAGCCGAAACGAAGAGGTTTAGAAAATACAGATTGAAAGTGACCGGGAGTCAACAAGCGTGACTCCCGATTAAATTCATAATTAACCATGATGGTTAAAATATCTCTTTATTAAAGATTAAAAAAGAGATTATGCGCTAAGGCTTTTACGGCCTTTAGCACGGCGACGTGAAATTACTGCACGACCGTTTTTTGTAGCCATACGAGCACGGAAACCGTGGTTGCGTTTACGCTTTAATACACTAGGTTGAAATGTTCTTTTCATTACGCTAATCCGTCTGTTGTTGTTGCCCTGGCAAACAGCCGTATTGAGCACACTGGTTCTAAAAAAAGAGGCCGAATTTTATAGTTTGTAGCAACTGTTGTCAATGCTTATAGTCATCTATTTTAAAAAGATCCTAATAGATCTTTGTGATCTATTATTTATATCCACAGTTTTGTAACATTATTTTGAATTACATCCAAAAGACGTTAAGTAATTACTGCTAATAGCTAAATAATATGTAAATAAAATTTTAGCAGTAAATTAGTCTAAAAATACCGTTTTTATTGCTTTTGCGGAGTCTTTTTTATTTTATTTTCATTAAAAGGGCAACTATTTAAAAGTCAATATTGATGTTGTGGATAACTATGGTGATAATAGACCAATTATAAAAATACCACATTTACCTACGCTTGCTTTATTTGTCGTTTTTACGAGAGGCTAATGTAACAGCACGTCGTGTAATATCAGGAGCATTTGGTTGGATCATTCACTTTGGCAGCGATGCCTTTCAGTTCTACAAGAAGAGTTGCCTGCGCAGCAATTCAGTATGTGGATACGTCCGTTACAATGTGTTGTCGCTGACAATATCATGACATTATATGCACCTAATCGTTTTGTACTTGATTGGGTTCGTGACAAATATGTTAGTCGTATAAATGAATTGGTTACTTTGCAAGAAAGTACTAATCCTCCTCTCCTTAGATTTGATGTTGGTAGTATTCCAAATCAAAGTAGCTCACAAAATATTATCAATACTATTCCACAACTTGTAAGTGCTAATAAAAAAAGGGAAGAGCCGCAAAGTAATTTACCTAAAACTACTAATGTTAGGGTCAAATACACTTTTGATAATTTTGTTGAAGGTAAATCAAACCAATTAGCACGCGCTGCTGCCTCACAAGTTGCCGATAATCCTGGTTCTGCCTATAACCCTCTATTTATTTATGGCGGAACGGGTTTAGGTAAAACCCATTTATTACATGCGGTCGGTAACGGTATTTTATTAAATAAGCCCAATGCTAAAATTGCTTATATGCATTCAGAGCGATTTGTTCAAGATATGGTTCGCGCATTACAAAATAATGCGATGGAAAAATTTAAACATTATTATCGTAGTGTTGATGCTTTACTCATCGATGATATTCAATTTTTTGCAGGTAAAGACAGAACGCAAGAAGAATTTTTTCATACTTTCAATGCTTTGCTTGAAGGTAATCAGCAAATTATTTTAACCAGTGATCGTTATCCAAAAGAAGTTGATGTTGAAGATAGGCTTAAATCTCGCTTTGGTTGGGGATTAACTATTGCAATAGAGCCTCCCGAACTAGAAACGCGTGTTGCCATTCTTAAACGTAAAGCGCAAGAAAGTCATATTAACTTGGCTGATGAAGTTGCCTTTTTTATTGCGAAACGTCTTCGGTCTAATGTTCGTGAGCTCGAAGGGGCATTGAATAGAGTTATCGCCAATGCTAACTTTACTGGTAGACCTATTACGATAGATTTTGTGCGTGAAGCATTACGAGATTTACTTGCCTTACAAGACAAATTAGTTACTATCGATAATATTCAACGAACCGTTGCAGAATATTATAAAATTAAAGTTGCCGATTTACTTTCAAAACGTAGAAATAGATCTGTGGCTAGACCTAGGCAAATTGCAATGGCATTATCTAAGGAGCTAACTAACCATAGTTTGCCAGAAATAGGTGATGCATACGGTGGGCGTGATCATACAACCGTCCTCCATGCATGTCGTAAGGTTAAGGCGTTACGCGAAGAGTCGCATGACATCAAGGAAGATTATTCTAATTTAACTAGAACACTTTCATCATAGCTTTCGTTATAATAATAAGTACACAAAAAAGATAGGTAGATAAATGAAGTTTTCATTAAATAGGGAATTATTACTGAAACCACTTTTATTGGTTTCTGGTGCCGTTGAACGTAAAAGTACATTACCTATTCTTGGTAATATTCTTTTAAATATAAGTGGGCAGTCACTTACGTTAACAGCCACTGATTTAGAACTTGAAATGGTATCTAGTACCCAAATAGATAACCAGGGTGAAGATGGTAAAATTACTATCCCCGCCAGAAAGCTTCTTGATATTTGTAAGAGTTTACCTGACGATTCAATTTTATCTTTTGAATCTACTAATGAAGCTATTACTATTAGCACCGGAAGAAGTAAATATTCATTATCAACATTACCCGCTGTAGATTTTCCCAATATTGAAGAATGGAAAGGCGATGTCGAATTTCAGCTTTTTAAATCTGACTTACTTCGTTTAATTGAAAGTACACATTTTTCTATGGCTAATCAAGATGTTAGGTATTATCTTAATGGGATGTCAATTGAAACTGAAGGTAATGAAATCCGTTCTGTTGCCACTGATGGGCATCGTCTTGCGATATGTAAAATATCGTCTAATGAATTAACGCTACCATCAAGACAAGTTATTGTTCCCCGTAAAGGTATTTTAGAGATTATTCGCTTACTTGATCCTGTTGAAGAAAATGTGCAAGTATTTCTTGGCTCTAATCATATTCGTATTATCGATAGTGAATTCTCTTTTACCAGTAAATTAGTTGACGGTCGCTTTCCTGATTACCGTCGAGTACTTCCACGCAACGGTGATAAAGTATTAAATACCAGTAAAGACAATTTACGCCAACTTCTATCGCGTGCTTCTATTTTATCAAATGATAAATTCAGAGGTGTACGTTTGAATTTTTCCAAGCATGAGCTAAAAATAACCGCTAATAATCCTGAGCAAGAGCAAGCTGAAGAAGTATTAGAAATTGACTTTCCTTATGATGAAGTTGAAATCGGTTTTAATGTTAATTACGTTCTTGATGTTTTGAATGCCATTAAAGAGCCAGAAGTTAAATTTACTTTGGCTGATGCAAATAGTAGTGTAGTTATTGAAGGTGCTGAAAGTAATGAAGCTATTTATGTTGTTATGCCAATGCGTTTGTAATGAGTATAGCAAAACTTACCGTTTTTGATTTTAGAAATTTAGCTTCAGATCCTATTGAATTAAATGACAATATTAATTTTATTATCGGCGACAATGGCAGTGGAAAAAGTAGCTTATTAGAAGCTATTTTTTATCTAGGGCATGGTAAGTCCTTTAGGACATCGCAAGTTGAAAATTTAGTTACCCATAGCAAAAAAAAGTTTATTGTTAGTGCTAAAGACAATAAGGGGTTGCAGCTAGGTGTTGCAAAAGATTTTGATACCGGTCTCACCGAAATTAAAATTGCGGGTGAGAAATATCGTCAGCTTTCTCAACTGGCAATAAATGTTGCAGTACAAGTGATTACACCCGAAAGTTTTAAGCTGTTTTTTGGTGGACCTAAACAAAGACGACGTTTCATAGATTTAGGATTGTTTCACGTGAAACAGTCATTTTCAGATTGCTGGAAAGAGTTCTCTCGAATATTGAAACACAGGAATGCTTGTTTACGTAATAAAGCTGATAGTGATACGCTAAGTTATTGGACTCATGTGTTTTGTGAGTCATCAGTTAGAGTCGCAAAATTACGTGATGAGTACATTAAAGAACTATCTGAGGAACTTCAACCTTGGTTAGAATTAATGCTACCTACTTTGGCCGATGACATATCGATATCGTACACTCAAGGGTGGAACAGTAAAAAGTCGTTAAATGATGTGTTATCACAAAATAGTGAAAGAGAAAGGAAGTGTGGCTTCAGTCTATACGGCGCACAAAAGTTCGATGTTAAATTTTTAACGGGTAATGTGGTTATAGACAACCAATTATCTCGTGGTCAACAAAAGTTGTTTTTACTGGCGTTAACTTTTGCGCAAGCAAAGCTAATAGAGAAAGTTAAACGAGTAAAACCAATTTTATTAATTGACGATGTAGGTGCAGAACTAGATTTAAATTCTAGAACTTTACTAAGCAACGCAATTAATAAACTAGACTGCCAAGTTATTATCACGGCAATTGATAAAATCGCAGTAGAACCCTTGGTTCCTACTGATAATAATTATAAGATGTTTCACGTGAAACATGGACAAATCTCAGCAATAGGTAAATAGGCTATACGCTATGACAGTAGAAAATGAATACGGCTCAGACAGTATTAAAGTTCTAAAAGGACTTGACGCTGTACGTAAAAGACCAGGAATGTACATTGGTGACACGGATGATGGCAGTGGTTTGCATCATATGGTGTTTGAAGTATTAGATAACTCTATCGATGAAGCGTTAGCGGGTCATTGTACTGAAATTGTTGTTAAAATACATATAGACGGCTCTGTATCTGTTAGAGATGATGGCCGTGGTATTCCAACTGACATACATCCTGAAGAAGGTATTTCTGCTGCTGAAGTTATCATGACAGTACTCCATGCTGGTGGTAAATTTGGTGGTGAAGACTCCGGCTATAAAGTTTCTGGTGGTCTTCATGGCGTTGGTATTTCAGTGGTAAATGCTTTAAGTAGCAAGCTAAAACTGAATATTCGACGAGCAGGTAAATTATTTGAGCAAACATATCACGAAGGTGTCGCTGAAGCTCCTCTAGCTGAGGTCGGTGTAAGTGATAAAACAGGTACTGAAGTACGTTTCTGGCCAAGTGAAAATACCTTTACAGATGTCTTATTTCACTATGACTTATTAGTTAAACGTATCCGTGAGTTATCTTTCTTAAATTCTGGTATTTCAATTCGCTTAATCGATGAGCGTGAGAAAGGCAAAGAAGACCATTTCAAATTTGATGGTGGTATCCAAGCATTCGTTGATTACTTAAATACCAATAAAACACCGGTAAATGAAGATATATTCTATTTCGATTTAGCGCGTGAAGATGGCATTATTGTAGAAGTTGCGATGCAGTGGAATGATGGTTTCCAAGAAAGTATTCACTGTTTTACTAACAATATTCCTCAGCGTGATGGTGGTACTCACTTAAGTGGTTTCCGTACTGCTTTAACACGTACGCTTAATAGTTATATGGTAAAAGAAGGTCTTAATAAAACGAAGAAAGGCGGTAGTACAGAAACAAGTGCCTCTGGTGATGATGCTCGCGAAGGTTTAACGGCGGTAATATCAGTTAAAGTACCTGACCCTAAATTCTCATCACAAACTAAAGACAAGCTCGTTTCATCGGAAGTTAAAACGGCTGTTGAACAAGCTATGGGCGAAAAGCTAGGTGAATATCTATTAGAAAAACCAGCTGTTGCTCGTACTATTATTATGAAGATTGTCGATGCGGCAAGAGCGCGTGAAGCTGCTCGTAAAGCCCGTGAAATGACACGCCGTAAAGGTGCGTTAGATATCGCCGGTTTACCTGGTAAATTAGCAGATTGTCAGGAAAAAGATCCTGCGTTATCTGAACTATATATTGTGGAAGGAGACTCTGCTGGTGGTTCAGCCAAGCAGGGACGAAATCGTCGTAACCAAGCAATATTACCCCTAAAAGGTAAAATTCTTAACGTTGAAAAAGCACGTTTTGATAAAATGATATCATCACAAGAAGTAGGCACGTTAATCACTGCTCTAGGTTGTGGTATCGGACGTGATGAATACAACCCTGAAAAATTACGTTACCACAGTATCATCATCATGACCGATGCTGATGTCGATGGATCACACATACGTACTTTGTTATTGACATTCTTTTATCGTCAAATGCCAGAAATAATGGAACGTGGCCATATTTTTATTGCTCAACCACCACTTTATAAAGTGAAGAAAGGCAAGCAAGAGCGCTATATTAAAGATGATGATGGTTTAACAGAATACCTAACAACGTTAGCATTAGATAATGCAGAAATTTATGTAAATGAATCTGCACCTGCTATTTCAGGTATTTCGCTAGAACAACTCGTGAGACAGTATCGTAAAACACATGACATCATTAAACGTGTATCTCGTCAAATTCCTGCTGATATATTAGAGAAAATGATTTACAGCAAAGAAATTCTTAAGACAGATTTTAACGATAAAGTATTAGTTGAAGCTTGGGTCGCTGATTTAGTTTCACAATTGGACAACCAAGATGGTAATGGTTCTATCTATTCTGCTGATATAAAGCATGATCAAGAAAGAAACATCTATTATCCTAGCTTTAATGTTCGACAGCACGGTATTGACCATATCTATGATTGTGGTTACGAATTTATTCATTCAAAAGAATTCGAAACTATCTTTGGTTTAAATACGGCAATTAATGGCTTAATCGAAGAAGGTGGTTATGTTAAACGTGGTGAAAAAATTAAAACTGTCACTACATTTGAAGAAGCTCTTACTTGGTTAATGGCTGAATCTAAACGTGGACAATACATACAGCGTTATAAAGGATTGGGTGAAATGAATCCAAGCCAGTTGTGGGAAACTACAATGGATCCTGAAACGCGTCGTATGTTACAAGTTACCATTGAAGATGCTATTGCTGCAGATTTATTGTTTACGACACTCATGGGTGATCATGTTGAGCCACGTAGAAACTTCATTGAAGCAAACGCATTAAATGTAGCAAACTTAGATATATAGTTAAACTCGCTATTTTAAAATAATAAATGCCCGGACATCAAATCCGGGCATTTTAACATTCTGCAACACGGTAATAGATAAAGTAATTAATTACTGAGTAAAAACTCAAAGTTTGTTAACTTGTTACTAGGCGAATAATAAAGCAATCGGTATACTTAATATCATTAGCCGTTATCGGTAAACTCACACGAATAATGAATCGGAAAATTATGAGTACGTTCAATATAAAAACATTTCAAGGATTAATCTTTCAGTTACAAGACTACTGGTCGCGTCAAGGTTGTGTCATCGTTCAACCCCTTGATCTCGAAGTAGGTGCTGGTACCTTTCATCCCATGACCTTTCTACGCTCTATTGGCCCTGAACCAATGAGTAGTGCTTTTGTTCAGCCTTGTCGTCGTCCTACAGATGGTCGTTACGGTGAAAACCCAAATCGTTTACAACACTATTACCAATTCCAAGTGATGTTAAAACCTTCGCCAAAAAATATCCAAGAGTTGTACCTTACTTCTTTAAAAGAGTTAGGCATTGATCCTCTCGTACATGATATTCGCTTTGTCGAAGATAACTGGGAATCACCAACGTTGGGCGCCTGGGGGCTAGGTTGGGAAATTTGGTTAAATGGCATGGAAGTGTCACAATTTACTTACTTTCAACAAGTAGGTGGCTTAGAGTGCACACCAGTAACCGGTGAAATAACCTACGGCCTTGAACGTTTAGCGATGTATATTCAAAATGTTGACAGCATCTATGATCTTGTGTGGGCCGATGGTCCTATGGGTAAAGTACTGTATGGTGATGTATTTCATCAAAATGAAGTTGAACAATCAACTTACAACTTTGAGTATGCAGACGTAGATGCATTGTTTAACACTTTTGATCAATGTGAAAAAGATAGCCAAAAGTTAATTGAAGCTGGCTTAGCACTACCTGCTTATGAACAAGTTATGAAAGCATCTCACGCGTTTAACTTATTAGACGCTCGTCATGCTATTTCTGTGACTGAACGTCAACGTTATATACTTAGAGTTAGAACATTATCAAAAGCTTGTGCAAAGGCTTATTATGATAAACGTGAAGAATTAGGTTTTCCTCTTTGTAAGAATAATAATACCTCTGAGGAGAAGTCATAATGAATACTGAAACATTATTGATAGAACTAGGTACTGAAGAGTTACCGCCAAAGTCATTAAAAAATCTTGCGGTAACCTTTTATCAGCAAATAAAAGATCAATTAGACAGCGCAGATCTAGCCTATGAAGAGATAAAATGGTTTGCTACACCTCGTCGTTTAGCTGTTAAAGTAAGTAAGCTCGTTGAAAAACAAGCAGATAAAGAAATTGAAAAACGTGGACCAGCTGTTGATGTTGCTTTCGATGCTGAAGGTAATGCAAGTAAAGCAGCACAAGGTTGGGCACGTTCAAATGGTATCAGTGTTGAAGAAGCACAACGTTTGAAAACGGATAAAGGTGAATGGTTACTCCACCGCGCTACTCAACCAGGTAAAACAGTAGCAGCTTTAATTCCAGCAATGATAAATGTAGCTGTAAGTAAACTACCTATTCCTAAGCCTATGCGCTGGGGAAGCACCCGAACACAATTTATTCGACCTGTTCATACGTTAACAATAATGTTTGGTGATAAAGTTATTAATGGTAAAACGTTAGAGGTAAACTCGAGTAATTTAGTGACAGGGCACCGCTTTCATCACGAAGGGTTCGTGTCTTTAGCGCATGCTGATGAATACGAAGATAAGTTAACAGCAGCGTTTGTACAAGTTGATTATGAACAGAGACAAAAATTAATTTTGGCAGAAATTAATAAAGCGGCAGACCAATTAAATGGTGTAGCGCTAATTGACGCAGACTTATTAGAAGAAGTTACTGGATTAGTCGAGTGGCCTGTTATACTCATTGGTAGTTTCGATGAAGCCTTTTTAAATGTTCCTGCTGAACCGCTTATCTACTCAATGAAAGATCATCAAAAATACTTTCCAGTGAATGACAAAAATGGACAATTATTAAATAAGTTTATTTTTGTATCAAATATAGAAAGTAAAGATCCAAGCCAAGTGATTAAAGGCAATGAAAAAGTTATTCGTCCACGTTTGGCTGATGCTGAGTTTTTCTTTAAAACAGATAAGAGTAAAACGTTAGAATCACGCTTAGAAAGCTTATCATCGGTATTGTTTCAAAAACAATTAGGTACGTTAAAAGAGAAGTCAGAACGCATTGCTTCATTAAGCGGTCATATTGCTGGTCAAATAGGTGAAAACTCAGCACAGGCGACACGTGCTGGCTTATTAAGTAAAACCGATCTAATGTCTGAAATGGTGTTAGAGTTTCCTCAAGTACAAGGTACTATGGGGAAGTATTATGCTCAAAATGATGGTGAATCACCTGAGGTTGCTCAAGCATTAGAAGACCAATACCGTCCCCGATACTCGGGTGATACCTTACCTGAAGGCAATATTGGTTGTGCCGTAGCTATAGCAGATAAAGTCGATAGTTTGGTTGGCATATTTGGTATAAATCAGCCACCGAAAGGTGATAAAGACCCCTTTGCTTTACGTCGAGCGGCAATCGGTTTAATTCGAATTATTATAGAAAAACAATTATCATTAGATATCAGTGAGTTAATTAACGAAAGTGTTGTTTTATACGGCGACAAGCTTGCCAATGAAAACGTTAATATACAAGTGACTGATTTTGTTTTAGGTCGTTTTAGGGCCTATTACCAGGAGCAAGGCATCTCAGTTGATGTTATTCAGGCTGTTTTGGCCAATGCACCTACGGCGCCATTAGATTTTGAAAAACGTATTAAAGCGGTAAGTCACTTTAAATCTTTAGAGCAAGCGGCGACACTGGCTGCAGCTAATAAGCGTGTTGGTAATATTTTAGCTAAATTCAAAGGTGAACTTTATCCTGAGTTTAAAGCTGACTTAGCGAGCGAAGCTGAAGAAAAAGCTTTAGCTAAAGCTTTCGATGAAGTTAAGGTGACTATAGCGCCAATGATGTTAGCTAAAGATTATCAAGCAGCATTAACAGAGCTTGCCTGTTTAAAAGCGCCAATTGATAACTTTTTCGATAACGTAATGGTTATGGCTGATGATGAAGCGGTTAAAACAAATCGTTTAACGCTATTGAATGAAATAAGAAATAGTTTCTTTGCTATCGCTGATGTTGCACTTTTACAATAGATAAGATTTAGCATCAATAGCGAGTGATTGTTCATAAAAAATAAAAATAAAAAGGGAAAGCGTTATGCTTTCCCTTTTTTGATCAAATAAAGGAAAGGTTTTTGGTTCGTTTGTTGGGCAATAAGTTCGTGGTCCATAAAGCGACAAAAACTCGGGATATCTCGGGCTGTTGAAGGGTCATCCGCTTCTATTAATAAGGTTTCTTGGTCAGCCATTTTTCGTATAGATTTTCGAACCATCATGACAGGTTCTGGGCAACGTAACCCTATAGCATTAAGAACATGGTCGGCATTTTTGAAAATATCTTCAGAGCTAGAATTCATAGTGAGTAAATGTGAGGGTTATAAAGTGAGTAATTTTAGCAAAAAAAATTAAAACTGGATATCAGCGCTAAAATTTATTTATAAAACCGTTGATATCATAATGATGCTTTAAATAAATTAAGTATTCCTCTGCGCTTTTTCTATCTGAAAAAGGCTGACTTAGTATACGAAAAAGACCTTTATGTAATTTGGTGGTTAGAGCTAACGCATGGGCTGCTTGCAAAATCGAGGACTTTTGATCAGCGTTCTTCTGTTGTTGATAAGCACCAATTTGCACAGACCACAGAGTACGAGGTTTAACCGTGGTATTTATCTTTAAGTCATTAAGAGCAAGTGGAGGTAAATTTTTAACGTCTTTAACCGATCGTTTGGTCGCGACTTTTTTGAAAGAAATATCAGCAGGGTGTTGCCCAAATAGCCAATTAACTGACATAAATAGGGAATGGTTAGTACCAAGGTTATCTTGATGAAATTGACTCGTTTGACCTAAAGTCACTGATAATTGATTGGTCAGCTTATAATTAGCTGATATTTGAAAGTAAGGTGCTAAAGCATTAGTTTCAATAAGTATATGATTAGATGAAGCGGTAACTAGATTCAGGCCAAAGCCAAATTTTAAAGATAAGTCCTGGTTACGTTGCTTAAGAAAATTAATGCCTAAAGATAAGCTTCCGAAATCACCTGAGAGGGTGTTCTTATCATCGAAGACTTTTAAGTCTCCGCTTTCACTATACTTTGCTTCAAATTCAAAATTTTCTAAAAATTTATACTGATAAAATACACCATAACCTAAATGAGCATCTTGATCAGCATGATAACTCATTTGTGATGCAAGCGAATGTTCAGCTGCAAAAGTTTGAGCAGTATTTAAAAACAAACAACAGAATAAAAGAGAAACTAGGCGCATAATAATTACAATAATAAGAAACGTTTAAATATTATCAATAACAACAGTCAAATGTAACCAAAATTAAATATCTGATGGTTATTACAATCAACAACAAGAGAATACTAATTTCACTTGCTTTGTTAAGCAATGCGTGAAAAATTAAGAGGGATTGGTAAATAGAGTAAACAGCACAAGTAAGTAGTAAGTTTTCATATTAAGTAAGGTAACCTATGTCTCGTTTGACTTCACCCGTATTGATGTTTTTCTCGGTTTTTCTCTGCAATATTATTAGTACATCTACATATGCGGATCAATCAGCCGTGCGTGAAATATTTCAACAAGCTGAGAAGCATGTTTGGCAACCTAACTCTTCTCGTTATCAAACCTTGTATCAGCAATTGCATTATTACCCACTGCAGCCATATTTAGATCAACAACAACTCATGCATGGTATGACAATGGGTGATACAAAAGCAATTAGTCTATTTCTGGAAAAATATCGAGGTTCACCTCTTGATTGGCCGCTCCGTAAAAAATGGCTGGAGTATTTGGCGGAGCGTAATAATTCATTATTATTTCAAAGCTTTTATGTGCCTACATCGAATGTTGAATTAACCTGTCAGTATTACCATTATCAATTAAAATCGGGTGTACCAGACTCTCAAATATTACCTAAAATCACATCATTATGGATAGTAGGGAAGTCGCAGCCTAAAGTATGTGACCCATTATTCACTCGTTGGCAAAATGCAGGTTATAGAACAGAAGAGGCTATTTGGCAGCGAATATCTCTGGCTGCAGATGGTGGTAAACATACTTTAATTCCTTACCTAACGAAACTAATGCCCGAAAAAGAAAAGTATTTAGGTACATTGTGGCATAAAGTTCGCCGTGATCCTGCCTATATTAGCAATATGAATCGTTTCCCCCATAAGTCGGTTAAAGAAGCTTCTATTGCCGCTTACGGATTAAAACGTTTGATTTGGCGTGACCCTGAAAAAGCATTGAACACGTATAGTAAAGCGATAGAAGTTTTGCCATTTTCAGAATCACAACAACAGCAAATAGTGTTAAAATTCGCTATTGCTTTAGCCAGTAAAAACCACAAAGATTCAGGAGAATGGTTAGAAAAAGTCGATAAAAATCTTCAGTCTACTAATATTGTACAATGGCGAATGGCTGATTTGCTTAGAGAACAAGATTGGCCAGAAATTAAAAATGACTTAAAAGCATTACCCAAAACGCTTCACAAAAGTAATCAATGGCTATATTGGTACGGGCGAAGCTTACTTGAAACAGGTGACACTGTTTTAGGCCATGAAGTCTTAGGCGGATTAGCGAAGAAACGTCATTATTACGGATTCCTTGCCGCAAGTGCCCTACAGCAAAGTGTAAACCTACAAAACAGTCCTATAGAGATAACGGCACCTGAAAAGTTAGCCTTACTAAAAAACCCAGCAGCAAAAAGAGCCTTTGAATTTTTTCATATTGGGCGGTTTTATGATGCCCGTCGCGAATGGAATTATTGGCTAACACAGTTGAGCGATCGGGAAAAGCTTGCAGCATCAAAAATTGCTTATGAAGAAAAGTGGTTTGACAGAGCTATTTTTACTTTAGCTAATGTTGGCTACTTAGATGATGTTGATTTACGTTTTCCGTTGGCTTTTGAAGATGAAATTATTGATTCAGCAGGGAGGTATCAAATAAACCCAGCTTGGACATTTGCTATTGCTAGAAGAGAGAGTTCATTTATGTCAGATGCTAACTCGCCTGCTGGTGCAAAGGGCTTAATGCAGGTTATGCCAGCAACAGCTAAACATTTACAAAAGCGCAAAGTGACAAACAAGCGGTTAATGAACGCGAAAGCTAATATTAAACTCGGTACAAAATATTTAAAACGATTACTCGACCGCCATGATGGTAATCAAGTATTAGCAACTGCAGCTTATAATGCGGGTCCATACCGTGTAAGAAGTTGGTTAAAAGACTTGAAGCCTATGCCAGCCGATATTTGGATTGAAACTATTCCTTATAAAGAAACACGTGAATATGTGAAGAGTGTTATGGCTTATCAAGAAATTTATCAAATAAAAGTGGGGCAGGAAACATCACTTTTTGATCAAATATTCAAGATGAGTATTGCGCAGTAAATTAATATTTTATGATAGTGTGATATGATATTGGAAAATTTTCAGAGGTGCGATCAATGATCAAACTAGCAACGCTTTACCCAGCCCATGTTACCGAGCTTCAACAACGTTCTAAAGCGGCATTAAAACGTGAGAACCTTCAAGGTTTAGTGATTCATTCAGGCCAAGAAATTAAAGTATTTCTTGATGATTATGGTTACCCCTTTAAAGTAAATCCTCATTTTAAAGCTTGGTTACCATTAGTGGATATCCCAAATTGCTGGTTGATTGTTAACGGTGAAAATAAACCTACGCTTATTTATTATCAACCTGTTGATTTTTGGCATAAAGTCACACCTTTAGCTGATAATTACTGGAATGATTTTTTTGATATTAAAGTGCTTACTAAAGCGACTGATGTCGAGAAATTACTACCTTATGATAAAACAGATTTTGCCTATATTGGCGAACACATTGAAGTAGCAACAGCGCTGGGATTTAAAAACATAAACCCTGAGCCATTACTCAATTATATGCATTATCACCGCGCTTATAAAACACAATATGAACAAGAGTGTTTACGTAAGTCGAACGCTATTGCTGTTACAGGCCATAAAGCGGCAAGAAGTGCTTTCTTACAAGGCTCGTCGGAATTTGATATTCAGCAAGCTTATTTAAAAGCAACAAATCATACTAGTGACGAAACACCTTATGGCAATATTGTTGCACTTAACACGAACACCTCAATTTTACATTACACGGCTTTAGACCGCGGTGTACCACAAGCACATCGTTCTTTTTTAATTGATGCAGGGGCCAGCTTTAATGGTTACGCCTCTGATATAACGCGTACTTATTCATTTAAACGTGACAAGTTTGCTGAATTAATTGCTCGCATGAACAAATTAATGCTCAATGCTGTTGATGGCTTAAAACCTGGGAAAAGCTATGTAGATCTACATATTGAAACCTATCGTGATATTGGTAACGTACTTCATGAATTTGGCTTTATTAATGTTGATGTCGATACCGCCGTTGAAACGGGTATTATTTCAACGTTTTTTCCACATGGTTTAGGTCATCATCTAGGTCTACAAACTCATGATGTTGGCGGTTTTATGGCCGATGAACGTGGTACACACGCTAATACACCAGAACAACATCCATTCTTACGTACGTCACGTATTATTGAAACTAATCAAGTGTTCACTATAGAGCCTGGTCTATATTTTATTGAATCATTATTGGCCGATCTTAAAGCCTCAAAAAATGGCAATATGATTAATTGGGAAAAAATAGAAGCTATGCGTCCATTTGGCGGTATTCGTATTGAAGACAATGTTATTGTTCATCAGTTACATAACGAAAATATGACCCGTGAATTAGAGTTGAAGTAAACTTTAATACTAATGGCTATTGCTAAACCTTATAAAATTGCGGCTAATGATATTGTTGATGAAACAATCGTTAGCCGCAGTCGTTTTATTTGCTATATTTCTCCCTGCACCAGTCATGAAGAAGCAAAAAACCAGTTAAAAAAATGCCAAAAATATCATCCTCAAGCAAGTCATCATTGCTATGCTTTTCTTACTGGCCGACCAGATGACAGTCAAGGCTATGGCTTTTCTGATGACGGCGAACCCGCTGGTACTGCAGGCCGACCCATGTTATCGGTATTACAGGGGAGTGATGTAGGTGAACTGTGTGCAATTGTTGTACGTTATTTTGGAGGGACAAAATTAGGTACTGGTGGATTACAACGTGCTTATGGGGGAAGTATTCGTCAAGCGCTATCATTACTGCGCACAAGCATCAAAGTTCCTATGGTAGAACAGTGGTTAATTTGTGATTACCACCAAATAAACGATGTGTTGTATTTAGTTGAACAAGCAAAAGGTGAAATTATCAAACAAGACTTTACTGCACAAATAGCATTAGTTATTGCCTTACCTGAGGCACAATTAATTAACGTTAAGCAGAAACTACAAACGCTTTCTTCAGGACTGTTGACTCTTAAGTCTATTCGCTAATCAGAAAGCTCAGCTAACAAGGACAGCACGATGCCACATTGTATTATCGAATATTCACAAGAACTGGCTCAAGAACTAGATATTAAAGCACTGATGTCGTGTGTTTTTCTAGCCGCGACTCAATCGGCACTATTCTCTAAGGGTGATATTAAAGTAAGAGCTATTTCCTATAAAGATTTCTATGCTGAAATAGAGAATGAAGCTAACAACAAACAACGATTTATGCATGTGTGCTGTAAAATTTTATCTGGTCGTCATTTAGAACAAAGACAAAAACTCTCTGAGCTGGTGTTAAGTCAGCTAAATACGTTTGCAATTAAATCAGTGTCAATTAGTGTTGAAATAGTTGATATGGAACGTGAATCATATAACAAACGCGTTAGCTAAATAAATTAAGACGAAATACGCGATTTAAAGTCGCAGTGTTGATCTTTATGCTTTATCATCAAAAAACATGTAGTCGATGACTTTACTGAATAATAAAAATTAACTCGTGCAAATAAAAAATATCATTCGAATTCTTGGCTTGCTGGTCGCTCTATTGAGTGTGACCATGCTACCACCCGCTTTAATTGCACTACTCTACCGTGATGGTGGTGGTGTATCTTTTCTTACTGCATTCCTGTTTTGTTTAATTGCAGGTTTACTTGCTTGGTATCCTTTTAAAAATGAAAAAAGTGATTTACGGGCACGTGAAGGCTTTCTTATCGTTGTTTTATTCTGGGTGGTACTTGCTAGTTTCTCTGCTGTTCCGCTCTTACTCTTAGATAACCCGAATTTATCTGTTGCTGATGCTTTTTTTGAATCATTTTCTGGCCTAACCACTACAGGGGCTACCATTTTAAAAGAAATTGATGGACTACCACATGCAGTGCTTTGGTATCGCCAGCAATTACAATGGCTTGGCGGTATGGGGATAATTGTTTTAGCGGTTGCAGTTTTACCCATGTTAGGTATTGGTGGTATGCAGCTTTATCGTGCTGAAACACCTGGACCGGTAAAAGATTCAAAGATGACACCGCGGATTGCCGATACCGCAAAACATTTATGGTATATCTATTTATTTTTAACGATTGCTTGTGCGATTAGTTATTGGGGAGCAGGTATGTCTGCTTTTGATGCTATTTGTCATGCTTTCTCGACGATTGCTATTGGTGGCTATTCAACACATACCGATAGTATGGGGTACTTTAATAGTCCCGCTATTAATTTTGTATGTGTCTTTTTCTTGCTTATTGCAGGTGTGAATTTCGCACTACATTTTGCGGTATTACACAGTCGCTCATTAAAAAATTATTTTTTCGATCCTGAGTTTAAAGTCTTCATTGCTATTCAGTTTGTTTTAACCTTGATCTGTTTAATTGTTCTGTTAGCAACCGGTACCTATGAAGATGGTTTTGAAGCATTCGACCAAGCCTTATTTCAGTCTGTTTCTATTAGCACTACCGCGGGTTTTGCTACAACAAGTTTTGCCGATTGGCCAACATTGCTACCCATCTTATTAATCTTTGCCAGTTTTATTGGTGGCTGTGCAGGTAGTACGGGGGGGGGGATGAAAGTGGTGCGAGTGGTACTTTTATATCTGCAAGGTTTGCGAGAGTTAAACCGTTTAGTTCATCCTAAAGCGGTCTTCACCATAAAATTAGGCCGCAAAGCCTTACCTGATCGTGTTGTTGAGGCGATATGGGGGTTTTTCTCAGCTTATGCCGCTGTCTTTATTATTTGTATGTTGTTACTGCTTGCTACGGGTATGGACGACATCACTGCTTTTACTGCGGTTGCTGCTTGTTTAAATAACTTAGGCCCTGGTTTAGGCGCTGTAGCCGCAAATTTTGCTGAGATCACCGACTTCAGTAAATGGGTATTAATTGTCGCGATGCTTTTTGGTCGTTTAGAGATATTTACTTTACTGGTACTCTTTACCCCAGGCTTTTGGCGCTCTTAGTCATCTATGATTTTTCATCTTTAATAACCAAAAAAGCCAGATATTTCTGGTTTTTTACATTCAATACTACCTCACTCTAATAAAAAGTCAGTGCATCGACATGGAAAAGTTTTTCAACATCATAGATGTAGCGTTTATTGACTAAGAATAAAATAACATGGTCTTCTGACATTATTTTTGTATCTGAGTGAGCAATTAATACTTCATCTTGTCTAACAATAGCGCCAATGGTTGTCCCTGGAGGCAATTTAATGGCTTGAATTGTTTTTCCGACTACTTTTGATGATTTTTCGTCACCTTTAGCAATAATCTCAATAGCTTCAGCAGCACCACCACGTAAGCTGTATACATTATCAATACTACCACGGCGAACATGTGTTAATAGTGCAGAGATAGTGGCATGTTGTGGAGATACGGCAATATCAATCTCACTGCCATGCACTAAATCTATGTAAGCACTGCGTTGAATCAGAACCATCGCTTTACGAACGCCTAAGCGCTTTGCTAATAACGATGACATAATATTCGCTTCATCATCATTGGTGACCGCAATAAATACGTCGAATTGGTCTATGTGTTCTTCAAGTAACAATTCTTGGTCAGAAGAATCACCAATAAAAACTAAAGTATCATTGAGTTCTGAAGCTAAGTATTCAGCGCGCTTTGGCGAACGTTCGATAAGCTTAACTTGATGATTTTTTTCTAAAATTTTAGCTAGCCCAGCACCAATATTACCACCGCCAGCGATCATGATTCTTTTATAAGATGCTTCGAGTTTTTGCAGTTCATTCATCACTGCCCGAATATGAATGGTTGCAGCAATAAAAAATACTTCATCATCGGCTTCAATAACCGTAGTACCAAGCGGTCGAATAGGTTTACCATTACGATAAATAGCGGCAACACGTGTATCAACATTAGGAATATGTTCACGTAAAGTTGAAAGGGCATGGCCTACCAGTAACCCTCCATAATAAGCTTTTACGGCAACCAAGCTCACTTTTCCTTGCGCAAACTCTAAAACTTGTAATGCGCCAGGATAATCAATTAACCGGGCAATATCACGGGTAACTAATTGTTCTGGAGCTATAACATGATCGACAGGAATGTTTTTAGATTGAAAAAGTTCTTTTTGGTAGCGCAATATTTGTGATGAGCGAATACGCGCTATTTTATTCGCGGTATTAAATAACGAATAACAAATCTGGCAGGCGAGCATATTGGTTGCGTCATCGCTACTTACCGCTATGACTAACTCAGCATCTTCAGCGCCTGCTTGTTTTAATATATCAGGATGAGAGCCATTACCAACAACAACTTGCAAGTCCATTTTATCTTGTAATTCATGCAAGGTTTCTGCATTGGTATCAATAATAGTGATGTCGTTACGTTCACCAACCAGGTTTTCTGCTAATGTTCCGCCTACTTGACCTGCACCAATAATAATTATTTTCATAAGTTAACTTTAATTTTCAGTCTTTACAGAGGGAATGTGGAAAGATCAACAGACCCTATTACTTTTTCTAATTTAGCGTAGTAAAAACCGTCCATTGATTGTTCATTTGGCAGTATTTGCCAGCCAATGTCAGTTTTTTCATTTGTTATCTGTACTAATCTAGCATTGTTGTTATCAGATAAAAACTTTTCGATTTGCTGAGTATTTTCTTCAGGCAAAACACTACACGTTGCGTAAAGCAAAATGCCACCGGGTTTAAGCAAAGACCAAATGTTTTCTAATATTTTTTGCTGTAATACCGTAAGCTTTTCAATGTCATCTGCTTTTCTTAACCATTTAATATCAGGGTGGCGGCGAATGACCCCCGTACCTGAACATGGAGCGTCAAGAAGAATACGGTCGAAAAGCTGTCCATCCCACCATTCTTTTGAAGCAGCATCAGCGGTAATAACCTGAGCTGATAAGTTAAGACGTGATAAGTTTTCCTCTACTCTGAGCAAACGGTTTTCTTCAATGTCAATTGCCGTCATTTTTGCTAAATCGGGTGTTAACTCAATAATATGGCAAGTTTTTCCACCAGGGGCCGCACAGCAATCAAGCACAATATCATCTGCTTGGGTATTAAGTAAGATGGCGGCTTGTTGGGCCGCGCCATCTTGAACAGAAACCCAGCCCTCAATAAAACCAGGTAGTTTGTTAACATCAATTGCGTTAACAAGTTTAATCGCCGATGATTTCTCATCAACGAGCTCTACTGGAATATCTTCTTGGTTTAATAAGGCTAAATATTCAGTAACATCATGATGCTGTTGATTAACTCTTAGCCACATAGGAGGGCGTTCTAAATTCGCGGTAAGAATTTCTTGCCATTGCTCAGGATAAGCACTTTGCAGTTTTTTGATGAACCAACTAGGGTGTGAATACTTTATTGGGTCAGGTAAGTTTGCTGCTATTTCAGCCGCACCTTCTTTAGCTAAGTTACGTTGAATATTACGTAAGACACCATTAATTAAACCTCTTAAAAAATCACACTTTAACGGTTTAGTTGCTGCTACCGTTTCACTAACTGCAGCGTGATCAGGAATACGGGTATGTTTTACCTGATAAATACCGACTAAAATTAAAAAGTGACCAACACGTTGTTTACCCTTTAACGGCTTATCCATGAGTTGGCGCAAGTCATACTCAAGTGCGGGTAAGTAGCGTAAAACACCGTAACAAAGTTCCTGTAACAAGCCTTTATCTTTACCTTCTACTTTTGCTTGAGCTTTGGGTAGCTCATCGCTAAGACTTCTGCCTTTATCTACAACAGCAAAACAACACCTTGCCGCCAGGGCTCTAATATTAGTCGCCATTATTTTTCACTCAAATTGTTTGACGTTAAGTTATTGATATTGCTATTTTCAGCAAACCATAGTGCCTTGCCATTTAAGATATCATGTATTGGCAATGGCTTTTTACCGGGTAATTGTAATGACTCTAAGCAAAGAGAACCTGAAGTGGTAGCAACAGTAACGCCATTCTTATTCGCTGAAATTATTGTGCCGGGCATATAATCGTGAGTTTCATTAGAATAACTTGCTTGCCAAATCCTAATACGGTGCTCAGCTTTTTTTTCATCAGTAAAGGTAAATTGTGCAACAGGCCATGGAATATAAGCACGGATCTTACGATGAAGTTCTTCTGCAGATAATTGCCAATTTAGTTCTGCTTCACTTTTATCAAGTTTTGCGGCATAAGTAGATAAGCTATTATCTTGAGGAACAGCGTTATGCTTATTTTCTGCCATTAAATCAAGTGAGCCCAGTAAAGCAGCAGGGCCAATATTGGCTAATTTATCATAGAGAGAAGCGCTAGTATCTTGTTGAGTAATTTCACAGGTTGCTTTTGCTATCATGTCACCGGTATCTAAACCTTTATCCATTTGCATAATAGTCACACCCGTTTCTTTATCGCCCGCTTCTAATGAGCGTTGAATAGGTGCAGCGCCACGCCATTTCGGTAATATAGAACCATGCACATTAACACAGCCTAAACGCGGCGCTTCTAAGATAACCGTCGGTAATAACAAGCCGTAAGCCACTACAACCATAATGTCAGCATTATAGTGGGTCAGCTTTTCTTGATCGCCAGCCTCTTTAAAATTAATGGGTTGCTCAACAACAATATCATGCGCTAATGCGAGTTCCTTAGTAGCACAAGCTGTTAATTTTTTACCACGTCCTGCACGTTTGTCAGGAGGACAGTAAACAGCAACGACTTCATGATGAGAGTTAATAAGTGCCGCTAGATGTTGTGCAGCAAAATCTGGCGTACCAGCAAAAATAATTTTAAGAGCTTTTGACAAGGTTTTATTCCGAATTCTATTAATAAAAAATAATGATTAACTATTGGCTAAACGTGCTTCTTTTTCTAATTTTGCTTTTATCCGCTGGCGTTTCAATGGAGATAAATAATCAACAAATAGTTTACCGTCTAAATGATCTAATTCATGTTGAATGCAAACAGCCAGTAATTCAGTTGCGTTTAAGGTGAACGCGGTACCATCAAGATCGAGTGCTTTAACAGTCACTTCGGTATAGCGGTCAACTTTCGCGTAACAACCCGGTACAGACAAACAGCCTTCTTCATTGATTTCTGTGCTATCGCTATGACTAATGATTTCTGGATTAATCAAGACATAAGCCTGATCTTTATCTTCAGTCACGTTAATAACAACAATACGTTGGTGCACATTAACCTGTGTGGCAGCTAAGCCAACCCCGTTTTCGTCATACATGGTATCGAACATGTCGCTGACAATTTGTTTCACATCACTGTTAATTGTTTCAACAGGTACAGCTTTGGTGCGCAAGCGCTCGTCTGGGAATCTAAGTACGTTTAAAATAGTCATAAATCTTCAAAAAATTCGCGAAAGTTCGCATTGAGTGTTATGTTTCAATTTTAGCCATTAAATATAATTAATAATAGTGGTTTAAGCTAAAAGCTTCATATATCTGTTTAATAGGTGAACTATCATGCTAATACGCAGTTTATTGTTAACACTTAGTTTGTCTTTTTCAGTATTTGTTAGTGCTGATGAGTTAACATTAAATACCAATGCTCCAAAATCTTATATCGTGAAAAAAGGAGACACTTTGTGGGATATTTCGGGAATATTCCTCAAACAGCCTTGGCTATGGCCAAAGCTGTGGCGATTAAACCCTGACATCAATAATCCGCATTTGATATATCCCGGTGAAGAGTTACGGTTAGTTTTTGATGAACAAGGTAAACCGATGTTAGTTCGTGGTAAGCCTGAACTTAAATGGTCGCCTCTTGCTCGCGTACAACTAAAAGATCAGTCTGCTATTTCTAGTTTACCTTTAGAGGTTATTGCGCCTTATATTAAGTACAACAGTATTTTATCTGAAGCTGAAATTGAAAAACTCCCTTATATTTTAGGCAGCGATGAAGGATATAACTCGAGTGTTGATGGTTTTAACCTTTATATTAATGGCGAGTTAGCGCTAGGAAAAGGCTATGCTATATATCAAAAAGAGGAAGCGATATACGATCCCGAAACTGAAGCGCTTTTAGGCTACAATATTCGTGTCGTTGGAACGGGAAAAGTATTACGTTCAGGAGATATCGATAATAAGGTCCCAGCTACCTTGTACGTCGACGGAGCTAAACAAGAAATACGCTCTGGCGATTTCATTATGCCCGTTAATGAAAATCAGCAATATCCTTCTTTTTTTACTTTAAAACCCGCTAATAAGTCATTACGAGGGCTCATTTTAAATAGTGCAAGTGGTGTACGTGAATTTGGAAAACTAGCTGTAGTCATGATTAACCGTGGTGCTGAACATGCTATTGAACAGGGAGATGTTGTCTCGGTAAAGCGAACCAGCCCTGGTGTTGTTGAAACAAGCAATGGCCCAGCGTATAGCCAAGATACATCCCGTTGGAATCGTATAGCAAACGTTGATGATTCTGATTATAAGATGCCAGAAGAAGTGGTGGGTGAAATGATGATTTTTAAAGTGTATCAGCAAGTTAGTTTAGCGTTGGTATTACGTTCAAGTAAACCGCTTAGGTTACAAGATACGGTTACTTCGCCAATGGTTAATTAGCCGTTAAAGAAAAGCCATCATAACGGATAAAAAAGCAACTGTACTTAAGGAGAAGGCAGTGCCGATAACAAAAAATACAGATGTTACCGTTCAACCACGCGATGAACATCACAATAAAAGCGCTAGTCATTATTGGCTGGCGCTTAAACTCATCCCACGTCTCGCTAGCCATAAAAAGTTAACCCTCGTTGAACGCTTTGGGGTAGAAAAGCTTTTCTATCCCTCACAAGAACTATCATCATTAAGCCTGACTCAAAAGCAAGTTGCAGCGATTAGATCGCCTGACTGGCCAAGGATTGCTAACATTATTAATGCGTCTAAACGGTGTGGTAGCATAATAATTCCTTTTACTGACATTCGATACCCTTCAACGCTAAAGCAAATTTATGATCCGCCACTGCTTTTATTTGTACAAGGGAACATTACCTTACTAAATCAACAGCAAATCGCAATGGTGGGGAGTCGAAATGCTAGTATTAACGGTCGAGATAATGCTTTCGAATTTGCTCAGCAGTTAGTTAACGCAGGCTTAGTTATTACCAGTGGTTTAGCGCTAGGTATTGATGGTGCCGCTCATAAAGGTACTCTAGCCGCAAAGGGTAAAACCATTGCGGTTGTTGCTACAGGGTTAGATCAGGTCTACCCAACGAGACATCGGTTATTAGCAAAAAATATTCTAGAGAATGATGGTGCCATTATCAGTGAGTTTTTACCGGGTACTCCCCCTAAACCAGGCTATTTTCCTAAACGTAATCGAATAATTAGTGGTATGAGTATAGGTGTATTGGTGGTTGAAGCTACGATTAGAAGTGGCTCCTTAGTCACTGCTCGTTGTGCTATTGAACAAAATCGTGAAGTTTTTGCTGTGCCCAGCACCATTAATAACCCACAAGCTAAGGGGTGTCATTGGCTCATCAAACAAGGTGCTAAACTTGTCGACGATATTGCCGATATAGTAGATGAAATAGACCTGTTGCCAGAAAGTGGTCTAAACTTAATGATAAATATAACGAAAGGACAATCGTTTGAAAAAAGTGAAAAACAACACTTGTTTAACGATGCATTGTTAGCTAGTGTGGGTTATGAAATCACGCCCGTAGATATTGTGGTTTCCCGAAGTAAATTACCTATAAATGAAGTATTAACTCGGTTAACAATGTTAGAGCTTAAAGGTCTGGTTGCTATGGTTCCAGGTGGTTATCTAAGAGTAAAATGAGGGCTAATTATGTTTGATATCCTGATGTATCTTTTTGAAAATTATATACATAGTGAAGCCGAAATAATGGTGGATCAAGAGTCACTAACTGATGAACTTACCCGAGCAGGTTTTCATCAAGACGAAATATATAAGGCGTTAAGTTGGCTAGAGAAACTAGCTGCATTGCAAGACACTGATGCTTACCCATACTTAACACGAGTAGGGCGTCGTTCAGTTCGTGTTTATACCGATGATGAAATGCAACTACTTGACGTAGAATGCCGAGGTTTTCTGTTATTCCTAGAACAAGTCAATGTCCTTGATTTTACGACGCGGGAAATGGTTATTGACCGAGTAATGGAATTAGACACGAAGTTCTTCTCGATTGACGACTTAAAGTGGGTTGTACTTATGGTCTTGTTTAATGTGCCAGGTAAGGAAAATGCTTATTCACAAATGGAAGACCTCATTTTTGATGAGCAAGAAGGTCCATTACACTAAGTATCAATCGTAATGTTCGCTTACACCTTACTAATCATGGCATAATGATATTAACAATATTCTAGTGAATGCATTATGCCTAATTCCGATAAACCTTTATTTTCACAACATGAACACGCGTTAGAAAAAGCGTATGAGGTATGTCCTGAGTGTGGCAGTGAAATTGTTATAAAGAATAGTAAGTCCGGAAAATTCTTTGGTTGCGCTTCCTATCCTACTTGTGATTTTACCCGTCCTATTGTTGAACATGAACGTCTTGAAGATCAAATTTTGGCAGGTACTCAATGCCCAGAGTGTCAACATGAACTTGCGGTGAAACAAGGCCGATATGGTATGTTTATCGGTTGTTCTAATTATCCCCAGTGTCATCATATTGAAGATACTAGTGGTCAAGAAGATGCTGGTGTAGCCTGCCCACAGTGTCAGAAAAAGGGCAAGCAAGCTGAATTAATCGAGCGTACCAATCGCTACGGCAAAACATTTTATTCCTGTGAACAATACCCCAAATGCAAGTATGTTGTGAACTATCCTCCGGTTGCAGAAAAATGTCCGGAGTGTCAGTGGTCTATTTTAGTCAGGCGAAAAATGGCAAGTGGTAACGTTTTAGTCTGCCCAGAAAAGAAATGTACCTATAAGCGTAAAGAGATATAATGCGCGCAATTATTTAACTAAACTTCTGGAGAGAGAAAATGTCATCAACTTTTGTTGCAATATTAATGGGCTCAGATTCTGACTTACCTGTTATGCAAGCTACTATCAGCGTTTTAAAAACATTTGGTATTGAGCACGAAGTCCGTGTTCGCTCAGCACATAGAACACCTGATGCTGCCAAGGCTTATGTAAAAGATGCGGAAGAACGCGGTTGTAAAGTTTTTATCTGTGCTGCTGGCTTAGCGGCTCATTTAGCTGGTGCTGTTGCTGGAATGACAACTCGTCCAGTTATTGGTGTGCCAATTGACAACGGACCATTACAGGGGCACGACGCATTACTGTCAACGGTCATGATGCCGGGCGGCATTCCGGTTGCTACGGTTGCTATTGGTAAAGCTGGCGCTAAAAATGCGGGTTACTTAGCCGCACAAATTTTAGGTGTTGCTGACCAATCAATTGCAGAAAAAGTAAAAGAAGAGCGTGCCGCTAATGTGATTGCTTTACTTGCTAAAGATGAAGCGATGCAGGCAAAGTTAGGCTAAATTTTAATTTTTACTTTTTACTTGTAAAAGCCAGCGACATGCTGGTTTTTTTATACCTAAAATTCACTATCGTATTTGTGTCTACAGGTCGCTATGAGTAAATGCAGGCAATGTTGATACAACCCCATTAGACCAAAGGATGATTTTTAAACCCAATAATAGGCGTAAACTATTCTTCATTGTGTGTAAAAAATTAAGTGGCATATATAGCTACCTGCACTGTTATTATAATGAGGAACATCGATGAACAATATATATAGCCAAGGCTTAGACAAAGTTGCTGCTAATAGCCAACCTTTAACTCCTATTAACTTTTTAAACAGAACGGCCGATGTTCACCCTGAGCGTGTTGCCATTATTCACGGTAAGCAAAAAATTACTTATCGTGAATATCGTCAAAATGTTCGACGTTTAGCATCTGCTTTAATGCAGCGCGGCGTTAAGCCGGGTAATACTGTTGCCATTATGGCAGCTAATATTCCCGCCTTTTTAGATGCTCATTATGGTGTACCGCTAACAGGTGCTGTATTACATTCGATAAATATTCGTTTAGATGCTGAATGTATTGCCTTCCTTTTTGATCATGGCGAATGCGATGTGCTTTTAACTGATACCGCATTTTCAAGTGTCGTAAAAAAAGCTTTAACACTATGTTCAAGAAAGCCTTTGATTATTGATATTGACGATGTAATGAGTGAGGGGGGTGAACGCTTGGGTTGTATTGAATATCAAGACTTACTTGCTGAAGGTAATGAAAATTTTATCGGTAATTTAATCCATGATGAATGGCAGGCGCTGGCGCTAAATTACACCTCAGGAACGACGGGTAACCCAAAAGGTGTGGTGTATTCTCATCGAGGTGCTTATTTAAACGCTGTTGGTAATAACATGATATGGCCATTAGGTAATAACGCCATTTACCTTTGGACATTACCTATGTTTCATTGCAATGGTTGGTGTTTCCCGTGGACCGTTGTTGCTATGGGTGGCACCCAAGTATGCTTAAGGCAAGTGGAAGTTGGGGCCATTATTGAAAGTTTAATCGAGCATAAGGTCAGTCACTTTTGTGGTGCACCGATTGTCTTGAATATGATTTTAAATGCAGACAAAGCACTATTAGCAGAAATACCCCGTGGTATTAATATAATGACAGCAGGTGCACCACCACCACCGTCAGTTATCAAAGGTATGGAAACGATGGGTTTTGATATTACTCAAGGCTATGGTTTAACCGAAGTGTATGGCCCTTGTGTCGTGAGTGAGTGGAAAGATGGGTGGAATGATAAGAGTGACGATGAACGAGCTGCGTTAAAAGCACGTCAAGGTGTGCGTTATCCAACGCAAGAAGAAGTCGATGTTTTAGACCCCAACACTATGCAGCCTGTGCTCTGTAATGCCGAAACCATTGGTGAAATAATGTTTCGTGGTAATACCATGATGAAAGGCTATTTAAAAAATTATAAAGCCACCAATGAGGCATTTAAACATGGTTGGTTTCATTCAGGGGATTTAGCCGTTAAGCATCCCGACGGTTATATTGAGATACGAGATCGTTCGAAAGATATCATTATTTCAGGGGGAGAAAATATATCCTCTGTTGAAATAGAGAGTGTGTTATATCAACACCCTGATATTTTAGAGGCTGCGGTGGTTGCTAAAAAAGATGATAAATGGGGAGAAACCCCTTGTGCCTTCGTGACTTTAAAGCGCGGGAGAAACGTTTCAGAGGAAGATATTATTAACTTCTGCCGAGAGCATATGGCTACATTTAAAGCGCCTAAAAGCATTGTATTTAGCGATTTACCAAAAACCTCTACAGGTAAAGTGCAGAAGTTTGTTTTACGCGAAAAAGTGAAAAACCTTTCCTAAACGCTCAGGTGTTTAATTCCACAGATATAATTTTATTTACTTGGAATTAAACACTTATTTTATCTCTTAGATAAAGGCCGTATAATCGTTATATCACTCCTTTATTTCATTTTTATCTATGATGACTTCTGCCGAAGAAGCTTATTGCCAAGGTGGCATTATTGCTTACCCAACCGAAGCCGTATTTGGTTTAGGTTGCGATCCTGACAATTTACAAGCGATTGAAAAACTACTTAGCATTAAAAAACGCTCACCAGAGAAGGGCTTAATTTTACTTGCCGCTAACTATTCTCAATTATTGCCCTATATTGACGACAGCAAAATACCGCAAGATAAGCGCTATAGCATACTCTCTCGTTGGCCTGACGGTATTACGCAGTTAGTCCCCAAAAACATTCAAACGAATATGTTACTGACTGGATGTTTTTCTACCATAGCGGTGCGATTAACGAGCCAACCTGATGTTGTCGGGTTATGTAATCGGCTAAATAAACCTATTGTCTCCACAAGTGCTAACTTATCAGGAGAGCAACCAGCAAGAACTTGGCAAGAGGTTGAACAAAAACTATCAGATGAAATTGATTTCATCATAAAAGGGAATACGTTAGGTTATACTCAACCTTCAAAAATAATTGATGCACTGACCGGAGAGATCATTCGCGTATGAGCCAAGTAAGTATAGAAACAGTCATTGAATTTTTAAAATCATTGCAAGACAACATTTGTTCAGCATTAGAAACTGCTGATGGCAGCGGGCAATTTATTGAAGACAACTGGGTGCGCGCTGAAGGTGGTGGTGGTCGCACGAGAGTATTAACTGATGGAAGCATTATCGAACAAGGTGGTGTTAATTTCTCTGAAGTTTCAGGTGATAAATTACCCCCCTCAGCAAGTGCTCATCGTCCTGAATTGGCCGGGAGAACCTGGCGAGCTTGTGGTGTTTCATTAGTTATTCACCCTAAAAATCCTCATATCCCAACATCACACGCCAACGTACGTTTTTTTATTGCTGAAAAAGAAGGTGAAGAGCCCGTTTGGTGGTTTGGTGGCGGTTTTGATTTAACGCCTTTTTATCCAGTCAAAGAAGATGTTGTTCATTGGCACCAAACCGCAAAATCACTTTGTCAGCCTTTTGGTGAAGATGTTTATAATGAGCATAAAAAGTGGTGTGATGAATATTTCTATTTAAAACATAGAGATGAAACACGTGGTGTTGGTGGCTTATTTTTTGATGATTTGAATCAATGGGATTTTGACACCTGTTTAAACTACATTAAAGCGGTTGGCCAGGGGTTTATTGATGCTTATGTTCCTATTATTGAAAAAAGAAAGCTTAATGAGTTTTCAGAGCAACAACGCCAATTTCAGTTATATCGTCGTGGTCGTTATGTTGAATTTAATTTGGTCTTTGACCGCGGCACTCTATTTGGTTTGCAATCAGGTGGTCGCACAGAATCAATATTAATGTCGATGCCACCACTTGCGCGTTGGGAATATAACTATCAACCTGACCCGACAAGCAAAGAAGCTGAGCTAGCATCTTATCTAGTGCCACAAAACTGGTTAGTAGAGTCATAGATATGAAAAAAAATAAGCCTCTTGGATTTTTCTCCCGATTAGCTCCTGCAACAAAAAATAGTTGGGCTGGTTTTAAAGCGGCGTACAAATATGAAATGGCATTTCGTCAAGAGGTGCTCTTATTTATTACGACCACACCGTTGGCCATTTGGCTGGCTAATGGTTTTATCGAGTTCGTTTTACTGATGTCGGGTATTGTTATTATTTTTATCGCCGAGTTACTCAACTCAGCGATAGAAACTGTTGTCGACCGTATAGGCGTTGAGCGCCATGAACTGAGTGGCAGAGCAAAAGATCTTGGCTCTGCGGCTGTGTTTGTCGCATTGTGTTATTTTGCTTTGGTTTGGCTTTATAAAATATATACTCTACTCTGATAAAGAGTATACGAAACATAAACCACACAAATATAAAGCGAGAGCAAATGCCTCTCGCTTTTTTATGTTCAGGATGAACGGTATAACGCGGTGCTATGGATGGCAAAGAGCGTATATGCAACTACTTTTGATAAAACCGTGACATTTCTAATAATGCTTCTTGAACATAGTTAATGTTAATTATAGCCTGCTTATCTTCTTGGTATTTATCATCAAAAATAGTGAAATTTCCTAATCTATCAAGTTCGTAAAGGTGCTTTTCCGATTTAATTGCGTAATATCCACCTCGACCTAAAAATAGCCAAGGTAAAGCGGCTTCTTGCTTGAACAAAGATACTCCACTACTGTAATCACTTGCCTGATTAGTTACCCCTAATGCTTCTGACATCAGTGTTGGCACAATATTTAAATGGCTTGTTTGATAATTAATTACAGCTGGCGTTTTGTTTGGCCAATGAATAATAAGGGGTACTGCAGTCTGGTATTTTGAATAATTACTATTGTGACCCCAATAACCTAACTTGCTATCATTAAACTCTTCACCGTGGTCACTAGTAATAATAACAATAGTGTTGTCTAGTTTCCCTGTTAATGAGTCAAGTACTTCACCAACTTTACCATCAATATAATGCAATGAATTTTTATACAGATTAATAAAAGGTTCCGCGTCGTAATTATCATTTAAGGCAAGAAAATTTACTTCATCTAGGCTCGGTTTAAAAAGCTTTTTATAATCATCAGGCAAAGAAAAGCCATGAGCTGAATCGAAAAATAATAAGCTAAAACTGGGTTTTTTTTGTGAATTATTACTTGACCAATCTAAGTAGTCTTTCGTTAATTTTTCATCGCGTTGCCAAGGTTTATTACCTTCTGATGTGAGCCTTAAAGAAGGAATATTAGAAAAAAGGGTTTGATCAAATTCAGGTAACGTTAATTTAGCACTGGCAAAAATTTGAGCTTGATAACCTTGATTAATTAACGTTTCCATCAGTACTGGGCTTTGTTGTTCTTTTAAAACACTATCCCAATAACTACCCGGTATGCCATACATTAACGAGAACATGCCATGGCGAGTATTGTTACTACCACTGTAGTGGTTTAAGTACTGCAAAGATTTTTCCTTAAAAGCAAATATGTTAGGAGTCAATGTCTGTGAAACCATATTTGCCCGCCATGAATCAATAACAATCATAATAATATTAAACTTTGATTCTGTTTCTGTTACTGCAATTTCAGCGAGAGGATAATCCAGATTACTTTTGACTTTATTATGCTTGAGCAGTGACTGCGTTTTATGTGCTTTAACATCAAGTAAACCATACTTCGCCATCAAAGATTTAGCCGTTGTAGGGTAAGCTAAAGGAAGTAATTTACTTTGCTTGGTAATGTCTCTGTTATAGGTTCCATCCCCCCAAATGTGAATGATATGGCTAGATAAAATACATAAGGGAATTAAATAAAGAAATGCTTTGTGGGTTTTTTTATCCTTGTCTATATACCAAGTTACGGCTTTTACAATACAGTACTGTCCTATTAAAACGACAGTGATTAAGCCAAGTATAATGAGCCACATTGACATTGGAAATGAAATTATCTCACTACCCCCAGCAATAAATAACTCTATGACCATCGCATTGATATGAAATCGATATAATTGATAAATAAAGGTATCAGCGAGTAATGCTGTTAATCCGATGCAACTTAAAAGTAGCGCACTATAAATGACAAGTTGTTTTTTATTCGTAATCTTTGCCAACAGGTATAGAGGTAGGCTAGCTATAAAAGACAATAGACCTAATTGGCCAATACCTTGGGTTAGACCAAATAAAATACCAATAAAGCTGTCGGGTATCGTTTGGCTTTGATAAAAACGTGATCCTATGAGTAAAGCGACAACAATATTACAAAGGGTATATAGCGTGAGCCAATTATAGAGGTAAGTTCTATATGCAGTTTTTTGAGAGAACAATATGTTAAAAGATCCTTATTTTATCTAGGGACACAGCATAACATAGCTTTTTAAAATCAGTCTAGTGATGGGAAAAGTTAAAACAAAGCGATTTAATTGCGCTAGGTCAAGTTTTTATTTTTAGGTATCTATAAAATCGGCGTCATTAAATATCACAAGATAAATAGGGACTACTCTCATGAAAAAAAGTTTACTCACATTAGCTGTTTTATCCTCTCTTTTTATAACTGCAATGGCTGCAGATTATAAAGCCGGAGATTTTGTTGTACGTGGTGGTGCTACCATGGTTAACCCAGACAGCGACAAATCAGGTGTTTATGTTGAAGCACTCGGTGGTAATACACCGTTATCTGTGACGGTTGATGACAATACTCAACTGGGTTTAAATTTTGTTTATTTTTACGATAACAATTGGGCTATAGAAGTTTTAGCGGCGACACCATTTACTCATGATATCACCATTCATGATCCTCAAAGTATTTCTGGTGGACTATTTGGCGCAAATGTTGACGGCGCAACTTTAGCTGAAGTAACTCAGTTACCGCCAACAATTAGTGCACTATATTACTTTGATAATGCTTCAAGTGTTAAGCCTTACGTTGGTGTTGGTGTTAACTACACAATATTTTTTGATGAAGACTTCAAAAGTACGCCTGAAAATCTAGGATTTAACGATTTAGAACTCGATGGTTCATTTGGCTTTTCATTACAAGTTGGCGCAGATTACCTGATCAATGATAAATGGCATATAAATGCTTCTGCTCGTTATATTGATATTAATACCGACGCTACCTTCCAAATTGGTGACATTAAAGGCTCGGCATCAGTAGACGTTGATCCGATGGTTTATTCAATCATGTTAGGTTACAAGTTTTAACATTACCCATAGCGATAATACTCAATAACCTTACTAAGGCAGTCACTTTTTATATAAAAGTTACTGCCTTTTTTATATTCATCATGGCTTTATTACGATAATCTTAAGTATGATTTCTTACTCAGTGCCTCATATGGATCAATATCGCGTTTTTGGTAACCCTATTAAACAATCACGTTCACCGATTATTCATCAATCTTTTGCTCAACAAACTCAACAGCAACTTAACTATCAAAGTGAATATGTCGCATTAGATCAATTTGAAAAAACGATAAATGCTTTTATGAAAAGTGGTGCTAAAGGTGCAAACATTACCTCACCGTTTAAAGAGCAAGCTATGGCATTATGTGATCATCTAACCGAACGTGCTGAACTTGCCGGCGCGGTGAATACGTTATCTTTTGCTAATGGAAAGATATTTGGAGATAACACTGATGGGGAAGGGCTTGTACAAGACTTGCTTAACCATAATGTTTCATTAAAGAATAGTCGCATATTATTACTGGGCGCTGGTGGGGCCGCTAAAGGCGTAGTTCTACCGTTATTAGCACAAGCACCACGGGTCATTGTTATAGCGAACAGAACCGTGAGTAAAGCAGAAGCACTCATTAAAAAGTTTAAAAACGATACACTTTTTGCTGCAGGGTTTGATACGCTAGGTAAAGCAAAGTTTGATCTTATTATCAATGCAACCTCAGCAAGCCTAACCGGGACAATTCCACCTATACCAACAGAACTTGTCACCAATACTCATTGCTACGATATGGTGTATGGAAAAGAACTGACCCCCTTTTTAGCTTGGGCGAAAGTAAATGGCGCAACTAAAGTTATTGACGGTTTAGGCATGTTGGTAGGGCAAGCGGCAGAAAGCTTCAGGATTTGGCGAAACGTATTACCTGAAGCAGCGCCAGTATTAAATAAACTTAGAAAAGAAGGTTAAAGATGAATCAGCAAATAATCTTCAACGATGATATATCCTTTGATGATAGTGAAAAAGGCTGGGTATTTACAGGATTGCTGTCAGGAGAACGTATTAGTATCCTCATTAAATGTAAAAAGCATGATGAACTTACTGATGAGTTGAAATTTAACTTAGAAGAAATTATTGAAGAATGGCTCGAAGATAATGAGCCATTGTCTGGTAGTAGAATAGAAGTAGTCTACACGTAGAAAGTCTATTAACGACTACTGAGCAATATACTCATTTTTAAGCTCAACATAATTGCGAGCCGATTGACTGAGAAATGCTTGTTCACTCTCTTTTAACAACCTCATTTTTTTCACAGGATTACCGACATACAAGTAACCACTCTCTAATGTTTTATGAGGAGGAACTAACGAGCCGGCGCCAATAAAAACATCATCCTCAATAACAGCACCATCCATAACAATGGCCCCCATACCCACGAGTATTCGATTACCTAATATGCAACCATGTAGCATACACTTATGACCAACAGTAACATCTTCGCCGATGATTAAAGGATTACCGTTAGGGTTCGCCGCACTTTTACGGGTTACATGTAATACTGTTCCGTCTTGGATGTTCGTTCTATCCCCAATACTAATTGTATTAACATCACCTCTCGCTGCAACTAAAGGCCAAATGCTTACATCGTTGCCTATCGTTATATCACCAACAAGTATCGAAGACTCATCAACATAGACATTTTGCCCCAATTTAGGCGATATTTTATTATACATACGAAATTTAGTTTTATTCATAATAACCATTAGGTAGTGAACTATTCATTTATCTTAGCAAATAAGTACAAAAGGGTGAGAAAATATAACTTATTAAAGGTATTAATTTAAATAAGCAGTAGTCAGTATAATTATGCGTCTAGGATTACATGGTTAATAAATAGTATATTTGTTCGAATAAACCTCAATAAAAATAGGGCTTGTATGTTAATCGAACGAATGAGAACTTAATTCAAAGTTATGACAAAAAAGGGTTGACGCCCAGCGAGAAATGTCTAGAATGCGCTCCAGTTCCAAGGGGTAACCCAAAGGGCTGTTTTGATAAGTTAACTTCTCTTTATAAGAGCTAAATGGTTAACTTAACGTTTTAAAATGAAATCTGAATTAACTTCAAATTAAATTAAATAAAACGTTGACATCGAAACTGAGGAGCGTATCATGCGCATCTCGCTTCAGGCAAGGCCTGCAGCAATGGAGCAACGCTCCAAAGGTATAAACGAATGGGTTTTATATCTAACTCTTTACTTTGAGTAAATGAGTTTTTCTTTAACAATTAGTTATCATGC
>NZ_JACGUT010000080.1 GCF_014076845.1 Colwellia sp. MB3u-41
TTTATTTGCATAATCATAAGGTCAATTATTATGAATAATTTGTTACAGACATATTTAAAAAATTTGGCCATTATGAATATCTTGTCGTTACTAGCATTTTCATCTTCAGCCCAAACGTTATGGAGTGACAACAGCATGAGCTATTTGAAGAATACCAGTGATTTTGAACTCCTTGGTAATGATAATGTTAATGTCATGACTTTTGAGCATGTATCAGGTCATAACTGGGGTGATACCTTCTTCTTTGTTGATAGAACTACAGCGAGCAGTGATGCAAAAAATGGTAAATTCAACTCAACCTATGGCGAATTGTCACCGCGATTAAGTATGAGTTATTTAACCAATAAAGAAGTAACCTTCGCAGCTATTAAAGATTTATATGTAGCAAGTACTTGGGAGCATAACACCAGTAATGATAATGGAGTGGGTTTTGTTTTCAATAATTACTTACTTGGCCTAGGTGCTGCTTGGGATATAAGTGGCTTTGCCTTTGTAAATACAAACTTATACCATGCTAGCAATGATAAGACTGATAATGATATTCAACTCACGCTCTCTTGGGGTTATCCGTTTAGTGTTGGTGAACAAAATTTTATGTTGGATGGTTTTGTTGATTGGTCGTCAGCGGTTGATGACCATAGTGCAGATTTTCACTTTAACCCGCAGTTGAAATGGGATTTAAGCCATAACTTCTCCAAGAGAAAAGTTATGGAGCTGGGTATCGAATATTCCTACTGGCATAATAAATATGGCATTAACGGATTAGATAATCAAAGCGTTGTTAGCTTATTAGTTAAGCTTCATTTATAAAAATGCTAACATTAATAATTTTACTAGCGAGTTTATCACTGAAAGCTACTAAATAGTTTTTAGCTTTGCCCGTATGTTGTCAAAATAGGTTTTATTATGACGGATCATTTCAGTAATTTCTAACACGTAGTCAGTACCACGAATTGAATAACGCATTAAACCAGTCGCTAATATTTGCGGAGACAACGGCTGCTTTTGTGCACGCAATTGTCCGCGGATTGTGCGAAAAACACCATAAGCATGGTGGGTATTAATATTATGTAAGTAACGTTGCACACCATGTTCGACACTATTAAATGCGGCTACTTCATGTTTAGCGCCGTTGTCTCTGCCACTTGGCACCATGCCACAACCTTTCTGATAGCACCACATGCCGAAAAAATTCAAACCGATCCGAGCAAATCGAGATGTTCCCCAAGCAGATTCATTAGCGGCTTGTACTAACGCTAATTCAATAGGCACCACATCAATACGTAACCGTAATTCATTAAGCTGTTGTAATGGTGAATTTTTCTCACTAACTTTATACTTTTTTATTAACCGGTTAAGTAACGCTTGTTGCTCTTCTATAAGGTTTTCTTCTAGAAAAAGCACTTCAATCATAGTCAAAACTTCAAGCCTTAAGGCAAGTAAATTTCTATTCTCTTTTACAATTGCGGGGTAAATATATTGAAAAAATTGACGCTTTTTAGCTTTTACATCACGAATAGAAGCAAAGTTAGGTAGGTTAACGTCATGAAGGGGTTGCTCAACTATTTTTTCTTTGGCCATAACCACGGGTACAACTTTATTAACAATCAACGGTGGAGGGGCAAGTGTCGGTTTGAGAAATGTAAAAGGAGCAACAAGTCCAATAACTAATGCACTGATTAACAAAGTTTTTAAAATAGTTTGAATTTTCATAGTGTCCTTTTTACTGACAATCATATTTATGTCTGTAGAGAGTTAAGCTGAAAATGTGTCACTTGTTTGGCTCGCCGGTACATCAACTGCTTGCAGCTGCATTCCAAAAATCTCACGGTATAAAATACCTTTAACATTATAAAATAGTGGTGCTAAAAAAGTTAATGCAATTAAGAAAAACATAACACCAATCACTGAAAATTGAGTGTTAGCAATAATCACTAGCGGTAATATTGATAAAAATAAAGCTAAAAACAAAGAGGTATAAATGGCGAGTAACTTAAACCATTGAAAACGGGTAACTTGTAAACTCAAAATGATCGCCTTTATTGGAGATAGTTTCTTCTCTACGACTAAAGGTAAGGTGAGTGATAAAGCAACGGCTAAATAAATACCGGGTAAGTAAAATAAACTCATTCCTAACGTTACTAATACTGACGTTAGCAACGCACAAACAGCAACCCAACTTCCTCTTTTTAAAAAAGCAAAGATCAATTTACTGTTGGTCTTTAAGCCAACGGCATGGAAAACCCCCATCATTTCTACCCCCACTAAAAAAGGATAGATGATCATAGTGACCACGATATTTAATAATGTGGTCGACTGTGGATCTTGAATAACCTGCTCAATTCCTCCCATCGCATTACTGATCAAAAGTGACACAATAACACCTAACACAAGGGTGAAAAACAAACCTAAATTAATAGCAATACGAGATTGAAGTGTTAACTGCCAAGCTTCTTTTAAGACTGAAGAAACATCGATGGTATATTCACCTTTTAGTGATTTTTCTATACTACCACCCATTTGTACTACTTTTTTTTCATTCACAAAAATAACTACCTTTTTTAAATTTTCAACATGATAACAAGTTGGTTTATATTGGAAACAGCATAAATTATCTACAAAAAATAATAATACTATGAGTGAGATTTAGCAATGCGCTGTAAAATAGTTTGAAAGTAATGAGCGCCCTTTTTTTCGGCCAAAACAATATTATTATTAGGTATATTTCCTGGATTTTTATAAACAGACAACACTTTTTCCATGCTCGCTTCTCGAATTAAATGAATGGTTGGTAATGGCGAGCGATTAGTATAATTAGAAGCTGCATTGAATGGTTCACCTTCAAAATAATAATCAGGATGGAAACTAGCGAGTTGAAAGACCCCCTCATAGCCTAATGCTATTAATAGATCGTTCGCATGGTCGAGTAAATCTAAATAGTTTTCAAAGCCTTTAAAGCCTTCATTAAAGATCAATAATGTTGTTTCAACAGTAGGTTCGTGCACCAATTTTTCAAATTGCTTGGTTAACTCTTCTAACGCTAAGGTTATTTTTCTAGCCTCACAAAGTTGATAATGAATAGTGTTATTCACAAACTCTTTTTTCGCAAAAGGGCAAAAATTTAAACCAATAATAATTTCTTCTAGCCACTGCTGGGTTTGTAAAACATCAGCAGTACTCATTTTTTATCAATCATTTTTAACTCACAAATTTTCATTACGCGTTGTTTTGTTGTAATTGCCACATATTAGCATAATGACCTTGCTTGCTTAGCAGCGTTTGATGATCACCTTGTTCAATTATTTCCCCTTTGTGCAAAACAATAATGTTGTCTGCATCTACAATCGTAGATAATCGGTGGGCAATCACTAGACTGGTGTGATCCTTAGCAACGTCTTTAATTGCTTTTAAAATAGCTTGTTCAGAATGACTATCAAGCGAGGACGTTGCTTCATCAAACACTAAAATGGCTGGATTTTTCAAGATAGTTCGAGCAATAGCAACCCGTTGTTTTTCGCCTCCTGATAGCTTTAAACCACGCTCGCCGACAACGCTATCAAACCCGCTGGGTAATGAACTAATAAATTCACTGAGGTGTGACAACCTCGCAGCTTCCTCGACTTCCGCGTGACTCGCATTCACATTCCCATATTTAACATTTTCAAATAAACTTTCATTAAACAACACGGTATCTTGTGGCACAATCCCAATATTTTTTCTGAGTGAATGCTGAGTTATATCAATTACAGCTTCACCGTCTATTTTAATTTGGCCTTGTTGACAGTCATAAAAACGGAAAAGTAGTTTAACCAAGGTTGATTTTCCAGAGCCACTTTCTCCAACAACAGCCACTTTTTGACCCGCTTTAACCTCAAATGAAACATTTTTTAGAATAGGTCTTGTCTTATCATAAAAAAAGCTAACATTATCAAATATAATCGCACCATCAATTAACGTCAATTCTTTCGCATTTTTACTATCAACAACTTTAGGGACTTTTTGTAATAACGTAAACATTTGTTCGATATTTGCTAAAGAGCCTTTTATTTCTCGATAGACAAAACCTAAAAAGTTCAAGGGTATAAACAATTGCATCATAAAAGCGTTAACCAATACAAAGTCCCCTAAAGTCATTTGTTGATGGGTCACTTGGTAAGCGGCTAATGCTAACATTGCGGTCATTGCTAACGACACAATAATGGCCTGACCACCATTTAATGCAAACAACGATAAACGGTTTTGCATCTTGGCTTTTTCCCAGTCGGCTAATTGACTGTCGTAGGCATTTGATTCATAAGATTCGTTGGTAAAATATTTGACTGTTTCATAGTTTAACAAACTGTCTATTGCGCGTGTGTTGCTTGATGAATCAGCTTTATTTGCCGCTCGAATATATCGAGTTCGCCATTCAGTTGCATAGATAGAGTAAGCGATGTAACACGTAATAGAGAGACCGGTGATCAACGCAAACCAAATGCCATAATTCACCCATAATATAGTAATAACCATCACAATTTCGAGTAAGGTTGGCACAATATTAAAGACCATAAAACGCATTAAGAAGTTAACCCCAGACGTGCCACGGTCAATATCACGCGAGAGTCCACCTGTTTGGCGGTTCAAATGAAAATCTAGGTCAAGTTGATGTAAATGTTCAAAAACTTTCAAACCTATACGGCGGATCGCTCGTTCAGTAACGCGACCAAATAAGGTGTCGCGTATTTCTGCAAGTAGCACGATAGTTAAACGCACCAAACCATAAGCGGCGACTAAAGCAAAAGGCACAATGAAAATATTATTTTCTTGTTGAGCATCAAGCCCGTCAACAATATCTTTTAATATAAAAGGAAGATAAACACTCGCAAGTTTAGTTAACACCAAACAAAACAACGCAAAACCTATACGCACTTTAAATTCAAGTAGGTAAGGAATAAGTGACTTTAGCACTCGCCAATTAATAGTAGCATTTTCAGGTGACGGGTACGAAGATCTGCGCATTAAGGAATATTACTCTGGTAGGAATTAGGCAGACTTTAACGGCTTTAATCACTTAAAGCAATTAAGAAAAGCAGCCTATAGCGAACACAACATCTTTTGGGTGCTTAATTCAAAAAACTGTGCCACACCATAGCGGCTATAAACTGAGTATATTAAGCTCGGCACTTCCTCAAAGCCTATAAAACGACTTTAATTATTGAGTTTTTTATCGTCTCTAAGAGTGAATGAAAACATCAGGGTTATTAAAGTCCACTCCCTTCAAATACATGATTAAAATCTATCAGTAATAGAATTACATACCTATAAATTTACGTTCCTAAAAATTTAATGCCTTACATTAAGCTTTAAATTGTTGTGTTAATTTATTGAGCTCATCTGAAGAACTTTGCATAAGTTGAGAATTTTTCGTCATCGCATTTAATTGTTCTAAACTGCTGTGACCTGCGCTAACAATTCTATTAACGTTGCTGCTTAACTCTTCTGCGACAGTACTTTGTTCTTCAACCGCAGAAGCTATTTGCGTCGCCATTTCAGTAATTTGTTCTGTAGAATTTAAAATGCTACTAATAGACTCTCCCGAACTGAGTGCATTTTCAACCGACGCCTTACTTTTAGTCTGGCTATCTTCCATAACATGAACAGCTGATTTAGCTCCTGATTGTAAACGTTCAATGGTCTGCTGAATTTGTGCGGTGCTTTCTTGAGTTCGACTGGCCAAAGCCCTAACTTCATCTGCTACCACAGCAAAACCGCGTCCTTGCTCTCCAGCACGAGCCGCTTCAATGGCAGCATTTAACGCCAATAAGTTTGTTTGTTCGGCAATTCCGCGAATGACATCTAAGACTGAAACAATACCTTTAACATCATCCTCAAGGGCACCAACCACCTTGGTCGCTTCATTAAGGTGATCAGATAAGCCATTTATCGACTCAATAGACTCTTTAATAATAGCGGATACGGCTCGTGCATCTTGATTTGCTTGCTCTGCTGAGCCTGCAGTTAACTGAACATTATTAGCAATTTCTTTTGCCGATGCAGACATTTCAGTGATGGCGGTAGCCACCTGATCCGTTTCAGACTGCTGGTTTTCTAAATGCCCACGACTGGCCTCAGAAGCTTGATAGACATTTTCTGACACCTCTGAAGTCTGCTTTACCGACAATTGAATAGATTGAACAAGCAATTGAATTTTATCTACAAAGACGTTGAATGACTCTGCAACAAGGCCTATTTCATCTTTACGTTTAACGCATAATCGCTGCGTTAGGTCGCCTTCTCCACGCGCAATATTCTCTAAAGCATTAGCAACTTCACTTAAAGGCTGCGTCACTAATTTCGCAAATAAAAAATAGATCGCTGAAATTAAAAATACGTCAAGCAAGACTCCTTTAACAATGATGCGAGAAGCTAAAGATGACAACTCGATATCTATTGAAGAACTGTCAATAAATAAAGTAACATTACCAACACTGGTACTTTGACCGTCTTCAAGATGTTGTAATTTAAAAGTGATTGCTTCGTTTGTTTTCTTTCCTTTTGATTGAGATATTGTTTTTTTAGCTTCATTGGTTATTTCTATTAATGCGATATCTTCTGATTGTTGCTCAGAGTTTAATATACCCTTCATTTGATCTTCTTCATAATTCCAAACTGCAGAAGGCAAATTAAGTTTTAATCGAGATTCGACCAAAGAAAGTTGATTTATTTGCTTATTTTTCAGTAGATTACTTTGTGCCATATAATCATACACGCCAAAAGAAATGACGAGTATGGTGACAATAATCAATGCTGAAAAAATAAGTTTAAATGAAATAGATTTAGTAACATTCATATAATTTTTATACCTCTTTAGTGTCAGTCTTGTAGGCCATATTTATCTAGAATATCTTTAATCTACCCAGATTTTCTAAGTCTTTCTGTACCTTTCTCGATTAATTCAATGTACATTTTACTACTCGGTTTTACTGGTGAACAAGCAATGTAAATCGGTGCTTTCTTAGCGTTAGTCCCTGCGCTTTTTAGTGCATCATTAAAACCAAGTTCTTCTAATTTCACATGCGCTACTGAAACCGATTAAGCTACAATATCAATTCGATTATTGACGAGTTTTTTAAAGTTTTGTTCCAAAGCATCGGTTCCTGAAACATCTTTAAAAACATCTGGTCGACTTTTATTAACGCATCAAGCTCTTCGCCATAGGCATAACCACTAATAACACCTACTTTCTGAGTTAATAGCGAATTAAAACCCATGAACTGCCAAGTTAATGCATTATTAGCATTATATACCGTACCATCCATTCCCCCGTTCTAGGAAAGAAAAATAAAATCGGGAGCATCTTCAGGATACGTTCCAATAACGCAGTTAAACTTACCTTCACACACTGAGTTTATCGCCCTTTCCAACGGCATTACCTTGTAATCAACAGTATGACCTGCTGTTGTAAACATTGCTGTAGCCATATCAATCATATAACCTTGCTTCTCACTACTAGGGTCCCATTCATAGGAAACCAGTCGTTCGCACGAATAGTAGCTGTCGCTGCAGATGCGAGCAGCGACATGATAATAGTAAGTAAACCAATAACCCGTTCCATCGTATTAATCTTGTATAGTATATAGCTGGGTGAATTAAACACATCTACTTTTAATTAACAGTTATCATATTTATTAATAACAAAGTGCATAAATACAGCGATCTATTGAGTTAGCCTGAATAACTATTCTTTATGTATAATTGACATAAGGTCCTATTTATTCAAATATTTTTTCATCACCGCCGTAATATCAATCTTCTTTAACCCTTCATTATAGATAGCTAACCATTGCTGACCTTCGGTACTCTTTTTAAAGGCAACAAACAATTCTTTTTCTGTCAACAACTTAGCATTCATCTGTACTTGTTCTTGCGCCTTTTCTAAGTCTTTGCTATTCGCTAGTAAGTAACTAAAAACATTGGTATCGATAACCGCAGCATCAATTCGACCACCCGCAACTTTACGAATATTGGTTTCATCAGAGGTAGCGGTTTGCGCTTTTATTTCGCCACTAGCAATTAATGCATCAACTTCAGCCGTATTCACATAGTCTTGCACTACGCCAATTTTGTATTGCGTTAAATCTTTAACCGCAGACCATACTATGGGTTTTTTCTTGTTTTCAATTAATCCTAAAGGGCCTTTCCCCATAGGATTAGAAAATGAAAACTCATTTGACTCATAGTAATACTCAGGAAAGTAACCTGCATATTTTGAGTCTGGTTGCGATGCATGTTTTACAGCACGGCTCCAAGGGAAAAAATCAACCTTCAACTCATGTCCCATGGCCTTAAACGCAGCCTTAGCTACAGCAACTGAAGCGCCTTGTTCATTTAAAGTCTTTCCTGAATATGGTGGCCAAGTTAACGAGGTTAGATGGACGGTATCGCTAAACGCGGGTGCACTAAAAGATAAAATCAAAATAGTTTTTATTAATTTATGAAACATGAAAACTCCTAAAATTGAAAGGTACGGGCAACAGTAAGCAGTAAAGTAGTGTCGCCATAAGTGTCTAAATCAGTTCCGTGAATGCCCAAAGAAAAATCGAAACCATTCGTGCTAAAATGACTGGTGACTTGCCAGGGGTATAACTGTCACTACCGGGCTCCCATTGCCATTTGTCATCATCTAAGCTGGTCGATCTATCAATACCCACTAATAAAGTTAACTCATCATTAATGGTAAAAGTATGATTTAACATAACAATGTAATGACCTGCCCCTGTTCCAAAGTAATCCCAAGCATACCAAAAGTTTAAATCGGTAGCGCCAAAATTCCATTTAGTATATATCTCAGTATAGTTACCGTCAGAGCTATAGCTTGCGCCGTTATAAGTATATTGAGCAACGCCAACATCAAGATTAACGATATCATTTACCGCCGTGTAATAACCAAGATAAACATCTGCTTCAATATTCGTATCATCACCAAAATCAACATTTGACGCCCAACCACCCGCACCTGACCAATCAAGACTTCCTTGAAGTGCTGGTCCCTCATCTGTTTGGCTAACACCATTAAAAAGATAATCGCTTGCTACTGTAACCGTTGATACCAGTCAGCGAACGCAGATGAAGACATGGTAAGTAAAGTTGTTACCAATATTAAATGTTTTTACATTAAGTTAGTCCAATAAAAAATATCTATAAAATTATAGACACTGATCACTTAATAACAATATTTTACTGAACTTATTTAATAGGTGAGCTAACTCAACTCATTGATGGTGAAGAACTTGTCTATAGGTTACTAAAATAAACGTTAGCTGATGGTCGCTGAAGGACGGTTGTAGAACAATAAAGACAGCAGGTGAGTCATTTAAGTCGTATGGTATTTGGTACTTGCTGTATTAATTCTGCTTTCTAACTGTTTCCATTGATAATAATTAGTCGATATAGCTGTTATTGTCTAATCATCAGCTCCGTAATGAATAGGGTGTGAGAAATGTGTGTTACTTTCCCCTAAAGCCCATTTATCTACTACGCCAAGATATTAACCCATCTCGATAAAGATAAAGTTAGGTAAACTCAATAGGGGTTTGAAAATCAACGATCGCTTTACGGCCTCCACTTACATCATTATTTTGGTATGACCAATGCATTTTATTGACGATTTTATCAACTAACCTTAAACCTAAACCATAACCGTAATCAGCACCACTGTGATCAAAGTCACCTTCACTTATATTAATATTTTCAACGGTAACGAGGCCTTGGCTACATTGAATAATAACTTCGCCTTCTGCTGTATATTGAAATGCATTGCGAATTAGGTTGTTGAGGATCAAACGACAAGGTGTTTCAAGTACCTTAATATGAGTAGCTGTTAATTTAAGTGTTATTTCAACTTTTTTACTTTGTAATAAGTACGCATTATCTTCAACCAAGTTTTTGATCATCAAATTTAAATCTATTTCGACTAAAGCTAATGTTTGTTGATTGCTTTGCTCTATGGAGTGTTCTTGGCTGAGCCATAATAGTGTTTCTGTGGTGTGTTGCATATTAAGTGCTGCCCTACTGATACGGGCTAAAGACTCTTCACCTTTGTCTTTATTATTTTCGCTAGAGAATATTCGGGTTAATAATTCACTGTTACTTTTCACAACCGCTATCGGGGTTCGTAACTCATGACTTGCATGGCGTAAAAAATCTTGTTCTTTATCAAGCATAGCACTGAGCCTTAATAGCGCTTTTTGCTGTTGAACAGCGATCGCTGTTAATTCATAAAATTCAAAATTTGGCGTATCTTGTTCAACATTTTCAAGGGTTAAACTTTCAACCCAATCACCAATACGGTAAAAGGGTTTTAACGTTCGTTTAAGTAATAACTGGACAGAGAAATGCATCACTAACAGGAATATTAATGCGATTGGCCACGTTAGCTGGAACATTTTACTGATTCCCATTTGGCTTAAGGCATCATATTGTTTAATATTTATTTTTCGTACTAAATAAAAAATTTTACCATCAAATAATGGCTGTGCAATAACAAAAATAGCCTGCTCTGGCCATGAAATAAAAGTGTCTTCACTGAATAGTCGAATGTTATCCATCGCCATTTTTTTTACATGTTCAAAGGCAGCAAAGTGCTCTCGTATTTCGATGGGAAGATTTTTCCAACCTAAGAAACCTTGAAAGTGAATGGTATTAGGCAGTGGATGGTCGATATTTTTTTGATATTGACGTGCAAAATCATTACTTTCTAAATGAAGATCCTGAAAGTTAGCTTCATCAAGCCCATGAATAAAATAAAAGTTAATCACTAAGGTGTAACTAAGCACGATAATTAAGGCAATCATGCTTTGTACTTTTAAAACGTATCGACGAAGGGTTTGTGGTTTTTTCTTAGTTTTACTCATATCAATTATTAACTATAAAGTAGCTATTATAATGTTCATTAATCTCATCATGCACGAAAAACAAAACCTTGTCCCGCCACCGTATGAATAAGCTTAATTTCATTGATGGTATCGACTTGTTGTCTCAATTTAAATAAATGGACTTTCAAACTGTCACTGTCTGGTAGCTCATGTCCCCAAACAGATTGTAATAGTTGTTTTTTTGAAACAACCTCAGGCGATTTTCGCATCAGTACTTCAAGGATTTTCCAACCTGTTGGTGACAATTGTAAGGTACGTTGTTGCCGTTTTAATGTTTTAGCGCCAAAATCAGCGTCAAGACCGAACAGTGATAATAGGTTCGTTTGACCACTGCGGCGATTTGCTAACACATGAATACGGGCAATAAGTTCTCTCATTTCAAAGGGTTTAACTAAATAATCATCTGAACCTACCGCAAAGCCAGCCAGTTTATCATCTAATGTATCTCGAGCAGTCAACATCAAAATAGGTGTGTTGTTGCCCTGCTCTCGCATTTTTCTGCAAACCGTTAAGCCATCCATGCGCGGCATATTAACATCGAGGATCATGACATCAAAATGATGAGTGTTTATAAGCTGTAGTCCCGCAATTCCGTTAGCTGCGTGATCACAGGTTATACCTTCTAATTCAAGATAATCAATAACGGTTGTCGCTAAGTCTAAGTCATCTTCAACGAGTAAGACATGCACTATCATCGACTGATCTTAAAGAAACTGGCATACAATACAGGCACAACGGCTAAGGTTAAAATCGTGCCAACACCTAAGCCAAAGGCTAATACTGTAGCCATACCGTAAAACATTGACATTGAGTCCATCAACAACGGTAACAAGCCCATAATCGTGGTTACTGTCGTCATCGTTATAGGTCGCAAGCGTGTTAAACATGCATTAACAATCGCTTGGTAGTCATTTTTACCTTCTTTGCGTTCTATTTCTATTCGGTCAATTAAGACAATCGCATTGTTAATAATAATACCTGCCAAGCTATAGATACCTAACGTCACCATAAAGCCAAAAGGTGCGCTCATCACCAATAAACCAACAACGGTACCAATGAGTGACAAAGGGATGGTCAGGACGATAATTGAAGCGCGGCGAAACGAATTAAATTGCATGACCAATAACACTAACACCAAACCAATAACCATCGGCATACTAGCACCAAGAGCTTGTTGTGCTTCTTTTGACTGCACAATAACACCGTCATATTCAATTAAATGATTGACCGGTAAATCGCCTTTTAATGCTTCGATATCAGCATCAATAATCACTTTTAAATCTTCAGCGGTCATTTCAGTATTACTGGCTTCAATCGTGATGGTCGTAAACATGTTTTCACGTTGAATTTTTGCATACTGATTAACAGGTATAAAATCAGCCACTTGAAATAAAGGTACTGATAATCCTGATTGGTTTGAGAATATTGAAACAGTTCTAAGCCTATCTAAATTGAAACGTTCTTCTTCTTCTGCTCGAAACACCACAGGAATAATATCATCGCCATCGCGATACTCGGTAACATTAGCACCACTAAAATAACCTTGTAATGCCGTGGCTACATCAGAAGAGGTCACACCTGCACGACGTGCTCGATGTTGATCAATTTTAACCTGCATTTTAACAATACGGTTTTCCCAATCAGTACGCACATTTTTAGTGTAAGGAACCGCTTGTAATACCGCCATAATTTCTTTAGCTTTTTCATATAAAATGTCTTTATCAGGACCTTTTACTTGAATACTAATAGAACTAGAATCAGAAGGGCCCGCAAACATCCGCTTAACACGGCCTGAAACATTGGGGAAAGTTTCAATAATACCGTTATGAAGTTTATTCACAAAAGTATTTAATTGCGTGCCATCTTTAACATTAATAACAACGAAGCCTTTGTTATTTGCTGGATCTTCGGGGTTCAGTGTTAAGACAAAACGTGGACCATTAAAACCAGAATAACCAGAATAGTTAGTAATTTCAGGAAAATACGTTTTATCGTCCAACCAAGTAAACACATCGTGCATTTGACGATTCGTTTCTCTCGCTGATGTACCGTTAGGTAAATCTATGTACATCATTACTTGAGTGCGGTCAGAGTCAGGAAAGAACTGCTTTTTTAACAAGCCAAAGCCACTAAGAGATACGATTAACGTGATCACCATCATTGCCATAAAAATCGCTTTATGGGCTAAAACCCAATGCAGGAATTTTTCATATACTTGATAAAATTTTGTTGAATTTTCTGTTGGTTTATCTACCGCTTTATCGCCATTATTTTCAACTTTAATAAAGAAGTAACAGAATGTAGGTGTTACGCACAAGGCTAAAACCCAGCTAGTCATTAAAGTAATTAATATAACAAGCGATACCGAGCGGGTAAATTCACCTGCAACATGTTCAGCGAGCATTAACGGTAAGAAGAATAAAATGGTCGTCACTGATGAGCTGAGTAAAGGCATCGCAAGCTCTTTCCCCCCTTGGCACATAGCGTCAAAGCGGTCTATGCCCTGCTCGATTCTTCGTTTAAAGTCTTCAGCGATGACAATACCGTTATCAACCAGTAAACCCAGCGCAATAATAAGTGTCGCTAGGCTCATTTTCTCTAATGTCATACCGGTAAATTGCATAATTGCTAAAGTCGTTAACATTACAAAAGGGACAATCGAGCCAACAATTAAACCGGTGCGCAATCCTAAGAAGTAGATAACAACTAATAAAACAATGACTAATGTTTGTATTACATTGATTGATACCCCTTGGATAGATTTTTGAACTTGATCGGCCTGATACGTTGCAATATTGATTTTGTAACCTATGGGTAAAGTATTTTCAATTTGCGAAACCATGTTTTTAACTCTTGGCGCATATTCCAATAAATTATATTTTTGCAGCATGGAAACCCCAAACATAATAGCGGGTTCGCCATTAAAGTAGGCAGGTTTATCTGGCGGATCAATAAAGCCTCGGCGCAGGCTAACAATATCTTTTAGCGCGATGGTATCATCAGTCCCAGTGATCCTAATATGAGTGTTACCTATTTCTTCCAGTGAAGAAAAATTACCCGTTGGCTCGACCACTATGGAACGTAAACCCGTATCAATTTGGCCACCGGGGCTAATAATATTTTGATTTTGCAGTTCGCTGATAATACTGCGCGGTGAAATACCCAGCTGAGCAAGTTTAGCTGTTTTTACTTCAAGGTATATTCGTTCAGCTTGAACGCCAATAATATCAACTTTTTTAGTCCCAGAAACACTGTATAAATTGTCACGAATATGTTTAGAAATATCGTACATTTCACCTAAATTAAAACCGTCAGCAGTTAAGGCTAAAGTGACCACGGAAACATCACCAAACGAATCATTAACAAAAGGTGGACGAGTACCCTCGGGTAAATTCATCTGCGCTTGTTTAACTTTATTACGTAAGTCTTGCCAAATGTTATCTAGATTAAAATAGCGATCGTAAATTTCGACGTGGATCACTGATTGGCCAGTCATTGAGGTCGATGTAAGTTTTTCAACTTCAGGAATTTTTCTGATTTCTTTTTCAATGGCACGCGTAATTAATTGTTCAACACGTTCAGGTGCCATCCCTGGGTAAGAAGTTGTCACAATCGCTTTGCGAATGGTAATGGTTGGATTTTCTTGTGCGGGTAAAGTCAAATAGGCAAAAACACCATTGATGAGTAATAATGCCAGCACCATTAAAATGGATTTTCGATAAGTAAAAGCAATTTTAGTTAAATTCATAATTGGTCTCTAAAGTCTTTAGTCATCAGATGACATTATTAATTAAAACGCTTTACATGTTTATCAAGCAATTGAACCGATTGACCATCACGCAGAAAAGAAACACCGGCAATAGCAATAATTTCTCCAGAAGCTAAACCGGCAGAAACCAATACTTCATTATTTAAAATACTTTCGGTTTGTACCATACGTTTATGCAATTTTTGCTGTTCAACGTTATAAACAAAAACATACGATTTTTGCCCTTCATCTGCCGCTAGCGCTGATATGGGTAAATGGAAAGCTTTACCCTGATAACCTGTACGACCAATACCTTGAAAGGTAAAATCGACTTCTGCCGTCATACCTGCTCGTAAATTTTTAAGTTCGGTATTGATGAGGATCGTCACCGGAAAAGCATTCGCGGTTGCTGCGCGCGAACTGATTTCAGCGATAGTGCCCTTACTATTTAAGGTAGGAAAAGCGGGATAATGAATATCAATTTCATTGCCTTTAGATAAATCTCTGATCATCGTTTCAGGCACCATCACTTGCACCTCTAAACCATCGTCACCTTCAATTTGAAAAATGGCTTGGCCCGGAGAAATTTGCATTGATGGCTCGCTGAGACGTTTCGTTATTTTACCGTTGTAAGGTGCCGTTAATATTGAATCGCTTAAGTCTTTTTTAGCAATATCAAGCTGTGTCTTGCTAATATTTACCGCGCTGGTCGCTGATTCAAATGCTGCTTTGGCATTATCAAAACCTGACTTTGACACTAAACCTTTCGATGATAGTTCTGCATAGCGTTTATATTCATTTTCAGCTTCAGACAATGCGGCATAACTTTTTTGTAAGTTAGCTTGTGCAGATTGACGACTCAGATTAAAGTTTCGCTGGTCTAAGCGAGCAAGCGCATCACCGCGTTTGACTTCATCGCCAAGTTTAACTTTTATCCATTGTATTTTTCCACCCACTTCAAAACTTAGATTAGCTTCTTCTACGGGGTAAATAGTCCCCGATAAACGGCGTACTTGGTCAAAAGAAGACTGCTGAACTTCTTGCCAAGCAATAGGACGAATAGCCTCTTTAAAAGGTTGTTCTTCTTTATCACAACCTGAAAGTACAGTGATAACAGAAAAAGCTAATAAAAATAAACGCATACGAAACTCCATGAAAAAATTTTCAATTATATTTACATTATAACGGCTTTACAGTTAACGACAGGTTAATAACGAATGCTGTTAAATAATTGTTCTGCTAAGGCTTGCAAAGTGTCTTGATCAGGATTGGATTGCGCAAAAGTACGTAGGCCATAAATACCCATGACTAAAAAACGGGCTAGATGTTCGCTATTTTTATCTAATGATAATTCTTTAGCTGTTTGTGCTTGCTTGAATTTATCTGTTAACGCTTGTTGCCATTGAGATACATTTTCAGCAATGACCGCTTGTACCTCTTTATCTTCTTCTGTTGACTCGTAAAGTGTTTTGATAAATAAACAGCCTTTAGCTGGATCTCCACTCACACATTCACTGACCATATGGTCTAAATATTTTTTTAATTGTGACAGAATCGTATCATCGGTTAAGAAAAAATGTGAGAATTCCACATTACGATCGGCTTTATATTGCGCGATAGCCGCTAAAAGTAAGCCGCGTTTATTTTCAAATGCACAATAAATTGAGCCTGGGTGTAAACCTGTCGCTTTTTTCAAGTCGGGCATACTGGTTCTGCTATAGCCTTTTTCCATGAATAAGCTCATCGAAGATCTCAGTACTTTTTCTCGGTCAAACTCAGCATTTCTCATGATTAAAACTTAACATCTGTATTTAAGGTATCGACATGATACTTAATTTTGAACGATCATTCAAAAAAATACTTGAATGATCGTTCAAATAGCGCTATCTTGAACGGATATTCAAGAAAGAAAAAACACATTAAAAGAGAGAACAATGACCAATAATTTATTCCAACCTTATTCATTAAATAGCACAATCACTTTAAATAATCGTATTTTAATGGCGCCATTAACTCGCTGTATGGCTGATGACAACCTAGTACCCACGGTAGCAATGGCTGAATATTATGGTCGTAGAGTAGAAGCTGGGTTGATAATTTCTGAAGCAACAATTATTCGCCCTGATGGGCAAGGTAACCCAAATACACCAGGATTATTTACACAAGAGCAAATTAATGCGTGGAAATTTGTTACTAAGACGGTTCATAATAAAGGCGGTAAAATATTTGCCCAACTTTGGCATACAGGCCGTGTTGCTCATCCTCATTTTTTCAAAGACAACAACAATGGATCTCTTGATGTTTTAGCTCCTTCGTCGGTCGGTGTTGAAGGTACAGTACCGAGAATGCGTGACTTGAACTACCAAGTACCCAAAGCGGTTACTCATCAAGATATCGAACAATTAATCGCTGATTACGTTCAAGCCGCAAAAAATGCTATTAAAGCCGGTTTTGACGGTGTCGAAATTCATGGTGCAAATGGCTATTTAATTGACCAATTCCTTCATCATGACAGCAACCGCCGCACTGATGAATATGGCATGACACCTGAAAACATGTCACGTTTTCCATTAGCGGTTGTTGACGCCGTTATTGACAGCATCGGTAAAGATAGAACCGCATTAAGAATAAGCCCGGGCGCCTATTTTTTCATGTCTGAAGATGCAAGAGACCGTCATGTTTTTGATTATTTCCTCAAAGAACTTGAGCACCGTAACCTTGCTTTTTTACATTTGGGCATCTTTGATGATTCAATGAAATTTGATTATTTAGATGGTCAAGCGTCAAGTTATATTCGCGCTAACTACAGTCAAACCTTAGTGGGTGTAGGAAGTTATACGCCTGAATCTGCAAGTAGCGCAATTGCTGCTAACAAATTTGACCTTATTGCTATTGGGCGCCCTTTTATTGCGAACCCTGACTATGTCGCTAGAGTCCGTGAAAATAAGAAGTTAGTTGAATACAATGCCGATATGTTAACAAGTTTACTATAATAGTAATGAGGTGGAGCATAGATTGCTTCGCCTCACGCCTCTTTAAGCGATTAATTAAATAGCCAAAAAATATCCATAGTAAAGTCTCTCCCCCACCAATGACTCTAATTCACGACTACTAGGAAATGTAGACCATTTTTGTGCGTTTTCTGCAACCGCTTCTTCATTTAACCAAACCAACTGCCAAGATATTTCTTCATCATTATCCGTTTTAACAAGAATATTATGTGATACCAAAATATTCCTCTCATTATTCATTTCTTCAAACAGTCGTTGACTAAGTTCAATGACTCGCTTTTGATTTGCTTTGATCACTGAAAATACGGCAAATTCATAACAATGTGGCATTTAAATTCAACTTTATGTTTTAAGTAATATTAATGATGATTATAATCTTGAATAACATTGAAAATATATAATGAACTAAGAATAATTATGGATCTATTTTTACTTAAAAAGATTGTCAGCGCCTTGATCATGCCATTAAGTATGGTCATCCTATTACTCTTGCTGGCAATTATTTTTTATCATTATAAAAAGAAACTCAGTTTTTACTGCCTAATATTCGCAACGCTGTTGTTAACGTTAGGATCATTTCGTCCGTTTGCTAATTTATTAATGGCCCCTATTGAAGAAAACCACCGTGCTTTTACCCGTTCAAGCGTGCCAGTAGATTACATTATTATATTAGGGTGCGCGCACACCACAGATGCTCAATTACCAGCGACCAGTGAATTAGCCATTTGTTCATTGCAACGCCTTGTAGAGGCTATACGTATTTCACGTATTCATCCAGAAGCTCAATTAATTACTTCTGGCTATGCCGGTTATGACGAAACGAGTAATGCTGAGAAAGTTAAACAAGCAGCAATGCTATTAGGGGTGGCAGAGAAAAAGATAATTGTCGAAGGTTTTCCACAAGATACAGAAGAAGAAGCACAATTAATGTCCCCTAGAGTCAGTGGGAAGAATGTTGTCTTAGTGACTAATTCAGACCATATGCCACGCGCTATAAAATACTTTCAACAACAAGGTATCTATCCAATCGCCGCACCAGCAGGAAAATGGACCAAAGGCATGGATGATGAAAAATATTGGACAGATTATTTACCAACACCTATGCACCTCGAACAAACAACTCATGCTTGGTATGAAAGCTTGGGTCGTGCGATTCAATGGTTAAAGAGCGAGTAATTGGTGGTGTTACCGTCATGCGAAACTCATTTCAATATCCGGTTTTTACATTCTAAAGTGCAAGATCCTGAAATAACTTCAGTATAACGAGAAATGTATTTGAGATAACGACCAGGGAGCTAATAATGATGGTCAGTTATGTGTCACTTTTCATTCACATAACTGACCATATTGATTAAGCAGGGTTATCAATATCTATAAAAACAGTGGCAATAGATAATTCTTTTTCAAGATGCTTGGCCAATGCTTTTGCGCCGTAACGCTCAGTAGCATGATGACCTGCAGCAAAGAAATGAATATCCATTTCTCTCGCAACATGTGTTGTTTGCTCTGAAACTTCGCCACTAATAAAAGCGTCTATGCCTTGCTCTGCAGCGAGCTCAATATAGTTTTGACCACCGCCACTACACCAAGCAACTGTCTTTATTTTTTTATCTGATGGTGGCGCAATATGTAGACAGTTTCTCGCGAGTTGCTCAGAAATACGTGTACTAAGCTCATTACCAGAAATATGATGAGAAAACTCACCACGCACAGCGACACTTAACGGATTGCCCTGTTCTAACGGCTGCACATTATTTATTTCAAACAATTGAGCAAGTTGCGCGTTATTGCCTAACTCAGGATGAATATCTAGCGGTAAATGATAAGCAAACAAGCTAATATTATGAGCTATTAATGCTTTTATCCGTTGATACTTCATCCCGCGAATAACATAAGATTCATTTTTCCAAAAAAATCCATGATGTACGACTAGAGCATCCGCTTTCTCATCAATAGCTTGCTCTATTAACGCTTGTGTTGCCGTTACACCTGTTACTATTTTATGGATTTCATCACTGCCCTGTATTTGCAAACCATTAGGACAAAAATCTTTAATTTGTTCAGGTTTTAGCAAGGCATTAAGATGCCTTTCTAAATCATTACGATGGATCATATCGGCACTCTCTTTTTAAAGGCTTAGCTGTTATTTAATTTTATGTGAAGAATTCATACTCGGTACTTCTACCTGTTTGAACTTTGGTCTTATTGCCCATTTAGGCTTAATCGGTGTTAATGGATGAACTCGCTTTTTGGCCACTAACACGTAAACAGAACCCAAATTTGGTAAAAATTCACTGGCAAGTTGTTGCCAAACTTGAATAATTTTACCTTGGCTTAACCTACCCGATAAAGAAGAATGTATTACTTTTTCATCAACTAATATTTCATAGCCCATTAAATGCAGCCAATCTTTTACGCGCATAGCAGAAAAAAAACGTTCATTCCACGGGGTGTTATGCTTGCGATAGGGAATAAATTTATTTAGACCCGCTAAACTAAACGGATTAAAACCGGTGATCACAAGATAGCCATTGGGGATCAAAACACGGTTTGCTTCTCTGACAACATGATGAGGGTCAAGTGAAAACTCTAATACATGGCTTAACAAGCAGACATCGATACTATGTTCTAAAAACGGTAAATCATCGACATGAGCAATAATATCCCCCACTCGTTTTGGTTCTACCAAATTAACTTGATGCTTGATACTACAGCCTGAACTGTCAATATATCCACTAAGCGCTCCAATTTTTAATAAATGATAACCAAAAAATTTTGGCCACCATGGCGCCAATACTTGATCTATTGCTTTAACAATGATCTCACCGTTAGGCAAGGCTTGCCAAGAATTAGGATAATGAGGTTGGCGATAACCCAAAGCTGGTTTCATAAGTTTTACATACGCCTTTTCGGTTCATTTACAGGTATACTATTTACTTTACCTTTATTGAGGACGATTTAACGTGCAAAGTCAAACACTAAAGCCAATTTTGGTTACAGCCATTCCCGCTTTTACTGACAATTATTTTTGGGCAATAACTTCGCCCGATGTAAAGCCTGTCCATGAAAGCATGCTAAAGCCTGTTGCACTGGTTGATCCCGGCGATGCTGAACCTTGTATTACTTTTTTAGAAGAGAATAATTTACAGCTTTGCGCTATCTTAATTACCCATCATCATGCTGATCATACCGGTGGTGTCGCTGAACTAAAAGATTATTGCCTAAGTAAAGGCTGGCCATTAACCGTTTATGCGCCTGAAAATAAAAAAATAGCACATGCTGATATTCGGGTAAAAGGCAAACAAGTTATTGAGATTACCGCACTTGAATTGTCGTTTGAGATAGTTGATCTTGCGGGGCATACGCTAGATCATATTGGTTACTATACAAGTGATGTTGTTTTTTGTGGCGACACCTTATTTTCTGGAGGCTGTGGGCGCATATTTGAAGGGTCACCACAACAAATGTTGAGTGCCTTAACACGCTTAACTGACTTACCTGATAAAACACATGTTTATTGCGCTCATGAATACACCTTAGCCAATTTAACATTCGCCCTTGCGGTAGAGCCGCAAAATGCCGAATTGGTTCACTACTATAACCAAGTGGTAACACGCAGAGCAAATAATATTTCAACCATACCTACCTCAATTTTACTTGAGAAAAAGATCAATCCTTTTTTACGTTGTCACCAGCAAGAAATTATCAATAGTGCCTTTGACTTCAGTGGCAAAAAACCAACAGATACAGTAGAAACTTTTACCATTATTAGGCAGTGGAAAAATGAATTTTAACGCATTATTTTCAAGCCTTTCATTGATGTCACCCTTGAATAAGGACGCTAAATAAGTGAAACTAACCTCAAGTACAATAATACAGTAAATACATGAACTATTTTTTAAAAAAATCAAAAGAATTACTTTCTAAACAGCATTGTTTTTCAAAAGCTTTACCGCTTTCACTCTCTATTTCAGCCACTATTATATTAATGGGTTGTCAAGCGACCTCCCTACAAAGTAATAACGGAGTCAATGCAACAAATACGCAAGAACAGCAAATAGCCAGTACGGCTGAAATTAATCAAGCGATATTAACGGATGAAACCATTGATATTATTCATCCTGTCGCTGATGTTGAATTTACTTTAACCGATCCTGAAATAGTCGATGATATTTACGTTTCTGATAATATTTGGCAACGTATTCGCACTAAGTTTACCTTCGATATTCCAGAAGACAAACGGGTAATATCTCAGCGCAACTGGTTTGTAAAACATCCTGAATATCTTGACCGTGTTGCTAAGCGTTCAGAGCCTTTTATTTTTTATATTGTTCAAGAGCTTGAAAAAAATGATATTCCATTAGAAATAGCACTTTTACCCATTGTTGAAAGTGCTTTTGACCCCTTTGCTTACTCTCATGGCCGTGCTTCAGGTATGTGGCAATTTGTCCCAGGCACTGGTAAACGTTTTGATATGAAGCAAAACTGGTGGTATGACGGACGCCGCGATGTTATTGCATCAACCCAAGGAGCGATTAAATATTTAAAATATTTAAATAAATTTTTTGATGGCGACTGGTTGTTAGCGCTCGCCGCTTATAATTCTGGTGAAGGCCGTGTAAAGCGTGCGATGAAAAAAAATGCGCGTAAAAATTTACCTACCGACTTTTGGTCTTTAGATTTGCCCCGAGAAACCAGAGCCTACGTTCCAAAGTTACTTGCCCTGGCTGATGTTATAAGTCGCCCCGACGACTTTAATATCAAGCTTTATGAAATTGAAAATAAGAGTCAAATCACTAACATTAATATAGAGTCACAGCTTGATTTAGCAAAAGCGGCTAAATTAGCCGATTTGTCATTGGCTGAATTACAACGATTGAACCCTGGTTTTAATCGTTGGGCTACTGATCCAGATGGTCCACATCGTTTATTAATTCCCAACCATAAAGTGGCTAACTTTGAGAAAAAACTTGCCGAACTACCAAAAAAAGATCGCTTAGCATGGCAGCGTTATAAAATTAAAAATGGTGATAATTTAGGTGAAATTGCTCATAAATTTAATACTGACATCAAATTAATTAAACAAATTAATAATATCAAAGGAACACAAATTCGTGCCGGCAAGCACTTATTAATTCCTGTTGCTACACAATCACTTGATAGTTACGTATTTTCGCAAAAGCAACGATTGGCAACGACCAAGAATCGTCAACGTAGCGGAGAGAAATCGTCTCATATCGTTAAATCTGGTGATACCTTATGGGATATTGGGCAAGCATATAATGTGAGTAGTCGCAGTATTGCCAAATGGAACGGCATGGCACCACGTGATGTTTTAAAGCTGGGACAAAAACTTGTTATATGGCAAAAAACTAAGGTGACCAAGTCGAATTTGGCAAACGAGAAATTGTATCGACCTGCAGATCAAGCGATTATGCGTAACATCAGATATAAGGTAAGACGTGGCGATTCTCTTGCACGTATTGCTGATAAGTTCAATGTCTCGATTCGTGACATTGAACGCTGGAACAGCTTAAACCGTACAAAGTATTTACAACCTGGCCAAATGATAAAGCTCTCGGTTGATGTGACCAATAATATTTAAGGGATAGCACAATATATACCAAACGCTATTGGGTTTACTCACTAGCGTTTTTTTATGATAAAAAATTAGACATATAACCTTTTATAAGTTGTTAAGAACAAATAGCACTTGATAAATTTTTTATAACTGGCACAGTGGCTCTTACCTATAAGCTATTTAATTTATAGGTCACCCCACAATTTGTTAATAATTTAAAGGAGTAGCGCTTCAATGTGTTCGATCTTTGGTATATTAGATATAAAAACAGGTGCAGATGCACTTCGTCCAAAAGCTTTAGAATTTTCTCGTTTATTACGTCACCGTGGTCCTGATTGGTCAGGCATCTATAGTAGTGATCATGCTGTTTTAGTGCATGAACGCTTGTCCATTGTTGATACTGAGCATGGTGCTCAACCCTTATATAACGAAAATAAGAAAAACATTCTCGCCGTAAACGGTGAAATTTATAACCATAAAACCCTCGCATCAAATCTGACCATTGATTACCAATTTCAAACGGGCTCTGATTGTGAAGTTATTTTGCCACTCTATGAAGAATTTGGCGTTGATTTTGTTGACAAACTACAAGGGATGTTTGCTTTTTGTTTATATAATGAAACTGACAATTCTTACTTAATTGCCCGCGACCATATGGGTATCATCCCGCTTTACACGGGTTACGATGAAGTCGGTAACTTTTATGTTGCCTCTGAAATGAAAGCGTTAATGCCTATTTGTAAAACAGTCAGTGAGTTTCCTCCTGGGCATATTTTAGACAGCCGTGTTGGTGAGTTACAACAATATTATAAACGTAACTGGCAAAAATATTCTGCCATTAAAGATAATACCACCAGCAAAACAAAAATTCGTGAAGCATTAGAAGAGTCGGTTAAGAGTCACTTAATGACCGATGTGCCCTACGGTGTTTTATTGTCAGGAGGTTTAGATTCGTCGTTAATTTCAGCGATCACACAAAAATTTGCGGCTCGTCGTATTGAAGATAACGATTTAGCTGAAGCTTGGTGGCCAAAAGTTCATTCATTTGCCTGTGGTCTTGAAGGCTCTCCTGACTTAATTGCTGCGAAAACGGTAGCAGATAGTATTGGTACTATTCATCACAGTGTTGTTTTCACTGAACAAGAAGGCATTGATGCCCTTCAAGAAGTTATATATCACTTAGAAACCTATGATGTAACCACTATTCGAGCGTCGACGCCTATGTATTTAATGGCGCGAAAAATTAAAGCTATGGGTATAAAAATGGTGCTGTCTGGTGAAGGTGCTGATGAACTTTTTGGTGGTTATTTATATTTCCATAAAGCGCCAAACGCCCAAGAATTTCATGAAGAGCTTAACCGTAAGCTCGACAGATTGCACAAGTTTGATTGTTTACGTGCCAATAAATCAATGTCAGCTTGGGGCATTGAGGCCCGTGTACCATTTTTAGACAAAAACTTTATGGATGTTGCTATGCGCATCAACCCTGAAGACAAAATGTGTGGCAATGGTAAAATGGAAAAAGCTATCTTACGTGAGTCTTTTGAAGGTTATTTACCGAAAGAGATTTTGTGGCGTCAAAAAGAGCAGTTTTCTGATGGCGTAGGTTATTCATGGATTGACGGTTTAAAAGCACATGTGGAATCTCAGGTTACCGATCAACAGCTTGAAACAGCTAATTTTAAATTCCCAGTAAATACACCAGACAGCAAAGAAGCTTATTTCTACCGTGCTATCTTTGAAGATAACTTTCCACTTTCTTCGGCAGCCGATTGTGTTATTGGCGGTAAATCAGTCGCTTGTAGTACACAAGAAGCATTAGCTTGGGATGAAAGCTTTCAAAATAATACTGACCCATCAGGCCGTGCTGTATTGAGTGTTCATAACGAAAGTTACTAACGGTGATAGTTAAATAAAGATAAAACCGATAAGCCTACTTATCGGTTTTTTATGTTCAGGATGAACGGTATGTCATGGTGTCATGGATGACGATGGCAAAGGTTCCTCAATCAAATAAAAATAATCATATTAATTTGAATAAATCAAAAAATAATTGTGTAGAATAACCGATAAAATAATAATGATAAAAATTGTACAAACAGGAAAATATTTTGACTAAGCAAATTGATCACAACATGCCAAGTATTACCCCTGATAAAGATCAGGTTGAAGCGTTTAAAAATACCCGAACTTATTCTGCAGTGCCTCCAAGTTCTGTAGATAACACTTTGGCTAAACCTAAAGTAGAGAAGTCTCAGAAAAATGTATCAACATCATTATCAACTTTATCAAAATTTTCCACTTTTTTAATCTACTTATTATTAGGTGTTGCTGCCTATTGGATTTATCAACAAGATATCAAAACTCATGCCATTATCGCTTCAGCTGAGCAACGTATTATGGGACTAGAGCGCCAACTCTCAGCTACGGGTGAAGAAATGGGTGAGTCAACAATAGAGATGAAAGTCAGGTTAGAAACACTGGGCAAGACAAGTGATAAGCTGTGGAATGAAATGGATAAACTTTGGGCTTCTGCATGGCGAAAGAACCAGTCTCAAATAAAAGCATTACAAAGAGACAGTAAGTCACTCACCGATATATCGTTAGCTCAGCGAAAACAAGTTACCTCAACGTTAGCCACTATTGAAGAAATAAATGACAAACAAGTAACAACAGAATATTCGATTGACGCGGTGAAAGAACAATTAAAGAATTCGGAAAAACTGAGAGAGCAAATTAAAACGTTATCATTAGAATTATCAGCAATAGAGTCAAATTCGCAACGTCGAGACAAACAACAAATATCACTGGCAAGCAGAGTGACCAAACTGGGTGAAAAAAACAAGCAATTATTGCTGCAAGTAAAAAACTTAGAAACAACGTTATCTCAATACGTTAAAAGCATCCCCGCTAAAACAGCACCACCTTTAGGGGGCGGTTCTTAAGACGTTAGACAATAATAGCGTAGGTGAATTGACAACCTACGCTATGTATTATGCTTTTTCTGTAGAAAACGTAAACTGACGCTCTAACTCGCTTACTCCTAGACCACTACGTTTTTTGACTTTTATTTGCACAGGTATGCGTTCTTTTAGTGTATCAACATGGCTAATAACACCGATCATTTTACCACTGGCGTTTAAGCTGTCTAAGGCGTCAAGAGCGACTTCAAGCGTATCATTATCAAGTGTGCCGAATCCTTCATCAAGGAAAAGAGAATCAATACTGGTTTTCGCGCTCACTAGATCAGACAATGCTAACGCCAATGCCAAGCTCACCAAGAAACTTTCACCTCCGGAAAGTGTTTTAGTATCGCGTATGCTGTCTGCTTGCCATGTATCAAGTACTTCAAGCGTTAGTGCTTCTGATTGCTGACACTTTAGCTGATAGCGAGCATGTAAGCGTTCAAGTTGTTGGTTCGCTAAATACACCAAATGTGCCAGTGTTAACCCTTGAGCAAACTTTCTAAATTTAGCGCCATCGGCTGAGCCAATCAACCCATTTAAGTGAGCTAAGTCATCAACCTCTTTTTGTAGTTCTATTATTTTTTCAAATAAGCCTTGTTGCTGCTCACGCTGAATTTCGTCATGTTTTAATGTTTGACCTAACTGGCCAATTTTTATCTGTTCTTGTTTTAGCTGTTCTTTACATGCTGACAGTTGCTCTGCAATTGCCTGCGCATTCACCTCAGTAATGCCAGCTTCTTCTATCGATGCTTGTTCAAGTGCCAACATACCCAGTTGTTGCTGAGATTGTTCAAGTAATGTTTGTAAATATTGTTTTTCTTTCGTGATGGTATCTAAAAGCCGTTGAAGTTCCTGTTGCTTTTCAACCGGCAGTAAAGCGCTGATAAAATCACTCTCTAAAACAAAGTCACTCTGTGTTAACGCGTTTTTCCACACTAAACTCAGTGAATCAACTTCTTCGTTAATATGGTTTAACTGCTGCTCAGCACTCTTTAAAAGCCCTTGCTGATGTTGATGTGCTTCCATGTTTTGCTGAAAAGTTTGTTGTAAGTCCTTAAGTTTATCTTCGGTGGTTTTTCGCTTTAAAGCGATGTCGGCTCTCACTTGACTCGTACTTTTATTTTCAAAAAGACTCAAGCGTTGCTGTTGCGCTTGTTTGAGTTCAATAATAAATAGCTGTTGCGCCTGACTAACATCGCCATAGTCTTCATTGAGTTGCTTATCGTGTATTTGCGCAACCACCAATTGCTGTTTTAAGTCAGTTAACCCCTGAAAATGTAGTTCTTGTTGTTGAACCGTAAACTGGTAGTGTTTCACTTGTTTGTTTTTTTCAATAAACCAGCTAGAAAAAACCTCCTGACTCGGCAAAGATCCATTGTTATCACTGAAGAGCGGCGTCGCTGAAACCTTTGTATTTTCAACGTTGATTTGCTGCTCTACCAAGGTAATACTTGCTTTAAAATCTGCAAAGGTTTCAGCTTTACTTTGTTCTTTTTTGGCTAAAAGAGTGGCTAATTGTTGTAAACTTTTTAGAATGTTTTCTAGATTATTCGCTAAGAGCACAACTTGATTTTGTATGGTTGACTGTTCTTTTTCAACGTGTGCTAGCTGTTGTTGGTACTGCTGAAAGCGTTGTTCAGCTTGTTGTAGTGCTACATTGGTTTTGTTCAGGTTATCGAGCAACTGCTCTCGTTCTGCAATAAAAGCCTCGATAAAGGATAAATCAGCTAACGAACAATCTAAACCAAGCGGCTGTGCTTTTGAGGGCCATTGGCTTAATAAGCCTTGCTGCTCTTTTGTTTTTTCCTGTTGCACTTTATGAGCGACATCAAGCTCAGCCTTTAACTGTGCTTGTGTCTCTGCTTGCGCCTTGCCTTGGTGTTCGAGTTGCTGTAATTGTTCTGTTAATTGCTCAAACCTTTGTTGGTGCTCTGAAGACTCTGCACGGTCTAACTTTATATATTCATCAATAGCCGGATGTTCAACTGAACCACACAATGGACACGCTTGCTCGTGCTGTAGGTTACTTCGATGCTGACTTAACGACATAATAGTTTTTTGTTGCGCTAAAATTTTTGCCACGTCATCACGTGTTAACTGCACATTTCGATATTGTGAGCGCAAGGCAATGATCTGCTCTGAAACGTCTTTGTATGTTAAACTTTGGTCAGTGATAATAGCTTGAATATTTACCACTTCATTAGCCAAAAGGGCAAAACGACGGGCATTTTCAACTACCGTAATTTGCGGTGCTATTTGTCCTTGAAGTGCTTGTAATCTGTCATGTAATACTTGTTCATTAATCAGTGACGTATTCGCTAAAATTTTGATTTTTTCTTGTTGATGGTACTCAACTTGTATAAGCAGTTCATCATTACGTTGCTGATGATTGTGCAATAATGTTTGCTGACTCTCTTGTTGATGTTCAAGTGCTTGCTGTTGTGAATGTAAGCCTTCTTGGTCAGCAAAAAGCTGTTGTAGTTCATGTTCTGTAAGCGCTAATTGCTGATATTGGCTTTGCCATAAAGGTAATTTTTCTGGTAAGGTTTTTAACAGCTTATTATTGCTGATAAATTGTTCGTTTTCAGTAAACTTCCTTTGCTGTTGCTCTTGATTTTTAACAAGATTTTCGCAATTCTTTTTTGATAAGTGCTGAGCATCTATTAACACGATGAGTTTATTAGCTAATTCTTTTTCTTGCTTAGACAGATACTCTATTTGGTTATCAAGTGGGAGCACTTTATCAATAATCAAGTTTTCAAGTGCTTGATCAGCTAATTGTTTAGCCCCCTGTTCTGTCGTTAATGCTTCGAAAGCTTGTTGCGCTATAATGGTGTCCTTTTCAACATTTTTACAGGTAGTAAGCAGTTCATTATTGCTAATAATTAATTGTTTTTGTCTCTGCTTTTTATTTTCTTGTTGCTCAAAAATAGGCCTTAATTTTTCAGCAGGTTTTGATAACGCTAATTTTGTTAAATCATCTTTCGCGTCAACTTCTTTTTGCGCTTCGCGCTGCAGTTTACTTTGAATAGCGTTAATGTTTTCTTGGTTTTCAAGGGATTTTTGTTGCCAACTTTGCGCTTTTTGCCACAGTTCACAGGTTAAAGCTAAGTGTTTTTCATTCTGGGTAAGATGTTCAAGTTTAAGCGTAAGCGACGTTATTTCTTCTGCTGATAAAACGACCGTTCCTTGGCTTTGCGCTTGCAATATTTTTAAATCGTTACTGGCATTTTTATGGTTCTGATAAACTTGCTGTGAAACTTGTCCGTATATCTCAGTACCCGTTAATTCTTCTAATAACTCTGCTCGTTCATTACTGGGCGCATTCAAAAAAGCAGCAAACTCACCTTGCGATAACATCATCGACTTAGTAAAACGCGAAAAATCTAAGCCTGTTAAACGCGCTATTTCTAAGCGTACTTGTGACACTTTAGTCGCTAATATTTGATCGTTACCTTCTAAGGATGTAGATATTTCTGCAAGTTCAGCAATTGGCTTTTGCAAATTTCCTTCAACACTATTTTTAGCACGTCTTTGACTCCAAAAGGCTCGGTAGGCTTTGCCTTTTACTTCAAATTCAACTTCAGCTAAACAATTAGCCGTATGACGGGTCATTAATTGATTTTGTTTGTCTGAAATATTTAAGCGAGGCGTTTGATGATAAAGCGCTAAACAAATAGCATCTAATATTGTGGTTTTCCCTGCACCTGTTGGCCCAGTAATAGCAAATAAGCCGCTATTATCAAAAGGGGCTTGGCTAAAATCAATTTTCCAGGCTCCTTTGAGCGAGTTTATGTTTTCAAATCGTAAACTTAATATTCTCACTTAGTTTCACCTGCAATTTGCGTTTTTTCAACGTGACTTTCACTGGCTGTATTTTGTTCTTGAACTTGCTCTAAGGTTTGTGCAAACATTTTTTCAAGTCGAATCTTTTGATTTACTTCGAGGTCAGTTTGCCAATTTTCTTGAAGTAATCGCGTGGCAAAGACCTCACTTAAAGACAATTCGTTCAAGGTAATTTTTTTTTGGCTCTCTGGCATTGATTGCCTCGACTTTTTACTGCGCCGCACCAGTAAGACTTCAACAGGTAATTCTTTAACCAGTGCCTCAATACGAGGTGTTAGATCTTGTAAATATTCTGCACTGTTAATTTCAATATCAAGCCAAATCTTTTGATCTTTTGCTAACAATTTTTCTGAATTATTTAGCGTATCAACTAACTCATTGATATCTTGGGTAAGGTGCTCTAATTTACTTTTTACCATTAACAAGGGTTGAAAACAGGGAATGTCTTGCTCAATAACCTGACTAAGTTTACCTTGTTCAAACTCTGCAATTAACACTTTTTTAGTTTGAGTTGCTTCATCAAAACTCAATGCTATGGGCGAACCGCTGTAGCGAATATGCTCTGATTTAGCTACGCGTTGGTTACGATGAATGTGGCCAAGTGCAATGTAGTCTGCGTTAGGGAAAGCATTAGCGGGGAAAGCTTCAAGTGTGCCGATATAAATATCGCGAACAGACTCACTGCTTGTTACACCAACGGTCGTAAGATGTCCGGTCGCAATAATAGGTAATTTAACGTCATGACTTAACAGCGCAAGATCTTGCGCTTGCTGGTATAAATTTTGGTAATGTTCACTGATAGCTTGCTGCAACGATTGTTGCTTTTCCTTTACTGATTGTCCTGCACTACTGGTCATTATGTCGCGAGGGCGAATAAATGGAATGGCGCACAGCACGGCCCCAGCCTGACCTTTTTTATTATTTAGCGTAATAATTTGCTTATCAAGGATATCGCTAGCACTGGTAATAACCTGACACGATAAATGCGATAACAATTGTTTAGATTCACCAAGCATAGCGACTGAATCGTGATTGCCAGCAAGGATGATTAACTGACATTTTTTTTTGTGCATATTAACAATAAAATCAAAATACATTTCTCGGGCATAACTTGGTGGTGTACCGGTATCAAAAATATCGCCAGCAACAATCACCGCATCAATAGCATGCTCGCTGACTTGTTCTAGTAGCCAGTTCAAGAATTTTTGGTGTTCATTTGCCCGACTTTTACCGTAAAAATTTTGGCCTAAATGCCAATCTGAGGTGTGAAGAATACGAAATTTCATAAATTTATCTTAACGTTTTGTAAAACTGATGAGTGAATAATTAGTCATGTTTATAGATAATCGTTTTCTTGCCCATAAAACGGTTGTACAACTTTTGATGAGCGAGCTTTGAAAAAGTATCTGTTCGGGTCTCATAAGCCTTAATCCAATCAATGAGCATAGGTAAATTATTGTCTTGATCTTGCTTTGATGGATATTTATGAGGTTCCCAGGGGCGATTTTTAGCATGGATAATGCATGTTTCTATCGGTAAATCTAAGAATATAATTTCATTAGCTAATGCTTTCTTTTTATCCTTTAATAATCTACCTTCTCGATTAATAGTAAGCTGCTCAAGTAAGTCACTGTAACAACCTTCAATTACCCAACTTTCATGCTGTTGTGTAAATGCATCAATCTCAAAAGTTGAATCTAGAAGACTTTTTCTTTTAGGCGGTGATGTTGCTAACCAAGCTAATGTATCAAGATCTAAGTGTGCTAACCCCTTATCTATAGCTAATTTATTAGCAAGCGTAGACTTACCTGATCCGGAATTGCCAAAAATAATAATTTTTTGCAAGCAGCTAACCTTTCTATCACATTATCATGAAGGGTAGTGTACCTTAACTCATTATAAAAATTTAGAATTTTAATACAAAGTCAGCAAGTTCATCTTGTCTCAAATAGTCTGACTAACCATGCTCACCGTGATAATAAATATAGACACTGGTGAATTAAATACTCTATCGGTCTCTGCCACTAGAGTAAATATTGTCTTAATAAAAAGAGCAATACATTCGTATTGCCCTTGCTGTTAAGTGGTTAATACATTAATCGCTAAAAACGATATGAGGCATTTAAGAAAAAACCACGTCCGTATAAGTTATATCCTGATGAAGTAACCATGTTGCCACGATTCAACCCAGTAGTTAAGTCAACTAATTCAGGTGCTTTATCAAATACATTTTTTATACCGGCGGTTACTAAAAAGTCTTCACCTTTATAAGTCAATGATGTGTTGATATAAACAGCACGGTCTGCTGAACAAACCGGAACGGTTTATGGCTTACCCGCCAAATCTTCATTTTTAATAAACTCATCACATTTAGCTGTATCACTTACATCATCAGCTGAATGCATAGCAGATATGTAGTTTGCCATAATCATCGAATTGCCGACCATTTGTCATCGAGGTATTTTGCAATAAATTGGTCACGGTTCTAACACCCGTTTTCATTGGGTCTTTAGCAGTGATCATATGAATAGGTGAAGCGTTCGAAAACTCTGCCTTTTTAAGAGGAGAGTCCGTAACAGAAATTCGCTCAACTTCTTTTTCTGCGCCTACTTCTTAAGCATAAACAAGCATTAAACTAAAGACACCAGCAAGTAATGCATATTAGATAGCTCTTGGAACTGGAGATGTTTTTATCATTATATTATCCTTTAATTAATTATATTATTTTTATAATTATTCAGCTCATTCCTTAAACTCATCACCTAAGTACAACATCGTAATATCCTTAACTACAAGTAACTTAAGTTAAACTGAACAAACTTACACCAGGGCTAAATGTTTAAAATTAGTATTAAAGATGTTAAAAAAATTGTTACCTTTGAGGTATTTGTAAACTTTTAACAACACTTTTTTCTCCTTAAAGAAAGCGTTTTTCATCATTGATTTTACAAATAAACGTCGAACTGTATATCTACCCTCACTCATTATTACCATCTCTGTCTATTTCTTCATTCTAAAATTAATACTTTTTATAAAACTTGCATTCTCAAAAATAACGCCTAGCTTTAACAATTATGCAACACGATTGTAACAATTAATTGTATTTTTTTACATGGTGTTTCGTAAAATAAAGAAACGAAACGAACTGATTCAATGCTTTTATAGAGTGAGCACAATAGAAAGCGGTTTTACGATTAATACGTTGTTTGCATACCAAAATAATGTGGCTACTGAACGATCATCTCTTAGTTTATTAAGTATCTGCAGACTTCTATCTCTAACGGTGCATACCCTGGTATGCAGTAAAACAAAATAATAAAAGGTATAAAAATGAAAAATAATAAAACGTTTATTTTAAGTGCATTGTCTATTACTTTAATAAGCACGTTCAGTGTAGACGCGGCTGAAAGAAAGCTATTAAACGGAGATAATGCAACTATTTCAGCATTATCTCAAAATACATCAAGTCTTTTAAATAACGCTCCTGCGCAACTTCTGGGGTTATCTGACAGTAATACACTACAAGTTAAAGGTAATTTCACTTTAGATAATGGTGATAGTACAACCCGCTATCAACAGTTTTACCAGGGAATACCCGTAATTAATGATGACGCTGTTATCTCTCAAAAAAGTGATAGTAGCTTTAAACATGCACATGGCTCTGTACTGAACAATATAGATGCTGATATTAAGGATGTAACTCCGACCTTTACCGCTAAAGAGGCTTTACTGCGCACTAAAGGAATAAGTTTTGGTGGTTTTCTCTCAGCAAGCCCAGTAACGACATTGAATGAAACGTCTTCATTATCTATTTGGCAAGACGAGAACGACACCGCTAAACTCGTATATGAAGTGAGTTTTGTTCAATATGGAGAAACGCCTGCTCGACCTTATTATATTATCGATGCCCATACTGGTGAGGTACTACTGCATTTAGATAATTTACAAACTGCCGATGGCACTGGCCCTGGCGGTAATGCTAAAACAGGTAAGTATCAATACGGTACAGACTTTGGTTACTTAGAGGTAAGCCAGTCAGGTTCTACCTGTACGATGATTAATAGCAATGTAAAAACGATTAATTTAAATAATGGCACTAGTGGTTCAAATGCCTTTAGTTATACTTGCCCAGAAAATACCACCAAAGAAATTAACGGCGCTTATTCACCGCTTAATGATGCTCATTACTTCGGTAACGTTATTTATAATATGTACAATGATTGGTTTGGCGAGCCTCCCTTAACTTTTCAACTGCAGATGCGAGTGCATTATTCAAATAATTACGAAAATGCTTTTTGGGATGGTACAGCAATGACTTTTGGTGATGGTCAAAATACCTTTTATCCATTGGTTAGCTTAGATGTTTCTGCGCATGAGGTGTCTCATGGCTATACCGAGCAAAATTCTGGGCTTGTTTATTCGGGAAAATCTGGAGGCTTAAATGAAGCCTTTTCAGATATGGCAGGTGAAGCAGCAGAATACTTTATGACAGGAACGAATGATTGGAAAGTAGGTGAACAGATATTTAAAGGTAACGGCGCTTTGCGATACATGGATGATCCAACCCTCGATGGCCGATCTATAGGTAATCAGTCAGATTATTCGTCAGGAATGGATGTTCATCATAGCTCAGGTGTTTTTAACAAAGCATTCTATTTGTTAGCAAATAAAACGGGATGGAATACTCGCAAGGCATTTGAGGTGATGACGAATGCTAACAAATTTTATTGGACATCGAATACTAATTGGGATTCTGCCGGTGACGGCGCAATCGATGCAGCTTGTGATTTAGGCTACAGCACGGCGGATGTAAAATCTGCGTTAGCGTCAGTTGGCGTTAATTCTGATGCAAGTTCAAGTAACTGTGGCGTACCACCAACTGATAGTGTTTTAACCAATGGTGTTGCAGAAACGGGGCTGTCTGGTAGTGCAAAAGATCAACTTTTTTATACCTTAGTAGTACCTGCTGGAGCAACCGATTTGAATTTTGTGACGAGTGGATCGAACGGTGATGCTGACCTGTATGTTAAATTTGGTTCTAAACCTACATTATCAACTTATGACTGTAAAAGTACCAGTTCGTCAAGTAATGAAACCTGTGATATTTCATCAGCACAAACTGGCACCTATCATGTCATGGTTGAAGCTTGGAATGCGATCAGTGGTACTTCTTTAACTGGTAGCTTTGTTGAAGATGGTGGTACTAACCCAGGCGACCCAATTGATATTACTTACAATATTAATGCAATTAATTCGGGTGCTTGGGAAAGATTTACTGAAAACTTAGCCAGTGGATATTCTAACTTGACAGTCACTATTTCTGGTGGAACAGGAGATGCCGATCTTTACGTAAGAGAAGGTGCTCAGTCAACGACCTCGAATTACGATTGTCGTCCATACAAAAATGGTAATGAAGAAGTATGTAATTTTACCAGCCCTGCTACAGGTGCATGGTATTTTGATGTTAGAGGATACAACGCCTCGTCAAATATAACATTAAATATCAAAGCGAATTAATGCTTATATAAAAATATTGAGGGGCGAAGCCCCTCTTTTTATTTCCAACAAACTCTACCTTTTCTTATAGAGGCTTACTCAGCAATGTTTGCCCACTCCCTTTTTTACCGCGACAGTTTTATTTCGTTAAAATTCAGCTTTGCTGCTTTATAATAATCGCTAAAAGTAACGGTAATCAAGATGGAGTACTAAAAGGTATTTTTCAAAAAAATAATAAATAATTAAAAGAGAAATGCATGAACAAGATAGCTAATAACCTACTTGTGCTTAGTTTACTCAGTGGAATGAGTACCGCTTCGACACTTGAAAATAACAATATAGATCTTAATATAAGTCCGCTAGATAATGATAAAAAAGTTTGGATTTCCATTGGCAACGATGCGGTAACTATGATTAATAAGAGTTACAGCAAACAATTCAACCTGACAAATATTCAACCTAAACAGTCAGTGCTTAATATTTCAGAAACACCAACAACACTTACACATAACCATGCTATTAATATTGTCAGTATTGATGAAGCTCAATTAAATAACTTAAGCGAATTCATGCATGATAACTTTAAACGCTGTGGCGGATATATATTTCATGAATCACTAGAAGCCGCTCAACAATACACAACAAACATCGCATTAGCTCCGCAAGTAGTGACGAGTTACACTATTGATAATCCGACGGGCGTAAATTCCTTATTAAATCAATTATCTTCATCAAACTTAACAGCTACCGTTAATACCCTCAGCAACTACAATAATCGTTATTATACGAGTTCAACAGGAGTACAGTCGGCTAATTGGTTAAAAAGCCATTGGGCTTCAATAAGTAGTCAACGTAGTGATATTTCTGTTGAGTTGTACAATCATACTTTTCAGCAACCTTCTGTTATTGCAACGATCACTGGCACGTCAAATAGCAACGAAATCGTCATCATAGGTGGACATTTAGACTCGATAAACTTGTCTAACCCAAGTACGAGTCGTGCACCGGGTGCCGATGATAATGCCTCTGGTATTGCTGTGGTTACCGAAACCTTACGCGCAATTATAGCGAGTGGTTTTAAACCAAAACGCACAATCAAGTTTATCGGTTATGCTGCTGAAGAAGTCGGTTTGAGAGGGTCAAAAGCTATTGCTCAAGACTATAAAAACCAAGGATTGAATATTATCGGTGTCGCACAATTTGACATGGTGGGCTACAAAGGTACCGCTAATAAAGACATTGTTTTTATGACCGATTACACAAATGGTGCCCAAAATACCTTTATGACTCAGCTCATCGATACCTATTTGTCTGACATTAGTTATGGCTTCGACCAATGTGGCTATGGTTGTTCAGATCATGCTTCGTGGCACAACCAAGGCTACCCTGCCTCGATGCCATTTGAATCTACGATGTCAGATATTAACAGCAGTATACATACCGCTAATGACAGTAGCTTTAACTCAGCCCATGCATTAAAGTTTGCACGCCTTTCTGCTACTTTTGTTGGCGAACTGGCTAAAAGCGGCGACGTTGTTATCCCACCAAACGACTCGACATTAGAGAACAATGTAGCAGTTACGGTCACCGCCACAGCAAAAGAGCAAACTAAGTTCACCTTTGAAGTACCTGCTGACGCTACGTCATTAAGTTTTCAGACAAGTGGGGGCAGTGGCGATGCTGATTTGTATATTAGATTTGGCGCTGAGCCCACTTCATCGATTTACGATTGCAAGGGCACGAGTTCAACGAGTAATGAAACCTGCGATATAACAGCTATAGAAACGGGCACTTATCACGTAATGGTATTAGCATGGGATCAAATCAGTAACGTCAGTCTACTACCAAGTTACGATACATCAACAATCCCACCAGATAATACTAATGTGTTACAAAATAATATCCCCAAAACAAATTTAAGTGGTGCAAGGTATGAAAATTTGGAATACACCATGGAAGTGCCTGCAGGTGCTACTAATATTAAATTTACGATTAATGGTGGCAGTGGTGACGCAGACCTGTTTGTAAAGTATGCCAGTAAACCAACTTCATCAAGCTATGATTGTCGCCCCTATATTAGCGGTAATAACGAATTATGTAGCCTCAGTAATGGTAGTGGCACTTATTATATAATGATCAATGGCTACGCTGCATTTTCTGGTTTGAACCTAACCGGCAGTTATAACCAAGGGATTAATACGGCTATAATCGCTAACATGATAGGTGCGACTTCGATGCAATAAAATAACTTTTTAAGAAAGGTTTCCTCCATTGGATTTAAGGATTTAAGTATTTAAGTATTTAAGTATCATGGTGTCTTAAGTAAAACAGATTAATTACAACGTCATTAGTTCGACAAACTGATGATGAAGACACCAAGCCAATGAAAGTTATCGTTATGATAATGAAAGCACAGCTAAACGAACGTAAAGATGTTCAATGCTGGGCATCAAGTGATCTCATAAAATATGAACATTTAACAAAAAACTAATAAAAGCGCTTTCGAGCGTTTTTTAATTTTAGTCTGTACATAGTATAAAAATTACCTTTGTTAAATAAAATTCAAATATAACAATAAATTAAAGTCACCATCAGATATTTCATTCTAAAAAGTGGTCTTATCAATGATGTCAAGGTATGTACTACGTAACTAATTCCTGACACATTAGTTGAATGTTTATATGAAAATGCGTGTAAAACCTAAAACAAACTTGACTGATTATTCATCAAGCGTTATGAATAGGTAAAAATTAAAAGAAATCCTATGAAAAAAATTATTCCTTTAGTGCTTATTCCTACATTGTTAATGAATGCGGCTTACGCAACGTCGATTTTTAATAGTGACATTGAAAACTTAATTACCACATTGAAAGCACCTACACCGATTATTAGTGACTTAAAACAACTCACTGATGAAATTGGTGGCCGCTTAACAGGCACACAGGCAAATAAAAAATCGGTTAACTGGGCGTTGAAAAAATTTCATGAAGCCGGTGTAACAGCAAAAAAAGAGCCCTTCACAATGCCACGGGCTTGGTCAGAGAAAACGATTAGTGCTAAAGTGTTTAATCGCCAAATAAATTTTTCACCACGCATAGTTGCTATGCCGTTCACTAAAAAGACACATTATCGAGGCCTTACGGCAATAATTGTTAACCTAAATAAAGGCACAGAGTCTGATTTTGAAAAAGTAAATACCGACCTTTATCTCAAAGACAAATGGCTCCTTATTGAAACCGACATCTTGGATGATAAAATTGGCATTAATGGCCTTTTTCAAGAGTATACCAATGCCGTAACGATTGAAGAAAGAGCGTTAGCTGTAGAGGCCACAGGTATTATTTATATGTCTTCACGGCCAAAAAACCTATTATATAGACACTTACCAAGCTCTGGGGTTGATAACAAGTTACCTATTGTTGTGATGGAAAGAGAAAGTGCTCAACGTACTCAGCGTTTAATCAATTCAGGCGAATCACTTAAGTTAACCGCAAAGATAAATATATTAGGTGAAAAATCTTATCAAGCTAATAATGTTGTCGCTGAAATAACAGGTGACACCTTCCCAGAACAAATAGTCTTGATAGGAGCGCATATAGATTCTTTTGATTTAGGGACCGGCGCATTAGATAATGGCGCAAATGTGAGTTTAGTCATTGACCTTGCACGTCAAATCAAAAAACTGGGTATTGTACCTAAACGCACCATCCGCTTTGTACTCTTTAATGGTGAAGAACAAGGTATGTACGGTTCGTGGGGGTATACGCAAACACACATAGATGAGTTAGATAATCATATTTTAGCTACCATCATAGATATTGGTACGGGGGCTATTTCAGGCTTTTTTATTAATGGTCGAGAAGAAATCAAAGCATCTGTTGACAGTGTCTTACATCCAGTTGCTGAATTAGGTCCATTCAGCCAAGTTATCGATCCGGTTGTTGGTACTGATAATTATGATTTTATGATGCAAGGTATTGCAAATTTAGTCGCTAACCAAGCCAATGCTAATTATGCTTCAAACTATCATGCACAATCAGACACCTTTGACAAAGTAGACCAGTGGCAGTTGAAAATAAACTCAGCCATTATGGGCGCAACTATTTTAGGTATTGCTAACCTTGACGAAATTCCATGGCAACGCCAAACCGCAGAGCAGGTGGTAGAAATGGTAGAAAAATTTAATATTGAACAAGCAATGAAAACCTTCGGTTTACAACAAGGCTGGCAAGATAATAAACGAGGAATTCAGCACTAAATCTAACGGACAGTTTAAAACTAAAATAGCCGCTACATAATAATATCTAGCGGCTTTATGCCTACATTTAGCTTAAAGCACAATTTATCTTCACATTAAAAGTCATTGATACATATTTTATATTCTGATTATAACAAAATAAAATTTAGCTTTTTTACCTCTATTATCTATACTTAGTCAAATGTTATTGATGGAGTAATAATATGAGAAGAATCCCTCCTTCACTGGTCAAAACATGGATATTTCTTATTAAAAGTAAAGATCCACGACTCGCAAAACAAAAGTTTTGTGCTTATAGAAAAATCAGGGAGCTGTTTGGTAATAGCGATATTGCACAATTGTATATTGAACAATATATTGATCGAGATATCGAAGTCGTCATTATTTAAAAGAGCAAACGAGTAGCCATTAAGTTAATCCCTACTCGTCTGTAAACTCTCTACATTTGCTTATCAAGTCGTACCGAACCGTTTTCCAGATAGATAAGTCGAATAGCATCGTTACGTTGGAAAATCATTTTTGAGTCTAAGTATTGCACAACCATAAACAACTTACCTTCCTCTGTTTTTATCATTAACTCGACTAAATGAAGGGTCTTGCGTTGATATTGAGGGTTTTTGCTATGACTAATAGCCCCCCCTAACAAGGCACCAAGAACCGTTGCAACGTCTCGTCCATTGCCACTACCGAATTGATTTCCAATCGCGCCACCGATAAGTGCGCCACCAAAAACTTCCCACCCCTTATTTTTATCTTCTATGAGCTCTTCTTCAGTAATATTTCTTACTGATTGAACAGTCCCGAACAAGACTTTTTTAACAGGAACCGCTTTGTTCCTGTCATAATCAGCATTCGCTGGTATACTTAATAAAACAGTCAATAGACATAAACAAGAAAATAGAATTGTTTTCACAATATCCTCCTTAAATGATTAATGGCGGTGTTACCAACCTACCGATTCTTTCGCTTTAGTTTTACGTATCTCAGTTTCATCTGCCCATTCAACAAGTCCACTTTCTAAATCCATTAAACGTAAAGTAAATTTATAATAAACATCAGATTTGTCTTTGTTAGATTTCACAATGCTTGATAAATTGCCATAAAGCATATACTCAGCACCTATTTGCTTACCAAACTGCACGGCTTTGCTTGTATCAACCATACCACCACCTTGTTGAAATTTGATTTGTTCACGAGCAGCTTCTACTCGACCCATATCAACAAACCGAAATTTCCCTGAACGTAACAATTTAGTAGAAATAGAATCAGTTATTGACTCTGTATCGATGTGCTCGCTCGTTTTATTTTTAATGCGCTCAACAAACATTATTGGCCGTTTATTTTGCGTTAACGTACCAACAACAGGTGATAATAATAGAGAGTCTGTCATATCTCCTGCTACTTTTTGTAAATCGGTAGAGCCAAAGTTAATGTCTGTTGTTTCAACAGCCGTAGCATCACCATAGCGAACAACCGATTTTTGTGCGCAACCAGCAACCATCGTAATAGCTAAGCCAACAGTCGTAGCAATAATTAATTTTTTCATTTGTACTTCCTTAATAAATAACGTAATAATTTTAAATTTTTAGTATCTGTATGCCTTTTCGGGAACCTCCCTCACATAGACAGTAAATGAAGCAACTTGATCATTTGGTGCGAGTCCTTTTAGGATTGTCGACTGAAAACCATGTAATTCAACTGGCTGCCACGGTGTTTTTCGTGATTCTACAACAAAACCTTGCACATCAAACCAGTTAAAATGATATTGCAATTTCAGAGACTTTTTATAAGTACTTTTAAGTGCTACGTTAACCTCTAATAAGCCGTTTGCCTTTCTAGACTTAACATCGACAATTTTTAGTTGTTGCCCCAATTTAGGATTATGTACTTCTAAATGCTTTGAAAAGTCATCGCCTTGCGTCATCTCACTGGTGCCTGCTCCTGATGTTATGGGCATTGCACAGCCAAATAAAATAAGCGAACTGATAATAATAAACGCTGAAAGACTAATGAAATTTTTCATACTCTTCTCCTTACATATTTATAGTTTGATAACCGGTGTAATCGCCTATTGCGGTAAAATTAATTAAAGTGGTTTTATTCTTCGTAACCTCAACATTAATCACTTCTTTTTTACCTGCAAACGAAATTACTAATGTCTTATGCCCTGCCTCAATATTATTTATTCTCATTATTTGTACATTGTCAGGTAAGCTAGACCAACTTCGCGTGTCTGCTTTTTCCGATGCTATATTATAAAGGCTTGCTAAAATATTACCGACATCCCCTCCAGACTTACTCAAATTATGACGTATTTGTTCTTTGGCAACTAAACGGATCGCTTGTCTTGTCACTAATCCTGGTAATTTTTCTTGCAAATCTTTACTCGCTAAGGACTGAAGTCTAACAATTTCTTGTGATAGATAACTTTTCTCATCAAGACGAATATTCAGTGGCATTAATGTTGATAAACTGCCCCGATATACGGGTAAAGCAAAAGTAAAAAATTTAAAATCAGCGCGAGTATTAAAAACAGGTAAATTCAAACTGGCTTCCTGCTTTGCGCTGACAATACCTTGTTCAAAAATAACAACTATTTGACCTGAGTTTTCTTGATTTACCGCTTGGTACGGTCCGAATTTCTGTTCAAAGCGCGTATAATCTTCATGCATGCCTAATTTTTTTGCCAAGCGCAGTACATCTTGTTGCAAATAAGTATTATTTGGATAAATTTCTATTGCCCGTTTGTAATCAATATACGCATCATTAGGCTGTTTACCTGCTTCGTACAGCAAACCTGAGAGATAAAAAGTAAAAGCATTTTGAAAACTATTTTTAACCTCTCCAATTAAGCCAGCCATTGATGGATAATTTGTGTTTAATTCATTTGCGTTAAGACCTTTATCAGCCATAGCTTCTTGAGCTTTGTAAAGTTCGGCTTGGTTTGTTTTTAGCGCATTTTCTTGAACTAAATTAGCACGCCGAACTTCGACTAAAGCGCCTTCTAACCGCCCTTGATATAAATAATTCAAAGCTTGATAAGAATGCAGCATACCTTGTTCGTATGAAGGAATTTCATACCCAATAGCATTATCATTAGTCACCACTGCACTGACCTTTTGAAGCCCATTACTTATTTGTATTTTTGCCGCTTGCTCTTGTGCCTGCACCTGCTGGTAGGCTATTTCAAAACTCTTTTGACTCGCTACCCAATTATTATTAAGGAACTGCAAGCGTGCTTTCTCTAATTGACTCAAGCCATAATTATTATGATGCTTATTAACAGATACAATCGATGTTTCTGCGGTAACAAACTCACCTTTTAACTGGGCTAAACGAGAAGGTTGCATTTGCTGACTGTAACCAAAAAATAAGTCACTCATTCCTATAGATGTGCAGCCAACAAGCATTGCTACTGAAAACATAAGACAAATTTTTATTGATAAATTTTTAAGCATAAAGTCTTTCAAGTAACCCTAAATTGTTGAGGATATGATAACACTTAATTAACCACTCCTACTCTTCATTAGCTAAGCGGTAAAATTAATACTAAACAGTAAATTAGGCAATATAAAAATTGTGAGTAAATTGTAAGAATTCTGTAATTTTTGATCAATATTTACTGATAGGTAATCATTAGCGCTTAAATTTCGCCCCGTACTTAGCCAATTTATTACGCTTGGTGTTGCTCACGTGCAACAAAAACCTTATCTGCCATATTTTAAACATATTTTGTCAGTACTTCGCCCTTATACTGCCCGCACTAACACTCAATGCTTTGTTTAAATACCCACACCACATAAAAACAAGAGCAAAGCATGTTCTCTTCTAAAAAAAGCCTAAAATTTGTAGATTATCAAGACTCCTATTATTACCGACAACAGCGTAAAAAGCGTCGTAATAAATGGTTGAAAATATCACTTATATTATTACTTATCGGGTTTTTCGCCCTATTTTTCATACCATTCGCACAAAGTAATAATATGGATATGGACAAAATGATAGCGAATGATAATTCGCTCATTGAGGGGCCTCAACTGCATTTTGAACACCCTAACCCAACAATGCGTGCAACGTTTCCTGTTGATATTAAGGCCGACGTTGAAATTAATGGTTTGGTGGCTCATGTAACAATGCAACAAACATTCATTAACCCTCATGCGATTACCTTAGAGGGGGCCTATCAATTTCCCTTACCGGAAGGTGCCGCGGTAAAAAAATTACTAATAAGCGTTGGTGATAAAGAGATAGTGGGTAAAATAATGGAAAAAGAAACAGCAAGAGCTGTTTATAAAAAAGCGAAAACAAAAGGTAAAAAAGCAAGTTTAGTTGAACAACATCGTCCTAATTTATTTATGAATAAAATAGCAAACATCCCTGCACAATCAACTGTTGTTGTGACTTTAACTTTCATTATGCCCGTATCTTATCATCAAAATAAATTCAATTTTCGCCTGCCTCTTGCTATAACAAAAAGGTATCAACCACTTTCATACCATCAAATAACTGATGGTCCCAAGAAAAACCCAACGACAAGTTCAACGACAAGTTCAACACTACATTATCCGCCAATAGCTCGCAGTCAATCATCAATAACTATTAAGTTAACTGCTGGCGTTGCTATTACCTCTATCTTCAGTGCGAGTCATCAAATAACAATGCGCCCGTTAAATAGTGATCAAAACGGTTTTTATATTACGTTAAAAAAAGCGCCCGTGGTGTCTAATAAAAGCTTTACTTTAAGCTGGCAGTTATTGCCAAGCGTTCAAGCTCAAGTCAGCAGCTTTTCGCAAGAAATTTCAGGGGAACATTATACTTTACTCACATTCTTTCCGCCAAAATTAGACCAAGCACAAGTCATTGCACGAGATATTATTTTTATCATTGATACTTCAGGTTCAATGCAAGGTCCCTCGATTGAACAAGCGAAAGCAAGTTTAAAGCTAGCGATATTACAACTTAACGAAAAAGACAGCTTTAATATCATCGCTTTCGATGACGAAACTCAATTATTGTTTCCCTTCACTACCATGGCTACAGAAAAAAATATTACAACCGCACAGCAATTTATTAGCGAATTGACGGCCGATGGCGGCACTGAAATGTATCGACCACTGAGTAACGCCTTAATAATGAAAAAAAGTGCAATGCAATCAGCAAAAGCTATTCGCCAGATAGTCTTTATGACTGATGGTGCTGTCGCTAACGAATTTGAGCTTATGCAGCTACTGAGCAACGCTCAAGGAAATTTTCGTTTATATACCGTAGGCATTGGTGGCGCACCTAATGGCTATTTTATGAAGAAAGCGGCTCAGTTTGGTAGAGGGAGTTATGTATTTATACAAAATAACAAAGAAATTGAAGTAAAAATGAGCGCGTTCATGAAAAAAATAAGTCGACCAGCAATCACGAACATTGAATTAATACTTGATAATCAAGTTCATCAATACGTTGAAGTTTATCCTAAAAAGATCCCTGACTTGTATTTCGGTGAGCCATTGCAAGTTGCACTTAAATCCCAGTTTCCTATGACGAGTATCCAATTATCGGGAAATACAGCATCGGCGCCTTGGTACCAACAATTAATTATTAATAGCCAGCAATCATTCAAAGGTACTTCAACACTTTGGGCTCGAAGAAAAATAGAGAGTTTGCTCGATAGTCTAGTCAGTGGAGCTAATAGCCAACAGGTAAAATCAGCCGTTATTAGTACATCGCTAGATCATCAAATAATTTCTCCGTACACCAGTTTTATCGCCGTAGAAAAACAACCCCAAACTACGTTGTTACTCGCTAAAAAAAGCTTATCAGCTATTGAAAAAGCTAAATACAGTGTGATCCAAGCCCACGAGAGTTTGCGGGTTGCTATGCCGCAAACAGCTATAGGTTGGCAGTTGCAATTTATGCTCGGCCTCTCGATATTATTATTGGTCATCCTCTATGACTTTACCTGGCTCGCAAGTAAACGCTTCAAATGGAGGTTTCGCCGTGCAAAGCATCATTAAAACCTCACTGCTTGTTATCGGTAGCTTACTTTGTCTCCATGCCAGTTGGTTACCCACCAAAGGATGGCTATCTCAACAATTAATGAGTTACAGTTGGCATCAAAGCATTGATTTAAAGCAAAAAATTAAACCTTGGCCTTGGGCTGACACTTACCCAATTGCAGAACTTTTATTTCAACGTTTAAACAAACGTGTTGTCGTGCTTAACGGCGGAGATGCCACCACATTGGCTTTTTCAGTCGGTGCCATTGCCCCTTTTAATCAAACCATGAGTAAGCAACCACTTGTGGTTGCCGGACATCGAGATAGTCACTTTTCATTTCTCGACGAGGTATTTATCAACGATATAATTTCATTGACTGACGAAAATGGTCAAAACCAGCGTTATCACGTTGAAACGATTGATATTATTGACGCTTCAGCAGGCTATCTACCAATTTCAGCCAATGACTCGCAGTTAATTTTAATCACTTGCTACCCTTTTACAAATACATCGATCAACAGCAATGAAAGGTATGTGATAACCGCACTAAAAATCTAAAATTCATATTGATAAATATCCCCTTCAATCGGTTTTAGCCGTACCCAGAAAATATTTAATTGGTCAGGCGACACTACATATTGGTGAACAAAATCATGAGGTTTTGTCATCAATAATTGTTCTTCACCCGTTTCAATGTCATGCTGCCAAATCCCCGTAGCTTTTCGGTAAAAATACAGTTGGTTATTAATAACCTGCCAATTAAGCCAATTGATGCGATTAAAATCTTCAATTACAAGCCATTCTGTTGGCTCTGCTAGTTTTTTACGCCACAAACCGTCTACAGTAAACTTAGAATAATAAAGATACTGCCCAATAATTCTGCCACTGTATCCACCAGAATAAGTCAGTTGACTATGCTTATTCGTAGCGCGTTGGTATAACCATAACTGCCAATGTCCAGAATGGTTGCTACTATAGATAATGTCTTCTTTATTACGCTTATCATAGTTGGCAACATAACTACTTTTTGGCTCAGAAAATACCGCTTCAGAAACACCTTTTTCGAGATCTAACTCAAAAACGACACCATGTTTAGTAAATAATACACGTTTCCCGTCGTCAGACAGTTCATAGCGAACGAACTGCAAATCAAAGGGTAATTTCACATCAATTAAGTTGCTTCGCTGCCTTCTATTTTCCACCAATGATGACTCTTGTAACGCGTTGACAACACTAATTTTGTATTAGCTTGCATGCGCGGCAGTAGCTCTGCTCGTGCACTTTGTTGCCAAACGACATCACGATTATTGTGAATGTCATATTTCACAATTTCACTAACAATACTGGAACTACTCACTAATAATGAAGGCGCTTTCATACTTGGAATAACCGCTAATGAGTTAATTTTGAATGCTAGTTGTTTTAATGGCTGGTATCGGCTGTCAGCGTTTAAAACATAAAGATTATTATTATCTGCAATAATTAATGCACTTTTATTTGGATGCCAAACAAGGTTACTCACCCGCAGATCTACCGTATATTCTGCCACTTGAAATTCTGCTTCGTTAATAATGATTTTGGATTTATTTTCATTAATATAACGAATAATAGCTAAGTGATTATTTTGACTATTATAAGAGAAGTGAAAATCACCCTTGGTATTATCTTTACTGCTTGGATTTGTTATTTGTCTTAATCGGCTAGTCTTTATATTATAACTAAATACTTGGTATGGATGAGATTTACTGAAACGCTTATTAAAATAAAAGGTATCATTTTGTCCCCAAACTAATGAGGTTGGTGGCTCATCGCAGGTAAATAATGTGTGCTTTTCCTTTGTTAATACATCATAAACCGCCATTGAACACTGATTATCAATGGTTGTTGAAAAAACAATATTTTTTCCATTGCCATTAATTGCCGCAAAGGCATTCATTAACACAAGCTGTTTAGTATGTGTTTTAGAGTCGTATAAATACACCGATTGTTTGTTGTTTTCATCTAAATGATGAAATAATATTTTATCACCAGATTCGGTTGTTGAAAGCTGATACTCCCATCCTTTCAAACCAATTAATGGCCCACTGACTAACGAAAGGTTACTTTGATGAGTAAAACTGTTCAGCTTAAATGAATCGTTCAAAAATACCATGTTCACCAGTAAGGCAATTATCACCAGTAAGGCAATTACCATAAAACTGATCGATTTCAAGCTAAACATTGCTTTTATTACCGGGGCATTTTTGGCTGATTTTGTTTCAACTTCAGTTGTTTCTTGCTCAGTTTCAAGCACTTTGGCTATTAATCGATAACCTTGAGTTTGCACTGTTTCAACAACAGCTTCATCGGTTAATGCCGAAAAGTGTCCACGTAATAGAGACACCGTTCTATTAATAGCTCCGTCACCAACAATACGATTGTTCCATACTTTTACTATCAGTTGATCACGCGTGACAATTTGACCGTCAGCAGCTAACAACGTTGTTAATAAGTTGAAAACTTTGGGTTCAAGATTTCGACTTTGAGTACCATTTTTTAGTATTCTCTGCTTTACATCGAATATAACATTGGCGATATGAACAGCCATAAAATCTCTATGATATTGAAATAACTTTATATTTTAAAAGATAACATAAACATATTAAAAACATAAGCTCGATCTGTTTATGCTGAAATAAATAGATGATTTGCTAGAACCCCTATCTAAAAAGAGTAAAGACAATGCGTTTATATGTATACATTTCATTAAAAACAGTCGTCATTATGTGGCTACTTTTAGGCTGTAATAGTAACGAAAAAAATTCGACCGCGAGTATTACAACTTCGCAATTAAATGATAAAACAAAAATAACATTAAGCGATAGAAGTTATTATATCGCCACACCCAATACAAACTTTGATCCTCAAAAATCTTATAAACTGTTACTTGCGTTTCACGGCTCTATGCAGGGCGCAAAAAGCATGCGAAGTTTGACTAAATTTGAATTTGCTTCAGACAATTATATTGTCGTTTACCCGCAGTCAAAAGTAGAAGAGTGGAATGAAGGTTGTCATTGTAATAAACCGCACCGTTTAGGCATTGACGACCTTCGTTTTGTTGAAGATGTAGTGGCTGATGTAAAAACGAAGTTCAATATTATTGACGATGAACTTTACGCAGTAGGTTTCTCTCAAGGCGGGCTTTTCACCCAAAATTTGATGTGTAACAGTAAACTAAATTTTAATTCGATAGCCTCTGTTGCTTCACCTATGTCAGATAATCTTTCTCTGCAATGTCAAATTGAACATAGCACTAATTACTTGATGGTCCATGGTAAAAAGGATACCACGTTGCCATTTGAAGGATTAATACATTCAAATTTTGGACTGATTTCAAGTGAATCGGCCATTCATTTAATCGCCAAAGAAAACAACATTGATGCTGATGTAGAATTTGAAAAAAGTAACGATATTTCAAAGTATACCTTTAAAAATGAGTCCCATATTAATCAACTAGTCGCTATTGAAGATGGTGGCCATAGTTGGGCATTTACTCATTTTGATACGACCAAACAAGTGATTAACTTTTTTGATTCAGTGAGTAAAAAAAAGTTCGATAAACACACTAGTTTATACCGGATAGAAAAAGAGCATAGCAAAGATGTAAATGTGCGAAGCATGGGGCTTGAACATTCCGGACCCGCTATTATTCTCCTGTCAGGATTTAATAAAAATTATCATAGTGACAGTGCATGGTATTCGCTATTACAACCTTTAATTGCCAGAACCAATCGTGTGCATGTTATAGAACGTTACGGTAATGGCTTTAGTAGTTTAGTTGAACAACCTTCTTATGCATCGTTTGCACCGGCATTAGATAAAACACTTGCCATACTTAATGAAGACGAGTTCATTATGGTTAGTTTCGCCAGCGCAAATATATTAGCTCATGTATGGCAGAACTCTCAAACCTTACAAGTCACAGACCATCTTAAAGGCATGGTTTGGATTGACCCCGACATTTTATTACCACATTCTATCGCCCTTTACCAAGACTGGCCTGTCTCTTGGTATCGAAAAGCTGGGGATACGTTAATCGAACATATTCAACAAGGTAATTGGACACAAAAAACGTTAGATAAACTCAACGATGAGCGTTCAACAATCAACGAACTCATCCCTTTAGACTACAAGGATATGATGGATTGGTCATATTTTGATTTAATCAGCCAAGGCAGAGCAGATATTGATAAACAACTTATTCGAGCGAAAGAAATCATCAACTATCATGACGACTTAGCCGCCGTATTAGGCAGTAAAATGTCAACATCAATTCCAATCACGGTAATTGACACTGACTTTGAATCTCATGATATAAAAAATGCAGAACCAGAGTATCTTGATACTTTATTGTTATGGCAGCAAGAAGGATCACAGTGGAGTCAATTCATCAGCAAAGCATCGGGAGGTCAATATGTTCCACTAATAAATAGTGATCATATGGCGGTATTTCAGCATCCTGATGAAATTATAAAAACGATATTACACTTGGAAAATAACTAACATCGCTAACATAACAACAAGTACATAAATTTACCCTCACATCCATAGTGCAAGGTGTGAGGGGAATTAACGTTCAGAGCACTTAACATCAACATAGCACTGACATAATATTAACTTGCATTAAGGCTGTATAATCAGTTGTATTAAACGGAGCGTCAAATCTACTTTATCGCCGTATCAACAACCTTACTCTATATTGCTATAACTTAGCTTATTATCGAAAATTGCAGTGTAAACACGACATTAATCATCAACAATAGTTCTGAACGTTAGATTTATTCTTGCGTCTTTTATCAACTTACTCGGTGGTAAACGATGCAACCAATGCTGTTGGGTAACCCCTTTCATCACTAATAAACTGCCTGTTTTCAAGGGTAATGCAATCACTTTTTTTGATTGTTTATGCTTAAAAGCGAATTTTCTTTCGACACCAAAACTCAACGAAGCAATAGCACCTAACTCTTGTAAATTCTTTTCCCCATCACTATGCCATGCCATACCCTCTTCCCCGTTGTGATAAAGGTTAAGCAGGCAAGAATTATAGGTTTCACCGGTATGTTGTTCAACAAGAGCTTTCAAGGAAAGTAACACGGGTGAAAAAGGTAAAGCGGTTCTCATGATGTTTGAGTAGGTATAACGAAAACTTTTTTCAGCATACCAAGCAACCTTTCTTTTAGTTTCGATAAGTTTACCAAAGACTATCGCTTTGTCGCACTGCCAATCGCTATGATTAAGCAAGCAGCTGAAATAATAATCACAGTCGAGTAATGACATAACTTCGCCAAAATAATGGACCTCGCCATCGTAAGGTAAAAGATTAATCGGTTGTTCTAATAAGGTGGGGAATAAGTTCATGGCTCTACTATTATACCTCGTATGCAAAGTTTAGCTGTTTATATGACAACATCAGTTTTTGACGCGTATCTTATTTTTTTGATAAAACTAATAAACGATTATTCGCTGGCATTACATGATCATCAACTAAATGAAGGCCCGCTGAAGTTGCTAATAATAAAATGGCTTCTATATCGCGAATACCACTATTTATATCTCTTTCCTTAAGCCAAAGATCAAAATTAGCATTGCTTTCGCTAGAAAATCTGCCTTGATAGTTAAAGGGCCCATAGATACAGACATTTGCTTTAGCCGTTAAGTTTTGTGCAAGGCCCTCAAAAAATTTAATCACCAAGGGCCAACTGATTATATGCAATGTGTTAGCGGTATATACGCTATCAAACCGCATATTTTTATTAGGCACAGGCCAGTCGTGATTTAAGTCAACAACAATAGGCCTTTGTACATTAGTCGCTGGTGTTTCATCTAACCACGTATTAATACCTTGATGGTTTATTAATAGATCACTGGTTTGCCATATTAAATGGGGTAAATACTGACCAAAATAAACAGCATGTTGCCCAGTGCCTGAACCAATTTCTAGCACATGCTTATTGCTTGAAAACACTTTTTTCAAAACATTTAAAATGGGTGATTTATTATTGTCACATGCTTGAGAAAAGGGCTTATTCATTATGTTTTTTTAACACCTGTTTAAAAGGTAATAATTGCTGACATTGTTGTTGATACATTAGCATATGCTTTTGCTCTTGTTGACAAAACGCTTTAATTGCCTCTTTAAAAGCAGGATGTTTTATCCAGTGGTAAGAGTACGTTAAAATGGGTTCAAAACCTCTTTGAATTTTGTGTTCACCTTGTGTGCCGGGATTAAAAACCTTCAAGTTATGCTGAATGCAGAATTCGATACCTCGATAATAACAAAGCTCAAAATGTAAATTATTATAGTGTCGAGTGCAGCCCCAATAACGCCCATATAAATGCGTATCATCATAAAAAAATAGCGCGCAAGCGATATCTTCTTGGTCATGACTGGCAATAATCAATAGAATATTATCCGTCATGTTAAGCAATATTTGCTTAAAAAACGCAGAGTTCAAGTGAGGTTGATGGCCTCTTTTTAAATAGGTTAGTTGGTACGTTAAATAAAAAAAGTCGAGATCTTTTTCTGTTATTTCATTTTTTTTCAGCTGACGTATTTCAATACCTTGATCGAGAATTGATAACCTTTCTTTACGAGTATTCTTTCTTTTACGCGAAGTAAAAGTATGCAGAAAATCATCAAATGTTTTATAACCGTAATTAGACCAATGAAATTGCACGGTATTACGCTGGTAAACATCTTTAGGCAGGGGGGCCTTTATTTCTTTACAATACAAAATATGCCAGCTATTAATATTTTTTCGCTGACAATGCTCCATTAATGACTGAAATAATGCCTTTATTTCAACCTGTGAAGAGAGTAATTTATCGCTACTCACTGGTGTAAAAGGAATGGTAGCCACTAATTTAGGGTAATAATGAATATTATTTCGTTTATAAGCATCTGCCCAGTCCCAGTCAAAAACATATTCCCCCCACGAATGGCTTTTCAAGTACATCGGCATGATCGCCGTTACTTCATTTTCAGTGGTTACGACCAAATGATGGGCTTGCCAACCTTGTTCAGTACTTACCGATTGGCTTTTTTCAAGCGCCTTAAAAAACTCATAAGAAAGAAAGGGACAAGATGAATCCTTTAAATGCTGCCAATCACCCGCATTTATCTTCTCAATGTCATTAATAAAATCAATTTTTAGCTCAGTATTCAAGTGTATTTTTCTCACCAACGATGGCTGTTTATAATTTAATGCCTGTAAGGTTACCGCCAAGTCGAGTCTTATTAAAGAAATTTTAAAAGGTAAGGTTTATTTCATCAATCTACTCAAATATAGCTAGCACTCCTATAATAAGCTTGGTGCACTACAAAACAAAGTATTTATAAAAAGTAACCGCAATAAAAGCAACGTACAATACTAGGATTTATTGACTGACGCTTATACAATACCGGAAAATATTAAATAAAGGTTGAGCTAGCGGTGTCAGAAAAAGTCATTAAATTCGAATTTGAGAAACATAATAAAAACAGTGTTCGATATAAAGAAGTACCAGAAAATGGCATGCCGCCTATTTTAGGATCTATTTACGTGCAAAAGTGGTTTGCTGGCGACAGTAAAAATATTGAAGTGACGATTACAACAAAAGATTAATAAATACATCAAACTAAAAGTAACCCTATTCCATCGCTCAATGAGGCAATGCCGTTTTATGGAAAAGAACGACTGAAGTTAAACGTATACTGAGCGACGATTGCCAATAGCTAATTGATACCATGGTGTTGGCGATAACGGATGGTGTCAGTATTACTGCCCCAAAAATCCATCACAGTGTACGTATTTCATTATATGTTCAAAGCCTAATACGCGATATCCTAAAACGTCATTAATGACGTCAACCGCTGTCATTAACCCTGAAAAAAATTCTCGTTGTAGCCTTCTCCCTCATAATTTAACATTTAATCTTCATATATTGAACGACTTCATGATATGAAAGATATCCAAAGTATTGATAACAATGTTGGGTTATACTCATATTAGCAAGGAAGGTATAAATGCTAACTTATATTCGATAAATGTAAGTACCTTAAAATTAATAATAAAATGTCGAACTTAGTGAAGTTAAGAGTAGATTTTTGGCTTAAGGAGTAGAGCAATTGCAACATCACAACATTATTTTATATACCGCTGAGCGTGGCGATAGCGAGTTATTAATTAAAGTCTTAATTGATCACTTTGATAAAGTACTGGTCGTTACCGCTTTATCTGCACTTGAAAATCAGCTTCAAGATGAAACACCTAAAATAATTCTTATCGATACAACCACTTTTCAACGATCTTTAATGATCTATTATAGTTCGCTTAAATCTGTATTAGTAAAGCCAACTTGTGAGCACTTTATTATCTCTGTTATTTCTGCAGGGGAAGAAAATGAAGCATATGAAGCTTACGAGAATGATATTATTGATGATTATATAATTACAAATCCACTTTATGAGAAAAAACGTGCGGTTGTTGTGTGTTCAAATTTACTGGCTAAACTCGGAGTAGGTCTGAAAAAAAGTGTGGCATTAGAATATATTTATCAAAAAGAGTCTTACGCAAAAGAAATTAGAGAAACTGTACTGCATGGCCTAGAGCTAAAGGAAAAGCTTAGACTGTCTTTTGAAGAAAGTATTACCGACGTTGAAAATTCTATTAACAAAGCCACAGAACAAATTAAATGTCATCACAATGTTGACATTAACCTTGGTGTTGTTAAAAATATTTTAGCGTCAATACGCTCTGACGAAATTCGCCCCAGATTGGTAGAATTACAAAATAAAGCATTAGATTTGTTAAGTGGATTAATTAATGCGCTGGAAAATAACGCTCAAAATAATAATGATATTAACCCGCCAACGTCTTTTAACAAACTTTACAATGCAAGTAGTGAGAATGCTGAGAAAGAACTAGAGAAGATACAAAATAATAACAATTCGCGTATTATTAAATTGTTATTAGTAGAAGATGATCCCATTAGCATACATTTAACAAATACTTTACTGAATAAATATAAGCTAGATGTCAAAACCGCTAGTACCGGAAGAACAGCATTGCTTGCTCTTAACAATATACATTTCGATATTGTTTTGCTCGATGTTAGCCTACCAGATACTAACGGGTTATATCTTTTGGGCCAAATGAAACAAACCAATGGAAAAAATCTTGATACACCGTTGATCATGTTAACAGGCAATAAGAATAAACAAATAGTTAAAAAAGCGATTGAATTAGGCGCTAAAGGCTATTTAATTAAACCTTTAACCCAAAACATTATATCTAAGCTGTTTAAGGAAAATAATATTCCTTTAATTGAAAATACAATTAAGCCGTAAGGTTTTTGTGAATAGTACGCTCAAAAATCAACCGCCCCCTTACTTACTTATTTATTATTTATAACTATAAATAATAAATCATAAATAACTTTGACCACTTTCTCTTTAAGCAAGTAATTGACGATAGTATTAGTCATTAGTCATTAG
>NZ_JACGUT010000081.1 GCF_014076845.1 Colwellia sp. MB3u-41
TTGCTGTCTGGCATTTCTGTAAATTTCTTTATTTTAAACTTGTCAGTATTACAGATAAAAAAGGGATAGCTTGCAATATCACATTTATTTTCAATGTAACGTGTGTATCAATGCGTAACTTGCTATTTTCTACACAATAAAATCATGTCTTTTCTTAGCCTAAAAGTTACAATATCGAAAAGTTTTAACAGGCAACACTGATGCGTTACTTAATATATATATATTTTCCCATATTACTCTGCTCATTCTCATTAAGTGCATACGAGTTTTTTCTCGAACGATCCCCTTTAATTAATCAGTTAGTTGATTTTAAAGCTAGCGAACTATGCAAAGTTTCTGAAAATACGCAATATTATTTACAAAACTTCACTGATGATAAATTTGCTGTTCACCCTGGCACGATATTCGTTAATAAAATTAGCATGAAAAATATTAAGAAAACGTTAGCGTTTATCTGTAAAATTTATCGTGAAGATGTTCGGGCAAACCGACAGAGCCGCTTACATGATATAAAGTTTATAAAACAAAACTTTGATTTTTATCGTTGGCTCCCTGATAAAAAAACAGCAGATACTATTGCAGCAAAAAGTACCAATGCGGTTAAAACTAGATTATTAAATGACATTCCCATAGATAAGATTTTTCTTACCAAATATTATACGAAGCTATTAGATGCAAGTCCGATAAAAACCGTAAAATACGTTCATGCTTTGTATGCTTTACCCTCTGACGAAGAAAGTCTCTCTATAGATCAAGCTGAAAGTATAAAAGATGAACTCATCCGATATAGATATAGTCGTCAAGAAGTTATGGCAGGTGCTTTGCTAGATAATAAATCAGTTAAACCGCTAATTTGGTTAACTGAAGAAGCACTTCATGATGTTTTACTGCAAGGTACGGGTGTCGTAAATGTAGGGGGGACAACTCGCTATTTTAATGTCCACCGTAATAATGGTGTTGACTATGATTATGCACTAGGTAAAAGAGAACAAGCAAGATACTGGTACTTTATCGAAGTGCCTAGCATAATGGGCTATGGTCAAAAACAAGAGAATAAAATAGCTATCAAATCTCAAGTAACTTTTGCGGGCAATGTAAAACAATTAGGCTTGGGGAAACTCTTTATGGTTAGCTATGAGCGTAATAATGTTAATATCTCACGTATAGGCGTATTAGCTGATCAGGGGGGCGCTTTTGACGGTAATTTATTTCAATTAGATATGTTGGTTGATAGCTATAAAGGCTGGAATGACTATTACCAAGCCAATAATCAGTTACCCGATTATGCTATGGCTTGGCTCATACTAGTTAAATAAATATTATGATTGAACGGCGTTGCAAATTGAAGATTTAAGCTCTTGATCAGTAATTAGATCAGCTTTATTTTTAGATTTCAAAAGTCTACTTGGGGTAGGTTGATAATCTAAATGTGCTTCAGTCAGTATTTGCTTTATTTTTGGTACATCCTCTTGGCGCATAGCATCGTTGAGGTCAGAAATAATCTTCTTTACCTCATTCCATGGCAGAGAACGTTCATTGGCACTAAGGATACGTTTATGTTGGGTCTTTTTAGCATTGTCATCAATCAGTAACTCCTCATAGAGCTTTTCACCAGGTCTTAATCCGCTAAATTTTATTTCTATATCACCCTTTGGATTTAATTTATCTTTAATGGTTAACCCCATCAAATGGGTCATCTTATAAGCTAAGTCAATTATCTTAACAGGTTTACCCATATCTAAAACAAATACATCTCCACCAGAGCCCATGGCACCTGCTTGCAAAACTAATTGTGCGGCTTCGGGGATAGTCATAAAATAACGAATGATATCAGGGTGAGTAATAGTAATTGGACCACCTTTCTTTATTTGCTTTTTAAATAAAGGAACAACGGATCCAGATGAACCTAATACATTACCAAATCTTACCATTACAAATCGCGTACTGTGATTTTGCTTCGCTAGGGCTTGTAGAACCAATTCAGCTAAACGCTTTGTTGCCCCCATTACATTGGTTGGGCGTACCGCTTTGTCAGTAGAAATGAGTACAAAGGTCTCAACTTCACAAAAAATAGCCGCCTGCGCTATTTCACTGGTACCCAATACATTATTAGTGACACCAGCAATAACATTATGTTCAACCATAGGAACATGTTTGTATGCAGCAGCATGATAAATAGTTTGTACTTGGTATTTATGAAAAATATGTTTCATTAACATACCATTTTGTACATTTCCAATGAGTGGCTCTACTATTAAATCATTTCGAGTTTCTGATAAGAATTCAGTTAACTCTTGGTGTATTTCGTAAAGAAAAGCTTCTGAAACATCAAGTAAAATAAGTGTTCTGGGTTTATGATGAGCAATTTGTCTACATAACTCTTTGCCTATTGAACCGCCTGCACCTGAAACCATGACAATTTTATCATTGATATTAGCGAATAATAGTTCTGGTATCGGCTCTACCGCTTTCCTACCCAATAACTCATCAACAGAGACTTCACGAAGTTCATCAATGGTTCGCTTACCAGAAACAATATCAGACATACTCGGTACAATTAAAAGTTCAAGTGCATGGGGTTCTAAAGAAGATACTATTTGTTTCAATCTAATAGGATCGACTTGAGGAATAGCAATGAGAACTTTAAATTGTCCATATTTTTTTATCAGTTGATTAACTTTAAAATGAGAATAGATCTTCAAACCTAATACTGTGCGCCCCTGATAGCGTTTCTTTTCATCAATGAATGCAAGAGGTTGGTATGTGCTCCCTAATGATAAGGCGTTAACTAATTGGCGACCTGTATTACTTGCTCCATAAATAACGACTCCTTCACGTTCATCGAACCACTTTTTGTGAACGATAATACCGACCAATGCTCTTGCACCTGCAATCATTATACTGGTCAAAACTAAGAAAACTATGGGAACCGAACGAGGAACAAAAGCACCAAAAACAATCCCAGAAAGATAGAATATTATGGTTGTTACTATTAGTAAACTTTGAACTTTTAAAAAGGATTTAGCGTTAAAATACCTAACAATAGAGCTATACATATCAAATGTATAAAATAAAACTAAGGTGCAAAGTGTAACAGTGGAAAATACAGCCATTTCAGGCCAAGAAATATGAATACCTTCAAAGCCCACACGAATAAAGTAGGAAAGAAAGAATGCCGAGCATATGGCAAATAAATCATAGGCTAATACGATTATTAACTTAAGGGACCCAGGAATTAAATCAATTCTTCTTACCATTACAACAACACCTTAGAATAACACTTTTATTATAACCTCAAGGATTAACAAATATTCTACAAGTTTTATTACAATTGTCATTAACTATTAACACATTTATTTGGTCATTTGTTCGATTTTGTCAAATACGGAAGTAAGTGTATGGCATGTTTTATCGATTTCTTGGCGTGTTAATGATGGATGAACTAAAAACATAAGGCTGTTTTCTCCAAGTAGCTGAGCATTCTTCAGAGGTTGAAGAGGCTTAAACTGGGTCTTGTCAAACGCTTTTTCTTTGTAAACCTCTGAACAACTTCCTGAGAAGCAAGGAACACCCTTACTTAAGATTGCATCAATTATTTTATCACGGGAATAATGAGATGGGAGCTTATCCATGTCTATCTGTATATAACATTTATAGTAGGCATGTTCTATATACCCAGGAACTTTAGGAACGATCAGCCAATTATATTTTTGGCATGTAGTACGAATTCTATAAGCATTATCTGTTCGTTTTTTTTGCCATTCTGGCATCCGTGTTAATTGAATTCTGCCAATTGCTGATTGCATTTCAGTTAAGCGCCAATTAGTACCAAATGATTCATGTAACCAACGAAATCCTGCTGGGTGTTCAGTTTCATATACTGCAGCATAAGATTTCCCATGATCTTTATAGGCCCAAGCTTTTCGCCAAAGTTGCTCATTGTTAGTAGTAAGCATGCCACCTTCGCCGCCAGTGGTCATTATCTTGTCTTGGCAAAAAGACCACGCCCCTATATGACCAATACTCCCTACAGGCTTACCTTTGTAGGTGGTTCCGTGAGCTTGTGCACAGTCTTCAATAACAGATAAATTATATTGCCCTGCTAAATGCATTATTTCATCCATTTCGCATGGCCAGCCAGCTAAATGAACACATATAATTGCTTTGGTTTTATTGCTGATTACTTCGGCAATAGTCCGGGCACTTATATTTTGGCTATTGAGCTCTACGTCAGCGAAAATCGGGGTAGCACCTGCATTTATTATGCTACTTATTGAAGCTATAAATGTACGGGAGGTTACAATGACTTCGTCACCTGCTTTAATATCCAATACTTTAAGAGCTAAATCTAGAGCAAGGGTACCATTGGCAACGGCTACTGCATATTTACTGTCACAGAACTGAGCAAACTCTTTCTCGAAAGCTTTACCTTCTTGCCCTGTCCAGTAATTTACCTTGTTAGAACGAAGAACAGCACTGACTGCATCAATTTCTTGTTCAGTAAAACTTGGCCACGGAGAAAAGGGTGTATTAAGCACGGAATATCCTATTAAATTTTGGTTAAAGAACGTACACGTTTTGCCGGTACACCTAAATAGAGTGAGTTGGCTTGTGTTGATTGGGTAACTACAGCGCCAGCACCAACTTGTGTATTATCTGCAAGGGTTATGCATTCAACGATAGTACTACCAATGCCAATCCAAGAAAGTTGCGCTATATGAACGCCTCCTGCGATATTGACGCCCGGTGACACATGTACGCATTGATGAAGTTCACAATCATGATCAACGGTAGCACCAGTATTAATAATACAGCCGTCAGCAATACTTGCACCTATGTTTATCACTGCGTTAGCAAATACTACAACGCCTTTACCAATGAAGGTATGTGGACTTACTGCTGCTGTTGGATGAATAAGAGAAACAATATTAGCTTTTGCTTGTTTTAGCTGTGTAAGGATCTTTTTACGTAAACGGTTATCACCAATTGCAACAACAAAATCGGCTTCATCAATATATTGTGGAAAGTCTTTCGCTGAACCAATGACTTGCCACTCGCTGTTTTCTTTACGCTCATAAAAGCAGTCATCTAAAAAAACAATTTGGCTATATTTACCTTGTTGCTGTGCACAATCAGCAACTACTCTGCCATGTCCGCCAGCACCAATAATGATCAATTTTTTCATGATTTATTCCCTGTGAATTTTTTCATGGTAGCCTCACCCGCAGCATTAATATCGCTACGTGCAAAAACTTTTTTCACCGTTAAATAAAGGATTTTTATATCTAACCAAAAAGACTGATTATCGACATACCAGACATCGAGCTCAAACTTTTTTTCCCAGCTAATAGCGTTACGACCATTAACTTGTGCCCAACCAGTGATACCTGGTTTTACATCATGTCGACGGGATTGTACTTTGGAATATAAGGGTAAGTATTCTACAAGTAGTGGTCTTGGGCCAACTAAACTCATATTACCTATCAATACATTCCACAGACCAGGAAGTTCGTCAAGACTCGTATTACGTAGCTTTTCACCAAAGGGTGCAAGGCGCTCGCTATCAGGTAAAGACTGGCCATGTTGATCAATTGCATCTCGCATAGAACGAAATTTAATTATTTCAAATATCTTGCCATGTAAACCAGGACGTTTTTGTTTGAATAGTACCGGTCTGCCAAGTTTTATTGCAACAATAACGCTCAAAACAATGATTACTGGAGCAAATATCAGTAATGCATTAGCAGAACAAATTCTATCAATTAGTGATTTTATCATTTTATTCATGTAGGGTATTGAGTAATAGCAAGTTTCAATTAATTTATCATAGCTATTGTATATCTGCAGGACAATCTTTATCTTTTTTTAAGCAAGCTAAGTCTACTTTCCTAAAATTGAAAAAAAGGTATGATTAAAACGAAAGTAGGGTTGATTTGTGAGTTTTGAGAAAAAAAATATAATTAAAAATTTCACCTATTTAGTTATAACTAAAGGGGGGGACTTTATCGTTCCAATTGTGCTTTTACCCTATTTGGTTAATGTTTTGGGACTGACACAGTTTGGTTTATTATCCTTTGCTCTAGCAATCGGTGTTTATTTTAGCTCAATGATGCAGTATGGCTATAATATAAGTGCTGTACGCACTATTGCACGCGTTCGTGATGACCCTTCACAATTAACTATATCATTTAGTGAACTACTCATATCATCAATTTTAATTTGCGTACTCTTTTCAGTTTGCTACCTATTTATGTTTTTCATTGATGCTATATACAATGAATATTTATTGTATCTAAGTGTACTTTTTTTTGTTTTGATGCAATCACTTTTCCCTGCTTGGTTGTTTCAAGGGCTTGAAAAAATGCATTTTATTGCGGTTAGCAATAGTTTGTGTAAATTTTTATATTTATGTAGTGTTCTTTATTGGGTTAATAATCCGGATGACACTTATTTAGTACCTTTTTTACAAGGACTTAGCTGGCTTATTGCTTTAGTTATTTCAGTAGTGATAATTTATAAGAATAAGTTGGTCAGGGTTGTAATGCCTTCTTTTAAAGGTGTTATAGAAACGTACAAACAAGGCTGGCCTGCATTTGTAACGCAATTTTCTCCAACACTCTACTCGAATAGTATGACGTTTATTTTAGGCGTTTTCCATGGCAATACAGTCGTTGGTTTATATAGTGCAGCGGTAAGAGTGATTGAAATAATTAATGCCATTGCTTTTTTATTGGTAAATGCCGCTTTACCACTTTTATCGAGAAATATTGAATTACACAAGTGGTTAAAAAACATGATGGTAATTACAGGCATAATACTTTGCTTTTTTGTCATGTTTGGTTCCGCATGGTTTGTGCCAGTGCTTTTTCCTGACGAAAGAGGCAAAGTACTAGAATTAGTCCAATTAGCTTCTCTAATGATCCCTTTTGTTTTTATTAGGTTAGCATGTGGCCCTGCATATTTAATGTTGGTAGGGGCGGAAAAAATCTATCAACGCATTGTTTTGTTTACATCCTTAAGTGGCTTTATTGCAGCATGGCTAGTTATTCCACAATGGCAAATAAAAGGTGCTATTTACGTTATGTTAGCTACAACGGTAATTATGATGCTGATGACTTATTTGGCATTTAAAAATTTTGAGAACCGTAAAAAGGTAGAAAAAACATGAAAGTAGCTTTACTTGGTGATATTGGTTTATTTGGTCGCTATGCGCTTGAAAATAATGATTCGATATTTGAGTACTTTAGTAAAGTAGCAAAATATTTAGAACAATTTGATTATGTAGTAGGTAATTTAGAGCTACCATTTTTAGCCGAAGGTAATGCTATAGGGGCAAAATCGGCGTATTTAAAGTCGTCGCCCAAGAATGTCGAACTGCTGAAATACTTGAATATAAATGTTGTAACCTTAGCGAATAATCATATTTATGATTATGGTAAAAAAGGACTCGATTCCACTATTTCATTGCTTGATAGTCATGATATTAAATATTTTGGCGTAAATGATAAGGATTTATTGCTTAGCGATGCTAAAATTGCCTTACATGGTTATTGTTGTTATTCAACTAATCCTTACGGTTTAAATAAAGGCGTTAATAAGCTTAATGTCGCAGCAGTAGACGAAAAATTAGCCCTGTATTCTCAACAAGGTTATCTTAATATCATTAGTGTTCATGCTGGACTTGAACATGTCAATTTCCCCGCTTATCACGACGTTAAGATGGCCCGCCAACTTAGTAACACCTGCCCTTATATATATTATGGTCACCACCCTCATGTGTTGCAGGGTATAGAAAAGCATAACGACTCCTTACTGGCATATAGTTTAGGAAATTTTTGTTTTGATGATGTGTATACGGATAAATCTTCTCACCCATTGGTGAAACAAAATGAAAATAATAAAACATCGAGTATTGTTGTATTAGACATTGTTGATGGAAAGTTGATTTCTCATGATGTAGTGAGTTTGTATATGGCTGAAGATGAAATGAAAGTCGGCTCTTTAGACATAAAGTCAATATTGAAAAATTATACTGATTTTTTACAAACAGATAGAACTAGTTACGTACAAGAAAGAAATAAATTACTGACAACTTATATCGATGGTAGAAAGTCGATGCGCGACTTTCAGTGGTATGTAAAACGATTGAATTATCGCAGTGTCATTATTCTCTTACGAGCTAGATATAATGCTTGGTTACATAAACGTAATGTTTTGAATTACTTGCGTTTTAATGATGACTGATAATGCAAAGAATATCAGGCGGTTAATTGTCTTTGGTTTAGTTATATCAACCTTTACGCAATTACGGTTTTCTTTCCTTGGCGTCGGCGAACTTATTTTTTTAATGTTAGGCGGTATCGCATTAATTCAATTATGGGATATGCCGGGATATAAGCATTACTTATTTTCAAAATTTTGGTTTTTTTACCTAATTTTATCCGTAATTGGCGGACTTTATAATCGTGCCGTTTATCTTAATACCGGCACTTTGGTTGGCACAATATTCGACTTCGCGGCCTACTTCATGCTATTGATTAGTTGCTTAAGTATAGAAAAGCGTTTTTTGATGTATCAAGATAATGCTTATTTGTATATCAAAGCGATATTTTATTTTTTCATTTGTTTTCTCAGTTTTTTTTATTTTTTAAGTTTTTTTACCAGTTCAATCGCTGGATTACAAATTAAGTATTATCAGTATTTTGCACCGCTGGTAAAAAACTTACACCAAGTGGCAATGGTGTTAACTCCCATGCCATTTATTGGTCTGTTGCTCTTGAAACGCGAAAAGAAACTCATGATGAAGGCAATAGTAATTGTACTCATTGCTTTGTCGGTTTTAATGATTTTTGAAACGGGTGCAAGTAAAGCCATATTGGGGGTAATATTAGGTCTTTTAGGCTACAGCATTGCTCAAGTATATCGTTACAGTGTTGTGTATTCGGTTATTTTAACGATCATTGTCTTTAGTATTTTAGCTGTGTTTTTTACCTTTTTTGTCGATATTTCTACTTTTTTCACAGAGCTGTTTAACCAGCATGACGGCAAGGGAGGACGTGCAGATCTTTATGGAGCGGCAATTGAGCTAATTAAAGAATCCTGGTTGCTTGGTCGAGGCACAGGGCCTCATATTTTTTACCTAGGCGAATATAACGATAGTCATCAAACTTTGTTGACGGTTTTACTACAAGTGGGCATTGTCGGGTTTTTTTTATTAATACATTTGTTATTTAAAATTTTCCATAAAGCGTTTTATTATGAGCCAGCAGTGTTTGCGGCCATTTTATCTATTATGTCTTATGCTGCCGGAGGAGATATTTTAAGGCGTTTGCCGATTTGGGGACTATTAATTATTTTATTTTATATTGCATTACAGAGCCAAGAAAACCTGCTGAAGAGAAAAAAACCATGAGCTTCAAAAATAAATTTTTAGAATTACTACCTGTTTTTGTACAAGATATTATTATCAGTTTTTATGGCTATATATTAATAAAGCAACGTTATGGTGATGAATATTATCAATACCGAAACAGCTTATTAGAGCAAGAATCTAAGTCATCTGCTGATTTATTGGTTGAGCAAAATATCTTACTTGATGACTTTGTTCGTTTTTCCTATGAAAATAGCAAATTTTATCAATCACTTTATAAGAAAGTTGATTTTGACCAAGCTATTACCTTAGAGTCATTAGCTGAACTCCCTATAGTAACGAAAGAAATGTTGAGAACTAACCTTGATGATGTTTACACCATTGACTGTGACCAAGGCATTTCCTCATTTACGGGGGGAACAACAGGTAAATCTTTGCAAGTTGTTTTTACTAAAGAAGACTTTCAAAAAAGAATGGCCTACCTCGACGCTTATAAAATTAGACTGGGCATTGACCCTTTTGAAAGTAAAAAAGCGACTTTTAGTGGGCGTGAATTTACGCGAGGTTGGGCAACATCTTTCACTAACAAGTTTTGGCGAAATAATTGGGCTTATAAGCAACGCTTGTATTCGACCTTCGACATGGTTGAAGGCAACTTACCTTTTTACGTGCAAGACCTAAATCGCTATAAGCCAGAGGTGATCAATGGTTTTGTATCGGCGATATTCCAGTTAGCAAAATTCATCGAGCAAAAGCAATTAACCTTAGATTTTCAAGTTAAAGCAATATTTACCACTTCAGAAACTTTACTACCTTTTCATCGAGAATTAATTGAAAGGGTTTTTAAATGCCCTGTTTACAATCAATACGCCTCAGCTGAAGGGGCACCTTTTATTACGGAATGTTCGGCTGGAAGTTTACATTATAATACTGATACAGGTGTAATTGAGGTGATTGAAACTAATGCTGGAACAGAGATGTTAGTTACCTCATTTACGACGCATGGCACGCCACTGATAAGATATAAAATTGGTGATTTAATTAAATTTAAAACAGGTGAGTGTCGTTGCGGTTCATTGCACCCCCTCGTTGATTCAATAGATGGGCGTCAAGTTGAATTTTTAATTTCTAAGCAATATGGTCATGTGTCTTTGAGTCATTTAGCTGATGTAATAAAAGGGCTTCCTAATTGTGTTATAAATGTTCAATTCCAACAGCATAAAGTTGATCTTATTGAGGTGCTGTTAAATGTGGATCAAACCTTATATGACCAAGAAGCAGAAGATAAAATAGCTAAAGCGTTAATGCATAGGTTCGGCAAAGATACAGAGTTTATCTTTAAGTTAGTGGGCCATATTCCGAAAGAAAGTAGTGGTAAGTTCTCCTTAATTAAAAACTTTATCAAATGAAAATACTTATCATTGGCGCTTACCCTCAATCTATAATTAGTTTTAGAGGGCAATTGATCAAAGATTTAGTTAGAAAAGGGCATGATGTAACGGTCATGACCGCAGAGGCTGACGACAGTGTTGTTAAGGACGTTAGGGAACTAGGTGCAAAATTTTGTTCGTATAGCGTACAAAGAAACGGCTTGAACCCTTTAGCTGATTTACAAACGTTTCTCCAGCTTAAAAAATTAATAAAATTCTATCAGCCAGATAAAATCTTAGCCTACACCATAAAGCCTATAATATGGGGAGGAATCGCTGCAAAATTCATAAAAAATGTTGATTTTTTCCCAATGATTACAGGGCTTGGCTATGCCTTTTCTACAGATACATTCAAGCGAACAGTTGTTAATTTCATCGCAAAAAATCTTTATCGACTTGCTTTAACTGACGCAAAGGCCGTTATTTTTCAAAATAACGATAATATGAATACTTTTGTTGAAAATGGTTTGATAAGTGGTCAAAAATGTCACCGTGTATATGGCTCAGGTGTAGATATCGATTTATTTGAACGATATCCCTTACCAAATAAAGAAATTACTTTTTTACTTATTGCACGTCTATTGGGTGATAAAGGTATTCGGGAATATGCTGAAGCGGCAGAAAGAATTAAATTAATTTATCCCAAGGTTAACTTTGAGCTGCTTGGGCCATACGATTCTTCTCCTGATGCCATCTCTGAAACAGAAATAAATAACTGGCATCACAATAATATAATTAACTATTTAGGTGAAACAAAAAATGTATTACCTTTCATAAAAAATTGTCATATATTCACTTTACCCTCTTATCATGAGGGACTACCAAGAACCACATTAGAAGCTATGGCTGTTGGCAGGCCAATATTAACGACAGACACTTCTGGGTGTAGAGATACAGTCATTGAAAGAAAAAATGGCTTTCTTGTTCCAATTAAGGATAGTGAAGCACTTTTTCAGAAAATGAAATGGTTTATTGAGCAGCCAGAGTCATGGGAAAAGATGGCAGTTGAAAGCAGAAAGTTAGTTTGTGAATATTTTGATGTAAAAAAAGTGAATTCATCTATTTTGAAAATATTAAATTTATAACCTTTGATCTACATCAAATACAAACAAAAGACTTAATGATAATCGTTTGCATTAAGTTTTATTTGTATGTATCATCACCTCAATTAAAATTATCTCTCTACAAACTTTGACGGACATGAAATCCATGATGAAGAAAACCTTAATTGCTTCGGCACTTGTTGGATTATTTACTAGTTCGGCTGTTCTTGCAAATAACGATACTGAAGAATTACGTAAAGTTATTGCACAGCAACAAAAAGTATTAAAAAACTTAGAAGAACGTTTAGACGAAACAGAGCAACGTCTTGAGGCTACTGCTGACCAAGTTGAATCAAGCTCGACGGCAAGCTCATTTGCTAAAACGACCATTGGTGGCTATGGCGAATTACATTACAACAACTACGAAGATAAAGATGCAAAAGTTGATTTTCATCGCTTTGTTTTGTTTTTTGGCCATGAGTTTACAAACAAATTACGTTTTTTCTCTGAGTTTGAATTAGAGCATAGCATCGCTGGTGAAGGGCAAGATGGTGAAGTTGAGCTAGAGCAAGCTTATGTAGAGTATGACTACAGCGATACAATAACAACCAAAACAGGCTTATTTTTAGTGCCTGTAGGTATTATTAATGAAACGCATGAGCCGCCAACTTTTTACGGTGTTGAGCGCAACGGCGTTGAAAAGAATATTATCCCAGCCACTTGGTGGGAAGCGGGTGTTGCAGGGAATTTTAAATTAGCTCCAGGCTTAGCCGTTGATGCTGCTATAACAAGTGGTTTAAATGTAGGGAATGATTATAAAATCAGAGGCGGACGTCAAAAAGTTTCTAACGCTTCAGCTGAAAACTTAGCCTACACTGGTCGTATTAAATATACCGCTATTCCAGGATTAGAGTTAGCGGCAACTGTTCAGTATCAAACAGATTTGACTCAAAGTGCTGCTGGTGTTGACGATGCTGCTGCGACATTAATTGAAGCTCATGCTATTTATCAAGTTAATAACTTCACGGTTCGTGCTTTGTATGCAACCTGGAATATTGACGGTGATGAAGCCAAAGCTTTAGGTCGTGATGAGCAAACAGGTTGGTATATTGAACCTTCATATATGTTAAATGAAGACGTTGGCGCTTTTGCTCGTTATGCTCAATACAACAATGAAGCAGGGCTAAGTGGCTCTGATGCTGTTGAATCTACAAGTGTTGGTGTTAACTACTACTTGCATGAAAATGTTGTATTAAAAGCAGATTATGAAGAATTGGGTGGGTCGAAAGACTCAAAAGGTTTTAACTTAGGTTTTGGCTACCAGTTTTAATTTTACTTACTTTATGTAAATTTGCGTTAGGTCATAGTACACAAGGAAGTGAATGGATATTATATGTCCATTCACTTTTGTGCTTTAAACTATCTTTACTATAAGAGGTGACATGTGGTTAAAATTATATTCACTTTACTCGTCATGTTTAGCGTGGCAACACAAGTATCAGCGAACGGTACTTACCAAACCTCAAAACAGTTTGTTAGCACCTCCTTTCAGGGTGAAGTGCCAAAATCTAAAGCTTTATGGTTATCAGCAGACGACAAGCTCGTTATTAGTGAAATTATGAGCCACGAGTATAGCCGTTTACGTTTAAAGTATTGGCAGCAAGCAAGTGAAACGGTGTGGGTACTTGAAGAGATAGGAAAAGAAAAACCTATTACTATTGGAGTGCACATTAATAATGAGCAAATTGTCGATGTTAAAGTTCTGGCTTATCGCGAATCTCGTGGTGACGAAGTACGACATGACTTTTTTACTAATCAATTTAAATCAGCATCTTTAACCAAAGAAAACATGCTTAATCAACATATTGATGGTATAACAGGCGCAACCATGTCAGTACGAGCGCTTACTAAAGTTGCACGGTTGGCACTTTGGTTAAATAAAAAGGTAAAAGTTTAATATTTTTGCCCATCATAATTTTATTTAGATAGGTTTAATTCACATCCCAATGATTAAGAATAAATCAGCACAAGCAATAGGTAATCGCCTTATTCGCCATTTACGAAAATGGCACCGTCGACTAGGTATCTTTGCCGCTTTCTTTCTTATTTTTCTCTCTATTTCGGGTATTGCCTTAAATCACACCACCGCATTTTCTTTATCACAGCATTCGATTACGAGTACTATACTGCTTAATCATTATGGTATTAAACCACCGACTGACGTTCGTTTTTATCAACAAAAAGAATGGTTAGTCACTAACCAACTTGTTTGGTTAGGTGATAAATTGGTTTTTCAAAGTGATAACCCTATTATCGGTATTAGCACTTTTCAATCATATCGCTTGGTCGTTACCACAAAGCAATTGGTCATTTTTACCGAAAAGGGCGACCTTGTTGATAAAATGGACAGTTCAAGTGATTTACCCATTCCAATCTCAGCATTTAGCGTTACAGACGAACGGCTCATTTTAAATACACCACAAGGCTACTATCAAGGAGACAGTGACTTTTTTGAGTGGCAAATAATCAATACATTAATTGAACCTACTTGGGTTAATAATACTCCCCCAGCAAAGCATGAGTTAACCATTGCCAATAGGCAGTTTCAGTCACAGTTTTTGAACTGGGAGCGCGTGATACTTGATGCACACTCAGGACGACTATTTGGTAATCTCGGCGTATGGTTTATGGATATTGTCGCTTTTATGCTTATTTTACTTTCAGTGAGTGGCATTTATATCTGGTTAAGGTATAAAAATAAGAAACGCTAATTCTCAATTTTTTATCGGCTATCGGCTTTTTAAAGCAGAAGTAGTTCATCATTTATCAGCCGCATACTTCGTTTAAAAAAACGCTCTAGTTAACCGTATTGAGTAACGCTATTAATTCTTGTTCATACTTTGTTTTCTTGCTTTGAGAGAAGCCTACATGAGCACTAACAACCTTTCCTGAACGGTCTATTATGTAGCTACTTGGCATACCTTTTAGCTTATATTGTCGAGCAACTTTTCCTTTTGGGTCATAAAAAACCGTAAAGTTAGTGGGGATTTCAGCAAGAAATTTATCTGCTAGAGCTTTGTTGTTATCAACGTTTACACTGATGATAACTAAGCCTTGTTGTTGATATTTATCTTGTATGTTGTTCATCCAAGGAAATGATTTTCGACAAGGACCACACCAAGATGCCCAGAAATCTACATAAATAACTTTTCCTTTATGAGAAGAAATTAACGTCTCAAAATTTTGTAATACATTCTTTTCAGCTGATGTCTCAGCAAAACTTACGTTTGATAAACAGAGACTAGTGATGAAAATGAATAACAGGGTAACTAACTTTTTAATCATCATAATATTTTACTTAAATAGATTTTTTCTTATTAAAGCATGAATATTTCATTGGGTGAAGTTATGGTTGATTATAAAAACGATAGTTGTATTTTTACTTATTAGTAGGGTAAATTGCAGCGTATACTTTACCCATAGAGCAATTTTATGAAAATACTGTTACCAACAAACGCTTTGTTTGTTTTTTTGATTTTATCATCAAGCATAGCAAGTGCTTCACAGGATAATAACTCAGACAAACTTGAGCATGATAAGTGGCTAAAATTGCGTTTTAGTGCCCAGCATGAACGTTTAATACCTATCGTTGCAGTGGCTGATATGTTTTTTGCTTGTGACAAAGCTAAAAACAGCGGTAATGCCAATTATCAGGTGAAAGAGCTTGTCGAGGATATGGATCGTGATTTACTGGCAGAAAAATTAATAACTTGTTTAGCGGGCGCGGCAACAAAATCAGATATCGCGTTGAATTACGGTTTGCAGGGGTGTTTTTCTGAGCAGCTGTCAGGTTTACCGCAACAACAAAAATTAGAGAGAATGGCAATTGTAACGGCTAGTATCTCATCATTAAGTCGTGAAGAAAGGCAAAAAAGTTTTTCTAAGTGCGTCACAGATCAAACCATCAGCTATTTAAAGTAAGGGCGTTCACCGCAGTAACTGCTGTTGAGTAAAACACAGTCGTTACTTATGCTTGTGAAAATACATTATTTATCAATTGAGGCATTAACCCGTTTAACTCTGGTGAATTTAAGCTCCTTGGATTTATTTAGGCTGGCGACTAATTCTCGCGTAATGCTCTAAAACCTAAATAATTAGAACGAAATCCTGAAGATAACTCTAAACGTACTGAGGTACGGGCTAATTTAGGGGCAAAGTTCCAAGCACCGCCACGAGCTACAACTTTATCGCCATTCGTTAGCTCCCAAACATTACCTACTGTGTCATATAAACCTAATTTATTGGCTCTAAACGATTTTACTGGCGCTGTGCTACGGTTTGACCATTTACTACCACAATAGGCACAATTCGCCTTACCATTGCCAATGTCATTACCCCACCAGTAATTTTCTACACTGCCGGCGCGAGCAACATATTCCCACTCCATTTCATTAGGTAAACGATATTCACGTTCTGTTTGCTTTGATAACCAAGTTAAATAAGCTTTGCTATCAATATCGCTAACACATACAACAGGATGATCATCTGCTTGGCTGAAACCTGGGTTGCGCCAGTTTAATACATTATTATATTTTGGTTCGCCGTCAATAAAAGCAGCACAGCCATTGGTACTTTCAGCTTCTGTTACATAATTTGTTTCTTTAACGAATCGCTTGAAGTCACCTACCGTGATTTGGTTTTGGCCAATGGCGAATGCTTTTAAAATTTGTTCGCCACGAGCAGGTTTCTCGTTGCTTAAACCCGCACCTTTCATATCACCCATTTGAAAACGACCAGCAGGTACACCGATTAATTCTGGTCCTAATTCATTACCAGGCAAAATATCTTGAATTTTTTCACCATTAGCTAGGTTGATCGCCGCTTTTAAGAGCTCTACTTTAATGAGCGTGTTTTTTGATAAACGAATCTGTTGTTGATAATCACTGTAACCTGGCTTGGTCACATTAACATCATGATGACCCGCTGAAAGCATCACAGAAAGTTTTGTTGAGCCGTAGCTTACGCCATCAATAAAAACTTCATCGTCGTACTGATCAGAACGAACGGTTAATTCATACATTAAGGTATCATCACTAAGACCAGCTGCTTGCTGAGAGTTTGCTGTTTCATCAACAACAGGGATCGACGGTTGACCTTCTTGATAACCACAATAACGCGCAGAAATATTCAATAACACACAGGCTTCGTTATTCGGTAAAGAGCCTTGCATTTCAACAATAATAGTTGTGCCGTAGTTACCTTGACCACTAAACTCACCCGCTTTAACTTTATGTTTTACTAAGCGAACTTGCGCAGCAGAATCTTTTTTGTATTGATTAATCAAACTTGATTCAGTTGCAACATTAAACAATTTATCTAAAAATGTTTTTGATGCTTTTTGTTTGGCTAAACGATTACCACGGGTAATACATTTATTAAGAGTCTCTTGAGTGTCACAGGTAACAACTTGGTAAACTTCGAGTTCATCTTGTTTTTCAAACTCACGACGTAAGCGCTTAACTCGGGCAATACGAATTTCTTCAATTAAAGCTTCACGGTTGTTTGCAAGAGTAAAGCGGTCAATGTTTGCTTTTGCTAGTTCAGTTTTAGCGTCAGACAAATTAGTGACACTTGCTTTAATAGCATTTTTATTTTGTGTTTGATTGATAATAGATTGACGATAATCATTCTGTGATTGTGCTATATCTTGCTCTGGGTTATCAACCATCGACTCATATTGCTCATTCATATTAAGCAACGCTTCTTGGCGAAGCGTTTGTAATACTTTACCTTGTGCACGTAAGCGGGTTAATCGATCTTCTTCTGCCGTAACTTGTGCATTCAAATCTTCTAAAGCAGTGATAAAAGCACTGTACTGAGTTTCTTTATTACTTAATTCAATTTCTAAACTTTCAACCGTTGTACTTTTGGATGAAGTGGTTTCAAAAGCATGAGTAAACGAACTTAATGAAAGACAACTTATGGTAAGAGCGAGTAAAGCCAAGCGCATGTTTAATATTCCCAAACAATAGAAGTTAATCGTAAATTCAAAAAATTACCGAAATGGAAGATAATGAATAACTACTGATTTATTTCAATTTATTATTGATATAATTTTAATTAACTCATCATATTTGCTCGACGCGGAAATCGCAAGTGATAAACATGATTTCCTACTGATTTATCTTGAATTAAAGGTTTAATTATTCAATAAATTCGCTGGTGAAAACTGGTCAGTCAGTAATTTAGTATCTTCTGACCAGTCTTGCTCTATGCTTGTTGACGTCATTTGTTGGCTTACTTCTAATAAGTCGATATTGAAAGGTGTTAAACGACTTTGTAATTTTTTTGCTCGCTGATTTATTAATGCTAAGCTAGGTAATTGGCTTTTAGTGGCTAAAATAATGCGATTAGTGTTTTTATAGTTACGCACATTATAAAAATCGCCAAACACTTTTTTATACGTTGCTGACTCATGTGCATATAACTCACTCACTGAAAAAGTATTAGCACTTAATATCCCCTTCGGACTGAGTAGATCTTTAGTTTCCTGTAAAAACTCTTGTGTTAATAAATGTTCAGGTATGTAGTCACCGTTAAAGGCATCAAGAATTATCCAATCGTATTGTTGTTTTTTGATGAGTGCACGTTTGATAAAAATCCTTCCATCTTGAATAACAGAAGAAACATGTTGATTTTCGAAAAAGCCAAAGTGTTTTCGGGCGACCTTGACAACAGCAGGGTCTATTTCAACATTGATAATTTTACTGGTCGGATAGAGTTGCTGCAGGGTGTTTGACATAGTACCGCCACCCAAACCAATAATAAGAATGTTCTTGGGCTCTTCAATGAGTAGCAATCCAGAAAAAAGTAATTTGGTATAATTAAACACTAAACGGTGCGGGTCACTTTTATAAAAACAACTTTGATTGGTTTTACTTGTTTTAACATTAAATTTTAAACAACGTAAATCACCTTGATCATCAACCAAAATGTTCCGGTATAAAGAGCGTTCTTGATGAACCGTTTCAGCAAAAACATTCGTCGAAAAAACGGCAGATACCAGAGTAAGTATAACTATTGAACTGCATAATTTATTCATGAACAACACCTGCTGTATTAATGTGAAGTGGCTTGACTGATTTATTTAATAAAATAGCGCAGATACCGAGTATCGCTAATACTGAACTAAACACCGTAATGATGTTGTTTACTTCAAAAAACAGCACAAAATAAAATGAAGTGATTATCGTACCCAATGCACTACCTAAGGTAGACACAAAGTAAAGTTTGCCCGCTGTTTGCCCACTACTATCTTTATCGGTAACTAATAAACGTACTGAATACGGAGATATCATGCCCAAAATAATGGTGGGTATGAAAAATAATGCGCCACAGGCAAGCAAAGAGCCATAGCGAGAGTCATCAACATTGAGGAATATTATTTCCATAATGCCCGTTGACCAAAATGCAACGGGTAAAATGGTAATGCCAGCTAATACAAAAATTAAACCATATTTTTTTAAAGAAGCACTTTTTGTCGACAACTTACCGCCAGCAAGATAACCAAACGATAGGCTCAACATAAATACGGTAATTATACTGCCCCAAATATGAACACTACTGCCAAAAAAAGGCGCAAGAATTCTACCGCCTAAAAGTTCAATGCCCATAATGCAAAAGCCGCTACAAAAAGCAAGCAGATAAATAAATGGGTTTTGCCATGATGGTTGAGTTTGATGATCCGTCATTTATGTTGTCAGTAGTATGGTCTATTAAGTCACGCTATCTTAACGACAAAAGGTGCAATATACCAAGTTAACGCACCTTTTGTTTGTTAAGATTTATTTCCGTTTTTTAGCTGATTGCTTATCAAGCAAAGGCTTTAAAAATCTAGCCGTGTGCGATGTTTTATGTTTCGCAACGTCTTCAGGCGTACCCGACACCAGAATTTCGCCACCACCAGAACCACCTTCAGGCCCTAAATCAATAATCCAATCTGCTGTTTTTATTACGTCTAGGTTATGCTCTATCACTACAACGGTATTGCCATGGTCACGTAAACGATGAATAACATGCATCAATTGTTTAATGTCGTGAAAATGCAAGCCGGTTGTTGGTTCATCAAGAATATAGAGGGTTTTACCGGTGTCACGCTTTGATAACTCTTTCGATAATTTAACACGTTGTGCTTCACCACCCGAAAGGGTAGTCGCCGATTGACCTAATTTAATATAACTTAAGCCAACATCCATTAGTGTTTGTAATTTACGGTTAATCGCGGGTATGGGCGCAAAAAACGTTAAAGCATCTTCAATGGTCATATCAAGCACTTCATGAATACTCTTGCCTTTATACTTTACTTCTAAGGTTTCACGATTATAACGCTTTGATTTACAGGCATCACAAGGTACGTAAACGTCAGGTAAGAAATGCATTTCAACTTTGATTAAACCGTCACCTTGACAAGCTTCACAACGTCCCCCTTTTACGTTAAAACTAAAGCGGCCTGGCTTATAGCCCCTTGAACGTGACTCTTGCGTCGCAGCAAAAATCTCACGAATAGCGGTAAATATACCGGTATAGGTTGCAGGGTTTGAACGCGGTGTTCTGCCAATCGGGCTTTGGTCAATATCAATCACTTTATCAAGTAAATCTAAACCAATAATTTCTTTGTATGGTGCGGGTTCTTGTGTGGTTGCGCCATTTAATGCAATGTGAGCAAGTTTAAATAGGGTATCGTTAATTAAGGTCGATTTTCCAGAACCCGAAACGCCGGTCACACAAGTCATTAAACCATTGGGAATGATTAAATCAACATTTTTTAAGTTATTACCTGTTGCTCCTTTAAGTTCAACGACATTCTTTTTATCAAAGGGAACACGAACCTTCGGTATTTCAATGCCCTCTCTGCCTGAAAGGTATTGCCCGGTTAGCGAATTTTCACAGGCTAAAATATCATTTACATCGCCTTGTGCAATAATTTCACCGCCATGAACACCAGCCCCAGGGCCAATGTCAATGACATAATCGGCGGCACGAATGGCGTCTTCGTCATGTTCAACCACAATCACGGTATTGCCTAAATCACGTAAGTGGATCAAGGTTTTTAACAAACGTTCGTTATCGCGTTGATGTAAGCCAATTGACGGTTCGTCTAGCACATACATAACACCGACTAAACCAGCACCTATTTGGCTTGCTAAACGAATACGTTGTGCTTCACCTCCTGATAAAGTGCCAGCAGCACGTGAGAGATTAAGGTAATTTAAGCCAACGTTAACTAAAAAGCCTAAGCGTTCACACACTTCCTTAAGGATTTTTTCTGCAATTTGTGCTTTTTGGCCTGATAAATTTAAGTTTTCAAAAAAGGCTAGGGCATCAGAAATAGAAAGTTCAGCAATTGCAGTTAAGGGCGTATCAGCAATAAATACATTGCGCGCCTCAAGGCGTAAACGACTGCCATTACAATCAGGACAATGCTGGCTATTCAAATATTTTGATAATTCGTCACGAACCGCATTTGACTCCGTTTCACGAAAACGGCGTTCCATATTATTGATAATGCCTTCAAAAGGATGCTTGCGAACGATTACATCACCACGATCGTTCATGTATTTGAATTCAATCTCTTGTTTGCCACTACCGCGGAGAATAACGTCTTGGTCGTTTTTGGATAATTTTTCAAAAGGTTTATCAAGGGCAAATTTATAATGGTCTGACAACGCTTGTAGCATTTGAAAATAGTAAAAGTTGCGCTTGTCCCAGCCACGTATTGCACCACCTGACAGACTCAGTTCAGGGTTGGTGATCACTCGAGCAGCGTCAAAGAACTGTTGATTACCTAATCCATCACACGTTTTACAAGCGCCAGCAGGGTTATTAAATGAAAACAGCCGTGGTTCGAGTTCTTGCATGCTATAGCCACACTTTGAACAAGCAAAGTTGGCTGAAAAAATCAATTCTTCACGATCAGGTTCGTCCATAAAGGCAATTTTAGCGGTACCAGCGGTTAAATTTAATGCAGTTTCAAACGACTCAGACAAGCGAAGTTGAATATCGTCACGTACTTTTAATCGGTCAACGACCACTTCAATAGTATGTTTTTTATGAAGCTCTAGCGTTGGAGGATCTGATAAGTCACAAACCTCGCCATCGATTCTCGCGCGAATGTAACCTTGTGCTGCAAGATTATCGAGCAACTTTACATGCTCACCTTTTCGGCCCTGCAATACGGGGGCAAGCACCATAACTTTGGTGCCTTCTTCAAGCGACAAAACCTTATCCACCATTTGTGAATTTGTCTGTGCAGCTAAAGGCTGGTGGTGGGTCGGACAACGTGGTTCGCCAACACGAGCATAAAGTAATCGAAGGTAATCGTAAATTTCGGTGATAGTACCGACCGTCGAGCGAGGATTATGTGACGTTGACTTTTGTTCAATTGAAATAGCTGGCGATAACCCTTCTATATGGTCAACGTCAGGCTTTTCCATGAGTGACAAAAATTGACGAGCGTAAGCAGAAAGTGACTCTACATAGCGTCTTTGTCCTTCGGCATATAAGGTATCAAAAGCGAGTGATGATTTACCTGAGCCCGAAAGACCCGTAATAACGACTAACTTTTCTCTAGGAATATCCAAACTGATGTTTTTAAGGTTATGCGTTCTAGCGCCACGTACTTCAATATTTTTCATAAATATCCACGTTAATAAGTTTCTCCGAATTTGAACAAACTCAATAGATTCGCTATCGCTATTCCACATAAAGTTTGAACCAGGCATTATTGCATAATTATTTGGCAATAATCAGTAATAATCTCTGTTTTTGTTCAGGACTTTGTCGTGCTATTATAGTGCGAATTTTTGCTTTTTTATGACACGTTAGATAGAGACCCTCCATGAGTACGACAGGTTTAAACAGTATTGAAAAGAAAGCCGCATTTTCTTTAGCCGCCGTTTTTGGCTTACGTATGCTTGGCCTTTTTATGATCTTGCCCGTGTTTGCTATTTACGGCGAACAACTGATTGGCTTTAGTCCTATTTGGATTGGCTTAGCCATTGGAGCCTACGGGCTAACTCAGGCCATGCTACAAATTCCTATGGGTATTTTGTCAGATAAATATGGCAGAAAACCCATCATTTTATTTGGCCTAGTGATTTTCTTTTTAGGCAGTGTTGTTGCTGCGATGTCTGACACCATTTATGGCGTGGTGTTTGGTCGAGCCTTGCAAGGCACTGGTGCTATTGCAAGCGCCGTACTGGCGTTAGCTGCTGATTTGAGCCGAGAAGAGCAACGGCCAAAAGTTATGGCGACTATTGGTATGTTTATCGGACTGTCGTTTACTTTAGCGATGGTTTTTGGGCCTATTGTTGCAGAAGCGTTTGGCCTGAGTGGTTTATTCTGGTTTACAGCCGTACTCACTATTTTAGCCATGGTAATGATTCAATTCATGGTACCCAACTCAGTTAATAAGGCACCTAAAGGCGACAGTGTCGCTTTACCTGAGCAGCTAAGTAAACTAATGCGTCATCCTGAATTATCACGTTTAAATTGGGGCGTGTTTATTCTTCATATGGCGTTAACGGCCTGTTTTATAACCTTGCCTAAACAGTTTGTTGCCAGTGGCTTAGCACTTGAGCAACATTGGCAATTATATTTACCCGCTTTACTCGGCTCTTTTGTTTTGATGGTACCTTTTATGATCATGGCGATTAAAAAACAAAAAGAAAAACAGGTGTTTTCCGCCGCTATTTTATTATTGGCGGCATCGCTACTCTTACTCTGGTACTTACCGCTTGGCTTCTGGACGTTAGTGTTGTTGGTGGTGATGTTTTTTACTGCCTTCAATTATTTAGAAGCAACCATGCCATCTATTCTGTCACGCATTGCTCCTGCTGGTGTAAAAGGTAGCGTCATGGGTATTTATTCGAGTAGCCAATTTTTAGGTGCTTTTACCGGTGGCATTATTGGCGGCATTATTGCGAGTCAATTTGGCGAACAAGCCATATTTTTAGTGATGTCATTCATTACTTTATTATGGTTTTTTGCCGCAATGAGCATGAAACCGCTTAAAAAATCAAAAAGTTATACTTTTACCACCAGTATTAATTGCAAAGAAAAAGCAAATCAAGTGGCTGAAAAATTAATTGAATTACCTGGTGTTATTGAAGCTATATTGGTTCAAGAAGAGTCGGTTGTTTACCTGAAAGTTAACGACAAAGTGGTTAACTTAGCTGACATTAAAGCAGCGTTGAATCCCTAGGGTTATCGGTTACTCTAAGTACCAGCATAGATGCAGGTACTTAGATATTGAGAGTTTAGCTAGAAAAAAGAAGTCTTTATTTCACTGGCTCCTAAGCTAGAGAGAAACGTAGGTTAATATATAGTCTTAAAGTTATCTTTCATCAGTTTGCCCTAATAAATAGTCATTATTTCGTGATAATGTTTGTTCGCATTAATCATTAACTCGACATCATCATCAATGAATTTCCCCATTAATGCCTTTGCCATCGGTGAGCTTGGTGTGATCACCGTATAGTGTTTTTTATCTATTACACCTTTAAAACCACCGGCAGCCGGCGCAATAAAGAACCATTTCTTACCATCATTATCTTGTGACACCGCCACCATTGCCCCTAATGATATCGACATTTCTTTGTGAAAGTCTCGCACCACTAATTGTTCTATCGCTTGTTTCGCTCGTTGAATATCAGCTACCCGACGTGATTGCCCCTCAGCTAAATAACTTGCTTCAATAGCAAGTGTATCGTATTGAGTTTCAGCGATAGACTGATCATCAGTGGCGGCAAGGTGAGCATTGTTTGCGGCTGTTTTTATAGCGGATAATTCATGTGATAAGTGGGTAAGAATATCGCTAATAATTTTCTGTTTATTCATAACGCTTAGCATACTGACTTGAATTTTTTAGTAAATACATTTCTAATCTGACAGCTGTCAAAATAGTACTTGAATTTATCACTATAAACGTCTACTTTATAATGATAATAACTGGTTTGACCATCAAAACAATCCTGATAAAGTGAACTACTATGACAACTAAAACAGCCAATAGCGCCTTTCCTAACTTATTAGCCCCATTAGATTTGGGTTTTACCACCATAGCAAATCGTACTCTGATGGGCTCAATGCACACTGGGCTTGAAGAAGAAAAAGGTGGCTTTGATAAATTAGCGGCTTTTTATCAAGCGCGGGCAAAAGGCGGTGTTGGTTTAATTGTTACCGGCGGCATTAGTCCTAATGCTAGGGGGCGCCTAACGCCGTTTGGCTGTGAACTCAGTAAATTTTGGCACGTTGCTAAGCATAAAAAAATTACTGAAGCTGTTCATCAATATCCAACAAAAATTTGTCTGCAATTATTGCATGCGGGTCGCTATTCTTATCACCCCTTTAGTTTTGCGCCAAGTAAAGTAAAGTCACCTATAAACCCTTTTACACCCTCTGCGATGTCAGTTCGTCAAATTAAAGGTACGATTAAAGACTTTGCTCATTCAGCTTCATTAGCACAAAGAGCGGGTTATGACGGCGTTGAAATTATGGGCTCTGAAGGTTACTTACTTAATCAATTTTCATGTGTCCGTGTTAATAAAAGAACGGATAAGTGGGGTGGATGCGTAGAAAATCGTATGCGTTTAGCCATTGAAATAATAAAAGCGGTAAGAGAAAAAGTGGGTGAAAAGTTTATTCTTATTTTCCGCTTATCGATGCTCGATCTTGTCGATGGCGGCAATAGCTGGGCAGATGTCGTAACCATGGCAAAAGCTGTTGAAACCGCTGGAGCGACATTAATTAATACTGGTATTGGTTGGCATGAAGCCCGCATACCGACAATTACTACTTCAGTGCCTCGTGCTGCATTTACTTGGATCACTGAGAAAATGAAGCAAGAAGTTTCTATCCCATTGGTGGCGACTAACCGCATCAATACCCCAGAGATCGCTGAAGAAGTTTTATCATCAGGGCAAGCCGATATGGTATCAATGGCGCGACCCTTTTTGGCGGATGCTGAGTTTGTTAAAAAAGCGATTGAAAATAAAAGTGATGAAATTAATACCTGTATCGGTTGTAACCAAGCGTGTTTAGACCATGTTTTTCAGCAACAACGCGCTTCTTGTTTGGTTAACCCTACGGCGTGTTATGAAACGGAACTCACCTTTGAAAAAGCCATAAAAAGTAAGCGAATAGCCGTTGTAGGTGCAGGTCCTGCTGGTTTAGCCTTTAGTGTTTACGCGGCTCAACGAGGTCATAAAATTGAAATCTTTGATCGTGCGAGTGAAATTGGTGGGCAGTTTAACTTTGCCAAGCAAGTGCCGGGTAAAGAAGAGTTTTATGAAACAATTAGATATTTTAATAAGCAAATTAGCTTGCTTGATATTAAGTTACATTTATCAACCGAAGCGACCGCTAATGATTTAGCAAAGGGGGGATTTGACGAAATAGTGGTTGCAACCGGAATTTTACCGAGAAAACTCGATATAGAAGGTATCGATCATGAAAAAGTAAAAAACTACTTAGATGTACTACGCGATAAACAACCTATGGGTCAGAATGTTGCTATTATTGGTGCGGGTGGTATCGGTTTTGACGTTGCTGTTTACTTAGCGGAAGAGCATGAAAAAACCCCTTTAGTAAATAACAAAGAAAAATGGTTAAAGAGTTGGGGTGTTGATCAAAGCTATCAAAGTAACGGCGCGTTATTAGATAAGTCGACAGTAGCGCTTAATGAAAAAACATCACGTCACATTTATTTATTACAAAGAAAAACAACAAAAGTGGGGGCAGGGTTAGGGAAAACTACCGGTTGGGTCCACAGGACTACGTTGAAAAATAATGGTGTAAAAATGTTAGCGGGTGTTAATTATAAGAAGATAGATGATGCGGGATTAACTATTGAAATCGATGGTAAAGAGCAAGTACTTGATGTTGAACACGTTATTATTTGTGCTGGACAAGAGTCACAGCGTGGCTTGTATCACCAGTTAGAAAGCAATAAAGGGGCTGAACAAGGGCTACATTTAATTGGTGGCGCTAAAGTGGCCGCTGAGTTAGATGCGAAAAGAGCTATTCGTCAAGCTGCAGAATTGGCCGCGGTTATTTAACGTTACGTTTTAGCTCACTTGTTCATTATATAAATAATAACTTGAAAGAAAACCACTCTATTTATGGTCAACTGTTATGCTTAAATACATCCGCATAACGTTGGCCTATAAAAATAAGAGTAATTATGTCTTCATTTCTGAAACCCGCAATATCACTTTCTAATGCTTTACGTTTTAAAGCCAAATTCATCCTTCTAGCGAGTATGTTTTTCATTCCTGTTTTTTTTGGCTCATGGTGGATAGTTCAAGAGCAAAGTGGCTTAATCACCCAGCATCAAGAACAGTTGCTGGGATTAACCCAAGTACAGCAAGCAGTAAAACTTGAGCAAGCTATTGCTCATAGTAGGCTTCAAGCAGACCAACGTAGTTCTATTACCAACAAAATTTCACAATTAACTTTACCGCCAGATATTTCAGCCTCTGCATTATTGAAAACGTGGCAGGGTTTACTTGACGGTGAAAATTCAATTCAAACCGCAGCTTACCAAGTTGTTTATGAACAAAGCTTATCAATACGTGAACGCCTTGCTGCACTCAGTGGCTTAACCCGAGAAAACGATGCCATCGCCTTTTATCTGGCAGAGGCAAGTAGTCAACGAATTCCCGCTTTATTAGAATACTTAAAGCGCATTGAATCGGTCAGTGCACAAATTATTGGTAATGGTTTTGACGCTGAAAATTACACCTTAGTTGTCGCGCTTGATAAACGTCTCGATGAATTACAAGTACAACTTGATAAAACGACCCTACAGCTTAAGCGCGTTGCAGATAATGAATTGTCTTTGTATTTACCTGAACACAAAAATTTTAATCAGCAACTTGATGAATATCAGCAAATACTGCATCAACAAATGATCGACCCTGATAATATTTCGTTAAATCAAAAGCAAGCAACTGAATTTGCTCATACGGTTTATCAATTAATAGAAAGCTTACTCAAAATAAGTGACCGCTTATTGTTAACAAGAATTGACACACTGACACACAAGAGTGAACAAACGTTGTGGATCTTAGCCATCGTGTTGATGGTGGTTATTTTGGTGATCAGTTATTTACTGATGGGGATTTATCATTCGTTAATCCATAGTGTTAGTGCCATTAATAAGGCTGCGGAAAACTTAGGCAAAGGAAACTTTTCTCAACAGTTATTGGTTAACGCTTCTGATGAGCTTGGCGACATCGGCAAAAACTTTAGCCAAATGCAACAAAAGATACATCACTTATTGGCTATGTTTAGTGGAGATATCAGTAAATTACGTGCTTCGGCAAACAATATTCATCAACTTACTGACCATATGAAGCAGAGTATTGCGCAACAGCAGAACAATACACACAACGTTGTTCAGTCAATTAATGAAATCAGCGGTTCTGTTCAGGTGATCTGTGATAATACAACAGCAACGCTGCAACTAACCGAACAAACCAGTGCACATGCTAATCAAGGCCGTAGTATTATCAGTGACACCGCACAAGCCATTAATAACATTTCAGAAGATGTACATACTTCTGCAGGTATTATTGATGAATTAGCGGGCTACAGTAATGATATTGGTCAATTTGTTAATGTTATAAAAGAAATAGCCGATCAAACTAACTTACTTGCATTAAATGCTGCTATTGAAGCGGCACGTGCAGGTGAGCAAGGGCGTGGTTTTGCTGTTGTTGCCGATGAAGTAAGAACATTAGCAAGTCGTACCCAAGATTCTACAGCTGAAATTCAACGTATTATTGAATTATTACAATCAGGAACCAGTAAGTCTGTGCAAGCGATGCATCAAGGTGTTGCTATGGCTCAACAAGGCGTTGAAAAAACGTTACTTGTAAAAACGACCTTTACAGAAGTGACTGACAATGTTGATGAAATTGTTGGAGCAACTTTGCAAATATCGACAGCGGTTAATCAACAAGGTGTTATGGTTAAGGAAATGGCAAAAAATACAGAAAGTATTGCCCAAGATGCAGACCAGGTTATGCAGTCAGCAAAAGATGCTGCAAGTGCAGGCGAGCAATTATTAGCACTGGCTGACCACCTTTCGCAGCAATTGTCACAATTTAAACTTGATGACCTATCGAAATAAAGTGACTGTTTGAACAAATAAGGTATTATTGCCCGTTAAATTAATGTATTCATAAATTAAGTGGATTTTCCTGAATGAATAAAGTGTTAGCGGGTATTCCTCTTTTAGCTGAAAATATTACTGTGTTATCAAGTGCAAAAGAATATGCAAGTGCCTTGATTAGATTAATCGAAAACGCTGAATCACGTATTTATATAACGGCGTTATATTTACAAAACGATGATGCGGGCCAGCAAGTTTTAAATGCCTTGCACCAAGCTAAGCAAATTAATCCTAAATTAGATATTAAAGTGTTCGTTGACTTTCATCGCGCACAACGGGGGTTAATTGGTGATACATCTGGGCAAGGTAATCGAGACTTTTACCTTGAATTGGCTGCACAATATAGTGAGAGTATTGCTATTTACGGTGTCCCCGTTAAACGCAAAGAGTTGATGGGTGTTTGGCACTTCAAAGGTATGGTTTTCGATAACACTTTACTTTATACCGGTGCGAGTATTAATGATATTTACTTACACCAAGATGAAAAATATCGTTTAGACCGTTATTATCAAATTCAGTCTCCAGCGTTGTGTGAAAGCTTTTGTCACTTCCTTCAACAAACCTTCGTTAAAAGTGAATTAGCGCCACAATTAAATGTTGATGTTTTACCGAATAAACTTCAAATAAAGAATATAATATCGAAGCTAAAAGTTGCATTAAAAACCGTACGTTTTAATTATTATGCTCAGCAACCACAATATTCAGCAGAAGAACTATCGGTAATACCACTGATTGGCTTTGGTCGTAGAAAGAACCAACTAAATCAAAAGATTCGCGAAACTATTCGCTTGGCTAATCAACGTTTAGTACTTTTTACTCCTTACTTTAATTTACCTAAGCCGGTAATGCGTGATATACGTTCAGCATTAAAGCGTGGTGTCGAAGTTACTATTATTATTGGCGATAAAAAGGCCAATGATTTCTTTATTGCTGACCAAGAAAAGTTTTCCATGATAGGTATTATTCCCTATATTTATGAAACACTATTAAAGACATTTCTCAAAAGACAGCAAAAATACATTGATAACAACAAGCTGAAAGTTCGCTTATGGCAGCATGAAAGTAATAGCTTTCATTTAAAAGGTATTGTTGCTGATGACCGCTGGCATATATTAACAGGCAATAATTTAAATCCTCGAGCTTGGGGATTAGATTTAGAAAATGGTTTATTAATTGACGATGTACATCAAAAGTTACTACCAACGTTTACTCAAGAATTAACCGTAATTAATCAACACACGCAATTAATTACCAGTTATTTAGCGCTTGAATCACAAGATCAGTATCCTGACAAACCTAAAAAATTATTGAAAAAGTTAAGAATGGCGCAAATAGATCGTTTGTTGAAACTCTTTTTATAAATTAACAGGCAACACTTGTTAAGATTGTGGCGTGTAAATTTTATCTGCGGGATTAAATAACATCCATGAAGTTAAAACGTACTTGTCTGATGATACGGGCACATTGCCTCTGTGGGTATGCGTAAATCCACAAGGGGCAATAACCATAGTACCAGCTTTGGGTTTGATACTTTTTTCTTGATAGAAAAAATCAGTTTCACCGCCGTCCTCTACATCATTCAAATAAATAAGAAAAAGCAAATTCCGGTGTAAGGCATTATTCTCACCCAGCTGTGGGAAAATTTCAGAATGCCAATAATTATAATTACCCTTACCTTGTAAGTATTTTTGGGCATTAATAGGTGCAAGCCTAAATAAATATTGTATCAAGTTTACTAAATTTGGCTTGCCGACCTCTTCAAAATTATCGGCAGTAAGCTGAACCGGTTTTTTTGTCACTGGGTGTTGGACGGTTAAAGAAATACTGCTAATTAAACTAAAATAGTATTTAGTTACATACGCCGTAATATGATCGATGCAAGCTTGCAAAATAGTCGCTAGTGCAGGCTGAAACTCAGCATGTTGATTTAAATAAATGTCCTGGCTAATTTTTTTGCTTATATCAACACCTCCACCGGTGCGTCCTGCATTTTTATGGGGGCTTTGTTCAAAGTCATCAATGAATTTTTTACAAAATTCTTGAGAAAGGGCATTAGGGTATACTTCAATAAAGTCAGTCATGATTTTGATAACTATCAATAAATATTATCGATAAAAATACCATAGCAATAGGTTATATTCTATTAACTTCGTGAGTTTACTTCACCCGAATGAAAAAAAATGTAAAATAGCTTTATTTAAAATTTGTGGAAAATACTCAATGTTCAGTGAAAAATTAATGCCGAGATTTAGTGATACTGATGCACTAGGTCATATAAATAATACTTTATTACCTGTGTGGTTTGAAGGAGCTAGAGATCCTGTTTTTCGTTTTTTTATGCCAGAATTAGATACAAGTGATTGGCAGTTGATTTTGGCTAAAATTGATGTTGAATTTCATGCTCAGCTCTATTACGGCAAAGAAATTGAAATACGCTCCTATATTGGTCGCATTGGTGGTTCATCGTTTACGGTTTATCAAGAAGCGTGGCAAAAAAACACCAAGTGTGCCTCTGGAACCGCTGTTATGGTGCACTTTTGTTTTGAAAATCAATCGTCTTTACAAATACCAGATAACATAAAGGTAGAAATGAATACGCACCTTTTTATAGCGTAATAATTTCTGTGTAAAATAATCAAAAAAAAATTTAAAAATGCAGTAAAACTCAAAGAAATTTTTTACTCACAGTGATAGAATCATTGCCACTTTTTAAAATTACATCGATAAATTAATTACTATTTGTCGATAACGTAAATCAGTAAATAAAATATTTACGCATAAAGATAGGATTTATTCATGGCCGGTGTTAATAAAGTAATCATTTTAGGTAATTTAGGGAAAGACCCAGAAGTACGTTTTATGCCAAATGGCGGTGCAGTAGCAAATCTTACTATCGCAACGTCAGAAACCTGGAAAGATAAGCAAACTGGCGAGCAAAAAGAAAAGACAGAATGGCATAATATTGTGATGTATCAACGCTTAGCTGAGATTGCTGGTGAATATTTGAAAAAAGGTTCAAAGGTTTACCTTGAAGGTTCATTGCAAACAAGTAAATGGACAGATCAGCAAACAGGTCAAGACCGTTATAAAACAGAAATCAAAGCTAACACAATGCAAATGCTAGATGGTAAACCGTCTCAAGGACAGGGTGGTGGTTTCGCTAGTCAAGGGCAGCAACAAGGTGGTGGTTTTCAACAACAAGCACCCGCACAACAAGGTGGTTATTCCCAGCAAGCCGCACCACAACAGCAAGGTGGTTTCCAACAGCAAACACCAGCACAACAAGGTGGTTATACTCAGCAAGCTGCACCACAACAGCAAGGTGGTTTTGCTAACCAAGGACAACAACAAAAGCAATCAGCTCCTAAAGTTAATCCACAAGAGCCTACGATAGATTTTGATGATGATATTCCGTTCTAGGAAACGTATAATTCAAAAGTGTTAATATAAAACTATATTAACCACATATAAACATCAAACCCAGCGTAATTGCTGGGTTTTTTATGCGCTAAATGTTACTGATTACCCCAAATAGTAATCTATTTTACAAGGTTGTCTTCATCTCATTATTTTCTACTAGTAGCTGTTAATTGACTTTGTTATGAGATACATCAATGTTTTGTTATGGAAATAACCTAGAGTAAGCCTACTTGTTTTTATTATCGGATTCAGTCACTTTATGTTTTCTGCATTATCATTAGCGGCAAAGATTAATGCTGCGCTAGTACTTATCGCTATAGCATTCTTAAGTACAACAGTCATATTTTTCTATTATGATGAAAAAGAGTTAAGTGAAAACTTGGTTGAACGCAATCTAGAAAGTTTAGCCCTCAACTATTTTGATGCTGTTAACACCATGATGTTAACAGGGACGATAGCTAATCGTCAGTTAATACAAAATAAAATCCAAAGCCAAAATGAAATTGTTGAAGCGCGCATTATTAGGGCACCTGCTTTAGTTAATACGTTTGGTGAAGGTTTTTATGATCAAAAAGCCGTTGATGACTTCGAACGTCAAGGCATAAGTGGTACTAAAGCGTATGATCTTTTTGATCGTGATGGCAAACCGATGATGAGCTTTATTTCTCCGATCCGCGCAAGTTCTAATTACCGTGGCACTAACTGCTTAACGTGCCATCAGGTTAAAGAGAATGAAATATTAGGGGCAGTAAAAGTGACGTATGATCTCTCTAAAGTTGACCAACAAATTATGAGTTCTATGACTCAGGCAGGTATTTTACAGCTCATTATTACTATTGTGATTTTCTGGTTATTAAGTTTAACAATAAAAAAATTAATTTTTAGTCGCCTTAAGCGACTCAGAAAAACCATTAACAGTGTCGAACATAATTTAGATTTGAATCAAGAAATAAAAGTACATCATGACGATGAATTAGGTGCGGTTAGTGTGGCATTAAATAGCATGATGAAAAAATTTAGAACCAGTTTTGTATCAATATCATCAGCGACAGATAAATTAATCGACTCAGCAAAAAGTGTTGATGAAATTTCTAACTTAATGCGGAAAGCTGTTCTCAATCAAAAAAATGGTACAGACTCTGTTGCAGCAGCTATTAACGAGTTAGACACATCGGCAAGTGAGGTACATCGTAATACACAAACAGCAGCAGAGAATTCAGTCTGGGCTCGTGAGAAGGCAACTCAAGGGTTGGAATTAATCGAAAAAGCTAAAGAGGGCATTGGTTTATTGCGTGATAAAGTGATTGATAATACCGCTATGATAGCTGCTCTAAGCGATAAAACTCATGAAGTAGGTGGTGTGCTAGAAGTTATAACAAGTATTGCAGAGCAAACAAACTTATTGGCTTTAAATGCAGCGATTGAAGCGGCAAGAGCCGGTGAACAAGGGAGAGGTTTTGCGGTTGTTGCTGATGAAGTTCGTTCGTTAGCCACACGTACAAGAGAATCTATTGATCAAATTCAGTTTACAATCAGAGAGTTACAAGTTGACGCAGGTAATGCGGTTAGCTCTATGAATGATGTAAGCCAGCAAGCCAATGAAAAAGCGGAAGATGTAACGAATGTTGCCAGTTTATTAGTTGAAATCACCTCGCAAATAACTGAGCTTGATGACTTAAATACACAAATTGCTAGTGCGGCTCAGCAGCAGAATTTAGCGGCGGATGAAATTAATGTCAATGTTGTCAATATCAGTGATGTTGCAGAAAAATCGAGTAAAGATGCTATAAGAGGCAAAGAAATAAGTGAGCAGTTACTTGAGTTAGCGTACGAACTTAACCAGCAGCTATCAAAATTTAAAATGTAAGATGCTCTGTTAAATGTCTATACCCTATGCAGCAGCGTGTGATTTCAGCATGTTTCTTACTTTATAAAATTTAAATAACTCAATAAATAGACCACTTATTATAAGAGGTCTATTTATGATGTGCTTAGCGGGATAATCTCTCTTAGTAATAAGTATCTTTTATATTGTGCGCTTGAGGGTCTTCTATGATTTCTTCAAAGTCTACTTCAAAGCTATCGTTTTCTTCTGTATTTGCCATGTAAATAGTGCGCGTTGAACCGTCAATCCAGGTTACCGTACCACTGCCTTTTTTACTGCCACATTTCATACCAATATGGATATCATTAAATTTCATTGTTCCTCCTCGGCCAAATTGCTGGTTTGATGTTGAATAACTAACCCAATATAACTTAGATTGATAATGAATGGATTAGTTCAATTAATTCGCTGAATGAGCATATTAATTTCAACAGGAACATTTTATTATAAAGATAAAGTGAATTAGGTCTAGAGTGAATTAAGCAAAAAACTCACAACCAAGTACTGCCGACTTTCTAGCCCCTGTGACTGCTGGGATATTTCCATAGATTTTTTTGTCATAAGCGAATGCTAGCCAAGCGAATGCCATTGCCTCAAGTGCGTTATTATTCAGCTTTAGTGCATGTATCTTATTGACGTTAAAATCGTTAAGTTCCTGTTTTATAAGCTTATAACAGAAATCATTCTCAATACCTCCTCCGCATAAATATACATCAGCAGAATTTGATATTTTTCTAATTTCTGCAGATATAGAGCAAGCAGTAAGAGCCGTTAAAGTTGCTTGTACATCAACCGCTGTTATTTTAAAAGGCGAGATAAAGTGTTCTAACCATTGTAAGGTGAAATATTCACGGCCTGTGCTTTTGGGAGCTAACCGTGAAAAGTAATCATCAGATAATAATTGCATTAATAGTGCTTGGTTAATCGTTCCTGATTTCCCCCAGTCGCCATTATTGTCGAATCTATCGCCAGAGTGCTTAAAACACCATGCATCTAACAGTGCGTTTCCTGGGCCTGTGTCAAAGCCTAATACATTTCTTGTCGAATCTTTTTTGGGAAGAAAAGTAAGATTAGCGATGCCCCCTATATTTACTAAAAATGTATCGCGTTGAGCCGGAGGGAGTAAAAATTGATGAAATGCAGGCACCAAAGGGGCTCCTTGTCCGCCTAAAGCGATATCCTTTGTCCTGAAGTCACCAATAACTCTAATGCCTGTTAATACGGCTAAGGTTTGATTACAACCCAATTGTAAAGTAAAAGGTGCTTCTATTTCTGAATTTTGAGTGGGGCGATGACGAATAGTTTGTCCATGATTACCGATGGCAATAATATCATCAGGGACTAATTCTTCTTGTTTGAGTAACGCTTTAATCGCGTCGCTAAATTGATGGGCAAGCGTTATGTCGAGTGAGAAGGCCCGGTCTATTTCATTATTGCTTGGCAGATAAAGCTCAGTAATATTCTGCCTTGTCATATTGTCATAAGCTTGATAATAACTCGCAACTAACGCAACATCCCCAGCATTAAAATCAACAAGCGCTAGATCGATACCGTCAGCACTGGTGCCGGACATTAACCCAATATAAAATTTAGCTGGTGCCATTTTTGCTCGCTATTTATTATTGGGCTGAGGGCTTAATGGGTTTGCATCGCCAATAATGCTTGTCTAGAGCCTGAAAGCTCTAATAAACGTTGGCTTGATAATACGGCAAATTCAGCTTTATATTTCTTATTAATCGGCTTGGCATCAGGCAGTTTTACCGTTCGAGGGTTACGATGTACACCATTCAGTAAAAATTCATAATGTAAATGTGATGCCTCAGACATACCGGTAGAGCCTACATAACCAATGACTTGACCTTGTTTTACACGTTGGCCTTTTTTCACCGCTCGCTTGGAGAAGTGAAGGTATTTAGTGACAATGCCATTACCATGCTGAATAAAGACGTAATTGCCATTATATTTATTATAGGTTGAGTGAGTCACTTTACCGTTACCTGAAGCAACTACAGGCGTGCCTTTATTTGCCCTATAATCAGTACCACGATGAGCCTTCCAGCGTTTTTGAATAGGATGAAAGCGTTTAGGTTTGAAGTTTGAGCTAATATACCTAAAGTTTACTGGCGCACGTAAAAAGGCTTTGCGCATGCTTCTGCCATCTGGAGAATAGTATTCACCGTCGGTAAAACGAATCGCTTGAAAAGGGTCATCTTTATTAATAAATTCAGCAGCAAGAATTTTTCCGGTGCCAATGTGATCGCCATCGACATAACGATTTTCAAAGACAACATGAAAACTATCCCCTTGACGAATATCTAAAGCAAAGTCGATATCCCAACCAAAAATATTAGCAAGGTTAATGATTTGTGCATCGCTTAAACCTGATTCTATACCGGCATTCCAAAAATTACTTTTTATAACACCATGGGCAATGGTCTCTCGCACTTCAACTGTTTTAGTTTCTTTAGTTGACAGGTAGCTGCCATCAGCCTGTAATTTTACATATAAGGTTTCTGTTTTGGATAACGGATAGGTCAGTGCTGCGAGATCCCCCGCGGGGGTTTGGCCGATTGTAAATACATCACCGACATTAATCCTTTTCAATAATTTACTGTACTTACCCTCTGCTGAGCTAACATCGTATGTAGTTCTAGCGCTATAACCCAAACGTTTGAATACTTTAGCTAGTGAGTCACCGTTACGTACTTTTGCGTTTGTCCAGGTTAGCGACTCGTTAATATGCGTTATGTTAGTTACTATTTTTTTTTCGGGTATTGATTGTGGAAGATCACTAGTAGCAGTCTCTATGGTTATATCTTGTGCTGCTGGCAAAGCTAACGGATAACGTTTACCGACTTCAAGTGATGTATCGTCAGTTTGACGACTCGCTGTTGCCTTTTCTGAGGGGATAAGCAGTAATACCAGCATAATCATGCTGAATGAGCTAATAATTATTTTGTGCTGCTTTGGTAACTGCAAATAGAATTTTTTTAAGATTTTCAAAACATTACAACCTAATCAGGGGTTCTTAATACGACAACTATCGTTTACTATATCAAAAAAAAGCGTGGAGTAAAATTTTATTGCTGAAAACGTCGATGTATTCAGGCACTCAGCAATGCGTTTGTCATTAAAATGAAGGCGCAATATTTAAAAAATAGAACAATTGCCCTAAATATAAAGTTAAGGCTTTTAACCACGGGCATTATTGCAGTAGAATCGAACAATAAATTATGACTATATTTTTTGGAGCTAAGTCGATGACTGATGTCAGCCAAGCGTTTGCTGAAATTAAGCGTGGTGCAGAAGAAATTTTGCTAGAGAGTGAATTACTAGAAAAATTAAAAACGGGTAAATCACTAAAAATTAAAGCAGGGTTTGACCCTACAGCGCCAGACTTACATTTAGGTCATACGGTATTAATTAATAAGTTGCGTCAGTTTCAGCAGCTGGGCCATGAAGTTATTTTCTTAATTGGCGACTTTACCGGTATGATTGGAGATCCAACGGGTAAAAACGTTACGCGTAAAGCATTAACTAAAGAAGATGTGCTCGCGAATGCTGAAACGTATAAAGAACAAGTTTTTAAAATTCTAGATCCGGCCAAAACAACCGTCGCTTTTAACTCTACCTGGATGGATAAGCTCGGTGCTGCAGGAATGTTAAAATTAGCTTCTCGTCAAACTGTTGCTCGCATGATGGAACGCGATGATTTTAAGAAACGTTACACCAGCGGTCAATCAATTGCGATTCATGAATTTATGTATCCTTTAGTACAAGGCTGGGATTCAGTCGCACTAGAAGCCGATGTTGAACTCGGCGGTACTGATCAAAAATTCAATTTGCTGATGGGGCGTGAGTTACAAAAATCAGAAGGCCAACGGCCACAAACTGTTTTAATGATGCCACTTTTGGAAGGTTTAGACGGTGTACAGAAAATGTCTAAGTCGCTAAATAACTATATTGGCATTACGGATAGCCCAACAGAAATGTTTGGTAAAATCATGTCTATCTCTGATGTGTTGATGTGGCGTTATTTCGAACTATTGAGCTTTAAGCCGATGGAAGAAGTCGCTGCTTACCGGACAAAAATTGCTGAGGGAATGAACCCTCGCGATGTTAAAATTGATTTAGCAAAAGAATTAATCGGTCGATTTCATGATGATGCAGCAGCAGAAGTCGCTCATCAAGAGTTTATTAATCGTTTTCAAAAAGGTGCTATGCCTGATGAAATTGAAGATAAAGTCGTTAACATACAAGACGACAGTGGTGAAATTGCTATTGCTAACCTATTAAAAGAAGCCGGATTAGTGGCAAGTACTTCAGATGCCATGCGCATGATTAAGCAGGGTGCAGCTAAAATTGAAGGTGAAAAAATTACGGATAACAAGCTTCGTGTCGCTTTGGGTACTACGGCTATTTATCAAGTAGGCAAGCGAAAATTTGCTAAAGTAACAGTGAAATAATCCAAAATATTTTAGCTATATTTAAAGCCAGTATTCTTACTGGTTTTTTTATGACTAAAATAAGCATTCATGTCTTTCATCATTGTTGCATTTTACCTAAATGCTTTTATAAATTGTGATCGGTTAAGTTCATAATATTAAAAGCTTAAAAAATCTTCGTCAAAAATTTTTACACTGTGCTCTATAATTGCAGTATTGACAGCATGATATTGGGCTATCCTCTTGTTTAAAAACAAATTTTTAGTAGTGGAATGATTTATGCTTAAATATAGCTAGTCGAGTTAAAATAATTAACTGACAAATTCCACTCATTTAAGTTGTAGAGTTATCATTTTGTTGAACCAAATAGTAAATATAGTATTGAGCCGCAATATGGAAAATAAGTCTAATAGAAATAGCTTAATTGAACGGCGGCAGTATCTAGTTGGGGACGAGACAGAGCCCGAACAGAATTGGAAAAAATTGACGTTAGCACAACGTTTTTCAGCACTCAGTTTAACTAAATATGGTTACGAACTTGTGTTTACCCGCTTTACATCGATTGGTAGCACTGCTGTCCTTATGTTAAAAAATGGTAGACTAGCAACGATAAGTGAAGATGGCGATATTAATACCACGCCGGATATTCATATTAGATAGTGGCTACTTCCATATTCCCTCTATTAATTTAGCAGTAAGCGTAGTACATGCAACATATTTTTAGTCATAATACCTGAGAATCAATCAGCAATATTTAGGATCAGTGTCGTGGAGAAGTAAGGGCTTTAAGTTGTGATTCTTTATCGAGGTCCACTATAACTAACTTATATAGTTTCCTGCATAGCGAACTTTCTTAAAATTGGCTTTGAGACTAATTTTATTATCAAAAAAAAATACATTCATACAGCGACAATAACATCTATGATCGCTGCAAGCTGATACCTGCCGATGACATTTCACCTTTTACAACTAACTAACATCACTTAAGAAACTAAGTTAATATTAATAATTTCGTCTGTCCTATATTACAATCCGAACTTGACAGATAAGTTCATCCAATATTATGCAATTTTTTAAAATCAGTTACTTACTAATGAATCAGCGAACGTCGGGCTCTTTCGTATTCTGTATTATCTAAATAACTAATATTAACTGAACGTATAGCATCCATTCAACAATTAAAATGAACACGGAAAATATACTGCTAACCTCTGTTTAAAGAGAGGCAATGTAATTACCTTTATTATTTTAAAAGGTACAAAATAAAAATATTTGTAATAAATCTTTAGTCATACCTACTAACGAGGTACCAATCATTAAGGAGATAATAAATGAATCATCAATCGAATATTATAAACCAACAACTTATAGCTTTGTATGAGCCTTTATTGTTTGTTGGACGCGTTGGCTTTTCGACACATGTGTTCTTGATAAATGCGTTTAAGCATGTCTGAATATCAACAGGACTTCGAGTCAATTATTGTAAAGTACAGGCTGTCTTTATTCAAGGTCGCTGCCACATTTGAAGCCGATCCTGTTATTCAGCAAGACCTGTTGCAAGAAATATTTTTAGCTATATGGCAAGCATTGGCTTCTTTTAAGGAGCAAAGCTCTCTGCATACCTTTATCTATAGAGTTGCTTATAATCAGGCATTAACCCACGTGACTAAACAAAGCCGAAAGCAAAATTATGATGAGCTTACTGAAAATATTGAATGTCAACATAGTGATATTGAATCTAATGTTAGTGCCACGAAATCAGTCGAGTATTTAATAAGAAAAATAGGGTTGTTACCCGTCATAGAAAGACAGTTAGTTGTTTTGTCATTGGAAGGTATTTCTTACAATGATATGGCCGAGATATCTGGCTTATCTGTAACAAATGTTGGCGTGCAATTAAATAGAGCCAAAACCAAACTTAAAAAACTACTGGAGAGAAAGTCATGAGTCAGCAACAAGGTTCTTGGAATAATTTACTTCAAAGCTGGAACGAAAATGATGCAGAAATCGACAAAAAGGTTCTATCGGAAAAAACTTTAATAGATCAAATAAACAAACAAAACCGTAAAAATAAGAGAGAAGCCATATTGTGTGGGATTGTAAGTATTGCATTGATTAGCTATATCATCTCAGAGATGTACTCAGGATTACCATCCATTGCTGATACTATTCTTTATTCAGTATTTTTAGTCTTGGGGTTATCCACGGGGCTGTATACACTTGCTTTAGCAAGAAGTTCCATTGTTGCTTCAACAGACAGTTCTAAAAGCCATATAAACGTATTACTTGAACAGTCTAAAAATAATCTGAAAGCCTTGTTATTCAGCCGAATTGTTTGTGCAATAGTATTTTTAATAGCCTTGTTCTTATTAGGTATGATCGTGTACGTTGCACTGAATAAAACATTAGAGTTTCAACACTACTTAGTCGGAGGTATTGCTTTAGGGTGCTGCCTACTTTTTGTTGGCATTTCTATCTGGTTCAAAAAAGAGAAGATCCAGCTAGAGCAACAATTAGAATTTTTAACTAAGCTTGAGCACACTTAGTTCTCGCCATGAAAAGATATTCTGGCACGTCTACGTACCTACTTTATACCATCACGAAAAATATGCTTGTTGATAGATTACAGCGTTCTTTGCTATGCATTCATTGACCATTATATCTATGAGTGTTGAGGTGGCGCAGGAGCCAGATACCAAATATGGATCTGGCATATTATCTAATAACCTATACTTTCTGAAATATCAAGATTATCATCCATCACAGTTCCTAAATACCTGACAGTGCTTTTAACCTTTCGATGCTTTAACAATAATTGGCATGCTCTCAAGTTTTAGTTTTTTATATATCAACGGTGGTTTCGTTCCTCTCATCGTATGAGTCCCACCCTGATTTTGATCTAAACCAATCAGGGAAACCCAACCATCAACAATCCTTTCATATTGAGATGTTAATAGGTGTTTTGATGGATGGCTACGAGATTTAAATAAATAATCCTTTGGGCTTAGTTGGAAATTTGTAAGGAAAGCTTGAACTGAATTACCTGTATTTTCAGTAAGTTCACATTGAATGGGCAATTTTTTTGAACAATAATAACTCGTTATAAAATAGTTTTTCTGTGGGTAATCCCCCTTATTTTAAGAGTTACTAATTGCATTCTCTTAATTCACTATAATAGAGAGTACTAAGAATATATCTATTAGGGCCCTGTCATGGCTTAACTTTATTGTGTGTATTATTTTTTGGTACTCTTGTCTTATTAACCAAGATAACCTCTGAGAATAAAATGGGGTGGGCATCATACACAGGAGGGATTGTCTTATCATTAGCATATATAATGTACATCTATAGCGCTGAAAATCAACAAAAAAGCGACGAACCGATATGAATAATGCTAAATTCGATCCCTTAATTTATAGGAAAATAGACATGAAAATATGTGTGGTGTTAGCTCTAACTGCTGAAATTGAATTTAAAGTGTTGCGAGAAAAAGTAGCAGTAAGCTAATTATATGTGCTTAATCAAACATTCAGATTTTGGACTGTAACGTTACTTCTGTACTCGTACACGACATGAGCAAGTCGCCATGGGATACCCCAAATGATGCTTACTTTATTGGTGCACGCAATGCCTAGTTTGTTGCTGGCTCAAGTAAAATGCGGCAATGGGTAAAACACTCGTAAGTTTTAGCAAACACGTTAATGCAACAACCTTTGCTGATGAATTCGGCGGTAAGGTGATTGATTTTTCGCAAGTCAATTTATCCGTATTAATGTAAAGTGTTTTATTAACACGTTACCGCACCTATTAGTTACACAAATAGTTGTAATTTTTTTTCAGCAAGGTAGTCTGAAGTTTAACTCTTTTGTGATTGATGTGCTTACTCTTGATTAAAAATACTCAGCCAAAACGCTTTCGTATTAATTTTTTTATGACCTTTTTATGCTTTACAGTTTGTATGCTTTTAGGTTGTACTGCATCTGAATCTGCGATTTCAAAATATCAAACCACTTTTAATTTTTCACAAGTAAACAGTTACGCTTTTTATAAAAGGAATTCTGACTTTAGTGAATTTCAAAATATCAGCGATACCACGCGAAATAGTATTGAACTGGCAATAGAGCAAGTATTAGACAAAAATGGCTTTATTTATAGGTTAACAAATGATGCTGACATTATTATTACGTATCATATGGTTAATAAAAACAGCAAGGAGCTTTTAAACTATAATAAAGGTGTCGCTTATTGTTCCTTTTGTTTACGTGGCGGCGAAGCACAAAAAGACAAAAAACAGTGGAAAATTAGGCCTGGAAGTTTAATTATTGATGTTATAGACCCAGAACAAAAACGTTCAGTTTGGCGAAGTGTTTATTATTTAAAAATTAATGACAAAAAAGATAATAGTACAGAAACACAGATTAAAATATATCAAGCTATTGATGCCATGATAAAAAAATATCCATATTCACGTAATCTAAGTACGGCTGATAATGCTTAAATGGCTAACGATAACATTGATAGCTGTTGTGGTTTTTGCCACACTTCTATTAGGTTTAGGCTACTTACTAAAAGAACATAAAATTACTACAATACAGTTAAAGCAGCAACTTGACCAAGAGCGCGCTGACAAAAAGCTAAAAAAAAAAGTAGAAAAAGAAAAACGTAATACTTTTATTGAAACATCCCTTGCTGACGTTGTTAATAAACAAAGCCTTCCCAGTAAAACTGCTTATTCGACCAAGCAAAAAATATTGATTGAAAATTTAACATGTTCTTCAAAAGTGCAATGTGTATTCGTTGAGATCCAATTTGCAGATTTACATTGTCCCTTTGCTATTAATAAGATTGGTGCCTCTTTAGTGGCCAAAACAGCTGAAGATATGAGTAAGGTTGGAAAGTGTCCTCGTTACCCCACCAACAGTCAATTAAGTTGTCTGAATAATTTATGTACCTATGGAGACATTAATAATTAACTCTGCTGTGGAGTTGCAGAAAATAGCGGTTTATAATAACAATACTTTTTACAGAGATATTAACCTTTATGACATTCCCTAACGATGAAACGGGCCAAGTTTTGGCTGAAATGCAAGATGCTGGTATTGATTTGTCTATTGTTCATCCCGTCGTGTTTTTTCAACTCTTCGAAAAAAAAGAACAAGCGCAAGCAATGGCTGACTACTTAACGGAATATGCGCCAGAAATTGAACTCGTCATTCACCCTGATGAAACACCCAATGTTTGGGATTTAGACTGTACCGTGAAAATGCTGCCTAGCTACGACGCTGTTGTTGCCCAAGAAGCACAATTTGAACAAATAGCCGCAAAATATCAAGGTTATAATGATGGCTGGGGCATTGATGCATAAAGTCATGCAGTAGTCTTTTGGTAACTTGCACAACTTATTATAAATCCAACATAAATAAACATCTTCCCAACATTTGTAAGACACAGTGTTGGGAACTTCTCAATCATAATAACGCCATCTTAATCCTAACGGGATTAACAACTAAAGAATGTTATTATGAAACGCTCAAATACTCTTGCCACACTATTATTAACACTTTCAGCAAGTACGTTTTCAATGAATGCTTTTGCCAATACCGAACTAGAATCACGACACACCGTAGGTTTACAAAATGGTGGTCGTGGTATTGAATATAAAGGTAAAGACACTGATGGTGAAGGTGTTGGTCTTAGCTATCTTTATTATAATTATCAATTTTCACCGAGTTACTATTTAGAAGTAGGTTTAGTTGGCGCTGCCGATATTGACGATTGGGAATGTAAAGAAAAGTCAGGAGATTCCTGAGATTGCTTTTCAGATTACGATAATAATTTTGACTTACAAGCTGATAATTTCGAATATGGCGCCGTTGTTTTGGCGCTAAAAACAGACTTATCTTTATCAAAGCGCAATCGTTTGTACGCCAAAGTAGGTGCGGCATTTATGATTATCAAATTGACCTAAACCACACGCGTATTGCCGAAGAAAGTGGAACAGGTTTGTTCTTAGAAGCCGGTTGGGAATATCGCTGGGATAACGGTTTTGGGCTTAATGCGAGTTTACAATATCAAGGTGCTGGGGACTTAGATATTGATACTTTCAATGTTGGTATTAGCTACGCATTTTAAAAGGATAGCTTATTTGTAAATTGCCACAATCGTCGGTATAAAAGACGGTGGTATTATTTCTTTTCTTCTGGCTCTTCTTTTTCTGCTATGTGAAAGGCAGGCAGGGAGACTCGCCAATATATAGCGGCGAGTCTGAGTGTTAGCGCCCCCAGTATGGCTAAAATGATAGCGACATCTTCCGGCCATGCTAAATAATGAAATAACGCATATAAACTTCCGCCTAATATTGCTGCTGTAGCATAAATTTCTTTTTGTAAGATCATTGGAATAACATTACATATTACATCACGGATCATCCCACCAGCGACGCCGGTAATAGTACCCATTACAACAGCAACAGAAATTGGAGCGCCCAAACTTAATGCTTTTTCTGTACCTAATACCGCAAATAATGCCAAACCGAAGGCATCAGCAATAAGTAAAAATCGCTTTGGAATACGTTTCGGGCGTCGAATAATGACAATGGTTAAAACAGCAGTAACTAAAATGAAATGAAGATAAATGGGGTCGGCAACCCAGAATACAGGAGTATCTAAAGTGATGTCGCGTATGGTGCCGCCGCCAATGGCAGTAACAGAAGCTAAAACAACAACGCCAAAAGGGTCAAGCTTATAGCGCCCAGCCATTAATGCACCAGATAAAGCAAAAACAATTATACCAAATAAGTCTAACCAGTAGAGTAATTCATACATGCGAGTTACCTATTGATATTAAATGAGTAAGTGAATAATGTCAGCATTGCTAAAAATAGAAAACAAAAATAAAACACTTGTCTGATACGGCTACTTGCATGAATTATATCTGTAGCTTGGGGTTGTCTACCATGATCATTGTAACTTGTTTTACGTAGCTTTATATTTTGGTACATTGCGACACCACCAAGCTTTATTTCTAAAGACAGGGCGAATACATTTAATAAATAGCGGTTATTTCGTTGAAAAAAGTAGCGGCGACTGAGCCTAAAAAATAAAATAAAATTTTTGCCAATACAGCCAAAAAGCAGTACCAATGAAAAAATACGACTGGGTAACCATTGAATAATATTAACAATGAACGCCACACTGTCACCAAAAGGCTGAAAATTACTTTGTTTATGATTCCAGCTGTAATGCATTTCAATCAGTAGTCGGCTAACTAATGCGGCAAGCGGGCCAATAAGCAAAAATATAAAGCTAATGGTGAATAAATTTTGCATCGCTCGAAGTAATAACATTTCAATACAGCTTTTCGCTAAACCCAAAGACGAAAGTTGCTCTGTATCTCTTAATAACCAGGGATTTAATAACTGTTTAGCTTCAAAGTTTTTGTTAGCAACGACTAATTTAGCAATTTCTTTACTGGTTTTTCCTAGATGGAGATCACCTAAAGCAAGATAAAGTAAAAAGCTCTGCCAAAGCCAAGTTGCTTCAACAAAAGCTTCAAATAACCACAGAATAATAGTTAAAGGTGCCAGTGTAACTAAAATAGCAATAAAGCCAGAGATAAAGCGCTGACGAGCACTGTTTTTAGTTTTATTGACCTTTTTAGCTAACTGATCACAAAAAAAACGGAAAAACCGTAAAGGTTCATGACTGGCTAAATAATGGGTAAAATACTTAATCAAAATCACACCATAAAGCATGACAACTGAATAGGCGAAAGGGCTTATCTCAATTAAGTTTGTTAGATTATTAGCAGTCATATTTAGTTTTTAACTTCGTGTTAATAGAGTTATTAATTTAACTGTTTACCCTGTAATGCCTTCAGCATATTCTCAACTAATTGAGATGAGTTCACGGAGGCTGTTTCTAAATAAGCTTCAAATGAGGTAGGAGACTCCTTACCTGCAATATCAGACATAGATCGAATCACGACAAAAGGTATATTAAATTGATGACAAGTATGCGCTATTGCGGCACCTTCCATTTCAACTGCGGCCATGCTCGGGAAATTAGCACGCGCTTTAGCAATATCTTCATCGGCGGTCATAAAAGTATCACCCGTTGTGATTAAGCCAAGTAATGTTTGTATATTCTCAAGCTTGGCAACGCCTGCTTGCGCTGCACTAACAAGTATTGGGTGAGGAATGTAAGCGGCAGGGTTTCCAGGTAACTGACCTATTTCATAGCCAAATGCGGTTACATCAACATCGTGATATCGAACTTCTGTACTAATAACAATGTCGCCCACTTTTAATGATTGCTCGAAGCCACCAGCAGAACCGGTATTAACGATGTAATCAGGTTGGAATTTATCAATTAAAATGGCGGTAGCTAATGCGGCAGCGACTTTACCAATACCTGATTGTACTATAACAACGTCACTGCCATTAAGTTGGCCTTGATAAAAGGTATAGCCTGCATGTTCTGTTGTTGTCGAATTTGTTAATTTTGCTTTTAAAATAGCAACTTCTGGCTCCATTGCGCCAATTATTCCAGCTTTCATATAATTATCTTTTTGGTAAATAAATGAGTATTGTAAAATTATACCTCAAAGTAATATTAAATTAGCTTTAAAATTTTTATTTAGCTGAACCCAAACAATTAATTAAGGTTTTCCTCATTTAATGTGATGGCTAATTGTTCCACCCAACCATTTATAATTACTTTGATACTGTCAATATTATTAGGGTTATCATCAACATTCATTTCGTCACTTTTACTGTTCATAATAATAGCAATTAACGTATCATTGGAGTTAGTATCAACAAATTCAGCTTCAAAACCAGCTTCACCAATAACAGCCTTTTGATTAGTGGCTAACCGGTATGCACCTTCACCCGCATTTATAACAATACGAAAAGGTAATACATCTAAAACTTCAAATTCCGGTGAACTCTCTTCGAGGTTGGTTAAAGCGAGTCGAATTAATAACGAATTTTTTGTCCCCGGTGGGACTATTTGATATTCATCACCGATTTTTTCTTTTAGTAGCTGTTCGAAATAAGCGTTCAATGCTTTTTGCTTATTTTCATCCTTAATATAAGAAGGCTTATTTGATTCCAACCACAGTTCTATCGGTGCGATAGCAATTTTTTTATAATTTTGTAGAGTTTTGAGGCTAACATTTTCTTCAGCCCTTACCCAAGAATTATCCATACGCGGGTTTGGTTTAAATAAGTCATAACTGCTTAGGAAGCCTGACTTTGAATCTGGTAATTGTAATTGGTTACTGCAGCCAAGAAAAAGAGGGATAATAGTAAAAAAAGCAATTAATTTTATCATGATGATAATGTCATAAAATAGACGCTCGTTGATGGTTTGGCAAGGTTATCATATTTCAATTGAGAAGATGGTTATAATTTGTACATTAAGATATGTTGATCTAAAAGATGAAAGTAACGCATTGACTCAATGAATGGGCAATGCTACTTATTTACTAGTGGGGTAATGCCGCAACTTGTGGTGCTGAAATATGCTGAGACATGGCGTTACTTGCTGATGCGCCTAATTGTGCTCGAGCTGCTATTGGCGACAATGCACCAACGGTTTCTCTATTTTTGTTAGGACGAGGCTTAAGCATAGGAGCAGGAATGATTTTTCCTTTAATTTTGGGCTCAGGTGGTCTATTACCTAACAGTCGGCTGTAAATACAAGCGCGGATTTCGTCGACAGTATAATTAGTTTTAACTTTTATGCGAATATGAGGAATTGAAGACGATTCTAATGCGCCACTGACAAACCAGTCTTTTTTAATTTTATAGCCCTTACCTTGCGTATCAACTAAATCGATAACACCACACAGTTTCATCGTTTCACGGTCACAGATAGCAAAGTCTAAGTATTTACTGTTTGCATTGGCTACCGCTGTTTGGCTTGCTCTGCTTGAAACACCATGACGAATAGTGACAATGTCAGCCAGTTTAACACGGTTAACAATACGGTACTTTCCGCCAAGCGCTTGTTCTAACAAATTCTGAAAATTTTTCTCTGCTGGCGTAAAAAGACTTTGCTTTTTATCAAAGGGAAAAGGAAAACTATTGTCATTCAAGCGGCTAGCTAATAAAGCAACAATAACAATTAGGCTGATCATGGCAAATAGAATTAATTCCATAGACTGCTCCTGCGGTTCAAATTCTTGACGGTACTCTTAATAACAGTTGAATAAGCAGTATTTGTGCCACAGTTCTTAATTTCGTAGATTGTTTTACCATGAGGGGAGGAGCAATAATAAAAAGACCGAAGATAATACTTATCTACGGCCTTTTTTAGGTTTATAGCTAAGTCTTATGAAGGATACTTTGCTTCAAGAGCGGCATAAAGTTGTTGTTGAAAATCACTCGCGCCTGCATCTAATGTATTAACTAATTTGGCTAATACTTCGTTGTCTTCTTCACCATGCCAAATCTTGATGTATGTACCTTCTTTATAACCATGATCTTGGCGGAAGAAGTTTAGTGTATTTTTGCCAACGTATTGACGAAATAATTCATCAAGATCCATGTTCATCAGGCGCATACAATCAGCTAAGGCAATAGCATCAAAACTTTTATCAGTTACTGCGGCAGATGCTAAGTTTTCTAAAGCGATTTTAAAATCTTTTTCATTAGAACTTTGCGTTAATTCAGTTGCTAAGGTATCAGTGATACTTTCAACCGTTGCGCCCGTCATTAAGCGAAGACTTAAGCCAAAATGAAAAATATCAACTAACTCTAATTGTACTTGAGCAATATCAATCTCTTGATGTTTCCACCATTTCCAACCGTGATGGTCTAACATTTCAGCACACTCAACCCAAATGGCGCGATACCATTCATAACCATTTTCCTGCCATGTCTCACTTACGCGAGCGTTCATCGCGTTTTGCATGGTTAGCATTTGCTTTATTTGATTTTTTGCTGCTGAATTTCCGCTCATTTTTTTCTCTATTAATCGTAAATTTCTATTACCACTATTTTGCCGCAGCAGAAAGAAACAAGCAAATAATCCCGGTTAATTTCATTAGAAAACGACAGCTAATTCAATTCCACTAAAAGTATTGTTTGCTGCTTGCCAGTTATAACCACTTATTTCACGAAAACGAACAAAGCCTGTCACTTTTAATCGTTCAATCATAAATGAACTCCCGATACCGACATAACCATCTATATCATTGTCACTGTAAGCTGGGTCAAAATTATTATTTTCGAAATCGGTGTTATATCTATTCTTGTGATGCCAGTTATTGTCATCACTCCGGTCATTAAAGGCAAGTTCAAGGAGATCAACACCAAATTCTACATAAAGACTAACGTCAGAAAAATAACCAAATTTCATCCCTCCTTCCCATGAGATAAAACTATGTTGATAATTGGTTTTATCAGTAATCTGAGCATAACCGAGCGAGCTGGTGACTGAAAATCCTAAGTAGCTATTAAGTGTACGATGAACAACTTCGGTGCCAATACTTGAGTAATAGTCGCTGTCGTTTGCATCATGATGAAGATAAATAATAAAGTCATTTGATTTTTTACCGTAACTATTGAAAGAAAAAAGTAGGTTAAAACAGATGAAAATAATAATTTTTTTCATAATAAGCTCAGCAAAATATTTGAAGCTATTTTCTTCTGAATGCTCGTAAGTTTCAGTGATCGAATCGTTAGGATATGCTGAAAAACTGTAAGTTATTGTCAGATTGATACTGACGAAATCGGGTCTTAAGCGGTGGCGTCATTTAAAACTGGGCTTTTACTCTAAGCCAAGCATTACTATTTTGTTGATGTTGGCCAAAAAAGGTATGTTTTTCGTCACCCCAAAACAAATTAGCACCGGCTGAAAATAACCACTGGTCGTTATAACGGTAGGTTACAGAAGGTTTTAAGTAACTGTCGTTGTCTGTTGGCGAATAAAAATTGAATAGGCTATAAATTAACTTTTGCTGAAACGCTCTGTACGTGAGACGAAAAGTTAATAATTGACGGTATTCATCAACTTCTGTTGCTGGTGTGACTGAATTAACGATAAATTCATTATAATGTTTCGTTTGCTCAACATAGAACTGCACGCTGGCGGTAAGGTTTTTAATGACCTCGCTTTCAAACCCGACTAGAAATCGGTTTTGACCATTAGCAACAAAGGGATCACTCCCACTATTATCTTCAACACTGTTATAGCTAGCATATTCAGCATTAAATAATCCTCCCGCTAATGGTAACCTAACACTTGCTCCCCAAGCATTCATTTTGGGAAAGTAAGGCTGTAATTGCTGGTTTTGATTTTCTGATATACCAACAGGTGTTGTCCAGAAACCTTTATAGCCATAAAAAGCATATTCGGTGCCATTCTTGTTGGTTGCAATACGTACTGAATATTGTGCCTGATTATTTTTTTGTACGCTAAAATCAGCAGCCGGAGCAACAATATCTTGCGCTTGTGGAGAATAAAAAGAAAAGCGCTCGCCCGTTAAATAAACATCGGGTGTGAACGCTGGCGTCCAAGTAAAATCAAGTGAATAACCACCGATATACCATGTACCTTTCGCGCTGTCTGAAGGGGCTTTTAAGTATTGATTGTCACGCCCTGAAAAGAATGATTGCCAGTTTTTAGCAAATAAATCATTTAGGAAGATATAATCTCCGGTACCCCAGGTCAAAATTTGTCGACCCACTTTAACGTCAGTATTATTACTTGGACTAAAACGGATATTTAATTCGCGCGTTTCCCAAAAAGTATCGGCTAATACATCGTCATAAATTAGCTCACCTTTTGAAACCAGCTCAAAAGACTCATGACTGTAATCAATATTTAAACGTGCTGTTATTTCACCTAGCGACAAATTTGATTCAACAATATTATTTTGTAATAAATAACCATAGCCAGCTTCAACAAAACCTGAAAGCTTCCAGGGTGAAACAACTTTTTCACCCCAGTCATCGCTCGCCCAATCGTCTAGTTCACTTATTTCTAAGTTACTGGCCAAGCTTTGCCAAGCCATCAGTAGGCTGCTTATGAGTAAAATATATTGTGATGATTTATGCACGATAAGCGTGTCCATGTTTGGTGATAATTAAGTGCATTTTTTATCTTAATCTAACCATGCCTTTGGCGGATTACGTAAACTACGTTCAGAAAAAATATCATCAGGTAAGCCGACATTATATTTTACGTTTCGAAATTGCATTTCAGTATAACTGCCATCGTTATGTTGGGTTATTTTTGAATGCATGACCGTGGCAAAACCATCAATAATTTCAGTTTTTAATACTTCAAGTGAGCGTGATTTTTTACCTTGGCTGTTATAAAAATCAACGTGCATAGGTAAAAAGGTACGCTTATCAATGTTAACCATATAGTGCTCGAACTCAACACTGTTTGGATCTTTAGGTTGAGCTTTAAGGGTATAAAACTTATCGTCAGTTTTTAGTAAAGTAAAGTTGTCTTCTGCAGGATTTCTACCTGAGACATCTTCATAAAAAAAATGCGCGCCGACAAAAGAGGTACGTTTATCACCAGCTGAAATCCGTTTAACTAAATCTAGTGCTGGTAAATATAGCCAGCGGTCATCATCGCTTGCTACTTTTTTTACCACCCTAAATACTGTGCCTTGGACATCAGTAGGGCGAGAGAAAAACACCAAAATATCTTGGTTACCTAAATCTGCTTGGTCTTTACGCAAGATAGTAAATTGTCGCATCTGTTTATTACCCTGCGCATCAACAATAATCATTCTCGCTTGAGCACTGCCGTCGTCTGCAGAATAATATGAGGCTAAATTTGCTTTAGTTATAATATCATTGGCGTTTGTTAAGTCGCCCGCATGGGTCATAAAACTTAAAATAGCCCCAGCAATAATGAAAAGAGTTGATAAATATTTCATTTGTATATCCTATGAATGTTTATTTTTTAAGGGATGCTTGCCAGCAAAAAGTGTCATTAACGCGGGTAGTAACATCAGAGTAACTAATGCTGAGAGCGCCATAATACTTGCCAGAAAAAATCCAACCGTAATATAAGGTATTAGAGGCGAAAGTAATAAAGGCGTAAAGCCAATCGCAATTACAATAGCATTGCGTGAAATTGCGCGACTTGGCTCTTGGAACATCGCCGATAATGCCAGCGCTAAACTGCCCAGTTCTTTCTCTAACTCTCGTGCACGTTGTAAAAAGTGAATGGCAAAATCGATTGAAAGCCCTAAAGTCAGGGCTGACAAAACCGCGATAGGCATATCGTAATCTTTACCTATCCAGCCAATTAACCCGTAGATCATTGAAATGGTAAGTGTTAGCGGTAGCATGGCTAAAATACCGTATTTTAATGAACGAAAGAGTACAACCATCATTAAGAAAACGATGACAAACGATGATAATAAACTGTCGATCATACCGTTCACCATTGCGTCTTGCCAAACGATGTTTAAGTAAGACTTACCCGCCCATTGATAACTAATATCTTTTGGCATCGGATGTTTGGTAATGTAGGCCTCGGTCCAGTTAACGACTTTGGTAGTATGTTGATTATCACCACTGATCATTTGCAGCCATAATAAACTTTGCTGATAATCTTTGGTGACAAAATGCCATAAGTCTTGCGGACGATGCGACGACTGATATTGCAGTAATGTTTGTGCAACACCGTTACTCGATTCAGGCAGGGCAAAGTCTTTATCTTCGCCTGAGAAGAGCTCACGATTTACTGTTTTGACAATATCAGCTAAACCATTACTTTTGCCTACTAAGCCAGTTGTCAATAGTGCTTGCTGGAAGTCGCTTTGCCACTTTAATAGATCAGGGTCGAGAAATACTTTGTTTTCGTTAAAAGCAGTATCGGTAATATTAACTAACTGTTCTAGTATTAGCTGTTCTTCATCGTTAGCTGAAAAGGCTAAATCATCTAATAAAACTAATAAGTTCTGATTAATAAATGAATCTTGCCCAGTCGATTTAACGTCAGCTATAAAGGCATTAATTTGCTTTGCGCTAGTTAAATTTATATCAAGGGTCGCTAGTACTTTTTTGAAATTACTCACCGCAGCACTATTTTCACGGTTGTTATTTCTAAAGACTAGCCAAGCATCATAAGTGCCAGCAAAATGTGCATTGAGTACTTTGTCCGCTATTCTAATTTCGTGATCAGCTTTAAACCAGTTGACGGGGTTATCATTAATTTCAATACGGCTAACACCTTCAATGCTGATTAAAAATAATGCAACAAAGCCCATAAGAATCAGTTTGGTTTTTTGAGTCGCAAATCTGCCAAGGCTTTCTAATGCATTGGCTAAACGGCCTTTTTGTTCTGTACGTAAAATAGCGTCGTGTAATTTGGCTAACGTTTTGGGTTTTAAACGAGAAATATAAGCAGGAATGTAAATAATAGTCAGTGCGAAGGCTAATAAAATACCTGTGCCAATAAAAGCGCCAAATACTTTAACAGGTGGAATAGGGGTTAGCATTAATGAATAAAAACCAATGGCAGAGGTGATTGAAGTATAAAGCATAGGAGTGTATAAGTGCTTCATTACACCCTTAACTACGTCGCCTGCATCATCACCTGTTTTATATTTTTCCGCAAACTCTGAGAGAATATGTACCGAGTCAACGACCGCTATTGGCATTAAGAATATGGCAATCATCGATGACATTATATGAACAGTAAAGCCCATACCAATCAGTGAACCCATAACGATAATCACCGTTGCCATAGCGACCACCATCGGCGCAATAATTAACGGAAAATTACGGAAAAAGTACCAAAGTAAAACAAAAATAGCTAATCCCGCTAATGGTGCAGCAACGCCCATTTGTACAAACATCTCATAGCCAAATTGGTCTTCAGCGACAGGTAAGCCGGTAATATGAAAATCTACATTAGCCACTAGTTCGGCAGGGAAACTTTTGCTAATAGTACGAATTTGCTCGGCGATATTATAACTCATGTCTTTGGCTTGAATGGGCACATAAATCGCAATGGCTTTGTTATCACCAGAAACTAACGTGTTGTTAAGCATGGGTAAACGTTTAACTGCTTGCTGAATTTCCAAGCTGCCTTCGAGAGAAGATGGTGCTTGTTTCATTAAATATTCAAAACGTATACCACTATTTTTACCTTGGCTGTCTTTTTCTTGAGTAATGTTATCAACGACACTCAGTGATAATAAATCTTGTGCTATGACTCCTTCAATCTGCAAAACTTTTGTTGATAACTGCTCAACAACTTGCAGTGAATTAGGCGTAAAAATATTATTTTTACTGACAATACCAACGACGATCATATCGCGCATTTGAAAGTCAGCTTTTGTTTGGTTATGAAAAATACGCGCTGGAGCATCACGACTCAACATATTTTCAGGGTCAGTATCTATTTTCAGGTTTGGCATCATCGCCAGACTTATTGCCACCATCAGTAATACTACGGTGTAAACAAGTTTAGGTTTCTCAACCGCGATTTGTAGGAGTCTGGTGTAATTCAAAAGGGATCCTTAACTGAAAATTGTATATTAGACAAGCGTAATGTACTTTTATATTAGCACTATCTAATGTAATATCAATCAATATTTACTTTCTGCTGACAATAAAGACTTAGATAATGAATAATGAAACTCAAATAAACATAGCTGAAATGCGTGGCAATGCGACTCAAGCCGCAGAGTTATTGAAAGCGATGAGTAATGAAAATAGACTATTGATACTTTGCTATTTAGGAGAGAAAGAAATGTCGGTGTCAGAGCTTAATGGCTTTATTGATTTAAGCCAGTCGAGTTTATCGCAGCATTTAGCCCGATTGAGAAAAGATGGTTTGGTAAAGACTCGCCGAGAATCACAAACGATTTACTATACAATTGCGCATCCATCGATAGTAAAGTTAATCACTTTTTTACACAGTGAATTTTGTTAATAAGCTTAGTAAAAGCTCAAATCAGTAAGGTTTTCTTCAGTGATTTGAGCATGTCGCTTGATTAAAGATGCTCTATAACAAGACAACCCGCCGAATAACCCGCACCAAAAGAACAAATGAGTGCTTTATCGCCCGCTATCATATCGTCATGATTTAAGTGAAAAGCAATAATAGAACCTGCTGAAGCCGTATTAGCAAACTTGTCTAAAATAATGGGTGCTTCATTACCTATCGGGTCGCGGCCCAATACTTTTTTCGCCACAAAGTTATTCATGTTGATATTGGCTTGATGTAAAAATAACCTTTTTAAATCTTTAGCTTCAACATTTGCAGCTTCCATTTGCTCCGTAATTAATTGCGAAACCATTGGCAGTACTTCTTTAAATACTTTTCGCCCTTGCTGAACAAACATTTTATCGTTATCAAGCATTGTTTCAGGGTCACATTTATTTGTATGGCCAAAGTTACTGCGAATATTATTAGAGAAGGTGGTGATGGGTTTTTTTGTTAAGATTTTAAAGCAATGATCAGCAGTGGCGGTTGCTTGTTTTTCAATAACAATAGCGGTCGCAACATCCCCAAAAATAAAATGGCTGTCTCGATCGCGTAAATTAATTTGTGGAAAGTTAAGCTCAGGATTAATCACTAATACGGTTTTGGCTGTGTCGCCACATAAAGCATTTGAGGCATTCATAATACCGAATGTTGCTGATGAACAAGCAACAAGCATATCGTATGCCCAGCCTTTACAGCCCAATGCTTGTTGTACTTCAATCGCTATTGCAGGGTAAGCGCGTTGTGTATATGAACAAGCAACAATAATTAAGTCGATATCGTCTGCTGTTTTATTGGCTGCTGCCATCGCTTGTCTCGCTGCGCCTACCGCCATTTCAGCTTGTGCTGATAATTGCTCATCGCTGCGCTGAGGAATAAGTGGCATCATCGTTTTAGGATCAAGTGCGCCATCTTTATACATAACATAGCGACTTTTAATACCTGATGCTTTTTCAATAAACTCACTTGAAGAAGGTTTTAAAGCCGTTAACTGTTCATTGTTAATCGCTTCTTCATTTTCGGCGTTGTAATTTTCAACATATTGATTAAATGCTGTGACTAATTCGTCATTTGAAATACTGTGTGGCGGGGTGAATAGACCGGTACCACTGATCACGATTGACATGTATTGACTCCATTTATAATTTTTTTCTAGTGGTCGTACCATGGGTCTTATTCCATAAAAGTACAAGCACTTCAGTGTTTTTAATTGATGTATTGTTCATTATATTACATAAAAAGTTTTTTTCTCACCATCGCGCGATAATCTCTTGGCGTAAGTGTTAATTGTTTCTTAAAAAGCCTTGTTAGTTGGCCTTGGTCTTGGTAACCGACTTGAAACGCTATTTCTTGTATTGATAAATTACTTGATGACAACAAATCTTTCACCGTTTCAACCCTCACCTTTTGCCAATAATGAGAAGCGCTAACTCCTGTCGCATTCTTAAATCGTCGGCTAAACGTTCTCTCGCTAATCTCAAATTGTAAGGCAATTTCAGAGAGGGTTAATGTTGATGAGAGATTGGTTCGCATCCAAAATTGAATTTGAGTGATCAATTCATCAGGGTGGCGATCAACCGCTCCTTCTAAATATCGCTGCTCTTCATAAGGTTTTCTAATTTCATGAGAAAAATTACGCTCTACGTGCTGAGCGGCTGGTTCACCATAAGTTTGATGAATAACATGCACGGTAATATCAGCTAAGGCATTTAAGCTCGCCGCACAATAAATACGTTCAGACTGCGTGATAAAAAAGTCAGGTTTGAGTTCTACTTTCGGATAATTTCGTTTGAATTGCTCAACATAATGCCAGTGTGTTGTTGCTGGGTGTTGATCAAGTAAGCCCGACTCGGCAATAAAACAAACCCCAGTGCCTCCACCAATCAGTGTCGAACCTTGTTGCCACATATCATTGAGCCAATTGACCACTTTGGGGTGCTTTTTAATTAATGGACGAGGGTTGCGCCAAAGACTCGGTATAAAAATATAATCAGGGCATTGTGCATGTTCAATATCTACATCTGGATAAAGCTTAATAAGAGCTCTTGTACGTACAGGAGCTAGATTTTCACTGACCATTTCTATATTAAGTTTAGGTGAACGCCTATTTTCTCTGCGCGCAAAAGCTTCTCCAGCCCTGAGCATCTCAATAGGTAAACTTACACTAGTTGCTAGCATATGATCATATAAAACTAAGGCAATATTTACCGTTTTACGAGCTATCTTTAGTGGCATATCAGTAACTTTCGTGATTTTTGGCTGTTATTGTATTATTTATGGCTGATAACAACAATTAATTATTAACGTTTCTTTTTACACTAACGATAAGAATTACGACTCATGTATTTAAGAGAATTATAAATGACTGCTTTACCTATTATTGTTGGCATGGGCGGCGTAAATGCTGCCGGCCGCACCTCCTTTCATCAAGGTTTTCGTCGTATTGTTATCGACAAATTAACAGCAGAAGCGCGTCAAGAAACTTTTGTTGGCCTAGCCACGCTGATGAATATTTTAACTTTCCAAGACGGTCAGTTACTTGATGCTGAGGGTAATAGCGTTGCATTAAACACAGTAGAAGCACGTTTTGGCCAGCAAATTCTAGATGGTACACTTATCCGTAAAATTGAAAGTAATCACTTTGACCCTGACGCAACGCATTGCCATACGCATATGCTTGCGACACCAAGCGCTGATAACATTACTTTTGAAATTAAAGAAAAAGAATTACCCAAACCTTTGCCACGCTCTTGGAAAATAACACCGTTAGTAGATAAACGTGTCAAAGTTGAAATTACGGATAATTTAGAGATTAAACATAGTAGTTATCGTGACAACCCAATTAAGGCCGCAGGACAATTACCTACCGGTTTTGAACCGTCCACTTTATATAATAGCCGCTATCAGCCGCGTGGTTTACAAACCACTATTTTTGGCGCGGCAGATGCTATTCATTCAACAGGTTTTAGCTGGGATGAAATTTTAGAAAAAGTAAGTCCTGATCATGTGGGAACTTATTCATCTTCAGCTTTTGGTCAAATGCAATCAGAAGGGTTGGGTGGTATGTTGCAAAACCGTCTTCATGGCGATCGTGTAACCACTAAAAATTTAGCGTTAGGTCTAAATACCATGTCGGCTGACTTCATTAATGGCTATGTTACTGGCAGTGTTGGTACTACCTCAACCTCGACTGGCGCTTGTGCGAGTTTTCTTTATAACTTACGTAACGCGATTCAAGACATTAAGTCAGGTCGTGTACGTGTTGCTATTGTAGGCAGTAGCGAAAGTCCAATAACACCAGAAATTATTGAAGGTTTTGGCAACATGAGTGCCTTGGCGAATGAAGAAGGTTTGAAAAAACTTGATGGCATTACACAAGGGCAAGCCGATCACCGTAATACCAGTCGTCCATTTGGTGAAAACTGTGGTTTTACTATTGGTGAAGCCGCACACTTCTTAGTTATTATGGATGATAAGTTAGCGATTGAATTAGGGGCTAAGCCTTTGGGCTCTGTTGCCGATGTCTTCATTAATGCTGACGGTATTAAAAAATCTATTACCGCTCCTGGTCCTGGTAATTATATTACTATGGCGAAATCAGTGGCACTCGCAAAAAGCATTTTAGGTGATGAATCAGTACAGAAACGCAGCTTTATACTGGCTCATGGTTCAAGTACGCCACAAAATCGCGTAACAGAATCGTTAATTTATCATCGTTTAGCGGAAACATTTGATATTCATCATTGGCCAGTTGCTGCGCCAAAAGCTTTTGTTGGTCATACTATTGCTCCTGCAAGTGGCGATCAAATCACTATGGCTTTAGGTGTTTTTGCCCATAATATTATGCCGGGTATTACAACGATTAACGCCGTTGCTGACGATGTTTATAATGAACGTTTAAACATCGCACTTGATCACTGGCAGTGTGAAGCCATGGATGTTGCCTTTATTAATTCGAAAGGTTTTGGTGGCAACAATGCAACAGCCACCTTACTTTCACCAGATGTAACTCTTTCAATGCTGAAAAAACGTTATAGTATTGAAGATATAGCAAGTTACCAAGAAAAGTTGTCAGCGGTTGAAGCGAAGCAAAAAGTCTATCAAGAGAAGGCGAATAACGGACAATTTGAATTAATATATAAATTTGGTAAGGGTGTTTTAGGCGATGACGATATTGAAATTAATTGCGATAACATCTCTATGACAGGTTTTACCAATAGCATTGCTTTACCAAAAGAAAATCCGTTTGAGGATATGACTTAATTATTAACAGGCTTTTGCTAAGTCTTTAATCGCTCACTCATAAGTTAGACAATAAAATGCAAAGCGACAAAGCTTTGCTTTTTTATGTTCAGGATGAACGGTATGTCACGGTGCCATGGATGGCAAAGAGTGGTGATGTTCAGGATGAACGGTATGTCACGGTGCCATGAATGGCAAAGAGTGGTGATGTTCAGGATGGCCTTTCTCAGACATCCTGTCTTCCAAGGCATGAGTGCATCCCTGCAGGTCAAGGTATGTTGTGATCTCGCAAGTATCATAGAGCGACGATGTACTATTTTTAAATAATCCCTATAAACAATAACGCTGAATCATTTTTGTTAATATAACTTCAGTTTTATCAATTTCACTATGCGCTAAAAACTCATTGGGTTGATGAGCCTGGTCAATAGAACCTGGGCCTAAAACAATAGTTTGACAGCCAAGCTGTTGAATAAAAGGTGCTTCAGTCGCATAATTTACCGCGCAACATGAGTGACCACTTATTTCTTCAGCTATTGTTACTAACCCACTGCTTTGGTTTTGTTCAAAACTGGGGGAGCTAGGGTCTAATTCATTAAACGAAACTCGGTGAGGATATTTTTCAGCAAGCGGCTTTAGGGCTTCGCTGAGCAATTGAATCAGTTCGCTGTCAGTCATCCCCGGCAGTGCTCGCATATCAATATCTAACTCGCAGTGACCGCAAATTCTATTGGCATTATCGCCACCATGTATTGCGCCTAAATTCAGCGTTGGCTCTTTTACATCAAAGGCTTGATTACTATAATTGTGAGCCAATTTTTCTTTGAGCTGCATTAATTGGCCAATCACCTGATACATAATTTCTATAGCATTAACGCCTAAACTTGGTTTACTTGAGTGCCCTGATTGACCTTGAATAGTTATGCGATGTGACATATGCCCTTTATGCATGATGACAGGGACCAAATTTGTTGGCTCACCAATAATGGCAACATCTGGTTTTATCTGTTGGTTTTGGGTGAAAAAACGCGCGCCTGCCATAGTGGTTTCTTCATCTGCAGTGGCTAAAATATAAAGCGGTTTTTTGAGTTGTTTCGCTGATAACCCTTTACAAACTTGTAAAATAAAGGCAAAAAAACCTTTCATGTCACAAGTACCTAAACCATAAAATTTATTATCTTTGTCGACGACTTTCAGTGGGTCTGACTGCCAACGATTTTCATCAAAAGGTACGGTGTCACTATGACCTGCGAGTAATAATCCTCCTTCTCCGCTGCCAAGTTTTGCTAATAAGTTATATTTTTTACGGGTTGCGGGTACGGCTTGAATCTCAATACTAAAACCGAGCTGTTCAAACCACGTCGCTAGCAGTTGAATTACGGCTAAATTTCCTTGATCCCAACTTGCTTGTGTTGAACTAATCGAAGCACTGGCAATAAGTTGCGTTAATGAATGGGTAAAGTTTGGTAAATTTTTCATAAGAGCTCACGATTAGAAATAAGAATAAATAAATATCATGGGTAGTTATGCTTATTTGTTGCATAACAAGTCATCAGGTGTTATTTTCTAATTCTAGTGTAAATAACCTAATAAAAGAAGCCTATTGAAGATTATTTATTTTCTCTCGCTACTTAGGTTGATTAAAAATTAATAGATGAGGTTGTATGAAAGTCGCGGTTATTGGAGCAAGTGGATATGTGGGCGCTGAACTGATTAATTTATTGTCTGCGCACGACAAAATTTCCCTTGAGTATTTACTGGTATCAGAAAAAAGTAGCTCGGCAGATATGACCTTTTCGCAATTACATCCGCGTTACTTAGGTGTCTGTGATTTACCTTTAGTGTGCTTCTCACCACGTTGGTTTGATAAAACAGCACAAGAACTTGATGCGGTATTCTTTGCGACACCACATGAGTTTAGTGCCGACTGGGCGCAAGCTTTTGTTGAAAAAGGTGTGAAGGTTTTTGATCTTTCAGGCGGGTTTCGCCTCAAAAAGAGTGCAGATTATCCAACCTTTTATGGTTTTGAACATAAAAACTTATCGGCACTGGCTCAAGCAAAGTACGGTTTAGCCGAATGGCAGCAAGAAGATATTGCGAGTACGCAATTAGTTGCTGTGCCGGGCTGTTATCCAACTGCAAGCTTATTATCACTAAAGCCTATTACGTCTAATAAGTATCATCTTGAAAATTCACTTATTGTTGTTAATGGGATTAGTGGTGTTAGTGGCGCGGGAAGAAAAGCCTCATTAGCGACAAGTTTTTATGAAGTGAGTTTAACTCCTTATAATATTTTACAGCATCGGCATCAACCTGAAATAAGCCAAGAAGCGAATGCACAGGTTATTTTTAATCCGCATCTTGCGCCTTATAAAAGAGGCTTAATGGCGACGGTAACCTTGCAAATTAAGGCCGGTGTTACGACCAAACAAATTGATGAAGCCTTTGCTTGTGCATATCAAGATGAACCCTTGGTACGTTTAACAGGGACTTGGCCCAAAATAGACAATGTGGCTAACACACCGTTTGCCGATGTCCATTGGCAAGTCGATGAAGAAAAGCATGTGGTTGTGGTCAGTTGTGCTATTGATAATTTACTAAAAGGTGCGGCTTCACAGGCGGTGCAATGTGCAAATATTTCTTTGGGCTTACCCAGTGAATATAGTTTGCTAAATAATGTAACCTTGGGAAAATGTTAATGACTATGCCAATAAATACGTTAATCAGTAATAAGACTAACAAGCCGTTAGTGATTAAAATTGGTGGCGCCATTCTTGAAAAAAAAGATGCACTCACTGATTTATTAAAAATTATCGCGTTATTAAAAAATCAGGCGGTTGTTTTAGTGCATGGTGGTGGTTGTGTTGTTGATGAAATGCTCAGTCAATCTGGTTTTACCACAGAAAAAAAACACGGTTTACGTGTTACACCTAAAGACCAAATGCCAATTATTGCTGGCGCGTTGGCTGGTAGTGTTAATAAAGCGATTGTTGCTACGGCGGCAAGCTTGAATATGCAGGCGGTCGGCTTGTCGCTTGTCGATGGCGATATGGTTACTTGTCTTTTAAGTGCCAAAAACCTCGGTATGGTTGGAGTACCACATGCTAATAACAGTAAATTACTTGATACCTTGCTAAGCGCAAACTTTTTACCCGTTGTCTCTTCTATTGGCTCATTAGCTAGTGGTGAATTAGTGAATGTGAATGCTGATGATGCGGCTGTCGCGATTTGCCAGCTATTAAATGCCGAGTTGTTACTGTTAACCGATGTTAATGGCGTAAAAGATGCGAGTGGCGAATATATGGCTTCGCTGAGTAAAACTCAAGCTAATACATTAATCGAGCAGGGGGTCATTGCTGGCGGTATGACCGCTAAAGTCAATGCAGCTTTTCAGGCAGCAAGTCAATTACGACGAAGTATCGCGGTTGCTAGTTGGCAATCGCCTGAACAAATTATCAACTTACTAAAAGGGGATGCAATAGGTACGCGCATTCAACCTCATTAGCCCTCTTTAAGTTATGTTTACTTTAATTACTTTTTCGGATAACACGCATTATGTCAAAAGCAACGTCACCAGTAGCAAAATTAGAAAATTTTTTAGCCGATGATCAACTGACTAAAACACAAATAACCGATCTTATTTCTTTAGCGATAAATATTAAAAATTATCCTAGCGATTACAGTCAAGCGTTAGCAGGTAAATCTGTTGCGATGATTTTTGAAAAACCCTCATTAAGAACGCACGTTAGTTTTGATATGGGGATTAACAAATTAGGCGGCCATGCGCTATATTTAGGCCAGCAAAATGGCAAGCTAGGTGAGCGTGAAAGAGTCAGCGATTATGCTAAAAATCTTTCTTGTTATGCTGACGCTATTGTTGCGCGTGTTTTTGAAAACAGTGCTATTGAAGGCTTAGCCAAGTACGCAAGTGTACCGGTGATTAACGCACTTTGTGATATTTATCACCCGTGCCAAGCGTTAGCTGATTTTGTTACCTTGCAAGAAAACTTTGCCGATTTGTCAAAAGTTAAACTAGCTTATGTAGGTGATGGTAATAACGTTTCAAATTCGTTGATGTTTATGGCGGCAATAGTCGGGATTGATTTTACTTTGGTTTGTCCTGAAGGGCATGCGCCAGAGGAAAGCTTGTTGAATAAAGCCAAAACTTTTGCTAAAGAGTCAGGGGGTAAGTTAGTACTTACCTCAAGTGTTGCAAACTTAGGGCAGCAAGATGTTATTTATACCGATACATGGGTATCAATGGGTGATGAAAATGCCGGTAAAAAAGTGGCACTTTTAGAAACGTTTGCGCCGTATCAAGTTAACCATCAAATGATGAAAAATAGTGGTGCAAGTATTGTTATGCACTGCCAACCCGCACATTTAGGGGAAGAGATAACCGCCGCACTTTTTGACAGCGAAATGTCGGTGGTTTTCCAAGAAGCAGAAAATAGAATGTGGGCACAAAATGCCGTACTCGTTACGTTATTAGCTAAATAATTCAGTAAAAAACATTAGGTCAGCTGCTGAAATATATTCAGCATAACCATTTATCAAGATTAAGTAGGAACAAGGCAATGGCTTTAGCAACAAAGAAACAAATCAAAAAAGTAGTATTAGCTTATTCTGGCGGATTAGATACTTCAGCTATCATTCCATGGTTAAAAGAAAATTATGACAATTGTGAAGTGATCGCATTCTGTGCTGATGTGGGTCAAGGCGACGAAGAGCTTAAAGGTATTAAAGAAAAAGCTATCGCCTCTGGTGCCTCTGAATGCTACGTGGCAGATCTTAAAGAAGAATATGTTAAAGAATATATTTACCCTATTTTGAAAACAGGGGCGGTTTACGAAGGCCAATATTTACTAGGTACGTCAATGGCACGCCCTATTATTGCTAAAGCACATATAGAAGTGGCACTTAAGGTGGGTGCTGATGCGGTTTGTCATGGTTGTACCGGTAAAGGTAACGACCAAGTGCGTTTTGAATCTTGTTTTGCCGCGCTTGCTCCAGAGTTAACTGTTATTGCGCCATGGCGTGAGTGGGATATGGTTTCGCGTGAAGACTTACTTGATTATTTAGCCGAGCGTGATATTCCATGTGCAGCATCACTGGATAAAATTTATAGTCGTGACGCTAATGCTTGGCATATTTCTCATGAGGGTGGTGAATTAGAAGACCCTTGGTGTGAGCCATCAAAAGAAGTCTGGACCATGACAGTTGATCCAATGGATGCACCGGACATCCCTGAAAAAGTACAATTAAGTTTTGCTGACGGTGAGCTCGTTGCTATTGATGGTAAAGATTTTTCACCAAAAGGTGCCGGCGCTTATCAAGCGCTAATGTATTTAAATGCTAAAGGTGCGGCTCATGGTGTTGGCAGAATTGATATTGTCGAAAATCGTTTGGTCGGCATGAAGTCTCGTGGTTGTTATGAAACACCCGGCGGCACTATTTTAATGGCGGCTTATAAAGGTTTAGAAACGCTTATTCTTGACAAAGAGTCACTTAAATATCGTGAATCAGTCGGTCTTGAGTTTTCACATGTCATTTATGATGGTCGTTGGTTTACCCCGCTTGCTAAAGCTCAATTGGCTTCAGCAGCCTCTTTTGCTGAAAAACTGACGGGTGATGTAGTTGTTAAGTTATATAAAGGGATGGCGCAAGTTATTCAACGTCGTTCACCTAATTCTTTATATTCTGAAGCCTTCGCGACTTTTGGAGCTGACGATGTTTACGACCAAAAACATGCAGAAGGTTTTATTCGCCTCTTTAGTTTATCAAGCCGGATCACCGCACTTTCGCAAAAAGACACTGTGTTAAAGAACAAGGATAAATAGTCATGGCTTTATGGGGCGGACGTTTTAAAGAAAAAGCGAGTTTACAATTTAAAAAATTTAATGACTCTTTACCCGTAGATTACCGCATGGCAGTACAAGATATTGTCGGTTCAATGGCTTGGGCACAGGCAATTCATGAGGTAGGGGTAATAAACGACGGTGAGCTGGTTCGTTTAACGGGTGCATTACAAGAATTAAAAACCTCGGTAGAAAAAAATCCTAAGCAAATCCTGTTGTCTGATGCTGAAGATATTCATAGTTGGGTAGAGATCCAGCTTATTGAAAAGACCGGAGACTTAGGTAAAAAGCTTCATACGGGACGCAGTCGTAATGATCAAGTAGCGACTGACTTAAAGCTTTGGTGTAAAGAAAAAGGAGGCGATTTACTCTTCGCCCTAGTGAATCTACAACAAGCGATGATGAACCTAGCTGAACGTGAAAAAGATACCGTGTTACCGGGCTATACTCATTTACAAAGAGCGCAGCCAATAACTTTTGGCCATTGGTGCTTAGCGTATGTAGAAATGTTTAATCGTGATATTGGACGTTTAAAAGATGCGCTTTATCGTTTAGATGTTTCGCCATTGGGCTCAGGTGCTTTAGCGGGTACTGCGTATCCTATTGATAGAAACGCACTGGCTAATCGTTTAGGTTTTAGAACGGCAACGATGAATAGTCTTGATGCTGTTTCTGACCGAGACCACGTTATTGAGTTACTGGCTTCAGCAAGTATCTCAATGATGCATTTGTCACGTTTTGCAGAAGATTTAATTTTCTACAATTCAGGAGAAGCAGGGTTCGTAGAAATGAGTGATCTAGTGAGTTCTGGTTCGTCATTAATGCCACAAAAGAAAAATCCTGATGCCTGTGAATTAATTCGTGGTAAGTCAGGGCGTGTTTTTGGCGCTTTAACGGGGATGTTAACCACGATGAAAGCGTTAGCACTTGCCTACAATAAAGATATGCAAGAAGACAAAGAAGGTTTATTTGATTCGCTTGATACTTGGCAAGAATGTATGGAAATGGCAGTGCTCGTTGCGGATGGTTTGAAAGTAAACCGTTCACGAACATTAGCTGCAGCGCAACAAGGTTATGCCAATGCCACTGAGCTTGCCGACTATCTAGTTGGTAAAGATATTCCGTTTCGTGAAGCACACCATATTGTCGGTGAAGTTGTGCTAGCAGCTATTGATAAAGGTGTACCTTTAGAAGACTTAACCATAAGCCAACTTCAAGAATTCAGTGAGAGAATTGAGCAAGATGTTTATCAGCACCTTTCGATTGAATCAACGCTTAATAAACGTGAAGCACTGGGGGGGACTTCTCGTTCTCAAGTTAAAAAAGCGCTGGCGACGACCCAGTCTGGCAATGAAGCCATTTTAAATGAGCAGGTTGTTGGTGCGCCCGGTAAGCAAAGAATTCAAGTCGCACTTAAACAGGTCAAGCAGCGACTAAACGCTCAGCGAGCTGCGGCTATGTCAGTTCGTCGAGCGAGAATGTCAGATGTGGACAGAATTTATCAACTAACCAACTTTTGGGCAGATAAAGGTGAAATATTGCCACGGTCACGTGACAATATTATTCATGACATTCAAAATTTTGTTGTCGCCGAACTTGACGGTAATGTTGTTGGTACTGCATCGCTTTATATCTATCAAACAGGTTTAGCTGAAATACGCTCAGTTGTCGTACAAGGTAGTGAGCAGCAGCAAGGTCAAGGTAAAGCACTTGTGCAATATTTGTTAGAGTTCGCTTATCAAATGGAATTAGAACAAATTATTGTTTTAACTTATATTCCACAATACTTTCAGTCGCTTGGCTTTAACTTAATTGATAAAAATTCACTTGCAGATAATATTATTGAAGACAGTGAACCTAGTCCGCATAAAGACCCGGCAGACGAAGTTGCGATGGCATACATACTGAGTCTGCCTCAACAGGCATAATGTTAGTCGCCATTTAAAATGATTGAGGTGAAGCATTCACTTTAGCAATGATACTTAGCGGCTCCGCTGCTGAGTATAAATAACAGGTCTTCATAACTTAGAAAAAGGACAGCATGAATAATAACGAACAAAATTATGTTAAATGGTTTAGAAATGCCGCGCCCTATATTAATGCACACCGAGGAAAAACAGTTGTGCTTATGTTCGGCGGTGAAGCTGTGCTTCATCCAAACTTTGCCAATATTATTCATGATATTGCCTTGTTGCGTAGTTTGGGCGTTAAGTTAGTGTTAGTTCATGGTGCTAGGCCACAAATTGAAGAACGTATGGAACAGCGTAACATTAGGCGTAATATCGAAAATAATATTAGAGTGACCGATGCTGAAACACTTATTGCTGTTAAAGATGCGACGGGATCAATGCGACTACATATTGAAGCTTTGTTAACGATGGGTTTAGTTAATTCGCCAATGCATGGCTCACAAATTCGTGTTAGCACCGGTAATTTTGTTATTGCTAAACCCATTGGCGTGCTCAATGGCGTTGATTATAAGTATACGGGCAGTGTAAGAAAAATTGACGCTGTTGGTATTAACACCCAGCTTGACTATGGCTCAATAGTATTATTGTCACCTATTGGCTACTCTTCTACAGGGGAAGTCTTTAATTTAGCACTTGAAGATGTTGCTACCAAAACGGCACTCGCGCTTAAAGCCGATAAGTTAATTACTTTTACGAAAGACGATGGCTTAATTGATGAATCGGGTGAGCTTATTCGTAGTTGTAGTGTACGGCGAGTAAAAACTTTATTGGATGATAAGGATTGTCATGTCCGCCAGTTATTATTAAGAGCAATTATTCAAAGTGGTGAGAATGGTGTAGAGCGTTGCCATTGTGTTAGTTACCAGAGCGATACCGCTTTGTTACAAGAATTATTTACTCGTGATGGTGCAGGGACATTAATCGCAAAGGATCATAAAGAAGAAGTTTGTACGGCAAGTATTGATGATGTAGGGGGGATTTTAGAGCTGATTGCCCCTTTAGAAGAAGAAGGCATTCTGGTAAAACGTTCTCGGGAATTGCTTGAAATTGAAATTGATCGCTTCACCGTTATCAAAAAAGAAGATGTTATTATCGCTTGTGCTGCATTATATCCTTATCAAGAGGCTAGTTCAGGAGAGATAGCTTGTGTGGCTATTCATCCTGATTATCGTAATGGCAACCGGGGAGAACACTTGATGGAGGCTTTGGAAGGTAAAGCCCATGAGCTTAACTTAATATCTTTATTCGTCTTAACAACCGTGAGTGGTCATTGGTTTCGTGAGCAAGGTTTTATTGAGAGTTCAATGGACGATTTACCTGAAGGTAAAAAACAGATGTATAACTTCCAACGCAAATCTAAGGTGCTGATAAAATATATATAGTCAAAAAGTAAAGTCAAAAGACATTACTTTTTGGGGGGAATGTTGAATGTTGAGACAAATCAATAGAATAGTCTTCTCCATGCTAAATTTAAACAACTCATTCGACTGTTGATTTGCAGATAACGGTTAACGGGTAGGGCTAATTAGATGTATTCGTATGCGCTAAACATTAAGATGATAGAATAAAAAATGTCGCTTTTAAAAACAGCATTTTTTGTTTTAGTCTGCACAGTAGATACTTTTTTTTGCTTATCTGTACAATAAAGTGCTTGTTTATGAACTTTTATTCATCATAATAAGAGACTAATGTAACAGAAATGTTTCATCTTCTTTACTTTTAGGGCATATTGTTTATGCGATAATCACTTGTTTGTAAGGCTTACTATTTTCAATGGTCATATTTAGACTTTTATTCATGTCCTTAATTTTTTTATGTACTATTTTATTGACTTCTTTTACGCTGAGAGCCCAGAATGATTTTTTTCTTGAAAGCGGTAATAAATTTACAGTAAAGCTATTTTCTGAATATGGTCAAATAAGTAACTTCCTTCATCAAAATAAAGATGAAGAGAGTACTCGTTATATTAAAATTGAACCTTCAGTTTTTATTCAAACGCAATTATCTCGTCATTTAATCCAATTAGAAGCAAACATTAGTCATTATCAATTTAGTGAGTTTGGTGAAGATGACCATAGTAACTTATCTTTTAAACCAAAATATTTCTTTAAATTTGACCACAATAAAACATTATTTGCAGATTTTAAATTACAAGAAGAATATGAATACCGTGGTACGGGGTTATCTTTAGGCAATGCTACGTCGCTAACAACTGGAGACGATAAAAAAAGAGTTGCCACAAATATTGGCTACTTATATGGTCAAATTGATTCAGTAGCTAAATTAAAACTCTCAATCGGCCAAGAAGACTTTCGTTATAAAACTAGGCGCATAAAAAATCAGGCACTTGACCGTGTTGATCATAAAGCCAATGTTAGCGTTGATTATTTACTGTCGGAGAAAACATATTTTGCCGTCGACTTAACTTATATTCAATCAGATTTTCAACATGATAAACCGTTAAATAAAGATGAATATGCCTTATTAGTAGGAATGAAGTGGCAATCGACAGCAATTACCCAACTGCAAGCATTAGTTGGTTATCAAACACTCTTTTTTGAAGACCAACACCTTGCCGGCGATAATAGCTTTAAGTGGCGATTTGATATGAATTGGCAACCGACCCTCTTTAGTAACATTAACATCAACACGCAACGAGATTATGAAACAGCGAACCGAATTACAGAGCGTTACCGAGTTGTTGACAGCACGAATTTGAAAGTCACTCATCAATTTACCGATTATTTTCAGACATCAGTCGCTATAGGATATAAACAAGAAGAGATCATTTACCTTGATCAAACCAATAACGAAGATTATTTGTATTCAGCGCTGAAATTTAATTATCAACGAAATGATTGGCTAACTTTGTTTGTTGGATTCACTTTTACCGATCTAGAGGCAAGTGACGATAACCTGAACAATCAGCGTAATAGCTTATCATTAGGTTTTAGTGTTATTATTTAATATTGGATGAAAAATATGCGTTTTGGGGCTTTATTAACTATTTTAATGTTTTGCAGCTTTGTTTGTGGCGCAAGCGATTACTTACTTGGTCCGGGCGATAAATTGCATATTGTCGTTTATGGCGAAAATGACTTAACAACCGATGTAAAAATTGATAAATCAGGTGTTATCTCTTTTCCCTTTTTAGATGATATACAAGTGATTGGTTTATCGACAAAGAAATTAGAAAATGTTATAAGGGAAGGTTTGCTAGGGGATTATATCGTTGATCCACAAGTTTCAGTTTCCATTGCTACGTATCGACCATTTTTTATCCATGGACAAGTTCAGCGACCGGGTGGGTATCCTTATCAAGATGATCTCACGTTGGATAAAGCTATTGCAATAGCCGGGGGACTATCAAATAGAGCGTCAACTTCCCAGTGGAAAATATCTCGAATGGTGAATGGCGTTAAAGTGACAATAGAGGGGAATGTTGCTACGGCAATTCGCCCTGATGATATTATAAAAATAGAACAAAGTTTTTTCTAAAAAACACATGACAAAAGGATTTTAGACCAGTTTTATTGACTGTATTATATATGGTACTTGTAAATAATAATGAGCAGTAATGTTGAACGATAATAAAAGCATAAATTTTAGTGCCCCCAATCAGGAGGTTGCTTTAAAAGAAGTGTTAAGCCCTCTTTGGTCTCGGCGGTGGAAAATTGTATTCTTTACACTATTTATTTCATTAATAGTGGCCTTTTATGTCTCATTACTTAAACCCTCTTATAAAGCAACGGCCATTTTACAAATAGGCAGTAATAAACCGGCTAATACCTTATCAATAAATGACGCATTTAATGAGTCTAGTGCCAGTAAAGAGCAAGTTAAAACCCAATATGAATTATTAAAATCACGAAAGTTTGCTGAGCGTGTTATTGCTAGTTTAAATTTGGTCGAACATCAGGAATTTAATAGTGGTAAATATAATGACAACATTAGCTTTTTCTCTAATATCGGAAAGAGTAAAGTTAAGCCAACGGTTAACAGTTTAATTTCAGTATTTAAAAGCCGCTTAACTATTTCCCCTATTGCGAGTACCGAGCTGGTCAAGATTAGTTTTGTTGCCCACACGCCGAAATTAGCACAACAAGTGGCTAACCAAATTGGTTTTACTTACCTTCAATATCAAGATGAAATCCATAGCGCGTCGAAAGAATCAACATCGCAATGGCTGGTTGACCAACTTGAAGAATTAGGAAAAAAACTTGAAACCTCTGAAGAATCATTACAAGAATATCGTGAAAAAGAAGGTATTATTGATCTTTTAGGTGTTTCAGGCTTAGTCAATTCTGAATTAACCGAGTTAACATCTTCTGCGATTAGCGCTGAAAAAATCAAAGATGATTTAGAAGTCACTTATGAAAGTATTCAAAAACGTCGAAAAAATACCGCACAATTACTTGAACTTCAAGAAATTAGTAAGCAAAGTGATTTAGTGCAATTGCGGCGTGCCGATGAAAAGGCCGAACGAAAAATATTTGAACTCTCGAAGCGTTATGGGCCTAAACACCCAAAGCGTATTGCCGTTCAAGCCGAGCTTGAGTCATTACAAAAGCGTATTGTACAACTTGTTGATGAAATCGTTATTTCTATCGAAAAAGATTATTTGAATTCTTCTGAAAAAGTTAAAGCGACTGAAAATCGCTTGGCAATTGCCAAAGTTGATTATCTCCGCTTAAGTCGCTTACATAATAAATTCTCACAATTGCAGCGAGACGTAGATACGAATAAAGAACTTTATAATAATTACCTTGTCCGTTTAAAAGAGACGGATGCGATGGGGAATTATAAAGCAAATTTTTATGTACGATTTATAGATAAAGCGATTACTCCGCCTAATAAATTTGCTCCTAATAAAGCGTTGATGGTTATTATCAGTTTTATTTTATCATTTGCTATTATTTCAATAATTATAATTATGCGTGAGCTGTTAATGGATACGCTAAACTCGCGCCGTAAACTCGAAAACTTTACTGAAGCACCTATTCTGGCGATTTTGCCAAAGTTCCAAACATCAAGTACTGATAAGAAGAATGATCCCTACTATACGGATAATCGTTTTACCGAAGCAGTACGTACCTTAAGAACCTCTTTATTATTTAGTGGAGAAAGTAAGCCAGCTAAAGTGATTGCGATAACATCCTCTGTACCTAATGAAGGTAAGTCTACGGTCGCGCTTCATCTCGCTCGCTCGTTTAGTGAAATGGAAAAAGTCTTGCTTATTGAGGCTGATATGCGACATCCAACGGTGGCGAGAAATATGAATTTGAGTCCGCATCGTCCCGGATTATCAAACTTATTAGCAAAAACACATCAGATTAATGAATGTATTATTCGTGACAAAAATTTAAAGTTAGATATTTTAACCTCAGGTATTTCTCCTGCTAATCCGTTAGCTTTTTTATCTATGAAACGTTTTAATATGCTGATTAAAGTGTTTGGTAATTTTTATGATCGCATTATTATAGAGACTCCCCCGGTTAATGCAGTCAGTGATGCTGTCATTATTTCTAAACTAGTGGAAACGGTATTGTATGTGGTTCATGGTGAGAAAACTAAGCGAGAACAAATCACAACAGGTCTGCGTATGCTTAAGCAAGTAAATGCTCCAATAGGAGGTATTGTTATTAATCATAGTCAAAATATAGATTCTGATAAATATCAAAATAAGTATTACAACGAACGGACAAATAATATTGTTAAATTGCCGGTACGCAATCAAGGTTAGTCCTTTTTTATGTATCGATAGCAAATACACATAATATCAGAAGGTATTGTTATTAATCATAGTCAAAATATAGATTCTGATAAATATCAAAATAAGTATTACAACGAACGGACAAATAATATTGTTAAATTGCCGGTACGCAATCAAGGTTAATGCTCTTCTAGCTATTAAGTGCTTCCGCTTATTGAAAACTGGGGTAGAATAAGACAAAATTTTTACCAGCCTATACTTCTATTTATACTATGAAATCACAGCAAAAATTTTCCCTACAAAAAAATAACAGCTTTGCTGTAGACGCAACGACTCCCGTTATTTATTACCCAAAAGATGAGGAAGAACTACAATTACTAGCTAGTGTAACGCGCGGATGCTTTTATATTTTAGGGGAGGGTAGTAATACACTTTTTGTCGAAGACATTATGCCAGCGATTATTAAACCTGAATTTTTAGGCATTATTGTTCATGAGACAAAAGATTTTTATGAGGTGAATGCTGCGTGTGGTGAAAACTGGCATGATCTTGTTTGTTTTTGTATTAACCAAGGTATTAACGGTCTTGAAAATCTAGCCCTTATTCCTGGCAGTGTTGGTGCAGCTCCTGTGCAAAATATCGGCGCGTATGGCGTAGAAGTTGCGGACTTTATCGAGCGTGTTACTTGGTTTGATTTTACTGATAATAAATCTCATCAGTTCACTAAAACTCAGTGCAAGTTTAATTATCGACACAGTGTTTTTAAACAAGAGTTAAAAAATAAAGGTATTATCACTGATATTACTTTACGCTTCACAAAAAATTGGCAGGCAAAACTTAGTTATCAGGGGCTTAAGGAGTTACCTAAAGATTGCAGTGCTAAAGATATTATGCAGGCTGTCATTAAAATAAGAAACAGTAAATTGCCTGATCCAAATGTTATTCCCAATGCGGGGAGTTTTTTTAAAAACCCCGTGATCAGCGCAGAGCAGTTTCTGTTATTACAGCGTGATCATCCAGAAATCCCTCATTATCCACAAGATAACGGTAAGGTGAAATTAGCCGCAGGGTGGTTAATTGAAAAGTCAGCGTTGAAGGGATTTCAGATCAATGGTGCTGGGGTACATGATAAACAAGCGTTGGTACTTACCAATTTTGATTCAGCGAGAGGATGTGACATCAAAGATTTAGCTATTTATGTACAAAAAAAAGTTTTTGAACGTTTTGCAATATATCTTCAACCAGAAGTAAGAATACTTGGTGAGCAGGGCGAAGTGATTTTAGGAGGAATAAGCTAATCATGGCAAAAGCAATTCGTGAGCAGCTCATACAATATTTAGCCAATGGCCAGTTCGTCTCTGGGCAGTGGTTGGGCGAACAATTAGGCGTGAGTCGTGCAGCAATATCAAACCATATTACCTCCTTAATAGATATGGGCCTTGATATTTACAGCGTTACCGGAAAAGGCTATAAACTTTCTGAACCGTTAACCTTACTAAATGAAAAAAACATTCAACAAAAACTTAACGAACTGGGTCAAAGGAATAAAGTTGAAGTGCATAATATTATTGATTCGACAAACAGTTATTTATTGCGCCGTTTACCCAATCAAAATCATAATTTACAAGTCTGTTTAGCGGAATATCAAGATTCAGGTCGCGGCCGTCGTGGTAGAAAGTGGATCTCTCCTTTTGGTTCACACATATATATGTCAATGTATTGGCACCTAGAACAAGGTATAGCAACGGCAATGGGGCTAAGTGTTGTTTCAGCATTGGCAGTGAGCGATGCAATAAAAGTGCTTTATCAAATAGATGTACAGTTGAAGTGGCCAAATGATATTTACTTTGGTGGGGTTAAGCTCGCCGGTATTCTTATTGATTTAGAAGGGCAGGCACTTGAACCGTGTCATTGTGTAATAGGAATTGGTTTAAATATTAATATGCCACAAAAAAGTGCAGAAAAAGTTGACCAACCTTGGACAGATCTACAGCAAGCGATAACTAGCAGCAAGAGTAGCAAACAGCCCCCTCAAAAGACTATTGATCGAAATGAGCTAGCGGCCATGTTAATAACCAAGCTTTCTTTAAGGTTGCAACAGCACCAAAATGAAGGGCTGTTAACGATGGTAAGTGAATGGGCTAAGCAAGATTTTTATATGAATAAACCCGTCAGGTTAATCACGGGCGCTCGTGAGAAAAAAGGCATTTGTCGGGGTATTAATAATCAAGGCGGCTTGTTATTAGACGTTGATGGCCAAGTAGCTCCTGTATATGGTGGCGAAGTTAGCTTGAGGGGAGAGTCATGAGATTATTAGTCGATATTGGCAATACCCGCACTAAATATACTTTTGAACAGCAAGGTGTTTTATCAGAAGTGCAAAGTGAACGTAATGAAGTGATTAATGAAAAATGGCTAGCAAACATCACCCAATCAATACAAAAAATTATTGTCGCGAGCGTCAGTGAAGCTTATTTAGTTGATGTATTTTTAAAGTTTGCGGAACAACACAGTATTGAACTTTTGAATGTTAAAAGTGAAAGTGAACGATTTGGTGTTACCTCAGCTTATCAACAACCCGCAACGTTGGGTATTGACCGGTGGTTAACGTTACTTGCGGCTAACATTTTGTATAAGAATAAAAATATACTTATTATTGATGCAGGCACAGCAACTACTGTTGACTTACTCGACAATAATGGTGGCCATTTAGGCGGTTGGATTTTACCCGGTATTGATATTTTATTTAACAGTCTGCTCTCAAATACTTCGCAAGTGCTTGCTACTCAGGAACACCATACTAATGTTTCTTTTGGCCGTAATACTTCTGATTGCGTTAATAATGCTTGCTGGGCAGCAACACTTGGCTTTATTGAACAAGGCATCAAACAAGCGAACAAACAAGTTTCATTAGATAAAGTATTAATCACTGGCGGTAACGCAGAAAAATTAGGCGCTTTATTGACAACTAAACATCATATTATTAACGAGCTTGTTTTTCTCGGGATGCAAAGGTTTTAAGTCATTGACGCTTTCGTTATATCGATACATTGTGGTGACTTTCGACGCTAGGCGATTAAAAAAACATCAAAAGGTTAAAAACATGGTTTTATTTTGTTTTTACGCTTGCAAGGGACAAAACATTCCACTAGAATTCGCACCACTTAATGTAGTGCCGACTTAGCTCAGTTGGTAGAGCAACTGACTTGTAATCAGTAGGTCGCCAGTTCGACTCCGGCAGTCGGCACCATTAATAAAATTGTTGTAAAAGTATTGGAGGGGTTCCCGAGTGGCCAAAGGGATCAGATTGTAAATCTGACGGCTCAGCCTTCGGTGGTTCGAATCCACCTCCCTCCACCACTTTACAATGTTAAAGATAGAAAAGCGGACGTCGTATAGTGGTAATACCTTAGCCTTCCAAGCTAAAGCTGCGAGTTCGATTCTCGCCGTCCGCTCCATCTTTAAGTGATTGCTGATATGGCTCAGTTGGTAGAGCGCACCCTTGGTAAGGGTGAGGTCGGCAGTTCGAATCTGCCTATCAGCACCATTCCTTAAGATTTCTATCTAATTAAATTTATTTTATTTTTGTTAATTTATTTCAGAGGCATTACATAATGGCTAAAGCAAAATTTGAACGTTTAAAACCGCATGTAAACGTTGGTACTATCGGACACGTTGATCACGGTAAAACTACTTTAACAGCTGCTATCTCTGCAGTATTAACTAAAGTACACGGTGGTGAAGTTAAAGATTTCGCACAAATCGATAATGCTCCTGAAGAGCGTGAACGTGGTATTACAATCAATACTTCTCACATCGAGTACGATACAGAAGCTCGTCACTACGCACACGTAGATTGTCCTGGTCACGCCGATTACATCAAAAACATGATCACTGGTGCTGCACAAATGGA
>NZ_JACGUT010000082.1 GCF_014076845.1 Colwellia sp. MB3u-41
TTGTTAATGGTGCAGAGTTCTTAATGATGGTCAGAGTTCTTAATGATGGTCAGAGTTCTTAATGATGGTGTTGGCTTCTTGATGATGGTGTTGGCTTCATGATTATAGTTTTTGTTCAGAGTCACGGTATTTTCCTGCCCTTTTGTCGTCGTGCTGAATTTATTTCAGTATCTGGGGGTTGTAGGTAAGTACAGATCCTGAAACAAGTTCAGGATGACGGGTACACAATCAGGATGACGGGGATGCGCGGCTACGATGGTGGGTAATCGCAAACTTGTTAATGGTGCAGAGTTCTTGATGATGGTGTTGGCTTCTTGATGATGGTGTTGGCTTCATGATTATGGTTTTTGTTCAGAGTCACGGTATTTTCCTGCCCTTTTGTCGTCGTGCTGAATTTATTTCAGTATCTGGGGTTTGTAGGTAAGTACAGATCCTGAAACAAGTTCAGGATGACGGGTACACAATCAGGATGACGGGGTTGCTCGGCTACGATGGTGGGTAATCGCTAACTTGTTAATGGTGCAGAGTTCTTGATGATGGTGTTGGCTTCATGATTATGGTTTTTGTTCAGAGTCACGGTATTTTCCTGCCCTTTTGTCGTCATGCTGAATTTATTTCAGTATCTGGGGTTTGTAGGTAAGTACAGATCCTGAAACAAGTTCAGGATGACGGGTACACAATCAGGATGACGGGGATGCGCGGCTACGATGGTGGGTAATCGCTAACTTGTTAATGGTGCAGAGTTCTTAATGATGGTCAGAGTTCTTAATGATGGTCAGAGTTCTTGATGATGGTGTTGGCTTCATGATTATAGTTTTTGTTCAGAGTCACGGTATTTTCCTGCCCTTTTGTCGTCATGCTGAATTTATTTCAGTATCTGGGGGTTGTAGGTAAGTACAGATCCTGAAACAAGTTCAGGATGACGGTTTTATGTTCAGGATGACAGTAGTGGAGTCTGGTTGACGGTGTTGGTGTCAGGATGACGGGTGCACAATCAGTATTACGGGTTACGCTGCCACTATGGCGAAGTGCCTGTGCGTATTGGCCAAACGGGTTTATGTTTGAGCTTTGCATTCAACAATGTAAAGTCCGATAAAATCGGACTTTACTTATCTATTTTGTCATAAAATTAATATACCAAGGCATCGCTTTATCAATACCTTGTTGAATTTTAAACTCAGGTTCAAAACCTAATAAATTTTTAGCTTTAGAAATATCCGCTTGAGAATGTAAAACATCCCCTGCCCTGAAATCTTGATAAATTGCTGATTTATCATAATTTACGCCATTTGCTTTTAATGCGACTTTTAAGCTATCGAATAAAGTATTCAAGCTTGTTCTATCGCCTAAAGCCACATTATAAACTTGGTTCTTACCGGCATCATCTGCTGTAGCCGCTAATATATTTGCTTGTACCGCATTTTCAACAAAACAAAAATCACGGCTCGTTTCACCATCACCATTGATATATAAGTCTTGGTTGTCGATCATCGCGGCTGTCCATTTTGGGATCACTGCTGCGTATGCTCCGTCGGGGTCTTGACGTTTACCGAATACATTAAAGTAACGTAAACCGGTTGCATTCAAACCATAGGTTTTGTTGAACACGTCAGCATATAGCTCGTTTACATACTTTGTTACGGCGTAAGGTGATAATGGCTTGCCTATATTTTCTTCTACTTTAGGTAATGCAGGATGATCACCGTAAGTAGAACTTGAAGCGGCATAAACAAAAGTACTGACTTGCTCTTCTTTTGCTGCGGTTAACATATTAACAAAACCGGTAATATTAGCAGCGTTCGTTAATATTGGGTCTGCAATTGAGCGAGGTACTGAACCTAAAGCTGCTTGATGAAGTATGTAATCAACACCTGAAACTGCTTTTTGACAGTCATCGAAATTACGAATATCGCCTTTGATAAAGGTAAACTTTACCCATTGCTCTGCTGAAACCTGAGACTGAACTTCGTCTAAGTTATGCTGGTGGCCCGTTGCAAAGTTATCTAAACCCACGACTGTTTGACCAAGCTTTAGTAATGTTTCAAGAATGTTTGAACCAATAAAACCAGCAACGCCAGTGACAAGCCATTTTTTGGGTGTTTGTTCGAGTTGAATTTTAACTTCGCTAAAACGAGACATTAGTTTCCTTTACCTATTTACTTATTTGTTTATTATTTGTTTTGAGATCCTGAAACAAGTTCAGGATCATTATATCTATTTCACATGAGGGATGCTTACTTAAAAGATAACTAACGCTACAAACGCATATCGACACTATCTTTGGGGAGTAAATATTTCAAATCATAAAGAACATGATTCTTCTTACCCAACTTGCGGATATTTTCAGCTCCCAGTTTTTTAAACTGGTCATGAGATACCGCTAAAACTATCGCGTCATAAGTATCTGCTTTTGGTGTTTGGTTTAGCGACAAGCCATATTCATGTTCTGCAGCTTCACTTGAACACCAAGGGTCAGTAATATCGACATTTATATTATATTCTTTTAGCTCGCTAACAATATCAACAATTTTAGTATTACGTAAATCAGGGCAGTTTTCTTTAAATGTTAAACCCATTACTAATACATTGGCCCCCTCAACTTGAATACGGTTTTTCAGCATTTTTTTAACCAGTTGAGAAACCACATAGGCCCCCATACCATCGTTTAAGCGACGACCAGCTAAAATCATTTCAGGGTGATAACCCACCGATTGTGCTTTATGGGTTAAATAATAAGGGTCAACACCAATACAATGACCACCGACTAGCCCCGGACGGAAGGGTAGAAAGTTCCATTTTGTACCTGCTGCTTCTAGTACTTCTAATGTGTCGATACCTAGTTTGTTAAAAATGATTGATAATTCATTAATCAATGCAATATTGACATCACGCTGGGTGTTTTCAATCACTTTAGCCGCTTCTGCCACTTTTATCGAACTGGCTTTGTGTGTGCCGGCAATAATAATAGAGCGGTAGAGTTGGTCAACAAACTCGGCAATTTCGGGTGTTGAACCTGAAGTTACTTTTAAAATATTAATAACGCGATGTTCTTTATCGCCTGGGTTGATTCGTTCAGGTGAGTAACCCGCAAAAAAATCGGTATTGAACGTTAAGCCTGAAAACTGTTCTACAACAGGAATACACGATTCTTCTGTAGCGCCAGGGTAAACCGTCGATTCATAAATAACAATATCGCCTTTGTTAATGACTTTACCCAGCATTTCGCTGGCTTTAATTAACGGGGTTAAATCAGGTCGTTTGTGCTTATCAATCGGTGTGGGCACCGTAACAATGTATACATTGCACGTTTTTAAATCATCAACGGTGCATGAGTAAGATAACGCTTTAGTATGGGCAAGCTCTTCATCACTCACTTCTAGTGTACGGTCTGTACCACTTTGTAGTTCTGCAATTCTAGATTGGTTAATATCAAAACCTAAGGTTGGGTATTTTTTACCAAACTCTACCGCTAAAGGTAAACCTACATAGCCTAAACCAATTATGGCTAATTTTACTTCACTTAAATCGTTGATCATCTTTATTCATTCCATTTTGAATTTTTATAAAAAGCGTTTAAAGTCCACTGATCGCAGCAACTGCTACTGCGGTGTTGTACATAATGGTGGTTGCCGTTGTCCAGAGCGTTAAGCTATTCATGTACTCAGAATCGAGTGGCACTACAATAGAATCTCCTGGTTTTAAAGCGGAGTCGCTAGTACCCGCAAACCAATTACTTTCTTGGAGCATTCTGATACTGCCGTTTGACGAAATAATGTAAATTCTTTCATCGTCAGCGCGCTTTTTCAAGCCACCGCTTTGTGCAATATATTGTTCAACGCTTCGTGATGAGTCAAACATATGAGAACTATTAACTTGTACCTGTCCCATAACATTAACAGAGTCTTTCATCGTTGGAATGTAGAGAATATCGCCCCCTTCAACAGCAACATCATAATCATTACTCGCAATAACCCGTGGTAAGTTAATGACCAAACGCCCTACGGGTTCTACTTTAGTTAAATCAGCAAGAAGCGATTGTATTTCGGTGTAAGAGGTAACCGCACTATTGCTTGACAATGACTTCGTTGCCATTTCTATACGTAAGTCTGCACTCACTTTGATTAAGTTTTGTTTCTCTAGTTGTTTTAATTTCACCCGTGAAAACACTGAGCCATTGGGGTCAGCGAACGATGTTAAACCGCCCGCTTTCTTAATAACACTAGACAATTTATCGCCACGGCGAACGGTATATTTACCCGGAAAAAGTACTTCACCTCGTAACTCGATAACATTGTTCTCGCTCCATGCAGGAATTCGATGTACATTTAAACGGTCTTTACTTTTTAGTATAATGTTGTCTTCATCGACTTGTTGAAGTGCGTTAGCAAGTTGAATGTTTTTTGATATCTTTACAGCACTCATACCATCCATTTCGTTACGCGTTAATTCAGCTCGCGATAAGTAAGCTGATTCTTTAACGCCGCCAGCCGCTCTAATTAAGTCATTAACACGTGAATATTTCCCGAGTGGATAAACACCAGGAAATTTAACTTCTCCGTCAACTTCAACCAACTGAATAGGTGTGCCAGCGCCAGCTTGTTGGCGTAGTTTATTGACAATAGGCACCAGTAAACGTTGACGAGAAAACAAAGCCATTTCACGAACATTGACAATATTTTTCGTTACGCCGCCACTAATGTCGTTAATAGATTGTTGAACCTCTTCATTAGCACTGTTCGCCACAAGACTATCTTTGCCATACTTATTCCAGAACTTTTTCCGTTTATCACTTTTAATGACTAAATTTCTTTCTTTCGCCAAGAGCTCTTCTTGTGTATAAGCAAGTTCATCTAATAAAAATTGCTCATCTGATAAGGTAATCGCACTTGAAAAAACAATAATTTTATCATTGGTATTTAGCTGAATATTATTTATAGAATTGTTATCAGCAAAAACTTCGGCTAAGTTAAACTGTAATATTTCAATATTGCGTGCGCTATCTATCTCTCTAACAATAATGCCGTAATTTAGGTCGGCGTAGGGCAGTAAGTAAGAGTCTGCATTACGGATAACATCAGATAATTGCTGCTGTTTATGCCACTGATATTTCCCAGGCCTGGCTACCGCGCCAATGAGGGTAATTGATTGACCATACATGTCTGAGCTTTTCAAAATGCGAATATAGTCACCTGGCTCAACGGCTTTTGCACTTTCATTTTTATTTGATAGGTCGATATTGATGATGCTTCGCAAGTTACTGCTATTATATCTTTCTACAGTCGCTGACTTAGGGTAGGCAGAAGGCAATAAGCCACCAGCCATGGCAATAACAGAATCAAAATTATCTTTTTCAGCTAATTCATAAATAGCAGGACGACGCACTTCACCAAATATCGATGCACTTGGTCCTTGAGCAGGAATTAAAACAACATCACCTGATTGTAATAAAATATCACTTGATGAATCACCTTCAATCAGTAGTTCATATAGATCTACTTTTTGAATAAGTTTACCGCCACGCTTAACTTCGATGTTCCTTAATGAACCAATATCACTTATACCACCCGCAGCAAAAATGGCATGAGTTACTGAAGACAAAGAACTAAGAGTATATGGGCCTGGTTTATAAGCAGCGCCCATGACTAAAACACGCATTGAACGCAGTTCGGTAAGACTTACCACAACATCAACGCCAATAATCTTTTGTTTTACTTTATTAACAACGAATTTTTTTAGCTCTGAAAAAGTGAGTCCTGCCACTTTTATTGGTCCAAAAGTAGGGAAAACCAACTCGCCTTCACGACTGACCGTTAAGTTCATTTCGCGGTTTTCTTTGCCAAACACTTGTACAGAGACTGAATCCCCCGTACCTAAGATATAACCTTCAGGAATAGCAATATCCATTACTGGCGAAAAAGTAGAAGGGGCATTTGCAAAAACCTCTAAACCGAAACGGGGAAGCTTTTTGAACAGATTTTCTGCGTTCTTTTGCTCATCTGATTCATTTTCATTTTGATTGTTCGTATTATCGCCGTTTAAAGCGCGTGGAATAATAGGGGTATTTACCGGTCCTTGTTGAGTGTTTTTTCCGGCTAATTGTGCTTCGATAGCACTGAGGTTAACCCCCATACTTTTAGCTAACACTTGTTGCTGAGATTTAGGTAGTTTTTTAAATTGTTCTATTTGCTGAGCAGACACCTGCTGTGCATATAAATTAAAAGAGAGCGTAAAAAGTAAAGAGGCTGCTATAACATAGCGAATAATATTCATCATTGGCGCAATAAATTTCCTATAAATTCAAGATAAAAAGTTAGCTAAAAATTCTAAAACGTAAAACAAGCAGATAAAATAAGTTAAAGGCAATAAATTAATATATTGCCTTATAAATAAGCTGCAAAAATTAACCTTTGGAGTTTATCAGCAACGACCTCTTGAATAAAGTAACTTTTTCTCCTTTAAAAAGTAAACGCATTCTGTATTAGCTTGCCTATTAATAGGTTATTTTGTTTGCCAGAAGTAAACAATGGTAACTAAAACATTACATCTGCTTAATCAAATCTCAGTGCTGAACTATTGCCTTTCATGGCAAGCACAGGTATAACACACGCTGACTTTTGCAAATAAATTTGCCAATAATTACAGCGCAAAGAACTTTTTTCAATATTTCAACCTGTTTTTAGCGAATTAAAATAAAAATATTTAACTGTAATTTACACTTATCTAGAGGATTTTTTTATGAGTACACCTGATGATACAGGTCTAGAAAATTTAGTTATAGGGACACCTGGTGAGGGTTCTTTTTTCGGTCATCCGGCAGGACTACAAACGCTGTTTGTCACAGAAATGTGGGAGCGCATGAGTTATTACGGTATGCGTATGCTACTGGTCTTATTTATGACCGCCACCTTACAAGAAGGTGGTTTAGGTTTAACCGTTGCTTCTGCTGCTGCTATCTATGGTTTATATACCGGTAGTGTTTATTTTATGGGCTTACCTGGCGGTTGGATAGCTGACCGATTAATTGGTGGTCAAAAAGCAGTTTGGTACGGCGCAATTATTATTATGATTGGCCATATTATCTTAGCTATTCCGAATGACACCACCTTTTTTATTGGTTTAATCGTCGTCATTTTAGGTACGGGTTTATTAAAACCGAATATTGGCGCTATGGTGGGTCAATTATACTCAGATGAAGATGTTCGTCGTGACAGTGGCTATGCCATTTATTATATGGGCATCAATTTAGGTTCAGTTATTGGCTATGCAGTTTGTGGCTACTTAATGGAAAATGTCGGTTGGCATTGGGCGTTTGGCGCCGCGGCTATAGGTATGGCATTAGGTTTAATTCAATACAAAATGACTACCCCTAAGCTTAACGGTATAGGAGAAAAGCCTGTATACCCGTTATCAGTTAAAGCACAAAAAACAAGCTGGACAGTGATTGGCGTCGTTCTAGCAGTTATTGCTCTGGTAACTTTTGCTGTATTTCAGGGCATATTAACCATTAAACCTGTCACCGTTGCCCAGTATGTTGCCGTAGCATTTTCTTTGATATTTGTTATTTATTATGCGGTTATTTATTTTGGTAGCTCAATTACACCGAATGAGAAGAAAAAGCTTTGGGCGTTATTACTTATTTGTATTGCCTCAGCTTGTTTTTGGTCTGGCTTTGAACAAGCGGGTTCTTCACTCAACTTATTTGCACGTGATTATACTGACCGTATAGTGGGATCATTTGAAATACCTACGGGTTGGTTCCAAATGACCAACTCGTTTTTTATCGTTTTACTCTCACCTTTTTTTGCTGCTCTATGGATTAACTTAGGTAAAAGAATGGTCAGCCCTTCTTACGGTATAAAGTGTGCTTTTGGTTTAATCATTATGGCCAGTGGTTTTATCGTGATGTTTTTTGCTGCGCAGTATGCGGCATCAGGAATGAAAGTAGCGCCTTATTGGTTAGTCGCCACTTACTTCTTGCACACCGTTGGTGAGCTTTGCTTGAGCCCTGTAGCATTAAGTGCCGTAAGTAAATTATCCCCTAAGCGTTTCGCTGGACAAATGATGGGTGTTTTTGTATTAACCTATTCAATTGGTAATATTATTTCTGGTTTGTTAGCGGGTAACTATGATCCAAATAACGTTGCACAAATTCCTTCACTTTATCTCCAAGTGAGCTTATTCAGTATTGGTATTGGTATCATTATTTTACTGGTTGGTTTCAAATCTAGATTTTGGGAAAACTTACCTGATGATTCAGAAGCATCTACAACTAACGCAAATGGTTCAACGGCAACGACTAACGCTTAATTAACTGTTAGTCATCGTTAAAGTGATTTTGAAAAGCCAACATTTATTGTTGGCTTTTTTATAGCTGATTTTTACTGTAACTTACTTGTTGTCGTTAGACTTATTTCATAAGGGGTTAAATATCATGAAAACAAGAGATGTGCTTCGCCAAGAAATTCGCTATCAACGCAGTTTATTAAACGCTGACCAGCAAGCAGAACAATCACTTTTATTATCGAAAAGACTCATTAAAGAAAAAGTAGTTAAAGGCGTTAAACACATCGCTATTTATTTAGCCAATGATGGCGAGTTAAATACTCAGCCTTTTATTAACTGGTGCTGGGAAAGTAACATCGCTGTTTATTTACCCGTAATACACCCCTTTAGTCAAGGGAATTTACTTTTTTTACACTATACTGAAACGTCTGCTCTTATCAAAAATAAATATGGTATTTTAGAACCTAAACTTGATGTGCGACATATAATAACGGTTGCGAACTTGGATATAATTTTTACGCCATTAGTCGCCTTCGACCGATACGGCAATAGACTGGGCATGGGCGGAGGGTTTTATGACAGAACCCTTGCTACTTGGTATGCACAATATAAGCAAAACCAACAGACTAAACCGTTACCTATTGGCTTAGCGCATGACTGTCAAAAAGTTGATAACATTCCCAGTGAAACTTGGGATATTCCCCTACTTAAAATTATCACCCCTACAACCAGCTATCACTTCGACATTTAATCATCTGCTGATATACTTCTACCTAATTTCTCCTCGCTAATTAGGATTCACATGACACAAGATGAAATGAAGAAGGCAGCAGCCCTTAAAGCACTTGAATTTATTAAAAACGATACCATTGTTGGCGTTGGCACGGGGTCTACTGTTAATCACTTTATTGACGCCCTAGCAACAATCAAAGACGACATTGAAGGTGCAGTTTCTAGCTCTGAAGTGTCGACTCAGAAGTTGAAAGCTCATGGTATCGAAGTGTTTGAATTGAACGATGTGGGTAGCATTGATGTTTATGTTGATGGCGCCGATGAAATTACTGAATATCTGTCGATGATAAAAGGTGGTGGTGCTGCACTAACTCGAGAGAAAATTGTCGCGGCCGTAGCAAAAACATTTGTCTGTATTGCCGATGAAAGTAAGCAAGTAAAAGTGCTAGGGAAATTTCCACTACCGGTAGAGGTTATTCCGATGGCACGAAGCTATGTGGCTCGTGAATTAGTTAAGTTAGGTGGCGATCCCGTTTACCGTCAGGGCGTAATTACCGATAACGGTTGTGTAATTCTCGATGTACATAACTTAGAGATACTTGATCCTAAGAAACTTGAAAACGATATTAATGCCATTGTAGGGGTTGTTACTAATGGTTTGTTTGCACTACGTGGCGCTGATGTTTTAATTTTAGGCACTAAAGATGGCGCAAAACTCATAAAATAAATCTTTAGAGTTTATACACTATATGCTAATTTAGAAATCTAGCCATCTAAATGCTTTATAGATGGTTAAGGCAATGACCACTATAGTCCTACATGAGATATTAGACCAATGAGCAATAATTCATTAGCAAAAGAAAAAATTAAAATTTTATTACTTGAAGGCGTTCACCCTAGCGCTATTGAAGAGTTAAAAATGAAAGGCTACAGCAATATTGAATGTATAAGTACATCGCTTGCTGAAGAAGATTTAATCAAAAAAATTGCTAATGTCCACTTTATTGGTATTCGCTCACGCACTCAGTTAACCGATCATGTTTTAAGCCATGCCAAGAAACTCGCCGCTATTGGTTGTTTCTGTATTGGTACGAACCAAGTTGACATTAAAGCGGCTCAAAAGCGCGGTATTCCGGTATTTAATGCCCCGTTTTCAAATACCCGCTCGGTTGCCGAACTAGTATTAGGTGAAACTTTATTATTATTACGTGGTATTCCTGAAAAAAGTGCTAAAGCACATCGTGGTGTCTGGCATAAATCTGCGGCAGGCTCTGTAGAAGCTCGCGGAAAAACGTTGGGTATTATAGGTTACGGACATATTGGTACACAGTTAGGTATTTTAGCTGAAACCTTGGGTATGCGTGTTCGCTTTTATGATATCGAAACTAAACTTACCTTAGGTAATGCGAGCCAAGCACCGAGTTTAAAAGCTTTATTACAAGAAGCTGATGTAGTTAGTTTACACGTACCTGAAACGGTTCAAACACAAAACATGATGGCAGCAAAAGAATTTGCAATCATGAAAGACGGTGTTATTTTTATCAATGCTTCTCGTGGCACCGTCGTTGATATTGATGCTCTAGCACAAGCGCTTAAAAGTAAAAAAGTCGCGGGCGCAGCAATCGATGTTTTCCCTGTTGAACCCAAAGGTAATGATGAAGAGTTTATTTCACCCTTACGCGAATTTGACAATGTTATTTTAACACCGCACATTGGTGGTAGTACTAAAGAAGCTCAGTCAAATATTGGCTTAGAAGTAGCGAGTAAACTGGCTAAGTATTCTGACAACGGTTCAACACTTTCAGCGGTTAACTTCCCAGAAGTTTCTTTGCCAGAGCATACGGGTACGAGTCGTTTATTACATATTCATCGTAACCAACCGGGTGTCTTAACCCAGATTAACCAAGCCTTTGCAAAACACAATATTAATATTGCTGCTCAGTACTTGCAAACAGATGATAAAATTGGTTATGTGGTTATTGATATTGAAGCGCAAGATAGTGTGCTTGCATTACGTGAATTAAAGCAGATTGACGGCACAATTCGCGCACGTATTCTTCATTAGTATGCAGAGAATATAATATAAAAACAGCAACGAGACTTAATGAGTCTCGTTTTTTTATTTCCATATTAACGATCCGTCATTTGACCGCATAACAGAACCTATTACAGCCCCAATAATACCCAAAGGAACGAACTTGTTGTCATACTGAATTCAAAAACCTCAGATCTTTTGTAATTATCCATTCTCGTCATAGTGAGTTTATTTCAGTATCATTCCCGTCATGCTGAATTTATTTCAGTATCATTCTCGTTGTTAAGAAAGAGATCCTGAAACAAGTTCAGGATGACGGAATTGGACTTCATACTCACGGTATTTGGGTACATGCTGAATTTATTTCAGTATCATTCCTGTCATACTGAATTTATTTCAGTATCATTACCGTCATGCTGAATTTATTTCAGTATCATTCCCGTCACGCTGAATTTATTTCAATATCTGCTCTTTGAGTTTTTAAGGACGAGATCCTGAAACAAGTTCAGGATGACGGAATTGGGCTTCATACTCACAGCGTTTGAGTACATACTGAATTTATTTCAGTATCCATGTCCGTCATGCTAAATTTATTTCGGTATCCATGTCCGTCATGCTGAATTTATTCCAGTATCATTCCTGTCATGCTGAATTTATTTCAGTATCATTCCCGTCATGCTGAATTTATTTCAGTATCATTCCTGTCACGCTGAATTTATTTCAGTATCATTCCCGTCATGCTGAATTTATTTCAGTATCATTCCTGTCATGCTGAATTTATTTCAGTATCATTCCTGTCATGCTGAATTTATTTCAGTATCTGCTCTTTGAGTTTTTAAAGACGAGATCCTGAAACAAGTTCAGGATGACGGAATTGGGCTTCATACTTACGGCGTTTTAGTTCATTCTGATGGAGCTTGGGTTCATACTAATGGAGTTGATTTATGCTCATTGACAATATCTCTTTAGCTCAATTTAATGAAACGACGACACCTTCTGGATTAGCTAGTAGTAAACTCACTTTTTTTAACATTTGAACATTATTACCTATAAAATGTTTTACTGCTTTTGTCATCACTAATTTAACTTCTCCCCCCCCCTCAGGGGTTAACGGACTATGAAGTTCTATTTTCTTTCCATCGTGTTCATAAGACATTTTAATTGGCTGCTCTAATATACGAATAAGGGTGCCAATAGGAATATTGTTATATAACCATTCAATATCATTGTCATACAGGCGAATACAGCCAGAACTTGCACGCATACCAATGCCAAAACGTTTATTGGTACCGTGAAGTAAATACTCACTGGTGCCAATACGTAGTGCATATTTACCGAACGGGTTATTGGGCCCTGCCGGAACTTCTTTGACCATTTCTTTACCATGCTCTGCAAAGTAACGAGCGCGCATTTCTTGTGTTGGTCGCCAAGTAGGGTCTTTACGTTTTTCACCAATAGTACTGGTTAAATGGGGTGTTTCGAGCCCTTCTCGGCCAATACCAACAGGAAATACATAGACTAATTTTTCTCCCTTAGGGTAATAATACAACCGCATTTCAGCAAGATTGATCACAATACCTTCACGTTTACCAAAGGGTAGAAGCATTTGTTTTGGAATGACGATGTCACTGCCTGGTTCAAGTAAAAAAGGATCTACATTAGGGTTAGCGGCGAGTAATGCGAAAAAGCCAACATTATAGTTTTCAGCTAACGCTTGAAAGTAATCGCCCTTTATTGCTTTGTGAATCACTTGCTCTCCGATCAACCGGGAATCAGAAGAAGGTAGATTATAAACACTCCCCCAACTTACAAATGTTATGAAACTACTTAACAACATCCCGAAATTAACAACCCACTTCATGAAATTATCACCCTACTTATTATCTTCAACAACATGTTATGAAAATCTATACAACACTTACGATATTACAATAAAACGATTACGATTCATCTAACCAATAAGATTTCATCGTTAGTGCTATTTTTCTGGAGCTGTCTAACGCTATCAACAACCCTTCAACTTTACTTCCTTGCCATGAGACGAGTTTTTTGGGTTTCTCATCTAACGTTTGTAGCTGCTGGTGAATAATCCACAAGGTTTGTAATTCACTGATCCCTTGTTGAATATCCAACCAAGGCGTTCGATATTCCTTACGTTCATCTTCATCGAACAATAAACCAAACCAAGTTCCCGTTAATAAACTGCGATTCAATAACTTTGCTTGCGACAAGTATTCTTCTCTAGAGAGTGACTCTTTGTTTATGCTATTGGCAAATAAGACTGACATACTTTTCGTTAAGCTTTGCTTTGCAAAAGGTAATAACGCGTCATTAAGTTCAGATGGCTCAGTTAAAAGCATTGCCAGCAAATTAGCTTGCAGCGTATTAAAACGCATACCATGAAGTAGCTCAATGACATCATCACTGGTAGGAAGACGGCGTTTCTCCATTCTTAATTGTTCTACTAGTTGCTCACTGTAATTTAGCTTACGTCGATAGTTACCCGTTTTATTCGTGAGTTCTTGTAAATTAACGGCGTTATCAACCCACGAAAGTAAATGAACAAAATAACTTAACTCATCACGAATTTTTACTGAACCCTCAGGAAGATAGTCAGCAAAAAGCCAAAAACCATGACGAATTAACGCTAAGGTTTCAGTGACTTTTTCTAACTCTACTAAACTTGGCGCTGTTATATAATGTTCAATATGGTCATGTAAATGCGTCAAACAATGATTAATGCCTGTAGAAAATGCATTTAAAATAGATAAGCTACGGTCAATGGGCAAAGCATCAGTGATGGGCTTTTCATAGTTTGGCTTAGTATTTTTCCATAACCGATACCCCCGCGCTGCCTTGCTTTGGCTACTGGGTCTTACTGATACGACTGAAAATAGAAGTTTTGCAAGAAAAAGTAGATCTGATGTTGTGCCATTCACTAGCTCTAATTCAAGCTCACAAATTTTTTCACTTCTGCCATCACTACTAATATCACCTTGATCAAAGGCCACTTCTATCACCGAACCTGATAATAAAGTGACTAACCAAATAATTCGGGTAAAGTCTGTTGAAAAAAGCGGTATCAACGATTCTTGCAGTTGTGCTACTTTTTGATTAGGCGACCAAATATTGGCAGGGAATAAAGCCAGTTCAGGGAAATTATGACTGATGTCAATATTATACTCGGGTCGTTGATGCAAGCCTGCAATCACCACACCCGCAGTTTTTATGGTTTGCTCTAATTGGCCATCACAGCCTCTAATTCTAAGTCCCATATCATGATGGCGAAAATCTAAATTAGCTGTATCGTAGTAACAATTTGATAATTGCTTTGTTACGCACTTAAATGAAAGCTGTTGCTCGCTAAATAGCTCGGTAATCTTTTTTGGGGTATTATCACTCGTTACAAAATACTTGAGCTCAATTTCGGTAACCATATTCTTCCAATCAGTTTTTCGACATGTCAACATTCAGAGTTTACAACAGCAACATATGAAAACAAGTAGCGAACATTGCTTTGATCCAAAAATATCGATAATAAAACCTTTTTTACCAAAAAAACCTTAATGTTCGTAAACTTAACTTGCTATCAATCCTCCAAAGCCCTAGTATTTTGCTATTAATAATTCTCTAAACGTTAATGGTAGTTTCATGAAAATAATAAAAGCTTTATTGGTTGGCTTAGCCCTTAGTTTATCTTTCTCACTTCTTGCAGAAGACGCCGCCTCTAATCTTGACTCTGGATATATTTCAGACGACTTATTTATTTATATGCATTCAGGCGCTGGTAATAATTATCGCATTTTAGGCAGTATAAATTCAGGTACAGAAGTAAAGGTAACGGGCCAGTATGAAAATGATTACACAGAAATTGTTGATGATAAAAACCGCAATGTCTGGGTTGAAAGTAAATACATATCATTAAAGCCAGGTTTACGCTTTGTTATTGCCGAGCTTAACGAAAGACTCGCAAATACGACGAGTAATACAGACAGCATGTCTGAAGAACTTGCTCAAGCTAAAGATACCATTGAAAACCTTAGCAGTGAAAAAGCTCAGCTTAACAACGAAATAAGTCAATTAAATAAAACCTTGATGGTTACGCGTTCAAAATTAAAAGATCAAGATACTAATATCAAAAAAGAATGGTTTTTTAATGGTGCTATTGTATTAGTTATTGGCCTACTTTTAGGCTTAATTCTGCCAAGACTTGCCGCTCGTCGCAAAGGCTCTATGGATAATTGGAAGTAACGCTCTACTCCACTTTCCACTCAAAAAGCCATTTTATCATCGATTATATTTTCTGATGTTAAAGTGGCTTTTTTGTACGAAAAATTCAGTGCCGCGTTTTATCACTTTATCTATGACTTAAGGTAGTGACACCGATTTAGAGGGCGGGGATTACCATTGCCAATAGTTTAGTTTTTTACGCATTTTAAATTGTCTAAAAAAATCTATTGGTTTTTTATCTAACGGTAATGTACCAGATAATACTTCATCAACGGCATTTAAGACTCTAACTGAAGAGCTACCGTCATTGTATGGATGAGTCATTTTAATGAAATGTTTAATATGCTCCATTAATTGAGTCGGTTTTTGTAATGCTGTTTCAATGGTTTGCTCTAATAATTCAACATTGTCTATATCTAACAAATAATTTTCAGGCGCTATATTATTATAGGTCACCACAGGTTTACCTAATAATAAAAACATAATTAACACCGACGATGTATCACAAACCATAACATCCGCTTTTTGTAATAGTGGAATCACATTATCGTCTTCAACAAAAGATAAATGATCATTTTGAATTGATTTATATTGATTAACAGTTTCGATTGGCATTTTAGGATGGAACTGTACGAGCCAATTCCATTTACCTGTCTGACTGAGCCTTTTTACTGTGTCAAATAAGTGAGGAGCACAAGAAAGTTTTTTTGAGAAAGTTGAGCATAAAAGAATCGTCGGCTTATTTACTTTCTGACTTTCATCTTTTAAATATAAACGGTCTAGCGCACACCACCCAGTTTCAATGACTTTAAAATGTTTATGTTGCTTAGATAAAGCTAAAAAAGCCTCTGTGGTGCTTGGACCTTGAGTACAATAAAGATCAAAGCAATTTCTAATTTTAAAATGATCATTATTGCCTTTTTTATCAACTTTACCCGCATCAAAACCATGAAAGATAGCAACATTAATACCTGGTAAAAAAGTAGCAGCTATGTTTGCAGGATAAAAAATAGCCACTGGGTTATAGCTTTTTATTTCATCAATGGATGTTAATCGATATTCATCAACGCTTAGTAGGTCAGCGTTAACTTCTTTTCCCTCTATAAACCAAGCGACTTGATCGCCTCTCGCTAAAATAGCACTTTGCAAAGGTCGTAAAATAGCGTAAGCGTAATTTTGAGAAATATAAAACAAATAACGTTTTGCAGACATGAAACCTTCAACTTACCTAATAAAATAAAGACCTGTTAATTATCACCATTTTACCTATATATAACAGTGATGAAAACACGTATAATTTGATTTTTTGCGTTATTATACAATTTCCTTTATCAAATAAGATGAAACTGTAAAACTATTTAATGGATTTTTCCTAAAATGTTATTCTCTAAAACCATTTTTGCTGCGCTAACATTAGCACTAGGCATATCTTTAAGCACATATTCTCTAGCAGAGCCTTGGATAGACACTTCTGACATTTACTTAAAAGCTAACATTCAGTTACTAGCTGATACTGGCCATATTATTACCCCTGTAACAACTTACCCATTAATGTGGCACGATATTATTCGCGACATTAAAAGCATTAATCCAAAAAACTTAAACTCCAGTCAACAAAGTGCTTATTATTATATTATGCACCAATTTAAGCTAGCCAAAAAAAATCAAACACGTGTTAAAGCAAAGGTTGGATTCGAAAATAAACGATTCACCACTTTTGGAGACTATGTAAGCGATAAGAATAGTATCAGCATTCACTCAAGCTCTATGTTCGAAAATTTCGCAGCTAAGTTTGCACCAAGTTATACTTATCACCCTATTGATGGTGATAAAAAACGTTTAGATGGAAGCTATATTGCGGCATTTGTAGGTAATTGGGTAGTTTCATTAGGTCGACAAGAACGCTGGTATGGTCCAACGTGGGATACTAGCTTAAGTTTAACCAATAATGCCCGTCCAATTACTGCACTCGCTATTTCACGTAAATCAGCAGAACCCTTTATTATTCCATTTACTGAATTTGATATTCCATGGACAGTTACTAGTTTTATGGGAAAAATGGATGACGACCGCGTAGTCAAAAATACTTTACTGTGGGGATTCAGATTAAACCTAAAACCTTTTAAAAATTTAGAGCTAGGTATTACTCGATTAGCGCAATGGGGAGGAGATGGCCGCTCTCACAACCTTTCAATTTTTGGGGATATTCTTCTTGGCAAATCTAACTGTGGTATTGATGGTGTAGTTTGTGATGAAAACACACCAAATCCAGCAAATCAACAAGCCGGTTACGATTTCCGCTACAGTTTCAAGTTGTTGACTATTCCTGTGAGTTTTTACGGACAAAAGTTTGCCGAAGACGGTAGTGAAGGTACACTAAAATATTTTACCAAAGCACAACCCCAAGTCGGCTTTGACGCCCATCTGGCTCTTTTTGGTAAACCAAGTACCGTTTTTATTGAGGTGGCTGACAGTTTAGCTGATTGTGGAGAAAGAGATAATATTGGAGATTGCTATTATGAACACTCTAGTTATGCAACAGGCATGCGTTATAATGGTCGTTCGATTGGTAGCACTTATGAAAACGATTCAAAAACTTACGTGTTTGGTACTATTTCTCAGCTAGGTATAGATACTAGACTCACAGCCAAAATACGTTATTTAGATTTAAATTATGATAATCAGGACAAAGCTCCTGATAATCCTATTATCGGAAATACGGTAACCAGTATTGCAGAACAAGTGTGGATGATATCAAGCAGCATCCAACATGATTATAAAAACTGGCGTTTGACGCTAGCTACAGATATAAGCCATTCTACTTTTGATGATGATATAAGTAATGAAACAGACTTTAATGCCTCTTTTATGGTTGAATATAATCTGTAGTATGATGCGAGATAATAATTTTAATAAGGTAGGTTTATAATATGAGTTCTGTTGTTTACGTATCTGGTACTTTCGATTTATTCCATCGCAACCACTTAAAAATGATTGAATATGGAGCAGGTTTAGGCGGTACATTAATTGTAGGTGTGAGTACTGATGAATTAGTATGCAGCTATAAAAACCCTCCAGCAATACCTTTTGATGAACGTTTAGCAATCGTCAGTGCATTGAAATACCCTGATGTTGTTATTCCACAACGGTCATTAGAGCATACAGAAAGAGTAAAAGATCTTAATATTGATATATTCGTTATTGGTGATGATTGGAAAGGAAAATATGACTACCTTAGAGAACTTGGTGTTAAAGTTTTTTACTTCCCTTACGGCTCAGGTGTCAGTAGCTCAAATTTAAAAGTCCAAATAGCTGAACAATATAAAGAATTAATTACCAATTCTGATAAACATCCTAATCCAGATGTGAAAGTATAATGAAGTCTATTTTAATTACCGGTGGTGCGGGTGACTGGGCACAAAGCTTTTATCAGCAATTCAAAAATGAATATAATATTTCTACGCCAAGTAGAAGTGAAATGGATATAAGTAACGAATTAAGCATCAATAATTATTTCCAAAAAAACTCATTTGACATTGTTATAAATAATGCTGGCACAATCCATCCGAAGAGAATTTTAGAAAGCGATACTCATCTTTGGATTAATGATATACAAGTCAATTTAATTGGCACTTATCTCACCGCTAAAGCAGCATTAACCAAAAACTCTGACACTGTGATCATTAATATTTCATCAACCGCTGCATTTAATGCTTACCCTGATTGGTCATCTTATTGTGCTTCAAAAGCAGGTGTTGTCACCCTTTCTAAATGTTTAGCAAAAGATGGCTTTAATTCATATTGTTTGTGCCCGGGAGCAATAATGACAAAATTCAGAGATAAATTTGATTTACCAAACGACAATGTTTTAGCATGCGAAGATCTTTCAAAGCATGTGATTGATATAATGAATGAAAAATACACATCAGGTGATATTTTGTTTGTGCGTAAAGGTGAATTTATCTTAAATCCCAGCTAGATTATTAGTTTATGTCTATGAAAAAAAATAAGTACTTATTCTATATTTCACAAAATTACTCCTTTGAAATCTTGCGGCCTTTGCAGCAAGAAATTATAAAGCAAGGGAGTATAGTCGCTTGGTTTGTAGCTGGTGACGAGGTTGAATTAAATAACTTTCATGCCGAAGAAGTTGTCCTTAACACTGTTGATGATGTTATAAAATTTGACCCTGTTGCCTCTTTTATTCCAGGAAATGTGATACCAAGGTTTATTCCAGGAATTAAAGTACAAGTATTCCATGGTTTAGAATGGAAGAAAAAAGGCCATTTCGTTATTAGAGATTGTTTTGATCTTTATTGCACTCATGGTATAGCTACAACAGTTCGATTTCAGGAGTTAGCAAAAAAACACCAGTTTTTTGATGTAAAGGAAACGGGTTGGCCTAAATTAGATAATTTATTCAATACCCCTAAAGAACAATATTTCAACGACAAAAAGCCAACGATCCTTTTTGCTCCTACTTTTTCACCTTCTTTAACGTCTGCACCTTATTTGTTTGAGCAGATCACGGCTTTAGTGAATGAGAACAAATATAATTGGCTTGTAAAGTTTCATCCTAAAATGGATAAAAAATGGATTACGCTTTATTCACAATTTACATCAGACAACTTAAAAATAATAGAGTCTGCAAATATAAATAGCTTACTGCAGTCTGCTGATATCATGGTATCAGACACTTCATCTGTTATTGGTGAGTTTGCTCTATTAGGCAAACCCGTAATATCGTTAAATAATAGTCAACCCGGCAACTATTTAATTAACATTACTGAAGCAGAAGAATTGCCAAAGGCACTGCAAATTGCATTATCTCCTCCTAAAGTACTTTTAACGGCTATAAATAAATATGCAGCAGAGTTACACCCTTATTGTGATGGTAAGTCATCATTACGCATATTAGAGGCTGTTGAAGATATACAGTCAAACGGTAAGCAATCACAAAAACCATTACCACTAAATATTATAAGAAATTTAAAACAGCGAAAAAAGCTAAATTACTGGAAATTGTAAACGCCTTATATTAATTATGGTATTACTAAAATAATTTTTATTTTTTTAATTAAGCGACAAGATATTTACAAAGATATGATATCTTACATAGACAATAGATTTATCAAATACTTATCGATAAAAGTTGAGGCATGAACTTTGAAAAATCATGTGCAGATATTAAATTTTAACAAACATTCAAATTTGGTTATGTAAACGATGTTATAATATGGTGCTAGTGAATAGAGATTTACTATCTCAATTTTTATTTATTAGCTGATATTTTTTTATTCTTTTAAAAAAATAGGTTAATAAACTAAAAATTTCTATATACAGTAAACCCCACTTATTCGCGGGGTTTACTTAAAGTATAAAATTCTTTAAATTAGTTATATTCTATATCTGTCACAGTCCAAAATTGATCTTCGTAGCCTTCACATGTCCATAATTGTACATTTGCACCTGCTCCCGCTGATGTACCTCCAACATCTAAACACCTATTCTTTGCACCGTTAAGAACATTTCCTGCATTTCCAGGCCAAGCTTCCAATTTCCAAGTTTGATCTTCACTACGATAGCTAGGTGGTTCACAGGTATAGATTATGACACTATCATCTTTACTACCTGTATGGCCTTTTGCATCTAGACACAAATTTGACTTTACATTTCTTATATTGTAATAACCTAGTCTTGCTTGTGATAAAGATACCGGCTGGCCAAATTCATTAGCAAAGTACCATCTTTGATCGTCGTAACCATCACAGTGATATAACTGTACACTGGTTCTTTTTTGGGCAGAATAACCTTTTGCATCTAAACACATACCTTTTTGAGCATTTGTTAGCGTAAAAGTTTCTGCTGCGGATACAATGTTTGACAATGATAAACAGCTGAATATTACAACCATTTGTATTACTTTTTTTAACATATTCCATTATTCCTTGTTAATATATGCCTACATCTTATAGACATTCAAATTCACGCATAAATTACCAGAATGTTACCGGCCTGTAAATAGAAGGTTAATAGGTAATAATCCAAAGTTTATTACAACTGCAAACTTTACAGAAATCCTGTTCAGAACACCTTAATGCTCGACTTTAAGCACTACTTTTGAAACTTTCTGATTCAGTAACTTAATTTCACCTTGAACTATTAAAAAACAAAAACATACCTACATCCTCATTTTGACACGAGTGTTTACTTTATTGAGATCAAAACGAAGAGGTATTGAAAATTTAAATTAGATATACCTAAACAGATGCGATTGCTAGGGTTAACCTTTGCATAAAAAGAAATTAGATATAGCACGCCTTGCCATCATTGATATCGACGCTAGATGAGTAAAAATGTCAAAGAGTTACCACAAGTAATAGTAAAAAAAACTAGGTTTTCTCTTACTACGATATATCGGATAAGATAAAATCAATGCATACAGTGAATGGCTAAGTTCAAACAACACATAATTAGTGACAAAGCACCTTATAAAATCAAAAGAATGGTCGATGATTTAACTCTATTCAGATAGGCTCCCTTAACCACCTTATATTAATTATGTTCACCATTATTCTTTTTAAATATTAATAATTAATTGACAATATTTGAGTAAATACGCTATTAATAGATGACTGTTTGCTCTTTCGAGCTAAACCAACCAAATAAGATTAATATAATGACAATAATTTTTAACATCACAAATGCTATTCGCATTAACCTCCTCCTCGCATTAACGGTGCGCGGATAGGTTTTTTATTGTTGTAAATTAAAGATAAACATTAAAACCCGCGCACATTACCGCGGGTTTTTTTATGCCTGTATTTGAGGTAAGAAGCGAATTTTCAGTACAAACAAATATTAAGGAATAAAACATGGACAGCAACGTAATTATTTTTGATACCACTTTACGTGATGGAGAGCAGGCATTAAATGCAAGCCTTTCAGTACATGAAAAGTTGCAAATTGCACTAGCCATAGAACGGTTAGGTGTTGATATTATGGAAGTTGGCTTTCCCGTTTCTTCTCCGGGCGACTTTAAATCTGTTCAACAGATTGCTCGAACAATTAAAAACTCCCGTGTCTGTGCCCTAGCTCGAGCTGTTGAAGGAGATATTCAAGCTTGTGCAGATGCATTAAAGGTAGCAGACCAATTTCGTATTCATACATTTATTTCTACATCAGATGTTCATGTTCAACAAAAATTAAAAAAAGATTTTGCCGATGTTGAAGCAATGGCGATACATGCCATTAAATTTGCCCGAAAATTCACTGACGATGTCGAGTTTTCTTGTGAGGATGCTGGCCGCACCCCTATCGACAATTTATGCCGTATGGTTGAAAACGCGATAAAAGCCGGTGCAACAACCATCAATATTCCTGATACGGTGGGCTATACCCTACCCAATGAATTTGGCGGTATTATTACCCAATTATTTAATCGTGTGCCAAATATTGACCAAGCGGTAATTTCGGTGCATTGCCATAACGATTTAGGTTTGGCGGTTGCTAACTCAATGTCTGCAGTACAAGCCGGGGCAAGGCAAATCGAATGTACTATAAACGGTATCGGTGAACGCGCCGGCAACTGTTCATTAGAAGAAGTCGCGATGATAATGAAAACCCGCCAAGACTTCTTAAATGTACACACTAATATCAACCATCAAGAAATTGCTCGCACCTCAAAGTTAGTCAGCCAGTTATGTAATATGCCCGTGCAGTTAAACAAAGCGATTGTTGGCGGTAACGCTTTTAGTCACTCGTCAGGTATACACCAAGATGGCATGTTAAAAGCCAGCAATACCTATGAAATTATGACCCCAGAAAGTGTCGGCATCAGTAAAACAAAATTAAACTTAACATCTCGCAGTGGTCGCCACGTTATTAAGCACCGCATGGCAAGTTTAGGTTATACCGAGACGGAGTTTGATTTAGAAGAGTTATACAGTGATTTTTTAGCGTTAGCCGATAAAAAAGGTCAAGTCTTTGATGATGACTTAGAAGCGTTGCACTTTAATATTCAACAACAGGGTGAAGAACAAGAATTCTATCATTTAGAAACATTAAACGTGCAATGTGGCGGTGGAGAGTTTTCAACGTCAAGTATTAAGTTAGTCGCAGGTAAAGAGAGCCATATTGTTTCTGAAACCGGTAATGGCCCCGTTGACTCTCTATATCGTGCCATTAAAAAAGCCGTTGATATTGACTTTGAGGTCGCTGATTACAAAATATCAAACAAAGGTGAAGGTGAAGACGGTTTAGGTAAAGCTGACTTAGTGGTTGCTTGGCAAGGCCGAAAGTTTCACGGCTATGGTTTAGCCACCGATGTTATTGACGCCTCAGCAAAAGCCTTGATCCACGCACTCAATAATATTCATCGTGCGATCACTATCAATGAAATGAAAAGCGAACTAAAAAATGAAGTACAAGCTTCGTTATAAATACACCAATAATAAGATTGACTAAAGGTATAAAAGACATGTCGAACATAGCAATATTAGCCGGAGATGGCATCGGACCAGAGGTCATGGTTGAAGCTAAAAAAGTGTTAACTACCGTTGCAAAAGCATTTGGTATTGAAATATTAACACAAGATTATGATGTTGGTGGTGCTGCCATTGATATTCACGGCAATGCCCTTCCTGATATTACCATGAAAGGTTGTGAACAAGCTGATGCGATTTTATTTGGCTCTGTTGGTGGTCCAAAATGGGCAAACTTACCCCCTTCGCAGCAACCTGAACGCTGTGCATTATTAGGCTTACGTAGCCGTTTTGATTTGTTCTGTAATATGCGACCCGCGACCTTACAACCCGCTTTGTCTTCGCTATCAACATTGCGCAGTGATATTTCAGAACAAGGCTTTGATATACTGGTTATTCGCGAGTTAACAGGCGATATTTACTTCGGTGAACCGAAAGGCCGCCGCGGTGAAGGGGAAGAAGAAACTGGCTTTGACTCGATGTTCTACTCACGCCGTGAAATTAAACGCATTGCTCATTTGGCGTTTCAAGCCGCACAAAAACGTAACGCTAAGGTAACCTCTGTTGATAAGGCTAATGTTTTAGCCACCAGTCAGTTATGGCGCCAAGTGGTTGAAGAAATTGCCGTTGAATACCCAGACGTAACTTTAGAGCATTTATATGTGGATAACGCTGCCATGCAACTGGTCCGTGACCCAAATCAATTTGATGTTTTATTATGCCCTAACTTATTTGGTGATATTCTTTCTGATATTTGCGCAATGATCACCGGTTCTATGGGCTTATTACCTTCTGCTAGCTTAAATAGCGACGGTTTTGGTATGTATGAACCCGCAGGTGGCAGTGCGCCTGACATTGCCGGAAAAGGTATTGCTAACCCTATTGCGCAAATTTTATCAGCAGCACTCATGCTACGTTATAGCTTAAATGAAAGTGCAGCAGCACAGGCGATTGAAGATGCCGTAGCAAGCGCATTAGACAATGGCATGCTAACCGCTGATTTACTGCCCACAGAGCAAAGACACCAGGCTAAGAATACCGCTGAAATGGGTGATTATATTTGCCAACAAATTATTGCGCGACAAAGTAGTGCACAAGATAGTGCTAATCAAAAAATAACAGAGGCATAACTGATGAGTGTTGAAAATTCAGCCACCACATTATATGAAAAATTATGGCAACAGCATGTTGTTGAAGAAAAAGCCGGTGAAACACCGTTACTTTATGTTGACCGCCATTTGATTCATGAGGTTACTTCACCACAAGCATTTGCTAATTTAAAGTTTCATAACCGCCCTGTTCGACATCCTGAGCGCACAATTGCCACCATGGACCACAACATTTCTACCCGTTCTATAGAAATTGATGCCGCGGGTGAAGGCGCAGCAAACCAATTAAGAACCTTAGAGAAAAACTGTAAAGAGTTCGGTATTGAGTTATTTGGCATGGGTCATAAGAACCAAGGTATTGTGCATGTAATAGGGCCTGAGCTTGGCTTAACCTTACCGGGCACAACAATCGTTTGTGGTGATTCACATACCGCAACACATGGCGCATTTGGTGCATTAGCCTTTGGCATTGGTACTTCAGAAGTTGAACATGTTTTTGCGACGCAAACCTTACGTCAAACTAAAGCTAAAACTATGAGAATTGAAGTTAATGGCCAAGTAGGCTCAGGCATTAGTGCGAAAGATATCATTTTAGCTATTATTGGCAAGACTGGCAGTGCTGGCGCTACCGGTTATGTTGTTGAATATTGCGGTAGTGCTATCGAAGCGCTGAGCATGGAAGAGCGCATGACCGTTTGTAACATGAGCATTGAATTTGGCGCGAAAGCGGGCTTAATCGCTCCCGATAAAACCACCTTCGACTATTTAGAAGGTAAAGAATATGCGCCAAAAGGTGACGTATGGCTTGAAGCGCTAAGTGACTGGAAAAACTTTAAAACCGATAAAGGCGCTAAGTTTGACACAGTATTAACGCTAAAAGCCGAAGATATTAAAGCGCAAATAACCTGGGGAACCACACCGGGACAAGTCACCTCGGTTGACAGCGTAGTGCCATCGCCCGATGACTTTACCGAACAAGTAGAAAAAGACTCTTGCGCCGCCGCATTAAAGTATATGGGCTTAACTGCGGGGACTAAAATTACCGATATTACCATTAATAAAGTCTTTATAGGTTCATGCACTAATTCTCGTATTGAAGATTTACGTGCCGCAGCAAGCGTTGTTGCAACATACCAAGCACAAGGAAAATCAGTATCGGTTAATGTTGACGCTATCGTTGTTCCGGGCTCTTATCGCGTAAAAGAACAAGCAGAAGCTGAAGGCTTAGACAAAGTATTTAGTAACGCAGGTTTTGAATGGCGTCTACCTGGTTGCTCTATGTGCTTAGGTATGAACGATGACGTTCTTGAAGCAGGCGATCGCTGTGCCTCAACCAGCAACCGTAATTTTGAAGGGAGACAAGGCCGTGGCAGTCGAACACACTTAGTTAGCCCTGAGCTTGCCGCTGCATCTGCAATTACCGGTCATTTTGTTGACTTGAATTCACAAGGAATATCATAATGGAAAAATTTACATCACATACTGGCTTAGTTGTTCCGTTAGATGCAGCAAACGTAGATACCGATCAGATCATTCCAAAACAGTTTTTACAAAAAACAGAGCGGATAGGCTTTGCTCCACACTTATTTCACGACTGGCGTTATTTAGATGTGTCAGGTCACGAAAAAAACCCTGAATTCATTTTGAACAAGCCAAAATACCAAGGTGCTAGTATTTTACTTACCCGTGAAAACTTTGGCTGTGGCTCAAGTCGAGAGCATGCGCCATGGGCATTAGAAGAGTATGGTTTCAAAGTTATTATATCACCGAGTTTTGCCGATATTTTTTATGGTAACTGTATCAATATTGGCTTACTACCCATAAAACTCAGCGATGAAGAAATTGAAACTTTGTTTAATAAAACAGCGAAAGAAAACATCGAATTAACGGTAGATTTAGTCAATAACAAAATTCACTGTGGTGAACTACGTTTCACTTTTAGTTTAGATAAATTTCATCAATATTGCTTGGAGCAAGGCATAGACAGTGTTGGTTGGACATTAAATAAGCTAGAGAAGATAGAAGCTTTCGAAGCAAAAATGCCTGCATGGCAGTAATCAAAGCTCAATAATCCTAAAGCTTCGTCAATAATTAACAAAAATTTATTGATGAAGTTTTCTTTTCTACTCTATCCAATTATAATATTTACTAAAACTTACCTAAAATGTTCACTATTAATAAGCTATTATCAACTATAGCTCTTCAACTAACCAACAACCAATATGTTAAAATCAACAACGAGTGAAACGACTCAAACCATTTCTATCGATCAACTCAACCCCGGCATGTATGTAAAATCGTTATCTGATAACAAAAATCTTAATATAAAATCTGAAGGTTATATTTCCTGTGCTGAGAGTATTACGCAATTACGTAAAGCAAACATTACCCATCTCGTTATTGTTCCCGAAAAACAAAAACAAACAGTTAATGTTGAAAAAGTTTTTGCCGAAATAAAAACTAAAGGTCCTATTTCTACAAAAACGAAATCATCTGAAAAAGTTGAGCGTTCGCTCGACAGTGAAATGAAAAAAGCGAGTAACCTTTATAAAAATGCAAAATTACTGCAAGAAAAAATTCTTTCGCAAATAAAACAAAAAAAGACAATCAAAGTATCAGAGGTTGAAGAAAGCACCAATGCAATGGTTGATTCTATTTTTCGTAACCAAGACGCACTCTCTTGTATGTCTCGTCTTCAAACGAAAGACTCTTACCTCATTGAACACTCGCTAAATGTTTCAATTTTGATGTCGGTATTTGCTAAGCATTTGGGCTTTGATAAACGCTTGATCCAAGAACTCGCCCTTGGCGCCTTTTTACACGATATAGGTAAAGTATTATTACCTAACGATATTTTAAATAAACGTAATCCTTTAACCGACAAAGAACAGAATATTATTCGCAGCCATGTTGCACTTGGCTTAAAAATTCTAGAGAGCAGCCCCAGTATTTCTTATATGGCCATTAACATGATACGAGAGCATCATGAGCGCTTAGATGGTTCAGGTTATCCGAATAAACTTAAGGGAGATGAAATATCAAAATACGGTAGAATGATTGCTATTATCGACAGTTACGACGCTATGACTTCTGAACGACCTTATAAAAAAAGTATCCATCCCATTAATGCCTTTAAAACACTCATTGCAGAAGCCCCAGAATACTACGATGAGGAATTAGTTGAAAATTTCATTCAATGTATGGGGGTTTATCCCGTAGGGACGTTAGTAAAACTTAACAGTGGTAAATTAGGGTTAATCAGTCGTCTAAATAAGCAAAAACCATTACACCCTTATGTACGCGTTTTTTATAATATACGGATGAAACAAGCGATCCCTATTCAAGAAATAAACTTAAGTGAGTCTAAATACAAAGATCAAATAGATTGTTGTATTCGCCCTGAAGAATTCAACCTTAATTTATTAGGTTTTTTCAAAACCGCATTTATTGATTAAACTTAGCTATTTACAAAATGTGTTTATAATATAATGCTAAATAATCTAAATTCTGACTAAACATTAGCTTACCAACTTGATAGTGCAGGTAAGCTAAACTGTTCACCTTTAAACGTTAAAATAACTTTCTGCGCATAAATATAGTTTAACACCAATTCATTTGAAATAGTGTCTCCTTCATAGCGATCTCTGCCATTGACTTTTACCCAGCTTTCTCCGTCACTGGTATAGATATGCTGTTCAAAGCTTAACGGAGGAAGGTCACTTTGCACCCAAGCAGGCATATTTGATAAGGTAGGAACATCGACCTCTGACTTTACTGTTATACTGCGCTTATTTTCAATTGTTAACTCCCGTTCAGTATCATCGATAGCACTTTTAAAACGTGCCAGTAGCGCGTCAGAAATGCCGTCAGCAGCATTAACCGAAAGCTTTTGCTTAACTTTTTCTGTTGGCTTATTTTCACTTAGCCTAGGTTCAACAAGTAAAGCACTAGTTGGTGTTTCTTTTATCCCTTTGCGCGTATTCGCGGTATTTACTGTGTCCGATGCCAATACGGTTTTTTTATCACCATCATTTTTTATTGCAACCGCTATATTTTTTCCTGCGTTGGCAGCTAAAAATGGCTTTTCAACAATGTTAACTTTGTTTTTGTTTGTTAATTTTTTATTCTCGTTATCAACGGTAATTTTCACCGGGTTATTCGATACTGTATCGACGTGATTAATGGTTTTTTTAGAAATATTACTCGCGGTTTGATTACTGACATTATTACCGTAAAGTTGCCCTAATAAGTAAGAGCTACTAATAATTAAGACCAAGATAACACTTGCTGCTAATGATTTTACTGCAAGATGTTGCCACCATTTTTTAGCTTCATATTCATCACCCAACGCTTCTTGGGCTGATTGTAAAACAATTTTTTTTGTGACTAAGGCATTATTACTGCAATAAGCATTGGTAAGTGATCGTTCACATAACAAATTAATGATGCGAGGGATCCCTTGTGAAATACGATGAATTTCTGCGACTGCAGCGCGTTCAAATAACATACGTTCACATTGTGCAACTGACAAGCGATGTTGAATATATTGGCCAACTTCACTTTTAGTTAACGGTAACAAATGATAACGAGCGGTAATTCGTTGCGCTAATTGTCGTAAGTCGCGACGTTGTAATAGCTGTTTTAATTCAGGCTGACCAATCAAAATAACCTGCAGTAATTTTTTTGTATCTGTTTCTAAATTTGTTAACAAACGTAACTGTTCTAACACTTCTGGGGCTAAGTGCTGTGCTTCATCAATAATCAGTAATGTATTTAGATTAGCTTGATGATTCTTATTTAATTTTTCATATATTTTATCGGTGAGTGTTTTTAACGTTGCTCCTGTTTTTCGATAGCGTATTTTTAGTTCGTCACAAACAGTGGCAAGTAACTCTTGGCTTGATAATGTTGGGTTAAGTATAAAAGCTGCTTGCGTATTTTCTGGCAATTGCTCCATTAAACGGCGACTGATCGTTGTTTTACCCGTGCCAACCTCGCCCGTTAATAACGCAAAACCTCCGGTTTCACCCAAACCATAACTTAAATGTGCCAATGCTTCTTTGTGGCGTTCACTCATAAACAAAAAACGAGGATTAGGGGCGATTGAAAAAGGGCTTTCTTTTAAGCCAAAGTAACCTTTATACATAATAGATTTAAGTCATTTTTAAATTGAGTAAACTGCCATAGAAACTACCTTGTAGTCTCTCATAAGTCAAAACTAGCAGGTAAATAATTTGTAAAAACATGCTAAGCTTTCTCGCAGATAAATAATACTTAATAAACAAAGAGTAATGATGTTCAACAATAAACTTGAAGCGCTTAATCGCTATTTAGTCGGTGGCGCCGTTCGCGACAAACTTTTAGGACATAAGATTTATGATCATGACTATGTTGTAGTAGGAACAACCATTGAGCAAATGTTAGCATTAGGCTTTACTCAAGTAGGTAAAGATTTTCCTGTTTTTCTTCACCCAACAACGAAAGAAGAATATGCTTTAGCAAGAACTGAGCGTAAGCAAGGTCATGGCTACACTGGGTTTATTTGTGATGCTAGTATCGCTGTTACCCTTGAAGAAGATTTACGCCGTCGAGACCTTACCATTAATGCAATGGCCATGCCTTTTAATGATAACGCTGAAAGCGCCACGATAATCGACCCATACAATGGTCAAGTAGATTTAAAAAACCGCGTATTACGCCATGTTTCATTGGCCTTTATTGAAGACCCACTTCGAGTGTTACGTGTCGCCCGGTTCACTGCTCGTTATCATCATTACGGCTTTACCATTGCTGAGGAAACGTTACAGTTGATGACTGAAATAAGTCACGGTGGTGAATTAGCTAGCCTATCAGGCGAACGCATTTGGCAAGAAATGCAACGAAGCTTGACTGAGAGCCATCCTGAAATTTTTTTTCAAGTGTTACGTGAATGTGGTGCATTAGCCAAAATATGGCCTGAGCTTAATTCGCTTTGGGGTATTCCTGATCCAGATGAGTGGCACCCCGAAATTTGTTCAGGCTTACATACCATGATGGTACTGCAACAAGCTGTTAAGCTTTCCACTAAAACGTCTATTCGCTTCGCCGCCCTTTGTCATGATTTAGGTAAATCATTAACCTTAAAGGAAAACTGGCCACGTCACCAAGGCCATGAAAAGTGTGGTTTAGCACTGGTTGAAAAAATATGTGAGCAATTAAAAGTGCCTAAAGATCACAAAATATTAGCCCGTAAAGTTTGTGAGTTTCACTCACACTGTCATAAAGCATTCGACTTAAAAGCCAGCACCATTGTTAAATTATTCAATAGTTTAGATGTATGGCGAAAGCCTGAAGAATTCTCTGATTTTTTGACCGCATGTACGGCTAATTTTCGTGGGAGATTACACAACGAAGAAAAACCTTACCCACAAGTAGACTATTTAAAAAGCGCTTTTCAAGCGGCGTTAGCCATAACAGCAAAAGAGTTTATTGAGCAGGGTATAAAGGGAGTAGATATTAAAGCAGCCATTAATAAGAAACGTATCGAGGTTATTGAGGTAATAAAAAAGTCAGCTAAAATTAGCTGACTTTACAAGTGAAGCGATTAAAAGCTAACCGCTATTTCTAACTCAATTAGAAGTTATACGTTAATTTTGCGTAGTAGAAGCCACCGTTAAAGCCAAATGGAGACGTTTCATAGTACTTACCGCCCCAGTTGCTGTTAGGTGTAAATCCGTCAGGATGACTGCGAGACGACTCTTCAAAATCTAATTCCTCAGCATCTTGGTCAAGAATGTTCTGCGCACCCACTGATATTGTAAATGAGTCATTAATAAAGTAACTCATTTCTGCATCAACCGTTACTGCAGCGTCTGCATCTTGAGCTGCTAGGTCGTAATCAACGTGTACCGCATGATATTCACCAAAGTAATTAGCACGTACATATACGCTTATATCGTCCCAGCTTTGAGAGACAGTGAACGAGCCTCTATGTTTTGGTAGACCCTCCTCTAAACGTTTAACTTTAAAAGCACCAGTAATCGCAGAACTATTTGTAACATCTGTTTCATTCCAGTTGTAAGCTAAACTAAACTTAGTACTTCCTTCAAATAACTCCATACCGTAGCTTGCAACGACATCAACACCTTGAGTGGTTGTATCAAAATCGTTAGCGAAGAAACTTACTGTACCGACAGAACGAGGGTTAGCTACATTTAATGCTTCTAATTTAGCATAATCAGCATCATCTAATTTTGTGCGATCAGATTGTGTGATGCGATCATCAACTTCAATATGGTAATAATCAGCTGTGAAGAATAAATCGCCATTTTGATAAACAGCACCAAAGGCATAACTTTGTGATTCTTCTGGCTCTAACTCTTTACCGCCAAACAATTTTGAAAATTCACTTGTTGGTGGTAATAAGGCTGAATCTGTTAACTCACCATCTTCTAGTGCTGTAGAAACGTTACTTACATTAGCCTGACCAACCGTAGGAGCTCTAAAACCGGTACTCACAGAACCACGTACTGATAATTCGTCATTGATTGCATACTGAGCCGTCAGTTTATAATTTAACGTATCGCCAAATGATGAGAAATCTTCATAACGTAATGCTGCCCCCACTAAGAAATCGTCGGTAATGTATGCCTCTACATCTACATATGCAGCAACGCTGCGTCTAGAGAAAACACCCGCTTGAGAAGGTTGAAAACCAGGAAAGCCATGAGAGCCTAGATTAAAACCTTGATCAATTAATGGTCCAGCAAGGAAAGAGTATTGGTCACCCGCGCCGATTTCAAAGGTTTCTTCACGCCATTCTAGACCACCCGCAACATTCATTGGGTTATCAAGGCCGACATCAACGCCCTTAGATAAGTCTAAATTAAAAGTTTTTTCTAGCTGCGTATAATTACCTAAATCAAAGTCCTTTGGCGATTCAGGTCCCATTGATGAGTTAATGGTATTTACAATACTAAAGCTTGATTTGTTTCGTCCAACTGAGCCGCTAATATCAAAGAAAACTTCGTCTAACATTCCACCATTAATTTCACCTTCAACGCCAACAGTTAGTGATGTATCGACCACATTACCACCAAAATTTGGCGTGTAACCCCCTGGATATGTCTCGTTAACTGCAAAACAATTTTTACCTAAAGGTGTACTATTATCAGCAATAGACTGATAATCAGCTTGATTTAAAACATTTGAACCAATGGCAATTGTAGGACATGTAATACCTGAATCGACACCATCTAAGTCACCTACAAGTAAAGTTTTACCTTTATCATTCGAATAAATGCTGGAGCGATTATGTGGATTTCTCCAATAAAACCCGCCTTGTACATCACGTTCAGAGTAGTTACCAAACATATAGAATTTTTTATCATTATCTAAATCAAGACCGATATTACCAAAAAGTGATAAATCATCATTAATTTCTGGAGAGCCCCAAACTTGAGCTTCTTCGGCAATAAACGTATTACCTGCAGCTGAAATTGTAGCTGCATTAGCAACTTGGTTACTTCGGCTGGTGGCATCAGCATTTTTATATTGGAAGCTTAAATTAGCGAACCCATTTTTAGTTAACGGCATACCCACGTTACCTGCGTATGTTGTTGTGCCGCCGTCACCTTCGTAATACTCACCATGCTTAACAGAAAAGCTACCACCTTCGGCAGCATCTTTTAAGACAAAGTTCATCACACCTGCAATAGCATCAGAACCATATTGCGCCGCTGCACCGTCACGTAAAACTTCAACTTGTTTCAAAGCAATACTAGGAATAACAGAAATATCTGGACCTTGCGCACCATCATTAATACCGCCACCTTGAAAAGCGATTACGGAAGCACGATGTCGACGTTTACCATTTAATAGAACCAGCGTACTGTCTGAAGAGAGTCCACGTAAATTTACTGGACGTACTAATGTGGCTGCATCACTGATAGGGTTAGCATGTACGTTGAAAGAAGGAACAGCTCCAACCAGTTGGTCGAGCATATCAGTTGAACCCAACTTTTCTAAATCGTCAGCACCAATAATATCAATAGGTACAGGTGAATCAGCAACAGAACGAGGAGCAGAACGAGATCCAACAACGGCGATTCTTTCAACATCTTTTACTTTGACTTTTGAACTGCTTTCTTCTGCATATGTGGGGGCGGTACCTAATGCAATACTTACGGCTAACGTTAACGTTGCTGTACGAAATAATTTAGTAGACATGTTACTTCCTTCCAGATTTATGTTTATTTTATATTTATACTTATTATATTTTTAGCTAGATAATTTGTGTGTTCAATATAGAGTCTAGCCCTTACTTTATAAAACAGCCAAAAAGTGTTTACAAGAGGGTAATAAATTGCCAAGAGAAAGAATATGAAGGTTATCCGTTAAACTAGACGTTATTACGAAATAAAGTCTAGTTATTCATAAATAACTTTTAATCATAAACGCTATATATGCTGGTAACTGTAGGCTTAGCAAGCAAAAAATTATGTCCGAAATCGTTCGTAAATATTAATTCCATAATGGAATTAAAAAGTATTACTTATTCTAAAATAACATAAAAATACTTTTCAGAAAGATTGTTTTAGTGTGCCAAATCACACTTAAAGAACTAAAAGTTAACAGTAAAATTACAACGGATACAATATACAACGCAGTTCATCGCTTATTTTTAGCCTTCCATCGCTTATTTACTAGAATTTCACTCGTATTTTTATATACAAGTAAGGTGGTAGGAAGAGACTTAATGTCGCAGAAACAAAATGAATCAAATTAAGATTGAGGGTATAAAGTGGATAAAAATGTTGAAATTTAGCCCTATAAATAAAAAGGCGCTGGCTATAAATAGTCAGCGCCTTCAATAGTAATATTTAAAATTAATTGGCAGGTAATATTACTGCGGATACTGCGCCAAAACCGATGCGCGCTGCACCATCTTTTTTACACCAACCTTTCATTATTACGTTGTCGCCATCTTCAAGAAAAGTACGCTTTTCACCGTTAGGTAAGGTAATAGGGTCAGCACCCGCATTTGAAAGCTCTAACATTGAACCGGCTTCTTCTGGATTGGGTCCAGACTGTGTTCCGCTACCAAACATATCGCCGGCACGAAGATTACAACCGTTAACCGTATGATGAGCAACCATTTGTGCAACTGTCCAGTAAGAGTCTTTAAAATTAGATTGTGACATCTCTACTGCTTCTTCACTTTTCTCACGCATGTTTTGTGTTTCAAGCAATGCTTGTAACTGAATATCAAATGAACCTATTGCACGGTTTTTTTCTGATTCTAGGTATGGCATAGGTTGAGGATCTGACTCAACCCGAGTCCACGATGAACGATATGGAGCCAGAGCTTCTGTTGTTACAATCCAAGGAGATACCGTTGAAGCAAAGTTCTTTGACAAAAATGGCCCTAAAGGTTGGTATTCCCATCCTTGAATATCGCGAGCAGACCAATCATTAAATAAACATAAGCCAAAAACATGGTCTTCAGCATTATCAATAGAAATGGCATCACCGAGGGCATTACCTTTTCCTATAAAAATACCCACTTCTAATTCGTAATCAAGACGTTTACAAGGCCCAAATGATGGTTCAGTTGCTGTTGGCGCTTTTGTTTGTCCGCAAGGGCGTTTAAAATCACGACCTGAAACGTCAATTGAAGATGAACGACCATGATAGCCAATAGGTACCCATTTATAGTTAGGTAATAATGGATTGTCTGGACGAAATTTCAAACCCACAGACGTTGCATGATGAATAGAGGTATAAAAATCAGTGTAGTCGCCAATATTACAAGGCAATGCATATTCAACATCAGCTTGAGCAATTAAACAGCCCGCTATTTTTTCTTGTAAAGCAGAGCCCGCTTTTAAAGCATTTGAAAGCGCTAAGCGTAAAGCACTCCACGTTGCTTTGCCCATCGCCATATAATCATTTAACTGCGGTGCACTACAAGCTTTGACAGCATCTTGGGCAAGGCCATCAAAAACATTAACATGACCCAGAGCCGTTAAGTCAATAACTTGATCGCCAATAGCAACACCACCACGAAATGACTCTTCGCTATTTGCACGTTTGAAAACAGCAAAAGGTAAGTTCTGAATAGGAAAGTCGGTATCTGCTTTGTTAGCAGTAACGAGCCAGCTCGCTAGGGCTGGATTATGGGTTTCATTTAATAAGTGCTTAGTAGACATTGATTGAACAACTCCTGAAATTTAAGGCTTGGCTTGATAAAACGTCAAAATACGCTTTAAAATACAAGTAAGTATAGAAGATAACGATATAATATTACGATATTATACCAGCGAGTACAGCAATTGGAATTAATGATAACATTGAGTTATTTTGTTGACAGTTAAGCTGTCAACAAATTGTTGCACCAAAAAGTTTACAGTCTAAGATATTACCTAAAATAAAGGCTTTGATATAATTTGTAGGTAGAAGTAATGAATGAGCGATAGAAAAATAACAATGTATATTGTTCGTTAAAAAATGAGATGCATACAAAATAATGCAGCCAAACCTGCAATAATGTCGTCTACCATAATACCTAAACCACCATGTAAATTCTTATCGATATAGGAAATAGGCCAAGGTTTAAAAATATCAAAAACTCGAAACAAGATAAAGCCAACAACGATACTTTGCCATGACAGAGGCACCATAAACATAGTAATTAAAAAACCAACAATTTCATCCCAAACAATCGCGCCATGATCGTGCACACCTGCATCTTTTGCAGCTTTGCCACAAATATATATACCTGCAACACTCATGATAATAACAATAGCTAAGTAAGTACTCATTGATGTCGGTGCTAACAGTAAATACAGAGGGATCGCAGCAAGGGTACCATAAGTGCCTGGCGCTTTAGGTAATAAACCACTACCAAAACCTAAAGCAAGGAAATGGATTGGGTTTGCTAGACGAAAATTCTCAGTAGACTTGTTCATCAATGCTATCTTAAGTTACTTGTTAGAGGGAGTGTCAGAGAAATGTTGAAAACTCTGTACATTAATATTAATCGTTTTTTTATTTAAAGTTGTGATGATTTTTCCTGAGCCATTCAGTTGGCCTATACAAGTAATTTTATGACCAGTATTAGCTAATGCGGTTTCCATACCTACACGGTTATCTTCAGTAACGCTAAATAATAGCTCGTAATCATCACCACCTTCTAAAGCGATATTATAAGCATTATTAATACCGACCGTTTCACTTAATGCCAAAGGAATAGGTAAAGCATCGAGGACAATATTAGCCCCCACACCGGAAGCTTTACAAATATGACTGAGGTCGGCTATTAATCCATCAGATAAATCGATAGCAGATGTCGCGTACTTACGTAATGCTTGCCCTGCTAAGACCTGCGCTTTTGGGAAATCTAAACGCTTTTGTATTTCATCTTGGTATTTAGCCGCTACTTTCACTTTACCTTGAATATGTTGTAATGCGAGCGCCGCGCCGCCTATTTCACCGGTTACGTATAACCATTCACCGGCTTTAGCACCCGACCGAGAAATATGCTGTTCAAAAGGAATTTGTCCTTGGGCTGTAACCGTAATACTCAGCGGCCCTTGTGTGGTATCACCACCAATGAGTTGTACATTATAAAATTCACAAAGGTCAAAAACACCTTTACAAAATTCACTCATCCAATTTTCATCAATTTCTGGAAGCGTTAAGGCTAAAGACACCCAACTTGGCTCTGCACCCATAGCGGCAAGATCAGATAAATTAACGGCGATTGATTTATGACCAATAGCACGAGCGGATGTATTCAAAGGAAAATGAACACCTGCAACTAATGTATCTGTTGTTACAGCAATATGCTGGCGTTCACCAGGGGTAACTAATGCACAATCGTCACCAATACCTAAATGAACATCTTTACGCTTTACTACTTGTTCAGTAAAATAGCGACGAATAAGTTCAAATTCTTTCATAGAACAGCCAATCCTTTGCTTCTCAAATAAAAGAATAAATTATTCTTCTGGACGAATGAGTTTAACCGCTTTATCAAGCACGCCATTGACGAATTTATGACTATCGTCAGCAGCAAAAGATTTTGCTAATTCGATGGCTTCATTAATAACGACTCGGTATGGCACATCTTTACAGTCTTTCAATTCATAAATAGCAACACGTAATATTGCTTTTTCTACGGGGTCGACATCGTTTAAAGGACGGTCAACATGGGGAGAAATAGCTTCATCGATAGAACCAACTGATTTGGTTACACCATGTAATAATTGTTGAAAATATGGAATATCAAAACGGCGTGCACTGTTATCAGTTAAGAAATTAACTTCGATATCAGTCACTGAGTTTTGGCTAAGCTGCCATGAGTAAATAGCTTGAACCGCTAACTCACGAGCTTTCCTTCTAGGAGATGGTTTCACAAAAGTACCCGCTTATATCTTATCTAAAATATTAACCATTTCTAAAGCACTTAAAGCCGCTTCTGCGCCCTTATTACCTGCTTTAAGTCCGGCACGATCTATCGCTTGTTCTACGGTATCGGTCGTAATAACACCAAAGGCAACAGGAATAGTATATTCCATTGAAACTTGCGCTAAGCCTTTGTTACATTCCCCAGCAACAAAATCAAAGTGTGGAGTTCCACCACGAATAACAGCGCCAATAGCAATAATACCATCGAATTGCCCTTTACTTGCTATACGTTTCGCTGCTACGGGTAATTCATATGCGCCGGGAACACGAACAATCGTAATATCGTTATCTGCAACGTTACCGTGGCGTTTGAGTGCATCAACAGCACCCTCTAATAAACTTTCAACTACAAAACTGTTAAAACGAGAAACAACAATGGCAAACTTTTTACCTGCTGCGTCAAAATTAGCTTCAATGACATTCATTTATAATTCACTCACAAAAAATTTGCGGCAATTCTACCAAACCCAGAGACAATTCGGTACTTGTTTGCTTAATTATTAGCAAAAATACTGTAGAATGCTGCTATTATTCATTAAATATACGATACCCATGGCTTTTATATTTTCAACAAACAAAATCCCTGAACTCGAAAGCTATTCTCTGCAGCAACGCCAGCAAATTTTAACCCTGGCGGCACATAAATTGACGGCTCCTGAGAAATTTGTTTTAAACCTTTTAAAATTATTTATGTTAGTGCCTCCCTTTCTCTTTTTGGCACAGTTAGATGGGATATTATTTGTGGTATCGTTGTTTGGCGTTTTAGGGGTTTATTTTATTTTACTTCGCCCAATATCATTACTCTTTACACGTAAGCATCTCAGTGATGCAATAAAGCTATATAATAAATTAGCTTAAGTTAATTATTTAGCGTTTTATCCACCTTGCTAGCGTTAACTCTATCCATGCTTATATTGCAGTCCCAATACTGTTTTACCCAAACCAGTGAAGCTTAGCCAATGCCAAACTTCACTTTATTTAGATACACCGGTAAATGTTGTCTACTCAATATCGGCCATCGCATCAAGTTCGTCTAAAAACGCATCAATTTCGTCTTCACTTTCCTCATTGATCACAATGGGTGGGTTGCCATCATAAACCTTAAATTCCATATTTTGAAAATAAGCATTTTTAACAAATTCGTACGAATCAATAGATTCATTAATAAGTTGTTCTTGATCAGTAAGCGCAGCTCGTTGTTCAAGCCCGAGTACGGCTTGGCGAAGTAAGTTTGGCCAAAAATCAATAATAGCTAACGGCCAGTAGTATTTATCAACATAGTCACCCACTTCTTCACGAACTGAGCTTGGCCCAAGAGCCGGTATAACAATATAAGGTCCATCTCCTACACCGTAGGAGCCTAAGACTTCACCAAACTCTTCTTGTGCTCGGATCCAATCAAGGTCACTTGCTGGGTCAAAAAATCCAAATATGCCGATAGTAGAGTTAAGGATAAAACGCCCCGTACTTTTACCCGCTTCACTAAACTTGCCTTGCAGCAGGTTATTTATAACCGTTGATGGCTCATTAAGGTTTAAGGCAACATTATGTATCCCGGACCTAAAGTCTGTTGGCATATATTCAACATACGCTTGGGCTGTCGGTTTAAGCACATATTTGTCTGCATAATCCCAGGTAAAAGTCCAAAATGGTCGGTTAATCAATTCTAATGGATCTTTAGGATCTGAAACACCAGCACTATTTTCAGCAGGTGTTGATGAACAGGCAGAAATAACTAAAGCCAGTAAAATGATAACAATTTTTTTTGTTGGGTTATTGATCCAATAAGAAAATATAGCGGCTACTTTCACTTAGCGTCCTTGATATTGAGTAAAAAATAATGTCGCAGTTTACCACGCAAAAATACAATGCAACATAAAAGCTTTAACTATTTATCCGCGGTGAAACCATAAAATGATTGGTTTAAGAAGGCGATGTTTTATTTCTGTGGACAGATATTAACATTTCAGCTTCAGCAAGTGGGATATCACATTCACGCACAACTTCTTCAATGTCAGCACCTAGCTCAACAAGTTTAAAGGCACGGGAGTAAAGTTTATCTTGGGGTTGTTGATTTTGGAGCTGTTCTAATAAGTTTTTTTGTAGTGCACTCTCTTGTTGAAGTTTTTTTATACGGTGTTCGAGTTGCTTACTAACCTGCTCGTTTTCTAAATAATAATTTTTAAGATTATCTTTGATATCAACAAACTGCTTTTTTACTGTTTTTTGAGCAGATTGTAACTCATTAATAAATAATTTTTGCGTTTCAACTTGTGTTTTTAGCATCTTATTTATTCGATAAAAATGAGATTTTTGACGATAAATAAACACACTAAGCACTATAAAAAGCACAAAACAGATAGATAAAATAATAAGTGGAGAAAGAATAAACATAAAGTCTTCTTGAACAATTACAACTAAATAAAGCCTGAATTAGTCAGGCTTTATTTTTAGAGACCCATCCAACAGTTTTATAGATGGTTAAAACTGTTTAAGCTCATCCCATTCGTCGTCAGATAGTAGCTGATTTAAATCAACTAAAATGAGTAGTTCACCTTCTCTGTTTGAAACACCCTGAATGAATCGTGCACTGTCATCATTACCTACATTAGGTGCATCATCAATCTCTGAATTCTTTAAATAAACCACTTCAGCAACACTGTCTACTAGAATACCAATGACTTGTTTCTCAGCTTCAATAATGACAATACGTGTATTATCAGAAATATCAGCAGGTTTAAGACCAAAGCGTTGTCTTGTATCAATAACAGTAACAACATTACCTCGCAGATTAATGATACCTAATACATATGTAGGCGCTCCAGGCACCGGTGCAATTTCACTATAACGTAAAACTTCTTGCACTTGCATCACATTAATACCGTAGGTTTCATTATCAAGTTTAAAGGTTACCCATTGCAACACTTTATCGTTGTCTACGTTTTCATTTGTATTACGTCTATCATCAGCCATACAGCCTGCCTCTTAAATATCTTATTGAAAATCAATCTGTTTGATTATTCGTCTAGTGCCCATAGTATAATACTATCTTGAGATCTAGCCATTAATCTTGGTTAATATTTGCGCCTGCGTCAAGTAAGTTAATTAAAGACTCTACATCAAGCAGTACACACATACGTTCTTTGACTAACCCCGCTAACCAAGGTCGCTTGTTCGGTACATCTAACCATTTTACATCTTCTTGCTCTAACGTCACCGTGTCTACTAAGGTTTCAGCCGATAATCCCCAATTACTATTACCAAGCATGACAATATATTGATAGTTTAACGAATTTCTCAATGTTTCGTCACATTTTTCTGGCATTACCCATAAAGCTGTATTTACAACATTTATTTTTTCATCGCGGTGTAGCATTACACCCGTAAACCATTCAGGTTTACCCATCAAACTTGTTGTTTTTTCTTCATTATGTATTCCACCTAACTCAATTAAAGGTACGGCTATAGTTAAACCCGCAACATTGAAGAACATCGCTTGAAAACTGCCTTTACGATAATTTTTAGTTTGCTTAACAATTAAAGGCTGCGCACTTTTTCTTGTTTTGAGTGGCTGATCAACAATCAGTTGCTCATTAACTTTTTCTTTGATTTTTACTTTAGCAAATGGCGGTGCTACTTTTGGTATTTCATGACTTACTGTACTCTTAACCGTATGGATAGGTTCATCTGATGGGTCAGCAATATGTTCAGTAATATCAATTTTTTGGAGAAGCTTTTCTAACGGTTGATGTAGTTTTTCTTTTACTGGCGTAACTGGCACTTCAGATTCTTGTTGCTCTTCTGTCAACAATTCTGATAAATAATTCTGCATAAGTTTTTTACTTGCAGCGAGTGATTTTGCCATGGGACGATTAACCTAATTTTTGCAGTTCTAATAAACTGCTTAATAATTTTTTATAAGCACTAACACCACGTGTTAAAGGTGCATAATCTGAAGGAATCTGTAGCGAATAGCTCGCATTTCTAAAATTAGTATCAACAGGTATCACACCTGCCCAAACACTGTCATCGTATAACTCTTGTAGTTTTCTGTACGTCAGCAATGAAGCCTTAGTACGTTTATCAAACATCGTTGGTACTATAGTGTATTTAAATGGTTTATCTTGTTCTACCTGCATAATGTCCATTGTTTTCATCATACGGTCTAAACCTTTCAAGGCCAAGAATTCAGTTTGTACCGGAACAATGATGCGCTGTGAAGCGGCTAAAGCATTCACCATAAGTACACCTAAAATAGGTGGACAGTCAATCAAAACATAATCATATTCACTGGCTATTTTTATCATGGCTTTTTTCAAAACCAACCCCATTCCACCTTTATTGCCCAAAGAGCGATCTAGCGTCGCTAACCCCATTGTTGCTGGGAGTATATCGATATTCTCATATTTTGTTGGGCATAAACTTTGCATTATTTGTTCTTTAGTTGACACTTGAACAAATAAGTCATAAACACTTAATTCAAGATCTTCAGATTCAATGCCAAAATAATAGCTCAAAGAAGCATGTGGATCGGTGTCTACAAGCAAAACTTTATAACCTTGCTCAGCTAATAAGCCGCCTAAGGATATTGTTGTTGTGGTTTTACCAACACCACCTTTTTGATTTGCTACGGTCCATACTACCAAGTTTGTATCCTACTTATTTTGTTACGCTAATTGTTGTTCTGCTGAGAAGATGACTTATCATTTTCTCGCGTAGTAATGCGAATACCACCGTTATCTAGTCGTATAATACGAATTTCGTTTTCCTCGTCATTCGCACTATCTATCTGTTTTATTGCTTCAACATCTTGAACACTGATCGTGGGTGTAGCAAGTAAATTTGACTTTTCTAACCCATACTTTGATATAGCTATAACAACGCGTCGATTTTGTGATCGACCTTTGGCAGTTTTATTATCTTCACGTGGATAATATTGTCCATAACCTTCAATTGCCATACGAGCAGGGTCAAGGGTAAGGTCTTCGAGTACTCTTAAAATAGCTGTCGCCCTAGAAACTGACAATTCCCAATTCGATGAAAATATTTCAGTATTTATCGGTTGATTATCAGTATAGCCTCTCACACGAATAAAATTGCTTGATGAACCAATAACATCATAAATAACAGCCAATACCGTAGTCGCATTGTTTGTTGCTGATGATGAACCACTAGGGAAAAGCATGTTGCTGTTTAATTCTATTTCTAACCAATCACCATCAATTTGTAATTGCGCAAAGCCCGACTCTATTAAATCGTATAGTGCTGTATGCAATTCTTTTTCTAGTGAGGTTAAATTAGTGCCAACTTCGCTGTCAGAAACATTTGAAAGCGTAATTTCACCATTAACGAGTTCAGGTCCGGCAACATCTAAAATACCATTACCGTATAAGCGTTTATTCGTTTTTGAAGTATTAACATCAAGGATATCATCGCCATGACCACGGTTCTTAGGTAAGAATACTTTCGCCTGAAAAACTTTGCCTATCGACTCTGTCGCCGTTTCAAAGGGCTCTTCATCAACCATTGCCATTGCATATAAAACGACAAATAGCGCAAAAAGTAATGTCATATAATCAGCATACGAAACAAGCCAACGATCGACATTATCATGTTCGACAAAATGCCGACGCTTCCTTAAGTGGTTCATTGCTCTAACCGAAAGGCTGACAACTTATTTTCAATGGCATGTGGATTTTCAGCTAATGCAATAGAAATAAGACCTTCAGCAATCATTTCTCGGTACATAGTTTGTTGATGGATAATCGCCTTTATTTTATTTGCAACGGGTAGGTAAATCAAATTGGCAAAACCAACACCATAGATTGTGGCAATAAAAGCCGTTGCAATACCTTGGCCTAATAGTGTTGGAACCGTTAGATTGCTCATCGCATGAATTAAACCTAACACCGCACCTAAGATACCAATCGTAGGACTATAACCGCCCATAGACTCAAAAACATGAGCAGAGCGTAAGTTATGTTCCCGATATAAATCTAAATCTAATTCTAATGAAACACGTAAGTTATCAACTTCAATACCATCAACTAATAAGTTAAGTGCTTTGTTTGTGTAGAAGTCTTGTTCTTCCTCTGCAACATTTTCAAGAGATAAATAACCAGATTCTCGCGCTTTTTCAGACCAAGCAACTATGGACTCGATACCTTGATTAATGTCATATTTTGGTGGATAAAATATCCACTTCAACAAAGACAATGCATGAAAAAATTGAGCAGATGATGACTGTAACATTACAGCGCCAAGCGTTCCGCCAAAAACGATAATAAACGCAGGTAATTCAAATAATGCGGCAAGAGAACCACCATCAAGGATAAAGCCTAAATATATAGCAGTAATTGCAACAAAAAGTCCTGCTATTGTTAGTTTATCCATGATCAACTTCCTTGATAATACTTTGGCTGATATCTTCTAATGCTAAGGATAAAACTGAAATACCGGCAACCTTCACAGCTTGTGGCATTCCATAAACAACACATGAAGCTTCGTCTTGAGCCCATATTGTTGCACCTTTGCCTTTTAACATTCGAGCGCCTTCCCTACCATCAGAGCCCATACCTGTTAAAATCACACCAAGTACTGAGCCACTAAAAACTTTGGCTGCTGAACCAAAACTTATATCAACACTTGGCTTAAAGGCTATTTTCTCTGAATTGTCGTCTATAATTTTTAATTTTGCCAATGTAGCCGTACCATCAATAATCATTTGACGGCCACCGGGCGCAAGATAAGCACAACCAGGTTTTAAAATATCCCCGTCCTCTGCTTCCTTTACGTTAATACTGCATAATGTATTTAGTCGGTTGGCAAAAGCGAAAGTAAAAGCAGCAGGCATGTGCTGTATTAAAATAATAGGTAGTGGAAAGTTTTGCGGTAATTGCGTTAATATTTTTTGCAGAGCTATGGGCCCACCTGTCGATGTCCCTATAGCCAGTAATTGGTATTTTTTTCCAGAACTTCTTTTAACGGTCTGGTTGCGAATTTTTTCGCTATGAGTGGGTTCCACTTTTGTTGTACGAAGTGTATTTCTGGGCTGAATCTCAAATTTACTTATGGGTTTATCCACAGAAGAAGACAAGGTTACACGTGAAGGTTGTGCTTTAATTGCCAGTTTTCTTTTTAGCGAACCGTTCATTTTTGCTAACTCAACAACGCGCTGACGAAGCAGACTACCCGCGTCATCTGATGTTTTAGCTATTTCACTGAATTTTTTCGGCAGAAAATCAAGGGCTCCAGCATCAAGAGCTTCTAACGTAGCATTAGCACCTTGATGTGTCAGCGATGAGAACATTAATATTGATGTTGGCGCTTTTGCCATTATCTGTTTCACCGCTTCAATACCATTAAGCAATGGCATTTCTATATCCATTGTGATCACATCTGGTCTTAAAGACACTGCTTTTTCAACAGCATCTATACCATTTACAGCAACATCAATAACGGTAAGGTTCGGATCTTTATTTAAAATATCCGTAACTCGACGTCTAAAAAAACTCGAGTCATCAACAACCAACACCTTATAGGGCATTTATTCTCTCTTTTGTTTTATAAATTTAAAAGCCTTATCAAAACTCAATAAGGTTTTATTATGTGCTAAGAGTGTAATTTTTTATTAACAACAGCTTTTTTTGCATAGAACTTAAGCATATTAGCAACATCTATAATTAACGCTATTCCACCGTCACTGGTGATTGTTGCACCAGCCATACCTGGGGTACCATGTAATAGACGGTCAAGTGGCTTAATAACAACCTCTTCCTGACCAATTAAACTATCAACAACAAAACCTATTTGTTGATTGCCCAATTGAACGATAACCACATGACCTTTTTCTCTAGGCTTATCAACAAAGTCGCGTACTAACCATTTATCTAAATAGAATAATGGAATAGCTTTCTTACGAACGATGATGGTTAATTGCCCGTCAACGACGTTGGTAGTAGTTAAATCAAGATGAAATATTTCATTCACACCAGCAAGTGGTAAAGCGAAAGTCTGCTTTCCAACAATAACCATGAGTGTCGGTAAAATGGCTAGGGTTAGCGGGACTTTAATCTCGAGTACAGTACCTACGCCCATTTCAGAATCTATACTTACTGTACCATTTAATTGGGTGATCTTGGTTTTTACTACGTCCATACCAACACCACGGCCTGAAACTTCAGAGATTTCTGTTTTAGTAGAGAAACCTGGGGCAAAAATCAAACTAAAAGCTTCTTTATCTGTCATTCTAGAAGCAGCATCAGTATCAAGAACACCGCGTTCTATAGCTATTTCTTTTAACTTTTCGGCATTCATGCCGGCACCATCATCTTTGATGGTTAATAATATATGGTCACCTTCTTGAGAGGCAGAAAGAACAACAACACCTTCTCTAGGTTTACCCATAGCTTCACGTTTGTCAGGTAATTCAATACCATGATCAACTGAATTTCGCACTAAATGCACTAAGGGATCAGCCAATGCCTCAACTAAGTTTTTATCTAGATCGGTTTCTTCACCTACTAGCACTAATTTAATATCTTTATCTAAACTTCGTGCTAAATCTCGAACAACACGAGGGAATCGTCCAAAAACTTTTTTGATTGGCTGCATACGGGTTTTCATCACCGCACCCTGCAAATCTGTTGTCACAGCATCAAGATTAGAAACAGCTTTTGTTAAGTCTTCATCATCTTTGGTCAATCCTAAACTTGTTAAGCGATTTCTGACTAATACTAGCTCACCTACCATATTCATGATTTGATCAAGACGTTTTGTATCAACCCTAACCGTTGTTTCACCTTGCATTGCTTTAGCAGGTGCTTTTTCTGGAACAGGTGCTTTTACTACTGGCTTAGCAACAGCCGTAACCGGTGTTGGCTTAGGGGTTTGAATTTGAGCAACAGGTGCTGGCTTGGGGGAACTCGTTGCTGCTGGCCTAGATAATTTTGGCGCTTGGCCTTGACCATGCAATTCGTCTAACAAAGCTTCGAAATCATCGTCGCTTATTTCATCAGACGACGCACTATTTGATGAGGGTGCCTTACCGGTATTGTTAGTCACAAGTTCAGATGAAAATGCACCTTGACCATGCAATTCATCGAGTAGGGATTCAAATTCGTCATCTGAAATATCATTACTGTCAGAAGAAGCTATTGTCGCTTTTTCTGCGGGTGCTGGTGTTGAAGCCGATCCGCTACCATGAAGCTCATCGAGAAGACGCTCAAATTCATCCTCTGACATCTCATCACCCGTGGAAGAAATTTCAGTTTCAACAACAGATTGAACAGGTTCAGGCGCTTGTTCTTTGCCTTCAGGTTGGCTTAGTCGATGCAACTCAGCAAGTAACGTTGCATCAGCTTTATCAAGTTTTTCACCATTTTGAACTTGCACAAACATTTCATTTACAACATCAAGTGCTTGTAAAATAACGTCCATTAGGCTTGCACTAACACTACGCTGGTTTGTACGTAGCAGATCGAAAATATTTTCTGCGCCATGACAAACATCAACTAAGTTATGTAACGCTAAAAAGCCTGCACCACCTTTTACAGTGTGAAAACCTCTGAATATAGCGTTTAATAATTCAGCATTATCAGGGTCGTTTTCAAGTTCTACAAGTTGTTCCGAAAGTGTTTCAAGTATTTCTCCGGCTTCAATTAAAAAATCCTGAAGAATCTCTTCATCTTGCTCAAATGACATCCAGCAACTCCTATTAAAATCCTAAACTTGATAAAAGGTCATCAACATCATCTTGATCAGCGACAACATCATCACGTTGCGCTGAGTTAACGATAGGGCCTTCAACTAAGTTATCACCTACTTTGGGTTTACTTCGCTCTAAGTCATTTTCTGTTGTAATACCAAAAGCGGTCAGCATACCAATTAAGCTATCTTCTACTTCACGTACTAGATCAATAACTTTACGAATAACTTGTCCGGTTAAATCTTGAAAATCTTGTGCCATTAAAACATCAGTCATTAAATCATGCATGCGAACTGATTCTTTATCTGTCGTTTTTAACAATAAATCTATATCAATACACAAGCTTTTAAATTCAGCTAACCCCAACTTGTTATGCATGAGTTTTTGCCATAACGGATTAACTGCCTTTATCTGCTGTTGTATCGTATCAACAACTGGGAAGATAGATTCTACAGCATCCATGGTTTTATTAGCGGCTTCTTCCGTGCGGGCAATAACGTAGTTTAAACGTTCTTTAGCATCGGGAATATCTGCTGTCGCTAAATCATTCAACCGAGAATCTAATTGAAAATTATTTAATGAATCATGTAATTGACGCGTTAATTTGCCTATTTCAGCAAACAACTCTGAATGAATTGGGTTTTGAATTTCTGCAATTAACTCATCTGCCTTATCTTGTTGGCCACTTTCTAAATATTCGACCAACAGTTTTGCTTCTTCCAAAGAAACATGCACATTAGTATTCACACTCATGCAACAACCTCACCTATAGACTAATTAATGAACGAGCTAAAGAATTAACCTAAACGTTCAAATATTTTATCTAACTTAGCGTTTAGCGTTGCTGCTGTGAATGGCTTAACAATATAACCATTAACACCTGCTTGAGCTGCCATAACAATTTGTTCTTTTTTTGCTTCAGCAGTAATGAGCAAGACAGGAATATGAGATAACTTAGCATCAGCACGAATGGCTTTGAGTAAATCAATTCCTTGCATACCAGGCATATTCCAATCAGTTACAACAAAGTCAAAAGAGCCTTCTTTTAACATGGGTAAAGCAGTGCTACCATCATCTGCTTCTGAAATGTTAGTGAAGCCTAAATCGCGCAACAAATTTTTCACTATACGTCTCATGGTTGAAAAATCATCAACAACAAGAACTTTCATATTTTTATCCAAGGCACCCTCCGGTGAGAACATTTTAAAATTTAATTGTATGTATATTCTACTTAACTTTGCCAGGATTGCATACGTCCTTTTAACCTATGCATCGCTTGGCTATGAATTTGACTAACACGTGACTCACTTACATCAAGCACTTGACCAATTTCACGTAGATTTAATTCTTCATCATAATATAGTGACAGTACTAGAGCTTCGCGTTCGGGTAAAGTGGAAATGCATGCCGAAAGCGATTTTTTAAAAACTATTTTTTCAAAATTATCATAGGGATCGTTATTACTAACATCTTCCATATTCGTTAAAGAATCCTCACCAACACCAAGATCTTCTATACCGATTATTTTACCTGTACTAACTTCACTAAGAATATGATGGTAGTCATTTAACGAAATATCAAGTTTTTCAGCAACTTCAATATCCGTAACATCTCTTCCTAGATCGGCTTCTAGCTTTTTTATCGCTTCGCTGACCATGCGACTATTCTTATGAACTGAACGAGGAGTCCAGTCTCCACGGCGTATTTCATCAAGCATAGCACCACGAATACGAATGCCAGCAAAGGTTTCAAAACTTGCTCCTTTACTGTGATCAAAATTATTTGAAGCTTCAAGCAAACCAATCATACCTGATTGGATAAGATCATCAACCTGCACGCTAGCAGGCAATCTTGCTAATAGGTGATAAGCGATTCGTTTCACTAAAACTGTGTGCTGCGCAATTATTGCAGATTTATCAGTTTGAATACTGTAAGCATTTGGTTTTACCACTATCGCTCACTCGCTAAAATCATGTGAAAATTAAGCACTTTCAAATAAAGTACTCTTATCTTTTTGCTCATTGTTACTAATTTTCTAACAACTGCTCAATAAAAAACTCTAAATGACCAGATGCTTGTTTAGGCATTGGCCACTTAATTAAATTAGCTGCTAAAGATTTAAAAGCAACGGCAGCAGGTGACTGAGGATAAGCTTCAACAATTGCTTTTTGTTTTCTAACAGATTTTCTTATGTTCTCATCAAATGGGATTACCGCAACCAACTCGAGTGCAACGTCTAAAAATCGATCGGTTACTTTTGATAGCTTGCCAAACAGTTGCTGGCCTTCTTTTGGAGTTCGCACCATATTAGCAACAACTTTAAATTTGAATACACCATGGTCACGACTTAATAGTTTCATTAAAGCGTAGCAATCAGTTATAGAAGTAGGTTCATCACAAACCACTAGCATCACATCTTGTGAAGCGCGACAAAAGCTCAGTACCATATCTGAAATACCTGCGGCGGTATCGACAATGAGTACATCAAACTTAGTGTTCATGTCACTAAAGGCACGAATCAAACCCGCATGCTCTGAGGGCGTTAGATCAACCATTGACTGTGTACCCGACGTAGCAGGGATAACATTAATACCCGCAGGGCCTTCAATGATAATATCGTCTAATTCGCATTCACCAGAAAGTACATGTGATAAATTGCGCTTTACTCGTAAACCGAGCATGACATCAACGTTAGCTAAACCTAAATCGGCATCTAAAACTAAAACGCGTTGTCCTAATTGTCCTAGTGCGATAGCGGTATTGAGTGAGACGTTAGTTTTACCTACTCCGCCTTTACCTCCAGAGACTGCGATGACTTTTACTGGTTCGGAACTTTTCATTTTTCTTAAGCCACTTGCTTGATCATTCATTTATCGTATTTCTCTACTTTCTTACGAAAATCCATCAACTAAATTTAGTATAACCCTATAATCACATAACCTGCATATTTTTATAGGATTAAAATTCACATATTATAACAAGTTATGGGAATACAGCGGTATTTACCGTGTTGCACATTTGATTAAATATGCGCTCAACTTTTTTATGAGGACAAATAGATAAGTACCTAGCATAAAAGTTGTCTGTCATTGTTCTACTGAGCAATTGTAATACTTAAGTGTTATTCGTTTTAGGCATTAAAAATGAACCCGTTTCTAATCAACTTGATACCATAGGTGCTGTTCGCCAATTTATTGGTTTATTGACTTGATTTTTCGCTGACATTTTATCTGCTAGCGTAACGAGTTTTTCAGCATTTGCAACTTTAATATCTTCTGGAACTCTTTGTCCATCAGTAAGGTAACCTATTGCTAAGCCATTTTGAATAGAGGTAGAAATAATTTCACCTATGCTAAGACTTTCATCCAGTTTAGTATAAATACAGCCAGCCAGTGGTACTTTTTTAAAGCGATCTACATTCTCTTGCATCACACGCTGCTGTGTATTGGCCGCTAACACTAAGTAATTACGAATCCTTACCCGTGCATTTGAAACTAACGTTGTTAAGTGTTTCGCTAAACGCATGTCACGTTGCCCCATACCTGCGGTATCAATAAGTATCAGTTTCTTTTTAGAATATTGTTGTAACAGGGTATCTAACGTTTTTGCGTCACTAGCAAGTTTTACTTCGCAGCCAATAATGCGCCCATATGTTGCTAATTGCTCAAACCCAGCGATTCTGTAGTTGTCGGTTGAAATCATCGCAACTTGGTCTGCACCATGAATTTGTGCAAATCGGGCCGCTAATTTAGCTACTGTTGTGGTTTTACCCACGCCAGTGGGTCCAACTAAAGAAACGACACCACCACGATGAATAATGTCATTGTTTGTGGTATTTATTTGTTGGCTGATAAACTTTTTAGCTAATTGCCAAGTATCCTGATCATTCTTTTGTGCGGGGATATAACCGGCAATTTGGTCTGAAACTTCTTCATTCATCCCCAATGACATTAGTCGGTTTACCAGCATAGCGCGAGCAGGATCCTTTTGCGCCATGTCCTGCCACATCAAACCAGAAATTTGATGTTCTAATAATTCACGAATAGAAGACATTTCATGTTTCATTTTTTCTAAGTCTTCGTTATTTACATTTTGTGCAGGCGGCAAATTCATTTCTGAAGCGCTAGACAGCTCCTCAATAGCAGGTTGCTGATATTGTCTTGCTGTTTGCTCGTTACCTGGCTCTTGACTACTTTGTTCTAAGCGATCAGTAAAACTTTTAAATTGTTGCTCTATATTGCTTGATGGAACTGGCGTTGTTGATTGCCCAGAGTTGCTTGTATTATTTTGAGTTAACTTTGCCGCTGCTTGTGAGATTTTATCATGCTGAACTTGATTAATACCCTGGCCATTAAGTGCTGGAGCTCGTTGCACTTGACGATTGAGTAATGCCGCTAAGCTATCGGAGGGAATTACACCTTCTTCACCACCTCTATTATTTTGAACAGAAGCATTCGTCATTGGATTATTTTGACTAAGGTTAACAACATCATTGTCAATTGCACGGGCTGAGCTATTACTTGCTTTAGCCTTAGATCTATTTTCAGAGGTATGTATCGCTGGAGCGGTTGGCTTGGTCACATTAATTTCAACGTTGTTATCAACCGCAGCCATTAATTCAACACCTTCAGGTACACGTTTATTTGACATGATCACAGCGTCAGCGCCTAGCTCTTCTTTGATTTGTGTTAGAGCACTTCTCATATCTTTTGCTACAAAACGTTTAATTTTCAAAACTAACCCCTTATCAACTGCAATCGCTGTTAATGACATATTCATTTAACGGCCAATATTCTCTGCTGTTCATTACCGATATCGTAATTATTGACCAATAGCGCTGACTATCTTTATCTGCTTATCGTCAGGAATTTCTTGGTAAGAAATTACGCGTAAGCTAGGGATAGTATATTTAACAAATTTAGCAAGTACTGCTCGTAAAATCCCTGAGGTTAACAATATTGGCGTATCTCCCGCCATTTCTTGTTGTTGAGCCCCTTCAGTTAAAGATTTTTGTAACCGTTCTGCTAAACCTGGTTCAATGCCTGCGCCATCGTCTCCAGCCATCTGCATAGACTGATGCAACATCTGTTCCAATTCTGGCGACAATGTTATGACAGGTACTTCAGTAACCGGACCTACCAACTCTTGTACAATGAATTTACGCAAGGTTATACGTACCGCAGCAGTCAGTATTTCTGGGTCTTGAGACTTAGGCCCATATTCAACAAGCGTCTGAATAATGCTGCGCATGTCGCGAACCGCTACACCTTCATTCATCAAGTTTTGCAAGACTTTTACCAGTGTGCCAAGTGTTAAAACATCAGGGATAAACCCTTCAATTAATTTAGGATAACTTTTACCAAGCATATCAAGCAGGTTTTGTACTTCTTCATGGCCAAGTAGCTGTGAAGCATTGTTTGTGAGGATTTGACTTAAATGGGTCGCAAGAACGGTGGAAGCATCAACCACAGTGTAACCCAATGATTGCGCATGTTCTCGCTGTGCATTTTTAATCCATACAGCCTCTAATCCAAAGGCTGGATCGATAGTAGCCACGCCATCTAATTTTCCAAAAACTTGTCCTGGATTAATCGCTAACTCATGATCATGACGAATTTCAGCTTCACCAATAGTGACACCCATCAATGATATTTGATAAACATTAGGGTCTAAATCGAGATTATCACGAATATGTACAGCTGGAACCAAAAAGCCAAACTCTTGAGAAAGCTTCTTACGTACCCCTTTTATGCGATTAAGTAACTCTCCACCTTGAGATTTATCTACCAGTGGTATCAAGCGATAACCGATTTCCAAACCGATAATGTCAACGTGGTTGACGTCATCCCAACCTAAATCTTTAACTTCGGCTTCTTGTTGTTGAGTTTCAACCTCTGCAGCCTCTGATTTATCAGCTAACTCTTTTTCTTTTGCTACTTTATATTTTCCACTAAAGAAGGCTGTTCCTCCCACCATGAAAGCAAATAATAAAAAGGAAAAATGAGGCATGCCAGGAATAATCCCCATAACAAACATAACCGCAGCAGCAATATACAACGAACGTTCTTGACCTAATTGACTACTGACCTGCTCGCCCATGTCTTGTGAGGTATTTTGTCGTGTAACAACAATGGCCGTACCTACGGATAAAAGTAAACCTGGTATCTGAGCAACCAGACCATCACCTATCGTTAACAGCGTATATATTTCAACGGCACTGTCAAAACTTAAGTCATGTTGGACCATACCGATGACCAGTCCGCCAATAATATTAATCAATAATATTAATATTCCTGCAACCGCATCACCTTTTACAAACTTACTTGCACCATCCATTGAACCATAAAAGTCTGCTTCACTGGTCACTTCAATGCGACGATCTCTTGCTTGGTCCGCAGTAATAAAACCCGCATTTAAATCAGCATCTATTGCCATTTGCTTTCCTGGCATAGCGTCAAGCGTAAAACGAGCTGTGACTTCAGCAATTCGCCCAGCACCTTTGGTTACAACAACAAAGTTAATAATAATCAGGATAACAAAAACGACTAAACCTACGGCATAGTTTCCACCAATAACTACTGAGCCAAAGGCTTCAATAACTTTACCTGCCGCATCAGGGCCTTTATGTCCTTCGAGCAATACAATTCGAGTACTGGCGACATTTAGTGCTAACCGTAAAATGGTCGCTATCAGTAACACCGCAGGAAAGGAGCCAAACTCAAGGGGTTTTAAGGTATAAACAGTGATCAGTAATACCACCAAAGATAAGGCAATATTAAAAGAAAAGAGTATATCGAGTAAAAATGAAGGCATGGGCAAAATAACCATACCCAGTGCCGCCATAATTAATAGTGGCGTACCTAAACCAGAAAATAAGTTTATTTTATTTTTTTTAAATTTGTTAAATGAAGTAATTAACTGCATATTACTCTTATGATATATTTTTGACGCATACTATGAAATAGCAATAAGCAGACCAACAATCGATTAAAAGTGGTTGGATTGGATAATAAACCATCAAAAGATTTTTAAACCATTAATAATTAAGTTAATTAATATTTAAAATCATCGGGAATAGGGAGATTCTTTGCAATAGGTGTTGGTTTTTTAGCCTTACCTTTTTTGTGTTCGTTAAGTTGAAATATAAAAGCTAATACTTGGGCGACCGCAGCAAAAAGTTCTTCTGGAATGTCTTGATTAGCATCCGCACAATAATATAAAGAACGGGCTAATGCCGGAGACACAATAATTTCAACATTATTCTCTTTCGCTATGGTGCGAATGTGCATCGCCATTTCGTCGATACCTTTTGCCACCAACATCGGTGCTCCACCTTGAGCGACATCATATTTCAAGGCAACAGCATAATGCGTAGGGTTCGTGATAACGACATCAGAATCTGGGACTTCTTGCATCATTCTTCGCTGCGACATTTCATACTGAGTGCGACGAATACGCCCTTTTATCTCAGGGCTACCTTCTGAATTTTTCATTTCATCTTTAATTTCTTGCTTAGTCATTTTTAATTGACGGGTGTGGTCCCAGGTTTGGTAAGGCGCATCAATAGCGGCAATAATACCAACCGATAAAGCAAGTGCTAGAAACATCCACTGCAATAAAGTTACCGAATGCTCTAAGCTCAACGGTATAAGTTCTAAACTCAGGCCAAGTATTTCTTCGAATAAGCTACTCAATAATAAATAAGCAACAATAAAAACGACAAAGAATTTCATCAGTGATTTAACTAATTCAACGAGCGCTTTAATACCAAACATACGTTTAAGGCCTGCTAATGGCGACATTTTACTGGCTTTTGGCGCCATAGCTTCGGTAGAAAAACTCATGCCCCCTAGCATGGTATTACCAATAAAAGCGGCAACGACAATGATCGAAAATATCCATAACATCGGGGCAACTAAACTTCCTACTGAGCCTCTAAGCACATTATACAACGCATGAAAGTCCATCACTTCAGCGCGACTCAAACTAAATGAACGCTTCATGATGCCTGCTAAGCTTTCCGTTAACATTCCACCAACAAGCATGATAGCAACAGCACTGCCAACCAAGACAAACATAGTCCCTAAATCTTTAGAACGCGCTATTTGACCTTTTTTTCTGGCGTCAGCAAGTTTTTTTTCTGTAGGTTCTTCTGTTTTTTCACCGCTACCTGCATCAGCCATTAGTTCGCCTTACAATCAATGAGGTAACAACTAAAATCAAGTGCACGTTTCCATTGCAATTCATAATGCGTAAAAAAGTTGCCCATCGTTAACCACATAATAAGTAATCCTGCACACATAGTGACAGGAAAACCTATTGCAAAAATATTTAATTGTGGCGCAGCACGTGTCATTACGCCAAAGGAAAAATTAATTAATAACATTGCGGTTAAAGGGGCTAACGCTAATGATAACGCTGTAGCAAACATCCACTCGCCCCATTCAACCACTTCTTTAAACTTATCGGGAGTAAATTTATATTCCCCTATTGGCAACGTGTCGAAACTCGCCACAATAAAGTGTAAATAAGCTAAGTGCCCATCCATTGCCCAAAACATAAGGGTTGATAAAATTAGGAAAAATTGGCCAACCGCAGGGACATTCATACCACTCACAGGATCAACGAGAGAAGCAAAACCTAAGCCCGTTTGCATCGCAATAATTTGTCCGGCAAGCGTAAAAGTATTAAGGACCATTACCGTTACAAGACCGAGTGCAATACCAATAACCATTTGTTCAAAAATAAGCAAAGTGGTTTGAAAAGAAAGAAGACTATCGACTTGTGTTGGTGGAATGGCTGGCATAATAGCAATCGTTAATGTCATACACAAAAACACTTTAACTTTTCCAGGTATGACTTTGGAACCAAAGCCTATCATTGACATTATAAGCGCAGAAATACGCGAAAAAGGTAAAATAAAGTCAGCGATATATTGCATAACAACTGACTCAGTGAACTCCACTAGTTCACCACACTGGGAATACTTGAAATCAGCCGGATAGTGAAATCCATTAATTTTTGTACTAGCCAATGTCCTCCAAAAATAAGCGCTAAAAGCGTCACAATAAGGCGAGGCAAAAAGCTTAATGTTTGTTCATTTATTGACGTGGCGGCTTGGAATACTGCGACAATTAAACCCACACATAAACCAGGAATGATAATAGCTGAGACCAGTACAATAACTAAAAAAAGTGCATCACTGAGTATGTCAACAAAGACTTCTGGATTCATCAGCCACTCCCCATTCCGTAACTGGTAGCAATGGTACCTATCACTAAATTCCAGCCATCAACCAATACAAACAGCATCAATTTAAAGGGTAATGAGACGATCATTGGCGATAACATCATCATACCCATTGCCATCAAAATACTAGCAACTACTAAATCGATAATCAAAAAAGGAATGAATAACATGAAACCTATTTGAAAGGCCGTTTTTAACTCGCTAATAATAAAAGCGGGGATAATCACCGTCATGGGTAAATCAGTGGGTTGATTAACCGCAACAATTCCTGCCATATTTGCTAACGTTTCCAAGTCTTTAATTCTGGTTTGTTCAAGCATAAAAGCGCGCAAGGGTATTTTGGCACTTTCCATCGCTTGAACAGATGTCATTTTATCGGCTAAATAAGGTTCAATCGCACGTTGATTTATTTCATTATACACAGGCGTCATAATGAACATAGTCATGAACAACGTTAAGCCTATAACCACCTGATTAGAGGGTGTTTGTTGTAACCCTATGGCTTGTCTTAAAATGGCCATGATCACGACAATACGCGTAAAAGAAGTCATCATAATAATCGCAGCAGGAATAAAGCCTAATGCGGTCATAAACATTAATATTTGCAGGGTTACCGTATATTCTTGTGAACCGTCGGGGTTAGTGGTCAGCTTTAATGCCGACATACCTAAGTCATCAGCGGCTAATACCGTTTGGCTCGCAAAAAAAACAACTAACAGTAGAAATAGGAAAATAAAACCTTTAACCGAAAATAAACTGGTGAGTAAATTTTCAATAGCATTTCTTTTTACCCTGCTTTTAGCTGGATATTCTGTTTTTTTAGACACTTTAGTTAACGAAGGAGCTGTCATGAGAATTTTTCACTCTTGGCTTTATCTATAGAGTTACGGCTAAACTGTGATAATTTTTGGCTAAGCTCTATTGGCACAACACTTTTAATTTCAATAGGTTCAGCTAAAGTTTCAAGCAGATTAATTTGCTGGGCGGTAATACCCAATAATAATTGTTTTTTACCCACTTGTACCACAATTAATCGTTCTTTAGTGCCTAAATTTAGGCTCGTCACAACTTTAAGACCATTAACGACGGACCTGCCACCTACTTGAAATTTTTTTAATATCCACGCAACGACAACAATCATTAATAACACCGCAAGTAAAGAAAGTATCATACTGCCAGCATCAAGGTTACCCATAACATGTCGACCTACTTCCACCGTGTCGGGTTTTCTCTGATTCAAATCAGTGCCAGCGTTTTTTTCAGCAACCGTTGGCGCGACTAAAGTTTCTTCAGCACTGTTTTGAAAAGTAATAAAAATTAAGAAAATAAAAAGCAATAAGCGCATAAGCTTTACTTCAACTTTTTAATACGTTCAATTTGGCTAATAACATCCGTTAGTCGAATACCAAACTTATCGTTCACCACAACAACTTCACCATGTGCTATTAACGTACCGTTAACTAAAACATCAAGCGATTCACCAGCGACCCTGTCAAGTTCTACAACGGAGCCTTGATTTAACTGTAATAAATTGCGAATACTGATGTGGCTGCGTCCTACTTCCATAGAAATAGTCACAGGAATATCTAAAATTGCGTCAAGTTTGCGCTTTTCTTCACCCGTGATCGGTGCATCTTCTTCAAGTTCTTCTAATTCAACTGTTTCGGCTTTGGCTGCAGCTTCGGCTTGTTCATCCATCGCCTCGTCCCACATACCTAAATCGTCATCTTTATCACTCATGCCATTGGCCTCAAATTTACTTTATTATCTACTTTTGCTTTAATAAAATTATTAATAATCAAAATCATCTTCTAAAAGGTGTAACTCTGCATCACTATCTAAGCGCTTACCCCCTTTGGTTAATATGGTTAATTCATTTTTTACTGACTCTGGACGTTTAATTTTTTCAGAGATCTTAATCGCAACATTGTCACGACTACGTCCTAATTTAGCTCTAAATGACGGTAAACCTTCAATTAACACCGTAATATGTTCTGGCATCTCAATAGGAATTATATCACCCTTCTCTAAATCCATAATTTTCTGTAAAGAAAGATCTACAGAGATAAATTTAGTGGATAGCTCAACAGGTACATCCATGATTTCATCACGAAGTGCTTTTGACCAACGCATGTCCGTGTCTTCTTTATCACTTTGTACACCCGCATCAAGTAACTCACGAATAGGCTCAAGCATTGAATAAGGTAAAGCAATATGAAAGTCACCACCGCCACCATCAAGTTCAATGTGAAAGGAACTGATCACCACAACTTCGGTTGGACTGACAATATTCGCCATTGACGGATTGACTTCAGAGTCTAGATACTCAAAAGATACGTCCATGACGGGAGACCATGCTTCTTTGTAATCTTCAAAAATCAACTTTAACAGCATTTGAATAATACGTCGTTCGGTTGGCGTAAATTCACGCCCTTCAATTTTCGCGTGGTAACGTCCATCACCACCAAAAAAGTTATCGACAAGAATAAAAACTAATCGCGCTTCCATGGTAATTAATGCGGTACCTTTTAGTGGCCTAAAGCGAACCATATTCAAACTTGTTGGCACAAATAGCGTATGAACATATTCGCCAAATTTGATCATCTGAATACCATTAATAGATACTTCAGCTGTACGGCGCATCATATTAAATAAACTAATACGCATATGACGAGCAAAACGTTCGTTGACCATTTCCAGTGTTGGCATTCGGCCACGCACAATGCGATCTTGTGATGAAAAGTCATAGTCAGAGGTGCTGCCCTCTTCTTTGGCAAAGTCTTCTGATACTTCCTCTTCTTCGACGTCGTCAACACCATGTAATAGCGCATCAATTTCGTCTTGAGATAATAAATCACTCACTGAATAGTCTCTTTAGTTAAATGCATTGTCTTACTGCATTACAAAACCGGTAAATAATACTTTTTCAACCACATTACTACCTTCAACATCTTTCATAATTTTATGAACTTCAACTAAAGATTTTTGTTTTAATGATATTTTTCCTGCACTGGTTGCTAAATCATCAGCATTTGACTGAGAAAAAACCGCCAGCAAGGTACTTTCGATTAAGGGCACATGTTTCTTAGCTACTTCTTCATTGTCAGAGCCTCTTACTAATAACTGCACTCTTATTTCAACGAAGCGATCACGAGAAGCACCCGGTACGTTAAAACGGAACGGTCTTGGCATTGGCACATATAATGCTGAACCTGTACTTGGCGCAACATCTTCTTTTGCTTCGCCTTCAGCACTGTCATCGCCACTGTTGCCATCAAGTTCAGCGTCAAGTTGATCTTGAGAAACAGGATCGTCTCCTCCCATAAAGAAATAAACGCCACCGCCTACACTAGCCAATATCACAACAGCAGCAATGATAATGATCATCTTTTTGCTTTTGCCTTTACTGTCTAATTCTAACTCTTTACCTTCGCCTTTTTCTTCAGCCATCATCGAGCCTTTAATATCTATTTAAATGTTAGGTTTATGTTTAATCAACTATATCGTTGAATCGCCAGCTAGCCAATGAGTTTTCTCATTTAAGCGTAGTAATCTACGCCAGTTGATGAACCTTTAACCAAATTTAGTGTTTGCGTATCACTTAACGCTGATAATTCATTACCAGTAACATCGCCCTCACCACCTTGATCACCACCGCCAAGTTCATCTTCATTTTGTTGTTTGCTTTGTTGCTCGACATTGGCATCGCCAACATCAACACCACTTTCAGCAAGCATCTCTTTTAATCGACCTAAGTTTTGATCAAAAGCTTCTTTTGCCTGCTGGTTTTGCACCGTAAAGTTAACAACAGCCTGCTCATTTTGCATATTAATTTTAACGTTAACATTACCTAGTTCTTGAGGATCAAGACGAATTTCAATTTGTTGAAGTTTCTGGTTCATCATTACCATAACTTTATCTTTCAACGCGCCCGCAAAATCTTTACGGTATACTGATAAAGTTTCATTGTATAATGAAGTCGCTTGCTTTGCATTCGTGACCGATTGAGCCGTAGATTGAACATTTTCACTGCTCAGTTTGGTGATCATCTCTTCAGTAAAAGCTGCTGATTTTGTCGCTTCATTAACTTGAAGAATATCTCTGTTAAGCGCATTTTCAATACTGATATTCATTTGTTTTTTATCAAAAATCTCATTAAATGGTTTTTCTTTAACTGATACTTCATTATTGACCAATTTTTCAGTGTTAGATAAACTTTGTGCCATTTTCTTGTTTTGTTGCTCTGACGACTGCTCTTGAGATTGTTCGCCAGCACTTGAGTTTTGTGCCTCAAGTACTTTGTGGGTTGCTTGATTGATCACTCGACTTTGATTCTGGTTACTTTCTTGAGCTTGTTTTTCGCCAGGAACGCTCACTCCAGCAAAAGCGACTTTATCTGTATTGATATTGTTAGCATCAATTTCACCCACCAAGTTTTCGTTTTTAACCGTTATGGGTAATGCCGTCTCGGCTCCCTCTTTTGTTAACGAGGTATGATTTTTCGCATTACTTTGTGGGGTTTTATCATGCGTTGTCACTTTATCTTGACTACCTAAAAACGCTGTATTGACTTTTTCTAATTCACCTTCAATCGCTGTATTTTCTTCACCAACCGCAAGGGCTTCAAGATCACTTGCTGACATTTGCTGCTTTGTCACATTGTTAACGTCAGTTTGGGTTGACAGCAGGGTTTTAAGATCAGTGAATTTCATTGATGAAACTTGCTCATTTCCTGTTTTCCCCTCGACTACAGCAATGTCTAACTTACTTTCATTTTTAATCACTTTACCCGCATCAACAACGGGTGGGATTTGAGCGTCAGTTTTATTTATCAATGCCGCGTTTTTGCTAGCTACCTGCATTTTTAATTGCTCAGCTACGTTTTTATCGGGGGTAGGTTTTACTGAATTGTCTTCAATTTCACCTGTTTTTATTTTATCATTTCCACCAAGTACTTGCTTTAAAAGCACTTCTAATTCAGTTTTGTCTTGCTGCTTCCCAGCACTTTCTAGGGTTGATAATTTTTCATTAGTTTTTGGCGTAACCGTATTTTCACCATCGGATAATATTTTTTGAGAAGCAGACAAGAACGACATCAGTTGCTCGGTAGTACTTTCTGTATTTTTAGAGGTCGTCGATTCGTTATTAACGTTTACGACTATTGTACTTTTCTGCTCAGGATCTTCTTTTTGAGCATTTTCTAGCTGATCTTTTCTTTCATTGATATCTTGATCATCACTAGGCAACTGTTCTGCTGATTGACTCTTATGAGTTTCAGTGTTGATTTCTTCATCAGATGCCGTACCTAACTCTTTATCTTTCGACGGAACACCTTTATTTACGGGGTTACTTTCTGCATCAACTTTCGCTTTGTTGCCACTTATTTCTTGTTTCTTGCCGCTTTGTTGGTTTTGATAATGTTGATCCACCATTTGCGCAAAATCTTTATTTGGATTTTTTGACGAGCCTGTTACTCTTGACTGAACAGAACTAAAGTCCTTACTTGGCGCTATATCTATGGCTAATGTATTAACTTGCGGCATAGTAAACCTTTTCATTTAAACGGTAAGTTTGAGCTATATTTAAAAGAGTTATAGCATTTTTTATGGCTAATTTTTTCTAACACATAAGTAAGCAAGTATTGTTCCAAAGAATATTGTAATCTTTAGAAATAGCTTTATCTCTGCATTTTTTGTCGCACAAATTGTTGAGTAGCAATTTCATCAAACATTTTTTGTTCTTGTTTATTTGCAATAATGGCCAGTGCTTGTCTTTTTTTATCACGAAGCAATTCCACTGCTTGAATTTTTTGTCGCTGAGCAAACCACTGTTGCTTGCTCTGTTCGACTATTGCCTTGCTTTGCGTGATGGCAATATCTACTTGCTGAGCTGCGTTGTCTAGCTTGGCAATAAAGGCATGAAAATGGCTAAATGTTGCGCTATCGATACCGACCATTGAACGTTCATTTAACCGTTTCATATACTCAAGTCGATACTCGCTAACACTGTTTAACCGTTCAATATTCTGCTGATATTCAAATTCAGCCGTTTGTAGTGCTTGCGCTGCTTTTTTTTCTTTGTCTTGTTCATAACGATGTAAGGTATCCAGTTGCTTTAATGGCATAAGTTACCCCTTTGTAATAGTGAATGGCCAAGTAGCGTTACTACACTTTCTTTAACAACACGATGCAGGAATATTTTATTATCCCTGCGCTGTTTGTGCGTGTGCTTGCGCTGCAGAAAATATTTCTTGGAGTTGCGTTAAGCTTTGATCATAAGGAATAACTTCCAACATTTTTTGTTGTAAGAAAAATTTGATCACTGGCATTAAGTCAATTGACTGATCAATACGAGGATCATTGCCACGGCTATAAGCGCCAATAGCAATCAAATCTTTGTTTTGCTGGTATAGGGAATAAACTTGTTTTAATTGTCGAGCGAGTTGCTGATGCTCTTCACTGGTCACCATTGGCATTACACGACTAATAGAACCTTCGATATCAACCGCAGGATAGTGACCTGCATCAGCTAAAGCACGAGATAAAACAATATGTCCATCTAAAATTGCCCGAGAAGCATCTGCAATAGGGTCTTGTAGATCATCACCTTCTGTTAATACCGTAAAAAATGCGGTTATTGATCCCTGACCTTCACCACCATTACCCGCTCGTTCTACCAGTTGTGGTAACTTTGAAAATACTGAAGGCGGATAACCTTTGGTTGCTGGAGGCTCGCCCACAGCGAGTGCTATTTCTCGTTGCGCTTGTGCATAACGTGTCAGCGAGTCGACCAATAATAAAACATTTAAGCCTTGATCTCGAAAATACTCAGCAATTTGTACCGCTGTTTCACAACCTTTTAGACGCATTAATGGCGAATTATCTGCAGGCGCAGCAACAACAACTGATCGTGCGCGTCCTTCTTCATCTAAAATTTCTTCAATAAATTCTTTAACTTCTCGGCCACGTTCACCAATTAATCCCACCACAATTACATCAGCAGTTGTGCCACGTGTCATCATTCCTAGCAAAACACTTTTACCAACACCTGAGCCAGCGAACAGCCCCATACGCTGACCCACACCTACGGTTAAAAAGCTATTAATAGCACGTACACCAACGTCTAGAGGTTTGGTAATTGCCCGTCTCGATAAAGGGTTAATGGGTTTATTATTTATTTGGTAATGACCCGAGTTTTTGATTGGACCTTTACCGTCTAAGGGTTTACCTACACCATCAACGACTCGGCCAAGCAAATCCATTGAAAAAGGTAAGCGAGCTTTCGTCGCTAGCGGCACAACGCGCGCGCCAGGTAAAACGCCTTGTAAGCTTTGTTCTGGCATTAAATAAGTGATGTCTTTAGAAAATCCGACAATCTCGGCGATTAAATCGCCTTGTGCGGTCTCGACCAGACATTGGCTTCCTACTGCGGCTTTAACCCCAACAGCTTCTAAGGTTAAACCCACAACCCTTACTAAGCGCCCCGCGACAGAAACTTTATGCGGATGGACAAACTCTTGACAGTTTTTTAGTCTTTCATTTAGGCGAAAGGTATTAACCATAGCGGTATTTTGACTCTTTTATACAAGAAATTACTGATGTAATGCATCTTGCAAAAATGAGTCCAATACTTCTTTCATCCGTGATTTAACACTCAAATCTACGTTGGAAGTACTGTTTTCAATTTGACAACTACCAGGAACAAGCTGTGGTGCAGCAAGCAAGCGCCAACCTTGCTCTTGAACATGATCTGCACCAAACTGCTTTTCAACACGTTTAATATCATCTGGATGCAATAAAATTTGTGTTTGTGCTTCTTGGCTAGGTAAAGCTTTTATGCCTGCAGAAATTGCGCCTATTATGATATCAGGATTTGTTTTAGCTTCTTGTAGGGTAACAGCTTCGGTAAGTTGCACAACAAGGTGAAGAAGTTGTTGTTCGACATTTTTTTCTACATCGAGTAACGGCTTATGCAGCTGTTCAGTGAGCGACTGCCATGCTGCAGATTGTTCTTCTATACTTTTTTCCCCCTCTGCCAAGCCTGTTTCAACCCCTTCTTTATGCCCGAGTACCACACCTTCTTCGTGGCCCGACACCTTTCCTTCCTCATGACCTTTAGCAAAACCTTCTTCTTTACCTTGACTAAAACCTTCGTCAAATGCCGCTTGGCGAATGTTTTCAATATCTTCTGCCGTTAACGGCGCTATTTCCTCTTCAACTATATCTTCAGGGGGTTCGAAACGCCAAGCGGTTTTCTTACCCATAGCATTAGTGGTTTCATCTTTAACTTTATTTTCAGGTTCTACGGTAGGCAACGACCATACATCAGTTTCTTGTTCAAGATCGTGCTTAATAATATCAGCGTTGGTTTTATTTAATATTTTCATAATATGTTATAACAGTCTTTATTAAACGATCTACATATAGGAGATCCTGAAGTGGCTTCAGGCGCTAAATATTTACATGAGTAACGTTATTCGATGGCGCTATTTAGCACAAGTCATTTGAAAACGGGGGCATCATCGAGTTAAAGGAACTCATCACCGCCACCAGCTCCCCCTAGCATAATCTCTCCCGCGTCAGATAAACGTCTAGCCACAGACAATATTTCTTTTTGTGCAGCTTCAACTTCACTAATACGAACAGGTCCCATGGCTTCAAGATCATCGACAAGCATCTCAGCAGCACGTTTCGACATATTTGCCATAATTTTTTCTTTCAGAGCATCATCAGCTCCTTTAATTGCTTTCATTAGGGCATCTTGCTGCACTTCACGCAATATTGCTTGGATACCACGGTCGTCAACATCAGCGAGATTTTCAAAGACAAACATTAAGTCTTGTATTTGTTGGCTCATTTCTTCATCGTGCTCGCGAATAGAGTCCATCAATAGACCTTCAACATTGGTATCAAGAAAGTTCATAATATCGGCAGCTGCTTTCAAGCCACCCATTTTAGCGGCTTGTGCGCCCGCTTGACCGGCAAATTGTTTTTCCATAATTTCATTAAGTTCTTGCAGTGCTGCAGGCTGAACTTCTTCAAGGTTGGCGATACGCATCATTAAATCAAGACGTACTTTTTCAGCGAACTGGCTCATAATTTCAGCCGATTGATCAGGGTCTAAATAGGAAAGTACAATAGTTTGAATTTGAGGATGTTCGTTACGAATAATGTTCGCTACTTGTTTTGAGTCCATCCACTTCAACGAGTCTAAACCTTTTGCACCGCCACCCATAACAATTTGATCAATTAAATTACCGGCTTTGTCTTCACCTAATGCCGCTGTTAACGCTTTTCGAACGAACTCTTCACTTTGGAAACCAATTGTACTAAAGTTTTGTATTTCATGAATAAAAAGTTTATGAACAGCGGTAATTTTCTCTTGCGTGAAGTCTTCCATCGCGGCCATGACCATGCCCACTTGTTGAACCTGTTTAGGTTCTAAATGTTTTAATATTTGCGCGGCATCTTCTTCAGATAAACTGAGTAATAATATCGCAGCTTTCTCTGCGCCATCAAGTTTGTCAACGTCAAACCCTTTAGGTGCAGCGCTTAGCTCTTGCATTTCATCACTCATCTTCGTTCAACCAACTTTTAACTACTTGAGAGGAAAGTTCAGGCTCGTTAGCAACAAGCGCTCGAACAGCTTTTAGTATATCTTCATCACGATGTAGGTCTGGTAATTGTAAACTCCCATCAGGAGCAAACCCTACTGCCGCTGCATCAAACTCTGATGTTAGCATATCCATGGTTTCATCACCCAAATCAATATGACTATCAAGTGATTTATCACCGTAGTCGTCAGGAGTTTGGTCTGGATTAATTAGACGTTTGAGCATAGGTTTAACAACAACTAATATCAATACAATAATAACCAGTGCGCCCATACCTAATTTGAAAAACTTCAATATGGTGGTATTTTCATAAAAAGGTACTTTTGGCGCTGGCTCAATAATTTCACGAGAAAAGGGTAAAGTAACCACCTCTAAAACATCACCACGTTGTAAGTTAAAGCCAATACTGCCTTGTAATAAGCGGCGAATGTTTGACATTTCTTCCACACTTCTTGGCGATTGTGTAGTCGCACCTTCTGCTCCTGGCACTGATAAATAATCAAGTGCGACAGAAACACTGATTCGGCGAACAACACCTGCTTGTTGTTTAGTATGGCTTATTGCTTCGTCGAGCTCATAGTTTTTGGTTGATTCGCTATGTCTGCGGCCAGGCATTGATTTTTGTTGCGCCCCCCCGTTGGCGTTCTCTGGAATATTTGAATCAAGTGGTGGTTGATTACTCAGCGCACCAGGAATTCCCCCTAATAAACCACCAATAGTGTTGTCTTCAATTTTCATCTCACTGCGCAGTGCAGGTAAATCGGAATTATAACGACGCTGCATTTCTTCACTTGAGGTGAAGTCCATAGTGACATTAACTTGGGCAGTGTAATTTCCTAATCCAACAACTGGAATTAATATACTGTCAATTTTGTTTAAGTACTCATTCTCTCTTTTTTTCTCCATTTCAAATTCTTTGCGTGAACGAGAAGAGACTGAAGTTTGTGAGCCTGAATTAAGTAAGCGCCCATTTTGATCTGTAACGGTTACTCTATTGGGTTCCATACCCTGGACCGCAGAAGCAATAATATCGACAACAGAATCAACTTCTTCTTCTGATAATAAACGACCTTTGCGTAGCGTTAAGACAACGGTACCCGATGCGCTTCGGGTGCGTTTTGCAAAAATATTTTCCCGCGGTATCGCCAATAATACTTTTGCTCTAGAAATAGCTTGTAATTCTTCAATGGTCCGAGCAAGTTGTTGTTCACGAGAAAACTTAAGGCGTTCTGTTTCAAGTCGCTGACTAACACCAAAGCCCATATCTTGCATAATAATTTCACTACCTGCTGAGGGCTCATCTGATAAACCTTCTCGCGCTAATAAAATTTTGATGTCTTGATATTGATCACTGGGTACTGAAATAGTGTTATTTTCTTGACGGTATTCCACTTGGTTTGCGTCGAGAAAATCCATTGTTTTGATTAGTTGCTCAGTCGGCTGCTTAGCAAGAAATCGGTATTCCGCTTGATTTGCCCACATAATAACAAAGACAGCAATGGCTAAACATATTGCCAGCGCCATAATTAAGGTAATTTGGCGTAACAAATCAACATTACCCATTGCAGAGGCAAAGCCTGACTTTTGTTCATCAGCCATGTTTTCGGAACCGTCGCTTGCCATTAGCCCCGTGCCACCGTCTGCAGCAATCATTGAGTTATTATCAGTATCAGCCACTTACTCTCTCCACTACCACTTAATTTTTATGATGAAATAGGTCTGTTTTTTTAATACAAAAGACTCATTAAACAGGCATATTCATTATTTCTTTGTATGCTTCTACAAACTTATTACGTACTTGTACGGTAGCGTCAAAGGCAATACCCGCCTTAGCAGAAGCAACCATGGTATCAGCGAGGGTAACGCTTCTGTCGCCCATTTCAAAAGCAGTACGCTTAGCACCTGAATCTTTTTGAATATCATTAACATTATTCACAGCATCTTTAAGCATATCGCCAAAGCTACTTGCAGATTTATTGACAACCGGAGAAGCGTTATCTCCCATTGCGAGGTCATTACCCATTTTTTCAAATGAGACACCTTGTGCTGATGAGTTTCCAAGCGACATACTTTGCATTTGTGCATATAAAGAATTGGTATCGATATTCATGGTCTACTCACCTGTGTCAATTTTTTGCTACTAACCCTAAAAATAACGGCTTAGTTCACGATATAACCAGATATTGCAAGCATGGTGCCAGTATTATAATTATGGAAGAAGTGGTTATTTAAAGGGGCTGATAGCAGTAAACCCAACATTTTAATAAAAAAGTTGGGTTTATAAGGGAATTTTTAACCGTTGTCGTTATTTTATGCGGGTATTTGAATACCTGAATCACGCATTCTGGCTATTTTATAACGCAGTGTTCTTGGGCTGATCCCTAATCGTTCAGCAACATCTTTTCGGCTACCTTGACAGGCGGTCAGCGTATCAAGAATAATTTGATGCTCTTGTAGTTTTAGTTCATTGCCTAGTTTATCTTCATTATTATTTTCTAACGGTATCTCAGTAACAATTTCACTATCAAAATTTTCAATTAATAGATCACCCGCATCAATAAGATGGTCACTGTGTAAAATAATAGCTCTTTGAATAACATTGTCTAATTCTCGGACATTACCCGGCCAATCATAACTGGCCAGTTTATTTCTAGCTGAAGCAGTAAGTTCTGGGATAACAAGACCATTAGCAACCGATGCTTGGGTAATTAAATGCTTAGCTAAAGGTACAATATCATCTCTACGTTTTTTCAATGGTAACCACGTTAATGGAAAAACATTTAAACGGTAATATAAATCTTCACGAAATATTCCGTCTTTAACCGCAGCATGTAAATCACGGTTACTGGTTGCTATAATACGAACATCAAGCTTAATCGTTTTACGCCCCCCTAAACGTTCAACTTCTCGCTCTTGCAACACCCGTAAAATTTTTGCTTGTAAGCCAAGATCCATTTCAGTGATTTCATCTAATAAGATAGTACCACCCTGCGCTTGTTCAAACTTACCTGGGCATGCTTGAATGGCGCCGGTAAAAGCCCCTTTTTCATAACCAAATAAAGTCGCTTCAAGCATATTCTCAGGAATTGCGGCACAATTTATAGCAACAAAAGGCTTGTCACTTCGGTTTGAATTATAATGAACATATTGCGCGAGTACTTCTTTACCTGAACCGCTTGGGCCAAGCACCATAACGGAAGCATCTGTAGTCGCCACTTTTTTAGCCAACACTAATAATTCAATGCTGCGTGCATCAGCCACCACGGGCTCATGACGTTTCGTCACGTTTAATGGCACATATTGATTAACCATGTTTAACAAAACTTCAGGAGCAAAAGGTTTCGCCATATAATTACAAGCGCCATCACGCATCGCTTGTACTGCATCATGAATCGTGCCGTATGCTGTCATAATGAGCACGGGTAAATTTGGCCATTTTCTCTTGATACTGTTAAGTAAAGTTAAACCTGACATCCCACCCATTTGTACGTCACTCACCACAAGATCAACACTTTGTTCTTTGAGAATAAGTAAAGCCACTTCACCTGAATCAGCTTCAATACACTGATAACCTGATAATTTCAAGGTATCAATGAGTGCTTCGCGTAGTCCCGCATCATCTTCAACCACTAATATTTTACTCTGATCCATTAGTGTTCTCCCCATTAACATGGTTTGTTTCTAAAATAGGCAAGTGAATACAAAAGTGTGCACCCTCTCCTGGCTTACTCACTAAACGCACATCACCTTGATGCGCCTTTGCAACTGATTTAACAACCGCTAAACCTAAACCTGTACCTTGCGCTCTTGATGTATAAAAAGGTTCAAAAATTTTACTGGCAAGTTCTTTATCAATACCTTGCCCATTGTCTTGTACACTAATGTAGGCATATTCATTTTGGCAGAAAGTCGTAAGTGTAATTTCTGCTCCTTGTTTGATCACTTGCAAACTATTATGAATTAAGTTTTCAATTGCCCCGCTCAAAGCGCGCTTATTACCCAAGATTTGGCAATCATCATCACAAAGTTTGATATTTACTTTCGCTTTAGCCTGCAAAATTAAGGCTTCAACACTGTTAACTGAATATGTAATCAATTTATTAATAGAGAGCGGTTCAACAACTTTCTGCTTGCCACTTTTGGAAAAGAGCAACATGTCGTTTACTTGTTGTTCTAAGTCGTGCAAACGCGCCATTAATTTTTCTTGAAAACTACCGCGATCGTCTGGAGAAAGTTTTTTATTTTTTAAATTTGCGCCATATAACATTGCGGCAGAAAGTGGGGTGCGAATTTGATGAGCAAGTTTTGAAACCAAGTGACCTAATGAAGATAAACGTTGCATATGGCTAAGTTTGTCTTGTAATAAACGTGTTTCCGTGAGGTCGGTGATCATAATTAGCTGCCCTGGTTGGTCACCCAAGGCGGTAATTTCTAGCTTAACTCGCCGACCATCTTTTAATGACACTTCATGCCAATCGTCTGCACGTGGTTTAAAAGAGCGTTTAATCACATCAAACCACGCTTGACCCAAAATAGGTTCGTCAAGCAACAGGCTAGCAATTTTATTGGTTTTAATCACAATGCCATCACCATCAAGCATTATCATCCCCGTAGGCATAACATCGATAATTTGTTCAAGTTGCTTTGATTTTTGACGAAGTAAGGAAAGCTCACCACGGTATGCTTCACTTTCTAAAGTATCACTTGCAGAAAAAGGCTGCTGAGTAAAAGCAAACTTAGCTTGATGAAATAAACTATCTTCCACACAATTAAGGGATGAAGATAAGGTTGAAGATGCTAATGAATGTGAAACTGCAACGGTCATATACTTTACTCAATTTTAAAATACTAACTGAATAAAGCATTAACTATGCCAAAGAGGCTTTGTATTAATTTACATGAGGTTAGAAGTCATTTTACGTACAAAAAACGTTGTCAAAGATTTGGCTTTACCGTCTACTAACAAAAAACACTCAACGAAGTAGTCGCTAAGTGTCATTCTACGTAAAGATAAAAGCGCACAAAAAACGATTAGCTGGTATGCTTTTGTAAACTATACTTTCGCATTTTTTCAACTAACGTGGTTCTGCGCATCCCAAGTAATTCTGCAGAGCGAGCAACCACCCAATCATTTTTATCAAGCGCTTGGTTTATCATCGAAACTTCTAAATCTGCTAAGTACTCTTTTAAATTTAAACCCTCATTGGGTAGCACATCAACGACAGATTCACCTTTGAGTTCATCATCAAAATTCGTGATGTCTTCTTCGTCATCATCGTAATCAAAACCAGCAAATAGCTCATTTATCGCATCACGTTCTTGCAACTCATCAGGATATGCCGGTTGATACTCTTCAACATCAATATGACGATATTTTGCAGGTAATTCATTGACATTGACAACCTGCTCACCAAACATAATAATCATACGCTCAATCAAGTTTGATAGTTCACGAACATTACCCGCCCAAGCATGTAGTTTTAACGATTCAATCGCTTGCTCAGTAAAACGAACACTTTGTCCTTGCTCTGCTTCAAAACGAGCAATAAGTTCTTTAATCAGCAAAGGAATATCTTCTTTTCTATCACGTAGTGCCGGTGTTTCAATAGGAAAAACATTCAGACGATAAAACAGATCTTCACGAAAGGTTCCTGCGGTGATCATCTCTTCTAAGTGTTGGTGCGTCGCGGCAATGATACGGACGTTAGTTTTAATACTTTTTGCACCACCTACGCGTTCAAAAGTACGCTCTTGTAGCACACGCAGAAGCTTTACTTGCATGGGTTGTGGCATATCTCCGATTTCATCAAGAAATAAGGTACCACCTTCTGCCATTTCAAAACGGCCTTTGCGCGTAGAAATAGCCCCTGTAAATGCCCCTTTTTCATGGCCAAATAACTCACTTTCGAGTAATTCACCAGGAATAGCCCCACAATTAACCGGTACAAAAGGTCCTTTTGCACGATCAGACAAATTATGAATATTACGTGCAACAACTTCTTTACCCGTTCCGGATTCTCCTAAGACCAACACACTGGCTTGAGTACTTGCCACTTGCTCAATTAAAAATCTAACTTGTAGCATAGGCTCGCTGGTACCGACCAAAGATCGAAATAACAGATTAGGACCATTGTGGTTTCTTTTTGAAGGTAATTGGTTATGGTATTGATGGCAGTGATGTACTTGCTCAGTAAGTTGAGCATAATTCAATGGTACAGCCAAACTGCCTAGTACATTTACCGCTTTATTAAGTAAACTAGCATCAAGCACATCATGTAAAATAAAGGGGGTTGCGGGATGCTTGTTAACAAATTCAACAAGCAGCTCACTGACCTTACCGCATAAAATAACGGTAAGAATATGATCAGATTCGTTAAAATACTGATTAATATCTTCTTCAGGGCAAACATAAAAATGTTCGCCTACAAATGATAATACGGTGGCTATTTGATCGCGCCTGGCAATGTCGTTATCCACGACAAGCACATGTTTTTGACCCTGCATAATCTTGATAAACCAATATTTTTATTAACTAATAAACAGATTTTAGCGCGATATACTAAATAAGCAACAAAAAATTGACACCTTGTGCCATTACTTTGACTAAAGTATATAAATCATCTTAATTATAAATAAGATGAAATAAATTAAAGAAATGTTCAATGCAACCGATAACTATTTTAATAAGAGTAATTTACACGTTGAGTATGGTTTGAAATGAATAGTATAATTACCAACAGCACAAGCTTATTTTTACAGCGCCAAATGACAGATAACTCTAATAAATTATCTGTTACTTACGCTCGTTTGTCTTCGGGTATGCGTATTAATTCAGCAAAAGATGACGCTGCTGGCCTACAAATATCTAATAGACTGACTTCACAAGTTAACGGACTTTCTGTTGCTCAGCGTAATGCCAACGATGGAGTATCTCTTGCACAAACGACTGAAGGTGCATTAGAAGAAGTTACTAATATATTATTTAGAATGCGTGATCTTTCATTACAAGCAGGCAATGGTATATTATCCCCTGATGATAAAAGTGCATTAAACAAAGAAAGTGAACAGCTAAAACAAGAATTAGACAGAATAAATAAAACGACGACCTTTGGTGGTAATAAAGTTTTTGATCAAGTTGAGCGAAAAGGATTAGGCGGCGCCAATGAAGCCGAAAGAAACATTTTAAATGTCTTGCAAAGTGGCGTTTTAGCAGAGTCTGAAAACATAATCCAAAGCGTCTTAGGTTTATCTGGTGATGGCGCAAAAATGAAAATTGATCTTGAAAACGTTGATGGTGCTGGAGGAAAACTTGCATCAGTTTCATTTCTCGGTCCCGGTAACGGCACTGAATTGGTAATGACCATAGATTTAGATGATTTTTCTACTTTAGACTCAGCGAAGGTCAAAGACTTGAAGTCGACCTTACTCCATGAAATGACGCACGCGGTAATGGCAAATCAAATGGATTTAAGTTCTGTGCCCATTTGGTTTTCCGAAGGCACCGCCGAAGCGGTCAGTGGAGCTGATGATAGAGTTGCTTCAGACATTGCTAGTTATGGCTTAACCAACTTGAGAAACGAAACAAATTCCATTTTTGCTGCAATACCGGGCTCTACCCCATCAACAGGTATCCAAATCGCGGGGGTTTATTCTGGCGGTTATATCACAATGCGTTATTTAGAGGACCAAATTGGTGAAGCGGGCATTAAAAATATCATGACCAGTTTATCCGGTGGTAACTCTTTCGATTCAGCACTTGCTGCACAAGGCACTTTCGCCAGCAATGCAGCTTTACAATCGACATTAATGGCAGGCACTACCTTTGAAGACTTTGTAACCGCTAACATTGATACCTCTAACGCCGACAATGGCGCATTTGGTGGTCTCGATGCTGCTGGAGGCATAAGTCGAGAAGAAACTATTGTTGGTGCTAGCAGTGCAAAAACGACATCCAATTTTGACAGCTATTTTGTCAATGGTGACGATAACACAACCAACACTGATTTTGGTTCTGGTACTAACTGGGACCCTACAAGCTTTAATGAAGTTGCTTTAGAAGATTATAACAACTCAGTTACCATTAGCGGTAAAACGACGTCATTTCAAATAGGCGCTGATGCAAACCAAACGATAAATATGATTGTTGCGGGTTTCTCCAGTGATAATCTTGGTTTAAATGGGGTGGACTTAAAAGAGGACTCTCAACTTGCAACCACAACAATAGATACCGCATTGCAATTTGTTGATAATCAACGTTCACATCTTGGCGCTTCTATAAACAGACTTGAACACACGATAAGTAATTTGAATAATATACAAGCAAACGTAACGGCTAGTCGTTCACGAATACAAGATACTGACTATGCAATAGAAACTGCAACATTAGTTTCTCAGCAAATAAAGCAGCAAGCTATTACATCAATGCTAAGTCAAAGTAAGGCTACCCCTGAACTAATGTTACAGTTGCTTAGTTAGCGCGCTCTTTATCAAGTAAATGAATATATCTGTCAATTTCCCATCAAAAAAATGGCACGATTTATGAATGCTTCTATAAAATAGAACTTAAGTACTTTTAAATAATAGGGTAGATAAATGTTAATATTAAACGGTAGTGCTGAATGTGTGTCTGGCAGTAATGAACATGTGTTAGGTAATGTGCATGCTTTCAATATGTTTTTAAAAAATGATAATTTAGAAGAACAGCTTAGTGATATTGAACAATACTTAGTTAACCGAGGTTGGGATAATATTGAAATAACAGATAATGGTCTTATTGATAATATTGAAGGTATACAACATTCGACATTAATAGAAGCATTTAAGAAAGCGCAAAATGAAGGGTTTTCTGTTGTTATAAATAATACAATTAAACTAAAATAAATATAGCAACATCAGGTAAGTGTTAAATTTTGGAGTAAATAATGCCTCATATATCATTAAAAAAATATAAACAAACAGAACTAAGTAATGCAGGAGAAGCCTCTCCTTATCGGCTAGTGGCTTTATTATTTCAAAAATTATTAGATAACATCGCAACCGCTAAAGGTGCTATATCTCAAAAAGATTATGCAAAAAAAGGCATCCAAATATCTAATGCTATTGCTATTGTAGGTGTATTAGAAGGTTCCTTAGATCATGAAAAGGGAGGAGAAATATCAACAAATTTATCTTCTTTATATAATTTTTGCTCTGAAAAACTTTTTGAAGCAAACACCAATAATGATATAGATTTACTCAATGATATTGCATTAATTATTATTCCTATAAAGTCCGGTTGGGATGCTATTCCTCTTGAAGAACAAGGTAAGGTTAGTTTTTAGTGACACCGTCGATAGAAAGTGTCATTAAGAATATTATCATCAAGTCACAACAATTATTAGTGAGGCTTGATGAGCTTGATAATACAAAAGAACTAGCTCAAGATGAAATAAATGAACAACTTATAAATCTTAAAAATGAACGTGAAATATTGCTTAAACAATTATTTGATCAATATTCAAAAGAACAAATACAAATTCACCTCTTTCACGTCAATCAGATCATTACGCTCGATGAGTCATTAAACACGAAGTGTCAAAAAATAAAACAGTCTTTTTCTGAAAAACTTATAAGCTTAAAGAAAGGTAAAAAAAAGGCTAATGCCTATCAAAAATATTAAACCCTATTATCTAACTTATTGAATGCTTTTAAAATAAGATCTATTAACGTTAAAAACGTTGCCATAATTAAACTATTTGTACGATTACGACTATCCAAAAAATCAGTTTGCATAGTGCGCGAAAACGAGCAGCTATTAATGCGAATTTATAATAAATAGGATGATTTGTTAAAGATAAATAGAAATACACGGTAGTATTGTAAAACATGTATGATATTAAATGATTTATTTTATTAATTTCGATATTATTCTATCGACAAAAATAAAGGCAAATAAAGATGTTCGATAATAAAAGCATTCTAATTACCGGCGGGACGGGCTCTTTTGGAAAGCTCTATGTAAAAACCCTTCTTGAACAATATAACCCCAAACGAATTGTCATTTACTCAAGAGACGAGCTAAAACAATTTGACATGCAACAAATTTATGATGCCCCCTGTATGCGCTATTTTATTGGTGATGTCAGAGATAAAGAACGCTTAATTCAAGCGATGAATGGAATTGACCTCGTCATTCATGCTGCTGCGTTAAAACAAGTACCTGCTGCAGAATACAACCCGATGGAATGTATTAAAACCAATATTAATGGTGCAGAAAATGTCATTAATGCTGCTTTAGCGAATAATGTTGAGAAAGTTATCGCTCTTTCAACAGACAAGGCCGCAAACCCTATTAATTTATACGGCGCCACAAAATTAGCATCAGACAAACTTTTTGTTGCTGCAAATAATATGAGTGGCGGTTATAAAACATTATTTTCAGTAGTACGTTACGGTAATGTTGTTGGCTCTCGTGGTTCCGTAGTGCCATTTTTTAAAAAACTGCTTGACGATGGCACAACAAGTTTACCCATTACTCATGCAGAAATGACTCGTTTTTGGATTTCTTTGCAAGGCGGTGTCGACTTTGTTTTAAAAAACTTTCAACGTATGTTGGGTGGTGAAATTTTCATTCCTAAGATACCGTCAATGCGAATTATTGATTTGGCTAAAGCAATGGCGCCTAATCTACCTATAAAAATAGTAGGAATTCGACCCGGCGAGAAATTACATGAAATAATGTGTCCCTCAGATAATTGTTATCAAACTTATGAATATGATGATCACTTCGTTATTGCGCCTAGTATTATATTCTCTAGCAGAAGTAATGACTTTACCCATAATGCACTAAATGAAAGTGGTCATAGTGTTGAGCCAGGTTTCGAGTATAACTCCAAAAACAATAAACACTTTCTTACGGTAAAAGAGCTTATAAGTTTTAATACGATGGCTGAAAAATGATCCCTTACGGCAAACAAAAAATAAGTCAGGAAGATATTGATAGCGTTATTAATGTTCTTACATCCGATTTTTTAACGCAAGGGCCTCAAGTGCCCTTATTCGAAAAAAATATAGCAGACCATTGCCAAGTTGACTTTGCCTGTGCAGTAAATAGTGCGACCTCTGCATTACATATATCTTGCTTAGCTTTAGAAGTGGGCGTAGGGGATATTGTTTGGACCACTCCCATATCTTTTGTTGCATCGGCAAACTGTGCCCTTTATTGTGGAGCAAGTATTGATTTTGTTGATATCGACTTAGCTTCAGGTAATTTATCTGTCAAAGCGTTAACCGATAAACTTATCAATGCTAAATTGACTAACACATTGCCTAAAGTTGTTATCTTTGTTCATTTGGCTGGGCAACCTTGTGATATGAAAGCAGTTAAGGAATTAGCTAATAAATATAACTTCGCAATTATTGAGGATGCTTCGCATGCCATTGGTTCATATTATTTTAATGCTCCTGTAGGAAATTGTCAGTTTTCAGATATAACCGTCTTTAGTTTTCACCCGGTAAAGATAATTACCAGTGCGGAAGGGGGGATGGCTGTAACAAATTCTCCTGAATTAATTGAAAAACTACGTTTATATAGAAGCCATGGTATTACTTCAGTCGAAAGTAATATGATTGGAGAAAGTGATGGGCCTTGGTATTATCAGCAAATAGCATTAGGGTTTAATTATCGATTAACAGACATACAAGCTGCACTTGGTACAAGCCAATTATCCCAGCTAAACAATTTTGTGAGTAAGCGTAATGAGATTGCAAAACGTTATGATATTGCTTTTGAAAAATGTGAATTAACGCCATTAATACCTACAGATAATTGCTATTCAGCCTATCATTTATATATTGTTTTGTTAGCAGGTGAGAATGCCACTCGACATAAAGAAATTATAACTAAACTACGAGAGTGTAATATTCTTGCTCATGTTCATTATATTCCTATTCATACCCAGCCCTATTACCAAAAATTAGGCTTCTGTGTTGGCGATTACCCTAATGCAGAAAGCTATTATCAACGTGCAATAACCTTACCTTTATATCCTGAGCTTTCTAATGGTGATCAACAATACATTATAAATACAATAATAAGCTTTTTATGAAGTTAGCTCTTGGCACCGCACAGTTTGGCTTAGATTATGGTATTAGTAACCGCCAAGGAAAAGTATCAAAGACAGAAATAAAAGAAATACTAGATCAGGCTTTTTCTGTAGGTATTTCAACACTTGACTGTGCTGCAATGTACGGGGATAGCGAACAAGTGTTAGGGCAATTAATACCTAATTCGAACTTTAACGTTATCACTAAAATACCACCTTTAGCGCCTGAACAAGAATCCCTTTTAGATTATTTTGATCAAAGTTTTCGAAAACTGCAACAGCAGCAACTTTATGGTTTGTTATTACATCAAGCAGATGACTTAATAATACATCCTAAAAGAAAACAATTTTTTCAACAATTGGACGTATTAAAAAAACAAAAGCTAATTAAGAAAATTGGTGCTTCATTATATAACCCAACAGAGTTGCATAATATAGCTCAGCATTTTCCTATTGATTTTGCTCAAGTACCTATTAATATCTTTGATCAACGATTTTTAGCACCGGATATTATAAACTTATGCCAAGAGAAAAAAATCAAACTCCATGCCCGTTCGTTATTTTTACAAGGTTTGATTTTTTTTAATAAACAAGAATTACCTCAATACTTTCATCCTTTCGAAAGTAAATTAGCCGCATTTACTCTACTTGCTAAGCATTTAAATTGCTCAAAGCTAACTTTAGCATTAGCAATAGTGGCACAAGAGTCGCATGACTATAGTCATATTATTGATAAGTTAATTATTGGTGTATGTAATTGTCAAGAACTGAACGAATTAGTTTTGGCATATCAGCATGCAAAAGTATTAGCTATCAACACAGACGAACTTTCTAAGTTGGTAGATCAACGAATAAATTTTATAAATCCGAGCTATTGGCCACAAAAATAAAAATGACAGACACCTTAATTATAGTACAAGCAAGAACCTCATCATCAAGACTACCTAATAAGGTATTACTCCCTATTCTAGGTAAGCCAATGCTGAGTCATCAATTAGCAAGACTTGCGAAAGTTAAAACGCCTCATAAACTCATTGTCGCCACTAGTACACTAACCAGTGACAATCCAATCGCAGCACTATGCAAGCAGTTAGATATTAGCTGTTTTAGAGGCTCTTTAGATGACGTATTAGAGAGATATTATCAAGCTGCTTTAACTAATAATTCTGATGGTAAGGTTAAGAATATCGTCAGAATAACAGGCGATTGTCCTTTAATAGATAGTCATATTGTTGATCGGGTCATACGTTTATTTTTATTAAGCCAGGTCGATTACTGCTCAAATTGTGAACCCGCTACCTTACCCGATGGTTTAGATGTAGAAGTATTTAGCTTTGAAGCCTTAAAAAAATCTAATTTTCTCGCTAAAAAGCCTTCTGAGCGTGAGCATGTAACATCTTTTATTCATAATAATCCAGACTCATTTAAACGGATAAACTATCGCCACACCCCCGATCTATCTTATTATCGCTGGACTGTAGATGAACCTGAAGACTTTGATTTAATTAATAAAATATACCAATCACTCTATCAAAAAAAAACAAACTTTACCTTAACTGATATATTTGAGTTGCTACAACAACAGCCAGAATTAACAAAAATAAACCAACAATTCATTCGTAATGAAGGTTTAATAAAGTCCCTTATGAAGGACGAGGAACTCGGATATGAATAAAAAATTTACTGTATCAGAACAATTACTTAACCGTGCAGAGCAAAGTATTCCTTTAGGTTCACAAACTTTTAGTAAAAGTAAATTAGTCTATCCGTTGGGGGTTTCACCATTGTTTATTAAACATGGCTCTGGCTGCTTAGTCTGGGATGCCGATGACAATCAATATATTGATTTTGTAAATGGCTTATTATCTATCTCGCTTGGCTATTGTGATGTAGATGTTGATACTGCAGTTATTGAGCAAATCAAATCAGGGGTGACATTTTCATTGCCTCACCTACTTGAAATGGAAGTTGCGGAACAAATTATTGAGTTAATTCCAAGTGCTGAAATGGTTCGTTTTGGAAAGAATGGCAGTGACGTTACCTCTGCTGCTATCAGAATAGCTCGCGCTTATACGGGTCAAGAGCATATTGCTGTATGCGGCTACCATGGTTGGCAAGATTGGTATATTGGATCAACCACACGCAGCTTAGGCGTTCCTGAGTGTGTAAAATCTCTAACTCATAAGTTTAATTACAATGATATATCTTCCCTTGAGAAAGTGCTTAACAATAATAGCGGAAAAATTGCCGCCATTATTTTAGAACCAATGAATGTGTTCTTCCCTAAAAATAATTTTTTACAGCAAGTAAAAGCATTAGCAGCTAAACATAACGCTGTATTAATCTTTGATGAAATTATCACAGGCTTTAGGTTTCACTTAAATGGCGCTCAACACTTATTTGATGTTACACCTGATATATCTACTTTTGGTAAAGGTATCGCCAATGGCTTTCCTTTATCAGTTATCGCAGGTAAAAAAGAGTTAATGATGCTAATGGAAGATATCTTCTATTCAGGTACTTTTGGTGGTGAAACCTTATCGTTAGCAGCGGCTAAAGCGACTATCAATAAATTTAAAGCCTCTGATGTATTAGCTCATACACATGCCATGGGTGATTTGTTAATTAACGGACTTAACACCATAATTACAAAGCATAATGCTCAAGCGTTATTTTCCGTATCAGGTCATAAAGCATGGCCATTTTTATTGGTGGCTCAAACACAAGCGGTTACCGAGCAAGAGCTTTCGTCTTATATACAACAAGAGATGCATGCTCGTGGTATTCTCGTTGGTAACGCACATAATATTTCTTATGCGCATCAGAAAGAGCATATCCAAACACTACTCAACGCCTATGATGACATAATCCCCAAGGCTGTAAGAATTAATGCTGAAGGAAACTTCACTCAACACTTTCATGGTGTGGTGACTAAACCTGTATTTAAGGTGCGGTAATGACCATTTGTTTTCGATGTGATGCAAACGCCACTATCGGGTTTGGTCATTTTTATCGCTGTTTATCATTAGCGAATGCACTATTTAATGAGGGCTTAGATTGTGTTTTTTTGCTAGAGACAGATGAGGAGCAAATTGAAAAAAGACTAAAAGTAAGTCCCCATCAGCATATAATGTTGTCTAAACATCAGAGGCTAGATGGAAGTAACCAAAAAGAAAACGCCCAGCAATGGCTAATACAGATGGGAAAATATAATTTAACTGTGAGTTTGATCATCATTGATCATTACCAGATTGAAACGCTTTGGATGACTATAATAAAACAAAATGCTGAGCGTTTAATGGTACTAAATGATTCAGGTAGAATTTGGAATAATGTAGATTTCATATGGGATGCTTCGTGTTATTACGAACAAGAGTATTCTTCAATATCAAGTACAACAACACTACTGCTAGGCCCTAAGTATGCGCTACTTCGCGAAGAGTTTCAGCATAAACCACAAAATCAATGCAAACCAAACGAAATTAAAAAACATCCTGTTTTGACAACTAATTTAATGCTAGCTATCGGCGCAACAGATCCTTTAAATACGACAGAAAAATTGTTAAGTTGGCTAATATCACTTCCCTTAAATGTCCATATTAATGTTTTAAGTACATCGGCTAATAAGCATATACCACCAATGATTAAAAAGTATGATAACTCACGGATAAACTTCATCATAGATTCTAAAAGCATAGCGCTTGCTATGGCACAGCAACAGGTAATTATTACCGCAGCAGGAAATATAATGTGGGAAGCATTTAGCCTTGGCATACCTTGTGCTTTGATAAAAACATGCTCAAATCAACATAGAAATATAGAGCTAGTAACTAAAACAATGAAAAACGTATACTTAGGTGAAGAAACTACATTAGATAGTGATGGTTTTTTAAAAAAATTATCAATAATTACCCATGTAACACAATGTTCGATGTTATCACAACAGGCTTTAAGATTATGTGATGGCCAAGGAGCAATAAGAGCAGCAAAGTTATTAGCATCAGCAATTGGAGAAGATAATGATAGATAGTGATACATGTAAACGTAGTGAATTATGGCGACATCGTTGGAACGAAACAACACAACTTAATAACCCTTTTGCCACAATGGGAAGAAGCAGCGATAGCATAAGTGATTACTTTTCATATATTACAGATATAATCAATGGATTAGATGGTGTTAATAAAAGTACTGTACTGCTTGATGCTGCCGGCGGTTGTGGTTATTTATCTATGTATTTTTCGCCATTGGTGCAAGAAGTACATTTATTTGATTATTCTGAAGAAGCAATTAAACGTGCGAAAATAGATTGCAAAATATTTGATAATGTTCATCCTTATGTTGATAATTTATTAACTTTAGTCCAAACAAAAGAATCAAATATTTTATATCACAAAATATTACTGGGGGGAGCATTACAGTATTTTGATACTTATGATGAAATTGAAATTATTTTAAAAAACTTATTTAATGTTACCGCCGCTAATGGTCGGATTTTCGTTACTCAAACAACTGATCTATCACGTAGAGATAAACACATCGCCTCATATCAAACATTAGACTGGCCAGAAGAACGCATAAAACATGCAATTGAAGAAGAATTAACCAATCGCTTTTGGATTGACTTTAGCCAACTAAAAACAATTGCACATTCTGTCGGCTTTAAACAATGCCAGCAAACAAAAAACAATCCTAATTTATTCCAGTCTACCCATATGTTTGACTTTTACTTGGTGAAATAATGAATTCAGTTATTATTGGTGAGCATGTAATTTCAGAGAATAACCAGCCATTTATTATTGCTGAAGCCGGAATTAATCATAATGGAGATCTGACAACTGCCTTTAAAATGATTGATGTTGCTGTAGAATCAGGGGTGAATGCGGTTAAATTTCAAACGTTTAAAGCTGAACAATTTTGTGGTGATCCTCAGCAGATGTTTACCTATAACTCTCAAGGTAAACAAATCACTGAGCCAATGTTAGATATGTTTAAGAGAATGGAGTTTACGGTTGATGAATGGCGACAAGTAAAAGCGTATTGCGATAAACAAAATATAATGTTTTTATCAACACCACAAAACCCTAGTGATCTCGAATTATTACTTGATATAGGAATCGATGTAATTAAAGTAGGCTCTGATGATTTTAATAATATCCCCTTATTGAAATCATATAAAAAAGCCAATTTACCAATGATTTTATCCTGTGGCATGGCTGATTTATCTGATGTATTTATCGCCCTTGAAGCCGTAGGTGCTTTTGAGGGAGCTCCGATAATTTTGTGCCTATGTACTTCTCAGTATCCAACACCACCTGAAGATATTAATTTAGAGAAGTTACGTACATTAAAAGCAGCCTTCCCTATGTTAGTACTTGGGTTCTCGGATCATTCTCAAGGGGCTTTGGCTTCTTCTTTAGCTGTTACGTATGGTGCCGCATTATTTGAAAAACATTTTACTTTAGATCATAACTTACAGGGGCCTGATCATTGGTTTTCAGAAAACCCTATATCGTTAAAGCAGTGGCGTGACTCTATTCATCAAGCCTATGTGATGAAAGGCAGCGCAGTTATTAGAGCTACTGAGCAGGAGCTATCTATGCGCACCTTAGCAAGAAGAAGTATTGTTGCTATTACTGATATAAACCCTAACGATAAGCTAACAGATAAAAACATCGGACTACGTAGACCTGGCGATGGTTTACCACCAATTCTATGGGATAAAGTAGTGGGTTTTTCAGCAAACAAAGTAATTAAACAAGGTACTAAAATAAATTTTGGTGACTTTATCGACTCATAAATTCAATTAATTACGGGAATAGTAATGAAAAAATTTAAACATACAATAGTTGGCGGAGGAATAGCAGGCTTGCTGGCGAGCATTTTAATTAAAAAGCAGAACCCGGATGATTCTGTTTGTTTAATTGAGACAGAAGATAAATGTGGAGGATTATTAAAATCCATAAAATCTTCTCAAGGATATGAGTTTGACTATGGTACCCATATTTTAGGTGAAACAGGCATTAAAGAACTTGATGAAATTTTAATGCCAACAATGCCGTCTAACAATTGGTCAACATTACCTATTCTCAAGTCAGGAAATGTGGTGAATGGTTATTATCATAAAATGTCACAACTTCTGTATGCTCGTGCGCTACCAGAAAGTGTATTAGAAAAAGCAACCTATCAACTGCTATCAGCAGATCATAAAAAAGCAAAGCAGGCCAATAACTTACAAGAATATTGTTACGATATGTATGGTGAAACTTTTACCGAAAAGTTATTTAAGCCCTTAATGAAAAAATTAATAAATAAAGAACTAGAGGATATTCATCCTTCAGCTTTACAACTATTTGGCTACAATCGTTTAATCATAGGTCCAGCTCAAATGATGAAAACGTTAAAAAAAACGCCTCTGTTAGATAATATATTAGGTTTTGAAAGCTATAATGAAGGTGTTTCATCACTCAATAATTACTATCCTAAGCATGGTAAAGGTATCGGTTTATGGGTAGACGATTTAGTTGAAAAAGCGACCGCTCTTAATGTTAAATTTTTACTAAATACTAAAATAAATAGTATTTGTTATAACAAAAATAAAATAAATACCTTAACCCTTTCAAACCATGAATATCCAAGAATAGAGGTCGAAAATCTTATTTGGACAGCACCGCTCTTTCCTCTAATAAAACTTGCTGGATTAGACTTTACATCTAAATACAAGCCGAGTTTTAGTCGTGTAATTTTACATAATTTTGTTTTTGATCAGCCATTTGATACCCATAACTTTCATGTCTATTGTAATGATCCAAACATGAAAAGCTTTAGAATAACATTATATTCAAATATTGCAGAAGCAGGTGAAATCAATGGCCCTAACCGCTGTACTGTCGAAGTACTATCAAATGATAAGTTAAATAATGACATTACTAATAGTGAAATATTACAAATGGAAAACAATATTTTAGCTGAATTGAAAACCATGGGTATTATTACCCTTTCAACAAATACACTTTACCGATCCACGGTGATAACCAATGATGGTTTTCCTGCATTTACCAATGATTTTGTTAATGAATTATCTCGGCAAAAAAACTGTGTCAATGAAAACATTGAAAATATTCAATTACTTGGGAAAGCGTCAGCCAATAATTTTTTTATGGCTGACGTGTTAGTAGAAGTTTTCAATACCTATAACTGCCAAAATTAAAGAGTTGCAATGCATATAAATATTTTTAGATCCCTTTTTGAAAAGTTAACGCATTTTAAAAAAAATAAGTTTCATCCTTTGGTGTGGATTAATGGCAATCCACAAATAGGTATAAATGTTTACATTGGTGGTATGTCAGAAGTTAATGCGACTGGTTGCAACGTAAGTATTGGTGAAAATTGTGATATTGCCTCCTTTGTAGCTATTAATTCGGCAGACTCCCATAAATTGACTTTAGGAATTAGTGATTGTGTTGTACGTAAAGATATTATCATTGAGCATAATGTTTTCATTGGCTCACATTCAGTCATAAAAGGTGGTGCTAAAATTGGACATCATAGTGTTGTTGCCGCGGGAACAATTGTTGAAAGTGGAGAGATCCCCCCATATTCACTGGTAATAGGAAACCCTATGGTGGTAAAAGCAGGACATTACTTTGATGCTTGTAAAAAAATTCTGATTACAAATGAATTACACAGATAAACGATGATAGTCGACTCACAAAATATGATCCCACATAACAGACCCTCTTTAGGGCAGGAAGAAGTGAAGGTGACCGAAAATATTGTGCTATCTAACCAGTTAGTATCATCAAAAAATATTTTTCACTTTGAAAATGAAATATGTGATTTTATTGGCTTACCGCATGGTCATGCTGTGGCCGTATCGACAGGTTCTGCCGCACTTTTTTTAGCATTAACCGCATTAAATAGTAAAAAAGTAGCAATCCCATCCTATGTTTGTCACTCTCTAAAACAGGCGACTAAGCTTGCCAAAGCAGAATGCGACATTCTTGATACGAAAGAAAATACGACTATTATTTGCCCAATAGCATTAGCAAAAAGCCAAGCAGATACGTTAATTTATCCCTATATATTTGGACAAACAAGCGAACTCCCTAATTTTTCAGGGCATATTATTGAAGATATTGCACAAGCATTAGGAGCAAGTATTAATGGCAAGGCTTTAGGTACTATTGCTGATATTGGAGTGCTATCATTTTATGCAACAAAGTTAATAACCAGTGGTGGTCAAGGTGGCATGGTCGTTAGTAAAAACAAAGACTACATTGATGCCATTAGAAATTATTTAGCTTTTGATACAAATGCAGATGGTCAAGAGCACTTCAATTTTCCATTAACTGAAATACAAGCTGCAATAGGTCGTGTTCAATTAAGAAAATTACCATTATTTATTGACAAAAGAGCTCTAATTTATCAACTATATCAACGAGCAAATTTACCTTTGCTTAATGGGAGTATTAATAGTGGAGAAGAATTTATTTCTGTACGTTATCGTGCTGTACTTATTACACCGAAAGCCAAGGCTTTAATTGCGCATCTCGCTGAGCATAATATTAGTGCTATTGTTCCGATTGAAGATTGGGAACTATTGGCTGCAACCCAAAATGCGATTAAACTCGCAAACAATACAGTTTCTTTACCAATATATCCGACGCTTACTTTGCGAGAAGCAGAGGAAATAGCGATGTTATGTCAAAAATTTTTAAGATAATTAGATGAGTCTCACCATTAAAGCAAAAAAAATAATATCGATTAACCAACCGGCCTATTTACCTTGGTTGGGATATTTTGAACGTATATCCAATAGCGATCATCACGTAGTACTAGATCATGTACAATTCGAAAAAAACGCCATGATCAATCGTAATAAAATACAAACGTCTAATGGATCTTTAATATTAACAGTGCCAATAAAAACTTCAGGTGGATTTGGCCAATTAGCCATTAATAACCTAACTATAAGTGAACAAAAAAAATGGCAAAAAAAACATTGGCAAAGTATTTATTTTAGCTATAAAAAAGCACCTTTCTTTGAAAAATATCATGATGAACTTGCATTCTTTTATCAACAACCTTGGCTGAAATTAAACGATTTATTAAAAGCACAGTTACGCTTTTTTGTTAAAGCTTTAGGTATTAACACCACTATAAGTTTCAGTAGCGAGGTTAATTGGCAACGAACAAAGTCTGATCTGGTGTTAGAGATTTGCCAGAAATATGACGCTGACCATTATATTTCTGGCACACTTGGTCGTAATTATTTAAATCTAAATACATTTGTTCAAGCTAATGTTAGTGTTGAATATCAAGACTACAAACACCCACATTATCAACAATTTAAAGCAGAATTTAGTTCACATTTATCTTTGCTCGATCTTTTACTGCACCATGGCGATAAAAGTTTGAAAATATTAAGGAACTCACCATGAAAAACATACTTATCGTCGTTGCCCATAGTGATGATGAAACATTAGGAATGGGAGCCACTATTGCTAGGCATACCGCTAATGGCGATACCGTTAATGTAATGTTTATGACAGATGGTGTTTCTTCTCGCTCTAATAGTACTAATTCCGCTTGTAAAGAACGCCATTTAGCCGCTCAAAAGGCTATGAAAATACTCGGTGTTACCAATTTGCATTTTTTTGATTTTCCAGATAACAGCATGGATACCGTACCGCTCATTCAACTTGTTAAAGCTGTTGAGTCGGTCATTGAGCACCGAAATCCTGATACTATTTACACTCATTACGCATATGATTTAAACATTGACCATCAACTCACTCATTCAGCTGTAATGACAGCATGTCGTCCTCAACGTAACTCAACAGTTCACACTATTTTGTCTTTCGAAGTGCTATCGAGTACAGAATGGAGTTCACCGAGTACTCCTACATTTAACCCACAATACTTTGTCAATTCATCTCATTTCTGGGAAAAAAAACAACAAGCATTACAATGTTATGCTCAAGAATTAAGGGATTTCCCTCACAGTCGTAGTTTACCCTGTATTGAAGCACTAGGAACACTGCGGGGAGCGACAAATGGCTTTGAAAAGGCAGAAGCATTTTATATTGAAAGAATATTAATCTCTTAGCATCTTAGAGGAAAAAATTGTGCAATTAAAAAACAAACATAACGGTGATGTATTCTTACAGTATATTAGTCTAAATGACGTTAATTCAACTTATGTAAACTGGTTAAATGATCCTCAAGTAAACCAATATTTAGAAACGCGTTTTCAGCAACAAACCCTGTCATCAGTAACATGTTTTGTAGAAGATATTTTAGCAAATCATAGTGATCACTTATTCACTATTAGAAGCCATCTCAATGGCCATATTGGTAATATTAAAATAGGGGGGATTAATAAACATCATGGTGTTGGGTATATCAGTTTATTTATTGGTGATAAAACTGTATGGGGTAAAGGTTACGCTAAGCAAGCGATACAATTAGTTAGCGATTATGCTTTTAATACTTTGCAACTAAGAAAATTATCTGCTCGCGCTTATCAACCTAACATTGGTAGTACAAAAGCTTTTCTAAGTGCGGGTTATAAACACGATGGGATATTTAAAGATCACTTTGTGTTGCACGGAAAATCCTGTGATCTGATCCAAGTATGCTTATTTAAAAGTGAGCCTTAAAGTTAATTCACCCCGGTATAACTATCTCAACAAACAGGTTTTAACGGGATTACTATAATGTATTTCAGTACACTTGTTAGTGCAATAAATGCACAAAAACAAGATTTCCCATGAGTAAATGTAAACAATATGCCATCTCATATTGTTTATGATTTTTTTATGTTAGATTTTAGATGGTTTATTATATGAAGTTAAAAACTCTTTATAAAGACTATTGAGATGCTTTCTAAATTTATTTAAGCAAAAATTAATAAACTCTTTTCGCTGTTCTAGGTCATCATAATAATAACAATTTGTCATGATGTACGCTTGAAAGTATCTAAAAGTTCCTTGTATTAACCAATAACTCATTTGATAATTTTTGTTAAACTTTAATTTCATCAGCAAAGTATTTTGTAGCGTAAATTGCTGTGATAACTCTTCTCTGGTAGAGATATCCATCGAAGTAAACCCAATTAACTGCTCTAAAATAACTTTAACTTCTTTAAAGGATTGTTTAATCGCTTTATCTAGTTTTTTTGCGTTAAACTGTCGATTATCAAAAGCATTAGCTAATAATTCATCTAAAGATAAGCTTTTAGTATCAAAATCATCAAATGATGGAATATCGTCTAAAAGCATTGGTGTTGTATACTGAATCTTTGCTCCATCAGAACAGTTGTAAACATTAGCAATACGATGACTTTCAAGGAGCAGTTCCATGTTTCCTCTAGAGCTATCAAAAATAGAAGTGGTAAATACGCTTTCAGAAAAATTACCTTCAACTTTCATATCATCATTATGTTCAGCAACAGGTGTAAAACCTTCATCATAATAGATACTTTCTTTAGAATGATGATGTGTCTGACTTTTATACCCTAAATCGACCCCAATAAAATAAATCTCTTTGAAACCTAAAGAGGTTATAATCGCTAACGCAGTATTACTCACCGTTGGGTTACTATATTCAGGTGCTGCATACATATCAAGTTTGTCATATTGTTGAATAAGTTTACCACCAGCATCAGAAAGTTTAGTCAGTAACAATGGATTTTTGAAGCGCTTTAGTAACTCAGGATACACAGTGTTAAAAGCAATAATTTGAATATCTCTCAGTTTAATATCACGAGTTTCTTGTTGTTTTTCTATCACTTCAATAAAAGGAAGTAATGCTGCTGTTCTTTCCATTTCTACATGAATATCTGGCTTAATATTATATGTTAATAGTGCTTTTAAGGCCGTTCCGCAACTAACAATAATAATATTGTCTGCATTTTTTTGTAAATACTCAACGCTTGAATCTAAAGAAGGTCCATTAGCAACAATAAATACTGGCTTTTCAGCAATAGGATTATCTATACTTTTTGTCTGTTTACACATTTTAAAACCAGACTGAATATTAGTTAATGTGTGTGTAATACTAATAATTTCATCTTCCATAAAGCCCCAACCAGCCCCCCAGCGATGACCAATTTCATAAAAAAGCTTAAGTGTTGCATCAGTCATTTCACTCGTATAGTGGCGATATAGGAAAAAACGGCTTAAATTGAAATGTCCCTGTTGATGAAGCATGTTTGAAACCGCATTTACAATACCCGCTGCACTTCCTCCAATACGAACAGAAAACCGCCCTCCTAAGCCTATACACTTTTCAATGATAGGCTTAAGTTCAATACAATGAAGCATCGCGAAAAAAGCATCTTTTGATGGCTCACACAACAGAAAATTGACAACTGACTTTTGTTTGAATAATTCGTCTATTTGATACCCCAAGCCAGCACCAATCATACAAATAAAATCAATACAATCGTCATCTATTGGCCGTTTAATTGTATCCTTAACATCAGTTTGCCGTTTTTGCATAATTTGTTTTAAGACTGCCGCGTGTTTAAACACCACATTCTCATCTTCTTGATGATCTAAAGCATAAGTAATCATCGTAGGGTGTTTAATAAATAGTTCAACTTGCTGCTTTGCAAAATTTATTGGGTTATCGTAAACAAATCTATCATTATTGAAAAAATTGGCACTCCCTGTTTCATCGATTGCAACTCCAGAACCTTCTATTTGATAATCTTTAAATTCTTCGTAAACTTCGGGTATATATACCTTTAGGGCATTAAGATTTGCAAGTAACGTTGTATGAAGTAACATTTTTTGAATTGTAACTAATTGGTCTTCCATTGATTGCTCCAGCTTATCGGCTGATATATTAATTATATCTATTTTCACACGGTTATATGGGAGAAACCAAGCAAAATTCAAGCCAAAATCTATAAAAAAATATAAAATTAATCGTTTGAGCTTAAATTCGGGCTTTAAATTCAAGTTTTAAATTGGGGTGTCTTATTGATAACCGCAGAGGAGGCTGCATAAAATAAATAATTTATGACTAACTATTTTAACCCGTATTATAACAACCAGATTAAAGTAATAATTTTATAGTATGATTAAGACTTTTTAACAACACCAGGCATATTGTCTAGTTGGGAAGTTAAATATGAACTTGTTGAATTTAACTGTGAAACCAACAAATCCATCGCATTATATTGAGCAAATAACCTTGCCTCTAAAGAATCCATCTTCTCACCAAAGCTTACCAAATCAGAATTTAATCGAGTAATTTGAGACTCTTTTCCATCGATACGCTTTTGAATTAAACCGTCTGAATCAGTATAAAACCCCACGAACTCTTTCAAACTCGCAACAAAACCCGTTTTACCATCATCGCCACCAATAAAGAAACTTTGTACTGCATCGGGGTTTTCTTCTATATGGTTGTTTAATTGTTCAGTATCTAAACTTAAATGCCCATTGCGCTCAGTACGAATACCAAGTTGTGACAGTGTAAATGTATCATCACCTGCGCTAAACTCTCGATTAAATTGACTACGTATTTTTGTCATAACGCCACGCAGTAATGAATCTCCCGCTAAGGCTCCTGCCCCGTCTTCACCTGATTTACCTAATTGATTACTGATATCCACCAAAGCATTAAATTTTCCGATAAAACTCTCAACACCTGCAGCAACATTTTTATTATCTTCAGAAACCGTAATCTTACTGATATCGTCATCAACGTCTTGGACTTTTTTTGCCGTAATAGTAATACCATCTATAACTGAATCAAAAACATTCGTACTATTCGTAACAACAATAGTTCCATCAATCGTAATTTTAGCATCAGTGGCCGCATCAACTTCTGACATATTTTGAATATTGGCAGTGGCAGTTTGGTTCACAGAAGCAAACTGTGAAATACCAGCAGTATCATTATTATCGCCATCATCATCTACGGCGGTTACAGTAATAGCATGAGTACTTCCCGATTCTCTGCTACTAAAGACCAGATGGTCACCTGTGTTATCGGTGAATATACTTGCTTTAACTGAACTGTTTGCGCCGTTATCATTAATTGCCCCCATGATGTCTTCTAATGTATCAGCACCACCAACAGTAACATCAAAACTATTACCGTTAGAGGTAAAGGATAATGTGCCAGATCCGGTTGTGTCAGTTGAAGTAAAGCCATTTACAGAGGTTAATTTATTCGTAGCGTCGGAAGCTAAGCGTGATAAACCAGCAGTGTCACTATTATTGACATCACCCGTATCATCTACATTAACGGTAATAGCATTATCTAACCCTGTACTTTTGCTATTTAACACTAAATGTTGGCCTGAATCGTCAGTAATAATAGTCGCGCTAACCGTAGAATTATCAGTACTGTCATTTATCGCATCACGAATTTCACTTAACGTGGCGGTATCTGATACCGCAATATCAAAGGCATTATCCCCCGAAGCTATCGAAAGAGTACCTTCTCCTACAGCCTCTTCAGCGCCAATAGCTGAAGACAGTAATTTATGGTGAGTGGCTAACGCTTCAACTTTAACTGAATAATTACCTACCTCAGCTTCTTTATCAGAAGAAAGACTTACAAAATCATCTCTCCCTGTAATTGCACGCTTCTGGTATTCATCAACATTTCCTAAACTATCTAAGGCTGCTGTGACATCTTCCAGTGAAGACTTCAAGGCACCTACAGCAGAAATATCAGTCGTATAAGCACCTTGTTTACGCGCTGCGCGCGATTCATAAGGAACTTTTTCAGCATTAACTATGGCTTCGACTATTTCACTGACTTGAAGGCCAGAACCTATTCCTGTGAATGATATGCTCGCCATAATTATTATCCTTATTTTAACGTGTTAACTTAAACTTTTGTGTTAACAAAGCCGCCAACCATTTCAGACAGTTTAGACACTAACGTAAGTACTTCTTCAGAAGGAAATTGCTTAATCAAGTCACCTGTGCCCTTATCAAATACTTTAATAACGTCGCGACCCGAGTCCTTGTCTACCGAAAACTCTAAATTTCGATTTAATTCACCAACAAAATCCTGCAATTGCTGCGCCACTTTTTCCAGTTGTTTACTGTTTAAAGGTTTACTATACGTTATATCTTCACTTTCTTGTTGACTTACTCGTTCATCTTTTACAATTTCATCTTTTTTGGTTTCATCCACTTTAACGAATGAATTAACATCATGTTTCATCTCTGATTTTAAACCAGATAAATCTATGTCTGTACTATTTGGAATGGCAGTCATTGTATATCTCCCACTTTAAATCTAGTTATACTCTGCTACAAGTATCTTGCAAAAAACATTGTATTAGAGCATGTTCAATGAACGGTGCTTTTAATTTTAAAAGCACAAAAGGAAGGAGTATTGGGCTCCTTCCTTTTTCTTCGATTAGGTTAAACCTGAACCTAAAAACTATTAACGACTAACCAATAAGGCTTAATGCCGCTTGTGGTAACTGGTTAGACTGAGCCAAAATTGACGTACCTGCTTGCTGTAGTATTTGATTCTTAGTCATTTGTGCGGTTTCAGAAGCAAAATCAGTATCTTGAATTCGGCTACGTGAATCTGATACATTTTGCTGAACGTTAGCTAAATTACTAATGGTATGGCCAAAACGATTTTGCACCGCACCTAAATCAGCTCGACTAGAATCAATTTGAGCTAATGCCGCATCAATAGTTTTAAGTGCTGACTGAGCTCCATCAGAATTTACACCTGAAATATCAATTGACTCAACGCTACTTAAGGCACTAGAACCACCCGTTGATTGAATAGCTACTGTACCACCTTTACCAAAAAGTTCATTAGCAGTAGAGCCTGAAAGACCGATTTTATTCGCAGATGACAAATTAAGCTCTGAAGAAACACTAATAGGGTTAGCCGTTGTACCAACTGTAGTTCCACCAACCGAAAACCCACTTCCGTCTGTCCCAGTAACATCCATACCATCAACATCCGTTGCTTTAAATGTTATGGTATCAGTGGCGGAATCATAGACAGCATCATAACCATCGGCTTGCATGTCTTCAGCTAAACGGGCTGAGTCTCCGCCATAAGTGCCTAAATCGTAAGAATCATTGGTAGCAGCACCTTTATCTATGTTTATCACTGCAGTACTTGCGGCGTTGATACCAGAAATACTTGTTTCTAACTTTGCTTCGGCATTAACACCATTACCTAAACCATTGATAGTATCAGCAATGGTCGCTGCGCCAGTGCCCGCACCCACAGCCATCGTTGAACCATTTAGATTTATCGTATCTGCGGTTGTATTATGGTTATTATCTAACGAAACCGTTTGTACGTCACCTAAACCAAGAGATGCAACTGCACCAGGACCTTTAATTTCATGAGCGCCAATCGCATCAGCAGAAACATCGCCCAATGTCACATTGATTGTTTCATTAGCATTTGCACCAATTTGAAATTGTTTAGTACCAAAATCACCATCAAGTAGTTTAGTTGAGCCAAATTGTGTAGTTTCAGCAATACGTGTTAATTCTTGCTGTAGAGCGCCCACTTCTTTTTGAAGTGCTGCTCGGTCATCAGCACCATTAGAACCGTTAGCTGATTGTAAAGACAAATCACGCATACGTTGTAATATCGCCGAAGATTCTTGCATTGCACCTTCAGCCGTTTGCGCCATTGAAATACCATCGTTAGCGTTACGCTGAGCAACACCTAAACCATTAACCTGAGAGGTTAAACGATTAGAAATTTGCATGCCAGCTGCGTCATCTTTTGCGCTGTTAATACGCATACCTGATGATAAACGTTGCATTGACGTTGCTAAACCTTCACCTGATTTACTTAAGTTACGTTGTGCGTTTAATGACGCTGTATTCGTGATTACTGATAAAGCCATGATAAACTCCTGATTACAAAATGTAATATTTAGTTAGTTATATGAACCAGAAGCCGTTGACTTGTCGGTAAGGTTACCAATAAATCAATCAATACAGCTCCATTCTACATAAGTTAACGGCAGCCTATAAATTAACTTTAGTTTTTTTTGTCAAAATAAATAAAAAAAATAATGTAAACCCTAAAATAAAATTGCATCAGTCGTTCGTTAGTGTATTTTCCATTTAAAAACAATGTAGTATAAAACATCATTATTTCAGCTCAAGTGTTTTATATTTCATATATTTAAGTTTTAATTTGTATAAAAAAACCAAGCACGTTAAATGCTTGGTTTTGTATAAAACTTAGAGGCGTACTATAGTAAAAGTTGAAGTTAACCACCCAACAAGCTAATTGCCGATTGTGGTATTTGATTCGCTTGCGACAAAATACTTGTGCCAGCTTGTTGTAATATCTGGTTTTTGGTCATAACAGCAGTTTCTTTAGCAAAGTCCGTATCTTGAATTCGACTTCGAGATGCTGAAACATTCTCTTGTACATTCGCCAAGTTGCTAATGGTATGGCTAAACCTATTTTGTACCGCACCCAGCGCTGCCCGGTTAGAATCAATTTGCGCCAAGGCCGCATCAATCACCTCAACAGCCGACTGAGAGTTTTCAGAAGTAACACCTGAAATATCGATAAATTCAACTGAGTTCAAAGCACTTGAACCACCCGTAGCAGTGATGTTATTGCCACCAAAACCTTGGCCTAGTATTTGATTTACCGTAGCACCTGAGATGCCAATTTTGTCTGATGACGATAATTGTAATTCGGCTGAATGAGAAAGGGGGCCTGCACCCGAAGTAAGCATACTTCCAGCAGGTCCCATTTCAATAGAACCCACTGCTGAAGCCGTAACTTCAAAACCGTCAATATCCGTCGCAACAACATCAATAGCGCCAAGCCCACCGTTTAGGGTTCCATCAAATACAGCGTTATACCCAGCAGCTTGTAAGTCTTCGGTTAAACGCTCCATATCTCCGCCATACGAAGCTAACTGAAAGGTGTCCTCTATGCTACCCTCCTTAAAAATATTAAATGTACCTGCGTCTGCCGTTGAAAGACCTTGAATACGTGTTTTTAACACGGCTTGGGCGTTTACACCCGTTGAAGCATCAGTGATTTTTTTGGCTATACTTGAGGCACCATCGCCACCCGCATAGGTGACTGAGGTACCATTTATACTCCAAGTATCACCTGTTGTTCCCATATTTGCAGGTAATAGTGCCGCCTCAACATCACCAATATTAGTAGCGGGTGTACCTGTAGTGCCTCCACCCCTGATTTGGTGTGCTCCGATACTGTCGGCAGCCATATTACCTAATGTGACATTAATCGTTTCGTTAGCATTCGCCCCCACTTGGAATTGTTTTGTACCAAAACTTCCATCAAGCAAGCTGGTTGAGCCAAACTTTGTTGTTTCTGAAATACGGGTAAGCTCTTGCTGCAAAGCCCCCATCTCTTTCTGTAATGCTGACCTGTCGTCAGCACTATTTGAGCCATTTGCTGATTGCAAAGACAGATCTCGCATCCGCTGTAAAATACTTGATGACTCTTGCATTGCACCTTCTGCCGTTTGCGCCATCGATATACCATCATTAGCATTACGCTGAGCAACCGCAAGCCCATTGACTTGCGAAGTTAATCTGTTCGCAATCTGCATACCTGCTGCATCATCTTTTGCACTATTAATACGCATACCCGATGATAGGCGCTGCATGGATGTTGCTAAGCCCTCTCCCGATTTAGACAAGTTTCTTTGCGCATTTAATGATGCCGTATTCGTTATAACTGATAAGGCCATAATGTTCTCCTAATATTTTTACACATAGAAGCTCGTTACAACTCGTTAGCTTCTTTCATACTTATACAGTTAGCACAAAGTAGGCCAATAAATCTTAAGCCTTAAATAACAACGACTTAAAATAAAAAAAAACGATATACTGTGCATACATAACGACAAACATTATTGCTTACTTTATAGCCATTAAATTGACATTATTATTCTATTTCAAATTTCAGTTTGAATTAAAAACCGTCAATAACTTCCCTAGCCTAGCTAAAATTAGTACTCATAAATAAAAGCCAATAAAAAAGGAGGCCATTTGGCCTCCTTTATTCTCATAATACTTTATATTATTAATAACATTAGCTTTTAGCTTAACCGAGTAAACTGGTAGCCGCTTGTGGTATTTGATTAGCTTGCGATAAAATAGTCGTTCCAGCTTGCTGTAATATTTGGTTTTTAGTCATTTGGGCAGTTTCAGAAGCAAAATCAGTATCTTGAATACGGCTTCGAGAGGCTGTTACATTTTCTGCAACATTCGCTAAATTACTAATGGTATGACTAAAACGATTTTGCACCGCACCTAAATCAGCACGACTAGAATCAATTTGAGCTAATGCCGCATCAATAGTTTTAAGCGCTGATTGAGCACCAGCGGAATCGACACCTGAAATATCAATTGACTCAACGCTAGACAAGCCACTAGAGCCACCCGTTGATTGAACAGCTACTGTACCACCTTTACCAAAAATTTCATTAGCAGTAGAGCCTGAAATACCAATTTTATTCGCAGATGATAAATTAAGCTCTGAAGAAACACTGATAGGGTTAGCCGTTGTAGTAACTGAAGTTCCACCAACCGAAAACCCACTTCCGTCTGTCCCAGTAACATCCATACCATCAACATCCGTTGCTTTAAATGTTATGGTATCAGTGGAGGAATCATAGATCGCATCATAACCATCAGCCTGCATATCTTCAGCTAAACGAGCTGAATCTCCACCATAAGTGCCTAAATCGTAAGAATCATTGGTAGCAGCACCTTTATCTATGTTTATCACTGCAGTACTTGCAGCTGAGATACCAGAAATATTTGTTTCTAGCTTTGCTTCAGCATTAACGCCATTACCTAAACCATTGATAGTATCAGCAATGGTCGCTGCACCAGATCCCGCACCCACAGCCATTGTTGAACCATTTATATTTAATGTATCTGCCGTTGTATTATGGTTATTATCTAGCGAAGTAGTTTGTACGTCACCTAAACCAAGAGATGCAACTGCGCCAGGACCTTTAATTTCATGAGCGCCAATCGCATCAGCTGATGTATTACCCAAAGAGACATTAATCGTTTCATTAGCATTAGCGCCTACTTGGAATTGCTTAGTACCAAAAGTACCATCCAATAAACTCGTTGCGCCAAATTTAGTTGTTTCAGCGATACGTGTTAATTCTTGCTGCAATGCACCCATTTCTTTCTGCAGGGCAGCTCTATCTTCTGAACCATTTGAGCCATTCGCTGATTGTAAAGATAAGTCACGCATACGTTGTAAAATAGCAGAAGATTCTTGCATTGCACCTTCAGCCGTTTGCGCCATTGAAATGCCATCGTTAGCATTACGCTGCGCAACACCTAAGCCGTTAATCTGTGAGGTCAGGCGATTAGCAATTTGCATACCTGCTGCATCATCTTTCGAGCTATTGATACGCATACCTGATGATAAGCGTTGCATTGATGTTGCTAAACCTTCACCTGATTTACTTAAGTTCCGTTGTGCGTTTAATGACGCGGTATTTGTTACTACTGATAAAGCCATAATAGTGCTCCTAATTATTTAAAATGCTATTAGAAGCTTATATATTTCAAGCTTCTGTTTTACTAACAGAGGGTTGTACTCTAGAGAGTTAATTAACCCATAAATTTTCATCATCTACTTCTTAAGTGATTATTAACTTATCCCGACAGTCTAGTGGACATTATTCTGTCGATAACTCATCCTTACGTTTAGATAAGCAATAGCTATGCCAAAATCAGTTAAATGTAATTAAATAAACTTAACCCTTCAATTTGTTTAAATGTTTGCTGTGTTGCCTGTAGTGACATTTTTTGCTGTTCAAATAAAGACACTGCACTAGCAAAATCTAAATCTTCTATTTTCCCTCTAGATGATTGCAGCATCACACTTAAGTCCAGGGCGACATTACGCTGTACGTCAATCTTATTTAGAGTTATACCCACTTCAGCTCTTTTACTTGTTATGTGACCAAAAGCACCATCAAGTTGTGTTAGTAAGTACTTATAATCAACTTGAAGTTGTTTTGGATCATCAGTACCTTCAATAGAGTTATCAATCCAATCAATAGCTGACTTTAACGTATCAAACACACTTACTTTTTCTTGTGGTGTGAGCGAAAACTGATCCCCCGGCAACGGGTTGCCGTCTAACTCAACTTCCATACCATTGAAGGCAATCGTTTGCCCTGCAATAAAGGGAACTGGCCCGTGAGATACCACGGCTGCACCATCGGTTATAGTAACGTCGTCAACCACACCGTCAGCATCTGTATCTGTAAAATCAAAGGTTAAGTTGGGTGTCATTGCTGCCGCGTTATAAGCTTGTCGATCAACAATTTTAGCACTTTCAACGTAAATATAAGGTTCTTCTGGATCAGGGTCCGCAGGTGGTGTCAGGTTTTGAATAGCACTGGGAATAAAGTCTCCAACACTATTATCAATGTTCATGAATATATCATCGCCAGGTGTATTTTTAGTCACCCGAATATTTGTAGAAATTTGCAATTCAGCGATTTTATTATCACCTAAATAGGTAACCTGATTATCAGGTCCAGCACTAAAAGGACGTTGATCGACTTGAAACCCCGAGAAGATATATTCTCCGGTTTCGTTTTTTGTGTTGGCTATATCTACTAATTGTTCTAGGTTTGATTTAAGCTGCGCAGACAAAGATTTCAAATTCTCATCATCATATGCACCATTATTAGCCTGAATAAAAATGTCTTGAACTTGCATCAATACGTCTTGGGTATTGGACAACGAAACTTCCTGTCGGTTGTTATGATTTACCGCCTGCGTAATATTCGTTTCAAAACGTTCAATTGAACGTAACTCTTCTTTAATGCCACCTAACGATATATTTTGTATTGGCGCATCTTTAGCGGTTAGAACTTGTTTGCCTGCAGACAAATATTTAACCTGATCTTGTAAGTCAGACTGCATTTTACTCATGCTGTTGGCGCTAATTTGATAAAACTGTGAAGTAGAAATTCTCATAATTAATACCTTCTAACGAAGTGATGACAAAATAGTGTCAAATAGAGTGTTAGCAATACTGATGACTTTCGCTGAAGCTTGATATGCCTTTTGATATTTCAACATGTTCGCTGCTTCTTCATCGAGGTTTACACCTGAAATAGACTGATGCCGACTAATTGCTTGGTTAGCCATGGCGACGTCCGTTTCCAATTGACTTTCTAATGATGCAGCTTCCGAGCCGACAACAGAAACACTACTTGTCAGAAATTGAGAAAACGTCTGTGTATCATTTAAAACGCTGGAATTTTGTGTTCCTGCCATATCCAACATATTGTTACCATTGCCAACACCAAAAGCATCACCAATAACAAATTTTTCTCTGGCATCAGTCCCTAAACCCGAGAGTTTTCCTGTAATTTCAATTTCATAACCAGACAGTGCAACAGTAGCAGTACCACCAGTAAGGTATGAACCTGAAGCTAAAGGAGCAGCAGGTGGTGGGCTGGATGTATCAAATACTCTATATTGGAATATTCCTGGTGAAAGATTATCTTCATAAACATCAACCGTTAATGATGGAAATGTAGCCATAACTTGTGTACGAGCTGCAATCGGATCAGTAACTTTTGAAATAGTTACAGAGCCTGAACTCACATTATTATCATTAGCCGTAACATCTATAGGGCTGCTTGCCGCAATTGATTGAGGATCTTTCAATTCAATATTCATTCTTTCGGCACTATTTTGTAGTGGGCGAACTAAAAAACGATCATTTGCTTGTGGTGTTCCCGAATTTTCTTCAAACTGAAAACCTAATCCCGGTAAAGTAAATGGCCCTGCACCTATTACACCCAAAGTATTAGATGCCCCCGTCGTTAGGTTGTTTAAATTGTAATTAGCACCATCATAGATGACTTCATATTCATCTGTAGATAATTGAGAAACGTCAGTAATAGTTACTTGAGCAATCAATGGAGTCGGGTTACTAACATTATTAGCCGAGTGTGCTAAAACACGTTCTGTTGGCAGAGCTCCACTATTAATATCAGAAAAAATATCAGTACCCTGAAGCTGGTTTAAATCTAACCCTTCAGATTGTGACTGGTTTATTGTTTGGCTAATTCCCACAGCAAGAAGATCAATTTCAGATGAAGCTCTTTTTAGATGAGTGCCTCTAAAGTCAGCTAAAGCACCTAATTGTCCACCTAAATAACTCCCTTCTAATGATAAAGTACTTTTACCATTACTAATTGCTAACTGATTTTCTGATGGATCAGGATCACCAGCTGTTACATACATTGATAAAGGCGTAATTCCTGCTACTAATGTTTTACCATTACCTATCATTACGGTCATAACACCAGATTTGTCTGTTACTGTATCCACTTTTACTAGTTCATTTAATTCGCTTAACAAGCGTTCTCTTTGGTCTAATAAATCATTATTTTGCCCGACATTATTCTCGCTGTAACTAGAAGATATTTTGCTATTAATTTTGCTAATGTCTACTGCAAGCATAGATATACGGTCAGCCATTTGAGAAAACTCATTATTAATTAACTTCTGAGTTCCTGTTATTCGTCCTTGTAGATTTTTAATATCATTTGTTATTGTTTGCGCTTGATCTAATGCCATTTTTCGTAGAGAAGTATCTTCTGGTTTATCTGAAATACTATGTAATGAACGGTAAAAATTGTCTAAAGAGGATTCAACCTGGCCACCATAAATACTCATGGTTTGATCAAGTTCATTAAGCTGACTACTAAGTTTGCTACTATAACTTGCGTTGTTTGCTGTAACTGTTTGCTCTTTATAAGTAAATGAACTGAATACTCTTGAAATGTCAGAAACATACGTTCCAGTTCCTATATAATTCCGTCCACTTGTATCTCCTATTGAAGCAGCTTGCTCACCACGCTGAACAGTGTAACCATCAGTATTAACATTGGAGATATTATGGCCCGTCGTCGCTAAGTGTTGCTGAGCAGCCAATAGACCACTTACACCTGTTTGATACAAACTGACAGCCATAACATAAACTCCTAAACAATAAGTAAGACTAAACGTCCATGCATATCATTTAAATTATTAACTAAAAAGTGTCAAAACTAAGTGAATTAACACGACCAATAGCTACTTGTATGCATAAATAATGCCAAGAAAAATAAAGTCAGGAATTATGAGAGAAAAAAATTGTAAATGGAGGTAATACCTATATCCATGAAACTTCTCACTGGAAGCTCAGATATCAATACTAAGAATAAAAAAACTATTGAAGCAGTTTCTTAACTGTATTTAATGTACTCAATATTTTTTTAGCATAACTAGGATCAGTGGCATAACCTGCTTGTTGCAAGCCGTTTAAAAAGGTTTTTTCATCGCTAGCTTTATCTAATGCGTCTTTATAGCGGTCGCTATTTGAAAGGAAGTGAATATAGTCATTAACACTGTCACCAATGCTTTCATAGACTCTAAACGGTTCACGTTTTTTAACCATTGCACCTTGTTCGAATTCAAGTGTTTCTTTATTGGTTTTGTCGCCATCCCAACGTTTATCTGCTTTGATGTTAAATAGGTTATTAGAACTTTGACCATTTTCAGTTTTGATGATTTTTTGTCCCCAGCCAGTTTCTAATGCCGCCTGAGCAATAACCACTTCAAAAGGTACATTAAGCTTTTCTTCAACACGTTTAGCGTCTTTGACCAATGCAGTTACAAAATCTTTCGGTTGCTTATACTGAGGTTCTTGTAGTGCAAGTGTTTCATAAACTGATGGTTTATCATTTAACACACTCGTACCATTTAATGATGACGGGGCGCGTTGTGGCATACTAAATAATGTGTTTTGGTTGTTAGCTTGATGATCGCCAGAGTCATTAGTTTGACGATCTTTTGCAGAAATAAGGATCCCTTCTGCGACAATAGATTTTCCTTGATTAACATCTTCAGTTAATAAGCCATTATTTTTACTAAAGCGAGTATCGCTGCGTAAAAAAGACTGTGGGGTAAAACTTTCAGTATCACCCCCTAATTGGCGAACAATTAAATCAGATAAACCTAATGAGCCATTATTTGATAACTCTAGTGACATTTGTTGGTCGTGCATATCACGGTAGAATTTTGTACTTTCAGAATTAAATGGACTATCCGACTCTAAAACCTCTTGCGCTTTACGCATGCTTTTCATCAGCATTTGCATAAAAATCGCTTCAAACTGCTTAGCAGCTGTCTGCAATGCTGCATCTTTGGAGCCTTTATCAGTTTCTTTAGACTGCTGGCGAATAGAATTCAAGCCATTGATGTCTAAGAAATTCTGCGAGTTAGCTGTCACCGATGCTTGCGGTGAAAATGAAGATAATGAAGATTGAGTCGGTGAAGTCATAAGCGATAATGATCATTAAATAATGATCAATTCTCCTCGAAGTGCACCCGATTGTGATAAGGCTTCTAATATTGCCATAACATCACCAGGGCCAGCGCCAATTTCGTTAATAGCACGAACCAGGGTATCTAAGCTTACACCGGGGTTAAAAACAAACATTCTGTTATCGTCTTTGTTAACGTTGACTATCGATTGATTTGTTGCAACGGCATTACCATCAGCAAAGGCATTAGGCTGGGAGACATCTTGAGTTTCATTAATCGTAACGGTGATCCCACCATGAGTGATGGCTGCTGGTAACAAACGCACATCAGAACCGATAACGATAGTGCCGGTTCTTGAGTTGACAATAACTTTTGCGGCTGGACGTGAAGGCTCAAACTCTAGGTTTTCTAATGCTGCCAAAAAACTCACTCTTTGGCTTGCATCTCTTGGTGCGTTCACTTGAATTGAGGTTGCATCTATAGCACGTGCAATAAAAGTTGCCGGATCATTAATATTAGCGAATTCACTATTAATGACTCGTTCTAGACTTCTCGCACTACTAAAGTCAGAATCTCGAAGATTAAAAGTAATATAATCACCGTTAGTAAAAGGTGAAATAACTTCTCGTTCGACCGTAGCACCATTTGGAATACGACCAACTGTTGGCGTATTTACAATAACTTTTGAACCATCTAAACCTTCTGCACCCAAGCCACTAACGACTAAACTACCTTGACCTACCGCATAAGCATTTCCATCAATACCCATCAAAATAGTTTGTATTAATGTACCGCCACGCAAACTTTGAGCACTGCCCATAGAGGAAACAGTAATATCTATTCTTTGCCCAGGTTTAGTGAACGCAGGTAATTCGGCATGAACAGCCACCGCAGCAACGTTTTTAATCTTTGGTTTTAAATTTGCTGGCATAGTAATACCAAAATTACTTAACATCGTTTTAAAACTTTGCTCTGTAAAAGGACTTTGTTCACCTGTCCCAGGTAAACCAACCACTAAACCGTACCCTATTAGCTGATTACTGCGCACACCTGCAACATCGGCTAAATCTTTGATTCGTTGCGCATAGCTCATCGAGCTAAGTAAAAGTGATACAACTAATAAAGTCACTTTTATGTTTGTCGGAAGATTTTTCATAATAATACCTATTGAAAGTCTACGTTGAGTTAACGCTACAGTGGCCACCAAGAGCTAGTAAAGAAACTCGATAACCAACCTTGTTCTTGTACATCAGCAAAAGTGCCTGTGCCTGCATATTCGATGCGAGCATTAGCAATTTTACTAGAGATGATGGTATTACCTGCGCTAATATCTTGTGCGCGAATAACACCGGTTAAACGAATAAATTCATCACCGTTATTTAAGCTCATCCATTTTTCACCACGGATCATCAAATTACCGTTCGGTAAAACTCGCAAAACATGAACAGAAATATCACCACTTAAGCTATTGCCTTGATTAGATTTTGAATCACCTTTAAAATTAGAATCTTGATTATAGCCAAATTGTATCGCATCATTTTTAAAGTTTACTGCACCACCACCTAAACCAATAATAGGGTCTAAGCTGGCACCGTTTTCTTTTTTCAACTCTGTTTTAGCGCTCTTTTGCGCTTGGGTACTTTCATTCAAAATAACTGAAATAATGTCTCCAACACGGTGCGCTTTTGAGTCAGAATAGATATTATTGACATAATTAACCTTAAAGAGTGAACCCGTTGGAATAATTGACGCTTCTTCCATTTCTGGCATAATTGGCGCAAAATCGGGATCATCAGGTAATGTTTTTGCCTGTTCAATACTGGCACAGCCCGTCATTGATAAAGACAGAATAAGTAATGCTAAGAGTGTTTTCATAAGAAGTTCCTTAAGCGCTATAACTGCTGATTAATATAACTAAGCATTTGATCCACAGCTGAAATAACTTTTGAGTTCATTTCATATACACGCTGGCTTTCAATCAAATTAACGAGTTCTTCTGTTGTATTGACGTTCGATGTTTCAAGTGCACCTTGAACTATCATGCCAAAACCTTCTAAGCCAGGTACCCCTTCTTGTGGTGCACCACTCACCGCGGTTTGAATATATAAATTTTGTCCTATCGGCTGTAAGCCCGTAGGATTGACAAAATTAACTGTGTTGATTTGACCCACGACAGCAGGATCCGGCTGCCCTTGCAAGGTCACAGAAACTTCACCATCTTGTGAGACAATAATACTTAAAGCATCTGGTGGAATCGTTATTTGCGGCTGTATTAAATAGCCAGCACCTGGCGTTACCATATTGCCTTCTTCATCCATGGTAAACTGACCATTTCGTGAATAAGATGATGTACCATCAGGTAGCTGTACTTCAAAAAAACCTTCACCTTGGATCATTAAATCTAAAGCGTTATCTGTGGTTTGCATATCACCTTGGGTATGAATCTTTTGTGTAGCGACCACTTTTGTACCTGCGCCAAGCATCAAGCCTGATGGCATTTCGGTATCTTGAGCTGAACGTCCACCTGGCTGATTAATCGTTTGATAGAGTAAATCTTCAAATACCGCACGACTTTTTTTAAAGCCAATGGTACTGGCGTTCGCTAAATTATTAGAAATTACCGCAATGTCTTTAGTTTGCGCATCTAATCCTGTTTTACTTATCCATAGTGCTGGGTTCATAAATCACCTAAAAAATTATTTATTGAAATTAAAAAGCGCGTAATAAAGATGCAGAACTGGCATCAATCTCTTCGGCCGTTTTCATTAACTTTAATTGCATTTCAAACTGACGCTGCAATGAAATCATCGCGGTCATTTCCCCAATAGGGTTTACATTACTTGATTCAACCATGCCACTTTCTACCTTGACATTGATGTTTGCCTCTTCATCTTGCCCGTCTTTACGGCGAAACAACCCATCATTACCTTTGGCTAACTCTTGTACTCTTGGATTCACCATTTTGATTCGACCAACTTCTTCTTGTACAGAACTTGGCGCTCCTTCAGGCTGAACCATAATAGTGCCATCTTTGCTGATATTAATGTTGTTAACTGGGAGTGGTAAGAATATCGGTCCAGTATTCCCCATAACGAGCTCACCTTCAGCGGTTTCTAAAGCCCCCTGTTCGTTAAGGCGAAACTGGCCATTTCGCGTATAACCTTCGCTGCCATCTTCAGCCTGAACAGCAAACCAACCAGGTCCTTGAATGGCGAGATCTAAATCACGAGAAGTTTGCATTAAAGCGCCACTGTCAAAGTTTTGGCTTGGTTTCTCTGTCATGGCAAACACGCGAGAAGATAACCCTTCCCCAAAAGCTTGCATGGAACGCGCTTGTGCTAAGTCAGCCTTAAAGCCAGTCGTCTTAGCATTGGCAAGGTTGTTAGCATTTATTGCAAGCGATTGCATATTTTGTTTTGCACCGCTCATTGCGATATAAAGCATTTTATCCATAACAGTTCTCTGAAATTGTATCTTATCGTTAGAAATGCAATAACAGTGCCAGAAGAAATATAACAAAGAGGAAATAAAAGATAAGCGCTATTGTCGTTATTTGCCATAGACATGCGGCAATATACTAATGCAACACCTAATAGCTGCCATAGGCCTTTAATATACATAGATGTACTAGTGTATTGAAAGATAGGAAGTCTGAGAAGTCCCACTCATGAAGATAAAAAGAGACAAAACACTGGCTATGTTTTATCTCTTTATTTTTATGTTTATGTGAGGATTAAATTACGTTAAATATTTATTTATCGTATTTGTAAAATGGTTTGATTGAGTTGGTTATCAACTTCAAGTGCACGAGAGTTCGCTTGAAAATTTCGCTGGGCGGAAATCAAGTCAATTAATTCTGTGGTTAAGTTAACATTCGATTGCTCTAATGCCGAAGAATTAATCGTACCAAAAGTACCTGAACCTGCTTCACCTGCGAGTGCTTCACCCGAACTGATACTCTCCTTCCAAGAAGAGTTACCAATTTGTGTTAACCCCTGCTCATTAGCAAAATTGACTAACGAAATACGTGATAATGGCGCAGAAGTACCGTTGCTATAGGTTGCTCGAATTAATCCGTCGGTGCCAATATCTATGCCCGTTAATCGCCCTACCGCTAAACCATCTTGCTCTAGTGCAGTAACTTCGAAGTTTGAAGCAAACTGTGTTGGTTCATTTGGGTTTGGCCCTAAAACATCTAGGTTAAAATCAACCTCAATAGTTTGAGAAGCCTCGGCACCATTTGATAAAATAATACCACCGAGTGGTTCGGTTACAATACCGCCTTCGGCTGGCGTTGGTATTTGATTAACAAAGTCTCCTGAACTAGAAAACTCTAAACGGGCACCGACAACACCACCAGGAAATAACCCACCAGAGACAGTACCACCTACTGGGTTTGTTGAGCCACCGACAGGGTCAACAATGTTAACGGGTACCCCATCAACACCAGCAAACATCATCCACTCGTTTGGATTGGTTGATGGATTATCTTTAACAAAATAATAAGTCATAATATGACTATCACCTAGTGAATCAAAAGTAGTCACTGAAGTAGAATGATTAAAAGTGCCTGAATCTTTTGGATCAAAATTACCAGGGGCCCCTGTAATATAGGAATCTCCTGCAGGTAGGTTCATACGAATATCTACTTTGCTACTCGGTGTTGGAGCACCGGAAGAGGTTGGAATTAAAATAGGTTCAGCAGTACTTAAACTCACCGATGAAGAAGAACCATCTGCATTAACAGGAAAACCCAATAAGTACCCACCCCCGGAGTTAACAACAAAATTACTGTCGTTAAGTTTAAATTGCCCCGCACGTGTGTAAGAAGTTTCTAAACTGTCAATCTCAGGCACTGTTGCATAAAAACCATTACCAGTAATTGCTAAATCTAAAGCATTGTTAGTAAATTGAATGCTCCCTTGGGAAAATTGCTGAGCAACATCTGCCGTCAAAACACCGTCACCAACCTTAGTTTTACCCGAAGCAAGCAGAGACGATGCATACACATCAACAAATTCAGCACGTGACTCTTTAAAACCCGTGGTATTTACATTGGCGATGTTATTTGATGTAACATCCAAATCTTTTTGAGCAGCGTTTAATCCGCTCAACGCTATATTAAATGACATAATTGCACCTCATATAAAAACTGTTTATCTTAATTATTTCGAGTATTCACTCTTTCTTGAAATAACAGTGGCGTAAATTGAATTGCTCAATTTATCCTTCTGATACTTCCACCACATCTGCTAGTGCCATGGAACTGCCACCATTAAGATTTAATAAAATATTTCCACCTGCTCCTGCCAACGTCACACTATCGACTTTACGGTAAGTCATCGCTTGCAACTCTGATGCTTGCCCATCAACTAAACCTGCGATTCTAAAACGATAGGCACCTTCTTTAGCCGGCTCTCCGTTGGCCATTTTACCGTCCCAACTAAAGGTAAAGTCTCCTGCGGCAACACTGCCAACAGGAACGGTTTGAATAAGTTCACCTGCTTTATTTTCAACATAAATATTAACATTGCTAGCCGGCTTATCAGTGACCATTTTTCCTTTAACACTGTCACCTTCAGCCATACCAAAAACATTATCATCAACTAATACGCTACGCCCTACTAATGAAGAAGCTTGCAATGCTTGACTAGATGACATTGATGCGGCAAATGACGTAAATTGGTCATTTAATGTTGCCACGCCGTCAGTGGTTGAAAATGCAGTCATTTGAGAAATCATCTCATTATTTTCAACAGGCTTAGTCGGGTCTTGATGCGAGAGCTCTTTTGTTAACAATGCGAAAAAATCTTCTTGCGTTAACATGCCCTTGTTGTTGTCAGACTTTGTTATTTCTTCCTTTTGCCAGCGCATGCCATCTAAAGGTTTACTTCCACTAACTGTTTCCATTTTTCATTCCACCTTTAATTGTTACTTGCCAAGCTGCAAGGTTTTATTCAGCATGTTTTTTGCTGATTCAGCCAACTGAACATTTGTTTGATACGAACGCGATGCCGAAATCATATTGGTCATTTCTTCAATCACATTCACGTTTGGTTTATAGATATAACCGTCTTTATCTGCCATTGGGTGCCCTGGATTATGTTCAACGGTTAAAGGTTTATTGCTTTCCACGATACCTAAAACTTTAACACCCACTCCTGAGCTATCTTGTCCAGCGGCAGCTTTTTGCATCTCTGCGGCAAAAACAGGGTGCCGTGCTCGATAAGTTTGATCAACACTGCTGCTAACACTATCAGCATTAGCAATATTACTTGCTGTGGTATTTAAGCGCACAGATTGAGCGCTCATACCCGTGCCAGATATAGTAAATACGTTAAATAAGCTCATAATTATTGCCCCGATCCGGTAATAGCTTTTTTCAAGCCTTTTATCTTACTACTAAGAAATTGAATGCTGGCTTGATACTGCATTGAGTTTTCTAGATACAAGTTTCGTTCCACTTGTGCATCTACAGTATTACCGTCACCTGTATCTGGTTGATTAGGTGTTCTAAACTGCACGCCATTGTTTAGTTCAGTGCGAACATCAAGATGTTTTTCATGGGTTCGAGACATACCTGATTGTTGTTTACTGGAGGCTTGAGCTAGGGCCGTATTAAAGTCCATACCTCTGGCTTTATAGCCAGGTGTATCTGCATTTGCGATATTACTCGCAATAACTTCTGCACGCTGAGCACGAACGGCAAGTGCTTGTGGGTGAATGCCAAGTGCTTTTTCAAAACTGATAGCCATAGTGTTACCTCCAAATCAATGAAGATAACCATACAATATTTATGCCATGTAGAATCTTTGAGGAAGGTTAATTCTTTTTCTGGTAAATAATGCCAGGATTACAACGAACCATATCAAAATTTTGGTTCAAACCTGAGAGTGATTCTGACGCACCAAGAAAGAGGTATTTTTTAGGGTTTAATACGCCTTCAAACTGAGAAATTATTTGTTTTTTTATTTCAGGTGCAAAGTAAATCAATACGTTACGACAAAAAACGATATCAAACTTACCCATTAAACTATAACTATTTAATAGGTTAAGTTGTCTAAAACTCACCATTTTTTTAATTGAATCTTTAACTTTTGACATGCCTTTATCGCCATCTTCAAAAAAAATTCTTTTGCGTTCGGCAGATAAACCACGTGACAAAGCTAAACTGTCATAATGACCATATTTACAATGCTCTAGCATCGTATTTGAGATATCAGTGCCAATAATTTGAACACCACCAGAAAACGCGCCAGGATTACTTTGTTTAAATTCTTGTACCGCCATCGCAATAGAGTAAGGTTCTTGCCCCGAAGAACTTGCAGCAGACCATATTTTTAAGGGCGTTCTTTGATTTTTAAATTCTGGGAGTAAGCGCTTTTTCAACAGTTCAAAGGGGTACTCATCACGAAACCACAAAGTTTCATTTGTTGTCATCGCATCTATGACTGCCGCACGCAACTGTCTTTCCACAGGGCTGAGAGTACGAGTGACTAAGTCACCCAATGTGGCAACATCAAATTTAGCCATTAAAGGCGCCAAACGGCTTTTTACTAGGTATTGTTTATTTTCACCTAACACGATGCCACATTGTTTCTCGAGAAAAACTCTAAACTGATGATAGCTGCTATCATCAAGCTGTCGGTCTGACACTACGATATTCCACCTTAAATTATTATTGTGCTAGTTTATTGGGTATAAAATACGCTAAAGAAAATTACGGGTTAATTGACATCTTTCGCTATTTCATCTTTCTTTAACCATTTCTTTACTGCTGTGGCTAATTCATCAGGATGAAATTTTGGAATAAAGTCTTCTGCACCTACTTTTGCAACCATGGCATTGTTGAAGACACCACTTAATGAGGTGTGTAAGATAACAGGCATAGCTTTAAGCCGGTCATTATTTTTAATTTCTGCAGTTAAGGTATAACCATCCATTTCAGGCATTTCAATATCTGATATCAGCAGAGCCACTTTTTCAGTGATTGATACCTTACATTCAGCATCTAAAACGAGTAATTGGTCCAAAGCATCTTGGCCATTTTTAGCTAATAGCATATTTAAGCCCAAAGGCTCTAGAGCACGTTTTACTTGATTTCGTGCAACGGTTGAATCATCAGCGATCATAATGACACGTTCGCCGAGACTTTCGCCAACAGTTGCATCAGCAACATCTTCACTTAATTCAGTTGAAATGGGGCTAATTTCATTTAGAATTTTTTCTACATCTAAAATAGAAACCATTTTTTTATCTATTTCAGTAACCGCTGTTAAATAACTAGACTTACCAGTACCTTCTGGAGGTGGCATAATATCTTTCCAGCTCAACGTGACTATTCTCTCAACGCCTCCAACTAAAAACCCTTGTACGCTACGATTATACTCAGCAATAATAACAAAAGAGTTTTCATCAGGAATTATTTCTGGTCCACCTGTAGATTTACTTAAATCAATCACTGAAATGGTTTGCCCACGAATATGTGCAACACCTTTAATGAAAGAATCTTGCCCAGGAAGCAAGGTTAAACGCGGACAAGGCATGACTTCGCGTACTTTGAAAACATTAATGCCAAAGCGTTGTGACCCTATTAAACGAAAAAGTAATAATTCAAGCCTATTCTGCCCAACCAACTGAGTACGTTGATTTACTGAGTCTAAAATTCCTGCCATACAAACCTCATTTTACTTAATTCACAAAAAGGCACACTTCTTGATTGTGCTTATATATACATAGTCGACGTTCAATTTTTTGACGTTTGGTGCGTATTCATCTTTTTTACTTGTTGTTAAGTTTACACATTAATTAAGCATAGACGAGTATTTTAATTTCCCTAGCAAATAGTTGACAAATTTATGAGCATATTAAAGATTTCTATCATTATTTCACTATTATTAGCATTTTTGCCTAATTTAACTTTTGGCCAAACAATTAACCGGGCACAGCTTCAAAATTTTGTCATAAAATTTATTAAAAATAATATTGCATTACCGACTCAAGGAAAAATGACGGTATCAGTCTCTACGCTAGATCCCAGAATTACCATTAAACCTTGTTTATCTGCTCTAAAAGCAAATATACCTGAAAATCATAATGGTAGAAACGTAAATGTCAAAATAAATTGCAATGATCCAACACCGTGGTATCTTTTTATTCCAGCAAGGATCCAAGTAGTTGTTCCAATAGTCGTCGCAAAAAGTATCATTAACAAAGGAAGTAGAGTTGATGCATCAAATGTAATCATTGAATATCGTGACACACTTAGGATCCGCGGTGAGATCCTCGATGATACCAAAATTGTTATTGGTACGAGAGCCAAAAGAAAAATATCCGCAGGTGCTATCCTAACCAGAAAGAATATTTGTTTTGTTTGCAAAGGAAGCCATGTCACGCTTATTGCAAAATCAGGAACGTTAATGATAAAAACTTCAGGTATAGCTCTTACAGACGGTGCGCTTGGTGAACAAATACAGGTTGAAAACGACAGCAGTGGCCGAACGGTAACAGGGCGGGTGTCCGCTATCAACAAAGTTGTAATTAATTTATAATAATGGTTAAGTTATTAGCTTATTTGCCGATAACAAGATAGTGAAGATCAACCCGTTATATTAGGATAGTATTATGGCTATAAATATCAATAACTTGTCAAACAATAATCAGGTAAAGCAAAAACTTGATCAACAAGTACAAGTAAAACAGCAAGCCACACAAAATGCAGCCAGCAGTGAACAAGGAAAATCTGCAGGTAAAGATTCAGTGTCTTTAACGCCACAAGCTCAGCAACTGAATGAATTACAAAAGAAATCGAATGATGCACCGGCATTAGACCAGAAAAAAATTGATCAACTGAAAAAAGCGATTGCCAATGGTGAGTACAAAGTTAATCCTGAAAAGCTTGCCGCCAGCATAGCAAATTTCGAATTTAAACTAGGTTAATAGTAAGCTGTTAACCTAATCACAGGAGTTTATAAGTGATGGCAGCGTTAGCAGCAGAGCAATTAATTGCCCAACAATTACTTAACCTACAGCAGCTTGAAGATCTGCTCAGCGTTGAAAAAGAAATATTAAAACAACAAGACCCCGAAGCTTTAGTTTTTGTCACTGAGCAGAAAAGAGTTTTGCTTGAAGCCATACAAAAGCTTGATGAGCAAAATGCTCAAAACATACTTGTTAAAAATGAAATAGCATCAGGTATTCATCATAAAGAAATTACTGAAATTGAAGCTATTCTTCTCCGTTGCAAAGACAAAAACCATATCAATGGTCAGATAATACAACACTCATCGCTTGCCGCTGAACGTATGAAAAACTCCCTACTTGAGAATCACAACCGTTCATCAATGACTTACAATAGTAAGGGCAAAAAAAGTGGTGGTCTCAGCAGTTTAGGTATTAAAGCTTAATGTACAATGGTTAATAAAGTAAACGTTAATACCATCGCCCATTCCCCCTAGCTCTTGCATCATCGTATTCATTCTGAATATAAAAAGCCTCAACTTAACAATAAGCTGAGGCTTTTTTATAGGTGCATTATTATAACTATTTTTCTCATTTACTGTCCCGTTCATTTGAACGGAAAACAAGTCAATAACACCGAGTCATATATCGCGTGACCCTTTTTAAAGGGGCGAACTAAATGTCTAACCAAATAACTTACCTAGTTTTTTCTTTACTTTATCTTCGAGCTTTTTCTTTTGCTTGTCTTCAAATTCTTTCTTTTTCGCTTTTACAACATCTGAATTAATCAGGTTATCTAAAGCTTGATCAGTCTGACTAATCAGTGCTTCAACATCGACTAAAGACTGCGCTTCATCATTACTCATTCCTAACGCTTTACTGAGTTTAGTATTCAAACCTGCTTTAACATCCGTTTTAAAACTCGTCAGTTTATTTGATACCTGCTTCACCATTGAATTTTTTAACTGTTTATCAAGTGGCGATGAAATAGACAGCTTAGGAGCCGTCATTTTACCTTTTGCTGTAATCGTTAACGATAATGTCTTTAAAGACTGAACTGTGTCAATAAAGAGCGTACTTAAATGAGATGTACCCGCACCACTATATTGAGTATTATCAAGGCTTAGGCTATTTTCACTATCAAGTTGATCATCAAGTAATGAAAAAGTCCCCTTTCCTGACAACAAGCCACTATCAAGTTGCAAAGTAAAAGCGCTTGATTCCTGGAGTGAAACCGCATTCAAATCAACATCTGAGAGTTTCCATATACCATTACCACTTAAAATACGCTGCTTGTCTAATGAAAAATCGAGTGCTAATGCTAATTTCCCAGATCCCTGTACGTTGTCGCTCTCAACGTTAACTACGCTGTTGTTGCCACGAACCCAGTGTTGATGTGTCAATTCTTTGCCGCTGATGGCAAATTCACCTTGCGGTAAAATCAAAGAAAACTTTGCCTGTTCAATCAGCACATCAGGTAAAGGTGTGTCATCGTTAAAATGTATATAGCGCCCTTCACTTGTTGTTTTTTCAGCTTGCTTATCCACTTTAGAAGATTTAATTAATGGGGCTATTTTTTGATAAACCGCATCGGCATAGCCAAAATATTCACGTGCTTGCTCACCAAACAGCATATGTGCAAAATCAGCACCTTCTACACTATCAAGTTGATACTTACTTTCAATGATTTTCCAATCAGCTGAAGGTGCCTCTTTCAATGCCTGTGTTTGCTTGGTCAATAACGCTTTAGAAGTGCTGACTTGTTCTTTAGCTTGTTTAACAATCGCTTGGTCAGCATCAAACTGTGCCTTCAGCGCTGTAAAGTCTTTATTAAGCTTTTCAAGATCGGCTAAGCTGTTAATCTTTATATTTGTGAGTGCTTCAACTTGTTTTTTGTAGTCAGCTAACGTGTCTTTATTAGGGAGCGTCTCATAAATACCTTGCAGCTTTTTCTTTTCTGTTTGATAGCTTTGTTCTAAAACTTTACCCTGCTTAACCGTTAATAAATCGCTATTATTAAGTAATTCATCCACTGCAGGCAAGCTAACATCAAGTCCAGGTAAAACAGAGTTGTCCGCCCCTTTGTTGCCATTTTCAACATTTTGGTCAATAAGAGTGAATACTTGCCCTGCCGACAATCTTGGCTGATCTATACGTAACTCCGCAACGGTTAAGTCACTGATGTATAGTTTGCCAAATAAGTATTGCCATACATCAACACCGGCTGACGCTTGAGAAAAACTCACTAAATTATACGTTGGTTTTTCTGGATCTGTTGCTTGAAAACCTTCAATATTGAGTGTTAACGGGGCATACATTATTTCAACATTTTCGACATTAACTTCAGCACCTAAATACCATTCTCCCGACTTCTCTATACCTTTCTTAACTAACGCATCAGCAAAAAAATATATAAAAGTCATGATTAATGCTATCACCACAAAAAAACCAACTAACCCTTTCCAGCGAATAAAACGACTCATGACAATTCTCCTTGACCAGAAACTTGGCAATAAAGACGATAAAACTTGGATGCTTTCAATGCTTTCACAATACGGAATTTTTCAAAGAAGGCTTTAATATGCAGACGATATTTTTCAATTAAAAAATTACTGATAAAATAAAGTGGAATAGCCAATAAACAACCAATTACTAGGGCACCTAAAGTGTAGGTATGATGTAGATGAGCGAGCTTGAACAATGAAAATTGGTAAAACGCATCAAACATTGATTGTAAAGATTCAGCCGTAAGTAATGACTCACCCACGTTAACAATTAACGGTGATAATAAGTAACTCAGCCCTTTAAAGAATCCCCAAGCGACTATAAATCCACCTATATTGACTCGTAAAAATAAAACAATAAACAAAAAAACGATATTATGTAAGGTTAATAGTGGAGATAAACCCACAATAAAACCTAACGCAATGGCCAATGATATTTGTCTAGTTGAACTTTCTGAGTTCAAGGCATTAAACAGTTTAGCGAGTAATGAAAGCATTCCTTCTCCTTTTGTTGTTTTCTTTTTCTATAAGTGATCACTGTAATGATAATGGGTAAGTAACTAAGCGGTTCCTTGCCCAATAATTTCAACCGACTATTCAGTGTCTTTGCGGGTAAATACCCAATCATTCCCTTGACTCAAATCTTCACTGTATTGGTAACCTGCGACATCAAATGCTTTAAGTTGTTCTACATCTGTTAAGCGATGTTCAATAATATAACGCGCCATTAGACCTCGTGCTTTTTTAGCAAAAAAGCTGATCATTTTAAATTGACCGTTCTTCCAATCTTTAAAAGCGGGAGTTATGATCTCACCTTTAAGGTTTTTCTTTTTCACTGACTTAAAGTATTCATTTGATGCGAGGTTAATTAACACATTATCACCTTGTTCTTCTAGCGCTTGATTAACGCTGTCTGTAATAATATCCCCCCAAAACTGATATAAGTTACTACCACGTTCATTCGCTAACCTTGTACCCATTTCTAAACGATACGCTTGCATTAAATCAAGCGGTTTAAGAAGGCCATACAAGCCAGACAAAATTCTCATGTGTTTTTGGGCAAAATCAAAATCGTCAGCACTAAACGTTTTTGCGTCTAATCCCGTATAAACATCACCATTAAAAGCTAATACTGCTTGGCGGGCATTATTAACTGTAAAAGGCATCGACCATTCACCAAATCTAGCGGCATTTAACCCGGCAAGTTTATCGCTAATGCTCATGAGTGTAGATATATCAACAGGGGTAAGCTTTATGCAATGCGAAATCAATGTTTTACTGTGCGCTAAAAGCTCTGGTTGAGAATATTTATCCGTAGGTAATGGTGACTCAAAGTCTAAATTTTTAGCTGGGGAAACAACAAGTAGCATAAAGGATCCGTTTATTGACTGTATTAGAATATATAAATCATATAATACAATAAAACCGCTAAACATGAAGCGAAATGATAAGCCAATTGAAATACCTTTAAAAAAATGTCAAACATACTTGCTATATATTGAAAATTTGTTACAAATATGGTCATATCAAGCACAACATCAATGATTTATCGCTTTTTCAGCCATTTATGTTGTAATAATACTCCAATCTCAAGTTTCACGTTAAAAAGGTAAAGGACATGACAAATCAGCTTTCACAATTAAAAAAAATGACCACAGTAGTCGCTGACACTGGCGATATTGAAGCGATCGCAAATTTTCAACCGCAAGATGCAACGACAAACCCATCACTATTATTAAAAGCAGCTTCATTAGAAAGCTATCAGCATTTACTCGCCGAAGCAGTTACATGGGCAAAAGAACAATCATCAAGTGCAGAACAACACGTTATTGATGCCGCTGATAAATTATCAGTATTGATTGGCTTAGAAATTTTAAAAACAGTCCCTGGGCGTATTTCAACAGAAGTAGACTCACGCTTATCATTTGACACCGAAGCTTCAATCGCCAAAGCGCACAAGCTAATGGCGATGTATAAAGAAGCGGGAATTAGTAATGAACGTATTCTTATTAAGCTTGCGTCAACTTGGGAGGGTATCAAAGCTGCTGAACAACTCGAAAAAGCAGGCATTAATTGTAACCTAACATTATTATTTAGTTTTGCTCAAGCACAAGCCTGTGCAGAAGCCGGTGTTTATTTAATATCGCCTTTTGTGGGCCGCATTTTAGATTGGTACAAAAAAGACAGTGGTAAAAGTGAGTACGCAGGCGATGAAGACCCTGGTGTTATCTCAGTCACTAGTATTTATAACTACTACAAAGGTAAGGGTTATAAAACAGTAGTGATGGGGGCAAGTTTTCGCAACATCGACGAAATACGCCAACTTGCCGGTTGTGACCGTTTAACAATTAGTCCTAATTTATTAGATGAACTATCAAAATGTCATGAAACACTTGAGCAAAAATTATTTAGTGAACAACCTACATTAGCTAGCCAAGACAAGTTATCAGAAAGTAGCTATCGCTGGGCAATGAATGAAGATGCCATGGCAACAGAAAAACTTGCCGAGGGAATCAGAAATTTCACCATTGATCAGATCAAATTAGAAAAACAACTAACTGAGCTACTTTAACAGCTAATTATCATACAGTTAGTTTAAAATAAGCCCTAAATTGAGCTATTTCACCATCAAATGTTGCGGTTTTTTATTGCTTTAATTATTTGCTTATCACTTTGAATGTGTTATTAAAAAGGTGCTGTTAAATAAAAAGGAGTGTTCTATGGAAAAGCTTCAACAAGTATTGGGCTCATTTGGTAAAAGATCTAAGCCCTCAGAAAGCACTAATAAGAAAAGAAAATGGCGTGAAATAGAACTAATAAAGGAAAGGTTTCAACTTGAAAAAGAACTGAAAGCGTATGAAGACTCGTTAGAGTTTATGTTGGAAGATTTCTAGCTTTATTTCAAAATGAAAAAACCCAGTTTTTAACTGGGTTTTTTATTATTTACTCTTGGATGAATTAAAAACTAAGCTTGCTCTAAAGTTTGATGAGTGGGTTTCACACCTATTAATTCCTTTAGTCGCTCAACAATTAAGTAGTTCACTGGCACTAAAATCAATGTAATAAAAGTCGCAAACAAGATACCAAAACCAAGAGAAATAGCCATTGGAATAAGAAACTGTGCTTGTGTTGATTGCTCAAAAAGTAACGGCATTAAGCCAATAAAAGTGGTTAAGCTCGTTAACATCACCGGACGAAAACGCGAAGCCCCCGCGGTAAGCACCGACTCCATCAGTTTTATCCCCTCTGATCGCTTTTTATTAATAAAGTCAACTAACACTAGAGAGTCATTTACCACAACACCAATGAGTGCCAACATCCCCAGCAAACTCATAATAGTTAACTCCATACCCATTATCCAATGACCTATTACCGCGCCTATCATGCCAAAAGGAATAACACTCATAACAATAAGGGGCTGTATGTAAGATTTAAATGGAATAGCCAGTAAGGCATAAATAATGAAGAAAACAAAGAGTAATGCCCAAGCTAACGAACCAAAAGATTCACGTTGCTCTTTCGCTTCTCCTTCTAGAGAATGACTGACACCAGGATATTGTAGCAGCAGTTCATCTAAGTAGGTTTTAAGATCAGCCTGTAATATTGTCATGTTGGTATTCTCTTTTTCAACATCAGCACTAACACTAGCGGTTCTGTAACGATCAATTCTAGAAATAGTTGAAGGACTCTTTCCTGGAATTAACCTAGCCACATGTGCCAGAGGCACCGAACCACCATTGGGGGTGCCAACAAGAATACTTTCTAAATCAGCGGTCGTTCTTCGTTCATTTAATGGTAGTCGCACCATTACACGTACATCGTCTCTACCTCTTTGAATACGCTGAACTTGTGATCCAAAAAAAGAACGGCGTACTTCATTAGAGATACTCACTCTGGTTAGCCCCAAAGCTTTGCCTTGCTCAGTTAACTCAATTTGTAGCTCTTGCTTACCATCTGACAAGCTATCTTCTATATCAAAAACGGTTGGATATGTTGCTAAACGCACCTTAACTTTATCAGTAATTTCTTTAAGTGAGTCTAATGAACTTGCTTTCAATTGCACTTGAATAGGATTGGATGACCGACCTATTTCAGCTCTAAAAGTCATACTTTCAGCCCCAGGAATTGGCCCAATCATTTCCCGCCACTCCCGCACTAATTGCGCAGAGCCAATAGATGAGTGCCTAGACTCTGGCGGTGTTATTTCAAAGCGCACACTTCCTTGATTTGTCGTACCACCTCGACCACCAGTCGTGGCTAAAATATTAATGATGATGCTTTCATTAGTTTCTTCATCAATATATTTAGCACGTAACACTTCTGCTTTTTCGGTCATTTTTAAGATATGTTTATTGGTTACCTCAAATGGCGAGCCCGCGGGTAAAGTTAATGACGCACGTACAGTTTCACTGGGGATTCTTGGGAAGAAAATAAATTTAGTCCAGCCACTCATGACCAAGGTAATAATGATTAAGAAAACCCCGACAAAACCAAAAAACGTAGCCGTTTTAAAATTAATCGCTTTTTGTAATAACGGCTGATAATAACGTAATATTGTACTTTCAAAGCCATCGGCAAAACGTTGTTGAAATTGACTAAATTTAGATGTTTTTGTTTTTTGACTACGTAACTTTAAATGCTTTAAATGCGACGGTAAAACAAATTTTGATTCTATTAAGGAAAACAATAATACCGGAATAACAATGACAGGAATTTGTGCAAACAATGCGCCTCGTGCACCTTCAATAAACGCGAGAGGCAAAAATGCAGCAACGGTGGTTAATACCCCAAAAGTGACTGGAGTTGCCACTTCTTGTGTGCCTCTAATAGCCGCTTCTTCACCTGAGCTAGCTGTTTTTAAATGGGTATAAATATTTTCTCCGGTGACAATGGCGTCATCCACCACAATACCGAGTACTAAAATAAAGCCAAACAAACTCATCACATTAAGCGTAATACCAAAAAATGGCATCGCGATAAAAGCGCCCATAAACGAAATAGGAATACCAAGAAATACCCAAAACGCGATCGATGGGCGTAAAAATAAGCTCAATAATGCGAGGACTAAAATGCCCCCTTGCAGCGCACTTGTTGTTAGCGTGGAAATACGATTTTTCACCACTTGGGAATCATCATCCCAATAGCTAAGTTCCACACCTACAGGCACGTTACCTTGTTGTTCATCAATATAGTTTTTTACTGCATCAGCAACATCGATAGCACTTTGTGGGCCAATACGGTAAATATCAATAAAGGCTGCTTGTTTGCCATTAAACCTTGTTCTTACCGGAGTTTCTTCAAAAGCGTCGGTGATCAATGCAATGTCAGACAAGCGTAAAATAGAACCGTCAGTGTGGGTCTTTATTGCTATCTCAGCAAACTCATCTTTACGATAGGCTTGGCCTTTGGACAACAATAAAATATCACCACCTTGTGTTCTTAAATTACCTGCAGAAACGTCAGTGCTAGCATTATTAATTGCAGCTGATACTTGGGCGATAGTTAAGTTATATTGTTGTAATTTGTCTTGCGGAATTTCAATAGAAATTTCGTAATTACGTACACCACTCAGTTCAGCCTGGGTAATTGAAGGTACTTTTAACAGCTCGTCACGTACTTTTTCTGCGTACTCTCGTGTTTCTTTTTCGCCATATATACTCGCGACACTTACCGAAATAACTTCCCGCTTTCGCGTAGCTAGAGAAACAACAGGCTTTTCAGCCTCTGCTGGGAAAGTGTTAATAGAGTCGACTCGGCTTTTAATGTCAGCCAATACTTCTCGTGCATCATAACCGCTATCAACTTCAATATTAACAGAAGATGCCCCCTCAGAAGAGCGACTAGATATTTCTTTAATGCCCTCTAAGTCTTGTATAGCCTCCTCAATACGAATAGAGATACTTTTTTCTACATCTTCGGGTGTCGCGCCACGTAATGAAACGTTTACGTTAATACGATCAGAGGCAAATGAGGGAAAAACCTCTACGGGTATCCTTACGGAAAGACTAAACAAACCTAAAATCAATATGGTTATTAATAATAGATTCGCCGCTACGTGATTTCGAGCAAACCATGCAATCATTGTGATTCATCCTTTGCTTGTTTAGCTGCTTTACGTTTCTCTTGTTTTTCTGCTTTACGTTTCGCTATTTTATCTTGTTTTTTTGAACCTTGTTTATTACCTTGGCTTGACACACTGCCTTCAATGGCAACAGGCGTTCCTGAACTTACTTGACCTAACGACGTTAGCACCAACTCGTCACCAGCAACGAGCCCAGACTCAACAATTGACTGTTTACCATTTTGCCAACCGAGAGTAACTTCTTTACGCATCAACAAGCCCTTTTCTACCGTATAGACATAACTGCCTTGATAAATAGCACTGCTAGGTATAACCAACGAATGACTTAATGCTTTACCTTCAATTTCAGCGGTAACATATTGGCCTATTTTTATCAGTGATCCATCAGAAGTTTTTGCGTCATAGGGGCGATTAATTTGTGCAACGACATAAAGTTGCTGCGACTGCTCATCAATAGCACTTTCTGTGCGAATAATTTTACCATTCCACGATTGATGTCCAATTAGGTCAGAGGTTAATTTTACGTCATTTTTACGGCCCTGTTCGCCAATATCACGATACACTTCAGGTAAGTTCATCAGGGCAAGATCTTTATTTTGAATCGGGAGTCTAATTTCTACATAATCGACAGCAAAAATGGTTGCAAGTTGACTATTGCTTGAGACAACTTGACCAATACCAACTTGTTTTTTTAGAATTCGCCCAGCATAAGGGGCAACGATTGCCGTACGCTCGAGTGATAACCTTGCTTTATCTAATTGTGCTTGAGCAGAAAGCATTTTTGCTTTTGCAGATTCAAGCTGCGGCTGTCTTAGCACAAGCACATTAGCCGTTTTACCATTTCCTAAACGTTGCCAGTCGGCTTGAGCTTGTTGCACTCGAGCTTTTTCTTCAAGTAAGACTTGGTTGGCAGACAAAAGGTTTGCTTGAGAGACTTTAACTTCCGACAGGTAATCTCTATCATCAAGTTGAACTAATACATCGCCTTTTTCAAAAAATCCACCATCACGAAATTGCTCACTTACCTGGGTAATTTGCCCTGAAACTTGTGAAAAAAGTATACTTTCAGTACGAGGTTTTACCGTACCAAAACTTTCTACCATCACTTGATAACTTTCTGGTACTAAAATTTTTGTTTCAACGGTCATCTGGGGTGCTTTCGAGGGTTTAAAGCGTTTTGATTGTGGCGGATTATTAAAAATCAAAGTAACTAACAGCAGTGTCACACCAATAATTGCAGCTAAGAGTATCAGTTTTTTCTTTCTACTTGGTTTTTGAACTGTTGCATGATTTAGAGAAGAATGTGAAGACATAATTATTTAGCCTTTGTATAAGTAGTAGTGACAGTTTTTTCAGACACAGTGAAGTCGCCACCGAGTGCTAAGTGAAGCTGTATTCGATTGGCAATTAAGCGATTTTTAATTTTGATCAGTGTAGTTTGTGCGTCAAACGAACGCGTTTGAGCATCAAGTACCGTGGTATAATTGACTAGACCACTTTGATATTGTTCAAAAGAAAGTGTAGCGGCAACCTTGGCATTTTCTTGTGCTGCCAACATACTTTGATAACTATGCTTTAAGCTTTTCTCTTGTGTTATGGCGTTTTCAACGTCAGTAAAAGCACTATATAAATGATCAAGGTATTGCTGTTCGTTTTGTTTTAGCGATAAACGTGCTTTCTCTTCATTAGCCGCTAAGCGACCTGCATTAAACAACGGGGCAGAAATATTACCAAGTAATGACCAAGCTAACGATGAACCTGAGAGTAAATCATCAATATCAGTTCCACTGTCCCCTAGCGATGCTGTTAAACTCAAACTTGGAAAACGCTGCTTATGTGCATAAGCAAGGCCGGCATCTTTAGCAAGAAGCTGATACCAGCTTGCTATTAACTCAGGTTTTCTGCTGATAAGTTCTGATGGAAGTCCTAGCGGAATATCTGAAGTTAATAGCGGTAAATCAGCATCAACTCGTAGCTTTCCTGCGGGGTAATCACCGACTAAACGCTCAAGTTGTCTCACTAACTGCTTTTTTGTAGATTTTTGTTCTGAAACACGAGTTAGCTCATTGTTTAATTCATTACGAGTTAAGTAAACATCGAGCGCCTCTCCTAGCCCGCTGTTGTAACCTGACTCAATAATATCTAAATTTTGTTGTGAATTGTTAACTCGGCTTTCATACAAGGATAATAGTTTTTCAGCTTCTACCACTGCAAACCAAGTGGTTACTACATTAACAACCAATTGCTGCTTACTTTGCTCAAAACGTGACTGCTCAGCCATAAAAGTTAAGTTAGCTTGCTGGTCAGCTGCAGAAAGCTTCCCCCATAAATCAAGCTCATAAGTCAAATTCAAATTAACCGAACTTGAATTAGCGTAACTATCATTGTTATTATTTTTATTTCGACCTGAACGCAAAGATAAATCAAGGGACGGCCACAACGAACTACCCGAAATAATCAGTTGCTGCTTTTGTATTTCAACATCATACGCTTGAATGCTTAATTGATGATTAGAGGCGAGTGCAGATTTCACTAGCTGGTGAACTTGTGGACTATCTAATTGATATAACCAATTGTCTTCAACAGGTAACTTTTCATTACTTTGCTGCCAAGTTGTTGGTAAGTTGATATTTTTAATATTTTCATCAAGTTCTGAAGTACTAGAGCAAGCTAACAACAGACTTGTTGTTAGGCCAACAATAATACCTTGTTTGACATTCGTTCTCAGACGATTTTCCATAAAATATGAAACCACTACTGCTATTTTTAATGGCTTAATTGTATTCAATAATGATAAAAAATAGTAATGACTTTACAAAAGTTTACTTTCAGTAAAAGTGTTGCGATGAATAGCAGATATTAAAAGGTGAGTGGTAATTTGTTACGCTATTAACTTAGTGGGTGCAGTAAAGAAAATAAACGTAGATATTGAATTCACTTAACATAAAACGAAAAAAGCCCACAATCACTTGTGGGCTTTTTAGTCTCAATAAAGAGAAATATGGTGCCTTGACCCGGAATCGAACCAGGGACACGAGGATTTTCAATCCTCTGCTCTACCGACTGAGCTATCAAGGCAATTTGAATTTCTGGCGAATTTCTGGCGAATTTCAAAGAAGCGTCATAATATAGGGTAATCATCTTTCAGGCAAGCATTACCTAACCACTTTTAAATTATATTACTCTCTAACCAAGCAGTTAATCATTTCGCTATTTTTTAAAATATTATCAATAAACAAACGACTGTACGTAAATTTTTTATTTTAGTATTTAACGCCCATAAAAAAACCAGCATCTCTGCTGGTTTCTTAAATTAACATCGTTAAATGCTAGGTGAAAATTGCGACCATTCCCCAGAAGAAAACAATCGATAAACCAGCACCTACTGGCAAAGTAATGACCCACGAAACAACAATATTACGTACTACGGTTAAGTTAATTGCTGCAATACCACGCGCCATACCTACACCTAAAACAGCACCTACTAATGTTTGTGTGGTTGAGATAGGTAAGCCTGTACCTGAAGCAATAACAACCGTACAAGCAGCCGCTAACTCTGCCGCAAAACCACGACTAGGTGTTAAATGCGTAATACCGTTACCAATGGTTGCAATAACCTTATGACCAAACAAAGCCAGACCCGCAACAATACCAAAACCACCCAGTGGTAATATCCACCATGCAATAGCAGATTTAGCCGCAATTTCGCCGTCATTACCGACAATACTAACAACAGCAGCTAGTGGACCAATAGCATTAGCTACATCGTTTGAGCCATGAGCAAATGCCATTGCACAAGCAGTAACAATCATTAGAAGTGCAAATACTTTTTCTACGTTAGCATAATGCGTCTTCTTTGCTGCATTCTCATCAAATTTTAAACGGTTGATAAAAAGCTTGCCAATAAACGCAACTAAAACAGCAACGATAATAGCGTATATATAACCTTCAACTGAGCCTATATCTAAACCTAAATGCTTTAAACCTTTCTTAATAGTGACTAAAGCAAGTACGAAACCCGCTAAAAACATGTAAAAAGGTACCCAACGTTTAGCTTGTATCAAAGGATTTTCTGTATCAAAAATTAATTTTTGTGCGCTGTTAAAAATAAGAAACGCGATAATACCAGAAATAAGCGGTGTTACGATCCAACTACCCACAATGCCAAGTACTTTGCCCCATTCAACTGCATCAGGACTTACACCAACAGCAGCAAAACCAACAATAGCACCAACAATTGAATGTGTAGTAGATACCGGCCATCCTAAAATAGAAGCAATGAGTAGCCAAGTAGCCGCGGCAAACAAGGCGGAGATCATACCAAAGACAAGTAATTCAGGGCTGTCAACGAAGTAAGCAGCGTCAATAATACCTTTACGAATCGTTGAAGTAACTTCACCACCCGCTAAATAAGCACCGGCAAATTCAAAAACCATTGCAATAAGAATCGCCTGTTTAATCGTTAGCGCTTTAGAGCCAACTGATGTACCCATCGCGTTAGCGACATCGTTTGCGCCAATGCCCCACGCCATAAAAAAGCCAACTACGCCAGCCATAATGACCAACATTGGGCCATGTGTTAATATAATATCCATGAATAACCTTTATTTTCTAGCGAGTAAAATTTCTAATCGGGCACCAACACGCTCGGCTAAATCAGCTAAATCACCTATCCATTCAATAATTTGATATAGAAACATTACATCAATTGGATTTAAGTCATTTTCAATAGCCAACAAGTCGCTACGCAATTTAATTTGCATACCGTCAGTATCATCTTCTATTTCATCTAATTGATTGATCATTTTTTCAACCAATGCTACTTCTCGACCACGAAATCCAGTTTCTAATAAATCGTCTAATTCATTAATAGCGTCAGCTGCTTTTTCGGCTGCGTCTATGTTTCTAGCTACATAAGTCACAAAAGATGCTTGTAGTGTTTCAGGTATAACAAGTTTGCGCCCTAAAATACGTCCGGCAATATCTTTTGCTTTGTTAGCTATTTTATCTTGTTGGGAAAGTAATTCTAATAAGTCTGCTCGGTCAACCGGCATAAACAAGCCGCCCGGTAATTCTAAACGGATTTGTCGTTTTAGGGTGTCAGCGTCACGTTCATATTTTGAAATTTTACTGCGAAGCTTTCCTGCTGTAGACCAATCTTGTGCAGCACAAGCAGCAAAAAAAGGAGTGAGTTGATTACAACACTTAGTGACCAATCGAATGTGTTTTTCTAATGGTTTAATAGGTGACTTTGCAAAGACACCTAGTATAGAATTTGTAGCCATAATTTATTCCCAGAGCCAAATTGCTCTTTGTTATTATTCGTCGCGGATATTAACCCATTTAACACGATCTTCAAGCGTTTTATGACAATACCTATACTTTTAGATAGATATACCTATCATTTGTTAAAACAGTATAGGTATATATAAAGTTATTTAAACGTAGCGGCTTTTTATAAATTTACAAAGATTTAATATCTTCAGCCGTTGTGTGACGCACATCTTTGCCTTTAACGAAATAAATGATGTATTCGCAAATGTTTTGACAGCGATCTCCAATGCGTTCTAAAGCTCGGGCTGACCATATAACACTCATTATTTGTGGAATTGAACGTGGGTCTTCCATCATATAAGTCATTAATTGACGCATTAACGCTTCATACTCACGGTCAATTTTCTCATCATTGCCATGTGTTTTAACCGCAGAATCTACATCCATTCGAGTAAAGGCATCTAAGGTCGCTTGCAAAAACTCTAAAACTTTACGCCCTAAATTGTCCAAATTAAGTAACAGCGCTTTTTGCTCTCCAGAGAAACTCTCTAAAGCAACTCGAGCAATTTTTTGTGCTTCGTCGCCGATACGCTCTAAATCTGCAATTGTTTTTACAACTGCCATAATCAAACGTAAATCACCTGCGGCTGGCTGGCGTTTAGCAATAATGCGCGTACATTCATCGTCAATACTAACTTCTAAGGCATTAATTTTGTAATCGTTCGCTAAAACATTTTTAGCCAGTGCTTCATCTGCATTATAAACAGCAGTCAGTGAATCACTTAATTGCTTTTCAACTAAGCCACCCATGTGCATGACATGGTTAATGACATTTTCTAAATCTTCATTAAATTGGCCTGAGATATGACGACCAAGATTGATGTTATCCATTATTTTTCCTTATACTTCTACAATAAAAGTAGCATATTAATCGTCTGTATTAACCGTAACGGCCAGTAATATAATCTTCAGTTTTCTTTTTCGCGGGTGTAGTAAACAGCGTATTCGTATCGCTGTATTCAATTAAGTCACCCATGTACATAAAAGCGGTTTGATCTGAAACACGTGCTGCTTGTTGCATATTATGCGTAACAATCACCACGGTGAACTGCTTTTTCAAATCGTTAATCAATTCTTCAATCGTTAAGGTTGAAATAGGATCGAGTGCAGAGGTAGGTTCATCGAGTAACAATACTTCGGGCTTAATCGCAATCGCGCGAGCAATCACTAAACGTTGCTGTTGACCACCAGAAAGTCCTAAAGCACTGTCGTGCAAACGGTCTTTTACTTCATTCCATAATGCAGCACTGCGTAATGCTTTTTCTGCAGCTTCATCTAGAACACGTCGATTATTTTCACCCATAATGCGCAAACCATAAACAACATTTTCATAAATACTTTTAGGGAATGGATTAGGCCGCTGAAATACCATACCCACTTGGCGACGTAACGCTGCAACATCAACTTGTTTACCATAGATATTTTCGCCATGAAGATTAATTTCACCTTCAATCTTACAAATATCAACCAAGTCATTCATGCGGTTAATACAACGTAAAAGTGTCGACTTACCACAACCACTAGGGCCGATAAATGCAGTAACTTGTCCTTTAGGAATAGACATACTGATATTTTGTAGTGCTTGTTTTTCACCATAATAAAGGTTCAAATTCTTAATTTCTAGTGCCACTTGCTCTGGCGATAAGTTATTGAGATCAAGTTTAACTTTTGGGTCTAATGTTCTTGGCGTGACTGAAATCATAATATTCTCTTTCAATGCTTAAATTTTGTTCGTTACGGTTAAAGTGTTCATTATTTAATATTTTTTCCTATTGAAATAAAAGGAAAGTGTCACCCTAATTAAGCCTAATTAAGCCTAATTAAGCCTAATAATCAGGGTGAACGATAAAAATTAATGCTCTAACATGCGATATTTCTCTCTTAAGCGGTTGCGTATAGTAACCGCTGTCATATTCAGTGAAACAATGATGGTCACCAATAAAAATGCAGTAGCAAACACTAATGGACGTGCCGCTTCCACATTAGGGCTTTGGAAACCGACATCATAAATATGAAAACCTAAATGCATAAACTTACGATCTAAATGTAAGTATGGAAAGTTACCATCAAGCGGTAAATTAGGTGCCATTTTCACGACACCAACCAACATCAATGGTGCAACTTCTCCGGCTGCACGCGCAATCGCTAAAATAATACCTGTCATGATCGCAGGGCTGGCAATAGGGAGAATAATACGCCATAACGTTTCAGCCTTTGTCGCGCCTAAGGCTAACGAGCCATGACGCATTGCAGATGGAATTCGAGATAAACCTTCTTCAGTGGATACAATGACCACGGGTAATGTTAATATCGCTAATGTTAATGCAGACCACATAACCCCTGGTGTACCAAAGGTTGGGCTAGGTAAAGTTTCAGCGTAAAATAATTGATCTAAACTGCCACCCACCATATAAACGAAGAAGCCTAAACCAAATACACCATAAACAATTGACGGTACACCCGCTAAGTTAATTACCGCTATACGAAGTAATTTCGTTAGCGCATTCTTTCCAGCATATTCATGCAAATAAATAGCGGCAACCACTCCAAGGGGAGCAACAACAACCGTCATCAATAAAACCATTAATACAGTACCGAATATAGCAGGAAATACACCACCTTCCGTATTAGCTTCTCGAGGGTCATCAACTAAAAAACTGCCAATTTGCTGAATAAATACTGATGCACGACCAAAAACAGATAATTTATTGTTATAAGTTACTTTGAGTATTTCTTCAAAATTTATCTCTATAACTTCGCCACCCATAGCACGAACCACTAATTGGTCACGAGATACTTTGTCACGAATAGCCATTAACTTAGTTTCTAATACTTGATAATCAGCGTTATAACGAGCAACTTCGTCATCAATTTCTTGTTCACGTTCTAGTGTTAATGTTTCATCAAGTATGTGTTTACGCTTTTTCAAACGCAAACGCTCTATTTGATAATTAATAGCGCCGATATCAGCTTTTTGTAATTCTTCCATTTCTTCTTGAAAGTCATCAACACGCTCAACCAACTCAGCCATTTTTTCAATACTTTCAGGCTTACCGTCTAAAATAATTCCTTCAATGTAGCCATAAAAATTACCATTGGTACGACGTTCAACCACCACTAACTCTTCCGGTTTCGACGTTTTGTTAATCAATGGTATTAATAACCAACGAAAATCTAAACTGACTAATTCACGGTTACCCGTTTTAACCAAGATACGTTCAATGGTCTCTTTATTTGGATCTAAACCTAAATTTAAATGCGACAACTGTTTAGTAGGAAGGCTCTCTCGATCGTATATCTCGCCGATAACTGTAACTGCCTGTCCTTGTTCATTTACCGTCTCAAATTGATAAATGTCTGCAGGCCAAAAGTACGATAATCCGCGTGAAGCAATTAACCACAATAAACCTAGAACTGAAATTAAACTGATACTTACTCCGCCAGCAGATAACCACACCCACGGAGAACCAGATTTAAACCAACTATTCATAAACTCAGTTCCTTAACTATAACGAGCTATATTTTTCACGTAAGCGCTGACGTATCAGCTCAGCAAACGTGTTAAAAATAAAGGTGAAAACAAATAAAACAAAAGCGGCTAGAAAGAGAATTCGATAATGCGAACTACCGACTTCAGACTCTGGCATTTCAACAGCGATATTGGCCGCTAACGTACGCATGCCTTGGAAGATACTCCAATCTAAGATTGGGGTATTACCTGTTGCCATAAGAACGATCATAGTTTCGCCTACAGCCCGACCTAACCCCATCATTACCGCAGAAAATATGCCTGGGCTAGCAGTTAACAAAACCACTTTTGCAAGCGTTTGCCACTGCGTTGCACCAAGCGCTAAAGAGCCACTGGTTAAGTGTTTTGGTACACTAAAGATTGCATCTTCTGCCATAGAGAAAATGGTCGGTATTACAGCAAACCCCATCGCTAAACCAACCACTAATGAATTGCGTTGGTCAAAGTCTATATCTAGGTCGTTAGTGATAAATTGTCGAACATCACCACCAAAAAACAAAGTTTCAAAGAAGGGTGATAACAAAAAGGCACTGCCCCCCGCAATCAATAACACCGGAACAAGTATGATCGGTGCCCATGTTTCAGGAATAGTGTTTTTCATTTCTTTGGGCAGCTTATGCCAAGCAAATGCGGTAACAAATACCGAAAGTGGCAACATAATTAATAACATTGCTATTGCAGGTAAATAATTTTCTATTATCGGTGCTAACCATAAACCTGCTAAGAACCCTAAAATAACAGTAGGCAATGCTTCCATTAACTCAATAGTAGGCTTAACTTTTCGGCGCATGCCTGGGGTCATAAAGTACGCGGTATAAATAGCAGCACTTAACGCGATAGGTACAGCAAATAACATCGCGTACATGGCTGCTTTCATCGTACCAAATGAAATAGGTACTAAAGAAAATTTCCCTTCAAAATCATCTGAACCAGACGTTGATTGCCAAATATATTCAGGCTCAGGGTAACCCTCATACCACACTTCTTCCCACAACGCGCTCCATGTTACTTCAGGGTGCTCATTTTCAACGCTGAATATTTTTAACTGCTTATTATCAATAATCACTAGGCCATCAGCACGAGGTGAAATAGCAAATACTGCTGGCTCACTTGTTGTTAATTGGCCACGCCATAAATCTGCTTCACTGGTGGTGTAAAAAACACCCATATTTCCAGATGGCGTTAGGGTGTAAAAGCTTTTACGAAATTGTTCGGTATGAATTTGCGTAATAGCTTCAGTTTCACTAACATCAAAAGTACGAACATTTTTAAATTGACGACCATTGTCAGTAGCCACTTCAAACCACTGCGACACTTTACCGGCACTGCTACCCAATAAAATTGAGCTACTACCTGAAAGTAATGCCATAGAAGTAATATGATGAGGTTTAGTGCTCGTTTGCTCTAATGATGGAATAATGGTGGCTTTAAGTTCGACATCATCTTCATCTGTGAGATCAAAAACAAAAATTTGATCATCACTGCGAACAAAAGCTAACCCCATATCTGGTGTAACTAGAATGTCGTTAACGTGATCAACTGGAAAATCAATTTCTTGATAAACTGCCTCAAACGCGCTGTCGTAAGTAAAGTCATCTTCGGCGATTAAACTTGTTTTAATTAAACGCTGGTCTTGCGTAAAAGCAACAAAAACTGCTTTTTCATCGTTCATACTAAAGGCAAGTTGGGTAAAGTTTTCGCCATTTTCATCAACAGGTATTGAATTTTCACCCAATGGATAAGCTACACTTGGAATAATCTCACGTGTGCCAGAATCAAAATTTGAAAAGAATTTAGCTGCAACAAGTTGTACGCTACCTTCACTATCAATTAATAATTTATTTTCTCTGCCTGCATGAACAACTTTAGTGAGGGTCCTATTATCACTCAATAACTTTTCATTGAGTACTAACGTCCCTTTGTCATGAGCAGCACTTTTAACTAATTGATAAAAATTAATATCACCTTGTTGGGTAATTTGAAAAGCAACTTCTTTGAGTTCATCAACACCTGTTGATAACGTGGGTGCTGCCGTACTTATTTCAAATTGACTAACAGGTTCTATTGTTGCCGACTCAAAAATAGGTTTTATCACATAGAGTAAATATAAAAAGATGAGCACCAGTGTAAATAAAACACTTATGCCACCTACTGTTATTAACCATTGTGCTAATGTATTTTTCAACTGACGTGGGCCAGTCGATTTTAATGCAATTGCCACTTAAAACACCTTCAATTATGGAAACTTTAGTACGATTCCAATTATAAGACAGTTGTATGACATTTTTGTTACAGCCAACGATTACTTTATACATAAATGATAAAACCTGATGTTTTAATCAAACGGTGATTGTTAACTAAGAAAATTTTGTTTATCTTGATGATGAGATAAAAATAAAATATGAGGATGAAATAATGAGCTTAAGCAAAGTCATGTCGAAAAACTTAATTACACTCGAAATTGATGACGATTTAAGTAAAGCCAAAGCAATATTTGACCAACATAACATTCACCATATCTTAATACTCTGCGATAAGCAGCTGGTTGGAGTAGTGACTGATAGAGATTTATACAAGCATTTAAGTCCAACCATTGGTACTAAAAACGAGACACCTCGTGACCATTCAATGTTACAAAAAAAACTGCACTTAATCATGAACCGAAACTTGATAACGGCCGAAAAAGAGACGAGTTTGAATGACGCGGTATTACTATTTTATGACAATCATATTTCATGTTTGCCTATTGTAGATAATAGCATGCAGCCTATTGGAATTGTTAGCTGGCGAGATATTTTAAAAGTTCTTGCTCTGCAGTACAGACTTAAGTTAGCGACGATTAAATAATTGCGGTGATAAATATCAGGGTTGCTTATCTTCGTGATTTATTGTGAACACGCTTTAACCAAGGAATAATAATGTATTTTACGCTCACTCCCTCTCCTTATGGCGATATAGCTTTAACCGCTAATGAACAAGGCTTAACCGCACTAGCTTTTCAAGAAGGCGCACTGCCCTTGATCATTGATGACAATTACACCGAAAGCCCCAGCCACTTCATTGAGGTATGCCAACAACTTAAAGAGTATTTTTTAGGTAAACGAACCACTTTTAATGTGCCTCTTGCGCCACAAGGCACACCTTTTCAACAAAAAGTATGGCAAGCATTACTAAAGATTAAGCAAGGTGATACAAAAAGTTACTTATGGATAGCAAAAAGAATTAATAATGAAAAAGCTGTAAGAGCAGTAGGAGCAGCAAATGGCAGAAATCCTATCGCGTTAATTATACCTTGTCATCGCGTTATTGGTGCCAACGGAAAGTTAACTGGTTATGCAGGTGGTTTAGCCTTAAAAGCAAAATTGCTGATGCATGAAAAAGCACAGTTTAGTGTTTAACTCAAGCCGTGAATAATTGAAAAACAGCCTGTTTAACGTTAACTCAAGTCAACGCTATAAAATAAAAATAAACTTTAGCAAAATTGAATTTGACTGATAAGATGCTTATACCAATTTCATAACGTAGATGAGCTATTTTATACTGGCGATATAGTGGAAAATACAAGGCATAAATATAGTAAGTTGTTATTCTACTTATGCATTTTATAACGCCGTAGTTGGCGATTTTAACCGGTATAAATGATCACATAATGAGTGAGATTTGGTATTAATATTTCTAGAGAATTAATAAGTCATGAGTATAGATATTGTATTTTTTTTTGCCATAGCCGTTATATTGTGGATGGCGTGGTTATTAGTTAAAGCAAAACGCTTTACTAAATTCAAGCAACGAATTGAAGAAGAACTAAAACCGAAAGTCATCGCTAATATATTAGCTGAATTAGAAGAAAATAGAAGTGAGGTATTTCCAAATAACGAGGCTCATCAACACGCGACTATTTATTATTGGTCACAGTATAAAGCACGTATTTTACAAGCCGCTTTACAGCGAGAGATTATTAGCACGCAATGGTTAAAAGATACTGGTAACTTGCGTAATAGCCAGCATCTTTTCCACGTTGAACAAGAATACTTAAATTAGTTGTTCGCTTTAGGTTAATCTTGGCGTTTAAATTGAATATCCCAAACGCCATGGCCTAAATTATTACCGCGGTTCTCAAATTTTGTTAATGGGCGAGAATCTGGGCGCGGTACAAAATCACCATCGGTTGCTAAATTTTTATAGCCCGGCGCTGAATTCATATCTTCGATCATACATTCCGCGTAATTTTCCCAGTCAGTAGCCATGTGAAAAACGCCACCTACGTTAAGCTTTTGGCGGATAGTTTCTACAAACTCTAAAGAAACAATCCGACGTTTGTGGTGCTTCTTTTTATGCCACGGGTCAGGGAAAAATAATTGCACCGTCGTTAGCGAACTATTAGGAATACAATCAGCGAGCACTTCTATCGCGTCGTGTTCAAAAACCTTTAAATTATCAACGCCTTCTTCTTTTGCTAATGAAATACAAGCGCCAACCCCTGGGCGATGCACTTCAACACCAACAAAGTTTAGCTCTGGGGCATTTTTTGCCATTTCAACTAAAGATTTCCCCATACCAAAACCGATTTCTAAAATAACAGGGTTACTGTTATTAAATAGCTGAGCAAAATCAATCATTGCGTCTGAATGGTTCAAGCCCATGGTTGCCCAAAACTGCTCTAAAGCACTCGCTTGTCCTTTTGTTAAGCGCCCTTCGCGCTTAACAAAACTACGCACTTTACGAATATATTTGCCTTCTTTCTCGGCTTGTTCAACGGTCTTGTGGCTGTTTTCTGTTTTATCTGTCATACATTTCTTCAATATAATCCAAGTTTAATTCTAAATAAATGCGCTTTAAACAAAGCTGTGAAAAATTTCAGAGCCTGCGCTTATACTGCATAAACAATAGCACTGAAACACACAAAAAATGCTAATAGTGCCAAACAAAGCTCATTTATAAAAATAAAATTATTCAGCCCACCAAACATCGTAAAGCTCGCTAACAGCAACGGCTGTAGCGCCATTTTTATTTAACCATGACTCAACAGTAGTGCGGTGTTCATCGGTACATTTACCAATATTTTGAGTACACACGATACCATGCCATAACACGTCGCCTTCGCCACCAAAACCTAAGCCATTAGGTTGAATAACTTCATTGAAAAAGTTATTTAAAAAGGTATCAACGGTATCATTATCAGTGCCGTCAGCTAATTTAAAAGCAACATCAAAACCTAATTCTTGATATTCATCAACACGTAATTTTTTACGTAAACGGCGGTTACGGTTTTTAGCATTTAATTTCATTTTAATTCCTTAAGACTTGGGGAGTACATTTTGAGTAATAATCTCGATATTTATATGGACGAGAGCATAATGGCATTATAAATTTTTGCAATAAAAAATGCACATTTATTCGTGTCCACTTTTTAGGTAAACTAAGCGCCTATGACAAATAAAACTCAAATATCATCAAAATCAGCGCAGTATTTTGCCACGCAAACACTCGACTGGTACCAAGCCCAAGGTCGAAAACATTTACCTTGGCAGCAAAATAAAACCCCATACCGCGTATGGATCTCAGAAATAATGTTGCAACAAACCCAAGTAGCAACCGTTATTCCTTACTATCAACGTTTCATGGACAGTTTCCCAACCATTGAAGATTTGGCCAAAGCAGATGAAGACAACGTGTTACATCACTGGACAGGTTTAGGCTATTACGCTCGAGCACGTAACTTACACAAAACAGCAAAAATCATTCATCAACAATTCCAAGGGAATTTCCCCGAAAACATTGAGCAAGTAATTGCCCTACCCGGCATTGGCCGCTCAACCGCTGGTGCTATTTTAAGTTTGGCACTCAACAAACATCACGCCATTCTAGACGGTAATGTAAAACGTGTGTTAGCACGTTGCTATATGGTTGAAGGCCATAATGGCCAAAGTAAGTATGAGAAAGCCTTGTGGCCTATTGCTGAAGCACTAACCCCCAAAGAAGGTGTTGCGCAGTTTAACCAAGCGATGATGGACTTAGGCTCACTGATTTGTACGCGCAGTAAACCTAAATGTGAACTTTGCCCATTAAATGAAAGTTGTTTAGCTTTTTCGTTGGGCGAACAAAGTAGCTATCCACAAAAGAAACCAAAGAAAACCATTCCTGAAAAACAAACGATCATGGTAATACCCCGTATTAACCATCAAGTTTTATTAGAAAAACGTCCACCGAGTGGAATATGGGGCGGCTTATGGTGCTTTTTAGAAGTTCAGCACGAAGATGAGATTGCCATTTTATTAGCAAAACTTCACCTGAAACAAACTTCAGTGCAATCGTTAACAAAGTTTCGTCATACCTTTAGCCATTTTCATTTAGATATTGAGCCAATAGTGATTGACTGTGAACAGTTATCTATAAAAGAAATCAACGAAAACAGCCAACAACAGTGGTACAATTTAGCCACAACAGCATCGGTTGGCTTAGCAGCATCAACACAAAAACTGATCACTTTATTAAAGCCATGATGTTTTCGAGTAGTATTTGTCGAAAATTTATAACCAAGAACAAGAGAAATAATTTATGAGCCGTATAGTATTTTGTCAAAACTTAAAAAAAGACGCTGAAGGATTAGGATTTCAACTTTACCCAGGAGAAGTGGGTAAACGTATTTTTGATAACATTAGTCAAGAAGCATTTAAAAACTGGCAACAAAAACAAACCATGATTATTAATGAGAAAAAAATGAACATGATGGAGCCAAATGACCGTGCTTTTTTAGAAACAGCCATGATCGCTTATCTTTTTGAAGGAAAAGAACCAGAAATTGAAGGCTACGTTCCACCTAAAAAGTAGTGACGGAACAACTTTTTTTATTGAATATTTTGATTAAATAACGATTTTACGCTGACTATTCCGACAATAAGCAGAAAAAACAAGCAAACAAACATTTATTTAAAAAAAAGGGTTGACGAACAAAACGAAAAACAGTTTAATACGCCCCGTCTTCAAGGCAAAGCCGAAAAGACAGCAGATTAGACACTGCCTCGATAGCTCAGTCGGTAGAGCAGAGGATTGAAAATCCTCGTGTCCCTGGTTCGATTCCGGGTCGAGGCACCATCTATTCATACACTATTTGAATATTTGTTGCTTAGTTTTAAAAGAAACATTTATTCGGTGCCAAAGTATTATTCGTAACTAAATAATACTGCACACGTTCTTCGTGTGCCGACTTAGCTCAGTTGGTAGAGCAACTGACTTGTAATCAGTAGGTCGCCAGTTCGACTCCGGCAGTCGGCACCATTTATTCTCTTCGGAGAAGAAACGAAACCTTAACAGCAATGTTAAGGTTTTTTTTCGTCTGAAATTTAACAAACTATAGAGAATATCTCAGTAGTAACGATTAGCACCTTTACCTCACCTACTCTGTACTTTGTGCGTTATTTACATCGTTTATACTAATAAGCTAATAGCCACGACACACATTACTATCCAATCCCCTGCTAAGACACTGCATTTCTCTTAGTCCAATTTTCAGTACTAAAAAACGAATATTGTGTAAATAATGCTATTCAACCCAGAACATTCATATATATGTTAAAGTTTTATTTTCTGTTTATTAACTAAAAAGTGATTAATGTACCTATCATTTGCTGATATTTTTGACCTTTTCCTGAGATTTTTAGCTGTAGGTCAACTTTCTTTATTGTGCCATTACATATTATCAAAGAACCAAAACTTATCTTCTGCATTAGCGGTTTCAGTTAATATTTGTTTATGTGCTTATCTTTTGCTGACAGCCCCCATACCTGATCACTATTACGGCATATTAAGAGGCATACTTTTATTTTTCACCGAAGTTGCACCTTATTTACTTTGGTTGCTCGTTTTATTACATTTCAAAGATAATTTTCAACCAACGAAATGGTCCATTTGGATTAAAGTTAGCATTGGATTAATGTTACTTTGGTTTATATACTTTTTTGGTTACATCAAAGGAAGTGGCAGTTTTCATCAAGTTAACCATGTAATACAGCTCTTTTTTATCATCCATATTATTTATGTTGCCGTACAAGAGTTTCCAGATGATTTAGTTCAAGCGAGGCGAAATGCTAGGTTAGTCACGATAATTTGCACTTGTATATATTTAATATTGATATTGATATTGGAGTTAGGTAATGCGGCAATAAGAGACTCTTCTATTTTTAGTCTCGTAAATGCAGGACTCATTTTAGTTTCAACTTCTTTTTTTAGTTGGCACTATTTTAATAATAGATTCACAGAAAAAACTAAAACCGCATCAATTGAAGAAATAAAAGACAATGATAATTATCCCCCTTCTATCCCGCTAGTTTTTAAAAATGTTTATCAACAACTTAATCAATTAATGCAAGATGGCTTTTATACGGAAACTCAGTTATCAATTAAACAGTTGGCAAACAAACTTAAAATGCCAGAACATCAATTACGTGAATTAATTAATAAACATTTAGGCTTTAGAAATTTTTCAGACTTTCTAAGCAGCTACCGAATTCCCGCGGCATGTGTACAATTTGAAGATATAACGTTCATTCGCAAACCTATTTTGACAATAGCTTTAGAGTTGGGCTATGGGTCAATTGCCACCTTTAATCGTACATTCAAAGCGCAAAAAGGCATGACACCTAAAGAATATCGCAATAAATTTCAAAAATGATCAGTGTTTTTTAGTATTGATAAGTTTTAATGGGCCGAATTGTTTAGCATTTACATATCAACTTCAAAGAGTAATTTACATGTTAAAGTTCACAAAAGTTAAAATTATTAGTATCGGCTTATTCGCAACTCTGTTCATATTAATTTGGCCAATTTATGAGAGTATGGCCCACAAAAACAAGGTGAGTTTTCTTCCATTTTATCAATTTGATGAAATACCGAAAACTAGCCCAACCGACCAAATACTCTATCAAGAGAACTACACAGAAGCAGCAAACAAAGCATTAGATGTAATAACAACACATAAAGTCGCGATTAATGCGCCAGCAATTTCAGCTGCCGTATCTATTGACGGTAAATTAGTTTGGGCTGGTGCGTCTGGTTGGTCAGATATAGAAAATAAAACGCCGGTTACTACGAATACCCAGTTTAGAATTGGCAGTACCGCAAAGGCATTAACAGGAACGGCTCTTGCGAGAATGTATGATGTGAAGATGATTGATCTTGATAAGAATATTTCTAGCTATATGAAGGACTTGTCTAATGATGCTTGGAAAGACATCACTAGCCGTCAACTTGCTTCACATATGGCAGGCCTGCCACACTATAAACAAAATACTGATTATGTAGGATTATACAAAACGTTAACGTTATCTACCCGCTATGAAGATGTTGAAGATTCGCTTTCGATATTTGATAGTAGCGAACTTTTATTTGAGCCCGGAACACAATTTTCCTATTCAACACTTGGCACAGTTTTACTTAGTGCTGTTATGGAGAATGCCGCGAATATGCCTTATCTTGAAATTATGAAAAAACAAGTCTTTGACCCGCTTAAAATGAACGCGACCTTGGCTGAGTTTCAAGGAGAAAATTCTAAAAATTTAGCCAAGTTTTATTGGAATAATAACGGACGTTCGACCCAAGTCAGACAATGGCGCGATGTTGACCTTAGCCATAGGTTAGCTGGTGGTGGCTTTATATCCACTTCTTCAGATCTTGTTAAAGTGGGCAACGCTTTCTTGGATGATGAATTTATCTCAGCCAAAACACGTGGTGTTTTTTGGACACCGCAAAAATTACCAGACGGAAGCGAAACCCCCGATGGCTATTCACTAGGTTGGCGAGTTTTGACAAGAAACATTGACCCAGAAGTTGGAGAAATAACCTTTGCTAACCATGGTGGGGTTTCAAGAGGCGCTCAAAGCTGGTTGATGGTTTTGCCTGAGCATAATATATCGGTTGCGATTAACATTAATTCAAATACTAAAGTTTTCTGGGATTTTGGCAAAGTATCAATGCAAGTGTTAAAACCTTTTTTATTGGCAAAAATTGCAATGGAGCAAAGAGTACCCATTTCACAATAAACATAATTTAGCATTCCCCTAAACTATAGATATTTTGGAAAACTGATTTATGATTTCAATCAGTCTTCAATAAACTAAAACAACGTTTTACATCATTAGTACAAAATCCTACTTTAAGCGTCTAGGGCTATTATTTTATAAAGGCACGCATACTATACACTGAAGCTATATTAACAGTAGAGAACTCTTCTCAAGCGTTACCTTGGAATCAGTAGATACTAATTAGACTTTTGTTGTTGGCACTATTAATTCAGAGACAAATAAAGCCTAGTGATAAATTTATCACTAGGCTTTATTAAAACATTTAGACGCTTTAGTTTATTAGAATGGACCTGTAGTTATTTCAGATATTTGCCATAAAATTTTCCAAAGACTATTACCGTGCAGATAATAAATATCATCATTGTGGAATATGCCTCGATCATCGCACCCCGAAACATAATTCGCTTCCGAAGGTTCTGAATTTACGACTGGTTTAACGCTACCTATTTAAAGTAAGGTTGCATCAACATCGTTACCAGTAACTTCAATTAGCTCTAGGGAATTGTCTGGCATCCAAATGTTAAACTCTTGCCCTGTTAAACGATCCACTACACTTTCTAATAACCACCTTTCTACCGGTAAACCAAAGCGATGGGTATTATTGTCGGTTTTTAGTTAGGTTAACGCATGATAATCAAATTCAACAGGGGTATAACCGTTTTCATAAACAATAGATTTAATTTCAAGGGGATTATTCATATTACTTACGTCAAATAAACTTATTTTGGCGCCTTCAATAATAGGCGTAGTTCCATCATCTTCAGCGAGAAAAAGTCTATTGGGATCAACGTTATGGCCTATTCTCCAAGTAGGCGTTCTGATATCGGGTGTAAGTATGATGAATAGCCTGGAATTTCAAGTGCACCCGTAATTTGTGAATGGCACAAAGCGAGCTGTAAACTTAGCAGATCAAAACTAAGAGGATGTCAGTTTATCATTGAGCTACCTAAAAGTGAGATTGTATAACGGGCTGGGCAACAAAGTAAGTTACAAAGACGCGTAGCTATTTCAAAAAATTCACTTTAACCTTCCCCTCGTGCCTCTTTTTTCATTTTTGGCCATTTTATCAAGAATCTTTTGTTCAATATCTATCTCTTGCCAATGGGCAATATCTAACACCCTAAGAATAATGTCGGCTAATTCTTCTCCAAAAGCATCCGTAGGCTTTTCGTTTCGACACTCATTGATCGCTTCTCCTACTTCGGAGGCAACTAAAGCAAGGGCTTCTAAAGTCGTTTTATTGTGCCAGCCCATTTTTTCTACCCAAAGATAGTTCTTTTCAGCTATTTCATTAATATTCATGTCTTTCACTCACTAAGTTTAACTATTGGTTAACTTACTATCATATCTAAGTGAATTCACTCTAAAAATAAAATTTGATACTTAGTTGCCAAATGAAAAATAACGTTATAAGCAATCTAGTGATTTAATTAGAATCAAAGAAGTTGTGAGCATAACAACTCCGGCAGTCGGCACTATTAATTCTCTTTTGCAATTTGTCGTTTGTTATTTTTTGTTTGTTCTTGAGTTATTTAGAAATCAAGAGCTGACACCTGCTGACAAATCATTCTATAAGCTGATTTAACCGTTCAACCCACAACTAGGTACTACAACCTTAAAAACTAACACAACTCTAACCCTACGCACTGCTGGGACCGTTTTGCTACATTTTTTAATATGCTTGTATAAGTTGATTTTTTGGTATACAAATCACAATAATCGTCTTTTTGCACTCTACGATGAGAGAAAAGAATAATTATGACCCATATCGATTAGGAATATAAATGGAAGCAAATAGCGTTACCGTCCGTCATTTAACTTTACAAGATATGACAGAGCTTCGACACGCAAGTGAATCAGTTTACCTTAATAAAGCATTAGCAACGTGGAATGAATCTACGGTAAAAGCCTTATTAACTAAATTTCCAGAAGGACAAATCTGTGTGGTTGTTGATGGCATTGTAGTCGGTTGTGCCTTTTCATTAATCATTGAATATGCTGATTTTGGTGATGAACATACTTATGCTGAAATCACGAGCGATATGACCTTTGACAATCATGATCCCAAGGGTGATTCTTTGTATGGAATTGAGGTGTTTATTCACCCTGATTATCGTGGTTTACGTTTGGCTAGACGTTTGTACGATGCGCGCAAAGAACTTTGCGAAAACTTGAATTTGCGCGCCATTGTAGCGGGCGGTCGTATGCCTAACTATGCACAGTATTCAGACAAAATCAGTGCAAAGCAGTACATTGAAAAAGTTAAAATTAAAGAGTTATATGATCCCGTATTAAGTTTTCAGCTTGCTAATGATTTTTATGTACGCAAGTTACTGACCGGTTACTTATCGGGTGATAAGGAATCAATGGAATATGCCACGTTACTTGAATGGCCAAATATTTTTTATACTAAATCAGTAAAACTGATCAATGCCCCGCGCTCAGAAGTTCGTTTAGGTTTAGTGCAATGGCAAATGCGTTCCATGAAAAGCATTGATGATTTATTTGAACAAATGGAGTTTTATGTTGATGCAGTCTCAGATTACAAAAGTGACTTTGTCTTGTTTCCTGAGTTGTTTAATGCGCCATTGATGGCCGAATTTAATCACTTACGTTTAACTGAAAGTATTCGCCGGTTAGCAGAATATACTGAACAAATTCGCGATAAATTTATCGAATTTGCGATTAGTTATAATATTAATATTATTACCGGTAGTATGCCGTTTTTTGTTGATGGCAATCTTTATAATTCCGGCTTTTTGTGTCGCCGGGATGGTTCATGGGAACGTTACGATAAAATTCATTTAACGCCAGCAGAAGTACGTAGCTGGTCTATGGTGGGTGGTAAAAACCTTAAGGTGTTTGATACTGACTGTGGCAAAGTTGGTATCATGATTTGTTATGATGTTGAATTTCCAGAGTACTCTAGAATACTTGCTGATCAAGGGATGAATATTTTGTTTGTGCCGTTCTTAACCGACACCCAAAATGGTTACACGCGAGTACGTCACTGTGCGATGGCAAGAGCGATTGAAAATGAGTGCTATGTCGCTATTGCTGGCGCAGTAGGTAATTTGCCCAAAGTGAATAATATGGATATTCAATATGCGCAATCTGCCGTTTTTACGCCGTCTGACTTTGCTTTCCCCACTACAGGTATTAAAGCGGAAGCAACACCAAATTCAGAAATGACCGTTATCGTCGACGTAAATATAGATTTATTAAAGCAGTTACATAGCCATGGATCTGTGCATACCATGCGAGATAGACGTCACGATTTATATAGCATTACTGAGCATAACAAAGCTTAGTTGGTCATTTTTTATTGATAGAATACATTAACCACTAGCATATCTGCACAATCAAAGCGCCTAAATCGAATCTATAACGGTTCAGGTGCTACTTTGAGATACAAAGGTTATTTTGTCGTATAAGTCTTCGACAACATAAACGAATTCACATGATGTTCACGCTACACATAACAACATCGCTATTTCTTGAGTATGGCTAATAAGCCTTTCTCACTTGTGAACTTTTATCTTGTATGATGCATTTTAATAAATGAGAAATCCTTATAGCGCTTCATGCTATTTAAAAAGAGAAGCCACAGCATTATGCTGCTTAACCAATGACTCGCTATATTCTACTGAGTAAAATTAGGCTACCCTGTTAGGTGTTTCGACAATAAAGGTATTGCCGACAAGCCAGCATCAGGTTTTTATCTCAATTAATATATTTTTTCTACTTTGGTTCAAAGACAAAGTAACTATGGCAAGGGAACCTAAGTGCGATTTTTTAAATTAATTTTAATTGCTGTTCTCACCTTATTAACTACGTTAACTATTATTTATAGTGCACGAGTCTCCATCATCAATAACGTCGCACAAGCGCAATTGAGCTCGCTTAACATAGATATTACTTGCCTAGATATCAGCTTTGCCCGAAATTTGGCCATCAGCGTCGATAAGTTATGTTTACAATCGTCTCAAGCTGATATTGAAATGGTTGATATGACCATACATTGGCGGTATTCCCCCCATTTTAAAATAACCGATATTGATGTTGGTCGGGTAAAAATTAAAGGCACAGATCACTTATTTTCCAAAGTAAATGACCTTCCCTCAACTAATAAAAACAATGAAAATTTTAGCCAATTATTGTCAACAATATTAAGACCCTATGCTGAGCAGGTTACACAATTCAAATTACCGATAACCATTAATATCGACAGCATTTCCTATTTACCTTTTATTGTTCTTCATAAAGTGAACACGCCCAATAAAAAAACCATAAAGCAAGACGAGCATTTATATACGGCTAAACTATCGACACGAGATAACACGTTATCATTTTCATTAAAAAACACTGAAAACATACCATTTATCAAGGCTAAATTAACCCAAGTAGAAAAAGGGTTTTCCGTTGCGTTATCAAGTCAATTAAATTTACTGAAAAGCTTCGTTAGTACTCATCAATTACCTATAACGACAGCATTAGCAAACCACTTAGCTGCTATCGAAGTATCAGGTAATATCGACTCACTCATAAAATATCAGGCAGATGTTTTTACTCTACAAAATAATATTACCGACATCTCAATAAGTTCTGCTGTCGGCATTGATAATAGCGGCGCTTTTAAGCTTTCTGGGGCACTAAACGTTAAGAGTCAATTCAATTTAATTCCCCAAAAATCGACTAAAGCAATACCCCGTCAGATTAAAAAGACCCTAGCCGATGAGAACAATACAGAAGTAGCGTTAACCTTTACGGGAAAAAATGAATTAATATTGGAATATAGTCAGCCACAGTTTTTAAAAACCTTAGAGCAAATCGAGCTCTCCCCCACTATTATCTCAATACTTAAAGATAACCCTTTAAAACATTTAACGTTAAAGTTTCAGGGCAATGGCTTAGTAACACTTAATGATAATAAGGGTTATCTTAGTCATCTTGAAATAAATGCGCGTAGCAATGAACGACTCCATAAAATTAAACTTGATGATATTACTTTTATCCAACCCCACTCAAATATAGCACTCGGTGATAGTGCCATAACAGACACGAGAGTTAGCGCGGACAACAAGGTTGCTAAAAGCAGCATTAAAAGTGATGAAACACCTTCTATATTGGCAATAGGTCGTTTTACTATTGATAGTCAACTTAAACTGTTAAGCATGGCTAAATTTACCACGGCGCCGGCCGTTCTTCACCTGGCCGGCTCACTAAAACAAACCAAACAAGAAACAACGGTTATATTAACTGAAAACTCCTCAATCACATTGAGCAATATTGTTGTGCTTAAACAAACAACTGCTCTTAAAAATAGCATTAAACAGAAAAAAGCAGAGCACACTTTAGCGACAAAGAAACCCCAAGCGCTGGTAAGCCTAAAAACATTGACAACAACGCTAGAGGGTAGCGTACAACGCTTAGAAAACAACACCCTTAATATAAACTTAAAGGTTAATAACAGAGCTTCACAAGTAAATGTGCCCAATGCATTGAAAATAAGTTCGTTTAATCTTTTTAGTGAAATTAAAGGCAGTCTTAATGACATAAACCTCAATGCGAGCGCAACGGCAGACGGCGTTAACCTGGGTAACCTTGTTATTACTGGCCCAGTAAAGTCGCCTCGCATAGAAGTTTATGCAAAGAAGTTACAACTCACTGATTTATTATCCTTAAATATACAATTACCCACTAAAATTGAACTAATTGACGGCAGACTAGATTACAACATATCAGGGCAAATAAACGCGTTAAGTAATATTGAAAACACACCACTTAGTGTTTCGGTTGCTGTAACATCACTCAGTGGTGAAATTAATGGCATCTGGCTGCAAGAATTAAACTGGCAAGAACATTTATCGATACATGCAGGTAAAATAACGACAATACCTAATGTAAAAGACAACTTAACCATTGAATTAATTGAAACCGTTACCCCTGTTTCAAAGCTGTCAATTAACACGAGTTGGACAGTTGACAAAACCTTTACGCTTTCAGCAAACAAACTTAAAGCCGATGTTTTAGGCGGCAGTTTTTTTGTTCCAACTATAAACTGGCCTTTCGAGCACGGGAATTCAGTTAACGTTCAGCTAAAGAGTATAGACTTAGAGCAAGTCTTAGCATTAGATGAAAAACAAGGTATTGTGGTGACAGGTAAAATATCAGGTCAACTTCCCGTTACTTTTGATGGTGACAAATATATGATTAAAGAAGGTGAACTACACAATACGAGCAACGGGCTAATACAGGTTATTGACAATCCAGCAGTAGCAGCACTAAAAGCCAACAACAGCCAGCTAAAACTAGCATTTGATGCATTGCAGAACTTGCATTATCATCAGCTTTCATCAGCAGTTTCAATGGCAGACGACGGATACATGCAGTTAGACACAGTGATCAAAGGTCGTAATCCAGATCTTGATAACGATGTAAATTTGAATTTGAACTTGAGTTACGATTTACTGGGTTTACTTGAGTCATTGTCAATAACACAACGTTTTGAAGAAAGTATTCTCAAAGGTTTACAAAAAAATAAGGGATAAGTATGAGTAAAATACTCACTGTAGTATTCACTGTTTTTATCATGAGTGCCTGCACCCATAAGATAGAAGTTAGCGCAAAAGAGCCGATCACAATTAATTTAAATTTAAAAATTGATCATGAAATAAAAGTGAAAGTAGATAAAGAACTAGATGATATATTTAGTGCTGAAAGCGACATATTTTAAGGAGATATAATGAAAAATTTAACGAACAAAATTATAAAAAAGCTCACCTGTGTTCTGTTTATTTCTACCCTGGCTTTTTCTGCTTGGGCTATTTCTCTTGACGATGCAAAAGAGCAAGGCTTAGTCGGTGAAATGTCTAATGGTTACTTAGGCCTCGTTGTTGATAACGCAGAAGCTAAAAGCTTAGTCATGAGTGTTAATGAAAAGCGTAAGAGTATTTATATGAATTTAGCGCGTCAAAATAAAATTACCATGGAGCAAGTAACGGCTTTAGCGGGTAAGAAAGCTTTTGCTAAAACTCAGTCGGGGCATTTTATCCAAAATAGTACTGGCCAATGGGTTAAAAAATAGCACAGTGCCCATAACACTGGTCACCTCTCTATTTAGCAATAAACTGACAAAACCTTAATAGCAATACTAAGGTTTTTTTTTACGCTGAAAAAACACCTTAGCCTTGTAACGTAAACAGTTAAAATCCCTTTAAATACTTCCCCTTCAGCCACTCATCAATAATAATTTTCATAAGCGATTATTTTTTTTGTTTGACATTAATCGACTCTTAAATTCTAATTCGCCTTAATTACCCAAGAAGAATTCTCATTCTATTATTCAGTGGAAAGCGTAAAGGAAAGTTAATGAACAAAGATAATCTTGATCACGCACGTGCACACTATAATGTACGTCATTGGAGTCAAGGCTATTTCGGTATCAATGATGCAGGAAACGTATATGTTGCACCGAAAGTTGATCATCAAGAACACACAGTAGATTTAATCAGTATCGCTAAGATGATCGAAGATAAGGGCTTAACACTCCCTGCACTCGTGCGTTTTCCACAAATAATTCATCATCGCATTCACAGTTTGTGTGAAGCTTTTAATAAAGCGATAGCAGACTATGATTATCAGGAAAAATATTTATTAGTTTATCCGATTAAAGTCAATCAACAGCGTGAAGTGGTTGATGAAATTTTGGCTAGCCAAAATAATAAAGAGTTCACGCAGCTAGGCCTTGAAGCTGGCAGTAAAGCAGAATTATTGGCTGTTTTGGCGATGGCTCAAAAGGTTTCATCGGTTATTGTTTGTAATGGCTATAAAGACCGAGAGTATGTGCGTTTAGCGTTAATTGGCGAAAAGTTAGGACACGAAGTTCATATTGTTTTAGAAAAAATGTCTGAATTGGCGATGATTTTAACGGAAGCAAAAAAACTGAATGTAGAACCTCGATTGGGCATACGTGTTCGTTTAGCCTCTCAAGGTAAAGGTAAATGGCAAGCCAGTGGTGGTGAGAAATCAAAGTTTGGTTTATCAGCTTCACAAGTACTCAACGTTGTTAAAGTACTCAAAGAAGAAAACATGCTTGACGCGTTAAAACTTGTGCACTTTCACTTAGGCTCACAAATAGCCAATATAAGAGATGTTAGATTGGGCGTTAGTGAAGCCGCGCGCTTTTATTGTGAGCTTCGCCAACTCGGTGCAGGTATTTTATGCATGGATGTCGGTGGTGGTTTAGCCATTGACTATGATGGTACACGAAGCCAATCGCATAACTCAATGAACTACAGTGTTGCCGAATACGCTAATAATATTGTCCATACGATTGGTGATATTTGTAAGAGTTATCATCAACCTATGCCTATGATTATTTCGGAGTCAGGTAGAGCATTAACCGCACATCATGCGGTACTTATTTCCAATGTTATTGGTGCTGAGTCTTATGAGCCAGAAAACATAACAGCACCAACACCTGATGAATCTATTTTATTAAGTAATATGTGGCGTTCGTTAGCGCAATTAAATGACCGTAATGATGATCGCGCCCTGATTGAAATTTATCACGACACACAAAGTGATTTAGCTGAAGTACATAGTCAGTTTTCGATGGGATTATTAAATTTAACTCAACGCGCTTGGGCTGAACAAATTAACTTACGTATTTGTTACGAATTAAATAAATTAATGGATGGTAAAAATCGTTTTCATCGTCCAATAATGGATGATTTAACCGAAAAACTTGCTGATAAATTTTTTGTGAACTTTTCTTTATTTCAGTCACTTCCAGATGCATGGGGGATCGATCAGGTTTTTCCCGTATTACCATTAAGTAACTTAGAAAAATCACATGAAAAACGAGCCGTGTTATTAGACATTACTTGTGATTCTGATGGCACTATTGATCATTATGTTGATGGACAAGGTATTGAAAGCACACTACCCGTACCCGCATGGACAGAAGATGAGCCTTATTTATTGGGGTTTTTCTTAGTCGGTGCTTATCAAGAAATTTTGGGAGATATGCATAATTTATTTGGTGACACTCATAGTGCTGTCGTATTCGTTAATGACGACGGTGAAGCAGAAATCACTGAAATTAATCAAGGTGACACCGTTGAAGACATGTTGAATTATGTGCATTTAGACGCAAAGTTATTTCAACAAACTTATGCCGAGCTTATCGATGCTAGATTATCAAAAAGTGAAGGTGAAGAAGTTTATAAAGAGTTAGTTGATGGCTTAAAAGGCTATACCTACCTTGAAGATTTGTAGAGAATAAGCGACATGAAAAATATTTTCAATCAAGTTGATGAGTCTATTTACTCAAATGCAATGACATTTTTACGTCAGCCTTTGGTGCAAAATCCCATTGAGTCGGCTGCTGATATTGTTGTTTTAGGCTTGCCGTATGATATGGCAACCACTGGTCGTTCAGGCGCTCGAATGGGCCCTATGGCTATTAGGCAAGCGTCGATTAATTTGGCTTGGGAAGGTCGACGATTTCCTTGGCCTTTTAGCCTATTAAAACATTGTAAAATAATTGATGTGGGTGACTTGGTTTTTTCTCCTGGGGACTCAGCGCACTTTTGTACGCAAGTTGAAACGGCTGTAGGCCAATTACTTGACGCAGATAAAACCGTTTTATCGTTAGGTGGCGATCACTTTGTTACCTTGCCGATACTACGCGCTTATGCAAAGAAATTTGGCACGATGGCACTGATACATTTCGATGCTCATACCGATACTTATAGTAATGGTAGTTGTTATGACCACGGCACTATGTTTTATCATGCGCCAAAAGAAAACCTTATTGATAAAGATAAATCTATTCAGGTGGGTATTCGCACGAATTACAAAGAAAAAGACCATGGTTTTTCTGTCATTAATGCCATGCAAGCCAATGATCTGAGTGTCGATGAGATAACAAAAAGGATTAAAGAAAGAGTCGGCGATATGCCTGTTTACTTAAGCTTTGATATTGATTGCTTAGATCCCGCCTTTGCTCCAGGAACAGGCACGCCAGTATGTGGCGGTTTAACCACAGATAAAGTGTTGAAGGTATTGCGAGGTTTAGTGGGCATTAACCTGATTGGTATGGACGTCGTTGAAGTCGCTCCTTCTTATGATCACAGTGAAGTTACCGCATTAGCCGCGGCAACAATAGCGTTAGAATTAGCACATCTTTGGACAGCTAAACATAAAATCGTCTAACAAAATGTGTAAGTTATTGTTGCTTTGTAACTTACGCATTCACTTGGAAAACCTCTAGCAGCAGTGCCACTTGATTACATTTACCTAAGCCAACCAATTACATTTAATTATGCCAGAATATTTTGGCCTTATTAAAGCTGTCGTCTTTGGATAAATTGAACACTGCTAATGCTCACTTTTGCCACTTTGAAGACGTTAGCATTTGAGAATTCATACTAAAAATATTTGTACATGTTGATCTGCAGCGGACATGGCTGAACAACAATATTATATTAAAGGTTCGCTATAGCTGAGGCTCCCCATAGGTAAAAAGTTTCAATTTTTGATGGTTACTTTTACCTATATCCCGTTAAGCCTAAAAAAAACAAAGTCACCAATATAGTCATTCGTTTAATATAGCTATCATAATATAATCAGGACTGTGTTAGTTAACCAATATAATTACCTAAGAACTGTTGCTGAAGTGTCTGTTATTTTTACACTTCATTAAATGATAAAACATTTGTATTCGAAAAACCTAACTTAATCAGCTTATTAGATTGTTGGTGCGAAAAATGCATGCGATTGGTTATATTTTCAAAAGGAATTACAAATGTTTAATAAAATTAAACTGATTATTTTATCGCTAGCTTGCATTTCACAACTCACTTACGCCGATTTAATCGTCACGGGTGACTGTGATGTATCTAATGCTACTTTAACTTCAATACATCTATCAGATTTAGATATTGACAATAATAGTGGAGGTCAAGTAGGTAATAATTTATTACAGAATACTCCATATAATGCTTCTGAGTGTATTGGAATTTTTGCTGGTAACGATAGCGATCAAACAGCTAACAACATTGGTGAATTCGGAGACGGTCTTCTAAATGGTGAAGATTCAATTTTAACAGGATATGAATTTATTGATGGTATGGTTGGTGGTCTAGCTGGGGGTTATGATGGTGAACCATTAAATATTGATGGCCTAGGTGCTGCGACTGACCCTGGTTGGATAAATTTAGCTAAATTTGATGTAGATGATAACGAAATTACTTATAGTAATGTTACTAGTTTTGATCAAACAAAAACACTTAATATATCAGATGTATTAAAGCTTACTTTTAGTTGCGATAATAGTGGTGGTGAGTGCTCTGCTATTAATTGGACACTAACTACAGATATAGATATTGCTGAAACAGTAAGGGAAGTTATTGATAGGGCCACATTTGACCACTTGGCTTTTGTAGCTAAAGCTGGTAGTGGAAAAGGAAAAGGAAATCAAGATGATAAAGGTTGGGCGATATATGACTTTAACTTTTATGAAATATTCAATAATGAAGCCCCAGGATTATTTGATTTTGAAACTGCATATTCTTTATCGGGTGCTATAAATATAAAGCCGGGTGACTTTAGTGCAGGTCTATCTCATTTAACCGTTTGGGCTAGAGATCCTTTAGGTACACCCACCATAGTCTCTGAACCAACTACTTTAGCTATATTCGCTTTTGGTATTATTGGACTTGGCGTACGTCGATTCAAAAAATAATAGTCATTATTATCTTATTAAAAGCATCACCTTTTAGGTAACGGTGATGCTTTTTTTTATACGATACAAATAGAGTTAGTCTACAACATGAAATAGTGTTAAAAACAGATTTCCTAACAATACGATTCTACGTTATTAATATTCTTAAGTGCGCTTTTCATAATTCAACTCATAGTTAAAAATTAATTTATGTGTCCATCAACTGTTAGACTTTCTTTGTTTAATGGTGAAAAAACCATACAATCCACGAATGTTTTTAGTCGTTATATTTAAAGGCTAAATCTCTGTATATTCAATTGAAATACCGTTAACGTTATAATGGCTAATAAATTACCTTGTGGAACCATGCTCAATTTGTCTGATAAATTTTTTCTATAATTTATATCCAGCACTTTAAGACTAAATATTTTTTTCATTAAAGATATTACTAACAGCATAATGAGCTTGCAGCAACCATAAATATTGTTCTCACTTATATATATGTATTCTGCTTTTTTGCACATGAAATGAGCCTCAACACTGATTTTTGTAACGTCCGCTAAGCCGAAATATATTAAGTTAGCTGCGGGCCTGCTTATGACAACTAAAGGTTGTGCAGGTGACCTCGACAAACGTTTACAAATCTAAAACCTTACTTATCCATTGCGCACAAAGTGAACATATATATTAATGGCAAACCTAATGTTATTCAGTGGCCGTAGTAAGTGTTATTAGGTGACAGTATTAGATGATAATGACTAGCCGTTCTGATGCAATCAGGTGGCACAACTGATGTCATTATCCATTCACCTATCTAACACCTAAATCAAACCTAAATTAAACCTAAATTAAACCTAAATTAAACCTTAACAATACCGTTAGTCATCAAGGTAAAACTTTTAGTTTGTACTTTGATGGGGAAGCCATTTATAAAAGTTAGCGAGATTAGTATTTTTTTGTTCATCTTCATCAACGCCCGAGATATCATCAGTAATTATGACAGAAATATATTTGATGACACTAAATGAAGGCTGTATTTGATAAAAGCAAAATAGGAATTTATCTACTTGCCTCTCATTAACCCACTTGCGATGTGTTAACAAAATTTTTTAATCGAAATGACAAAAATATTTTACTGTCAATTTTTAATAAAAATGGCGAGTATCATAAAAATAGTATTTATTAACCATTAAAGAGAACATCATGAATACTTACTCTGTTTCACCATCGAGTAATGACAACGCATTGAATAACGAATTAGCTGAGTTTGACTTATCCCACCAAAGCCAATTTGCTCATTTAAAACATTCCAGAGACAGAGCAAATGTGGCGGGTCATTATAAACAAGCAAGTAAAAAAGCGCGTAAAAAATTACGTAATGTTTTTGATGACGATGACTATGAAATTGAAGAGTGAAGTTTTTCCAGGAATATCAAAGTAAAAATTTAGACAGTTGTCCCACCCTTTCGATAAAAAGCCTTAACAGAAATGTTAAGGCTTTTTTTTTGCTGAAATAAAGCTTATAGCTACACTAAAAATTACTAGGTATGGCCGCAGACTGATAGATTGACTCAACTACATGTTACTTTGGTGCATCTGTGCATCATAAACTGACAAAAGTTGTATGAAAGATCTTAAAATAAAGTCAAACCTCTGATATTAAACAACTTAACTTACTGGCATGAATACTGCGTTATTCTTTTAAATATATCCTCTTATTTCCTTAGATTTGAATAAAGTGAGAAAAAAAATATTATCTTCATCAAAAATAAGTAATAAAAATCAAGATATAACTGCCAAATTAAAAGTATTACTTGCAGAAAATAACCCTATAAAAGCAAAAGCATTAATGAGCATTCTCTCTAATGCAGAATACGACATTTATCACATTGCTCATTCTGGCGTACCTTTGCTTAGAGATGTTGAACAACTAAACCCTGATGTCATCATTATAGATATTGAATCACCTAATAGGGATATGCTTGAAAACCTGAATCAAATTTCTCAATTCGCTCCTAAACCTATAATAGTTTTTTCAGAACAACAAAACACTCACACCACCATTAATCAGATGGTTAAATCAGGTGTCAGTGCCTATGTTGTTGGGGAAGTTAACCAAACAAGGGTGAAATCTATTATTGATGTAGCGATAGCAAGATTTGAGGTTTTTCAGGGGCTCAAACGAGAGCTTGCTGACACCAAACAAAAACTATCTAGTCAAAAAAACATTGATAAAGCTAAGCGTTGGCTAATGGAAACCAAGCAACTATCTGAAATAGATGCTTATCATTTCATTCGAAAAATAGCGATGGACAACAGTCAAAAAATGGACGACGTTGCTAAGAATATTCTATCTGTCGCCAGCATTTTTTAGCGCGTTTAAAAATTTAGAGAATAAAAATTATGTTTACTATTGAAAAGAAAAATATAACGCTCGGTTTCATGCCATTAACCGATAGTGCTCCGGTAGTCATCGCTTATGAAATGGATTTTTTTCAAAAATGGGGGCTTAACGTTAACTTAACCAAACAAAACTCTTGGTCAACGTTAAAAGACAAACTACATACTGGGGTCATTGATGCTGCACAAATGTTAGCGCCTATGCCCATTGCCAGTAATTTAGGTTTATACGGAAAAAAATCAACGGTGATCTCACCAATAATATTAAGTCGCAACGGTAATGGCATAACATTATCGACTAACCTCTATCAAAAAATATTATCACAACATCACAGTAATGAAATCAGCATGCCATTTACAGCAAAAATTCTTCGCCCTGAAATAGAGCAGCGTAAAAAATCAGGCGATAAATTAACTTTTGCAGTCGTTTTTCCTTATAGCTGTCACTATTATCAACTGATTGAATGGCTTAAAGAAAGTGAGATTAAACTCACAGACATTAATTTATTAATTGTTCCTCCTTCAGACATGGTGCCTGCTATGCACTCAGGTGATCTCGATGGCTTCTGTGTGGGTAGCCCTTGGAATGCCAAAGCCGTAAGAGAAGGAGTGGGTATTACCGGTGTTACTTCCTCTGATTTATGGCAAGACTGTCCTGAAAAAGTCCTGGGATTAATGTCTGATTGGCAAAAACAACACCCGCAAACAACATTAGCTTTGGTGTCAGCTTTATATGAAGCATGTCAGTGGCTTGAGAATATCCCTAATCGTTTTGAAGCAGCTCGATTATTGAGCCGCGCAAAATATTTAGATACCCATATCGACGTAATCGCGCCCTCGTTACTGGGCAGTTGCCTAACGATTAATAATTCCGCGCCACGTAAAATGCCCACTTATCAACAATTTTCTTCGTTAGACGATCCTAAGTTCAACACGCCAGCTCATCATTATGGTGAGAACATTGCCGAACTAATGCAAGCGTGTGGCCATATAAACACGCAACAAAGAGCAGGTTTAAACATTGCTTCAATCTACAGAGAAGATATTTATCAAGCGGTTATTAATACCCTTAAACCGAACAAGCCCTAATATTGACCACAACTGAAAAACCAATATAAACACCAAAATAGTGCAAATGCTTCCCTATCTTGCGCCAAAGTAGGTAAAACGTTTAACTAAAAAACCAACAAAAAACACTAAGCTATTGATAAGAATAAATATAAATTATTGGCACTAAATGTGCTGTATTACTTGTAGTGTTTTCATGTTGATTCAACCAATAAAATTGAACATAAGTGAAAACTGACTAAACATTTATTTCGTTAAAACTAATCGCACTGCAACGACGTAGTCATTATTAGTTTGGCATTGAAGCCCACAGTACTCGGATTTCCTCTGATGTGCTGTGGGCTTTTTTATTTGGAGAAAAGTATGTTTCAAGCAACTTTAAAGAATGAATATAAGAAATTATGCCTTACTGTCCTTACTGGGCTATGTCTATCCGGCTCATTACTTACCGCGTCTTTACAAGCGACAGAGTTAGGTTATCCAGAAAAAGAAGAACTAAAATTTGGCTTTATTAAATTAACCGATATGGCGCCTATCGCTATCGCTTATGAAAAAGGTTTTTTTGAAGATGAAGGGCTATATGTCACGATTGAGTCCCAAGCGAACTGGAAAGTATTGCTTGATGGCGTTATAGATGGTCGATTAGACGGTGCACATATGCTTGCTGGCCAACCCATTGCAGCAACCATTGGTTACGGCACTAAGGCTGAGATTATCACTCCTTTTTCCATGGACTTAAATGGTAATGCCATTACTGTTTCTAATGAAATTTGGAAACAAATGAAGGTAAATATTCCTAAGCAAGCTGATGGAAGACCTGTTCATCCGATTAAAGCAGATGCTTTAAAGCCTGTTGTAGAGAAATATCTTGATGAAGGTAAACCTTTCAATATGGGAATGGTGTTTCCAGTATCGACTCATAACTATGAATTACGTTATTGGTTAGCGGCTGGTGATATTCATCCGGGCTTTTATGCTCCGCATAAAGGTGATACTTCAGGAAAAATTAACGCACAAGTTTTGTTGTCAGTAACGCCTCCTCCACAAATGCCAGCCACAATGGAGGCCGGTACTATCTATGGATATTGTGTAGGTGAACCTTGGAACCAACAAGCTGTATTTAAAGGTATTGGTGTACCCGTTGTTACCGATTATGAAATATGGAAGAACAACCCAGAAAAAGTATTTGGCATCACTAAAGCCTTTGCTGAGAAATACCCCAATACCACCATTCGCTTAACACGTGCTCTCATTCGCGCAGCAAAATGGTTAGACGAAAACAACAATGCTAACCGCCCTGAAGCGGTGAAAATTTTATCTCAATCGAACTATGTCGGTGCTGACTACGATGTTATCGCAAACAGCATGACAGGGACCTTCGAGTACGAAAAAGGCGATGTGCGTTCAGTACCTGATTTCAACGTATTCTTTCGCTATAACGCCACTTATCCTTACTACTCAGATGCTATTTGGTATTTAACGCAAATGCGTCGTTGGGGACAAATTAGCGATGACATGCCTGATAGTTGGTACAAAGATATTGCCGCAAAAGTTTATCGTCCTGATATTTACATGGCGGCAGCGCAATCATTAGTTGATGACAAGATATTATCTAAAAACGACTTTTCAGACCTCGTTGGTGAAGATGGTTTCCGTGCTCCTCAAAAACACTTTATTGACAATATTGTTTATGACGGTACTCAGCCGAACGCCTATATCAACAAGTTTAAAATTGGTTTAAAAACCGGTGACAAACTCTAGTGAGCTCGAATGTGTTGCTTGTGTAGCATTTCAGGAGAAAAAGATGACCGCTTTAATGAGTAAAAAAATAGTAGGTATTGCCCCAATGAATAGAAACAAAATGATCATGTCTTTTATTGCAGAAAAAACACAAGCGTTGATCTTACCCTTGGTCGGTATCTGCTGTTTTATGCTGCTCTGGTCGTTCACCGCAAGTAGCATTGATACTTCTCTTGGTAAGTTTCCTGGGCCAAGTGCCGTGGCCACTCAAGTGGTTAATTTAATTGATGAGCACAATGCTGAACGCAATAAAGAAGACGCTTTTTATATTCGTCAAGACCAGCGAAATGAAATGCGTCAGGCAAAAGATCCCAGTTACCAAGCTAAAGTGCGTGCCTATACCGGTAAAGAAACCTTCTTAGACCAAATAGTCACCAGTGTCGTGACGGTCCTTAGTGGTTTTTTATTGGCTGCTGTTATTGCTATTCCTTTGGGTATTGCCATTGGGTTAAGTAAAAATTTAAACACTGCCATTAACCCCATAATACAGATTTTCAAACCTGTATCTCCTTTGGCGTGGTTGCCATTAGTAACCATGGTGGTGAGTGCGGTTTATGTTTCTCCTGAGCCTATGTTTGCTAAATCATTTATCACCTCTTTAATCACCGTCACCTTATGCAGCATTTGGCCGATGGTTATTAACACCTCTTTTGGTGTGGTTTCAATGAATCAAGACTGGGTAAATGTTAGTCAAGTATTAAGCCTCCCTAAACTCGTCCATATACAAAAAATTGTTTTACCGGCGTCCATTCCTGCCATTTTTACGGGCATGAGAATGTCACTGGGTATTGCTTGGATGGTATTGATTGCTGCAGAAATGTTGGCACAAAACCCTGGGTTAGGAAAATTCGTTTGGGATGAATTTCAAAACGGTAGCTCGCAATCACTCAGTCGAATTATGACCGCTGTTTTCGTTATTGGACTTATTGGCTACTTGCTTGATCTTGCCATGTTGCAACTACAAAGAGCGTTGTCTTGGGATAAATCAAGCGCGCAACGCTAGCGAATAAACACGAAGGAAAAAAGATGAGCATTATTTTAGATATCAGCAAAGTAGACATGGTATTCCCTACTCCTAAAGGCGACTTCACTGCTTTGAAGGGCGTTGATTTACAAATTAAAAAGGGTGAATTCATTTCACTGATTGGCCATTCAGGTTGTGGTAAATCCACGGTGTTAAATATTGTTGCTTGTATTCATAAAGCAACAATGGGCGGTGTGATCCTTAATAATAAAGAGGTGACGGAGCCCGGACCTGAACGTGCGGTCGTTTTTCAAAACCATTCATTATTACCTTGGTTAACGGCATATCAAAATATTGAGTTAGCGGTAAAGCAGGTCTTTAAAAATAAGATGTCAAAGACTGAGATGAAAGAATGGATTGAGCACAACTTACGTTTAGTGCATATGGATCATGCGAGAGATAAACGCCCTGATGAAATATCAGGTGGTATGAAACAACGTATTGGTATTGCCAGAGCGCTAGCGATGAAACCCGAAATACTGTTAATGGATGAACCTTTTGGTGCGCTCGACGCGTTAACACGTGCCCATATGCAAGACTCATTAATGGAAATTCAACAAAAACTCAATAATACCGTAATTATGATCACCCATGACGTAGATGAAGCCGTTTTATTATCTGACCGTATCGTCATGATGACCAACGGACCCGCTGCAACGATCGGTGAGATTTTAGACGTTAACTTACCCCACCCAAGAAATCGTTTAGCCCTAGCAGAAGATGTTGAATATAACCGTCTTCGCTCAGCTGTTCTTACTTTTCTATATGAAAAACAACGAAAAGTGGAAGTTATTCCGAAAGTGGAAGCGACTGAAAGTAAACAAAAAACATCGGATGTTGCTTAATACCGATTAAGTACTTAACCAATAATTAAAATAGCTTTAAACCAATTTTAAAAAGACATTTAAGGAATAAACCATGCAACGAGTACGTAAACTTTCAACACTTACAGCATTGATTTTACTAACAAGTTCAAGTATTTCAGTGAGTGCAAATAGCGAGAATGAGATTAAAAGCAACGCTAAAGCCAGCGTCGATTTCAACTTACGTTACGAAACAGTTGATCAAGACAATACCGCTAAAGATGCCTCCGCATTAACATTACGTAGCCGGTTAAATTATACCACGGCTAGCTACAGTGGTTTTTCAGGTATCGTTGAATTTGAAGACTCTCGCCAAATAGCAGGTGTTGATGATTATAACGATACTGTTGGCAACAATACGCAATATTCTGTTATTGCCGATCCAGAAACCACGGAATTAGATCAAGCTTTTGTACAATACAAACGCGATAAACTTACCGCTAAAATTGGTCGCCAAGTTATCACTCTAGATAACCATCGCTATGTCGGTCATGTTGGCTGGCGTCAAGACAGACAAACATTTGATGCTGTTACCCTAAATTATGCCGCCTTAAACAACCTAAAAATAAGCTATAGCTACCTAAACAAACGTAACCGAATTTTTGCCGATGTAAAAGATCTTCACTCAAAAGATCATCTACTTAATCTTGCCTACAACACAAACTTTGGACAACTAACTGCCTATAGCTACTTACTAGAAGTTGATGAAGGTACATCAAACGGTTTAGACACTTTTGGTATCAGCTTTAAAGGAAAAAAAGATAACTTTTCATATTTTGCTGAATTTGCCACGCAAGATTCAGAGACTGCTGGCACTGATTATTCTACAAGCTATATAGCGATTGAAGGTGGCTACAGCTTTGATGCAATAACTATTAAATTAGGCGCAGAAATACTGGGTAGTGACAAGGCAATGTATGGATTTTCTACACCGCTAGCGACACTACATAAGTTTAACGGTTGGTCAGATCAATTCTTAGGTACACCAAAAGAAGGCTTAGTAGATTTGTATGCCTCAGTTTCAGGTAAAGCATTTAGTGGTAGCTGGACAGTAGCCCTGCATGACTTTTCTGCTGACGAAGCAACAGACACGGTTGACGATTTAGGTAGTGAAATCAATGCTATTTTCGCTAAACGTTTTTCTAAACACTATAAGGCTGGCTTGAAGTATGCGGCTTACTCTGCAGGTGATTCGTCTGCGGGTAAAGTCGACACCGATAAAGTATGGCTGTGGATCAGTGCAAATTTTTAACTGACCAGAACACACCATAACGGTAATTTTTAGTCGTTTTATTAAGTGTTACCAAAAGTTGTAAACCCCCTATCAATATTGAAGCAGGTATAAAAATGAGCTCAAATAATCAGCAATTAGTAGAAAAACAAAAAGTGGTTGTTGTCGGTAACGGCATGGTAGGTCACCATTTTGTTGAGCAATTGGCTCAATTGCGTACGGCTAACCCAGCCATTGAAATCACGGTTTTATCAGCAGAATCTCGTCTTGCTTATGACCGTGTTCACCTTTCAGAATATTTTAGTGGCAAAACAGCTGCAGACTTAGCGATGACTGACGAAAAAACCTATCAAGAGTGGGGGGTAAAATTCCAGACAGATGCCAAAGTTATTTATATTGATAGAGCAAATAAACAGATTGTTACCAAAAACGATGAAGTCATCGAATATGACAAACTTATTCTCGCCACAGGCTCTTACCCTTTTGTTCCGCCTATTCCTGGAAAAGACCGTGACCACTGCTTAGTTTATCGCACTATTGATGACTTAGACGATATTCAAGCCAGTGCCAAGGTTAGTAAAGTCGGCGTTGTTATCGGGGGAGGTTTATTGGGTCTTGAAGCAGCAAATGCCTTGACTGCCTTAGGCTTAAAAACCCATGTAGTCGAATTTGCACCGCAACTAATGGGTGTTCAAATTGATGCCGGTGGTGGTCGATTATTAAAAGAAAAAATTGAAGCTTTAGGTGTGCAAGTGCACACATCAAAGGCTACCCGTATTATTGAAGATGGCGATGAATGTCGTTACAAACTGTGTTTTAGTGATGACACCGTACTTGAAACTGACCTTATTTTATTCTCAGCAGGTATCCGCCCTTATGACAATTTAGCTAAGTCTTTTGGACTAGAGATGGGCGAACGTGGCGGTATTGTTATTAATAACCAATGCCAAACTTCAGATGAAAACATCTATGCCATTGGTGAGTGTGCGCTATGGAATAACTTTATTTTTGGTTTAGTGGCACCTGGTTACAACATGGCTAAAGTGGCTGCAAAACATATCATGGGTGAGCAAGCATCTTTTACCGGTGCAGACATGAGTACAAAATTAAAACTGATGGGCGTGGAAGTGGGTTCAATTGGCGATGCACATGCAAAAACCACTGGCGCGTTAACCTATACCTATGAAAACCAACCAGAAGGCATTTATAAGAAAATTGTCGTCTCTAGCGACAAAACAAAAATGCTTGGCGCGGTGTTAATTGGCGATACCAGTGAATATGATTCTTTACTGCAGTACATGCTTAATGCAATAGATTTACCTGCCTCACCAGAAGCGCTGATCTTGCCTTCATCTGGTGAAAAGCCCACGTTAGGTGTAGATGCACTGCCCGATAACGCCATTATTTGTTCATGTCATAACGTGACTAAGGGCGACATTATTAGCTCAATCGACCAAGGTGCGTGCACACTTGGGGATGTAAAAACGTGCACGAAAGCGAGTACGGGGTGTGGCGGTTGTACCGCTTTATTAAAAAATGTTGCTGACAAAGAATTTTCCAGTCGTGGTGTTGAGGTTAAAAAAGATATTTGTGAACATTTCGCTTATTCACGCCGAGAAATTTTTGACATTGTTAACGTTGAAAAAATTAAAACCTTTGATGAGCTTTTAGCTTCGCATGGCAAAGGTCATGGCTGTGAGGTCTGTAAACCACTTACCGCGTCTATATTAGCTTCGGTGTGGAATGACTATATTCTTAAAAAACCGCATTTATCGCTGCAAGACACCAATGACACCTACCTTGGCAACATGCAAAAAGATGGTACTTATTCGGTTGTGCCACGGGTTGCTGGCGGTGAAATAACCCCAGACAAGTTAATTGCTTTAGGACAGGTGGCAAAAAAATATAAGCTCTACACCAAAATAACTGGGGGCCAACGTGTCGACCTCTTTGGCGCACGTGTTGAAGAACTCCCACCTATTTGGCAAGAGCTTATTGATGCAGGTTTTGAAACAGGTCATGCCTATGGCAAATCACTGCGCACCGTTAAATCTTGTGTTGGCTCTATTTGGTGTCGCTTTGGTGTACAAGACTCTGTTGCCATGGCTATTGCTTTAGAAAATCGCTACAAAGGTTTAAGAGCGCCACATAAAATAAAGTTTGGTGTTTCTGGGTGTACCCGCGAGTGCGCCGAAGCACAAAGTAAAGATATTGGTATTATCGCCACAGAAAAAGGCTGGAACTTATATGTTTGCGGTAATGGTGGTATGAAACCTCGTCATGGCGATCTCTTTGCCATCGACATCGATGATGAAACCTTAGTTAACTATATTGACTGCATTTTAATGTTTTATGTGCGCACCGGTGATCGCTTACAAAGAACTTCCGTGTGGATGGACAATATGGAAGGCGGTTTAGCCTACTTACAATCAGTTATCATTGAAGACAGCCTTAAACTTACCGATTACCTGCAAGCACAAATGGCCGCAATTATTGGCACTTATCAATGTGAATGGAAAACCACCTTAAGTGACCCTGAGGCCTTAAAGCGCTTTAAGCCTTTTGTAAACTCGTCAAAACCTGACAGCAATATTATTTTTGTACAAGAACGCGATCAAATTCGCCCAGCAACTACGGATGAAAAAATAGCACAACGTTCGCAAACAGTAAAAATAACTAACGCCGGCAAAATTGCTGAAGAAGCTTAAGGAAATCATCATGTCAGAGCAAACTATCTCAGCAAAAAATAAGCATTGGTTAACGATATGTCAAACCAGTGATTTAATTAAAGATTCAGGAATTTGCGCTTTAATAGAGCAAGAATTTGAAGAGAAACAGGTCGCTATTTTTCATTTACCTAATACCGAAAAACAAGTATACGCCGTTGGCAATTATGATCCCATTGGTCAGGCTAATGTACTGTATCGGGGTATCGTCGGTAGTGTTGGAGACGACATTGTCGTTTCCTCGCCTTTATATAAACAACATTTTTGTTTAACAACCGGAAAATGTTTACAAGAAGATAAATACATTGAAGTTTTCCCAGCGCGAATTATTGATGACTACGTGCAACTTTTTGTCTAAATAAAATAAATAACCGCCTGAGTAAAAATAGGCTATTCAACGATATATATTCTGTTTTAAAGGTAAATTTTATGAGTTGTTCTCAATCATCACATATTGTTCAATCTACTTGTGCATACTGTGGTGTAGGTTGTGGTATTGATATTACCGTTGAAGATGGCAAAGCCAAGGCGTTAGTGGGTACAAAAGAGCACCCCGCCAATTTTGGGCAACTGTGTGTTAAAGGCACCAATTTATTAGCAACCACGGATTTAACCAACCGCCTACTTGAACCACAGATAAATAACCAAGTGGTTAATTGGTCAACCGCCACAAAACATGTTGCTGATAAATTTTCGCAAATTATCAACGCTCATGGTCCAGACTCAGTCGCTTTTTATGTTTCAGGGCAATTGTTGACCGAAGATTACTACCTTGCTAATAAATTAATGAAGGGCTATATCGGCTCTGGCAACATTGATACTAATTCTCGTCTTTGTATGTCTTCAGCGGTTGCCGCTTATAAACGTAGTTTTGGTGAAGATGTTGTGCCCTGTAGCTATGACGATTTAGACACAACTGAGCTATTATTAATTACTGGCTCTAACGCTGCTTGGACACATCCGGTATTATTTCAGCGCATTGAACGTGCTAAAAAGCGTAATCCAAAAATGAAAGTGGTGGTTATTGACCCGCGTAAAACCGCAACCTGTCAAATTTCTGATTATTTTTTACCATTAAAGCCCGGCAGTGATGCGGCATTCTTTAATGGTCTGTTAAATTATCTAGCAGAGAATAATGGCCTAGATCGCAACTATATTGAGCAACATACAGAAGGCTTTGAACGAGCATTATTAGCCGCAAAAAAATGGTCTATTGCGGAAGTATCAGCCTATTGCGAACTTGATCAAAAAACCCTCGAAAGTGTTTATCAATTATTTACAAGCACAGAAAAAGTACTGAGCTTTTATTCAATGGGCATCAATCAATCGAATTCTGGTGTTGATAAATGTCAGAGTATTATTAATTGTCACTTAGCGACAGGAAAAATTGGCAAAGACGGTTGTGGACCTTTTTCTATTACCGGACAACCCAACGCGATGGGGGGCAGAGAAGTCGGCGGTTTATCTAATCAATTAGCCTCACACATGGACATCGAAAACCCTGAACACAGATCAACTGTGCAACGCTTTTGGCAATCGCCAACCATGGCTGATAAAAGTGGCTACAAAGCGGTAGATCTCTTTGATGCTATAGATAAAGGCAAAGTGAAAGCGGTTTGGATAATGGCTACAAACCCAATGGTGAGCTTGCCAGATCGACAAAAAATAGCCCGAGCATTAAGTCAGTGCGAGTTTGTTGTTGTTTCTGATTGTGTTGAAAACAATGACACTTTAGACCTTGCTGATGTTAAATTACCCGCGACACCTTGGCTAGAAAAAAACGGTACAGTTACCAATTCAGAACGTCGTATTTCACGGCAAATAAATGCTATAGCAGCTAACGGACAAGCAAAGCACGACTGGCAAATTATTGCAGAAGTTGCCACAGCTATGGGTTTTTCAGGTTTTGATTATGCGCATGCTAGTGAGGTATTTCGAGAATTCGCTCAATTATCAGGTTTTGAAAATAATGGCGAGCGTGTTTTTGATATATCCGCCTTCTCCACTATTTCTCCTGCACAGTATGACCGCTTAAAACCCGTACAGTGGCCAGTTAACGACACCTATCCTGAAGGTAAAAAGCGTATTTATGAAGACGGAAAATTTTCTACTCCTTCAGGTAAAGCACTGTTTTTTCCTATTACACCGCGCCAGCCAGTACAAGAAATCTCAGCAAAGTTTCCCTTTATATTAAACAGCGGCCGCTTAAGAGATCAATGGCATACTATGTCTCGCACGGGTAAAGCGCCGCAACTTACCGCACATACCGATAAATGTTACCTCTATATTAACCCTAACGATGCTGCGCGCTTAAATATCGTTAATGATGAAATAGTCAATGTTACTTCCAGCACCGGGCAAGCAACCGTTCATGCAAAATTAGATAAAAATCAAAGAGCCAATGAATGCTTTATGCCCATTCATTGGAATAAACAATTTGCTTCTAGTGCCAATGTTAGCAATTTGTATGCGAGTATTACCGACCCTATTTCGGGTCAAGCTGAAACTAAACATGGCGCAATTTCGTTAAGCAAAACAACCTTTACGCAATTTGGGCAGCTTCATATTGGCGAAGAATTTATTGTTCAAACACAAGTAAGTAATGAGTTTTGGAGCAAAGCTCGAACGCCTTATGGCATGAGTTTTCACTTTGCAAACACTCAGCTTGAAACACAATGCTTACACTGGTGCCAAGCAACCAGTCAAATATTGGGTGAGTGGATAAAATTTACCCAAGGAGACACAAGTTATATTATCTGCATGCAAGAGGGGCAGTTAGTTTTCTTATGTTATATCTCATCAAGGCCACCAAACACCGAAAGCGCATGGCTTGAACATGTTTTCAGTGAAAAAAAATTGCCTGAACACGATATTCAATCATTATTGTCAGGGTCTTCAAGTGAGATATTCGCTAAAGGTAAACAAATTTGTAGTTGCTACAACATAGGTGAGAAAGCCATTATTAATGCCATTAAAACAGGCTGTGATTCGGTTGAAAAATTAGGCAAAAACTTAAAATGTGGAACAAATTGCGGTTCGTGTAAATCAGAATTAAGCGCTTTAGTTCATGAGTATAAAATCAATAAAGTCAAAATAATAAAGACCTCCTTTAGAGAAACAGTGACGTTAAGTGAAAGTGATAACTAATTGTCACTTTCTTTTTACAATTATATACCCAGAACACGTCAAAGTGCAGTTTCAGCCTTAAAGGTGAGGTCTATCGGGTATAGCATGACATTTTATCTATTATTAGATAAAATGTTAGCAGACTTAAACAAACTGGCTCGTGTCAGTTTCGCCTAAATATGAAATATAATGTCAACTCAAACAACTGCTAAACGTCCTAATGCTTTTTTAGAAATTATTTTTAACATTGCTATTCCGTCACTTATTTTAATGAAATTATCGGGGGATGAATATTTAGGTACTGTACCCGCTTTAATCGTGGCGCTATTATTTCCATTGGGTTATGGGCTATCCGATTTTATTAGAAATAAATCGATGAACTTTATTGCCTTACTGGGATTTTTGAGTACGTTGTTAACGGGCAGTATTGGTTTATTTGAATTAGATGTAGAATGGTTAGCCATTAAAGAAGCCGCAATTCCAGCCGTTATTGGTTTAGTTGTCTTAATATCTGGTTTCTGGGGTAAACCCCTCATCGCCAAAGTGATGTTAAACCCACTTTTATTTAATTTAGATTTGATCTACCAAACACTTGAAAATAAAAATAAAATCCAAGCGTTTAAAGCAAGAATTCAGTGGGCAAATCACCTATTATCTTCAACCTTTGTTTTTTCGGCTGCCATGAATTACCTGTTAGCGAAATGGATTGTCGTTAGCCCTGCTGGTACAACAGAGTTTAATGAGCAGCTCGGTGAAATGACACTACTAAGTTATCCCGTTATTGCGATACCTTCGATGGTCATGCTGATAGCGATTATGTTTTATGTGGTAAGAAGCTCGATGAAGTTAACCGGTTTAACGTTGGATCAAATATTAAACGGTGAAAACTAGCAGTGAAAGCAACCTTTAAAATAAACCTCATGCATTAGGTCTTGAGCCTAGATATAAGGGTGTAAATATCAAAATTTGATATTTACACCCTTATATCGTTTAAATCAGTGACCTCGATTTAATGAAAGATCAACGATTAGCCCATTACTTTTCTCTAGTCATTAACCATTGCGACAATAAACGCACACCAAAACCAGTGCCTCCCGTTGGGACTTCATTTTTTGCTTTGCTGCTTAACGCATTACCAGCAATGTCTAGATGTGCCCATCGAACATCGCCCACAAATTGCTGTAAAAAACTTGCTGCTGTTGTTGCGCCGGGTCCGCCTGTACCTGTATTTTGTAAATCAGCAATATCGGTTTCAAGCATATCTTTATAACCCAGCGGTAAGCGCCATAAATTTTCATTCACCTGCTTTCCTGCAAAAGTTAATTCTGTAACTAAGGCTTCGTCGTCTGAAAATAAGCCCGCATAACGGTTACCCAGCGCTCGAACTTTCGAACCTGTTAACGTTGCTACATCAACCATTATTTCTGGCTTATAAAATTCACGCGCATACCAAAGTGCGTCAGATAATACCAAACGCCCTTCTGCATCAGTATTAACGACTTCGACCGTTAAGCCTTCGGCTGTTGTAACTACGTCACCCGGTGCAATTGAAAATTGGGAAACCATATTCGCCGCCATTCCCATCACAGCAACAACATTTACTTTGCTTTCATTGAGGGCTAAAGCTTTAATGGTACCTAATACAGCAGCGGCGCCAGCCATATCTGACTTCATTCGAGCAATAGATGCTCCAGTTTTAATGCTGTACCCACCAGAATCAAAAGTGATCCCTTTACCTACTAAGGCAATAGGTGAATCATCACTGCCCTTGTAATGCGCAACCACTAAACGTGAACCGTCTTTACTACCACGACCAACAGCCTCTAAAGCTCCCATACCTAATTTTTTAAGTTGCTTAGGCGTTAACACCTTAATTTCAACACCCAGCTTTTTAAGTGCTTTTGCCGCATTAGCAAAATCAACAGGTGTCATTTCAGTAGGTACTTCACTGGTTAAATCGCGGGCTAAAAAAACACCCTGCTCAATATTGGCTAAAGGAGTGTAAGCCACTTGTGCTGCTTTGCCATTTTCAACGTCAAAAACAAACGTTTTTTCGCTGCGTTTTTCATTATGATATTGTTCAAACCGGTGAGCGCGCAAGCTTACGCCATGGGCTAATAAAGATGCAGAGGTATTGCTGTTAGCCAAATCATCTGTAGAAACTTCGATGATTTTAGTTAATTTGGTATCTAATTTAGCCAGTAAATCACCTCCCAATGCGGTTAACTTGTCTTTAGTTAATTGTTCCTGTTCACCTATTCCGACGATTAACACTCGGTCATAATCTAAGCCAAAAGGCGCAACAACTTGTAAAAAACTACCGTATTCACTGGTGAAACCTTGTGCTTTAACAGCCTTAGTTAAGTGACCTTGGCTTTTTTTATCAAAAGTAGAAAAATCACTGTTATTACCATCTTTACCGTGAAAAACCACTAAAGTATCTGCTGATACGGTTACGGAATCTGCAAAACTTATTTTTTCAGCAAATACTGATGTACTTGAGAGAACAACAGCCAATGCAACTGAAATGGTGGTGCGTTTAAATGACATAAAAACCTCTATTAAAGTGTAAAAAATATTTATAATTTAGCTATATCCTATACATACGATAGTAAAACCATATGAGTTCAGTGCCTTACTTTGAGCTAAAAACCTGAGTAAGCTTCAACGTGAAAGGTTCGGCCTCGCTATATTGTTACATAAAGAGGCTTATTTTTTTATATCTTTTAATCGGTAAACCATTCGTTAAGTTGTTTGCGGCTTCATTTTAAAAATAAGGTTATTTCTCTATATTATCGCCAGTATAACCGTTTATACTTTGTGGCTATTAATACTTTATTTGGATGTAAAATGATTGATTTTCGCTCTGACACCGTAACCCGCCCCTCTTTAAAAATGCGTAATGCAATGTCCCAAGCTGAGGTCGGTGACGATGTTTATGGCGACGACCCAACGGTAAATGAATTAGAACAATGGTCAGCGGTGCGCCATGGTTTTGATGCCGCACTATTTTGTAGTTCAGGCACACAAGCCAATTTATTAGCACTTATGGCCCATTGCGAGCGTGGTGACGAATATTTGTGTGGTCAACAAGCCCATAACTACAAATTTGAAGGTGGCGGTGCTGCGGTCCTTGGATCAATTCAGCCACAACCGATAGAAAACGAGAAAGATGGCACCATTTGCTTAAAGAAGCTAGAAAAAGCGATTAAACCTGATGATTCCCATTTTGCTCATACCAAACTGGTTAGCATTGAAAATACTATTAATGGCAAAGTGCTCCCATTAAAATACTTAGCCAATTTGCGAACCTTTGTGAACAAACATCAATTAAGTTTACATTTAGACGGCGCTAGAGTTTATAACGCCGCGACAGCTTTAAACGTAGATGTCACTGAAATAGCACAATATTTTGACACCATGTCGGTGTGTTTATCTAAGGGGTTGGGCGCGCCTATTGGCTCATTATTATTAGGTTCAACTGAAGTCATAGCCAAAGCCCGACGCTGGCGAAAAGTACTGGGTGGCGGTATGCGTCAAGCCGGTATTCTCTGTGCTGCCGCTAAAATAGCCTTAACTGAAAATGTTGAACAGCTTAACGTTGACCACGAAAATGCGCAACATCTAGCAAATCAACTGAATAATATTGTAGGCTTTGAGGTTGACCTCGCGCAAGTTACCACTAACATGGTCTTTGTTAAGGTAGAAAAATCAATCGATATTCACGCCATCGCCACCAAATTAAAAGCTCAAGGAATTATAATATCACCGAGTACCTATATGCGTTTGGTTACGCATTTAGATCTGAGTAAAGCAGATATCAATTACTTTATTTCAGCATTAAAAGTGGCATTAAATAAATAGAGTAAATTTTTCCATAAAAAGATCATATCGTGTGATTATCATTCGATTTTTTATTTCTATTATCTATACTCGATATATTACATAAATTACATACGAAAAATCAAATGGATAAGTCACGTAGAAATGCTATAAAGAAAATTGCATTAGGTGGTGCTGCCGGTATAGCAATTGCCAAAGCGCCTTATGTATTTGCCCGCAATAAAGTAACCTTACGCATTTTGGGCACGCATGTAACATTACAAGAAGAACTAAGACAAAAAGCCATGGAAGACCTTGGCATCAACTTGATCTTTGAACCCAAAGGTAGCGCGGCAGTTTTACAAAAAGCATCAATGTTTCCACAGTCATTCGATTTATACGAACAGTGGTCAAATAGTATTAATGTTCTTTGGCGCTCTGGCGCTATTCAATCTATAGATAAAAGAAGAATTACTCATTGGGATGAAATTAACAACTTAAGTAAGACGGGGAAAATAACACCATCAGCAAAACTGGGTGATGGCGATGCTCCTTATAAGATATTACATATTCAAAAAAACAATCAACTCGGAGAAAACCACACCAACGACATCAGCTTTTTGCCTTATGTTCATAATGTTGATTCGTTTGGTTACAACACTGACTTTATTAAAGAAGGCATACCTTACGAAACCGAAAGTTGGGGGTGGTTATTAGACGAAAAGTACAGTGGTCGTGTGGGTATTATCAACGCGCCTACCATTGGTATATTTGACTTAGCGCTGGCAGTACAAGCTAAAAATCTAATGTCTTTTAATAATATTGGCGCGATGACCAAGCTAGAATTAGATAAACTGTTTGGTATATTAATTGGCTTAAAACAAGCTGGACATTTCAGTGGTTTATGGACTTCGGTCCCTGAATCAATTCAATTTATGAAATCAGGCCGAGTCGTTATAGAAAGTATGTTTTCTCCTGCTGTCGCATCGTTAAATGGTATGAATGTCCCCGTTACCTACGCTGCACCCAAAGAAGGGTACAGAGGTTGGCATGGCGTAATGTGTATATCAAAGGCGACAACGGGTAAAGTAAAAGATGCCGCTTACGACTATATGAATTGGTGGTTATCGGGTTGGCCCGGCGCTTATATTGCTAGACAAGGCTATTATATTTCAAACCCGCAACGTACCGCTCGTTACTTGTCATCACAAGAATGGGACTATTGGTATGATGGAAAAGCCGCTTCAATCGACTTAAAAGGGGTTGATAATAAAGTATCAGTCTATCAAGGAAATATTCGCCGAGGAGGCAGTTATGAACAACGATTTAGTAATGTCGCTGTCTGGAATACTGTCATGCCGACCTATGATTATAGTATTCAAAAATGGTATGAATTTATTAATGCATAAACAATCTACTTTTCATTCAAGTGTGTTAAAAAATTAAACCTTGTGGTGTTATAAATGTTTCCAAGCTTAAAAGCACAGCTAATACTTTCTTTAACGATTATAATTTTACTTTTTATTGGACAAGAGTATGTGTCGTATCAAAGCCAAAAACTGTTAATTACTGGCCTAACCTCTAACCAAGAAATAGTTGATGCCGTTATTGAAGTTAAAACATTAGAGAAAGATGTTTTAGATTTACAAAGAAACGTACTTATTTATAAAGAAAATCAAGCATCTTCAGTGTTAAAACGATTGAATGACATTATGACCTCCGTCACTCGTAAATTAGATATGACGTTACTTTTAATCAAAAAAAATGAAATTGGCAACAATCAAGAGGTCGCCATAGAGAGTATGCGTAATCATTTAAAAGATTACCGAGAAAACTTTGATTCTGTTGTTTTACTTATCGATAAAAAGGGTGAATTGTTTAATCAAAAGATAGTCACTCGATTAACTCACTTAAAAAGTATTACGACTAAAGTATCGGACGATATAACGAACACGCCCCCACTTAATACTACACGTATAAATAACAAGAAGCTTAGTAATTTAACATCTGAATTACAGCTTGCTGCTTATCAATATTTTCTTTTACCAAATACTGAAAACACAATCAATTTTCAACGTATTCTCAATAAGTTAAAAAGTGTTACTACCGCATTAAATATCAAAGAAATAAATACAGATTTAGCCATTATTTCTAGCGAAATGAAATTATTAACACAAGTAACCAAAAATTATAACTATCTAGTAAACGTTGTTATGTCTGGCTCTGCAAACGAATTTCTATATTTAGCGAAAGACTTAAGTAAAGTTGTCTTACAATATCGTGATTCCAGTAACTCAAACCTTAATGGAATTGTTGACGAGTCTATTTTACGTGGCACTATTATGTTTATTTTTGGTATATTTTTTACTAGCCTTATCACCTTATATGTACTCAAAAGACTCATATTTCCGATAGAAAAAGTGACCCAAGTATTCAATACACTCGCAGAAAATAAAGAGCTTAATGAAGGCCTTGAACTTGAAGTGAATCGAGCTGATGAAATAGGTCATTTAATGAAGTCAGCCACTATATTCCAATTAAAAAACCAGCAAACAAATGACTTATTAATACGATCACAACAATTAAATCAACAACTTGTTCTATCACAAAAGAAGGCTGAAAAGGCAACCCAAGCAAAAAGTATGTTTTTAGCGAATATGAGCCATGAAATTAGAACGCCCATGAATGGCGTTGTTGGTATGCTCAGCTTATTGTCAAACACACCATTAACCGATGAACAAAAAGAATACATTAGTCTTGTCAATTCTAGCTCTGAATCTTTATTGACTTTAATTAACAGTATTTTAGACTACTCTAAAATTGAATCAGGCAAACTAGAAATCGAGAGCATTCATTTTAATATTGCTGATATTATTAACGAAGTCGTAATCATTATGGCTGCTATCGCCGAGAAAAAATCGTTAGGGCTCACTATTAAATCGATCGAACTCTCTCAAAAGACAGTAATAGGTGACCCTACTCGGCTTAAACAGATACTGATAAACCTGATCAGTAATGCGATTAAATTTACCGAGCAAGGAGGTATTGAACTTGAAGTTTTGCTTGTTGAGGTAAACAATGAACAACTTAACTTTTCTTGTAAAGTAAGAGACTCTGGCATAGGTATTTCTCAAGAACAGCAAGATAATATTTTCAGTCCTTTTTCTCAGGCTGATAATTCAACAACACGAAAGTACGGAGGTACAGGTTTAGGCTTAACCATAGTTAAACAGCTTTGTGAACTTATGGCCGGAGATATAAAGATAGACAGTACATTGAACAAAGGCAGCTGTTTTGCTTTTAACTTGCTTTATCAAAAACCAGAAAAAGATATTTCTGACAAATCAGAGGAAAATCCCCCGATTAAAGATGTTAACTTACTATTTAAAAAAATACTTTTGGTTGAAGACAATAGGATAAATCAAATCGTAGCAATGACTATTCTCCGCAAATTAAAGCTTAAAGCTGACATAGCAGATAACGGTATTGAGGCAATAGAAAAGCTAAAATCAACGTCCTATGATTTAATCTTAATGGATTGCCAAATGCCTGAAATGGACGGTTATGAAACAACTAGAGCGATTAGAGCTGGAAAAGCAGGAAAGGAACATCAAGATATCCGCATTATCGCGATGACCGCTAATGCGATGAAAGGAGACAAAGAAAAATGTATGAATGCTGGTATGAATGATTACTTAGCTAAACCGATAGATATTGATAAATTACATCAAAAACTTTCCGCTTGGGCAACAAAATAACCCCACATTAAAAATCATTAAGGTACTTGTTAACTTAAAGATATTATTCATTACCGATTGTAAATAAAGCCAATATATTGGCTTTATTTACAATAAAGTCGTTGAACTCTAGCATTAAAACCCTTTATTTAAAAAAGTGACCTTTAGGGCTACATATCAAGTTTAATTTGTGCATAATAAGTGCATCTTCACTTTACTGTCCGACGTTTATATGAAAAGCAACATTGTTGATTTACAAGATAAGCTAAATACATTATTGCTTACTCATCGTGATAGCTTTGTAAAAGGTGCCGTAGCGGACTACATTCCAGCTCTCGCTATTGTTAGGCCTGATTTTGCGGGTATATCTGTCGCGACCATTGACGGAAAAACTGTAGGCGCGGGAGATTATCAGCAGTCTTTTTCCATTCAAAGTATTTCAAAAGTATTTGGTTTAGTCATGGCAATGAATCGTCTGGGTGAGTCATTATGGCAACGTGTAAGAATGGAGCCTTCAGGTCAACCTTTCAACTCTATTATTCAACTTGAGTGGGAAAAAGGTATTCCCCGAAATCCGGTCATAAATGCTGGAGCGCTATTAGTTGCTGACGTATTAACCAGCCATTATTCAGCCAGTAAACTCGCTTTCTTAGGCTTTGTAAGAAAACTTGCCAACAACGAAGATATTCGCGTTGACCTTGAGGTTTACCAATCTGAATTCACCCATGGTAACCGTAATGCCGCCCTAGCCTACTTAATGAAAAGCTTTGGTAATATTGAAGCCGAAATTCCTGACGTACTTAGCCATTATTTCACCCAATGTTCAATCGCTATGAGCTGCGAGCAGTTAGCGCAGAGTTTGCTTTTTTTAGCCAATAAGGGTGTCGATCCCTTAACAAAACGGGTTATTTGTAGCCCGAAAGATGCCCACCGCGTTAATGCGATATTATCAACCAGTGGTATGTATGATCAATCTGGTGAGTTCGCTTTTTCTGTCGGTTTACCCGCTAAAAGTGGTGTTGGGGGTGGTTTAATTGCTATTGTGCCAAATTATGGCGTTATCTGTACATGGAGCCCACCGTTAAACAGTTTTGGTAATTCTGTTGTTGGTATGAAATTAGTAGAAGGTATTGCAGAAGAATTAGGCTTGTCTATTTACCATTAAAGCCGATAAAAGCAGTAAGTTGACCGACATAAAGACTTACTGCTTATAAAAGGGGGATTTTTATTTCTCTAATGAATTATTGCTGAAAGCGATAAACAGACCCTAAAGATAAAAGTTGAGACAACTCATCTAAAGCCGTACGTGACTCAATAATTAACTGAGGATCTCGTAAATCATCAAGTATTAATTTATCACGATAATGTTTGTTAACCCATGCAACTAATTGTGTATATAACGCGGGTGTTAATAAACAACTGGGATTCACTGCAAGTAATTCTTCTTCAGTAAGGGCAACCCTTAAACGCAAGCAGGCAGGGCCACCACCATTTTTCATACTTTCGTTAACATCAAAAAATTCAACATGGTTTATTGGATTATCCGCAGCGATTAATCTGTGTAAATAGTCATTAACTTGAATGTTTTCACGACAGTGCGTTGGAGCAATAATGACCATCGTATTGTCCTGTAACGTAACAATTTGCGTATTAAACAGGTAGGTATTAACCGCATCTTGAACAGACACTTGTTCGGTTGAAACTTCAAGAAAGTGCAGTTTTTCGCTGTCAAATTTACGTGTTACCTCAGCTTTAAATTCAGCGGTATTTAAATAGGCTTGCTCATGGTAAAAAAAGACATTTTGATTTCCCACCGCAATGACATCATTGTGAAAAACACCTTGATCAATAATATCGGGATTTTGTTGCACAAAAACAGTTTTATCTTCAGACAAACCATGTAACCTTGCAATAGCCTGACTCGCTTCAAACGTTTGACGAGCAGGAAACTTAATAGGCACTGGTTTATTGCGGTTAAAAGCATAACGACCATAAGTAAAAATTTCTACACCCGCATCACCATAACCTTCACATAAGCGCGTATGGTTAGCAGCACCTTCATCACCAAAATGTTCATTATCATTAAGATGCTGGTGATGCTGGAAATACTTTTCGTCACCAAACATCGCTTTAAGAATTTTGCTGGTTGTTTCAGGCTCAAGTGAGCGATGAAATTTATTCGCTAAGTTAGCAGAAGTAAAATGCACTTTTTTATCAAGTGTATCGGCTGATGGCGACACTGATGCTGCATTTGCTGTCCACATCGTTGAAGCAGAGCAACAAGAAGCGAGCAGGGTTGGCGATGCTTTATAGGCTGCTGCCAAAATTTGATCATCACTACCATGAAACCCCAGTCTTCTTAAGGTATACATATCAGGGCGTTCTTGAGGCGCAAATACACCTTGCTTTAATCCCATATCATGCAAAGCTTTCATTTTTTTCAAACCTTGCAAGGCGGCTTTTTTAGGGTTTGAGCTGTTATGAGTATTAGATAATGACGCAACATTACCCTCTGAAAGACCCGCATAATTATGGGTTGGCCCCACTAATCCATCAAAATTTACTTCAACACTTTTCATCATCATTCCTACATTTTTATCATTATGCTAATCGCAAAGCAAAATACACACCAATCCAAAATAAAATACCTATCAATAGCTTACAATTTTTGGTGATATTAATGTTTGTTTAATGCATCATTTTGATCCATTAATTTTTTGTAACGTGCAGTGTTTACTCAATAGAAATAAAGCAATGGTGGTCTGTAAAAAGAATAGCAAGTGGTCTCTCTCATCAATTATTTCTCTCAGTAAGACTAATAGGTGAAAAATGTTAAAGTATAAGATGAATTTATCTCATTTGCCATGTTCATCGAATAAATTTATGATGGTTTTGTTTTTTGAATCACTCCCTATTTTTAATAATAATATCTCTGATTCTTTAATAACACTCTTTTTTATTGCTAGACGGCTTCATTTCAAGGACATCATTTGATGTCCTCTTTTCTGTCTTTTTTGACTACTAGGTGAAATAAACTCATCTATCGGATGAATTTATCTCGTTTGCGGCGTTTGATCGATAAACGTAAAGTGAAGATGTATTTTGAATCTCCCCCGATTCTTTAATAGCACTTACTTATATTGTTAAACTGTTTCATTTCAAGGACATCATTCGATGTCCTTTTTTTCTGCCTTTATTTTGACTACTAGGTGAAAAAAACTCATCTATCGGATGAATTTATCTCGTTTGCGGCGTTTGATGAATAACCTTATGGTGAAGATGTATTTTGAATCTCCCCCGATTCTTTAATAGCACTTACTTATATTGTTAAACTGTTTCATTTCAAGGACATCATTCGATGTCCTTTTTTTCTGCCTTCATTTTTTATTTCTTTTACTGTCCTTTTAGTGCAAACGAACCAAAGTAGTGCAAGCAAGACCTTATCACCGTGTAAGTAAAAAAAAATAAACAATGATATCAATAAATTAAATTTCGGTATAAGTATTGCTAATCACCTCTGTCTTCATCAATATATTTTACTTATATGCCTATTCAAACACCCATACGTGGTTTACGGTCATTCTGTGTGGCCTCAAAATGTTTAAGTTTTAAACATGCCGCCGCACAATTATTTTTAACCCCCTCAGCGGTTAGCCATCAAATAAAACAGCTAGAGGAACAGTTAGGTTTTATCCTTTTTAAAAGACGTACCCGATCAATAGAATTAACCAGTTCAGGGAAACAGTTTTATCAGTCTATTCAGCCGATTATTCATCAGCTTGAGTCGACAATTTCAGAATTTACTCATAACCAACAAAACAAGACAATTGTCATTAGTTTGCCTGAGTTTTTTGCCAGCGAATTATTCATTCCACAATTAAGTGAATGGTCTGAAAAGAACCCAGAAATCAATCTGCAATTAGAGACAATAAAGTCAGGAAGTGAGCCCTCCCAGGTTGCTGACTTATCAATCGTACTCGCCAATGGGAAGCCTAATGCCAGTATTGTTCATGAATTATTTCCTGTTCGCTACACTCCTGCTTGCAATAAAAAACTCTATAAAAAGCTTAAAAGTATGGGGGTTGCCGCATTAAAAAACACGCCACTCATTTTACACCGTTCTCGTCCTTGGTCATGGCATCAATGGGCTGACAACATTAACATTGACGATTTTGATCCGAAACAAATTATACAATTTGACAGTATGTTTGGCGTCGTACGAGCAGCTCAACAGGGAATGGGAATTGCTTTAGTACCTCTTCCTATTAGTAAAACATGGTTTAGCGAGGAACTATTAGTGAAACTATTCGATGAAGAGCTAAATACCAACGACAGATACTATTTAATTCAACATGAGAATATGGAAAATAAAACCGAACTAACTTTATTCGCAAATTGGGTAAAAGAAACCTTCGCCAATGACAATAAATAGCCGCGTTGGTGATGGGTGAATTTTATTCACTTAATACGTTTATTTTAATCGTTTGTTTAGCTAAATTAAAATTTCTATAGTGAACGTGCATTAACCCAATGCGCTTTTAAAAAGAGATACCAAAATGAATAGTGAACACGTTTTTTTAAAAAAATCATTAATGACTCTAGTAATGACTTTAGTGATAAGTAGCCCTTTAATGGCTTTTGAAAACAACTTAGCCTTAAAAGTGGCTATCGTTAAAGATGCTACTGGTAGTCAAGATATTGTTAAGGGAAACTTTAACTCGAGTATTAAAAAACTAACCAGACGTCATAAAGATGAAAATTCATACAACAGCAATATGAGTTTATGTGTTGCTTATTTACAAGCTGATAATGCCAAACAGTCAGAATTAGCATGTACTGCGGCAATCAACGATGTTGAAGCCATGGACTTATATAATGACAAAGCCCTATACCTTAAATCATTAAGTTACAGTAATCGTGGTATTTCGAGATATAAAAATAATGATATTTCTGGTGCCTTAACTGATTTAAGTGCAGCTGTGTTAATTGATGCAAATACGGTTACCGTTGGTAACTTAAACATTGTAAAAAAACGACTCTATAAATCTCAAACTCTTGCTTCAACTTCAGCACAGTTTGCCGAATAATCATCATTACAACGTTAATATTTAGGAGATACAACATGCTAAAGCGAATGCTATACAGTATTTTATCCGTAACGACTTTACTGCTTAACATTAAACATTTATCAATAAGTCAGTGGGATATTGAAGAAACAGACAATACACAACACTTTAATAACTCGCGACAACAAAGGTAAATGAATGATCTATTTAAAATACAGTAGCAACGCAGTTAACTCATTTAACATTTAAATGATAAAAATAACGTTGCTACCTTATTTCCTTATACCCAACCCTCATAAAATAAAACTACGTTAACCGCATTAAACGGGCACTTTCCTGTAAAAACACTTATCATTAAAATCGAGTTTTTATGAACTATATTAGTGTAATAGAGAGATATCATGAATATCATGACGCTATTCATGAGCTTATGGCTTCAATCGTTGCAGGGGCTTTTGATGAAAATTTTTTTAACGATGAACGCTTACTGAAAAACTCAATGGATTGGCTGACCAAACATTACCCTTTTATTGAGTTGATGTTCACTTTAGATGCCGATGGTATTCAACGTAGTAAAAACATTTCAAAGCATAACGTTGTCAATAAAAACAGTATTGAAGGCCCTGGAATAGACCGCTCTTATCGCCCTTACTATATCAAAGCAAGTGAAAATAATAACATTATTGTTACCGAGCCCTACTTATCAACCTCTAGCCATAATTTATGTATCTCTTCGTCAATGAAATATGCCAATAAAAATGGTGATGTGGTCGGTGTGTTGGTGATTGATATTAACTTATCTCAGGCAATTGAGTTTTTAATGGGCGATGTAAAACGAAAAAAATTCCACCCTTTTTTTGTTAGTATATATTCATGCATTGTTATTGGCCTTTTCTTTATCGTGGGTATTCTTTTATATTCGGCAGGTAGTGAAATAATTAATTTACTGCTTTCACCCACCCCTGAAGATCTTCAATTAAAACCGTTTGGCATTATTATTTTTTTAACCTTAGCACTCGCTATTTTCGACTTAGGTAAAACGACCATTGAAGAAGAAGTGCTCATGCAAAAAGATATATTACGCCACAGTTCGACACGACGAACAATAACTCGATTTATTGCGACCATCTTAATTGCTGTTTCGATAGAAGCTTTATTGCTGATGTTTAAATCGGTGCTTGGCTCGCCTGAATACTTAGTGAATGCGGTAGCGATGATGGCAACTTCAGTTGGATTACTGGTTGGATTAGGACTTTATGTTTATCTTGGCGCAAAAGCAGAAACATTGTTGAAGAAATAGCTTACATTGCTTAATTATTAGTAATATTTATATCAATAAAGGCATAAATATACGTGATTAACAGACCACAGCACTAGTCAAACTTCACCCTAGCGGGTAGAATCTAGCTCATCAATTTTTTAAGAACAATGAGATGCATTCAGATGGGTAGAGCATACCAAAACCGCAAATTGTCAATGGCGAAAACAGCCGGTGCGAAAACTAAAGTTTATTCTAAATACGGTAAAGCAATTTATGTGAGTGCCAAAGAAGGCGGTGTAGACCCTGACGGCAACTTAACACTTCGTGGTTTAATTGAACGAGCTAAAAAAGACCAAGTACCTACACATGTTATTGAAAATGCTATTAAGAAAGCATCTGGTGCTGGCGGTGAAGACTTTGTGGCGGCACGATATGAAGGTTTTGGTCCGGGTAACTGCATGGTTATTATCGATTGTTTAACCGATAACGGTAATCGTACCATTAAAGACGTTCGCCAATGTTTTACTAAAACGTATTCTAAAATTGGTTCATCAGGTACTGTTTCACACATGTTTAATCATCAAGCCGTATTTGCCTTTCAAGGTGAAGATGATGAAGCTGTTTTAGAGACCTTAATGATGGCTGATATTGATGTGACCGATGTTGAGCTTGAAGACGGTATCATTACTGTTTATGCCCCGCACACTGAGTTTTTCAAAATTAAAACTGAATTTGCGAATTCAATGCCAGAATTTGATTTAGAAGTTGAAGAAATTACGTGGGTACCACAAACTTATACTGAAATTACCGGTGAAGATGACACGGCAAATTTTGAGAAGTTTATCGCTATGTTAGATGACTGTGATGATGTACAAAACGTTTATCATAATGCTGATATTGCCGAGTCATAATTTAACATAAGACTAAGCTCAGGATGCTCTTTATCTGGCATCCTGGTTTCATCATACTTACTTAGCCAGTTTTTCCAGCATGACATTTACCGCGTCTAAATGTTCTGGGTTGTTATGACACATCCCTTGGAATACTGCACAAATATCTAGAAAATCAGGTAAATCGGTACGCTGTGCCATTTTCATCAATCGCTTAGTTAAGCGCATTGAAGCGGTTGGTTTACTGGCTATATCCGTCGCTAAGGCTCGCACTGTTTCCATTAATAATTCAGGTTCAACAACATTGAGCACAACGCCCAATTCTTTTGCCTCTTCGGCATCTATAATACGTCCTGTAAAGGTGAGTTCAGCGGCCTTTTGATAACCGATAGCGCGTTGCATAAACCACGCACCACCATCACCAGGGATGAGCCCTAAATTAGCAAATGTTTCTCCAAACTTTGCTTTGGTTGAAGCAATACGGATGTCACACATATTAGCCACATCAAAACCTGCACCGATTGCTGCACCATTAATAGCCGCAATAATAGGCACTTCACATTTGTGTAAAGCAAGAGGGATTCGTTGAATACCTTGGCGGTAACGCGCTTCAAGTTCTTGAACATCGCCAGCAAAATCTCCACCACGCTCGGCCATATCTTTAATATTTCCGCCTGAAGAAAACGCGGAGCCCGCACCGGTAATAATCAAAACTGCCACATTAGCGTTTTTATTCACCCAATTAACGGTTTCAACAATATCATCCGCAATTGCTGTACTGGTTAACGCATTACGTACGTCATGACGATTAAACGTTAACGTAACAATATTATTGTCTAGGGCGAGTATGCAGTCTGATAATTGGGGAAGCTTTTCTTTCATCACTATTTCTCTTTAAGGTATTTCAGTGTTGACTTTTTTTCATCGCGCTTCACTTGTTGCCAGTATGCTTCTAGCGTTTCGAGTGAGTGCTGTTCAAATATTATGCCTGAGTCTTGTACCTGCTTTTCAACACCATGAAATCGTGTAGTAAATTTCTGATTTGCTTGGCGTAATAGCTGTTCTGGGTCTTGCTTGGCATGACGACAAAGGTTAACAACCGCAAACATTAAATCACCGAGCTCTTCAGCCAATGCCTCGGGGTTATTCTGTTCAATCTCAACCTTAACCTCCTCAACTTCTTCCGCGACTTTAGCAAATACGTCTTCAATATTATGCCAATCAAACCCTGCATGAGCACAACGTTTTTGAATTTTAGCCGCTTGGCTCAGTGCGGGTAAATTTCTTGGAATATCCGCAAGAATACTGACGGTTTCGTTGGCATTTTTTTGTTGTCTTTCTTGCGCTTTTTCATCTTCCCAATTTGCATTTATATCAGCATCAGAAACTAACTTTTTATCGCCAAAAACATGTGGGTGACGGCGGATCAATTTTTCACAAATGGCAGCGACCACACTGTCGAAATCAAATTGCTTCTGCTCTTGACCGAGTTGACTATAAAAAATAATTTGAAATAATAAATCACCTAATTCTTTTTCTAACTCAGAGAAGTCTTGCTGCTCAACAGCGTCAATTACTGCATCAGCTACTTCATAAGCTTCTTCGATGGTATGAGGAACTATCGAGGCAAAGTCTTGCTTAATGTCCCACGGACACCCTCTTTCTGGGTCGCGAAGTTGTGTCATAATCCAACGGAGTTTTTCGATTGAAGATTTGTCATTTAACATTTTTAATGTCCACCATAATTAATGTGAAGAGGTCTGCCACTCAATTTTAGTAACCTTGTCGTCTGGGATAGTAAATATCATTGGTGCCACTCCTACATCTTCGTTAGCTACCATATAGATATAATTGAAGCCTTCTATCCTGCTTGGCTTACCCAATTGACGTATTAATTCATCTTCCCCATTACAAGTAATCGAACTAAAGCTTAAGCTCTCACCACAACCTGTTAAATTAAACTTTTGAAACAGCTTACGAGTAACTATTTCACTACCGTCATCATATTTGTCGTAATCATAAACATAAAATTGTATAGAAATTTCGTCATATTTTAGAGTGATGTTTTTATCTAATCGCTTATATGTTTCATTTCGTATTGGATTTTCTATAATTTCATTTGGGGTTCCGTTTTTATTAACAACATCATCATAATGCTTACCCCATGAATATAGAGTTTTATAATAGAAATCCGATGGTGGTGAACCTTCCCTAAAGGTTTTTCCCCACTTGGTAGCTCCCATCAAAAGAATACTGATGCAAATAACCATGAACAAATGTAATAATACTTTCACTTAATATCCTTATTAATAATTAACTCATTAACCGTGGAACCTTGCATTCCTCTTCAATGGTGTGGGGAACTATCGAAGCAAAGTCTTGCTTAATATCCCACGGACACCCTGTTTCTGCGTCGCGTAACGCTGATATAATCCAGCGAAGTTTATTCATTGAAGCTTGTTCAGTTAACATATTTATACGTTTTCCATAAGGTAGATAAAATAAAGCTAAAGTCTTTTAACCTCTAATACATCGTCGAGTTGCAGTAATTTTCCAATTAAACGACCTAATATTTCATTGTTTGGAATTTCGATATTTAATAACATAGCGACTGTTTGTTTACTGGCATCAGAACGACTTTCCATGCCGACAATACTGACACGTTCATTTGAGACAATCGTAGAAATATCACGGACTAACCCTTGACGATCACTTGCGATAACTTTAACCGTTGCAAGGTAATTCTGTTGACTCTGCTCACCCCATTGCACTTCTACTTGACGCTCAGGTTGCTGATTTAATGCATTAGCGAATTGGTCACAATCGTTGCGATGTACCGAAATACCTCTTCCTTGGGTAATAAAACCCGCAATATCGTCACCGGGCACTGGATGACAACATTTTGCCATGTGTGTTAACAAATTACCGACACCCGATACGGTTATACCATTGGCGTCAGCTTTAAATTTTTGCTGAGTTTGTTGAGGTTTTACTAAGCTTTGTGGGTCAAGTTCAACAGGGGGTTTATTTCTTTCTTCATGATATTGCAAATGATTAATCACTTGCTGCAAGCGAGCATTACCTGAGCCTATTGCGGCATATAAATCATCAACGGTTTTAATATTAAAACGTTGGCTTGCTAGCATTAAGTCTGCATCTGATAAATCAAGTTTAGATAATTCGCCATCTAACTGCTCTTTACCTGAGGCAATGTGTTTGTCACGGTCAAGAAGCTTAAAGAAATGCTGAATTTTCGATCTTGTTCTTGGTGCATGAGTATAATGCAGATTAGGGTTTAACCAATCTCGACTTGGGTTGGGTGTTTTACTGGTTAGTACTTCAACTTGATCACCTGTTTTTAAACGATAAGTAAAAGGCACAATTCGACCAGAAACTTTAGCACCTATACAACAATGACCAACATTTGAATGAATATAATACGCAAAATCTAACGGAGTAGCCCCTGCTGGCAAATCAATTACATCACCATTTGGCGTGAATACATAAATACGGTCTTCAAAGACTTGGCTACGTAACTCATCCAACAAGTCACCGCTTTCGCTTACATCATCTTGCCATTGTAATATTTTTCTTAACCAACTCACTTTTTCATCAAAACCCGTTTTTCTATCGGTATTTTTCCCCCCTGCACTGCCTTCTTTATAACGCCAATGGGCAGCGACCCCCATTTCTGCATCATCATGCATTTGCTGAGTTCTAATTTGAACTTCTACTGATTTACCCTCAGGACCTAAAACGACCGTATGAATCGATTGATAACCATTAGGTTTTGGCGTCGCGACATAGTCATCAAATTCATTAGGCAAATGCTGCCAACTTGTATGAACTATGCCTAATGCGCCATAACAGTCTTGTAATTTATCAACAACAACTCTTACCGCTCTAACATCAAAGAGTTCTTCAAAATCAAGTGACTTTTGTTGCATTTTTTTCCAAATGCTAAAAATATGTTTAGGCCGGCCATAGACGTCACCCAAGATATTTAAATCTTTTAATTGCCCGCTAAGGTTGCTAACAAAATCAGCCATGTATTGTTCTCGGTCAAGGCGTTTTTCATCTAATTGTTGGGCAATATCTTTATATACGTTTGGATGGAGGTAGCGAAAAGATATATCTTCAAGCTCCCATTTTAATTGCCCTATGCCTAACCTATTAGCCAGTGGCGCATAAATGTTGGCTGTTTCTTTGGCAGCTAAAACACGTGTTTCTTCATCCGCATTTTTTACCAGTCGCAAGTAGCAAACTCGCTCAGCAAGTTTAATCACAACCGCACGTACATCATCGACCATCGCAACTAACATTTTACGGATGTTGTCAACTTGGTTTGCAGACACTTGATTTGACTGGCCTTGCTGCAGGGTCTTTATTGCCTGCATTTGGCTAACACCATTACATAAGTTGAGTATTTTTTTAGAAAAATTTTCTTCAATGTATTCCAATGAAATACATTGATATTCATATAAGGGGAGTAAAAAAGCAGCACACAATGAATCACGGTCAAGATTCAAGCTGGCAAGAATCTCGACCATTTCTAAAGACTTAGTCTGACACTCTTGCTGCTCTACGCAGAACTCACTCACTTGCTGCCAAAGCTTCTCGAGTGCTAGGTTTTTTTGGTCACTAAGTTCTAATGAGCTTAACCATTGCTCAAAATTTATTTCTGAAATTTGATGAGATTTACGTACCGACACCATAAAAATAACCTACTAAATTTTAGAGAAACAAAATGAATACCTACTTTACAAACAATACCATAGTCTCAATATGCTTTGTTTGAGAAAACATATCCATTAAAGATATTTTTTCAATACGATAACCTTGTGCTATTAATAACTCACTATCTTTAGCTAACGTTGCGGGATCACAACTTACATATAAAACGGTTGGAATATTTACATGAGTCAATTGTTGCAGCGCTTCATATGCACCTGCTCGAGCAGGGTCTAATAGCAGTTTAGTGTATTTTTTGTTGACCCAAGTTTCGTCCTTCCAATCGCTATTTAGGTCTGCTTGATAAAACTCACAATTAGTTAAACCATTTTGCAAAGCGTTTTTATGCGCATTAGTGACCATAAGCGCGACGCCTTCAATACCGACAACTTGCGCGACACGTTTTGCGATAGGTAAGCTAAAGTTTCCTAAACCACAAAATAAATCTAGCACAATGTCTTGCTCAGTTAACTGCAACCAATCAATAGCTTGAGTTATCATACTTTTATTTACGTCGTGATTAACCTGAATAAAGTTATCACTACTAAAAGAGATAGCAATATTGTTATCTAAAACATACTGTAAATTTTCTGAAATCGATTCATCTAACGAAATTATCTCTTTACCAAAATCAAACCGCACATCACAACACAAATCATCACTGAATGTTTGCCAGTGCTGTTTATCTTGCTGGGTTAGCTTGTCAAGTTGACGCACCACAACGGTCACTCTTTCTGTCGCAATAACCTCTATATGACCAATAGCATTTTTACCAGACAGTTTTTTTAGCAAGACTTTAAGGGGTGAAAAAATATTATTTAATGGCTGAATAAGTACAGGACAATTTTTAATATTAATTAAATGATTACTACCACGCTGCCTAAAGCCAATAGTTGCTTGCCCAACTTTATTGTACTGCACGCCAATACGAGCCTTTCGTCGATAATGCCAAGATTGACTGATTATAGGTACTTGCCAAGGCAATAATTGCTCATGATTGTTGCGCGAAAATAAGTCACTGACTTTTTGCTGTTTGAAGTCAAGTTGAGCGGCGGGTGACAAATGCTGTAAATCACAACCTCCACAACTGAGAAAGTGTTGACACTTCGCCGCTATACGCTCTTCATTGGGAACGATTACCGCGGTTAGCTTGCCACGGCTATATTTGTTTTTTTGCTCAATAACCTTCACCTGAACCACTTCATCAGGTAACGCACCATCAATAAATATAGGCTTTTTATTGTATTGACCAACGCCGCAGCCGTTAATATCAAGGCGTGTTATTGTAATTTTTACTTCTTGCCCTAATTCTTGTTTTTTAACTGTTGCTTTAAAAAAGTTGGCCATGACGAAATATACCTGTTAAGTGCTATAAATTTATATGACGATATGCCATGATAAGGTTATTCAAAGTCATGATTTTACACTAAAGTTCAGCAAATAATGCATAAAATAAGTCTGAAAGATTGGGTAATTTTACTTACCATAGTGCCAACCACGCTGATCGCTTTCTCGATCGCCAGCTATTTTTCCTATAGCCGGTATGATGAATTGAATAATTTTTTAACGCAGCGCTCACAAAGTATTATTGAACCCCTAGCGATTGCCAGCACTTTGCCCATGTTGAACAAAGATCGTGTGCAACTTCGTAATTTGATGAACTTCACCCATCGTAGTCAATCGTCTATTATCAAAAGTATTGCTGTTTTCACCAAAGATAACCAAGTTTTTGTTACCAGCTCTTATCACGGTGATGCTAATTTGTTGCGTCTTAAAGCCGGGCAAGTTATTCCTGATGGTACAATTTTTTCGAAAACGGGTGATGATTTTATTTTTCATAGTCCTATAGTTAATGAAACCTTAATTAATGACGCGACGCGTTCCTTATCTCAAGATAATATTGGCTATATTGCTATGCAAGTTGATAGCAGTAAGATTCGGTTAAAGCAGCAAGACCAAATGATATTCTCCTTTCTTATTGTACTTTTCGGTACAGCTTTTAGTGCCTTTTTTTCTTATCGGCTTATTAAAAACTTTACTCGTCCAATAGGCGCTATGGTACAAGCTGTTGATCGAATTAGGGAAGGAAAGCTGGAAAGCCGAGTAACGGGACAATTGATTGGAGAGTTAAATTTTTTGAAAAATGGTGTCAATGCAATGGCCCAATCATTAGGAGATTATCAAGAAGAAATGCAAGGCAGTATTGACCAAGCGACTACCGATTTACGAGAAAGTTTAGAACAATTTGAAATACAAAACGTTGAACTTGATATTGCTAAACGAAAAGCACAAGAAGCCAATAAAGTTAAATCAGAATTTTTAGCTAATATGAGCCATGAACTTCGTACACCACTCAATGGCGTTATTGGTTTTACTCGCCAAGTATTAAAGACACCTTTAACCATTACTCAGCGTGACTACTTACAAACCATTGAGCGCTCGTCAGCTAACTTGCTGGCGATTATTAATGATATTTTAGATTTTTCGAAGTTAGACGCTGGAAAAATGGTGATTGAAAACATTCCTTTTTCAATGCGAGAAGCCGTTGAGGATACATTAACATTATTGGCACCTACCTCTCATAAAAAAAATATCGAGTTATCTTTACGTGTTAACCCGCAATTACCTGATGCGCTTATTGGTGATGCGATGAGAATTAAGCAGGTATTAATCAATCTAACCAGCAACGCAATGAAGTTCACCGACAAAGGCTCTGTTGATATAGATGTCGACAGCGAGCGTATTGAAAATAATATCGCTATTTTAAAAGTAACGATAAAAGATACAGGGATTGGCATGAGTAACGAGCAGCAAAAAACTATTTTTGACGCTTTTGGTCAAGCAGATAAGAGTGTTACTCGTCTTTATGGTGGCACGGGGCTTGGCTTGGTTATTTCTCAACGCTTGGTTAATGAAATGAACGGTAATATGGGCTTTTCCACAGAGCAAGGCCAAGGTTCAACCTTTTGGTTTACTTTCCGTTGTGAAGTTAACCCTATTTCTCTTGGTAATATTTTTGATAACCATGAGCTTTCTGGAAAAAGTGTGCTTTATTTTGAACCTCATACGCATAGTCGTATTGCGACCAGTGAAATTCTTACCGATTGGGACTTGGACGTTCATCCTGCTCAAAACTTAGCGCAAGTAAACGATTTGCTTAGCGAAAAGTCACACTTTGATTTTGCCCTTATTAGTCATGATATCACGCCAACAGCGTTAGTAGAGTTGAAGGAACTTATCGCAACACTTTCAACCAACGTGACTCAAATTCATTTAGCAATAAACAGTAACTCTCCTAATTTACAAGAAGCACTGATTGCGAGTGGGGCCAAAAGTTGTTTAAGTAAGCCTATCACACCAGAACGATTAAATAAGGTCTTACTCCCTCAAAACCACCTACTTGGTAACACTACATCAACCACTGAAGAAAATAAGATCCCTATAAAAATATTGGCAGTTGATGACAACGAAGCTAATTTAAAACTCATTAATGAACTTTTGCTTGAACAAGTTAACGAAGTAACCACCGTTTTAAACGGTCAAGAAGCCGTAAACATTTGTAAAAATGAAAAATTTTCAATGATATTTATGGATATTCAAATGCCAATAATGGACGGGATTTCAGCCCTAAAAAGTATTAAAGCGATGACGTTTAATGACAATACTCCCATCATTGCAGTAACGGCTCATGCCCTTAAAGAAGAAAAAGATAAACTGTTAAAGCTTGGCTTTGACTCTTACATGACTAAACCCATTGACGAAGCGATGCTGCGCCATTGTATTTATGAATATTGTGATTTAACACAGCCACCACATGTTACAACAATAAAAAATAACAGCCTAAATCGTACTCATTTACATAAAAACATAAATGAGACTAAAAAATCAACGATTGAGCCAGCACATAATAATAATAAAGTGATTGACTGGCCTTTAGCATTAAAGCGAGCAGGCAATAAAGAAGAGCTCGCCAAAGAAATGCTCAAAGGTTTAGTACAAAGCCTACCTGAAACTAAACTGAATATTTCTGAAGCGCTTACTTCACAAGATGTAGAACAATTAAAGATACTCATTCATAAGCTCAATGGTGCTTGTTGTTATTCAGGAGTACCAAGCCTAGGACGTGTCGTTCATCAGATTGAAACAGAGCTCAAAAGTGATGTCACCATTGATGATTTAGAGCCTGAATTTTTTGAGTTTTTTGAACATATCGATAATGTAATAAATCAAGCGCCTGAAATATTTAATCATTCAACAAAAAACAAGCACTAGATACACTTTATTATTATAGATAATCAGTTAATGATCATTAACTGATATAGCTTTAGCCATTTTTAGAACTTAGATAATTTACTGAATACTTGATCAAAGCAGTAACTGGGCAATATCTTGCACTAAACTTTTATTAGGTCTTTCAATGATCCGTCCTAATTCCTCTTTTTTAATTTCATCTCGGTAAATGATAATAGTGGGTGTGTATTTGATATTATTATTTATTGCCAAGTCCTGAGGATCTGTTTTTTGATAATCAAGCGCAATAAGTGTTACGTTAATATGCTTATTTGCTTTTAATAGTTTAAGTAATTTAGGCACTTCCCGCTCACTGTCATGGCACCAAGTCGCAAAATAAATATCTATTTTTAGCGTTTTAGGCCACTGAGCAATAAGTTCTTGCTCTTGCTCGCTGACTGAAAATGCCTCAAAATTTGTCTCAAATACGCTAAAATCGTTCAACAGTTTAGCTTCACTGACCACACCCAATGCAAAATCATCGGCTTGCGCTGATAACGATAATAGGCTAATAAAAGCGGTTGATAACATTGTTAATAATAATTTTTTCATAGCGACTCTTGTTGGTTTGTATCAGTATATACAAAACTGTAAACGTCAAAATCGTTTAGTGTTTCTTTAATTCGTTAGCTTTTAATAACATGGCTTTGCTTTCTTGTAAAAAGATATCGGCATAATCACCAAACCAATCAGATACTTGTGAAAACATAGTAACAAAAGCATCTTTATCACCCATTTCAACATCTTCTAACAGTTCTAAAAACCGATAAGCGAAACGTTTCATCATCGCGACATTATCGTGATTTGAAAAAATTATATCGGTATAAAGCACTGGGTCTTGTGCAAACAAACGCCCAACCATAATCAACTCTAGACGATAGATAGGCGAACTCATTTCAACAAGTTGTGAAATATCAGCTCCTTCTGTCATCAAATGATAGCCATAAGCGATCGTTGAAAAATGTCGCATCACTTGCACCATCGACATTGCCTGATCGTGTGCTAAAGCATCTACGGGGTAAATTTTTGCCCCCCAGACCTGAAATTGTTTCAGCAACCAATTATATTGTTCAGGTAAGCGCCCTTCACAAGTAATAATGGTTTGTTTAATTAGCCCTGAAACATCGGGTCCAAACATCGGGTGTAAGCCAACAACAGGCCCTTTATGAACTTTCATCATTTCATAAAGAGGCATTTCTTTTACACTGGTCACATCGGCTAAGATACATTTTTTTGATAAAAAAGATAATTTTTGGATAATCATTGATGTTAACCGAATAGGTACGGCAACAATAACAACGCCTGCTCCAGCAAGAATATTATCGCTATTTGACCAATCTTCCTGTTCGAGTATTTCTACCTGATAACCAGAGCGCTCAAATAAGTCGACAAATACTTTACCTAACTGACCACTACCACCAATAACAACAATTTTACCACACTCAATATTAACACATTGATAACCACTCGCATCTTGGCTAATGTAAGAGTCACTCATTAATCGCCTTAAAATATCTTCGATTAATTCAGGAGACACCCCTGCTTCCATCGCTTGTTGTCTGCGCATAGATAACAATTTAGCTTCCCGCTCAGGTGCATAAATAGGCATACCTACTTTGCTTTTAAGCGCTCCAACTTTGGTCGTGACTCTCCTGCGTTTTGCTAATAGCTCGACTAATTGAGTATCTATTTCATCAATTTCATTTCTCAGTTGATCTAACTGAGGAGCTATACTTTTATTATCCATTGGTTTACTCATTTACTTTTAGTGGCCGTTGCCTTCACTTCGGTTTACATTAAACGGTTTTTTAAGGCATCATTAAGTTTATTGGTCGCATTGGCTAGTAAAAGCGCGGTATCGTTAAAATCAATACATGCATCAGTGACTGAAATACCATATTTCAATGACTCTTTTGGACCACTCGTACTCTGGTTACCCGCATGAATATTACTTTCTAACATTATACCTATTATTGACTTATTACCTTCAACGATTTGATCAAAGACATTTTCTGCCACTAAGGGCTGACGGCGATAATCTTTGCTTGAGTTGCCATGTGAGCAATCAATAACGATACCAGGCTCTAAGCCATGAACACTCAATTCTTTCTCACACAACCCGACATTAACAGCATCATAATTAGGTTTTTTGCCACCCCGCAAAATAACATGGCCGTCAGGGTTGCCTGATGTTTTAATCAATGACACTTGCCCTTGACGATTAATCCCCATAAAACGATGTGGAGATGCTGCTGACTGCAAAGCATTAATAGCAACATCTAAACTACCATTCGTGCCATTTTTAAAGCCGATAGGCATAGAGAGCCCTGAAGCCATCTCCCTGTGTGTTTGTGACTCAGTTGTTCTAGCACCAATCGCTGACCAACTAAATAATTCAGCTAAATATTGGGGGCTAATAGGGTCAAGTGCTTCGGTCGCTAATGGCAGGCCTAACTCAGTTAAATAAATCAATAATTCTCGAGCTTTACGTAAACCGGTTTCAACATCAAAAGTGCCGTCCATATGCGGATCGTTTATCAACCCTTTCCAACCTACAGTCGTGCGGGGTTTTTCAAAATATACACGCATAACAATGTAAAGGTTATCTTGATGCTTATCGTGAAGCGTTTTTAATTTTTGTGCGTATTCTTTAGCAGCTTCAAGGTCATGTACTGAACAAGGGCCTGAAATGACTAATAAACGATGATCTTTTTTATGAATAATATTCGCGATAACTTTTCGGGCAGCTTTAACAAAATTCCGTCCGGTTTCTGATAAAGGTAATTCGTCTCTAAGCTGATCAGGTGTGATCAGTACATCTTCAGAATTAACGTGAATATCATTAAGTGTTTTCACATGAGAATTTTTACTTGATAAAGAGTGAGACATTGTATTTTCCATTTATCGCAAGATTATTTATTAAGGTAAATATAGAACAAAAGACTAAGTGTGACTTAGCAAAAGAAGGGAATGTAATAATATCTTTTTTGTTGGATTTGCATAATAATTTTACCGACTGTAATTATGTAAAGTTAAGTTTACTGTGCTTGTATAGAATATCTTACAGATTATTTTTTTGAAGGTACAGGTTTTTTAGTGTTTTTATTCTAGCTTATTTAATTTTTGTGCATAAAACCGCCTCTAATAGCTACCATAGCGTTCATCCGAAACATAAAAAGCGCCCTAAGGCGCTTTTTATGTTGACAGTAAAGACTACACTGATGGTTTAGCCAGTATGAACAATTCGGTTACTGATTAAATGATCAACTACCGCTGGGTCTGCTAATGTTGACGTATCACCAAGAGTATCAATATCATTTTCAGCAATTTTACGTAAGATACGACGCATAATTTTACCCGATCGTGTTTTTGGTAAACCCGGTGCAGACTGAATGTAATCAGGTTTGGCAAAACGACCTAGCTCTTTAGCAACAAATTCTGTTAAGTCTTTAAGCAATTCTGGAGACTCGCTCGCATTGCCCATTAAAGTCACGTAAGCATAAACGCCTTGCCCTTTAATCTCATGTGGATAACCCACAACAGCAGCTTCTGCAACAGCAGGATGAAGAACTAATGCACTTTCGATTTCAGCGGTGCCTAAGCGATGACCCGAAACGTTAAGTACATCATCAACACGCCCCGTTATCCAGTAGAACCCATCTTCATCACGACGCGCGCCATCACCAGTAAAATAATTACCTGGATATTGGCTTAAATAGGTTTGATAGAAACGGTCATGATCACCATAAACGGTACGTAGCTGACCAGGCCAACTGCCTGTTATCATTAACAAACCTTGATCAGCACCTTCGAGAGCATTACCTTCTTTATCAAACAATGCCGGCTGTACACCAAAAAATGGCTTACCGGCTGCACCCGGTTTCATATCAACGGCACCAGGTAATGAAGTAATTAAGATACCACCCGTTTCTGTTTGCCACCAAGTGTCAACAATTGGACAATTAGATTTACCGACAATTTCATAATACCAATGCCAAGCTTCAGGATTAATAGGTTCGCCAACAGTACCTAATATACGTAATGATGAAAGGTCTGATTGGTGAACTAAATCATCACCAACGCTCATTAAAGCCCGAATAGCGGTAGGTGCAGTGTAGAAGATATTCACTTTATGTTTTTCACAAACCTGCCAAAATCGTCCTGCATCAGGGTATGTTGGCACACCTTCAAAAACCAGTGTAGTGGCGCCATTAGCTAATGGGCCATAGAAAATATAAGAGTGGCCTGTGATCCAGCCAGCATCCGCGGTACACCAATAAATTTCACCATCTTTATAATCAAAAACATATTTATGGGTCATAGCAGCATAAAGAGAATACCCACCACAAGTATGTAAAACACCTTTTGGCGTACCTGTTGAGCCAGAGGTGTAAAGGATAAACAATGGATCTTCCGCATCCATCACTTCCGGCTCACAAACGGCTAATTGCTTGGCAACTTCGTCTTCATAATTAACATCAATCTTGTCATTCCAAGCAACATCACCACCTGTTCGGGCAACAACAATAACAGTATGTACATTAGGGCACTCTGCAACAGCGTCATCAACGTTTACTTTTAAAGGAATAACACGACCACCACGTAAACTTTCATCGGCGGTAATAACCACTTGGCAATCAGCATCAGCGACACGAGAACGAATGGCTTCAGTTGAAAAACCACCAAAGACAACAGAATGAACTGCGCCAATTCGAGCACACGCTAACATTGCATAACCAACTTCAGGGATCATCGGCATATATATACAAACACGATCACCTTTTTTAACACCTCGTGCTTTGAGTAAGTTTGCAAAACGGCAGACATGATCATGTAATTCTTGGTACGTAATTTTTTTGTCTTCGTTGGGATCATCGCCTTCCCAAATAATAGCCGTATCGTTTGCTTTAGTCGCTAAGTGACGGTCAATACAATTATAACTTACGTTTAATTTACCACCAGAAAACCACTTAATATCAGCCGTTTTCAAGTCAACATCACTGACACTGTCCCACGGTTTATACCAATCAAGAAATTTATCAGCTTGTTCAGCCCAGAATATGTCCGGTTGCTCAATTGATTGCTTATACATCGCATCATAAGTTGCACTATCGATATGCGTGTGTGCCTTGGCTTGCTCTAAAACTGGATAACAGCTTTTCAATTTTTTCATCTTGAGTCCTTCATTGCTGACTTGACGTTGCTAACATTATTATTACTTAAATGGTCTTAAAATCCATATAAGCGGTAATAGATTTTGAGTTTTACTTTTAAAACAGTGAACAACATCATATAGGAAGTTAATTAGTGCGACTACTCAACTAAAGTCGAATACGACTGATTAATTTCATATTAAGCTGGAAAAAATTATTGTCCTTGCAATACATTAACACTGAAAACACCCAATGACAACGCTGTCATTAGTCAACTAAAAAAAAGCAAAAAAATTTGCACTTTATTATAAAATATAAACGGTAGTGATTATGGGTTAACGAATAGTAATTTCTGGTGAACCGTTAATTTCACCACCTTCTGTTATAATAACGGTGCCGTTATTATTCGATAGCACAGCGATACTTCGCCCCTCTTCATTACGTATAAAGAGTAATTCATAACCAAACTTACCTAAGCTACCCGCAGAAAATTTTTGAGCGAGTGATAACTTTTCCCACCAGACTGAATGCTCAGGAGATTTTTTTCTTCTCTCAGTAAAGGGTTGCTTTTCTAAACGCATAACATACCCGCCAATTAAGTAAAGACTGACTACATTCTCGTAATATAGGCTTGAACAATTGTCACACCTACTCTTAGTATAGGACAGATAGATCACCAAGGGACTTTTATTAGTTAACTAAGTAGAAAGTACCACAAACGCTGTGGCAAACAACGCTTCATCAGAGAGTGATATATGCCAAGTTTTAGCGCCTAATGCTGTAGCTAGTACTTCTGCTCGATCATATAAGTGCAGTTGAGGCTGGCCTGATGCTAATGATTTTATTTCAAAATGTTGAAATGAGACTCCATTGGCTATCCCCGTACCTAAGGCTTTTGATGCAGCTTCTTTTCCTGCCCAGCGTTTTGCTAAATAAAACACAGGATTTTTTAATGAGTGATATTTTTCATACTCTGCCGGCGTAAGTACGCGAAGCGCTAAACGGTCACGTACGTTAATGGCCATATTTTCTATACGGCTTATTTCAATAATATCAGTACCTATACCGACAACAGACATAATGAATCTCTTTTTTAAAGCTTTCTTGTAAGCGCCACATTAACATTTATAAATACTTAGTTACGTTAAATAAGGCAGCAATGTGACACATCCTGCCTTCGATATACTCTAGCGTGAACTTCGAGCTTCTAACATTAACTGTTTCATATCACGAACAGCTCTATCTAATCCGTCAATAACGGCTCGCGCAATAATAGCATGGCCAATATTTAGCTCTATTATCTCTTCGATTGCCGCAATAGGTTTTACATTAAAGTAGTTTAAACCATGTCCAGCATTAACTTTTAAACCATTGGCATGCGCGTATTTAATGCCTTCAATTAAACGGTTCAGTTCAATTTTTTGTTCTTGTTCATTTTCAGCATCAGCATAATGCCCAGTATGAATTTCAATATAAGGGGCTTTACTTGCAATGGCTGCATCGATTTGATTTTTATCTGCATCAATAAATAAACTTGTTTCAATACCTGCTGCAGATAACTGAGTAACTGCACGGGTAATTTTATCTAAATTAGCCACGACATCTAAGCCACCTTCGGTTGTAAGTTCTTCACGTTTTTCAGGAACAAGACAACAAAATACTGGCTTAACTTCACAAGCAATTGCTAACATTTCATCAGTGAGTGCCATTTCTAAATTCATGCGTGTATGCAAAGTTTGCTTTAGCACGTGAATATCTCTGTCTTGGATGTGACGACGGTCTTCACGTAAATGTACCGTAATACCATCAGCACCAGCATGCTCTGCAACTGATGCAGCATAAACAGGATCAGGGTAATTTGTGCCCCTCACTTCTCGTAAGGTAGCAATATGGTCGACATTTACGCCTAATAAAAGTTCGCTCATTGTTTTTATCTCTTAAATTTATGAATTTTTTGTAAATAATTTCCGGCTATTTAACGGTTTACCATCGAGTAAATGGTTAATAATTTGCCGCATCAGTCCTTTATACGTTTGCATGACTTCTTTAGATGATAAATCTTCTTGTGCAATCGCTTTTAAATGCATTGAATTATAACCCGTTTGAACCAGCTTAGTGATTGCAGGCACAAACCCCTTCTCTGGAAGGTAATAATAATGACTATTATTTTCTGAAAATAGGGGTGAATAATCAATAGTCATTCCTAATTCTTCTAATAATCTATTTTCGAAGTGTCTCAATATAAATTCAATGGGACGTTGTTTAGATAGTTGCTTAATACTTTCTTGATATTGACAGTAAAGTTCATCGTAGGGGATATGTTCTCCCAATAAACGCACTTGTAGCTCGTTAAGGTAGAAACCACTGTAGAGGTAATTACCGCTGAGTTGATATGATTTTCTTGCTGGTTCAACCCGCTGTAAATACTTCAGATTACCTTTCCCTTTCAATACAATTTTTAGCGGAGAGAAAGGTTGCAGTAACGCTTTTTTATTAGATTTTAACGAATGACCTAAGTAAGAAATTGCAGAGATTTTCCCTTGATGGGATGTTAAGAATTCAAGCAATATTTGATTTTCACGATAGGGCCGTGAATGTAATAAAAATGCACTTTGCTCAAATTCTTCCATTATTTAGGGTCCAAAAGGCAGGTTAGCAACTAGCCAGAGTATTCATCCCCATAACCCAAGCTACGTAAAGCACGTTCATCATCTGCCCAACCTGATTTCACTTTTACCCAGGTTTCGAGAAAAACTTTCTGTTCAAAAAGTGCTTCCATATCACGACGAGCTTCTTGACCAATTGTTTTAAGGCGCTCTCCTTTGTTACCTATAACCATGCGCTTTTGGCTTTTTCGTTCCACTAAAATGAGCGCATTGATATGGATAATACCTTTTTCGTCCATTTTAAATTGTTCAACTTCAACCGTTGTTGAATAAGGCAGTTCATCACCCGTGAAACGGATAAGCTTCTCACGAATGATTTCAGACGCCATAAATCGACTCGAGCGGTCAGTAACGTAGTCATCCGGAAACCAAAAATCACCTTCAGGAAGTGAGTCAAGGCAAAGCTGACGAATAGTATCAACGTTATCACCTTTCGCTGCAGAAATAGGCACGATATCACTAAAGTTGTGCTTCTCGCCTAATTTTTGCAAGTGGGGCAACAACGATTCTTTATCTTGCACGTTATCTATTTTATTAATGACTAAAATACAACGAGCGCCTGATTTTTTGATTTTACTGAGTACAAGTTCATCATCTGTTGTCCAATGTGTCCCTTCAACAAGAAACACAACTAATTCAACTTCGGCAATTGAACTGCTGGCTGCACGATTCATTAAGCGATTAATCGCGCGTTTTTCATCTGAATGTAGCCCTGGAGTATCAACTAATACCGCTTGCTTATTTTTTTCGGTTAAAATACCTAAAATTCGATGGCGAGTCGTTTGTGGTTTACGTGAGGTAATACTAATTTTTTGACCTAACAAGCTGTTAAGCAATGTTGATTTACCAACATTAGGACGACCAACAATAGCAATTAAGCCACAATGTTTATTTTCACTTGTCATGATGATTTCGCTGAGTTATTTTTTATCAAAAATGAGCGCGAGTACTTGTTGCGCTGCGGCTTGTTCGGCTTTTCGGCGACTAGTGCCTTTAGTGATAACTTCAGTACTTATCACACTAGTTGTACATCGCACAGTAAATTGCTGGTTGTGAGACTGCCCACTTGTATGAATAACTTCATAAAGTGGCAAGGCAATTTTCCGTGCTTGTAAGTATTCTTGTAACCGTGTTTTAGGGTCTTTTTGCTCGTTACCTGGCTTAATGATATTTAAGCGTTCAGCAAACCAACTCAGCACTAACGCTTTAGCAGTATCGTTATCTGAATCTAAATATACGGCACCAATAATAGCTTCAACAGCATCTTCTAAAATTGAGTCTCGGCGGTGTCCACCACTCTTTAATTCACCAGGACCTAAAATTAAGTATTCACCTAAATTAAAGCCTCGTCCAATTTCGGCTAATGTTACACCACGAACCAGGCTAGAACGCATGCGAGTGAGGTCACCTTCATCATGAGAAGGGAATTGCTGATAAAGTACTTCAGCAATGACAAAGCCAAGGATAGAATCACCCAAAAACTCTAAACGTTCATTGTGCGTACCTTTTGCACTGCGATGCGTTAATGCTTGTAATAATAAATCAGTATTGTTGAAGGTATACCCTAAATTTTTACTGAGTCTTGTGATTGCAATTGCTGAGCTTTTCACCATTAATTAATCCAGCCTAAACGTGAGAAGCGCACATTAGTCGGCACCCATTTAGGTAAAAAACTGCTTTGGTCACGATCAAAGTCAAAACTCATCCAAATAGCGATAGCTTCGCCAACAAGATTTTCTTCCGGTACAAAACCCCAAAAACGTCCATCGAGACTATTATCGCGATTGTCACCCATCACATAAAAATGCCCCGCGGGTACTACAAATTCATCTTGCTGTGTACCTGATTGCTTATAATAATATTGAGTACGCGGCAGTATTTGGTTATCAATTAAAATATCATGGCTTTTGTTTGGCATATCAGACGTATAACGACTAAGTCCATACGAACCATCTGGTGACTCAGTTTCTTTTTTAAAAGTATGTACTACTTGTTCAAAGTCTGGACATTTAGCATCACTTTCTTGACAAGCAGATTTGATATAGATTGATTTATTACGATAAATAATTCTATCGCCTGGTAAACCAATGACACGCTTTATGTAGTCGATTTTTGGATCTTCTGGATATTTAAAAACAACAACATCACCACGTTCAGGTAAACCTATTTCAATAAATTTATTACGTACCACAGGATCACGTAAACCATAGTTAAATTTATTCACTAAAATAAAGTCGCCATCTAATAGCGTTGGCATCATAGAACCAGACGGTATTTGAAACGGTTCCCATAAGAATGAGCGTAAGATCAAAACAAAAGCGATTACCGGAAATATTTGCACAGCCGTATCAACAATTGTTGAAGGCTCGGCTAACTTAGCGGCAACGTCATCTGGCAGTGCTTCTTGGCATTGCGCTTGAGCGTTCGCTAATTTTAATTGACGCTGAGGGGCTAGATAAAACTTATCTGCTAACCATACAATGCCGGTGATCCCAGTAATAATAACCAGGAATATTGAAAAATAAACAGCCATAATTTCCTTACTAACTTTCTAATTTAAGTACCGCTAAAAACGCTTCTTGAGGTACTTCAACGTTACCCACTTGCTTCATACGTTTTTTACCATCTTTCTGCTTCTGCAGTAGCTTTTTCTTACGAGAAATATCACCACCATAACATTTTGCAGTAACATTCTTACGTAATTGCTTAACTGTCGTACGGGCAATGACGTTATTGCCAATCGCGGCTTGAATGGCAATATCAAACATTTGACGATGAATAAGTTCTTTTAGTTTATCCACTAACATACGGCCACGAGCAACTGAATTACCTCTATGGGTAATCATTGCGAGTGCATCAACACGATCACCATTGATCATTACATCAACGCGCACCATATCTGCAGGTTCAAAGCGAACAAAGTTATAATCAAGCGAGGCATAACCACGGCTGGTGGATTTCAATTTATCAAAGAAATCCATTACCACTTCTGCCATTGGTAACTCATACCTTACAGCCACTTGATTACCGTGATAAATGATATCTTTTTGAACGCCACGCTTTTCAATACATAAAGTAATAACATTACCTAAATGTTCTTGTGGCACTAAAATATTGGCTTCAACAATAGGTTCACGAATTTCATCAATATTATTAACGGCGGGTAAATCACCCGGGTTATCAATTGATAACACTTTGCCATCAGTACACAAAATTTCATAATTAACCGTTGGTGCAGTTGTTATTAAATCAAGATCATATTCACGCGCTAAACGTTCTTGCACAATCTCCATGTGTAACATACCAAGAAAACCAATTCTGAAACCAAAACCAAGTGCTGATGAATTCTCTGGTTCAAAAAATAATGATGCATCGTTTAAGCTTAATTTGTTCAATGCATCACGGAAATTTTCGAAATCCTCAGAACTTATAGGAAATATACCCGCATAAACTTGCGGTTGAACTTTTTTGAAACCAGCAAGTGCGGTAGTCGCTTCCTTCTTACTGATTGTGATGGTGTCACCCACTGGCGCACCATGAATTTCTTTAATGCCAGCGATAATGAAGCCTACTTCGCCGGTTTTTAAAATACCTGTTTCAACTTGCTTAGGTGTAAATATACCGACTTTATCAATTTGGTGAACTTGTCCTGTCGACATGACCACCATTTTATCGCCTTTTTTGACTTCACCGTTCATAACACGAACGAGTGAAACAACACCTTGGTAATTATCAAACCATGAATCAACGATCAATGCTTGTAAATTGCCTTTAGGGTCACCTGTTGGCGCAGGAATATTTTCAACAATAGTTTCTAATACATCTTCAATACCTATGCCTGTTTTTGCAGAACACTGCACAGCACCCGTAGCATCAATACCAATAATATCTTCAATTTCTTCACTAACGCGATCAGGATCGGCTTGTGGTAAATCGATTTTATTCAAAATAGGGAGAACTTCTAAATCCATCTCAAGCGCGGTATAACAATTGGCAACCGTCTGTGCTTCAACACCTTGACCGGCATCGACAACAAGCAAGGCACCTTCACAAGAAGCTAATGAGCGCGAAACTTCGTAAGAGAAATCAACATGGCCAGGCGTGTCGATAAAGTTAAGCTGATAAGTTTCCCCATTTTTAGCTTTATAATCAAGCGTAACACTTTGCGCTTTAATGGTAATGCCACGTTCACGCTCAATGTCCATTGAGTCTAGGACTTGTGCTTCCATTTCACGTTCTTGTAAGCCACCACAATGTTGGATCAAGCGATCAGAAAGTGTAGATTTACCGTGATCGATATGGGCGATAATTGAAAAGTTACGTATATTTTTCATAAATGGAAGTTCAAATAATGCTGTGGTTAATTCAATAGTGGCACGATTTTATCTAATTTAGCGCTCTGCGGCTATCTTTATGTTGTGTTAACTTGTGTATATGCTCGTTCCATTTCAAGATACGGCTTTCAGTCAGTCGTTAAAGGCATAAATACTCGGCAGTAATTGAAGATAATAACGATCGTATTGTCGACATTAATTAACGAGAGAGTGCCCTTTTATCGCCTTACACATTAGGCTAGAACAGATACACTCGTTTTAGTCAGTAATTTCGACAATATTTATTGATGAATGATTTATTCGAAGAATGCGTGGGATTAATAAATTACAATATTTACCACGCTTTTGCTGATATTTTGCTAAAGAAAAACCGATATAACCACCGAAAGCACCTAATGCTATTGCCAGTAATTCGTGACCGAATATTTCATTTTCAACAAACCATTGCCCAAGGGAAGATGCTATAACTAGCCCGAGCAAAGGCCATAAATAGACTTGCCAAGCGGTTAATAATAAATGTTTATCCGATAAACCTAAAACGACTGTATCGCCAATTTTTACCGGTAAATCAGTCTCTAGTTCTAAAGTAAGTTTGGGTTGTGGAAAGGCTTTAGCCACCTGCCCACTTCCGCAGTTATCAACTTGTTTACAGCCACTGCAACTTGATTTTATTTGGCTTTCAACCGTGACTTTACTTTTAATGGTTCGATCAGCACTTTTATTTTCCGCTGAATCTATTGACACAACGGTAGCATTTTCTTCAATCATGGTTTTGGCGGTTTTATCGTAATAGAGTCTGCAATAGCTTTTGCCGTTGTAGAAGGAATTTTTCCAACAACACTGACTTCAATACCTTCATTCACTTGGTTTAATGCCAACGTTGCTCCGTCCATAGCAAAATCAGCATTACGTTGCTTTTCTTGACTACCATTAACGTAAATTGAAATATCGACAAGGCCGTCACTCAATAGCATAAACTCAACTGGCTGTTTCGTGAGTGATATTTTATGACGATTAGTATTAATTTGAGTAAAACCTTCCGGCAACCAATTAACATTCCATTGCAACTCTTGCTGTTGATACTCTTGCGGAATATCAACTAAAACTGGTAGTTCAGTATCATTTAACTGTAATACACTTTCAGATGGCTTATCCGTTATCTCTAAATGTGTGAATTGAATTTGCTCTAATTGTTGCCCTTGTTTAGTAACAATAGACAATTTTAATAGCATACTCGATTGCTGATCTAACCACAGCCAATAAGCATAACGATGAGCATTTTTTGCTTCTATTCTGATCAGTTGTGCGGGTCGGCCTAAAACTCGGCTGCGGCCAACAGAAATAAAATCATATATGTTTTCTAACTGAGAAATATCGCCCGCTAAAATAGCAGGAATAGGCCCACTAATTTGTTGAGAGGTCACCGAATAAGGAGGAAGCTCTGGCTCAATGTAACTAACGGTATTGCCTTTACGAAGAATATCGCGACGCGGGCCATTGAGTAGAGAAAGTATTTCGAGTTCAGTGCCGGTATCATCTACACCATGAAACCAATGATATGGCTGTGCTTGATTGTTTTTGACGACAACAAAAGAAGTGCTAAAATTCAGTTTATTTAATGCGTTAGATAAACGTTCAAGCCAAGCTTTTGCTGGCTCACTTTCTTCACCAACCGCTGAAAAGCTTATACTTAACAGTAGTAAAACATAACTTAATAATTTCATTTATTACTTTCATTTACCTTTTTATCAACAATAGAATGAGTTTCATTTTGATCATCAGTGTTAGTATCATTAACAGCCAATGAACTTAATTTAACCTGTTGCTGATGATCAGAGAATAAAGCATGAAAACGACGCTGTTGATCAATAAAAGCTTGTTTCTGTGAAGCCCTATCAGGCTCTTGAAAGTTAAGGCTTACCGGTTCAGCAGTGCCAGCCATAGGAATAGTTTTTACTATTTGGCTCGGTAAAATAGTTTCATTATTTTGAGCAACATTACTTTGTACACCTAAAACCATTAAACCTGCAGCTGAAGCGGCAATCGCTAGTTGGCCAAAAGGTTTCGCAAACGCGACAACTTTTGCCTTTAATTTCAACGCGAAAACGTTATTATTTTTCGGCGCTAAAATGGTTGGCTCTGCTGCAATAGCTTGTGCTATTTCTGCAGACAAATCGAGTTGTAAAACATCTGGAGTGTCGTTGCGTAATACATCTCCAATTAAATGATAACGATCCCAAGTAGTCGACAAATGTTCATCGTTGATAATATCATCAAACGCGTTGTCATCATGTTGAAAATCATCAACACAAGACGACACTGTCTCAAACTTATTTTCACTCATATATACACCTTAAAAATTAACACTAACATTCGTGTGAATTAAATTAATTTTATCTTTAATACAACAAAGCTAACATTAATAACTAGTTTTGTAGTAGTGGCCTAATTTTTTTATCTACCGCGTCTCGAGCTCTAAATATTCTCGAACGCACAGTCCCAACCGGACAATCCATGATATGTGCTATTTCTTCATAACTTAACCCTTCTAGCTCTCGAAGGTTAATTGCTGTGCGCAAATCATTGGGTAACTGTTCAATGGTATCAAAAATAACTTTTTTGATTTCATTGGTTAATAATAACTTTTCAGGAGAAGCGTTTTCTCGTAAAGCTTCACCTGAGTCATAAATTTCTGCATCCTCAACTTCTATATCAGAACCTGGTGGTTTTCGATTGCTAGCAACCATATGGTTTTTTGCGCAATTAACGGCTATTCGATAAAGCCAGGTATAAAAAGCACTGTCCCCTCTAAAGTTAGGTAAAGCTCTATAAGCTTTAATAAATGCTTCTTGAACTATATCCGGTACATCACTGTGATTCTTTACATAACGCGACACTAAATTTGCTACTTTATGCTGATACTTTGTCACCAAAAGGTTAAAAGCAGCCTTATCTCCGCGCTGTACTCGTTCAACCAGTTTTTGGTCAACGTTTATTTCGCTCATTTGAGCCAATACTCCTAATTATCACTTACTTCTAAAATCCGGTTCAACATTTGGCTCATGGCAAACACATCAAGTAGGACTGCACTTATTTGAAAAAGTTCGAAAAAAGATCAAAATAATTCGTAAAACGATAAGAATTTATTCTTTTTTCGACATACACCCCGTTTTATCTGTTCCCACAGGTGAATAACCGTTAAGATTCCTGCTATATATATAGAATACATCAAAATCAGAATTTTATGAACAAACAACATAACTGCGACGTATTAATTATTGGTAGTGGTGCCGCGGGTTTAACACTTGCGTTACATTTAGCGAATAATGCCGATATTATTGTATTAAGCAAGGCGTTAGTTAATGAAGGTTCTACCTTTTACGCCCAAGGGGGTATCGCTGCTGTTTTTGATGAAAATGATAGTGTGGCAGATCACGTTAGCGACACGTTAATTGCCGGTGCTGGCTTATGCGACCAAGACATAGTGCAGTATACCGCTGAGAATGCCCGTGTATGTTTAGAATGGCTTATTGGGCAAGGTGTTAACTTTGACCAAGAAGAAGATGATCAAGGTGAATTACGTTATCACTTAACCCGTGAAGGTGGGCACAGTCATCGCAGAATTCTTCATTCTGCTGACGCGACCGGTCAAGCCATTCAAACCACATTAGTGGATCAAGTTAAAAATCATCCGCGTATTAGAATTTTTGAACGTTACAATGCTGTTGATCTAGTCTGTGAGCCACCAACTGATGGCAACAATCAACAAAAGCGATGTATTGGTGCTTATATCTGGAACCGAAATAATGAATGTGTTGAGCGTATTTTTGCTAAGAAAACAATTTTAGCAACAGGTGGCGCAAGTAAGGTTTATCAATATACTTCAAACCCAGATGTTGCCAGTGGTGACGGGATAGCGATGGCGTGGCGAGCAGGTTGTCGTGTCGCTAATATGGAGTTTAATCAATTCCACCCCACTTGTTTATTTCATCCTGATGCTGGAAACTTTTTATTAACGGAAGCATTACGTGGTGAAGGTGCTATTTTACGCCGTCCTGATGGTAGTCGATTTATGCCTAGTTTCGATGAGCGAGCTGAACTTGCCCCGCGTGATATCGTTGCCCGCGCCATTGATTTTGAAATGAAGCGCCTTGGCGCTGATTGCATGTATCTAGATATTAGCCACAAATCTGTTGATTTTATTAAACAACATTTTCCTAATATTTACGAGAAAACTCAATCTTTAGGTATCGACATTACCAAACAGCCTATGCCCGTTGTACCTGCTGCCCATTACACTTGTGGTGGTGTGATGATCAACAAGCAAGGGAAAACGGATATCGATAGCTTATATGCTATTGGGGAAGTTGCTTATACCGGTTTACACGGTGCTAATCGCATGGCAAGTAATTCATTATTAGAATGTTTAGTCTTTGCCCGCGCCGCCGCTTTAGATATCGAACAGAAAATAGATCTTCAGCAAAGTATTGTCGTTTTACCCGCCTGGGACGAAAGTCGTGTAACAAACTCCGACGAAGAAGTTGTTATACAACATAACTGGCATGAACTACGATTATTTATGTGGGACTATGTCGGGATTGTTAGAACAACAAAACGTTTAGAAAGAGCCTTGCACCGTGTTGAATTATTACAAAGAGAAATCGATGATTATTATCAAAATTTTCGGGTCAGTAATAATTTATTAGAATTAAGAAATTTAGTACAAGTTGCTGAATTAATTATTCGGTGTGCAATGGAACGTAAAGAAAGCCGTGGCTTACATTACACACTCGACTATCCTGAATTAAGTGAAGCAGCAACCTCAACCATTTTAACCCCCTAATATCAGGTATTAGCTATCCGCGTTATTGCTTAACTTAATAATAACGCGGCATAATCTTGCATATTGCTTGGCTGACAAACTCTTTTGAGCAATAAAATAGCTGGGTAAGCTTAGTTTTACTAGCCACCTTTTTAAGGGTGATTGTTGAAGCAGATAAGCATTTTCAGATGAACGACTTTCAAAGACCAACCAACACCCCCAAAAACCTATTCGACTTTCCGGACTTAATTGCCTTTTATCGTCAACCGAAAACTGACACTCCCCCCTTATATTAAGGGTAAAACTAGCGGGTTGGGTATAAATAATACGCATAAAGTTTATTTTATTATGCGTATCTATAACATCTATATTAAACTTTAACTCGCTTGAGGATGTGTTGCACCATGGCGTTAAGTTCTTTGTCTTCACAGACCTTATGCCCCATAAACCAAGCAAATAACTCAGGATCTTGCTCTTCTAATAAACGTTCAAAAGTTTGCTTGTCTTTTTCTGACAGCAAATCATAAGCCTCTTCAACGAAAGGCATAAAAAGTATATCTAATTCAAGCATTCCACGACGGCAAGCCCATCTTAAACGCGGTTTATTATCGGTTAGTGACATACAACACCCTGTAAAATAAAATCTGTACTTATTCTAGCAAAGTCATTTGCCATTACAAAATTGTTTATCCGATCCAGAGAAATAAACTAACGAATCTCACCAGCACCTTGAATTTTCCAAGAAAGTCCTCATTATTTAACCTAACAATAAAACAACAATGCTAACTTAATTATGACAACCTCTGTTGAAAATACCCTACCTAGTTACGATAACCTCCCTGATGCTTGTGCCATTAGTTTAGCTGAATATGGTGCAATTGCTTTGCATGGAGCAGAACAAAGTAAATATTTGCAAGGACAAGTCACTTGTGATGTAAACACGCTTGCAGATGATAACTTATTACTAGGGGGTCATTGTGACGCTAAAGGAAAGGTACTTTCTGTTTTTCGTTTAATTAATCGTCAACAAACACATTTATTATTGCAACCGACAGCAAGTATTAGTAAGTCACTCGTTGAATTGAAAAAATTCGGTGTATTTGCCAAAGTCACTATTGAGCAAACAGCAGATTTAGCGTTTTATGCGATTGCCGGAAAAAACGCAACTGAGGTTTTGCATCAGCAATTTGTTGAATTACCTAATAGCTTAACCCCCGTTTTGCAAGTTGGCAGTACCACGATTGTGTATTTAGCGGGCAAGCTAAAACGTTATCTTATTATTGATGAAGCGAAGATTGCAGAGAAAATAATCAGTGACTTTTCATTAGCGATTTACCCACAAGCGCTGTGGAATTTAATCGAAATTAACGAAGGTTTTCCTTTACTCGCTCCAGAAACAGTTTCTTCATATGTACCTCAAATGTTGAACTTACAAGCGATTCACGGCATAAGTTTTACTAAAGGCTGTTACTTAGGACAAGAAACTGTTGCGCGTATGCAATATTTAGGGAAAAACAAACGCGCGTTATTTTCGTTAAAAAGCCCTTCAGCCAATAATGAGTTAATAACCTTGCAAGCAGGTGATATTATTGAGCAGCAGTTAGGTGAAAACTGGCGTAAAGCAGGTGACCTTCTAGCCAGTTATATCAGTGGTGATGGTATTTATTATCTGCAGGCTGTTTTAGCCAGCGATATCGATAGCACCACAAACTTACGAATTAAAAGCCATGAAAACTCTGCTCTAAGCTTGGTTGAATTACCCTATAAATTAGCGGAATAGTCGCTAGTTATATTTATTTAAAATTTAGGATATATAATGAAAATTTCAGAAAATAAAGTTGTCGTTTTACACTATGCCGTATCCGACAGCGAAGATACACTCATCGACAGCTCTTATGACCACAGCCCTTTATCTATTATTCACGGTACAGGTTATCTCATTCCAGGCTTAGAAGATGCCTTAACAGATCATGTTGTTGATGATAAATTCGAAGTCGCAGTAAGTGCTGAAAATGCTTATGGTGATCGCCATGATGAGTTTGTGCAAACCGTACCCAAAAGTATGTTTGAAAGCGTTGAAGATTTAGCGGTTGGTTCACAACTACGGGCTACAACCGACGATGGCGAGCAAACTGTTATTGTTATTGATGTAACAGATGATGAAATAACCGTTGACGGAAACCATCCATTAGCGGGTATTGATTTAAAGTTTGATGTTGAAATTTTAGAAGTCCGTGATGCTACAGAAGATGAATTGAAACATGGACACGTCCATGGTGAAGGCGGTTGTGGCCACAGCCACGACTAATCACCATAAATAATGAGTTCGAAAAATAAAAAAGCGAAATATAAGTACATTATATTTCGCTTTTTTCATTAATTATTTGCCGCTAATTCTTCATGACACTGATCACTTTTTCACGCACTTCTTGATAACGAATATTTTCGCAACAGCCAAAGCCAGGTAACTGTTTTATTTTATTACGGCTAAAAAGCGGCACGGTTAATCCGGTTAAAAATCGGCACATCGTTTCTAAAGACAATACACCTTTGTGCTTGGTCGACATATGTTCGATAAGTGTCGTTAGCATGTCAACTATCACGGCGTCATCTGGCAAAGTACTTTTTTGTGAATAGCTTAGCTTAGCAAAGTTTCCTCGGCATACAGAACAATGCCCACAATGTTCAGGGGTGTTTTTATCATTAAAGTACAAGGATAAATTTCGACTCAGGCAAGACGCTAATTCAAAGAAGCGCACCAGTGTCGCAATACGTTTTATTTCTTTTTCTTCTTTATCAACAAAATAATCATGTAATGACTTAGCAAGGTTTTCAGCCGACAATAACCTTTTATTGACACTAAATACTTCAGTGATTTTTTTTGTTTCCAAGGTGATCAATTGTTTCTCTTGTAGGTATTCCAAAGCAACAATCACTCGACCACGATCACAGCCATAATGCTGAAATAACGCATCAAAATCTGGCTCTCCCCATACTTTCTTAAAGCCACTGTAGCTAAAAATAGTCGCAAGGAAGTCTTTGCGCTCACCTTCAAAACAATTTAATACATCATCTTTATTGGTGGTAAATTTATATTTGAAATCAGCGAAATATGAAAACAACGGTTTAATAACGCCCTGTAGCTCTAACTGAACAAGTAATGTTCTCATCGGTAGTTGGCGAATATTACTGATATTTGACAACGACAAGCCTTGTAATTCCCAGCGTTCATTAAGGCATTCTTGTTGAATATTGTTTATGACACATTCGATACCACTCAGTTCAGGTGTGTCACCAAAAACAAAATTTTCAACGGTATTTAACCCATCTAAATTTGCCAAGGTAATACAATTTGACGCTAAACCATCACGTCCTGCACGGCCAATTTCCTGACTGTAATTTTCAATTGATTTTGGTAAATCATAATGAATAACAAAGCGGATATCTGCTTTATCTATACCCATGCCAAAAGCAATAGTCGCCACGATGATTTGTACTTTTCCCGACATAAAGTCTTCTTGGATCTTCTGCCGTTTTTCGCTAATAAACCCAGCGTGATAAGGTTGAGCATTCAAACCTTGCTGTGACAAAAAGCTTGCTACATACTCAGCGCTTTGTTGTAGAGTCACATAAACAATACCACAACCGGTTTGCGCGTTGATGTTCGTTAGCAATTGTTGATTTTTATCTTTGCTTGAAACCGCTAACACTGTTAAATCTAAGTTGTTTCGATAAAAACCCGTTTGCACAATATGCTCGGGTAAAATGTCGAATTTAGATGCCATGTCCTTTTTTACTTTTTTTGTCGCTGTAGCGGTTAATAAAAGTACCAGCGGAATATTCAGTTCTTGGCGATAGTTAGGTAGTTTTAAATAATCGGGGCGAAAGTTATGACCCCATTCAGAGATACAATGCGCCTCATCGACAACCAACATTGAAACATTAACGGAATCAATAAATTGGCGAAAACGTTCATTTTTAAAACGCTCGACTGACACCATAAGAATCTTTATTTTACCGCTGCGAGTATCCGCCATCACTTGCTGATTTTGCACAGGCGTTAATGTCGAATCAATACTTGCCGCCGCTATACCTTTCGTCTCTAAAAAGGCTAATTGGTCTTTCATTAGCGCCAGCAAAGGAGAAACAACAATAGTTAAGTGAGGAAGTTCTATAGCCGCTAACTGATAACATAATGATTTACCTGAGCCAGTCGGAAATATTGCAAGAGAAGATTGGCCATTGAGGAGCTGTTCAATCGTTTGTTGCTGCCCATCACGAAAGGCATCAAAGCCAAAGGTTTGCTTGAGTGAGTTAACAAGAGGTGACACAAGAAGTACCTATTAAATAAATGAGTTAAAAAAACGAGTACCAACAGACAATTGAAAATCACTGTTGATACTCGTTTTATAATACCAGAGTTATTTAAAAGGTTTTAATCACTTTAACTTTATCACTAACTTTAGCAGCATCAATATAACCAATGGCATCAGGGTTAGCCGCAACAAAACTTAAAACCTCAGCATCGTTGTCAAATTCTGCTAAAGGTTTGGCCTTACCAGAGAAAATTTGCTTAGCCCAATAAGATTTAACTTGGTAGCTAGTCTTTTTCAACACTTTACTTTCAAACTCTTCTCGAGCCGCACTTTCATCCTTTAAATTTGCTGCCATAACAGAAGCACCGTTAGCAAATTTCTTATTTTTACCTAAAAAAATCCGAGAGATGTCTCTGTCGGTCAGCGCACTAGAATTAGCCGGGTTAACAATAACAGCAATATCGGCAGAAGCCGTTAAACTAAAGCCTATTGAAAGTAAGATCGCAGTGACTTTTATATATTTCATCATCAATCCCCTAAAAAACAGTAACAAGTGAAGTGCGGAATAAACCAGCATCATTGACACCATTAAGGTCATCATTAAAACCGGTATATTCAAACTTTAATGACGCTGAGCTATGAAAATCCCAACGTAAACCAACAGTAACATAGCTTGAGTCATTTTTTTGATCAGTTATAGTCTTTTGTGTTGGCAATTTTAAAGCGTCAAGAGGAGTTCCTGACGGTATAACGCTAGTAAAATCGTTCGCCGCAGTGTCTTCATCAACACCGTAAGTAATGTGTACTAAGTAATTATCAAAGCGCTTACCTAGCATCACATAATAAGACTCTTCTTCACCTAATATCGTATTATCTATTTTAAGCGTTGTATATTCGCCAACAACTAAGATGCCTTCATAGTCAATTTGAAAGCCAAGTTCAGTGAACGTTGCTTTGTCTTCAAAAATACTAGTATTGCCTGCAAAGGTTGGGTAACCATTTTCACTCCAAAGCTTAGCAAGTCCATCTAATTCAGTTAAAGGTATTGATACATCAGCATTAAAATAAGCCGCTCTTAAGGTTAACCAATCTCTGTTAAAGGTAGCAGCGCCACCTAAGATATTATCCATGCTAGGCTTTGTTTTTTCACCAAAGACTTCGATTTCATCGGAGTTATTACCCGCAATAAAATGGTAAGTCGTATCAAATTCTCCAAGAGTACTACTGTATATACCGCTAAGACCGTCAAAGGTATTAAAAATTAAATCGTAAACACCTTTTGGTGGTGTTATCCACGGATAAGCATACGAAACATCTAAAAAGTCTGAGTACATAAAGAAAGGTGCTCGTTGACGCCCAGCCAAAACCCTAAAGTTATCGTTTACGTTATAGCTAACGTAGGCCCATTCAAATTCAGTATCCCAATCATTATCACCGCGCGAAACAATTTGTGCAGTAATATCAAGACCTTCACCTATATTACTTGATGCTTGAATTGCCAGTAATGAACCATTTTTAAAGTCAAAAGTATCATTAAAGCCATACAGTTTTTCATCACTCGATGTAGTGATACCACCTGTTATTGAAGCGAAGCCACTTAAATTGATATCTGCTTGAGCCGTATAGGAAATAAAGCTACTAGCAATCGCTAGTACCGCTATTTTACTTTTCATATTATTCACCTTAGAGTTTATGTTCTTATGTTCTTATGTTCTTACTGTATTGTTAAAATAAAGTTGCTTTAATAAAAGCTAACCCAATGAAGTATAGATGAATATTATAAAAGTGTCATACAAGAAAAGCAAAAGGATAACAGATAAAGAAAAAAATAAAATACCAGCCACTTTTGAGTAAAAATAACTTTTTAAATTGAGGCATATGTCGTTAAAATCAACATATTTCATACGTATGTATAAAATATGTTAAGTTAACTGAACATTTAAATACTGATTATATCTCTGCAGCGATTACCGATATTTCAATGAGTAATGCATTTCGTGCCATACCAGCTTCGACACAAGCTCTTGCCGGAGCAAAACCCTCGGGGATCCAGTTATCCCAAATGTTATTCATTTTTGAAAAGTCACTCATATCTTTTATGTAAATTGTTGCCGATAAAATATGCTTTTTATCACTACCTGCTTGCTCTAGTAATTCATCAACCTTCTCTAACATTGAATGTGTTTGTTCTTCAATGCCAAAGCTCGCATCTTTGCAAACTTGCCCGCATAAATAAATGACACCGTTATGTTTAACAATACGGCTCATTCTTGTTTTTGTTTCTTGTCTGATAATAGTCATTTTTATTCAGTAATTATTGATTTTGTTAAAGTATATACTCTACCTACAGCAGAATGTAGCTTCGATACAGATATCATGAATAAACTTTCACCGATGAATATTCAAATAACTCTTATTCGTTGAATCTTGCAATTAAACATTCACAAACAGGGTAATTAAAGATAAAGTCTTTAATAGATGTAATACTTATTAAAAAGGAATACTGATGAACATTAATCAGTGGGTTGATGAATTATTTGAAGTTTTCGATGAAGACAAAGATGGCGCGATTAGTCGTAGTGAGTTTGTTGAACTGATTGAATGCCTTTTACAAGATAAAGGCCTTCGTATGTGTGAGAGCATTTTTAACAAATTTGATGTCAATCATAACAACTCTATTTCTAAAGAAGAACTCAAAGCGATGGTTATTGAATTAGCGTTGTAATGCCTATCATTAAAAATTTATGATGAACTAAAAATTTATTCTGAAAAATAAAATAATTATTTTGTCTAATCAAGAGCTTACCCAAGCTCTTTTTTTATATCAAAAACTCCTTGGTCTGACCTCTTGTTTCAACTATTTTTTATGTTATTATTTCAGTGTACACGTGTGCACTGAAAAGCAAAAAAACATAACAGGATAATAAATGACAAGCCAAGCAAGTTACAGTAAGAATGAAGAAATCGCCAATACGTTGACTCACGCACTAGGTGCCATATTGTCTATTATTGCCTGCTACATGCTATTAACCGCCGCTATTGTCGACAATAGTTTAATAAAAATAATTAGTTTCTCTGTATATGGTGCCAGTTTAATTTTATTGTTTAGCGCCTCAACTTTTTATCACTCTTTTCAAGATATTCATAAGAAAAAGCTTTTTAAATTACTTGACCATTGTGCTATCTACTTATTAATAGCCGGCACTTATACTCCATTAATGTTAATTTCATTGAATGATCAACTTGGGATGATTATGTTAATGATTATCTGGACTTTAGCCATACTGGGTGTGTTCTTTAAACTAAAGTTTGGCCACCGTTTTAAAAAAACATCCTTGATCACCTATTTAGGTATGGGACTCATATCAATAACAATTATTGAACAGTTGAATGAAAAACTATCAAGCGAAGGGTTAACACTGCTGGCATTAGGTGGGGCTATTTATTGTTTAGGCGTTATTTTTTATGTGCAAAAGCGGATTCACTTCAATCATGCTATTTGGCACCTGTTCGTACTAGGGGGCGCTATTTGTCATTTTTTTATGATCTACTTATACCTGTAAGCATAAAGACGAGTTGCTGTTCGCCCATAACTATTGATTATAAAAGTAGATAATTGATCAAATATATACAATGAATGAATTTTTACGTAACACCAACGTAAAGTTGACTATACCGGTTTATCAACAAAGCGTTGTAATGACTGTAATATCACAGGAAAGTTTTCCCCGCCAAGTCCTAAACGAAAATAAGACCCTGATAGCCCAAATAAACAGGCTGGATAAACGAATATTCCTGTTTGCTCGGCAAGTATTTCAGCCCAGTTAAGTATCGGTATTTCGGTATGACATTTAACTAATGTCAGTAAACCTGCTTGCGGAGGATGCCAACTAAAATATGCATTGTTTTTTTCGATAAACAACTGAAATAAAGTAATATTTTTTTTGATAATAGCATTATTTTTTATAATTATTTTTTGATAGTTTTCCAGAGCAATTTCTGCCAATTTTTCATCTACAATAGAGGTGCAGATCGACCCTTGTGCTTTTACTGCTAAGAGTTTTTTCAAAAAAGACTTACTTTGAGATATTGCCCAGCCGATACGAAGACCCGCCAAGCCAAAGCTCTTTGATAACACCGACACAACAATAGCGCGATCATAATCTAAATAGCGATGGGATAAGTCAATATTATTATAGTTACTCGCTTGGGATACATCGTCAGCTAAAAGGTAGCAATTGAATTGCTTTGCTATCGCTAAAATTTGCTCAGCGAATTTAGTCTCTATTACGCTACCGGTTGGATTATGTGGTGAATTGAGGACAATTAATCGAGTCTTTTCGTTTACTAAGGCTAAAAGTTCTTGCTGATTAATCTGCCAGCTTTGTTGAAAGTCAACCGTTAGGCACCTGACAGTTATTCCCATCTGCTCTGCCATTGTGACTAAAGAGGGATAACACGGTGTGATCACCACAATTTCAATGGCTGATTGTTGCTCAACACTATTACAGTTTGTTATTTCATCTTCAAGCAGTACTGTTTGATAAATAGCAGACAACGCTTCTTGGGCACCACAAAAGGTTAAAACATTGTCAGCCGAGAGTTCCGCTTGATGATGATTATAATCTTGATGAAAAGCAGCAATAAGTGATCGTAAACGGTGGCTTCCATTTATCGACGCATAAGATAACGCCTGATCACCCAGCAATACTTCGAGGCTAGTTTCACCTAAAAGACAAAGCTGGGCAACAGATAAACTTTGCCCACAAGAGTTGCTCAAATTGTGTTCTATAGTCACTTTTTGATTGCTCGCTAGGCGTTGACCAAAAGCAATATGTGCCGGTAAAAGGTTCTTCATCATTTACGACTTTTTACGCTGCCAAACTGACATTTCCGTGGTTGTCACCGTATAAGTACATTGGTTTTTCTTAATCACTCTCGTTAAGGGCTGTGCACCTAAAAAGCAAAAATCTTCCGCTAGCTTTTCTTGTAAGCCATCAAAACCAATAACATTTTCACCATTGACTTTCAGTCCGCCTAACCAACTTTCTTTTTCAGTATATTGCGTTGTGTACTGATGATCTGTTAATACAAACAATAAACCTTGCTCATTCAATCGCTGTGATAGTGTGGCTAACAACTGTTTAGGCTGATAACTTTTTTCTAAAGCATGTTCCACTAAAATAGCATCATAGCCATTAAACATCGGCTTTAAATTACTGGCATCACCTTGGCTAAATAAAATATTTTCAGCAAAGCCTTCCAACGCTAACGTCTTAAGTGACACTTCATGAAAACTCTGTATATCACCTGAAATAACGTTAGTGTAACGGAGTGTTTTTTGTTGTTGAAGTTGCACACCGTATTGAATATAACGGGCAGAAAAATCTACGGCGTCAATATGCTGGAAGTGTTCAGATAACTCAAAAGCAGTGCGGCCAACACTACAGCCTACATGCAATAATTTGTTGGTATTAGTCGCCAGTTCTTTGACTTTGCTTAATAGCAATTGACCCACTTGTTGTGAGTAATTAGCAATACTTAAATGTTCTTCACCGTAATGGCTTTCAAGTTGCTGACATACTTCAATATCAGTTTCATAACAATTAACCGGTGTTAATGGTATTTTACCGTCAGTGTTTTCAACGTAACGAAAACCCGCATGCTGAGTAAAATGACGTCTAAAAGCATAACGAGACGATTGAATAGTCTCGTTGCCTGTTGAGATCCATGACCCACCTTTAATTAGGTTATGTTTTCCATCAAAAGTGGGTGTAGAGAAATCGTCATAAAGTGGATGAACTTTAAATCCCTCATAACCATCAATTGCAGACTCACTCCATTGCCAAACATTACCCGTAACATCATAAAACTTTCCGGCTGAAAACTCATCAACAGGGCATGACGAAGCATAGTGGGCTAAGTTGATATTCCCTGATGGGGCTTGCTCATTCCCTTGATTATCACTGGTACCTTCTCGTAAGCAATGCCACTGAGCTTCGGTAGGCATAGCAATGTTTAACGTTGTTTGCTCACTTTTCCACTGGCAAAAAGCTTTTGCTTCTAAGTAGTTAACTTCTGCAGGCCAATTTAAAGGTAAAGGAATCTCGTTAAGTAAATTACGTTGCAAGTATTCTCCACTGTTATTGCGCCAAAAACGTGGCATCTCAGCTTTAGTAAAGCTTAACCATTTTTGACCTTCCTCAGTCCAATAATGAGGTTTTTTATAACCACCTGCGTCGATAAAAACTAAAAACTCTTGATTAGAAACTAAATATTTAGAGGCTGAAAACGCACTAACATCAACTGATAATTCACCATATTCGTTATCCCAGCCATAAGTTTCATCACTTAATTTTTTACCTAAAATAACAGATTGTTCAGCAACCGCTAATAATTCATTATTAGGTGCCGCAGAATAATGAGTACAGCTTGCCCATTGGCTAGCTGTCTCCGTTGGCGGTGTTAAGCAATTTAATGGCAGCATACGCATGATCACCGATGATGTTTCTAGATGTATGCGTTCATGCTCACAGCCCATCAGTATTACCCAAGCTAATGAGTCTTGTTTAATGGGTAAACTTAGTTCCATCGTATCAATGAGGTTATTAACCAAAGCGAAAACTTGCTGGCGGTATTCTCTTACTTCATCAACATTAGGCCAGTCGTAATGCTCACTGTTAAGATCATCCCAGCTCATTTCATCAACACCAACAGCGCAAACGGCTTCTAACTTGGTATTAACGCGCTTATTAATGTATTTACCCAAGAGTAATTTATTAATAAAGAAGGTAGCCGTATGGCCAAAATAAAAAATAAGGGGGTGGCGTAATGTCTCAGGCCGCAAATAGTATGCTTGGTCGTTATTGATTAAAGCAAATAACGACTCGTAGGTCGTCCATGTATTATGAAAGTAACTTTTCAGCTCTGCGCGCTTATCATCTATAGATAAACCATTAAGCTGAGGGGTAATATTTTGATTATTAATAAGAGTCATATTTTATTTTTAAATTAATTATAATGTATGAGTGAGAATAAGTTTCTGTTGGTATGGCGCTAAAATCATTTGCTTTATTTTATCACCTAATAATAACTGCTCTGACATCTGTTCACCACATGAACGAGTAAATATCTTATTTAAACGTTCACTAAACCAGTGATCATTATCAAATAAGGATATTGCACCTACGCATTTTGTCAAAGTATTATCATGCAATGATGAAGGTAAATTTTGCTGATGAACTTCTTTACGGAGCAATCTTCTGCAGTTATCAGTGTTATATACTTCAAGTGCATCAATTAAGTTCAATAAAGAATAAATAATATTAAAATAAGCATTATATTGCAGACTTGAAGCGCCAATCCTATGTTCGATACGCGCGGTTTTTTGCCAATTGTGCTGCTTAACTAAGACTTTATTATTATGATCATAAAGTAAGGGTTCTTCGCCCATAGCCTGATTATGTTTTCCTACTTCTTTGTACAAAGCAATACTGCCCTGGTGCCCACCTGAAATATCGATAGGTGAACATAACTCAGCCGCTAAGCCATATTTACTTTTTAATGCTAAACGCTCAAAAGCTTCTTCTTCAGGTAAATATATTAAACAACAGTTTAAACTCGTATCAAGAAAACATTGCTGCAAATACTCACCAAACCCGCGTTCAACAATAATGTTTTTACCTTCGCTATCAAGTGCACTAATATTCATTTGTACTGCATTAGGAATGTGTACAGCACGTGTTTCAGTGGTGAATATATCGCCGCTACCACTGGCTAACTTACCTTTGTCCCCAGACCATACAACCGGTTTAATTAATGTTGTACTGATACCTTGTTCAGCAAATAGTCGCGGTAAAAACTTTATTGCTTGGCTTAAATTATCCGCTTCTTTTAAAGGTGACTGGCCGTTAAATAAAGAAACATACTCCCACTGACTATTCCAATACTCAGGCACTAATTCGCCATCAATTCCTGCACGAACTAACTGGCGATTAATTCTTTGGTAGTCCAATGAGAATTTTTCTATTTTACTGTCGAATTGATAACAACCTTCTAATTCAAAATGAATTACGGGGGTAAAACCAAGCTGTTTTATATAACTTTGTAATAAGAGAATAGCTTGAACAGTTAATGGTGTTGTATTATTCATAAGAGGTAATGGCTTTCTATTGATATATAACCACATTGTTTTTACCGTTATGCTTTGCCTGATAAAGGGCAGCATCGGCATGTAGGTATAATGCTTCGCTCGTAGGGCTAATTGGGGACAAGGAAGCAATACCGATACTCACCGTAATTTGCAACCCTAGATTTTCTGTAAAAACTTGCTGTCTAATTTTTTTCAAAAGTCGTTCAGCAATTACTTTACATTGCTTTTCATCAGTCCGTGGTAGAATACATAAAAACTCTTCTCCCCCAATACGACCAATGACATCTTCAGTACGAAACACATCATGGCAAAGATCAGCTAATTTTTTAATAACTGAATCGCCAACCGGGTGGCCAAATTTATCATTGACACTTTTAAAGTCATCAATATCAAACAAAATAACCGATAATTTTGTTTTTTCAACAAAAACATCTTTACAGTAATTTGATAAATATTCGAAAATATAGCGACGGTTATATAAATTTGATAAAGGGTCTTTAATGGATATAGCATACATTTTTTTATTATTTTTATATTGAATGGTTATCACCGTAATAACAATTACACCGCCACATAGAATAAATATCAATAAATAAATATTCTGTTGTTTTTGTTGATTAAGTGACTCATTTTCTAACATAGAAACTTTTTCTCGTTGTTGAGTCAGTGCATTTTCAATGTACATTCGCTCGTTTTCCATTGCTGCACGAGCGCTCGTTAAGCGCATGCTAGAATTTTTCACCAGTAATTTGTTATATTGTTGATAATACTGTCGAGATAATTGAAACGCTTCACTGTCATTATTTCTTGCATGAGCAAGCTCTGAGCCAAGCTTTATTACTTCAAGTTGCCATTTAGTTCCTACCAATTCAGGCAACGACATAAATATATTTTCAGCTTTAGTCAACGATGCTTGAGCTTGTTCCAGTTTACCTAATTGAATAAAACAATGAACTTGTTGCTTGTATAGCTCAGCGTTATAGTCAATTAATCCATTGAGTGTTAATGCGCGATTAATAACAGTGATGGCTTGTAAACAATCGCCTTTTTCAGCAAGTGTCATGCCTAAACCATAGGCAGAGAAAAAAGAAATCTCGGTATTAGGAGTATAAGCAATTTTTTTTTGATAAAGCTCAAAATACTGAATCGCTTGATCATATTTTTGCCAGTAACGATAAGTTGCAGCGATACCATAAATAGCCTCTGATACATGTGCGGGATAATTTAAACGTTCATAAGTATTTAGCGCTTTTTGATAATATTCAATCGACTTTTCATAATCATCTAAATAACCATAAATAGCACCGTAAGTTTCATTGATGACGGCAATCAGAAAATATTCTTTTAATGCATAAGCTTCCAAATAAGCTTCCTGCATTTCATTTAACGACAACTCATAAAGTTCAGTGATACTTTTTGTATAAGCAAGCTCTTGCTTAGCAATAATGAATAGATAGGTTAAGTTGCTTTTCTTAGCTATAGTCATCGCTTTACGAAGAATAAGTACAGAATTAGCATACTGCGCATCTCGGCGATAAATAAGACCTTGGTAAATATAAAGACTACTTTGAATTTTGAGTGGTGTATTAGCATCAATAAGTGCAATGGCTTGGGTAACCGTTTGATTAAAATCTTTATAGAAGTAAAGTAAATTTTCTGCTTGCGCCTTGCGTAATAACCACCAAATTTGGTGTAACTTAGGCATATCAGAAAAAACATTTTCTAAGGCTAATAATTTTTGATATGTCTGCAAAGGCCGTCGGCGTATTTCATCATCCATGTCTAGCTGGCTAAATGGCACATCGACTTGGGCTACTGATAACCTATTGTTATCTGCCAGCGATTGACCACATAGAGAGGCAAACATAATAAAGGCAAACGAAAGAAATCGACAACAATCAAACTTCATGACACATCCGTGATCAATGATATTTTTATATCTGTTACATAATTTAACTTTAGCATAACCATTTTTTTAAAACGAGTTAAAGCAATTTATTTGCATGAGCATTAATATAGTAAACGATAACGCTGCAAATTAATCATTGTAGAGTTTGTTAAAATCGCTTAATTTGAAACCTTGCAGGTATTGCTCGCCAACCTTTATTACTGGCACAGATCTAAAGTTTGCTCGGCGAAACTCTTTTTGTCCCGCCGCCGTTTTTACATTACATAAACGATATGAAATGTTATTTTTTTCAAAGTACGTTTTCGCCATAACACAATGCGGACAGTTGCTCATACTATATAAAACAATTTTTTTCACGAGGTTAAATTCCTTTATGGTTGATGCAAAGGGTTATTATCAATAACACGATTTTTGAAAGCATACTCTTGATACGTTTTTTGACTACTGTACTTGCAAGTTTACATCAATTGACCTTAAAAAAAACACTCACAATTAATGCTCAGGTAGTTTTACTTGTTCGTCATACCCCATTCTCTTTATAAAGGGGTAAGTATTACAGACACTTTAATTATCGTACCACCAATAATAGGGGGAGTGGCCACTTATCATTAGCGAGTTATAAATCTTTCAGTTATGATAAAAGTACCGGTAAAACGTTAACCAATAGAAAGAGTAATAGACATGGAAGTAAACCAAATAAACAAGAGTTCACCTTTAATAAAAACGTTTGTTTGGAGTAGAAAAATTCGCTTATTTCATTGGTTAAATGTCTTGTCAGTATTACTGCTTATTGTTATTGGCACTATTATTTATTTTAGTAAAGATTTAGGCGTTTCTACTGAAGGTAAAGTCCTCCTGAAAACAATTCATGTTTGGATTGGTTACATTTTTTCAGCAAATTTAATTTTTAGAATTATCCTAGGTTTTGTGGGTAAAGGCTTTGAACGTTGGGGGCAAACACTGCCTTTTAGTAACGTATTTAAGAAAGAGCTCGCTGATTTTAAGCATGATAAAAATAAAATCTTTAAAGGTCATAGTCCACTTGGAAAACTGATGGTTGGTGCATTCATGATAAGCTTGTCTGTGCAAATGTTTTCTGGTTTAGTCATTGCTGGTACCGATATTTATTACCCGCCGTTTGGCCAATATTTTGCTAGCAGTATTGCTCAAGATAAAAGCCAGATGACATTAATTAAACCTTACAGTAAAGAAAATATTGATGCTAATGCGTACAAAAAAATGCGTAGCTTTAGAAAACCATTTATAACGGCACACGTTTATAGTTTTTACATTTTATTGCTCTTGATCCCACTACATATTTTAGCCGTATTCTTTGCTGAGCGACGTGAGAAACATTCTATTGTTTCTGCAATGATCCATGGTTATAAGTATTTACCAAAAGATAAATGATCTCCTTGAGCTTCGCTAAATAGCGAAGCTCAAATTTAGCCATTAGGTGCAATAGGCATAACATATTAATGATGTTGATTTCACTCATAAAAATAAGCTGCCATACCACTGACGAGCGCCATCAAATAAGCACTATGATCACTGCTACAATTGTTATTAAATTGTCTCTGCATCATTAGCATACTCCTCAAGTTTTAAGGACAGTATCTCTCTAAAAGGTAATACACGGTTAAAGAATAAAACAAACGCTGTATAAAAAACCAGTTATTGTGCTAAGCTTATTTTAGTGGACAGTGTTGACCCATGGAAAATCTATTGAAACTATATATCGCCGAAAAACCAAGCTTAGGACGCGCAATTGCCGCAGCCCTACCCAAACCTCACAAAAGTCAAAAAGGCTATATTGAGCTTGGCAATGGTGACGTGGTCAGCTGGTGTATTGGTCATATCCTTGAGCAAGCAGATCCCGAAGTTTATAACGATGACTTTAAGAAATGGCGAATGGATCACTTACCTATTATTCCTGAGCAATGGCAGTTAACGCCAAAAGCACAAACACGTTCACAACTTTCCGTACTACGTAAGTTGGTTAAGAGTGCAAGCGAAATTATTCATGCTGGCGATCCCGACAGAGAAGGTCAATTACTGGTTGATGAAGTTATTGATTTTTTAAAGGTCTCTAAAACTAAAAAACAGCAAGTTAAACGCTTATTAATCAGCGACTTAAACTTACCTGCTGTAAAAAGGTCGCTCAACGCATTAAAAAGTAACCAAGATTTCATGCCTTTATCTATTTCAGCACTGGCTCGTTCTCGAGCTGATTGGTTATACGGTATAAATCTGACTCGGGCTTATACCTTACAAGGACAAAAAGCAGGTTTTAATGGTGTACTTTCAGTGGGTCGAGTACAAACACCACTGCTAGGTTTAGTCGTAGAAAAAGATCGTCAAATAGCACACTTTATTCCTCATGATTATTTCGATGTTTATGCAGATATAATTACACCTGCCGGTGAGAAATTCATCGCTAAATGGCAGCCTAGTGATGCTTGTGCACCCTACATGGATGACAATAAAAAAATTATTAACAAAGCACTCGCAGAAAACGTGGTTGGCCGTATCGCAGAAAAACCCGCAAAGGTGACCTTAGTCACCGAACAAGATAAAAAACAATTTGCCGCACTTCCCTATAATTTGTCTTCATTACAAATTGATGCCGCCAAACAGTTTTCTATGAACGCAAAGCTAGTACTTGATGTTTGTCAGGCCTTGTATGAAAAACATAAATTGATTACCTATCCGAGATCCGACTCTAGATACTTACCCGTCGAACATCATCAGCAAGCGAGCTCTATTATTAAAATATTAGCTGACTCAAAAAACAAATACGCGGAATTTGCTAAAGGTGCTGACTGTAACATTCAAAGTAAGGCTTGGAATAACAGTAAAGTAAGTGCTCACCACGCCATTATTCCAACAGAAAAGTCAACCAATAATATTGCACTTAATTCTTTTGAAATAAACATTTATCAGTTAATTGTTCGCCAATATCTTGCACAGTTTTATCCTCCTTATTGCTACCAACAAACGCAAGTAGAACTTGATATAGCCCAAGGAAAATTCACAGTAAATGCAAAGGTACCACAGCAACTAGGTTGGAAAGTAATGTTCCAATCAAGCAAAACAAAAAACAACCTGTCGTCTAATAGCGAACAAGACGTATATTCAGAACAACTTTTACCTAAATTAAATAAGGGTGAAACTCTACATTGTGAACAAGGTTTAATTGCAGAGAAGGTGACACAAGCACCAAAAGCTTACAACGATGCAACACTACTCAGTGCGATGACAGGTATTGCTCGTTTCGTTCAAAATACAGAAATTAAAAAAATTCTTAAAGATACTGATGGCTTAGGAACAGAAGCGACTCGAGCGGGTATTATTGATTTACTTTTTAAACGCGGTTTTTTACAGCGTATAGGAAAGAATATAACGGCTACAGATATTGGCACATCACTAATAAACGCTTTACCTAAAATGGCTACAACACCAGATATGACCGCACAATGGGAAGCAACACTTACTGATATTAGTGAACGAAAAAGTAACTATCAAAATTTTATTATGCCGTTAACAGCAACGTTAAAGAGTATGGTGGCTGAAGCTGGGCAGCAATCTTTTGATCAACTGCCAAAGGTACCTTTTAAACGCAAAACTAAAAGGAAACCTCGCTTTAAAAAGGCAGGATAATTTCTCTACTATATTTATACTTTCACAGCAAAGCTCCTGTGAAAGTATAAAGAGGGTGGCTAATTAAGAATACCCGTTAATATTAGTACCGAAATCACGGCCAAACATAACAATAGCGTACGCTTTGCTAATCTCACTAATAAACAAGGCTCGGCAGTACAATCATCAGCGTCGACCATAAAGTCTTCAGATTTTTGCGCCACACTGATCAGTATTTGATTAGGTTGTTTATTGATATCAAAAAAGTTTTCTAGCCATACTGCTATTGCTTTAGAGAAGTGTCCTACTAGCATGTAACCAAAAGCCACAAGGCGAACCGGTAACCAATCCACCCAAAATAATATATCTTTTAATAGTGGCGTTTTATTTTTTTCAATAAAATCTATTGGTGTAGCTTCGGCTTTACTTTCGACATTTACATTAATATCAGCTTCATCACTTTCAGTATCTACACTCTCTTCTTTCGTCACGTTTTCGAATATTTCAGGCGATTCATTCATGGTAACCAATAAACGATAAAATAGTGCGCCTGCCGGTCCAAAAACAACAAAGAAAATCATAATAGCGATAAAGTATCGGTAGTTTAACCACACCAATAGTTGACCAAAACTCATTGGCGCACTGCTGGTATCTTGTTGTAGTTGCCTATGGTGTAATCCACAGGTTGTCGGTTCACCTCGAAAAGCTGACAATAAGTAATCTTTATAGCACTGTCGAGTTTTAACACAACCAAAACAAACAATTAAGATGAGAGTTGAAAAGACCAGATAAAGTAAGCCATCATCAACAAGTTCGAGTAATAAATCGCAAGCAATTACAGGTATGGCAATAAAAATCAATTGAGACACAATTGACTGCTTCGCTAAATGCATTAGTTTAGAGCGTTTAAATAGACCAACATAAGCATGAAAATAAGTTTTAAACTGCCATGATGTTGTCGACAAATAACGTTCAGCAGCCAATGCAATAAGTAAGCTAATAAGACTCATAAAATTTTCCTAATTTTTAATACTCTTTTTAAATGAGTATATACCTTTTGCTATTGAATTAACTAGACTTTAAACAATGATGAAAATACTGCCAATTAAAAGCATTGCCGGGATCTGTTTTTCTCCCAGGAGCAATGTCACTATGCCCTGCTATATTATTTTTAATACTCGGGTAATTTTGCTGAAGCGTTTGGGTTAATTGTGCCAACGAATAATATTGTGCAGCTGTGTAAGAAATATCATCAGTCCCTTCTAATTCAATACCAATAGAAAAATCATTACATTTGTCTCGTCCTTGATATGAAGATACACCAGCATGCCAAGCTTTATCGGCGAATGAAACATATTGAATAATTTGCCCCTCTCTGGTGATCAAACAATGGGCTGATACTTTTAATTGAGCAATTTCATCAAAATACGGATGAGCTTTTACATCTAACTTCCCTAAAAAAAAGTCAGTAATATATCCGCCGCCAAATTGCTTTGGCGGTAGTGATATATTGTGGACAACCAACAAGTTTACTGTATCGGTTTTCTCTCGCACGCTAAAATGTGGCGATTTTTGCTGCTCTTCATTAACAAGCCAGCCAAAACTGATGGGCATATTGCATTTATGCTTTATTGCTAATTTATTTTTAAAGTCTTTCGTCATACAATGGCGTTACTATTTGATTTTCAAGATCTGTGTGTAGAGTATGACTGAATTTGATCCGACAAACAAAATGGGAAAAATATTTATTTGGCTAGCTTGGTTATTTGCCTTAGCATTATTGGTATTTTTTTTTCAAGATGTACTTGATAAGCAATGGGATCCAAATAAAGACCCTAAAATGAATTTAAATAGTCAAGGTAAAGCTGAAGTAACACTGCAGCAAGACCGCCAAGGGCATTATGTCGTTCATGGTGAAATCAATGAATTGCCGGTAGTTTTTTTACTTGATACCGGAGCAACCCAAGTGTCAATTCCTGCGCGCATTGCCGAAGAATTACAGTTAAAGGGTTATGGTTCATCACGCGTTAACACGGCAAATGGCACGACTACTGTTTATCAAACAAAATTACAACAACTGAGTATTGGTAATATCTATTTGTATGATGTAGCCGCCCACATCAACCCCAGTATGCAATCAAATCAAATTCTATTGGGCATGAGCGCACTAAAAAGGGTAGAATTCAGTCAAGTAGGTAAGCAACTTATTTTACGTGAACGATAACTTACCAACGAAGATCTACTCGCTATTAGCAACCAACTGAAAACTGACTTAATTACTTACAAACAAGAGAATAAAATTCAATGCTTTGTGTGCAACTACAACATGATATTCAAAAAACAGTAACGTGGGCATTATGTGAAGACTTGGGCGTTGATAACGCTGATGCATTAAAAAATAGCCAAGACATTACGGCTGAACTCATTCCTGCTCAAAATATCGCGGTTGCTAATATCATTACCCGCGAAAATTGTATCGTTTGTGGTGTTGCTTGGGTAAATGAAGTTTTTGCACAACTCGATGCTATTTATCGTACTCAAACTCATATCACTTGGTTTGTTAACGATGGCGAGAGTGTTAAGGCCAATACCACCTTATTTGAATTGTCGGGTAACGCACGCATTCTGCTTACCGGCGAACGTAGCGCTTTAAATTTTTTACAGTCGCTTTCTGGTACGGCAACATTAACCAGTACTTATGTTAAAGAGTTGTCAAACACAAATACGAAATTGCTTGATACCCGTAAAACGATCCCAGGTTTACGTAGCGCGCAAAAATATGCGGTTAAATGTGGTGGCGGTGTTAATCACCGTATTGGTTTATTCGATGCTTTCTTAATTAAAGAGAATCATATTGCTGCGTGTGGTGGTATTGAAAAGTCTATTCAAACCGCTCGAAAAAATCATCCAAACATAACTGTTGAAGTCGAAGTTGAAAGTATAGACGAACTCAACCAAGCGCTAAATGCTGGCAGCGATATTATTATGCTTGATAACTTTAGTCATGAGATGATTGAACAAGCGGTAGAAGCGACCGCTAAAATATCTCAAGGGAAGACCAAATTAGAAGTTTCTGGCAACATGACCATTGAAACATTAAAAAGCTACGCAAAATCAGGTGTGGATTTTATATCAGTTGGCGCGTTGACTAAACATGTTACCGCTATCGACCTGTCTATGCGATTCGTTTAGTCATTAATAAGAATAAACTAAGTTAAAAAGTCGTTAATAACTAACAACTTTTAACTTTTAAAAAAATAAAGACAAAAAAAGTGTCACAAAATTTTACATTTCCTGATTTTTGTCGCAAGATGAATCCAGCCCCCGTAATTAAGTATGGAAATACCTATTATGAAAAACGTAAAATTTTTAAATACTAAATCTGTAAACAAAGCAAAGGGTTTTACCCTTATCGAATTAATGATCGTTGTTGCGATTATCGGTATTTTAGCCGCTGTTGCACTACCTGCTTATCAAACTTATACGCTTAAAGCTAAATTTTCAGAGGTTGTATTAGCAACAAGCCCTGCTAAAATTGCTGTTGAAATTGGCAGACAAACAGGTGTGGCTCTTGTCGATTTAGATGATGGCTCAAATGGTGTTGTAGCAGCAGGAGCAACAGATAAGGTTGCATCTGTGGTAACTACTGATGGTGTTATAACAGCGACTGCTACTGCTGCAGCAGGATCTGCGACGTATATTTTAACGCCAAGTGCTGGTATTCCTGTAGAGTGGACAAAAACTGGAACATGTATCGCTGCAGGTTTATGTTAATAATATAGCGATAACTTGTTAGCTGCTTAACATAACTAACTAGTTTGCATAAAAAAGCTCCTACATTAGGGGCTTTTTTTATGCCTAATTTTTTCAACTCTTTATTTTACAAAACTCAAAATGAATTAAGCTATACTTGCAATAAACATTGTGAGTAAATAGATTATATTATTCCTACCGCGAAAAGGTTGCCATGAAAGGTCATCATAAACAATCAAGTGTTTTAACTGCACTTTTAAAGCATGATGTTGTCGACAAGAATATGGTCGATAGTATTGGTGCTGAATTCCTTCAGCAATCAAAACCTTTCATACGATTTCTTATTGAAGACAAAAATTTAAACGCGGATAGTATCGCCACCATACTGGCACGCAGTTTTGGTTATCCAATCATAGACCTTAATGCTTTTGATACGGCGATGATCCCCGATGGTATTCGCAACGAAAAATTAATCCGTAAACATAATGCTCTTCCCTTATTTTTACGTGGCAAAATTTTATTTGTCGCGATGTCTGACCCAACCAATCTAGATGCTTTAGAAGATATACAATTTAACACCGGGTTTCCTACCGAATTAGTGTTAACGAATGATCAAAACTTACAAGTCTTTATTGATAAAATTCTTGAAGAAGAAAGTGACTCTTTAGATATTACCGATATCGATGCTACAGAATTGGCTGGAATAGATGTTGAAGAAGAGCGCAAAGAAGATGATAGCGCTACCGGTGATAAGGAAGATGCACCGATTGTTGTCTATATCAATAAAATATTACTCGATGCAATTCGCAAAGGCGCTTCAGACTTACACTTTGAACCTTACGAAAAATCTTACCGTATACGCTTTCGTGTTGATGGCATTTTAACTGAAATGGCAAAGCCACCAGTATCACTTGCCTCTCGTATGGCTGCCCGTTTAAAAGTAATGTCAAAACTCGATATCGCTGAAAGGCGAGTCCCCCAAGATGGGCGGATAAAATTAGCCTTATCCAAGAAAAAATCGATTGATTTTCGTGTCTCAACCTTACCAACAATGTGGGGTGAGAAAGTTGTAATGCGTATACTTGACTCTTCAAGTGCGATGTTAGGTATTGAAATGCTGGGCTATGAGCCGGCACAAAAGCAAATTTACATGGACGCTTTAGAGCAACCACAAGGTATGATATTAGTCACTGGACCTACAGGTTCAGGTAAAACAGTTTCTCTTTATACGGGGTTAAATATTCTTAACACCGCAGAGCGTAATATATCAACAGCAGAAGATCCGGTAGAAATAAATTTAGATGGAGTGAATCAAGTACAAATTAATGTGCGCGCTGGCTTAACTTTCCCTAATGCACTCCGCTCTTTTCTTCGCCAAGATCCCGATATTGTAATGGTAGGGGAAATTCGAGATCTTGAAACTGCTGAAATAGCCATTAAAGCCGCGCAAACAGGTCACTTAGTGTTGTCCACGTTGCACACAAATTCAGCATCAGAAACCCTGACTCGATTATTAAATATGGGCGTTCCTTCATATAACGTGGCCAGTTCGGTCAGTATTATTATTGCTCAGCGTTTAGCAAGACGTTTATGTAGTCGCTGTAAAGTTGAGGATGTTATACCTAGACCTGAACTAGAAAAACAAGGTTTTACCTCTGAACAACTTAGCGAAATAAAATTATTTAAACCCGTAGGTTGCGATCAGTGTACGGGGGGCTATAAAGGTCGTGTTGGTGTTTATGAGGTAATAAAAATCAGTGAAAAAATGTCTTCTATTATTATGGAAGGTGGTAATTCTATGGATATCGCTCAACAGTGTCAAAAAGAAGGTTACAATAACTTACGGCAATCAGGCTTAGAAAAAGCACGTCAAGGTATAACGAGCTTGGCGGAAATAAACCGTGTGACTACAGCTTAGTCAACTATTATTTTTATAGAAGTTGACTAGTATTAAAATTATGAACAATTTAACTTTTACGGGTAACCAATATAATGGCAAGTTCAGGGGCTAAAAAACGAAAATTACCACAAGCTAAAGCTCTTGATATTTTTATATGGCAGGGTGTGAACCGCAAAGGTAAAAAGGTCAATGGTGAGCTTCCCGCAGCAAGCATGATTGAATTAAAATCTCAGCTACGCAAACAAGGTATCACCCCTGGTAAAGTAAAGAAAAAGGCAAAATCAATTTTTGGTAGTGCCAATGATAAAAAAATATTACCCGCTGACATTGCCATTATTACCCGACAAATAGCAACAATGCTGGGCGCTGGTGTTCCTTTAGTTCAAACGGTTGAAATGATTGGTAAAGGTCATAGCAATGGTAATATGCAACGATTGTTAGGAGACATCAGTAATAAACTTCAATCTGGTATTCCTTTATCTGAATGTTTACGCGACCATCCTAAATATTTTGATGACTTATATTGTGATTTAGTTAATTCTGGCGAGCAATCAGGGGCACTTGAGGCCATTTATGATCGAATTGCCACCTATAAAGAAAAAGCTGAAGCGTTAAAATCTAAAATAAAAAAAGCAATGACTTATCCTATCTCTGTTTTAGTAATAGCATTCATTGTAACCTCGATATTATTAATTTTTGTTGTGCCTGTATTTCAAGATATTTTTGCCAGTTTTGGGGCTGAACTACCCGCTTTCACGATGTTAGTCATCGCGATATCTGAATTTATGCAAGCATATTGGTATTTAGGTTTAGCGGGAATATTTATAGGCAGTTACTTTTTTAAAAAAGCCCACCTTAATAGTCAGAGTTTCAGAGATAGTATTGATAGAAAAATACTGAAAATTCCTGTTATTGGTTCGCTACTCGAAAAAGCAGCGGTTGCTCGTTACGCAAGAACACTTTCCACCACATTCGCAGCGGGTGTTCCTTTACCTGACGCCTTAGAGTCTGCAGCAGGGGCTTCGGGTAATGCAGTATTTCGTGATGCGATATTAGACATTCGTGCCGAAGTATCGTCAGGTATGCAAATGAACTTAGCAATGCGTAACTGTAATATTTTTCCTGACATGGTCATACAAATGGTCGCCATTGGCGAAGAGTCAGGCGCCGTCGATGATATGCTATCAAAAGTAGCAACTATTTATGAACAGCAAGTCGATGATGCAGTAGACTCTCTAACCAGTTTATTAGAGCCGATGATAATGGCCGTTCTCGGCGTTGTTATTGGTGGATTAATTATCGCTATGTATTTACCTATTTTTGAGATCGGTAAAATAGTTTAATTTGTCGTACTAACGGTTCCTAATAATGTTCAAATATACTATTTAACAATAACAACCAAAGGATTTATTTTGTCTGAATTCATTCAACTATTAGAAAGTAATTCATTGTTTTTTTATGGCTTAGTTTTTGTTTTATCGTTAATGATAGGCAGCTTCTTAAATGTAGTTATTTATCGTTTCCCAAAGATGCTAGAACAAGGTTGGTACTATGAGTGTCGAGAGTTTCTTGCCGACGAGCTTAAAGATTCGTCCTCAAAAGAAGTAACCACTCTGACCTTGTCAACGCCCAATTCTACCTGCCCACATTGTCAACACAGTGTTCGTGTTTACGAAAATATTCCAGTGATCAGCTGGTTGTTTTTAAGAGGAAAATGTAGCCAATGTAAAAATTTAATTTCAGTACGTTATCCGTTGATTGAGATATCCACCGCCTTATTAAGCTTAGTTATTGCTCAACAATTTGGCGTTACTCTTATTACCTGCTACGCCCTGATACTCACTTGGGGGTTAGTGGCCTTAACGATGATCGACTTTGACCATATGTTACTACCCGACCAAATTGTTTTACCTTTATTATGGATCGGATTAATAGCCAACTTATCAAATGGACTTGTGCCGATTGAAGATGCGGTTATAGGGGCAATTGCAGGTTATAGCAGCTTGTTTATTATTTTTTGGTTATTCAAATTAGCAACTGGCAAAGAAGGTATGGGGTTTGGTGACTTCAAGTTATTTGCACTCTTTGGCGCTTGGATTGGTTGGCAATTACTTCCCTTACTTATTTTAATGGCTTCAGTAGTAGGGGCGATTATCGGTATCAGTTTAATGCTTTTTAAAAATCATCAAAAAGAACAAGCAATACCATTTGGCCCCTATCTTGCGATTGCGGGGTGGATCACTCTTTTATGGGGAAACAACATATGGTCATGGTACCTTCAACAGGTATTATAATCGTATGAGCATAAATATTACTCAAAAAATCGTTATTGGTGTAACTGGTGGTATAGGTAGCGGTAAAACCACTATCGCCAATTTTTTTAGTGATCTCGGAGTCGACATTGTTGATGCCGACATAGCAGCGCGCACAGTTGTCGAGCCTGGCAGCATTGCGCTTGCTAAAATATCACATCATTTTGGTCTGCAGTGTATTCAACCTGACGGCACACTTAATCGACCTTTACTGCGTAGCCAAATATTCAGCAATGAACAAGACAAACATTGGCTAAACAATTTATTACACCCGCTAATAAGACAAACAATGCTAGAAGAAATACAGCAAAGCCAATCTCCATATTGCTTACTTGTTGCTCCGCTACTTATAGAAAATAATTTACAAGATTTAGTCGCACGTATTTTAGTGATTGATATTAAAGAATCTGAGCAAGTTAAACGAGCTGCTTCAAGAGACCCCAGTTCTGTTGATGAAATTAAGCGTATTATAGCGAGTCAAATATCAAGAGAAAAACGTCTAACATATGCAGATGATATTATAAATAATAGCGAAAGTGATTTAAGTATTATAAAAAGTGATGTCATAAGGCTTGACCAAAAATACCGAAATTTGGCATCAAATTAGTAAATTTGTACAAATTTCAGTGTTTTTGGTAAAAAAATTCGCCATTTCTGTTTGGTGTAGTTAGTATGGAAAATTAATCACCAAACTTTAGTGATGACAATAAATTAATGACAAAAATTTTATATGAACATCCGCTTAACGAACGGATACGTAACTACCTTAAACTCGAGCATTTGTTTACTCAAGCAGAAGATTGTTTGCAACGTAAGATTTCAGTGAGTCATCAGGTTTTCTTTAACGCGTTATTTGCCATTATTGATACATTAGAACGAAATGATGTGCGCGGTGATCTCATAAAAGATCTGGAAAAGTTAGAGCAAAATCTGGTTATTTGGTCACAAGCACCGGAAATCGACTCAAGTGTACTAGCTGATAACCTACAACAGACTGTAGAGCTTATTTGCCAACTAAAACCTAATACGCCGCAATGGGCTCAACTTAAGCATGATAAGTTCCTAGCGACGCTAAAACAACGCTTTGCCATGCAAGGTGGCAGTTCAAGTTTTGATTTACCACAGTTACAGTTTTGGTTACATCAAGACAGCGAAATACTCGCTGAAGATGTACAAGGTTGGCTAGCTTTGTTAGAACAAATTAAAAGCGCTTTAGCTATTATCTTAAAATTTATTCGCCAACGAGCAAATTTCAGCCAAATTGATACTGAGAGCGGTTTTTACCAAGACAATGGTGAAGGTATTTTATTACTTCGTATTAAGGTCGACCAAGCATCACTTTATTACCCAACCGTTAGTGGCAGCCGTTTACGCTACTCAATTCGGTTTATGTCACCTTGTGATAAAACCGGCCGTAAGTATTCGAACAAAGCCACTTCATTTGAATTGGCGCGCTGTTAGTATTTTTATTATTTATTTTGTATAATCACCTAACTACAGTATTTTATTACAAGCCATCATTATGCCCCTAAAAGTATCTTGCCCAACTTGCCAGAAAGAAGTTATCTGGCAACCAGAAAGTCAATTTCGTCCCTTTTGTTGTAAACGTTGCCAACTGATTGATATTGGTGAATGGGCCGATGAAGGACATAAAATTTCACAGCCATTGCAAGGTGATGTTCAATTAACCGAAGAGATGCTTGATGCACTTGAAGGTGAGTTTTTACAAAGTAATAAATTTTTTGTTGAACCTGAGTAGTGACTAGCACTTAATTTTTAATGCTTCAACAATTGCTGCATTAGCCGCAGGAAAATCTAGCTTTATTAATTCATCTAAAGTAAACCACCCTGATTGTTGCCCTTCTTGGGCGACAGGCTCTTGCTGAAAGTTGTCAACAACATAAACATCTAATCGTACTTTTTTATCACCATAGTCATGGTCGATTTTAATAAGTGGATAGCAACTAAGAATATCTATCGCAATCTCTTCCTGTAATTCTCTATGCAAAGCTTGAGCGACTGTTTCATCTTTCTCTACTTTACCACCTGGAAACTCCCATTTTCCGCCTTGATGTGCGCTATCAAGACGCTTAGTCAAAAAATACTCCTGATCTCGAACAATAACACCTACAGCAACATGCACAATTTTTTGCATTTTATTCCCTAAATCTTTTCAATTAAACGATTAATCCCCACATTTGTTCTATCGGTAAATACAAATTTATAAATACAGTGACAGATGGATATATGCAATAGATTTGGCCAAAAAAAACGCCAGTTAATAACTGGCGTTTTATCATATCAACAGACAATAACGACTATGTTAATTTACCGTGACATTGCTTATACTTTTTCTTTGAACCACAAGGACAAGGCTCATTACGACCAACACGAGGCATTTCTGGTTTACTTTCTGCATTACTTACTGATTCATGCTTATATTCTTTAGGTACATCTTCAGCTTTACGATGTTGCTCTTCAACAGCTTCAACATCAGATTCGGCACGAATTTTAACTTTGCTTAGAATGCTAATAACATCGTATTTTAGGCTTTCTAATAATTCACCAAACAACTCAAAAGATTCACGCTTAAACTCTTGTTTAGGGTTTTTCTGTGCATAGCCGCGTAAATGTATACCTTGGCGTAAATGGTCCATCGCCGCTAAATGTTCTTTCCAATGTGAATCTAAGCTTTGCAGCATAACTGCTTTTTCAAATTGGCGAATAACATCAGCACCAACTTGTTCTTCTTTCTCAGTGTAATTGGTTTCAACTTCTGCGAGCAGTTTTTCACGTAAGGTTTCTTCGTGTAACTTACTGTCTTCTTCAAGCCATTTTGCAATAGGGAACTCTAATGATAACTCACCTTTAAAACGCTCTTCTAAACCTGAAATATCCCACATTTCTTCCATAGATTGCTTCGGAATATGCTGGTTTATAATACCTGTTATAACGTCCGTACGAATATTTTTGATCACATCAGCAATATCTGCTTCGTCCATTAATTCATTACGCTGTTCATAAATAACTTGGCGTTGATCATTAGAAACGTCATCAAACTCAAGCAACTGTTTGCGAATATCGAAGTTACGACCTTCTACTTTACGTTGAGCATTTTCAATACTGCGAGTCACCCATGGATGTTCAATGGCTTCGCCATGTTCCATTCCTAATTTACGCATCATATTAGAAATACGCTCTGAAGCGAAAATTCGCATCAAGGCATCTTCCATTGATAAGTAAAAGCGTGTTGAACCGGCATCACCTTGACGACCTGAACGACCACGTAATTGATTATCGATACGGCGAGATTCATGACGTTCAGTTGCTACAATGTGTAAACCGCCTAGCTCTAATACTTTATTGTGCTGTACTATCCATTCTTCTTTCGCTTTAGCGATGCTTTCTTTACTTTGATCTTTTAATTTAGCAACAATCGCATCAAAATTTCCACCTAATACAATATCAGTACCACGACCAGCCATATTAGTTGCTATCGTTACCGCCCCCACTTTACCGGCGTCAGCTACAATCTCAGCTTCTTGCTGGTGAAACTTAGCATTCAATACTTTATGCTTAATTTTTGCTTTCTTTAAGAAATCAGATAAAAACTCAGATGTTTCAATGCTAATCGTTCCAACAAGCACAGGTTGTCCGCGTTTAACACAATCTTTAATATCTTCTAAAATTGCTTCAAATTTTTCTTCGCCAGTTAAATAGATTAAATCGGCTAAATCTTTACGGATCATCGGTTGATTCGTTGGAATAACAACAGTCTCTAAACCATAAATATGATTAAACTCAAATGCTTCAGTATCAGCTGTACCTGTCATTCCTGATAATTTTTCGTAGATACGGAAAAAGTTTTGGAAAGTAATTGAAGCTAAGGTTTGATTTTCGTTTTGAATATTCACCCCTTCTTTTGCTTCAACGGCTTGGTGTAAACCTTCAGACCATCGACGACCTTCCATTGTACGGCCAGTATGTTCATCAACAATAACGATTTCGTCATCTTTAACAATATAGTCAACATCTTTCTGAAAAAGCTTATGGGCACGTAATGCCGCCATAACATGATGTAATAATGTTATATTGGTTGCAGAAAACAAAGAGTCTCCATCTTGAATAAGACCTTTCTCATTCATGATTTCTTCGATTCTTATTTGGCCATGTTCCGTTAAATAGATTTGTTTAGATTTTTCATCAATCGTGAAGTCACCTTCAACGAAGTCTTTCGATTGACCTGTATCTTTGTCTTTATCTTCTTCACTTTGCAGCACTAACGTTGGCACAACTACATTTATTTGGCGATAAAGTTCAGAGCTATCTTCCGCTTGACCCGAAATAATCAATGGTGTTCTAGCTTCATCAATAAGGATTGAATCGACTTCATCAATAACAGCAAAATTTAATGGCTTTTGAGTACGCTCTTCAGGCGAAAAGGCCATGTTGTCACGTAAGTAGTCAAAACCAAATTCGTTGTTTGTTCCATAAGTTACATCTGAATTATACGCAGCTTGCTTTTCAGCAGGCGCTAAACCAGCAATGTTGCAGCCTACCGTCATATCTAAAAATTCAAATAATGGTCGACACCAATCAGCATCTCGTGTTGCAAGGTAGTCGTTCACGGTAATTACGTGAACACCCTTACCAGTTAATGCATTGAGGTAAGAAGGAAGTGTTGCGGTAAGCGTTTTACCTTCACCCGTTCGCATCTCAGCAATTTTCCCGTCATTGAGTACCATTGCACCTATCATTTGTACATCAAAGTGGCGCATACCAAATACACGTTTACTGGCTTCACGTACGACAGCAAATGCTTCTGGTAAGATACTTGAAAGTGATTCTTCGTTGGCTAAACGCTCTTTAAATTCTGCGGTTTTTGCTTTTAGTTCTTCGTCAGACAGAGCTTCAAGTACAGGCTCTAGGGCGTTTATTTTTAAAACTTCTTTATTCATTTGTTTAATTAATCGATCATTACGACTACCAAACATTTTTGTCATTAACTTTACAAACATCTTGTTAAACCATATAGCTATTAGAAGAAACTCTTCCACTGAAAATAAGGTGACCATTGATGATCACATAAATTGTTTTTATTTTGCTTTTCTATACACGAACTTTATTGGATCTATTTGTGCATTATTACGTAAAATTTCGTAATGGATATGAGGTCCTGTCGAGCGCCCCGTACTGCCCATACGTGCAATAATTTGTCCTTTGCTTACCACTTCTCCTACTTTAACTAATAATTCTTTGTTATGACCATAACGAGTTTTTAACCCTTTACCATGATTAATCTCGATAAGCTTCCCGTATCCGTAGCGGTCGCTTGCCCATGTAACAACCCCCGAACCCGTCGTTATTATAGCGGTACCTTCTTTACCTGCGAAGTCTAAGCCCTTATGTACTGCTGCTTTACCACTAAAAGGGTCTTTGCGCACGCCATAATATGAAGAAAGCCAACCACCTTTTATTGGTCGACCAGATAAATAACTCGTATTTTCTATATGGTGACCCAAAGTCACAGATTCAAGCGTGGTCAATTGATTTTCTTCATGTTGTAAACTTTCTTCTAATACTGATATTTCAATCAGCATCTCTGCCAATGTTTTTTTATGGCTAGTTTGACTTTGTAACATTGGACCACCGGAGGGTGGTAATTGTTGAAAATTAAATTCATTTTCTGGGATCGATGCTTCACTCGCTAGCCGATCACCTAGTGCATTTAATCGTAATACTTGGCTTTGAAGTTCAGCAAGTTTCATGGTTAATGCCATTAATTGTGGTTCACTTAACTGATTAGGATTTATTTTAGCGGGTGAGTTGATCGCAAAAGGTACCGTTCGAGGTACATCATTAGCAGAAAAAAGTAAATGAATCACAAAACCTGAAATTAGTGCAAAAACAGCCATCGCAGACAACCAATGCAACTTATTCAGTGTCATTGAAAATCTAACGTTCTTTCCACGATATAGTAGTGTTAAACTCATATTTCTTAAATACTATTCCAAAGTAGAGTGGTTAATGGCACGGAAAACAAGAAAACCTTCAGATATGTCAGAGCTCTTTCAATCATCGAAAGGCACTTTGGCACAAATAGCGGCAAAAACCAACTCTTTAACTATCTTGTCAGACATTGTACGCCAAACATGCCCTGACCTGCCAGCAGATGTCTGGCATATTGCCAATTTTAAGCAAAATTTTTTAGTGATTGAAGTCACTTCTGCCGTTTGGAGCCAACGATTACAGTTTGAGCGAATGAATATTTGTCGAAAACTCGCTGTTGCCACTGACAATGCTTATAATCAAATTGAAATTAAAGTATCACCTTACCGTAATAAGGTTGTATATCAATCTGAAGAAAAACCTGCAGAGCCTTTACATATCTCTCAAAATACCGCGAATCAATTACTTGCGATTGCCAAAAATGCCCCTGAGAGTTTAAAGAAAAAACTAGAAAAATTAGCAAAGCACGCTGAAAAAATTAAATAAGATAATTTTCCACTCTAGTCATATTAAGACCACTTATTTTGAAATAAAAAACCAGTCATTCGACTGGTTTTTTTGTATTCATCGTAAGAAATATTAATTAAAAAGCGGCAGCTGTCACTTCTTGATATTGAATAGGAGACGGTGTTTCGTCTTCATAAGTCACCCATTCCCAACTTTCTTTTTGTTTAAACACTTCTCTTAACAGCAAATTATTTAAGCCATGTCCAGATTTAAAGGCGTTTAACTCGCCTAAAATGCTATGGCCACACATGTATAAGTCGCCAATAGCATCAAGTATTTTGTGTTTAACAAATTCATCATCATAGCGCAGCTCATCTTTATTAAGCATGCGATATTCGTCAAGTACGATAGCATTTTCTAAACTGCCACCTAACGCTAAATTGTGTGAGCGGAGTAACTCGATATCACTCATAAAGCCAAAGGTTCGTGCTCGGCTAATTTCTTTAATAAATGAGCAGCTTGATAAATCCATGCTCATGGTCTGACATGTTTTTGAAATAACTGGGTGCTCAAATTCGATAGCAAAGTTGATCTTAAAACCATGGTGAGGTTTTAACTCTGCCCATTTGTCACCTTCTTCAACACGGACTGTTTTCTTTATGCGAATAAAACGTTTTGCTACTGCTAATGTTTTGATGCCTACCGACTGTATTAAATAGACAAACGGTAATGCACTACCGTCCATAATTGGGATTTCAGGAGAGTCAATTTCAACAATCAAATTGTCAATCCCTAAACCTGCGGCAGCCGATAACAAGTGTTCGACGGTGGAAATCTTGACACCTTGCTCATTGACCAAGCACGTACACAAAGTTGTCTCACCCACAGCTTCAGGCGTTGCTGAAATTTCAACAATCGGATCTAAATCTATGCGGCGAAAAACAATGCCGGTATTTGCCGGCGCAGGACGGAGAGTCAACTGCACCTTTTCACCTTTGTGCAAACCAACACCAACGGCGGTTACACTGTCTTTTAATGTACGTTGTTTAATCATAAATGCCTTATTAAGCTTTTACTCACCTTGAAATGCACCGTCCACTTTTGACGGGCGCACAATATAGCAGAAAAACATAACAAAATCAAAATATCAGCTTTTAGCTTTATTTTATTTTACACATAACTGTTCAACCAGTAATGTTCTGATAACAAGTCAATGGAATAATAATAGACCTGGTGATCACAACTTTTATTCACTCATTGCACAAATAAGCCTTTTGATTAATCCGCTTGCTTACGTAAAAATGCAGGAATATCTAAATAGTTTTCGATATCGGCTGCAGTTTGTACTTGTGCGTTACTATCTTGCATAGTTATGGGTGCTGGATTTACTTCTGCCTGTGGACTAGCAATATAGTCTTGTCCAACAGCAATAGGTGCCATTGAAGGTGCAGGATTTACCAACGTTATATCTGGCTTACGATCTGCACCAATACCCGTAGCAACGACGGTTACTCGCAGTTCATTACTCATTTCAGGATCAATAACCGCACCGACAACAACAGTTGCATTTTCTGATGCAAAAGCTTTGACGGCATTACCCACTGTTTCAAATTCGTCAATACTGATGTCCATGCCAGCAGTAATGTTAACCAAAATACCACGGGCACCGGCTAAGTCTACATCTTCAAGTAACGGACTAGAAATGGCAGCTTCTGCAGCTTCTTCAGCTCGGTCTTCACCTGATGCTGTACCTGAGCCCATCATCGCAGTCCCCATTTCTGACATAACGGTGCGTACATCGGCAAAATCGACGTTAATTAGGCCTGGGCGTGTAATAAGCTCAGCAATACCCTGTACAGCGCCTAATAATACGTTGTTAGCGGCTTTAAAAGCGTCAAGTAATGATGTGCCAGGGCCTAAGACTTTTAATAGCTTTTCATTGGGAATGGTAATTAACGAGTCAACACTTTTTGACAATAACTCAATACCTTGATCCGCATAATTCATCCGCTTTTTGCCTTCAAATGGAAACGGCTTAGTGACAACAGCCACTGTTAATATACCCATTTCTTTTGCTATTTCAGCAACAACTGGAGCAGCGCCTGTTCCTGTACCACCACCCATACCCGCGGCAATAAATATCATATCAGCACCTTGCAAGGTCTCTCTGATCGTTTCTCTGTCTTCTTCAGCACTTCGACGACCAATTTCAGGATTGGCACCAGCACCTAAACCTTTAGTGACGTCAGCGCCAAGCTGCAAAGTAACATTGGCTGCTGAATTACGTAAAGCTTGTGAATCTGTATTTGCAGTAATAAATTCAACACCTTCAATAGTTTGGCAAACCATGTGTTCAACTGCGTTACCGCCACCGCCACCAACACCAATGACTTTAATTACTGCTTCTTCGTTATGATCTTCCATTAGTTCAAACATTTAATACTCTCCGATTTCTATTAGGTTTTGTTCCACCAAAACACGATTTACTTATTAACTTTTACTTAGCTCTTTAGGACTGTTATAAAAGTATCTTTACCATTCTTTTACTAGTTGCCATGGTAAGCGTTTAAAACTCACCTTTAAACCAGGCTAAAATTCGTGAGGTAATGCTAGCAATACCTTCACTTTTATTACCCTGTGTACTTTGCTGTTCATTTGCTTGCATACCGTAATGCAATAAACCGACAACCGTTGAATATGTTGAATCATCAACGTATTCTTTTAAACCACTCATACCTTTAGGTTTAGCAACACGTACCGGCATTTGAAACACTTCTTCAGCGAATTCAACAACACCTTCCATTTTAGCTGTACCACCTGTTAATACATAACCCGCCGCTATTTGATCTTCTAAGCCTGCTTCACGTAATTCTTCTTGAATAAGCTCAAAAAGCTCTTGATAACGAGGCTCTACGACTTCTGCTAACGTATGACGAGACATTGATCGAGCAGGACGACCACCAACACTTGGCACTTCGATATTCTCCTCCATACTCACCATTTGACGAAGCGCACAAGCGTACTGCACCTTAATGTCTTCAGCGTGGCTTAATGGCGTTCTAAAAATTTTGGCAATATCGCTGGTTACCTGATTACCCGCCACAGGAATAACCGCGGTATGTCTTAAAGCCCCGCCGGCAAATACAGCGATGTCCATCGTGCCTGCACCCATATCGACCACACAAATACCGAGTTCTTTTTCATCATCCGTTAATACAGCATAGCTAGAGGCTAACGCTGAAAAAATCAGTTGGTCAGCTTTTACTTCACAGCGCTCGACACATTTAACAATATTTTTTGCCATATCGTTTGCGCAAGTAACAATATGCACTTTTGCTTCCATACGCACACCTGACATGCCGATAGGACTTTTTATCCCGTCTTGACAGTCGATGCTAAATTCTTGTGGTAGCACATGCAACATGCGCCGTTCAGCTGAAATAGGCACAGAACGTGCGGTATGTATTACGTTATCAACATCTTCTTGAATAACTTCTTTGTCGTTAATTGGCACCATACCGTTTTCATTTTGACAACTGATATGCTTACCTGAAATGCCTAAATATACCGAACTAATTTGGCAGTCAGCCATTAATTCTGCTTCATTGATGGCACGCTGAATTGATTGAATAACTAAATTCAAATCATTAACACCCCCTTTATCCATACCACGAGCAGGCTGATTCCCAACACCTACGATGCTTAATTGATTGTCTGGTGTTATTTCACCCACAGCAACAGATATTTTCGACGTTCCTATATCTAATCCTACTACTAGGTTTCTTTCGTTTACTTTTGACATTAAAGTTAAGCTCTTTGTTTTTTCTCTGCGGTTTTCCAACCAACAGCGAGTCCAGTGTCATAACGTAAATCAACATAATCTACTTGCTGATTTTCTTTTTTTGTTTTTATTATTTGTGGATAAATATCCATAAAACGTTGTACCCGCTCAATCTTGTTTTCTCGGCCTAAATTGAGCGTTATGCCGTTATTAAGCGTTAACTGCCAAGAGTGACGCTCAGTAAGCAGCAGTTCATCAATTGATAAATCACTGAATCTCAGTAACTTACTTAAATTAACAAAGTTATCTAATGCAAGATTTTCACTACCTTCTGGGCCAAAAAATGCAGGTAACGCAGACAGTAATCGTGATGTATCTGCTTGAAATGCTTTACCGTATTCATTGATCAGAAAATCTTCATTCCACAAAGCAATCGGCGTTTGATCAACAACATAAATTTTCAGCTCATTAGGCCATTTTTTTCGTACAGAAACTGAGTACACCCAAGGTAGTTCAGCCACTTTTTGTTGTACATCGTTAACATCAACGTTAAAAAAGTTACCTAAATTGACGCTTTCAATAGCGTTTTCTATATCTTGTCTAATAGTGAATGGCATCTCGCCACCGATAACAATAGAGGTCACCGGAGTTGATTCTTCAGATGACATCTTATTATTTAAAAACCAACTGAAGGAAATAATAGCGACTATCACCAGCACAAAAAATGTTACACCTAGCCAAAATGACCAGTGTAATTTTTCTTGCTGCGCTGCCATTGATGGTGCCAATGACGTTTGATTATGGCTATTTTTTGTCATTATTTATTGACCAGTGGTCCTGTACTTATTTCAACTATTTTTGTTACCAGTTCACTAAAACTTAAACCATGTACTTTTGCTGATTTAGGCACAAGTGATGTTTCTGTCATGCCTGGTACCGTATTTACTTCAAGTAACTGCCATTGATTTTTATTATTTCGCATAACATCGACACGACCCCAACCTTTTGCTCCCGTTGCTTTAAATGCTTTAAGCGCTAAAGCTTGCAGTGAGTGCTCATCTTCCTCACTCAAACCCGCGGGGCAATGATATTGCGTTGTGGTTGATTGATATTTTGCTTCATAATCATAGAATTCACGGGGTGTTTCCATATGAATAGCCGGTAGAGCCTCTTCACCTAAAATAGCCACGGTATATTCCGGGCCATTGATCCATGCTTCTACTAAAATTTGTTCATCGTATTCAAAAGCAGCCGTTAGTGCTTGGTGTAACTCATTAGCGGTTTGCGCTTTAGCCATACCAATACTCGAGCCTTCGTTCGCCGGCTTAACCATCACCATCCCACCGAGTGCATCAAGGATATTGTGCGCTTGAGTTTCTTGATAATCATTTTTTTCCACAATAGCAAAAGCGGCGGTAGGTAAACCATGAGCTTGAAAAATTTGCTTACTACGAATTTTATCCATCGATAATGCCGATCCTAAAACATCAGAACCAGTGTATGGAATACCCATATACTGCAAAGCACCCTGCACGCACCCATCTTCGCCACCTCGACCATGTAAGGCGATAAACACACGATCAATATTACGCGTTGTTAAATCAGTTAAACAAAAACCTTTTGTGTCAATAAGCTCAACGTCAAAACCTGCTTGTCGTAAGCCACCTGCAATGGCTTGTCCAGAATTAAGTGAAACGTCTCGTTCTGCTGAATCTCCGCCATATAAAACCGCCAATCGTTGGTCTTTAAGTGCTTTCACTTTTCAGTCCCTTTTAAGTCAACATTTAATAACGGATTTTTAATGATTTTTCGTGCAATGACGCCAATCGTTCCAGCCCCTTGTGTGATCACCATATCGCCATCTTGCAGTTGCGCGTGCAATAACTCGGCTAACTTTTCAGCATCGCTGACATAAATAGGCTCAATTTGACCACGTTGGCGAATACTTCGAGCTAAACTTTTACTGTCAGCACTGATGATAGGTGTTTCACCAGCGGCGTAAACATCAAGTAAAAATAAGCAGTCAACTTCAGATAACACTTCAACAAAATCTTCATACAAATCACGAGTACGAGAATAACGATGTGGCTCAAAAACCATCACTAAACGCTTTTCAGGCCAGCCGTTCCTCATCGCTTTAATGGTTGCTTTGACTTCTCGAGGGTGATGTCCATAATCATCAACTAAAACCATTTCACCTTTATCGGTTGCTAAATTAGCAAGCTGTTCGAAACGTCTACCAATACCCGCAAATTTTTCTAAAGCACTAACAATAGCCTCGTCTGCTACACCTTCATCGGTCGCAACGGCAATACTCGCTAAGGCATTGAGCACATTATGCTCACCGGGTAAGTTTACGGACATATCGATATCAGCAAAGCCTTCACGTTGCACGGTAAAATGACTAACTCCACCATTTTGTTGAAATTCTTTCGCGCGCACATCGGCATCTTCACTAAAGCCATAAGTAATTACTTGGCGACTCATTCGTGGTAATAATTCGCGCACTACCGGGTTATCAAGACAAACGACTGCTAAACCGTAAAACGGTAAGTTATGTAAAAACTCAATATAAGTATCTTTAAGTTTTTCAAAATCACCTTGGTAAGTTTCCATGTGATCTTCGTCAATATTGGTGATCACGGAAACCATCGGTTGAAGGTGTAAAAATGATGCGTCACTTTCATCAGCTTCAGCAATTAAGTAGCGACTGGTGCCTAAACGTGCATTGGTACCCGCACTGTTCAATAGACCGCCAATCACAAATGTTGGGTCTAAGTCACCTTCAGCAAAAATACTCGCGATTAAACTTGTTGTTGTTGTTTTTCCATGAGTACCCGCAATGGCAACACCATGTCGAAAACGCATCAATTCGGCTAACATTTCAGCACGGCGTACTACTGGAATACGTAATTTTTGTGCGTTCAACAATTCTGGATTGTTAGCGTTAATTGCGGTTGAAACAACAATAACGCTAGCGCCAATGATATTGTCTTCACCGTGGCCTATAGTAATCTTCGCACCTAAGGCTATAAGACGGGTAACTACTTGGTTTTCACCAATATCAGAACCGGTAATTTGATAACCTTCATTTAACAATACTTCAGCAATACCTCCCATACCTGCTCCGCCTATACCGACAAAGTGAATACACTTTACTCGTCGCATTTCAGGTATTTTCATCGGTGAGGTGTTATTGGCAATTTTGTTTTTCATTACATTACTCATTTAGGAACTAACTCCGCGCAAGTATTCGCAACACAATGCGTTGCATCAGCGTGAGCAGCGTCATGCGCGGCTTTCACCATAGATTGCACAACACTGTCAGAAACAAATAGGCTGTTAAGCATTTGCGCTAAAGTTGTTCCGTTAAATTCTTTTTGTGGTAATAATTTTGCAGCACCACGAGAGACTAAATACATCGCATTTTTTGTTTGATGGTCGTCAACAGCGTGTGGAAGTGGCACAAATATAGCGGGTTTAGCCGCCATCGCTAATTCTGAGACCGTTAGGGCACCCGATCGACAAACAACGACGTCAGCCCACTGATAAGCAGCAGCCATATCTTCAATAAATTCTGTTACTTTTACTTTGTCTGCTGACAAGCCAAATTTTTTATAACTTTCAAGTACAGCCGTTTGATTATCACGACCTGTTTGATGCCACACATCAATATTTTGCAGCTGGATCTGCTTTAATGCCTGTGGCACTGTATCGTTTAAAATTTTAGCGCCAAGGCTACCACCCACCACTAGCACTTTTTTACTGCTGCTAGGGTTTGTGGGAACAACCGGCGTTAAGGCGGTTATTTCTTTGCGTAACGGGTTACCAACCACTTGAAAAATGACATTACTTGCAAAAGCACTAGGGAATGCGCTTAAGACTTTTGTTGCGATCTTCGCTAAGTAACGGTTTGTCATGCCAGCAACCGCATTTTGTTCATGTAGCACTAAAGGAATATGCATTAACCATGCAGCAAAACCGCCTGGTCCACTCGCATAACCGCCCATACCTAGGACAACATCAGGCTTTATCTTACGTAATAACCTAATTGACTGTAAAACTGACTGTAATAATTTAAACGGTATTTTAACGCGCTCAAATAAACTTTTATTGCGAATACCCGCAATATTAATAAAAGAAATGTCGAAGCCGTGTTGCGGAACAATGGTTGCTTCCATACGCTTTTCAGTACCAAGCCAATGTATCGTCCAGCCTTGTGCTTTTAGCATTTCTGCAACGGCTATACCGGGGAAAATATGTCCACCCGTACCACCAGCCATCACTAATAAAGTAGGTGATTTCTTGCTAGTTTTTTCTTCAAATCCAGTCATATTGTTCACCCTCCTTATCATGTTCTGTTTTGGGTTTTTCTGCTGTTTTATTGTTCAAGTTATTTTTCTTTATTTTGCTTTTTTTTAATTTTTTCTTAGTGGTTGCCTGAATACTTTGCAAGCGGATCTCATGATCAATTCTCATTAAGATAAACACCGCCATTGTCATGACTATCATCGAGCTGCCACCGTAACTTAACAACGGCATAGTTAAACCTTTCGTAGGTACTGCGCCGACACTAGCCCCGACATTAACCGCTGCTTGAAAGCTAATCCAAATACCAATAGCGTAAGCGAAAAAACCTTCAAAATATTTTTCTTTTTGTAAAGCAATTCTGCCAAGTAATAGTGCTTTAACCACTAACAACATGCTCAATAATAAGATCACGCTTATACCAACAAAACCAAATTCTTCTGCTACAACTGCCATCACAAAATCAGTATGTGCTTCAGGCAAATACTCTAATTTTTGAATGCTATTGCCTAAACCTTGCCCAAATATTTCACCACGGCCATACGCCATTAATGACTGTGTTAATTGATAACCACTACCAAAAGGGTCTTCCCACGGATCTAAAAAGCCAGTAACACGCGCCCAACGATAAGGAGAAAAATAAGCGAGCGCGGATAATAAACTAATGCCAACGCCAGATACACAAGCAAATTGCCAAAGTTTAGCGCCCGCTAAAAATAGTAAGCCGAAAGTAGTCACAAACATCACAATAATGGTGCCTAAATCGGGTTGCATTAATAACAATGCGCCGAGTACACCAAAGACAATCAGTGGTTTAGCGAACCCTTTCACGTTTTCCATAACTTCATCGCGACGACGTACTAAGTAAGCCGATAAATAGCAAAAGAAAAACAACTTTGCTGGCTCTGCCGCTTGCAGGGTGATCGGCCCAACAACAATCCAGCGTGTTGACCCATTAACAGTTCGACCAATCACTAAAACCACCATTAAAAGCAAAATACCCACGAGCAACAAATGCCCACTGTGTTTTTGCCAAAGGCTCATTGGTATACTCATGGTAATAAAAGCAACCATAAGGCTTATACAGATATAGATAAAATGACGTTCTATAAAGTGGAATGGGTCATTAAACAATCGCTCTGCAACTGGCATTGATGAACTTGCTACCATGATTAAACCAATCATATACATACTGATCGCAAGTAATAAGTAGCTACGATCAAACGTCGCGCTACTTTGACTTTGCTCTATTAATAACCATTGTGGCAATTTTATATTATCGAGGCGCGATAAAACGGATGTAGGCATTAGTTCACCTCTCCCAATAATTGAGCTTTACTTTGTAAAGCAATATTATTAACGGCGTTAACAAAAACATCGCCGCGCTCAGCAAAGTTTTTAAACATATCAATGCTGGCACAAGCAGGAGAAAGTAACACGATATCACCAGATTTAGCGATATCACCTAACGTATTGACCGCTTCTTCAATACTGATAACTTGAGTATTTTTTGTTTGAGCTTGCTTTGCTAACAAAGCAATCTCATTACCGTCTTTACCTAAGGTAAAAACGTGTTCTACATATTTCGCTATAACCGCTTGTAAAGGGGAAAAATCAGCACCTTTACCTTCGCCACCTGCAATAACATATAAGTTATTCGTTGCAGACATCATTGCAGCTAAGCCTTCTATTGCCGCCAATGTTGCCCCCACATTGGTTGCTTTAGAATCGTTAATCCATTGGACATTTTTATAGGTTGAAACGAGCTGACAGCGATGTTCTAAGCTTTTAAATTCAACAAGATGTTCTACCATTTCGTTTATAGACCAACCTGCACAGTGTCCCAAGGCTAATACGGCCAAACAGTTCAATGCATTATGTAAACCTGCTATTGGCAGCTTATTCACACCAATAATCGCTGTTGAGCCAAACATACATTGTGTTTGCCCATCAATGACATCAAGTCCAAAGTGACCTTGCGTTGCGGGCCCACTTCCAAATGAAATAACATGTTGCACGTTACCCTTAACATGAGTGTTTACATCGTCACGATTAATAACAGCTGTTTGACACTGCGGGTATATACCTTGTTTTATTGCTATATAATTTTCTAAGGTTTTATGACGATCTAGATGGTCATCACTAATATTTAATACCGCTCCTGCAATCGCTTGCATACTGCGTAACGTTTCTAATTGAAAACTAGAGAGTTCTAAAACTAAGCAGTCGAGTAATTTTTTTGATTGGTCAAGAACAGGGACGCCAATGTTTCCACCTAATTCAACTTTTTTACCCAGTTTTTGTCCAATAAAAGTTAATAAGGAAACAACAGTAGATTTACCATTTGACCCCGTAACCGCGAGAATGGGCGTATTATTGTTTTGACAATAAAGCTCAACGTCACCTGCGACAATGGTATTTTTATTTATCGTACCAGCGATATCGGCAATATGGGTATCAATACCTGGGCTGACTAATAGAATATCGGCTGAAGCGATAAGCACTTTGTCCCATCGACCTAAAATTAACGGTATTGATGGAAAATCTTGTTTGAAAACATCAACATTCAACGCGTTTTTTCGACTGTCATTTACCGAGCATGTTAGGCCATTTTCTTTTAAATAACGCACACAAGACAACCCTGTTAATCCTGCACCGAGGACAACAATTTTTTTGGCTGTTAACTGCGCTAATGCTAGCGGAGCTTGTGAGGTTTCTTGTGTCATTTTATACTTTTATACCTATATTTTTTCACTGAGTTAATAAATAATTAACGAAGTTTTAATGTTGCTAAACCAATGAGTACTAACACTAACGAGATGATCCAAAAACGGACAATAACTCTAGGCTCTGGCCAGCCTTTTAATTCGTAATGATGGTGAATAGGCGCCATACGGAAAATACGTTGACCACGTAATTTGTATGATCCAACCTGTAAAATTACCGACACCGTTTCCATCACAAAAACACCGCCCATAATAAACAAGACTAATTCTTGACGAACTAACACAGCGATAACACCTAAGGCGGCGCCCAATGCTAAAGAGCCGACATCGCCCATGAAGACCTGTGCTGGATAAGTATTGAACCAAAGAAAACCTAAACCTGCACCCACAATAGCGGTACAAACAACAACGAGTTCACTTGCCATGGCTATATGAGGTATATGTAAATATTCAGAGAAATTTGCATGCCCTGTCATGTAAGCAAATATCGCAAATGCGCCGGCAACCATTATTGTTGGCACTATCGCTAAGCCGTCTAAACCGTCGGTTAAATTCACCGCGTTACTTGTACCTACAATGACAAAATAAGTCATTGCCACATAGAAAATACCCAGTTGAGGTAAGACATCTTTAACAAAAGGAATAAGGAGACTCGTTTCTTCTGGACTTTGTGCAAGAGAATATAAAAACAATGCGGTCGCTAAACCCGCGACAGTTTGCCAAAAATATTTCCAGCGAGCGATTAAGCCATTGGCATCTTTTCGGATAACTTTTCTGTAATCGTCAACAAAACCAATAATGCCAAAGCTGGTGATAACAAACAGCACGACCCAAACATAGGTATTACTTAAGTCTGCCCATAACAAAACACTAACGACAATCGCCGCTAAAATTAAAATCCCGCCCATGGTTGGCGTACCCGTTTTGACCAAATGGCTTTGGGGACCATCGTCACGAACCACTTGACCCACTTGCATATTTTGTAAATAACGAATCAGTTTAGGGCCAAAGTATAAAGAAATAATTAACGCTGTTAAGGTACTAACAATGGCACGAAACGTCAGATATGAAAAAACATTAAAAAAACTGTAATACTGTGTTAAATATTCACTTAGCCAAACTAGCATGAACTTTTCTCCGATGAATTGTGTTCTAAAGTTGACGAAGAGAGATCTGCATTTTTACGCCAGTTAATAATATCTTGCACTACATTTTCCATACGGGCGCTACGTGAACCTTTAACTAAAATAGAGATCGTTTGTTGTTCATTTTCCAACAAAGAAATTAAGCAACACATTAATGGTGTTCTTTCACTGAAGTGGTGTCCCTGAAAAGCATCTGCTGAGCTTTGACTCAACACACCAATGGTGAGTAATTCATCAATTTTACAGTGTTTAGCATACTCGCCCACTTCTTGATGATAACCACGCGCTTGCGCGCCTAATTCACCCATATCACCCAAAATAAGGATGCGACGACCAGAATAACTTGCCAGTAAGTCGGTGGCGGCTTTTATTGATTCAACATTCGCGTTGTAAGTGTCATCAATTAATTTAAACGTTGGTGTTAACTGATGTAAGTTCAATCGCCCTTTCACTGTCAACATTTCTGCCAGGCCCAAACGAATATCATCAAGGCTTGCACCAAATTCTAAAGCAATGGTTGCTGCCGCTACGGCATTACAAACATTGTGTTTACCGGGCACTGTTAATTCAATAAATGTATTGCCGTAATAGGTATGTAAAGTGAAGCTTGCACAACCGTTATCGTCGAACACCGCATCACTAGAAAAGCAGTCAGCGGCTTGTTCGCAGGAAAATGTTCTCACCTTTTTATCGGTTAAGCGCCATTGCCATTTATTAGCCAATTTACAATCTTGATTATAAAGTGCCACGCCATTACTGTTTAGCCCTTCGAAAATCTCACCTTTAGCGCGCGCAACACCAGATAAATCGCCAAAACCTTCTAAATGAGCCGCCGCAATATTATTAATAATGGCGACATCAGGCTTCACTAATGCTGTGGTATAAGCTATTTCACCCATGTGATTTGCGCCTAATTCAACAACGGCAAAGTCATGTTGTGGTTCAAGACGTAATAAAGTCAATGGCACGCCAATATCATTATTAAAATTACCGTTTGTTGCTAATACTTTGCCTAAACGCGACAAAATAGCAGCGACCATTTCTTTAACCGTGGTTTTACCGCTACTACCAGTGATAGCAACCGTTTTAGGAGCAACTTTTTCTTTTACATAAGCCGCTATTTTGCCTAATGCTATGTAGGTATCGCTTACAATAATTTGAGGGATGTCAATTTCACATTGATGATCAACAATAACGGCTTCACAGCCGAGTAAAATGACCTGTTCAAGAAAGCGGTGAGCATCGAAATTAGGTCCTTTTAATGCAAGGAACAATTCACCTTTAACTAAAGCTCGGCTATCAGTATTGATACTATTAATAGTAATATCTTTTCCAACAAGCTTGCCATCAACGGCCAGCGCTATTTCAGCTAAGCATAATGGGATCATAAAATAGCTCCGACAATTTCATTTTTTTGTTGGTAACGTTCATAAATTGATTTGATAAATTCACGTTCGTTATAGTTAATTTTTTCTTTACCCGCAACGATATACTCTTCATGGCCTTTACCGGCAAGCAAGACCATGTCATCAGCTTTAGCTTTTGCTAATGTGGCTACAATAGCCAATTCACGGTCAAGTAAAACGGTAACATCCTCAGGTTTAATACAACCTGCAAGCATATCAACGACAATATCTTCAGCTTGTTCTGTTCTTGGATTATCAGTCGTAAACACGAGATGGTCAGCACACTTTTCCGCGGCTTGCGCCATCAGTGGCCGCTTACCTTTGTCTCGGTCACCACCGCAGCCAAAAACCACCCATAAATCGCCGATACAATGATGACGACAAGCATCTAATGCACTTTTCAAAGCATCAGGTGTATGTGCATAGTCAACGATAGTGGTCGCCTTTTCATGGGCTTTGAAGGTTTCCATACGTCCAACAATGGGGGTTAACGATTTAACCGCAACGGCTATATCACTTAATAAGATATTTTTGCTCATTAAAACAGCAATAGCAGCAAGTAAATTTTCAATATTGAAATCGCCAATTAATACACTTTCAATTTTTTGTTCACCCAGATGCGTATTCAGTGTGAATTTAACACCACTCGCATCCGTTTTAATATTGCAAGCTTGTGCATAAGCTGAAAATTTCGAAATAGCTAACGATTTACCATAAACAATAGTAGTTTGTTTATTTGACCAATGGGCTAACCAATACTGAGCTTGCTCGTCGTCACCGTTTATAATCGCTATTTGCGCAGCATCATGGCTAAAAATCTTGTATTTAGCGTTAGCATAGTTGGCCATTGTTTTATGGTAATCAAGATGATCGCGTGACAAGTTAGTAAATACCGCAATATCGAGTAAGTTGGACATAACACGTTGCTGTTCAAGCGCATGAGAAGATATTTCCATAGCCACATTTTTGCAATGGTCAGCCGAAAACTCAGCCATTAACTGATGCAACTGTGTCGCAGCTGGTGTAGTGTTCTCAACTGCTTGTAGTGATTCAATTTGTCCAGCGCCATTCGTACCTATAACAGCCGTTCTTTGTTGGCAGCTCGCTAATAATTTTGAAATTATTTGACTGGTACTGGTTTTGCCATTCGTGCCAGTAATACCTATTACTGTCATCGTTTGTTGTGGATTTTGATAATAAGCTTTTGAGAAAGCAAAAAGTTGTTCATTGAGCTTATAAAAATAGACTTGTGGTATTTTTTTGGCTGAGTCTGCTTTGGTTAGATAAACAATCTGACCATGCTGCGCTGCATCTGTGCATTCAGCGATAACGAAAGCCCCCTTTAAAGAGACGGCATTAGCAATGTAATCATTGCCATTTTGCTGACTTCCTATCACCGCACAAAACACGTCGCCTGCTTTTAATTTACGCGTGTCGTTAACTAAATCGCCCAAGCTAAGAGGAAAGTCTGTTTGTTCTGCCAACCGTTCTGTCGGTAAATTAAACGCCTTTAAAACAGCAAAAAATTTCGTTTGGCTCAATGAAAAAGTAAAATCAGGCATCTGCTTGCTCCTGTTTCGCTTTCGCTACCAGTTTACCTTTACTTTCTGTCGGTCTATTTTCAGCAACACGTTTTGCGTCAGGTGCAATATTCAATACCCGTAGTGCGCCCTTCATGACTCTTGAAAAGACAGGAGAAGCGACTTCACCGCCGTGGTATAAATCACCGCCAGGTTCATTGATCACCACCACAACAACAATAGCGGGATCAGAAATAGGCGCCATACCCGCAAAGAGTCCAACGTACTCATTACCGTAACCACCCGCAAAAGCTTTAATAGCAGTGCCAGTTTTACCACCAACACGATAACCTTCTACTTTAGCATTTGAAGTATGTTCATCAACAACGTGCTCTAGCATCCCTACAACTTCTTGACTAGATTGCTGCGAGAAAACACGTACATCACGTAGCGGTATAGTATCAAGGGTACCTTGCTTAATAATAGTCAGTGGTTTTTTAATACCGCCATTAGCTAATGTTGAATAAAACCTTGCCAGTTGTATAGGAGTAACAGCAACCCCATGCCCCCATGACAAAGTGGCTAGTTCAAATTCAGACCAACGATGGCGATTATGCATAATACCAGAGCTTTCACCGACCAAGCCCACGCCAGTTTGTTCGCCAAACCCTGCATCAAAAAACTTATTAAGTAAAAATTCTTTTGGTACAGAAAGGGCTAACTTAGTGGTACCCATATTTGATGAATGCACTAAAATATCAGTAACACTTAATTTTCCACGGTTAATCGTATCACCTACACGACGTCCGCCTAAGCGCATCCAACCTGGGCTGGTATCAATAATGCTATCCGCTTTAACTGAGCCGAACTCTAATGCAGTTAATGCGGTTAATGGTTTTAAAGTAGAACCTGGCTCATAAAAGTCGGTAATCGCTCGGTTTCGAAAACGATGAATTGCCGTATTTCGGCGATTATTAGGATTATAAGACGGGCTATTAACCAATGCTAAAATTTCGCCCGTATGAACATTCGTAACAACAACGGACCCTGACGATGCTTTAAATGCTTTTACGGCACCTTTCAATTCTTTGTAAGCAATCGCTTGTATTCGTTGGTCAATACTTAATACGATATCTTTAGGCTGAGTAGATGCTTGTTCAGAAAGAATTTCTATTTTGCGACCTTTCGCATCTTTACGGTATTTTTTTTCACCATCGGTACCGGTGAGTAATTGATCATAAACATGTTCAACGCCCTCAATACCTTTATCATCAACATTGGTAAAGCCCACAACATGAGCACTAATTTCTCCTGACGGATAAAAACGTTTTGATTCTTTACGTAAATGAATGCCCGGTATTTTAAGTTCTTTGATATATTTAGCCATAGCGGGCGACACTTTACGTTCAACGTAGACAAATCGTTTGCTTGGATTTTTAATGATCTGTTCAGTCAATTTATTTACATTACGCCCTAAAACATCAGCAAGTGCTTGCCAATGTTCTTTCATTGCGAGGGCATTATTTTCCATAACTATTTTAGGATCAGCCCAGACGGTTTCAACAGGTACACTTATTGCTAATTCACGGCCATTACGATCGACAATTGAACCTCGTTGTACCGTATGAGCTGCCGTGCGTAATGAACGCATATCCCCTTGTTTTTTCAACATGTCAGGTTCAATGATTTGAATATATGCACTACGGGCCAGTAATCCCACATAGACAAACACAATTAAGCCTAGCACCACGTAAAAACGCCATGCCACCGAAATTTGCTGTTTGTCTGGTTGTTTCTTCACTAACTTGCTCATTATAGTTGAATGATGACTTCCGAATTAATATTCGGTCTTTTCATCTGTAATAATTTACTGGCTTTGCTTTCTATTGTGCTGTGCTCAGCTAGGCTGTTTTGCTCTAATAATAAATTCCGCCATTCAATATCTAATTCATCTCGCTCTGTTAATAATATTTCCAAACCACTGGTGGTTTGACGATTTAAATGGGTAAAGTAAATCACCGAAAATGCTGACATCACGACCACCAGCAACAACAAATATGTAAATATATATCGTTGAATGTCATAAAGAATATCAAGTGGCAGTACCATTTTCGAGTTTGCCATAACTATAACAACCACATTAATGCGGTAATCTCATTGCAACCCGCATGACTGAGCTTCGTGAACGTTTATTTTCTTCCACTTCACTTTCACTAGGTTTTAGTCTTCGACCAATCAAGGCTAATTTTTTACCTTTATTGAGTTCCTCTTCACTAATAGGTAAACCCCGAGGAACTTTCTTTCCTTGAGAGTGCTTTTTCATAAACTGCTTCACAAGGCGGTCTTCTAAAGAATGGAAGCTAATGACCACTAAACGGCCATTTTCAGCAAGTACGGAAAGCGATGCAGCCAGCACTTTTTCAATTTGCTCTAACTCACTATTAATATAAATGCGGATAGCTTGAAAGCTACGTGTCGCGGGATGCTTTTTGATTTCGCGTTGTGGCGCAGTCGTTTGAATAATCTTCGCTAATTGGCTGGTACGGGTATAAGGTATTTCTTCACGAGTATCAACAATTGCGTTAGCAATTCGCCAGGCATGCTTTTCTTCACCGAAGGTACGTAGTACCCAAGTAATGTCTTCAACATCAGCCACCGCTATCCATTCGGCAGCTGTTTGACCCCGTGTAGTGTCCATACGCATATCCAGTGGGCCATCTTTCATAAAGCTAAAGCCACGTTCTGCTTCGTCAAGTTGCGGCGAAGACACGCCTAGGTCAAGTAAAATACCGTCAACTTTTTCAAGTAACTGATGTTTTTCTGCAATGCTTTCTAAATCAGCAAAACCTTCGTGCTCAATAGTAAATCGAGCATCATCAGCAAATTTCTCAGCCGCTTTAATCGCGGTGAGATCTCTATCAATAGCGATGAGTCGCCCATTTTCAGAAAGCTGAGAAAGAATAAGCGCTGAATGGCCGCCTCGGCCAAAAGTGCAGTCGATATAGGTACCATTGGGGTTAATAGCGAGTCCGGCTACTGCTTCGTCAAGCAATACCGAGATATGTGAATTATCTAATTTCATTTTGGGTAACACCATCTTACTGAATACCAAGTGATCAATTCGGTATCGGGTTTATTAACTATTTTTAGTTTTAATTTTAATTTTAATTTTAATTTTAATTTTGCTATTTACAGTGATAAGTCTAACAAGCGGTCAGTCAACTCAATTTCACCTGACTGAATTTGGCTAATGCCTCTTTGCATTTGCGCTTGCCATGCATTTTCACTCCAAATTTCAAACTTTTTCAATTGTCCAACCAGCATCACACCTTTTTCTAAATTGGCATGAAGACGCAACGGACCATTAATCAATAAACGACCACTCTTATCAATTTCACAATCAGAAGCATTACCTAAAAGTACTTGCTGTAACAATCGCTCTTGTGAGTTCATGCTAGACAAACTACACAATTTCAATTCTATTTCTTCCCATTCAGGAAGCGGGTAAAGGAGTAGGCAGGGATGTTGAATATCGACGGTACAAACCATTTTTCCTTGGCAATCAGCAAATAGCTCTTCGCGGTACTTGGTCGGTACCGTGATTCTATTTTTGCTGTCGAGCGTAATTGCGCTAGTGCCTCTAAACATAATCCTGCTTTATTATTTTAGTAATCCCTTAAGATCCACTAATTCCCACTTATTCCCACATTGATGTAGTTTAGTGAGAAAAGTAAAGCCATGTCAAGCAAATATTAGTATAAATGAAAAGGCCTAACACCAATAAAATTAAGGCTTTGAGCAAAGTTGATGAATTTGTGGGGTTTTGTGGATCATCACCCCAATATCTGCGTTAAAATTAATTTTTAAGCTGTTTTTGAGGAAAACATAGGCAGTTAGCGACCACTTACGTGATACCAACCAGCCCTATTATTAACAACCAAAAAGCGAAGAATAATTTCAACTTAGTTGCGGAGAAACGGGTGACTAACGTCTTAGCAAAAATGCCACCAAGCACCGCGCCAGGGCCAGCAAAAATGACGACTTGCCAGTAAACGTCAAATTGAATAAAGGTATGCTGCCAAATAGCTGCCCACACTGTAAAAGCTGAAACAATTACCGCTGCGGCAACCGCCAAGCTGATATCAAAACGGCGTAAAATCAAATATATGGCCAACAACTCACCTACGCCTACTGATAACCAAGCGGTTAACGCACCGCCAAAAAAACCTATTGTTATTAAGGCGAGCCAATCAAAAAGATAAAGTTGGCTGCATTCGCGATGCGCCTTTAAAAAGAACACCGTAACAATAATAAATACCCCAAGTACCAAAGAAAACCAGCTAAAGCTTTGATATAAAGAGGATGGTGATGTGATTTGGTTACCATAAACCCACCAAATTCCAACAATTGAGCTAGCTGTGGTGATGCTAATAATACGTTTAAAACCTTGCCATAAACGTAATTGCGTTTTTTCATGCTTATAATGAAACCACCACGTGAGGGCACCTGCGGTCATACCAAAACATTGAATAGCAAAGCTAGTCGCTATCGATTGTTGTTCAGTAAAGTTGAGTTGATTAAACAATGGAATAAAGACAACACCACCGCCCGCACCTGTCGAATTCGCAAAAATAGCGCCAAGAACCCCCATAAAACTAAATACCCCATATTCATTGATGCTTTCAAGTATTAACGGAGACAGAAAAAGCATGCCAAGCCAGATAGCAATAAAGGTAAAAATGAAATTAGGATTGTTTAAGCGAAGGAAACTCATCAATAATGAATGCTAGCTTTGCTGATCAAGTTTTTCAGTTAGGAATAAAATCGCGGCTGCTGATAAGTTTTTATTAGAGATATAGCTGCGCCCTTTAGCGTGTTTTATTAACCAACCCAGCTGGGTCGTTTCAATGAATAGCACATCAGGCCACAATAACGTTAGGCTGGCATAAAATGATTTACTCACAATCCCCTGTTCATCTATCGTCAAGTCAACATTACCTTTTGCTGCTTTACTGAGCATTTGGCGCATAACCCACCAAGGTTTTTGATAATAAGTACTCACAGCTTCGAGAATACCTACAGCAAAAACAAACCAAGCGACATAGGGATTCATTTGCGTAAACAACACCAATAACATGCCCGCAATAGTTAAAGCGATTGATTTTTTATAAGCATTAATAGGGGTAACAATGACAACAGATTCACTAAAACATTCTTGAAAGTGTGCTTTGTCTAGTTCGTAAGTTGTTGAGTAGGAAAACGGCTGCGACATAGTGGTTATAAACTCAGATAAAATAATGGTGTTATTTTACCTGAGTTTCTCTCAAATGATGAAGTAAATAGTCATTAATAGTCGTGACTATTTACCCTTCTTCATTGAATGTTGGATTAACAACGTCTAACGTGATGTTTACTTCTGCAATCATATCAACTTCGACCCGATCAACACGTTGTAATCCTCGTGGTAATTTGTTGCCTCGACGACCGCGTTCCCCAAAGTAATGTTCAACATCACTCGGTTTAAGGGTTAATTTACGTTTACCCGCATGTAACGTTACTGAACTGTCAGCTGAAATTACGTTAAGTAACGAAACAAATTCTTCACGACTTTTCGCTCGAGCAGCAGATATATTAATAATTTTATTACCTTTACCTTTGCTTAATACCGGTAGGTCTTTGACAGGAAATACCAACATTCTACCTTCAGACGTAATAGCGAGTACTAACATATTGTCAATATTGGTGATAGGTAATGGTCTATTCACTTTAGCGTTTGCTGGCAAGCTCAGTAATGCCTTACCATTTTTATTACGACTGATCATGTCAGAAAATTTCCCAACAAAACCATAACCAGCATCACTACTGAGTAAGTATTTACTTTCATCACTCGCCATTAAGCTCGTGACGAAGGTTTCACCTGTTGATAAGCTAAAACGGCCACTTAAGGGTTCACCTTGGCTTCGTGCGGTCGGTAAGGTATGCGCATCGGTTGTATAAGCACGCCCCGTTGAATCTATAAAAACTACCGGATTATTACTGCGCCCTTTTGATGAGCATAAATAACTGTCCCCTGATTTATAACTCAACGCTTCGGGTTCAATGTCATGACCTTTAGCACAACGCGCCCAACCTTTGTGAGACACAACAACAGTAACCGCTTCACTGGGCACTAAATCTTTTTCAGAAAGTGCTTTGGCTTCACTGCGTTCAATAAGTACCGAACGACGGTCGTCACCATATTTTTCAGCGGCTTCTTGAATTTCCTTTTTCATCAGCGTGTTCATACGCGCTGTTGAATTTAAGATTTTTTCAAGATATTCACGCTCTATATTAAGCTCAGCTTGCTCTGCTCTTATTTTTATTTCTTCAAGTTTAGCAAGTTGACGAAGCTTAATTTCTAATATTGATTCAGCTTGACGTTCTGATAAATCAAAACGGGAAATTAATTCCTCTTTTGGTTTATCAAAATTTCGGATAATTTCAATAACTTCATCAATATTTAAATAGGCGATTAACAAACCGTCTAATAAATGCAAACGTGCCAAAACTTTGTCAAGACGATACTGTAAGCGACGACGAACGGTTTCGCGGCGATACTCAAGCCACTCAGATAAAATTACCCGCAAGTCTTTTACAGCAGGTTTATTATTTAAACCAATCATATTTAAGTTAACACGGTAACTTTTTTCTAAGTCGGTACTTGCAAACAAATGATTCATTAGTTGTTCTATATCAACGCGATTAGAACGAGGAATAACAACTAAACGTGTTGGATTTTCATGATCAGATTCGTCACGTAAATCTACCACCATGGGTAATTTTTTCGCGTTCATTTGCCCGGCAATTTGTTCGAGTATTTTTCCTCCCGAAGCTTGATGAGGTAAAGCAGTAATAACAATATCACCCTGCACTACTTCATAAATTGCACGCATTTTTATGCTGCCTTTACCGGTACGATATATTTTTTCAATATCGGCTTTAGGGGTAATTATTTCAGCATCTGTAGGGTAGTCAGGCCCCTTTACATATTCAAGTAAATCACCAATTTCTGCTTTAGGTTGCTCTATAAGATGAACACAGGCATTGGCAACTTCACGTACATTATGAGGCGGAATATCAGTAGCCATCCCCACCGCAATACCTGTAATACCATTTAATAATATATGCGGTAAACGAGCGGGTAAGGTTTTAGGTTCATTCATGGTACCGTCAAAATTGGGTGTCCAATCGACAGTGCCTTGCCCTAATTCAGCCAATAATATTTCACTAAAGCGTGATAGTCGTGATTCTGTATAACGCATCGCGGCGAACGATTTTGGATCATCCGGCGCCCCCCAGTTTCCTTGTCCATCAACCAATGGATATCGATATGAAAACGGCTGAGCCATTAGTACCATCGCTTCATAACAAGCAGAGTCGCCATGTGGGTGAAATTTACCCAACACATCGCCAACAGTACGCGCTGATTTTTTATATTTGGCGTTAGCAGACAAGCCTAATTCAGACATGGCATAAACGATACGTCTTTGTACAGGCTTTAAGCCATCGCCTATATGTGGCAAAGCTCGATCCATGATCACGTACATCGAATAGTTTAAATAAGACTCTTCGGTGAATTGTCGAAGTGGCCGCTGTTCAATACCTTCTAGGCTAAAATTAAGCGCGTCTGACATGAATTAATTCCTGAGTTGTCACCCTGTTAAGCGATAGCCCTAAAGGTGACTTTGATTATTATTTTTAGATTGTATTCGCTGAGCTCTAGCTTATATGATTATACGAGAGGGGAAAATACTTCTTTAGCAATATGTCTAAATTAGTCGTTATTATCTTGAGTTTGATCCTTAAACTGACAAACTTGATTGCGACCATTGCCTTTAGCAGAGTACATTGCTATATCAGCAGCATTAAGTAAATCGTCAAAATTTGGCGCAACTTGCTCCAAACAAGCGACACCGATGCTTACAGTGAGATTTTGTTTAATGTTAAATTCAGACAAGTCTTTGTTTGCCACTTTTTCGCGTAAACGCTCAGCTATAGCTTTAGCTTCAGCACAACCGACACCAGGTAAAACCCCAACAAACTCTTCGCCGCCTAAACGAGCAAACAGATCCCGAGAACGCATAGTTTCACTACCTAACTGGGCAATTATTTTAATAATTTCGTCACCAACATCATGGCCATAATTGTCGTTTATATTTTTGAAAAAATCTATATCAAGCAAAATAACACTTAAGTTTTTTTTTGCATCTGTTGCTTTACCTACCGCTTGAGCACCCTTTTCAAATAAAGTACGTCGGTTGTATAAGTTCGTTAAACTGTCAATTTTTGCTAAATACCTTAATTTTTTCTTCGCTTTGATTTGTCTAAATAAAAGTATAAGAAAAACAATAACAGTAATAAGCAAAATTGAAATATTACGTTGTTGGGCAAACTTTTTATTTTCTGCGGCAATAATGTTTAAACGTTTAATTTTATTTTGGTTGGCTAATAGTTCATTCTGTTTAATTTTTTGATCTGTGGCATAGGTTTTATTCAGATCTTTGATCTTTTCTGCTCGGGTCCCATCAAAATATTGATAACCATTTCTTATATATTGTTTCTTATAATCGAATGCTTGCTTAAAATCTTTCTGAGCAGAGAAAGACTTAGCTAAAATAAGGTTTACTTCTGAAAACTCAGGTAAATACAACTGTTTTTCGGGAATTTTATCTCGTAAAACCAATGTTTTTTCAAGCCAAATTATTGCCTGTTTGTCCTTGTTTGAGTAGTGTTCGATTAAACCATGTATAAAAAATATTAAATATTTTTCTGCAGCGTTAAAGGTTGAGTTAATATCTTCGAGTTGCAATAAAACATCTTCAACTTTAGCGGTATTCGTTGTAGATTTTTGTTGTACGAGAGATAACAAAGATAAAATTCGGTCATTAACGGGTAGAAGTTCTTTATTGTCTAAAATATTTTCGGGACCTGCTGATACGCTTAAACTATTATTTTCTTTATCGCTTACTTCATCCGCACCTAAAAAAGGCCGAGCTATTGCAGAAAATGCAGCACTTGCAAAACAAAGGCTCAGCAAGAAATTCTTTGAAATACCCATGAAAAAAGTATATCTCATTAAAAGTACACCCTGTTTTTACCTAATTTTTTCGCTTGATACATATTAATATCCGCATCTTTTATGAGTTGAGCAAAGCTTTTATCATTTTCTCTTTGGTTAGAAGATATACCAATACTTACTGTAACACCTGCAAGGTCTTTACAAGACCAGACTTGATTATAAATACTTAAGCGCAACCGTTCAGCAATCTCGTAAGCACTTTGTGATGACGTATCAGGTAACAAAATAATAAATTCTTCACCACCAAAACGGCCAAAACTGTCATTTTTACGCATAATACTATTTGCTAACTCAGCAATATTTTTAAGTATTTTGTCGCCAGTATTATGTCCGAAATCATCATTGATTGCTTTAAAGTTATCAACGTCAAGCATAAGTAAACTAAAAAAACTTTGTTCTTTTTTTGCGTGAATAAGCATTTGTTCGCCCAATTCCATTAAGCGTCGGCGGTTAGCAACGCCGGTTAAATCATCTACTTGGCTAATGCGAACTAAATGTTTTTGACTTTGTACCATTTTAAACAAAAACCAGGCTAGTGATAATACGATCAAAGCCACAAAAAAAATCAAAAATTGTAAGTTTTTTTCATGGTAGGTTACATCGCTCAGTTGTATTATTTGTACAGAACGCTCCTGCTCAAGAATTTTATTTTTTAGGTCTGCTTGTTTACTTTCATAACGTAGCCTAAGTTCTTCAACCTTTTCCATATTTACGTTTAACTGATCGTTAAATAAACGAGTGAGATATTGGGACTGTTTTTCGTAAGCTTGTTTATATTTTTCTTTTTTATAATAAATTTCAGACTGCAAATACATTAAATTATAATGTGAAAAGGTATTTTTAGTTTGACTGTTTCGTGCTAATAATTTTTCAGAAATGTCTAAACTTTCAAGTGCTTCATCGTAGCGTTCCATTGCTTCAAGTACGTATGCCTTGTTTACATTAAAATACAATAACGCGTTATGCTGCTGTACGCCTTTAAGGTACTTTTCTGCAAGCGTAATATACTGATAGGCAACGTCTAAATCAGGCGTTTTTTTCATAGCGTGCGACATAGATAAACGCGTGTAAACACCACCAATAAGTTCGTTATTACTTAATTTACTCGCGCTCTCTATAACTTCTTCAAACAAGGGAATCGCTTGTTCATAACGATTTTCTTCCATGTGATTTATCGCTATATTTTGTAAACTATTTAGCGCATAAAGTTCCATGCCTGCTTTTTTATAATGTTCATAAGATGCTTGGTAAAATTTTACTGATTTTTGAGAATTAAACATATAAGAGTATAAAATACCCAACTCACTATTAACCGACCCTTTAAGCTCCTCATTATCGAGTGTATTCGCAATGACCAAAGCATTATTGAGCATAGTTAGTGATTTTTCGAATTGTTCTGTTAAGTAATAAACCGCGCCTAAATTTATAAAGCCATCAGCAATAAATTTTTCGGCATCTAGTGATTCAGCGACCTCTAAACCATTCAGATAGTTTTCGACCGCGCCATTAGCATCACCTAAGCTTTCTAAAGAAAAACCACGTAAGTAAGAAAGTTCTGAAATTAAAAGGGTTGGACTAGTTAAATGCTGTGCAATTTTTAGCCCTTGAGACGCTGCATTATGCGCTAACCTATACTGCGAGGTTTCAATATATATTTCTGCCATTACTTGAAAATATTTCACCTGATTTTCAACAGTAAGCACATTGATATTTGTTTGATAAGAATCTAGCAGCGCAAGTGCACCGGCAATATTGGTATTTTGTAAGTGTTCAACGCGTTCTACAAAAAAGATGAAGTCACTATTTATTTTTTCATCGTTGGCAAATGTTTGCATGGATATGAATAAATAATTAATCAAGAACCAAAAAATAAAGGTAACTTTTTTGTAACGTTTATTTAACAAATTCAACCTCTTATTTATAGTTTCTATGATCCTTAGATCAACTTATCTTGCAGTATAAAACGATTTAAACCGAATAATAAACCGTTATTTGTAATTAATTATTTTTCATTTATGTCTATAAAAAATAAAACTAGAACAACAACAAGTTTTAATATAAATTAGTAACGTTTTCAGTATTATAAAGTCCCTGTAGCTCAGTTGGATAGAGCAAGCGCCTCCTAAGCGCTAGGTCGGACGTTCGAATCGTCTCAGGGACGCCACCTCCAAAGTATGCAAATAATTTTAGCCAAGCATTGGCCGTAATTCTTATTTTGCATGAATATGTTAATAGCAAGATTAGTCGAGCTATTTACGCAGTTTTCTTGAACAACAAACTAATAATTCATTGAAGTACATAAATGCATTTATACTTTGAAAGCAGACTAATTGGAAAATTCAGGTTGCTTTCTACTTCGCTGTAACCCTGAATACCCCCTATATTTCAAACATAAAAAAGCCTCGTAAAACGAGGCTTCTAAAATATATACGCCCACCATCAAATATTATTCACTGGTTGACTTTTCTACTGTAACATCCTTGTCTCCTACGATTGAGTTACTACTCAATGCTGCTGAAACAGCTAATACGATTACCGCAAAAAGCACTGTCGTCAGCTTAATTCCTCGTGAAGATGACCTGTTCATAAATGTTCCTGTGTCAGGTGTTTTTGTTGTTATTTTGACATCTGTACAAAACTCAACCAATCTATACGATTAATATCGACAATTCAACCATTTATCAGCAATCAATTTTGATGAAATAGAAACGCCCTCCAATTACATCGTGTTAACATTAGTGTTGTTTTTAGTGATTTAATCTAACTAATATTAAAAAAAACACTTATTTGCATAATATCGTTTGCAGTTTAGTGGTGGTCTAGGCGAAAATGGCACCACTTTCACCCTCATATACTTAGTTAATATAAGTATAAATATAATAAAGATTTGGAGTCAATATGCCGTCTCGTCAAGAACTGGCCAATGCAATTAGAGCTTTAAGTATGGATGCCGTACAAAAAGCGAAATCCGGACACCCTGGAGCCCCAATGGGCATGGCAGATATTGCCGAAGTATTATGGCGCGATTTTCTCAAGCATAACCCAACTGATCCGAACTGGACTGACCGCGATCGTTTCGTTTTGTCGAACGGTCATGGTTCAATGCTTATATATTCTTTATTACACTTAACCGGTTATGAATTACCGATTGAAGAATTAAAAAACTTCCGCCAATTGCATTCTAAAACACCTGGGCATCCAGAATATGGTTATACCCCAGGCATAGAGACAACGACAGGCCCGTTAGGTGCTGGTATTTCTAATGCGGTTGGTATGGCAATAGCTGAAAGAACACTTGCCGCACAATTTAACCGTGATGGTCACAATATTGTTGATCACTTTACGTACTGCTTCTTAGGCGATGGTTGTTTGATGGAAGGTATCTCTCATGAAGTATGTTCATTAGCCGGTACCTTAGGCTTAGGCAAACTTGTCGCTTTTTGGGATGACAACGGTATTTCAATTGACGGTAAAGTTGAAGGTTGGTTTACTGATGACACTCCTGCTCGTTTTGAAGCTTATGGCTGGCACGTAATAAGCGTTGACGGTCACGACTCAGCAGCTATAGCAGCAGCTATATCAGCAGCTAAAGCCGTCACTGATAAACCTTCAATGATTTGTTGTAAAACGATTATTGGTTTTGGCTCACCTAATAAAGAAGGTACACATGATTGTCATGGCGCACCATTAGGCGATGAAGAAATTGCAGCGACACGTAAAGCGTTAAATTGGCCACATGCCCCTTTTGAAATTCCAAGCGATGTTTACGCTGAATGGGATCAAAAAGAAAAAGGTCAATCAAGCCAAGTTGCTTGGAATGACCAATTTTCAGCATATCAACAAGCTCATCCAGAACTTGCCGCTGAATACGAGCGCAGAGTTATTAAGGGTGATTTACCATGTGACTTCGAAGAAAAAGCCAGTGCCTTAGTGCAAGCTTGCCAAGATAAAGGCGAAAATATTGCTTCACGTAAAGCGTCGCAAAATACTATTGAAGCTTTTGGCGCTATCTTACCTGAATTATTGGGGGGGTCTGCCGATTTAGCGGGGTCTAACTTAACGTTATGGTCAGGTTCAAAAGGTATTGAGAAAGACGCTGCGGGTAACTACATCTATTACGGTGTGCGTGAATTTGGTATGAGTGGTATTATGAATGGCGTTTCATTGCACGGTGGTTTCATCAACTACGGCGCAACGTTCATGATGTTTATGGAGTATGCGCGTAATGCGGTCCGTATGTCTGCCTTAATGGGTATTCAAAATATTTTTGTCTACACGCATGATTCTATTGGTCAAGGTGAAGATGGTCCTACACACCAACCAATCGAACAGTTAACTAATTTACGTACGACTCCGAATATGGATACTTGGCGCCCGTGTGATGCAACAGAATCTGTTGTTGCATGGAAGTCAGCAATTGAACGTAAAAATGGCCCTACGTCATTAATATTCTCTCGCCAAGGTTTAGCTGCGGTAGCACGTAACAATGAGCAAGTAGCAAACATTGCCAAAGGCGCTTATGTATTACAAGACTGTGACGGCACTGCTGACGTAATTTTAATTGCGACCGGCTCTGAAGTTTCTTTAGCGCTTGATTCAGCAAAACAATTAACCACTGAAGGTAAAAAAGTACGCGTAGTCTCTATGCCTTCTACCAACACTTTTGATGCTCAATCAAACGAGTACAAAGAATCGGTATTACCTTCATCAGTGATAAAGCGTGTTGCTATAGAAGCGGCGCACACTGATTTTTGGTACAAGTACGTTGGTTTTTCTGGCGCTGTTGTCGGTATGACAACCTTTGGTGAATCTGCACCGGGTAACGTATTACTCGAGCATTTTGGCTTCACTGTTGCAAACGTTGTTAAAACAGTAAACCAACTTTAAGTATTAACCAAAGTCTATAAGCTAACACCCTTAAGCGACATCAATCATCGCTTAAGGGATTGTTACTTTTATTAATATCATAAATAATACTATCAACCTATGCCAATAAACTTATGTCTGTAAACATTGCTATCAATGGCTTTGGTCGAATTGGCCGAAGTGTAGCTCGTGCTTTATATGAAAATGCTGATAACAGCTATTTAAAGCTTGTTGCTATTAATGAGGTTGCCGAGCCAAAAGGCATCGCCCACTTACTAAAATACGATACCACCCATGGTCGTTTTCCTTTTTCAGTTGAGTTAATCGATGATCAATTAGTGATTGCCGGTGATGTAATAAAACTGAGTCATGAGAAGTCACTTGGCGATATGCCATGGAAAAAAAATAATATTGATATCGTCCTTGATTGCACCGGTAAATTTGCTAATCAACATGATGGAAATATTCACTTAAGTCAGGGGGCTGGTAAAGTACTTTACTCTTACCCTGGAGAACAAGACGTTGATGCCACCATTATTTATGGAATTAATCATCGTCAGCTCAGTGAGAAAGATAAAATAGTTTCAAACGGCTCCTGTACAACAAACTGTATTGTCCCTGTGATAAAAGTAATTGATGAAGCTTTCGGCGTTGAAAGTGGCAGTATTACCACTATTCATTCCTCTATGCATGATCAACAAGTTATCGACGCTTACCATCCAGATTTGCGCCTTAGTCGGGCAGCAAGCCAATCTATTATTCCGGTTGACACAAAATTGGCGGCAGGCATTGAAAGAATACTACCCAAATTTGCTGGGCGTTTTGAAGCGATTGCCGTTCGAGTGCCTACTATTAATGTTACCGCGATGGATTTAAGCTTAACCTTGTCGACTGATGTTGATATTAACGCGATTAACCAAGCGATTATTGCTGCCCAAAATAATGGCTTACAGGGTATTTTAGGTTATACCGAAGAACCACTGGTTTCTGTAGATTTTAATCACGACCCACATTCTTGCATTGTAGATGGTAACCAAACGCGTGTTAGCCATAAACGTCTAGTTAAAATGCTGGTGTGGTGTGATAACGAATGGGGCTTTGCCAATCGCATGATAGATACAGCAAAAGCCATGGCAAAAGATATTCAGCTTAAAAAAATAAGAACGATATAAATACCCGCAACTTTAAAATTTATTCAATAGGAAACAGCAAATGTCAGTAATTAAAATGACCGACTTGGCACTCGCCAATCAACGAGTTTTGATCCGAGAAGATCTCAACGTACCTGTTAAAGACGGAAAAATAACCTCTGATGCTCGATTAAGAGCAGCTTTACCTACCCTTAAACTCGCTTTAGAAGCGGGTGCAAAAGTAATGATCATGTCTCACCTTGGTCGACCAACAGAAGGTGAGTACAACGAAGAGTTTTCTTTACAGCCCGTCGCTGACTATTTAGCAGCTACATTAAATGCTCCAGTACGCTTAGCGAAAGACTACTTAAACGGCGTTGATGCAAAAGTCGGTGAATTAGTTGTTTTTGAAAACATTCGTTTTAATGTGGGCGAAAAGAAAAATGATGATGTTTTGGCGAAAAAATTAGCGGCACTTTGTGATATTTTTGTTATGGATGCTTTTGGCACCGCTCATCGCGCGCAAGCGAGTACACACGGCGTAGCAAAGTTTGCCCCTATCGCTTGTGCCGGTCCTTTATTGTCAGGTGAATTAGAAGCGCTTGGAAAGGCACTTGATAACCCTGCACGTCCTTTAGTGGCGATTGTTGGTGGCTCTAAAGTCTCAACAAAATTAACGGTGCTAGAGTCGTTAGCTAATATTGTTGACCAATTAGTGGTTGGTGGTGGTATTGCGAATACCTTTATTGCCGCAAATGGTCATAATGTGGGTAAATCATTATACGAAAAAGATTTGCTTGATGAAGCGAATCGCTTAACAGCACAAGCAAAAACAAATAATGGTGATATTCCGGTACCTACCGATGTTATTACTGGCACAGAGTTTTCAGAAACAGCCATTGCAACAATAAAATCTGTGAATGATGTGACTGATGAAGATATGATTTTTGATATCGGCCCAGATTCAGCACAAGCATTAGTTGAGATAATCAAAAATGCTGGCACTATTGTCTGGAACGGACCGGTAGGTGTTTTTGAATTTGACCAATTTGGTCGCGGCACCGAAACTATTGCTAAAGCTATTGCTGAAAGTTCAGCTTTTTCCATTGCCGGTGGTGGTGATACTTTAGCGGCTGTTGATAAATATAATATCGCCAACAAAGTCTCTTATATTTCAACAGGTGGCGGTGCTTTCTTAGAGTTTTTAGAAGGTAAAAAACTTCCTGCTGTCGCTATTTTAGAAGAACGCGCTCAGTCGTAAGTGATTATCTACAAAAAAAACAACTAATTAATGTTATTCAAGCCCTGATTTATTTTATAGATCAGGGCTTTTTCATTTTTAGATAACTATCATTGTATTTTAACTAATAAAGTTTTTATAAAACAAAAATATCACTTCATCATAACTTCTGCTCTTTCGTTGTAAACTTACAAAACAAAAGTATAAATTTCTCTCAAAAAGTGAGTTAAATGGGATTCTTGACGGTAATTATCGAACATTATTTAAATCAGACATAAAACAAACAAATAAAAACCACTGAGGCGACATTTTTTTCTTTTGCCATGTCAATTTCTTATCTGATATACTTACGTTACGAAAGCTTAAATTTCATAATGAAACTTGCGTTTTGAAATTAAGTAAAAACACTATATAACATCTTAAATACTTAGGAGTAATTCAATGGCTTTAATTTCTATGCGCCAAATGTTAGATCACGCAGCAGAATACGGATACGGTATTCCCGCTTTTAACGTTAACAACTTAGAACAAGTCAGAGCAATCATGATCGCTGCAGACAAAACCAATAGCCCGGTTATTTTACAAGGCTCTGCAGGTGCTCGTAAGTATGCTGGTGCTCCTTTTTTACGTCACTTAATTCTAGCCGCAATTGAAGAATTCCCTCATATCCCTGTTGTTATGCATCAAGATCACGGCACCTCACCCAGTGTTTGTCAGCGTTCAATTCAATTAGGTTTTTCATCCGTCATGATGGACGGTTCTTTGATGTCTGACGGTAAAACACCTTCAAGCTACGAATACAATGTAGATGTAACACGTAGAACTGTCGAAATGGCTCATGCTTGTGGTGTTTCTGTTGAAGGTGAATTAGGCTGTTTAGGTTCTTTAGAAACCGGAGAAGCCGGTGAAGAAGACGGTATTGGCGCAGTAGGTATTTTAACGAAAGAACAAATGTTAACAGACCCTGAAGAAGCCGCGGACTTTGTTAAGAAAACTCAAGTTGATGCTTTAGCTATTGCTTGTGGTACCTCTCATGGTGCTTACAAATTTACCCGTCCGCCAACAGGCGATATTCTAGCCATTGACCGTATTAAAGCGATACATAATCGTATCCCAAATACCCACTTAGTGATGCACGGTTCATCATCAGTCCCGCAAGAGTGGTTAGCAATTATCAATGAATATGGTGGTAATATTCCTGAAACTTACGGCGTGCCAGTAGAGCAAATTCAAGAAGGTATTAAAAACGGTGTGCGTAAAATTAATATCGATACTGATTTACGTTTAGCATCAACGGGGGCAACTCGTCGCTTCTTAGCACACAACCCAAGCGAATTTGACCCACGTAAATTTTTAGCTGAAACCACTAAAGCGATGACTGAAATTTGTATTGCGCGTTATGACTCATTTGGCGCTTCAGGTAACGCAGATAAAATCAAACCTATTTCATTAGATACAATGTTTGATTTATACGATGCAGGCAAGCTTACTGCTATTGTAAAGTAGTTAACATCTCATCGATAAAAAAGGGCTTAGGCCCTTTTTTTATGGGCATTTTTTATAATATAATTAGAAATCGTTATACAAGTTAACTATAATCATTGGGCTATTTTTCCACGGAGTATAAAAATGGACAATATCATTAATTGGTTAAATGAAAATCAACCAATGTTACAAGAAAACCTAATAAAATTTATTATTGCAGTAGCTATCTTTATCATCGGTAGACTTTTCGCAAAACTCATCAGTTCAGCAACAAAAAAAGTATTAACGCATAAAAAATTCGATAATACCGTAATTTCTTTTATCGCTAGCTTAATTTATGGCTTAGTTGTGATGGTTGCCTTTATTGCTGCAATTTCTCACTTAGGTTTTAATACCACCTCATTAGTGGCAATTGTGGGTGCCGCTGGTCTTGCTATAGGCTTAGCATTACAAGGCTCGTTATCAAATTTTGCTTCCGGCATCTTACTTATTTCATTAAAGCCTTTTAAAGCTGGAGATTTTGTAGAGATCGCAGGTACCGCAGGTATTGTTGAAGAAGTCCATGTATTTTCAACACAGTTAAGAACCGGTGATAACAAAACAGTTATTATTCCTAATGGTGGCATTACAAATGGCACAATTACTAACTACTCAGCAAAACCTACGAGAAGAATAGATTTAGTGATTGGTGTTGGTTATAGCGCAGATTTAAAGCTAACAAAAAAAATATTAAAAGATGTGGTTAGTCGCCATGACTTAGTTTTAAAAGAACCTGCTATTACCATAGGTGTTAGTGCATTAGCCGATAGCTCGGTAAACTTTATTGTGCGTCCATGGGTTAAAACAGCCGATTATTGGCCTGTACATTTTGATTTATTAGAAGCAATTAAAATGGCCTTAGACGATGCTGGCATTGAAATCCCATTCCCACAACTTTCTGTACATGTTAATCAAGAGACCAAAAATGAACAATAAATTAGTAATTCTTGCCTTATGCGGCAGCTTATCACTTAATACCTTTGCCGAAGAAGTAGAAGCTCCTAAAGATCCATTAAGTATGTCAGCGGAATTAGGCGCACTATTTAAAACGGGTGACAATAAAAGTACTGATATAAAAGCAGGCTTCGATTTAGATCATCAATTAGGCGAATGGCGAAGTACGGTTCGCTTTGACTTGCTTGCAAGTAAAGCTGAAATTGAAGATGAAGAGGGTGTTGAACGCTCTCAAACAACAGATCAACAATGGAAAATAGTCGGTCAAACAAACTATACCATTGGCACTAAAAAAACCAATTACGTTTACGGAAATCTATCACACGACGACAATCGTTTTGGTGGATTTGAAACTCAAAGTTCGATTTCTGCTGGTTGGGGTCGTCGTTGGTATGAAAGTAAAATGGCTACCTTTGATGCTGATATTGGACCGGGTTACAAAAAAGACGTCGTGCGTTTAGAAGATGAAAACGGTAATGAGTACACTGAAAACAAGGGCGCTTTCATTATTCAAGCGCAAGCATTGTACACGCGTAAGTTAAACGAACATGTTAAATTTAAACAGCTATTTGTTGCTAAATACGCAACAAAAAGTGGCGAAAACAGTAATTATCAAGCTGAAAGCTCTATTACAACAAAATTGATTTCTACTTTACAGCTAAAAGTTAGCTTTAAGATTGATCATAATACTGATGTTGAAGAAGGCAAAGAAAACACCAATACTCAAACGGCGTTAACACTGGTTTATAGCTTCTAATTAACTTTACTTGGTTTGATTTAACTGAGTATGATCTAGCCTACGATCGTTTATTTATATTCGCAGGCTAGTTTTTCTATACTTTTACTTACTTAAATTGATAAGTACCTGAAAGATAAAACTGACTTTGATCTTCAATTAAGTCAGTAAAGGTATTTTGCTCTTCATACCAAGAAAATCCTGCCAGTAAGGTTAAGCCATCAAGTAATGGTGTCATGTTTCCTGTCATTGATATTTTTAATTCAACACCATAAGCAGCAAGAGTGTCATTTTCGTCAGCTTCATGTTGTAAATAGAACAGTGTAAAATCGTTTACGTCTACTTCAACATTATGCTGTTTGAAGTGAAAGCCTGTTTGCCATGCAAGTGGCACTCTTGGATCTACTTTATGACTTGTTAATACTTGGCTCGTTGTTGTTGCTAATTGTCCACCTTGAGTCAATAACGCATAGAATGGTGTGTCATCATCAACTTCACTGTCTTGATAGCTGTATTTCAATGCGTAATCTTCAATACTTATAAAAGCTCCAAGCCCAACATCATTTCTTTGCCACGTATGCTTTTCTTGTTTTGAACTTTCATAATCAATAAGTGCAGCATTGAATGAAAAACCATAGTTAATTCTGCCTATATTATGCTGAAAAGCATATTGGCCTTGTACGCGATAATGATTAATTTCATCGTCTGCTTGCGTGAGTAAACTATCAGAAAAATATTCAATATCATCAGTACCCACGCCAAGTTGTACTTTCAACTGACTGCTGTCTGATATTATAAATGTTTTCGCTAAATCTATATTGAATAACTGGTTTTTACGCTTCAAAGAATCATTTTCATATTTGCTATCAATAAACTCAGCAAACCACTCGATATTTTGCCAGTTACTCTTAATTGATATCGCGCCATGATCTTGCTGGTCTCCATGAGTAACCGCCGCTTGCCAACGTAAGCGTCCTAATGGATCGCCACCACGAATGACGAGATCCAGACCATTATCCTCATTACTGATATAGCCTGTAGTCAATGTTATAATCCCTGTTTGCGGGCCTATACCGTAATTTTTTGTCGATAAGTCACTTGCTAAACTTATTTCTGGTACCGGTTTATCAAGTGTTAACAGCTCATAGTTACCTGATGGTAGCTTTTGCTCTGTTATACTTTTATTAAGATCTTGGCTATAAGTATCTTGCCCTTGGCTAGTGGTAGATAAGTAAATTAACTGGTCATTAATAGTAAAGGCATTGGTGGCAAGTTTCTCCCCTTGGGTAAGTTGCTGCCAAGATTTTGTCTCGGGTTGTAAACGATAAACATCAACCGCAACATTGTCTTTAACCCCCCTACTTACTTCTTGAGTGATATTATTATGGCTTTGTGAAAAATATACCCCCTCTGTTTGCCAACGCAAATGCGAGGTATAATTTCCTGTTAACGGTAAGTTGACAACTTGCCACTTTTGCGTGGCTAATTGGTAAAAGTGTATCTGCCAATGCTTTTCATGAATAGCCATTAACGCAAGTGTTTCACCATCAGGACTCAACGTTAAGTTGTCCATCGGTTGATTAAGTCTTTTGCTATCAAGAGACTGATAACTTCCGTCACCTAACGAAATTTTTATCAGTTGATTAAAACCAGCAAAATGCGAGGTCGCGATCACTGACTTTTTATCGGGCGTAAGCGTAAAGTCATGAAGACGCAAAGATTGTGTTATTTTTTCAACCTTGCCTGTTGTTAGTTCAACCTTCACTAGTTCAAAACCCAACTCTTGATTGTCTTGTAACTGAGATTGCAATACCAAGGCGTGATTATCGTCTAACCAACGTGCTTGTCGCCATTGCGACTTTTTAGCTGATTTTATGACGATTTCAGCTTCTCGATTAAAGACTTCAGGCGTGCTATTAGCAACATCTTCTTTATCAGCTTCAAGCAACTTTTCGTTATCTTCGATAAATTTATCTTTCGCTTTGTTATTTTCTGCAAACGAGAAAATACTGAGTGTTGTATAACCTTTGTCGTCTACTTCAAGTTGCAATAACTTATCTTGTTGCGGAGAAGGTTCACTACTGATCACTTTAAAACTATTGTTTTGCCACACACTTCCGGTGTTATCCGTGATAAGTTGTGTTTGTTTAGCGGATACCGTTTGTTCAACAACAAACTTTTTATATAAAGTTCTTGGACTATCTAGAAATAAGCCGGTAAAAGCATCGTCAAAGTCACGGTATTTTTTTGCTGTACTACGTTTCCATAACTGCTGCAGTTTTTCTTGACCATAATTTGCCTGTAACCAAAATAAAAATGCGCTACCTTGATAATACGCCATACGGTTACCTTCATAGCTACTATTACCATTTAAGGCATCATAACTGGGTAATTGGCCTTCTGTAGCCCACTGCTGCAACATCGCTTTGATATAATCACTGTTTACTCGCCCTTGCTGAGTATATTCTGTTTCGATGACTGTTGCGTATCCTTCTGTTACCCAACGAGGATAGCGGGAAAAATTAAGTATGTCGGAATCAAGTACGCTTGAATCTAACATTGAACGCCAACTACGGCTTGGCTGTGACATGTGAATTTTATGGGTAAGCTCATGACTTATCACTAAATCTAGCCAGTCGTTATATGCGCCAAGCGCTTCTTCAGAACGCGGAGAACTGGAAAAGACTTTAACTATTTTCCCTGCTGTTAAGGGAATTGCATAGCCATTCGCTTGGTGAAAATCGTCACCAATAAGGAAATCTAATTTATCGTTTTGCTCAAAACCCACTCGAGCACTCACATCAGCATAAATAGGTTCAAACTTACTCGCGACTTGTTGTGCAAAGGCTTGGTAGTCTTTATGGAAATGAATGCGTGCATGTTCTGTTTCAATAGTTTGTAATGAATCTTCTGCTTGTACTAGCGGAGAAAAAAATGATGATACTACGGTGCTACCTAATGTAGCTAAAAGTGCGAGCGTTATTTTATTCATAAACGTAAATTCTTCCTTTAATTTTTTACTAACTGTTTATCAGCAATAAAGAGTTAGTCTTTCTTTTTACAATTTTATTACAAAAAATATTAAATGAATGTTTAAAAAGTGGGGATACGCTATGTGGCAGGAATATATGATAAAAAAAACCTTAACATTTTTAGAAAATATTAAGGCTTTTATTATTTATACAGTAGAGGGGGTTATTCCCACTCAATTGTCGCAGGTGGTTTACCTGAAATATCGTAAACAACACGAGAAATACCATCAATCTCGTTAATAATACGGTTAGAGACTACCCCTAAGAAATCATAAGGTAAATGTGACCAACGCGCGGTCATAAAATCAATAGTTTCCACACAACGTAGTGATACTACCCAGTCATATTTACGTGCATCACCCATAACGCCAACTGACTTCACCGGTAAAAACACCGTAAACGCTTGGCTTACTTTGGTGTATAAATCATGTTTGTGTAATTCTTCAATGAAAATAGCATCTGCACGGCGTAATAAGTCAGCATATTCTTTTTTCACTTCACCTAAAATACGTACACCTAATCCAGGTCCAGGGAACGGGTGACGATAAAGCATGTCGTAGGGTAAACCAAGCTCTAAGCCTATCTTACGTACTTCATCTTTAAAGAGTTCACGTAAAGGCTCCACTAGCCCTAATTTCATGTAATCAGGTAAGCCACCAACATTATGATGTGATTTAATTACATGTGCTTTACCCGTTGCAGAGGCCGCAGATTCAATAACATCTGGATAGATAGTGCCTTGTGCTAACCATTTAGCATTATCAAGCTTGTTCGATTCTTCTTCGAAAACATCAATAAAAACATTACCGATAATTTTACGCTTTGCTTCTGGCTCACTTTCACCCGCTAAACGGTTTAAAAATCGATCTTCTGCTTCAATTTTAATGATATTTAAACCGAAGTGGTCACCAAACATATCCATGACTTGCTGGCCTTCGTCTAAACGAAGTAAACCATTATCAACAAATACACAAGTCAATTTATCGCCAATAGCACGATGTAATAACATAGCAACTACTGATGAATCAACTCCGCCTGAAAGACCTAAGATAACTTCGTCGTCACCGACTTGAGCTTTCATTTTAGCGATAGCATCATCAATAATCGATGATGCAGTCCATAATTTTTCACACTGACAAATTTCAACAACAAAGTTTTCTAAAATTCGTAAACCTTGTTTAGTGTGAGTCACTTCAGGGTGAAACTGTACACCATAAAATTGCTTTTCTTCATTTGCCATTGCTGCATAAGCACAACTTGGCGTTTGTGCAACGCTAACAAAACCTTCAGGGATAGCAGACACTTTATCACCGTGGCTCATCCAAACGTCAAGCAAAGCATTACCATTACCGCCAATACTGTCTTCAACATTATTAAATAATGCAGATTTTGTAATAAGTTCAACTGCAGCATAACCAAATTCTTTATGCGTTGAACTTTGTACGCCACCGCCAAGTTGTTCAGCCATTGTTTGCATGCCGTAACAAATGCCTAATACCGGAACACCAGCGCTATAAACATATTCAGGTGCACGAGGTGAGTTTTCTGCAGTGACCGACTCAGGGCCGCCAGCTAGAATGATACCTGTTGGGTTAAACCCTTTTATTTGCTCTTCAGTTACATCCCAAGACCAAAGTTCACAATAAACGCCTATTTCACGAACGCGACGCGCAATGAGCTGGGTGTATTGAGAACCAAAATCTAAAATTAGTATTCGGTGATCATGAATGTCTTTACTCATGTTGTTTTCCTACTTTATTTAACTATTTATAAAATGAACAGGCTGAGTTGTTATCTCATTAAGATGTCAACTCAGCCTGTTTGAATTTTTTGTTTTCTTACATCAATAAAAACGTAAGAATAGTTGAGTTTGATGCTAGTTAATATTCTGGCAAAGAAGAGGCACGGAGTTGACGTTAGTCAATGAGTACCGCTGATGCAGTCATTATGTTAACTAGCAATAAAATCAGCTGTTCGATTAGCCCATACGATAGTTAGGTGCTTCTTTAGTGATTGCCACGTCATGTACATGTGACTCACCCATACCCGCAGAGGTTATTTTCATAAACTCTGGTTTCGTGCGCATTATCTCAATATCTTTAGAGCCCGTTAAGCCCATTGATGAACGTAATCCACCCATTTGTTGATGAATAATGGCTGAAACTGGGCCTTTATAAGCAACTCGACCTTCAATACCTTCAGGTACTAATTTGTCTGCCTCGCCATCTGTCTTTTGAAAGTATCTGTCGCTAGAACCATCTTTTTGAGCCATAGCACCTAACGAACCCATACCACGATAAGATTTGTAGTAGCGGCCTTGATAAAGCTCGACTTCACCAGGAGATTCTTCGGTACCCGCTAACATGCTACCAACCATAACGCAGTGTGCGCCAGCAACAAGTGCTTTAGCAATATCACCAGAGAAACGAATGCCACCATCAGCAATAACAGGAATACCTGTGCCTTTAAGCGCTTCTACTGCATTTGATATAGCGGTTAGTTGTGGTACACCAACACCCGTAACAATACGCGTAGTACAAATTGAACCTGGGCCAATGCCAACTTTTACCGCGTCGACGCCAACATCGGCTAAGGCTTTTGCGCCAGAGCCAGTTGCAACATTACCCGCAACAATTTGTAAGTCAGGGTATTTGTCACGAGTTTCTTTAACTCGGTCAAGAACACCTTGAGAGTGACCATGAGAAGTGTCAATTAATAGAACGTCAACTCCTGCGGCAACTAACGCGTCAATACGTTCATCAGTACCCGCACCAACACCTACCGCAGCACCAACACGTAAACGACCAAGGTGATCTTTACAGGCATTTGGCTTATTTTCAGCTTTTTGATAATCTTTAGCGGTAATTAAGCCAACTAATTTGAACGCATCATCAACCACTAAAATTTTCTCAATACGGTTACTGTGCATTAAGCCTAGAATTTCTTCACGAGCAGCACCTTCTTTCACCGTCACTAAGTTTTCTTTAGGTGTCATCAGTGCTGATACTGGCTTGGTTAAGTCAGTTTCAAAGCGTAAATCACGACCCGTAATAATACCGGTAAGATTGCTATTTTTATCAACAACAGGAAAACCAGAAAAACCTAGGTCATCAGCTTTATGCATAACTTCTTCAATCGTAAAATCAGCATTGACTGTCACGGGATCTGAAACAATACCACTTTCGTATTTTTTTACTTTTAATACGTTAGCCGCTTGTTCAGCAATGGTCATATTTTTGTGAATAAAACCTAAGCCGCCTTCTTGCGCCAGTGTAATAGCAAGAGGTGCTTCAGTAACTGTATCCATAGACGCAGAAACCATAGGTATATTCAAATTGATTTTACGGGTTAATTTAGTTTTTAAATCAGCCGTGTGTGGGAGTACATTTGAATGAGCAGGTACAAGTAATACGTCATCAAACGTTAGTGCTTCTTGGGCAATTCTTAGCATCGCAACATCTCTCTAAAAAGGTTGGTTAGGGAGTGAATATTGCGGCAGAATTTTAACCGCTTTGTTGTTTGAGAACAACTTAAATTTAACGATAAGCTAAAATAAATATCTCTAAGTAGTTTGTAGAAATATATAACACACACGTTGCTCTTGAATATGCGGGATTCAGCTCGAATGATAAACGGCTTTAGGCAAGCTATTGATTGAAGATAATAGTTATTCTATTTTTGAAATCAATAACGTAGAATAAAGTGTTTACAAAATAACCCTTCGGGGAAACCTGAGCAAATTCAAGTAGAGCGAGTATATCGATTAAAATCGCTTTCACATTATAAAAAGTAAGTGATTTATGGCTACGCAGCACATTTTACAAGTAAGTGAACTCACAAAAAAAGTAAAGTTCATGCTAGAAAGTGAACTTAATACCGTATGGTTATGTGGTGAAATATCAAATTTCATTGCGGCTAGCTCAGGTCATTGGTATTTATCACTCAAGGACAGTAAATCACAAGTGCGATGTGCGATGTTTAAAGGCAACAATCGACGAGTAAGGTTAACGGGAAGTTCAACACCACGCAATGGTCAACAAGTTTTAGTGCGTGCCAAGGTTTCTTTGTATGAGCCTCGAGGCGATTTTCAATTAATTATTGAAATGATGGAAGATGCCGGTGAAGGCATATTAAGGCAACAGTTTGAGCAGTTAAAAAGCAAGTTGAATGCACAAGGGTTATTCGGCCAACAATTCAAGCAAAAAATTCCTCGAAACATTACAACTGTTGGTGTCGTTACTTCACCAACAGGCGCAGCAGTAAAAGATATTATTTCTGTTCTGCAAAGGCGTAACCCCACTATTGCTGTCGTCATTTACCCCGCCCTTGTTCAGGGCAAGCACGCCAAAGGTGATATTGCTGATGCTATTGATATTGCCAATCAACGTGAAGAGTGCCAAGTATTAATTGTCGGTCGTGGTGGTGGATCTCTGGAAGATTTATGGCCCTTTAACGAAGAAGACGTAGTCAATGCTATTTTTCACAGTCGTATTCCTGTGATCAGCGCTGTGGGTCACGAAATAGACACAACATTAAGTGATCTCGTTGCTGATTTAAGAGCACCAACACCGTCGGCTGCTGCAGAGCTCGTTTCACAAGACAATAGTGAATTACAAACGCGATTACGTGAGTTGTCAAAGCGAGCTCAACATTTATTTACTCAAAAAGTTAAACAAGAAAATTTAACCTTACAGACTTTAATACATCGATTAACGCAAGTTCATCCCGAAAGGAAACTTCAACAGTACCAGCAAAAATCAGATGAGTTAAACATCCGCCTAGATAAAGTAATAAAGCATCAGTTTGAACGTTTTAGGCAAGCCCCCGAAAAACTAGCCAGGGATTTACAATATTGCGATCCAAGTAAAGTTATTATTCAACATCAAAAGACACTTAGCCACTTAGATGAAAAATTACAAAGAGATTTTCATCTTATTGTAAAAAACAAAACTGAACATTTTATCAGTGTCATTGAACAGCTTAATATTGTTAGCCCACTCGCAACGATTGCTCGTGGCTATAGTGTCAGTAGAAATAGTCGCCATCAAATTATAAGAACAAAAGATCAAGTGAGTGTCGGCGATGAAATATCAATTCAAGTGAACGACGGCAGTATTTTTACAAAAGTTATCAGCAATGTTTAATTTTCAGCAATAACGGCATGCTGAAGTAATTTTATTACTGAGGCTTTGCTTTTCTCTTCAAATTTTAGTCCAATACAAAGACCATTGGCTTGTGGTTTATAACTACACGTTTGGGCTAAAAACTTTAAGTTGCCAAGTCCTTGGAAGTCTTCAACGACTAATTCGACAGATTTATCTTTTTCCATCACTAAAGATTCACCATTATTAATCAATACTTGGCAGCCGTTCACTGAAATATCAATAATTGTCGCTTGCCAATATTCTTTGGCGATTTTTATCTTTGCAATAATGTCGGTATCAATGCGCATTGCTGACCGTAAACTTTGTAAGCTCACTGAACGAGGGAAATCAAGCACGATTAATCGAGAGGGAATTTGTAACGTTTGTTTCACATTACTCACAAAAGCCACTACAGCACCTTCATGTCCTTCAATTAAACCACGAACAGTAATTACCGTTCCTTGAGTAATATGTTGCGAAAAACTGCCTAATTTTTTAGGGTCTGGAAATTGTATCAACACATAATTTTTTGGTAAATAACCAATAAAGGTGCTGCGAAATTTTGCTTTTTGTCCTGCTGGTGTTGCTATATCGATCGTGATGGTAGAGCCTGATTGCAATAAACCGAGGTTTCGATTTAAGCGGTTAACCAACGCAATTTTTTGAGGGCGAGCAGCCATAATGTTAACATTTAAGAATAATTCTTTTAAATGTAGCACTTAGCAAAAAGCCAATCAAATGATTGGCTTCAGTAATACGCATTTAATTTTAGAAAGAATAAATAATTAGTCTTTTTTATAACCTTGAGTCGCTCTTGCCATTTTCTTTTGCTCGGTATAGGTCAACTTCTTCTTACCTGCAAATGGGTTACTGGTTTCTCTAAACTCAATTCTAATAGGCGTACCCATTATTTTTAATGATTTACGGTAGTAGTTCATTAAGTAGCGCTTATAAGAAATAGGCAACTTCTTCGCCAAGTTACCATGAATTACGATGATAGGCGGGTTATAACCACCGGCATGTGCGTATTTAAGCTTAACTCTACGTCCTTGATGCATTGGCGGTTGATGATCAAACGCAGCCATATCTAATATCTTGGTGACCATTGAAGTCGAAATACGTTTAGTTGCAGAAATAAAAGCTTCTTCAACAGACTCGTATAAATGACCTACGCCTGTACCGTGTAATGCTGAGATAAAATGGATACGCGCAAAATCGATAAAGCCTAAACGACGATCTAATTCAGTTTTAATACGATCTTTAACATGCTCTTCTAACCCATCCCATTTATTAACCGCTAGCACCAAAGAACGACCAGCTTCTAAGATAAAACCTAATAAACTTAAATCTTGATCAGAGATACCTTCACGAGCATCAATAATTAATAAACACACATTCGCATCTTCAATAGCACGCAAGGTTTTAATCACTGAATATTTTTCAACAACATCAGTGACGTTTTTGCGACGACGAATACCCGCCGTATCAATAAGCGTATATTCACGACCATTATGTTCCATAGGAATATAAACACTATCACGCGTGGTACCTGGCGCATCAAACACAACAACACGGTCTTCACCTAATATACGGTTAGTCAGTGTTGACTTGCCAACGTTAGGCTTACCAATAATGGCGAGTTTGATTTTATCATTTTCAAAAGGTGCTTCAGCGATTTTTTCTTCATCAGTTTTACCTGAGAATTCTTGTGCACCATCAAATTCATCATTTTCGCGGGCTTCACCCAATGCTTCTATGTGCGGTGTTAAGGCCAGCGTTAATAACTGGGTAACACCGCGGCCATGAGCCGCTGCGATTTTATGCACCGTATCACCCAGTGACAACTCATAAAATTCAGCAACAGCAGAGTCGGCATCTATACCGTCAACTTTATTCGCCACCAAAAATATTTTTTTATTTTGTTTACGAAGGTAGTCGGCAATACCTATATCCGCTGATGTTAAACCATCGCGCGCATCAACCATAAACAATACGGCATCAGCTTCTTCTATCGCCATCAGTGACTGTTCAGCCATCAATGCATCAATACCTTGCTCATTGCCATTGATACCACCGGTATCAATAACAATAAACGGATGATCTTCTACTTTCGCTTGACCATATTGGCGGTCACGCGTTAAACCCGGATAATCTGCTACAAGCGCATCACGGCTTCGGGTTAATCGGTTAAATAAGGTCGATTTGCCAACATTAGGACGTCCGACAAGTGCAACTACTGGAAGCATGTTTACCTCTATAAATTCATTTGTAGAGTAAACACCGCTCTGCAAAATGCAAAACTTTTACTCTATGTAATAACAAACAACGGCTCCAATGCATTTTGCAATGGAGCCGTTTAATTCTAGCCGATAAAAAAACTTATGGAATTTTTATCGCTTGTAAATCACCATTACGTGATTGTGCATAAATAATATTTTCATGAACAGTTGGCGTAATATTTAAACCACTGCTGTCTACTTCATGACGAGAAACAATATCTCCTGTTGCTTGGTCTATAAAGTGAAGATAACCTTCTAAATCACCAACAATAATATAGTTACCTAAAACAGCAGGTCCTGTAACACCACGATTTGTTAATGAAAGCTGACTCCATTTTTCAAAACCGTTTTGGCGATCAACCGCATAAACGTGACCTTTAACATCGGTTAAAAAGATAGTATTACCATCGATAGACAAGTCATGATATGACGAATATTGACGTTCCCAAAGCATACGGCCTGTACGTAAATCAACAGCGGTTAAGCGACCTTTTACAGAGATACTATAAACTTTGTCGCCAAAAATAAGCGGCGTAGAATCAACATCAATCACACGTTCTAATTGTGTAGAACCTAACGCTTCACCGACTTCTATAGTCCAGCCTTGCTGACCACTTTCAAGGATATAAACACTCAGCGTTCCATCGGCTGAGCCAACCATGACTCCGCCAGAAGAAATAGCAGGAGAACTTACACCACGTAAAGTTAAAGCAGGAACTTCTTGCTCAATTTGCCATTCGTCTTGACCATTCGATGCATTAAATGCCTTAATAACACCAGAAGCGGTATTTACTACCAATATCCCAGCATCAATGGCAGGAGCCGCAATAACTTCTCCCTTCACTTTACCTTGCCAGTCAAGTTTACCAGTATCAGCGTCTAGTGCGAATACTTCACCATTTTCACTACCAATAAATATTTTCTGAATACCCGTAATTGGGCCACCATTTAATAAAGCAGATTGGCGACTATCAAAGAATCCGCGGTCACCTTTTATATCACTTAAATCTGTTGACCAAATTTCGTTACCATTTTTAAGTTCAAGCGCAACAACGTCTCCCTCTCGACTCGCACTATAAAGCTTGCCATAAGCAACATTAGGTTTAATACGCGAAAAGTAATCGCTTACACCATTACCAACACTTGATTCCCAAAGCACATCAGCCTCAAATGTTTGATTAATTTCTGTTAATTCAGCAACTTTTGTCGCCTCATCTTCTTCATCAGTTGACGAGCAAGCACTTAGTCCTAAAGACAATAGCGCTATCGCTAACAACTTTTTATTAAAGCGTATTTTCTTAAGCATATTAATGATCAGCCTCTTTATTTAGCAATAGATGATAATTGGGCTAAATCATTTAATTTCATTTGTAACGCACTGTTGTTTGCTTGGCCTTCAACGTCAAGCGCTGCTTGATAAGCATTACGAGCAAGTTCTATTTTACCTTGTTTAAAGTATGCATCGCCTCTAGTTTCTTCAACAGTGCCTTTGAATGATTCAGGTAGCGTTACAGAGATTGTTGCTAAAGCTTCAGTGTACTGTTCAAGTTGTATTTGTACACGTGCTAACCGAACACTGGCAATAGCTTTAACACCTTGATTTGTAGCACTTTCAATAGCTGTAGTTAAGTGTTTAGCCACTTGAGTCCAATCTTTATGAGTAGCCGCTTCTTTTGCTAAAGCAAAAGCGGTTAATGAAGCGTAACTCGAGTCTTTATTTTCAGTAATAAATTTATTCGCACTTGTCGAAAAAAGCTTTTCCTTTTTACCGGCGCTTTCCATAACAGTTTGATAAGCATCAGAAGTTTCAACTTCGTTAGCTAACTGTGCTTCTTTATAATAATTAAAACCAATAAATCCAGCAAAACCTAATACTAAACCAGCAATAACGGCAGTACCATTTTCTTTCCAAAAACCTTTAATGGCTTCTACTTGTTGTTCTTCTGTTTGATAAACGTCCACTACTTCACCTTAAATTAAACTGTTTAATAAAGCTGGCACTTGTTCAAGCGACACCTTTTGCTGTTCATGTTGTCCACGCAAATACTTTATCGTTACGCTTTGCTCAGCAAGTTCATCTTCACCGATGATAATTGCCACTTGCGCACTCGATTTATCTGCCCGTTTCATTTGTTTTTTCATATTACCACCACCGCAGTGGTTTTGTATGCGAATATCTTTAACTTGATTGCGCCATTCTTCACTTAGTAGTGCGGCTTGAATATCAACACCTTCACCTAAACCAATAACATAAACATCAACTTGTGCGCGAATGTCATTGACTTTTTCCAAGCTCGTTAACATTAATACTAAGCGTTCTATACCTAAGGCAAAGCCAAATGCCGGCGTTGCTTTTCCACCCAACTGCTCGACTAGGCCGTCATAACGGCCGCCTGCACAAATAGTACCTTGTGCGCCTAAGCTGTCAGTTACCCATTCAAAGACGGTGCGATTGTAATAATCTAGACCACGAACTAAACGATCGTTAATCACATATTTTATACCTGCAGCATCTAAACGCTGACAAACACCCGCAAAGTGGGTTGTAGATTCTTCACCAAAATAATCACTTAGTTTTGGTGCGCCAATTAAAGCGGCTTGTACATCTTTGTTCTTACTATCTAAAACGCGTAATGGGTTGGTATGCATTCTACGTTTAGAGTCTTCATCAAGTTGATCTTCTTTTTCAGTCAAGAAAATCACTAAAGCGTCACGATAATTTGCACGTTCTTCATTTGAACCTAATGAGTTTAGCTCTAGTGTGACAAACTCATTGATGCCAAGTTCCCGCCAAAGACGAGAAGTTAACATAATAATTTCTGCATCTATGTCAGGTGTCGCAATGCCAAAGGCTTCTAAGCCAAATTGGTGAAACTGACGATAGCGACCTTTTTGTGGGCGTTCATGCCTAAACATCGGCCCCATGTACCATAAACGTTGTTCTTGGTTGTACAATAAGCCATGTTGATTACCGGCACGGACACAACAGGCAGTGCCTTCGGGTCGAAGCGTTAAACTGTCGCCGTTACGATCATCAAAAGTATACATTTCTTTTTCAACAATATCGGTAACTTCGCCAATAGAACGTTTGAAAAGCGTTGTAGATTCAACAATTGGCATACGTATTTCAGCAAAACCATAGCTACTAGCCACTCGACGTAAAACTGTTTCAACCATTTGCCAAATAGGAGTTTCAGTGGGTAAACAATCGTTCATTCCCCTGACGGCTTGTAATGTTTTACTCAAAGTAAGGTTCTCTCTTATCTACTGTAAAATAGGTAATTATAAAAAAAGGGAAAAATTAAATACAGCGCGCATTATAGGTAGTTTGAGACGAAACGTAAATAGTATTACGTTTCTCTCTTTTATGGTTTGCTCGACTATTCGATTTCTTTAACATCTATTTTATAAGCGGCGTCGAGGAGTCTCGCTTTTGCGCGAATTCGTTCTTCAAGTTGATCAACCAAGTTGTTATTATCAAAACGCTCTTTCTGTCGAATACCATCTAAGTAGTAACCACTTTTTCGACTACTACCGGTTAAGCCTAAATCAGAAATAATCGCTTCACCTGGGCCATTAACAATACAGCCGATAATTGACACATCCATCGGTGTTAAAATATCTTCAATACGTTCCTCTAAAGCGTTAACTGTTGCTATAACATCAAATTCTTGACGTGAACAGCTTGGACAAGCAATAAGGTTGATGCCTCGGCTACGCAATTTTAACGATTTTAGAATATCAAAACCGACTTTGATTTCTTCAATAGGGTCTGCCGCTAAAGAAATACGCAAGGTATCACCGATCCCTTCCGCTAATAATAAACCTAAACCTACTGACGACTTTACTGAACCCGAGCGTAAGCCACCCGCTTCAGTAATACCCAAGTGAAGTGGATTATCAATCTGTTTTGCTAATAATCGATACGACTCGACTGCAAGAAAGACATCAGAGGCTTTAACACTGACCTTGAACTGATTAAAATTAAGTCTATCTAGAATATCAACATGGCGCATGGCAGACTCAAAGAGGGCTTCAGGCGTTGGCTCAGTATATTTTTCTTGGATATCTTTTTCTAAAGAACCACCATTCACACCGATACGAATAGGTATATTCAAATCACGAGCACATTCAACCACACTGCGAACTCGGTCTTCACGGCCGATATTACCAGGATTAATACGTAAACAATCTGCGCCATATTCAGCAACTTTTAAGGCAATTCGATAATCAAAATGAATATCAGCAACCAACGGGACATTGACGAGTTTCTTAATTTCACGAAAGGCTTCTGCTGCATCCATGGTCGGTACACTCACACGGACGATATCAGCGCCCACCGCTTCTAATGCTTTAATTTGTGCAACAGTTGCGGCAACATCCGTGGTCAGGGTATTCGTCATTGACTGCACGGTAATCGGTGCATTACCACCTACAGGAACATTTCCCACCATAATTTGACGAGACTTACGGCGGATAATTGGGGATTCTTTAAACATAATAATTCACAATTTTTGTGGTTGATCACTTAAACGTGATTAACGTTATTTATACAAAATACCCATGACTAATTCGAAACAGGCAAAGTAAACTTAGCGATATTGCCCATGTTAAATTGGCTCATATCAATGACTTCATCAGCAAAATTTATTGCCACTAATTCAGGTTTACCTAAAGTAACATCAAAAGGTGCTTGTCCAGATATTGTCATGACGTAACCCAGTTTTTTAACACCCCAAGCAATGCGCTCGCCAGTTGCATCAGAAATATTTACCCAACAATCTCCTGAGAAAGTAAAAGTGACATTGGTTAAAGTCACGTCTGTCTCATCGGCTTCACTTACTAATGTAGTGTCAGCTCGAGTTTGCTCTGCAACTTTTATGCTTTCTGTGTCTGCTTCTAATGTTGATGTATCTATGATTTCTTGATTTAACACAATAGAAGGGGCTGCTGATGCTTCGCCAACATTATCATTATCGACGTCAACCTCGGCCACGAGTGACTCAGTGACTTGCGGCACAGCAAGACTATCCGGCTGTTCATTTTTTTCAGTGCCAGATTTTGTTATTTTTATTTCAACATCTTCTTGAAAGGTTTGGGGTTGACCTTGTTCGTTATTATTTTGCATCCACCATACGACAGTAGAGCCAATGAGAATGGCTAAAATAAAATAACTGATCCACATAATACGATTACTTTCTGCTAATTTTTCAGTACCTTTAGAAAAGCTTTGCAGTTTAGATGCCTCTGCTTTAGCAATATTTAATTGCTGATAACTAACGATGACATTTTCTTGGGATACATTGACTAACTTTGCATAGTTTCGTAAATAGCCCCGGTTAAAAGTTTCTGGCAAACGGGTATCAAATCGCTCACTCTCTATTTCATCAACTAAAGAGAGTCGAAAATTTAGTTTGTCTGCTACATCTTGCTGAGTTAATCCCGCCTTATTCCTAGCTTCGCTAAGAATTTGTCCTGGCCCCATGACGTCAACCTCTGCATAAGGCTCTTCTAGGACATTGTTATGCACTTCGTCTGACGCTGCATCTGTTTGTGACTTGTTAATGTTATTCGCCTTTTCAACATGGGTCATTGAGTTTTCTCTTGTTCGATACTTTTAGTCGCGTTGTGTGCTGGTGAAGTATTCATATGTTCAGGAGCAGATATATAAAGCTTTTGACCGAGTTTTAACGCATCGCTACGTGAAAAGTTATTCCAGTGTTCTAGTGTTTTCATATGAATATTGTACTGCGTTGATATACTAAATAAGCTTTCTCCCGGCCCTACCGTATGTATTATAGGATTAAGCTCTGTTTTTAAATCACTCACGGGATTTTTCATAGTAATAGTTTCGTCAACAAGATTTTTAGCGCCTATGATTATCTTATTTATTTTTTCAATACGCTTTTTTCGAGATTTATTGGGTGATAAAACAACAACACGTTTAGTTGAAGGTTTTACAGCTAAAACGAGTGTTGTAGTTTGGTAAGCCGTTGCTAAATCATCCGCTTCAATATGGGCAAGCGCATTCAAAATATATTGTTTAGCCTGGTAAGAGTTTGGAAACATTTTTACCAGCATGCTCGCGTAATTCTTAGCGATACGACGGTTACCTTGCTTTTCAAAAACTTTATAAGCTAAGGCAAGCGCTTGCGGACTAAAGCGACGTGTTTCTTTTTCATAGCGACTTAAATAATTTTGTGCTGTTTTATAATCTGCAAAAGCATACTGTAAACGCACCATTTGTAATAATGCTGACGCTCGATTAGGGCTATGCTGAATAGATTTTGTGAAGTATTGCTCTGCTTTAACAAATTCATTCGCTTTTAATTGACAGAGCGCTAGATTTTCGTAACTTTGCGATACCATCAAATAAGTAGGAATTTCTATCGCTTTTAACGTATATTTTTCAGAAGCTTGATACTTTTCGTGTCGGCAAAGAAAAACACCGTAGTTATTTAACGTGTCAGGGTTTTCTGGATCTATTGACAACGCTTTTTCATAAGCATTAGTCGCAAGCTCTGACTCACCGACGACATCATAATAGTGGGCAAAGGCCGTATAAACTTGTGACAAATTAGGAGAAAATCGCTTTGCTTTTTCTAAGTTTAATTTCGCTTGCGTCGTGTTGCCCATTTTTAAGTAACCAAGACCTAACGATATCCGAGTCATCGCCATTTCGTTATTACTAGAATCGCTTTCTACGACCGGTGTGGTGCTGTTATTCTCATAGCTTTGTGTTACACATCCAGAAAGGACTGTTAACAAAGCGATAACGCTCGTTACCAATAACCGCGGTATAAATTTAATCATATTGCAGAATGTCACTTATCTTAATGTAATAGTTACAGATTATACCTATACCCGCTCTACTTCAAGATGCTTGTTCAGGAACATGTATAACTTCGCGGTTAAGAATATCAATGAAGTCGTCGCGCACCCTTACAAATTATTTTATTGTAAAGGTGAAGCTATCAGTATAACGAGTATCTGCTTCCTTTGGCTAGCAAGACAATAGAACAGGTGCATATACCGCAAGTATAAGGCGTTAGACCAACTTAACTGAAATCTCTTGGTCATTAGACATTTCAGTTTTTGAAGAATTCATCGCTGTTCGCTTTGTTCTATCAAAAACATCACCCGCTAATTGGCCACAAGCTGCGTCGATATCATCACCACGAGTGCGACGTGTGATCACGGTTAAACCGTATGACTGTAAAACTTTATCGAAACGGTCAATTCGTGAATTACTTGAGCGTTTATAAGGCGAGCCTGGGTAAGGATTAAACGGTATAAGGTTAATTTTACTGGGTAAGTCTTTCAATGCAATTGCAAGTTCATGCGCTTGGTCAGTACTGTCGTTAACGTGATCTAACATCACATATTCAATTGTTGCTTGTTTATTCGCTTTTGAACCCTCGATATAACGCCCCGCTGCAGCAATAAATTCTTCTAACGGATATTTTTTATTGATCGGCACTAAGACATCACGAAGTTTGTTGTTGCCGGCATGAATGGAAATAGCTAATGCACAATCTATTTTTTCTTTCAACATATCAAGCGCAGGAACAACACCTGAGGTACTTACCGTTACACGACGTTTTGATAAGCCGTAGCCTAAGTCATTCAACATAGTATCAAGCGCAGGAATTAAATTTTTCATATTCAATAACGGTTCGCCCATCCCCATCATTACAATATTCGTAATCGGGCGTTTGCCAGCAATACGGGTCGCGCCAATATCATTAGCCACACGCCATACCTGACCAATAATTTCACTCATTGATAAGTTACGGTTGAAACCTTGTTGCGCTGTCGCACAAAAAGTACATTCAAGTGCACAACCTACTTGTGATGACACACATAAAGTTGCACGATCGTTTTCAGGGATCCACACCGTTTCAACTTCTTGACCCCCTTCTAGGCGTAAAGAGTATTTTATCGTACCGTCTGTTGACACCTGTTTTTCTGAAATTTCTGGTGCACTGATTTCGGTATCACGTTGGAGTTTTTCACGAAGTTTCTTATTTAAATTAGTCATTAATTCAAAATCAGAGTAACCAAAATGATAGATCCATTTCATCATTTGATCAGCGCGAAATGGCTTTTCGCCAATTGAAGCAAAGTATTCACGCATCCCTTGATGATCTAAATTTAATAGATTTACTTTTTTCTTTACCGCAGATACGGTTGGGCTTACTACTTCAGTCACTTCACTCATGATTCACTACTTCTCAAACAACAAAATTACAAAAAAACAATTGTACAACTTTCATACAAAAAATGACAATTTACAGATTAAATCATATCAAATCTTAACACTTTTAATTAAACTTCTCTTTATGTAAAACAAAGGCTTAGCAAACTAAAAATTTTAAGGTTTATTATAAGTCTAAAAATAACAAAAGGATTTTACTGAAAACAGTAAAACCCTTTCATATTTCGATTTCTACTTTAATCACAGCAAATGAAGTGAATTCAAGGAGATTGCACGGAGCTTACGTTAGTAAGTGAGTACATTCGACGAAGCATTCGCAAAATTTGTAAAGATTAAAATCAGATTAACGAGTGCGTGGGCAAATTTCGTCGTCTGAGAAGAAGTAAGCAATTTCACGTGCAGCAGATTCTAAAGCGTCAGAACCGTGAGCAGCATTTTCGTCGATGCTATCAGCAAGATCAGCACGGATAGTACCCGCAAGTGCTTCAGCTGGGTTAGTAGCACCCATGATTTCACGGTTTTTAAGAACAGCGTTTTCGCCTTCTAAAACCTGAACCATAACTGGACCAGAAGTCATGAAAGAAACTAAAGCGCCAAAGAAAGGACGTTCGCTGTGTTCAGCGTAAAAGCCTTCCGCTTTTTCTTGGCTTAAGTGAACCATTTTTGATGCAACGATTTTTAAACCGGCAGTTTCAAAACGGTTGTAAATTTGACCAATGAAGTTTTTAGCAACTGCGTCTGGTTTTACGATAGAAAAAGTACGTTCGATAGCCATGATAAGCCCTTATATATATTTTAAATAAAATAGGTGTATAAATTTTGGCGCGATTATAGACGAATTCACACAGAAAAACTAATATTATTCACGAATAAACGGTTTTGCTTTTAATGTAGCGAAAGCAGATAAGTATGGCATTAACCATTATATTACCGCTTAATCTTTAACAAGGATAAGGTGATAATAAGCAATGCAGCTATTCGTCGGTGGTCAACCTAGGGGGTAACCCATTAGGGCATTTCATCAACAGCGTTACTTAATTGTCACCCTCAAAAACAATGTACAACGTTTAGTTAATAGCAGCTCGCAATAAAGTCATATAATTTAGGTAGCCAACGTTATTAAAATTACTAGAGTGATGATTCATAAAACCATGTAAGTATTCAACTTGTGTTATTTTTACATTCGGTTTTTGTTCAAGCTTGTTGATGAGTTCAAACACATCAAAGTGTGATTCATGTTGAGGAAACACTAAATTTATTTTATAACGCGGCGTTATCTCTGTGAAATTCCTGATTTGTGAGCCATAAAAGCAATAGGCTTGTTTAACAAAGTGATGATTGCTTAGTGAAAGCTTCCAAATAGCAGAAGCCCCAATACTAAAACCAATCAGTGTTGTCTTAGTATCAAGTGAAGCCAAAACGTTTAAGACTTTTGAAAAGTAAGCGTCAAGCCCAACCGTCGCAATGAAATAATTATAGGCATTTTCTTCATTATTAAAGCCCATACTCTTCCCTTGGTATGGGTCAACAATAATATTCGCTCCGAGTTTATCTTTGAGTTTTATTAATTGAGGAGTGAGGCCAAAGACATCTGAAACGATAATGATATTCATAATTCTTTTGTGCTCCTGCGTCTATTATTCTGTTTGTAGTTTTATCTTGAATATATCCTTTTGGCTAAGAAGACACGATATCAATGACAAGTAGTACTAAATGCTCTGCTGACTTTTCCCAAAAGCCTTTTTCAGACTCTTTTTTTTGATAATGTTTCTCTAGACATGCTTTGAATAGATCATCACCAAGTTTACCTCATGCTTTTCTGCGGTATTAACGACATGAATGCAACGAGTGCTGTCGGCTAATTGCGTAGATGTGCAACCAGAGATAACACTTAAAGTTAACAAGATCCGTATTCATTTTTTTGCTTTGATCTAACCTTACATTTAATATGCGCTAGAGTGCCTAAGCCAACTGCATATTGGCATCCTTGCGCAATAATTTCACTTGCGTTTATTATAATGGTCTAATTAAACACACAGTAAATATTGAAATAGTACTCTCCTGATAATAGGTACTTTGCCTGCTACAGGCGACTAGCTGTGGCTTTATCAACAAACTAAAAAAGATCAGTAGGGATAAATCCACGACAATAAGTGATGACTAAGCAACTCTTTATTAGTGGGGAAAACCAATTTCTAAATTGAATTCTTCAGAGCTTTTCCAAAGGTTAAGCAGTATGTAAAATTCTTCTATTTCACTTGTGGAGGCGGTTAAGGTAAGTACTGTTTCAGAGAGGGTATTCATGCGATTAAATTCATTTTTTGTCATTATTAACACTCCTTGTTATTTGTTAATCAATTATGACTTAAATGTTATAAAAATCAAAGCTTGTTGGCCGTTAGTTTATAAATTTTTAAAGACAGGTTCGCTATAACAACTAAGATTATTAGCGGTGTTGTGCTTTATTAATAAAGGTTTTCATTAAAATCGCATATATTTTTTGGCCCTACAAAAAAATAGACCTAATACGGTCTATTTCTCAAATACGTATGTAATATAAGCTAACTAAACACTACTTCTACGATATTTTCTATATTCTGGCTTCCAAAAATTACGCTCTATTTTTGCCAGTAAACTTTCATCATCAATGCGCAAAGCTAAGTTTTGATCAAAAGCGACTTTAGCGACGGCAAAGGCTATTTTTCGACTTAAGCTCGCAATTTCGGTTAACGGTGGTAGTAGTTCACCTTGGCCTGTATTAGCAAGTGGTGAGGCTTCAGCAAGCGTTTCACTGGCCACCATTAACATTTCATCAGTCACTCGATTGATGTTCGCTGCAACAATACCTAACCCTAAACCTGGGAAAATATAACTGTTATTACATTGCACGATTGGAAAGGTTTTACCCTGATATTCAACCGGTTTAAATGGACTACCCGTAGCAACAATGACTTCACCTTCCGTCCAATGAATCACTTGCTCTGGTGTAGCTTCCACTTGTTTAATAGGATTACTGAGTGGGAAAATAATAGGCATAGGGCAATGTAATTTCATCGCTTTAATAACGTGTTCGTTAAATAGGCCAGGAACACCTGAAACACCAATAAGAATATCTGCCTGGGCATTATCCATCACTTCTAATAATGTCGCGTATTTACCTGAAATATCCCAGCTTGAAATTGCACAAGGAGATTGTACTAATTTTTGCTGGAAATCACGTAAATCAGCCATACCATCCGTTAATAAACCAAAACGGTCAACCATGAAAATTTGACTACGTGCTTGTTCTGCAGAAATACCTTCGCTGATCATTTGCGCAATAATTTGTTCTGCAATACCACAACCCGCCGAGCCACTGCCGACAAAAACAACTTTTTGGTGTGATAGTCTCGTTTCTTCACCTAGCTTGCGGCCTTTAATGCGACATGCCGCTAATAAAGTGCCAACCGTAACCGAAGCTGTTCCTTGAATATCATCGTTGAAACAACAAATTTGATCACGATACTTAGTAAGCAATGGCGTTGCGTTAGGTTGAGCAAAATCTTCAAACTGCAATAATACATGTGGCCAACGACGCTTCACTGCTTGAATAAAGATGTCGACAAACTCGTTGTATTCTTCTTGATTAATCCGCTTATGTCGACGTCCCATATACATAGGGTCGTTCAATAGTTTTTCATTGTTCGTGCCAACATCCAGCATGACTGGCAAGGTATATGCGGGACTAATGCCTCCACAAGCAGTATAAAGCGATAGCTTACCTATAGGAATTCCCATTCCTCCTATGCCTTGATCACCTAAGCCAAGAATTCGCTCACCATCGGTAACCACAATGACTTTTATTTTATTCTTTGTCGCATTGCGAAGAATATCATCCATGTGGTGTCTATCTTCATAAGAGATGAATAACCCGCGCGAGCTACGATAGATATCTGAAAATTGCTCACAAGCATCACCCACCGTAGGCGTATAAATAATCGGCATCATCTCAGTCAAATGTGCTTGGACTAATCTAAAAAACAAGGTTTCATTATTATCATGAATAGTACGCAAATAAATGTGTTTGTTTAAGTTGGTTCGAAACTTATTATATTGCATAAATGCACGTTCAACTTGCTCGTCGATAGTTTCATAACGAGGAGGCAAAAGGCCGATTAAATTAAAGTTGGTGCGCTCTTCTTCATCAAAAGCACTACCTTTATTTAATAGTGGCGTTTCTAACAGACTTGGACCGGCATAATGGATATATAATGGACGTTTTATTTTTATTGTCATAATAATTTTTTATCTGGACTATAGGGTTGATGAATAGTGAAAATTCATAATGATGATATAAAACGGTAGTATAGGTCAAATCAGGCTTATAAAACAACCAATTACCGATGAGGAGTAAAAAAACATCTTTAACTTACCGGTCTTCAATCAATCTCAGAAATCCACGCGAGTTGTATGGCTTCTAGCACTCTTTCGCCACAGTGCTTTGGATCATCATCAAAATTTTCAAGGGCGACTACCCATTGCATCAATTCTGGAAAATGTAAGGTCAGGGGATCAACATCCGGATGTTGTTCCATTAAATCTAATGCTAACTCTAATGAGTCTGTCCAACGATATCCCATAAATAATTCCTATGTTTAAAAAAGATTAAAATAACAGGTTAAACCACAATGCATCTATTGCAATCATAATAATTAACCAAATAAACATTCTTCGGTATTTCAGGCAAAACTGACAATCGGTTTGCCACCATTTTTTCAATGTTTCTTTCATTAAAACAATTCACCTTCGTGCTTTGCCATGAGTATAATCTAGCAAACAATATTTATCTAAAATAGTAGAGAATAGAGATGAATGAAATTAAATTTACATCTGCCCAAAAAGAATTACTGATCCATAAGCTACAGCAGTACTTTTCAACCAAACTCGAACAAGATCTTGCTCAATTTGACGCTGACTTTTTACTTGATTTTTTTACTAAAGAAATGGGCAATCATTTTTATAACCAAGGTATTTATGATGCGCAGCAATTACTAGCAGAAAAACTCGACGACATTACAGATGAAATGTTCCAATTAGAAAAACCAGCCAATTAATTATCCGCTTAAAAAATAAGTGAAGATGCAGTAACTTTTTATATTTTTTCACCACTCGTTGATTTATCACAACGATTATTATAGTAAATGCGCTAAAATGACATTAATGTTCCTTTGAAACAACAACTATGATGCAAATTACCGATTTAAAAGAAGCGCAGAAAACTCTCCCCATATTTCGCTTAGGCTTTCGTCCCTTTTTTTTAGGGGGTGTTATTTTTAGTTTAATTGCCATTACCTTGTGGTTATTGATTTATAAAGGGGCCGTTAGTTTTATTCCTTACGGTGGAGGGTATTGGTGGCATATTCATGAAATGATTTTTGGCTTTGGTAGTGCAATTATTGCCGGTTTTTTACTCACTGCAGTACAAAATTGGACCGGACTTCCTAGCGTAAAAGGTAAGCAGCTTGCGGTACTATTCTTTTTATGGCTGTTAGGCCGTGTTGTTATGTTAATGCCTGATTTATTAGGTCACTCATTAAGCGCGTTTATAGATTTAAGCTTTTTGTTAGCGGTGGCTTATACCCTAGCAAAACCTATCTTAGCGATAAAACAATATCGAAATTTATTCTTTGTGCCTTTATTAGTCTTATTCACGATCGCCAATAGTGAAATGCACTTAGCCAGTATTTATCCACAAAGTGTTTCATTGAACTACTCTGGTTATGCTGGGGTTTTATTAGTCGTGTTTTTAATGTCTGTAATGTCAGGGCGCGTTGTACCTATGTTTACCGCTAACGGCACTCAAACGACTAAAGCGACACCTACACCATTACTCGACAAACTCGCCAATGGCAGCTTAATGCTTGCTATGCTGATGTTATTGTTACATCCATTAATTGGTTTTGTTCCAATGCTTTTTGGTATCATATTAATTTTTGCTGGCTTGTTTCAGTTGATCCGGTGGTTGAGATGGCGTCCTTGGATAACACTCGGTGTGCCCCTTTTATGGTCATTACATTTTGCGATTAAATTCATTTGGTTTGGCCTTATCTTACTTGGATTTAGCTACATTATTGATGATATACCTACCCATCATATTTGGCATTTATTAACCATTGGCGGTATGGGTGGTATTGTCTTATCAATGATTTCTCGTGTTTCTTTAGGACATTGTGGTCGCCCTTTAACGCCCCCTAAAATGATGTCGTTCGCGTTTGCATTTATAACACTATCAGCAATGGCTCGAGTCTTTGGTCCTTGGTTGATGCCAGAAAGAACCCTGTTATTTGTTGATATAAGTGGTTTTTGTTGGTTAGTTGCTTTTGGACTCTTTACTTTTTACTACGCGCCAATGTTATTAAAAGCAAGAGAAGATGGCCGCCCTGGTTAAACAAAGTCACGCTAATTTTTATCGAGGTAAAACAAATAAATACAAGGTATAAAATTTAGTAAGTTGTTATTCTACTTATCAATTTTATAATGAAGTCGTTATTCGTTTTACCCCTTAAAAATGAACAGATATATAATCAACTTGGTTATGTCTGTGATTGTCGTTTTTTTTCACCTTAAATTAACTTAAGCTACCCCTCTCACTTTATTTTTGAAGATAGCCATGCAAACCGTTTTTTTAGATCAACAAACTTTTAGCCCAAACATTTCTTTGGCAAGTATTGAATTTCAGGTCAGCAAGTTAATTTGTTATGCAACAACGACAAACGACCAAGTGCTTGCACGTTGTAAAAATGCTGACATTATTATTACCAATAAAGTGGTTTTATCTAAAAATATACTTGAGCAATTACCTCAGCTGAAATTAGTTTGTATTGCCGCAACAGGCATGAACAATGTTGATCTGGCTGCAGCGCAAGTGCTTGGCATTAGTGTTAAAAACGTCAGTGGTTATTCACAAGCTTCCGTGAGCCAATATGTGTTTGCGCAAATGCTTGAATATTTCAGTAATACCGCACACCACAACAACAATACTAAACAAGGGCATTGGCAAAACAGCGATACTTTTTGTTTTCATGGTAAAGGCAGTCAAGAACTTGCCGGAAAAACGATAGGCATTATTGGCTTTGGGTGCTTAGGTAAGGCCGTGGCAACTATTGCCGAAGCTTTTGGTATGAAAATACTGATTGCTGAGCGTCAAAATGCAACAAAAATAAGGGAAAACCGCCAGAGTTTTAACTATGTATTACAAAATGCTGATGTCATTAGCTTACACTGCCCGCAAACAGATGAGACAACAAATTTAATAAACCGTGCAAGTTTATCGCTAATGAAACCCTCTGCACTGTTAATTAACACCGCTCGTGGTGCCTTGGTAAATAGTGAAGATTTATTAGAGGCATTAAAGAATAAAGTAATCTCCCACGCGATACTTGATGTTTTAGAACAAGAGCCTCCTGCGGCTAGCCACCCTTTAATAAGTGCCCTGATGAAAAACGACATAGATAATTTATCTTTAACCGCACATATTGCTTGGGCAAGTATTGAATCACAGCAGCGATTAATTAATTTAGTTGCTTTGAATATTAAAAACGTTAACCCCCTATAAATTTTTATTTATAGGGGGTTGATAAAGCATCACTGAACTTAGTGCTATTCAGTAAATTCAGCTGGCACTTAATAGTAACAGTTAACTTTCTCTAATAAGGTAATCAAATGCTGATAATGATGCTTTAGCGCCTTCACCCATAGCAATTACAATTTGTTTGTAGGGCACAGTTGATACATCTCCTGCGGCAAATATGCCGGGTTCCGAAGTATGACATTTCTCATCAATAATCACTTCGCCATACTTTGTACATTCCACAACACCTTGTAAAAAGTCACTGTTGGGTAATAAGCCTATTTGGATAAAAATACCCGACAAGCTTTGCTGCTTCATTTCACCTGTTGCTCTATCTTCATAAGCCAGCGCAACAACCTTACCATTTTCTGCAATTACTTCTTTGGTCGCAACATTTTTGATAATCGTAATCTTTTTATGTGCTTCCGCTTTTTCTACCAAGATGTTATCTGCTTTTAACCCCGGTAAAAATTCAAATACAGTCACATGATTAACCATGCTCGCCAAATCTAACGCAGCTTCTATGCCTGAATTACCACCACCAACCACGGCGACATCTTTACCTTTAAAGAAAGGGCCATCACAATGTGGGCAATAAGCAACACCTGAACCTATATTCTCTTTCTCTCCCGGTATACCCAGCTCACGCCATTTAGCACCGGTAGCAATAATAACCGTTTTAGACTCAATAACCTCACCACTAGAAAGGTGTAACTTTTTCGGTGCTTTACTTTCTGGCTGCCCTTTTTCAATTTTTTCGACACGAACAAACTCTTTTGTCGTTATCTCGTAATCGTTTAAGTGAGCTTGCATATTACCCGTGAGTTGTGTGCCTGTTGTTTTAGATACCGAAATTAAGTTTTCAATACCCACTGTATCTTTAACTTGACCGCCAAAACGGTCAGCAATAATAGTGACATTTAGCCCTTTACGCGCAGCATAAATAGCAGCAGCAACGCCAGCAGGACCTGCGCCGATGACAGTAACATCTTGTAAGGGCAACTGTTCATTATCATCGCCATCTATAATATAAGGAAAACGTTCAATAAGTTTGTCAACTAACTGCGCCGTATCTATTTTTCCGTTCGCAAATAACTTACCATTTAAGTAAACACTGGGCACACCTTGAATATTGCGTTCATCAATTAACGTTTTAAATAAACCACCATCAATCATTTCACTGCTAATGCGGTCGTTTAATAAAGCAAACTGATTCAACGATTGCACAACATCAGGACAGTTATGACAGCTTAAAGAAATGAAGACTTCAAAATGTAAGTCTTCAGTGATTTTCTGCACCATTTTAGTCAAGGTGCCATCAAGTTTAAGATCAGTACCTGATGACTGTAATATAGCAAGTATCAATGAATTAAATTCATGACCACTGGGGATGCCAGAAAAATGTATACCGTTATTTTTGCCTTCAACCTCTAAATAAAAAGTAATTGGACTACGTAAATTTTCGTCACGTTCAACGACAATGAGGTTGTCAGATACGGAAGATAATTCTGTTAAAAATTCTTTTAATTCGTTGCGTTTTTGATGTTCACCCGTCTGTAAAACAAGTGATACTTTGTTGGACATATTCTGGGTATAAGCTTTTACTGCATTTAAAATATCTTCACTTAACATGGGGCTACCTCATTATTTAGATTGTTTGATTAACATAAAACATGTCATCTTATTGGATGGAATGAAGCGGAAGTCGTTAACGGTGATAACGACTTCCGCCAATTTAGAGCGTGCCTGACTTAAATTTTACCAACTAAGTCTAAACTAGGTGTTAAAGTGGCTTCGCCTTGTTCCCAAGCTGCAGGACAGACTTCACCATCGTTTTCACGAACGTATTGTGCAGCTTTAACATTACGCACCATGTCTTTCGCACTGCGACCAATACCGCCAGCATGTATATGAGCGACTTGAATAACACCATCGGGGTCGACTAAGAATGTACCTCGGTGTGCCATATGATCTTCTTCAATCATCACATCAAAACCACGGGTAATTGTGCCCGTTTGGTCACCGATCATTGGAAATTTAATTTTACCAATTGCTTCTGAAGAATCGTGCCATGCTTTATGTGAAAAATGGGTATCTGTTGATACGGAGTAAACTTCAACACCTAAGCCTTGCAACTCTTCATACTGGTTTGCCATATCTTCTAATTCAGTAGGACAAACAAAAGTGAAATCTGCTGGGTAGAATAAGAAGATTGACCATTTGCCTTTAGTGCTCTGTGATGTTACTTCAACAAACTCGTCGTTATGAAATGCTTGAGCTGTAAATTCTGGGATAGTTTTGCCTATTTGAGCCATGTGTAATTCCTCTGGGTTATAAAAATCTTTAGTTAAAAGGTTTTGTTTTAAAAGCATGTTTGCTTTCGATGTGGGTATACTAAAGTTAACTCAGTAATAAATAAATTTGATTAAATTGATTTTAATGTTCTAAAAAACAGAACTATTGAAATGAGCAGGCGCAATAGAGGGTGAATCCCCTGTTAAGATAATAAAGTTGAAATCGTAATTAAAACAGCAGCAAAGAAGATGACTAATTCCATAATTCTGATTAAAATAGCCTTTACGTTCAATAAAAATTATCATCAACAACATGATCTCAATAAAACAATTACACTATGCACTCGCCGTTGAAAAGACCTTACACTTTAAAAAAGCCGCAGAGGCATGCAACGTATCTCAATCAGCCTTAAGTACAGCAATCAATGAGCTTGAAAAGCAATTAGGGATGATCATATTTGAGCGTAATAACAAGCAAGTCTTAGTCACCCCAAAAGGGCAATTGATACTTAATAAAGCCAAAAGAGTAAAATTAGAACTAGACGAATTGCTGCAATTATCACAAAGTGATAACCAACCGTTTTCCAGCCCAATGACCCTAGGCGTTATTCCAACTATTGGCCCATACCTTTTACCTAAAGTACTGCCCGAGGTAAGACATCAATATCCAAATTTCAAATTAAGAATATTAGAAGAACAATCACATACTCTGATTGATATGGTTAGAACCGGAGCGATTGACGCAGCAATACTTGCGCTGCCTTATCCTGTAGAGGGGTTAATGAGCTTTGATTTCTGGCAAGAAGACTTTTATTTAGTCTGCCATAAAGATGAATGCCCTCAAATGATGGAAGAAATTACCAATGATGAGCTAGAGACGGAAAAACTAATGTTATTAAAAGATGGTCATTGCTTAAAAGAGCATGCATTAGCCGCCTGCCAATTACAAAACCCAAAACAAGGCTCTGATTTTGGTTCAGCAAGTTTACATACACTCATTCAAATGGTTGCGGGTAAACTGGGTACAACACTCGTACCGCAAATGGCATTAGACCAATTAACTCATAATGAATCGGAACTAAGAGCGATTCATTTGAATGAACCTGGGCCACATAGAACGATTGCCTTAATCATTAGACCTAATTATGTCAGAACTAGTGAATTAGGCCTGCTCAAAGCTATTTTTACAGCACAACTCACGCAAAAGTGTAGCTAATATTACCGGTTAGATACTTCAATTAAATAGAACTATATATTAAATTTTATCAAATTTACTGAATGTCGATGTTAGGCCACAATGGTTTTATCTTAAATACATCAGGTAGCCAAAATGAAAAACATTATTAATAACATCAAAAATATTTTTAATACAACAAGTGATAAAAAATCCGAGGTTAATTGTAACTACTCAAACAACTATTATGGTGATCAGTATTGCCAAGCAAATAAAAAATAGGGTTAATCAAAATCAATGACCCCTTCCTCATGCTCGGCTCGTTTAACAATACACGCTTTTAAACAAAACGCTGCAGACTCACCATCGAAGGTGGTGGTCTTTGCACTCAAAAAGTAAGATGGAATATACCATGGGTATTTTTCAACATCATCAGCAACCTTGACGATATCGTTTAAATAAAACATTTTAAAATTGCGAGATTATCTAAGAATTATTCACAGCAACATCAATGAAAGAATAAAGCTTTATTAGAAATAACTACTTTAAATACAATTAATTAAAAACATGAGATGATGGTTTATCTATGGAATCGGATATCATTTACAACAAATAATTTAACCATCCACACTATTAATATGGACTTACCTCATGAAAAAAACACTCTCAATAGTTATCACTATTATTCTATCGATTGGCCTCGTAGCCCCTAAATTGGTAGGGAATCAATTTTCGACAACACTTAATGTGATCGCTGAGAAAATGAATAATACGCCGAGTTATACTGTAGAAATTCAAACCATTAACTCACACTGGTTTTCTACCGACGCACTAGTTACCCTAAGTTTAGATACCACACACTTAACCGGGTTATCGGATCCAGCCCTTAGCGATGATGACTCTGTAGTTTTTGAAATAAATGCCCAACATGGTCCTTTCCTTTTTAATGAACAAAGTAACTTAGCTTGGTTATCATGGACTGCAAATGTTGATGGTGAAACACTTCGAAACAATCTTGATTGGTCAGATAATACAGACTTTTTCCAAGCTAATGGCTTAATAGACCTCCTTGGTGATTACGACTACCAAGATACCGTAACGGCATTCACTGCAAACATAACAGATGAAAACGTTAATTTAGTGTTTAGTGGTTATCAGGGAAATGGGCAATATAATGGGCAAGATCTTACCTACCAAGGTAATGTGGCAAAGTTAACAGCAACGTCTAATGAAGGTGATTTTTCCATGAATAATTTCACTGTAGATATGTTAGTTAACGCCTCATTAGAAGAAATATTTAATAACAACTTCTATGACTCTGCAACAACGGTCAACTTCTCTTCGATTAACTTTAACAATAATGAAAGTGAAATCATCAATCTTACCGACCTATATGTCTCTGCTTCATTATTATTAAATAAAGCAGAAAAATCAGCTAATATTCAGGTTGCTTATGGGATTAAAGCCGCAGATGTTAATGAGTACCAAGTTCAAGATTTAGCACTTGAACTAGCGATTAATAATATCAGTGGACAGTTTATTAAAGCCTACCAAGATTTTAGTCAAACACTAAGTGATAGCAGTGCGGAAGACATGCAAGAAAAAATGTTTAACTTTACACAAGAAAATTTACTTTTATTGCTCAGTGCTGGACCAGAAATTAATATCACTAGCTTACGAGGTACTTTTCCTGAAGGCAAAATGAATGGCACAATGCACACCAGTTTAGTTAATGTATCAGCATTACCAACGCCAATAGAAGATCAGCAATTTTGGTTTTCTCATGCACTCATGAATGGGGAAATAACGGGCGATAAAGCCATTATTGAATTGTTCGCTGAACAATTTATGAAGAAACAGCTACAAGCTAACCCGCAAACACAAGATATGACAACAGAAGAAATAGACAAAATGGCCGCTCAACAAGTGCCTCAAATGTTAAATATGTTAGTGGAGCAAGGCTTGTTAGTTGTAACAGACACCCATTACACAACTGATTATATTTTGAAGGACAGTCAATTTAAAGTGAATGAAAAGCTTATTCCACTGCCTTTTTAAACTGATTAGCCGCTATTATTTGTGGATCGTCAAACATAATGAGAAATGCGTCACACGATGAGAAAATTTAACATTTAAGTTACACCGGAGAAAATTTTTGTAACTCGTCAACGATCCAATAAGGTCAGCAAAGATACGATCAATGTCATTAACTTAAGGTTAATTTATTCATTTACAATAAGTTAGCTAATTGCTAACCTGCCTATGAATTAAAAATAGAGAGAAATCACCAATGAGCTGTTCAGTATTTAATTCAAATAGTACAAAAACTAACCAATGAAATTCATTCAACTGAGTTTTTAGAAAATCACCGCAAAAAACCTACCGATTTCACTCGAAACCGAACGCTGACTTTTCCTCGTTTAATGAGTTTTTATGTTGAATGCTCTTAACGGTTCAATTCAAGCTGAACTTTGTCGGTTTTTCAATGTTATCGATGATAGCTACTTGTCAAAAAAGTCAGTGAGTACCGCTGCTTTTTGTAAAGCTAGAATGAAACTATCTCATCAAGCATTTATTGAATTAAACGACGATTTAGTTCAAACGTTCTATGAAGCGGCAACCATTGATAAATGGCAAGGCCATAGACTGCTAGCTGTTGATGGCTCAGTCACACAATTACCTAAAACTGACAAACTACTTAAGCATTTTGGTAAAGCTCGTTCACATGCTGATATGCCTGCCGTGCGTCTTTCTCAACTTTATGATGTTAAGAATAATATTACTCTAGATTTATAGGTAGAAAGTCATTCAACAGGAGAGCGTGAAATGGCACTGAGGCACTTAACTAAAACCCAAGCAGGCGACTTAGTCGTTTATGACAGAGGTTACCCTGCCGTTTGGTTTTATAAATACCATAGGCTAAAAAATGTTGATTTCTGCATGCGCATTGTTAAAGGCTCTAATGTTGTTAAAGCCTTCTTAGAAAGTGGGAAATATAGTGATATCGTTGATTTTCCTTGTCTTGAAAAGTCTCTTCAATGATGCCGAAAAGATAAAATATCGACAGAGTCACTACAGTTAAGATTAGTGCGAGTTGACCTGCCATCAGGTGAGCCAGAAATTTTGGTTTCATCATTAACAGATATACAAGCTTATCCTACTGCTCTTTTCGCTGATTTATATTTCCAGCGTTGGGGGGTTGAAGAAGATTACAAAGTATTGAAAAGTCGTCTCAATATTGAGAATTATTCTAGTGTTTCTGTTGAAGGTGTTTTACAAGACTTACACGCTAAGCTATTGACTAAAAACTTTGCTGCTTCTGCAATCCATGATGCAAAACGAAAAATAAAGAAGCCAAAAAAAAATAGGCTCTATGAATATAAAATCAATTTCACCTTTGCGATAAGTCAACTGAAAGATAATATTGTTCGGTTCACAATGAAGTTAGCTGAGTTTAAGTTATACGAACTACTGATAAGTAAAATATCAAAAAATTTAAGTATTATTCGACCCAATCGTAAATTTTTTAGACAAGACCGTAGAAAAAAGACAAATAAGTACCCAATGAATTATAAACGTATGTGTTAAATCCTTAAGTTAATGACATTGAAGATACGATAGTGGACGTTCCCAAAAGATAAAAACATGGTCTATTGATGATAACTTTTTGCCAATAACCTGTTAAGGCTGAATGAGAAAAAAACCAACATTGCCGCCAGTCATTAAGTCGCATTGGGATGACTTCAAAGTGATCGTTATAGTCATCAATACATAGCTTTATGCCCTATATTTGCTGAGACACTATTTATGCCATGTTACTGAAAGTCTCATTAATATATGTCAGACAGTTAAGCTCAACTGTCTCACTATAGCAGAGCACTTACAATACAGGGCTTTGCAAGATCCAAAATACCAATATAGGAATTTGATATATTCTATGTGTATTTTTATTTAATTTCTATAAAACACTTCCCTTAGCCCCTTTCAATCAAAAAACAAGGTTTAACAAAACAATGCGCATTAACAAAAGCGTGTTAGATGTCAAATCCTCGCTAAATCAATAATGTCATGCTAATTTTAATAATAATGATAATGATAATGATAAGTTGAGGTGTGAACAGTTATGATTAAAAAACTTAAAATAAGCTCAAGGTTAGCAGTAGGCTTTTTACTGCTAATATTGATATTTACAATATCATCCGTTAATTCAATATTTGAAATTACCACTATTACAAAAAGCGCCAATAAAGTTGTTGAGTTACGCATACCTACCGCACAGGCAAGTGCTAGTGTATTAAATGGTGTCAATCATGCCCTTGCTGCATTAAGAGGGTGGATGCTATTAGGTAAAGATAAGTTCAAAGATGAACGACAGTCAGCCTGGGACATTGAAATAACCCCCGCAATAGCAACATTAGATAAAATGTCGGCTAATTGGACAAATCCTAAAAACATAATTAAGTTAAAAGAAATAAAAGCCTTGTTAAAAGACTTTAATCAAGAGCAGAAAAATATAGAAAATATAGCACAAACTCTTCAAAACATACCTTCAATTGAAATGCTATATCAGCAAGCCGTACCCCAAGCGTCTATTATGTCTAAAGAAATAACAAAACTCATTGATATCGAACTAAATCTTAAAGCAAATAGTGAAAGGAAAGCTTTACTAGGAATGATGGCGGATGTTCGTGGTTCGTTAGGTTTAGCACTTGCTAATATCCGTGGTTACTTATTATCAGGGGAGACTCATTATCGTATCACTTTTGAGCAGTTATGGGATAAAAATCAACGCAGGTTTTCAGATTTAAAGACACAACAAGCCATATTGAATGCTGAACAAAAAAAATCACTAACAATATTTTCAGAAGCAAGGGCTGTTTTTTCACCTTTACCAAAGCAAATGTTGGACTCTAGAGGACAAGATGACTGGAATTTAGCTAATCATTGGTTGGCATCGAAAGCAGCTCCCTTAGGATTTAAAATAAAAATAATTTTAAGTGATATGGCTATTAATCAAAAAACGCTATTAAAAAATGATGCTAGTATTTTGGTTGCTAGCAGTAATAGAGCTGTATCAATGGCTTGGGTATTACTTGTTGTAGGTGTTATTGTTGCAATTAGCTTAGCCGCAATAATCATTAGAAGTATTATCCCTCCCCTTAATTCCATATCTAAAAAATTATTTCAAATAAAAGACAATAATGATTTAACCATTAGTCTTGATAACCAAGGCAGTGATGAAATTTCAGCTATGGCTGATGCTTTGAATGATTTATTTAGCACATTTAAAGTGTCTTTACATGAAGTTTCAAGTGCAAGTAATCAAATATCAGTAACCGCAAAAGAAACATCAGTAATTTCAAATCAAATAGTAAATTCTATTCAAAATCAAGCAGAGCAAACAGAGCTAATTGCAACAGCTATGAATGAAATGACCGCGACAACGAAAGAAGTAGCTCAAAGTATATCTATTTCCGCTGATGCTTCTGATGAAGCTCATGAGCATGTAAGTACCGCCACAGAAATCATGAATAAAACTATTCTTACTATTAATGATTTAGCATACAAAATATTGAACACCAGTCAAACGGTTAATGAAGTAGAGCAAAATAGTATTAAGATAGCTAATGTACTCGAGGTAATTAATTCAATAGCTGATCAGACCAATCTATTAGCATTAAACGCTGCTATTGAAGCAGCTAGAGCAGGTGAACAAGGCAGAGGTTTTGCAGTGGTCGCAGATGAAGTGCGAGCGTTAGCGGCAAGAACACAAGAGTCTACTGGTGAGATCAGTTCCATTATGAATGACTTACAACAAAGTGCTAAAAATGCTGTTACCTCTATTACCCAAAGCAAAGAGCAAGTTGATGAAGTTGTTAATCAAGCTCAGTTATCTAGCGAAGTACTTGTTACTATTTCAGAAGTTATTACAAATATAAATGATATGAGTAACCAGATAGCTACTGCATCAGAGGAACAAGGTGTTGTAGCAGAAGAAATAAATATGAATGTTGTTAATATTAATGATAAAACCCAAGAAAATGTTGAGGCTATAACGGAATTATCAAAAGCAGGACGTGAATTGGCACAGTTATCTGTACAGATGCAAACTTTAGTATCAAGGTTTAAAGTTGTATAACTATAGCGTCAAATTTCATCTCAAATATAACAATATGTATCTGTACTAGCGTTTTTTTTGTGTATAAATATTAGTGATTAGATTACAAATATCAGCATTATATCTGAAATTAATGTATTCCACTCGTTATGTGGGCATTGGAATACAACTATGCTGGTCATTAAAGAGAGTTGTTTTATTAAATGTAATCAAGCCCCTTAATCACAGAATAAAGTGAACGTATGATTTTATGTGTCTTAAGCTCTTGCGCTATTTGACTAGCCGAAAAATCCTTAGGCATCTTTTTTAATTTGGCTAAATCGGTAAAAGTGCTACTTGATTCAAGTAACTTAAGTAACGTTACTTTTATTGCTTGGTTTAAGTTTTCATTAAGAAGTATCTCGATACGGCTTCGTTCATTTGATAAAGCGGTTGATATAGTGTCTTGCATTGCTGTGTAACCACCACAGGTCAGACCCTTGCAGCAACCTCTGACTTGTCTAGGGTTATCTCGAAAAAGAACTTTAATGCGGTTAGCGTGGCATTGACTGTGATGCTCGAAACACCGTGATTAACCATAAAAAATTGAAATTCATGCAACTCTTCTTGGGTGGTGGCTTTAGGTAAGTGTTGTAAATATTGACAGAGTTTGTTATCACCACGGACATACGCAATTTGTGTTTTAGTGGCAAGTTTACACATGATCATGTCTTCGTTAAACCGTTTGCGTAGTTGTTCTGAAAAGTATGGGCTGATGTTCATAGGATATTCTCCAATCTAAGATGAGGCGACATGCATCAAGACTTAGTGTAGGAAAAAGTGAATGTGTATAGGGATGAACGATGCTAACCAAACACACCGTTACCGCGGAGCGGTTTAGTTCTTAGAGCTTAAACCAGCCCAACAAACAACCAGTAAATTTTGGTTGGAATTGTCTTGAATTTGATCGTGTATTCACAAAACATTAATGTCCGCAATTGGCTAATAAGTGACCATTCAGTACATAGCTTAAGAGGTTTTTAAATTTTCTTATTTGTTGTGACATTTTTTATAGTTTTCTCACGACTTTTGACGTAAATTTTTCAGTTGATTTAACTCAATATAGCTACAGCCAAGAAAGTCCTGAACGAGAATTCTCATTATTAGTGAAGATCCACATATTGACTAAAAGCCGTTAAGCTATTGAGTTATTTATACGTGTAACTTAACGCCTAATGTAGAAGAAAAAATAAGGGCCGTTTTGAAACAAGCGGCATAAACTCTCACTAAAATCTTTCAGGTTGATCAATTTTAGACAACCTGAAAATCACTAATGCTCTGCATAATGACATGAGATAGCATCAATCACTAAAACCATTCATCTTTTACTTTTCCATAATGAAAATATCCCCATTGTCCAACACGTCTCAAAGGCGCGAATGGAAATTTAGGTAATTCACAGTTATACAGTGGAAGATTTTCTATTGCGGAGTCGATAGCTTTTTCAGCCACTTTTTCAGCTAAACGCTTACCTGCTTGCACCGAAAATGACACACCTGATCCACAATAGCCCATGCTATAAAAAATATTTTTCTTCGTGTTTTGATAAATATGAGGTAAGTCGTCTAAAGACATACAGATCCAGCCTGACCAAGCATACTGGTAATTAAGCTTAGCTAAAGGTGGAAAACTTGTTTTTAATACCGCTAATAAGCGCTGAGCGTAATAAGGATCATCCGCAGACTTACCCGTTATAGCGCCACGGCCACCAAATAAAATACGGTTGTCTGGTAGCTTTCGGTAATAGTATTTGAGCGCACGCGTATCCATCACAACATTAGACGTTAAGAAGTTACACTCTGCAAGCTGCTGTTCTGACAGTGGTTCAGTGACAATAATTTGTGAAAGCACCGGTAAAGTTCGGTCTGTTGTTAATGAATGAAAACCCTTGGGTGTATAGCCATTAGTTGCAATAACAATTTTTTTAGCATTAACCACACCTTTAGGTGTAATTAATTTTTGTTGATGTCCTTCATCCAGTATTTCTAATACGGGTGAACTGGTGTGAACTTTAGCGCCAGCTTCACGTGCTAATCGTTGATAACCCCATGCCAGTTTTAGCGGATTCAAACCAAAACCATCTTGATAACGAATAGCGCCATAAGCATTTTTATCGTCCATGTATTGTTGACGAACTTCGTTTTTCGTTAAAATTTCTACATCACTATTTTTGATACCCGCAAAGGTTTTTTGTTGAAGTTTTGCTTGGCTAATAAGCTCGGCCAACTTACTTGGTTTATGAGCAACTTTTAAAAAACCACGTGTTTGTACGTCGCAATCAATGCCTTCAGCGATGAGTGACTTTACCGTTTCTACGCCTGCACACATTTCATCATAAATGCCGCGCATTACCTCTTCACCCCACTTCTGCGCCATATCGCTATAAGATTTACGACCTGAAGACTTTAAAATAAAGCCCGCATTTCTCCCGCTACAACCCCAAGCTGATTGATTGGCTTCTAGTACATGCGCTTTAATACCATGCTCACGCGCTAAATATAATGCACAAGAAAGCCCTGTATAACCTGCACCAATGATTGCAACATCAACGTCGACATCTTGACTAATTTGTCCATCACTTTGTGGGGCATTATTTTGTATATCAGCATTTTCAGCCCAATAGCTATCAGGGTATGCTTCGCCGCAACCGGGCGATTTGTCATGTAAGGGATCGTACATCTTTTTAACACTGCTCTAATAAAGAAAACCACGGAAACCTTACCGTATTTATTATAAATTTGCTAAGCTGAATGTCTAAAATACAATTTTATTTAAATAAATAGTCAACATGAAAAAACAGAGCAAAGTGGAAAACCCTCAAGTGTCTTACCGTGAGATGTTACCTAACGATTTTTCAGCAATAATCGCTTTGGGTACGGCTGTTCACGGGGCGGGTTATATTGATGATTCAAACATGAACATCTGGTATAACAAAGGCTTATTGAAACCGCACGGTGGTGTCGAAATAAACGCAAACTTTGTTGCTTACCTTGGTGAGAAACTGATTGGTTTTCGATTAACTTACGCGATTAATCAATGGGAAATTGACTCATGGTGTAGCCCTAAACTATGGCTGCACCCTACCGATAAAGTCTGTTATTTCAAATGTAATACGGTTGATGAAAACTATCGAGGTTATGGCGTGGGCAGTCAGCTACTCAAATTATCAACACAAGCAGCGATTAAACAAGGTGCAACTGCTGGCATTAGCCATTTATGGAAACAAAGCCCCGGTAATAGTGCCGTAAAATACTTCACAAAATGTGGTGGCGTATTAATTAAAGAGCATCCTGAACGTTGGAATGAACTCAGTAAACAAGGTTATGAGTGCCCTGCTTGTAATGATGAGTGCCACTGTGTTGCAGCAGAAATGATCATCAGCTTTGAAAAATGATCCTTGTTGTCATTGAACAATAGAGGTATTTACAATTGCTTCGTTATCGATGAACACCAAGGTCTACAGGTTATTGCTAACGGCTTTATATCAGACAATGATCCGTTGAATGAATCAAGGTTATCGTTGTTAGCTTTAGCTTTAGCTTTAGCTTTAAAATAGGGTTGACTCAGAATCACTCAGCAACCCTGCTTAATAATGAAAATAATAGGTAAAATATATTGCGACTATTTAATAATATGTAACGTAGTTTGTCGACCATCAATATACCGAACACTGTTACCATCAAAAAAGGCTTCTTCTTCCAGCATAATTCTAATTTCCTTATCCCACATTTTCAAAAAATAGGCATTGTTAAGCTCAATAGAGTAGGCGGTATTAGCATGTAAAGGATATTCTCCACTGCCAACAACCCCTTGCTGAGAATCCCACATACCAAGAGTAGTACCCGCCGCATGGCCGTGATAACCAATAGGATGAGTATAAATTGTTGGTTTAAGATCCTGTTTTATCGCCTGTTCTCTCGCACGTTTTAATATGTCGTTGCCTGTTCTTCCTACTTTAAACTGATCAGTAAAAATATCCTGCAGTTTAAGACCACTGTTAAATGCAGAAACAAGTTCTTCTGGTGGGCTCATCTCGCCACTATTTAAGACATAAGCATGCTGTTGTGTATCGGTATTCAATCGCAAATAGCTAATACCAAAATCAACATGTAATAAATCGCCCGCCTGAATAACATTATCTTGGTAGCCATTAGTAAAACTATCAACATCATCAAATTTATTGTTATCTTTTCGTTGAATATTAATACTTGGATGAAACCATGTTTGTAGTTTTAACTCTCTAACTCGCTATCTAAACCACCACACTAAATCGTTAGATGTCGTTTTACCGACTTTAATAACTTCATTAGAGAAGCCTTGCGCTATAATTTCATGAGCAATCGCAACAACATTTTCATATATTTCGACTTCTTCAGGTATACGATGCTCTAACCAAGCAACACCTAACGCCTCGGCAGAAACAACCCTTGATTGATATTTACCAGGTAAGATCGATAAAAATTTATCTTTATCTGTAGCAACTACCCCGTCGGCATGTGCCCAAAACTCGGACTGATTAATACCAATTTTTTTAGGGTTTATTTTTGTTATCAACGTCAGTAATGCTTGCCATTGATCCGGATGTTTAGTCTTGTCCCAAGCCTTTTCAAAAACACTACCGACTTTATAAGGGGCAATAGCAAAGGCATTGACCTGACCTTTTTTATCATTTGAAAAAACTAATATGGTGGTTCGACGTGCAGAAAGCCAAGTGGCAGGCAGTAATGTTTTTAAAATAGGATCTTCATTATATTCTCGACTGATCATCACCCACATATCGATACCCGTTTCATCCATTAAACGCGGCAGCAGTTTCGATACTCTTTTCTCAGTGATCTTATCAATAAAAGCAGCACGCTCTTGCATAGACAAAATTGTCTGCACTGCTTTTTGCTCTGCAATAGCAGAACTACAGAATAGAATCGGCCAAGCGATTAAAAATAATCTAAGAAATATTTTCATTAAAAGCTCTCAAATTTAAAGTTAATTCAACATACTACCAACAAATTGTAAGCAGTAAAAATAAAAAAGTAAGCGAAATGCTTATTTATACTGCCAATAGTTTATACAAATATTTGAGTTGATTTTAGTCGATGGCTTTCAAATTCATCCTCATTATTATCACAAAAAGCAGCCATGTTAATGTTTAAGTGATATCAATAGGATTGTCGATGAACAACAGGGTAAATATTTTATCCGTAGTACTGACAATATTGATAAAAGTCATGGTGACTTATAGATATTTATCGAATAAAAATTGATTAAGGTATGACAATAAAAGAAAAGATCATTTTCTATATAAAAATGATCTTAACATGAAGGTTTACATACAATGGCTTACGTTAGCTTTGCTTGATGCCAGTACTCAGAAAAAGTAAGTTCAACGTTGAAGGTTACTTTGTTACTTATGCTCCTAACTTGTGCGACTAAATGTATTAAATTTTTTCGAACACGGTAACTCTTAGCTTTCGATCAACATTGTCATCAGGAAAATCACACTCACTGGTAAAGCGCTCAGTCATTTTCAATGTATCAGACGATGACGCTATAATCTCAGCATCTGATTGATCCCATGTAGCATCATAACGATGAAATAAGCAAATTAACCAACCTCCAGGGTTCAAAAGCTTTGAACAAAGACTGACTAATCGTGAAAAGTCTTGTCCCTTAGGCTGATGTTCTGAATAAGGTGATTTATATACTTTCGGTGGAGGGTCTAAAATAATACCATCGAACCGCTGACCATTCTTTATCGCTTTAGGTAAATGCTTATAGATATCACCCTGTATAAAGCTGCGAGTTCCAAAATCCATGCCATTTATTTCATAGCTATTTTGGATACGTGGTAACAACGCTTTCGATTTGTCGAGATGAATGGCTGCTTTTGCACCACCTTTTAAAGCGGCTATACCAAGACTTCCCGTAAATGAAAATAAGTTAAGTACACGGCGTCCTTCACTATTATGAGCTAACCATTTACGAACAGGGCGCGCGTCGAGATACAAACCACAGTTATGCATCGCATCAGGCAGTAACCCATAAGATATGCCGTATTCTTTAGCGAACTTTGGTGCATCTGAAATGTCACCATGCAACGCATACATTCTATCTTTCAACCGCAAACCGATTGATTGATCGCCTTTAGCCAGAATAAGTGTGAAGGGAAAACACTGTAAAAGCGCATCTTTAATCTCGTCAAGGTCATCACGAATGTCATCTTTGTATTCAACGATAACCATTGTGCCAAATTTTTCAATAACGACACCTGACGCGCCTTCTGTGTAACCATGGAAAACACGCCAACAATCAAATTCATCAGACTCAAGTAAGTCTTTTCGATCATTCCATGCTTTTTCGATTAGCTCGTGCCAATTTAGTGTCAAATCTATGCCCTGCCCGTAAGTATCTTTTCGTGTTTATTGTTGGTATTCGTTAACAAGTAAGTTAATAAATACCGACAATCGCTTAAATATTGTAAGAACGGATGGCTCCCCATAAACATCCTAGAAAATCAAAGTAATAACAGGACTCAGGAACTCGAACTTATTAATTGGCATTATAACGAACTACCCATGTGTTAACACTGATATCGACACAGAAACAACGCGCTTAATAAAACAGAACGTACTTAGATATATCCATTTAACATACATAGTATATAAAAACGAAAATGTTTTACTTCCTAATAGGGCTAACTATTGAGTAAGCACTTAATCTTCAACACAACCACCATGCTATTTACATAAGTAAATATTAACCGAAGATTTTTTTGAGCAATGAAGGTGAGGCGTTAAGTTCAAGCACCTTTTCTTTTGCGGTTGGCATAACGTCAACATTGGTTAGCGCTAAGGCATTAAAATCAGTAAGACTTGGATAGTTCACCGCAAAATTTTTGTGCTCAAAATCACCGGTAGCAGGGTTAAATCGATATTCTTTTGCCCACTCAATAATGTTTTCAGTCACTTGGTTAATCGCTTCAACAATGTATCTTACTTCTTTGTCAGAGGTGGTAGGATGAAATGAAGCACGGATCCAACCGGGTTTTTCCGCATAGTCACCCATATTTATTTTTTCAGTGATCTTATTTGAAGTATCGTGATCAACATTTAATAATATATGGCCATAAGTCCCTGCACATGAACAGCCTCCACGTGTTTGAACACCAAATTTATCGTTAAGTAAACGCACTACTAAATTATAATGAACATTGGGTATATAAAAAGAAACAATCGCTAAACGGTCTTTAACATTTTTCTCTAACATCACTACGTTGTCATTTTTTGCTAATTCGTCCATTACATAATCAGTAATTTCTTTTTCGCGAGCGGTGATCTTATCAACGCCCATGGCGTTTTTAACTTTTATCGCCAACGCGGTACGAATACATTGTAGAAAACCCGGAGTACCACCGTCTTCACGCATTTCGATGTTATTAAAAAAGCTATGCTCGCCCCACGGATTTGTCCACGTTACCGTTCCGCCACCAGGATGATCTGGCACTTTATTTTTATAGAGCGCTTTATTAAAAATAAGAACACCTGAGCTACCTGGGCCACCCAGAAATTTATGTGGAGAAAAGAAAATGGCGTCTAAACTCTGTTTTGAATTTGTTGGATGCATATCAATATCGACATAAGGCGCCGAACAAGCAAAGTCAACAAAACATAAACCGCCATGTTCATGCATTATTTCTGCTAACTCATAATAGGGTGTTTTAATACCAGTAACATTTGAACAAGATGAAAATGAGCCTATTTTAACTTTTCGATCTTGGTATTTTTCAAGTAATAAATTCAAGTGTGCTAACGAGGGTAAGCCGCTGCTGTCAGGGTCAACAATTTCTAAAGTTACGTCACACTCATACCATGTTGTTTGGTTTGAATGATGTTCCATATGGGTAATAAAAACGACTGGCTTATCGCAGTCATCAAATTTCACTTGATCTTGCATACGCTCAGGAATGCGCAAACCCAAAATGCGTTGAAACTTGTTAATAACACCGGTCATTCCTGCTTCTGCTGTAATCAGTACGTCATTGTCACAAGCATTTACATGACGCTTTATTATTTTTTGTGCATCATGATAAGCATTCGTCATGGCACAACCTGTTAAATTAGTTTCGGTATGCGTATTCGCAACAAAAGGACCTAGGGTATTCGTAATATAGTTTTCAATCGGCGCGTAAAGTCGACCACTTGCTGTCCAATCTGCATAGACAATATCTAATTGCTGGCCATTAATTTCATGTGTTAACGACTGACCAATAATATTATTTCTAAAGGGAAGAAAGTGATTTTCAAGTGACATTATTTTTAGCTCGCGGGTTGTTTCGATAAAATAATTCTAACAAAAAACCAAATACGAGCAACCATAAACCAAGATAAACACAAAATACGCAAAATAATTTCAAATAACAGTAATTAGGAGAAATACAGTCTACATTAAACACTTATATGTTCGGCTAACGAAAACTCATTTTTTAACAAAAATGATAAAATGCTTGAGTTTATTTGTATTTAAGCTGATTAGTAAAACAATTCGTCGTACAAAACTGTTTACTTGCAGAAAATTACGTTACGTTAAGGGTCGTTTTTTCACGTCAGAATGTATAAACATGAACTTTTCTTTAGGTCAATTGCTCGTTGTACCCGCGATTATAATTACCCTTAGCGCTTGCCAAATAGCAAGTAACAATGCAGCTTCAACTCAGAACACAGCCAATAAAAAATTTGATGCTGCGGTTCAGCAACTATTAAATCATCGTTCAAGCAAAGGACTTTATAAACAAGATAATGTCGAAAATGAAGTCGAGAAGAAAGAAAATTTATGGCCTGATTTATCACCGCAAGCCTTAGAGAAAAAATACCAAGAACGCCTAGTAATAGCATCGGTATTTGAAGCGATCAATCAAGATGCCCTTTCAGACGATAACCAGATTAATTATTCCATTATCAAGGCGCAACTCGATAATAATATCGCTAACTATCACTTTAAATCACATTACATGCCATTCAAATCTGAGTCTGGTTTTCACTCAAATTTAAATTTTGTTATTAATAATACAAAATTTAGAACAGAAAAAGATATTGAATTATATCTAAACAAGCTATCGGCGCTTCCTGAATATTTCGATCAAAATATTTATTGGATGCAGCAAGGGTTGGCAACCGGTATTACGCAGCCTCAAGCGGTATTAGTTGGCTATGAACAATCGATACTTGCCTTTATTCCTGAGCATATTAAAGATTCTGAGTTTCTTAAACCTTTTACCACCGCATCTAATTTAATTAACGCTAAAGTCCTAGAGGATAAAAAGCAGCAGCTTATTATAATATTAGAAGCCCAAGTGATTCCTGCTTATCAGGGCTATTATGAATTTTTTACCCAAGAATATTTTCCCAATGCACGTAAAAGCATCGGTGTTTCCGAAACGCCTAACGGTAATGAGTTTTATAGCAACCGTGTAAAGCATTACACCACAACAGACATGACACCTGAGCAAATTCATGCATTAGGCTTAAATGAAGTTAAGCGTATCCGCAAAGAAATGGCTGAGATTATTGCAAAAACGGGATTTGAAGGGTCTTTCACTGAGTTCACGCATTTTCTACGTACAGATCCACAATTTTACGCGAAAACACCATTAGCGCTAATTAAAGAAGCTTCATACATAGCAAAACAAATGGATGCAAAATTACCCACCTTATTTAAGCATTTACCACGGTCGCCTTATGGGGTTGCACCTGTGCCAGAAAGTATTGCGCCTAAATATACTACGGGCCGTTATATTCGTGCGCAAAACGATAGTCAGCCGGGTTATTATTGGGTAAATACCTATGCATTAGATAAGCGCCCTCTTTATGTATTACCTGCCCTTACGTTACATGAGGGCGTGCCGGGACATCACTTGCAAATCTCGCTTAATAGCGAATTAGATAATTTACCATCATATCGCCAAAATGCTTATATTTCGGCCTTCGGTGAAGGCTGGGGTTTATATGCTGAATGGTTAGGCATTGAAGCGGGAATTTATAAAGATCATTACAGTAACTTTGGCCGATTAACCTATGAAATGTGGCGTGCCGCTCGTCTTGTGGTTGATACGGGTATGCATGTTAAAGGCTGGTCAAGAGAGCGCGCGATTAACTTTATGACTGATAACACTGCACTCTCAACCCATAATGTAACAACAGAAATTGATCGTTATATTTCTTGGGCAGGACAAGCGTTATCCTACAAAATTGGTGAGATAACCATCAGAAATCTACGTAAAAAGACAGAAGCTAAATTAGGAAAAAACTTTGATGTGCGTGAGTTTCATCATCAAATTTTGAAAAATGGCTCGGTACCTTTACAAGTGCTAGAAGACCAAATTAACGCTTATATTAAAGCAACATTAGTAATGTTTGCTGAAAAATAGACTAAAACCAGTAAAAAAATAATTATCTTTAACGTAAAAAACTAAAATTTATATTAATTTGTTCAACAATATAAAATTATATTCAGCCGTTAGTTCATAGATTAATGTGGATGATTGTTCCGACCTCACAAAATAAAGTATTTATTTTTCCTCTACCTCTAATACTTTCAACATTAACATTGGCCAAACTATTGTTATATGTAAGGTAGACTTTTATTTTTCTATGACGTAGCCCACCCCAAAAAGTTAATAACTTGTGAGCATTGAATTAAAATTTAGTTAAGGGGTGGATAAAAACAATAATGTAGAATTAAATGATTAATTGAAACGTTTGAAGTTGAAGAGCTAGAAGAGCGTTTAGAATTTGCAGGTTGTCATTGGGGTAATAGTGTTGGTGCAGAGGGGGCCATACATGAAGATGATGGTAATATTGCTTGCATTAACTACTATGATTATCTCTATCATCGGCTGTGACGAAAATAAAGCTGAAATAAAGAGCATTGACGGTGAATACAGTTCTGTTAGTTCATTAGAGAAGAATAGTAAAGCAGAAGTAAAACTTGACGTATTTATTAATTTTTCATGTTTACATTGTTATAACTCCCACAAAATAATGTAGACCTTACAAAAAAAATATGGAAAACGACTAGCTGGCATATTTAGACCTTTAATCAAAAAAGGCACTAACGATAGTATACTGAGGCTTTTTCATATAGCGCACGAAGAAAATAAAGAAGCTCTTGCTATAGAGTCATTCTACCATGCTAAATTTAAAGAAAATTTAGATTTATCTGAGCCTGAAGTTATCGTGAATATTGCTAAAAAATTAGAACTCACAAATGAGTATCATAAAATGAATCGAAAAAGTGTGCAGTTAGCTTTGTATTAGAAAAAATATCCAAAAATTACTACTGGGAAAGCTTTTTAACGGATAATGGGAAAGGTAAACTTTGGGTAGTTAAAATATTGAGAAAAATTTTAATAAAATCTCAGTACTATACAAATTCACAATGGAAAAATAATGACATTGATTCATAAAATACGAAAAACTTGGTTATATATACTATTTTTTGCCTTGAATTTTTTATTGGTTAGCGCATCAGCACAGACTTCATCTGCTGTCACTATGTCAAAAGGCAATCACTTATATCAACAAGCACAACAAGCTGAAGAAGATAAACAATACGAAAAAGCGTTAGAGTATATTGAACAAGCTGAGATACTTACGTCAAATAATAGTGAAATTTATCTATTACACGCCAAAATTTTTAGCAAACTAATAAACAATGCCAGCATATTTAGTATTAGGGGCTATTTTGTTGGTATGCGTGAAAATTTGGAGAAAGTTCTGCAGTTAACGCCAAATCATATTAAAGCAAAGCATTTGCTTGTTGATCTTTATATGATGCTGCCTGGTTTTTTGGGAGGAGACAAAGAAAGGGCACAAATATTAGCAGACCAACTTCATAAGCAAGATCCAATCGAAGGGAATATTGCCAACGCTAATATTCACATACAAGAAGAGAGTTATTCCGCGGCTATTCATTTACTCCAAACAAGCATAGCTTTAGCCCCTCAAAGATTAAAAATACAAATAGATCTTGCCGAGTTACTCAGCAAAGTAGGAGAAAATGTAGAGGCTATGTCACTCTATTTGTCATTAAGCGGATATATTCAAAATATGGAATCAATGGATGATAATGCATCCCAGCAGCTATCAATTGTCTTATGGGAGATAAGTGCCCTTGCATTACAAGAAAAAAATTACTTTATCGAAGCTGAATCGGCAATGACAACTTATATTAAATTACATAATTCAGATGATAAAAAACTAGGTAGGGGTTATATGCGACTTGCAGATATATACCTATCACAAGATAAAAGTGATTTTGCAAAAACTTTACTTAACAATGCAAAAACAATCATAAATAACAAAAAAACAATTGATAAAATTAATAATAAACTCAAATCTATATGACAAAAGTAATGAAATACGTAGTATTAGTTGATGAAAAAACAATGTATTAGGGACTAGAAATAAGGCAGACGTCCATAGGGAAAAACACCATTATATAGAGCATGTTCTGTTTTTATTTTTGATAATAAACAACGTTTATTGCTACAGCAAAGAGCAGTACATAAAAAACATGGCCATTAGTTTGGTCAAACTCTTGCTGTGGCTACCCTATGTTGACAGAATCAAATATCGAAGCGGTTAAAAGGCGATGTCAATTTGAGTTAGGCATTGATGTTCTAGAAGTTACCATTGCAATTATCAGCTTATTTATCAAAGAGTTATTGGTGATTGATTTACTCTATCTTGGTTGTTAGATATAACGGTGAATTAAATATTAATACCGATGAGGTAAAATCTACACAATGGATTCATTGGAAGAATTGGTTACAGCAAATTGAAACTTCATCTAACCTCTATTCACAATGGTGTATTGAAGAAAGTTACATACCGGAACGGTCAAAAAATTTTAAATAATGGCTTTCACAAATCAATAGTTATCCTCCCAAGAGTAATGAAACTGACTTTTTTTAATAAAAACTATATAGCGCTCACTGCTTCTGTTGTTATTCACGTGATTATTTTACTTTCATTAAAAGGGGTCGTGCCCTCTTTACCTGAAAAAAAATTAGCACAAAAAAAAATCATCAAAAGTTATTTATATAATTCATCAATAGATGAAATCAAAATCATCAAAAGTAAAGACATAATCGATGCTCAAAAAACTAATAGCTACATTGTAAAATCAACTAAAGTTGATAAACATGAATTGCCAAAACCAGAAACAAGTAAAACGATTACAAATAACGGTCCTGCTTCAAATAAGATAAAAAACACACTAAAGTCAGCCACAACGGTGAGTACTTCAGTATCAAAAAAACCTGAAGAAAATTAGAATAAAGTAATTGATTTTTCTGCATATGAACAATTGAATAAATTAAAATTGTCTATTAATAATAAAGTAATTAAAGAAGCGCTAGTTGAGTCTCAACGTTTTGAGTCCATGTCTTTAATGCATGCAGATCCTGAACCTGTCCCTCACTCAATAACAAAAACTGAAAGCGTACTTGAAGGGGCGAAAAAAATGAATATGAGGACCTCTCATTATGGTAATACCACAGTATATAAAGATAACAATGGTCTCTGCACTAGCGTTACTGATATGAGTTATTTAGGTCTTGGACCCATGAAGAAAACTCGAATACGTCGATGTAGTGAATCTAAATTTGACAAAACATTTCGCCTTCATATGAAGGACGTTTTAAGAAAACTAGGAAAATAAACTTATTAAAACTCTCAGTTATTGATATAGAAAATTATAAGTTTACCGTTTAACCAAGCAGGTAAACTGCCTGACTAGTAAGATATAACTTAGCAATCGCCACAAACTGGACAATCGGGCTGTTTTTTCAAGCTAAATTGTTGCCATTGGTTTGATAAACCATCAAACATATTTAGCTGGTTAATATGTATCGCATTGCCTGTTAATAACTTTATGGCTTGCAACGATTGCATACCTGCAACAATCGCTAATACAGGTCCGACAATACCTACGGTTTGGCAGTTATTTGTTGGCGCTTTTTCACTGGCAGGAAATAAGCATTGATAACAGGCACTTTCTGGGTCACGAGGGTCAACCACTAACTGTTGACCGTCAAATCCCGTAGCTGCCCCCACAATTAATGGCGTTTTTTTATCAACACACACTTGGTTCAATAAATAACGCGTCGCGATATTATCAGTACAGTCGATTACCACATCGACCTGCTCAATATAATAGTGAGCTAATTCTGTATCGAGCATTTCATCAATCACCTCAACCGTAATATCACTATTATGCTGTTGTAATTTTTCTGCGCCAATATCCGCTTTATTTGTACCAACATCACTTTCGGTAAATAATATTTGCCGTTGTAGATTAGTTATATCAACGTTGTCGCCATCAGCAATAAACAAAGTACCAACGCCTGCTGCAGCTAAATATAAGCTCACTGGGTTACCTAAGCCGCCCATACCAACAATGAGTACTTTAGCATCGCGCAAAGCTAACTGGCCATTCTCACCTATTTTTTTTAGCATAATTTGGCGACTGTAACGTAGTTGTTCGTGTTGAGATAACATAAGCAGCATAGTTTCCTAAAGAAGATTAATAACGTTTACATTAGCGCAGTGAACGCACTGCATTCGCTTTAAATTGAATAAATATACTTTGGCCTATCGTTAACGATAAACGTTTAGCTGACCATGTAGTGATCGTCACAAAGAATTTTTGCTCCGAACAAGTTACAGTTAACAGCACTTGCTTATCACTTTTGTCAAAACAGGTTATGGTCCCAAACAAATGATTAACAATAGAGCTTTCGATAGGCTCATGTAAGGTGATACTAATATCACTTGCCGCAATAATACAGCGTACTTTTTTTGCTTTGTTAGGCTCATGATCACAAGCAATAAATATTTGCTGTTCGCCCAATGCTAAGCTTGTTAAACCGTACTCAGGTAAGTGCGATTTTACAGTTAACGACAAACTGGTTTGGTGCAATATTTCGTTATTTGTTGTCAATTGATGAATAACTTCGTGGATATCACCATGATGACTCACTTTGCCAGACGATATCACCAACAAATTATCAGCAAGCTGTTGAAGCTCGTCTAAAGAATGGCTGACGTATAGCATGGGTAAATTAAGCTGCTGTTTCACTTTTTCGAGTACGGCTAGTAATGTTATTTTATTTCTATCATCGAGAGCACTCAGCGGCTCATCAAGTAATAATAATTGGGGCTCTGCTAACAAGGCTCTTGCTAACGCTACTCGCTGTTGTTCCCCCCCAGATAGTTGAGTAACGGCTTTACCAAGCAAGGGTTTTAATTGCGTTAATTCGATTATTTCTGAGAAATCAAGGACACAATTCTTATTACGTTTTTGACCGTAATGCAGGTTATCTTCAACACTTAAATGAGGGAATAAACGACTATTTTGAAAGACTAAGCCGATATTACGTTGCTGCGGAGCCACAAAGGTTTTTGTTGCACTGTTAAGTAGTTCATCGTTATCAATAGATAGTGTGCCGTGCGCCTGCTTTTCAAGCCCTGCGATCACTTTTAATAACGTCGACTTTCCTGAACCTGAATGCCCAAAAACGCCGGTAATACCACACAAGGATATTTTTTCGTCGACAGACAATAAAAAGTCGTCATGTTGAACAATAAAATTAAGCGCTAATTCAGCCATCAATTAAGCCTCTTTGATTTATTCGCTTATTTTTAGTTGGACGATTAAGTAAATAAATCAACGACAATAAAACAAGAGAAGAGATGACTAAACTGATTGAAATAATATGCGCTTGAGCATAGTCAAACGCTTCAACATGATCAAACAAGGCGATTGAAAGCACACGTGTTTCACCAGGAATATTACCGCCAATCATCAAGACCACACCAAACTCCCCTACCGTATGAGCAAAGCCTAAACTGGCTGCGGTAATAAAGCTCGCTTTGGTAATTGGTAATACAATCGTGAAAAATCGATCAAAGGCGCTAGCACCTAACATAGCAGCCGCTTCTAATAAGTCGTCACCCAATTGCTCAAAAGCCTTTTGCAGTGGCTGAACAACAAAGGGGAGTGAATACAACACTGAACCAATAACAATGGCCGAAAAACTAAAGGCGAGTTGTTGTCCCGTTGCTTGTTGCCAAATTTGTCCGGGCAAATATTGCGGCGAAAATAGCAGTAATAAATAAAAACCCAATACGGTTGGAGGTAAGACTAAAGGTAAAGCCACTAAAGCCTCGATAAAAACTTTCGCTCGACTTTGCATTTTAGCGAGAAACCATGCTAGCGGAGTACCGATTAACATCAGAATAATGGTGGTAATACCTGCCATTTTAAGTGTGGTGATCAGCGCAAGAATATCAGGATGGGTATTATTCACGGGTGTTACCTTCATCTTTCATTCCATTGAGTTTCGCATACCCTGATTCAGCAATAAATTGCTGAGCTTGCTTGCTCATTAACAATGAAACAAAACGCTGGGCTTGTTGAATGTTTTTACTGCGCTTTAAAATCACTAATTGCTGTTTTATTGGCTGATGGAAATGAGAAGGTATTAACACGCCCTTAAAATGGTTCAACACTAATTGGCTATTACTGACGATACCTAAGTTTACCGCTTGTGAACGTGTTTGCTGAAACGTTTGAATAATATTAATACCTTGAATGAGCCTTGTTTTATAACTGTCCCACAATTGTAAATGTTCTAACACCTGTTTTGCCGCTTTTCCATAAGGAGCAATTTTAGGATTAGCGATAGCCAAACGGTGCTGGTTATTTTTCAAAGCAGTCAACACATCAGTGGTGATCTCTTTTTTGGCAGACCAAAGCGCTAACGCCCCATAAGCATAAGTTTGCTGACTATCTTTAACCGCTAAATCGGCTGTAGTTAATAATTGTGGTCGCTTAGTATCAGCAGATAAGAATACATCAAAAGAAGCGCCATGTTGAATTTGAAGAAATAAGGTACCGCTAGAAGCAGCAATAATTATGGGTTTAGGAAAATTTTCTTGATTGAGGTTAAAACGCGCTAATAGTTTTGTTAAGGTCGGGGCGAAGTTAGAAGCTACGGCAATACGTAAAGGTTTATCATCGAAGCCTAACGTGTTTTTAGCCCTAACGTCAGTTGATGAAAGAAATAGCAGCACGATAAATATAAAGCTAGCTAATGCACGAGTTAGCAATAAGCTCACCGCTATTTACTCCACGCCTGTGCTTTTTCTTTATCACTGGTTTTCGCTTCTAACCAGCTTTCACCCAGTTCAGTGAGTTCTTTTTTCCAAAACGGTGCTTTTACTTTCAAAAAATCCATAATGAATTCGTTAGCGGCAAAGGCATCTTGACGATGCTTGCTGGTTACACCCACAAAAACAATTTGTTCACCAATGGCTAACTGACCTATACGATGAATAACTTTTACGCGGCCAATATTCCAACGTTGTTTCGCTGTTTCAATAATTTCAGCTAACAGCTTTTCAGTCATGTCTGGGTAATGCTCAAGGAATAACCCTCTTACTTTTAGCCCTAAATTATTATTGCGCACGCGACCGCTAAAAGTCACTACTGCGCCATCTTCAACGTTATGTTTCTCTAAAAGATTAACTTCAACACCGTGATCAAAGTCTTCGGTTTGAATACTAATCTCTGGGTAGTTATTAATGAGACTCGTCATATTCACTATTTTATCCTCCGGTGACGGGTGGAAAGAAAGCGACTTCGTCTCCTGCTTTCACCGAAAAGTCACGATTAACCATTTGATGATTAACCGCACAAAGTAATGAATTATTCGTTAAATAATGTTGCCAGTCATTATTTTGTTGCCCTAAAGCCAATTTTACTTCTGCAACGGTATTAACGTTCGTCGCACTTATTTCAGTACCGCCACAGCCGAGTTCTTCACGTAGAGCAGCAAAAAATATCACTTTGATCATGCGTTATCCTTCATTCTTATGTTCCTGTAAAGCTTGCTCAGCTTTTGCTTGCCAAGAGCCTGATTTACCCCCTTCTTTGGTCATGACACGAATACCATGAATTTCCATTAAAGGGTCTGCCGCTTTGCACATATCAAATAAGGTTAAACAAGCCACTGAAACAGCGGTTAAGGCTTCCATTTCAACCCCCGTTTGCCCAGTTAACTTACACAAACTGGTCACATGCACTTGGCTGTTTTCTTCATCGATAGTGAAATCCACTTTTACTTTTGTCAACATTAACGGATGACAAAGCGGAATTAAATCACTGCATTTTTTAGCAGCTTGAATGCCAGCAATACGAGCGACAGAAAACACATCGCCCTTTTTATTGTCACCTTGAGTGATTAACGACAAAGTGCGCGCCGACATTTGAATATAACCTTCGGCAGTCGCTGAGCGTGACGTCATCGCTTTTTCAGTAACGTCAACCATATTCGCTTCACCACGTTTGTTTACATGGCTTAACGTTGGCTCGTTTGTATTAAGCTGTTCGCTAGGATGGCTCATTAATCACGTGTCTCACACACTTCTGCCATTTTTAAATGTGGCACAAAATTACAAGGGCGATGGCTCGCATCAAGTTGTTCTTTTATCAGTTTATCCCATGCCGTTCGACAAGCATTGGTTGAACCAGGCACACACATAATAACGGTGCTATTTGCAATACCACCAAAGGCACGCGACTGAATCGTTGATGTGCCAATTTCATCAAGTGAAATAGCACGAAAAACTTCACCAAAGCCTTCAACATTTTTGTCAAATAAGGGCAATAATGCTTCAGGTGTATTATCACGAGCCGTAAAGCCAGTACCGCCAGTAGAAATTATCGCCTGTACAGTATCATCAGCTATCCATTTTGAAACAATGGCGCGTAATTGATAAACATCATCCTTAACAATCACTTTATCGCTGAGTTTATGACCGGCCTCTATTAAGCGTTCAACCAGTACTTGCCCAGAAGTATCATTAGATTCATCGCGGGTGTCAGAAACAGTTAGTACGGCAATTGATAAGGGAATAAAAGCGTTACCGCTATGTAAAGAGCTCATGGTTTTTCCTAAATTTTATTAATATTTAAATTATCTTCTAGATCAATGAATACTCATCATTTTGCACTCGCCTACATGGATGTAGGTATTTAGGCTCAGTCGGCAACAATCACCTGCGTTTCAGGGTCTCGTGACTAGAGACAAGTTCAGTATGACGACTTTTACATTTTTTTACTTAAAGAATTAATGCCCAACTGTGCTTGTTGCCATTCTTGCGGTGTGTTGCTATTAAATAAGCACTGTGACGACTTTATTGCTAAAGCCTGATACGGTACTTGTGCAAACATAGAACGAATAGAAGGGCCCTTTTTTATCTTGCTATTACTTTTGGTTAAGCCACTGGTATTACCTTGTAAGTATTGCATAAAGTGCGTAGTAAAAAATTGCTCAACAAAAGCATTATTAGGTAAATAAAGCGGTAGAAAATGATCGATGAAAAAGCAGGCTTTTTGGGCTAATTCACCTTTGATTTTTAACTGCGCAAGTGTTTCCTTGGTCATTAAAGGTAAATCAACCGGTAAAATGAGTAATGATTTAGGCTGGTATTTTTTAATCACGCTATAAATGCCACCCATTGGGCCAAGGTCGGCAAATTGGTCAGTAACATAATTTACGCTGTTCACATCAGTTCCATCAACATAACCACTGACAACAATATTATTTACACCTATATTTTTCAGCAAGTTTTTACTGTAACTAAGCATATTTTCTTTGCCACGTGCTTGCCCATTCACCGCAGTATTTTCACGCATTAACAAGGCTTTATCAGTGCCCATCCGAGAAGATTTCCCGCCAGCTAATACCACGCCTAAACACGCTTGATTATACAAAGTTGTACTCATCTTAGCCGCCCAACATCGCTAGGTTTTTGGTGGCACCGGTCAGTTTGTCCTGCAAGAAATGTGTGGCTTTTTTATCGGTCATCATGGCGCGAATTTGTTCTTTTAACGGTTCGACATCATCTTGTTGTAAGTATGCTTTGAGTGGTAAACCTTCTTCGGTAAATAGGCATAAATGCAATTTACCTAATGAGCTTACTCTTAAACGATTACAGGTATTACAAAAGTCTTTACTGTACGGCATAATTAAACCAATTTTTCCTAAATAATCAGGATGATAAAATTCTTGTGCTGGCCCTGCTGCTTTATCATTGACGACCGGCAACCAACCATCGAGTATTAAATTTTGTTTAATGCGTGCACCTTGTACATGTTGCGCATCAAAAAATTCCTGGTTATCACCGGTTTGCATTAACTCAATAAAACGTAAAGTCACTGGAGTCACTTTCAGCCAATCAAGAAAGGTTTTAATATCGTGACCGTTGTATTCACGCATTAATACCGTATTAATCTTAATCGTTGTACGACCATCGGCCAACGCCATATCAATACCTTTTAAAATATGGGGTAATTTATTATGACCGGTGATCGAATGAAACATGCGCGGGTCGAGACTATCAATACTAATATTAATCGCGTCGATCCCGGCATCTAACCAACTTTGTAAATGCTCAGGTAATTTATAGCCATTGGTCGTTATCGCAACTTTTTTAATACCCGGAGTTTGCTTACATGCAGCGATAATTTCAGGTAAATCTTTGCGCAGTGAAGGTTCCCCGCCCGTGATACGAATTTTCTCTGTACCCATTTGAGCAAAAGCATTGGCTACACGCTTAATTTCGTCAAAGGATAAAAAGTCACGATCATGATCGCACGAATAACCATCAGGTAAGCAATAGGTGCAACGGAAGTTGCAAACGTCAGTTATAGAGAGGCGCAAGTAATAAAACTTGCGACCGAAGTTGTCTGTTAACATCTCACCTTTCCAAATGTAGGGAGGCTAACAAGTTTCCTTGTTAACCCTGGTGGTTATAGCAAAATTACTATGAACCACGGCTTAAATAGCATTCTAAAAAAAGATTTAGCTAGAAAAGCTCGGCGAATAATTCAATTAATAAATGGTAGTATAGTAAACTATTTCACTATTAAAATACGCCTTGGTAATAAGTAATTTGATTTGCATCAAAAAATGATGACTTAAAGCATGTTCTTTGGCCGCAGATTTGCGGCATAATAATATATTCTTATGCCACTAAGTGACTCCCATTGAGCACTTATGGGTATTACACGCAAGCGGCGCTAATTTAGCGCATAATAAAAAAAGAGTTACCTATGGTTGATTGTTGTTCTGCTCCCGGACTATTACCTTTCGAACAAGCGATGGAAAAAATGTTATTGGCTATAAAACCAATAACTGAGTCTGAATCTATTCCTTTAGCGCAAAGCTTAAATCGCGTGTTAGCCAGCAATATATCAAGCCCATTAAATGTACCTCCTCATCATAATTCAGCTATGGATGGTTATGCGTTTACCTTAGCAAGTTTACAAGCGAGTAATAAATTAACAATGGTCGGTCGGTCGATGGCTGGCGCCCCTTTTCAAGGGGAATGTAAAGCAGGTGAATGTATACGTATTATGACAGGTGCAAAATTGCCAAGCGGTTGTGATACTGTAGAAATGCAAGAAAACTGCCAAGCAAACGATACCAGCATTACCTTTCTAGAAACGCGAGAGCTTAACGATAACATACGTTTTTCTGGCGAAGATATTGCCATAAACCAACAAGTATTTACCCAAGGTAAAAGGCTCTCTGCAATTGATATTGGCGTACTCGCCTCTTTGGGTGTACCCACAGTAGAAGTTTTTCGTAAAATTACGGTGGCGGTATTAGCAACCGGTGATGAACTAAAATCTCCTGGGGAAGCGCTCGCTGAAGGTGATATTTATGAAAGTAACAGTTATGCGCTAATCGCGATGTTAGCTAAGCTCAATATCACGGTTATTAACTTTGGTATTATCGCCGATGACGAACAGGCAATACGCACAGCCTTCGAGCAAGCAGACCAGCAAGCCGATGTGGTTATTTCTTCGGGTGGCGTTTCTGTAGGTGACGCCGACTATACTAAACTGATACTTGAACAATTAGGTGAAATTGGTTTTTGGAAAATAGCCATGAAACCAGGTAAACCTTTTGCCTTTGGAAGACTCCCCAACAGCTACTTTTTTGGTTTACCCGGTAATCCAGTTTCTGCTTTGGTTACAGCGCATCAATTAGCGGTCCCTGCGTTATTAAAATTGCAGAATGCCCAACCCAAAAAAATGCCTTTATTGAGAGTAAAAACAGCAACGCAATTAAACAAACGTGCCGGACGCATGGATTTTCAGCGGGCGGTCTTGTCAACAAATGAGCAAGGTAAAATGACCGTTACCAGTACAGGTGGTCAAGGCTCTGGCATCTTAACCAGTATGTCCTCAGCTAACTGCTATATTATTTTACCGGCGAGTCAAGGAACGGTATTCGCAAACGAAATAGTGAATGTGCAATTATTTGATGACGTTATTCAATAACAGCCTTTAAAGGCGAAGCGAGCTTTAACATCTTGATGAAAAATACGGCTAAAAACCATTATGACCGTTAAAATATATTGCCTGCCAGGTACCATGTGCGATCAACGTTTATGGCAGGCTTGCGCTGAGCACTTACCTGAAAATATTGAGCTTATTCACATTGCCATCCCGGTAAAAAAAAATATTGATGAAATAGTTACGGCACTTAAGCAACAATTCCCTGCAGGAAAAATAAATTTAGTTGGGTTTTCTTTAGGCGGTTATTTAGCTTCGGCTTATGCATTGAAATACCCAGAAAAAATCAACAAATTACTGCTTATTTCTAATATGTCTTACTCGTTAGCAGAGGCTGAATTAAAACAGCGAAGTCGAACGATCGCTTATTTAAAAACTCATGGTTATTCAGGGATCCCCACAAAACGAATCATCGCCCTGCTTGATGTTAGTAAACAAAAAAACCATGACATCATTAACTGTGTGCATGAAATGGATATAAACCTTGGTAAAGAAACGCTTATTCATCAATTAACAGTAACCACCCAGCGTGAAAATTTATTAATAAAACTACCAAAGCTGCATTTTCCTATTCAATTCTTAATTGGCGATAACGACTTACTGGTTAAGATCAGTCGTATTGAAGCCATTGCAGCACAATCACCACTTATTTCTTTATCAGTACTTAACAACACTGGCCATATGTTACCGCTTGAACAGCCAGAAAAATGTGTACTTAACATCAAGCGTTTTTTTATCGAGTAATGATACCAATTCTACTTAGTTTCTTCCCGCTCAGCGATATTTAGAAGGTTTAGAGGCAAGGCATTGATTGATGAAAATGGTTATTCCCTTATCAAAATCAATAACGCAGCCTGTAAGCCTTGTAAACTCGCCCTTCGGGAGTTTTCCAGCGATTCGATAACTACAGACAATGACTTTCATATAGAATAGCTATATACAAAATAATTCTATTTGTTCTCAAAGCGCTGGGAAAATCTGAGAGGGAACTAACTAAGTAGACTTGGTATAAGTAAACAAGGTAAAATAACGCATTATTTTTATGCCAAGGAATTCCCGTTGAGCCAGCTTAGTTTTTCCACCTTAAAACTCAAACCTGAGTTAATTCAAAATTTAGAATCTATGGGTTATCAACAGATGACCGACATTCAAGCACAGAGCTTACCCACCATTATTGCCGGTGGCGATGTTATTGCCCAAGGTAAGACTGGCTCAGGAAAAACAGCGGCATTTGGCTTAGGTGTTTTAGAGAAGCTTGACGTAAAACGTTTTCGTATTCAATCACTTATTCTTTGTCCAACGCGTGAATTGGCTGACCAAGTAGCGAAAGAAATTCGTAAATTAGCCCGTGCTATTCATAACATCAAAATACTGACCCTGTGTGGCGGTATGCCTTTTGGTCCACAAGTTGGCTCACTAGAACATGGTGCTCACATTATCGTTGGAACACCTGGCAGAATCGAAGATCACTTAGGTAAAGGGACGTTAAAGTTAGACGATGTGAACATGCTCGTACTCGATGAAGCCGATCGTATGCTAGAAATGGGCTTTCAAGCGTCTGTTGATTTTATTATTAGCCAAATTCCTCAACAACGACAAACCTTATTATTTAGTGCGACTTACCCACCAGAAATTGCCGATATTGCTAAAAAAATAATGCAGTCGCCAACGAAAGTAACGGTTGAAGGCAACCATGAAGAAAGCACTATTTCACAGCACTTTTATAAAGTAGAAAATGACAGTGAACGAATCGATGGTATTCGCTTATTATTATTAAAGCATCAACCAGAATCGAGTATCGTTTTTTGTAATACCAAAAAAGACGTACAAATAGTTGTCGATGAGCTACGCAATTATGGTTTTAATGTACAAGATTTACATGGCGATTTAGAGCAAAGAGATCGTACTGAAGTATTAGTGCGCTTTTCTAATAAGAGTATCTCAATTTTAGTCGCGACTGATGTTGCCGCGCGTGGTTTAGATATTGATGCCCTAGATGCAGTTTTTAATTATCATATCGCTCGCGATAGCGAAATACATGTGCACCGTATTGGCCGAACAGGACGAGCAGGCAGCACCGGTATTGCTTGTTCTTTTTTTAGTGAAAAAGAAAGTTACAAAATAGGTTTATTAGAAGATTATCTTGACCGTACTATTGAAGGTGAATTACTGCCTGATGCTAGCGTATTAAACGCTTCAGTGTATGCGCCTAAAATGGCGACGATACAAATAGACGGCGGTAAAAAGCAAAAAGTTCGTGCTGGCGATATTCTTGGCGCACTTACTGGCGATAAAACTATTTCAGGTAGCGAAGTAGGTAAGATCCAATTATCAGATAACTGGGCTTATGTGGCGATTAGCCGAAAATTTGCCAAACAAGCCTTTAAAAAACTCAGTGACGGCAAGTTAAAAGGCCGTAAGTTTAGAGTGAGGTTGTTATAGTCACCACCGTAAAATAGTGCTTAAGAATAACGAGGTTTTATAAAACGATTGTATTTAATTAAAAACCTCGTATAGTACTGTATTCATATACAGCTTAAATTATATTGTATAGGCCGTTTTATCATCTATGATAAAACTATCAAGCGTAATAGTGATCAGGTAAGGAAAAGTAATGGCAGTTGAAAGTCGATTTGTCGTCATTAGACAAGGTGTGGAGGTAGAAACATTCATGGACAAAAAAGCAGCAGACGAGTATGACAAAATGCTTGATATGGCTGATAGCTTAGCCGAAATGTTTGAAGGAACCACATTAAATATTGATGAAAAAGTGCGTGAAGAACTTTGTATTTACTTAGCTAAAAATCGCGAAGAAGTGCTTGTTGCATTGCAGGCCAAAAAAGCTAAGCCAGAGACCCCAGCAAAGAAGAACGTAACCGCACCTACTGAAAAAGTAAAAAGTAGTGAATTACCTTTAGAAACTGAAGCAGTTGTAAAAGTAAAAGCACCACGAAAAGCTAAAGCAAGTTAAATGACTTGAATTTATGCACACCAACTTTAAATATATTTAGTTATGTTGCCATATCAGCTTATTCGTAGTGTCAAAAGAAAAACGGTTGGCTTACAGGTTAAGCACGGAAAAATAATTATCCGTGCGCCAAAATATGTATCCGAGCAAGATATTGCTTACATTGTTAAATCAAAAAGCATTTGGCTACACAGAAAAATTGCCGAACAAAACGCCCAACCTGCCGCTAGAAATGATCATTATCAACAAGGCAGCCAATTACTGATTAATGGTGAACGTAAGACCCTTGATATTCATTATGGGTTATTTCCTGACGTCACCTTTGATGAAGATATTATCATTGTCACGCTTTCTGACAAATTAAAAACAAAAATTGCAGCTGATCTAAAACAGCAAGATAAATATGTGAAGCAGCAACTTCAAGCTTGGTTAAAGCAACAAACTCACCTTTATATTGATCAAAACCTGTGTCACTACGCAGAAAAGATTGGCGTTTTACCTAAGTCATTTAATGTAAGATTATATAAATCACGCTGGGGAAGTTGTAATAGTAGAAAAGAACTGAGTTTTAGTTCTTTATTAGCAATGGCACCTAAATGGATCATCGATTACGTAATAGTTCACGAACTTTGCCACCTCCGGCACATGAATCATTCAGCTGAGTTTTGGCAATTAGTTGTCTTGCACTATCCTAACTACTTGTTAGCAAAAGCTTGGCTAAAATCTAACCAAAATCAATTGCAATGGCCTACGATTTAACCACCACGTTCCCCTCACAGTAAAAAATAGGCACACAGATAAAGACTGTTCTAAGCTCAATTTAAAAAGTTTCAGTATAATAAAAATGAAAAAACCTAAGAATACCTAACCTTACAATAAATTATTGGCACGAATATCGCTTATCTTTTACCCACTAATTTAAATTCACCAGAGAATGACAACCTACTATCCATTGTTATTATCAAGAGATGAAGAGAGAAGAAATGAAACTAAAAACCTACAACTGGAAAGCAGCGGTAATTTATACCCTTTCTGCGATAATGTCGATTATGCTAATTACAGTGATATTTGGCGTATAATGAATGCAGAAAAGAAAATAATACATACAATAAGATTTCCTATTTTTTGTTAAATTAAGCTTTTGTTGATGTACTTTGTCAATAAAAGCTTAATTTAGTGACTTTTTATGCTTTATTCATTAACAGTGCACATAATTTAAGGTAGATTAGTATTATAAAATAAAAATAATAAAGGAATACCAATCACATGAGCTTTTCAGTTCTCGTTTGTGATGACTCTAATATGGCGCGTAAACAAGTTTTACGAAGCTTACCAGAGCAACTATCTGCCAACGCACAATTAGCAAAAAATGGCCAAGAGGCCGTTGAACTTTTGCGAAGTCAACAATTTGACATCTTATTCCTTGATCTTACTATGCCTGTTTTAGACGGTTTAGGTGTTCTACAAACACTAAAAGATGAAAATATTACACCAGCAATTTTTGTTATATCTGCTGATATTCAACCAGAAATGCAAAATAAAGTACTTGAACTAGGCGCGAAAGCTTTTATGCGCAAACCTGTTCAATTAGATATCCTTAATACTAATTTGAAAAATCACGGTTTTTTATGAGTGAACTTAATTTAAATGAAGATCAACAAGATTGTTTACAAGAAATAATCAATGTTGCTATGGGTCAAGCAAGTGACCAACTTGCAAGGTTCTTAGACACCTTCGTTTATTTGAAAGTACCCAGTATTGAACAAGTCAGTACGCTTAGTCTTATTGAAACCTTAAGTAATAACGAAAACTCTGCTGCAGTTGTCAGTCAGGGTTTCTTTGGTTATGAAGGTATTCGTGGTGAAGCGTTATTAGTTTATAAACCCAAAGATTCTGATCGTCTTGCCGACTTACTGGGTTATGAACCTGATGAGTTATCAGTGGAAGAACAGATTATTGACTTAAGTTCGATTTTAACAACCACTTTTTTAAATGTTTTTGCTAAGCAAATAGATAACCAAATGTCTTACAGTGCACCGCGTTTATTAGCCGGTTCACAAAGTGCTGTATCGGATCATCTTGCTCAACAATCTTTTAATTGGGATTTAGCATTAAAAGTTAAAATAACGTATCAAGTTACTGACTATTCATTTAATTGCGATATGATTTTGTTTATACCTGAATTGGCAATTAACAACATCAAAGCTGTTATCGACAGAATTTTAGAAGAATTTTAATGTCTCCAAATGATATTTGTACCGATATTACCAACAAAATAAACACCGGTATTTTGATTATTGATAATCAATACAACATTGTATTTTGGAATAGATACTTAGAAATTCATGCGAATAAAAAAACAGATGATGTCGTTGGACATAACCTTTTTCAAGTTTTTCCTGAATTACCTCAAAAATGGCTGAAAAGAAAAGTTGAGAGTGTATTTCAATTGAAATCACAATCGTTTTGTTCATGGGAACAAAGACATCACCTTTTTGAATTACCCCATACTCGCCCTATTTCGACAAACAGTCATTTTATGGCACAAAACTGTACATTTCTTCCGCTTGAACGAAAAGATGGAAGTGACAACGTGTGCATCCTTATTGAGGATGTTACCGATGTATGTCATTACCAAACAATGCTCAACAAAACATTAGAAGAGCTTGCACAAGCAAACCGTATTGATGGTCTTACACAAATATTTAATCGTAAGCATTGGGAAGAATGTTTAGAAAAAGAATTTTCTCGTGCTCGTCGATATCAGCATGGTTTAGCACTCATCATGTTCGATTTAGATCATTTCAAATTACTTAATGATACTTACGGACACTTAGGTGGCGACTTGGTGCTGATTGAAACGGCAAGAGTCATTAGCTCACTACTACGTTTAGGTGATTTATTTGGACGTTACGGTGGTGAAGAGTTTGCTATTATTTTGCCAAATACCGATATAGTCGGCGCTTTAGATGTTGCTGAAAGAATTAGAGTCGCTATCAGTAAAAATGTAATTAACTTTCAAGAATCTGAAATAAAAGTTACAGCAAGCGTTGGCGTCGCTGTTATTAGCGAAGACGATAACCGTTACGAAGACTTGATATCGAATACAGACCTTGCCCTATATGATGCTAAAGCTTCTGGAAGAAATATTGTTTGCGTTGCAAAACAGCTTGTTGAAACTTAAAATACTGAATAAAATCTTTTTAATATACAAAAAAAACAACCAATCCCCATTTTTATGAATAAAGTATAACTTTTTATTCATAAATAACTGTTGACAGTAAAACACTGCTCAGGCATTTTATACTCATGAAAACATTTATCTGCCGAATTACCATTATTATTACTATCACCCTCAATGGGATGATGGTCATCGGCTGACGTGTAAAAAACACATTAAATAAAAGCCCGTGACCTTCTAGGTAACGGGTTTTTTTTGTTTTAAGGTTTTAATCATTACAAAACGTTTTGGCTCGCAAAGCATGGTGTAATAAAGAGGAAGTAAAATGCGTGTATTAAAATTTGGCGGTTCGTCTCTAGCATCAGCAGAACGCTTTGTGCAAGTGGCCAAAATCATATCTGACCAAAGTAACGACTCTCCGGTTGCAGTGGTTGTTTCAGCGCCTCAAGGCGTAACAAACCATTTAGTTGCTATGGCAGAAAACATTAGTGATGAAATAAAATTACAAAATGATCTAGAACACTTTAGAAAAGCTATTAATAGTATTATTGAAGATCTTGATGCAACAGTGCCAAATTTTAGTCCATTACACGCAGAACAAATGCTCGTAAATTGGGATCATAAACTGTCGCGTTATTTGCAAGGCGCGACAATGCTGTCTTATTGTCCAGATCATATCCGAGCAATTATTATCAGCATAGGTGAACGATTAAGTGTTGCCTTACTTGAATCAGTATTAAACACACAAAATATTGAGACATCTGTACTCGTTCCAGAAAATTTTTTAATCACTAATGATGCTTCACTCAATGCCGTTGCAGACTTAGTGTTATCAAAAGAAAACTTTCAACACCATTACAAAAAACTCAATAAAGTCGCCCTAATGCCCGGTTTCATTGGTGTAAATAAACAAGGGCAAGTCACTACGCTTGGCAGAAACGGTTCTGATTATTCTGCAGCCGTTCTCGCTGTTTGCGCTCAAGCGGATTGTTGTGAAATATGGACGGATGTAGACGGGGTTTTTAACGCAGATCCTCGCCTAATTAAAGAAGCAAAATTACTGGATTATTTGTCTTATCAAGAAGCAATGGAACTTTCATACTTTGGTGCTAGTGTGCTGCACCCTAAAACAATTGGCCCCATTGCTCAATTTCATATTCCTTGTTTGATTAAAAATACGGGTAACCCTTCTGCGCCAGGGACATTAATATCGAATGAAGATGACAAAACTAAAAAAGTTAAAGCGATATCTAATCTTGATGACTTAACCATGATTAATGTTTCAGGCCCTGGCATGAAAGGCATGGTTGGCATGGCGAGTCGTGTTTTTGCAACTATGAGCCAAGAAAACATTTCTCTGGTATTAATTAGTCAATCATCAAGCGAATACTGTATCAGTTTTTGTATTCATACCAGTGATGCTGAATTAGCACAACACAGCCTTCAACAAGAGTTTGAATTAGAATTGCTCAACGGTTTACTTGAGCCACTTAAATTACAACACGAGTTATCAATCGTGTCGTTAGTGGGTGATGGAATGCACCATCAACAAGGCGTTGCCGCTAAGTTTTTTAGCTCGTTAGCGCAAGCTCGTGTCAATGTTATTGCCATCGCACAAGACTCGTCTGAGCGAAGTATTTCTGTTGTAGTAGAAAAACGTAAATGTACTGATGCAATGAAAGTCAGTCATCAAAACTTCTTCACCCATAAACCGACTATTGATGTATTTCTTGTTGGCTGTGGGGTTGTTGGAAGTGAACTTATTGCACAAATAGCGCGTCAACAACCTAAACTAAAATCACAAAATATTTCCTTAAAAGTTTATGGTATTGCCAACAGTAAAGGCATGGTCTTTAATAAAGAAGGCGTTGATTTAGAAAACTGGCAAGCAGAAATGAATAATGAATCAGTACTAGTAAGTGTTGAAAGTATAAAGGCGTTTGTCCGTGACAATCATCTGATAAATCCAGTTTTAGTTGATTCAACTTCAAGTGAATCTCTAGCCATGAGTTATGTTAACTACCTTGAAGAAGGTTTTAATATTGTGACACCCAATAAAAAAGCAAATACCGATTCTTGGGAATATTATCAAGCGCTTCGAAGTGCTGCACAAAAAACAAACCGCCGTTTCCTATATGAAACAACCGTGGGTGCAGGCTTACCCGTAATTGACACATTACAAAGCTTAATTAAAGCAGGCGATGAGCTTGTACGTTTTGAAGGCGTACTATCGGGTTCACTTTCTTATATATTTGGTAAGTTAGAAGAGGGTATGACTGTTTCTCAAGCAACCGCTATTGCAAAAGAAAATGGCTTTACAGAACCAGATCCTCGTGATGATTTAAGTGGAATGGACGTTGCCCGTAAGTTATTGATCATGGCACGAGAAGCTGGAATGCAACTAGAATTATCTGACATCTCTATAGAATCAATACTCCCAGAAGATTTTGACGCAAGTGGCGAAGTAAGCGACTTCATGAATAACTTACCAAAAATCGACGATGAATTTTCTCAACGTATTACTCACGCAAAAAGTGAAGGAAAAGTTTTACGTTATATCGGTAATATTGTTGATGGTCAATGTAAAGTAGCCATAGAAGCAGTAGCAACTGACCACCCTCTATATAGTGTTAAAGAGGGTGAAAATGCTTTAGCTATCCATAGCCGTTATTACCAACCATTACCCTTCGTATTACGTGGTTATGGTGCAGGAGCTGCCGTAACAGCTGCTGGCGTTTTTGGTGATTTATTAAGAACATTAGCATGGGAGCAACAACACTAATGGCTCTTTCCGTTTTTGCGCCAGCATCAATTGGTAACCTCAATGTAGGGTTTGATGTATTAGGCTTAGCTGTTAGACCTATTGACGGCACATTACTTGGTGATATAGTTTCTATTGAGTCAGCTGCAGACAATAAACTTATCGTCATCGGTGAATTTGCCAATAAATTGCCGGGTAAGCCAACAGATAATATTGTTTGGCATTGTTTGGTTTTATACAACCAAGCGCTTGCAAAAGCACAGCAACCGATACAGAACGTACAGCTAACATTAGATAAAAAAATGCCAGTTGGTAGTGGGTTAGGGTCAAGCGCATGTTCTGTTGTAGCTGCATTGGTTGCACTCAATGAATATTATCAGCAATATTTTAATGAAAAGACTCTATTGTTCATGATGGGTGAAATGGAAGCAAAAATAAGTGGCAGTTTACACTACGACAATGTCGCTCCTTGCTATCTAGGAGGGCTAAAATTAATGGTGCCCGACAAACAGGTCATTTGCAGAGACTTACCTCAATTTGATGATTGTTATTACGTAATGGCTTATCCTGGCATTAATGTCTCAACAAAAGCAGCACGAGACGTTTTGCCTGCTCAATACAGTCGCGCTGATGCCATTACTTTCAGCCAAAACTTAGCCACTTTTGTTGATGCTTGTCACCGTCATGATAAAGAACAAGCATTTTCAGTGCTTAAAGACGTGATTGCAGAACCATACCGTAAACACTTGTTACCTAAGTTTGAACAATCTAAAATTTATCTCGAAGAGCAAGGCCATTTAGCGATAGGGATTTCAGGCTCAGGACCCACGCTATTTTGTGTCTGCGAATCACTTGAAAAAGCTAATAGCGCTGCACGTTGGTTACAGAAAAATTATTTACAAACAGACTCTGGTTTTGTCCATGTCTGTCAGGCTGATTTAGCGGGTGCGAGTAAATTACCTACTTAGTCACTTTATTAAAAGTAAAAAGAAATTTATTAGGAATATGTTGTGAAATTTTATAATCTAAAAGAAAACGATGAACAAGTCAGTTTTGCAGGTGCCGTAAAGCAAGGACTGGGTAAAAACCAAGGGCTTTTTTTTCCAGAAACAATCCCTGTTTTAGACAATATTGACGAATTACTTGCTATGCCATTGGTAGAAAGAAGCGTACAAGTACTTTACCCTTTTGTTGAAGGTGATTTAACCAAAGCTCAATTAACCGACATTGTCACGAGTGCTTTTAACTTTCCCGCACAAATTCAACCGATCAATAAAGACAGAGCAATACTCGAACTTTTCCATGGCCCAACGCTCGCCTTTAAAGATTTTGGTGCGCGCTTTATGGCTAAATGCTTACAAGTATTTAGCAAAGACAAAAAGATCACCATATTAACAGCAACGTCTGGTGATACAGGTGCTGCTGTTGCCCATGCTTTTCATAACGTTGAAAATATTCGCGTAGTTATCCTATATCCAAAAGGCAAAATCAGCCTGCTACAAGAAAAAATGTTTACGACCTTAGGTGGTAACATCGAAACGCTTGCTATTGATGGCAGTTTTGATGATTGTCAGGCTTTAGTAAAAAAATCATTTGATGATAAAGAGCTCGCCACTACCATAGGATTGAACTCTGCTAACTCAATAAATATAAGCCGCTTATTAGCTCAGGTATGTTACTACTTTGAAGGTTTTGCTCAGTTATCTCGTCAAAAGTGTAAAACGGAGTTGAATGATGTTGTCGTTTCGATTCCCAGTGGTAACTTTGGTAATTTAACCGCAGGCTTATTTGCTAAAGCACTCGGTTTACCAATAAAAAGATTTATTGCAGCAACAAATGCCAACGATACTGTACCTCGTTACCTAAAAACAGGTGAGTGGACACCCCACACTACGGTTGCAACGATTTCAAATGCGATGGATGTTAGCGATCCAAACAACTGGCCACGCGTAGAACATATGCTAAAATCGGGCATTGTACCCCGCGATTGTGTTAACGCTGTATCTATCGACGAAGAGCAAACACAGTCAGCCGTTTTACAGCTTGCTAAGCTTGGTTATATTAGCGAACCACACGCGGCTATTGCCTATAAAGCCTTACAGTACAATGCCAACGAAGACGAATTTGGCGTATTTTTAGGAACAGCACATCCAGCAAAATTTAAAGACGTTGTAGAAAGTATTTTAGGTCAACCTATTGGCTTACCTAAAGAACTTGCTGACTGCGCCAGCGAAACTATTTTATCAAAAGATATGGCCGCTAACTTTAGCGACCTACATGACTATTTATTATTAAACGATCACTGATATCATCATTAATTAAATGGCTATTGCTCTGTTAAAAACACGCTTATAATGGCTGTTAATTTATATTAACGGCCTTTTTTATGACTACGAAGATCAAGCCGCAATGGCAAAAACTCATCAATGAACAACAAGCTAGCCCTTATTTCATTCAATTAAGCCAAGAGATTTCTCAACAAAGAACTGACGGTGAAATTATCTTTCCTGAACAAAGTGATGTATTTAATGCTTTTTGTTATCAAGATCTTAAAGATATTAAAGTCGTTGTTTTAGGTCAAGACCCTTATCACGGAGAAAATCAAGCCCATGGTTTAGCTTTTTCTGTGCAAGCAGCTATCAAAGTTCCTCCCTCTTTAGTTAATATTTATAAAGAACTTGCCAATGAATTCAGTGATTTCAATAAACCCAATCACGGTTGCTTAACGCAGTGGGCAGAGCAAGGTGTTTTATTACTTAATACGGTATTGACAGTAAAAAAGGCACAGGCACACTCTCATGCTAAATTAGGCTGGGAAACGTTTACTGATGCCGTTATAAAAAGCATTAATGAAGAAAACAGGGGGTGTGTGTTTTTACTTTGGGGAGCTCATGCACAAAAAAAGGGGAAAAATATTAATACTGATAAACACTTAGTATTAAATGGTCCGCATCCTTCGCCATTGTCAGCCTACCGAGGTTTTTTTGGCTGTCAGCATTTTTCAAAAGCAAATGAATGGTTATCTTCAAAAAACAGACAAGCGATAAATTGGCATTTAGCCGAAAAATATTAATTTTTACATCACAATATCAAGCCCTTTAAATACGCATAAAAAGGGCTGTTTTTATTCACACGGTTATTTACCCTATTACTTGAATAATCCTAAATTTCTATCTGTAACGGCATCACGCCAACCACCTAGCCATTCTGATTTAGCATCAGTATTTTGATAAGGACATTTTTCTTTCGTTTTACCGGTAAGGCCTGCTTGATAGCCATTAGAATTTGCTCTACCTAGACGATCTCTTTTCTTTCTTTGCATGGTTAACTCTCCGTCATTGCCTTGTTATATATTTTATTACTGTCGAATTAAACAGCACCCGACAATTCAGTTAAGATGAATCAAGAGACTAAATCAAGTTAGGAAAAGGTTAAAAAAGTGCTTAATAATAAATTATTGAGGGATGAAAAAAATTAACTTTTAGATTAAATAAATAAAACAATTTGTTACCGAAAACGTTATTACCTATAAATATTAAAAATTTATTTTTATAAAAAATTATTTTAATGTTCTGGAATACCTAAACCGCTTGAACGTAAAAGAGGTTCTAACATACCTTCAAGACCATTGAGTTTGACTTCATAAATTAATTCCAATTGCTGCCCTAACTTCCCCTCTGGAAAGCCTTTTGATTTAAACCAAACTAAATAAGGCTCTGGCAATTTTAATAAAGGCCTGCCTGTATATTTTCCAAAGGGCATTATTTGATTCACAGCGTCGAGTAAAGCTTGTTGATCTGAAAACATATTTTTCTAACCATTAAATTTTCCAGCGAAGATGATAACCCATAAAGCTTTTGACATCATAAAAGTGTCACACGCTCTATTTATAATCAATACGAAATTATCGACAACTTCACACAAGGAACGGATATGTCCATAGTAAGAAAACGTAGTGCTGCACACAAAGCTTATATTCCTTCAAATGCGCGAGACAACCAATATATTTTAGCTGAATTTGCAGTTACTGATGAATTGATACAGTTAGTTTCTCCAAATATTTCAACTAATAGCGATCAACCTTACTATAATTTTTATCAAAACTTGTCACAGTTATTATTTACGCTCAGCAATGATTATGAAATAAAAAGTACCTTGTTTATTGCTAACGACAAATTAGTACGTGTTCGCTACAGCCAAGAAATGCATCAATGGCAAACTAATCAGCAAATTTTATTTTATTACGATCCACAAAACCATGAACTACAGAACTCTTTTTTTGATGCCTGTATTCGTGCAAAAAAAATTACGTTGTTATTCTTAGCTTCAGGCGACGATATTCGTTTCAACGCTGCCATATTCCATCAGAAAGTAACAACATTACTTCATAGCTTTTCTGAGCAAATAAATTTACCGAATAAGGCTATTCGCCTGCGTGACCATCAGCATCTCACCTATGATTTATTTGCTAAGAATAAGGGCTGTTTAGGGACACAAGCGCATAAGTTACGCCCCATTTATGACCGTTATAATGCTCATAATGTCGTGATATCACCTGACTGCTCGGCAATCAGTTATGCGGTTATTAACTTAACCATTGATAATCGTTTATTGGGTTTAGTTGATATTGATGCTAATTCTAAAGACCCCTATAATCCACTTTATACCTACTTAACTGATACTTTTTCACTGGTGGCAAAGCGATTTAATTTAAACAACGGCGCCTTAATTGCTAATGGTTTAGTGCCAATTGTTCGTCATAGTTTGCATGAAATAATTTCAAAAATAGGTGAACTACAAATGTTAGGTTATAACCCTAAACAAAGCCCTTGTGGCTTGGTTAGCAAATGGAAGGCGGATGAACTGGTTGATAATGTACAGTTGATTTTTGTTGCTACCACAGAGGATTCACAACATAGCGGATACGGGAGATTTATGAATCAAATAGAGCAAGCCATGCGTTTATTAGCAACAGAGCTTGAAATTCCAATCAATAAAGATGAACTAACCGTAAGGTTTCATCAACATATTGCTTATGACTTTCAAGAATAATGCTTAACGAGCGCCGGTATTAACCGTTGGTTTTTTTTGCAGCTTCCTTTGTAACGTTCTGCGGTGCATTGAAAGCTGACGTGCGGTTGCTGAAACATTACCATTATTAAATTTTAATACCTGTTGAATGTGCTCCCATTCAACTTGCTCAGTTGAAAGCGTTGGCTCATTGTTAATATCTTCCCCTCTATTGAAAGTAGGCATTGAGTGTTTTATAGAAGAATTATTATTTTTAGCTAATGCCGATAACAACGTTTGTGTATCTACCGGTTTAGTGAGGTAATCATCAGCGCCAAGTTTTATTGCGTCAACAGCGGTAGCAATACTCGCAAACCCAGTTAAAAGAATAATGCGACTATGTGGTAGCAATTTTCTCATGGGAGTAATCAAATTCAAGCCACTCTCATGATGAAGCTTCATATCCAGTAATATAAATTCAGGTAACTGACGATGACAAGTCAATAACGCATCATTAATATTATTGGCTAACCAACAGCTATATCCATATTTTTCCATACGCCGTTTAAGCATACTTGCAAAGGCGCTATCGTCTTCAACAATTAATAGTTTCATTCACTTCACTCCTTACATACCATCAGTAATTAAGGGTAATTTTAACGTTACTAAAGCGCCACCATCAAGATGATTGGTTAAGGTTAATCTTCCACCTAATCGCTCTAAACTTGCATGACTCAAAAATACAGCCATACCTAAACCATGCTTGCTATTGACAGGTTTAACGCCTAACTCACTTAACGTTGAGGGAGTAAAACCCCGACCAAAATCACGAATACTTAGCTGCCAGTTTATTTGATCACAGGCACTGGATAGTTCAATTCTATCACTATTATTCATTTTAGTTGCTTGGACGGCATTATTGACTAAATTTAAAATCGCCGGTAATAAAGAGGAATCTGCTAATATTTCTGCGTTTTTACCTAATGGAGACTGATTATTATTAGGTAAAAAATTAGCACTAATCTCTGGGTAATTAAGACTAATATGTTCAGCTACCTGTTTAATAATGTCAGTACAATAAACTACCTTTGATTTTTGCTCTTTTATCTCAAAAACCATTTCACGAAATTCAGCTAAACTTTTACTACAGCGTAATAATTGTAATTGAAGGTCTGCCACCACCGGGTGTTCTGGTAACTCATCACTGAGCTCATCGACCAGTAGCTGTACTGTAGCAATAGGCGTGGCGAGCTGATGCGTTATTTGTGCTGAAGCAACACCTAATGACATGACTTTTTCTTGCTTTAATTGCTCTTCCCGAAAAGCTGCTATCGCTAATTCTTTTTGGGAAATTCTTCGAGCCATTCGCCCAACAACTGTAGCAACGACAATGCTAGAAAATAGAAAGTTAATCCACATACCAATAAAGTGACTTTCCATATTGCCATGCATAACTGACATGGGTAATAACCAAAGTAAAACACTGTAAGAAGCAATAGCTAGTAACGCAACACCTCCTAACATTAGCGGGGGTAATGTTACAGCTGCAATAGCAATAGGGATAAGCAGTAAAGAGACGAAGGCATTAGTTGCTCCACCACTGTAATAAAGAATGAGTGCTAGAAATAAAATATCAGCACAAACTTGCCCAAGTAAAGCAAACTTATCTGCTTCTTTACCCGAACGATAATATAAATAGCTCGCTAAGGTAAATAAAATTTCGCTTAAAATAACAATTATTAACGGTAACCAAGGAAGCTGATATGCCAAAACTACGTTAACAAAAAATATCAATATAAGCTGAATGATAATGACCACACTGCGCAGTAATAGAACCGTGCGAACTTGATTGAATTTTCGAAAAAATAAAGACATAACGTTTGTTCTAGTTAATAGTATGTGTTGATATTACGCTAATTTTGACCTTTAAAACGGATCAAAAGTAGTTTTTTTAAATTTCAAATAAAAACATATAGACATCTAAACGTCTATTGCTGTACAGTTATTTTAATTACATATATTACGGTTAATTTTAATGTCATCACATGAAGAAAAAATCACACTAGCTGGCGGTTGCTTTTGGTGTATTGAAGGGGCATACAACCAATTAATAGGAATTAAATCTGCAATCTCAGGTTATATGGGGGGGAGTGCCGCACTAGCAACCTATGAAGATGTTTGCTTAGGTCAAACGGGTCATGCCGAAGTTGTGCAACTAACTTTTGATAACAGCGCAATTACGAGTCGTGAAATCTTAGAAGTTTTCTTCACACTGCACGATGCCAGTCAGTTAAATCGTCAAGGCAACGATATAGGTACTCAGTATCGTTCAGGAATTTTTTATCACAATAAAGATCAACAGCAAACTGCTGAAGATATTATTAAAGAAGTCGACGCTAGTAATATGTACAGTTCAGCTGTCGTGACCGAAGTGACCAAAGCATCAGAGTTCTTCTCTGGTGAAGACTTACATCAAGATTATTTTAATAACAATCCTGGTAACCCTTATTGCCAAACGGTTGTTTCGCCAAAATTAGCAAAATTTAGAAAAACCTTTGTAGGTAAACTAAAACCTACAGAGACTTAGACTAAATAGATAGCTGATGTAGCTTAAACTTTATATTAAGGCTTCATCAATATTTTTTATCTGGGTATAGGCCACGTTTTAAGTCCCTCCTATAAATAATAAGTGAGACTTTTAATGGTTTACATACCGATGATTAATGACTTAATACATCAAGGTGTATAATTTTATTCAATATTTGTTCGCTAATGGACGCTGTCTGGCAAGGCTTTAACTTGCCAAACAGAAGCGAGGTGTGCTTCTTGGTGGCCTTTATTTAAAACTACAGGAAAGTTTAATGACAAATAAAGTCTTATTCATTTTGGCAGTACTTTGCAGCACTCTAGTTTACCTGATGTTTGATAGTGGTAGCTCAACAAACAGAAATTCGGAAAATCTCCTTGTAAGTAATGAAACAAAAGTAACCAATGATTTAAGCACTTCTAAATTAAATCGCCATGCTATTCAGACCAAAAACACAACGAACACTTTAAGCCTATCAAAATTAGGAACATGTCATTCTGCACTTTATGTATCTGATGTAATGAGTAACCGCACCCAATATAACAATCAATCACTAATTAACTTATTAAATTTTTATAAAAAAAGCGGCTTTAACAACCAAGAAATACGGAATATTTTAATCGATTCAAAACTCTATGATCGCACTGAAGTAGAAACTGCATCCATTTTATTCGAACCACCAATTTATATATCTGAAAAAGTAAACAAAGAACAGTTACTGTACAATTTTAAACAAATAGATAAATTCAAAGGAGATTACCAATCCATAGCTGATGCAGTAAAGGCGGGCGAGTTGGATGTACATATGAACTTGTCTGCTTTTTATGGTCACCCTAAATCTATAATCGAGTTTTTACTTGAGAAAAAAGGAACTTTACCCGATATTTCAATCTTTCAGAGCTTAGTCGACTCTGGTGTACCTATTAGACCCAACACCATATTAAATGCACTTTCTCCGAACGTTGAAACAAATGTTTTATTGCTTATGATTAAGCACTTACCAGATAGTGAACGTAACCATCATTGGAATGAATTTTTTAATGGTGGGGTTAATTATTCTTATACCAGCTTTGCAGCAAAATACTCAAAACAAGAATCTTTAAAGATTATACTAGAAAAGTCTTTGGGTGATCGTTCAGATGCTATAAATGTCCTACTAAAAGATAAAATGCAATATGACCAAAGACCGAAACCGGTAAATATATTACAATTGGCCGAGGATAGTAATATCTTTAATACTAAATTGGATATGTTACTTGAACATGATATTCCTGTTGACGCAGATATATTGTCATCATACCTGAGCAGTAGAGGTTCTTTAAAAGAAGAACAAAAAATAGCATTAAAACAGAAAGTTACAAATACAACTCTAGAAGCATTTGATAAAATAGACGATGACTTACGCAACGCTGTAATTACTTACGCGGAGCGACTTCAAATAGCACAAAAAGCATGGCCAGAATTCATATTCTCTTATGACCCATCATGTAAGAAAATTCCTAAAAATTCTCATTATCGATTTGATAACTTGTTAGAAAAAAAAATCTTGCTCGATTTAATAGCTATAAAGAAAGCTACAGATACAAAACCTATGATTGAGCGAATGAAACTAATGGGTGATATATATGTTGACTGGTATATCAAAAGTTATATTTTTCCTAATATGCCTCTAGAACCAAAAGTTAAAGCCGATAGAACAAGCAAAAAATTCAGAAATACATCAACCTTAATGAATACTAATATTGTTTTAGGGAACTGGTCAAAAATCGGAGATTCGTTAAACAGTAGAAGTATACCTCTAGACTACTTATATCGAAACAATAGGTTTCTTATCGAGATAGGGATACAAGAAAGGGTACCACAAGACATATTATTTGATTGGTTTAGCCTAGGCGTACCAATACATAATTCATCCCTAGATGAATTACTAGCAATACCAGAATACAGTGAGTTTACAATTGATCTTTTAAAAAAAGGAAAGTTAATCAATAAAAGTCATAAATCAGTACTCTTCCAAGCCGTTAGACAAAAGAACATCCAACTAATTAAATTATTGCTTGAGCCAACGTTTGAAAGTGAACCCTTTAATAATAATTTAGGTTTAACAGCACTAGACTGGACATTATTAAATTATAGCTCTGGCATCAAGCCTCTATTAAACTTGTTATTAAAGCAAGAGACTCACTTATCATCTGAGCAAAAGGACTTGTTAACCAAATTAAATAATCTATAAGTTCACTAATCATTTTATTTTTTAATGGCCTAATTATTATCAACTACTTTAAATAATTAGGCCATTAGATATTTAACAAAAAATTGAAGGGTAATATAAGGGCAAACACACATAATAATAAGTAGTCCTGAAGTTTTTGGTTTTCAGTTTACTTCTAATCACAATTAAATTATCGACCTGCCTTTGAGCTTTTAAACCATGTTGAATCAAATTTGCGCATTAAGTAAGAAAGTAGTTCATTCCTATGCTATTTTTCAAATTAAGTAATAAATAAAACTTTGCATTAACTGTTTTATGCAATTAATACATCAAGGTGTATAATTTTCTTCGATATTTATTCGCTAATGGATCGCCATCAGGCAATGCCTTTAGCACATCAAGATATAAATCTTTGCTCGCCGTGTCTGCACTATCTTTTTGCATGAGTCTAAATAATAATACCAACGCTTCTTCATGACGATTAACTTGGCTGTACTGGGCAACAAGTTGATGTTGTAGTTCTATATTATCCGTATCATTTGCGAGTTGAGCTTCTAGCGCTTTAATTTCAGGTGAATCGGCCGCTTGGCTCGCGAGTTCAAGCTTAGCGATAAGTGCATGGTAGTAGCTGTCTTGATCAACCATCATAATCGTGGCTAATAATGACTCAGCTTCCACTATTTTACCTGTTTGCAAATAAACATCCGTCAACATTAATTTAATATCAGCACGTTCACTGTTAAGTTGATAAGCATTATTGATCACGGTAAAAGCATCATTAACATGATTATCTGCTAATAATTTTTGGGCCTGAGTAAGCAGTAAATCTTCTTCTTTAGGTAAATGATTCGCTAAAAACTCTTTGATATGCTCATCGTTTTGTGGCCCAGTTAATCCGTCAAGTGGCTGACCATCTTTCACTAAGATAGCGGTAGGTAGCCCTTGAATACCAAACTGTTGGGCAATTTGTTGCTGAGTTTGACAGTCAACTGTGGCATATAATATATACTCTTCAAAACCTTGTAAGCCATGGGCTAACTTATCTTTTAGCTCTAAACTTTCCGGTACCTGCGCCGCCCAAAAGTCGACTAAGACTAACTTCGTTTTTGATTCGTCTAAAATAACTTGTTGAAAATTTTCTAGGGTAATTTCAATGGCATTTGTAGTCACATTCAGTTCCGTTTAGTTTATTGATGAGCGTCTATAATCTATATTTTGGGGCGATTATAGAAAGCTCAAGTGCCTTAACGCAAAAAGCTGAATTCCAGCAGGAATTCAGCTTTTTGCGTTAAGCGTGATAATAATTAGACTTCGCTCAATAACTCACGAGCAATAATTATTTTTTGAATTTCGCTCGTACCTTCATAAATAGTGGTAATGCGGACATCTCGTGCCATACGCTCTAATGGATATTCTTTAATGTACCCTGCGCCACCCATCAATTGTAATGCGTCGTAACAAGCAATATTGGCTTTTTCAGCAGCAAATAACTTCGCCATAGAAGCTGACTTACCAAACGGTAAGCCTTGTTCTTTTGTGTAAGCCGCTTGCATAAGTAACAGGCGGGCAGCTTCTAAATCAGTGTAACGCTCAGCGAGCTTCCATTGTAAACCTTGGAAATTTGATAATGCTTGGCCAAATTGCTGACGTTCAGTAATAAATGCACGGGCGTAATCCATAGCGGCTAAACCTATACCTAACGCTAATGAGCCAATACCAATACGACCACCAGCAAGTTCGCCAACAGCAACGCCAAAGCCTTTATTTTCTTTCCCCATCATAGCTGATGCAGGTATACGACAATCGTTAAAATTCACTTCATTGGTCGGTGATGCTTTTTGTCCCATTTTGTCTTCAGGTTTGCTTACTGTGATACCTGGCGTGTTTGCTTCCACTAAGAAACATGAAATGCCCTTCCCTTTTCGCGCTGTAGGGTCAGTTACCGCCCAAACGACAAAGATATCGGCAAAGCTAGCACTGGTAATATAAAGTTTACTGCCATTTAACACGTATTCGTTACCATCAAGTACCGCTGAGGTTTTCATACCTGCTGGATCAGAGCCTGCACTATTTTCGGTTAAACAAAAAGCACCTGCTTTATATTCACCACTACAAATTTTAGGTAAATAATTTTGCTTTTGATCCTCATTACCCACCGCTTGAATAACCTCGGCAACCATATTGGTTACTGAAGTAGTAACCGCAGTTGAGGCACAGGCTCTTGCTATTTCGGTTATTGCTAAACTAAAAGCAACCGTACCGGCTTCTACGCCGCCATATTCTGCTTTAATATTTAACCCCATAAAGCCCAGTTCAGTTAGTTGCGCAAGCTTATTGAGAAAAAGTGTTTGATCTTGGGTTTCATCAAGTTCGGCCGCTACAGGAGCTAATTCACTTTCAGCGAATTTTTTTGCCATATCTTGAATCATCATCTGTTCTTCGGTTAATGATAAATTCATTACTTACTCACTTTTGTATTTGTATAGGATGAACATTTGAAAATTATTTCTCATGTAATATCTTTATTATTATTTCTTTTGTGTCTTAACTAAACGATATCAAAATCGATTTAGATCAATTAACCATTATAAACCACAGTAATGCGACGCCAAGTACTAACCGGTAGATGACAAATGGCATCATACCTACTTTTTCAAGTAATATGAGAAAGTAATGAATACAGGCATAAGCACTAAAAAAAGCTAACACACTGCCTAACCCGATAGCGTTCCAGTCAACAGGACCCGTTTCAGTAATTAATTTTAGCGTTAAATAACTCCCCGCCATAGCAATAGCAGGAATGGAGAGTAAAAAAGAAAATCGTGCGGCATTTTCTCGGCTTAAACCTAACATCAAACCAATGGTCATCGTGATACCTGAACGCGATGTACCAGGAATTAATGCGACAGCTTGTGCCAAACCAATGAGCATGGCACCTTTAAACCCTAACTTTTCAAAATCAATATGCTCAGTCGTTTTTCTTTTACCCGCTCTAATATCAGCATAGCCAAGTAAAAAGCCAAAAATCAAGGTGGTAGCAGCAATCACCGCGGCAGTTCGCAAATGCGCTTCAATAAAGTCTTTGCCAAGTAAACCAAAGATACCTAATGGGATAGTGGCAAATAATATCCACCAAGCAAGCTTGCCATCAAAGCGGGTATTATCTCCCTTAATACTGCCAACCCAAGCAACCGCCATATTGGCAACGTCTTTACGAAAATATAAAACAACAGCAAGTAACGTCCCCACATGTAAAGCAACATCGAGAGCTAAACCTTGGTCTTTCCAGCCTAAAACAGCTGATGGCAAGATTAAATGTGCTGAACTTGATACGGGTAAAAACTCCGTTAATCCTTGTAAAATAGCTAAAATAAATATTTCTGTAATGGTCATTGCTTATTATATTCCTTATGTATAATTCAATTTTTTAATATTTAACTTTTATAATTGGCTTGACCACGAAAAGTCTACTGTGGTTATTTGTTGTTGTGTTTTATCGTAAGCTTGCCAAAGTTGTTGGTACGATTTTTTTAAAATGGGGTGTTTAAGATCTGGGGCTACTTCAGCCAATGGCCATAAAACAAAGGCATTCTCGGTGATTTCGGCACGTGGAATTTGTGCTGGAGTGTTTAACACTAAATCGTCAAACAGTAATAAATCTAAATCTAAGGTGCGTGGGCTATATTTTTTAGCATCAATTTCTCGACCGTTGTTAAGCTCAATTTCGCGGAGTGCTTTAGCAACTTGTACTATATTAAGTTTGGTCGTCGCACCGATCACCATATTATAAAATTCCGCACCGTCGAATCCTACGGCTTGACTAGCAAATAAAGATGATAGCGTTAACTCACCCAGTAGCGCTTCAAGGGCAGTCAATCCTCTCTGTAAATAGTGCTGACGGTCGACATTACTGCCAAGCGAAATATATAAACGCGCCATTACCCATGATTACTGTTATTTGATTGGCTACCACGTTCAATTTCAACACCAACTGTGATGGCATTATGCACAGCATTAGGCTTTCCAACTTTCAACTTAAGCCAAGGGATATGATAAGTTTCCATTAGAAACTTAGCTAAACGCTCGGCTAATGTTTCAAGCAAATCTACAGGGTTTTTATTAGCAAAATCAGCAATTTTTATTGATATTTCAGCGTAGTCGAGTGTTTTAGCTAACTCATCATTTTCAGCGGCTCTAGCGGTATCCCAGCCCATCACTAGATCAATCACTAAAGTTTGTTTGATCCCTTTTTCCCATTCGAAAAAACCTATGGTGGTTTGAATGCTCAAGCCTTCAATATAAACTTTATCCATTGACGTATACTCATTCTTTAATGAAACAACTAAAAATAGAGGCCGATTTTACCTGTGCAAAACTATAAAAACTAGGGTTCACTGATCAATTAATATTTTTTATTGCTATACATGTAAAAAAACTTATTTGCATTGCGATTACGACACGCTAGAATATCAAAAGTTATTAAAATATTTGTGATAAACCGTATATATTTTAATAATGTACTAGGAGGTTTTTTATTAGCGCTTTATTAATAACACTGATGATTATGATTGCTGCCTATTTAGTCGGCTCGATTTCTAGTGCTATTTTATTGTGTAAATTATTTAATCTACCAGACCCTCGAACTGCAGGCTCAAACAACCCCGGCGCAACCAATGTTTTGCGCATAAGTAATAAATATATCGCTGCATTGGTACTTACCTTTGATGTTCTCAAAGGGACTATTCCGGTGTGGAGCGCATATTTCCTTGGCTTAGCCCCCCTTAATTTAGGACTTATCGCACTTGCTGCTTGTTTGGGGCATATGTACCCGATATTTTTTAACTTTAAAGGCGGGAAAGCGGTTGCAACGGCACTTGGCGTTTTACTCCCTATTGGTTTAGATTTAGGCGGCCTGCTAATTTTGACTTGGGTAAGTGTGATATATTTTACGCGGTATTCAAGTTTAGCCGCGATTGTTACGGTATCTCTGGCTCCTTTTTATATTTGGCTACTAAAACCTTTATATATGTATCCGGTCATGATGTTATCGGTGTTAATTATATTTCGCCACAAAGATAATATTTGGCGTTTAATTAAAGGACATGAAAGTAAGGTTTCTTTTACTAAAACCCAGTAAATCATTCGTTGAACCGCATGGTTACTTTCGGTAACTGCTCCTACATTCCCCTAATGTCCTACCGCGGCTTAGACACCTTGTAAAATCAAAATTAGTGGCGTGTACAACTACTGAATGCAAAAGGCAGGGTCACTCAGGCAACAAAACCAAGAGTGACTATATTTAGTTAATGTTACTTAAACAGCAGGTAAAGTATCTAATGGCCAACGAGGCGTGGCTTTAAACGATAAATCTGCGTCAGTTCCGGCTTTTAAACGTTGTAAACCTGCATAAGCGATCATCGCACCGTTATCTGTACAAAACTCAGGACGTGGATAAAAAACTTCGCCGCCAAGCTGCTTAGTGATTTGCCCTAATTTTTCTCGAAGAGACGTGTTGGCACTAACGCCACCAGCAATCACTAAGCGCTTTAACTCACATTGCTGCAAAGCTCGGCGACATTTTATTACTAACGTATCAACAACCGCTTCTTGGAATGCATAAGCAACATCAGCATGGGTTTGCTCATCCATACCATCATTGCCTTGTGCTTTTTGTAACGCTATTTCTTTGCGAATAACCGTACCGGCAGCTGTTTTTAAACCACTAAAACTAAAATCTAAACCAGGACGGTCGGTCATAGGGCGTGGTAACTTGAAACGTCCTTGGGTGCCTTTTTCAGCCATTTTAGACAACGCTGGTCCACCTGGGTAGTCAAGCCCGAGTAGTTTTGCGGTTTTATCGAATGCTTCACCGGCGGCATCATCAACCGATTCACCTAACATTTCATATTGACCAATACCGTCAACACGCACGAGCATGGTATGTCCACCAGAAACGAGCAAAGCAACAAAAGGAAATTCGGGTACATTTTCTTCTAACATGGGTGCCAATAAATGCCCTTCCATATGATGAACAGGCACGGCAGGTAGACCCCAACCATAGGCTAAACTTCTGCCAATTGAACAGCCAACTAATAAAGCCCCAACTAACCCAGGCCCTGCAGTATAAGCAACACCGTCTAAATCAGCAGGAGTTAAATTTGCCTCTTTTAAGACTTCTTTAATTAGTGGGATAGTTTTACGGACATGATCTCGTGACGCTAATTCAGGAACGACGCCGCCATAGTCAGCATGAACAGCAATTTGGCTATATAAACGATGCGCAACGATACCTTCGGGTAAATCACCTTCGCCGTCGTCATAAATAGCAATGCCTGTTTCATCGCAAGATGTTTCTATACCTAAAATTCGCATAATACCCTTAACCTAAAAATCTAAATAACGTTTACTTTCATTTTATCGAGCGATTTTAACGCCCCCTATGTAAGTATTATACCCATTTGATTAAGGTTTTGATCTACTTTTTTATGAAAAAACAGATAAAGGTAAACGAAGTTTTTATTCATTTTAGCTATTTAAAATGAGCAGATATATAATAAAACCAGTATTAAATTAACTAATTTTAGTTTTAGAAAATATTACACTTTACTTTAACTAGTGGTTAGCTTTAAAATACGTCACCCAATTTTGATAGAGTGGGTGTTTGCGAAGCAATAATGTTTAAGCAATACACCAATCATATAGATACATACTAAGGTTATACATGCCAGTAATTAAAGTTAGAGAAAACGAACCATTTGACGTTGCATTACGTCGTTTTAAACGTTCATGTGAAAAAGCAGGGATCCTTTCAGAAGTTCGCCGTCGCGAATCTTACGAAAAGCCTACTTGGGAACGTAAACGTAAGAAAGCTGCTGCAGTTAAACGTGCCGCTAAAAAAGTTTCTCGTGAAAACGCTCGCCGCGTTCGCATGTACTAAGATACCTTAGTAGTATTTAAGACTATCGAGTAAAATATGAGTTTAATAAATCAACTCAGAGATGAAATGAAAGTTGCTATGCGTGCTAAAGACAAATGTCGTCTTGGTGTTATTCGCATGGCTATATCAGCTGTCAAACAAGCCGAAATCGATCATAACCTCGAAGCAACTGATGAGAACGTCATTGCGCTTTTAACCAAAATGGTTAAACAGCGTAAAGAGTCAATCAAGATGTTTACTGAGGGTGGTCGAGATGAATTAGCGGCTAAAGAAGCTGAAGAAGTAACCGCGTTAGGATTTTTTCTTCCGCAACCTCTTTCAAGCGAAGAAGTTAGTCAGTTAATTACGAAAACTATTGCCGATACCGGTGCAGCGTCAATGGCTGACATGGGTAAAGTAATGGCGGTATTAAAACCTTTAATGCAAGGTAAAGCAGACTTAGGGGCCGTAAGTGGCCAAGTTCGCAATACATTAAACGCATAAAGGGTTGTAACAAAAGCTTACTCACTTAATCTTATAGAAAAATATTTTAAAGCCGTGAATTTATTTCACGGCTTTTTTGTTTATATAAAGCTCACTTAACGTTTCATCTTAACGAGAAACTAAAAAACACCTACCCCATCAGGTAAATTCAGTTTAAAATAAACATCGCACAAACAACCAAAGATAAAGTAGTAATGACTGGTATGATCCCTCGACAATTTATAGATGACTTATTGGCTCGCGCTGATATTGTCGAATTGATCGATTCTCGGGTTCCCTTAAAAAAAGCAGGTAAAAATTATCAAGCTTGCTGCCCCTTTCATACTGAAAAGTCTCCTTCATTTAGCGTTAGCCAAGATAAACAGTTTTATCATTGCTTTGGTTGTGGCGAACATGGCAATGCCATTTCTTTTTTAATGGAATTTGATCGTTTAGAGTTTCCTGACGCGATTGAAGAACTTGCTTCTCATTATAATATGGAAGTGCCTCGCGAAAAAAACAACCATAGTCCTGCACAACTTAAACAACAGCAACAAGCACATCAACAAAAACAAGACGATTATGAGCTAATGGAAAAAATCAGTCGTTTTTATCAACAACAATTAAAAGTTGCCCAAGACAAAGATACCGCCATCGAGTACCTAAAAGGTCGTGGACTAAGCGGTGAAGTCGTTAAGCGCTTTGGTATTGGTTATATCAGCGATGCTTGGGATGGCATGATGAACATTTTTGCTACAAATCCTTCAGCAACGCAACAGCTTGTTGATTTAGGCATGGCGATTAAAGGAGATAAAAACCGTCCATATGATCGATTTAGAGGCCGAATTCAATTTCCTATTCGAGACAAGCGTGGACGGATTATCGGTTTCGGCGGACGGGTTTTGGGTGATGGTACGCCAAAATATTTAAACTCTCCAGAAACACGTATTTATCATAAAGGCCAAGAATTATATGGTTTATATGAAGCGAAACAAGCCAATAAGCAATTAACACGTTTAGTCGTTGTTGAAGGCTATATGGACGTTGTCGCCCTTGCACAACATGGGGTTGACTATGCTGTTGCATCGCTTGGTACATCAACAACGCCAGAACAATGCCAAACATTATTTAGAACCGTTAAAGAGGTTATTTGTTGTTATGATGGCGACCGCGCAGGACGAGATGCTGCTTGGCGAGCCATGGAAAATGCTCTTCCTTTAATTAACGACGGCACTAGCTTAAAATTTGTATTTTTACCGGATGGCGAAGACCCAGATTCATTAATTAGAGAAAAAGGTCAACAGGCTTTCGAAGAAATTTTAGATAACGCCACGCCTTTATCAGTATTTCTATTTGATCACCTTTCTTTGCAAGTGAATATGAATACGCTGGAAGGTAAATCAAAAATGATTGAATTATTTCAGCCTTATTTAAATAAACTTCCTGACAGCACGTTGAAAGATTCAATTTTAACTGAATTAGCCAATAAATTTGCACGTGGTAACGAAAAACGTTTAGAAGAATTACGTAAAAAAAATGTCCAAAAAAATAAGGCGAGTGCAGTAAAAAAACAAAGTAAGATCACACCATTGCGTCTTGCTATTGCATTATTACTTGAGCACCCCCATATCATTAGAGCGTTACCCGATATTACCATTTTACAACAGCTCGATATGCCAGGTATCCCCTTGCTAAATAGTCTGTTAGTACTATGTAAACAAAATTCAGATATTAACAGTGGTCAATTGATTGAACATTTTCGAGGGACGACTGAAGGTAGTCAATTAACAAAGTTGATGTGCTTACAGCACTATGTCGAACCTGAAAATGCTGAATCAATGTTTATTGATGTAATAGAAAGTTTTTTAAACAAATTTATTGAACAACGCACAGAGCAATTGCTTGCTAAAGAATATGAAAGTGGTTTAAGCAAAAGTGAGAAACAAGAATTGCACAGTTTGTTAAGTGCGTAGCAAGTAAAAATAAGTTGAACTTAGTTTAACGCTGGCAATATACTAAGCAATTAGCTATAATTTCCGGCTTACTGTTTTCATTTTGATAGCCATAATTTAGGTGGACACTCGTCAATGAATCAAGCCCCACAATCTAGACTTAAAGAGCTCATTACCAAAGGTAAAGAGCAAGGTTACTTAACTTTTGCACAAGTTAACGATCACCTTCCACAAGACATAATCGATTCAGACCAAGTTGAAGACATCGTTAGAATGATCAACGACATGGGTATTCAAGTATTCGAAACTGCTCCAGATCAAGATACTTTGATGATGACAGAAGGTAATACTGATGAAGATGCTGCTGAGGCAGCAGCCCAGGCACTTGCTACGGTTGAAAGCGAAATTGGTAGAACAACAGATCCTGTCCGCATGTACATGCGTGAAATGGGTACGGTTGAACTATTAACACGTAAAGGCGAAATTGTAATCGCCAAGCGTATTGAAGAAGGCATTAAGGAAGTTCAGCGTAGTGTTGCTGAATATCCGCCGGCAATCAATTTTTTACTCGATATGTGGGACAACTTTGAAGCTGAAGAAGTACGTTTAACTGACATTATTGTTGGCTTTTTAGACCCTGATGCCGAAGAAGAAGAAATTCCAGCGGCAGCGACTCATATTGGCTCAGAACTTTCGAAAGAAGATCTAAGTGATGAAGACAAAGCTGATGATGAAGACGAGGAAGAAGAAGATACAGGTCCTTGTCCTGAGCTTGCTAAAGAAAAGTTCACATTGCTTCGCAATGCCTATGAGAAAGCAAATAAAGTTATTGATGCTAAAGGTCGTGGTCATAAAGACGCACAATCAGCAATTGATGATCTAGCTGAAGTATTTAAAGAATTCCGTTTAATACCTAAACTCTTTGATAAGCTTGTTAAAAACATGCGTAGCGTAATGGATAGATTACGTATTCAAGAACGTTTAATCATGAAGCACTGTGTTGTTGGTGCGGGCATGCCTAAAACAACGTTTATTAAGATATTCCCTGGTAATGAAACCTCTAAAGATTGGTTTAACGAACATAAAGCTGCAGGTCATGCTTACTCAGCAAAAATGTCTGATATTGAACTAGACGTTGAACGCTGTATTTATAAATTAAACCAATTAGAAAAAGAAACGTTCTTAAATGTACACGGTATTAAAGATATTAATCGTCGTATGTCTATCGGTGAAGCTAAGGCTCGTCGTGCGAAAAAAGAAATGGTTGAAGCTAACTTACGTCTTGTTATTTCAATTGCGAAAAAATACACCAACCGTGGTTTACAATTCTTAGATTTAATTCAAGAAGGTAACATTGGTTTGATGAAAGCGGTTGATAAATTTGAATACCGTCGTGGTTACAAATTTTCAACGTATGCAACGTGGTGGATCCGTCAAGCGATCACTCGTTCAATTGCTGACCAAGCCAGAACGATTCGTATCCCAGTACATATGATTGAAACGATCAATAAATTGAATCGTATTTCACGTCAAATGTTACAAGAAATGGGACGCGAGCCAACACCTGAAGAATTAGCAGAACGTATGATAATGCCTGAAGATAAAATCCGTAAGGTATTAAAAATTGCTAAAGAGCCTATTTCAATGGAAACCCCTATTGGTGATGACGAAGATTCACACTTAGGCGATTTCATTGAAGATGGTAACGGTGAGCTACCTGTTGATTCTGCTACTGCAGAAAACTTGAAATTTGCTACACACGAAGTATTAGCTGGCTTAACCGCTCGTGAAGCTAAAGTGCTAAGAATGCGTTTTGGTATCGATATGAATACCGACCATACTTTAGAAGAAGTAGGTAAACAATTTGATGTTACGCGTGAACGTATTCGTCAAATTGAAGCAAAAGCGTTACGTAAACTACGTCACCCTTCTCGCTCTGAACAACTGAAAAGTTTCTTAGACGGCGAATAAACCTTTCATTTTTAAATAGATGACTTAAAATCCAGTAATGACTTACTGGATTTTTTTTACCTAAAATTAACTCGACTTAACCCATATTCTATAAAAGGACTTTCAATGCGCTTTATCATTCTATTACTTTCTTTATTTTTAACACTACCGACGTTAGCGTCTAAATCTGAGCCTATCGAAGTAACTCCCTTTGCAGGTTACCGTTTAGGGGGGGACTTTACTGTTGCAGGTGACTTTTATGATATGAGTGAACCCCAATCGTTAGAAGTTGAGATAGATGAAAGTTCAAGTTTTGGCGTAATTGTCGCTTGGCCTTATGATGATAAACGCCAAGGAGAATTACTGTTCAGCCACTATGAGAGTGAACTAATACCTGCAAGTTTATTAACACCATATACGAGTGATCTGTCAGTAAGCTACCTACACATCGGCGGTAATGTGCCCATTTCAAACACCTTAATACCCTTCTGGTTTTCTGGTGGCTTTGGTATTACGCATTTTTCACCTGATGCAAAAGAACTTGATGATGAAACCAAACTGTCGGTTAATTTAGGGTTTCATAGCAAATTACAATTAAGTGAACAGGTAGCTATTCGCTTAGGTGCAAGAGTCTATGCAACACTTATTGACGCTAAAGATGCAATATTCTGTGATAACAATACCTGTGAAGTCGCAATATCAAGCGACATGTGGGTGCAAAGTGAATTATCAGCAGGTTTAACCTTCACGTTTTAAGACTTACTTCTCAACAATAATATGCTTGGGATCAGATAAAAATGTTTGGTCCGTGAGTGTTTTCAAGAAAGCCAGCAAATCGTTTTTTTCTGCGGTGGTCAAAGTAAATCCTTTGATAAACTGACTTTTTAATGGATTTTTTCGACCATCTCCTTGATGTTTTCCTGTTGTAATATTTCTTCCACCTGCCGCATAAAAATCAATAACGTCGGATAAATTCGCCATACTGCCATCATGCATATAGGGAGCACTGACTTCAATATTACGTAAAGTGGGCGCTCTAAACCGACCATCGTCCCTTGCTAAGGTTGAAATTTCTGCTAAACCTGTATCATTTTTTGGGTAACCTGATTTGTGACTATTACTTACATTATACAAACCCGTATTATGAAAAGGTCTGCGATCAATTAGCTGTTTTTCATGGCTGGTAGACTGCGTAAAATTAAATCCACCATGACAATGATGACACTCGAGCCTTTCTGAGAAAAACAGATTCATCCCTCGTAAAGCTTCTGCGGATATAGCATTGTCGTTAGCCAAATATGCGTAGCTATCAAAAGGCGAATCTAAAGAAATTAAACTGCGTACGTAACTCGCTAATGCTTTAACAATTAAATCGAAACTTATGGTTTTTTCTGGGAAGGCTTCAGTGAATAAACGCTGATAACTCTTGGTATTAAATCGCGCTAAAACCTGATCTTCATGGCCAGTTATACCTAATTCAACCGGTGATTCACCAAACATAGGTAATAGTATTTGCTGTTCAATAGAGGTTAAACCGTCATGGGCCCACGTTAATGTTTTGTTGTACGCTATGTTAACTAAAGCAGAGGCATTACGTCGATGTGGTTGTGCGGTGCTACCAAATGAGTGTGGGATATTTTCACCAAAAGAAAATTCTTGATGATGACAACTGGCGCAAGCTTGTTGTTGATTGGCAGATAAACTTTTATCAAAAAAGAGTTGTTTACCTAAATTAACTTTTGCTTGGGTCATCGGGTTATCTTGCGGCACTTGTGGTTTAGGGAATCCCGCGATAATTGGCCACTGATAATCACTTTCTAGCTTCTTATTCTCACTACATGATTGCAAAACCAAAAAAATGCCAAAAGTGAATAAGCACTGAAGTGTTAATTTAACCCGATGTAGAAGCCCATTACTCATTATTTTTTGTCTTAAATAACAACGATTCATTACTACTATTCGCTCCCAAACCTAAATTTTTAAATAACATTTTACAGCTTTCTTCGTCGGCTGCCGATTGACAACTATTTTTGCGTGCTAATCCAACATCTCGCACTAACAACGCTAAATCAAATTCAATGGTAGAATTTTCCAAGGTAAAAGGTAAAGAAACAGACACGCGATTAGGATACAAACATTCATTTTTTGGTGCACGTACTGGGCTTAATGCTTTACAACCGGTAGAGCCTAGGTGAAATAGCCAGTCATCGTTTTGAGAGACTAACTCGGCCCGCATAAATTTATGCCCCCCTTGCCATCCCCAAAACATTGAAGCCTCATTTAATGGACTAGGTTGGGTTAATGGATTCAGGTGATTAAGTGTAAATGGTACACCTAAAGTAAAACGAATATCAGTAACAACAACCGATTCATTTAAGGGTATTAATTCGAGTTGCCAATAACCTTTGCTATTTTTTCTATCACATACCTCTCCCAATAAAGCGACATTGTCTGCTTGATTTGCATTTGTTGTCATCAGCCAAGGCTGCCAACCATTACTGCTGGTATTCACCTCAACGCCATGGATAAAAAACTGTAACTGCTGATATTGCCACTGTTGTGGTTCGCTACTTTTTAATTCATGAACATCAGAAAAACTACTCGCACAGTTGATGGCAGTATTTTTATAAAAAGCTTGAAAGGTAATTTTTGTGGGGTTCGCCTTTTGAAAACATCCTGAAAGTAAGGTTATACTTAACCCAAAAATAGGTGTGATAGATAAAAAAAATTTTAATATATAACGGTTCATTTGAATAAGGCTTAATCGTTGAATGCAAAGTAATATTTACATGAAGTTAAGGTAATGTTAACGAGTCAGTTTTAAATTGTACGTTAACTTGCTATGGTAAAGCCATCAAATATTGAACAGCTAAATAAAAAACGAGCACATTATGGCTAAAATATCATTACCTCTTAGCATTGCAATTATTTCAATATCCTATTTTTTACTCTCTTCAAATACATTAGCTCATTCAGAGCATGATAAGTCGAGATTTGTTGCTATTAATGGCGTAGATAAAGACCGCTGTGATAATGTTCTTAGACCCTGCAAAACAATTGCTTATGCTGTTAGCCAGGCAAACAAGGGTGACAACGTACTTGTTGCTTCAGGCGACTTTACAATCACTTCAAGCGAAGAACTATTTTATTTAAAAAGTGCTCTTGTGTCAGTCGTTGGAGGCTATAATCAATTTGATCATTACCAATCACAAAGCCCTCAGTCAAATGTGACCACTTTACATAATATTCCAATTGAAATGGTTGATGAGCTTCGTAGTAACGGTTTTCGCGTTATTGCTGATGGTAAAGCCTTTGCTAATGATAAAGATTTAAAACAAAAACTTGCAAGTTATTATCAACTCAGTGAAAGCCAAGCAAATGAACCTTGTGTTAATGGCAAAGCTGATATTTTTGACTGTAATAACATTGATTTGCTCGCTCATCTCCCATTAACTGCAATGTCGAGTGATCCTGTTGAAGGCAACGACATTTGGGGACATGTCGATTTAAATACGGGTAATGAATTTGCTATTATGGGCGTAACCAATGGTGTCGTTGTAGTTGATGTAACCGCCCCCATGACTCCTGTAGAAGTAGGAACTATTGCAGGTGTAACATCTCAATGGAGAGATGTAAAAGTTTACCAATACTTTGATGAAACTATCAATTTATGGCAAGCCTATGCTTATGTTACAACCGAAGGTGTTCGTAATGGTCCAACAGACTATGTGACTATTATTGACCTTAACACTCTTCCTCATTCAATAACCTTAGTTGAAAAGAATAAAGTGGTCAGTAGAGCCCATAATGTTTATATCACTAATGTTGATCATACCCTTAATATAACGCTTCCAGATCAAACCGCTTCACTACAGCTTATTGGCACAAACAGTAGAGGTGGGGCTTTCCAAAGCTATTCATTAGAAAACCCAAAAACATTAGTCAACGTTGCTGCTAACAATTTTGGTATTGGCTACACCCATGATGGGGCCTCTCTCGTTATAGATGACCAACGTGCACTTAATGATTGTGGTTTAACATCTGGTAGTTGTACTATTTTCATTGATTTTAATGAAGATGTTATGAAGTTATGGAATATAACCGATCCAAACAACTCAGCCCAGTTAGGTACAGCTGAATATAACGATGTAGCTTTGAACAATAAATATGTACATTCTGGCTGGGGCACTGAAGATAAGCAGTTCATTTTATTACATGACGAGTTTGATGAATTTCGTGGTGGATTAAACACCACCGTTAGAATATTTTCAATTGGGGATCTAACGAACCCAACACAGGTTGGCCAATGGACCGGCCCCACACAAGCGATTGATCACAATGGTTTTGTTCGAGGTAATAGATACTATATGTCTAACTACGAACGTGGCTTAACCATTTTAGACATTACAGATCCAACAACGCCTACTGAAGTTGGGTTCTTTGATACTTTCACACCGAGTAACTCAGCGAGCTTTAATGGTGCATGGGGCGTGTATCCATTTTTACCGTCAGGAAATATTCTTGTTAGCGATATTAACAGTGGTCTGTATGTACTAAAAGATAACGCTAAAGCTTCAACGAAAGGAATGTTCAGCTTTACCAGTAAAAGCACGAAAATTGCTCAAGGAACAACACTGAACCTCATTGTGCAACGTAATGGTTCAAACATTACAGAAAGTACTGCGGTAAGTTACCAAGTTATTCAAGGTAGCGCTAAAAAAGGTACCGACTTTGATGTAGAAAACAACACACTCACTTGGGCTGCAAACGACAATGCGAATAAGACAATAAGTATTGATATTGCAGATGACCTAACAAATACCGAATTGTCAGAGTCTTTCTTTATACGTTTATATAATCCAACTAATGGTGCAACACTTGGCTCAAACAGTTACAACACCATCAATATTAATGGGTTAATAGATAAAGGAACGGGAAGCTTTGAATTCGACGAACAAACAATCGCAGAGAATGTTGGTGAATACGCCGTAAACATTAACCGAATGGGTAGCACATCGGGCAGTATCTCATTCCAATATCAACTGACTTCAGGACAAGCGATTATTGGTAGCGATATCATTGATGTATCGGGGCAAGTATCTTGGGGCGAAGGTGAAAGTGATACTAAAAAAATTATATTAACCATTATTGATGATATGGAAGAAGAAGATGATGAAACGTTCACCTTAACCTTATCAAGCATAGATAATAGTCGATTAGGTGGCAATGCAGAAATCATATTCACGATTGCTGATGATGATAAAAATACAGCACCTGTAGTTACTCTAAGAGAAAATTTTGAAGTAAATACTAATCAAGGTGTAACGTTAACGGCTCAAGCCGTAGATGCAGAAAGCGACAGTATGACCTACTTATGGGAGCAAACAGCAGGCTCAGCCGTATCGATAACTAACGCTGATATGTTATCAGCAAGCTTTACGGCCCCAAATACTTCTACTGCGTTAACATTTAAACTCACCGCCACTGATTTCAGAGGTGCATCAAGTACAGGAAGTGTTATTGTTTCAGTAGTCGCCCCCGTTGTAATAACACCAACCCCCAATACAAAAAGTAGTGGCGGCACAATATTATGGTTAACAATCCTTTCATTATCTTTATTAACCAAGAGAAAAGTCATTATCAATAAATAGTAGCTAGGCAATGGTGATATAAAATCACCCATATCGCCTAACAATTAAGCGAACGATGTAAAATTTAGCATTTTTTAAAAATACGCTAGTGACAACAAAATAAAAAATGCTTATACTTCACGCCGCTTTAAGTTGAAGTCTCAATTTAAAGCGGATAAAAAGATGGCCCCTTAGCTCAGTTGGTTAGAGCATTCGACTCATAATCGACAGGTCCCCTGTTCAAGTCAGGGAGGGGCCACCATTTTCTTGTTCCACCTCGTTCCATATCATCCTGCAGCCCAATAGAAACGTTAAAACATCAATACTTAGTGTACTCCTTTGTACTTTGTCATACGGTGACATTCGCATTTTTTAGTAGTACAGTTAGTAGTACTACACTAAACGTCGATTTCTGGTACTACTAAAATGGCAAAAATAGTCACTCCGCTAACGAATACAGAAGTAAAACAAGCTAAGCTCAAAGATAAAGTCTATAAATTGTCTGACGGTGAAGGCTTACAACTCAGAATAAAGCCTAATGGCACAAAAACTTGGTTGCTCGATTACTTTAAGCCATATACAAAAAAACGTACCAGCATAAGCCTAGGTTCATATCCTAGTGTTACCCTCGCAGAAGCTCGCCAAAAGAAACGCGAAGCAAGAGAATTACTTGCTAAAGAGATCGATCCTAAAACTCATAGAGATGAGGCGACTGAATTAGCCAAAGAAGAACTACAAAATACCTTTGGTACTATTGCTGTAAAATGGTTAGTACTAAAAAAACAGCAAGTAAAAGCAGAAACGGCCTCTCATGCATGGCGTAATTTAGAAAGACACGTTCTTCCTGAATTAGAGAATGTACCTATCCACTTAGTTAAACCTAAGATGGTAATTGATATATTGAATCCTATCGCCCATAAAGGAAGCTTAGAAACAGTAAAGCGCCTATGTCGCAATATCAATGAAGTCATGCGGCTTGCTGTCGCTTCAGGCTTAATTGAAGTTAATTACCTTGCTGAAATTACCAAAATGTTTGCAGCCCCGAAAAAGACCAATATGCCAACGATTAAGCCTGAACGCCTCCCTGAATTAATGAAGGCTCTCTCGGTTGCTAGCATTATGCGTACTACCCGGAGTTTAGTTGAGTGGCAATTACATACCATGACCCGTCCCATTGAAGCGGTAACAGCAAGATGGAAAGATATTAACTTTGAAGAGAAGATTTGGGTCATACCTGCTGAGCGCATGAAAATGAACAAACCTCACACCATACCGCTCACCCCACAAACATTATCACTATTAGAGTTTATTAAATCTAATAGTGGCCACAGAGAGTACCTATTTCCAAGCCATAGAGATCCTAAAAGCCATGCTAATAGCCAAACTGCCAACATGGCACTGAAACGTATGGGGTTTAATGGTCAGCTGGTTTCTCATGGTTTAAGAGCTTTAGCCAGCACTACATTAAACGAACAAAGCTTTGATCCTGATGTTATTGAATCAGCCCTTGCTCATGTTGATAAAAATGAAGTACGACGCGCGTATAATCGTGCTGAATACCTTGAACGTAGAAGAGTTTTAATGTGCTGGTGGTCAAGCCATATTGAACAGAGTTCTAAAGGCGATATGAGCATTGCATCCAATGTTTCGATTCAAGGATTGAAGCTAGTTAATGAATAATTTTCTTGATAAATAGAGCAGTTAAAATGTAAAACTAATTTTAACTGCTCAATGTTCTGGTTCTGAATGCAGACACCAACATATAAACAACAACTTATCAAAGACTTAAGCACCCCCACTACCAGATTATTGATTTATGGCGCCGCTCAAGTACTTTCACCACAGATAGAGTACTTTTGATTAGGTTAGTATAACTTTCAATTGTAGATACACATTTAAAAAAGAGACAAAGCTAAGTTTGTCTCTTTTTGTTCCCTGATTAAGTATGTGTTATTTAAAACCGCCAGAACAATACCAGTTACTACTTGCTAGTGCTTGATACATTGCTGTTTTCCAGCTGTTTTTATGCTGTAGTGATGCTCCTGCACATTTTTTCAATAGAGCTTGTTCTACACCTGTTTGTTGATTTATTTGAAAATCTATATCTAACTCACCTCTTAAGTTAGATATTTCATCTCCCGCTTGAATACTGAAGCGTTTAGCTAGTTTAAAGTCATCAAAATGACTATTTACTCTAGCTTGATCAGAAGCCGACCAATGGCTTGGTGCTTGTACGAAATACCTGATTGTCGCAGGAGTCGTTTGAATGACTTGAGCAAATATCCATTGCTCATTTACAAAGTGCCCTTGATCAAAATAAGGATGTAAGCATTGTTCATTCTTTGACGCTGCGATTCCTGCACTTTTACCTTTATTACAATCGGCACAACTTGGAACTAAATTTTTCGGAAAGATTGATAACAATGGGAACTTAGCTTTAGGCAAATAATGATCCAGAGTTGTAACTTGCCCAAAACCGCAAAATGGGCAGATTAGTAATGGTGCTTGCATCATTATTTGATCATAATACTGCCTCGCAGGCTTTCTAGCTGGGACCATATGATATGTATATAACCCTTTTAATTGCTTTTTAGGCACATGGCCTGCAACAATGTCATCATCCCCTCCAGTAAAAGGCTGTATTTTGAATAAGTCAGCAGTCGCTGCTTTTGTAGCAAAGTCTTGAACTGCATTATTTAGTTGGGGGTTGATAGCATTTATATTCTGCGTTAGCGTTTGACAGCTAATACTACCAACACAGGTATTTAATACATCAGTAAAAGTAAGTAGAGGAGGCGGAATAGCTCGCATATTAATCGGTCTCTCTATTGGCAATTAACGCTCTGAGAATTGCCTGACCTTCAAACCCTATTTGTCCTTTGTATAGGTCTACGATTTCGTCAAAACTTTTGGCTGTTTCAACTGACTCCATTAACAACGCATGAAAGCCCGATTTGGTTACTTCTAAACCGAATACTTCACGAGTTAAAACACCGACATTTTCTCCAAAAGTTTCATTTTCAGGTCGAAAAGAAACACCTTCATTTCGCGTTCTTTCTAACTTCCAGACACAGCTTTTAGGTACTTCTTGTAATATTACAGGAGAGTGAGTAGCAATAATTGCAACAGCATTTCTGTCTACCAGTAAGTCAGATAGAGCTCTTGTAAATGCTGAAAGTAATGGAGGATGCAGATGGCTCTCGGGTTCATCAATCAATACCAGAGTTTTTTCTTCAATTGTTTCAATAAGTTTTGTTAATGTAAGCAAAATGATAGTATGCCCTGAACTCATTCGGCTTACTAAATTTAACGCTGATTTCTTAACTTCACTGATTTTTTCCAAACCACCTAAACGGGTGAGATCCATTTCTGCAAAGTTAATATCAGATTCTAGAGTTTTAATGGCTCGTAGCCATCGTTTTTTCTTAGCATTTAAAGCAAAACAAACAGCTAAGCTGTTAACAAAGTCAGCTCTTATAGCTTCATCACCTTTCAGCTCATTTGAGTTGGGATCACTATTTTTCTTTAACCCAATATAAAAGTAGCAAGTACCCAATGACCTATCTGCTCTGTTTTTAGGTGGAATAAATGGGTCAAATGCGCTGAAAGAAACAGAAGATATACTACTGAAATAATCTTTAGGAAGCCTTATTTCTTCCCAGTTATTTTGTTTGCTGATCATCACGCCAACTTCTTCTTTAGCGGCTGAATCATCAATAACTGTTTTCACTATGTTGTTTAGTAAAGTTGTTTTGCCAACGCCGTTCCGACCAATCAGAACATGTATATTGCTAGAAGGTAAGGAGCCAGGGGTTACTTTGAAACTTATATCTATTTGAGCGTTTTTCTCAGTTTGAGCTTTTTTATATGAAAAATCGAATTCAGATAACGGCGCTTCACCTTTAATTATTCTAGAGAACTGTCCGTGAATAACTGAAGTGCTTACTGAGCGTAATAGCGATGTTTTAAAAACAGGCTCATCAAATGCTATATCAAAACTTTTACTTGAATATGCTATATCATTGAGTTTTTCGAATATTTGATTACCAAGTTCTTCACTAAGTAGGCTTCTAATATTTTTATAGTACTCTTCGTCTTGGCCTAAACTAAATGCACTTTCATTAAAGTAAGAAAAAGTGTTATCACCTAGCTTCTCCGAAATCCAGCCGCTTTCAAAGCCGACGATACCGACTTTTACATTCCCAAAATTATGTTTATTGCCATGTTCATCAAAAACAATAAGTGAAAATGCTGTTTTGAAATAGTAGTCATCCCAGTTATCTTCACACAAGTAGGCTATCAGATTTCCAGTTTGCGGCGGGTAAGCTTTGTGCTTTATTATTTTAAAAGTTAATTCCATTTTTTGTACCTAGAATGCTCCGTATGTACTATTACCAGCACCTTGATAGTTTGCATAAACATGTTGATAAATAACAAGGTTTAAATCAGCTAACTCTTCGTCAGGGTAAGGTGCTTGTGGTAACCACTCTAGACTATCTTTAATCATGGTTTTAACTTGTGAACTAACCTGTGTGCTTTCACGCCATCGGTCTACTTTCAGTTTTTCAGCTTTAAGTTTTTCTAACGTTTCTTTTGCTACTTTTTTTACTATTTTTTCGTCAGCCGATTCTAACGTTGGCTTTTTAAGGAGGTCGTAAATGGCCAAAGTCTCTTCATCTAAACCTTCACGCATTGCCCTTTCTTGCTCAGGGCTCAAATCGTTTTTCATAAAGTCACTCAAGTCATCAAATGCCTTTTGAACTGCTTGAATGTCTTTGCCTGCGTTATATTCGGCAATAATATTTTTGTATTTCTCGTAAAACTCAAGGCGAATAGGGTTTTCACGAACCATTCTTTCAAGCTGCTTTTCTATCGCTTCTTGAAGATCAAAAACAACGGCATTTTTCTGTTCAGATTTAGCGAAGGCTTTTCTAAGGCGGTCAAAGTCTAAATTACCTAAATCAACATAATCATCTTCTCTAACTTCATTTTTTAGTGTGCTAACGCTCATGCTTACTTCTTGCTGAAGTTTACGCATTACTGATGATATATCCGCAGATTTAGTTTTTTGATTAAGCTGAGTATAAATAGCTTCTATAGCGTTATAGCGAGGAATAAATTGCTTAACAATTTCCTCTGGATAAAGCGCTTTGTATTTGCGCATGACTTCACGAGCGGCCACTTCAAATTGAGTTCGTGTTGTTTCATTTAAACTCACTGCATTTGCCGCTTTGCCTAATGAAGTTAAACGCTCCATAGCTGTTTTGGCGTTAACAAGATCATCAAGGTTAAAGTCAACTTCAGATAAAAAATTAGTAACAGCGAGAATTGCAGCGTCTAGTTCATCGGCCATTCCTTCTAACTTTTCAATAGGGTTAGTTGGTTTTTCTTCGCCACCATTACCTTTACCACCTGGTGAAGTCGGTTTATCTCCTTCACCATATACAGAATAGGCTTTTTCTAATTGGGTATACACATTGCCGTAATCAACAATTAAACCGTTTTCTTTTTCATCGTCATATACTCGGTTGGCACGAGCAATAGTTTGCATCAAAGTATGCCCCTGAATAGGCTTATCTAAGTAAACTGTAGACACACAAGGCGCATCAAAGCCGGTGATCCACATGGCGCAAACTATGGCTAAACGGAATGGGTTATCTTCGTCTTTAAATTCAGTTTCAAGATCTCGTTCAACCATTTTTTTACGGTGTATTTGTATATCTAAATCTAGCCCTTTAAACTTTTTAACTTCATTTTGCTCGCTACTTACCACAACACAAACTTCGGTTTCTTCAACACGAGCTAAGTGTTTTTTAATAGTAAGCTCTTCTTGTTGATCGCTAGCATCTTCAATACGTTGCTTTAACTCTTTAATGTATTCGGGCCAATAACCCATCACTAACTCATACATGCGAACCGCAGTAGGCTTATCAAGTGCCACAAACATAGCTTTACCTTGATAACCTCGTTCGTTAAAGTGCCAAACTAAGTCTTTGGCTATTTTATCAAGGCGATCATCTGAGGTAAGAATAGGGTAATCTCTAGCAAATTCCCGTCTAAGCTTAGCTATTTGGTCGGTATCTAAATCTTCATCATTGATGATTTCTGCCATGCGTGCGTCTAAATCTGGGTTTTTAATATCCAGTTTTTCACCACGATTTAAATAGCGTAATGGTAGTGTTGCACCATCATCCATCGCTTTTTTAAAGTCATAGACAGATACATAACCACCGAAAATCTTTTTAGTAAGCTCTACTTCATCATCAATAAGTGGTGTGCCGGTACAGCCAAGGAAAGACGCATTAGGAATGGCTTTAAAACGCATATTTTGAGCGTATGTACCGCCTTGAGTCCTATGAGCCTCGTCTGAAATAACAATAATATTGTCTCTTTCAGTGATCAGCGGATATTCGGTTTCTTTTTTCTTATCAATAGCGAACTTATGGATCAGCGTAAACACATACCGATGATTTTCACTGAGTAATTCACGTAAATGAGTCCGGCTCTTAGCTCGCATATTTTCTTCGGTCAATGCGCCACAGCCAGTAAAGGTATCATAAAGCTGATTTTCTAACTCGGTACGGTCAACCACAATTAAGAAGGTGTAGCTTTTGCCAAACTTACGTAATATTTTTTGGCAAATGAATACCATAGAGTAAGATTTACCGGAGCCTTGAGTGTGCCAAAAAACGCCCAATTTACCTTTTAGGTCATTGATGTTTTTAGCTTGCTCTACCACTTTATTTACACCAATAAATTGGTGGTTTTTCGCCATGATTTTAACAACATCATCGCCTTCACCATCGAACAGTAAAAAGTTTTCAAATAAATCGAGTAATCGATGTTTTTCACATGTGCCACGCAAAATGGTGTCTAGGCTTACTTCACCTTTGTCATCTTCTTCAATACGCTTCCATTCAATAAAGAACTTATAAGGGCTGGTTATTGTTCCTACGCTAGAAGCTGTACCATTACTTAAAATGATAAAGGCATTGCTATGTAGCACTTCAGGAATGGTATCTTTATAATCGGTAAGGTTATCTTCATATGCATTTCGCAAGTCGGTGTGGTGGCCTTTAAGCTCAAAAAACACCAGCGGAATACCATTAACAAATCCAACAATATCTGGGCGGCGGTTATAAAGCTTACCGACTACTTCAAATTGCCTAACCGCGAGAAAATGGTTTTCTGTTGGTTTATTAAAGTTGAATACTTTAAGGCGTTTCTTTTGCAGTTTGCCTTTATCGTCCTGATAGCTAACTTGCACACCCTTAGTTAATAGCTCGTGCTTGGCTTTATTAATTGCGCCTAAGCTTTTATCTGCTTCAACTTGGGTTATTTGGTCAATGGCGTTTTGATAAGCCATATCAGGTAGTTCGGGGTTTAACTTAACAAGCGCTTTTTTGAGGTAACGAACGAGTATTACTTCTGATTTATTGGCACGGCCAAGCAAACCGTCGCTGCGGTCAGCCTGTTCCGATAATATTTCTTTATGCCAAGCGGTTTCAACTTGCCATTGCAAGTCGAGCAATACCTCTTCACTGGCTGCTTCTACTAAACCATCTTCAGAATACTCATAGCTCATTTATTGATACTCCATTCAATATGCTTTTCTATTGTTTTAGTGCTTTTTATTCTTTAGTTTTTATTTATTAGGCATCTTCTTGCTGTTCGACTCGTTGTAACATAGCCTCTGGTAGCTCAGCTTGTTCGATATCAATCATGCCCGTCATTAATCTTGGAAGAAGGATATCTCTAGCTTCTTTCGATAACTTAACTTGCTTCGCTAAAACCGATATTTGCTGAGTTGTATTGTTACTGAGTATGTAAAATTCTTCTAAGAGCTGTTCGTTAGGGATATTTACATTTTGAAATTTCAAGAACGCTGTCCAATTATAATTTACTATATTGCTTGCACTTCTAATCTCAAAAACTTCAGATGCCTTACTTTTTCTGAGAAACCTCAAGAAATAGAATAAAAAGTGACTAACTTTAATTGATGTTGGTCGGGCTAATTTACAAAAACTGGCACACATTACATCTTCATCAAATAAAGACAGGAGCTCTTCAGTCATTAAAGATGTTTTAGCAACTCCTTCGTGATGGCTTCCGCCTGAAACTTCAAAGATAATATCTCCAGCTATTAGCTTCCTTGATGCTAAGTTTGATTTTTTGTGCCACCTCAAAGGGACATTTTTGGTATCTCCTGTCGGTAATCCGTTAAAGTCAGTACCTCTAATTACGTATGCAGACTCAGAAAATTCCTTTGAAATTTCTTCATCACCCCATCCGCCTCCAATTTCATGATCTATGTAGTGGCCAAGATTGTTTGTAAGCCAACCTTCTGGTAGTCCTGTTACTTCATCAAAAACAGCACCTTCATGGCCGGGGAATTTCATGCGAACAAACCATTCGTCGTAAGTAATTTGCGCCATTTCTTCTAAAAATTTAATGCGTTTCAGGTTGTTTTCAATGAGGTCGTCGTAAGTCTCCAGAACAGCCGCTATTTTCAGTCTGCTCTTTTTATTGGGCCGGTGGAACTTATATTTTCTAATATCCGGTCCGCTGATATGCGGAACGTTAACGCCTGTTGTAATGGTATCTATGTACTGCAGGAAAGCAGGGCTTGCAATTACATACCTTAGAAATATTTGGTCGTCAGGATCTTTTGCTCTTAATCTAGCAACTCGCTGTACCAATAGAGATTTAGGGTCATTTTTGTTTATCCAAAAGTACTTTAATTGACCGCCCACTATTGGACGATCCATGGCTAGTAACACATCGTCAGTTCCTAGCTGGTATCTTGAAAACTTTTCAAAATCATCTGCATTCCACCATGGGCCATCATCCCATTTTATTTCTCTGTGACCTAAGTTACTTCCTTTAACCAAAAAAACATCCGTACTATCATCAGAGAATTGTTCACTCTTGAAAGCAAACCCAGAGTCTACAATGCAAAAATCACCTAATTCTATTGGAACTAACTGAGTCATAATTGTGTACCTTGAATTAGATTCATTAGTTCATTTGAAGATTGTTGTAAGTTAAGTAGCTCTGACTTAATAGATTTCATGCGTTTCTCGTAATCAAAGTCGTCATCTACCTGAACACTATAACCAACGTATCTTCCTGGCGTTAAGCTGTAATCGTTTTCTTCAACCTCTTCACGGCTAACTATTTTGCATAGGCCTTCGATATCTTGGTATTGGTCATTCGGGAAATTTTCTCTTAGTGATTCCCAGTCTTTGATGCGTTGCTTGTAATCGGCAAACTCTTGTTTAAGCAATGCTTTATGAACGTTTAATGCCGCGTTCAGTGATTTAAGTAAACGGCTATTAGCATCGAATTGTTTTTTAAGCTGCGCATTTTTTTTACTTGATTGAGCTTTAGCCGCTTTATCTTCGGCTGTAATGGAGGGACTTTCTTTTATCACTTTCGCTTGCAATTTACAGTCAGCCAAGGCTTTGTCAGACTCTGATTGGTATTGCTCGATTAGTGTAAATAACGTTTCTATGGGCTGGTTAAAGCGTTCACTCCATGTTTGGCAGGTATCAAAATCACTGTCATCAGCAACGCTAAGTCGCTCATCTAGCTCACCTGAAATGGAACTGAAATTTAGGTTTGGTTTGTCGCCTTTAAAGTCATCGGCATTGGGTGCTGCTAAAATAGTTTTACACTCTTTGCGCAATCCGTTGATTTCATTTGCTATATCTTTAGCGAGTGAAATGGCTTCTTGATTATGGATGGTTTGCGCTGAGGCAATAGCTGTTTCATCATTACGGTACGATTCCATAATGGCGTTAAAGTTAGTTAACTGCCCTGGTGAATAATCGTTAATGGTGTTGGTGACAACTCGGAAGGTATTACGAGCATCGATCATTAAAATTTTGCCTTTGTTCTCTTTTCGCTTACCTTTGTCTAAAAGCCAAACGTGGCACGGTAGCGAACGGGTATAAAAAAAATTGTTGCCTACCGAAACTATACAATCAACAGCACCTGTTTCAACCAGTTTTTGACGTATGTTTTTTTCAGTATTGCCTGCATCAGTAGCAGAGCTAGGCATAACAAAACCGGCACGACCTTGATCATTTAAATAGTGATAGAAGTATTGAACCCATAAGTAATTTCCATTATCGGCTTTAGGAATGCCAATATCTTTAAATAAACGTACATCCGTCTTCACGTAGTCTTTATTCTTATCTACTTTCTTGACGTTAAATGGCGGGTTTGCCATAACAAAGTCACACTTGCCCACAAGTGCGTGAGGGTCAGAATAAAAGCTGTTGCTTTCAATAATTTTACCTTCAATACCATGAATAGCTAAGTTCATTTTTGCTAGGCGGTGGTTGTTCGATTTTAGCTCTGAGCCATAACAAGTAATTTTTGAATTAACCGATGCGCCTTGCCCTTTGTCTAACTCTTGTTCTTCAATAAAATGACTGGTTTGTACAAACATACCGCCAGAACCACAGGCTGGATCATAAATAATACCGTGATCGGGTTTTATCATATTTACGATAAGTTGTACCAGTGAAGGTGGTGTGAAAAACTCTCCACCTTCTTGCGCACCGGCACCATCCATTGAGAACTTCATTAAGAAGAACTCATAAATTCGACCGAAAACATCCCCTTTAATTTTCTTTACGGAATCTTTATTAAATACACGAATGAGTTCGCGTAATAGGTCTTCATCGAATTCTTGATAGTTCTTTGGTAATACCCCCAATAAATCGGGGTAAGCTTCTTCAATTAGCTTCATCGCATTGTTAATGCCTTCATCTAATGATTCTGACTCTGGCAGGTCTGCTAAGTAATCAAACTGTGACTTCTCAGGCAGCATCATTGCACCAGCAGCTAAAAAGTCTTCCTTAGTCGGCGCACGTTTGCCACGAGGACCGTCAGGAATATTCGCTTCAATCTGGCCTTTTGCTTGGTCGTATCGGTTTTGAGCATAACGTAGGAGAATTAGGCCAAGAACAGGATCTTTATATTCAGCCGCAGTAAGTTTTGAGTTTGCACGAAGAGAATTAGCACTATCCCAAAGTTCGGTTTCTAATTGTTTGATTTCTTGTTGGTTCATGTTTATTTAATTCTCTAGATTATTTTATTCAATTTATATTTCGACTTATATTTCAAAAAAATCTTCATCGATTTTCTTCAGGTGCAATACCTGTTCGTCCCGGCTGCCAATGTTATATCGCAACATGAGTTTGGCCAATTCAGTTCCGTTTATAAGTACTATACGCATACCTAAATCTTTAGCTGTTTGGTTTGCTGATGGGGTGAAGTCAGACGTAGTAATAAATATCCCCTTCTGTGCTTTTTTAAGATTTAAAGCGCCAAAAAAATCTCTGATATCACCTGAACCAATGTTGTTACCCTGAGCATAACGTTTAGCTTGAATGTATATCTGATCTACACCTAGCGGGTCTTGATCTATAACACCATCAATACCATTATCACCTGATTTACCTAAAGCGTGAGCAGCACCTTCACCTGTACCTCCATAACCCATGGCTACAAGAAGCTCTATTAGTAAGTCTTCAAAAAAGGCTGGTGTGACTTTGCGAGTGCGTTCTAGAATATCTTGTGCTAACGAATCATTGATTGCTTTATATGCAGCTCGAAGAGCTTCATCAGGCGTGACTACATCATCAGCATTATCCTTGTCTACACTGGCGGTAGATTCGCTGCTTACGTTTTTCTGTTCTTTAAATGCGATGAATTCATCAAACTTCTTTAAATATTTATTATCTATAACAGCATTGGTATCTTGAAGTGCTTTTGTTCCACGTTCAGTGATAACAAAATGTGCTCGTCGAGTCACTTCTAGCAGACCTGCTTTAGTTAGATAGGTGCGTGCCCAACCGACACGGTTATCCAATATGCTTTGCTTACCACTAGGTAGCGTTTCAGTTTTATCCACTTCGGTTAGGTTAAATTTGTCAGCAAGTTCATTGATGACATTACGAAGTTTAACTTCATTGCCATTAGCGGCCTGAGCTACCTCAAGAAAGGGACGCATAAATTGTTGGTAATTTGGGATCATTATCTTCCTTGATGCTTTTATCTTTAACTTCTTTTCAAACACACACTCAAAAAGTAAGAAAAGCCTACATTTGTTCAAATAATCGACTATAAGCTATCTGACTGGAACTTATTAATAATAGGCTTCATCTATGCAGAGATAATCTACCACAAAGTTATCTTTTATATAGATAATTTAGTTCTACAAAGAGTAATAGTGAACAGTATCGATCTACAGAATTTTTATTTTTCTCTGTTCCTTAAGCAATATTGACCATATCATATACACACATTTTTGCTGTATTGAATAAATAAATGTCTAATTTACTTGCTAATAGAAACACTCTTCAAATGCTTCAAGGTGTTGAAGGATATCCCCAATGGCTTAGTTGGGTATATGAGAAACCATTAAGCCAGCTTGAAAATGAATGCGAAGACTTGTGGCTTGAAAGATTACTCCATACTGCTATGGCTATCGAAGAACAGGTTGAGTTTGTAGAACACCATCCTGACATGAGCGTTTCAGAGAAGAAAAATGACATCTTATCTTTAACTGATAGACTTCGCGATTTTATTGACGTGATTGGTTTTGTGCCCACAAATAAAGGGATTGAAAATTCTGGGTATTTGAAGTCCTTAGAAAAAAAAAATTCAAAACAACCAAGTAAAGAACAGATTTCTCCTCAGGTTATATCAATAAAACAAGAAAATAAATTTCGTCAATATCTTAGAAAAAGGCTTACTGGCCCATCAAAGGTCACATTACCAATAATTTGGAATGAGCTTCGTATTTCAGAAGGTGAAACAATTGATAACCTAATTGAAATAACATCTGTTTCAGGCAATTCAAAAGCATCAGTTGTAAAATGGCTGGATGATGAAACAGGCGCGGTAGGCGATTCGCTAACAAGAGAAAGTGTAGGTAAAGCTATATCCGAATTAAAAAAAGATATTAAAAATAAAATTAAATAAACCTTCGTGAGACTTCGTACACGAAGTTTTTCACGAAGTCCCATCAGTAATGTACGTCCTCAGTAACTAACCAACCACTGAGGAATACTTCACATGTTACAGAACACTACAAACTTAAATGTTTTTAACCCAATAGACCGCTTTGTTCGCGAAGCTGAATGTAAACAAATTACCGGACTTTCCAGAACCCGTCGCTGGGAACTAGAAAAAGAAGGTAAATTCCCTAAGCGAATCAAACTATCTGCACGTGCTGTTGCCTGGCTAATGTCTGATCTTATGAACTGGATTGAGGAGCGATGTAATGGACAATAATACTTCAATCAATCCTCATCTATTAACTCATAAGATAATAACAGAGCCATTCAAGAATACAGGGTTAAACGAAAACACTATGAATAACAGTAGATCAGCACCGAACATCACAGATCAATTAGCAGTTACAGATTGTGCCTTTTTAATGATAAATGAAGTGAAAAGTCGTATTGATTGTTTACATATACAGTTTAAACCTAAAAATGAAATTGAATTTAAGTATGTCAGTAAAGTACTCATAGATTGGTTAAATGAAGTAGGCATAAAGTCTATTAATACAGAGCCTAATTTAAAGTACTTTGATCATGGATGTTTATTAAAAGCAAATGACCAAACCAATTCTGCTTGCGGTGCAATTAAATGGAACCAAGACTATGATGTTATTCGAGTTGAATTGTCTGGCAAAGGATGTTCATACATTAATACAAATGACACTTATTTTTCTGTAATGAAAGAACTTGAGCAAACAACTGAAACTTTTATTAAGCGAATTGATATTGCCGTTGATACTTTTGAAAAAAAGCATGGTTTACGTTTCATTCAACAAAGCTTTAGTAAAGGCTTATACGCTCCTAAAACGGGGGCATCACCTTTGCGAGAAAATCATTCTAGCCCTACAGGGCAAAGCATTTATATTGGTTCGCGCCATTCTTATAAGCAAATTATCGGCTATGAAAAAGGTAAACAGTTAAAGTTTCCTAAAGATTCGAAAGAATACTCCAACTGGTTTAGGCATGAAGTCAGATTAAAAGGAAGAAAAGGTCACTGTATTCCTATAGATGCTTTGTTTAATCCTGACAGCTATTTTGTTGGTGCATACCCCAAAGCTAATCAAAGGATTTTAAAAAGTGCAACACCACGGATAATAAGAAGGGAGGTTATACAATTCGTCGATAAAGAACTAAAAAAAGGTTTGGTTTATGCAAAGCATCAAGTAGGAAAAACGATACATTGCGCAGTTGAAAGGGGAATGGAGGATAAAGTAATTGTACAAACGATTATGAGACCAGGAAAAAAAGACAACCTATGTTATCCCTCTTTTATTTCAAAAGCAGACAAAGAAAATTATATGTTTGAATAACCACTAACAGGAGGAATAACGTTTAAATACACGGCTAATACTAGTCATGCCGTTTGTTTATTTAGTTATTCAAAAGTTTTTATTATGAAAACATTAAAAATAAATCTTTCAAAGAATGCTATTGAAATACATCAAGGTAATACTGATGTTCAGCAGTTAAGAGATAACCGCCAATCTGTTTATTATCGATATATGCAAAAGGATAGAAACCTAGGCACTTTCTACGGAGTGTTTCACAAACAAGGTAAAACTAAGTGGATTAAACTTGGCTGTTATCCTGCGTTATCAGCGAAAGACTCGTTATTAAAAATGAGTCAATTAACTAAAGAATCAGCTTTAAAAAGTACGATACCTAATGAGGTGGAATTTAAGACAGTAGGCGAGCTATTAACATGGTATAGCAAACGGCTAGCCAATAACAAAGCATTGGCGGAGCACACTAAGAAGAATCAACAGGCATGTATCAAACAACATTTATTACCATTGTTAGAGCATATTAAAATATCGTCGATAAGCTTGCCGTTAATTGATGAAGTACTATTTCAACCTTTACAGGTCAAGCTAGCACTTTCAACCGTCGATAATATTTTATCGGTATTGAACGCGGCCATTAAAAGAGCCATTCAGGTTCAGTTGATTCAATACAACCCACTTCCTAAATGTACTTTAGCGGAGTTCACTAACCAGCGTCCCAAAGTAAAAGCTACACGACTAACTCAAAGTTCGTTATTTAATGCTATTAAGAGCCTAAATAAGCAAAGTATTGAACATCAGCTTTTGTTTGTCTTGCTAGTTCTACACGGCACACGCATAGGTGAAACAGTAAATGCAAAGTGGGAAGCTTTCGACTTTGAACAAAAGTTATGGCGTATTCCTGCACAGGATACAAAAACTAAGAAATCTCATTTATTACCATTAACAGAGCTGGCTATTACATGGTTAAAATATTATAAAAAACATCAAATGACAGTAGGTAAGTCAATCTATCTCTTTCCACAAAAGAGTAATAAACGAAAAGCTATGTCGCCCAATCAAGGCTCTTGTATTATTTCTACTATGGCGAAGAAGCAATGGTCAGCACATGATTTAAGAAAGTTTGCTCGTTCATTATGGATGGAATTAGGTATTGATTACATGGTGGGCGAATTCTTACTCAACCATACGCTAAATAAGCTAAATCAAGCCTACATACAAACCCTTGCTATGCCTAATTGTAGGGCTGCTTTGAATGATTGGAGCTATTGGTTAGAAGATAAAGGGTTAACACCTAGCTATAAGCAAGATTTAAAAAAATGGAAACTATCTTAAGGATCAATAAAATCAAAGCATTAAAGCCTTTCTCAGTATCCTTGAACTAATAGTTAATCATTTTAGGTATAAATTTAAGTGTAGTACTGCCCTTTATGCCAAGCATTAGCTAGACTCATACTTACAGTTATATTATGGAAAGCTTGAGTCTTGCGCACCACACAGCTACTTTTCAAAAATAAAAACCGCTTGATACACCTATTCCATATGGATTTCAAAAAGTGCGCGCTATTGAGTGCGCTGTATTGCGTAAAAGTTAAATCTAGGTACTTATTGTTTAAAGGGTTAAAGTTACTCGCAACTCAAACAAGTAAAATTATAAGGGATAATAATGAGTAATGAGTAATGAGTAATGAGTAATGATTCGATTAAAGATTCGAACATGGAGCATCATCTGTCGTTCAAAATGAGCATAAAGAAAAAAGTTAAAAATAAGATACCACACCTAATAATGCTGAAGTACCTGCAGATTTTTGGAGTGAGCCTCTACCAGAGAGTATGATGTTTAAACCAGCAATATTTCATCGACTCAGGAAGTTACTTGGATTGCCTGAAGGAAAAAGACGTTTCAAACGGGCGGATTAAAAAGGTTGTCTATGTTTAAAATATTAAAAATATTATTTGCTGTTCATGAAAAGGAAAGTGTTATTCTTCCAGAAGAGGCTGAAGTAAAGCCTGAGGATATCATTCCTAACGACTTCTGCTTGTGTTGCACTCCAGGCATAAAATGCATAAAAGCAGCAGGAGTCACATTGACAGAAATCCCAGATAGTGAGCATTTCATAATAATTAAACCTTAAAGAGGTTTTATTCTTAGCCGATTTAAGTGTAAACATTTAAACGAATTAATATGAACAGGCAAACAATTGGTTTTTACTCCTTCTTTACTAATTTTAGCTAATAATTTTTTGCCTCTTAACGAGGCATTATGTTCTCAATAGGAAACACTAAGTGGAAAATAAATTTAAGCAGTGGTTAATTGAAAAAGGAAATGAAGATAAAGTTTCGATATATCCAAGTATTCTTCATCTTATATCTAAGCATTATTCTGAGCAAGTTGGTTATCCTGTAGATCTCTATAACGTAGAAGGCACAAAAAAGTTAGCTAGTTTGTATGGTAGAAAAGGAAAATTTACAAACTTTGGATCTCAGGAATCCGGTGCATTTCGATCTGCTATTTCCTCTTATTGTAAATTCCACAAGCATTTAAAAGAAATTGCTCATTATAAATCCATGATGGGAAGCATTCAAAACTATATAGATAACGATGACGAACATATTTCTGATTTACATGATTTACATGATTTACAAGATTTACAAGATTTACAAGTAACAGACACTAATAGAGCTGAAACACTTAAGACAAGCGCAACATCAATGAATTTTGAATATGAGGTGGACCTTCAGACCCAAATTTGCTCACAAATTCCTGAATTATTCCCAGAGTATGTTATTTTTGGTGGGATTTCAGTTGGTGTTGAATATGAAGTTGGTTCCCGTAAGATAGATATCTTACTTGAAAATACTAATGATGGGTCATTATTAGTCGTTGAATTAAAGTCAGGGAGAGCTGGCATTAAAGTTATTGATCAAATATATATGTACATCAGTTTGATACGTAGAGTATTTCCTAAAAGAGGTGTAACTGGGGTAATCATTGCTGGTAAAATTGATGATAGTTTGATTCAGGCTTCTAAAGTAAATAGTCTTGTATCAATTATGACTTATAGTATTGGTGTCCAATTAAATAAAACGTAACAAGCTGTTTAAAAATAACAGTCGGCCATAGCCTTATGGTTATAGCTAAATATTAATATCTTAACATTTCGCTAGGTTAATTAGGTATAAAATGATTGAAGCAGAAACAATGAAATTTTTAGCTGAAAATAAAGACTCTATTTTAGCAATTGCAGCTATAGGAGCATTAGTAATGACAGCATTAACTGCTGTTATGAGTCTATTTGGTGCAATAACAGCTAAAAAGATAGATGAAAAAATTAAACGTCAGGAAGCAATAAGAGTTCTTATCGAAGATGGGATGATTGGAATGGGGGAAAGCATTCAAGGTATACTTTCTGCTGCTGATATTCTATTGACGAAGTATGGCATTGAGGTTCACCAAAATGATCCTTCGCTTAATTCATCAATCAAGAAATACAAAACAATTATTGGTAACCATAAAAAACATTTAATGAAGGCAAAAACAATCTATAGATATAAACTTTATGGTATAGAGGATGGTTTATCTATAATTACTCGTTGTACCGATTGGATTCAAGGACTTAAAGATGATATTCCTTTAGCTAGAAAGATGCTAAAAGAAGCAGATAAAATAAGATTGATTGTTGATAAAGAAATAATCAAATGTTACAGAAAGGGTGACTATCCTAGTTCAGTTACACGATGGAGGTTGGTATACCATTCTTGGAAAATAAAGAAAATGAGACAAGGTTAGTGATTTAAACTAACAAGTAAATAAAAGGACATAAACATCCGAATGTTTTATGGTTAGGAATAAGTGGCTTATTTGGTTAATTCTAACTTAATAAGCCGATAAAGATGCTATAAAATTATAGCGTGACTGTCACACCATTTCGGCTCGGTATATTACAACGTCACTATTAGATAGAAAATTAACTTGTTATAAATCGACTCAGCGGTGTTATTATAAATAAATACAAAAAAACTAAAAATATTAGTGAATATATCATTTAGTAGTACTACAAGTAGTACTAGACAAAAACAAAGTTGACATTACCATTTTAAATCAACACCTTGTACTGCGAATTAAGTTCAGGGAGGGGCCACCACTTTTTGTTTTCAACGAATGACTTTCAAGTTAAAAATTCAAAGTACACTTAGTCCCTCCTCCGCTGGTCCATGGCTGGGGAAAACAAAACAATCAGTACTCCCCAAGAAAAAGACACCGTAAAAAATAGCTACCAAAGCGATAAATTTTGCCTACTTCCATAGTTTTCCCAACTACTTAAGCGAAAATTAAAGAGCTGAAGAGACCAAACTACTCACGTCAAAAAAAGTATGTTTTTACATATGGTCCTAAATTAACTCCATAAGCCTATTTATTAAATAAACATCTAATCACTATAATAAATTTTATTTAATTAACATCCATGAAATTCACTTAAGTGTAAAAATTCACTTAAATGTAAAATTCACTTAAATGTAAAAATTCACTACGTTATTAAAGTAATATTTAAACCTTATTAATAAACCTTTCTTTCATTAATATAATCAGCTCTTGTAGGCTATTTTATCTTTGTTTAATAGCGTAATAACGATGTAATAAAACCTTGATAAAATTAATCAAAATAAAGTGTTTAAAAAGTGATCTGCTATTATTTTTGATACGTATACCTCATAAAATTGCTATTAATAGAACATATGTACAATAAATGTGACGTATTATTAACAAATAGCATACATATTACATAACGTTAATTTAATATTTTATGACATTGACAAACGAATAGTGCAAGTGATAGGTTGAAATATAACAGAGGTGTTGGCTGAGAATTAATACAATCAACGTTATCACCCGGTAGTTATCTTCGATGATATTTTCACATACTCAGTGTTGATAGTTCGCACTTATGTTTGCATAAGCTATTTTATTTTAGATATAAGTAATGAATACTTTCGTGATTATTTATGTTTAGAACATTAAAATTTTACAGATAATAGGGGAAAAATTATTAAACGGATTTTCAGTAGTATTTTTTTAGCACTCACTTGTATCGTCCTTTTACAATTTAGTGATGGTTCCATTTTATACAAGGTAATAGCGAGTGTAATGTTATTATTACTTGCTTGGTACATTGACAAGCAAATAATAATCAAACATAAAGAAGCTATTCGTCTGTCGATTATTGAATGTAACGAGCAGCATGCCGTTCAGCAGACAATAGAATCAAACAACAGGGAAAACGCAATTCACACTCTTTGTCAAAGTGCTTTACCGCTTTGGCAAAAGCATATCAACACAGCCAGAATACACTCAGAACAAGAAATAGGAAAACTTTGTCACCAGTTTTCAAATCTGATTAGCGGAATGGAAAACGCAATGCATGTATCAACGCAAACTATTGGTTCAGAAACAAACCAAAATAAAATTTCTCTGATGCAAGTTATCCAAAATAGTCAGACGGAATTGGCAGAAGTGTTGGAGTCACAACGTAAAACCATGGAGAGCAAAGAAACTATGCTCAGTGGCATGTCTCAGCTAAAGGGCATTACCAAAGAATTAAACAGCATGGCAACAATCGTTTCCAGTTTAGCAGATCAAACGAACTTGTTAGCACTTAATGCCTCTATAGAAGCCGCACGTGCTGGTGAAGCCGGCAGAGGTTTTGCCGTAGTTGCAGAAGCAGTGCGCGAGTTAGCACAAAAATCCGGAGATGCAGGTAATAACATTCAACGACGCGTTGCTCTCGTTAACGAGACAATTAATCATACGTTAGACGCTACCGATGATTACTCTAAGCAAGACGATATTGCTATGCAAGAAACAGAAATTGCAATTAAGGGAAGTATGAATCACATCGCTAATTCAGCAGAGCAGGTTGAATTAACAGCAACTCAATTAAGCATAGAACAGCAAAACATGCATAAGGAAATCAGTCGAGTATTAGTTTCCTTACAATTCCAAGATAGGGTTAGCCAAATACTCAGCCAAGTGGAACAAGATGTTGGAAGCTTAGTGGCTTCACTTAATGAAGAGCAGTGGCATACTTTTATTGATGTCAAAGATTGGCTTCATAAAATGGAAAAAAGTTATACCATGCCTGAGCAATATGATAACCATTTAGGTGTTGATACAAGCAATAGTGAACCTGAAGAAATTACATTTTTCTAAGTAAATAAAGGCAAAAATGTAATCTTTTATATTGATATTAAATTACTTACAAAATTTTTATAAAAAAGTGAACCGTCAATATGTGTTATACGTATAAGTTATAATTATTTGATCTAACATTTGCGTGTAAGGGTTAAATCACCTTAATATTTACAATTGATAGTAAAAGGAAGTATGGGAAATGGATGATAAAAGATTTACTCACTATATAGCCATCTCGAATGGCAATACAAATAACGACAGTGCTCAATATAAGCATCGATTTTTCTCTACATTACGAAGCTTAGTCAAACAGAATTAAATCACAGCAAATCACAGCAAATCACAGCAAACCACAGCAAACCACAGCATCGTAGTAATAGTACGATTTATCCCCGTATTAATAAAAATTAATACGGGGGTAAATCAATATTTTTTAATTAGGAGTAGATCGTGGCGAAAAAAATAATGATAGTGGATGACTCAACCTCTTTAAGGCAGTTGGTCATCATGGCACTAAAAAGTCAAAATTACGATGTAATCGAAGCTTGTGATGGTATTGACGCCCTTTCTAAACTATCAGGGTCAAAAATCCATCTTATTATCAGTGATATAAATATGCCCAACATGGATGGCATTAGCTTTGTAAAAGAATTAAAGAAAAATCCATCTTACAAATTTACGCCCGTAATAATGTTGACGACTGAATCACAAGAAGGGAAAAAAAGAGAGGCACAAGCTGCTGGTGCTAAAGCTTGGATAGTTAAGCCGTTTCAACCCCAACAGATGTTGTCGGCCGTAGCCAAACTTATACTGCCATAAAAATAAAAAGGACTGATCATGTTGAAATATGAAGATAATAAAAATCTTATCAGTATATCAATCATAAATGAGATGAACATCTACAGTGCAGCCGAGCTTAAGACTTTGTTAGATAAGCTAATAGACGACAAGCGAGATATGGAAATTAACCTTGATGGGGTATCAGAAATTGATAGCGCAGGCATCCAGTTATTAATGTTGATTAAACAAGAACGTAACAATAATAATCTGCGTTTATCATTAGTACAACATAGTAATGCCGTGCTTGACGCCTTCGAATTTCTTGGCTTGGTTTCGTATTTTAACGACCCAGTTTTACTGACCAATAGAAAAGGAGATTTACATGGAGCTTGATTTGAGTGTGGTATTACCAACATTTTTAGATGAGTCACGTGAGGGACTCGATGAATTAGAAACAATATTATTACATCTTGAACACAACAATGTTGACCATGATAAGCTAAATTCTATTTTTAGAATAGCCCATACCATCAAAGGCTCTGCTGGTATGTTTGGGCTTGATGAGATCGTAAATTTCACCCATGTTGTAGAGAATTTCTTAGATAAATTACGTGAGGGTAATACAAATATTACGGCTGAACTTGTTGAGCTACTTCTAGCTTGTGGCGATCATATTCGGCTATTAGTACAAATAGCCGAAACACAAGATCCACTCGATGATTTACTCGTCAAGAATGGCAGTGCTTTGATATCAAAATTATCAATATTGAATGGCCCAGATGAAGATAGCAATGTAAAAAAAGACATGGTGCCATTGCCAGATACTGACACTGAACGCATTGATAGCGAACACGCTAAAAATGACAATTGGCATATCTCGTTACAACTTTCTATTGACACATTACGTAATGGTATGGAACCCCTGTCAATGTTGCATTATTTGGAAACACTTGGTGAAGTTATCAGTATCACTACGCTTGGTGATGCTATTCCACAAAATGCCGAGATGGATCCAGAAAGTTTTTATCTACGTTTTGAAATTATCTTTAAAACAACATCAGATAAACAAACAATTGATGATGCCTTTGAATTTTTTAAAGAGGGTAGCCATATTGCGATTTTGCCACCGAACAGCAAAGTGTCAGATTATATCGCGCTTATTGACTCGAGTGATGATGATGAGCGTATTGGTGAAATATTAGTGCATGCAGGAGCAATCACACAAACTGAATTAAACGATGCACTCAGCACACAATACAGTTTACATATGACTTCGATAGAGAAACCACTGGGCGATATTCTTGTTGAGCAACGAATGTCTTATCAACCAGTAATAGATGCTGCCATTGTAAAACAAACACAGATCCGTAGTGATAAATCTAGAGATGCTGCCTCGGTAAGAGTCGACTCCGCTAAGCTCGACCTACTGATTAACTTAGTGGGAGAATTGGTCATTGCCAGTGCGGGTACCGCACTTAATGCGCAAACGACTGAAAACACAATGTTAATTGAGTCTGTATCGACATTAACCACTCTAGTTGAAGAAGTAAGAGACAGTGCCTTGTGTCTGCGAATGATACCCATTGGTGCTACTTTTACTCGCTTTAAACGAGTGGTACATGATATGTCAAAAGAACTCGGTAAAGATATTGAACTGATAATTACTGGCGCTGATACTGAGCTTGATAAAACGGTGGTCGAAAAAATTAGTGACCCATTAATGCATTTGGTACGCAACTCCATAGATCATGGCATTGAAAATATTGATACTCGACAAGCAAACGGGAAATCAGCGACGGGCTTAATCAAACTCAATGCATACCATGACTCTGGCTGCATCATTATTGAAGTCAACGACGATGGAGCTGGGCTGGATAAGCAGCGAATACTCACTAAAGCGATAGATAAGGGTTTAGTGCAGGAAGGCCAACAACTAGAAGATAGTGATATATATAACTTAATCTTTGAACCCGGTTTTTCAACCGCGAATGAAGTAACCAACATCTCTGGGCGCGGCGTGGGTATGGATGTCGTTAAACGTAATATTACTGAACTACGCGGTGCTATAGAGCTGGACAGTAAACCTGGACTAGGTACTAACTTTAGAGTGCGCTTACCGCTCACTTTAGCGATTATTGATGGTTTCCTTATTGGTGTTAGCGCAGACACCTTTGTCATTCCACTTGATTTAGTCATTGAATGTATTGAATTAAAGGAGATGAATAACTCACTAGACACGAGCAAAGATTATATTAATTTACGAGGCGAAGTATTACCACTCATCAACCTACGAACATTGTTAGCCATAGAAGGAGGCTTAGGAAAACGACAAAACATAGTTGTTGTGAAATATGGCAGTAATAAAGCAGGCATTGTTGTTGATGAGCTCATGGGCGAATTTCAAACCGTCATCAAGCCACTAGGAGATATTTTTCATAATGTTAGAGCCGTCAGCGGTTTTACGGTACTGGGCAATGGCGATGTTTCATTGATCCTCGATATTCCTGGTTTAATACAAGGAGCCATAAGCAATCAACCTCACATTTTACCTATAACGGCTTAATCTTAAATAACAATAAACAATAACTAAATTATAAATAACGGAGTATTAACATGTTTAAAGATCAAAAAATTGGCATAAAATTAATTGGAGCATTTCTGCTCGTCTCAATGATTACTGGACTGGTTGGCTTTATTGGGGTCTCCAACATGTCTGAACTCAATGACGCTGCTGACGACTTGTATCAAAAAGAATTACTGGGTTTGTCTCGTATTAAAGAGGCCAATGTCAACTTGATGGGTGTGGCACGTTCGCTTCGAAATTCAGTGTTAGCGACCACAGAAGAGGAAAGACAAAGGTATATCACGCAAACATCTACTAATGCCGATGCCGTTCAAGCGAGCTTTGATAAAGCTAGGTCGCAATTTACCACCGAAGAAGGTAAACAATTACTTAACGCTTTCTCTCGAGAGTGGGGGGAATATAAAGTTGCCCTAATAAAGGTAAAAAAAATCATTAATTCAGAAACGCTCGTGAATAATGACAGGCAGTCAATCATCTTTATTCAAACAGATTTACGCGTTATCGCTAACACAGTAGACGACTTACTGACTGAACTGTCAGAAGTGAAAGAAACCAATGCCGCAGATGCCTCACAATTCACCTCTAATCTGTATGACAATAGTCGAGTATTAATGATCAGTTTTTCTGTCGGTGGTGTCATTATTGGTATCATTTTAGGGTTCTTTATTTCACGCGCTATTACCACACCACTTGTTCAAGCTGTTGCCGTTGCAAATCTTCTTGCTGAGGGAGATCTTACCGTCGACATAGAAATTAATAGTAAAGATGAAACAGGTCAACTTTTGTCCGCGATGAAATCTATGGCTAACAGGCTAACAACAACGATCACTGATGTCAGATCTGCCACAGAAAATTTAACCTCTGCTTCAGAGCAAGTGTCGGCAACGGCACAAAGTATCAGCCAAAGCACCAGCGAACAAGCCGCCAGTGTTGAAGAAACGTCGGCTTCGGTAGAGCAAATGTCAGCGTCTATTAATCAAAATACTGAAAATGCTAAAGTAACGAATGCCATGTCAACAAAAGCAGCGAAAGAAGCTGGTGAAGGTGGCGCTTCGGTTAAAGCCACAGTAGTCGCTATGAATAGTATTGCAGGGAAAATCAGTATCATTGATGATATTGCCTATCAAACTAACCTATTGGCACTTAATGCCGCAATTGAAGCAGCTCGAGCCGGCGAACATGGCAAGGGATTTGCGGTAGTCGCAGCAGAAGTACGTAAGTTGGCAGAACGCAGTCAAATAGCCGCACAAGAAATAGGTGAGTTAGCCCAAAACAGTGTAGGTACTGCAGAAAAAGCAGGAAAATTATTGGATGATATAGTACCGTCTATCTCAAAAACATCTGACTTGGTTCAGGAAATTAGCGCGGCGTCAGAAGAGCAATCTTCTGGAGCCTCACAAATAAACAACGCCATGGAACAACTCAATAAAATAACTCAGCAAAGCGCTTCAACGTCTGAAGAGCTTGCAGCTACTGCTGAAGAAATGAGTGGTCAGGCTGAGCAGTTACAGGAAACCATGAATTTCTTTTCACTGCCTAGTGCCGGTAATTCATCAGTCACATCAATGAAAAAGACCACACCAAAAATGACGGTGGTTAAAGACAATGATGATTACTTACCTAAAGCGGTTGGCGACTCAGAATTTGTTCGATTCTAGGAGACATTATGACTTTATCAAAAATTGAAACGTTTAAAGAAAATGAGTTAACACTCAACAAAACTGAAGATGATGATCAATTTCTAACGTTCAAACTTAGTAATGAAATGTTTGCTATCGGTATTCTTAATATCAAAGAGATATTAGAATACGGCAACTTGACCACCGTGCCTATGATGCCAGCGTTCGTGCGCGGGGTTATCAACCTGCGCGGCGCCGTAGTACCCGTAATTGATTTAATTGCGCGCTTTAGCAGTAATCGGAGCGAGGTAACAAAGCGTACTTGTATCGTGATCATCGAAGTCACTACGGATGATGACTGCCATGTTATAGGGGTAATGGTAGATGCAGTCTCAGCTGTATTAGAAATTCCGGCTAATGAAATTGAACCCCCTCCTGCATTGGGCGCTAAAATACGCACGGATTTTATCCATGGTATGGGTAAGGTAGACGGTGACTTTGTGATTATATTAAATGTAGATAACGTTCTCTCAGTCGATGAATTAGGCATGCTAAATCAAAATACCGAATCACCGGCTTTGGAAAGATAATGACTGAACAAAGTATTGATCATATTGTCATGGATGATAGCGAATTTACGCTGTTTCAAAAAATGCTCTATGACATAGTAGGGATCAATATGACGGGGGCAAAAAAAGCTCTCGTCACTGGACGGCTTGCTAAGCGCCTAAGGCATTATGGCTTAGCAAGCTATGCAGATTACTTTCAACTCTTAAAAAAGGAGGATAATGGTGAACGGCAAATTGCGATTGATCTGTTAACCACTAATGAAACCTACTTTTTCAGAGAGTCGAAGCATTTTGATTTTTTGCGTGAGGTGATACTCCCGAAATGGAAAACAGGCGCACGACGTATATGGAGCGCAGCAAGTTCGAGTGGAGAAGAAGCATATACGTTATCTATGGTTCTGTCTGCACACTGCTTAGTCAATGAGTGGGCAATAGTGGGGACAGATATTTGTACTGAAGTGATTGACAAGGCTCGACTGGCACAATATCCCATTGAGCGAATAGACAACATCCCAAGTACTTATTTAAAAAAATATTGCCTTAAGGGTATTGGCAACCAAGATGGTACTTTTATTATTGCCAACGAACTACGTTCACGCGTAGGGTTTGTGCACGCTAACCTAAAATCTGACCTGACACGTTTGGGCAGTTTTGACGTAATATTTTTGCGTAATGTCTTGATCTATTTTGACATACCAACTAAAAAGCAAGTCGTTGATAATTTATGTAAACAATTAAAACCTGGCGGTTTTTTAATTGTTGGACATTCAGAGAGCCTTAATGGCATAACAAACGACTTAAGAGTAGTAGCGCCATCAGTATATGAAAAAATATGTTAAATAAGGACTTAATGCAGCACACGAGTTTATTACCGTTAATTTCCCCAACAAGGGATGAAAGCCCTGATGCGGGTGATAACACAGTAGAGGTCACGCTAGCACCGGGAGAATTTTATTTTGGTGATGCCAACACTACCATTTATACGTTATTAGGCTCTTGTATCGCCATAACGTTGTGGCATCCATTAAAGCTTATTGGTGGAATGTGTCACTACCTTTTACCCGTTCGTGGTGAAAACAAACAGCTCAGTTATGGACATTTTGCAGATGATGCTTTGGCACTTTTTATGGAACACCTAAAATCAACTGAAAGCTCTCCTGATGAGTATGAAGTAAAATTATTTGGTGGTGGCAATATGTTTGCCTGCTTACAACCCACAAATGTCGGCATAAATGTTGCTCAAAACAACATCGCTGCTGGCATAGACTTACTCGCTAATCATGGATTTAAAATAAAAACAACCGATGTTGGGGGCACTAATTATCGAAAGATTCATCTAGAACTTGATACGGGTGACGTATGGGTCAAACGTGGTCAAATATCGCTTGATAAAGGAGGGATGCAAGATGTCTAAGATAAACGTATTATTGGTCGATGATTCTGCAGTCGTACGTCAAGTTTTACAGGTCGTCTTGTCAAGTGATCCTAATATAAATGTTATAGGTGCGGCCTCGGACCCACTATTTGCGATGAATCGAATGGCAAAGCAGTGGCCAGACGTAATTGTGCTCGACGTTGAAATGCCACGTATGGATGGTATTTCATTTTTGAGAAAAATAATGACTGAACATCCAACGCCCGTGGTAATTTGCTCCTCTTTAACTGAACAAGGCGCTGAAACCACCATGCAGGCACTGGACGCTGGAGCCGTGTGTGTTGTCACTAAACCCCAGTCTGGTGTTAAAGCTTTTTTGGAAGAGTCCGCAAAAAATATTATTCAAGCCGTAAAATCGGCCGCACATGCTAATGTAAGTAATTTACGCACAGCCGCCATAAAGCCAAAGTTTAATGCCGATGTAATATCGAAGCGAACAGACCAAGCCATGAGTAAAACAACGGAACATGTTGTTGCTATAGGTACCTCAACAGGAGGTACACAGGCATTAGAGTTAGTACTGACAGCACTTCCTAGCACAGCACCAGGAATGGTAATAGTACAACATATGCCAGAAAAATTTACGGCACTCTTTGCACAAAGGCTTGATTCATTGTGTGATATTAATGTAAGAGAAGCAAAAAACAATGACCGTGTATTACCTGGATTAGCCCTCATTGCACCTGGTGGTAAACATATGTTACTAAAACGCAATGGTTCACAATACCATGTGCAAGTTATTGACGGGCCTCAGGTTAATCGTCATAAACCATCGGTTGATGTGTTATTTCGTTCTGTTGCTAAGTTTGCAGGGAAAAATGCTGTTGGTTTTATCATGACAGGCATGGGAGATGATGGCGCACGTGGATTAAAAGAAATGCAAGAGGTGGGTGCTGTGACTATTGCCCAAGATGAGCAATCTTGTGTGGTCTTTGGTATGCCTAAAGAGGCGATTGCTTTAGGCGCTGCAGATAAAGTCATACCGTTACAATTAATCCCTAAAGAAATAATGCGTTACACACATTAACGTCAAGATAAGATAAGTAAATGACAGGTGTTAAAGAGCATGTTGATAGAGTACACCGTGCTAACTTAATATTTACTTATAAAAACATGATGTTTATATAACGAGTTATTTTAACTTTCATTACTATTAATACACTATGGCGCATTAAAAATTAAGCACATGGAGTAGGTTGCTTTTAATTACAAAGAAATTTTATTCTGGGACTCATTCTCAAACCCTCGAATTTACGTAAATATAGGTAAATATAGGTAAGTACTAAACTTTATTTTGTTAAAAAATTATAACGTTTATTACAATCACTCTCACTCAATTTTGACAAGTTTTACTTAAAATATTAATTTACGAATCTCATCATATGTAGGTGCTAATTTTACATATATAACGAAGGGATAAGCCTAAATGAATTAGAAAGAAGGTTTGAGTTAAGCTAAAAAACTGAGGGGGAGTATTACTTGACCACTTAGCACCAAGTGAAGTAATGAAGTAATGAAGTAATGAAGTAATGAAGAAATTATAACAACTTGATCTATGGTTAACAAAAGTGTCAAAATAATGTATATCTAACAGAGTAAAGAGCCAAAACTACAGGCGTTATAGATGTATATTTGAGCTGACGATAATAAAGTGTAAGGTTGTAAAGGGATTTAGATAATAATAAATAAACTAAACTTTTCAAATAGCATAGTCCTTCGTACATCTTCGTCTACCGTTATTTTTTACCAAATCACGGGGCGCGGTTTGAGCTATGACTAATATTAAAAATAGTGATACCAGTCGGTCTATTGGTCTAGGGGGGTAACATTACCAACAACTGGATCGCAGCACTAAAATATATTGATTTGGGAGACGGGCCTTCAACCGTCAAGGGTGATGCGCTTATGGCTGGTGAATACCACTACAGAGTCTCTCAGGTGGTGCCTATTTTAGTAGAGGGCGTAACAAGTGATGCCCATTATTATGTATTTCAGGGAGAGCCGTTTACTGCCGGTGTTTTATTGGGTGTGATCACTTGGAAAAATAATGTTACCAGCACCTGTCAAGAGCAACGTATTGTGTATGATAAAACGGGCGCTGACATTTATTGCGGTGTTGAAGCAGTGTATAAAATAAATTAATGATTAAAAATAATTATTTAAGGCCCATTATTGTATCTAAGCGGTGCCTTAGGAGGGAAGGATTATGGATGACCAAAACCAACCGTTTAACGGCAATAGTGACGGTTATTTCTATCTAAGAAGCGGCATAAAGTATCATAGACTTTATTCAAATCGGTTTACTCAAAATCTGTCACAGGTTCGTCATTATATTTACATGCCAACACCAATCCATTTTGATAGTAATCAGCTAATTCTTCATAATTAACATTAATACTTTCCGCATTTCTTTTAGTGTTATACCAACGGCCTTTTTCATAATAGCTAATCGTGCTAAGAATATATTTTAACGTAGAGGATTTTTCGCTTGTTAGTGCTGAGACTACCTCAGCAGGTAACGATAAGCTATTCACTATTTTATCAAGTAGTGCATCTAGCATTGCATCTAACAAAGAAAACAACCCAACCAGAAAAATCACCTCTGTATGTTCAGGTATCGTTTTCTCTGCGATTAATTCACAAAATCTTGCTCTAATAATAGCGAGTCGAGTTAATTATTTTGGCTTTTGTAGCTAACGACCCAGCAAATAAAAGTAGAATTAATTTCTTGGTTTGGGCTTCGCCTAAATATCTTAATGCGCTTTTTATCTCTTGGCTTATCGGTAAGATACCAGAATTAATAAATTTAAATAACTTAAAGGAAAGCCCTACATCTCGCTCAAAATAACTGGTGATACGTTTAATATTCAATGTTATTCTCAGGCATTCTTGAATCAAACTTAACAAAATGGGTTGGTGGCTATCTATTTATTACTTTCTGACATTTAAGGTCGATAAAAGTAATACCCTTGATAAAATTAAAACCTAATTTTTTTCTTGTAAAAATTATTCTTTAGGCTCGACTTTTTGGCCAGAATATTAAGATTTTTTCTCGCTTTTAGCTTCTTAATTAATGGAGATATTTTATCAAGTAGCGTAGCTTGAGTATCAACTTAATCAGTTTCATTAAATTGAAAAAACAATTCCATTCAGGCTTATAAACAAAGTCATCTCAGACTAAATGGTAACCTTGGTGATATAAATCTTTACATACTTGATAAACGTCATCAGAAGGGGAAAACGGTCTCAAGTATTTCTATCACGACTCCTTTGGCGGTAAAATTAAAGGTAACCCCTTTAAAATAGACTCTTCAGGGAAGTTAATTAAGGCGAGTTTATTATCAGTTATTAATCCTAACACTTGATTGAGATGAGTTTTCATAATTAATGTTGACGTTGCTTTATGGGGATTAATTGATGAAAAGGACTTTTCAGGTCCGCCTCGATATAGCTTGAGTATAAAAAATCGAAGATTTTAAACGTGTTGTTAATATGTCGAGCTGATCCAATTCTTCTTGTACATCAGCAAAACTTATATTTTTTTAACCAAAGCAAACGTATTTATAAATAAGTTTGCTTTCGTTAAAACGCTGATAATGAAGTAAATAAACCAAGTGTTTTAGTATAAAAAAATAGAAATCCATTTATGATTTACACGTAAATTTGAATAAACAAGAAAAGCGCATAAAAGAAAGTTAGAACGCGAGAGAAAGTCCCTCTGGGAAACGTATAGTAGAAAATAAATATACGTAATAACCTTGGTAGCCCCACTACCTAATCTGCAGTAGAATGCTAGCTTTGCGTCCTGCTCTCACGATCAGTTTGCTATTAATCTGTTATCTTTGCATTGAAGATGAAATTACAATAAATCACCAGGGAAAATAAAAGTATTAAATAACAATAGCTAACAATGAAAAAAGTTTCTACTTTTAAAAAATAGAAATTCATTACCCCAGTATTTACTGAGGCTTTATCAATGAGCATTGGAAAAAATTGTCTTTCTTCAAACTTTTATACATGAATGGTAAATGGGTCACAGTGAAATTTCACTATTTGTGTCAAATTAAGCTCATGCTCCTATGCTATTCAGTAAACTTGTAATCACTATTACTGAGTAAATAATATTTAAACTCTTTAAAGGGTAAAGCTTTTGCGTAATACCAACCTTGTCCAAGTTCAATATCCATTTTCAATAACTCATCAACTTGCAACCTATTTTCAATGCCTTCAGCAATAATAGTTGCTTCTAATTTTTCTGCTATCGAAACAATATTAGGGATTAATGTTGACCGAATAGAACCTGTTTCCACTTCATCAATAAATGACTTATCTACTTTTAATGTATCAATATCTAACAACTTTAACTGAGACAAATTAGAGTAACCTGTACCAAAGTCATCGATAGATATTTTTATATGGCTTTTTGAAAGTTTTTCTAATGTATCTCCTACCTTACTATAATGTAACTCTTCGTCTTCTGTTACCTCAAAGCAAATTTGCAAGTTAGGCGTTATATTTTTTAACAGCTCAACACCTTTAAGAATATTGCCATTATTAATATCTTTTGGAAAAACATTAATTGAGAGGTAAAATGGTTTATCAATCACTTTAATCTCTTTAAAATCATGTATTGCTTGTAAAATAAGATGTTCCGTCATAAGCCAAGACATGTCTAATTCACTCACGACAGAAATAAATTGATCAGGGTAAATGGGACCAATATGATCTTCAAATCGCGCAAGTAGCTCACACCCCATAACTCTCCCTGTTTTTAGTTCAATTATAGGCTGATAATGAGGTTTAATGCCTTTAAAAGATAAGCCTAATTTTATTCTTCTTTTCGTACTATAGATGTAACTGTAAATCGATTGATAAGCATGCAAAGTAGCAACGCCTGAGACTAAAGATATAAACATTAAAATTAATAAAACAGAACCAACTTGAAATTCTGAAAAGTTTTTCTGCTGAATAACCACACATATTATCCCTTTAGGGGCACATAATTCTAAAGAGTGTAATAACAGTCCCGTACTGAAATGAGGCTTACCCGTTTTTGCTTTTTGTTGATAAAGACCCTGTATTCCGAAAAGGTGTGTTATTTCATTACCCTTAACAGCTAATAACTCATACTCTTTAAATTTTCTGTGTTCATATAAAAGCCCTTTGAACGACGCGACTATATTGTACTTATCCTTACGTATAACAATACCTTGGAGTGTTCTATCAAAGGTAATCAATTTATGATTAAACCAAAACTTATGGCCGTCGATTATCAGATTAGGTGAGGTTTCTTTTATAGGTTTCGTTAAGAGGCCGATACCCGTTGTACAGGTTAATAAATCATTGCTAAGGAAACCAATATCTTTAATATCGTTCGATTCAAATTGATATTTTCGCATCGCCAATAAGTTTTCAGTGGAGCAGTTAGAAAAACCTTTGTTATTTAATGACGCTAAAACACTATATCCTTGCTCTGTGGTATGAACTAAATCGGCAAGTATATTCTCTCCCTGTTCAAAAAGCTGACTTTTTAAGATGTAGGAATATATGAAAAATATGATCATTAAACTAATAAGTACACCAAATAAAAATGCTAAATACTTTGTAATTGAACCCATTCGTTGCATTTAATCGACCTCAAAAAATTCCATAACATAATGATAATAAGGATTTAATATTTTATTTTATTTTTAGTTATAGATTACTTTTTATCAAAACGCGAGAGTTTAATATTATGCATGTAGCTACTCTGTAATCTCGCTGAGAAATAAACCCTTTATAGTGCAATAGTCTGCTGTGACTTGCTTAACCTTTATGACCTTTCATAAAAAAAGCCCTTAGTGCGTATTAGCGACACTAAGGGCTTTAATATATCAACGAATAAAGGTTAGTTTACTTATCGCCATTACTGTAAAGTAATAATGAACGATGGCTTAAGCACCTTTTAACGCTTCAGCGCTAATAGGAAGATCTCGCACTCTAACTCCTGTTATTTGAAAAATAGCATTGCCGATGGCAGGCGCTATCGCTATCACTCCAGGCTCACCCAAACCAACAGGAAACTCATCACTTTCTACAAATTCAATATCCAACTCAGGCATATCATTCATACGCAATGGTGAGTAAGTATGTAGATTAGTATTACTCACCTGACCATTTTCTATTGGGCTTTGCTCATGTAATGCTAAGCTCGTTCCCCAGAGCATAGAACCTTGTACTTGCGCTAATGCGCCATCGGGATGAACAATAACACCTGCATCAGCAACCATAGTGAGTTTTTTAACCGTTACTTTCCCTGAGCTTGGTTCAACATGTACCTGTGCCGCACAAGCCATCCAAGCTGGCATAGTTCTTTCTTGTCCTGCACTGATTGCAATACCAACACCTTCATTTTTTGCTAGTTTAACATTCTTTGTTTTTTGCTTAAGTATGTTCAACACATTCGCTAATCGCTTGGCACCACCTACACTTTCAGGCGCTTTACCTGCTTGTTTACCTAGACCATCGAGCATTGATAAACGAAAATCAATCGGATCAGCTTTCATTTGATGCGCAATTTCATCAATAAACGACTCCACTCCCCAGACAATCCAACCTTGACCCACTGATCTTAAAAATCCAGGTAAAATAGTTTGCTGTGCTAGATCATTATTAATCGCTCGTACACGATTATTTTCTATGCTGTACCAGTGATCAGCACCGCTTGTTGAAAAAGGGTCTACACGAATCTTTTTATCTAGACTTTCAGGCATAAACCCTGGCGCCATTGTTAAAGTTGGCCAGCCAGCAGCAAAGACATGCTCCATACCGGTCAGTTGATTCTCTTGGTCAAATGAAGCTCGAAATGAAGCAACAGAGGGTGATCTAGGTTGATCAAATCTAGAATCATCTTCTCGAGTAAAGACCATTTTCACTGGTTTACCAACCGCTTTAGAGGTCAGCACAGCAGGAATGGCATAATCGCCAAACAAACGGCGACCAAATCCACCCCCTAAATATTGCTGGTGCATAACGATTTTATCGTCAGCAACTTGTAGCGCTTTGGCGATCGCTGGCAAAGTTAACGATTGCCATTGATTACCCGTGTAAACGTGCCAGAGACCATCTTTCTCTTCCACTGTTGCATTAACTGGCTCTAGAGCAAAGTGTAACGCGGTATGCGTACGATAAGTCGCTTCGATAGTTTTAGCGGCTTTCGCTCTCGCTGCTGAAAAATCGCCCTCGTTAACAAACAAGCCACCTTCACTCTCATCAGCAACTAAACGCTCACCTTCTTTTATAATATCTTGCTCACTGACTTTAGCTGTTTTACCTGCTTGATAACTTACCTTTAAAGCATCACCGGCTTTTATCGCGCCATAATATGTATCGGCTTGAACACTAACCCAACCTTGAATCAGGTCACTGGGGTCTTTTAAAATATGATAACCAAGATAACCTTTTACCTTTTTGGCAGCACTATCATCAACATTTGTTACTTTACTACCGTATCGGGTAGGCGGAAGAATAGGCCGAGCATAGACCATACCAGCCAATTCGACATCAATACCATAAACGGCTGAGCCATTAGTCTTAGCAGGGATATCAAGCGCTAAACCAGGTTTTCCAACGAGCGTTCTTTTACTTGCTGGCTTAAGTGGTAATGCGTCAATTTCTTCTGGAGTAAAAGCACGGTTAAACGTACCTTTGGCAACGATATCACCAAAACTAATTGAACGGTCTTGGTAAACGACTGCTCCATTCTCAGCACGACATTGGTCAACAGGGCAATTTAATATTTTGGCTGCGGCTTCTATTAATGCAATACGACCTGCGGCGCCGGCTTGAGAAAGAGGTTTAAATGTTTGAAATACAGACCACGACCCCCCTGTAACCATATATCCCCATTTAGGATCAGTATCTACATGAGTTATCGATACTTTCGACCAATCAGCACCTAATTCATCAGCAACAACGCGAGCAAGCGCAGTACCAATATGTTGTCCCATTTCAGCCTTAGCGATATTTATGTTAATTTCACCCATAGGATTAATTTCAAACCAAACGGTGGGTGAAAACAATTTACTTTGTAGCGTTTCTTGTGGGCTTAACGTTAAACTCGCTGCGCTAGCAAGTGGCGCAAAAGCCATGACAAGTGAACTGCTAACGGTACCCACTAAAAAACGACGGCGAGATAAGCTGACATTATTTTTTGCATCTTTAATATTTTGCATTGTCATACGCCCTATGATTGTTGTGTTGAAGAGGTGGGATCAAAATACTGCACATCAGCTGACATAACATCTGCAGCACTGCTAATCGCACTTTTAATACGAGCATATGCCATACAGCGACACAAATTACCGCTCATATGGTCAACTATTTCTTGTTCACTCGGCGATGGATTTTTTGCTAGCAATGTTGCTGCTTGCATGATTTGTCCCGATTGGCAGTAACCACATTGGGGGACCTGTTCATCAATCCATGTTTTTTGTAATGGATGATTGTTATTCAACCCCTCTATTGTGGTTATATTCTTATTCATCGCCGCTTGTAATGGAAAAGAACATGTTCTAACTGCAGCGCCGTCAATGTGTACAGTACAGGCCCCACACATGCCAATACCGCAACCAAATTTTGTTCCTTTAAAACCAAGTTCGTCACGAATAACCCATAACAGCGGTGTGTCGCCCTCGGAAGTAGAGGAAACATCTTTCCCATTTAACTTGAATGCAATCATATTTGTCTCTCCAATAAGTGAGTTGAAATTAACAACTCATAAATTTATTAAGTACACCACTTATTGAAGTGGCTGTTTTTTTATTTAAGCTTGCTTGGCACTCACTAATAATCGATAAAGCGATGCTCTCAGGATACTCATCACCTAAGTCAAGCCCCGCAGGACCAGACAACGTGACCGTTAACGCCTCTTCTTTAAGTTTTGCAACGTCCAATACCTGATTTTTTCGATGGGTGGGGCCCAACAACGCCATATAACTGATTGTTTCTTGTTGTAATACCGATAGACATGCGGCATCTAAAGAAACACTATGGCTCATTAAAATGACCGCATCAACAAGCTTGTTACGCGCATACTCACCAACTGATTCAACGCTCCCCTTAAGAATAGTATCTGCGGCTGTAAAGTAATTTTTTCTTGCATTGGCCGCTCTAGGGTCCCATAGACTTACTGTCCAACCTAAAGTAGATGCTATATCAACAACTGGGCGAGCATCAACACCGCCGCCAATAACCAATAAGTGTGGCACAGGTTTAATTGGAGTAGATAACCATTGCTGATTATTTTTTTCTACAAGTACGGGCTTAACTGATGGTGTCGTTTGTGTTGCATCTGTTTGTTCGGTGAAATAAGCTTGTGTACTGCTTGCTGATATTTCTTGAAAATAAGTACCTGATTTACGTTTAGCTAATGCCTGATAAACAACTAATAATGAAAGGTAATCGTTTTGTTGATTAATTGCTTGTAGCAATATATGAACTTTACCACCACAACCAATACCTAACTGAAATGATAAATCATCTTCATCGCTACCGTCATAAGTTAACAAACTAGGCTTATTACTACTCATACAAGCTTTAGCATGAATCAGTATGTCTCCTTCAATACAGCCACCACTTAACATACCAAATTGTTGACCTAGGCTGTTAAACAACATCATCGCACCGGTTTTTCTATAACTAGAGCCTTCTGTTTTGTATACAACTCCCAGAACCCATTCATAGTTGTCTTTATTTTCTTGCCACTTTTCCAACAAATGAAATAGCTGACTAGCCATACATTGACACCTTTCTACTGTGTATATTTACATTAATTGCTCTTTAGCATGGACTACAAAACAATTGTAGTACAAAATAAACCCAGTTCACTGTTTTAATTTGTGAACATTACCGCTAAAGAACCTCTGATAAACCAAGTATTACCAAACGGTTTATCTAAGGCTAAATCACTAAAAAAAATCATCTATTTAAATTTTAGATGATTGGTGTATTTAGCCCTGTTGTATAATTAAGTCTGCTTAAAGTTCAAACAAAACATCACTGCGAATTATATATTTAATACCTTCCGTAATTGGCACTGAACTGTGTATACAATGCAACGGGTGCATGCCATGAGGAAAGCACAATATACCACCAGCGGGGGTGCGAATATCAACGTTTTTAACTTTGTCGTTCCTCATTGCTGGTTTAGTTGCATCATCAGCATTCACTAAGAAACGTGTTTCTCCCCCTTGAAAATTTTCACTTAAGAAGATTAAACAAGTCATTTGACTATAAAGTTCAGGGTAAGCATTAGTAATCAACTGGTCGTTAATAACACGGCTTCCTGGCCAAGAGCCATCAGAATGAGGCTTGAAATAATCATCAGGGTTATATCGATAAAAGCGAAAACGCGCATTAATACCTAACGCTTTACTGCCAGCAAAAATAGCCTGTCGGTCATCCATAAAATGCGCCATACGCTGCCAAATAATACCATCTGTTTGCTCATCAACTATCCAAGTTAAACTGTCATTGTGGCGAACACTTCGTGGCAAAGAAACAGCCGCATCAGGCAAGAACGTTAACTGTTCACTAATACTGATCAGCGCTTCACATTCCTCTTTGCTCAATACATTCAATAACTGAAATGCACCAGGCACCTGCGCCAAATCATGTCGTTTAATATGACTGGTATCAAATTTATCATTCAATTTCGCTGGGTTTGATTGACGGTTACCCCATGCAGGTAAAGCAGGGTGTTCTGCGCCAGGCTCTAAAGCCGCGACAAAAAAATCAGCGACTGTGTCTATTTTTACATTCATATTTTACTCTATCAGTAACAGTTGTTAGGTATTGCTGCATATCTTTTGTTAAGCAATCGACAATTAAACTTATTGAGTTAAAACACTTATTTGCTAATAATTCTCAATTGCGAAAATTGTCGATGACCAGCAGCTGTGCCATGAAAGCCAAAGCCACTTTGCTTGGCGCCAACCCATGGTCCTGGACCACCTGCACCTTGATTAATTGCCACCATGCCTGCTTCCATTTGCTCAGCAACGTTATTTGCGTCTGAGCCACCAAAGACCACCGCACCTAAACCATATGGGCTGGCATTGGCACGATCAATCGCCTCAGATAAAACGTTAAAACGACTTATAGCTACAATTGGACCAAAGGTTTCATCTTGCTCTAAAAGCATATCTGGCGTTATACCGGTCACGACAGTTGGCTGTATAAAGGGCAGTTCATAATGATGGCTTCCCAACAAAAACGCCGCGCCTTTGGCATGGGCATCTTTTAATTGAGACAGCACTTTCGCATGCTGTTTAGGGTTAACAATTGGACCAATATTGACATTTTCTTCATCCCAAGCTCCGGCTTGATAGCGAGATGCAAAGGCAACGACTTTATGCTCAAACTCATCAGCTATACGTTCGTCAACATAAATACGCTCTGTAGAAGTACACATTTGTCCAGTATTTTCAAAAGAGCTCGCTACGGCAAATTGTACTGCCTTGTCAATATCAGCACTTGCCATCACAATGAGTGGGTCGTTGCCACCCAATTCCATCACTAAACGTTTAAGCCCTGAAGCAGCGCTTGCCATAATATGCTTACCTGCACCAAGGGAACCTGTGAAAGCAACCATATTGATATCGGCATTAACTAAAGCTTTGCCCGTTTCTGCATCGCCATGCACCACTTGTAATACGTTTTCAGGTAGTAGCTGGTTCAATGTTTTAATAAAAAGTTCAGCAACTAACGGTGTTTCTTCCGACGGTTTTAGCACAACACTATTACCCGCGATTAGTGCGGGCAACAACAAGTTGTTTGCCATAGCCAATGGATAGTTCCAAGGTGAAATAACAGCAACAACACCTAAAGGTCGGTATTGCATTTTAGTCTCGTGTCCGATTGACTCACTCGTTAGCGCTTGAGCGATTTCTTGTGTAAAATATTTCACATTCTGAATAGTGCCCGCTACTTCATACTTTGCTCTGCGGTGGTCTTTACCCATTTCTTTGCTGATCAATAATGCAAGCTGATCTTCAACTGAAATAAGACGTTCATAAGCCTGAACGACTTTTTGTTGACGTACTTCAAGAGGAAGTGCCGACCAATATTTTTGCGCTTTTTTTGCGCGCAAAACAACCGCTTGCATCTGCAAAGGTTCAGTAAGAGGAACATCACCCAATGGCGATCTGTTAATGGCATCATAAGAGGTGAGTGTTGGCATAAAATTTTTCCTAAAATGGCATTAATATTAATGCCTCTTGATAAGTAGCTCTATGGAGCAGTATTATGCTAGTGTGGTTAATAAAATCAACTAGTATACTTTTAGTAACCACTAAGATTATAAGTGAAATATAATGAAAAATACTATAAAAACAAAGGACAACGTAAATAAAATAAATCCTAAAAGCTGTGAGCAACCTTGTCTTATTGAGCGGGGTATGAGAGTACTAGGGGGTAAATGGAAAGCGTCTATTCTTTGGCATCTAAAAGATGGCCCGGTACGTTTTAACGAATTATCGCGGATGTTAGGTGGGGCAAGCAAGAAAATGGTTGATCAACGTCTAAAAGAGTTAGAAGTCCAAGGCTTAGTTACGCGAGAAGTCATTAGCGATCGTCCTATTGCTGTTGCTTATGAAATAACTGATTTTGGCCGCACAGCATTGGATATTCTAGAAAGACTCAAAGATTGGACCGAAGAAAATAATATTTAGCGATGCAGAGCGCTCAGTCATTAAGCCCTATCTTGTGCTGGCTAATAATAAATAAAGTCCCTCAAGTAAATTCATTGAGAACCTATAAATTTACTGGACAATCACTTCCCATTAAACGATTTTTTTCTTTTTTAATGCCAATTGAACAAAGTAATATCTCCCCAGAATAACCATCAAAATACCACCAAGAACCAACGCAGATGACTCAATTAACCGATGTGTAATAAGTTCGTTGGTAAAAATAACACCTCCTACGCCAGCAATCACTGGTACGAACAACTGAACAACAGCCGCTTGCGTGACAGAGAGTCCTCTAAGTGCGATATACCAGACAAAATAACCTATTCCAGAGGCTATAGCCCCAGACAAAATGGCAAATAAAATCCCTATTGAAGTTATATGAACATTATCAAGGCCAAAAATCACCAGTATTAAAATAAAAGGAGAGGTACGCAAAAAATTATAGGCCGTGTCGCTCAGAGGGTTTGTCGAGGTTCTGCCTAGCAGAGTATAAAGCCCCCAGGCAATACCTGAAATGGCCATGAGAATAAACCCAACAAATGATGGCGTCACTAAGCTTGGAATAATTAAATAAACAAAGCCTGTGAAGGCAATAACTAGGCCTGTCCATTCAGTAAAGTGAAGTTTATTTCCTGAAATAACATTCACCATAATCATCGTTATTTGAACGGCGCCAAAGAGAATAAGTGCTCCTGTTCCTGTATCTAATGACACATAGCCAAATGAAAAAGCAATAGCATAAATAAAGAGCATACTTGCCGCTAACCAACTTCCCTTCGTTGTCGGTTTTTTCTCATTTGATTTACTTGTTAGTTGCATTACGAGGATCAAAATAACAATGCCAGAAAGCAATCTTATAACGGTAAAACTCGTTGCATCAATCGCATTCTCGCCCAATGCTAATCTACATAGCACTGAGTTGGCTGCGAATGCCAAAAGCGCAAAGAGCGTACTCGCCAGAGTTTTCATATAATGTTTTTCAAAAGAGAAGGTCCTACTGTTTAGAACAACAACGTATGTAGCCAAAATTAAACGGGTGTATATATGTTTAATTGTTTATCAATGTTCAATAAAAGAGCAATAACAGGTGTTGTAAACACCATACTATTTTGACTTTTTCAAAAAAAACTGTTTTTTATCGACTTTATAATGAATGAAATCTATAACGACCCCACGTTAACACTTTTATCGGCGTTACAAACATTAATTTTATCAATTTTATAACGCTTGGTGCTAACATTTATGACTACGGCTATTGAGGGGTGTGCCTATATTGCCTACAATAGCGCCCTATCTATTTACTACAGGTCATGAACATGAACGACACTAAATCGCTACCTGATTTACCAGATCACCTTTCGGGTAATCCCCGCAGCCCGCATCATGTGGAAGAAATTTTTGAACACGATATTGGTATTCGTCTTAACGGTAAAGAGCGTTTTGATGTTGAAGAATATTGCATCAGTGAAGGTTGGGTAAAAGTTCCGATGAACAAAGCGTTAGACCGTCGTGGCCAACCACTTTTGGTAAAGATAAAAGGAACTGTTGAAGCATTTTATCGTTAATACCTATCAATGAAAACTGCACACTTGGTTAGCCTGGTATAAACAACTTAAAAGGGGTCAGTTAAGCTCTATGCTGACCCTATTTAACTTTAAAAATCAGCCAAACTTTATTTACAGGTTGAACTTACATATCTGCGGTTAAGTAAAAGAGGAGTAAACCTTTACAGGTATCATTAGTACCTGCACTTTTTAAAAATGGCCAATAACCAATCACTCTCTTTGTAATCTTTTTTTATTCATCTTTCAAACCCATTCTTTTTAGCAAAAAAATAATAGGACACCATTTGGTGAATGCCGATCGTATTAAGTTACCGCCAATAAAAGCGGTAAACCATAACCAATTAATTGATAATGAAACCGCTAGTCAGCGTTCCTGTGTTCAGTCGCAATGCATCGTTTATAGTCATGTTAACACCTTACAATATGATGAAAACAAACAACTCAGTATTATTACCTCGAATTTACTGACACCAAATCGCAATGCAAATAAATTAATACCGTTGATTAAACAGCGTAAAATGCCCACTGTTACCTCTATGGTATGCATATTTTTTCGCGATTGCCTTTAGTGGAGCAAGAGATTTGCTATTTAATTGAAAAAGAGGTGCCATCGATACATACAACAGTATAGTTACCCATAGGAGACAAAGTTCGTGTATATTTTCTACACCCTGCTCCACCAAGCCCAACCGATAACACTAAATCGGCACAGCGAGATGCTAAGTTGCTTGTTGTCGCGATGAGCGATGAGCATCGCTGACAGTAATCAACCCGTTATCGTGACTGGCGACCATAATCATGTTGCTTGATCAGCCACAACTGAATGTTTGGTAAAGTTAGTGGTTTACTTGACCCACGCGTTGGGCGATGAGTGTTCAACACTTTTCATGTCGATTACCCACTAGTTCGATGGCCTTTAGATCATTTATTTCACAGCAAAAATTTTACGCTACAAAAAAGTAAGCGTTTACCGTCAATGGGTTCAGATCATTTTCCTTTGCTCACTCGATTATCATTTACTGCGTTAAAGTGTAATAACCAAACAGGTATAAAAGCGAATAAGTCCAAGCATGAATGGGCGAAAGATAGATCAAAAGAAAACAATGTTAGGAAGAGTGATATGTCAAAGCCCAGCCAAGCTGACTAAAAATCATCACTCTTTTTACTTTCCCCGCACTTTGAATATCATCTTACAGCGCTAATTTCTTACGAATTTGATCAGTACATTCAGCTAAGACAATAGCGCCAGCAGTTGAAACATTCAAAGAGTTACCCATGCCAAACATAGAAATGTGTATTTGATGATGACTGAGCGTTAATGCTGCTTCGCTAACGCCCTTGCGTTCATTACCTAGTACTAATGCACAAGAAGATGGATATGTCATATCTTTATAGTCAACCGACTGCTGGCAGAGTTCAACACCAAAAACAGTATAACCATCGTCTATTAATATTTGTAAGCTTTCCGTTGTGCTATTGCTGTATTCAATTTCTACCCATTTAGCTTCATTTCTAGAGGCTTTTTTCAATTTTTTATCTGAGATAGTTAGCTCGCCACAGATAATGATTTTTTCAATAGCAAAAGCATCGGCTAAACGAATGAATGCACCGATATTGTAACTATTGGTGACATTGTCTAAAACCAATACTAAGGGAATTTTTGCCTGCTTTATGTATTCATCGCGGGGCGGTTTATCTTGTCTGATGTCTTCTTTACTTAACTGAATTTTTGAATGCATGTACATGGCTCTTATTAAATGCTCTAGACTGACGCAGTCGCGTTGATCAATCCATTAAAGTTATATTTTTTGGTACGGTAAATTATTGCTAAGTAAAACTCGCTAGTTCAGCGAGTTATTAGTGATGATTTCACGGTCGATTAAGCGCTAAATATTTTGTTGTGAGGGAATAACCATCCCCCCCCATTTTACCTACTGAGTCGATAAGCTCTTGGTTTATACCTTCATCACTGTATATATCATCTCTCACAAAAACAGACTTCACATCTAACAGTACAAGAGTGCCTCCAGCGGGTAAATCACCTAAACTGATAATTTCCCTCAAAGTACATTCGTAACGAATAGGTGACGCTTTAACTGAAGGTGGAGCGACTGTGCGACTAGTACTTTGCTCAATATCGGCCAGATCAAACTCACTTTCATTAATGCTAATACTCGCACTGGTTTGGTTCATTTGTTCCAGTAAGTGACTATTCACTATATTGATCACACATTCACCCGTTTCTCTTAAATTTTGTAAGGTATCTTTATCAACGCCAGTTCTTTGATTTACCTGTGTATAGAGAAGCACAGGAGGATTACAACTTGCCACGGTAAAAAATGAATAAGGAGCAAGGTTATCAACCCCCTCTTTTGAGCGTGTACTGATCCAAGCAATTGGTCTGGGGGTAACTCCACCATTTAGCAGGCGGTATTTTTCCTGAACACCAAGTTCGGTAATATCAAAGTTCATTAAACGCCTCTAGCCATTCGGTAAAAGAATTAGCGACTTTTTTAACGGTTGAAGCGCCATGGTCATAGAACCAAACGGCGCTGTCAACTTGCCTAGCTAAACAATCATTAAGCTTAAAGCAAAACATGCTGCCCTTGCAATCAGAGGCGAATAATATATGACCTTTCGGCATACCACCCATTTCATATAGCTTTGAAAGTGAGAAGACATCTTCTAAGCTTAAAAAATCTTGTACCTCAGAAATATCAACACCTAAATCGCAGATTTTAGTGAGAACATTAGGCGTGTGAACCAAACCGTAACTTGATATTAGGTACTTATATGAATCAGGTAAATAAGCCGCCAACTTGACTTCAAGCTCGTTAATATCTTCAATGGCTATTGGTACCATAGCGTTTTTACTGCCCCAATTTTTTACAAAAAGATCAATGCTATTCATCTGAATACTCTCATTATGTTGCGGTGTTATTTGTGTTGAACGCTTTATAATTTGACAATATATTGTGCTTTAACCAAACTTTCCCAAAAATAAACATAAAAAACTTCTACATGCTCAATATCTCGTATTCTAACAGTTTAAGAAAATACGATATAACTAATTAATGGGCTAAATAGCTTTGCTTGTTTGATAATTTCAGCTAAGAATAACACTGATAATCAGCAGCCAAGCTGTTCATTTTATGAAGTGATAAAAAAAGCACCTAAAAAGGTGCTTTAATAAAACGTATATTTTATCTTAACTACAGACTAACTTGCTTTTATACGCGTAATATTAGCGCCAAGTGCTTGCAGTTTATCTTCAATATTTTGATAACCGCGATCGATATGATAAATACGATCAACCTGTGTCTCTGAGGTCGCCACTAACCCAGCAATAACTAAACTTGCTGAAGCACGTAAGTCTGTTGCCATCACTTGTGCGCCATTTAACGATTCAACACCACAAGAAGTAGCCGTATTACCTTCAAGGCTGATATCAGCGCCCATGCGTTGTAATTCAGGAACATGCATGAAACGATTTTCAAAAATAGTCTCTGTTGTGGTTGCTTTGCCTTCAGCAATCACATTCAAGGTAACAAACTGTGCTTGCATATCAGTAGGAAAAGCAGGATGAGGAGCTGTACGAATATTGACCGCCCTTGGTCGTTGATTCATCGTTAACTCTATCCAATCATCACCTGTGGTAATTTCAGCACCTGATTCTTGCAGTTTACTTATTACTGCTTCCAATGCTTTAGGATCAGTATTTAGACATTTAACCTTGCCTTGAGTAACCGCAGCAGCAACTAAAAAAGTGCCCGTTTCGATACGGTCTGGCATAACTCGATACTCAACACCTGATAACTCAGCAACGCCATCAATCGTTAGTGTATCTGAACCTGCACCTGAAACTTTTGCGCCCATCGCGTTTAAGCAATTAGCTAAATCAACAATTTCAGGTTCACGTGCAGCATTTTCAATCGTGGTAATACCTTCTGCTAACGCTGCCGCCATCATTAAGTTCTCAGTACCCGTAACGCTGACCGTATCCATAAAGATAGTGGCACCTTGCAATCGCCCTTTATTACGAGCGATGATATAACCATTTTCAACGTCGATATCTGCACCCATTAGTTTCAAACCGTGAATATGTAAATTCACCGGTCTTGCACCAATAGCACAACCGCCGGGTAATGAAACTTCCGCATGGCCAAAACGCGCTAGTAGTGGCCCTAGAACCAAAATAGATGCACGCATCGTTTTAACTAATTCGTACGAGGCACGGCATTGATCAATAGTACTGCCATCAATCACTAATTGATTATCACCCGACCAATGCACTTTAGCGCCTAATTGGCTTAATAGTTTAATGGTGGTTTCAATATCATTTAACTTAGGTACGTTACTAAAAGTAATAGGTGTTTTAGAGAGAATGGCTGACATTAATATAGGTAAAGCAGCGTTTTTAGCGCCTGAAATGGTCACTTCACCGTTAAGAGCCGTACCACCTGTTATTTTGAATGCGTCCAATAGAATATTCTTATCTAGTTATGAAAATTTAAAGCGGGAGATTAAACATTTTTTCACGTTGCCAAACTGACGTTGTGAACGTTTTAATCGATACCGCATGAATTGCACCCGCTTTAATTGTTTCGGCTAAAGGCGCATATATTGCTTGTTGTTTCTTTACTCGGCTTAATTCGCCAAGAAAGTCGGCAACTGCGATCACTCTACATTGTGATCCATCAAATGCAACATGTAACTCATCAAGTTCAAGGGCATCATTAAGTAATCTTTCTATATCTGAAACTTCCACATTTATCTCCGGTTACTGACTAGACTAACGATCAGTTTTTGGTAAAAACATATCAACACAACTTAACTGGGCTAATTTTATTAAATCTTTTGGTAAGTTATCAAAAGTTAATTGGCAGTTAGTCTTATTACTTAATTCTAGCATGGCCAGTAGCCAGGCCAAACAAGCCGTGTCAACTTTTGAAACATTTGATAAATCAAAGATCAAGTTCCCTGATTTAATCAACTGCTTCGATTTTTTTTCAAATGAATTATCAATAGTTAATAAGGTTAATTCACCACTAAAAATAACCCGTGAATCTTTTTCAATAAAACTAATTTGCTTCACTTCAATTCCTAATTTTCACAGAAATAGCATAATAACGCTACTTAAAAACGATTTTTTGATCACTTTTTGTTTTTAACATTTCAGTAACGTACGGCAAACCTTTTTGACGGATCAAGCCACTCAGTTCTACTTCTTTACTGTCAAGTAAGCTAACGCCTTCTGCAACCATATCGTAAGCTTTCCATTCGTTCGTTGTGGTATTTCTTCTCACTCGAAACGAGATATCAATAGGAGGTCTACCTGGGTCTAAGACTGATGTTCTAACAGCAACTACTTTTGCTTCATCAAAATCTCTTTCAGGCTCAAATTCAACTGCTTGTTGCTTATACAAGGTAAAAACTTGTGCGTATGAGGTAACCAAATACTCTCTAAATACATCAACAAAATCAGCTCGACTTTGTGTAGTAGTTTGTTTAAAGTTTTTATAACCAATAACTTTCAATGCAGCATACCGGTAATTTATATAAGGCATCAGTTCTTCACGAACAATAACCTTTAGTATTTCTGGGTTCTTGCGAATCTCAGTTTGTTCATCAGAAAAACGTTTAAAAGTTACTTTTGCCACAGTTTCGATCATGGCGTATGGGTTTTTCTTGTCAACGTTATTTGCTGTCACGCTAAAACTACTAAATAAAGCGACCGCTATTATTGCTGTCAATAATTTTTTCATGATATTAATACTCTCCATATGTAAACTTATTAGTCACTTCCCTGACTAAATAAAAATTGTCCAATTAACTCTTCTAGCACGAGTGCCGGTTTAGTATCTTCAATAAAGTCACCTGCCACTAGGGTACCTACCGATTCATCAACGAAACCAGGGCGTAATCCAACATATTGCTCACCCAACAAACCCGCCGTTAAAATAGATACTGACGTTGCTTCTGAAAAATTAATATACTGTGTATAAATATCTAAAGTGACTACCGGCGTATAATCTTTTGCGTCAATGGTAATGTGACTAACACGACCAATAACAACACCACCCACTTTTATCGCTGAACGTACTTTTAAGCCACCGATATTATCAAACTTAGCATAAAGTTGATATGTTTCACTGTTTCCAGAAATACCACTATCCGCAACCTTTAGCGCTAGTACCAGTAAAGCTGCGATACCTATAGCAGCAAATAAACCAACCATTAATTCAATTTTCTTCGACACCATGTCTTTCACCAAACCTAAAAATAAAAATTATTATAAAATTAACCAACAACAAAAATTAATTTGTAAACATTAATGCTGTTAATACAAAATCTAAACCTAAAACTAATAACGATGATTGAACAACTGTTGACGTTGTCGCACGACTGATGCCTTCTGACGTTGGAATACAATCATAGCCTTTATAAACCGCTATCCAAGTTACAACAAAAGCGAAAACAACAGACTTTATCACCCCATTAAGAATATCTTTTTGAAAATCTACTTGGGACTGCATGACTGACCAGAATGTTCCACTATCAACACCTAACCATTCGACACCGACGAGATGCCCCCCAAATATGCCTACCGCAGAGAAAATGGCAGCAAGCAAAGGCAAACTAATAAATCCGGCCCAAAATCGTGGTGCAATTACGCGACGTAATGGATCAATCGCCATCATTTCTAAACTCGACAATTGCTCGGTCGCTTTCATTAAACCAATTTCAGCCGTTAATGCAGAGCCTGCACGACCCGCAAACAGTAATGCAGCAACAACGGGGCCTAATTCACGGAGTAACGATAACGCGACCATGGGTCCTAGACTACCCTCAGCGCCATAACCCACTAAAATAGTATAACCTTGTAACGAAATAACCATGCCAATAAATAAGCCTGACACGACGACTATTAAGAGTGAAAGTACACCAACAGAATATAACTGCTGTACCAGTAGTGGGAAGCCTTTACGAATATTGGGGACATGTAACAGTGCAGAAAGTAACAAGATTATCGCTCGCCCTAGGCCTGCAATAGTAGCAATAATATTATGCCCTAAACTTTGTAAACTATTCATTATATCGGTTCCTTACCCAGTAACTCATCTTGATAAGATGCCGCAGGGAAATGAAAGGGGACGGGACCATCCGCTTCACCTTGGATAAATTGCTGAACCAACGGTGATGTTTGTTTGCTGATTTGTGATGGTGTGCCATGGCCGATAATTTTCTTTTCAGCGATGATATAAATGTAATCAGCGATACTCATTACTTCGGTAACATCATGTGAAACAACAACTGATGTTAAACCTAACGCTTCATTTAAATCTTTTATTAAGCGAACAATAACGCCCATTGAAATAGGGTCTTGTCCCGCAAAAGGCTCGTCGTATAAAATCAGTTCTGGGTCTAAAGCGATTGCACGGGCAAGAGCAACTCTGCGCGCCATGCCGCCAGAAAGCTCCCCCGGCGCTAAATTGCGAGCGCCACGCAACCCCACCACTTCAAGTTTCATCAATACCATTTTTTCAATTAACGACTCTGACAACGTGCTATGTTCGCGCATCGGAAAAGCGATATTGTCATAAACACTCATATCGGTAAATAATGCACCACTTTGAAACAGCATGCTCATTCGTTTGCGTGCTTCATAAAGTGCGCTACGAGATAATGTCGGAATATTTTGTCCGTCGAAAAGTATTTTTCCAGCGTTAGGTCTGAGTTGCCCACCAATTAAACGTAGTAAGGTAGTTTTACCAATACCACTAGGGCCCATTATCGCGGTCACTTTTCCTTTCGGGATCGACAAACTAATATCATCATAGATCACTCGTTCATCACGTTTAAACGTAAGGTTCTGGATATCGACCAAGTTTTCAAGCATAAGATTCTTATAACATCACTGTTTGTTATTATTAAAGTCAGATGAATTTTACCTGAGCAATCAAAAAACGTCATTAAAATTGCGTTAGAAATGTAAATAAAAATCGTAATAAAGCGTGTAAAAATGTAATAAAGTGTAAAATCCTCATCCCAGCTGATATTTTTTGCTTTAATGAAATATTAACTTTCGCTGCTTTTTTAACAACCCAATACAAAAAAACAGCCTTTTATGCACTTTTTTACTTATTTTTCCTTAGATCCGATTATTTCTCTTTGTTTTTCTTTCACAACCAGCGACAATTTACCCTCTCAATATAGGAGCCCTTAATGTTAATACAGATTCTAATTTTGCTTATTTCCCTTGTTACCTTAGTATGGAGTGCAGATAAGTTCGTTTTTGGAGCCTCATCACTCGCGAGAAATTTTGGTATTTCTCCTATGATTATCGGTTTGACTATTGTCGCTATGGGTTCTTCAGCCCCAGAAATGATGGTTGCTGCAACCTCATCTTTAGATGGAAAACCGAATTTCGCTATAGGTAATGCAATAGGCTCAAACATTACCAACATTGCTTTAGTTTTAGGTATCACGGCGCTATTTCAACCATTAAGCGTTTCTTCTTCAACAGTAAGACGAGAAATCCCGTTAATTTTAATCATTACAGCGCTCGCTTATTGGATGTTGTCTGACAGTTACTTTGGTTTTAACGAAGGTTTATCTCTCTTTATTGGCTTTTTTGTTTATATCATTGCTTTACTATTAATTACACTAAGAGCATCTAAAAGTAGACCTGTTGATGATCCTCTTATCATTGAAGCAGAGAAAGAAGTAGCCGATGCGGTAAGTAAGCCCGAATCAATACTTTGGTTAGCAGTTGGTATGATTCTCTTACCAATGAGTGCAATTTATTTAGTAGAGTCTTCTGTTTTTATAGCACAAGCTTTTGGTATTAGTGATCTTGTCATAGGCTTAACCGTTGTTGCCATTGGTACGAGCTTACCAGAACTTGCTGCAAGCATTATGAGTATCATTAAAAAAGAAGATGATTTAGCGTTAGGGAGTATTATTGGCTCTAATATTTTTAATATTTTAGCGGTACTCTCCCTTGCTGGTCTTATTGCACCAGGCGAAGTAGACTCAGATGCTGCAACACGCGATGCGCCGTATATGTTAGGTGTTACCGTCTTACTATTTATTTTGTGTTTCACTCGCCGAGCTGGCAGTTTTCGTATAACCCGCATGAAAGGCTTATTATTGATTGGCGCTTTTGTTGCTTATCAAATCTTACTTTTTAGCCAAATATAACAAAAAACGCGCTATAAATAATGATTAATATAAAATAGAAATGGGCTAATAATGAACAATTTTAAACAACTGGCGTTAGACGTTATTCATATAGAACAACAGGCTATTGCAGAGTTAACCCAGTACGTTGATCAAAAGTTTGAAGAAGCTTGTCAGTTAATGTTCAACTGTAAAGGTAGAGTGATCATTGTTGGTATGGGGAAGTCAGGCCATATCGGTGGAAAGATTGCTGCGACCTTAGCTAGCACCGGCACGCCTTCATTTTTTGTACACCCTGGCGAAGCAAGTCACGGTGACTTAGGCATGATCACTGGCGATGATGTCGTACTGACTATTTCTTACTCTGGTGAAACTGGTGAAGTTTTAGCCATAGTGCCGGTGATAAAACGCATTGGCGCTAAACTTATTTCGATGACGGGCAACCCTGCATCAACTCTAGCAAAACTTGGCGATATTCATTTATGTGTCGCCGTTTCACAAGAAGCCTGTCCACTTGGCTTAGCGCCGACATCAAGCACTACAGCAACCTTAGTGATGGGTGATGCTCTCGCTGTCGCCCTGTTAAATGCTCGTGGCTTTACCGCCGATGACTTTGCACTTTCTCACCCTGGTGGTAGCCTAGGAAAACGCCTATTACTGCGATTAGGTGACATTATGCACAGTGGTGAACGTTTACCTACAGTAAATGCTCAAGCCAAAATTAAAGACGCCTTAGTGGAAATGTCATTAAAAGGTTTAGGGATGACTGCAGTTATTGACAAAACAGGTTGCTTACAAGGGTTATTCACCGATGGCGATTTACGCCGCATCCTTGATGAACGTCTTGATATTCATCAAGACACGATTGAGTCTGTGATGACAAAAAATCCGACGGTTGCTCATCAAGACATGCTTGCTGCTGAAGGTTTGAAGATTATGGAAGACAAAAAAATTAATGGCTTAATCATTGTTGATAGCAATAACATGCCAATTGGCGCAATGAATATGCACGACTTACTTAAATCAGGTCTTATCTAATATGCACACATACTATGGCGAAATTACTGACCCTGCATTTAATGCGATGAAAAAAATCAAGCTGCTGATTTGTGATATCGATGGTGTTTTTTCTGATGGTCGTATTTATTTAGGTAACCATGGTGAAGAATTAAAAGCTTTTCATACTAAAGATGGTTATGGCGTAAAAGCATTAGGCGCTAGCGGTGTCGATGTTGCTGTGATCACGGGTCGAACGTCAAATATTGTTGCGACACGTATGTCCGCCTTGAATGTTAAATACATAGTACAAGGTGAGGAAAACAAATTACCCGCTTTGAAAAAGATGGTCCAGCAATTAAATTTAGCGCTCGATGAAATTGCCTATATTGGTGATGATATGCCTGATTATGAGTGTATCGACTATGTCGGCTTTGGTATTTCCGTACAAGATGCTCATCCAAGCATTTTATCAATAGCGAATTACACAACCTTTAATCGTGGCGGTTTTGGCGCTGTTAGAGAAATTTGCGACTTAATCATGCTTAGCCAAAATACTTTAGAAAATGCTAGTGGCGCGAGTATATGATATGAATCGACTGTATAGTTTAACGTTAGTATTTTTTATTTTGGCGGGCGCTATTTATGGGATTATTGAATGGAGAAATGCCTCAATACCACAGTTACAAGCGATTGACAAAACACTCACGCCTGACTTTATTGCTGAAAATTTACACAGTAATGTCTACAAGAATGAAGGAAGTTTAGCTTATGTTGTTGATGCACAGCGTATGGAACATTATCCTGAGTTAAACATTACCAATTTTGAGTTTCCTCAATACACCCTTCATCCAAAAAATAATGCGCCCACATGGAAGGTATCTGCCAATGAAGGCATATTATATAACAACAACCGAGTGAAGTTAGAAAAGCATGTGCGCTTGGTAGCAACCGATCAAAATAGCTTATTACAAGAAGTTCAAGGAAAATACTTTGAACTTGATTTAAAAACTAACATCATAAGTTCAGAACAAGAAATTAAAATTATTGGTAAAGGATTTACCATCGATGGTAAGGGTTTAATTGTCGACTTAAACACCAACCAAATGACACTAACTAAACATGTGAAATCCATTTATGAAATTGTTAAAAAATAGCCTACTGTGCTTAATATTATCAGGCGCCTTGCTTTCATCAGCTTTCGCTGAAAAATTTGATATATCACAAAAAATTGAAATTGATGCATCAAGACAAGCAGCAGATCTTAAAAATAAAATTTTCAGCTATATCGACAACGTAGTTATCACCCAAGGTTCATTAATTATTCGTGCCGACTTGGTTCAAGTGCTAACGCAATCAGGTAGCGAAGAAAAAACCTATATTGCGAAAGGGAAACCAGCAACATTTGAACAAACGTTAACCGATGGTACTCTGCTTAATTTGCAAGCAGATGAAATACGATACGAGCCTGGAAACAATTTAGTGATCATTTCAGGAAATGCATTATTACAACAAGAAGACAGTGAAGTCAGTGGTAGTAAAATCACTTACAATATTGATACTCAGTATGTAAATGCTGAGAGTAAAACTAATGAACGAACGAAGACAATTTTTCAGCCTAAAGAAAAAGTACAAGCGAAAAAAAATGACACTAATACTCTGGAAAAAGGTAACTTATGAGTACGAGCACGCTAATGGCGAAAGGTCTTGCTAAGGCTTATAAAGGCAGAAAAGTTGTTAAGAATGTCAGTATGCAAGTCTCAGCAGGACAAATAGTGGGTTTACTCGGCCCTAATGGCGCAGGAAAAACCACCTCTTTCTATATGATTGTTGGTTTGGTTGAAAGTGATAGTGGCGATATTATTCTCAATGATGAAAACCTCACGTTAGCACCTATGCATGAACGCGCAAGAAAAGGGATAGGGTACTTGCCACAAGAAGCCTCTATCTTTCGAAAACTGAGTGTTTACGATAATATTATGGCCATTTTGCAAACACGAAAAGAATTATCTAATGCAGAACGTGAAGAAAAGCTAGAACATTTAGTTGAAGAATTTAACATAGGTCATATTAAAGATAATTTAGGCATGAGCTTATCAGGTGGTGAACGTCGCCGAGTAGAGATTGCTCGAGCTTTAGCCGCAGAGCCCAAATTTATTTTATTAGATGAACCTTTTGCGGGTGTTGACCCAATTTCAGTAGGTGATATCAAAAAAATTATTCTACACTTAAAAGAACGTGGTATTGGTGTTTTGATCACCGACCATAATGTAAGAGAAACCCTTGATGTGTGTGAACATGCTTATATTGTTAGTCATGGTGAACTTATTGCAGAAGGTAATGCAGATCAAATTCTTGCAAATCAACATGTAAGAGATGTATACCTTGGTGAACAATTCACGCTATAGTAGCTAATAAGTTAATAATATTTTCGTATATCGACAATATTCAATTAAAAATAATAGGAAGTTAATGACCTAAATGCGCCCTACTCTACAACTCCGCATAGGACAACAATTAACCATGACGCCTCAATTGCAGCAAGCAATCAAATTGCTGCAATTGTCAACGTTAGAGCTTCAGCAAGAAATTCAAGAGGCCTTAGAAAATAATCCATTACTAGAAATGGATGAATCGTCAAACAATGCTGAAGATAAAAGTACTGACAATCTTGAAGAAGCTCACACAGCTGGTGCAGGTGATATTAAAGAGAAAGCCGTTTCTGATGGCAGCGAAGACTCTACACCCACCATCGATGAGATCACCACCACTGAAGCAATGGATAAAAATGATATCCCTGAAGAATTAAACATGGATACGACCTGGGATGACAACTACACCGCAGGTGCAGCGAGTTCTAATTCGGGACCCGCTTCAGAAGATTATACTTACCAAGGCGAAACTCAAGATTCTATTCAAGACCACTTACGCTGGCAAATGGAATTAAGCCCTTTCACCGAAACCGACCGTGCTATAGCTACCGCAATCATAGATGCCGTTGACGATGCTGGCTATTTGACCGTTTCCAGTGAAGACATTCTAGACAGTGTTGCCATTGAAGGTGTTGAACTTGATGAAATAGAGGTGGTACTAAAACGTATTAACCTCTTTGACCCTGTTGGCGTTGCTGCACGTTCTATTTCAGAATGTTTAATTATTCAACTTAACCAATTTGACCCCGCAACGCCGTGGTTAGCAGAAAGTAAGTTGGTGTTACGTGACCATATTAATCTGCTGGGTAGCCGAGATTATCGTACGTTAATGCGTAAAACTCGACTAAAAGAAGAGCAACTTCGCGAAGTCGTCCGCCTGATTCAATCACTTGATCCTAGACCTGGCGACAGTGTTATCAAAAGTGATGATCAATACGTTATTCCTGATGTTTCTGTTGAAAAGAAAAATGGGCGTTGGGTTGTTGAACTAAATCCTGATACAGCACCAAAGCTGTCTGTCAATCAGCAATATGCTTCGATGTCTCGTTCGATGAAGTCAACGGCAGACACACAGTTTATTCGCTCAAATTTACAAGAAGCTAAATGGTTTATTAAAAGTTTAGAAAGTCGTAACGATACCTTATTGAAAGTGTCAAACTGTATTGTTCAACGACAAATTGGTTTTTTCGAACATGGTAATGAAGCCATGCGTCCTATGGTTCTAAATGATATTGCCGAAGCTGTCGATATGCATGAATCAACCATTTCTCGGGTAACAACACAAAAGTATATGCATACGCCACGAGGAATTTTTGAACTGAAATTTTTCTTTTCAAGTCATGTAGGGACAGAAAGTGGTGGCGAATGTTCATCAACCGCTATTCGTGCATTAATCAAAAAATTTGTCGCGGCTGAAATACCCGCAAAGCCATTAAGTGATAGTAAAATGGCTGACTTATTAGCCACTCAAGGAATAAATGTTGCTCGGCGTACTATTGCAAAATATCGCGAGTCACTTTCTATTCCCCCTTCTAACCAACGAAAAAGTTTACTATAACGAAAAGATGAGGAATTAAGCTTATGCAAATTAATCTTTCTGGTCACCATGTTGAAATTACCGAAGCTTTACGAGAAAATGTCAATATAAAAATGGCAAAGTTGACCCGACATTTTGACCATATCAATAATGTTCATGTTGTTCTCACCGTTGAGAAATCAAACCAAATTGCAGAAGCGACGATTCATCTTAGTGGCACTGATTTACATGCTAAAGCTGAAAATCCAGATATGTACGCCTCTATTGACAGTCTTGTTGATAAACTTGATCGGCAAATATTAAAGTACAAAGGCAAAACGAATCAGCATTAATGCTGTTTTTTATCTTTTCTCTAATCAAAGAATGTAAGTAGTGTAATGAAGTTGCAAGATATCCTAACCCTTGACTGCACACTCTGTGCCGTTAAGGGGACTAGCAAAAAAAAACTCCTTGAAATAATTAGCGCCACTGCGGCAAAAAAAATTGAGAACCTTGATACACATCAGCTATTTGAAAGTTTAATGGCGCGTGAAAAAGTGGGTTCTACCGGCATCGGTAACGGTATAGCTATCCCTCATGGGCGTTTGTCAAATACCTCACAAGTCATTGCCGTTTTACTGACCAGTGAACAAGCGGTGGAATTTGACTCTATAGATAATCGCGGGGTAGATATTATTATTGCGCTGTTTGTGCCCGAAGAGAACTGCCAACAACATTTAGAAACGCTACAAAGTATTGCACAAGTATTTAGTACCAAACAAATCGCAAAACAAGTAAGAAAGTGTCAAAATTCGCAAGAGCTTTTTAATTTAATAAAGCAAGCTGCACGTTAATAAATACAATAAAAAGTCAGGAAAATTCAAATGAAACTCATGATAGTCAGTGGTCGTTCAGGGTCAGGTAAAAGTGTTGCATTGCGTGTGCTCGAAGATTTAGGCTACTACTGCGTAGATAATATTCCTGTTAACTTGTTGCCTGCGTTAGCCCATACCGTCATCAATGACTATGATAAAGTAGCCGTTAGTTTAGATGTCCGTAATTTGCCCAATGACCCTAATGATGTCTCAGAAATATTAGATTATCTACCTAAAACAGTAAAGCTCGATATACTTTATTTAGACGCCGATGATTCTGATCTTATTCGCCGTTTTAGTGAAACGCGTCGTTTACATCCGTTAATAAAACAAAATATTCCACTCGACCAAGCGATTTCTTTAGAGAAAAAACTGCTTGAACCTATTTCTACACGTGCGGGATTGTATATAAATACCAGCCAGTTATCACCTCATCAATTATCTGACTTAGTGCGCGAGCGAATTTTGGGTAAAACGTCTGCCTCAATGGTTGTGGTATTTGAATCTTTTGGCTTTAAGCATGGTGTACCTCAAGATGCAGACTATGTATTTGATGCCCGCTTTCTTCCTAACCCTTTTTGGGAAAAAGACTTAAAAGGTTTTACTGGCTTAGACCAACCTGTTCAAGACTTCCTTGCGAGCCAGCCGATAGTCACTAAATTTATCTGGCAAATTAACAGTTTTATGATGACGTGGTTGCCCCACTTAGAAAGGAATAACCGTAGCTATATTACTATCGCTATTGGTTGTACTGGCGGAAAACACCGTTCGGTTTATATTGCAGAAATATTAGCGAACAATCTACGTAAAGAGCGTGAAGATGTTCAATCTCATCATCGCGATATTAAAATACAAAGTACCTAAGAATAGTTATCGCATGCCAAAATTTAATAAATTATTAATCATTAGCAATAAGTTGGGTTTACATGCGCGTGCTGCCACTAAACTCGCCCAGTTAAGTCAAAAGCTTAATGCTAATGTAACGGTTTGCTTAGACGGTAAAGAAGCTGATGCCAATAGTATTATGGGCTTAATGTTACTGGCGGGGGGGTATGGAAAAACTGTTGAAATAATCACCCAAGGAGAAGATGCCCAGCAAGCCCTCTTTGATGTTTGTCAGTTATTTTCTGATAAGTTTGATGAAGATGAATAATAAAAATACTGAATAAAAAATAAAGTTAAGTTATCATTCATTACAACATCTTAGCCAACACATCCTAACTAAGATGAAAAATATAATTTTCGTATTACTGCGGCACAGGAAAATTTTATGCCGGAAATTTCAGAGCAACAACAAAACCACCAACGCCTGCAACAAGTCAATAAAGCACTTGGTAGCGGCATGTTTGTGCATGTTCGAAAATTACTACAGAACATGCCAGCTTATGATATTGCTTTAATATTAGAGTCATCTCACCCTAAAAGTCGTGCCGTTTTATGGCAACTCATTGACGTAGACAACCACGGTGAAGTCCTTGAAGAACTCAACGAAGAAGTTCGTAAAGGTATTTTAAAAACCATTCGCCCTGAAAAATTAGCAGAAGTTGCTGAAGGGATGGATGTCGATGATTTAGCTGAAGTTTTACGTACTTTACCTGATAGTGTTTATCAAGAAGTATTAAGTGCTATGGACTCGCAAGACCGAGGTCGTGTAGAAGCGGCTTTATCATTCGAGGAAGATACCGCAGGTGGTATCATGAATACCGATACCATAACAATCCGCCCTGATGTGACGGTTGACGTGGTATTACGTTATCTGCGATTACGCGGTGACTTACCAGAAGCTACCGATTCGTTTTATGTGGTTGATGATAACAATCATTTTATTGGCGCCGTTTCTTTAGCCGCGATAATTACCGCTAAACCTGAAATTATAATTTCAACGTTAATTGATAAAGATATTGAAGCCATTCAAGCCCATTTATCTGATAGTGACGTTGCACAGATTTTTGAAAAATTTGATTGGTTTTCTGCCCCTGTCATTGATGATAAAGGCCGATTACTTGGACGTATCACTATTGATGATGTTATCGATATTATTCGTGAAGATGCTGAGCACTCTATGATGAGTATGGCCGGTTTAGATGATGAAGCTGATACCTTTGCTCCAGTATTAAAAAGTACCCAGCAACGCTCTATTTGGCTGGGAGTTAACCTTATCACCGCGTTATTAGCGGTTGCTGTATCGAGTATGTTCGAAGGTGTTTTAAGCCAACTGGCGATTTTAGCCATTTTAAATTCTTTAGTACCCAGCATGGGCGGTGTTGCTGGTAACCAAACATTAACACTGGTTATTCGCGCCATTGCCTTAGGTCATGTTGGAGACTCGAATGCCAGAATATTACTGCAAAAAGAACTGGCTGTTGGTTTTCTTAATGGCATTATTTGGGCAGTATTAATTGCGGGTGTCGTGGCTATTTGGCAACAAAATTTAATGCTTGGTGGTGTCATCGCTTTTGCGATGTTGATGAATTTAACCGCTGCGGGAGTTGCGGGAGTTGCCATTCCTCTGTTTTTAAAACGAATGAACATTGACCCAGCATTAGCTGGCAGTGTGATATTAACAACAATTACTGATGTCGTGGGGATATTTGCTTTCTTAGGAACAGCAACGTTATTACTGACTTAACACTTACCTAAATATTGATGTATTGAGATCTTGCACTTCCTCAAGATCTCATCAATGCTTAGTTTTTATCTTATCTTTAAGATGAAAATTGCTAATTAGTTTCCTGCAACCTGCATCTCTTCAATGAGCAATGAACCCGTTAAAATACTGCCTCGTAAATCGACATCACTACCAACAGCGACTAAGCCTTTAAAAATATCAGATAAATTACCCGCAATGGTAACTTCTGATACCGGGTAAGCAATTTCGCCGTTCTCAACCCAGAAACCGGCAGCGCCTCGTGAGTAGTCGCCATTAACCACATTAACGCCTTGTCCCATTAATTCAGTGACCAAAAATCCGGTACCGAGCTTTTTCAACATAGCATCAAAGTCACCACCATTGGCAGAGCCTTTGGCATTAATTTGCCAATTATGAATACCGCCGGCATGGCCAGTAGATTTAAGTCCTAATTTACGTGCTGAATAACTGGTTAGTAGATAGGTTTCTAAACAACCATCAACAATAATTTCACGGTCAACAGTTTTAATTCCTTCACTGTCGAAAGCACTACTCGCTAACCCCTTTAAAATATGAGGACGTTCGCTGATATTTAAAAAGTCAGGAAAAACTTGTTTACCGATTGAGTCCATGAGAAATGATGACTTACGGTATAAATTACCACCGCTGATCGCCGCAATAAAATGTCCAAAAATTGAATTGGCAATATCAGCACGAAACATCACTGGCACTTTTCCTGTGGGTAGTTTCTGCGCATTTAATCTCGATAGCGCTTCTTTTGATGCTTGCACACCAATATCAATGCCGTTGTCCATTAAATTAAAATCACGATTTACAGTATAAGCGTAATCGCGTTGCATATCATCTCCCTCAGAGGCGATCATTACACAACTCAAACTATGTCGAGAGCTTGGATAACCAACAATTTGTCCATTACTATTACCATAGACTTTATAACCCTCAAAACTATCGAGAGATGCCCCATCTGAATTAGTAATACGAGGATCAAATGCTAACGCACTGTCTTCACATTCTTTGGCTAATTGAATCGCTTGGTCTGTTGATAATACTTTTGGATGATATAAGTCTAAATCTGCAGGCGACATTTCGAGCATATTCTTATCGGCTAAACCTGAACAGTCGTCAACAGAAGTATATTTAGCGATATTAACGGCCGCTTGTACCGTTTGTTTTAATGCAGCTTCAGATAAATCAGCGGTTGAAGCACTCCCTTTTCGACCTTGCTGATAAACCGTAATACCCAACGCACCGTCATTCGTAAACTCAACGGTTTCTACTTCACCAAAACGTGTGCCAACACTTAACCCCTGTTGACGGCTTATAGAAGCTTCTGCCGCGTCTGCTCCTAGCGATTTTGCTAAGTCGAGCACTTGTGCTACACGTTGCTCAACTTCTCTTAATTGTTCTTTCATCGATTCTTTAGCGTTCATCGTTTGAGTCATAATTTATTGTTTTCTTCTATAAATGCAGGAAATTAGAAAATATGCGCTGTATACCATAAGCACTTACGAGTATAATAGCGATAATTATCACTTTAATAACGAATATTATGCCCGACTCTGCTAACGATATCGATGAATTAGATGAAGAATTAAAAAGTAAATCAGAAGTAAAGCGTGAAATGATCCAGTTACAAATCTTTGGACAGTCGCTCATTGATTTATCTAAACATCAGCGCAGTAAAATTCCTTTTACTGAAGATATTAAAGACGCCTTAATTTTGGCGGATAAAATTAAAAATAAACATGAAGCTTTACGTCGTCATGTTAGACACTTAGCTAGAATGTTATCTGAAGCTGATTTAGAACCCATTAAGCATGCGCTTGATGTTATGGCTAATAAACATCAACAAGAGACAGCCAAATTTATTAAACTTGAAAAAATGCGTGATGACGTTATTGATCAAGGAAGTGATTTTGTAGAAGGTTTACTAAGCGAGCATGAGTCAATGGAAAGACAAAAACTCCGTCAATTAGTGCGCCAAGCCGCAAAAGAGAAAAAAGCAGAAAAGTTGGGTAAGTATCATAAAGAGTTATTTGATTATTTAAAACTGCATACTAGACAAATAAACTAGTCGTTTATCTATAAAAAAACCTGCAAAAGCAGGTTTTTTAATATAAATTTTTGGGTGTTATCAAATAATGATAAATATGAGTCACTAAATAACGCTAGCTACTCATGAAAACACTTATTTAAATCAGTAAAATAGTTAAAAACGTTTATTTGCTTGCGCGTGATACATATTCACCGGTACGAGTATCTACTTTTACTGTTTCACCAATTTGAATAAATAAAGGTACGCGAATAACAGCACCAGTGTTTAATGTGGCTGGTTTCCCCCCTGTACCGGCAGTATCACCTTTTAATCCTGGATCTGTTTCTGTAACATCTAGATCAACAAAGTTAGGTGTTGTTACAGTGATCGGTGAACCATTCCATAAAGTAATGGTGCAGATATCGCCTTCTTTTAACCACTTAATACAATCTGTAACTGCTTTTTCATCAGCTGCAATTTGCTCAAAGGTCTCATTATTCATAAAATGCCAGAATTCACCATCAGCATATAAATAAGCTAGTTCGGTTTCCATTACATCAGCGCCTTCACAAGACTCGCCTGATTTAAAGGTTTTTTCTAAGACTTTATTAGAAATAAGTTTACGAATTTTTACACGACTAAAGGCTTGACCTTTACCCGGTTTTACTAATTCGTTTTCTAAAATGTTACAAGGTTCGCCGTCAATCATTAATTTAAGGCCAGCCTTAAATTGGTTTGTACTAAAATTAGCCATATTAATGTTCTCTTATACTCAGACAGATAACGCAGAGATTTAAATTGAAATTACAAATGCCGCAGATAATAACCCAAATAAGCGAACAATTGCACACTTCTTGGCAAAAAGAGTTAAGTAATGTAGTGACTGATCCAAAAAAACTTTTACAAATGCTAGAAATTAACAGCCAAGATTACTTACAACACTTTTCAGCACGAAAATTATTTCCTGTGCGCGTCCCACAGCCTTTCATCTCTAGAATGAAAAAAGGTGACTTTAACGATCCGTTACTTAAACAAGTGATGCCACTGTCTGATGAGTTTATTAACACAGAAGGCTACTCGACCGACCCCCTTGAAGAGCACGATACCGTTGCTGAAGGCTTATTACATAAATATAAGCATAGAGTATTAATGATTATAAAGTCAGGTTGTGCGGTTAATTGTCGTTATTGTTTTCGCCGCCACTTTCCTTATAGTGAAAATAGTCCCAATAAAGTTCGTTGGCAACCCGCACTAAAATATATTGCAGACAACCCTGAAGTTAATGAAGTTATTTTTAGTGGCGGTGACCCTTTAATGGCCAATGATGAACACTTAGAATGGCTTATCGAACAACTAGAGCCTATTAAGCATGTTACACGCCTACGAATACATACACGCTTACCTGTTGTTATTCCACAGCGTATAACAACATCGTTAGTAGACATGTTGTCTCGAACTCGCTTAAAAGCAACGATGGTTTTGCATGTCAATCATCCCAATGAAATAGATGCTAATGTCAAACAGGCACTTGAAAAATTACGTGTTGCGAGAATTCCTTTATTCAATCAAAGTGTCTTACTAAAAGGTGTAAATGATGATGCCAAGCTATTATGCCAACTCAGTGAAACATTATTTGATAGTGGTATTCAGCCGTATTACTTGCATATGTTTGACCCCGTGCAAGGCGTCGCGCACTTTGATGTTTCTGAAAACCAGGCGAAAATAATTGTACAAGAAATGATGGCAACCCTACCCGGTTTTCTCATGCCAAAATTAGTGAGAGAAATTGCTGGAGAGGCTAACAAAACCCCAATCAATTTGGCATAATAGTGTAATATCAAAACAATATTTTATATAGAGACACCATGAGCGCAACTGTCAGTAAGCAACTCGTTGATAATATTTCAATTATTTTAAAAAAATCGTTAACCGCTGATGCGACTTTAGCTGATTTAAGAAAAAACAAGCAAGCAAGCTTTGAAGCTATATTTAAAAAGGACGCCGGCTTCAAGTGTTCGGCAAATACTTTTCAGCCTTATGTTGAAGAAGTCGCGAACGATTTGATCTTTTGGCAAAAAACCTCAGATCAACAAACATTAATAGATACGGTAAAAAAAATAGAGAAACTCTTTACGGTACTCGCTAATTTTGAAGAAAGTGCAACCGTTACTCATTAAGCCATTTATTTAAAGCACCTCTAAAAAAGCCACCTTTAGTAGATGATAAAGGTGGCTTTTTTTGGGTTACTTTTAAAAGTTGAGTCTTACTTTTCCACATTATTTTTGAACGTGTCTTTAAACCACTCATCAAGCAATTGCTTTTCATAACCTAACGCTTGATTCCTATACCTTAAGCTACCCCCCGCCATAAAATTCATATCTTTTAAATTAACAATATCGCTATGAATTATGGCTTTATTGGCATTGATTAATTTAAATGAAAATTTTATTCTTGGAAAATAAAGATCTTTAATAATTCTTATTTGATTCATACCACTCGCATGGACATCCCCCGCTAAATCAACATCGGTCACTTCTATGTCAAGTGTCTCATCTTCAGGTAATGCTTTAGCAAGTTTTGAAAAGTGTTTTTCAAATTCGCTAAACAGATTTTCTTGAAAGCGCTTTCGACCCTCCGTTCCCGCATCAATATCTCGGTATTTACTAGGATCGCTCCAAATTACATTTACCTTAGCAGCGTGCGCTGAAGGTAGCGCTATAAACATGCTGCCCAGTACTAAAATAGTCAATAAAGTAAGTAGTTGTTTAATCATCATTTATCCTTAACCATAAAGTTTTTAATGCCGATAAGTTTATGTATATTTACCATAAATAAAAATCAACCTTAGAATTATCTTAATTATAGTTCAATAAACGTTGTTCACTTTACGCTTTTAATATCTGTTATAAAACGCTATTACCTTTTTATTACGTATTTTTACTGCGGAAAACTTTAAATGACAAATATCAGCTATTTGACTGTTAAAGAAAAGATGATTAAATAAGGCTGAGTCATTTTATCTACGTTATTTAAAAGGGGGAGTATGTTTATACCCCCCTTTCTTGTTTAGTCTTTGCAGCATTTTAGGAAAATTAATTTAATTGATCGGACTTCCCAAATAACGTCGTGTAACGAAAAACTCTGCGTTATCCTTAACTACATGATCGATTTTTATGCACAACTTATCAGGACTATGGCAACATTTTAACAGAAAACTGAAAAAGCATTTCTTCAGTAACCGGTTTGCTCATATGATAACCTTGGCCAATATGGCAACCTTGCTTAGTAAGTAACGCCATTATACTCTCAGATTCAATGCCTTCAGCAACAACCTTAAAGCCAAGGTTAATACCTACATCGATAATACTTTTAACAATCGCTTTAGATTTTTCATCCTTATGCATACCAAGTACAAAGCTCTTATCTATTTTTAAAAAATCTAACTCCATATCACGTAAATAAGCAAATGAAGAGAATCCCGTACCAAAGTCGTCAATGGCTAACTTAATCTTTTTTGACTTTAATTTATCAATTTTTTCCTGCACTGACTTTATATCATTAAAAAAAGTTGATTCTGTTAACTCAAGCTCTATCAATGCTGGGTTGATTTTATACTGATCAATAAATTGAAACACTTGTTCAACGAAAAGCGGATCAGCAAAATCTATTGCTGAAATATTTAATGACATTGGAATGTTAGCTAACGCAGTGTTTTCCCAACTTTTTAATGTTTGGCAAGCTTGGTTTAGTAGCCAATGGGTAATGTCTCGTATTAAACCGTTTTTCTCTGCTATATGTATAAAACAGTCAGGATAAACAAGTTCATTAGGTGTTTTTTGCCAACGAATAAGCGCTTCGACACCACACAAAGAATTATCTTTTAAACACATTTTGGGTTGATAATGCAGTACAAAATTTTCTTCTTTGATCGCTTCACGTAATTGGCCGTCAATCATTACGCTATTAAGGGCAATTTTCTCTAATTTTTTATCAAAAAAGTGGTACGTATTCTTCCCTGATTCTTTGGCTTGGTACATTGCCATATCAGCCTTACGAATAAGTTCTTCCGAGCTAACTGAATCATCAGGCGATAAACTCACCCCGATACTGCACGACATATAGTATTTTTTATCTTTAATATAAAAAGGAACTTTACATAACGCTAAAATGCGTTCATTAATTTGAACGACATGTGAAATATTATTTATGTCTTCTAGGATCACGACAAATTCATCCCCTCCTAAACGACCTAAAATATCACCCGTCTTTAATGCTGATTTTATACGATTTGCAAATTCTATAAGGTACCGATCGCCTTCTTGATGCCCTGCAGTATCATTAATTTTTTTAAAGTCATCTAAATCAATAAATAATAAACCTACCTTTAGGTTATGTCGTTGCCCCATGGCGATGGCATGGTTTAACACATCTAAAATTAATGAACGATTGGGTAAGTCAGTTAATGCGTCATGGTTAGCTCGATACTTTAACAGTGCTTCATTTTTTCTAACATCAGTGATGTCACGACAACACCAAACTCGACCAAAAAAATCACCATCTACAACTTCGGGAACAGAGTAAAACTCGTAAGAACGGTGATCTATGGTCTCAAAGAAGCCATGCACTACCGCTAATTCATTGTCTCTTATTGGCTGAATATCATTAGAAAAACTATCATGATTTACTAATCTTGCCAGAAATAAATCACAGGTAAGTACTTCGCCGTTATTTAAGCGATCAACATCTAAATCCAAAAAATCAATGGCTGCTTGGTTAAGTTTTTCGATGATATTATCAGGACTAAAGCTAAAAATAGCTTCTGTACTTGCATTAAATAAAGCATCTTGCTTAGCAATAAGCTTTTCTGAATGGCGCTGAATGTTTTCATTTTTTGCGAGATTTTCTTTTAAACTGACATTAATTTCATTGAGTTCAATAGAAGACAGCGTTAGTGTTCGCTCCATAAATTCACGTTCGTCTTGCTGTTGGGCAAAAATATCGTCAATACCACTAATAAAGTCTTTAATACTTTTATGATCATCATATTCATGTAAATGTCTTTTTATCAGACGCTTTAGTAACCTATTCATCTGTTTCGCATAGAGTAGTAATGGTCATCGTTTGATTGTGTAATGCACAAGCCTCACTGTTTAACATTGGAGAAAGCTCTCCATAAGAGTAGAAGCCTGTATATGCCCATTTTTCACCCAGAATATCTTTAACAACCTCAACTTCTTCTTCACAGTAATTACCCAAGACTATTCTTCTACCTACGCAACTGATCAGTATGGCTAAGCCATTACTGTAATTAGCGGGTATTCTACTTAACGCATGCTCTGCAGCGATTTCAGCACCATCAATTAAGCTACTAGTATTAGCACGCATTAATTGTACTGTTGCGCCTTCAGGCACATCACCTGCAAACGTCATCGAACCATCTTCTTCATTAATACTCAAAATGGTTCTTGTCATTCTTTTATTATCAATTTTCAAGACTAGAGGGAATAATAAAGCTGAGGCGGGTAAATCATCTGCGTGTGGACCCAAATATCTTTTATATAAAGCTAGAGCAGGAAGGTTATCTAATTCATAAAGCACATTACTTTTTGATTTAGTGATAGTTCTGTCAGGGCCAAACGCATCCCATCCACCTATGCAACCATAGCCCAACGACAACCTCTCACCATAAAAACCCACTAAAACAATTTGGCCTAATTCAGTCGCACTATTATGCCAGACAAGTGTTTCATTAAAGTTGGTGCCATCACCTGCTAAGCCTCCTGTAATCAATATATCTTCAGGTAAAGAAGCCTGTAAAGCATTGACCAGTTCAGTACCATTTATTTGATGCCCATCTGACAATACCATTACATAGCGAAGCCCTTCTTTATCAAGACCATCAGCAAGATTTTTTACCACTTCAAGTACAGAGCTATTAGTAATTGATGCGCTTTGAACGGAGATAAAAGAATGGTCAAATTCGATAGCTGTTAAACATAAGCTGTCGTCATAGATTTTTATTCCTTGAATTTCACCTGCTGTTGTACAACCGATAATATCTGCTTTGGGGTAGTGGCAGCGTATATCTGCCATTATCGCTTCATTTTTAACAAGGTCTCGGTTCCCAAAAAGTAAAACAAGATTCGCTTTTTCAATACTCTCGATGGGACTTTCCCATCTGCCTGAAAGATAAGTGTTTTGATGAAACTTCATGCTACGCCTACTAATTAACTATAAAAACGGGTGATATCACAGTACTACAAACACCGATAAAATGTTTCATACTGACGCGTTAGATGTTGCGCCTAATCATTTGTATAAACTGATATTATTTCATATGACTCCTTTTAACTATAGCAAACAAACTTAATAGGATAATTTTTTATTTTCAGTAAAATTTATTGATACGTTCACCGATATTAAAGGCCTATATAACTTTGGGCGAGTGATTTACTTTTACTGGACTGCAATATGCTTAATATTTAGTTGGTTTTCATTAAATGTTCATGAGGAATTTTTATAAGTTTTAGGGGGTTTATCAGCTTGTAATAGGAAAATATGGATTCTATTCTTGTGACCATCACCATATCATTGGCCATTGCTGATAATAAAGAAGATTTATCATTAGGGATTCCCTATTAAGTGAGCAATGCAGTTTCTTTTAATCTTTTTCATTGCCTATTTATTACTTATTTATGCACCTAAAGATCTCATGGTTTGGTGTGAACTAAACCATTATATTGTTCCATTTTGATCTCCCCCCTGTGAAATAAGTTAGTGTTTTTATAACCACTATTTTAAACTGACACGAAGGGAGAGTCCTATATGATTTCCCGTGGCACTTGAGAATAGAATTCATTTAATTTCTACTTACTTTTTTCTCGAAGGATATTACCGTTAACTACATGAGTGATACCCACTTTATACCCCTGCCAACTCACGACTAAAGTTAACCAACTGAATATTAAATAATTTACTGGCTTATTTAGTATTCATAACGCTTTATCAGTTTTCAAAGCAATCCTAGTTCAGAAGTATATTTTTCCAAAGAGTAAATATAGAGCAGAGCTATCGCCCAATGAAGCTAAACAAGAAAAGCAGAAGGTGCACGAAAATAGGATGACGCTACCAAAAAATACCCGTCAATAACTTGGGCGCAAAAATTCAAATGAGCTTTTAACATCAATATTGAAACCTTTCAGCAATCTGTATGGCGGTTAAAGTTATAGCGAGTAGCGAGGATTCTTTGGCAATCAAAAAGATCCTCTGTTACCTAAATACAAAACATAATGAATTACCCAAATTATTGCCCACACAAAGTAGAACAACGCCTCAGATAAGTCTGTTTGAATAAAAATAATAAACCATCATAAGCAAAAGCAATATTCAAAACTATGTTACACATAGTAGGAGGCGCTTGTTTTAAATTCTAAATAATGTAAAAACAGTTTAATAAGCGATAAATCGCCAATTTACACTCCCCCAAGGATATAAAAGATATATCAATATGGAAAATAGATATCGTCATTTTATTTTTCATTATATTAAGTACTTAGAAAATTAATATAAGAACAATAATCAATAAAATTGCTGATAATGATAGATAAAACTATTGATTGATGAGGTTGGAACGCTCTATAGTTAAAATGTGTAAATATTCTTTTAACCTTAACACAACTGAATTAATGTCTTTATCTAAAGAGCAGGCGAGGCAGCTAATAACACTTATCAATTTGGCGAGCTGGTTTAAAAAATATATTATTGCTTGTCTATTACTGAGCACTTATTCGTTTTGGTCACAGACCTCTATGAATGTTGACTTCAGGCGTTTAACATCCATAGGCTCTTGCCCCATTGCATCCAGTGTTACGTTGTGCAACGCATTGGAAATCAAACGATTAACGATATTCCAATTTCCTTGTAATCCACACGTATCTGCCAATTCACAATCACCGCCATCCGACTTAACACACTCTGTTAATGCAATAGGCCCATCGATGGCTTCAATCACTTCTGCAATCGATATTTGATCAGATTGACTACTGAGTTTATAACCCCCATGAGATCCCCTAACTGATTCCACTAAATTGTTATGGATGAGTGACCGCATCAATTTACGCACGGTAGGTAGAGATAATGTCGTTAACTGACACAATCTGTCTAGTGTAATTAGCTCATCGCGACCACACATTTTTAATACCACCAACAGCGCATAATCGGCCATGCGGCTAATTCTTATCATAAGTATTCTCTTGAAAATTTACTCACCTCATCTGGTCAGTAATTATATTTACTAGTATACCTCAATAGTATTCCTTTTTATTCCTTAAACCACTCAGTAAATTAGATAAACGCTAAGATACTTCTGAAATAAAACTAAAAAATGGACGTTGCAACATTTTCTATAATATATAAAACAAAGGTTAAGCGTTATCTCACCAAGTAAACATCCCACTCTCCCAAACAACAATAAATACTAATTTAGTATTGTATTAAATTTACGTGTAATATAAACTGACATACATTACTAAATCAGTATTCTTTATGGTGTTAGCGTTTCACAAAATACAATCGAGATCATCTACGCGTCTAAATAACCGTTAAAGATAGATCCATGCCAAATTAGTGTTTTTTAGGATTTGGTCTGTAACACCGTACTTTGCAAACCTATAGAAAGAGAGTTAATCATTATGAGCGAAAGCAATGTTATTGATGAGCGTATTAATTCCAGCTATGACGCGGGTTTTATCACCGATGTTGAAATGCAAACATTTGATCCTGGGTTAAATGAAAATGTCATACGAAAAATATCAGCCAAAAAAAATGAACCAGAATACATGTTGGAATGGCGTTTAAAGGCCTACAAACAGTGGCTAGAGATGGAACGTCCAGAATGGGCGCAAGTCAATTACCCTGAAATTGACTTTGAAGCTATTGCCTACTATTCCAGTCCCAAAAGTCAGGATGATGCACCTAAAAGTTTGGCAGAAGTTGACCCTGAACTGCTTCGCACCTACGAAAAATTAGGCATTCCATTGCATGAACAAGAAATGCTGGCTGGTGTCGCCGTTGATATAGTATTTGATAGTGTTTCTATTATTACCACCTTTAAAGAAAAGCTTGCTGAGTCTGGCGTGATTTTCTGTTCACTGTCAGAAGCAATCATCGAACATCCTGAATTAATTAAAAAATACCTGGGCTCTGTGGTGCCCGTTAAAGATAATTATTATGCCGCTTTAAACTGTTCGGTATTTAGTGACGGTTCGTTTGTTTATATACCTAAGGGGGTTAGGTGTCCGATGGAGTTGTCGACCTACTTCCGGATTAATGAGATGAACACGGGTCAGTTTGAACGTACCTTGATTATTGCTGATGAAGGTAGCTATGTGAGCTATCTTGAAGGTTGTACAGCCCCATCACGAGACGAAAATCAGCTGCACGGAGCAGTGGTTGAGTTAGTCGCACTAGAAGGCGCGCAAATTAAATATTCTACTGTTCAAAACTGGTATCCCGGGGATGAAAACGGTAAAGGAGGTATCTATAATTTTGTCACCAAACGCGGTATCTGCCATACCAACGCAAAAATATCATGGACTCAAGTAGAAACAGGCTCCGCCATCACATGGAAGTACCCGAGCGTAATATTAATGGGCGATAACAGTGTGGGTGAGTTTTATTCTGTGGCCTTAACCCGAAACGCACAACAAGCGGATACTGGGACCAAGATGATCCATCTAGGTCGTAATACTCGCAGTACTATTATTTCAAAAGGCATTTCAGCGGGCAAAGGATCTAATACCTATCGAGGATTAGTCAATATATCACCAAAAGCAGAAGGTGCACGTAATTTCACCCAATGTGATTCACTCTTAATCGGTGATAAATGTGCTGCACATACCTTCCCCTATATTGTTAGCAAAAATCCAAGTGCGATTGTCGAACATGAAGCGACAACATCAAAAGTCAGTGAGGATCAGTTATTCCTATGCCAACAACGCGGTATCGATCCTGAAAAAGCGGTATCCATGATTGTTAATGGTTTTTGTAAATCAGTTTTCAAAGAGTTGCCAATGGAGTTTGCTGTTGAAGCGGGGAAACTATTAGAGATCAGCTTAGAAGGTGCCGTTGGATAATGCGCGTCGAAGGATCAAAAAATTCATGAAACAGACATCAGTCGTATTACCACACTGATAAAACTTGATTAAAAGATAATAAGGTCAATAGATGCTAAACGTTAAAAATTTAAAAGCCAAGATTGATGGAAAAGAGATCCTCAAAGGGTTAAATATTGAGGTTAAACCTGGTGAAGTTCACGCCATTATGGGACCTAATGGGAGCGGAAAAAGCACGCTATCCAATGTACTAGCAGGTCGTGATAACTATGATGCGACCGATGGCACCGTCATGTTTGAAGGCAAAGACTTATTAACACTTTTGCCTGAAGACCGTGCACGGGAAGGTATTTTCCTTGCCTTTCAGTACCCGGTTGAAATCCCGGGAGTCAGTAACCTTGAGTTTTTAAAAACATCCCTTGAGTGTCTCCATACATATCAAAAAAAGCCTCTTTTGAGTGCGGTAGAGTTTATGAAGCTGGCGCGTGAGAAATGTCGACTGGTTGATTTAGATACTGGCTTTTTAAAGCGTGGTGTGAATGAAGGTTTTTCAGGTGGTGAGAAAAAACGCAATGAAATTATGCAGATGCTGATGTTAGAGCCAAAGTTATGCCTACTTGATGAAACCGATTCAGGTTTAGATATCGATGCACTTAAAGTAGTGGCTGATGGGATCAATCAGTTACGCAGTCCCGATCGTTCCTTTATCTTGATCACTCATTACCAACGATTATTAGATTACGTGCAACCTGATTTTGTACATGTATTGGCCGACGGAAAAATCATTAAATCTGGTGGAAGTGAGCTGGCGTTAGAGTTAGAAGAAAAAGGCTACAGTTGGTTAGAAAGTGGAACTGAGCAATCAGCAAATCCACTTAAGGTTTAACCATGAATAATCTACAGCAAATAACGACTGACTTTAGCAACGAGCATACCTCTCAAAAAAATCTGTGGTTACAAGGTATTCGTGATGCGGCAAGTGAACGCTTAAAAGCGCTGCAATTACCAACCCAAAAAACCGAAGATTGGAAATATCTTAAACTTGAAGAATTGTTAGCTGATGAGCAACTTGACGTACAAAGTATGCAAGTACGCAATTCAAAAAGTGACGACGACATTGATGAATTACTTTCGCAGTCTTTAATAAAGGACCTTAATGCGTATCGTTTAGTTTTTGTCAACGGTGTGTTTGTGAATGGATTATCACACCTTGATAGTAACCCTTACAGCACTTTATTCTCTGAGGCTAATACTGCTCAGCAGCAACTCATTGTTGATCATTTAGATACCAGTCATAACTACTACCACGACTATTTTTCTAGCCTGAACAGTGCGCAACTTGAAGATGGTTTACTTATCCATATCCCAGAGCATTGTGAGGTCGACAAGCCCTTTTACATCGTAAATCTGACACAAGGTGATCAGCCAAAAACAAACATGATGCGATTATTAATTATTGCTGAAACCGGCAGTAAAGCGACAATAATCGAGCATGAAGACGCACCACTCAAACACACGTCAATGGTTAATACTGTGATTGAATGTTTTGTAAATGACAAGGCGCATATCACCCATAGCCGACTGCAACTTGATGAGAGTGTCACGAGCATATGCAATCATCGTGTAAAACAAGGGCATCATAGCACTTATCAACAACATCAAATTAGCCTTGCCTCTAAATTGAAACGTAATGATCTTACGGTGTCCTTGCAGGGAGAGTATGCGAGTAATGATATTCGAGGCAGTTTTTACGGTCGCCATCAACAAACCATTGATAACCATATTTGTATGCAACATATCGCGCCAAATTGTAGCAGCAATGAAGTATTTCGAGGTTTAGTGGATGACCAAGCTAATGCTGTCTTCAATGGCCGCATTCATATTCATCCAAACGCTCAAAAAACATTGGCCGAGCTCAGTAACAAAAACTTATTACTTTCAAGCACTGCCACCATCAATACTAAACCTGAACTAGAGATTTATGCTGATGATGTGAGATGTTCACACGGTGCCACAGTGGGTCAAATCAATAGTGAAGCATTATTTTATTTACAATCTAGGGGTATTCCAAGGGTCGAAGCTAAACGTCTATTGAGCCTGGCTTTTATTGCCGAAATAGTCGAACAACTACCACACAATAGTGTGCGAGAGTTTGTTACACAGCGTTCATCTAGCTTACTTTCCTCATTACACCACGAAGGAGAAAGATAACGATGTCTTCTATAGATGCCGTTGAGCAAGACAATACGTTTAATATTGCAAAAGTTCGGCAAGATTTCCCCATATTAGATCAAAAAGTTAAAGGTAAACCTTTAATCTATTTGGATAACGCGGCAACCACTCAAAAGCCACAGATTGTCATCGATGCTATTAATCAATTTTATAATACGAATAACGCCAATGTGCATCGAGGTGCCCACACGCTAAGTGATAATGCCACTGAGCTGTTTGAAAATGCACGCAGTAGCGTGCAAGGCTTTATTCATGCAAAGCATGCTCATGAAATAGTGTGGACAAGGGGTACAACTGAAGCGATCAATACAATTGCCAGTGGATTAGCGCAAAGCTTTTTAAAGCCGGGTGATGAAATTATTATTTCAGCAATGGAGCACCATGCCAACATTGTGCCTTGGCAAGTGGCAGCACAGCAAAGCGGTGCCAAACTTGTGGTGGCGCCGATAAATGAGAAAGGCGAGCTGAATTTTTCAATTTATAAGACGTTACTCAATAAAAATACTGCGGTTGTTGCGATGACACATGTCTCCAACACGCTTGGTACGATAAATCAGGTTAAAGAAATCGTGCAATCTGCACAGCAAGTTAATGCCATAACAGTGATAGATGGCGCTCAAGCCATTGGTCATGGTTTTGTTGATGTCCAGGACCTGAATTGTGATTTTTACGTCTTCTCAGGGCATAAGTTATTTGGCCCTACGGGTATTGGTGTTTTGTATGGTAAAGAAGCTCATTTAGAGCAATTACCCCCGTTTCAAACCGGCGGAGAGATGATAAAAACGGTCACATTTCAACAGTCAACTTGGAATGAATTACCCTATAAATTTGAAGCTGGCACACCGAATATTGCGGGTGCAATAGGACTCGCAGCAGCTATCGATTACGTAAACAGCATTGACCGAGTTGGCGCTATAGCACACGAACAGCGGTTGACTAATTATTGCTCAGCGTTAGCCAATAGTATGGATGATATTCGTATTTATGGCACGGCAGAAAATAAAACGGCTATTTTTTCTTTTCTCATAGGAGATACGCATCCAAGTGATGTAGGTACTTTACTCAATCAACAAGGTATTGCTGTTCGAACAGGTCATCACTGTACGATGCCGTTAATGAATGAACTGGGCATTTCGGGTACGGTACGCGCATCATTTTCTATGTATAACACCGAAGAAGAAGTGGCAAAGTTATTTGCTGCATTGACTAAATTGAGAACATTCCTTTAACGAAAGATTGACATTAACAAGGGTAATATTATGACTGTAATGACGTTTGAACCAAATAAGCCACGTGTGTCTTTAAGTGATAGTGCTCGTGTTTTTTTGTCTCAAAAAATAAAAAAAAAGCAGGCAGTTGGATTGTGTTTTTCAGTAACGAAAAGTGGCTGCAATGGTTTTAAATATGTGTTGGATTTTATTGACAAACCCAGCACGGAAGAACATTTAGTCACCATTAATGACGATGAACTAAAACTCTACATCACTCAAGAAGCCTTACCCTTTGTTAATGGTACTGAAATTGATTGTGTTACTGAGGGATTGAACAAAGTGATTAAGTTTATTAATCCGAACAGCTCAGCAGAATGTGGTTGTGGTGAAAGCTTTTCAGTCTAATTATTCACTCAAAAAAATTGAAGAATACTGATAAGTCGTTAATAAATAATGGGGCATACAGAAGCATATTATGGAAAGAAAAATAATTTTAGTGAACAGAGAATGTCCCGCACGATTAGTGCCCGACGGAACGCCTATCACCATTAAAAAAGATACCTTTGTCACCCTAACTCAATCATTAGGTGGAGCATATACCGTGCTGATTAACGGTAATATGGCACGCGTTGACGGTACTGATGGTGATGCGCTCGGCTTTGAACCTATTGTCTTGGTCTTTGAGTTGTCAGAAGAGAAATCAGGCGATGACTCGGATGATCAATCAGGGAATAACTCTGATAATAACACCGTGCTGGAAAGCAATGTCTGGAAGGCAATATCTGCTGTTTACGATCCAGAAATGCCAGTCAATATTGTTGATTTAGGTTTGATCTATGACTGTAAAATAGATGGTCATACCGTCGTCATTACCATGACATTAACCGCGCCAGCTTGTGGTATGGGACCCGTATTGGTCGAGGATGTAAAATACAAAGTTGGGCTAGTGCCTAATGTCGATACAGTAAACGTGATTCTAGTGCTTGACCCACCATGGAGTCGTGAAATGATGACGGAAGAGGCTCAATTAGAGCTAGGGTTATTCTGATGACTAAATTATCTATTGCTCGCTTATCAGAAAGTCCTTTTGGTAGTAAAATCAAGTCGGGAGATATCAAAGACACGCTAAGTTTCTTTGATGATTGGGAAGATCGTTACCGTTATATCATCGACCTTGGCAAAGAGCTTCCTACCGTACCCGTATCCTATCGAACAGACGAAAATCTTATCGTTGGTTGTCAAAGTCAGGTATGGCTAATATGCGAATATGATGAAATAAATAATATGTTGTTGATGGCTGTCGATAGCGAAGCTCAAATTGTTAAAGGATTAGCGGCAATTGTCCTCAGTGCCTTTAATAAAAGCACCCCTCAAGCAGTAACCGATTTTAATATCGACGCCTTCTTTACTGACATTGATTTATTCAGTCATTTAAGTTCGATGCGTGGTAATGGTTTACGTGCAATGGTAAAAAAAATATTACACATCGCCAAGCAATATAGTTGAAGCACATTTCAATTAAAACTCAATTAACAAATATATCAATAAGTTAATAATAAAGGTTACGAGGAGTGAGACATCGATATCATGAAAGAAATTGAAGAACATATCGATAATCATGCCGTTGTCATTTTTATGAAGGGTACGTCAGAACAACCCCTATGCGGGTTTTCTGCTATCGCTGTAAAAGCCTTAATTGCTTGCAATAAAAATTTTGTTTCTGTGGATATATTAGCTAATCAAGAAATTCGAGCGGCATTACCCGTCTACGGAGATTGGCCTATTTTCCCTCAAGTTTGGGCTAATGGTCAGTTGATTGGCGACGGCGATATTATCAGCAAACTCAATCAGAATGGCGAGTTAAAAGTCATTATTTCAGCAGCCGTGAAAAGTGCTGCTACAAAGCAGACTAAAGCGAGCACTATACCCGTTCCACTTGAAGATGCAGTTTCAGCCTTTGTGTCGTCACAGCAGAATTTGAGGGAAAAAGCATGTTAGCTAAACATAAGTTGGTACTCTCAGCCATTGCACCTTTAATGTCTGAGAATAATACGCCTTTCCACGCAATTGATAACTTAGAAACACAGCTGCCAACAACATAATCAATAGCGTATATTATAAACGTAGGAGGTCACTTTTTGGCCTCAAGGTCAATCACTATCATGAGTAACATTAAACAATCACTATTGGTCGCTGGCGAAAAACTTCGTGATGCGGATAAGTTGGCTTTTATTCCAGTAAAAATTATTGCGAGTAAAAAAGCAACTACCTTAAAAAAACCTAGTTGGTTAAAAATAAAGATACCGAGTAACACCGCTAAGGTAACAGAAATTAAACAAGCGATGCGTAAGCATAATTTAAACTCAGTGTGTGAAGAAGCGTCATGTCCTAATTTACATGAATGTTTTAACCACGGCACAGCAACTTTTATGATCTTGGGTGCTATTTGTACTCGCCGCTGTCCATTTTGCGATGTCGCGCATGGTAGACCCTTACCAGTGAGTGCAGAAGAGCCAGAAAAGTTAGCCGCAACAATACGTGACATGAAATTAAAGTATGTGGTAATCACTTCGGTCGACAGGGATGATCTTCGCGATGGCGGTGCTCAGCATTTTGTTGACTGTATTAAAGCCATACGTAAAGAAGTACCTCATATAAAAATTGAAATTTTGGTGCCTGACTTTAAAGGTCGAGTAGAACGAGCACTCAACATTTTAAGTCAGGCACCGCCCGATGTGTTTAACCATAACTTAGAGACTGCACCACATATGTATCGTGAAGTTCGTCCGGGGGCAAGTTATAAAAATTCATTGGAATTGTTAAGTCGTTTTAAAGCCATGCATCCACAGGTCGCGACAAAATCAGGATTGATGATGGGGCTTGGCGAGACAAATGATGAAATTTCCGCCGTATTAAACGACTTGCGTAAACATAATGTAGAGATGCTAACGTTAGGGCAATACATGCAACCGAGTAAGCATCATCTTGCGGTTAAACGCTATGTACCTCCAGAAGAGTTTGATGAGCTGGGTATTATCGCTAAAAGGCTTGGTTTTACTCATGCTGCCTGTGGTCCTTTGGTACGTTCAAGTTACCATGCAGATCTTCAAGCCTCGGGTAAAGAAATAAAATAATAAAACTGTCTAGGATAAAACATGAATAAGAAATTTAATCCCGAAAAAGTCATCGATGTTGTTCACTGGAATGATAGCCTGTTTTCTTTTAAGACCACACGCAGCCAAGGACTCCGCTTTAGGAATGGGGAATATATCATTATTGGCTTAGCGCAAGATGATGCTAGGCCGATCTTACGTGCTTATAGCATCGCTAGTGCAAACCATGAAGATTATTTGGAATTTTTCAGCATTAAAGTTGAAGGCGGTGCTTTCACCTCTAAATTACAACATTTAACGATTGGTGATGAAGTTATTATCGGCAGTAAACCAACCGGAACTGTGGTTATTGATGATTTACGCGATGGTCGAAATTTATTGTTAATCGGCACTGGCACAGGGCTAGCTCCCTTTTTAAGTATTATCAAAGATCCCGAAACTTATGAACGTTTTGAAAAGGTTATATTGTTCCATGGCGTAAGATATGCCAATGAATTGGCATATAAAAACATACTCACTGAAGATCTGCCTAATCACGAATATCTGGGTGAAATGATTACTGAGCAGCTCATTTATTATCCATGTGTCACACGAGAGCCTTATAAAAATCAAGGACGAATAACGGATTTGTTGCGAACAGGAAAGTTATCTCTTGACCTTGGTATAGCTAAACTTGACCCAGAGTTTGATCGTGTGATGTTGTGCGGTAGTCCTTCAATGTTAAAAGATACCTGTGCCATTCTAGATGAAAGAGGCTTCAAAGAAAGTCCTAAAAAAGGAATACAAGGCGACTACGTTGTTGAAAGAGCTTTTGTTGAAAAATAACAGCTTTATTCCATTAAAAAATAAGTAGCAAGGGTCTAAATATTATAGGTTGTATTTATCAAATCATCTAAATTTGGTCATATAAAAATGAATAAAAATCAACCAGTAACAGATGTTTTTTATGTCTGTAAAAAGAGTAGTGGTCCATTGCATATTCTCATGCGTCACAATGGAAGTTGAAGTTGAACATCGAACTAACCGATAAAACGATCGAAAATATTATTTGAGTGATGTACTAAACCTAATTCGCAGACCACCACTATCTATTACATAGGGCATAAAAAATCAGGAAAACATGCAGGAAAAAATACAATGAAACCTACGCGCGATAGCTTGTTAGAATGTTTAACTCAGGCCTTTCCCGAAGCTATTATCGAGATTGAGGACGAGAGTGAGTGGCATACTTATCATCTAGATTCTGATCATTATCGAGTAAGAGTGCACGACGCCAAATTTAATGGATTACATCGTATCGCTCGGCATTGGCTTATTTATAACACAGTATCTAACTGGAAGTCAGATCACGTGTATGCACTTAATATTATTCCTATGACGCTAAAGGAAGCCGCACAGGCAAAGGATAATCCGCTCATAGCCGCGCGGCTTGATATCGAGTATGTCACCAATGTGTTTTATATCGATTACTAACCAGTGTGCTCGATTAACTTAATTTTCGCAATAGATGACCTGCCCATTGACCACTGCAGATAATCAAATGTAACTCACACATGATTTGCACACCATTATCGGTAGGAAAGGGGATATTTTAGACAAACCACAGAATTTGGAACACTGAAGAAGCTACTCAGGTAAATCATTACTAAGAGGAATCGTTATGACAACCAAAATTAATTTTTATACGGCTGAACATACGCATGATGGGAGAGATTTTGACAATACCTAATAGGTACAGAAATTGGAATTGGTTATTTTTCTGGCGGAAGAGCTCCCCATTATATACCCCACCATTAGTTGAAAATAGCAGGAATTCAGTCATGGACACTCCTGACCATAATCAACACCAAATATCGAGTGGGTCATCCCTGACTTCCAAAAAACTGCCTGGGATACGTCACATCATTGCTGTCGGTAGCGGTAAGGGTGGCGTTGGAAAATCTACAGTAAGCGTTAATCTGGCGCTCGCGCTAAAACAACTAGGGGCGCGTGTAGGACTCGTAGATGCACATATCCTTGGACCCACTATTCCAGATATGCTGGGTATAAAAACGAATAAACAGCAGCTGATGACACCGGACGGTAAAATGATCCCTGCACAAGCGTACGGTCTGAAAGTGCTGCCAATGGCCATGTTTACTGGAGATGACAACCCGACCGTTTTACGCGGGCCGATGGTAGGAAAATATCTAAAGATGTTCATCAGTGGTGTGCAATGGGGACAACTGGATTATTTGATCCTTGACCTCCCACCGGGCACAGGCGACACTCAATTGACGCTAGCACAGAGTATTCCGTTGTCCGGGGTGGTTATAGTGACAACACCACAGGCGTTGAGCCTCAAGATCGCACGCTTAGGCTTGCAGATGTTCGAGAAGGTTAAGGTCAATATCCTTGGTATTGTAGAGAACATGCACACCTTCACCTCTCCTCACTGCGTCGAAAATACGGGTATCTTCCGTTACGGTGGTGGTGAGCAAATGAGCCAAGAGCTTGGCGTGCCATTTCTGGGTGCCTTACCTATTGATGTTATCACCTGCGCTAATGAAGGTCGCCCAATCGTGGCTGACCAGCCAATGTCTGTTAGCGGCAAGATGTATTCTGCTATCGCCACTACGCTTGTTGATCAGGTTGAAACGGAGATCACAATACCGAATCCCTTTGTATGGCATTGGGACAGTAACGAGGGGACGCCTGGTTGGATTGAAAATGCAGCAAAACCGGTAGGATCGCAAACGAATCCCATTGGTTTTCTCCGTCACGATCTGCGTACTTTATCAATTCTATGGGAGGACGGTCATCGTGATAATTTTGACGTGCGAGATCTGCGTTTAGCCTGTGAGTGTGCCCTCTGTGTCGAGGAGATAAGTGGACGTAAACTGCTTAATCCAAAAAATATTCAATTTGATGTGAGCCCACGAAAAATAACGAGCGTAGGCAACTATGCGATCCAGTTCGATTGGAGCGATGACCATAACAGTGGGATATATACGTTTAAAAATTTACGTACATTAGGTGCGTACACTACAAAAGAGAATATTGAAAATGTCTAATGTGATAATTGCGGAGCAGCCAATCATTATTCGCGCGGAGAAATCACTCACCGATCCAGATATGTGTAAATTTTTTGTTAACCACTCAGTACATACCGGTGGCGTTTTCTTTTTTAGTAGCGCAGAGCGAGCAGCTAAATTACCGCTAGCCAAGCGATTGTTTACACTGCCCGGTGTGAACAACGTGCTTATTGCACAAAGCGTGGTGACGATCTGCAAGAACCCAAACGCCTATTGGTCAGAACTAAAAGCTTCCATCGGCACAACCATCTGCACTCAGTTGTTGACTGGCGTGCCAGCTATCTTGGGGATGTATATTCATACTCGCACACAAGCTAGTATACTAAACGGCACACAAAGAAGATCAGATACAGAGCTGATGACCGTTATTCAGGTACTACTGGACAAGGAAATAAACCGTTCCATTGCTAATCACGCCAGCAAGATATTGATAGGAAAAATCTGTCAAGGAACACTTTACATCAGTATGAGCGATGGTTACCAGGGATGTGCATCTTCTCAAGTAAGACTAAGGCAGGAATTCGAAGTCATGCTTAAAAAGATCGCTCCGGAAATCGAGGAGGTTGTCGATACGACCAACCCCTCAGCGGGAAAACAGCCATTATACCCATGTCATGAGGAGGCCCTATGACCAATCAACTGCCCCTGCAAACTACTCCGACCATAGTTACGCTAGGCGATCTCGCCAAGCTGGCAGACTACTCGCTCATGGATACGCTCAACTGTGATCCTGATGCGAGAGAAAATGGCGTAGACCATAGTCCACGACAAGTATTTACCGGGCACTATGTTCCCGTCAAGCCCACACCTATCCAAGACCCTGAGTACGTTACTCATAGTAAAACCTTTTTCCGTGAACTGGGTTTTTCCGACAGCATGGCGCAGTCGGCTGACTTCGTTCGACTGTTCTCTGGCGACCTAACAGAGGTTCCAGCGCCGCTGCGCAAGGTTGGTTGGGCTACAGGCTATGCATTGTCTATTTACGGTAGCGAATACTATCAACAGTGCCCTTTCCAAACGGGTAACGGCTACGGAGACGGTCGCGCAATGTCTGTGCTTGAGGCTGTCATTAACGGTCAACGCTGGGAAATGCAACTAAAAGGCGGAGGACGTACACCTTACTGCCGTGGCGCTGATGGTCGCGCCGTGCTGCGCTCAAGTGTGCGCGAGTTTTTAGCACAAGAGCACATGCACGCGCTTGGAGTAGCCTCGTCGCGGTCGCTTAGCTTATACGTGTCGAAAACAGAGCAGGTTAATCGACCGTGGTACGCTGAAGGCTCACGTTCACAGGATCCCGATAGGCTTATATCTGAGGCGGTCGCCATTTCTACGCGCGTCGCACCATCATTTATTCGGGTGGGTCAGCTAGAACTGTTCAGTCGCCGTGTTCACAAGCAGGAACACCCTCAAGCAATGGCAGAGCTTGAGGTGATTGTACTGCACTTGATCGATCGTGAGTACAGCGACATCATTGACAATATACTTTCCATGGCTGAAAAAGTGGTGCTGCTCGCGCGCGCGTTCCGCAACCGTTTGACTTCACTGGTAGCCAACTGGATCCGTGTCGGTTATTGTCAAGGCAACTTCAACAGTGACAACTGCGCGGCTGGAGGCTTTACACTCGATTATGGCCCCTTCGGGTTTTGCGATGTATTCAACCCGCAATATCAACCATGGACAGGAGGCGGTCATCACTTTTCGTTTATGAATCAGCCTGTGGCAGCAGAACGAAATTTCAACATGTTTTGTAAAGCGTTGCAGCCACTAGTGGCATCACATCAGGATGCTATAAAAAATCTCGACGAGATTCGAACGGGTTTTACAACCGTAATGCAAGAAAAAATGGAAAAAATGTGGGCTGAAAAACTTGGGCTGCATACATTTAATGCGGAATTATTGCGCGAACTCGAAACACTGATGGCGCAAACTGCAGTTGATTACACCATTTTCTTCCGAGAACTATCAACGGTGCCTAGCGATATTGGCCCACTCAAAAAAAGCTTCTACAAAAACGCGACGTATAATGCAGATCCCGAAGGGATGGACAATCGTTGGTCAGCGTGGCTCACAACATGGAAATCTCTTAACGCCAATTCGACCGACCCTAGCACTACCGAAGTAAATAGTGCCCGTTCTCCAGTTGAGCTCTCTAGGCAGATGAAACTCGTGAATCCAAAATATAATTTGAGAGAGTGGTTCGTTGTGCCTGCGTATCAGCAAGCGAGCATAGGGAATTACTCTCTAGTGCGAGAATTGCAGGAAGTCATGACGCAGCCATATGCCGAGCAATCAATTGATATGGAAGAAAAATACTATCGGCTTAAGCCACTTGAATTCTTCGAAACCGGTGGGTTATCCCATTATAGCTGCTCGTCATGACTTATCGCTTAATGATCAATTTATCTATATCGAGTGCCCCATGAGCATAAACATAATCCCTACTATTGACCTGCTTTACGCTGGCCAAGTACCGCTAATTCCCGCGTACGCGCCTGCCCCCAATGGTCAGATGTCAGATACACGCGGAAGGCTCTTGGGCGATCTACGCATTTCAGTAACCGACCGATGTAACTTCCGCTGCACTTATTGTATGCCCAAGGAAGTCTTTGGAAAAGGCTACCAATACCTGCCACAATCCGAACTATTGAGTTTCGATGAGATCACGCGCATGGCGCGACTGTTTGTTGCACACGGTGTTACAAAAATTCGTCTTACAGGTGGCGAACCCCTACTACGTAAAAACCTCGAGGTGTTGGTTAAAATGCTGGCCGCCTTAAAAACACCAGACGACAAGCCACTTGATATCGCGCTTACTACCAATGCCACGTTATTACCCAAGAAAGTAAAAGCGCTTAAAGCCGCAGGCCTTAATCGGATTACCGTTTCGCTCGACTCTCTTGATGAGGTGACATTCCGGGCTATGAACGACGTTAACTTCCCTGTAGCCGATGTATTAAAGGGGATCGATGCGGCACATGGCGCTGGTTTTAGCGCCATTAAAATTAACATGGTGGTTAAGAAGGGTGTTAATGATCAAGATGTCGTTGCTATGGCGCGGCATTTCAAAGGCAGCGGACATATTGTCCGCTTTATCGAATTCATGGATGTGGGTTCTTCTAATGGTTGGCGCATGAAGGATGTTATTTCTTCGGCTGAGATTGTACGCATGGTCAATGCTGATATGCCGCTTGTCCAAGCACAGTCCAACTACAGCGGTGAAGTTGCCAAACGTTGGAATTATGCCGATGGTAGCGGCGAAATTGGGGTTATATCCAGTGTAACGCAAGCCTTCTGTTCTACCTGCACACGCACCCGACTTTCAACTGATGGCAAATTGTACACTTGCCTATTCGCGCAGTCTGGTCATGATCTACGAGCACTTATGCGTTCAGGTAAAAGCGATATGCAAATTACCCGTGCCATAGGGTTAATTTGGAATCAGCGTGAGGATCGCTATTCACAACTTCGAACAGAAGAAACGACAGGCAGAAAAAAAGTGGAGATGTCGTATATCGGTGGCTGATATTTTCAGCCATAACGACACTTTAAAACCATGTAAATTTTTTAAAAGTAATATAAAAAACCCAAACAGAAAATACTGTGCTGAGCTTTTTATGCACTAACAAAGATTATGCTTAGAAGTCGTCGAGTACTGCACCTTTACTGGCACTGGAGGCGTTAAAAGCAAACTTGGCTTGCACTCCACGGTTATAACGTGGCGTTGGCGCTTGCCAGCCTTTTTTACGCTCAGCAAGCTCATCATCGCTGATATTCAGTTGCAGTAGTAACTGTTTAGCATCAATGGTGATGGAGTCGTCTTCTTCAATGAAGGCGATGTTACCACCTGCAGCGGCTTCAGGCGCGACATGTCCGACGACCATCCCCCAAGTACCACCAGAAAAACGGCCATCAGTAATTAAGCCAACGCTTTCTCCCAAACCTGCGCCAACAAGAGCGCCTGTCGGTGCTAGCATTTCTGGCATACCTGGGCCACCTTTAGGACCTAAATAGCGCAGTACCATGACATCACCCGCTTTAATTTTACCCGCCAATATGGCCGCGAGAGCAGTTTGTTCGTCGTTAAAGACACGAGCTGGGCCGGTCATTACGGGGTTTTTTAAACCGGTGATCTTAGCCACACAACCTTCCGGTGACAAATTACCCTTAAGAATGGCCAAGTGACCCTGCTGATACATAGGGTTGCTGATAGGACGAATCACATCCTGATCTGCTCGTGGCACCTCAGGCACGTATGTCAGTACTTCTGCAATGGTCTGTCCTGTTATAGTCAAACAGTCGCCATGCAGTAGACCGGCCGTCAATAATATTTTCATGACTTGTGGGATGCCACCAGCTTGATGCAAATCGACAGCCAAGTATTCTCCGCTCGGTTTGAGGTTGCACAGTACGGGGGTCTTTTGGCGGACTCGTTCAAAATCGTCAATAGTCCATTCCACTTCAGCCGCATGGGCGATGGCTAAGAAGTGAAGCACGGCATTAGTCGAGCCACCAGTGGCCATGATGACCGCCACAGCGTTTTCAATTGATTTACGGGTCACAATATCACGCGGTTTGATATTCTGGCGGATCGCTTCAATCAGTACCTTGGCAGACTCTGTCGCGGAATCTACTTTCTCATCATGCGGGTTAGCCATGGTTGATGAGTAGGGCAGAGAAATACCCAGTGCTTCAAATGAGCTCGACATAGTATTCGCTGTGTACATACCACCGCAACTACCGGTGCTTGGAACAGCTCGGCGTTCGATTTGCAACAAGTCTTCATCGCTCATTTGTCCAGCAGCATGTTCGCCCACGGCTTCGAAAACACTGACAATATTAAGTGCTTTCCCCTGATACTTTCCGGGCAGTACGGTACCGCCATAAACATAAATAGAAGGCACGTTGGCACGCAGCATACCCATTAGGCCGCCAGGCATATTCTTATCACAACCTCCAATGACTAATACGCCATCCATCCACTGACCCTGTACGCAGGTTTCAATACAGTCAGAGATCACTTCGCGGCTGATTAATGAATACTTCATGCCCTCGGTACCCATGGCCATACCATCAGAAATAGTCGGGGTACCAAAAACTTGAGCATTCCCCCCCGCTTCTTTGATCCCCGCTATTGCGGCATCAGCCAACTTTTGCAGGCCACTGTTACATGGAGTAATAGTGCTGTGCCCATTGGCGACACCGACCATAGGTTTAATGAAGTCTTCTGCCTTATAACCCATAGCATAATACATCGATCGGTTCGGTGCGCGTGAAGGCCCTTCTGTAATATTTTTACTACGACGATTGATTTGGTCGCTGGTATTTTTGCTGTTTTGCGTCATGATGTTTCTCGTCGGAAATAAATGTGGGTAGACATAAAGTATGCACTAGGAAATAAAGCTATTCCAGATATTTAGCATGACTCAATCCCTCCAAAAGCCAAGTTAATATATAAAATATGGTATTTACATTATTACTCTCTAAATGAAATACCCCACCTTTGCATTGCCCTCAACTTTCGTAGGCCATCATTAATGCTTGCATCGTTAACCCCCTATCAGCGATCAATTTAGCAAGTAATTCAATATGCTCATTTCTTTCGGTAATCACAATGATTAAGCTGCCATGGTTTACGGATTTTTTGATGCTGTTAACAATCATTTCATTTCTAGCTTGGTCACAAACTAAGTGTTCGGCTCTGTTATAGGTTAGCTTCACCAGATAGCAAAAGTACTTTTCTCTATAACACCCTATCAAAAACAGATAGTTCATCGACCCATCTATTAGGTAATTCCTTTTACATATAGCGTCCAGTTAATGAATACAAAATTTTGAAAAAAATAGTGACAAAAAAGCAGAAACCAACGATTTTTTCCTGAAGGCTAATTGCGCCATATAACACAATTGCGTCCCTCTTCTTTTGCTTGATACAGCATATCGTCAGCCAACTTAAACGTCGCTTCAGAACACATTTGCTGCGTTGGAAAGCAATTGACCCCACCAATACTGATTGTCAGGTATTTATTACTGGTATTTTTTTTGTGCTCTATTTTCAGGTTTTCCACAGCTTGGCAACAAGATTCCATTATACTAAAGGCATCTTGAGCTGGCGTGTTTGGCAGCAATACCACAAATTCCTCGCCTCCATAGCGAGCAACAAAATCAAAAGGTCTTTTTAATTGCTTAAAAATGACTTGTGCCACCTTTTTTAAAGCTTGATCTCCTGCCAAATGCCCGTATTGGTCGTTATATTGTTTGAAATAATCTATATCAATCATAATCAGAGATAAAGATGTATTTTTTCTGACGGACATTCGCCACTCAAGAGCAAATATTTCGTAGAACTTTCGACGATTAGCGACACAGGTTAACGAATCTACATTTGCTAACTGCTCAAGTTGTATGCGCTGCGCTGCCAATTTCAAATGTAAATTAACACGCGCAAGTACGATATCAATATGAAAAGGTTTTTGAATATAATCGCAGGCACCTAATGCCAAGCCTTGACTTTCATCGACTACATCTGTCAGACCTGTAATAAAAATGACAGGGATAGCAGAAGTTTCCTTATTCTTTTTCAGTTGCTTGATAACTTCAAACCCACTCATACCCGGCATGATAATATCCAATAAAATAAGATCAGGCTTAAATTTTATTATTTTTTCAATGCCCTGCGTACCATTTTTTGCCAAAATAATATTAACCTTTGACTTAAAAAGTTCACTTAAGATTTTAAGATTAGCTTTTTCATCATCAATGACTACGATAGTTTGTCGCTCAGGAATTGAATTTTTCATAATATTTTCTCCAGCGATACTCAGATATTAGACAAAGATAAATTCTACATGGCTAATGGCTAATGGCTAATTTGAGCATACAGTTTATCGGCATATTCCGATGCTTCTTCATATTCAATACTATCCACAAGTTCAATTATTTTGTTAATAACAAATGAATACTCACTATCCTTACACATTGCTTGTATTCCGGGTAAATATTTTTCCACTGAAAAATCAGAAGCTTTCAGCAACGGTCTTATTTTATCCAAATCGTTGATGAGATTTTTAATTGAAAATGAAACTGTCAGCTCAGTTTGAGTAGCATTAACTATACAAGAAAGTTCTGTAAGTAGTGTATCCAATTCCTTTAATGTTATATCGAATAAAGCCCTGTTTGGCGATCCTTCGAGTAAGTTGTATTCCAGCTCATCACATAATGTCGATAATTCAACAGCTCCTATGTAGGCAGCATTCGACTTTAGCGAGTGTATAATACGATGGAGAGTCTCCCAATATCCCTTTTGATACAAATGTTCAAGAACTTCTTTTCCTTCTTGAACATTCACAAAATCATTTACTAAACCTAAGTAAAGCTCAACATTGCCTTTTAAATTACCTAAGGCTAAATCAAATTTAATGCCTTTTACCTGCTGAATTAAGGATAATTGATCTTGAATATTTTTAGGGATATCAGCGAGTAAAACAGCTGTATTATCAATATTGAGTTCTGCCTCTACAGATGTGCTTACATGTGTTTCAATCTTCACATTCAAAAAACTGACCAATGTTTTATACAAAATATCAAGATCAATCGGCTTAATTAGATGTGTATTCATGCCAACCTCTCTGCTTTTTTCTACATCACTTTGCATCGCATGGGCTGTCATCGCGACTATAGGTAAGTTAACCAATTTCAATGTCTGGCGGATTTCTCTAGCGGCCGTTAAACCGTCCATTTCCGGCATCTGAACATCCATCAGAACTAAGTCGTAAGTCGATTGTTGTAACTTTTCCAATGCAATCAAACCGTTTACTGCAATATCCACTTGAACATTCGTATCCTTCAAAAACCCTAACATTACTTTACGATTAAGAAGATTATCCTCCACTAATAAAATATGAAACGAAGCTAAATTCGGCGCAGTAACTTCGGTTTTAACCGCGCGCGGATTTACTTCCATATGAGGTGAGAGAACTTTAATAATAGCATCTATTAATATTGATTGATTAACCGGTTTTTCAATGAATCCTTGAATAGGTGTGTCACAGATGAGTGGTTGAGCCACGTATTTGTCATAAGCTGAAACCATTAAAATATGTGGTGATTTTTTGATACTCAACTTACTAATATGACGCGCAGTTTCAATACCATCCATATTGGGCATTCGCCAGTCCATAAAAATAACATCATAGTAAATATCATCGTTTTCAGAGCGCTTAATAAACTCAAGTGCCTCTCTACCTGATCCAGCTTCATCAGCATGAATACCGAGGTCATTTAGAAGAGACTGTAATACAGTTCTAGCCAGGGGTGTATCGTCTACTATAAGTACTTTCAGGCCTGATAACTTATTTTTATCAACCAATATTTTCCAATTGAAATCGACTTTTTCTACTATTACTGTAAAGTGAAACGCTGTACCTTTACCCACTTCACTTTCCAACCAGATTTCTCCATCCATTAATTCACTCAGCTGTTTTGATATCGCTAAGCCAAGACCTGTTCCCCCATATTTTCGTGTCACAGAATCATCGGCTTGAGAAAAAGACTGAAATAATCTAGATTGCTGCTGCTCAGTCATGCCAATACCGGTATCAATAACAGAAAATTGCAACAGTAACTGTTGTTTCCTGTCTTCTTTAATCTGTAATTTGATACAGATGGTGCCTATTTCAGTAAATTTAACGGCATTACTAATTAAATTAACAAGGATTTGCTGGAGCCTATAAGAATCTCCTACAAGCTTGGGAGGTATGTTTTTATCTACATGCAGAATTAACTCAAGGCCTTTATCATGGGCCTTTAAAGCACTAAGATTGATTGCTTTACTTAATAACTTCTCTAATGAGAATGAACTTTTTTCAAGGGTTAGCTTACCCGCTTCTATCTTCGAAAAATCGAGAATTTCATTAATTAATATTAAGAGATCTTCACCTGACTCCAAAATACTTTTAATATTATCTTCTTGTTCATTATCCAATTCTGTTTTAAGTGTTAAGCGGCTTAAACCAATCACCGCATTCATAGGTGTACGTATTTCATGACTCATTTTTGCTAAAAAGTCAGACTTAGCTTCACTGGCTGCTTTTAACTTTAAGTTAGAGACGGCAAGCTGTGAAGTTCTTCGATCAACCTTAACCTCTAAGCTTTTATTTAATTCTATATTTTCTTCATTAATCAAACTAAATTTATTGGCCATCGCAAAAGCAAGTAATATAGATTCCAAGGCAAAACCAATTAGCCCCAAAAGATATCCCGTAATACTTATAGGAGGTAATAGATCAAACGTAATCAAATTATTAAGCATATTCGGCACGGATAGCGTTATATATGCCAATACAAAATATCTTGCCGGCCTAAAACCAAGTCGCCAAGAATAGATACCCGCATAAAAAGCTAAAAACACATAAATACTACTTACTATTGTCATTAACCAAAAGCCTGTACCGGGATCTGCCATAACAACAGGTATGCAACAAATAACAAAGCGAGCAAAGTAAATGGAAAGTTTATTTAGTTTTGGATGAAATTCTTTCAACTTCAAAAAATGTGAATAAAAATAAATACCAAAAACTATCATCAGAGCAACACCTAACCAATGTAGGTGTGGATACGAGTCGCCTGATATTCGAGGAAAAATCAATTGAAAATGAGTCCAATAGAAAACCCATGATCCTGTAAATAATGAATAGTAAAGATGACTGAGATCTTTAAAAGCCATGTATATCAAAAAATTATAGATGCACAACGAGAGTCCGATCCCCAAACACAGTACAACAATTAAATTTTCAAGTGTCACTTGATCTTTAAACGCTTCAACCGGTGTGACACGTATATTAAGTGATAAGTAAAAATAGCTACTTTCAATAAAACCAATAATATAGTGTGGTTCACCTCTATTTAGCGTGATGTTATTACCGTAATGAAAATCGTATTCAGTTGGATAGTTTTCTCCTGAGAATACCTGCTGTACTCCGTTTTGAGAATAAATGGAGAAGCGCATTTCCTCAATTAACGTATTATAGGGGTACAAAACAAAGTCACTGTATTCAGACTGGTTATAAATTTTTATCACAAACCAGAATTTATCTCCACTGGCGCTGATTGCTGTAGGAGGTAATACTTTTTTATCTTCAAGCCACCCAGGTATGTCATCTAAACCGGCAGGAAATTCTACGTCGTCTGCTTGGTAATATGTGACAAGATCGCTAAAGTCTCGATCAACGGTAGAAGAATTTAATATTAGCGGCTCTGCCTTTGTAGCACTTACACTAAATGACACGACACACAACAGAGCGACACACAACAAAGCATTAGCATATATGAATGTTTTTCTTAACATAAAGTCAATCAACCTAATAAGACTAGAAGCGCTAAACAGCAATAGTTAAATAGCAGAGGTTTTTAAAATCGCCAATTTACATCAAGACCAAAATGCCGAGGCATTGGCATAATATAATAATCAAACATAAACGTTTGCTGTGCATTAATGGCATAAACGGGCTCATTGTTTTCTTCAATATTTTTAATCCACAGTGATACATCATAACTTTCATTTGCAGACGACCAAGTAAACCTAGCATTTGACTGCATATAACCGTCTGCTTTAATGCCCTCATACCCATAGTCATCATTGTAAGCAGAGAACCACTGTTTACTCACATATTGACTATTAAAGTGTATTGATACCTCTCCCCAACTCCCCCTAGCCGCAATGTAATCTACAGAAATGTTCATATTTACACTGGGCGCCGAAGGTAATTGGTTACCAGAAAGGTCAACGGGTAAACTTGTAGCCGGGTTTGTTAAGCTAAGTTCATTATACTCTGTATCGAGTAAACCAAGACCTATATTAATTGATAAGGCTTCGGACAGTAGCGCACGAAACTCTAATTCTGCACCATCAATGTACGAGCTACCTGCATTTTCCAGAAATCGTACAGCACCAACAATATTAACCAGTTGTTGATTCTTATAATTATTGTGAAATAGCGCACCATTAAACTGTAAGCGGTTATCCCACCAACGAGACTTTATCCCAATTTCGTAAGCCTCTACCGTTTCAGGCTCAGCTATTGTCAATTCAGTTGTGCTGAAGGTTGCACCACCATTGAAAGCACTACTGCGATACCCCTGACTATAACTACCATAAAGCATAAACTCATCGGATAATTGATATTTCAACCCCATACTACCGCTTACTTTGTCATCGTTGTAACGCTTAGATGGCTGATCTACAATTAAGTCATAGGCGTGATTAGCATCATAATCGCCCACCCATGAATGTACATTAGAAAGTCTTCCTTTATCCTTGGTATAACGCACGCCCAAAAAACCTTCTAACAACTCATTAATGTCGTAGGTTAAATGCGTATAAATAGCCTGAGAATCACGCTGTTGTTGATAGCGTTGACCCACTGTAAAACCACTGGTCGCTAGAGAAGGATCAAAAGGCACTCCTAAAGACTCAGTGAATAACAAAAAGCTCAGGTCATTTTGAATTTTCATTTTATCGTGACTAACAAACACACCAACAATAGCATTAAGATCGCCCTCAAAATTGGTCGTTAAACGTAGATCTTGTGACCACTGTTCAATCTTACTACTCCAATCTATTTCAAGAATTGAGACAGGTGAACCATCGCCGTTTTCATTTAACGCTTTACCCTTCGACCATGCTGTCACGGAGGTATAATCAATATCTTTTGTCAATGCACCTTTTACGGTTAAATTAAGACTATCTGTTTCTGTGTTATAGGTACCCACTTTATCTTCAGAGCCTTCAAAGTCATCATAGTTCTGTTCAATACGTTGTTCTATTACGCCACCACTAAAAAAGCCCGCCACATCATAACCATTTGGGCCTCGCCCTTTAGCAATAATACCCGCCGTATTACCAAGCGTTTTACCCGACTGTAAACGTAATATTGCATCAATCGACTCTGTTTTATAACGTAACGAGGTTCGAAGCGCCCAATTGTTAATTTCTCGCAAATCTTCAGCGCCTTCATAGTTATTTTCATAAAACCCATCACTGTCGCTGTAGGTAAAAGCGGTTCTTAGTCCCAAAGTATCATCAAGAAATACGGTTTCACCTGCGCCTGAAACGCGAAGGTTATTATTATTGCCGTAGGATAAATACCAGCGTGCATTTCGCTCAAATTCAGGGACTCTACTCGTAAAATTGATAGCGCCAGCGGTCGTGTTTCTACCATATAACGTTCCTTGAGGACCACGTAAAACTTCGGCACGCTCAATATCAAACAACTGTGAAGCTTGCATAAAAGATGCCTCAACTGGTGACTCATCAACATAAATACCAACAGGGCTAGATTGATTGGTATTAAAATCCGTCATACTAATGCCACGTAATGTGAAAATAGGCTGCGCATCTCCATAAGGTTGTGATACCTGTAGATTTGGCGTTTGTTGAGCAATGTCTGATGGCAAGAGAATACCCAAGCTCGACAATGATTGGCTATCAAAAGCCGATATTGAAACCGGCACCCTTTGAATATTTTCAGTGCGTTTATGTGCCGTTACCACGATGACTTCCAACATCGGATGTGGCTTTGGGATTATATTTGATGGTTCTGATAATACTAAAACTACGTTTGACGCCGATTCGCTCTGTTCATTTACAACTAGTACGTCCTGCATCTGGGCAGAAGAGAAAAAAGATAATAGAAAGAAAGGAGCTACAAACGTTAAAGAAAAGCGTGAAGGAAACACCTGCATATTATATTGAAGTCCACAAAAAACCTTAGCATTAACTATAAGCATGCAATAGATTAATTTCAATGAACAATACCTCTATTCAACGGTATAGGCTCTTACATTACGCTCTTTCTTATGAATAACATGAAAAATTATAATGTTTTTATTTTTAATATATTATCAAAGACCTATTTCATAAATATTTTATCATTACCCATAAATATAATTTTCTGAATCTTGATACTTAATACGACTATAAAAAAGCCTAGTTGTTACTGATTGTAGGTCTACATCTAGCAGAAATATTAACTAATAACAGAAAAAATATAGTATAGATCTTATTTATATTTTCCAAAAAGTTAAGAGTCAGTAAGGATCCACATGGATGATATTTATCTCTACCAAAAAATTTGTTTTTACAAAATATAACGTTTAGAGTTTATGACGTATCAACTTGATATTTTTTCATTTGATATCATAAAGTTATATTAAGGACATAAGTATGAATAATCTTCCTCCCTATATTAATTACTCAGGCAACATAATTATACATCCACCTGCAATATGGATAATGCCGATATGTATGGTTTTTTGTAAAAGGAAAACTTAATTAGTTGATTAGTTGATTAGTTGATAAAAGTAGAAGATCCCTTTTCGAAATCAATAACGTAGCATAAACCAAGCCCACAGTGAGCACCTGGGTAGTTTACACTTTTCATTTTATCCTTCTTTAGAGAATAATCATTTGACAATATATGCTTTTACCAGAAAGCTAGATAGGGTTGAAGAAACCGAATATCGCTATTCGGGCTTTCATCTAAATGATTAGAGCTGTATAGATTTAGAGTTTAGACCTTACTTTACATCATGCCGTCCATTAGGCTATAGAACATTGAAAATGGCACCCCACTTTATCCCCTTTGAATCATGCAACCCTATGCAATGCATATAGATGATTTCATAGTTTGATGAATAGAGAAAGTGATACTAAGGATATTTTATGTAAAGTATGTATGTTCAAGTTAGTCTGTATTTTGCGCTCTCACAATAGGAATAAGCGCTCTGATGGTTTTTTTGAATGGTTTGAAACATATTAATACTCATGCTTATTTTAATAAACCTGTTTTTAATCGCAAGTTAATGCTTAGAACTTGATGAAAAGCTGATAATTATTAGCATATAAGGAATAAACACTAGTTAACTGGGAATATAGTTAACTAAAAGGAAACACTAATTTCGTAAACGCCTTGGAGGTAATATGGGACAGCTTGAAGATATACATATTTTTCTGCGTATTGTTGAAACGGGCGTCATTACAAAGCTGCTGAGCAAATGAATATTGCTAAATCAGCGGTGAGCACACGTTTAGCCTCACTAGAACACAAACTTGGTATCAAGTTAATAAATCGCACCACCCGCATGGCTAGTATTACCTAAGCTGGCCAACATTATTATCAACGCAGTAAATTAATTCTTGATGACGTTGAAGAGTTAAATAGCCAAACTTATAAAAGAACAAGAGCATTACAAGAAACGCTAAATATTGCCGTACCTTTATCATTTGGGCTTAGTCACTTGGCTCCGGCACTTGATCTTTTTCTGAAAGAGCATGCTGATTTAAAATTGAAGATTAATTTTTCTGATCAAAAAATAGATATTATTGAGCAGGGCGTAGACTTGGCATTTCGTATTGGTCAATTAGATAATTTTTCCATGCAGGCCAGAAAAGTAGCCCTATTAAATATGTATTATGTGCTAGCCCCAAATATTTAAAATTACATGGCGAGCCAAAGAGCCCTGAAGATCTCAGGCGACATAAAATACTTAAATATGGCAGCCCCAATCAAAATGGCCTTATATCCTTAACTCAGGACGGTAAAGAACAAGTTGTGTATCTTGAGCCGCATTTTATCGCTAATAATGGAGACTTTCTTAAATCTTTAGCTGAATCCAATCACGGGACCAGTTACTTACCCAACTTTATCGTCTGGTAGTCGCTGGCAACGCAAACTTTAGTCCCTGTGTTAAAACAGTATCAACTGCAAACCATACATGCTTATGCCGTTTACCCACCCAATAGGCATTTACCGCTTAAAGTACGTAGTTTGATCGACTTCCTAATTGAAAAATTTGGTGACAAGCCTTATTAAGATAAGTCTTAGTCAAAAATATGTTTACCACCGCACCAAAATATTATTCTCAAAATGGAAACAATGATTTCTTTTATCTTATGTTTATCCACTTTTAGTTTACTAATAAGATTACCTCATCAACACAACAAGTCGTTTTGAGCAAGACCTAAAACGGCCGCAATAAAAAAACTTTAGTAAACTAAATTTGGAGATTTATCATGAATACATTACAAACTTTTGCAGCACCAACAGGTCGTTTTTTCTTAGCCATCATGTTCTTTATGTCAGGACTAACAAAGATATCACAGTATGCAGGCACTCAAGGTTACATGGAGGCAATGGGCGTTCCAGGCTTTTTACTACCACTGGTTATTTTAACTGAGGCACTTGGCGGCTTAGCGATTATTTTAGGTTGGAAAACAAAATATGTCGCCCTTGCATTAGCTGGTTTCACTGTGTTGTCTGCAATACTTTTTCATGCCGATTTTAGCAATCAAGCAGAGATGACTAACTTCATGAAAAATATCGCTATTGCAGGTGGTTTCTTAACGTTATTTGTTCATGGTGCAGGTGATTATTCACTTGATAATCGTGCTAACAAAAAGTCTGCTTAATTGATGAACTACGAAGGGTGGTAATTTCTATTGCCCTTGATATAGCTAATTTTATATTCGAAGAATTTTAGGAGTAGACAATGGGACTTTTAGTTGAAGGCAAGTGGCAAAATGAATGGTACGACACAAAATCAACCGGTGGCCGCTTTGAGCGCAAAGCCCCCAGTTTTCGTAACTGGATAACAAAAGATGGCAGTGCTGGCCCATCAGGTATTAGCGGTTTTAAAGCTGAGCCCAGCCGCTACCATCTATATGTATCATTAGCCTGCCCTTGGGCACATCGCACCATTATCTATCGCAAACTTAAAGGCTTGGAAGGCATGATTTCAATGTCGGTAGTGAATGCTTTTATGGGCGATGAAGGTTGGACATTCGCACCCGGTGAAGGCGTAGTAGCTGATCCAATTCATAATGCCTTGAACGTCCATGAAATCTATACGGCGGCTCAAGCGGATTATACGGGTCGTGTAACGGTTCCCATTTTATGGGATAAGAAAACCAATACTATTGTCAGTAATGAGTCTCCTGAAATTATTCGCATGTTTAATTCAGCATTTGATGAAGTGGGCGCATTACCTGGAGATTTTTCACCGCCAGCATTATTAGCTGAAATCGACGAATTAAATGACTTCATTTATCCAACCATTAATAACGGTGTTTATCGCGCTGGCTTTGCTACCACTCAAGAAGCGTATAACGAAGCGGTGGTTGAGGTCTTTGATGCCCTTGATACCTTAGAAGCACGTCTAGAAAACCATCGTTACTTAACCGGAAATACTATCACTGAAGCCGATTGGCGACTATTTACGACATTAGTGCGTTTTGATGCGGTTTATGTGGGTCATTTTAAATGTAATTTACGCCGTATTGTTGATTACCCAAATGTTTGGGGTTATCTACGAGATTTGTACCAAGTACCGGGCATTGCTGACACTGTGGCAATGGATTATATCAAAGCGCATTACTACGCAAGCCATGAAACGATTAATCCTACGCGCATCATACCTTCAGGGCCATTAATTGACTTTAATACAGCGCATGGTCGTGAGCATTTTTCTGCCGAAAAAAAACATACAGAGCGTAAATCATGGGTCAATTAGTTGATGGTAAGTGGTTAAATGACGAACAGCTGCTGGCGTTTGAGCAACAGCAATATAAAACTGCCAAGGGTCGATTTCAACGAGGCACGGCAAAATGTCGAAACTGGATCACCGCTGATGGCAGTGCCGGAATTTCAGGAGAAAGTGGTTTCAAGGCAGAGGCCGATCGTTATCACCTTTTTGCTGCACTTAACTGTCCGTGGGCGCATCGCACTTTAATTTATCGAAGTGTTAAGCAACTTGAAAACGTTATTTCGCTTTCACTGGTTAAGCCGTTACGCACCGAAAATGGTTGGGTATTTACTAGTGATGATACAAGTGCTAACCCTCGCTTTACAGATACCCTGCTGGGATTATCGGCCCTACATGAATTGTACGTAAAAGCTGTCCCTGATTATAGTGGTCGTGTGACCGTACCGGTGCTTTGGGATAAACAGCAGAATAAGATTGTTAGTACGGAATCATCGGAAATCATTCGCATGTTTAATCGTGTTTTTGATGAAATTACTGGTGACGCTCAGGACTTTTATCCAGACGCATTAGCCCAGGAAATTGATGAGCTTAATGACTACATTTATCAAAATATTAATAATGGGGTTTATCAAACAGGTTTTGCCAGAACACAAGGTGCTTATGATGAGTCTGTTGTCAAAGTCTTTACCGCCCTTGATAAACTTGAGCAGCGTTTATCGACTAACAAATACCTTTTAGGTGACAATATTACCGAAGCTGATTGGCGTTTATTACCCACCCTGGTACGTTTTGATGTTGGGTATTTCACTGCGTTCAAATGTAATTTGCGAGCGTTAAGGGATTACCCTCATTTATCTCGATACCTTCAGGATGTAGTTAACTTACCCAATGTTGGCAAAACCATTGAACTTGATGTGTATCGTAAAGGCTATAACTCGGCCAGCCCATTACGCAATCCACACGGTATTGTGCCCATTGGATTAAAGCCCGCTTTTTCTTATTAAAATACTTAGAGGCATAGTAAAGGTCGATAATAAATACGTTATTAATACTGAGCGTTAACTATGAATATGCTTAAACCGGATAAACAAAATAGCGTTGTCACTGAGACTCGTAGCTTGTGTGGCTATTAATACTTGGGCATGCAATGGCAGCGCTATATCATCATTTTGTTAAAAAAGACCGAACGTTAAAGAAAATAACCTTTGATAAGCAAAGCTAAAATTAAGTAGATATAGACAACAACTAGAAAAGGAAACAACAATGACTAACCCTATAATTGCAGCGATAGTGCCCAAAAAAGTGAGCCTTAATAAAGGGGAAGAATATTACTTTTGTAGCTGTGGCCAATCAAATAACCAACCTTTTTGCGACGGCTCTCATGCGGGAACTGACTTTACACCCAAACCTTTTACCGCCCAAGAAAGCGGAGATGCCTATTTATGCCAATGTAAACATACGGGTAATAGCCCTTTTTGTGATGGTAGTCATAAAAAGTTTAATAAAGAGCAAGTGGGCAAAGAAGGGCCCGGTGTTCAAATTCAAACAAGCAACGTAAGTAATATGCCGACTGCTAGCGCAACCAAGGAAGAGCCAACCGTTGAATTGATTCATCAACTGGCCAGAGAAGGTTTGTCTAAAATGGGGCATCATGGTCCTATGACATCAATGGGGGTACCACGTTATCAACTGCCACACTGGGATGACCTACAAATAATGGTAGCACAAATGGCCAACAAACCATTGATGGAAAATGTGCCTGTGAATACCGAGTTAGTCATCGGTCCTATGGCTAAAAGACCACTTAAACTCGATATCCCATTGTTTGTATCGGACATGAGTTTTGGCGCACTCTCTGAAGAAGCTAAAATTGCTCTGGCAACCGGGGCGGAACTCGCAGGAACAGGTATTTGCTCAGGAGAAGGTGGAATGTTACCTGAAGAGCAGGCAGCGAACTCAAAATATTTTTACGAGCTGGCAAGTGCAGGATTTGGCTATGATAAGTCTACACTCAAAAATGTTCAGGCATTTCATTTTAAAGGCGGACAAGGTGCAAAAACGGGAACAGGTGGTCATTTACCCGGTAACAAAAATACAGGTAAAATTGCCGAAGTTCGCGGTATTGAGGAAGGTACCCCCGCCATTTCTCCACCAACGTTTAAAGATTTACATACGGCCGCAGACTTTAAAAATTTTGCCAACCGTGTGCGTGAAGTCACCGGCGGTATTCCCATTGGATTTAAACTCAGTGCCAATCATATCGAAGAAGATATTCAATTCGCATTAGATGCCAGTGCTGATTACATTATTTTGGATGGCAGAGGTGGCGGTACAGGTGCTGCACCTGAAATGTTTAGGGATCACATTAGTGTACCAACAATTCCAGCCCTTGCTCGTGCTAGAAAGTATTTAGACGAACAAGACGCGAGTGGACGAGTCACGCTAATTATTACTGGTGGTTTAAGAGTTCCTATCGACTTTGTTAAAGCGTTAGCTTTAGGTGCAGATGGTGTCGCCGTATCAAACAGTGCTATGCAGGCTATAGGCTGTGTAGCCGCAAGAATATGTAATACCAATAATTGTCCTGCGGGTATTGCTACGCAGAAAAAAGATTTGCGCCAGCGCTTAAATGTTGAAAAATCCGCAGTTCAGCTGAAAAACTTTTTCGAAGCCTCCACCGAACTAATGTCAGTCATGGCAAGGGCATGTGGCCACGATTCTTTTGAAAAATTCAATAGCCATGACTTAGCTACTTGGCACAGGGAAATGGCACTACTTGCTGGCGTAAAGTATTCAGGGATGGGTAGTTAAAGATGAACTAGTCAAGGTGGAATTAAACAAATCATTAGCAATGAAAAATCATCAAAAAAGCCCGCAGATTATAAAACCTGCAGGCTTTAAAAGTGTCACATCGCAAGCTTATGCAATGCTACGCATTTACATCATGCCGCCCATTCCACCCATACCGCCCATATCAGGCATTGCAGATGCGCCGGCATCTTTAACTGGTGAATCAGTGATCATAGCTTCAGTTGTTAACATTAAACCGGCTACAGAAGCAGCAAATTGTAATGCACTACGTGTTACTTTAGTTGGGTCAAGAATGCCCATTTCTAGCATATCACCGTAAGTAGAGTTGCCAGCATTGTAACCGAAGTTACCTGTGCCGTTACGCACTTCGTTTAATACGACTGAAGCTTCATCACCACAGTTAGCAACGATTTGACGTAATGGCGCTTCCATTGCACGAATCGCAACGTTAATACCATGTGTTTGATCTTCGTTAGCACCTTCAAGGTCTTTAATAAGGTCAGCAGCGCGAACTAAAGCAACACCACCACCAGCAACAACACCTTCTTCTACCGCAGCGCGAGTTGCATGCAATGCATCTTCAACACGGGCTTTTTTCTCTTTCATTTCAATCTCTGTTGCTGCGCCAATTTTAATAACCGCAACACCGCCAGCTAATTTAGCTAAGCGTTCTTGTAATTTTTCTTTGTCGTAGTCAGAAGATGAGTCTTCGATTTGACCACGAATTTGCATTACGCGACCTTGAATATCAGCTTCGTTACCAATACCGTCAATAATCGTTGTATTATCTTTGGTGATAACAACACGCTTAGCTTGACCTAAATCTTCTAATGTTGCTTTTTCAAGCTCCATACCGATTTCTTCAGAAATAACCGTACCACCCGTTAATGTCGCAATATCTTGTAACATTGCTTTACGACGGTCACCAAAACCAGGTGCTTTAACCGCGGCTACTTTAACGATACCGCGCATGTTGTTCACGACTAATGTTGCTAAGGCTTCGCCCTCAACATCTTCAGCAATAATTAATAATGGCTTACCTGCTTTTGCAACACCTTCTAAAGTAGAAAGTAATTCGCGAATGCTGCCTACTTTTTTGTCTACTAATAAAATGAACGGGCTTTCTAATTCAACAGTGCCACTTTCTTGGTTATTAATAAAGTAAGGAGATAAATAGCCACGGTCAAATTGCATACCTTCAACAACGTCTAATTCGTCAGTTAATGCCTGACCTTCTTCAACAGTAATTACGCCTTCAGTACCGACTTTTTCCATCGCTGTTGCAATAATTTTACCCACTGTTTCGTCAGAGTTAGCAGAGATAGTACCTACTTGTTCAATCGCTTTGTTATCACTACATTCTTGTGACAAACCTTTTAACGCTTCAACAGCAGCAATAACAGCTTGGTCAATACCACGTTTTAAATCCATTGGGTTCATACCCGCAGCGATCGATTTCAAACCTTCGTTAACGATAGCTTGCGCTAAAACAGTTGCAGTAGTTGTTCCGTCACCGGCTTCATCATTGGCTTTAGAAGCAACTTCTTTCACCATCTGTGCGCCCATGTTTTCAAATTTGTCTTCTAATTCAATTTCTTTTGCAACAGTAACACCATCTTTGGTGATAATTGGACCACCAAAAGATTTGTCTAATACAACATTACGACCTTTAGGGCCTAATGTTACTTTTACCGCGTCAGCTAAAACATTTACACCACGTAGCATTTTTGCTCGTGCGTCATTACCAAATAATACGTCTTTTGCAGCCATGTTGTTTCTTCCTATATTTGTTAGTTTGTCGAACATCGTTCGACTACAATAATTTATGCACTGTAAGTTGAGGCTTAGCCTAACGAATTCCTACAGTTTATATAAAGTCAGTAGCGTTACTATGACTCAACAATCGCTAGAATGTCTGATTCAGAAAGGATCAAAACTTCTTCGCCATCAATTTTTTCAGTTTTAACGCCGTAACCTTCACTAAAAATAACTTGGTCACCTACTTTTACGTCTAAAGCACGTACTTCGCCATTTTCTAAAATGCGACCGTTACCCACAGCAATAACTTCACCGCGCGTTGATTTTTCTGCAGCACTTCCTGTTAAAACAATACCACCTGCTGATTTTGATTCTATTTCTTTACGTTTAATTATTACGCGGTCATGTAATGGACGAATGCTCATTAATTTTCTCCTGAGAGTTTGTTCGCTCTCAATAAATTTAAAATAAAAGGTTATAAAACTTTGTTGCAATTAAAGATGGGGCTAATTTAATACTTCACAAGCCCCGTTAAAACATTTTTTATTCTTTGCGCTCATACTCACCTTCAAGCGTTTCACCTTGGTGGTGTTCAATCGGCTTCTTAGTGCCTAAACCCTGTTCAAATGGATCAGACGTAACTGGCTGTTCTTGCTGAGTATGCACTGAACTTTGATAAGTAAAACCAGCCGCGCTTTGATTCATGACTAAATGTGACTGCACTGACTTGATCAACATACTTCTCACACTAGGGATCAGCAGTGATAATCCAAAAATGTCAGTAACAAACCCTGGGGTCACCAAAAGTATGCCAGCAACCAGTAACAGTAATCCGGCAACGATTTCATCTGACGGCATGTCGCCTTGTGCCATTTTGGTTTGTACTGAGTTTAAGGTGGCAATCCCCTGCTGCTTAACATTTTTTGCGCCCAACCATGCGGTAATAATAACAATAGCAATCGTTGGCCATGCACCAAGCCAAGCGCCAACATTAATCAGCACCATAATTTCGATAATAGGCACGGCAATAAAAAGGATAAATAAAAATCGAAACATTTAAAATCTCTTCATTAAAAAAATGGATATAAGATGAAACATATATGGGGTTGAGCAGGTCTTTTTCAAGCATCAGGTAATAACAAAGGATTTCGAATAATGACGAGTTACTCATTTAAATTAAAAGCACTTAAGCTTTTGTTAAGGAAAGTTAGTTAATGTTTCAAGTAATAATGTGTACTTGCCCTGATATAAACAATGCAAAACTTATTGCACAACACTTAATAAAAGAAAGGCTTGCCGCTTGTGTCAATATTATTCCTAACGTTATCTCTATTTATCGCTGGCAAGATGCGATTGAATGTGACAAAGAAATACAGTTAATCATAAAAACACAAAGCGACAAATTTAACGAGGTAGCTAATGAAATAAAACGCTTACATCGTTATGATACCCCTGAAATTATCGCCATGAACATCCAGCAAGGCGACAATAGTTATTTAAACTGGATCAATGAGTCTTTAAAATAGTTGTTATGAAAAAAATTGTCTTACTTTTTTGGTTGGTCTTAACCAGTATCTTTTTACAATTACCCCATACTCAAGCTCAGGAATCAATTTTTGACACTTCATCTTCGTCTTTATTTAGTAACGATGATGAGTTCCTTAGTGTTGAGGAAGCCTTTGAATTTAATTTCCATCAAAAAGAGGATCAACTAGAGGTCACCTTTACAATAGCTAAAGGCTATTATTTATATCGTCATCAGTTTAAGTTCAGCATTGAAAACGCAGAGATAACCCCCTTTGAACTGCCTAAAGGTGAAGACCATGAAGATGAGTTTTTTGGTGTTCAACAAATATTTACTGAGCAACTTAACTTTACGATTAAGCTGATTAATGTTGAAAATGACGCCAGTATAAAAATACGTTATCAAGGTTGTGCAGCAAAAGGCTTATGCTTTCCACCAAAAAGTAAAGTGGTCGAGTTATCAAAATTTAGTCATCAAAAGGCCAGTGATGCTAACAATGTTTTAGCGGCTATCTCGGCTAATAATGAAGCTGAAACAACATCGTTAACTGTTGAAAGTGCTAGCGAGCAGCATCAACTAGCTGACATGTTAAAAAGTGATAATATTTGGCTAACGCTATTAGCTTTCTTTGTAGGTGGTTTACTGCTCTCATTTACCCCTTGTGTCTTTCCTATGTACCCTATTTTGACCGGTATTATTGTTGGTCAAGGCGACAAACTTTCTACAGCAAAAGCCTTTCGTTTATCGTTTGCTTATGTGCAAGGTATGGCAATAACGTACACATTATTAGGTATTGTAGTTGCATTAGCTGGCGCACAATTTCAAGCAATGTTTCAGCACCCTGCTGTATTAATTGTGCTAAGTGTTTTATTTATATTTTTAGCACTCTCTATGTTTGGCATTTTTAACCTTGCACTACCAAGTAGCTGGCAAAATAAATTAAATAACATCAGTAACAGCCAAAAAGGAGGTTCATATTTTGGTGTTGTTGTTATGGGCGCAATTTCTGGCTTAGTGGCATCACCTTGCACTACAGCTCCTTTAACAGGTGCTTTATTATATATATCGCAGTCTGGTGATATTTGGCTAGGTGCTTCAGCGTTATACGCGTTAAGTTTAGGTATGGGTATTCCGTTACTTGTCTTAGGAAGTTCTGGTGGTAAGTTACTACCAAAAGCAGGAACTTGGATGACCGTAATTAAGAATGTTTTTGGTTTATTACTATTAGCTGTACCTATCTTTTTAATGGAAAGATTTTTACCAGAAGTTGTGACACAAACCATGTGGGCAATATTAGTCTTATCAAGCGCAGGTTATTTTTATACGGTTAATCAACAGACAAAAAATAATTTTTGGTTTGGTGTTAGAAGCATTGTGATATTTGTAATGATATTTTTTGGCGCTAATCAAGCTTATCAATTAATCAATCCTAGCCAACAAGTTGCCGCAATCAATCAACAAGTGTTACAAAAACACTTTACGAAGGTAGTAACACTGACTGAATTATTAATGGAAGTAGAGCAAGCGAATAAACAAGGAAAAACCGTGATGGTAGATTTATATGCTGACTGGTGCATCGCTTGTAAAGAATTTGAAGAATATACGTTCAATGCACCTTCAGTACAGGAAGTGCTCAACAATACCCTGTTACTGCAAGTTGATATGACTGAGTTTGATTCTGTTAATAATGCGGCGTTCGCTAAAAAGTACCAAGTCTTAGGTTTACCTTCTATTTTATTTTTTAATCAACAAGGTAAAGAGTTAACTCAGCAGAGGGTAACGGGCTTTATGGGCGCTGAAGAATTTACTGAACACTTACAGAAAATTCTCTAACCCCTCGCCTTCAATAAACAAGCACACTTTAACTCGCACAGCTCTGCGGGTTAAAGTGCTGATACTTTCCAATAACCGTTGACAATTTTTGTGTCAATAAATTCCATCAGTTGTATTTCAGGAATAGGTTTAGAAAAGTAGTAACCTTGAATAATATCACAGTCGTTTTCCGTTAAACTGCGTAACTGGGCACTCGTTTCAACACCTTCTGCGATGACCTGCAACCCTAAGTTTTTCACCATAGCAATGGTTGACATAATAATTTGATAATCAGCTCGATTTTCTAACATGCCAAAAACAAAGCTTTTATCTATTTTAATAACGTCGACTGGCATTTTTTTCAAATAAGCTAAGGACGAATAACCGGTGCCAAAATCATCAATAGCGAAGCTAAAACCGACATCCCTCAAGCCATTCATCATTTCAATTGCACTATCAATATTTTTTACTAAAGTTTGCTCGGTCAGCTCTAGCTCGAAGTGACTTGCTTCGAGCGAAAACTCAGCAAGTAAATCGATTAAATAAGGGGTTAGATGAGGATCGGCAAATTGCCCTGCCGACAAGTTTATCGCAATACGAACATCTGTTAAGCCCTTATCGATAAATGTTTGGCAGAGCTCAAAACAACGCCTGATCACCCAATAACCCAGTTCAACCATATGCTGAGAATTTTCAAGAAGAGGAATAAAATCTTCTGGCGAAACCATACCTCGCTCAGGATGCTGCCAACGAAGTAACGCTTCAAAGCCGTATAGTTTTTTTGTTTTTGCATCTAACTGAGGTTGTAAACTTAAACTAAATTGATTTTTGGCTAATGCCTGCCTGACTTCACTTTCCATCATCACCCGAAGCGCAACTTTTTTATACATTTCCTCATGGTAAATATGATATTTGGCGCCACCGTCATCTTTAGCTTCGTACATAGCAATATCTGCATAGCTAATGAGATCTTCTGACTTAGTCATTTCTTCAGGAGCAAAAGCGATTCCAATGCTTGTACTCACATAAAAAAGGCTATTTTGTATTTTTATCGGTGCTTTAAACGCCTCTAAAATTTCTTCTGCAACAAGCACTGCGTCATTTTCATGGTCTATATGCCCAAGAACGACAACAAACTCGTCGCCACCAAAACGACAAGCCATATCAACTTCCCTAATACTCGAGCGCAAACGATTAGCCGCTTGAATTAACAACTTGTCGCCATCGGTATGACCATGGCTATCATTTACTTTTTTGAAGTCATCGAGATCTAAAAATAAAACGGCAATTTGTCCATCACTGCGTGATACATTGAGAAACGCTTTACGAAGTTGGTAGTTCAACATATTACGGTTAGGTAACCCCGTTAATAAATCATACATGGCAATATTTTCGAGTTCCTTCGTTTTTTGATCAACTTCAATGTTTAATTGTTCAAGTTCAAAACTTAACTCGGTGGCCGCATTTGCCAAAATATCTAGTTCATCAATATATTTACCATTTCTTTGAAGGTCTGTTTGACGAAATCGATCAAATTCTTTTTTTGCCAGTAAAGGTAGAACATCTGATAACACCAGTAAACGGCGTGTAAAGGGACTCGCAACAAAGTGGACAACAATAGCTAATGCAATAAGAATAACGAGCGTAAAAATCAAAAATTGCTGGCGATTATGTTGAAATTTTCGAGTAAAGGCGGTGACATCATCAATAAGAGCAAGGTAGTAGTATCGTTCATTAACATTAGCGATTGGAATTAAATTAATAAGATAACTGTTATCATCTACAGAGGCTTCTATCCCTTGGGTTTTAATGGTTTCGCTGTTAAAATTTTTCTGGTTAGCAACAAACAATTCGCTCACAAGTAAGGTATTTGTAGAGGTGATAAACTGAGCGTCTGCAAGTTTAAGCGTCACCGCACTATCTGTTGCTGATAAAAGGTTATCAACACGAGAAAAGCTGACAATTGCCAACTCATTTTCAAGCGCTTGATTAATATCAAAAATCATATCAACAAGTGAAACTGTCATCGCGACAACGGCCATATCACCTTTGCCATTTAATACCGGTACGGTTATTAACTGCACGCATTGCGCTTGGCAAAATAATGAATGTTCCGGTTGTTGAAGTTCGAGTACATTTTCGATACTCGCCTGAACAAACCTAGGGATCGGATTAGACAGATATAGTTGTTCATTATTGTCAGAAACTAACCAAACATTTTCAACATTTTGATTCATTTGTAACGTATCAAATTGTGCATAAAATTCTTGGGTTAACACATCAAAATTTTGTTGCTCTTTTAAACGGACAATGTCTGAAAAAGATTCCAGCCATATACGTCGTTGCTGCCGCAAAACGTTATTTTGTACGGTAAATTGTGCATGCCCTTTTCTTAAGGTGTCACTTTGATATTGTGTAAATTCTTGATTTAATCTTGATAAAGACTGATAAGAAAAAATAGCGCTCAATAGTATTAAAGCACCAATGACTAACACTAATAATTTAATAGGAACACTAATAAATATTTTTTTCATCATTTAAAACCAATACATTAATTGTACAGCCCACATTTTCCAGTGTTCACTGTTTGCTTGAGGATTGGGTAAAACAATAGGGTTAAGTCGAGCAGTGCCTTTTACCCAGTGGTATTCAGCATTAACTCTAAAGTTATCAGAAAAGTTGTATGAAAATCCTATCATGGCGTCATCTTGATAACCAAAATAGCTCGGCACTAATCCAGCACTTTGTTCTTGTAACTTATTACCTCTTTTATCATCTTTATCTGTATAAAATTTTTCGTAGCGACCAATCAGTGTGAGTTGTTGATCAGCTTTGTAGCGAGCTTGAAAGTAGCCCCCTTGACCCATACTGTCTTGATTAAATGGTTGAGCATAAAAGCCTTCCGTTAAAAACCTTGTTTGCAAAATCTCTGAAGTAAATCTCCATTGCTCCCCTTCAAAAACAGCATTTATAGTATAGTTTTGAAATCGAAATCGACCATCAACAAAAAAATCAAAAGTTGCACTTTTATAGTTAAACTCTGAATCTAATAAAGTTAAACCAAACTTCCATTGTGAAAATCCTGGCCGCCAATAAACACTTGCTTGTGTATCAAGCTCATGTTTGATATTACCCTGAGAAAATTCACTAAGCATAACTTCTGCATCCTTGCTTTTAATAGGACTTTTACCACGACTAAAATTAAAATCGAATTCACCATATTCATCATTGCTATAGGCTACCTTTAATGCGGCGCCATCACCTCCAACGGCGATGTCACGAAAACCGTCAAAATAAAGGCCTTGTGGTAAAATAATTGAAGGTCGTTCAAAAGGAATATCACGCGTACTTGAATGAAGCCAGTGAGCGTTTTTAAAGCGCCCTACAAAAAAATTAACCTGTAACTGCTCTGAACTATAGGCGTTCCAATCTACTAAAAAATAATCAACACGCAAACCTTCGTTGTAGCGATTACCACCATTTAAATAGACAGCTTGTGCAGCAAAGCGAAAGTCATCAGACAATTGATAAGAGGTGTTAAGTCCAATTTCAGTTAACTTTAGCGAAAGTTCACCATCGTCATTTACAAAATTACTGCCATCAACATCGATAACACCTTGAGCAACAAAACCATGTATTTTTAAAGGCTCCGCTGAATGGTCATCTTCAGCAATGACATTGAATGTCAGTAATACTAATAAACATATTAATTTATAATTCACTTTATTCATCAATTTCAAGCCGATTGACATCACTTACCTCATTAATATTTTCAATATAACCAATAGCACCTGTTGTTGACTTAACAGCCTGTATTAATTCTTGTTCACTCGAAACAATGGTGGGTGCAATGCCCATACCTGAGAAAGTTAACTTGTTCCAAATACGGTCAAGTTGATAAGGGAATAAACGCAGGGTTTCTTTACAAAATTGTTGGTGAATTTTAGTTGTGCTCGATAAAACAAAAATGGTAATTGGAACACCGTTTGCCCATTTGACTTGACGCATAGAATATATACGGCGCAGCTGAGTTGTTTTTATTGACGCAATATCAGCGCTGTTATTGGTAATAACTTCAACAGCAGAGATTGTAGGACTGCCAAAAAGCATGACAAGCACCATTAACCTATAGATAATTTGGTTGATAACTAAATCCTTGTTAATGGAAGCGGATAGTTTTTTACCTAGCCAAGTACACAGTAGTAACTATTTATAATAAGTGACTTAATACATAACAGCATACTTCCTGTTACTTTTTATATAAAAACTCTAAGCCAATGAATTAACTAATAAATATAGACAGTTATAGTGTAGTAAATTTTTACTAAAATACAAAACTTTATTGTTGGCTTATCAATAAAAAATGTCCTCTAAGTGATCAGACCAGTATTTTGCTGCTATATTCTGCGAAAACACTATAATAATCGCCTAACAGCAGAAATGTTCGATTTTGTTATTATCTATTCCATCACTGTAGTTTTTATGTGATGATATTTGTTAATTTGCTATTTAATAGGTTTTTCTCAGAACATGACCACAAAGTTTAAAGTTTTAGTGATAAATGGCCCTAACTTAAATATGTTAGGAAAACGTGAGCCTGAAATTTATGGTGCGCAATCATTAACCCATATTATTGATAATTTAACGTTACAAGCTTTACCACTGGGAATTGAGTTAAGCCATTTGCAATCAAATGCCGAACACCTGCTTATAGAAAAAATACATAATGCTCATAATGAAATTGACTTTATTGTGATCAACCCAGCCGCATTCACCCATACAAGTATAGCGATACGTGACGCTCTTCTTTGTGTAGACATTCCATTTATTGAAGTTCACCTTTCAAATGTCCATGCCAGAGAGTCATTTAGACATCATTCGTATCTATCAGACAAAGCTATAGGTGTTATTTGTGGTTTAGGCGCAGATGGCTATAAATATGCATTAGGGTCTGCGTATGCATGGTTAACTCAACATAAAAGTTAACGCATAAACAACAGAGAATGGCTGATATTCAGTGGTTCTATTAACAATAAACATTACACATTGATAAAAAGGTATTCAAATGGATATTCGTAAAATAAAAAAATTAATTGAATTAGTAGAAGAATCAGGTATTAACGAGTTAGAAATCTCTGAAGGTGAAGAGTCAGTACGTATTTGCCGTGGTGGTACCTTAGTACAAGCCGCGCCAATGATGCATTCAGCTCCTGCTCCAATTGCTGCTCCAGTTGGCAATGATACGCCACCTACACCTGCTGTTATTTCAGGTCATGTAGTGCGCTCTCCAATGGTAGGTACCTTCTACGCTTCAGCCTCTCCTGATTCGCCCTCTTTTGTAGAAGTGGGTAAACATGTAAATGCGGGTGATACTTTATGTATTCTCGAGGCAATGAAAATGATGAACCAAATTGAAGCTGACAAATCGGGGGTTATTAAAGAAATTCTAGCGAGTAACGAAGACGCTATAGAATTTGACCAGCCGCTATTCATCATTGAATAATCCTATACATATCAAAACAAAAGGGTCATTCCATGTTAGATAAAGTTGTTATCGCCAATCGAGGCGAAATTGCACTAAGAATATTACGTGCATGTAAAGAATTAGGTATTAAAACTGTTGCAGTACACTCTACGGCTGACAGAAACTTAAAACACGTTTTATTAGCTGATGAAACTATCTGCATTGGTAAAGCACCAGCACCTGACAGTTACCTTAATATTCCTGCCATCATAACGGCAGCGGAAGTAACAAATGCGGTAGCTATTCACCCTGGTTATGGTTTTTTAGCAGAAAATGCTGATTTCGCTGAACAGGTTGAAAAATCAGGCTTTGCCTTTATCGGTCCAAAAGCAGAGAGCATCCGTATTATGGGTGATAAAGTTGCGGCAATTAAAGCGATGAAGATAGCCGGTGTTCCTTGTGTTCCGGGTTCAGATGGCCCACTTAATGACAATGAAGCCGCAAATAAAGCCCATGCTAAACGTATCGGTTACCCGATTATCGTTAAAGCTGCGGGTGGCGGTGGCGGTCGTGGTATGCGTGTTGTGCGCAGCGAAGAAGACTTAGTAGAATCGATTGCTTTAACGAAAAGAGAAGCAGGTACTATTTTCAAAAATGACATGGTTTATATGGAAAAATTCCTTGAAAACCCTCGTCATGTTGAAATTCAAATAATGGCTGATGGTCAAGGTGGCGCAATTCACTTAGGCGAGCGCGATTGTTCAATGCAACGTCGTCATCAGAAAGTTGTTGAAGAAGCTCCAGCACCGGGAATTACTCCTGAAATGCGCGCTAAAATTGGTGAGCGTTGTTGTAAAGCTTGTCTTGATATTAATTATCGTGGCGCTGGTACTTTTGAATTTTTATACGAAAACGGTGAATTCTACTTCATTGAAATGAATACCCGTATTCAAGTTGAGCATCCAGTCACTGAAATGATCACCGGTGTAGATTTGATTAAAGAGCAATTACGTGTTGCTGCTGGTCAACCGTTATCTTATACCCAAGATGATATTAAAATCGCTGGTCATTCAATAGAATGTCGTATTAATGCTGAAGACCCACGTACTTTTGTTCCTTCACCGGGAAAAATCACTCGTTTCCATCCTCCTGGGGGTTTAGGTGTACGTTGGGATTCTCATATTTACGCTGAGTACTCAGTTCCACCAAATTATGACTCTATGATTGGGAAATTGATTACTTGGGGTGATAACAGAGATGTGGCAATCGCACGTATGCGTAATGCCTTAGCCGAATTAGTGATTGACGGTATTAAAACCAACATTGCCTTACATCAAGATATTTTAAATGATAAAGGTTTTGTTAATGGCGGTGCAAACATCCATTATTTAGAGAAAAAATTAGCTGAATCTGAATAACTTTCAGTAGATTTAATAATAAGCCCTGCATCGCAGGGCTTTTTTATGTCAGGGATGAGCGTTCAGATCTTAACCTGATAACAAAAGTGAAGTCCCGACATCCAAATAAGCGATGTCGTGGTATCATGGCTGACAATGAACAACCTATATCTTACTCACTGAATTTTAAAATATGACTGAATTACTTGAAAAACCTTTACCACCTGCCGATGGTGAATGTTGCGACAGCGCTTGTACACCATGTGTTTGGGATAATTTTTATGCGAAACGCAAAGCATGGCGCCTGCAACAAGTTGCCTTAAAAGAAAAACAGGTTCAAAAAAGCGAGTCGAATTAATATTAATCGATTTTGTAAGCGACATTTCTTATGAGTGAATTACTTAAAAAACCTTCAGTCCCTGCCGATGATGATTGTTGCGGTGGTGGCGCTTGTTGCCCTTGTGTATGGGACCATTATTATAGCGAACACGAAAAGTGGCGTTTACAGCAAGCTGAATTACACGCTAAAGAGCAAGCAGTAAACGCTGAACAACCTTAGCTCAAGGCAATCACTTTTTTCACCAGTTTATTAATGCCACTGGCCGCTTCAACAAGCGACGTGGCCAGCATATAGGCCGGTGTTGAGACAAGTTTGTGTTTTCCATCAACAATAATATCACCCACTTCGCAATCAACGTGCGCTAAACCACGATTCATTAATGATTCTGCAATATCACGATCTTTACCAATGGTCCCTTGCGTATCTTCACCATAAATAAGGGGGATCATTGCGGGTGCAATACACATAAAACCGAGGGGTTTATCTGCTTTAATAAAACATTGTGCCACAGCAAGCACTTCAGCATTGATTTGATAATTTTCTGCATCAAGGGCAAAGTCACATAAATTTTTTGCTGCACCAAATCCACCTGGAAAAATTAATGCATCAAATTCGTCTTGATAGAGCTCGGTAATATCTTCAATATCACCACGAGCAATACGTGCAGACTCGACTAAAACATTACGTGTTTCATCTTCACTAACAACGCCCGTTAAATGATTAATCACGTGATGCTGATTAATATTAGGTGCAAAACACCGGTAAGTTGCGCCTTGCTGCTCAATAGCGAGAAATGTCAAAACACTTTCATGAATTTCGCTGCCGTCGTAAACGCCACAGCCAGATAAAATAATCGCTACTCTTTTCATGTTAATCCTTAATTACTATACTTTTTGTCATATTCGGTAATTGACATAATAAAACGACTATTATCGAACACCACATTAATAATGCAAACGGTAAAGCACTACCATCGTAAAAATACGCTAATATGGGTCCCGCCAAGGCGCCAATACCAAAACGTAGTGTACCAATTACAGCGCTTGCTGTACCTGACTCACGGGTAAATTCTTGCATAATAAGTGCATCAGCATTTACCGCTATCATCGATAAACTCCCCATTAATGGCAACACAGCAATCGCTGTATAAACGAGCGAAAGTTGTAAAAAGTTAACCACAACTAATAAAGACGAAAAGCATAGAGCAACCATTAAACCGTAGGCCAGCATTTTTGTTGAGCCTTTACGGCTTACTAAACGCGTATTAATAAAATGTGCCATCATCAACGCGACCACATTAACCGCAAAAAGCAGACTGAATTCAAACTCAGAGACCTTAAAGACGGTCAGATAAACAAAAGGGATTGCGGTGATATAAGCAAAAAAAGCCAGCGATATAACCATTGAACTCACAATATTTAATTGTGATTTTTTGTTGGACAGCACAGTTTTATAGCGTTGAATAAAACTAACTGCCGCTAAATTCTGTTCTCGTTTAACTTCCGGTAAAAAGCGATAGACCAACAGTAAAATAATAAAGCTATAAGCAGCCAAACTTAAAAATATAAGTTCCCAACTGTGTAGTAACAACACCGAGCCAATACTGGGCGCTATCATAGGTGCAATCATCATGATCATTGATACGTAAGAAAACCCTTTCGCTGTATCTTTGCCATAACGCTCTTTTATCGTACCGGGCACAACGACCGTTGCAGCACTACTAATAAATGCCTGCAAAAACCTGAATGACAAAAACTGCTCAATACTGGTCACAAAAGCGATGGCAATGCTCATGACAATAAAGCCGGATATACCAAGCATAACGAGTTTTCTTCTGCTGCGCTTATCCGCTTGAGGGCCAAAAAACAATAAACCTAGGGCATAACCTAACAAATAAATACTTAGGCTATTCTGCACCGTTGGCATATCTGTAGACAGTTGCTCAGCCAATATAGGCATTGCTGGTAAATACATATCAATTGCCAGAGGAGAAATAGCAATAATTGCTGCTAATAATGGCAAGAGTAGCTTTAAGGACAGCTCTGCTTGTTCGCTAATTTTTAAGTTACTCATGATTTTTCCGGATAATCGTGAACAAGTTTACCAAGGTCGGCAATAGCTTTATCTATTTTTTCACACCATTTTACACCATAGCTGATGCGCATAAAGTTTTTGTATTGCCCGGTCGGTGAAAATATTTCACCGGGAGCAAAGCTAACGCCTTTCGCAATCGCTTGGCTAAAAAATTGACTAGTATCTACATGAGAACGACAACGGATCCATAAGACACTGCCTCCTTGAGGTTGTGAAATGCATACTTCATTTGGAAAATGGTTGGCGATTAAAGCGCGCATCCGTTCACAGTTATAGCGTAAGGTTTTTCTTAACACTTGTAAGTGGCGATCGTACTCCCCGCTCATCAAATAATCTGTTAGTGTCCATTGTTGTAACATTGGGGTTGAACAAGACTGAGCGCGCTTAATACGCTTTGCTGCTTCTTCAAATTTCCCCGGTAATAGCCAGCCAACACGATAACCAGGCGCCGCTGTTTTTGAAAAAGACGAACAAGTAAGTACTAAGCCTTTTTCCGAATAAAGCTGGGCTGGCACAGGACGATTTTCACTGAAATATAAATCGCTATAAACTTCATCTTCAATAAGAGGAATATCATGCGCTTCTAACAAGCTGACCATGTTCTGGCGCTGTTGGTCGGTCATCATAGAGCCAAGAGGGTTAGAGATAGCAGTAGAAAACAAACACGCTTTAACGGGATGCTGCTTAATAACCTTAGCGAGTTCGTCAACACAAACGCCCTCTTCAGTACAGGTGTAAACTTCTAAGGCTTTCATGCCAAGGCTTTCAATTAATTCAATTAACCCAAAGAAACAAGGCGATTCTACCGCGATAATATCACCGCGTTCCGCGACGCATTGTAAGGCAATTGACAACGCCTCTTGAGCACCACTGGTAATAATTATGTCGTCATGATTAATGGCAACACCCTGTTCCTGATAACGAAAAGCAAGGTTTAAACGTAATTTTGGATCGCCATTTACAGGGCCATAGCTCACCGCTTTCTCAGCATGTTTACTTAACACCGTTCGCATTAAGCGTGCTAACGCTTTATCTGGTGGGTGCGCATTAACCGGATTAGAAATTCCCAACGCAACCGAGTCCGGTAGATGAACAGCATCGTACACTTGCTCGATTAAACTTCGACAAGAAATTTCAACAGGCTCGCAACTTGCCCATATAGCGCGCATCGGCTTTAAAGTACGTGCTTTTTTTGCTTTTAAATAATAACCAGACTGTGGCCTTGCAGAAATAGTACCTTGGCGTTCTAATTCAATATAGGCTTGCTTCACGGTTGGAATACTAATCTCAAACTGTCTACTGAGCTTTCGTAAACTAGGCAGTTTATCTCCAGCTCTTATGGCACCACTTTTTTCTTGGAACTCAACAAAGTCGATAACTTGCTGATAGAGGAACTCTGAGGAAGATTTGTCTAAAAGACGCATTTTATCTAACCATTGCAAACTGTACAGGTTGCATTTTACATTTTCTGTATCTGTTACACAACAGTGTATACTATAAACTATCTACAGTAGAGTCATTCAGTTAAGCATTCAAACAGTGTGAAAAAGAACACCATGACTTTACTTTACATTGTAAGAAATCATTAGTAGCTAGACAAACATTTGATTAAATAATTATCGAATATAAAGCCCTGTTGTTATTGAATACACAATATATAAATGTGTCTAAACTGAGTAAAATAACGAAGTAATAAAACGTCAACAAAAATGATGTTAACGTTATTAAGTTAAATGCCGTGTAAAAAAATGATCGTCTAAATTTTCAGGAAAGAATAATGAACAACACACTATTATATGTGATCACCGTGCTTATCTGGGGAACAACTTGGATCGCCATTAATTACCAATTGGGTGACGTTCCACCTGAAGCTTCAATTGTTTATCGTTTTGGTTTAGCGGCAATACTTTTGTTTGCCTATTGCCGTTTTAAAAAGCTCTCACTTGCCTTTAATAGAAAGCAGCACTTACAGTTTTTATTTTTTGGCTTAATGCTATTTGGCTGTAATTACTATTTTTTATATTCCGCACAGCAACATATAAACTCTGCCCTTACCTCAATCGCTTTTTCAATGATCATGTTTTTTAATATCATAAACGCACGAATTTGGTTCAAAACTAAAATTACTCAGCAGACTTACCTCGGTGCTTTTCTGGGTTTAATGGGTATTGTTGTTTTATTTTGGCCACAAATTAACGATACAGAATTAGGCACAGAAACGTTACTTGGTTTATCACTTTGCTTTGTCGGTACTTTATTTGCTTCAACCGGCAATATGGTTTCAATGAAAAATAAACTCATGAACTTACCGATGATGCAAGCCAATGCTTGGGGTATGTTGTATGGCTCGATTTTTATGACAATACTGTTATTAGCACAAGGTAAATCGTTTACATTTTCATATACTTTACCTTATATCAGCTCACTCATTTACTTATCTATTTTCGGTTCGATTATCGCCTTTGCAAGTTACTTAACACTACTAAATAACATCGGTGCTCATAAAGCTTCATACGCCAGTGTGATGTTTCCTGCTGTCGCTGTCGTCATATCAACAATTTTTGAAGGCTTTAGCTGGAATGTTTATACCGTAATTGGCTTATTAATTATTGTTGCTGGTAATGTTGTGGTGTTAACAAAACCGAGAAAAGAAAAGATAAATATACCAACAACACCCTAAAAATAGGTGGTGTTAACAAGAGACAAGCGGCATCAATCTATTTAACCGCGATTAAACTTTAGTGCACCATTTTTAGAAAAAACAGTAGCACAACAGCGTACACCTTCCGGTTTACGCTGTTTTTTTTAGCATAAATTTATTTAAAATAAAGACATATTTTTATTCAAATGCTACTATTTTTAAAAGATCATTAATTAGGGACAGCATGTTTAATAATTCATTGTGTCAATTTTTAATCTTAGCGTTATCGTTACTTCCTTTGAAGAGCGTAGCATGCCAACAAGCTGATGTTGCTTGTAATTCGCCTATCCCAACGTTAAAGTTTGACCCTTCGGGTTCCAGTGCTTGGTACCCTTATTATATTAACACGGGCGAAAAACGTGGCATCGTAACTGATGTGGTTGACGTTATACTCGTCAATGCCAATATCAACGGCCAAGAAGTTATTTTACCGCCAATGCGCACTAATTTATCGCTTGAAAATGCGGTGGTTGATTTTGATTTAATTAATCCTGATTGGTTATCTGAAGAGAAAAAGTCTAGCCGCTATGTTTTTAGTGATACGGTTATTCCAATCAAAGAGCATATTATTTATTTGGCAGGTACTCCTATCCCCAAAGATCTAGGAAAAGATGAACAATTAAAAGGTCAAAGTTTAGGTACTGTTAGAGGTTATTACTATCACAACGATCATTTATTTAATCGGCTAGATTACCCTTCAGAAAAAGAATTGGTGAAAGCACTTTTTAGAAAACGAATTACCTTTGCCATTAGTGGCGACAAGCCTGCACAGTATTGGGCAAAAGCGTTATCGGTACCTATTATTTTAGGCCCAATACATTCTGATGGTTTTTTAAGAGTAAGACTTCGAAAAGAACTAGAGTACCTACTACCTCAAATCAATCATGCGATTCAAACTTTAAAAGTGAATGGAAGTATTACCCGTATTATTGACTCTTATATATAAAGGTTATTATTGGCGCCTAATATTAATTGACGTTCTTTATGGTGATTAATTTTTTTCATTCTCTGTTATTGTTAATAATAAGTAACTCTATTATTCTATCACCATAAAATAATCAGCCCTTTTTCGTCCTCCCCTTAAGGATAAACATGAAATATTTCCACCCTTTGGCGTTACCTTGTTTCCTGACCAGTTCGCTATTACTCGTCACTCCTTGTTCTTTAGCAGCAAATCAAACCAATACAGATATTAATGAAAAACGAGCCTATACCTATCTTAAACAACTCGCTTCACCTACCGAAGGTATTGGCGCTCGCGAAGCTGGAACTGAAAAAGAACAGCAAACAGCAAGTTATATTAAAACCATGTTTGAAAAATTTGGTTACCAAGTTACTGAACAAAAATTTTCATTTCAAAGTGGAGAAATGGAAGGTGAGTCAAACAACATTATTGCCCAATGGGGTGATTCTACTAAACCTACTATAATTTTGGGTGCTCATTATGATTCGACCGCGATGAAAACAGGTTCAATGGGAGCAACCGATAACGGTGCTGGGGTAGCAGCAATGCTGGCAATAGCCGAAGCACTCACCACTCAGCTTCCTAAAAATTATAATATTCGTTTCGTCGCGTTTGGCGCAGAAGAAATAGGTTTAAAAGGCTCTAATCACTACGTTAGCGATTTATCAGCACGTAACGAAATTGGTAATATTGCTGCCATGATAAACTTTGACACCATTGCCGGTGGCGATAAAGTTTATGTACACAGCGCACATTCAACCCCTTATAAGCGTTGTAAAAGTGATGAGTACAACAGCGACACATCAATGCGCAATGCTTTACTCAGTGCATCAATTAACGTTTTAGGTGAAGACAATAAGTATGTTATTCATCCTGATTATGCGGGCTACCCTGAAGGTGTAACAGGTTCTTGGTCTGATCATGCGAGCTTTGCCTGTGCTGGCGTGCCCATTGCTTATGTTGAGTCAACAAACTTTTCGATTAACGGTAAGGATGGCTTTGATGGTTATTCTCAATCGACCAAAGAAAAGCTGTGGACTTGCTATGATCAAAAGAACGTTACCGCTTGTGATAAAAAGACCGAAAAAAACTGGGGAAATATTTGGCACACGCAATTTGACCGTTTAGATAAACTAAACGAAATATTTCCTGGCCGTGTAAAACAACAACTTGATAATAATGTTGAGGTGTTAATTGAATTGTTAACTGATCCTGATAAATACTTATCTTTAAAATAAAATTTCAACATAATACCTGAGGTTTGTGAGTGACTTTATAAAGACTAAAGCCACTCACGTCATTTAGACCCGCAGCAGTCAACTTCCTTTGATTAGAGTCAAAAAGACTAATAGCTTTGCGTTCCCCAACCATACTGTATTTTCGATACAACCCAATAGCATGAACACTTTTGTCTCCTCGAATGATCAAAATATGGTATCGGGCATCTTGTACCAATACTTTTTTTGCTATTTCTCTTGAAGATGTAACCCTATAATTTTTTTACTTCCTGCGTTATTAATAAATAAATCATTTTCCTTCAAAATATTACGACCATAGCGACTAATTGGTCAAAGAACCTCAACTGCTACAAACTGAGGTTAATTCTGTCTCTTCCTTCTGCTTTAGCGCGGTACAAAGCGGTATCTGCTGAACAAATAAGGGCTTCTGGGGTACGGTATTGACCACTATGTTCGCATGATATACCTTGGCTAACACTCACTCGTAGAGTTGAAGGCAGACCCAGATCGCTAAAATTAATGATGTTTATCTGTTGCTGAATTTGTTTGGCAATTAACTCTGCATCTGCTGTATGGTTGCGGGGTAGAATGACGGCAAATTCTTCGCCACCATAGCGTGCCGCTAAGCTATCATTCGAAGGTAAACAAGTATCGATAACCTTCGCTATTTTTTGCAAACATTTATCGCCATAAACATGGCCAAATCGATCGTTAAAGTGCTTGAAATAATCCACGTCTATAAGGATTAAACTAATGGGTTGTCCATTCACAATGCTATCAGTCCAACTTTTATTCAGCGTTTTTTCAAGATGATACCGATTCGCCAAACCCGTTAAATGGTCGATACTGGCTTGTTTGCGAAGTTCGCTATATTCAGCCTTATGTTCTGTTAAATTATGTAACACGCCAACAAACATCGGGCTACCTTGTGTTAGTGATTCTGGCAAGCGAGAAATCGATAAGTCAGCCTCCAACCAAGTGCTATCCGCACGGGTTAATAATACCTCTTTGGGACCATGACTTAATGGTTGCTTTTTGTTTTTTTTCCAATTTAGGAAGATATACTCATATTGTTCGCGATGGCGATCATGTAGAAAGTGAAACCAACGCTGCCCCACTAAAGCGTCTTGAGAATTGCCCAAAAATTTCGCAGCCATTGGGTTAATGAATTCGATGACACCATCAGCATTGACTACAAAAATACCTTCCGCAATAACATTTATCATCTCAATAAAGGCACCTATTTTTTCGTTGGAAAGGGAAATAGAGAATTTCTCAATCACTGAACATAAGTCCAGATTATGGCTGTTAGCCTCTCTTGAATTGTTAGCTGGAGTCATTAATAAATCCTTCGTGTGTTTACGGCATCAACCTGATGTCAAACACTCTAAAGAAAAAACTCATTCGCTACCTTCTGGTAACCTTCTTACTTTAACTCATTGTTTTAATTTGATTTATTATCATCTTCAGACTTAAACTCAAGGTTTTTATATAACGGATTTTAAACCTGCAAGATAAAGTATCAACATTCAAGTCTCTGATAGGTATGAAAAAACTCGTTTTAGTTGGAAAAATCAATTAATGACACGGAGTATTTATTCTAAATTATTTAAACTTTTCGGAGTAAGGGACATATACTATTTACCGTTTAAGATCTCAAGCCATGCCTACACCCCCATGTATTACCACATACACATAGTTACTCATCACTGCGTAAGCACAAATTTCGGTGGCAAAGGCACCGGCCAAAATTAAACGACCGTCACACAATGATAATAAGGTGTATCAATCAAACTTACTTGGCTTTTTCGAGACCGAGGCATAATAACGCGCGCTATCGTCATTACCCAAACGACGATAAATATCGTGCATAACTCATTGACGTTGCGGTTTTTATCTACGTTCCCATAATGTGCCCGTTCGCCAATACGTTTTGTTGATATATTGTACATAACGCCGACCTACCGATTGCATTACTTTGGGCATAGACATTAGTTCACTGGGTGTCATGAGTAGGTGAACATGGTTTGTCATCAGCACATAAGCATGTACTGAAACTGCATACTTTACACAGGCATCACTTAGGCATTCGAGATAAAATAAATAATCATCGTCGGCAAAAAAACACACATTATGATTATTGCCGCGACTAATGATATGGCAAGCAACGTTTGCTAAAAAATGGCGTGGCTTACGGGGCATTATCGACTCCTTTCGTCCCTAAATACGCCATCAAGTATAGCTAATTTTTAAAAAATTCAAATGAGAATAGTTATCAAGTGTTACCGATCCCTTTATTTCTTTTCAAGTAACAATCAACTCAATTTGGTTTTTAAGGCTTATAATGCCGTTGAGTAAGTCGAAATAATTGCCTTCACTTCCTCTTGGTACACAACACTCATGAGCATCCGAATTCATACGAACCAAATGCTTGAGAAATTCTAATTTTTGATTTTCACTTATATTGTTTCCGTACAAACTATTTTCTATTTCTAGAAGTTCTTTATAATACGATTGTAGTTTAATATCAAAACGTCTTGTTCTGACGTTAATATTCAGTTTTGATAAGGGGTAATAAATTGAAATCAAACCCAAAGCAAAGAGCCAAATTCTATCAATAAAACCAGCGATCAAAAAAGGGAAAAAACGTGCAGCCTTTGTAGGGCCATAATTATAAAATTTCTGCGCAATGGGACTTATCGGTATTAAAGTATCAATATATTTTGGAAATTCATTGCGTTTAGCAAAAGATGTAAGTGGACTGCTGTGAATCAAATTTTTTATCTCCATCAGCAAGGCTAACTGAAGATCTGGATGCATATCTCTGCTAACTATCAAACTAGTTGATGTAGATATCAATGAAACATCCTTTGTGGGAATATGCTTTAGTAAATCAATCGAACCAGCCGGTAAAGTCATAGCTTCAAAATAACTAAAATGCTTTTTATAAGCTAATGCATTTGTGAAACTATATAGAGCCATATTGGGATCGTCAAACAAGGGGCGAATTAAAGGATCATTAATATTGGTCACAATAATCACAGCATCTACATTTCCCTTCAATAAACGTTTCCTTATCTTTAAAAACTCTCCCAAACTGAAGTTCTGATTCTCATTCACATTGACATCTAAAGCCATGAATAAATCTTTAGCGATAACAAAAGAACCACTATTGGCTGGTCCTAGAGCAACCTTATAATTAGCCAAATCTTTCAAGTTTTTTAAAACCGGAATTTTATTTTTATTATAAAAAACAAATAAAGTTTCATACGCAATGCTGCCTAGTGAATAAATCCCATCAATCTGACTCTCGTCCAAAGCTGCACCATAAGTTAAACCAGCGTTAATTTTAGATGTTGGATTGTTAATTAGAGTCGCATTTTCGACAGCACCGCCTGTATTAAAAATGGTCATATTAATTCCTGAATTTTGTAGTTTTAACCTAGTATCTTTAGCAAATGAATACCATTGCGACTGATTAGTATCACTACTAAAATTAATAACTCTATTAGGAATAGGGTCTAGATAAAATATTAAGCTAATAATGGAAATAAAAATTACGCTCATTAAAATCTTTGACTGTCTAAATTCATCTCGAATAGCATGTAATTCATCTATAATATTGGTAGCAACATACTTAAATGTATTCATAAAGTACCGCCATATGAGACGTGTACGAAATGCTGTACTCAACTCCACAATAATTAATATAGCTGGCGGGATTAACTTGGAGTGTACACTTCCAAAACTTTGCTTTTGTAACAATACTATCGTTCATAAAAAAACCTAGGGTACGATTGTGTAGTCTTTTCAGTAAACACAAAACTCAAGAAAATAATCAGAAAGATAACCATTATAATAAATAAAAACTATTTTTGGAATTGCTCATTATCATGGGTTGTTAACTTTATTAATTTGCATAACGCCGACCTGCCGATTGCATTACTTTGGTAATAGACATTAACTCACTGGTTGACATGAGCAGGTGAACATGGCTTGTCATCAGTACATAAGCATGTACTGATGCTGCATTTTTTAGACAGGAAATCAACGTTGACGTTGATTTATACTATGCCTCTAAAACACTTGGATTTTCTATCCCCACCTCTGGCTAGTGGCACTGCTCTTCTTCCCGTTTGTTGCTCAACTTGTTGTTTGAATCGATTTTCACCCAATACCCACGCTTTATTTGTCGCATCCCGTATTTCCTGTAACGTAAGTTCAGGTATGTGGTGTTCAAACAGGTATTTATAAGCCTGTTTGCGTTCCTCTTTGTTCGTGCCAAGTGATTGATAACAGTAATGGGCTGACAGTAGTGCTACATCTTTATCCAGTGCATTGCCGTGGTAACTTGACCAAGGATATTCCGCAGGGTGCACCACCATATGAGCTCTCACCGGATTAAGTTCGATGTAACGACTTACCAACAAAAAGTAGTTATCACTATCGACTAAGGTAGATTTATATCGACCTTCCCATAACGTACCTGTACGTTGATAGGTTTTGTTGATGTACCTAACATAATACCGCCCCAGAGATTGCATGAGCTGACTCACGCCTTTTTCTGTTTCAGGTGTCATGAGTAAATGCACGTGGTTGGTCATCAATACGAATGCGTGAACATTCACTTGGTACTTTTTTGCGTAATATTTGAGTTTATCGAGATAAACGGTGTAATCTTGTTCAGCAAAAAAGCTGGCCTGACGGTTATTGCAACGCTGAACAACATACTGAGGAATACCCGCCAAATTTAATCGAGGTAATCTCGCCATCTTCAGCTAAGCCCTAAAATAAAGGAATAACATAAGCGTAGATGACTAAATTAGAAAATCAACGTCTCTGACCCCATTGATTGTTGAAAATCAACGTCTCTGACCCCATTGATTGGACAGGCATCATTTAGGCATTCGAGATAAAATAAATAATCATCGTCGGCAAAAAAACGCACATTATGATTATTGCCGCGACTAATGATATGACAAGGAACGTTTGCTAAAAAATGGCGTGCCTTACGAGGCATTATCGACTCCTTTCGATACTAAATACGCCATCAAGTATAGCTAATTTTTAAAAAATTCAAATGAGAATAATTCTCAAGTGTCACCGACCCCTTTTGTCACCGACCCCTTTTATTATGCTTGACTGGGGATCCCTAATGGGCGACCCCTTTTATTCTTTTTGCTTCTCATCGCCAACGCGGTCGAGATGAGTGAATCAACACGTCGGCCATTTGGTCGAGCGTGCGTTCGTAGCGAGCCTGATCGGGCGGAGCGACGGTCGTATGCCGGAAAATTCGTATACCACTGGCAGGGTCCAGCATGTGCGCTTGGGACAATAGCAAGCGCGCTTGCATGAATAGTGGCCTGTTTTGAATGCGTATCAACTCGTGCGGACTCTCTTTGCCGTGCCCGATATGATCAGGGGCCTCCCGCTGCCTTTGGGCAAAATGCGCTTGCTGTGGGTGGTGGAACTGACTTGAGTCTTGGCCGTACCGCTGTAAGTAAACCGAGGGACGATAGTGTCCTTGGCGGGCTCTCAGGATCGTGCGTCGCGTCAATTCATTGAGTTCTAAACGGTACCTTCGAGACATATTGTCGTCGGCCAGTTTGTCACGCTCCTCCTTGGTACCGGTCACTGGTGGCTTTGGATCATGGGCGGTTCTCAAGGCTGAGCGCAGTGGTACCGGAGGGCCAGGCACGACAGCTGGTCGTTGAGGAAACAGTTTGAGCTTACGTGTGAGCTCGTCGTTCATCTTCTCACGAGCGAGCGCCGACCCAGGCTCAAGATCTTGCCAGCGGTATTGAATATCACCAACATAATGCAGGTCATCGAGCAGTTCATCGTCGAAGGGAATGCCATGGGGGTGAGCCATATAGGCGACGTCATCGACAAGATCTGCTGGCACCATGATCTGGAAGAGACTGCCTTCGACAGTGTCTGTCAGCTCGGCTGCGGCCATCAGTTGGGCGATGGGTGCGGTGTCGAAACCAAACTCACCGAAAAACTTTTCAATGAACCATCTCGGGTCAAGTGGCGTTTGCCCCTCTCCAATTTGAAAATAATGGAACGTCTCCTCACCGGCATGTCCGAGGCTGCCAAACAACGAGAGATTGGCCGAAATGATATGGCGTTTGGTACCACCATCGTTGTCGTCGATCATGCCAGTCTCTTCAATCTTGGCCACTAAGAAGTCTGTGACGTTGTCGAATTCGGCAAACGTACGGTCGTTAGGTCCTGGGTAGCGAAAGAAGTGAAAATCTGCGGGTACGGGTCTTCGGTAATACTTCTCGTAGACTTTCTTGTAGAGATCCTGAGCAATCCTCATTCGCGGCGTTTGTGCATGGTAAAAGCTGTAGAACTTGGTGCTGCCACTTAACTCGTTGCGAATGACCTTGTCCCGAATAAGTTTATAGGCGTCCACCTGCCTACGCGAGATGGTCCGAGATCGGCCTGTGGCGTTTGGATCAAGAGGAGGCGTGGGTCTTAGGAACCGCCGACGAGTACCATCGACCACCGGCCCTCGCGGGTTAAATTCTCGATCCACAAATTGGTCGGATAGAACCTGAATAGTTGGCGATGTGGCAACGCCATCCAATAGTTCGTTTGCCACGACCACCAGATCGCGCGCGTTAGCGTCAAGCGGAGATTCAGGGCCAAAGAGCAGTGCTTTACGAGCGTCGGCGATGCCCTCATGCAGCAGCCTTCGAATGCCGCCGCGTATGTGCCGTCGATGGATCAATTCATTTGCGGCAGTGGTGGTGGCCAACTCCAGTGCCAATACCGCGTTCGCGACCTCGTCAACGGGCTGGTGTTCACGTACTAGGCGGTGCCCGCAGTAGAGACATCGAGTGCCTCTCTGATCTTCTATGAAATTGGGTTGCCGTGGCCCCGGACAGTGTGAATTGTCGCAATGACTCATTATTTTGGTTCCCTAAGAATTAAAGAATTAACAAGACACCCATGATAACGAGAAGAAAAAAAAATTTTCATTTATTACTATGCATATATTTGTAATTCATTACTTTTAACATAATAATCATACAACCCTAAAAATTAATAAACCTTTGCCTCATCCCTGATACCTTTGCGGGGTGCACAAATGCTCCTAAGATAACGATTTTCTGTAATGCCCTGGTGACAATTTATACTCAGGTTTGAATGCAGTTGAAAAATTATTAGAATCTGGATAACCCACTTAATCACCCACCTGAAAAATACTTAAAGTGGTTGTTTTTAATAACGTTTGAGCCAATGATATGCGTTTTTTAAGCAGCCAGGCGAACACGGTTAGACCATAACTGCTTTTAAACGCATCATTGAGCTTATTGAGATTAGTGTCCATTTTAACAATCAGCTCACTGAGTTTGATATCTTCACCAAGCTGGCTTTGCAGATATGCCGGGGTATTTTTGGCCAAGGGCATGGCTTTTGGCATCAACAATGGTCAGGCAACTTTTGCTGATATTTTCATTGTCGATTTTTAAGATGCGGCTTTATTGTTATCGGCATTGCTGATTTAAACCGGGATATAACCCAGTTTTTTGAGTATGAAACCAAGTTGTTGTTTATTTGATCTAAATTAACAACACACCGATGATAACGAGTACCCCAAAAAATAGTTTTGCAATTTATGGCGATAGGTAGCTTTGTAATAATCCGCCAACGAAAAAGGCAAAAACATCAAATTTAACGTAAACTCAGCGGCTTAATAAAAGGGCCAATAAAACCGCATAGTTGAAGTCATAGCACATCAATAGTTTTACCATTTTGAATAGTTTTAATAATCAAATGACTTGCCCTCCTTCTTTCTTCTTTTCTCTTCATTATTTTGAAAAAACCACCTCACAGTTAGAATCATAACCCGACAACATTATGTTGCTTAATAATGTATCTATTATGGTCAAAAATACGGGTATGTTGTGGCTAAACTTCAGGTAGTTTAGAAAGCACTCTGATGGGTATTCGCCAAGCGCATGGCTACTATTTTGTAGTGCGACAAATTGCTCCTTGAGCTTGGATGAAGCGCTAAACCGCATGGGTTGACTGGCCAGATTACTGAATTCGTAAAAGCCTTCTTGGGTGCCCATGGAATTAATGATGACATCTATTTTTTGCTCATCTAGCCGGCGTTTTAATAGATGTAACACGCGGTTTAGATTGTGCGTTAGCAACACTTGTTGCGCTTCATCGTTTAACAGTAACTGATTAATATTAAGGTTGATGACCACGCGTGGTGGGAAAAAGAAAGAGCCCCTTATGCGCCGTAACTGAGCACGCGTTCTTAGCGAATCTTTCTCTAATATGACTTGAGGGATGATTTTTGTGTGAAGTTGACCGTCTAATAGTTGTATTTCGTAATTGTCTATCAGACTTTCTTCGTCATAAGAATGATCACCTAATAACAGTACTTTTACCCCATAAGCTCTTACCCAAAGTAAATAGCAGAAAAATATGCCTCCCAATATAACCAATAATGTGAGCGATAAATTTAATAAAAGGCTGTCGTTGAATGTTGCCCAGTCTATCAATAACACCAGGCTTAAGAAGGTACCTAAAATAATCAAACCTAACCCGCCTAATAACATATCCCTGTGAAGTTTACTCATGCTCACTTGACTCCTTTGCCCTTTGGACGATTAATGACTTCATTTTGACCTAAGCGGTAACGACGACTTGTCCGGCTTGTTTTATACTGATGACACCGGCCCACATGCAGTTTAACTGGCTATCGTCGGTTAAAATGGGTGAATTGGCTAACAGCACCGTTGGGTTTCCTGCAATCCAAGGACTCACAGTAACAGGAATACAAGGCGCAGGTGTGGGCACCCCAAACGCTGCCGCCGTCAGTGCAATCACAACCGGATTACTGGGTGAATTACACAGTGCAAAGGGGGCAATATTCATTATAGGGATAAAGTCCATGATATTTGCCGCCGGTGTACCTTCCATCACACGATTGATAGGCAATACAGTTAACACTGAAGGGGCAACCCCAAAACTACATTGTAAGGTGGCGCCACTACATACACAATTTGGCACAAGCTGTCTCCATTAGTCGTCTTCACTGGTTTGTAAAATGATACTGCCTTCTTCTAGGCGCACGAGTTCTGTATCATTTTCTTTATTACGTTTTATCGCAAGAACCGGTTTGCCATCGTCATAGAAATGCGACACAGAGGTTTGATCTTCTGAGGTTTTACCAAATAAAATATGGTTTCCTTGGGTGGCCATGGGTAATTGCACACCTTCGCCCCAGTTAAGTACTTTCACCACATGGGCTCGATATAAATCAAAGGCGAGTAGTAGTTTTGTATCTCGATGAAAGGGAAAATAAAAGTGGCTGTTTAGATAGTCAGGCTCCAACATGACTTTAATCGTTAGATCCCACAAAGGAATGTTTACTTTGTATTCGAATTGGCCAGTATCATCATTTTTAGGTACATCAAAGGTTTTCTCATTGTCTTGCCCTTGGTCACTGACGATCAAACCTTCTACATACAAAGGGTATTGGGGCAGTGTATATTTCGGCAGCACAGATTGTGGCTTATCCGTCGGGTGACCCTGAGCCTGATATAGCAACTGGTATTGGGTGTACGTTAAATCAAGGTCTTTTTCAGGCCGATTATCCAGCGCCTTTACATTGATATATAGGCTGGCACAACGGTAGATTTGATTAGCGTGTAAAAAGTGCTGACCATCTACTGAGGGATCCACACTCAGTTCGCACTCAGGCCAAAACGTTTGCAGTGGCCATTGATTAAAAACAACTTGAATTTGTTTACCATGCACAGTTAATCGATTGCTTTGCATGTCTTTACGCTGATTGAATCGGTCTTCGATTGATTGGCGCAACATAGTGTCGTGCTTAATACCAGCCACTGCTTGCTCATTGGTCAATGGCGTATTCTTGCTGTTGTCTGCTGTGGCATTTAACAGGCTGGTTACAGAGCGTTTGCTGGCAGGCCAAGTATGTTGAATCGTGTTTATTTCATGGGGTAAAAATGCTGTTGTGTTTTGTAATTGAGGTTCTTCTAAACAGATTTGGTACGTTTGCTCCTCATAGTCGTAGATGAAAAACCCATTGTTATCATGAATATAACCCATTAAAAAATCGTAAAAGCTGGCCTTATTAGTGACACCGGTTTCTCCTGGGTGTGAATTATCGGTGTTACCAAGCGCGAGGCATATTAGGGGCACAATAGTGTCGGCTGGCGAAAAATCGATTGTTAGGGTGATGGGGGAAACCACTTGTGCGTTAATAACGGTTGTCATGCAGTCATCCACATATAGCTCGCTTGGATAATGCTGTTGCCAAAGTACCTGAGCTGGGTCAGCAAAATGGATGCGATAGTATCGATACAAAACTGGCGCACCATTTACTTGACGATAGGCCGACTCTGTCACTGATTTTTGTGTGACCAAGCCCTTAACTGTAAACGCTTTTGGTAGTGGTTCAGGTAAGTTATGTACCGCATTAATCCCAAGCGCTAAGCTAATTAAGTCTTCTGTAGCAAAAGTATCAATTAACGTATCTTCACGTTGGTCGTTAGGCACGTAAAACTCTAAAACACCAGTAAACCCATAACGTAATATGGCCAGTTCACATACTTTGATATTCGCCCCTGGAATAGTCGTGTCTTGTCCATTAATACTTAACACTAAGGTCAACGCAAGGGATTCCTGGCAGTGACCCGTTTGAGCATCTAGTTGCGAAAAAGGGCCTGTATGGGTGTATTCACCAGATCTATTATTCATGATAACCATCGTCCAAATAGTCTTCGATTGGCTTATCGTCTGGGTGTTTATCCCATTCTGTTTGGGTATCCTCTATCGTTAGAAAAGCTTCAATGTTGGTCTTATAACATTCACTCAATACTTTCCATTGATAACTGTCTTGCTGGTCAAATAATGGTGCGAGTTTAGCCCCGTGTTTAGCCCGCAAACTAGCAAATGAGGTAAAATACTCAGGGAAATAATGCAGGGGATTAAAGTTGTCTAATTCTTGTTGTATATCGTTCAATACTACGGCGGCTTTCAGTTGGTCATTTTGCTTAATTAAGTCTTTAAACAATAATATATGTCTGAAAAGTTGTTTTAACGCATGAGAGGGGTTGAATAATGTGAGATCAACCAGATTGTTGTTATCGATTGCTTCTTTGCCCATGGTTGGCTTTACGTTGGCGGGCTTAGTGGCCGCAACGGCATTATTTTCGACCACACTCAATACAGCTTGTTGTGTGCTATTTTTTTCATGTTCCTGTTGTTGCTGTAGTGAATAACATTCCTTTATGCTTACAAAAGCATTTTCTAGTGCATCAGTTGGCTGACTGAGCCGCTTATTAACCGTGGTATGCAGGTTGTTTAGCGCCCGTAAAATTTGTTCTGGTTTTTCCTGCCCAATACGTTCTTGGGTATTAGGATTGTCTAAGTGGTTAATGATTTTACGCAGCAGTAAAGCGACACTATTGGATAAAACTTTATTGATACTTTTATCCGATTGGTTTACCAGTGTGACTTTCCAAGGCGCTTGGGGGTGGTTCAGAATACGGTTCAGAATAATAAAAAGTGTTTCGCTAGTGATCTCTTTTTGCGAAGCCCATAAACTATACAAATAATAAACACATATACGTATATCGCAGAGGCAATAAATAGGTTGGTTATTCGCATATTCAACAATGTTTAGGTAATTTCCCAATTGCCAATCAGATGACATAGACATAAAGCAATCATCGACATTGTTGGTAATTACCATCGGCATCTCTTCACTATCTTCATTAATATGCTGAAAAACCACAGGTAATGCTTGAAGAGTGTCAATGGCAAAATAGGTCATACTCGAATTCGCCATGTGTCTTCCCATTCTCTTTGCAGCGGCTTGTGTTGTGAGTGCTCAGGTAAGCTTTGTTTATGAATAAGTACGGTGTAATTTGCTACGTTAGAAGCTTCGATTTTTGTTTTTTTACCTTTTTGCAAAAACGGGTCATAACCCAACACACTTTGCTGGCGCAATTTTAGGTGTGTTTCAGAGCGGGTGATGGATAAATAAAATTCCACTTCAATAGTAAAGTCTTTTAGCCAAGGAATAATCCATTCAATGATGCGTTCTTTGGTTTTTACCTGCCAGTCGAACGGTTGGTTATTCCATTCGGGGCGTAATAGCATATAAAATTTGAATCCGAGCTGCGTTGTTTCCTTCTCTTGTGCGCTTATTTCTCCCAAGGTCATTTGCCCAAGAATAGGCTCAGATAAAAAATTATTGTCGTTCGACAGACTGCTAATTATAGCGACTTCGAATTCAGGGAAAGCAGTATTTAATAACCAGTGCAAGCTAGCTTTACTGCGCATATTTTGCAGATGTGTATAACAAGCCACTGTGTGTTGCCAATTATCAAAAAAATGACGATTAATCTCTGGGTAAAGCTGCCCAAGATAGCTGACAATTAGCAGGTGGTCATACAATTGAAAAAATTGTTGTAACTGTTTCTCATTTACATCAGGGCGATCCATAAATTTTCGCATGTGTTCTGGCAGTATGCCTGTGCTGGCGAGGATCCCAATATTCAACTCTATAAAAGCATAACCTTGTTTGCCGTCAATATTGACCGATTCTATAAGGCGATTTTGAGAGGTAATATTATTGTGACTACTAAACCACAGTGATTGTTCGTCATAGTGATGTAATTTGAGTAGTCGTAGCAACGAAATAAGATCAAAGTCCCCAAGGCGGGCATTTATTTCTTGTTTTAACGACCATGATGAAATTGTATTATGCTGAGGGTTCATTTTTGCTCCTCAAAGCATGTCCATACTTATTAATTTTCTTGTTGTTATGTCTATCATCCGTTGCCGAAAAATGATCTCCGTGGGTAAGTTTAGCTATACAGCGGTCTTTATAAGTATCGATGGTTTCGAGGCGAGCAAGGTGTTTACCTCGGAATCCTTGTGCAAGGCAGAAATAGGACAACTCGATGATAAACCTGTACACATTCGACTGAGTAAGAAATAAGTCGATGTTATCAAAAAACTGCTCACCACCATTAGTACAACTTGCAAATTCCCGCTGTAATTTTGGCCAACTTGTCGCGAGTGTTAACTCAGCGGTGGTACGTGAGTATTTGTCTAATGACCCCTGAGTCATTTGCATTTTAGCTATTTGTGTCGTTAACACGTTTTCGTCACAAGCAATGGCCAATGTACAAACAACAAACTGAATCTGGGTTTCATCTAGTAGCCCATTCATGTTTTCTTTGCATTGTTGTAATATTTCACAAAGTTCTACATACAGCGAATTCAAGCCAACCACTGCTGGGTCGACAGGATCAACCTCTGTCTCTGCCAGCAATGCCATTTGCTGCTCAAAATCTAGGTCTGCAAATTTATGATAAATCTTGGCCTGTGCAGTAAAGTATTGATAGATTATGTCCCAGAGCTTGTTATGCATCTTTAGCATCTCTTTGCGTTAAACCGAGTTCGTCTATTTCCTCTTCAAAAAGCAACCAATTGTCTGAAGATACGGGAATGAGTTTGTCTTCTTCTGCTGTGTGTGGCGTGGCTGATAGAGGTTGGCTAGATGAAGTGGGTTCTTCTTCAGGAACAAATTCATGTTCCTGATATTCATCATGGCTGGTGGGCTCAGCTATGTGGATTTTGTTTTTGATAGTGACTCTGATTTTGCTGCCAGCTAACCAGAGGTTTAGCAATATTTGTAACTTTTTCACAAAACACTCAAGTAACGTGCGTGTTTGCGCACTGGTATCGGCAATCACAAACCCATAATTGTTGGGTGGGAAAAAATGTACTTCTACTAGCAAGGGTTTCACAGTTTTAAATTCTCGTGTAAATACTGTGCTTATACTTTCAAGAATAAAAATTATTTCTTCAAGCGTTAATCTGTCTTTGTTCTTTAACAGACTTAATTCTAATAGACTGTGTGGATCGTTGTCGTTAAAGGGTACATGGGGGACAGGAGGAGAAAATACCTGACATTTTAACCCAGGTATATCTAACTGCGTTGTTCTGACTGCTAATTTCTTCCAGAGGTGGGCACTAAACCCCGGTTGGTGCCACAAAGCGTCAACGGTAATTTTTACTGGTTTGAAGAAAGCTTCAGCAAGTTGGATGTCAATCAAAGGGGGGGCCGTTCCTTGATGATGGAGTTCATATGCACCATCACCAGACTTTAGAATACCGGGGCGTAATAAATCTCGGTCTTTTAATGCCCCTCGATAAACACCAAGGCATTTAAGCATAACCAGTTCAGGTGCTGTAGCAGGTGGTCGAACGGGGTGTGCACTACGGGTTGCATCAAAGGTAAATGCCTCTGCCTGATCTTTGCTTATGTTCTCAACACAAATCACTCCAAGTTTAAAAAACTCAACTGATAATTTGCTGTTTTGCGGCCAAGGTGAATTTAAAATTAATTTCAATTCACACTTGTTCCACTGCTGTGGGCTTTCCTTAAAATATAGATTTAGGTAATTCTCTTGCTGGGGTAACTGAAAGAAGTGCCTTATATTTTCGATAGGATGCTCTGCATCTGGCTCCATATCAGGTGAGTTGCGGGTATTTATGGCTTGAATTTCTGGTTGACAAGCGCCTAATGAAAACTGGCCTAATACTTCAAGGTTTTCATCAAATACTGCGCTCACAGCTACCAGACTTTGCTCCAATATTTTGATCAGTTGTAAGGTCAGCGAGTAATTATTATTAACCGTTAAATAAAGGGGTAAGTGTTGCAGGTGACCAGGTACTTTGGTGAGTGCGTTTATTTCAATTTTGAACTGACTGCCGGCGCTAGCTGTTGTTAGGTTATTTGATGCATACCCAAGACGTCCCAAGGTAATGGGCCTTATCGGCATAGCATGGAGGCTTTGGTATTCAGCCTTGTCGTCATCTTCTGAGATAATAGTAAATGCTGTGCCAGCCTTTATTTCGGTCGCTTCAGTAATATGACGCGTGTTGGTTTGTAACAAACCCATTGAGGCCACGGGGGAGGCAATATAGGGTAACAATTGTTGAAATACACGGCGATGAAGTTGATTGATTTGGGCCTTGCCCTCGATTCGACCTTTGGCCATAAATGCTGCCATGGCTTCAGAGAGGCGTTTAACATCAGGATCCTCATACTCTACCGGGACTTGGCTATGTATATCCATAAAACGTGATTGGATATTCGCCAGAAACGTCATTTCTTCATGGAAAATATTCTGTTCGTTTGCTGTGATTTTGGGTTCTGACGTTGCCATTTTTTATCCTATTGCCCGTTATTGCAGTTTTATAAGGGGCGCTGAGCCACTTATTTGCGCGGTGCCAGTGAGGTTGATATTGGTGCCATCAACACTGACATCCATGGCAGCCTTAGCATTGAGATTGGCATCGCTGTTAATGCTGAAGTCACTGCCACTGTTGAATTCAGCCGTACTACTGGCGCTGCATGTGATAGTTTCAGCAGTGAGCTCGAAGGTTTTACAGTCCATAGTAATTTTGTCTGGTGCTTGCACTATGGTGCTGGTACCTGCATCACCCTTGCTGATGGTCGTGATATCATCACCGCTGAGTACTATGGTGTGAGTGATACTGCCATCCTTATTATCTAGGGTAATGACTATGCCATCTGTCTTGTTCAACTCAACCCGACAAAATAGCGCGCTCATATCATCACCACTTTGACGTCTCGCATGTTTTGTAAATAGGCTGGCTTGGCCAGTTCTAATATGCAGGTAATAGGTTTATGCTTGGAAGAGGTCTGCCCTGCTGCGTTTTGTCGCTGCTTTAACTGAGCGCTGAGGGTCATACGCCATAAATTAGCGCCATTTTCTATTAATGATACCTCCACCGCATCCAATCTAGGCTCATGAAGAGTAATTTGCTCACGCATGTCTGCACAAAGCAGATGCATCAGTGGCTCACCTAGCAATTGCTCTGAATAATCCTGTAAGCCTATTGTGTGCCCTGCTCCCAATGTTCTCCGCGACTGCAATACTGTTCTGAGGTTGTCTATGATGCTTTGAACTTGTGGATCGTCACTCTCGCTAGCAACGGGGTGGCCTGTTCTAGTAGAGGGCAAGGTTACAAATTTATTTAATAGGGGCATGTATGACTCCCGTTGAAGAGGACGTTTGTGGTTGATAAAACAAAAAAAAGGAATAGGCTTCGAATTCTGGCTGTGCTAGAAAGCTTAAGCTTGCCTCCTGAATTATGTGATCAAGCTCTTCACCTTCCTGTAGCCGGAAACACTGGGTGGTCTGACCAAAATAATGGGTGAGCGCTTTATGTTTAACGGGTATAAGTCCCACACCACTTAAAGAATAATGGAATAAAGTTGAGATGCGTTTGTGGCTGCTCATGCAGGGCAGGTCTTCGTCAGCCAATGAAGGTTGTTGATCACAGTTTATGACTAAATATAGGTTATCTTTTCTACTGGCAACGTCTGGAAGCACCGTTTGATATTTACCATCTTTGAGGTGTAACTGAAAACTCTGACTGTTGCGACTATGCAATTTAAGACGAGATACGACATTGCGAAACAATGTTTTAAAGGTGCCATGCAAATCACTATGTTGATAGTTCTGCAAAGGTAGGGGCGCCCATTCTCCACTGAGTAAACTTAGTTGCCTATGAAGTTTTTGTAACTGCTCGTATAAAAAGTAGGGGTGTAATTGCAATTCTGGTTTTTGTTTTGGATAACCAATATGGTTAGCTAGAAACTGTTGGCTTTCATATAAAGCATTTATGCAGTGTTTTATCTCAAACAGTTTAATGTCAGGTAACTGTTGTTTTTGATACAGCCCTAGGGTCTCTTTCAGATAACGGTTAAGGAGAATATTCAATTGCTTCAAAGGGCCAAGCAAAAATTCACTTACTCCTATCTGTACGAGTGGTGGGATAAAACGCTCAGACAGTTTCCAACCGCCGTTGTTATCCTCAACAAATTCCGCAAGTTTACCTTGGTCAATAACCTTGTAATGCTTACACAAGGTTTCGTACTCTTCACTCAACGCAGGCTGCAAAGCCAAAATAACTTTGAATATACGGCGAGCAACAGTCTCTGAGATGTTGTGTGGTAATTGTTCGGTATTCATTGCTGGTGGGCTCTGTAGTATAAAATAGTATACCTTAACTCTAGATGTATCTTTGAGCTCTAAGGGCAAGCTGACAATATCGGCATTCCCTGGACAATCCACTAACAAACTATTGGCATGCGTAAATACACGAAATGAGGTGAGATTGAGATTACCTTTTGCAAGCAAATACTTGTCCCATTCCAACTTGCCTATGCCATAAAATGGCAAACCACTAGCTTGATGACGCAAGAAAGTGTTAGCAGTTAAGGCATTTTCTTGTGCAATTAGGTGGTCGGGCAGTAATGTTTGGCCCATTTGCCAGTGCACAGGTGCAATGTCATGAATACTCATAGATAGATGCTTGCCCATTGATAACGAAATATGTTGATAATGAATGATTATTACCCACTATGTTGCACGATAAACAGGCAACATAAGGGGTGTTAACCTAAGCTATAATCGGTATAGCTCAGGCTTGCCACCTTATGCAGCGACAGTCACTCCCCAAGCTTTAGTGAACTTACCCGTATTGGATACGCCATAATGCACAGTTTGCGCTTCTTCTTGGGGCATAATGCCAATGTAAAATCCAAAGTTTTTAGGCGATACGACTTCCATACCTTGGTCCATTTCGATACCAAGGCTCAAGGACCCACCGGATTTTTCTACTAGGCCTTTTAAGGTTGTTTCGTTATTGTGAAAGGCCTTAAAGTAAACTTTTGCCACTGGATCGTAGTCGTAGATTACGTAGTCATATTCCACTGTTGTATCACTCAAATCAGAGTGTTGTAGCACCACCGAATCTTGTTTATTCACGGTTGAAACTTGGCAATTTATGCTAAGTGGATCAGCATAACCGCCATTCCAATAGATCCCTGATATCACGCCCACCACTTTGACTTTGGTGTCATCTTTGATAGCGGTAGGGTCCATTATTTCAATGTCTTTGGCGAATTCTGTGGTACCAATTTTCAAGGACGTGAGATGCCCAACAACGCTCTGAGAGTCTTTTTCAAAATTAAAGCCCTGATTAACGCTGCAATTAAATGATGTAGAAGCCATGTTTAAATCCTCAATTTAATATTTATTAAAATTATACTGTGCAAAACTGTGCAAACCTAAATCCGCACGTCCATTTTTAATTCAACATCTAACCCTTCAAACTGAATATGCGGTAAAATTGTTATCTCACTGTTGTACCAACCAATCATGCCTTCTTGAGACGTTGTAATTACTTGTGCTGCTTTAAAGGGGTAGTACCTTAGTGTTAGGTCATCTGGGTTGACGACTGTCGTTACATATTGAGACAACCACGTCTGTAAAACATTATTAATATAGGGACCATCTGCAGAGCTACCAATGTTGTCACGCATAATGCATTTGACATAGTGGGCGATGCGAGTGATCGATAATGTGTAGGACAGATTCGTCACCAATTGTGAGTTTTCAGAGTCATGGGGGTCTTTAAAACGGTTTGATTTTTTAATTGACTGACTACTAAAGAAGCAGGCCTCAGAGCCACCTTTACGATAAATTAACGGGATAAATCCTAGGTCGGCAAAAGCCAATTCTCGGTAGTCAGGAATGACCATTTCAATGGGGGCTTTAATTTCCTGTTGGCCATTAAGATCAAAAGCATAGCGCGGCAGGTGTTCTATTTTTCCGCCTCCTTTAGGGCCTCGCAAATATTGACACCAGCCAGAATTGATAAATGATCCAATCATATTTTTGGCAAATAACAATGAAGCATTACACCACAAAAAATCCTCTCCTCCTTTTTGGGTACGGATCTCTTCTTCATACGTCAAACCAGCGCCAGCAGGATTATTTTCTGCGTGGTAGGGGGCCCTTAATAAAAAACGAGGGAGTGTGAGGCCTATATAAGCTGCTTCTTCAGTATCTCGCATGGCCTGCCATTTCTCAAATCTAGGATGACTCATATGCGCCCTTAGGTCTCGAATATCAGCCATTTCTTCAATGTTTTTACAACCAAAAAACTTAGGTCCCACCGAACTAATAAAAGGCGCATGACTGGCGTTTGCCAGTTTACCCATGGTTGACAACCAAGCCCGGTCTTCACGGGTGTTTTCAAATTCATATAACCCAATAATAGCGCCATAGGGCAAACCACCAAATTGGTCGTATTCCGCTACATAGACTTTTTTGAAAAATTCACCATTAATCAAATCTACGGCATTGTTTTCAAGATCTTCACCTAGTTCTTCTTTAGTACAGTCGAACACATCAATCATCACATCTGCAGACCAATCTGTACTTTCAATAAGATTATGCAAACCTAACCAGTTGGCTTCCATAGCCTTAAAATTTTCATCATGCACTATGGCGTTTAAGTCCTCATCAAGCTTGTCATTTATTTGACTGGTTAAATTACGTACTTTTTGACGAATGGCAGCCAAATGAGAACTCTCGTCGTCATCAACTGACAAAATATCGTTAAATAGAGCAATGGCCAGACTACTCAAAAAATAATCGGCTGCTTGTTCGGCTTCATCAAGCACCAAGTTATCTTCGCTTTGCAAGGATTCACTAAGGGATTTTTGTTGTGTACTTAGAGGTTGTGTATCCTTGGCCAACTTGAGAAACGATTTGCGAGCATTATCTAATGTCGCCGTATCTTCAGGTTCAGCGGCTTTCGCCTCTTCCACCAAAGCCATTGTTTTATCGGTATTTTCGTCTAATGTTTTAATCGTTTTATCAACAATATTAACAATATCCACTTTACTGTCTGTATCCAACTCGGTAATAAATTTTAGCGTATTGGTGGATGCTGTTTTAAACTTGTTGAGGGTCTTCTCCATTGCTTTTAGCTCGGGGGTATCTTTAATGTCCTCCATTGGCGCAAGCAGTTTAGAAATGTTTTGATTAAGCTCATCAAAACTCAGTAAACGTTGTTTCTTATTCAACAGTTTTTGCAGTATCTCCGGTTGATAGTGCAAACTCTCACCGAGTACGGCAAGAGATGTTTGGGTAGCTACAGCGTTATCACTCATGGCTTATGTTCCTGTAAAATTGATAGTTGTTTTGTGCATTAACCAGCAGTGCCAGCATGGGTAACGCTTGGAGGTAATGTTGCAATCTTTTCGTAACCGGGTGCCATCAGTTGTTTTAATTTGTCCAATGCCTCTGGTTCTTCCAATAATGTGGACAGGGTTTGGCGAAATTTATTGCTATTATTTATGCTGGAAAGTAAGGAGTTAAGTAAGTTTTTTGCTTTGACCATATCATCCATTGTGCTGATAGATTTAATCACGTTGCCCGGTAAAAAAGAGTCAACATTTTCAATAGGAATAGTGTGAGTGTTTTCTTCGCTGTCAGTTACTTTTAAACGAATTTTCATTTTTTGCATTATATTATTCAGGTTTTTTCCGTCAAAGCTCAGCACATTGCGCCCTTCAAAAGAATCTTTACTGGAATTGCTTCCAGAAAAATCACCCACGACAAGAAGGCGTAACGGCAACTCGATATCCTCTTGTTGGCCATTAATTTCAGTGCGATAGCGCAAGGTTAAGCGTGATTTTGGTAGCGTATCTTGTATTGACATAGTTATCTCCTGATAGTCAACCCAGTAAGTTTATAAACGTTTTTTGCGTGTATAGAACATAAGTACACACAGTCAAACGTTTCGGTGTTGGTCTTTATAATAGAATGATAAATCGAATTAAGTCCAGATTAAGTTGTTGATTTTGCTGTGTTATTTATGTTCGTATGCGGTTAAGAGAGCCGTTATCTAGCTCAACCATTGATTTTATATTTTCCTCGTATAACCTTGATCGACAGGGACTAAATAGGGCATTGTATTGTGAATGATTTTCATCATGCTCTTGATATCATCATGGCTTGTTATCGGTATCATTATGGCATCTGAGATGTGATGGCCACCCCACATATCAAAGATAGTATTGATAGATTCTAATTGTGAATGTGACATACCATCGGGAGCAATGGCATGCCAACCCGCGTAATTAACCTGAAAAAGCCTTAATGATTTAAGCATGTCACCATTGGTTAAATAATGAAGCCAATTACAATAGTCTAAAGTGCTTCCTGACATCCCCTGAATATGATCATGGCTATAATTATATATCCGCCCTTTAGCGCCAGGATCCAGATCTTTAATGTCGTAGAGCGTCGAAAACTTTAAACCGAACTTTAAAATATTCGCACTTCCAATTTTAGTGATGTTTTTCCGGCTATAACGCGCCGCTTTTCCAATCAGGCGATTTTTGAGTTTGTCACTATCGGTGCAGTATCTGGCGTAAACACCATTGCGGTCATGTTTTTCTACTTTGTTAACATCGCGAAGTTGTAACATGCCGCGGACTATGTAACCGACTTCATCATCGGTATAGTCATCCTGCTTTTGCGTGAGTGTTTGCATATGTACCTCACAAAGAAGCAAACCATGTTTTAAATCAATGCGCCCTAAAATTTTTTGATACAAGGCTGTCCATATCATTTGCACATAACCACGATTATTTATATTCGACTGTATCCAGCTGAAAATGGGTAGTGTGGTAAGAATGTCATAGATCCCGTTTGAGAATGGAGGACAAGGCCAGTTGTGTTGACTTTCTTTGGATATATAGCCCTCGAGCCGCGGATCATTTCTGTATTGTTGTACTACATCGCAATAAAATTGTGCTGCTTCTTGTAACATGGATTTATTATTAAGGATGGAAGCGACATAAAAGTAATTTTTTTCTTTCGGCGTTAATGTTTGTTGACCAGTGAGCCAAGTGGCAAACATTTCAGCAAGCTTTTGTCGTTGACCCCAAGGTAATTGATCCACTCTACCTATATCAAACCGTCCATTTTTAATGGTTAAATTAATTATCCATTGGTTGTAGTTAGTATTTAAGGCTTTTTTAATACTCAACATTATGGATTTATGGTTCCACTTACCAGACAGGTATTCAGCAAATCTCCATAACACTATTGTTGGGGGTGAATTTTGAACCGGAATAAACTGGTCTAATTTACTATGCTTGGCTGCAGGTGCAGGTTCTGGCGGCAAAAGTGGAGTAGCCATGTCCATAATCCTTGAATATTATAGGTGTTTATTTTAGTAATTTTATACCTCCAATCCGATCGAGGGGTCAGAGACATCACAATAGCAAGGCACCCATGATAACGAGTAGCCAAAATAGTTTTGTGATTGTTTATAATGATTATGCTATTGCTTTGAGTAAATCCACAGGGACATTTATCACCAGCGATTGTGCCAAGCCTTTAATATCAATGGCCACTTTATTGCCTTCAGGGTCTGCCAATAAAGTCCCCTGATAGTTTGCTAAACTACCGTGATTGATTTGAACTTTACTGCCTTTGCTCAATGTGTTTATGTCTTGCAACTGTGCACTCGGAAAAATGGCCAATACCTTGGCGATACTATCGATATCTTGATCTGTAATAGACGGAAAATATTTGTTCGTTTTACCCGTCATGCTTTTGCCGCCACCGCCATAGCTGATAAAACAACAAAATTCAGCCAACCGCTCAACCATACGTACTTGTGTACCGGTCAACTTTGCAAATATATACGATTTAAACGCTGGCTCCTCTATGACCTTCACTCTGTCACTCCACTGTTTACGAAGCTTTCTTAATGGTAAAAATGCCTCGGCATCCAGCATGAGGATTTTTTCATACAGTTTTTTTTCTGCGTTGGACTTGGTATAAATTTGATACCATTTTTTTTCTATTGCTAACATCAGGTAAGCTCCGCCACATCTGTCCCATCCGAAGTGGTGATGTGTTCATTTACTTATTCATTTTTTTCATATGCCATGACAATACAACGCTAAAAATTAATAAACCTTTGCCTCGCTCCCTAAAACCTTTGTTTGGTGCACTAATATTCCTAAGAATAAGGATTGTCTGTAATGCTTGGGCGATAATTTATACTCACGCTTGCATGCGGTTGAGAAATTATTAGAATCTGGATAACCCACTTGCTCACCCACAGGTAAAATACTCAAAGTGGTGTTTTTTAATAACGTTTGGCCAGTGACATACGTTTTTCATGCAGCCAGGCAAACACGGTTAAGCCATAACTGGTTTTATAAGCATTATTGAGTTTATTTTGATTAGTGCACTTTTTAATAATCAACTCACTGAATTTGATATCTTCACCAAGCTGGAGTTGCAGATATGCAGCGGTATTTTTGACGAAGGCGATGATTTGTTGTTTGATTAAGGTTATGGCCGCTTTCGGGCGAGCCTAGCTGGGTAAGATAAGAACGTGCAAAGGTGCTTGCGCAGCTTCAAAATAATTAATTGCATGAGTGATCCTGAAGGTTGATTCCTGAAGAATTAACGGGCAACTGACATATTCAAATACCCCAAGAGTATACCGTTCATGCTTATTACTTTTATGGACATCCGCAAGGGATAGCAAGGGCGGTTTAATCCGGGTTAAGAAAGTATTGCATTGTTATCGGCATTGCTGATTTAAAACGGGACATAACCCAGTTTTTGAGTGTAAAACTAAGTTATTTATCTGACCAAAATAACCATACACCCATGATGACATTGAACGTTTACTAAAAAATGGCGTGGCTTACGGGGTATTATCGACTCCTTTCGACCCTAAATACCCCATCAATTATGGCTAATTTTAAAAGAATGCAAATGAGAATAATTATCAAGTGTCACCGACCCCTTATATTTGACCCCTTATATTTTATTCTTTTATTCTAAATGTTTAGGCCAACATTTTTTGCACGCGCGTTGACCGCGAATCGATATCGGGCGCCGTGAGTATGCCCCAGGTGCGTTCCATTTGATCAAGTAGAGCCTTATCTCCAGACTGCCGAATGATGTTGTAAACGGCATTGTAGGCCGAATCTAAAGCACCGACGATCCAACCATGATGCACTGAACAGCATTCGCCGGCGAAATTTAGGCAACCATCAAATTCCGGTGTTAGTAGCGTCGGATAAAGTTTTTTGAATTGCCCTGGCCTAAACATTGCAAAGGCGCCACCGCCGGCATGATTGTCCCAAAACCAGGTTTTGGTGGTGACATCAGGGTTGTATTTGGCATACTCAGCCATAACGTCAACTTCTGGGTATAAATATTGAATTCCCTTTAAGCATTCGTTGATCGCCTCTTCATCGGTTAACGCGCCTAAGCGCTCTGCATCTTGAGCCCAACAGTAGACTTGTAATACACCGGCATCGGCATCGTAGCCATAGCTCGGATAGACTATTTGCCGGTTAGAACGATCGGTAGTGCCAACGCCCAAACCCGCATTTTGACGTTCACCCAGTTTGGCCCAAAATTGGCTATCAAAGGTTATAAAAGCCTTAAAAGATGGCATGTAATTTGACTCTCTTAGAGCCCTTGCTTTGGAAAATGATAAATCTTCAAAGAAATCAAAACTCGCTTGCCCATTTAAATATTTACCGTTTGGCAGGGTGCTAATCACATAAGGAAAGTGTCTTTCGACAGCATCGCCTTGACCATTTGTATCTTTGACGGAGACTTTCATACCGCCCAGACCGTCATATAAAGAAGGATCATGAACCACACCCAATACTTGATGATTCATAAACACCCGTTGCTTTGTTTTTGAGGCAGGTGGTGGGTTGCTAGGAATAGTTTCTGCCTTAGGTACACTTGAAGGTGGCTGTGCTGCTGCTGTGAGGTTATCTGGCGAATAGCCCTTTTGCTCATTGGTACCTCTGATCATGCCGATTTGTTGCTGTGCGGCATATCCCACATCGGCGGTAACGCCAGACTCTAAATTCAATACGGCTTTGCAAGCATCAGGAAAGTTCTGCATTCCTTTATCGACAGTTAGCATATAGATGTTTGGGTCGCAGGGGTTGTATGAGTTTTTACTACCGCCCCAATCATAAACAGCAATCACCATCTCTACAAAGGATACCGAATACATGCCTGTGCCAACATTCATTGTTTCTAGATAGCTGGTAACGTTGTACGACAAATGCGCATCTTTAGGCCCCATAGTCTCTTGGTAGTACTCGCCCAAATGTTCTAAGGTAAAGACGTTGGTTAAATATGCCCACATAGAGTAATTGTCAAACTCCATTAACATCTTGAAACCATCAGCAAAAGAGTCACTCAGTGCATCGATAAACTTAGCATTAACTTTATCCAGAATAACGTTGATCGGCAAATATTCAGTGCTGCTCCCCTGCGTCGTAGGCGTTACCCAAACCATTGGAATATCACCACCTTCATCAGAGCCAAAATTAAGCGAGTTCAAACTTGAATCTTGCGCCTCGATAGGTTCTTCCATGTTGTTGTAACGCATCCGTTGCACCGGAGAATTGTAATAAAACTTACGCCACTCGACCAGCTTGTCAGCCATGTTGTTACTTTTTAACACCGCATTAACCGCTAGGGCTAAATGTTGCACTGGTAGCATATCTTCTGAATATTGCGGCAAGCGCATGCCACCCATCTCGCCATATAGTCCGGCAGTTTGTTTATTGTCTGCATCGTAATTACTGGAATACCAAGTGTCAATCCGGCCTCCGACCCGCTCAGAACCTTCGAAAATTTGGCTCTCGATTCCTAGTGATTGCAGAATAAGCCCCGCGTACATGCCCGCGAATCCGCCGCCGATGATCCCAACTACCGGTTGATTTGATGCTGCGCAGTTGTTAAATCGTTCAGCTCCTTTCTTAGATCGTTGCTTATTTAACGTCTCTAAATAGTCTGCGCCATAATTCTCGATGATCCAATCCGAAAAAGACCGCTTGATCGACCCCTGTTGGATTTTGGTTTGCTTGGCGGAGCCTTCCTGCAAAGGGCCTTGATTGTGTGGGTTAAATTGTAAGTAACTCATAATTTTTAGTTCTCCTAAAGTTGTTTTGGTTTATATTATTTTTTAGGGGCATATTAATGATTATACCTGATGATGCCTGTGGTGTGCCGACTCCGCTTATCAGGGCCGAATACAAGTTTCAAGACCTGACCCTCGATTCCGACCAACCAATACTGAGAACGTTTTGAGTGTTCGCGGGCAGCTATACCTGGAAAACAGTTTTTTGGGTTAAATTCGATGCTTAATCGGAAATTGTTATTTATTTTCTGAAACCGACTTTTTTATCCAATTGTAGATTAGATGATCTTTCAGAGTGCCTGTCCTTTATTGTTCTCTGATTCAGATCTCAACTAAAATAGACTGCTCTGAGTAGGTGCTACAAAGGCTAACAAACCGAAACCTACACAACGTCTAGACGTATTCTATATGTAAAACCGATTTGCCTTTCCCCCTATAAGGCATTTACTAAACCCAGCGTTCGCGGCATTTCATCTACATATATAGCGACCCACCCTAGCGAGCAGCCAATTTGCTATTTTTTAATCGACGGTCTGTCTGGATAGCGGGCGCAAACACCAGGTGAATCACTGACCACTTGGCAAGATGCGCCGAGAATACCCCATACGAAATCGATCTGTGTGGCCGTGATTGTCGGCCCACCTAACCCATAGAAATCGCTGATATTTGGCGCCCCCATAGTCACTTCGGTCATTCCATCCAGATTTGGACGCCACGTTGAACCAACGCCTTGGAAACCAGATTGGCCATAAGCATTAACCGATGCCTGCGCATGACATGACATACAAGAAGCAGAGTTTACAAATCCACCTTCTGTCACAGACGCACCCATACCTGTTGGAACACCTGTCGCATGGTAGAATGCGGTTTGTGTTCCCTTCATGCGATAATTCATCCATGCAGGATCGGCCCCCGAAATCGTCGTAGGGTCAGTGTCTGTTTTATCCGTACCAATGTTAAACCCTTTCAATAACGCCTTCAGATCAGCGCTGATCGTTTCACCCGTCTCCACAGGAAGATATGTTTTTCCTGAATGGAATATGGCGTCGTTTCCTGAATGACGATCGTTGTTATAGGTGATATGCGGGGGCACATAACTGGGGCCAAAATCAGCGTTATTTCGCCTCTGCTTATGCGCAGAAACCTGATAGCCATAACTGTCGTTACAACCGATCAAGTCACAACGACCTTCGTTTGCAACATGCTCTAATGCATACCAATGCCACTTTGGTAAATCTTTTGACGCATTAGTCATCGCAACCAAGTAGTAATAGCCATTATAGCTGTAGACATCTTTGCTGCGATCATCTGGATGTTTAGGATCAGGCGTTAGGGTTGATCCTTCTTTGTCGCCGCCGATCCAAACAGTCAAATATGGGTAATCTGGATTGTTTGGCGGATGTATTGTGGAACCTTTTGCTTGGTTTTGGATCAATTTACGGTCCAACATGATGTCCATAGGAATGAAATCAGCCTTTACCATTGACGCATCGGTTGGGAAACTCACTTCAAGACGATGGGCTAGGCCGATATTACCTGCACTTATCGCCGCTGCCTGTGCGCGGTTACGCGAACCTAAACCTTCTTTTGAATACAAATCTTGGTCCAGAACATATTTTACAAATGGTTTGTTGCGGAAAACCAATTCGTTTTCCAAGTCACGCAACAAACGATCGGGATCACGGTCATTGATGTTATTCAAGCCAGTATGGCTGATAACGTCACCACTGGGACGCGTTATGGAATTAGGGAGCGGTGATGGATTTTTGTAATCTGCACGAAACGCAGGGCAATGCTCTGGCTGGCTTTCGGAAACAGCTTTAGCAGTTTGTGAACAGCAATTGCTGGTGATACTTTCGGTACACACGGGCCAAGGAACCGCTGGCCAAACCGTTTGATCCAATCCCCATTCCCACCATTTCTGATCAATTACTTCTGCCAATTGTACCCACGCGAACATGTCAGGACAGGTTGTGGGTGTAGAGTTTGTAACCGCATCCGCATAGTTGACGGTGCGATCTTTGACAATAACCATACATGCATCAGCATCTTGGATAAAACTTCTAAACAACATCATCTGTTGCAAGGAATTGATCTTCCCTTCTTGCGCTAACGTCGGACCGACCAATAGCAGGCATAGAGGTAGCAAAAACTTTAATTTACTGATTAACTTCATAGAATACTCCTTAGCAACTGAAAAAAATTAACAAAACACCCTCGATAACTAGCAGCCCAAAAATTAATTTTATATTTATTACGATGCGTGTCTTTGTAATTCATTACTTTTTACTTAATGACTATATGACTCTCAACATTAATAAACCTTTGCCTCATCGCCTAATATCTTTGTTGGGTGCACAAATGATCCTAAGATAAGGATTGTCTGTAATGCCTCGGCGATAATTTATACTCACGCTTGAATGCGGTTGAAAAATTATTAGAGTCTGGATACCCCACGTGGTCACCCACCTGCAAAATACTCAAAGTGGTTGTTTTTAATAATTTTTGAGCCAATGACATGCGTTTTTCATGTAGCCAGGCGAACACGGTTAAGCCATAACTGGTTTTAAAAGCATCATTAAGTTTATTGCGATTAGTGCCCATTTTAACAATCAACTCGCTGAGCTTGATATCTTCACCAAGCTTGGTTTGCAGATATGCAGCGGTATTTTTGGCCAATGCCACGGTTTTTTGCCTAATTAATGGTGAAGCCGCTTTTGGGCGACCCTTTCTGGGTAAGGCAAGGGTGTACAAAGCTGCTTGCGAAGTTTCAAAATAATTGATGGCATGGCTTATTCTGAGCGTTAATTCCTGAGGGATTAACGGACAGCTGATATAGTCAAATACTCCAAGAGTATACAGTTCATGCTTATTACATTTGTTAACATCAACAAGTGATAAAACAGGGCGGTGTAACCTAGATTGAGAAAATATCGTATTTTGTGCTTCGTTAACTGACTTGAGCACCTTTTGGTCATGACTTTCGTCATCAACAATGATCAGGCAGCTATTGCTGATTTTTAAGATGCGGCTTTCGTTGCTGTCTGCATTGGTTATTTCAACCGGGATATAACCCAGTGTTTTTAGTATGTAACTAAGTTGTTGTTTATCTGGCGAACAAATTTTAACCAGCAAAACATGTTTTTTTTCATAGCTAACTTGCTTGCTATTAGTGTGTTTATCAAAAGGTGCTGAAATATTGTCAAGGCTATGTAAAGGTTCATCCATGTGTTTTTCCTAACCAATCTGTTGTGTGTTTTTGTCATCCATTTATTGTTAAATAATTTAGTAAAAAAATCGCAAAACTACCTTCCGGTAACCTTCTGATTTTCAGGCTATTGATTTTATTGTGTTTATTTTATTTTATTTGTAGAGGTGTTGGCTATCTAAAGATTTAATTTTCAAGTATTAAGGTTAAGTGCCAAAATTAATGTCTCTTATTGGTCAACAAAGAAAGCGCAATAAACAAGCATTCAAACACCAGCGAAAAGCAGCGTAATGAGTGGAAGTTAAAGTTCATAGAACCCGTTGAAGAGTTTTTAAATTGTGTAGATTCTTAAGACGAAAGTAGCCACTAACAAAGAGTGTGTTAGCAACATCTTTAATAAAAGCTATTTAAGTAAAAATATAATTAAATTAACAAGACACTCATGACAAGAAGTAACCCAAAAAATAGTTTTGCGATGTATGACTATGGGTGTCTTTCTAATTGTTCTAATAGATGTGTGGCAGAATAAATCATTAAAAAAAACGCTGGCACTGGACGATCAGCGTTTGGATTTTGTAAACTAGAAATAGGTATCAACAGCGTGGCTGGCGCATCACAAAAAATGACCGACGAACACACCGTGATACACAATGGTAATGCGGGTATCCGTCAAACAAATTAAACTGGCTCGTTTCTGAGTCATCTAGCCTCCAAAAATCGATTGTTACCAATCGCTTAACTAAAAGCTAGTCCAATTCACTATATATTTAAATTACATTGGGTGACTCTGAAAACTCATAAACGGATCTTAGTCTGGTTTATTTACAATTCTGGGGTCTGGACTAGCGTAAGTATTTCCGTATGTATCTTGTACCACAAGTTGTACCGCAATCTCTTCTTTATCTAGATCGGTATCACTTAGTGTCAGAATTTGTTTATCTTCAGATAAATTTGCAGTAATGTCGCGAGGTGCATCTATAGGTACATAGGCAACTAGAGGTGCTGCAAATGACAACCCTGTACTGTCTGAGTCACTTAATGTAAAAACTACATCTGTTGATTCAGTAATATTAATCTTGCCGTCTGGCAAATAACTAAACGAAGCAATTCCATTCGTTATATTGACGGTAACAGTGATATTTTTGCTTGCTTTACTCATTTTCAATTTTCCTTATTTTGGGTTGAAGGTTTGGTTATTCTGAAATCGCTCACTTTTATTCTCATTTCTTCTAAATATGCTAATTCTGTCTTGACTTTATTTCGTTCCCCAATGCAGTCATGCGCTTGAATATAAGGTAATAAATATTCAACACTGCGACTTTTTTTTACTAAGGGGTCTAGAAGTTCAATGACTTGTTTGCATGTTTTAGACAGATCAAACATATTATTGTCATTAATAAGATGAGAGGCCTCTAGTAGTTTTAAATGTGAAAAGGCTAAAGTCTCTCTAGCATCGCTTATATTCGATGGATTTTTAAATTCTAAGTTTTGTAGGGAGTGTTGAATTAAATTAGAACTTGCCTTCCAGTTACCAACAGTTTGATAGTATTTGATAACTGCTACAAGGGTATTTGGATCTTGAATTTTTCTAATGTTTTTTGGACTCATTTTGGTTAAAAATTCATCATTTTCAGGTATTCCTATTTTCTTAGAAAATAATAATTTTGATAATTTTATTTTGAGTAAATCCTTATTCCATACTTCATTTCCTGGATCCTGCATCAATACTTTTTGTAAGGTTTTAAATGCTTTAGATATGTAAATATATGCTTGTGAATAAGCATTTTGATAATCTAAAAGTATAGCTTGCCTCCAATGTAAATAAGCTAAACGTTCTAACAGGTTTGCATTATTCCCTTCTAATGCTAGAGCCTCTTGTATTATCCCTTGACCTTCTTCTAGCAACAAAAGTGTTGCCTCTAAGTTACCTCTATGTTGCTCAGTGGTCGCTAGCCATAATAGAGCATCGACTTTGTCTGAATGCATTACACTATCATTGGGATATTTTATTAGGAGTTGGTTTGTTTTACTCAATGATGATTGGAATGCTGTTTTAGCTACATCATAGCGTTGTTGTCTTAAATAGAGTGTCCCTATTACGCTTAATGCATTATATAACTCAATCTTTCCATCCATATTTTCTGGCTCTAACCGATTCATTTCCATACTGTAATCACGGTACAACTCAAACGACGGCTGAGCACTATCAAAATCACTTTTGTCATACGCCAACTGCCCCAACCAAAATGCATTGGCACCTAAAGTCTTTAATAACTCTAAATTATCATCCTGTTCTATATACAGCTTATCTAGTATGATTTTCGCAGAACTAAAAGCCTGCACCGCCTCATCAGTTTTAGCTCGAGAATACGCCACCTCCCCCATAGCCCCTAAAGTTTGCGCATGTTGAAACCTTGCTTTAAAGTTAAGTGAGCTGTTAGACAATGAAAACAAACCACTATCGTCGTAATCGTCCTCTTGCTGACTAAAATACTCCAAGGCCTTATTACTAATGCCATCGAGCAAATCCATACGTTTAACACTGCGCAATTTGTCCGCAAATTCACCAACCATAAAACCCAATAGACTTTCGGCTTCTAAACGCTTTTGCAGTGCTAGGCCCTCAGCTTGTTGGCTTTTTACGCTCATAAATATAGCGGTAAAGGTTAATAAACATAATAAGGTGATGGTTGAGCGAGTTAACCAGCGTTTAGTTTTAACTTTTTGTTGTGAGGCTTTTAGCAGATCCAGTTCATCGGCATCTAAAGTAAAAACTGGCATATTTTGCAGGCTAAGAGCTTCTTCTAAGGGTTTTCCTTGTGGTAATAAGTAAGCCGAACTTTTGTCTTCCTTAAGCCAACGTTCAGTTAATTGCTGCAAGCGAATTTTAATCGTAAGACTGTCTTTGTGAGCAGAGATCCATTCACTGGCCCTGGGCCAACGTCTTAATAATGCTTCGTGCGCTAAACTAAAACAAGGTTCGTTATTTTGCAGGTGAGACACAAATAAACGGCTATTAACCATTGCTTGGACAAAAGAGGTTTCACTGGTCTGGGATAATTCTGACCAACGCGCCGTGCGACTCGTAATCGTTTCGCCGTCTGGGCTTAATGTAACAAGGCGTGATAACACTGCGGCTAATTGTGATTGATGCTCGGCGGGTAATTGTTGATAAATTTCCTCCGCTTTTTTACCAATTGCCCCTTCAATGCCCCCTAGCGTTTTATATACTGACACCTGCAATTCATCGGATTCACTACGCTGCAAATATAATTCTTGTAAGGTATATTGCAACATGGGCAAGGTGTCTGGGTTATTGGACGCTTCAGCACATAACATTTGGTCAAGGGGGGTCGCTGAATCGGCATCGACTGACCATGTTAAGTTAGCGGCTTTCGCTGGTAATCTGATCATTTGCATCAGTTCAGCGTGGGTCGGGGCAAGTAAGTCAAAATGTCCACCGTTCCCTTTATTTGCCATTAGGCTGGGGTGATTCACCACCAAAGGATAAAAATCGTTTCGACAAGCGCTGATGACAATAATGGCACCGCTGGTGGCGAGTTTTTCAATTAATATTAAAAAAGCAACTCGTTCATCATCACTAAAAACAGGTGACGACAACAGCACTTCAAGCCGGTCGATAAATAATAAAAACTGCGATTTGCTATAACGTTGCTGTGTTTTTTTAAGTGCTTGAATACATTGTTCAATTGAAGTATTGCTGTCTTTTTGCAGCTGTTGGGCCAAGTTTTCGGCACTCATACCTGCAAATACTGGCTGGTCGTTTACGTCCCAGTCGAGCATGGCAGAGGCTAAATCTATGAACAGTCGTTCAAGGCTGATGTCGGCAAAATCAATACTGGTGTGTGATATCACGCCAATACCGTTATACCCATTTTTGCTGGTTAACGCTGGCAATAAACCGGCATTCACAAAAGATGATTTGCCTGTGCCACTGGGGCCTAATATTAAGCAAAAAGTATGTTGGGCACTGATTTGGTTTGATAGTCGTTCTAAAAGGGTTGAAATCTGAGTGTTACGGCCAAAAAATACTTGAGCGTCTTTGCCTTCAAAGGCCACTAGACCCGGAAACGGTGAGGCTCCCTGCCAGTTTTTTTGTTCCGCTTTTAGCTCGTCATCAAGGGGGAAATCTAGCTTGGCAATAATGTGATAACCGCGTTTGCGGATGGTCTCAATATAAGTCGGTGTACTGGCTTTATCACCTAGAGCTTTACGCAATTGGGTAATGGCTTTGTGTACTGGGTTGTCGCCAATATCCATCCCCCAACATTGGGTCGCGATATTATCAGCACTTAATACTTGCCCTTGCTGCGCGCATAAAAGTAGTAATACATCCATTGCCTTGGGCTCAAGCTGTTTAATAAGCTCGCCACGGCGCAAAGTATTGGTACTTGGATTAACTTGCCAATCTCCGAGAAAAAAAAGTGAAGTGTCCATCAACACACACCATTCCTCTCGTTATAACGAACATCCATCGGGTCTGTATCAGCTCGGGAATAAGTATTGATCTGACGAAAAAAAATTTTCTCGCCCCATTTTTCAAAGCGAACTAATCGTTTATCTCCCCGTTGGCCTCGGTCAAGTCCAATATTCTGAGCACCAAGCCCTTGTGAAAAAGCACTTTGGAATAAAAAGTCTTGCTGATAATCTTTCGCTTTGACAAAGTCACTATGACTTTGAGTGCCTGCGCTAAGCGCGGCTATTGAAAACGTACTACAGATAAATATTAAAAAGACACGAAGTGTGAATTTCATCGTTTTTTCCTATTTTATTTTTAGTTCTATAAATATTTATTCAAGTCATTCCATTATTTTTGTTATCATTGGCACAAAGGTAAAGGTTGAACGATTTCATCGCTACCTTCCATAATAAAATAATAAATTAAAAATGCAGCTGCTATTATTTGCTATGTAACGGCACTAAGTAGCCAACAATTTTATGACTCAATATATCAGAGTCTTACTCTAAATCAATTAGGTAACCCGATGCAACGACTAGCACCAGCTTTACGCCAAGATAATGTTCCACTCGATTTAATTTCGCTGATTAAAACAATTTTAGCGGCAACTAAAGAAATTTCATTTCGTGTTAGCCAAGGCCATTTAAGTGACTTAATGGGGTCAACGTTGGATGAAAACATTCAAGGTGAAGTTCAAAAAGAATTAGATGTTGTTGCAAATGAACTACTAAAAGATATTTTACTGGAGTCTGGTTTTGTTAAAGCGATCTCTTCTGAAGAGGAAGATACCTCAGTTGCTGGTGAAAAAGACGGGAAATACCTTGTTTCTTTCGACCCACTTGATGGTAGCTCTAATATTGAGATTAACTCATTAATTGGGACTATTTTCTCTATCCATGAAGCGCCAAGCGATATGGATGCTAGTGATCCGGATATGTTTAAGCAAGCAGGTAATAAGCAGATTTGTGCCGGCTATGTATTGTATGGTCCATCAACGATGTTGGTAATGACAACAGGCAGCGGAACTCACTTTTACGTGCTAGATCGCACCCACGGTGGTTTCTTATTAGTTGAACGTAATGTTCAAGTGCCTACCGACACACAAGAGTTTGCCGTTAACATGTCTAATCAACGCTTTTGGCAAGCACCAATGCAGAATTACATTAGTGACTTACTCGCTGGCGATACCGGCCCGCGAGGAAAAAACTTCAACATGCGCTGGATTGCAGCAATGGTAGGCGACATTCATCGCGTATTAACACGCGGTGGGCTTTTTACTTATCCACAAGACAGTAAAAACCCGAAACAACCTCACAAGCTGCGATTAATGTATGAAGCCAACCCAATGAGTTTTCTCATTGAACAAGCCGGCGGACTAGCAATGACCAGCGAAGGCCGCATTATGGATATGCAGCCAAACAGCATACATCAGCGTGTCGAAGTTATTATGGGTTCTAAAAACGAAGTAGAAGCGTGTTTAGCTTATTACAAGTAACTAACACTTTTCGTTTACCAATATAAAAAAAAGCTCAATTCATTGAGCTTTTTTTTATTATTAAATTTAATATCCCCTTCATATTTTTACGATACAATAACTAATATAACTGGCTTGCTTTTAACGAAATTTTTATGAAAAAAACATTTGAAGTATTTTGGCGTTTTTTAGTCTTAGGTTGTATCAGTTTTGGTGGACCTGCTGCGCATATTGGCTACTTTCAAAAAATATTTGTTGAGAAGCTTAAATGGTTAGATCAAACAAGCTTTGCAAACTTGATCTCGTTAAGTCAGTTTTTACCCGGTCCTGGCTCTAGCCAATTAGGTTTTGCTATTGGCCTAAGACAAGCTGGACTATTAGGCGGTATTGCCGCATTTTTGGGCTTTACACTCCCCTCATTTACACTGCTTTATTTACTTGCTATAAATATTACTGGTGCTGAACAACCCTGGGTTGGTCACGTAATTCATGGCTTAAAATTATTAGCGGTTGTTGTTGTTGCTGATGCTTGTTTTACGATGTTTAAAAGCTTTTGTAATAATTACACGCATAAGTTAATTGCGACTATAACAGCGATTGCTTTAATTGCTTTACCGAGTTTAACGACGCAAATCTTCATACTTATCATCGCCGCAGGCTTTGGTTTTTTCGTCAATCAGTCATTAACATCGGTTAGCTCTGAAGTTGCTAAACCTGCAGTACTCACCTCAAGACAGTTTAAAATACTGCCATTGACTTTGTTCTTCGTCATTCTTTTTGCTTTACCATTATCAATCTATGCTGGGGTGACTAAAGCCCCCTCTGAACTTATTATATTATTTAATCAGTTCTACCAAGCAGGCAGTATGGTCTTTGGTGGCGGGCACGTGGTATTACCGTTATTGCAGCAAACAATTGGGGAAGCGTTATCTAACGATGTTTTTCTTAGCGGTTATGCGGCTGCACAAGCAGTGCCTGGTCCGATGTTTACCCTCGCGACTTTTCTAGGTGCTGAGCTTTTTACACAAAATCCATTATTAGGTGCTGCAGTCGCCACTTTAGCTGTTTTCTTACCCGGATTTTTATTACTGTTAACCTTTGAGAACTCTTGGCATTCCTTAGCAAAAAAACCGAGAATAGCCAGTGCAGTGATGGCCGTAAACGCCGCGGTCGTTGGGTTGTTATTTTCTGCACTTTATCATCCTATTTTTAGTAGTGCTGTTAGCTCAGTGGTAGAATTTAGTTGTGTACTATTGGGATTTTATTTACTAAGAATAATCAAACTCCCTATTATTGTTTTAGTACTCACCTTTGTTGGTTTAGGTTTATTACTCGCTCAGTTAGCCCATTTGAATATAATTTAGTGCCTTAATGTAAGCTTTAACTTTTCACTCGCGGTGTTTATTTGCTAAAATATTGTCAATTTAAAACATTGCCTCAATATAACACGCTAAAACGAGAATTTTTTTATGCCTAATTACGCTGTTGGACACAAAACTCCTGATTCAGACTCGATCTGTTCAGCCATTGCCCTTTCCTATTTAAAAACAACTCTAGGTGAAGAAACCCTACCAGCCCGTTTAGGTGAACTTTCACCAGAAACAATGTTTATTTTAGACAAGTTTGGCTTTGAGCAACCTGAATTAAAAACAAGTTTTGCTGGTGAAGGTATTTACATTGTTGATCATTCAGACCGTATTCAAGGACCTGATGATATCGATGAAGCAACAATATTAGGTATTATTGACCATCACAAATTAGGTGACATTACGACTTCTACACCTCTAGAAATTTGGGTTCGCCCTGTTGGTTGTACCAATACCATCATTAAAATGATGTACGATTTTTACGATGTAGAAATTCCAAAAGATATTGCTGGTGCAATGATGTGCGCTATTTTATCAGATACCGTTATTTTTAAATCACCCACCTGTACCACTGCTGATATCAAGTGTGTTGAAGCATTAGCTGAAATTGCTGGCATCAGCGACGCTAAAGCCTTAGGTATGGAAATGTTTGAAGTTAAATCAGCCGTATTAGGCACACCAGTACGCGACTTAGTTTTACGTGATTTTAAAGATTTTAATATGCATGGTAACTTAGTGGGTATTGGTCAATTAGAAGTACTCGACTTAGCAATTTTTGATGATATGAAGCTTGAACTGTTTGCTGACATTGCAAAATTAAAAGCCGAAGGTAAGCGCCATACTGTTTTATTATTACTTACTGATATCATGAAAGAAGGCTCTGAAATGTTAGTGATCAGCGACAATGCTGACTTAACTGAAAAAGCCTATGGCAAACCACTTGTTGACGGTAAAGTTTGGTTAGATGGTGTACTAAGCCGTAAAAAACAAGTGGTACCACCACTGCAAGACTCTTTAGTTTAACGATACCCCAGTCAATAAAATGAAAATTAATAACTCTGCTCGACTTAGCTACCAATTAATGACAATTGACGACGCAGAGTTATTGTATCAACTTGATCAAGACCCTGAAGTGATGCGTTTTATCAGCGATGGTAATCCATCTTCACGCGAGACTATTTATAACGTTTTAGTGCCTCGCATGCAAAAATACTTGAACTCAACAAAAGGTTGGGGAATATGGCAAGTTAATAGCACTGAAACCAATGAATACATTGGTTGGGTACTTGTTCGGCCAATGAATTTTTTCTCTACTTCACCTGAATTTGATAACCTAGAACTCGGCTGGCGATTTTTTCAAACTTCGTGGGGCAAAGGCTTTGCCAGTGAAGCGGCGCAACATATTAAAGATGTCTTAGCAGCCAAGTCTGAATACAAAAAATTTAGCGCGATTGCTGACGAAAATAATCTTGGTTCAATTGGTGTCATGAAGAATATAGGTATGTCTTACGTTAAAACATACAGACACATCGACCCATTATTTGAATTTGATGTCGCGTATTACCAGATAAAAAACGCATAAACTCAGCGTAAATCAACTCAGAACAATCAATAAAGATTTAAAATATCTTACGTTTTAAAAATAATTCTCTTTTCTTGTAATAAAATTGCTAATTATCATACTAAGTTCACAATGATTAATTTTTATAGTTTTAATTAAGGAAAGAAAAACCATGGAGCTAGTTGTAACTCACGTCCAAAAAAATTATGCCAATGTAGCCGCGATCAAGAACCTGTCATTTAACGTTAGCCAAGGTGAAATTTTTGCTTTGTTAGGGCCAAATGGTGCGGGTAAATCTTCCTTAGTACGCATGTTAACGGGTTTTACTCAACCTGATAGTGGCACAATAACATTAACCATGGACGGAAATAAATACTCATCTATTCCTTCTCATACCCTAGGATATTTACCTGAAAATAGAGGCTTATACCCTGAAAAATCTCTGATGAAGAATTTGATATATTTTGCACAACTTAATGGTGTTGATAAAAAGTCGGCAATAGAAGAAGCTGAATATTGGTTAGAGCGTTTTGACATATTAGAGCGCAAAGACGATCAACTGAAAACCTTATCTAAAGGCAACCAGCAAAAAGTCCAATTAATCACTGCCGTTATTCATAAGCCAAAATGGGTTATTTTAGATGAACCATTTTCCGGTTTAGACCCCGTCAATCAAGAAAAAGTTGTTATATTTTTGTCTGAACTAAGAGCCAAAGGAATGACTGTTATATTAAGCGCTCATCAAATGGCTATGGTGGAAAAATTGGCTGATCGGATGTTATTAATGAACTTAGGCGAAACAGTTTTATACGGCAGTTTACAAGAAATTCAGCAGAAAATTGATTCATCAACGCATTTAACCGCGCAATTTTCAGAAGAGCTTGATTCAAGTAAAGTATCAGAAATACTGGCTGATACCAAACACAGCTTAACTAACAACAAAACGCTTGAGCTGAGTTTAACGCCTTTACAGTCAATTAATGAGTTACTTCAACGCTTAACCTCCATAGGTGACCTTGAAGCTATGCATAGCAAAAAAATGGATTTACATCAGCTTTATCTAAATGCTATCGCTAATCACGGAGCTATAAACAATGATTAAAAAAAATAGTAAAAAGCAGCAAGTTTGGTTAGTAACGTCTTGGGAATTCATGCACTTTTTCAAATGGAAACAAGAAATAATATCAAAGTTAATCATTGTCGCCATTGGGTTAATAATTATGTTGTGGCAATATATAAAAGATGATCAACTTACTGTTTATAAAGTTGCTGTACCTGCAACGATGTCACAACTTCAAAATAGTGATAGCTTTGATTTTATTGCCAGTAACGCCCCTCTTAAACAATTAAAAAAACAATTAGCCCAAGAAGATAACTGGGACGCGGTATTATCAGAAACACCGTCTACAAACTCGGTTAAACAAATTACTCTTTACAGTAAAGACAAACAAAGTTGGCTCGGCGAGTTAAAACAAACGCTGAATCAACAATATACCGTACAATACGCTAGTAGTTTAGGTTTGGCGGAAGAACAGTTAAATGTTTTAAATCAATCCTCTATCTTTGAAAACAAGTACTTAGATGAGAGTATAAAGTCTGATAATAGCCCCGCGAAGGCAACGGCAATTGCTATGATTGTTATTTTGGCTATTGGTATTTTCACTTCTTTTGGTCAACTGTTTGTCAGTGTTACGGGTGAAAAACAACAACGCGTAACCGAGCAGTTATATGCTTGTATATCAGCGCAAACTTGGATCGACGGCAAAATTTTAGGTCAAATGTTACACTCAATTAAAGCCATGATCACAATAGTGATTACAGGCATGTTGGGCTATGCCTTTGTTACCGTAATTATTAAAGGCGGTATCATTGATTTTTCCATGATAGATTGGTCATTACTGCCCTGGTTAATACCATTTGCCTTAACCGGTGTTTACCTTTGTACTGCCTTTATGGCAGCAATTGCAGCAGCGATTGACGATCCGAACCATAGCGCAAAAACAAGTATAATGCTGTTACCCTTAGTACCGATGATTCTGGCATTCATCACAATGGATGGTCCTTCTGGTTGGGCTTTAACCTTTTTGAGTTTCTTCCCTTTAACTTCCTTTGTCGCTATGCCAGTAAAAATGTCGCTTATCGATGTTCCGCTTTGGCATTCATTATTATCGCTTAGTTTATTGGTGATTTTATGTTTTTGGGTAAGGACTGCTGCTGCAAGGTTATTTAAAATGGGCATGAGTATGTACGGTAAAGAGCCAAGTTTTAAAGATATGATGCGTTGGGTGGCAAAAGAAAAGTAGTACATTTTTACTTATAAAATAATAAAGCTCACCGAAGTGAGCTTTATTTACATTAATAATACGCGGTTAAATTTTACAATTAAACGCGTTCAATTACCGTTGCAATACCTTGACCTAAACCGATACACATAGTCGCTAAACCTATGCTGACATCTTGACCTTCCATTAGGTTCAATAAAGTACCTGTGATACGCGAGCCAGAACACCCTAATGGATGACCTAAGGCGATAGCGCCACCGTTTAAGTTAATCATATCTTCAGCTCGGTCTTCTAAGCCTAAAGACTTAACACACGATAAGGCTTGAGCCGCAAAGGCTTCATTAAATTCAGCTAATTCAATATCAGCTAAAGATAAACCGGCACGTTTTAATGCTTTTTTCGTGGCTGGAACAGGACCAAAGCCCATCGTAGACGGATCACAACCTGCAACCGCCATACCACGAATACGCGCACGAGGCGTTAAACCAAGCTCTTTTGCACGATCAGCTGACATTACTAACATTGCTGATGCACCATCAGACAACGCTGAAGAAGTACCGGCCGTTACTGTCCCGTTAACTGGGTCAAACACTGGACGTAAACCGGCAAGCGTTTCAATCGTTGTTTCAGGACGAATAACTTCATCATGTTCAACAAGCGTTAACGCGCCCATTGCATCGTGTCCTTGGGTGGCAACAATTTCATTGTCCCAACGACCAGCGAGCTGTGCTTCATAAGCTTTTCTGTGTGAACGTGCTGCAAAAGCGTCTTGTTGTTCACGAGTAATACCAAACTGCTTACCAAGTAACTCTGCGGTTAACCCCATGTTGCCAGCCGCACGAGAAATATACTTACTCAAGGCCGGATCAAAATCTACGTCGTACATCATAGGAACGTGTCCCATGTGCTCAACACCACCAACGATAAAGACATCACCTTGGCCACACATAATATTGGTTGTTGCATCATGCAAAGCTTGCATTGATGAACCACATAAACGGTTAACCGTTACCGCGCCAACAGTTTTTGGAATGTCAGTTAATAACTGTGCATTACGCGCAATGTTAAAACCTTGTTCTTTAGTTTGCTTAACGTTGCCCCAAATAATATCTTCAATTAATAAAGGGTCCAAATTAGGGTTACGCACTAATAATTGCTGCATTAAATGCGCTGATAAACCTTCAGCACGAACGTTACGAAAAACGCCAGCTTTAGAGCGTCCCATTGGTGTACGAATACAATCTACAATGACTACTTCTTTCATGTTCTTCTCCTTAGCTTATGCTGTTTTTACGTCGGTGTTGAAATAAGATTTACCTGATTTAGCCATTTCGCGTAATCCGTCAGTTACCTGATAAATTTCACCTAAATGCGCATACTTATCGGCCATAGCAATAAAGTTAGTTAAACCTAACGTTTCTAAATAACGAATTGCACCACCTCTAAACGGTGGGAAGCCAATACCGTAAATTAAGCCCATATCAGCTTCAGCGGCAGTATCAACAACACCTTCTTCTAAACAACGCACCACTTCATTGACCATAGGGATCATTAAGCGAGCAATAATGTCTTCACTACTGAATTCTTTTTTGTCTGCACAGGTACTTTCAAACAATGCGTAAGCATCAGCAGAAGCTACTTTTGTTGGACGGCCGCGCTTGTCTTGACCGTAATCATAAAAGCCTTTGCCATTTTTCTGACCAAGGCGCTTGTTACTATACAAAGTGCTTACTGGGTCATTATCGATTTTTGCCATACGCGTAGGAAAACCAGATGACATGACACCCGTACAGTGATCGGCGGTATCAACACCAACAACATCAAGTAAGTATGCTGGGCCCATTGGCCAACCAAATTGTTTTTCCATAATTTTATCAACAGCTGCAAAATCAACGCCTTCAAGCATTAATTGGCTAAAGCCAGCAAAATATGGGAATAAAACACGGTTGATATAAAAGCCAGGGCAGTCGTTAACAACAATCGGTGACTTACCCATTTTAGCGGCGTAAGCAACAACAGCTGCAACAGTTTCTTCAGAAGTTGCTTTACCACGAATAACTTCAACCAATGGCATTTTGTTTACCGGATTAAAGAAATGCATACCACAGAAGTTTTCTGGACGCTTTACACTTTGCGCTAACAAATCGATAGAAATTGTTGAGGTGTTAGAAGTTAAAATCGCATCCTCAGAAAGAAAACTTTCTACTTCAGCAAGTACCATACCTTTTACTTTAGGGTTTTCTACTACGGCTTCAACCACAATATCAACATCTTTAACACTATCGTAGCTAAGTGTTGGTGTGATGTTATTTAACACGCCAGCCATAGTCTTAACATTCATGCGACCACGTTCAACTTGCTTGGTTAAAATGCCAGCAGCGGTATTTAAACCTAAATCCAGTGCCGCATCATTAATGTCTTTCATGATGATTGGCGTACCTTTATAGGCAGACTGGTAAGCAATACCTCCGCCCATAATGCCAGCACCTAATACAGCGGCTTTATTCACTTGTTTAGTTGCCATTTTAGCGGCTTTCTTTGCTTTGCCTTTAACCACTTGGTCTGCCATAAACAAGCCAATTTGCGCGGTAGCAGCATCAGTTTTAGCAAGTTTAGCAAAGTTAGCATTTTCAATAAGCATCGCTTCTGTTCTACCGAGTAAAGCTGCAGCTTCGATAGTTTTTACCATCATCATTGGTGCAGGGTAATGTTTACCGGCTTTAGCGGCGATCATACCTTTACACGTATTGAAGGTCATAATTGATTCAACAGGGCTAAGTTTTAGCGCGTCGAGTTTCTGTTGACGTTTAGCTTGCCAATTTAACTTGCCTGCCATTGCTTCTTTAAGCATGCTAATAGCCGCTTCACGCAAATACTCAGGGGCAACAACAGCATCCAATAAACCGACAGCCATAGCTTGTTCTGGTTTAAAAGCTTTACCGGTAGACATCCATTCAACCGCGTTATCAGCGCCAATAATTCTGGGTAAGCGCACTGTGCCACCAAAACCAGGAATAAGACCTAATTTAACCTCAGGTAAACCTATTGAACATGTTGTATCAGCAATACGGTAGTCACAAGCTAAGCTCATTTCACAACCGCCACCTAAAGCAAAACCATTAAGCGCAACAACTGTTGGCAAATTAATGTCTTCAAATGAGTCAAAAACGTCTGAACCACCTTTGATCCAAGGAACAAGTTCCGCTTCTGGCAGTTTAAACATTGCTAAAAATTCAGTGATATCCGCACCAACAATAAAGTTAGACTTTCCAGACGTCACTAAAACGCCTTTCGCATCGCTACAATTATTAATCGCAGCAACCACTTCAATATATTCTTTAAAAGTTTCCTGATCGAACTTATTCACTGAGCCTTGTGCGTCAAATTTAAATTCAACAATGCCGTCATTCAGTAATTCGGCAGAAAGGTTTTGACCTTGAAATAACATGCCTAGTTTCCTCGTTTAGTGGGATAAAAATAGGGTCTGATACCGATTAAATAATAATTTAATGATCAGTTTTTATAATAATAGACGATTGAGTGTGCCTTGAAAGAAAAATAAATGCAAATTATTTAAACGGGCGTTTTAATTAGGTGTATTAATCTATCGTTTTTTAGCTAAATCACTAAAAAACAGCTTAGTCGAAAGCTCATTTATCGAGTCGACAGGTCAATAGACTAAGCAGTCATTAAAGATGTGATGGACCATTTAACGAAGTAAGAAATAGACTTGACCATTTGCTCAGTGCAAACCTACCGCGTTAACGTTCCTGTGAAAAAGATAACATTAATGTATTCAAAAGCGTTTACAAGACATGTAAACGCTTTTGAAAGCCGTTAGTCACTTTGTAAGGCGTCGATAGGGTCAAGTTTTGATGCTTTGATTGCAGGGTAAACACCGAAGGTTAACCCTACAAGTGCACAAATACTAAAAGACAAAATAATTGCACTCGTTGACCATGATACGGCCCATTCAGAATAAAGCGCGATAAGCTCTGAGAGCATGATCCCAAAAAACACCCCCAAGATGCCCCCCATAATTGAAATAGTAAAACTCTCGGCAATAAACTGTAAACGAATATCTTTTTGCGTGGCACCAACCGCTCGCAACAAACCAATTTCTTTGGTTCGTTCTAATACGGTAGCAAGCATAATATTCATAATACCGATGCCCCCCACTAATAAAGAGATACCGGCAACACAAGACATCACAATATTAAATATTTGTTGTGTCTGTTTTTGCTGAGCTAATAAAGCGGCGGGAATAACCAAGTTATAATCATCGACTTCATTATGGCGACGGTCAAGTAAATGACTCACCGCTTTCGCGGCGCTAATAGGATCAACACTGTCATCAAGTTTGAGTTTAATGCTAGTGACTTCACTTGCAAGTTTCTTACTGGCAAATTTATGTATCGCTGTTTTTAAGGGAATAAACACCTGACGTTGGTCGCCACCGAGTTTTATGCCCTGAAACTCCTGCTTCTTTAAAAAAGGCGCTTGTAATACTCCGACCACTTTAAACCAAAGGTGATTGATTTTAATATTTTGGCCAATAGCATTACCTTGTGGAAAAAGCTGCTTTGCTGTCGATGAACCAAGCAGTGCCACCTGAGAAAAGTTTTGATCGTCAGTTTCGTTGAGTAAACGCCCCTGTGCTAAATTGAATTTAGATAATGCAAAAAAGCTGGCACTTACTCCTGTTGCTTCACCATCACTTTTACCCTCTCCACTAAATATACTGTAAGTATCTATTAGTTTTTGCGCACTAAATGCCGTAACAAAGGGTAATGAACTCGCACTGATTTCACCATCTCTGATACTTAGCCCTGTGGAGTGCTTACGTTGTTCTTGTAACTCTTTCTCTTCAAAAACCTTCCCTTCTATGATCAAGTTATGCAGTCCCATTGAGTCGATCATTTTCATCGCTTCAGCTTCAGCTCCCTCACCAATATTAAGCATCGCGATAACTGCGCCAACGCCGAATATCATACCGAGTAACGTTAATAAAGTACGTAGCTTATGCTGGGCAAGCTCGGAAAAAGTATCGAGAAAAATCGCTAAATATTTCATTAACTATGCTCCTTATTGGTTAATGCTATTTTCTGACCTTCTTTAAGCCCTGATAAAATTTCAACATGACTTAAACTTGACTGCCCTAATGTAACGGGGGTAGAGATGTAATCGCCATTTTTATATAAATAAACAAAAGATTGTTTCGCTTCTACAAATACGCTCTGCAGTGGAATAACCATTTTCTTACTGGTGGCGATAATTTCAATATTGGCTTCTAACTTTCTTCCAGGAACAAATAGCTCAGTGTTTTGCTCTGTTAAAACAACAATAACTTCAAAATATTTTTGCGGATCGCCCCGCTTTATCGACGTAGGAAAAGGGGCAACTGTTTCAACAGTGCCTTTAAAGGGTTTATCCGTATAGGCGTTTAAAGTAATGCTTACCGGTTTATCTATCGCTAAGTTTATTGCTTCACTTTCTAAGACGAATAGCTTCACTTTCATGTTACTGATGTCAGGTAATTCAGCGATTTTTTGCCCTGGCCATAGTGATTGCCCTTCGCGAGGTTTTTCACCACGCCAATTGGCTTTATAAGCAAGTAACCCATCGTGGGGTGCTTTAACTTCTAGCTTTGCTAAACCTTCACTCAACTGCTTTAATTTACTCTTGCTTTGCGCTTGCTTCATTTCTAACAAGCCCATGTCTCCTGCTGAACTCGCGCTAAAACTATCATTTTTCCAATAAAGATATTCTTCTTTTGATCCCAAGTATTGGGTGTTTTGTAATGAATCAAGTATCTCTAATTTTGAACGTATTTGATCATCATTGATTGAGAAATTTTCAGCAAAACTTTTCTCTTGCCCCACCATACCAATATCTTTACTTATTGAGTCAAGTGCTTGGTTGAGCATACCTGTTTTTTCAATGATTTCTTGTTTAGTGATTGATAATTCGTTACGTCTATCTTTGCTTTGAATTTCCATGGCTTCGCCGTCAAAGCGTGCAATAACATCTCCTTTTTTAACACGTGAAAACTCTGGTGCTAGCCAAGAAATATTTTGCGGTCCTTGCCTGCTTATCGGTGCACTTATAACGGTTGCTTTTGCTGCAAACAACTCTCCTTTTGCAGGTACATTAACCACAAATTCTTGCTGAGTAACCTCATATAACAAAGGATCACTTTCTTGGCCTGAACAGCCTGTTATTGCAATAAACAGTAAACTGACAATTAATGTTTTTTTCAGTATTTTTTGTTGTGAATATCTCATAAAGTCACTATATCTCCTTGTGATAAGCCACTTTTAATGACCACTTTATCTCCCACAATATGGGCAATTTTAATCCTTTGAATATGATCAGATAAAAGACCAGGAATTAACACACTCCCTTGACCATTCTCTAACTTAACCGCTTGAGAAGACAAGGTTAACGCGTTATCGATCACTTCAGTAACCACCTCTATACGTGCGGTCATCCCAGGACGTATAACAATGTCTTCAGGTTGTTCAAAAGCAATGATTGCATCGAACACGCGGCGTTTATCTTGAGAAGACTTATCACGAAAAACACGACCTAATTCAACAATTTCTCCCTGTAGAACAATTTCTTGTGTACCATCAATCATGATTTTAACTTGTTGGTTCAGCTTGATTTTGCCACTATCAGGTTCAGCAATTTGTGCCTTTAATTGCATTTGTTCAATAACGGCAAGCTCAACAACCGGCTGACCAAATTGAATACTCTCGCCAACCGCTGGTTTTTCTCCTTGAAAGTTTGCTCGATAAATAACCATACCGTCAATAGGCGCTTTCACTTTCAAACGTTCTATATCACTTTTAAACTCATCAACTTCAGCCCTTAATCGATGTACCTTCCCTTTAGCTAACTTTAAATTTAGTGCCTTATTATTCTCATGAAATTTAAGTCTTTCTTTTGCAAGAAAAAAATCATTTTCAGCAATAGTGAAATCAATAATCGATTTTTTACGATCGTTATCAGAACGACTGTAATCGATAATATCAGCCTTGCGTTCTGCTTTTTCATAGTCCATTTGCTTTTCAGCGATACTGAGAATCAGCTCTTGTTCTGTCTCTGTTGCCTTAATTTCCTTATTTTCTAATTCCTGTTGAGCACGTGCTAAATCGGCTTGTTTATCAACCAACCTATCCATGACTTTTTTACTGTCAAAAGCAACAATCAATTCACCTTTTTTAATACGCGTATTCTCTTGTGCAAGCTTTTTAATTTGATACTGCCACATACCAGAAACAGATGGAGGGGCTATCATTGCGGTTTGCTTTGACTCTAATTCACCACTGGCGGTTACAATAAGCCTTACCTTTTCTAACTTCACTGTTTCGCTGGGTACTTTTTCACATGCACACAACAATACTAGCCATATAATGGGCAGATATTTATTCACTTGGGTCTACTCCTGTAAACTCTAATTGAGCGCTCATGCCTGGTAACAACGTTAAGGCTTCGTCAACGGTAAAAGAAAAAACAGCGCGATAATAAACATCGCTTCCCCATTCTTTACGTTCTTCGGGTTGGCTAGATATTTCGGTTAATGTTGCAGCAAGGTTATATTGTGGAAAGGCGTCAAGTTTGAAATCTACCACTGACTTTAATTGCAAATTTTTATAGTCAACCTCATGGACCCAAGCTTCAACGTACAAACCATTCACCGAAGGAATTTTGGCAATTTCCCACGAAGGTTGCGCTGTCATACCGACAAACACTTTCTCTCCGTACCATGGATGAGTACCATAAAGAACAGGACCAGTGCGCTCAGCATAACCACTCATTTGCTTGAGTTTATATTCATTGTATTGCAACTTATCTTGATGTTTTATGATGGTAATTTTTTGCTTAGTCACTGCAACCGTATTAGCTAGGTTGACTTGCTTTAAATTTTCAAGGGCTTTCGCATTAGCGACAACCGTTTTTTCGAACTCAAGTTGGTTTTTTTGGTATTCATACTGACTTAAATGCACAACAGAAATACTGGCATCGATACGTGCTTTATCAAGAAGCAGCGCGGTTCTTTTTTGCCCGTAAGTTGCTTCCAAAAGTGATTGTTCTGCCGTACTGGTAATTCGAAATAACTCTTCATTGGCAGCAATTAAACTCACTTTTTCTTGTTCTATTTGACTTTGGATTGAGCCACTATCAAATACAACAACTAAGTCGCCTTTTTTGGCAATGTCACCCTCAGGCAACAACCACTGCACTTGTACATTCCAACTATCTGTTTTAGGAGAATAAAATGTTTGATTGTCACTGGCTTTAATTTGACCTGATAATATTAAAGGGATTTGCGTTAAGGCTAAGGTACAGCAACTATAAAAAAGTGTAATGCTTGATATTATTAGTTTTTTATACATAATCGGTCCTCAATCACGTTACCATCTTTCATACGGATCATTCTGTCAGCATATGCCGCAATATCTTCTTCATGAGTTACCATCACAATAGTTTGTCCTTGAGCATGCAATTCACAAAGTAAACCCATGATTTCATAAGACGTTTTTGAATCTAGGTTACCTGTCGGTTCATCAGCAAAAATGACTTCAGGGCGATTGACTAAAGCTCGGGCAATAGCAACACGTTGGCGTTGCCCACCAGACATTTCGAAAGGTTTATGATGCCATCTTGAAGTTAAGCCCACTTTATCGAGCATTTCCATGCCGCGTTTTTTTGCATCCTCGGGATCTGCATTACTGTAACGTAAAGGTAAAATAACATTATCAAGTGCTGTTAATCGGGGTAATAAATGAAAGGTTTGGAAAATAAAGCCTATTTTTCGATTACGTATTTGCGACAAGCTTTCATCATCAATATTTTTTATCGACTCTCCCGACAATAAATATTCACCTGACGTGGGTGTATCGAGGCAACCCAAGATACTCATTAAGGTTGATTTACCTGAACCCGAGGTTCCCATTACCGCAACGAATTCATTATTTTCAATGGTTAATGAAACATTATTCAGTGCTATAACTTGTGTTTCACCTTCGCCATAAATTCGACTGATGTTATCAATCTTGATCACTATTACGCTCCATGAAAATTAATCCTTATTAATGCGATAACTTTTACCCAATAAATAAAGGTAAAATATCTAATACAACAATATATCGTTTTAAAATTTAATCACAAACGTCTGAATTGTAATAATTTATTTCAATAAAGACAAAATTTAGTAGCCAAAACTTTTAGAAAACATGTCAATGAAATATTAGAAAAATATCGAGTAGGTTAACCTTTTTTAAACATTCAATACGATAAGTTATAGATACAAAAAGTTAACTATATGTATATATCACGTTAAATAAAAAGCAGTACTAGGCTATTCTCAAAGATTGACCGGCTATTTTTTAGACAGTCTTTTATGTTTTTATATACACCTATACTCATTTTAATAATCTAATAAGGATACTTATGAGAATCAAAACTATAATTTTAGCGATAGCAATCACTGCATCAACAGCATTTACTGCATTAGCAGCTACACATCAGTCTGTATCAGGCTCTAGTATTTGGGGAGATACTTATGGTGAAGCTTATGGAGGAGCATACCAAAACCTTACATCACAGTATCCTGGCGTTCATGAAATTAACGTACGATGTCTTGATATGAAAGGTGCTTGGAAATGTTATGCAGCGGAGTTATAGACATTTAAATATATATGTTTTTACTGTATCGATTACAGTTGAAGGAGTAAACATAGAAAGCCAGGATAATATATCTTGGCTTTCTTTTAATGAAACAAAAGATTAGTTAACGTTAATTATTATTACGTAAAAACGTTAAAAATTCATCAGCAGGCATGGGTTTAGCGTAAAAGAAACCTTGTACTTCGTCACACCCTTGAGCAATTAAATGGGCTTGTTGTGCTTCTTCTTCAATACCTTCAGCAATAACTTTTAAGTTCATTTGCTTACCTAAGTTTATAATGGTGTCAGCAATTAATGATTGTCCTGGCTGTGCAATATCAGTAATAAATGATCGATCCACTTTTAAACGGTCAAGTGGTAGTTTTTGTAAGTAACTCATTGAAGAATACCCTGTACCGAAATCATCAAGAGCGATACTAATACCTTCTGCTTTTAATTTAACTAATGCGTCAATAACAACTTGAGGCTCGTCCATTAAAATATTTTCGGTTATTTCTAATTCAAGCTTACTCGGTTTAACATCATGTCTAATCGTTGCTTGAATAACACTGTCAACAAAGTTATCACGTTTAAATTGAGGAATAGAAACATTCACTGAAATACCTACATGGTCAAATTTCTGCTGCTCTAATACTTTAATTTGTTTACATGCTTGGTTAATAACCCAGTCACCAATCTCAACGATTAAACCTGAGTATTCTGCAAGAGGAATAAACACGGCAGGTGAAATAAATTTACCTTCAGCGGTGCGCCAGCGCAGTAATGCTTCAGCGCCAATAACCTTGCGTGCTATTAAACTCAGTTGAGGTTGATACCAAAGTTCCAAACGATTATCAGCAAAATCAGTACGTAATTGCCTGATCATACCTAAACGCCATAGGGTTTCATCTTCCATTTCTTTTTTATAATAAACAAAATTCACATTGTCGCTTTTTTTAGCTAAATTCAATGCGATGTTTATTTGATTAAGCACTTTTACCCCTTGTTCCCCTGCACTACTTTTTGAACATAAGCCAAAACATGCCGTAACCGGTAAACGCTGTTCACCCGCGGTAAATGAACGATAAAATAATGACATTAACCTATCAGGATTTACGCTATCAGCAGGGCCAATAACACCAAACACGTCAGCACCCATACGAGCAATTTGACAACCGTTGCCTAACTCTTTCATTCTTTCTGTTACCGCAAGGAGAAGTTTATTACCTAAATCTTGTCCCAAACCATCATTGATATCACTAAAGTGATTAATATCAATTAAGGCAGCAACAAGATCTGTCTCTTCTGATTGAATAAAGCGGTCAAGTAAATTAACAAACTCTAAACGATTCGGTAATTCAGTAAGCCAGTCACGATATGCGGCATTTCTCAACTTTTGAAATAAATGAACATTTTCATAGCCGATCGCTACATTGGCTAAAAACACTTCAATTAATTGTATTTGAATTTCTGTTAATTCTTGCTCAAGCTCAAGATAAATAACAGCACGGTATCCACCACTCGCTAAATACAATGCCGCATGGTCATGATTATAACCATGTTGCTTTTGGGTAAAACAACGGCTAATGCGGTCTTGTAATACGTTGCTATCGAAGCAAGATATTTTTTGATTTATTAATTCGGTGCTATGCCCCATTTGACCTAAAACATGTAAGCTTAAATCGTCAGAGCCTTCTATTATACCTTGCCCACGGGCACAAAAAACACTGCAATGGCTCTTACTCAACTTAATTAATTGCGACAATACACCTTCTGCATATTCATGAATACTATGGAGTTCAAGCAAGTCTGCAGTGGCACTAATAATTTTTTCTAAACCAAGGCGGTTTTGGTTTACTGAGTGAATTTGTTGGTATGAACGAATAGCAGCATATACTGTTGTGACTAATTTACGGCGAGTTAATTCTGTTTTAGTTTTATAGTCGTTGATATCATAATCTTTGATGACACTCTCTTCTGGTGCGTAACCTGGCTGACCCGTTCTAAGTACGATACGTATATCTTGGCGGCAGAGCGTTTCGCGAATATGTTTAACAACATTCAAGCCAGCATCATCAGTTTCCATGACAACGTCGAGTAATACCAAAACGATATCCTCGTGCTCTTCAATAAGCAGGCATGCATCGCGTCCAGAATAAGCGTGGATATACTCTATATTTTTACCTAAGACAACTAAATCGGAGAGTGCTAACTGAGTAACAGAGTGAATTTCGGGATCATCATCAACAATCAATACTTTCCACGTTTCAGCACTACCATCATTTAGAATTTCATCTTCATCACTATCATCAATAAATAAAAAGTCGTCATTATTATTTTCAGAAGCCTGCATATCGCCCTCAATTAACCAGTGAAACATAACTGATTAAGATTTTTTTAACATCAAATTTATTATGAACTATATTCCCAATAAACTACATAATAAGAGTCAGTTAAATAATATTCAACCTAGAATTACAATTATATTCATAATTTCAATTGCTTCCTTATTTTATGTTAAGTTTAGATTAATAAAGAGAAGATTGCTGATTTTAATTTTCCAGCGTATGCTTAGAAAAAATAGTAATAAAAATAATATATTAGTTACGGTAATTTTTTATGAAAGACATAAACGAACCCTCAACTGTACCCCTTGTTATTACTGACAAGCCTGTTAACAACGAAGTCATAAAAACAACATCTACCAGTAAAAATGGTGGCAATAAAAAAAATGCAGGGGTTTCCTCGCAAATGCAGCTTTTAGCATTAGCTAAGAACTTCGTACTTGATGGCGGGTTAGCTTCACTAGAAAAACAAATGCCCTTGGAAGAAAGAACTCAAAAAAGAGCACGAATTTCTGCATTACGAAAGCAAGAAAATCTTGAAGCAATTATTAAAAGGTCAATCAATTACTGTTCTGCGACAGAGTTCGCAAATAAAGCAGACGCGGATTGGTTTAGTACCTTCACTGAACTCGCTGAAGATGTTAGTAATACGACAATGCAAAACTTGTGGGCCAAAATCCTCGCGGGTGAAATATCACAACCCGGTTCGTTCTCAACTAAAACGCTTAAAATTTTTCGTGCGATGAGTATTACCGAGGCTAAATTGTTAGCAAAGGCTTGCAGTTTGGCAGTGACAGAGCCAGCGAAAAGAAATATTCGTATTATCTCAGGAGCCTATCAGACACCAAGCTTGTTCAACTTTTTTAGTAAAAACAGAGAGCAAAACATACCCTTTAGTCAGTTTTCATTAAGCTACGCTGACTTACTCATTTTGGCTGATAATCACCTCGTTTTTATACAAGAAACAGAGTCTAACCCCATGGATAAGTCAGAAGCGTTTACTTTTAATTTTAACGGTAGGCCATTAACACTTACGGCAAAAAAGTCTTCCTGTGTACTGAAGTTTTATAAATTTACCCCGGTTGGTAGCGAGCTGGCACGTCTGATCAGCGATAATGTTGATGATGCTTATTTACAGCATTTGAAAAGTGCAATAAGTGAGAGTTTTTCGGTTGTTGAAGGTTGATGTTTGCGGGTACCAGCCCCCAAATGCCCTCTTATTGAAAGACAATTTTCTGTTCCATAAAAAATCAGTGCCTACATTTATATAGGCCAATTGAATATGACGTTAACAGTATTAAACATAAAAAGGACAAGCATCCAAGATGTTTGTCCTTAAGATTAAATCTTTAGTAAGACTTACTTTAAATACCGTCACCGTCAGTATGTAGGCCACATTCTCTCGCCATGCCAGAAAAACGGGTATCACTTTCAGTCATACCTAACGTTAACGGTCGTGTACTGTGCGTGTCGCCAACGGATACATAACCTTTGTCCCATAATGGATGATAAGGCAAATTATGCTTCGTTAGGTACTCATGTACATCTTTATTACTCCAATCAATAATTGGATGAACTTTAAAGCGACCGCGTAAAATACTGACAACAGGCAAACCTTGACGATGCTCTGATTGCTGACGCCTAACACCAGAAAACCATGTTGCCGCATGCAGTTCATCTAAACCACGCTCGAGGGGTTCAACTTTATTACGGCGATTATAGGCTTTTAAAGATGCCTCATCTTTCGCCCATTCTTCGCCATATTTTGCTTGTTGCCATGCCGCACTTTCAGCTGCACTATACACTTGTAAGTTCAAGTTCAAACGTTCGTTGAGCTTTTCAATAAACTGATAGGTTTCAGGGAATAAGTGTCCGGTATCAGTAATAAGTACTGGGATATTTGCGTCAACTTGCGTCAACATATGCAACATAACCGCCGATTGAATACCAAAACTTGATGACAAAACAAACTGCGACGGTAAATTTTCCATCGACCACTCAACACGCTCGGTGGCGGTTTGCTTTTCTAACAACTCATTCCATTGATTTAACCATGGCTTAGGCAAAGAAGCGGGGAAACGGTTATTAATCGACGCCTTTATCTCTGTAACATTCGTACTGCTGCTTATAACTTTAGTCATGAAAATCTCGCTTGCTGTTTTTCACTTCTGCGATAATACCGGTGCGGATAGTAAAGTCGCCAAACGCTTCTCTATCCGTGCGCTCTGAAGACCAACGCCCCACTAGCGCATCCATTTCATCAAGAATATCTTGTTCGCTTAAGTTTTCTTTATACATTTTTGGTACACGCGTTCCGGCTAAGTTTCCACCTAAATGCATATTGTATTTACCCGGACCTTTACCGACTAAGCCAATTTCGGCCAACATTGCACGGCCACAGCCATTTGGACAACCCGTAACCCGTAAAATAATACTTTCATCACTCATCTTGTGTTTCGCTAAAATCCCCTCAACATCGGTGACAAAACCGGGTAAATATCGCTCGGCTTCTGCCATCGCTAATGGACAGGTTGGAAATGATACACAAGCCATAGAGTCTTTACGTTGCTTTGAAACAGTGTCATTCATCAAGCCATATTCACGAGCAATCGCTTCAATTTTTGCTTTGTCTTCGCTTGCCACTCCGGCCACAATTAAGTTCTGATTGGCTGTCATACGAAAATCACCTTTATGAATTTTCGCGATTTCAGCAACACCTGATTTAAGGGGTTTACCTGGTTTATCAAGTAAGCGACCGTTCTCAATAAATAATGCTAAGTGATGTCTACCATCAAAACCTTCAACCCAACCGATACGATCGCCACGTTCTGTGAACTCGTAAGGACGTGAGGTTTCAAACGTAATACCAGCACGTTGTTCAACTTCCGATTTAAAGGTCTCTACACCGACTCGGTCAAGCGTGTATTTAGTTTTGGCATTTTTACGGTTTACTCGGTTACCCCAATCGCGTTGTGTTGTAACAACCGCGGTCGCAACAGCTAAGGTATGAGCTAAAGGCACATAACCAAAGTCGTCTGCTTTGCGAGGATACGTTGACTTATCGCCATGGGTCATTGCTAAACCACCGCCAACGAGTACGTTGAAACCGACTAACTTGCCGTTTTTAGCAATCGCGATGAAATTTAAGTCATTGGCATGAACGTCAATGTCATTTTGTGGCGGAATAACGACCGTTGTTTTGAATTTACGTGGTAAGTAGTTACTGCCTAAAATAGGCTCTTCAGTTTCTTTACCTTCAGGGCCTTCAAGCTTTTCACCGTCTAACCAAATTTCGGCATAAGCACGAGTTTTTGGTAATAAATGCTCACTAATTTTTATTGCCCATTCATACGCTTCTTGATGAAGTTCTGACTCAATAGGATTAGAAGTACATAAAACATTACGGTTAACATCGCCAGCAGTAGCAATTGAATCGATACCAATACTGTTTAATGTTTGATGCATTAATTTAATATTTGGCTTTAATACGCCATGAAACTGAAACGTTTGACGTGTTGTTAAACGTATACTGCCATATGAGGTACTTTCTTGAGCAAATTTATCAATAGCTAACCACTGCTCTGGCTTGATAATACCGCCAGGCATACGAGCACGTAACATAACGTTATGTAATGGTTCTAACTTTTGCTTGGTGCGTTCACCACGAATATCACGGTCATCTTGCTGATACATACCATGAGTTCTAATAATATGATAATTGTCGGCAGTAAAACCACCTGTTGTCTGATCTTTTAAGTCATCAACGATTGTGCCACGTAAAAAATTACTGTCTGCTTTTAAACGTTCATTATCAGCTTGCTTACCTTCAACAATTAGTGGGCCTGGACCTGTTAGTACGATATCTTTATTTGTTGTCGTCATTAGTAAACATCCTTCTGGAAACGCTTCGCGTTGCGTAATTCTTTTAAATAGTCTTGTGCTTGTTCGATGCTTAATTTGCCATGCTCAGCAATAATATCGACTAAAGCGAGTTCAACATCTTTTGCCATACGGCTCATGTCACCACAAATATATAAATGTGCGCCACGCTCTAACCAAGCAAAAACTTCGCTGGCTTTTGCACGTAAACGATCTTGCACATATATTTTTGTTGCTTGGTCACGAGAAAAAGCTAAATCAAGGTTTGTTAACAAACCTGATTTTAAATAACCTTGCCATTCAACTTGGTATAAAAAGTCTTGTGTGAACGTTTGGTCACCAAAAAACAACCAGTTATCACCACTTGCTGTCGTCGCTTCACGTTCTTGCATGAAGGCTCTAAAAGGCGCAATACCTGTCCCTGGGCCAATCATTATTACCGGAGTATCGCCATTTTCAGGTAAACGAAAATTGTCGTTGTGTTCAATGAAAACTTTAACCATACCGCCTTCTTCAAGACGTTTACCTAAGAAGCTTGAAGCCCCCCCGGTTCTTAAATGATCATTGTCATTGTATTCAACTAAGCCTACAGTTAAATGCACTTCTTCTTCGACTTCCGCTTGACTAGAAGCAATAGAATATAAACGCGGGGTGATTTTTCTCAGAGCATCAGCAAAATCTTGCGCGGTAACTTCAGCCGGAGCCGCTTTGACTACATCAACAATTTGATGGTTACCCGCATATTCACGAGCAGCATTTTTATCTTCGCTTAAGGTAAGCAAGTTTTTATCTTTTGATTTATCAGCCCAAAAACTAATAAAATTAACCGCTGTTTGGGTGATTTCTAGTTTTGATGTTAACGCTTGGGCTAACGATAAACTTTCGCCCGCCACTTCAATGTTTTCATCTGCTGACAAATTCAATACTGAAATAAGTTCTGCCACTAAGCTTTCGTCATTTTCAAACCAAACACCTAAAGCATCGCCTGCTTGATAAGTTATACCTGAATCAGCTAAATCAATTTCAATATGGCGAACATCTTTCGCTGAATCACGGCCGGTAATTTTCTGACTTAAACTTAATTCAGCAGCATAAGGTGCTTGTTTAGTATATTCACTCATTGCACCTGCTGTTGGCATAGCAACGACATTGTTGGTGTCTACTTCGCTACCAAACAATGCTTTCGCTTTATTAACGACACTGTCTGACCATGCTTTTACATCTGCGTCATAATCAACATCGCAATCTACACGTGGCGACATTTGCTTTGCACCCAACTTACTTAAGTATTCGTCAAAATCTTTACCTGTTTGACAGAAAAACTCATAGCTGGTGTCGCCAAGAGCTAAAACACTATAGTATAAGTTGTCGAGCTTAGGGGCTTTCTTCGAGGCTAAAAATTCATGTAATGCAATGGCGTCATCAGGTGCTTCACCTTCGCCATTTGTACTCGCAACAATTAGTAAGTGTGTAAGATTCTTAATACTCTTAGGCTTAAAGTCGCTCATGCTTTTTAAGTCAATGACCATACCTTGCGCATGTGCTTGTGCGGCTAACGCTTTAGCAACACCTTTAGCATTTCCTGTTTGCGAACCAAATAAAATCGTTAGCGTTGCCGCCGGGGCTGCAACAGCTGATGGGCTAACGCCTGCGGATGCACCTTCAGATTTAGCCGCTAAATAACCACTTGCCCACGCAAGTTGTAACGCAGAGTAACTGCCAATAGTGTGTTGTAATGATGAAAGTTGATTTGCATCTAGCATAGTTTTCTGTAAGTTCTGTTGGTTTGGCAACATAAGGTCAATTCGCCCATTTAAATTTAATAAAATAATAATAGACTGGCTTTGCCGATAATAAAAAGAATAGAAAAGGCTTTTTTATTCCAAAATGGAATAAAAAAACTTTCAAACTAACAATGTTTATTGGTCATAGCTTTAAGCTATTCTTTTTCTTGATCTTTATATAAGAGACGACCACACTCTTAATAAGCTAACGTGATAGATGAAGTTATGGAAAAAGTAGCGGCGATAATTATTGGTGCAGGGGTTGTCGGGTTAGCCATTGGCGCTAAATTGAGTAACGATGTAAATAATGTCCTTATTATTGATAAAAACCCCCATTTTGGCGAGGAAACTAGTAGCCGTAATAGTGAAGTTATTCATGCTGGCATTTATTATCCTCAGCACAGTTTAAAAGCCAAACTCTGCGTAAAAGGCAAAGAAAAACTTTACCAATATTGTAAAGACCGCAATATTCCCCATCAACGCTTAGGAAAACTTCTCGTTGCCCATGGCCGCGCCGAAGAAATATCCTTAAAAAACACGTTAAAGCAAGCCGCACTTAATGGTGTTAATGATCTTACTTGGCTAACGGAAAGTGAGCTTAAAGTGTCTAATCCAGAGTTGCATGCCACTGCAGCTTTACTTTCCCCCTCAACAGGTATTATTGATGTTCATTGCTATATGCAAGCATTACTGGCAGACATTGAACACAATAAAGGCCAGTTTGTTGGACAAACCCAGTTTATTAACGCAGAAAAAAGTCGTGATGGATTTATTGTTACCTTAAATAGCCAAGGTGAGATCATGCAGTTACATTGTCATTATTTGATTAATGCCGGGGGATTACACAGCACCAAAGTGGCCGAAAACATTAAGGCTTTAGCAAAAACACATATTCCAAAACTTTATTATTGTCGAGGGCACTATTTTTCCTACCAAGGAAAAAGCCCTTTTACGCAACTGATTTATCCGCTACCTCAAGCATATGGTCTAGGTATTCATGCCTCATTAGATATTGGCGGACAATTAAAGTTTGGCCCAGACACGCAGTATATCGATAGTATTGACTACCAAGTATCGGCTCATTTAAAAGCTAAATTTGTTAGCGCTATTCAACGCTACTACCCAACTTTAGATGAGTCACGCTTGCAACCGGCTTATTCTGGTATACGCCCTAAACTGCAGGGTCCCTCTGATGGTTTTAAAGATTTTATTATTCAAGGCGAAAAAGAACATGGTTTAAAGGGATTAGTTAATTTATTTGGTATTGATTCGCCCGGCCTAACTTCCAGTTTAGCTATCGCTGAGTATGTTGGCGAGCAACTGGCAATATAAGATTATATCTTTGAATATCGGAGAATGACCATCCTGAACATATACGTTCCTTCCCATCCATGGCAACGCGTTATACCGTTCATCCTGAACATATACGCTCCTTCCCATCCATGGCAACGCGTTATACCGTTCATCCTGAACATATACGCTCCTTCCCATCCATGGCAACGCGTTATACCGTTCATCCTGAACATATAAAAGCCAATTGTTTACACAATTGGCTTTTTTGACAGAAACGTTATTACTGACTATTTAATCGCTTCTTCTGGTGTAGCTGCCTTTTTAATGTCTAATAATTCAATTTCAAACTGTAATACTGAATTACCTGGCATCCCATTTTGTGGGTTACCAGCTGGTCCGTAGGCTAAATCAGAGGGAATAGTAAAAATATACTTTGAGCCAACTGACATTAACTGTACGCCTTCCGTCCAACCTTTAATAACACGGTTTAATGGGAATACTGACGGCTTGCCGCGGTCGTGTGAACTGTCAAACTTTTCACCATCGATGAAAGTGCCAGTGTAGTGAACAGTTACCGTATCAGCGGCGCTAGGTTTTTCACCTTCACTTTCAGTTACAACAACATATTGAATACCTGATTCAGTAATTTTTACACCGTCTTTCTTAGCATTTTCTTCTAAAAACTTGGTGCCTTGTTCAATTGCTGCAGCAGATTCAGCTGTCGCTGCTTCTTGTTGTTTTGCTTTCATTTGTTCATCAAGACTCATTAATAACGCTTGAATCTCTTCTTTTTCAATAATTGACTTGCCAGCAAGACTGTCGGTAAATCCGCGGGTAATTAATGCTTGGTCAAGTGGAACACCTAATTTTTCATGTTGATCAAGGTTCTTTTGCATGTACATGCCAATTGAAGCACCTAAACTGTAAGATTGCTTTTGTATTTCAGTTTCTAAAACAGGCGCTGGTGCTGTTTGTTCTACACTTTCTTGACAGCCAAACACTGACACAAGTGCAATAGCTAACATAGTTGGCTTAAATAATTTCATTTTTTCTCCGTTAACATAACCTAGTACTCAGGTGGAGGAAGTCCCCTAAGCTATTGATTAAATATTATGTATTGTTAGACAATGCGGCTTATACTAACGATAAATTAACTAAGAAAAAAGTATTAATATTGTGAACAAGTGTAATAACAAGCTAACACTGCTTTTCGTCTGTCTCTTTTCCTTACTTAATAGCGCTTGTCAGCCTGCTGGCGACAAACCTATACAACGCTGGCAGCATGCTACAGAAGGCTCCTACGCGGCTAATCTTTCTAATGATGCTAAATACAGTGTTGTTTCTTCTATTCATCATGGTTTAAGTTTATGGGACATAGAAAAAAATGCACTAAAATACCGCTGGTCACAACAGCAAAACAGTAGCGATAACTTAGTGCTGTTAGCCGACATTTCAAACAACAATAGTCATGCGCTCACTGCAAACCGAGAAGCTTTTTCTTTGTGGAATATAACTACAGGAGAATCTGAGGGTTATTGGAAAGTACGCGAATCAACAATTCGTGATATTGCTTTGTCTAATAATGGTGATTTTATTCTCCTTGGTAAAAGCAACGGGACCGTTGTTCACATTACGATGAGTAACGGTCGTCGTTTAGAGTTTTTAGGTCACACAGAAAAAATTAATGCGGTTGACATGCTTCCCAATGGCCGTATCGCTATTTCAGGCGGTAATGATTACGTTGCTTATATATGGGACACACAAAGTGGTCAGGTTATTTATCGATTTAACCACCCAAGTAGGGTCACTATGGTGGCTATTGATCCCAAAGGTCGCTTCGCTTTTACCGCAGACAGTCAAAAATCATCGAACATTTGGGATTTAAAAACAGGTAAACGCATCAGCCAATTACAGTACTTTAATCGCCAGGAGATTTTCAGCTCTGTACGATTTTCTGACGATGGCACTAAATTATTAACCGGAGCTCCTACTCGAAAGGTTAACCTTTGGAGTATCGCGACGGGTGAAAGACTAGACAGCTGGCGAGTAACGCCAAAAGAAAGTATTCGTGCTGCGGGTGCGGTAGTGTATAGTGTCGCCTTTAGAGAAAAGAACCAAATCATCACTGAAAGTTCATCTGGATACGCTGAACTTTGGCAAAGAAAGTAGCGCTAGGTAACCCAAAATCATGACAATAGAAACCCCCAGAGACATTATCGAATTACGAGAAAGTGTGGAAGCGCTTCAATCTCGCAATGCTTTTCAAGACGATATTATTGAGCAATTAAACAATGAGCTTGCTATCCATCAATTAGAGCTTTCAGAGCTGAGATCTCAGCTAAAATTAATCGCTAGACGAGTGCAAGATAATGCTCCAGGGCAAAGCCAATCGCAAGAAGTAGAGCCACCACCACCTCATTATTAATGTAGTTGTTCTACTTCTACTCGTGTGAATGACATCCTGAATAATTTCAGGTTGTCAAAACACCCACATTACTCTTGCTTAAAAATACCAAACACTTGCTCTTTTGGACGAATTTGTTTCACGACATGTTCTTCTGGTTGTGACATCTGGTGTCCACAGCTCACGCAGGTGACTTTTTCAATGTTGTTTTCTTTGGTTAAACCCATCGTATCCATAGCATTACATTTTGGGCAAATAGCGCCAGCAATAAATCTTTTTTTCATGTTTTTCAATCCAAATAGAATCCAGTAACATTATTTTACCTTGAATCTTATCGATAGGAAAAGGACAATAGCACTCTGAATTAAAATGAGTAATTATAAACCATGATCATAGCCACCGACTTAAGCTTAGATAGAGGCGCTAAAAACCTTATAAAGGCATCAAGCTTTACTATACATCCTAACCACAAAGTTGGCTTAGTGGGCGCTAATGGCTGTGGAAAATCGTCTTTATTTGCTGCGCTATTAGGTGATTTACAACCCGACAGAGGTGATGTAAGCATGCCTTCGGGCTGGGATGTCGCCACGGTAAAACAAGAAACACCTGCGCTTGAACAATCAGCTTTAGATTATGTTATGGACGGTGATAAAGAGTTTCGTCAGCTGGAACAAAAACTTGAACAAGCACGGTTAAATGATGACGGTAACCAAGAAGCCCTCATTATTAACCACATTGATGCCATTAATGGCTATAGTTTGCCTGCACGTGCCAGCGAATTGTTACATGGGTTAGGTTTTTTACAAGAACAACTCGGTAATGCCGTAAAAGCTTTTTCGGGTGGGTGGCGAATGCGCCTTAACTTAGCTCAGGCTCTTATTAGCCGAGCAGATCTTTTATTACTCGATGAGCCCACCAATCATCTAGATTTAGATGCGGTAATTTGGTTGCAACGTTGGCTAAAACGCTTCACAGGTACTTTAGTGCTGATTTCACATGACCGCGATTTTCTTGACGATGTTATCGGACAAATTTTGCATATAGAGCACCAAGAGGCAAAGTTATATTCTGGAAATTATACCGCCTTTGAACGCCAACGCGCCGAACATTTAGCCCAACAAGATGCACAATTTCAAAAGCAGCAAAAAGAAGTTGCCCACTTAACCTCATTTGTTGATCGTTTTAGAGCAAAAGCCAGCAAAGCCAAACAAGCACAAAGTCGTTTAAAACGTCTACAAAAATTACCCGACTTAGCGCCAGCACATATCGACAGTCAATTTACCTTTAGTTTTAAAACACCCGAGACACTGCCGTATCCGTTATTGGCCTTAAAAGAAACGACCTGTGGCTATAGCCAAGAAGCCATTATTTTACGAGATGTCGGTTTAACACTTGTGCCCGGAAGTCGAATAGGTCTTCTAGGGAGAAATGGCGCAGGTAAATCGACACTGATAAAGTCGTTAGCTGGTGATATAGCGTTAATTAATGGCGAACGCTATTGTGCTCAAGATTTAACCATAGGTTACTTTTCTCAGCATCAACTTGAACAATTACATATGCCAAGCAGTGCTATTGAACATATTGTCCGTGCGAGACCTGAAACCACAGAGTTACAAGCTCGGAGTTTTTTAGGTAGCTTTGGTTTTACTGGCGACCAAGCATTATCACCGGTAGAAACCATGTCTGGTGGAGAAAAAGCACGCTTGGTATTGGCATTAATTGTTAATGAGAAGCCACAATTATTATTACTCGATGAACCCACTAACCATCTTGATTTAGAAATGCGTCAAGCCTTGGTCTTCGCTTTACAAGATTTCGAAGGGGCTATTATTTTGATCGCCCATGATCGCTTTTTATTAGAATCATGTGTTGACGAATTTTTCTTGGTGGCTAATGGGCAAGTTAATGAGTTTTTAGGAGATATTGACGATTATCAACAATGGTTAAACGACGATAAAAAGCAAACACTCAAAAATACCAAGCCAGCAAAATCTGCTGAAATTGTTGATAAGAAACAATTACGAAAAGAACAGGCTGAATTACGCAAAAAAGCATCACCGTTGCGTAAGCAAGCAGATAAGTACGAGAAAAAAGTACAGCTATTGCATACCGAATTAGCTGAGGTGGAAGCGATATTAGCCGAAAGTGATATATATCAAAGTGAGCATAAATCACGCTTAGCGACACTCATTAAGCAACAAGCGAGTCTCAAAGCAAACATTGAAGACAATGAAATGTATTGGCTTGAATTAGAAGAACAAATTGAAGAAGTTATGTTACAAGTTTCAATATAAAATTTAATCATAAATTTTACATTACTTGCTACACTTAATATCAATACCCTTAAAATAATGAGAACCTTATGAAAAAAACAGCATTCGCCCTTTTTTATCTAGCATTGCTTAGCAGTTTTTCAAGCTTTGCCTTTCAAGGTGATCTTGATAAAGGTATTTATGAATTAAACCGTGGCGCTTTTAAAGCCGCTATTGAAGAGTTTGAGCCGCTGGTTGCCCAAAAGTACTCTCCTGCTCAATACCAAATGGCTATGATTTATTTAAATGGCTATGGGGTGAAAAAAGATCCTAACAGAGCATTCGAGTTGCTGTCTCTTTCTGCTGCACAAGGCTACTCTGAGGCCCTATTTAACTTGTCACTTATGTATTCTGAAGGTGTGGTTGTTAAAAAAGATTTAAAAAAAGCGTTTACACTTATGGAAAGAGCAGCGATAAAAGACTTAGTTGGCGCGCAATTTAATCTAGGTGTGATGTATTTTAACGGTTTAGGTACTTATAAAGACTATAAGCAGGCGGCCCGTTGGTATACAACAGCAGCAAAGCAAAATTACGCTTTAGCGCAATTTAATTTGGCACTTATGCATTTTGAAGGATTAGGCGTAGAAAAAAGCGTAGAAATGTCTTATGTATGGAATATTATTGCGGCAAGTAATGGTTATAAAGATGCAGAAAAAAGTAGAGATATGGACGAATTAAAACTCAGTAGTGTACAAATGAGTGAAGCAAGAGAAAAAGCCAACAGACTCTATCAACAATTTATTGAACAAGAAGAATTGAAAGCTAAGAAATAAAATTACATATCCTTTTATAAAATGTTGAAGGAGCAACCATTAAATTAAAGAATCTTTGATCTATATCACAACCATAAAGTGAGTACCGATTTATAATGGCTATGACATTAAGTTATAGCCATTTTTGTTGTAACTCATTTATTTTTATGGAGTCTGTTATGAACTTTTTCGATATGATTATTAATGATCCTGTTGTGCTTTATTCTTTTGCTGGTTTAGTCATTGTTTTAGGTATTTGTGCATTTTACATCTACTATTTTCTTAAAAATATTCATGAAAATAACTGATTAGCATTCGCTATTGTCAAAACCCATTTATTCATAATACTTTATGTACAAAAATCGTTCAAAAGGGTGGTATTGGTTATACGAAGTAACTTATTTCAATTAATGATGATGTATTACTCGCACAATTCAAGTTAAATGTTGAGGTGTGCCTCTGAATTTATCCATTAATCCACCATCCTCTTTGCTTAACTATATTGAACGTAAAACTAAAGGGTGTGAAGAAACAGATGAGAAGCTATCTTCGGGGAAATGAGAGTATGCAAAAAGCCAAGGTTTTATCCATTCAATCGGTGAGACCGCTTAGCGATCCAAGCACTATTCACGATGAGCTAGACCAACTAACCGAACAAATAAATGCTGTAGCAGAAGAAGTACTTGGTGATCCTAGTTTTATTTCAAGCCTAGATGTCAGAGATCGAATGACAACCCAACAGCACTAGAAGACGCGCCTATCCATGTTAATGAATCAGCAAGCACACTCGGGCAAAAAGTAATGCTTTTAGTAGCCAGGTTATACTTATAAAGCCATACGGGTTGACGTGAGCGAATGTCGCTCTCGTATTCAAGATACTCATTACGCGTCAGTAACTTGTGAGAACGAACGCTTAAATGTTATTTTACCAGCCGCCGTGCTTAATAAAAAGGATGAGGAGTCTCGCAAAGGTATGCGCATTAATCAAAGAGTCTAGCATGCACAATTTATGATCAAGCTTAACAAGCTGAGCTTTATTTTGGGCTGACAATATCTATTTATTTTCAATTCACTTACAATCATATTATCCAAAAATCAGCACAGACCTCTATTACTTTAAAATGTTTACTCAAAGTCAATTCATTCCCGCTTGGTGGCTGCACAATGCTCATTGCCAAACTATTCTTGCCAAATTTCTAAGATCTAAAAAACATCTAGAAACTTGCAATGAAACGCTAGAGTTACCTGATGGAGATTTTATTGATTTAGCATGGACCGATAAACCTGAACAAGATGAAACTCGTCCTTTAGTTGTCGTTCTACATGGCTTAGAAGGCTCGGTTAACAGCCACTATGCCAAAGGTATGTTGTCGGCTATAAAAGAGAAGAAATGGCTAGGCGTACTTATGCATTTTAGAGGCTGTAGTGGACGAGTTAATAGAAAAGCCCGTTCATATCACAGTGGTGATACAGATGATATTAGCTATTTGACACAATTTTTAAAACAAAAATATCCGCAGCTACCGATGACAATTATTGGTTTTTCTCTTGGTGGAAATGTATTGGCGCGTTATTTAGCAAAAGAACCCAATAACCCTTATCAAGCGGCGGCAATAATTTGTGCACCATTACATTTAGCCAGCTGCAGTAAGCGGATCAACCAAGGTTTTTCAAGAATCTACCAAAAATACTTAGTTGGCATGCTTAAAGACAGTATTAAAGATAAAATGGCGCGTAATCTCCTTTCGGATCCGTTATCACAAAAACTGTCACAGAAATTAGACAAAATTAAAACCATTTGGCAATTTGATCAACAGGTTACGGCGCCTATTAATGGGTTTGATAGCGCTGAAGATTATTATCATCAAGCCAGTGGACGCTTTATTTTGGATAAAATCAATCAGCCCTGTTTGATTATTCATTCAAATGACGATCCCTTTTTATGTGATGAAAATACGCGTGATATTAGCAGTATTCCAAGTAACATATGTTTTGAGGTCAGTAAAAATGGCGGTCATGTTGGGTTTATTAATGGCAATAACCCTCTAAGACCTAAGTTTTGGCTAGAACACCGTGTTCCAAATTTTTTAGAGAGTTACTTATGATTATCCCTTATAAAGACCTAGAACCAGATACATTAAACAGTATTATTAGAGAATTTGTTTTGCGAGAAGGAACCGAGTACGGTGAGGCCGATGTGCCGTTATCAAAAAAAGTGGCAGACGTAAAAGTACAGTTGGCTAATGGTAGTGCATTCTTAGTTTATTCAGAACTTCATGATACGGTAAATATTTTGCCCATTGACCAGTTTAACCAACAAGAGAATGAGCAAGAAGCTGCACAGTAATATGTAAACAGAAACGAACACTCACTTGTGTTCGTTTCTCATGACTATTGGCTAAAAGTTAACACAAAACTCACGGGTACAGCATAAGCAATGCTTGGTAAACTTGCCAATGACTTTAATTTATTTATACCTGCCACTAAAGCAAAGTCTTCTGCTTTAATAATAAGAGGTTGCAAGGTTGTTACTATCATATTTTTTTCTGATAGCTTCGCCACCATTACCTTCAACATAAGCTCTTGCTCTTGACCATGTAAATTAAGACTCCCTTTCAGTGACATTTGTTCGCTTGAACCAATAGCGATCGCGTCAATATCTGTGGTACTGAGCTGAGCACTAAAGCTCGCTTGTGCAAAACTTTCTGTCTCAAATAGAAACTCAGCCATCCGCGCATCTCGTATAGCAATATTGGTGTCAACACTGCTCAAGTCAATGGTGATATTTGCTAAGCCACTATCGTTGATAAGACCAGAAAATGTTTTAAAGTGGTGATTTTCGGCAATAGTGCCTTTTTTAATAGAAACAAAGGTTAACGATGAGTTTTTTGAATCAAGTTGCCAAGCACTGTAAGCTGGAGTGGCAATGAATAAAGAAAAACTTAATATAAAAATAGATAAAACACGCATAGTGGGTCCTTTTAAAAAATATAAAATTTAAGAGCGTTTTGCTCGGTGAGGTTTAACAATTTGTTGCCAAGGGATATTACTCGCGCCTAAGGTCATAAAATCAGGATTCATTAAACCTTCTCGTTGGTTATAAGTTAACGGTAAAAACTCACTATCAATTATTGAACCACCGGCTTGTTCAATAATACAATGACTTGCACCGGCATCCCACTCACCTGTTGGGCCAATACGTAAATAGCAATCGGCCCCCCCCTCAGCAATTAAACAGTTTTTAAGTGAACAACTGCCCAGTGATACATATTCAAAGGTAAAGTCTTTATTATTGAGGTATTGCCCCATAAGACTGACCTCTTGGCGGCGACTAATCGCGACTTTAATTTTTCGCTTACCATCGTATTGGGCGACATGAATTTGCTTGCTGCCAAGGTTGTTCTCTTTAAAAGCACCCAGTTTATTTTGTCCATAATAGGTTAATTGATGATCAGGCGCATGAATAACACCAATACTCGGCCAACCATTCTCCACCAGCGCAACATTCACCGCGAAGTCTCCGCTGCCCATAATAAACTCACCGGTACCATCAATGGGGTCAAGTAACCAATAACGTGACCAATTTTTTCGCTCGCAAAGTGACAATACACCCACTTCTTCAGAAATAATAGGAATGCCGGGTGCTAAGCGTGAAAGCTCTTGCATTAAGACATCGTTAGCCGCAAAATCGGCACTGGTTACAGGGCTGTTATCGTCTTTCACTTCTGCCGTATAATCGCCAGTTTTATAATGTTTAGCGACTTCAATACCTGCTTTTTTCGCACTTTCTATCGCGATGGCGAGTAACGTTTCATTATTCATTAACATTCACTTAATTTTTATTTTGAGGTTTTATTCACTAAATCTTTTACTAGCATTAAAGCGGCAATGCTTCTTGCTTCATTAAAATCAGGTTGCGCCAACAAAGCTTGATAGTCTGCAATTTTCCAAACAACGATCTCTAATTCTTCAGGCTCATCACCCAGTAATTTTTCAACATATAAATTTTCAGCGAGAAATATTTCCATTGATGCTGCGAAAAAAGCCGGAGCGGTTGCGACTCGATGAACATGTGTGAGTTTCTTTGCTCCATAACCAACTTCTTCTTTTAATTCACGGTTAGCAGCCTGCTCGGGAATTTCGCCTTCATCGATAAGCCCTTTTGGAAAACCAAGTTCATAAGTATGGGTGCCCGCACAATATTCACGTACTAATAATAATGTTTCATTATCAAGCATAGGTACAATCAACACGGCGCCACGACCATACCCTTGCATACGTTCATATTCTCGTTTTTCGCCATTACTAAAGGTGAGATCTATTTGTTCAATTGCAAATAAGCGGCTTTTGGCAACTTGCTTGCGCTGGGTTATTTCGGGGAGTGTTAGAATATTGCTCATGGGGTCTAAAACCTAAGAGTTAAATATTAATAATATAGTCTTAGAATAGCACGTTAACTTTAGATATAATTAATAAATAATAGCTCAAAGGAAAAATAAAATGCTTAATTGGTCAAAAATTTCCACTGTCCTTTTAGATATGGATGGCACTATCCTCGATTTACATTTTGACAATTATTTTTGGCTACATCATTTACCTTTACGCTACAGCGAAAGCGCAAAGATATCACTTGAACAAGCAAAAGAAAACTTGGCAATCCATTATGAAAAAGTGGTGGGGACAATTGACTGGTACTGTTTAGATTATTGGGCTGAACAAACAAAATTACCCATTCAAGCATTGAAGCGTGAAGTACAACACTTAATTAGTTTACGCTGTGATGCGCATGATTTTATGGTGGCGTTACGCGAAAGTGGTCGAGAGATTATTCTTGTTACAAATGCTCATCCAGATAGTTTGTTACTTAAAATTGAGTTGACTCAACTCGATAAGTATTTTGATGTTTTATATTCAACGCATGACTTTGGGGTAACGAAAGAATCACAATTGTTATGGGAACGTTTACAGGGAAAACAAGGCTTTGACCTAGGTAATACCTTGTTTGTTGATGACAGTATTAATATTTTAGAGTCAGCCCAGCAGTATGGTTTTGAACATTTATTAGCGGTTGAAAATCCTGATAGTCAAAAAGCGACACGTACTATAAATAGCTTTCCATCAACATCAGATTTTAGAACATTAATTGATGAAATCAGAAAAAACCCCATTAAATAGTTAATGAACGTGAGTCATCCTAACCAGAGTCGGGATGACTATACCGTGAATTAACCTTTCTAGTATCAGGCCTATTGGTTGATTAAAAGTTCAAGCGGTAACGTCCTTGGTTATCAGCCTTGCCAATAAAAGATAAAGCGGGTTTAAGCTTTTCCGGAAAATTAGCACTGGGCATTAAATAGCCATTTCCAGAAGCTCTTTTCATATTATGTACATAAGCGGAAAACGTTAAACCAAGATCATTTTCAGGTGAAATAATAAGGGCTAAAGCACCTTTTTCACAAGCTAAGGCAGCCGATAAAGCCCCTAATTTTACTTTTTCTGATAATGCCGTTATTGATGCTTTCTTCCAGTCTATAGCCCCAGTCATTTGCTGACATATTGGTTTGCCAACAATAAATTCATCGACCTTTATATCAATAAGGTTATGCGCTTGCAACGGTATAGGTAAATTGAGTTTTTCAGCAATTTGATTAGCCGCTAGACTGATCTCTGCATCGGTGATCTTGATTTTTTCAAGCAATTGGCTCGCGGTGAGTTTCCCTTCTGGACCACTAAATAATGCCCCGCCAAACGTTAACTTAACTTTGGGATCAAGCATTAATAATGAAAAGAAACTTAACTCACTACTGACATTATTAATATCGACATTATCAATACGCACTTGTTTTGCATAGCTTCGCCACACCGTACCTGAAAGCTCAGATACTTGGGCATTATTGGGTAAGTTAATAAAACTAATAACCCAAGCAGCAGGCATCGTAGAGATTAAAAAGACAATATAAACACTAAAAAAAATTGCTCCATAAGCAAACCACTTTTTCATTAACCTTTTCCTAATTGTAAACGACGCACTCTCACGACACCGTTGCGTTCAGCTTTACTTAAATCAATACTTTTCACAACTAAACCTTCATTGTTAGCTAAAAACTCAAGCCAACTGAGTAATTGTATAAACGGTACTTCATCGATCCAAACTTGCAAGTCTTCACCTTGAGGCTGTAAACGTGCGATAGAAATATTATTGCGACCTGCACTGCCATTTACAATACTAGAAAGGCTGCCATTACTCACGGCTGATGCAGCTCTTTTTTGAGATTGTTGATAGCGTTGTGTACTTTCTTGTACCCAGGTAAAAAGTGCTTGCTGACGCACTAACTTTTGTTGAGTTTTTTGGGTGTTATTAACCAATGGCTGCCAAATGATACTGTAAAATAAAAACAGCACCACCACCAAACTCATGATCGCAACGAGTCGTTGCTCAGAGCTTTTTAATTGTTGCCACCAGACTTTCATTATCGCCCCTTACTTGTATTCGTTGATTGCTGATTATTAATATCACTGCTAATACTAAATGAACCAGAAATTTGATCACCTTGATTATTTTGTGCGCCCAATGAAACTGTTAAGTTGCTTTTTTCAAGGGCTATTTTTAACTGATCAAAATATTGATAATCACTGGCCGTTGCCTGCATACGAATTTCATTTCGCTTGCCATCAAACTTCAAGGTATGAGGTTTTATTTCTGGCACTAGGGCTAATGCTGGCTGAACTTGGGTTAATATTGCTAAAAAGCCACTTTCACCACTAGAGTCGCCTACCTCTTTGAGCTTTTGTTTAAGCTGAGACCGAATAGTTGTCACTCGAACACGCTTCGTTTTAGGAAAGGTCTTTTTGTAGGTACTAATAATCTGCTGTTCTAATTGTGCCTGCTGACTATTGAGTTGCATTAATTCGGCGCCTTTAATTCCTACATTTAGCAATAAAGCAAACGTTGCAATACCTGCGGCCCATAACCAGCCTGTTAACGCCGGTGAACGTTGTTCTTTGGTTTTAAATTCACCTTGCAACAAGTTAAATTTATCTGCTTTATCATGGCTATATGTTGCAGCCAATAACGCCAAAGGTAACTCTTCTGGCATCACATTAATGATAAGTTCAGCGGTCGATTCTGGCAAGACTGAATAAGCATTTAAAGAGAACGAAGTAGGCTCTTCGTGATGGCTATCATCATCCACTGACTTTGCTTGCGCGCTTTTACCTTCGACAACGACTTCGGTGTTACTCAGCGACTGACTCATAATTGGCCAAGTATTGTTGTCTATCGTGGCTCCTTGCCACTTTCCTTGTCGTATCAGTATTTGCTCACCTAAGACAATCGCACTACCGACATTAGCCTTACTCAATGGCATAGCGAGTACGTCAGGTATTATTTTTTTACAGGTAATATCAGCGTTTTCTAACCACGCTTGCCATAGCTTAAGCTGAGCATACTCAACGACTGCAACAAAACAGTTATACTTGCTATTGGCAATTTTTATCCCGCTGTAAGCGAAGAACAAATCTTCCACGTCTTGCGCTAATTCATCTTCAAGCATATACGGTACTGCTAAGCGCATCGCTTTCGCAGACTTACTCGGCACCGTTAAACTTTTCAGACTAATGTCACTCGCTGGAATAAAGGCAATAACTTCACGCTGCTTTGCCTTTTCAGCGAGTTGCTCTAGTGCATTTGCATCGGGGAGTTCCCCACTTGCAATGATGCCTTCTTGATCGTCACTAAATATTAGCCAATGCACCGCATCTTTCGCGCTACTGCCTAATCGGATGTATAACTTTTCGGCCATTACTCTCGTCCTATGGTACGACTCACTACAGAGATATTATTATTACTTTCAACTTTCATTAAAGTACTTAACGCAAAGAAACTGTTGTTAAAACTGGCAATACTTTTAAGTTTAAAATATTGGCTGTCAACAACAAATTGCTTCTTTTGCTCATTAGTTATTTTTTTATTTTTAACTATTGCTTGCAGACTAAAAAAGTCATTAACTGTTTTAAAACCATCACCTTTTCGGTCAGCTAATGCTTGCTCAACATCAGCGAGAGGAATATCTAGCAAGACCTGTAAAAGTTCTGCTTGTTCGATGCGAACAGTATTTAGGTTTATTTCATGCAAATTACTATTGGGTAGTACGCAAACATACGCTTTTAATTTATTGATAACGGGCACAGTAAAGTGTTCGATTAGGCGCAGCTCGGTAATACTTGCTAAATAGTGATTAGCCGGTAAATAAGGAAACTCTTTTGCTGAGTAGTCATTATCTTCTGCTCCACCAGCACTCGCTATAGCACTGTCTTGATCAAGCCAATCAATTAACGCATCGGTCATATACTCAGCTTCAAACTGACTAACACCTTCGACGCCTAGTGAAATAATTAATTCTTTAAAGGCCTCTTGTATTGGCGGTTTTTTAAGTCCTGAAGGGGTGATACTTGAATTGGTTCTTAACGCATTCAAGTTCAAACAAGCTTGCATATCAAAGATTTCACCGGTGATTTGTCCAAAATCTACGGGATAGCTTGTTTCTCCTTGCGCCCATATTTGCTCTAAATGCGTGATCTCTTTTTCATCTTCAAAAGCATTAATTAATATTGTTTTTGCAAACGCTTCAGCTCCCATCGCATACCAATAAGCTTGCTGATTTAGCGTTATGTTATTCGTTCGTTGCATTTGTAACTGTAAACGAGCTGTCATTTGTGTTGCAAGGACGGCGGCTAAAGCGACAATCAGCAAAACGGTGATCAGAGCAACACCCCGATTATTTTGATAGGGTTTTGTTTTTATCGCCCGAGGTAACTGATAATCAAACATTACGGTTTCCCTGACAAAGCAGCTGAATTACCAAGGTTGTCACCTGCGACTAAAAACTCTCTGCGGATCAGTCCGTAATCTTTCGTTAGCAGCTCTATCGCAATAGCTTGCGGTAAACTTTTGCTAATAATTTCTTTTTGCCATTTTTTATTATAGTAAAATTCAAAATTTAGCGCTTCAATTTCTGTGATTAGCTTCCTTACTTTAGGCTCTTGTCCTTGAATAGCATCAACAAAATTAAAATGAAGTCGCTCAAACGTTTCATCGTTTAATTGGTAGGCAACTGATTGCATTGTACTGCGCGGTAAGAGTAAACCCGGGTTTGTCCATCCGTGTCGAACAAAGGCTAATGTACTCTCACTATTTGAGAAACTGTTATTGTCGGTATATAAAAAGTCCACCTGCGGCTCTTCACCATTTAGCCGCATACTACGCTTGGCAATTTGCAGTAAATCTCGTTCAATTAATAAAAAACCACGCTGTAGTTCATTGACTCGTTCTGTGTGAATTTTAGAAGACTCATTACTTTTTAAGACCGTATTAAAAATCGTAAAACTACTCAAGCTGATCATCGAAAAAATTGCGATGGCTATTAATACTTCTAAGAGGGTAAAGCCTTTAATTTTTGGCTTCTTAATATGAACACTCATCAAAGCTGACTCTTTGACAGATAGGTTACCATGCTGGTAATCGCTAATTTTTGATCTTCTTTATTGCGCACTTCAATGACAACGGAGCGCATATTTTTATTTTCTGTTTTAATCACTTTTTGTAGCCAAAACCATTCTTGGCCAGCCATTTCAACTTTGCCTTTTTTATTATTTTTAGGTGGCCACTCTTCTGCTAAAGTTACGGCAACTAATTGATTAGAAGCAACCCAATTGGCTAATACTTTACTTTCCAAGTGACTTAAATTTTTGAAGTTATTGTCAGCCGCACTTAATAAGGCAATACCCGCAATTGAAAAGATGGCCATCGCTAACATGACTTCAATTAAGGTGAAGCCTAATGATAATTTATGCATTGATTTCTGCACCTGATTAGTCATCAAAGAGTGGTCCTTCGACGTTTAATGGGGTGGTATATAGACCGGTTACTTTAAAGTAAAGTTTTGCTTCAGTATAACCATTTTCAATAAATTGAAAGCGTAAGCTAAACGGTGTAATTTCGCCGCCAGAGAGCATATAAATTTGTGGGATGAGTTTTTTCTTCTTTTTCGTGTTTTCTAAGTCATCTTCTTCTTTTAGCTCATCCTCTGTGTTTTCTGCTTGCAGCTCATTAAATGACTCAGTATCAAATAATTGTGGTTCTTCTATGGGTAAATCATCAAGTTGTAAAACTAACTCAACACCCTCGGGTAATTTATAACGACTGAACAGTTCATTTTCAGAAACATCAGACCAACTTACACCATCGTAGCCTAGGAATTGATAGCCATTTTTATCAATCATTAACCCAAGTTCAATGTTGTTCAACATACCGTATTCAGCAGCAATACTGAAAACACCCGCAAAACGTTTACTTGACTGCTCAAGGGTTTCTTCGGTTTTGTTACCTGAGGCCGTAAACTGCACAACAGAAACCATTAATCCAACAAGCACAATCACCAGCATCACTTCAATTAAAGTGAAGCCGTTTGGTCGATTATTACGGTTAAAATAATGGTTCATGTTAAATTTTTTCACAAGACCTACTGGTAGTCGCCAAGGTTCCAATTACCAATATCATCTTCGGTACCTGGTTCACCGTCGGGTCCCATGGTAAAGATATCAATATCTCCATTTTCTCCTGGGTTTAATAATTGATATTCGTTACCCCAAGGGTCATCCGGTAAACGTTTAACGTAACCACCATTTGGAAAGCGACGCGGTAAAGGCTCAACATCAGTTTCTTCAACTAAAGCCTCCAAACCTTGCTCTGTACTGGGATATTTATAATTATCCATTTTGTACATACTCAACGAGGTTTCTAAGGCATTAATATCTTGTACCGCTTTTTGAACCTTTGCTGTATCCATATTACCCATTAAGTTTTGAACAACGACACTGCCTAATAAACCGATAATCACGATAACAACCATGACTTCTAATAAGGTAAAACCTCGTTGTTTATTTTTCGCTTTCATTGGTTGAGTTTTTTCGTACACATTAACCTCCTACTAAGGTATTTAACTGAAGAATAGGCTGTAATATAGCCATTACTATAAAAAGAACGATACCGGCCATAACAATCATCAAGGCGGGTTCAAAAGCTTTTAGCGATATATTCATCAACGCTTCAAACTCTCTATCTTGGTTGTCTGCTGAGCGACCCAACATGTGTTCAAGCTTGCCACTTTTTTCACCACTGGCAATCATATGAAGCATCATCGGGGGAAATAATTTCGTTTGCTCTAAAGAAACCCGAAGACTTGCACCTTCACGCACTTTGTCTGCTGATTCTTTTACACATTTTTTAATGTATAAATTTTCTAAAACTTCACCTGATATTTTCATACTTTCCAGTAAAGGCACAGCACTAGCGGTAAGGATACTTAAGGTACGTGCAAAACGAGCGGTGTTAATACCTCGAATTATTTTTCCTATGCCAGGCAGGCTGATCACTTTTTGATGAAAAGCAAATTTGAACGTGGCCTTTTTCATTAAATGAGTAAACCCAGCAATAAGCAGGGTAATTAGTATAAGAATATACAAACCGTTATCTCTGAGAAAATCACTGGCGCTGATTAAAAACTGTGTTGACGCCGGTAAGCTTGCTCCCATGTGATCAAACTGACCAACAATTTTCGGCACTACCGCAGTGAGCAGTATAGCAATAACGCCGATGGCTACTACGGTCATAATAACAGGGTAAATAAGCGCTTGAATTATTTGTGAACGTAATAGCTCGCGCTGCTCTGTGTAGTCAGCCAAACGGTTTAATACGGTGTCTAAAAAGCCCGACTTTTCACCGGCTGCTACCATTGCACGATATAAACCACTAAATACATAAGGAAATTCTGACATGCTTTCTGCTAAACCATAGCCCTCAGTTACTTTAGTACGCACAGCCATGATCATACTTTTCATGCTGTTTTTTTCACATTGCTCGCCAACAGCAAGCAATGACTCTTCAATTGGTAAACCTGACTCTACTAAGGTTGCTAACTGCCGTGTGATTAATGCAAGCTCGGCAACGGACACTTTTGTTCGACCCGCAAAGCGCGACTTATTTGCTGCTTGCTTGGTTTTTTGTAAGCTTGGTGTTACCTCTGTTGGCATCAAACCTTTGTCACGTAATAAGCCACGTACATGTCTGGGTGTATCGCCTTCGATAACGCCCTTTACCGCTTTACCACGGCTATTTACTGCTTGATAATCAAAAGCTGCCATAATAAAACTCTAGTTAATCTTCTCTTGTAACACGCAAAACTTCTTCAAGTGTTGTTTGTCCTGTGATGACTTTATCAAAACCATCACGACGAATGCTTGGCGTACTTTGGCGAATAAACTTTTCGATAGCTTGCTCACCTTTGCCGTTATGAATGAGTTCACGTACTTTATCGTCAACAACAATGAGCTCATGAATACCCATGCGTCCTTTATAGCCCTTTTGACTACATTCACTACAACCAATAGCACGATATATTTTTTGCGTATTATCTTTAGGTAGTTCCAGTAATTTAAGTTCCGGCTCATCAGGTAAATGGCTTTCTTTACAATGTGGGCACAACGTTCTAACGAGTCGCTGGGCTAGCACACCCAACAAGCTTGATGATAACAAAAATGACTCGACACCCATATCTTCCATGCGGGTTATTGCGCCAGCGGCACTGTTAGTATGCAATGTTGACATCACTAAGTGCCCGGTCAAACTTGCTTGTACACCAATCTGGGCTGTTTCTAAATCGCGAATTTCACCCACCATAACCACATCGGGATCTTGACGAAGAATCGCGCGCAAGCCACGAGCAAAGGTCATATCCACTTTGGTGTTAACTTGAGTTTGCCCAATACCTTCAATAGCATACTCGATGGGGTCTTCAACGGTTAATACATTGCGCTCTTTTGAGTCAATCTGGCTTAACCCCGCATAAAGCGTGGTACTTTTACCCGACCCCGTTGGACCGGTAACTAAAATAATACCGTGTGGTTTATCAATAAGTTTTGAAAACTTTTTACGATTAGCAAGTGTCATGCCTAAATCTTCAAGATCAAGACGTACTGAGTTTTTATCAAGTAAACGTAACACGACACGCTCGCCATGACCGGTTGGCATTGTTGAAACACGCACATCAACAGCTCGACCGGCAATGCGCAAAGAAATCCGGCCATCTTGAGGAATACGTTTTTCAGCGATATCAAGTTTTGCCATGACCTTAATACGAGAAACGAGTAATGAAGCAAGTTTGCGATTAGGCTTCAACACTTCCCTTAAAACACCATCGACTCGAAAACGAATTTGTAATGTAGATTCAAACGTTTCAATGTGTATATCTGAAGCATTTTCCTTTATTGCTTCACTCAACATCGCGTTAATCAATTTAATGATAGGGGCATCGTCTTCATTCTCAAGAAGATCTTCAGTTTCAGTCATCTCATCCGCAAGGGAATATAAATCAACTTCGTTACCAATATCTTCCATCATTTGCTGAGCTTCAGATGAATCTCGTTGATACGAAATAGTCAGCAACTGTTCAAATTCATCTAATGAATGAAACTCAATGGCAAAAGTGGTCTTTAATACCCTACGCACTTCTAATACGGCCGCACTGCTAACATTCGCCAAGCAGTGTAATGTGTATTGGTCATTATTTTTGCTAATAAGTACACTATGGCGCTTTGCAAAATTAAAAGGTAGGCGGGTTATCAGCACGGTTTCTTCCACTATATTTTGCACATGACTTGTGACATTTAAGGTGGAAATGCTTTCAATGGCTTCGCTCGTGTCAAGATCAGCCATATTATTGTTCTTTTACATCTGAAGTTGATGAATTGTCATCTTTGGCATCAACAGCAGGTGGTAATAAACTAGGCGCTTTTAATTGACTTCCTTTCATGTATTCATCGAATGAAGGAGGTAACGCCAACTTGTCATTCCACTCAGGTAATAACGGCATTTTTTCATCACTCATTAATGACAAGCCTTCTTCTTGTTTACGTATTTCAGTAGCACGAATATAGTTATATTTATCTTTACTGATTTCATTCATCATTTTGCCATCACGAATAATGGTTGGGCGAATGAAAACCATGAGATTACGTTTACGTGTTGAAGTTGTTGTCGATTTAAATAAGTGACCAATAAAAGGAATGTCTCCGAGTAACGGGACTTTTTGCACACTTTCTTGTACATCTTCATCTATTAAGCCACCAAGAACTACTGTCGCGCCAGAATCAGCCATGACCACTGTTTTTATTTCACGTTTATTAATAGAAATATCAACACCTGTAGCACCGCTGACGGAAGAAACCTCTTGCTCAATCGTTAATTGCACGCCACTGCCTTCATTAACTTGTGGCGTAACGGTTAGCTTTATTCCTACTTCTTGGCGTTCTACGGTTTGAAAAGGATTACCATTATTACTGCCTGTAGACGAGCCAGTAAGAATTGGAATTTCTTGACCCACTAAGAAATGGGCCTCTTCATTATCAAGTGTGGTAATACTTGGCGTTGCAAGAATATTAGAGTTAGTGTCGTTACTCACCGCTTGTATAATAGCGCCCCAGCCATTTTTCATGATACCAAACATGCCACCGCTAACTGAACCGAGTAAGGTTGCAGCTAATGAATAGTCTCCTTTGATATCGTTACCTGCTGGATTTTGCCCTATAATTTCACCTAAAGAGTTAGTGATAAATGATCCAGGATCTCCGGCAGTAGTTTGTGCAGACTCAGCTGCTGCTGCAACAGCACTAATTGGCGCAGGGCCATTGTTAAATTGTGTAAAACCACCCTCTTCACTAAACCATTGCACCCCTAAACTAACACCGTCACTTTCAAAAACTTCAACAATAATTGCTTCAACTAAGACTTGTGCACGCCGTACATCTAATTTACGAATAACATCTTCAAGAGAACGGAGCATGTCTTGCTGAGCGGTAATAACTAAGGTATTCGTGTCTTCATGGGCATCAATACTAACATTACGTTTTTTACTACTTTGTTTACCGCCTTGTGATGAGCTATTTTCTGCTTCTATTGATTTGCTGACACCTTCTAAAACTTTAACTAAATCTTCAGCTTTTGAATATTTTAAATAATAAACACGGGTGTTGCCGTTAGTTTCTAATTCGCTGTCTAAACGAGAAATCAATTTAGCGACACGAGCTCGCGCTTGAGATTCGCCACTCACTATCACACTATTAGTCCGCTCATCTGCCACTATTTTAGGAATAAGGAAGGTTGATGTACCCGACTTCCCTTGTGTTGATTTATTCATCGCTTCAATGATACGCACCATTTCTGCGGCAGATGCATATTGCAATTTAATGATTTGTACATCTTGGTCGCCCGCTTTATCGACACGTTCAATAATATTGACTAAGCGATTAACAACGGCAGCAGTACCCGTAAGCATGATGACATTAGCAGGGCTATAATCAACCACATTGCCGCCACCAGCTTGGTCAGAAAGCTGACGAAGCAAGGGTGTTAATTCACGCACGGTTACATTTTTAACTTCAACAACACGGGTAACCATTTCATCACCTATGCCAGGGTTTTCGTCACCAACAACGGGAATAGATGAGGTCTTCGCATCTTTATTACGAATAACTTTGACCACATTATTGTCCATTTCAACAGCAGCGAAACCAGAAACTTCAAGCACATTTAAGAAGACTTGGTAATATTGTTGTTCGGTTAACTCGTCTTGGGTGCGTAAATTAACTTTGCCACGAACGTTGGGGTCAACGATCATGGTTTTATTGAGATTTTTACCGACTATATTAATAAATTCGGCAATTTCAGTGTCCTTGAAATTTGGAGAGTATTTAGCTGCACTTGTATATGCACTAAATAATACGGTGTTCATCATCACAACAGTTAAGCCTGCTGTTAATACACGTTTATACCAAGGAGCGCTAAAATGTTGGCGCATAGATAAATTTATCATAGCTTAATTCTCAATTTTGATAAGTAAAGGGGTTAACCACCGATACTAAATATTATTTCTGTTATTTCGCCATTACGATCAATTAATAGCGAGACTTCTTTGTCTTGTTTTAATGCGGAAAGTGCTTGTGCTGCATCACTTGGCGCGGTTAAGTCATAACCATTCATTTGAATAGCCACATCGCCAGATTTCAATCCTGCGTTTTGGAAAAACTCGTTATTTTTCCCCGGCATCAACGAATAACCTACTATTCTCCCCTCTTTGCGTTCAGGTGATATTTTTAAATAGTCTGTGATTTTACTTGGGTCTTCATTAATGTCTTCTTTGAATGACTTAACGCTTTTACTGAGCATTTTATTGGTTCTTTGGTCAATGACATTAGGTGATGTTAACCGATCATCTATTGTTCTAATGTTAGCGTTCGTTTTTTTAGGACGGCTTTGAGCTTCCAGCTGAATCGTTTCACTGTAATCAAAACCATCAAGCATCAATGTTTCAAGCTTCCCCGCATGCCTTAAAAGTACTCTGTCACGAAAGACAGTATCAAGTACTGCACGTGTTCCGGTGATCGTTTCGCCTGGACTATAGGTGTCCTGCTTTCCTGAATTTTCAATAACAGCAGCAGAAGTCTCTTTATCATCACTGGCAACAGCACCTGACAACGTTAAATTCAATTGTGTTTCAGGCGCACTTTCTACTTCAAAAGTTTCAACTTTTTCTATATTGTCGGTGTACACACCAAATAAGTTCAATGTCTTTAAATCTGTTAAACTAATTGTAGTTTTTGGGGTGTTGTGTGTTGCAAGTTTTACGGTGACATTTGAAGAAGTTTTATATTGCCCACTAGGAGCAATAAGCCAAGAAATTTGGGCGAGAACGTAGGCAATATAAACTAATAAAAGCGCACTGATCACCTTAGCTATTTTTTGCTGAGGTAATTGTGAGAGAAAGTCGGCTGCATTAGAAAAGTTTGAAGGTAATTGCATGGTTATCTTTATAAAAATTCATATGGGTTTTTATTATTGTTACCTGATAGTACTTGAGCTAGACACTATCAACAAGGATAGAATAGCGAATAAAATATTTATTAACAATTTAGTTCTATTATATGCAAACTAATATTGCCAGTTCACCTATTCACCGTTTAAAAAAACTAGACATTATAAACCATTATGATATTTTCGCCGCGGCATTTATTTAGAGGATAATGACAATTATATGAAACATAATCAGCCTAAAATTGAAAACACGTCAATTCGCTTAGACAAATGGTTATGGGCTGCTCGTTTTTATAAAACTCGCGCTATTGCTAAACAAATGATTGATGGTGGTAAGGTGTTCTATAATGGTCAACGAACCAAGTCGGGTAAAGCCGTTACTTTAGGTGACAAAGTTGTGCTTCGCCAAAGTTATGAAGAACGAGAAATTATTGTTCTTGCCCTAGCAGATACACGCCGAGATGCGAATTTTGCTCAAACGCTTTACCAAGAAACAGATAACAGTGTTGCTGTGCGTGAAAAAAATGCCTTTGCCCGTAAACAAGGTATCTTACTTAGTCCGGCAAGCGACACTAAACCTGATAAGAAACAACGTCGAAAACTAAAAGAATTTAAAGAGAGGATGTAACTGTGACGGCTAAAACTGATGTATTAAATCGCTATTTGTTTGATGGTAAACATGCTCGTGGTGAGCTTGTACAACTAACCAAGACGTATCAAGAAATAATTGCTTTGCATGAATACCCTTTGGGTGTGCAAACATTGTTAGGAGAGTTAGTTGCAGCAACTTGTTTGCTGACTGCTACTTTGAAGTTTGAAGGGGAAATCACTGTGCAGTTGCAAGGAGATGGACCTATTAGCTACATGTCAGTTAATGGCGATCATAATCAAAATATGCGCGGTATCGCTCGTTTAGCCGAGCCAACTGAAGGTGTTGGCTTGAGAGCTTTAGTCGGTAAAGGCACGATGGTGATTACCATACGTCCTGAAAAAGGCGAACCTTACCAAGGTGTTGTTGCACTTGATAAAGATAACTTAGCCGATTGTTTAGCGCATTACTTTGAGGTTTCAGAGCAAATACCCACGAAAATTTGGTTATTTAACAATAACGATAATACTCAGGTTGCCGGTAGTTTAATTCAGCTACTTCCCGACGGTGATAACAAAGAAAAGCAACTCAGTGATTTTGAACACTTGTGCCAACTGACCAATACAATTAGACCCGATGAAATATTTTCATTAGACGCAGAGAGTTTGTTGTATCGTTTGTATCATCAAGAAGAGGTTCGCTTATTTGAACCTCAAGATGTTAATTACCAATGTAGCTGCTCTGAAGAAAAGTGCTTAACCGCTATTGCTCAGGTTGCGCCAAGCGAATTGGCAAGTATTATCGAAGAGCAAGGTTGTGTATCAATGACGTGTGAATATTGCTTAACCACTTATAAGTTTGATGAAGCAAAACTAGAATTACGCTCATAGCTCTAAAAATCAGATTAACAATAAATATTTATAACTCCCTTTTAGCATAAATATTTATTGTTGCGCCTACCATACCTAAATGCCCATAAACAATATATGTAATCAGAATCTGTAGAACGTATACATAATTGTACATAATTGTACATAATTACAAATAATTACAAATCAAAAACTACACTCTCAAAAATTTGCCTAGACAAGTTAAATATATGTGAATATATTAACCGACTTAACGTCAAAAAATTTACATCAAAAATTTACATCAAAACCAAATAAAAACAATAATTATTAATAAACATGACAAGGATAAAAAATGCTAAATAAAACATTACTAGCTATCGCGATTACATCAAGCTTAACAGTGACAGCTTTTGCCGCAGAAAAGTACCAGAAATATAATTTTACAAATCAACCTAATGTTGCTATGAAATCAGGTAAAGTAAAATTAGAAGATTTGGCACAGAAACCTACTACTTGGTTAATAAAGTTAAATACTCCTTCTTTATCTGAGCGTTCTTTAAATGGCTTTTTGACACCGTCTGCTTCAACTCAAGCGACTATAAACATTAACAAAACACAACAAGATGTTATTGCTGCTGTAAACGCATTATCACAAGATATTGAAATTCTTGCTCAAACTAAAAATTTAGTAAGTGGTATTGTCGTAAAAGGCAACCCTGTATTATTTAAAGAGTTACTTAACAACCCTTCGGTTAAAGATATTTTACCTATTTATGATTATGAATTAAATGTCGAAGCAAGTGCTCAGTACATGAAAGGTACTGCGCTAGTAACTTCTGGTGTAGCAACAGGTAAAGGTATACGCGTAGCAGTTCTTGATACTGGTGTTGATTATACTCATGCAGCTATGGGCGGCGCAGGTACTGTTGAAGCATATGCAGAAGCAACTGCCGATACTGCTGACTTACCCGTTTGGCCACAAGGTAGCGTTATTGGTGGTTATGATTTCATTGATTACGACAATGATCCGATCGATTATGGCACATCTCATGGTACCCATGTCTCTCATTCTGTTCTTGGTTTAGCTCCAGAAGCTGAATTATACGTTTACAAAGTATGTGAGAGCGGTTGTCCCGGTTTAGCTCAATTACTAGCGTTAGAAGCGGCAATGGATCCAAATAGTGATGGAGACATTGCAGACCGTGTTGACGTTATCAATATGTCTCTTGGTGGAGATTTTGGTACAACTAGAGGTGGTGCAGTACAAGAATTACTTGATAAAGCAGCAATGTTAGGTGTAAGTGTTGCTATATCTGCAGGTAATGATGGTGCAACTCCGTTTATTGTGGGTGGTCCAAGTACAACTAAAAATGTGATGTCTGTTGGTGCTATGACTCACCCAACAGTAGAGTCAGGGCTTGTTGTTTCAAGCTTTAATAGTGCAACAATTGATGCAAATGCCGCTGGCTTTAATAAAGATATCGTGTTCTCTTTTACAGATGCCGATAGTTCGATTGTATATACTGATACAAACCAAACAGCATGTGACCCTTTCGCAGACGGTACAGACTTTACGGGTAAAGTTGTACTTATCGACCGTGGTGCTTGTAATTTCACAACTAAAGTAATAAATGCACAAAGTAAAGGTGCTGTCTTTGTAATTATCGCTAATAACATTCCAGAAGGTGGACCTGTTGGTTTAGGTGGCGCAGATGATAATGCGACAATTCCATCTGTAGGTATTTCTTTTGAAGATGGCGTTGCAATAAAAGAAGCAATAGCGGGTGATGACGCTGTTACTTTCTCTTTTTCTTCAACGGCAATAACAACAGCTGGCGCAATCGCCTCATTTACTTCACGCGGTCCATCTTCTGATGGTTGGTTAAAGCCTGAAATAACGGCTCCGGGTGTTGACATTTTAACTGCAGAACCAGGAACAGGAACAGGTTTAACACCTATCAGTGGCACTTCATTTTCAAGCCCAATGACTGCCGGTGCTATGGCATTGTTAAGAGAAGCACTACCTAATAGAACCTCTCTTGAAATTAAAGCAACATTGATGAACTCGGCTAATTTAGATATCACTATGGAGCCTCGCTCTATTGACCCTGAAGCAGCTCTTGCTCCTATTAGTTTTATAGGTGCAGGTTTAGTTGATGTAGAAAAAGCATCAAAACTTCCTGTTGCTGCTTGGGATAAAAACACGAAACAAGCTGCTCTTGCTTATGGATTGATGAATCTTTCAGCAACTGAAGAAGTGACTAAAACGGTTACAATCAAAAACTTTACTTCAAGTGCAAAGAACTACTCACTCTCTTTAGATGAGCGTTTTGCTGATGATACGGCAACCGGTGCCATTAGCTTTAGTTACCCGGCAAGTGTTACTGTACCTGCTGGTGGCTCTATCGATATTGATGTATCGTTAACAGTAGATCCAGCAAAACTACATGAGTGGACATTAACGTCTGATAAACTTGCTTCGCCAAGTGGTTCTGATGACTTAACAACATTAGAGTTTGATGGTGCATTAGTTTTCACTGATGGCGAAGAAAACTTCCATCTTGTATATCACTTACTACCAAAAGCGTCGGCATCTGTAGAAGTTACTGCGGTTATCACAGACGAAGGTGTTAAACGATTTATCACTAACACTGGTATTAAAGATCTAGAAGCATTTGCAGTTCCATTAACTGCAGAAGATGAAGTTGGTGATAGTGCTTATTTAGACTTACAAGCAGCTTCAATTGAAGTACTTGATGTTCCTGTTGAATATTGTGCAAGTGGTTATGCTATTTTTACTACTTTCACAATGGCGGATGGTTTTACATCAACTGTTGCCGGTGGTTTTTATGCTGACTTTGATATGAATTCTGATGGAATATTTGAATATTCTGCACAAGCATTAGATTATTCAGCTTTTGGAAATTTCCCAGCAGGGGCTATAGTTTCATTTACATCAAGATGGGGTAGCTTCAGTGGTGGAGTAGGCGATGTATTTTTCACTTCTGGTAATAACTTTGTAACAATACAGTCATGTATTGAAGATGTTGGTTTAAGTGCAACTGATCTTGGTTCTGTAGATGCTACCGTTAGATTCCGTATTTCAGACTCTCTTCGTGACTTCTATAACAACACTGGTCTAGATTTAGCAACAGCAACAGGCGTTGATTTTGCCTTATCAAATGAAGCGGTAAGACTTATTGACGATGAAAGAGAAGAAGTTGAAATACTTGCTGTTGGTGAAACAGCTCGTTTACTCACATCTGGACAAGATTTTGTTATGTTATCTGACTCAGGTTCACACCCGTTAGTAGCTAAGCCAACACAAGAAGAAGGTGTTGCTCCAGTTGTCACACCGGACCAATCATTCTCTGTTGACGAAAATACGGCTGATGGCACTGTTATTGGGAATGTTATTGCTACAGACCCAGATTTATATACTAGCCCTGTTGCAGAATACTTCATTCAGTCATCATCATCAGTTGCTGTAATGATGGAACGTGATGGAACAATTAAAGTAGCTGACTCAACACTACTTGATTATGATGCTGGATTAACAGTTATAACATTAGAAGTAAATGCTATTGATAGTGTCGGTAATGTCTCTGATGCTGTATTAGTTACCGTTAATGTGAATAACTTAAAAGATGAAGCTTCTGAGCAACCAAAACCAGCTGTAGTACCGGTAGTAGAACCCAAAAAATCTAGCTCTGGTGGTTCAACAGGTTGGATGTCATTATTACTAATCCCAGCTCTTTTGTTACGTCGTAAGAAAAAGTAACAATAGTGATATAGAGTAAAGTAAAAAAGGCTTTTGATGATGATCAAAAGCCTTTTTTTAATCCTGTTTACATGTATAGGACTTAATAACAACATCACCAAACATATTAACTAATAACACAAAGCGTATTCAGGTTTTTAGTTAGAAGCTATCAAATAAGTCTAAATCACAATAAACGCTAGTCGTGCAGATTAATCCATCAATACTAGTTAAAAGAATTAAAATAGAGCAAGCTGTTGTTCATTCTCATTTGCTAAACACATTTATTCGCAAGAAAATAAATGATGAACTTAGCCATAAAATAACCTTAAATTGAAAATAAAATTTAAAATAAAAAAAGACCAGAAGCTTAAGCTACTGGCCATTAATTAAAACTATCAATATATTTTTTGCAGGATTTAAGTGCTATAAAATAATTTTTTAAAAGTGAACAACAACGCCAGCAAAAGCCCCTTTAAAGTCAATGTTTGTATATAAATTATCTAAGTCTTCAAGTTCAAGTTTTACCGCTCGGTAACCAACGGTTAAGTTCACATCAACAGCTAAATTATCAATCAATTCATAACTTACACCGACTTGGTAGTCATACAATTTATGGTCATCTATTGATAACAAGTTACCATTAGCAAAAAGGTTAAAGCTCGTACCTGGCAAGCCAATAATGGTTGAAACATAGAGCATTGGAATTATTTCAGTTACAGCCAGCTTTGCACTTTCACTTGATGATGCAACCGTTATATCTCCATCAAAATCACGACCGGTTAAACCAAAATCAAAAGATAAAATGCCATTATCAAAGAGTTCATAATATAGCGTGTAATCAACATAGCTAACATCAAACGTGCTTTCAACAGGTGTTGTTGAATTAAAAGTTTGCCCTTCAAACTCAAAATTTTGCGTTAAAACAGTAGAACCATCGGTGTCTAATGTTGTTGAGGCAATCATTAAATTTGGTATAAGCGGTAAAGGGTGTTCCAAAGCGATATAGAAAGAACCTTGCTCTTGATCTTTTAAATTAAAATCAACTAAGTTATTGTTTTCACCAAAAGTACCCGTAGCTTCATTACTCCATATTGACCCACCAATATAAAGTCCTGCAATGGTATCAGCCATAACAGATGTTGAAAGTAAACCGGTAACAAGTACGGCCAATGCTGTTTTTTTCATGTTTAATCCTTTATTATCCTTGACTTAACAAGTCATTTAAATCAATTAGTGCTGCATTAGCACGCGAAATATAATTTGCCATGACTAAAGAATGATTAGCTAATAAACCGAAGCCATCGCCATTAAGAATCATCGGACTCCATATGGATTCTTGACTTGCTTCTAGCTCTCTAATAATTTGCTGTACGCTTACTTTAGCATTTTTCTTCTCTAAAACGTCATTAAAATCAATCTCTACAGCTCGTAAAAAGTGTAATAACGCCCAACATGCTCCACGTGCTTCGTAAAATTCATCATCAATTTTCCACCAACTCGTTTTTAACACAACGCTAGCTTGAGTATATGTTGATTGTTGAGCCTCACTGTCGCCCGCTAAGTCAGTATTTAACTGCTCACGTCCAACACTTGCACTTAATCGCTGAGAGTAGCTGCCTAAACGCTTATTCACTTCTTGGATCCAATCACGTAAATTATCTGAGCGTGCATAAAACTGTGCGGTTTGACTATTAACATCGCTTAATGCTTTACGGTAGGCGTACAATTCGTTAATTGCTTTATTGTATTCACTTTCGGCACTTGGCATTGCCCAACTTTTGTGGTCAATATTATACTGGGGTTGTGCTACTTTTAAGTGCTTGTTTTCTATTGACTGTGACTGCGATCGACTAAATTCTTGACGCATAACAAGTGCCATATCTCGCGACATTTCAAGAGCGCCTAATTCCCACGCAGGGATATTATCTAGAAATACTGAAGGAGGCAGGGCATCATTTGAAAGATAACCACCTTGCTTATTTAGTAATGTTTCTGTTACTCGGATCAGTGCGGTTGTGGTGGTATAACCAACAACAGGGCTTACACCCTCGGCGGCGGCATCGCGAGTGACTTCAGCTCTAATATCAAGTTGTTCTGGCTCAAAACTCCAATAAACCCCTAAAAAATAAAAGGAGACAATAAGGGCTAAAAAAATCGTGATAAAGGTTTTACTTGAGAATTTAGTCGTCATGTTGAGCTCCTAGTGGTGGTGATGCTGCTTTTTAGCTGGTTTTTCCTGCTTGATACTTTGTACAGGAATGGTTATTACAAGATCCTTTTGCTGCTTAAAATGCAATGTTAATGAAACTTCCTCTTCAGGTAACAAAGCTTTTTTTACACTGAATATCATTAAGTGATAACCCATAGGCTGTAATATCACTTTGCTTTGTCCATTAACAACCAACTGTTCTACTTGTCGCATTTTCATCATACCATTACTCATAGTGTGTTGATGAATTTCAATTCTATCGGCGAACAAGCCACTTACACCCGTTAAAGTTAACGCTTCATTATTTTTATTTTCAATCGACATGTAGGCTGAAGTTATATCGGTGCCTGGTATGCTCGCTCTCACATAAGGGGCTTCAATAATAATATTGCTGTTGTGCTCAACAGCGAGGGCATTACTGCTTATATTAAATAAAGTAAAAGATAAGACAATTGCTATTAAACATATTTTATTCATTTCTCGCTATACTTCCTTTTAGACTGATGATTTTAATTGCATGAACATTGTAACTAAGCTGGAGCAAAATGGATAATATAATTATTACCCAAGAAAACAATCACGCTTTTACCTGAAATTTTATTAAAAACGGTCCGTGATATTGCTAATGTCATCGCTCAGTTACCGCAGATTTAGTCATGACCAATAGAAGACTGATGAAACAACATGCCGAGCCGGCTATGCCTCAAGTCATAGCTAACCAAGACCGAGCATTTAAGCGCTTGTTAAAACTAACGAGTGTAGAAGTATTTTAGCCCAATTTTTATAAAGACAACATCACTAACAATTAACATGTCGAAAGAGTCAACCACACTTACTGACTCTTTCATTTTTATGCTATTTGTTTTTTATCACGTGTTAATAACCAAATAACAAAAGCAATAAAAATAACAGGCCAAAAAACGCCAATCATCACCATAGCAAGGGCACCAAAAATCATCAATCCTATAAAAATTAAGGAACCAAAAACACTCATCACGATCGTGAATGCCAAAATAACTAAAATAACCATAATAATTGCTGAAACACTAATGGCCTGTATTGGCTCTATTAGCTCTTCACCAACATAAAGATCAACATTAAACATTTCGATAAAGCTTATTCCTAACACATAGGTTAAAAATAAAGTGGCAAAAATAGCTAACATAAACGATTTAAAAAATGACATAGTCCCTCCTGCTTTTCTTTATTGTCTTGTTAGTCAGTTAAATGTAAATATTACGCTTACATACCGCTAAGGCGTATTGCTTCACATTAATCTTTTGTGGGTAATAATATTGCGGCCACAACGTAAGCAACCCCAGTTGCTAGCGGGAAAATAATCAATGCTCCAATGACGGCAATGCGTATTGCTATTCTTGGTAACTCATAATATTTTGCAATACCGGCACAAACACCCGATAATTTTTTGTGTGAAACATCTTTCTTTAAGGTTTTTTTTACTGAATACTCACGTTGATAGCTCATCATTTATTCCTCAATTCCAACCGCTATGTTTTAAAATAGTTAACAATACTGCACTAACAAAAAAAGTGAGTACCGGAGCCAAACACATGATAATTATAAAATAGTCATTTTCCTGTATCATGTGATGCTCCTTAAAATCTTATAAATTTACCCTTAGCCATTAACGACTTGTTTTTTTAAGTCTGCTAATTCTTGATCAATCGTTTCATCTGTCTCTAAGTCACGAAATTGGCTTTCGAGATCTTTATTGCTCGTAAAGTCATACGACTCTATTTCAGCTTCTACTCGATCAATTTTTTGTTGGTATCGTTCAAATTTGCTGATCGCATCATCAATGTTATAAACGATTGCTCTTTCACGAACTTTCAAACGGACTTCAGCCGATGCTTGACGTAATACGAAAGCATCTTGCTTACGTTTAGCTTCTTGCAGCTTTTCTTGTAACCGTTGACCGTCTTCTTGAACCGCACTAAGAAATACATCAAGCTGTGCTAATTCATGCTGCAATTCACAGACTTGTGTTAGACATTTTTGTTTTTCATGCAGCGCTGACTTCGCAAGATCGTCACGGTCTTTACTAATCGCTAATGCTGCTTTTTCTTGCCAATTTTTTATACTTGTTTCTAATGAGGCGATTTGGCGCATCAACGTTTTCTTTTCGGCAATATTTTTAGCTGCAGTAGAGCGTACTTCAACCAAAGTTTCTTCCATTTCCTGAATGATCAATTTAACCATTTTTTCAGGGTCTTCGGCTTTATCCAATATATTGTTTAGGTTAGCGTTAATAATATCTGTAAAACGTGAAAACATGCCCATAATCCATTCTCCTACGCAAATGCGCTTCTATTTGGTTTTTAATGTAATGGCTCGTTAAGTGTCAGCTCAATGAGTTAACGCTTAACTTGCTACTATGTCTTCTATTACAAGTGACATGCCAACTAAGCAAAAACAAATCAAACAATTGATTAACAAAGAATTTACTAGATTTATAACTCACAAAAAAAATACAGACATAATATGTCAGGCGAAGATGGGGTCAAATTAACAAATAAAATGGTTAATTTGACCACGTGAGAAAGGTGTCTATTTTTTAACTAAGAATGGCATTATTTAGACGTTACCACGGGAAGTTGATGATCCCCGCCCCAGTCACTCCATGAACCGTCGTACACTTGCAACTTTTTATAAGCGCACATTTCCGCCACTAATGCTAAAACACAAGCGGTTACACCAGAGCCACAACTCATGATCATCAGTTTATCTTGTGGATTAATTTTTTTAAACTTTTCCTCTAGAATATTCTTTGGGAGCAGCAAACCATTCTTCAATAGATCACTAAAAGGTAAATTTACCGAGCGAGGAATGTGTCCTTTTCGAATCCCTTCACGTGGCTCTGCAACTTTTCCTTCAAAACGATCCTTTGCCCTGGCATCAATAACAAGAAGCTCGGTAGTATCAAGCTGCTGGAATATATCTTGGCTGCTACAGAAATATTCTTTATAAAACTTCGCAGTGAAGTTACCAATTTCAGTAGGGTAAGATAAGCCTGATGAAACGGGGTAGTTTAATTCAAGCCATGCAGGTAAACCGCCGTCAAGTACCGCAACATTTTTATGCCCCATGGCTCTAAACATATACCAGGCACGTGCAGCTGAAAATAAGCCTTGGTCATCGTAGACAATAATTTGGCTATCATTCATCACACCTAGCGCCTGCGCTTGTTGCTGAAAGTATTCAACACTTGGCATTGTATGGGGTAATGAATTTGATAAATCAGAAAAGTTTTTATTTAAATCGAATCGTTTGGCATTTGGCAACGCAAAATTTGGCCAGTGCTTTACCGGAGAGCGCATTTTACCAACAGGAGGTATACTCGCATCGAGAAGAATAATGTTCGAAGGTTGTTTTTTAGGATCTACTGTTAAATTGTTAGTAGAAAAAAGTAAATCATGCAATTGTTGGCACGATACTATTTGCTGATAAGCCGAAAGCATAGTTAGTGTCATTCATTTTTGAATAAGACTTAAAAAATAACGAATTAATTGATATATGTACAGTTGATTAGGCAATATAAATTAGCAGGGTACAACAAATCCCCTGCGCTTAACTTACAGCTTGTTCATCAATAAGTTGTTGCTCATGACTACTTTCTAATAGGCTTACGACCACCGATGCTAGCAATAAGAACACAGCAGGTAACATCAATAGTGTAAAAATAAGCGCTAAGCTTGGCATAATCAATCCTTACTCATCCATAACTTGAGCTGTATGCTTTATTTGAGCATTATTTTTAGTGGGAATGTTTGCAACTAAAATGGCAGCATTATTATTAGTTGTTAAAGCCAGGGTCATAATAGCTTGCTGGGTTTTAGCTTTTGTATTGATCTTTAATTGCGTATTAAGTTGATGTAAACCTGTTTTAGCCATCAGACTAGCCATGTTTTTAATATCAGCAGTGTCGCCTGCAAAGCTATTGAAAGATAATAAAGCCGTTGTTAAAGTGGTAATAAGTAAAGTTTTCATTTTGTTCTCCAAGTTTTATAATAGTTAAGTCGCAATATCTATTACAAAGGTTGTGCCAGAGATCAAAAAAAAATTAAGATCATGATTTTTAATGAATTTATTTTTTTGAGTTTTGTCGAAAAACAAGAGTTTATGATTAAATTAGAGGTGAGTGGTTAAAAAAACCAACATTTAACAATTATTGCGATTAAATCGTTAATTATGGCTAGACTAACAAATAACTAATATCCCGATTTAGGGAAGCTAATTCCCAAAATCGGAACACAAGAGATATTTTACTCGCTAGCAGGTAGAGTAACCAGAGCAAAAGCTTTGAAAAGAACTTGGCTAGTTACCTCATTACCACTGCACTGCTCACTTAAGTAGCGACGAAACTGCCTAGCGCCAGCTAAACCATTACACAACCCGAGCATATGGCGAACAACATGCCAAGCACGTCCGCCATTGGCAATATGCATATCAATATAGCGCGCCATCTCTTCAATTATTTGTGCGCGAGAAAGCATATTAGTATTCTTTTGATAAATAGCATTATCAGCTTCAACTAACATATAGGGATTTTGATATATTTCACGACCAATCATTACACCATCAATATGCGTTAAATGTTCATTCGCCTCAGCAAAGGTTTTAATACCGCCATTAATTGAAATTTGCAATTGTGAAAAGTCTTTCTTGATTTGATATACACGACCATAATCAAGCGGTGGTACTTCCCTATTTTGCTTAGGGCTTAAGCCACTTAACCAAGCTTTACGTGCATGAATAATAAAATGCTTACAATCAGCTTGCGCTACAACATCAATAAAGTTGTGCAAAAACTCATAACTGTCGTTATCGTCAATTCCAATACGCGATTTTACGGTAACAGGAACATTTGCGGCTGCCTGCATTTCATTTACACAATCAGCAACTAACGAGGGTTCAGCCATTAAACACGCACCAAACCGACCATTTTGAACACGGTCAGATGGACAACCAACATTGATATTAATTTCATCATAACCATATTGCTCAGCCATTTTTGCGCACTCAGTCATGGCTTTAACGTCACTACCACCGAGTTGTAAGGCTAAAGGATGTTCTTCCTTGTTAAAAGATAGATAGTCACCTTTGCCGAAAATAATTGCGCCTGTCGTTATCATTTCTGTATATAACACGGTGTGTTTTGACATAACTCTGTAGAAGTAACGGCAATGGCGGTCTGTCCAATCGAGCATGGGTGCAACGGAAAGTCGGTGATCGATGGGATTAGCTGAGTTTAGCGGTTTTACTGGGATTGACACAAAAACACCTTATTAATATACTGTATAGAATTACAGTGAATTACCGCAAGTTACCTTGAGTTTCGATATGTAGTACCCCATATGTACCCCATAAAAAAGTAGGATTAATGATGGCATCTTTTACAATTGAAAAACGTACAAAGGCAAACGGTGACTTTTCTTATCGCTGTAAAGTCGTTGTTAAACAAAAAAACGCAATTATACACCGAGAATCTAAAACATTCTGTAAAAAAGAACTCGCTCGTATATATGGAAGGAAGCGTGATCAAGAAATAGAAAATGAAAAAAGCTCACCCAGTTTTTGATATTGAAGCCAATTGTTCAGTTTTTGATGAAGCGATACCAACACTCATTGATATGGATTTAATTGGTAAAGTGACTGAAGAACGAGAAGGCCAACGCAGCTTGAACTCGATAAATTAAGAGTTGGACTAGAAGAAAGGGAAAATCAAAGACCAAATGGTCATGTCAGAATTCCTTATTTAGATATTTTAGATATCAGTATACTTACTTGTATGCGTATAGGTGAAGTTTGTAAACTTAGATGGGATGATTTAAACCTAGAGCATAAAACGATCATTGTTAGAGACAGAAAAGATCCCCGTAAAAAGGAAGGTAATTACATGATTGCCTCACTCTTAGGTGAATCTTTCAGTATTGCCAATGAACAACCTAAAAATAGTGAATTAATTTTTCCCTATAATTCAAGAAGTGTAACGGCTGGATTTCAACGTGTTAGAAATGATTTAGGTATTAAATATTTACGCTACCATGATTTAAGGCGTGAAGGAGCAAGTCGACTTTTTGAGCAAAGCTACACTATTGAAGAAGTTGCTCAAGTAACAGGCCATAGAAATCTTAATATTCTATTTCAGGTTTATACGCAGTTATTTCCGCATAAGTTACATGATAAATTCAGTTGAATAAGATTAAAACAATAAATACAATAGCTTAATATATATTCCATAAAATATCGGCAATTAAATAAGGAAATAAATTGAATACCGTAACTCATATCAGCACAATTAGAACTAACAGTCTCATTATAGCGACATTAATATTTACCATGCTTTGGATAGTCGTAAATAGTTTTTCAAACTACAATGATTTATATTCAGTAGAGGAAAGCTTTTCAGAAGCAGTAGCACTTAATGTAATAGATCGAAAGATAAGTGAAGTATCATCGGCAACTATCTATCCAAAGAATCCAAGTTTTGATATTAAAGAGATTTCATTCACAAAAGCGGATAACAAATTATTAAAGAATTGTAGTGTTTTACTCAAAAAAGACAAAAAAACTCAATGTACATACAATGAAAACCCAGAGAGGTCGATTAAGCGCTTTGCTATTTCAGTAATAAATTCAAAAGGGCTTTGTCTAAATAAAGAAAATCTTAACTACAAATTTACGATGTTCAATACGAAAAACACTTGTGACGGAGGAAATTTCATTGAATTTAGCACTGTCATAATTGAGAGCGATTTACCACAACTTCATGAGTTAGGGATGAAGTCTGCGGCAACAAGAATAATAATAGAAAACAATGAAAATAAAATAGGTGTATCAGTTTTTGTAAACGATATAACATTAGAATATACAGATAAAAAGTTTTTATCTGCCTACGATTTTTCATTACAAGAAACAAATCAAAAATTTCATGGTCATACTATATCTCATAACCTTCTCTGTAATGGAAAAATAAAATCTAATGGATGCTATTATCAGCAACTGAATAAATTATCAATGAAACTATCCAGTGATTCAGTAACTATACCTTATATAGCTACAAGTTTCCCTTCATCTATTGCGTGTATTATTTTACTTTTTCTAATGACTCTGGCGAGTTTAAGTAGCTACTCAGCAAGCAAAATTGCATTAAAAAACATTCAAGGTGGATTAGAGCAAAATTACCTACCTTTTGATTTTAAAAACAACTTTATTAGCCTAGTTTTAATCAGGTACCATATTTTCTTATATGGCATCTGCTTATTAATCACTGTTTTATTTAATATCCCTCCAGATTTCATATATAAAAACGTGATTATGAAAAAATTTCTTCCATTGAGTATGGATAGTTTTAACGTGGTAGCATTTATCATTTCTGTTGTGTTTATATACTTTATTTGTTTAAAGGTTTTAGAGCCTTTAGACAATTCTCTAAGGAAGTTAAGAAAAGAAAGAAGAATTAAATTAAATTAAATTAAATAGCATTTAACCATAAGACTTTACCCCCGCATTACTATGCGGGGGTATAAATAACGCCCTGTTAAGAGGGAACTGTAATTGGCTAAAATATGAAGCAACCCGACAAACTATTTTGATTCACCAATAACTACATAGCTAAACTTTAAATCATACTTTATTGATATTGATCTTTTACTAGTCGAATCAATGACTTTAACGTTGAACCCTTCACTAGTAACATCATAGATAATAGGATAACCACTATCTTTGTTGGAGTTTCCATAATTGCTTGCAGTAACGTAGGGCGGGTTAGAATATTCTTTATTGAATTTAATATACTTTTCACTATTACCACTTTTAATTGGCTCTATAGCCGATTCACCAGCTTCAATTTGTATTTTGTTAAGAGAAAGTAAAATATTATTTTTGTTTATGTCACTACTTATTCTGTTTTCAAACGCTGAACTAACCTCTCGTTTAGTTATGTATTTGGATGAAGATTCTTGAATTTTAGTTAGGTGCGTTTTTAATGTTTTTATATTGGCATTATTCTCTTTTATAACACTATGCAATTTCGAAAAAATGATTTCTGATTTCTTTAATTCTTGGGATGAGTTTATCAAAGCCTCTATTTCACTTTTCGATTGATTTAACAGCACAACGATTTGACCTACTTTATCTAAATCGAGAGCTTGAAGCTCTAAAATATTTTTATTTATTGATTTCGCATGGGCCTCTGCTTCGCCTGAAGACTTTATTGCATCAAATAATGAAGAAATAGCCTTGTCCGTTAATTTTTCTAATTGTTTCGCAGAAGAAGACATTTTTTCTTCTGTCTGTTCAATTGCTCTATTTGTAGCCTTTTCAGCAACTGTATCTGAAATAGAATAATAAATACCAAATAGTGCAATTAAATTTACAATACCAATAATAGCTCCCCATTTAGCAATTTTAGCGTTTAAATATCTCTCAATGGCATACTTTTCTTCCTGTTCTAAATCATACATTTGATTATTCCTTACTTACATTACTATTAGGATAGATGAAATTGACAATGCTTCTACCAGTATTATTAGATAGAAAATTTCTGCATTTGATCGTCTAGAACTTTCTTTTGCCATTTCAATCACAAAACATAAGCAGATAGTAGTTATAGGTCTATTTAAAATAATATAAAAACAAAAACTAATTAAAGATAATAATGAATTCCGTAAACCATTTAATAAATTAAATTCTAAACATTCATTCCAGTCATCGAGTCGCTCATTAAACTTTTTAATTCATTACGTGAAGCTGTTTCGTTAAGGGCTTTTTTAGAGAGGGCGTTTAGGCGATCGAATTCATCAAAAGTCATAGTTAACAATCCCTGTTATTTGTTATGTTAATTATGCGTTAAAAACTGAAAATAACAAATAATGGCTAGAAGCGAGTAAAATGATAGGCGTTATAACCCGTAATACATTACGGTAAAACATTTTTTAAAGGCAGGGTCTATAACCCTTTAGATATAAAGATACCAGGAATAGATGGAAAATACTTTACCCTCGTATCACTATCCAGAGAGATAAAAAAGTCACCTATAGGTGACTTAAATTAAAACGTTAAAATGAAGTAAAATAACATGATCCTGTTTTAGATCTACTTGAGTAATAGCTAGTACTTAACGCCTAATTTATTCTTTTTGCTTATAAATCATCCTACATTTACCTGCTTTATACTTAATAGGTTCACAGGACACTACAACCCAAAATCCTGATTTTTCTAGATGTTCTTTCATCTCTTCTGATCTCTCACACGGAACGACTTTGTCTGGCATACATTAACTCCCGGCTACATTACACACTAAATTTTCATGGGTTTTCAACAATAAACTGTGATCATTGGTCGGATCTATACCGCCAGCAATAGCTTCAGAATATAATTTCATTAACTTCAGTAAATCATCTGCCGATTTAGACGCAGAAAACTGCTTTAAAGAACTCACTAACGTATCGTCTAAATCAGAAAATAGATTTGCCGCTATGCCATTATCAATAACACTTTTCCATTGTTCTTCGCTCAAGTTAAATGCGCATCGAATTATACCTGAATGATTTTTAACCTGTTTTGAAAAGTTTTCATCATAAGATCCTAAAGCACTTTCCGCGCTATTTTTAAAAGCATCTTTGATATATGGCTGAACAGCGAGTAATTTAGCGGCTTCACCTGTTGCAAAATATTGCCCATTTTCAAATTTATTTCCATCAATATTGGTTGTAATGGTTGTATCAATACTGGCAAGCACCGATGAGTATTTATCACTATTACCATCAGCTCCTTTGTGAATAGGAATATAAGAGGCTTCTTTTCTTTTATAGCCTAAGGTAAAGTTAGGAATTGAGTTTGAGAGGCCAAATTTAAAGCCTAGGGAAGTACTTGTACCAAAAATTAACGCTTTGCGACCTCCTACGAGTTCATCGTCAGAGCTTTGTTGATAACCAATAGCATTAGGGTTAATAACTAAAGTTGCTGCTTCACCGGTTGCATAAAGCTGCTTTATGGTTGGGCTTGTTATTTCGCCACTTGTTTTCATCGATGCTACAACTGGTGGTACCGCTCCGTTTTCATAATTTGGTCCAAAGAACCCTTCAACACGGTCATATGCAAAAGACACGGTTCCTGGAGTACTGTCGACATCAATCACTGCTATCGTGGTTTTTGTTACGAAAACAGCACTATCTGTTGTGCTACACCCAGATAAAAAAAGACTAAAGCACAAAGTAAATAAAATATACTTATTACAAAATTCCATCTCAAAACTCCTTTTTACTCTTCATTTTTAATAATAACAGCCACATCATTTTTTAAAATAGTGGTTGTTTCACTATAATATCCAATAGAAATCCCGTTATGTATTGGTGTATCTGAATACATAACCCCTACATTAGTAATTTTTACCTTGTCGCCTGCAACCAAGGTTTGATCTGCGGGTTTTTCAAGTGTCAGACTAACGAACCCAACAATTTTCTGATTACCGTCACTATCTTGGTAGGTTACTGCGCAAGAACTAACAAGGAGGAATAATAAGGGGATTAGCTGCTGGAATTTAATCGGCATACTCTATATTTTCTTACATAAATTAATGGTATCAATAACAGTAGAACAGCAATAACATTTTCGCAACATTTCAACTACACCTATTAGCCGAGATTGAAGGTGTCGCGACTTATAATGATAAATGAAATAGGAAAGTTTAGCAGAACGGCTATTTTGGCTAAATATCGAAAAAATTGGCTCAGATCCGGTATTATTTTTTATAGAATATAAAAACTAACTCAACATCTATTTACTTGATAAATACTTATTAAGTACATGGAGCAAATCAGCTTGTTGAAATGGCTTGTGTATAAAGTCTTCAATATCAAAATCAAGGGCTTTTTCTTTGTCTTCTTTGCCAACACTGGCACTTAAGATGATAATAGGAATACCTTTGAGTTTACCGTTTTGTTTAATAAAATGTGATGCTGTAAATCCATTAATATTAATTTTTTCTTATTACTCTCAAGGTAAGTTAGCGCTTGCTGACCATCTCCAGCCAAAGAACAAATTACTCCTAAAGAGATTAATTTTTTTGGGGCAATAAACTGATTTATTTTATTGTCTTCTACGACGAGAATATTTACACCTTCGTAGCTCGGTTGGGGTGATGCTATCCACCTATCGTTATTTTTTGCTATAGGTTATTCCGACTGAGGTAATTCTAACGTTACAGTAAATGTGCTGCCTTTTCCTGGTTGGCTTATCATGTTTATATCTCCTGCCATCAAAGCGCTTAATTGTTTCACAATTGATAAACCTAAGCCTGTACTACCATATGTTCTTGTGGTGAAAATCTCTGCTTGGGCAAAAGCATTAAAGAGATGTCTTTGCTGATCTTCATTAATACCTATGCCTGTATCTTTGACCGTTAAGGTTAGTACTCTGGTATTTTGTGCAGTATTTTGGCAGCTACCGTCAATACTAATAGTTCCTTGGTTAGTAAATTTAATCGCATTATTGAGTAAGTTTATCAATATTTTTTAAACCTAAAGTCATCACCAGCCACCCATTTTTCAAGTTTGAGGATAAATTTTCATTAATTAAAATTGACTTTTTAAGCGCCTTTTCGTTCAACATTTCGATTACTGATATTGTTTCTATTGCAGGGTTAAACGATCTATTTTCAAGGTTTAACTCACCCGCTTGCATTTTAGATATGTCTAAAACATCGATAACAATATTAAGTAAAATATTTGATGAGTGATTTATTTTAGATAAATAATCAATGGCATTTGTATCGTTTTTTTCACGCCAAGCTATCTCGGCAAAGCCTATAATTGCGTTTAAAGAGGTTCTATATTCATGGCTAAGAATAGATTTTTACTTTATTTGCAATAACGAGTTCAGTATTACTTTTTAATAATTTTATGGTGTTTTTTGCTACTCTTTTAGTAGGGGAGTAATTAAAGTGATGATACCAATAGTACAAACGATAAACATGATGCCAAGGTTGCTCCAATCTATCAGGCCTTGTTCAAACTTCTTCGTACTCGAAAATGATAATTGAGCTATTTTATTGAATGAAATTATCTCCACGCTGCAGCTAAAAACCAGGTAGAGTCATAATTTTTTACTATGAAAAAATATTACTTTTGCCATAACTTAATTAGTAAGTAAAGTTATTTTGATCAAGACTTTGGTGCACACCAACGAGTAAAAGATCTAATTCAAAAACGGCCTCAACGAAGCCTTTTAATAGAACAGTGTTAGTTTGAAACTCTTTTTTGTAAACTGGGTAATAAACAACAACACCGGTAAATTTATCTTTTTGCTGTACTAGCGACAATAGAGGTGTAATAACATGTTTTTTAAGGCTGATGGCTTTATTGGCACTCGCACTTACAGGTGGGTGCGTCGAAACATCTAAACCTACTGCAGATTTATTTGCTTCAAGGGGCTCGATAAAAGTAATGGGAAAATATTGACTCTGATTAGGTGAGCGTTGAAACCCTTGCTCGGTAGATTTTTTGATATAGCTTTCAGTAATCCCCTCTTCTGACAGTGCCAACTCAAATGCTTTTCTGCTGTCAGAGCTTATTAACGGTACCCAAGCTAATGCTCTTAGGCTGATGTTTCGTTGTTCTATTGTATTGGTGAAGGCTTTAAACTCTGCCCGTGTAACATTCTCACTTGCTTGGAATCGTCCGCCTAATGCGGTTAAATGATGCTTTATACTCGATTGAATAACATTAACCTGCTCTATAAATGGTTGAGTCAGATTAATAAATTACTGCTCTTTTCTAACTGTTTATTGTAGCTTGATAAAATATAAATCCAGCTAATAGCACCTAATACAGAAAGGGTTGTTAAAATAGCGGCTGTTTGATGCTTTGCTCTTCTAACATAAACATTCTTCCTAAAAAATAAAATAACCGGGGTTAGAAAGATAATACCGATGAAATCGCCAACCCATTTTGCTGCCCATATATAATAAAGGACTTCTGTGGGAATTTTTAGCCATACCCAACGCGATATCATCACGATAGTACTCGTAACAAATGCTGATAAAGGCCCGGCGAAGATTAAAAACTTAATCATTTCATTAGGGATATGTGTTTTAAGTGGCAAGGTAATAAAGCGTAAAACTAATTGCTTACTAATAACTAATTGTAAAACACTTACCAGAGATAAAATAATGATTAAATAGATTGAAAAAGAAGAGTTTGAATTGAGTTGGTAAATACTGACCAACGAGGATAACATCGACCCTATTAAAATGATGTGCCCATATAAAAAATATAAGCCAAGCATTACACCCGGTACTGGCCAAATGAGACTCGCAACGCCAAAGGTGATGGTAAACAGCGAACCAAATTTTACCAATGAAAAATGAATGCAAAAAGCAATGATTATAAATAATATGTTTTTCACATAAAGTCGCTCATCTAACTTCCCTGAATAATTGAATTATCTCTTTAATAACAATCTGTTCTTAAACTGAACTTTCTTAGATATTGCTATTATCATTAAGGCATCATGGTTGCTTTTATTCTTGATATCAAGAGCAAAAAATACAAAAGAATACAATCTACCCTGCTCCATTTGATTACCCACAATTGCTATAGAATAACTTGATAAGGGTAAATAAATTATAGTTAGAGGTATCACTTTAGCTATTGCTTTGCTCATAAAACGTAAATTACCGCTAAAGCTTTAATTTTACTTTTGCGGTCCTCTTGTCGGATTTACTTCTGACGACTACAATCAGTTGGCACTGAAGTCCGTTTTTATGTTTAAGTCATTACCTCCCCTTGAATAAGTATCTACCTTTAAATTACGTTTCATCGCTCTTAGCGTATAATTAGATAATAAAGTAATTCAATTAGCTAAATTAAAAGCGTCTTTCGGGTCCACACTAAAAACGTTATAATTTTGTGCTCAACATGACACTTACTTATTTATTTATAAGGACAATGATGAAAATGTTCCCCATGACACTATTATGGATAATTATTTTTACTACGGATTTATTTGCTGAGACCATTCGTATCACTAATGGTGAGTGGGAACCATTTCTATCTAATTACAGTTACCAATATGGTCTTAACTCTCATATGGTCACTGAAGCATTTAAGTTGGAAGGTATCGAGGTAGAGTGGGGGTTTTTCCCTTGGAAACGAGCTAATGAATATGCCAAAGAAGCAACAGATTGGGATGCTTCTTGTTGCTGGTGGCCTGACGATGAGACAAAAAAAGAGTTTTTAGTGAGCGACGCTATAACAGAAACGTCTTTTGTTTTTTATCACCTAAAAAGCTATGAGTTTCATTGGCAATCAATGCAAGACTTAAAAGGAATGAAAATAGGAGGTACAACAACGTATGATTATGGCAAAGCGTTTATGGATGCTATTGCTACAGAATACTTTACTGTTGATTTCACCTCAAAAGATGAATTCAATTATAAGAAATTATTGGCTGGGCGCATACAAATATTCCCAAACGATCCTTCTGTTGGTGATGCTCAGATTAGAAACTACCTATCACCTGATGAAGCTAACCTTTTAACTCATAGCCCGAAAGAATTTGGTCGCAGCACACTCCATTTAATTATGAGTAAAGATCATAAGCGCAATCAATATTTTCTTGATAAATTTAATAGTGGTTTAAAAAAACTAAAGGCCAGTGGACGTTTTCAACAGATGTTGGAAGACTTGAAAGCAGGAAAGTATGATAAGAAAAAATTTATTTTTGAAGAATAAGGTGGGTCACCTCATGAGAATAAAAATTGCACCGTCGCAACGCTGTGTTTGCCTACAATCATTCTTTAGCTTGATTTACACCAAACCACTTAGTTTTTAACTTGTCGAGTGTGCCATTTTCAATGATTTTTCGTTTACCCTGACTATAAACTTTGAGCAAATTAGAATGCTGTTCCTTACCTTTCATGGAAACCACGTACTCTGAGCTTGAATCGATAATCGGTGTTTTTATAAATTCCCCTTCCCAACCTTCTTCTTTCAAAACATAATCCCAGGTGTCTTTGTAACCAATAAAACCATTTATATGTCCCTTTTGAAGCATTTGAAAGCCACTTGATATATTGCCTATTTGATATTTAATAACATCGCTAAGCGCATTCCAATTTTTTCCATAATTGAAGCCTCGTTTTTCGCCAATTATTTTTTCACTTAATGAATTAAAACCCTTCCATTTGATAGAAGCATTTTTGTGTGAGTAAATGACATAATCAACGGTATTAATGGGTTCCCTTGAATAATTATACTTTTTTAATCTTTCATCTGATTTACTCATAGGAAAGAGTAGTTCTGCATGACCAAATTCAAGAATTTTTATGGCTCTATTCCAAGGAACGATCGTATATTTGATTGCATAGCCCATAGCATGGAAACTCTCTTGAAAAACCTCCCAACTGAAGCCCTTAACTAGATCTGTATTCTTTTGAGTAGAGGTAACTCCTTTAACTGCTTTGTTACCGTCAACAAAAACATAAGGGCCGTAATCGACCAAACTTACCACAGACACAACTTTATCTAAGCGAACCGTTAATTGAACATTGGCGCTCACCACACAGGAAACTATTAATAGCATAGCTGTAAATATTCGTTTAAATCTCATCTGGAATTTCCCTTCACTTGAGAGACCTAACTCCTCGTTAATAACACAATATTTTTAACAAAAAAATTTGAGGGTAGAAGTAATACTTAGACCATAAATGTTTATTAATAAAGTGGGAAGGGTAAAAATATACAGCGATATAAAGATTCATATGGCGGTTAATTACTCGTATTCTTTGGCGATATGTCCAATCAAAAAATGACGAGTAATGTTATAAAGTAAACGCTGAAAAGCACTTACAACTACTTTTCCTTAGCATGGTTAAGCAATTAACCATTCAAGCATATTACATCATTAAAACCTCTGTGTTAGACTGATAAAAAATCATCCCATTAATGCAAGTACCTACGCCATAATGAATGCAGAAGAATTACTAAGCCAAGCAAAAGAGTCCTGCAAAAAGCGTGGCGCACGATTTACGTTGGCTCGCGAGCAAGTATTTAAACTATTAACTAGACATAGCGGTGCTGTTGGCGCTTATGATCTTCTTGATGAGCTAAAGTTGATTGACCCCGCAGCAAAACCTGCCACTATCTACCGCGCCCTAGACTTCCTTAACAAACAAGGATTTGTCCACAAAATAGAGTCTCTCAACTCTTTTGTTATGTGCCATCACTTTAGTGAATGTAATCATCCTGTACAGTTATTAATTTGTGACACTTGCGGGCATGTTGAAGAGATTCAATCCTCTAATTTAGACCTTGCTTTACGTTCAATGGCAGATGCAACAGGCTTTACGATTAGCCATCAAATTGTTGAAGCTCACGGCGCCTGCCAAACCTGCAGTTAAAGTAACTTTATCGAATTGTAATTAATACTTTACCCTCGCCCATTGGACCTATATATCGAGCGATTGGTCGCATAAAAACGACTTCCCCCCTTAACTTTTTGAGCCTATTCATGTTATAAATATGCGGTTAAGCGTGTATACATTATAATAATACTCAGGAAGCCTATGAAACATTCAATCAAATCAGCATTGCTTTGCTTATTTGTTGCTGCCAGTAGTGGTAGTGCGATAGCAAAGAATACGGTCGATACCGATAAATTTCGACAATTAGAAGAAATCTTACCAACACCCAATACTTACAGAACAGCATCAGGTGCGCCGGGACATCAATACTGGCAACAACAAGTTGATTACAAAATTAACATTCAACTTGATGATAAAACGCAAACATTAAAGGGTAGCGAAACAATTAGCTACACCAATAACTCTCCAGATACTTTAAAGTACTTATGGATACAGCTTGATCAAAATCGCTTAAAGCGCGACTCAGACAATCGCTTAACAAGCACTGCGCCTAATAAAAAAGTAACTTACAACGGCTTGCGTGGCGCCATTGAGTCAACTGAATTTGACGGTGGTAATAAAATCACCGCGGTTACCGCGTCAAACGGTAGCGCACTTGACTACACGATTAATGGCACGATGATGCGCATTGATTTACCTAAAGCATTAAAATCAGGTGACGATGTTGAATTCAACATCGGCTGGAACTACAACCTACACGAACAAAAAGTGCTGGGTGGCCGTTCAGGTTACGAATACTTTAAAGAAGACGACAACTACTTGTATGAACTTGCAGGCTGGTTTCCTCGTGCAGCAGCATACTATGACGTTATGGGCTGGCAAAACAAACAGTTTTTAGGTAACGGTGAGTTCACTTTAGAATTTGGTGACTACGACGTTAAAATTACGGTACCTGCTGACCATATTGTTGCCGCTACTGGTGAATTACAAAATGAAAGTAAAGTCTTAACAAAGACACAACAAAAACGCTTAGTAAAAGCTAAAAAAGCGAAAAAGCCTGTCTTAATTGTTACGGTTGAAGAGGCACTTGAAAACGAAAAGTCTCGTTCAACAAAAACAAAAACCTGGCATTTTAAAGCGAAAAATGTGCGTGATTTTGCTTTCGCTTCAAGCCGTAAATTTATTTGGGACGCTCAAGGTTATAAAGAAGGCGGTACCGATACCATGGCGATGTCTTTTTACCCTAATGAAGGTAATCCATTATGGGAAAAGTACTCGACTGAAGCGATTATCCACACTATGCAGCAGTATAATAAATACACTTTTGCTTACCCATACCCTGTGTCAATTTCAGTAAATGGTCCTGTTGGCGGCATGGAATACCCGATGATAACGTTCAACGGCCCTCGCCCTACACTTGATAAAAAGACCGGTGAAAAAACTTACTCTCGCAGCACTAAATACGGCTTAGTGGGTGTTATTATCCATGAAGTAGGCCATAACTACTTCCCAATGATCGTTAACTCAGACGAACGTCAGTGGACTTGGATGGATGAAGGTTTAAACACTTTCCTACAGTTTTTAGCACAACAAGCATGGGAAGAAGGTTATCCTTCACGACGTGGACATGCTGCTGATATTACTAACTACATGAAAAGCACGAACCAGGTCCCCATTATGACTAACTCTGAATCAATTCTTCAGTTTGGTAATAATGCCTACGGTAAGCCTGCAACAGCATTAAATATTTTACGTGAAACGGTAATGGGCCGCGAATTATTTGATTTTGCCTTTAAAGAATATGCACAACGTTGGATGTTTAAACGCCCAACACCTTCAGACTTTTTCCGTACGATGGAAGATGCCTCAGCTATTGACCTAGATTGGTTCTGGCGCGGTTGGTTTTACACAACAGATCATGTTGACATCGCTTTAGGTAATATTCATTTATACCGTCCTAATAGCCAAAACCCTGATACAGAAGCGGCTTGGAAACGGGCATTAGAAAGTGAAAAACCAACTTTTATTAGTGACCTGCGCGATAAAGGTCAATGGCTTAGAACGACTGACAAGCCTGAATTGTTAGACTTTTATAATGAAAATGACAAATTTACGGCAACCAATAAAGCACGTAATACCTACAACAGCGCAAATAAAAAGTTAAAGCAATGGGAAAAAGACCTACTTGTTGATGAAAGAAATTTCTACATCGTTGATTTTGAAAATAAGGGTGGCTTGGTCATGCCTATTATTGTGCACTTAACTTTTGCAGATAAAACAACAGAACAAGTACATATTCCTGCAGAAATCTGGCGTAAAAATAGCAGTAATGTTTCTAAATTATTCATTACTGATAAAGAAATTACCGCGATTGCCATTGATCCAAACTGGGAAACAGCTGATGTAGATGTTAATAATAACTATTGGCCAGCACGCCCTATTAAATCAAGCTTTGAGTTATACAAACGTAAGAAAAAAGATATGATGCGTGACTACAATGTAAAATTAAAGTCTGCAGATGATGAGAAAGAAGACAAGGAAGAAGAAGATAAATAATGATAAAAATTTCATTATTTAAAAGCTTTATTTTTTGTTTATTGTGTGGGGTTGCGCTTTCCAGTGCAGCCCACCGCTACTTCTTTGGATTAACTGACTTGTCAGTTAATCCAAGAACCCATAATATAGAAGTGATTCATCAACTAACGGCTCACGACATCGAAAACGCCATTGCTGAACAGCAGCAAATACACTTTTCACCCGAGCACGCAGCATACGAACAGATGATCCAAAACTATGTCGAAGCGCACTTCAAACTTATTGACGTTCAAGATAATAAGTATCACGAAATAAAACTTAATTGGATTGGTTTAGAAATAACTAAAGGTAACGTTTATATTTACCAAGAAGCTAATTTTGAAAAATTTTTATCGGGATTAGTGGTAAAAAATGATTTACTCGTCGATACTTACGTTCAACAGATAAATACTGTAAATTACAAAGACGAAACGATTATTGGCAGTTTAACTTTTTCGAAATCCGTTAAAACGGCGAAAATTGCGATAATAAAAAACAATAACTAGTAGGAACGATTTATATTTGCTAAATTAACATGCAAAATCAATTTACTAGTATAACTAAGCCCTTGGGAAACATTCATGAATGTAGAGTTTATCAACCCTTTCTTATCTTCAATGCTCAATGTAATGTCTACTATGGCACAAATGGAATTAGTACCAGAAAAACCTCGTTTGAAAAAAAATGAAGTTGCTATGGGTGATGTTTCAGGTTTAATTGGCATGGTGAGCACGCAAACTAAAGGTTCACTATCCATTACTTTTGAAGGAAAGTTGGCACTTGCGACCATGAAAAAAATGGTGGGTGAAGGTCCTGACGAAATTAATGAAGAAATTACTGATTTAGTCGGTGAAATTACTAATATGGTTACCGGTGGCGCTAAGCGCATGCTTAGTGAAAAAGGTTTTGAGTTTGACATGGCAACGCCTATGGTTGTTTCTGGCAAAGATCATACCATTAACCATAAAGCTGACGGTCCTATTATTATTATTCCGTTAAATTCTGAATTTGGTAAAGCTTTCATTGAGTTTAGTTTCGACAAATAATAATGTAGTTATTTTCAACGCCTTTAATCTAAAGACCCAAACCTCGTTTAGTCATAAACGAGGTTTTTTATTTTTATACGCTATAACACTATTTAGCGCGTAACAATTTAGCGGTAGTGACCATATTAGCTAAAGCTAATTCTCTTTCCAGCCACCTTCTCGTTTTCAAGCCACAATCTGGATTTATCCATAAACGCTCTTTAGGAATTTATTGTTGCGTCTGCTCAGCTAACTTAGTCATCCACGCAACGCTAGGCACATTAGGTGAATGAATATCATAAACTCCGGGGCCTAAATCATTGGGGTAGTCTTGTTGCTCAAATGTATTGAGTAATTGCATATTTGAACGAGATGTTTCTATAGTAAGTACATCCGCATCTAATTTGATAATTGCCGCCATTATTTCATTAAACTCTGAATAACACATATGACTGTGAATCTGTGTTTCAGCTTTAACATTAGCCGCGGTTGCCCAGTGTAAATACTCTTGCCATTGGCTGTTCTTTAACGGCATTGCTTCACGTATTGTGGGTTCATCTATTTGAATAATCGCTGCGCCATTTTCTTCAAGTTCCTTGACTTCATCAGCAATCGCTAGCGCTATTTGCAGAGTGACCTCTTTGCGTGAAATATCGTCACGTACAAATGACCAAGAAAGGATAGTAATAGCTCCCGTGAGCATCGCTTTTACAAGCTTCATGGTTAAAGACTGTACGTATTTTATCCACTCTAAGGTCATTGGCTGCTTTCGGCTTACATCACCAAAAATAATTGCTGGTTTTACACAATGGGACCCATAACTTTGCACCCAGCCAAATTGACTAAACACGACACCATTAAGTTGCTCACCAAAATATTCAACCATATCGTTACGTTCAGCTTCACCATGAACCAGCACATCGAGATCTAACGTCTCTTACTTCGCAATTGTCTGTCTGATCTCTTTCTTAATAAGCCACTGATATTCAACTTCAGAAATGACGTTATTACGCCATTGACCACGTATTTTGCGAATATCACCTGTTTGTGGAAATGAACCTATCGTTGTGGTCGGATAGTGAGGCAAATTTAATTTTTTTGTTGGACTGCTTTTCGATCGGTAAATGACTGAGAGCGATAAACGGCATTAGTATCAATATTTTCAGTACGCTTTCTCACCATTAAATTTTCAACAGCGGGTGAGTTTATTTTTTGTTGGTGGCTAGCAGAGTAATTTGAAATATCGTCAATATTTCCTGATTGAAACGCTACTTTTAATAATGAAAATGCCTGACATTTTTGTTTCGCAAAGGCTAACCAAGACTTTACCCCATCATCAAGTTTGAGTTCTTGGTCTAAATCTACGGAGCAATGCACTAAAGAACAAGAGGGTGCAAGCCATAAGCGTTCAGCTAAAAGATCAGCAATATCTTTATATTTTTGATAGTTTGCCAATAAATTATTTTTCCAAATATTTCGACGCCCAATGATATCACCCAGTGATCAGGTAATTCGTTAATAATATGTTTAACCGACGTTGGCTCTGCAATGGTGTCAATATCTAAACCATCAACATTAAATTGCTTTATTTCACTAATAACATGATCGATTGATGAAAAATAAGTAGCAAGTAAAATCTTTTATGAGGCATTTTCTAGAGTTTTATAAGAGTCTTTAAAAGCGACTACCCATTCAGAAGAAAGCTCTAGCCCTAAAATAGGCTCATCAATCTGTCACAATTCAACATTGGTTGCTGTTAGTTGTTTAAAAATAACTTGATAAGTCTTAATAAGTTTTGGGAGATACTGTAGTTTTTTATCAGCATCGCCAGCACTTAAGTACAAATAGGTTAAAGGGCGTATGAGCACTGGTTTAATAGCAGTTCCCAACGCTTTGGCTTCGACAGTCTGTGCTAAAAGCCCTGTTAAATCGACGTTAAACTCAGTATTTTCATCAAGTTCAGGAGTGATATAATGATAATTGGTGTCAAACCACTTAGTCATGTCACTGGCTGAACAATCACAACCACTAGGAGCTTTACCCCGAGCGATTCTAAACTCAGTATCGATCATATCATCACTTCCTTGAAAACGTTGCGGAATTGAGCCTAATATCATGGTTGTATTAAGCATTTGATCATAATATGCAAAGTCGCCAACAGGTAAAATATCGATTCCAGATTTTTGTTGAACTAACCAATTACTTTTTCTTTGTTGCTTACATGATTCAATAAAACTTTCTTTGGTTAAACGCCCTGCCCAGTAGTTTTCTAATAAGAATTTTAACTGCCTTTTTACGCCAATTCGCGGAAAACCTAAATTATGAATTTGTCATATTATCTCCATGATATATTAATATTTACATCAATCACAAAAGGCGTCTAGATGGCTATATAGTTACAATTATTGAATATGATGTACTTAACAAGCGCATAAATTTCAACAAGGAGATGAAGAAAACTCATGAGCTTTGAATTAAAACAGCTAAAATCAATTTTGGCTCTGGAAGCCGGTGGTAATATGCGTAAAGCAGCTTATCAACTGTGTTTGAGCCAATCGGCACTCTCTCATCAATTTAGAGAATTAGAGCACAGGGTCGGTGGAGAATTATTTATTCGAAATTCAGTACCACTAATTTTTACTCAAAAAGGCCAAGTATTGTTGAGCTTAGCTAAAAAAATATTGCCACAGGTAAGCAAGGCTCATCAGCAATTAATGCAGAAAAATATGACTCATCACAACATAGTTATCGATATACAATGCCATGCTTGCTTTCAATGGTTATTACCGATAATCCAAAAGACCAGTAATACCTTTCCTTTTTATGAGTTTGAGTTTGAGTTTGAGTTTGGTAATAGCTCTTTTTTGTCGAATCATCAATCACAAGCAGGTTTGCTATTTAGTGATGATGAAAATAATAATACTTATAACGCGACACAAAAAATAGGCAGCGTTGAATTACTCGCTATTTTACCTAAGCATCATGCCTTAACACAAAGAAAGTTTATTGATGCTGAAGACTTTGCTTTGCAGACGTTACTCACTTACCCCGTTGAAAAGGATCGACTTGATATTTTCAATTTATTGTTACGACCAAAGCATGTACAACCAGCTCAGATAAAACAAGTGGATAATAGTCATGTGATTTTACAAATGGTGGCAGCAAATATGGGGATTGCTATATTACCTAATTGGTTGGTTACCAGCATGGCTGGTTCAATCGTTAGTCGACGTTAAACTACTAACAAAAAAAGGAATAACAAAAATACTCTATCTTCATTACGACAGCAATAATATCGGAAAAAAATGACTAAGCATTCGATTACCGGATATAAGAGATGCCTTTACTGCACTGACAAGGTAATGTGTACTCGGCGAGTAATATTACATAAAAGCTCATAAGGAATCGTTGTCGCACATTTGGCTATTTCAGCGACCGATAATTGCTCTCCCCATAACGTCACCACATCACCGACTTGCTCTTGTGAATTAATCCCTAAATCAATCGTTATCATGTCCATTGATACACGTCCTACTAAGGGCACCCTGCGCCCATTAACCAGCACAGGGGTGCCATTTTGGGCATGCCGCGGATAACCATCGCCATAGCCAATAGCAACAACACCAATAATGGTTTTTTCTTCACTTTTCCATGCGTAGCCATAACCAACAGACTCTCCCGCAGCTAATTCTCGTATAGCAATCAAGCTTGATTTCAATGTCATGACAGGTTGGAGGTCGCAGCTTTTATGCTTATTAATCAATGCGCTTGCTGAGATACCCTTTGCTGTGTTTTCAAGTGGCAAAGGAGAAACCCCGTAAAGCAATAGTCCTGGGCGGATCCATTGATAGTGGCTCATTGGCCATGCAAAAATACCCGCAGAATTTGCTAATGTTCGCTCTTCATCACAGCCCATTGTGACCTTTTCAAAGAGTGATATTTGCTCACTCGTCGCTTTACTACTTTTATCATCCGCACAACCTAAATGACTCATCAGTACCATGTTCTCTTGGACGTTTTCTGAGCCTAATAGTTGCTGATAAAAATGCGTAAATTCTTCAGGGTTAATACCTAATCGATGCATACCCGTATCGATTTTTAACCAGACTTTCAAGGGAGATGCTAGCTTTGCCAATAAAAGGGCATCAAGTTGTTGACGGTTATGAATAACCGTTTGTAAATTATTTTCCGCAAGTATGGTTAAGTCTTTTGCATTAAAGAAACCTTCTAGCAACACAATCGGCTGAGTGATACCTGAAGCTCGAAGTGCCAACGCTTCATCAATTCTTGCCACCGCAATGGCGTCAGCAGTCATCGAAGAGTCTCCGTACTCATTTATCATACCTTGATCAGAAAATAATGCGTGAGCAATACGTTCTAAGCCATGGCCATAAGCATTTGCTTTTAGCACCGCCAGCACTTTTGATCTCGGTGCTAGCGACTTAAGTTGCGCTAAATTATATTTTAGCGCTGATAAATTAATGATTGCTGTTGCTGTTGTTAGCGCCATTAATCTTCATCTAAAACATGCGGACCCGCATAATTGTCAAAGCGTGAAAATTGCCCTTGGAAAGTTAGTGGCACACGACCAATTGGGCCATTACGTTGTTTACCAATGATTATTTCTGCCATACCTTTAAATTCAGAATCATCATGATAAACTTCATCACGATAAATAAACATGATCAAATCAGCATCTTGCTCAATAGAGCCCGACTCACGAAGATCCGAGTTAATAGGACGTTTATCTGAACGTTGCTCCAAACTACGGTTAAGCTGAGAAAGCGCAACAACTGGTACTTGCAATTCTTTTGCTAATGCTTTTAATGACCGTGATATTTCTGCTATTTCTAGCGTTCGGTTATCAGCAAACTGTGGTGCACGCATTAACTGTAAATAATCAATCATTATCATACTTATACCACCATGATCACGAGCAATACGACGTGCACGAGAGCGAACGTCAGTAGGTGTTAAACCAGCGGCGTCATCAATAAACATTTTACCTTTATCAATAAGTAAACCCATCGTTGATGACAAGCGCGCCCAATCTTCATCACCTAATTGTCCCGTACGAATTTTGGTTTGATCAATACGACCTAAAGAGGCAAGCATCCTCATCATCAATTGTTCTGCGGGCATTTCTAAACTGAAAATCAATGCAGGTTTATCTTCTGTCATCGCCGCATTTTCTGCAATGTTCATCGCGAATGTGGTTTTCCCCATTGAAGGACGTGCAGCAACAATAATGAGGTCTGATTTTTGGAAACCAGCCGTCATTTTATCTAAATCAGAAAAGCCACTAGAAACACCAGTAACACCATTATTAGGCGCAGAACAAAGCTGCTCAATACGATCAACCGTTTTTTCTAAAACCGAGGTAATGTTTTCTGGTCCCTCTGATTTATTAGCGCGCTGCTCAGCAATAGCGAATATTTTAGTTTCAGCAAAATCAAGAAGTTCTGCACTCGCACGTCCTTGAGGATCATAACCCGCTTCAGCAATTTCATTCGCTACACTGATCATTTCACGTGTAACAGCACGCTCTCGCACAATATCCGCATAAGCAGTAATGTTAGCAGCACTAGGCGTATTCCTCATCATTTCTGCGAGGTAAGCAAAACCACCAGCGTCTTCGAGTCGTTGCTCGTTTTCTAGTGCTTCAGATAAGGTAATTAAATCAACAGGGTTGCCTAATTCAATTAACGCAGCAATGGTTTCAAAAGTGATACGATGCGAACGACTGTAAAAATCTTGGGCAACAACACGTTCACCGACACGGTCCCAAGTCTCGTTATCAAGCAGTAAACCACCCAGTACAGATTGTTCAGCCTCAAGTGAATGAGGCGGAACTTTTAAAGCATTCATCTGACTATCTTGAGAATACTTCTTATCTTTAAAAAATTTATTTGGCTTGCGCTCTGCCATTTATATACCCTAAAACACTATCGCAAATGCGAGATTAAAACTTTTCGTAGGTTAGCAGAATTTCCTTTGAAACAGAATAAAAAAACGAGCTAGCATCGTCCCTAACTCGTTCTATTTTAAATGCCTGAACAATAAAGATTAATGGCTAACATTAATCACACCACTTACTGTACTTGCACGTACATTGGCATTAGCACTACCAGTTTCAAATTGTAATGTTGAACTTGGGCCATACTTAGCTTTATTGGCTTTTTGACCGGTAACTTTATTAATAATATCACCGCTAGCACTTGTAGATAAACGAAAACTTGCGTTCACATTTTTCTGGAGTTTTAAGGCTAAGCCACCGCTAATACTCGACATTTTTACCTCTCCCCCATCGTTTAACGATAAACTTCCTGAAAAATCACCACTGATATTTGAAACCGTTAGTTCGTCAACCTCGTTCAGTGAGATTTTAATATCACCACTGACATTCTCGATCTCCACTTCTTTTGCTGTTGATTGTGAATCAATTTCGCCACTGATCACACGCAAACTCAAGCGTCCGCTAGATTGACGATCTTTAATATTGCCACTAACCGTCGACAAACTTACTTTACCAGATAATTTTTTGCTGTCGATATCGCCACTCACTGAAATTAATTCAATGCGTTCGCTTAAATTAATTGCGTTAACGTTACCACTGACTGTTTTTCCTTCTGCACTGGCATGTAAATTTTCAAAGCTAATATCACTCGAAATACCATCAAAGCTGACACGAATGTTTTTTGGCATGTGTATCGTTAGTATCGAACCTTTATGGTGGCCCCAAAAGTTATTGTTATGCTTTTCAAGCTCAACTTTAATTTTTACACTTGAACCTTGCTGCTTAAACAGTAAACCTTCTGCTTCATCTTCCAACTCTCCTTTAACCGCAATGATATTTTTGTCCCAACCAATAACGGTAACCTTGCCGCGCAAATTTTCGATATTAACACTACTCACATCCCTTAGCGTTAATGACTTATCTATCTGCTCACCAGCAAAACTTGAACAAGCCACAGAAAATAACATCATCGGAATAACTTTTTGTAAAATACTCATAACTACCTCTATATATTACTACTTTTAAATACTTTGCCATTTAGGACTGTACAATTGACTCAATAAGTCGAGCTCTTTTTTTTGTGTCCAGCGTAATAAGTTCAGTAAATCATTATTACTAGGATCTTCGGTTAACGCTTTTTCAATGGTTGTCTGAGCAGAGCTAAGCTTACTTAATTCTTCTTGAATTTCTTTGGGTAACTCCGACACTTTTGGCTGACCAAAACTCACCAACATAGTTTGTTTTGTTTGTTTAAAGTTTTCTTGCATAGCCATAACTAAGTTCAATGGAGAATGATCTTGTTTCGCTAAATTTACTGATTTATCTGCAAGTTGTGGGGAAAAAGAAAACCAAGTAACCAATACTGCTACAACGAGTGATGCTGCCCATGCTGTCGAGATGAAAGCTGCTTTTTTAGGTGAATCAAATGACAGTTTATCTTGTTGCTTTGTCTGAATAGCACGTTCAATACCTGCCCATAAATCGCGTTGCGGTGTCATTTCATCAGGTAATTCAGCCACGGTTTTTTGCAAATCTTGCTCTGACAATAATTTACTCATATCTCGACCCACTCTCTTAATAAACTTTTTGCTCTATGGTATTGTGCTTTACTTGTGCCTACTGCCATATCTAACATTTTTGCAATTTCTTCATGACGATAACCCTCAACAGCGAACAGAACAAATACTAATCGTGCCCTTTCTGGCAGCCTTGCTATTTGTGTATCTAATGCAGTTAACTCAATCGTATCTTCCATTTCTACGGCCACATCTTGAATGGTTTGATCTTCAATACTGAAAATACGTTGCAACCAGTTTTTATGCTTACGTAAATGCCCAAGTACAATGTTGCTCGTTACACTGTGTAGCCAAGTGGAAAATTTACTGTCGCCACGAAAATTAGATATTTTTTGCCAAAGTTGCACAAATACTTCTTGGCAAACATCTTCTGCGCTGTCTTTATCCGCCAGCATACGCCAGCAAATGGCATAAACTTTTCTATGATACTTTTGATAAAGTTGATAGAAAGCTTGCTGATCACCTTGTTGCGCTCGGCATATTATCGCTTGCTCTTCCGCTATTTCAGGCGAAGTAGTTAGCTGACTATCAGTCCAACTTTTAATGTTAATAACTTTCGGATTATCCAAAGGTTAACTCTCAGTAATAGTGTTGTTATAAGGTAAGATACGTGATCTAAGAAAAGGGTTTAAATAAAAGATAAATAAATTTATCTTTTATTTGCGATTACATGAACACATAGTTGTATTCTTAGGAGGTAAACTTGAATTTCAGACATAAAAAAAGCGTCTTAAGACGCTTTTTTATACATTTTGATTTTAGCGTAATATTACTTGCTGCTAAGAGCACCAAAACGTTTGTTGAATTTATCAACACGACCACCGGTCTCAGCAGCTTTCTGCTTACCAGTGTAAAATGGGTGACAAGCTGAACATACGTCTAAGTGAATATCTTTTTTCGCTGTAGAACGCGTTACGATGATGTTACCGCAAGAACATGTTGCTTTGAACTCAACGTAATTAGGATGAATACCGTCTTTCATAGAAACCTCTGTATAAGGCCGTATCGCCACTTAGTCAGTCATTATTGCTGCTAAGCACCATACGAGTTAAAAATAATGGAGGCGAATTTTAAATCATCACCACATGCTTAGCAATAGCCTAAGGATACTAATTGCTAAAAAATGAACAATTAATCAATAACGGGGATTAAAGTGGAACTTTGTACAAAATCGCACTTGGCATCTTAACAACAAGTCGGCAGAATAAGCGTAATTATAGTCAAAAAAGTGTTCTCTATGCAGGTGAGTTATATTCAAGTCGCTATTCCTGTTCCCATGCGTCAGTTATTTACTTATATCGTTCCTGCAACCATCAATGGTGAAGATATTCAAACAGGCGCACGTGTAATCGTCCCTTTTGGTCACCGTCAAGTCATTGGTATCATCATAAGTACCAGCACAACATCTGATATTGAAGACAAAAAACTTAAATCCATTATTAGTTTAGTGAATGACAATTTTCACCTTCCCCCTACTTTATTAAAATTTTTATTGCGCTGTGCCGATTATTATCATCATCCTGTTGGCGATGTATTACAACTTGCTCTGCCAGTTTTACTTCGACAAGTTGAACAGCCTACTATTGATTTAGCCACTACATGGCATAGCCAACAATTTGAACAGGTAAATGAAGAAACAGTTACGCTTGAGAAAATTACCAAGCGAGCACCCAAACAAGCTGAACTCTATGCTTTAATCAACACTCATCAGGGACTCACTTGGGCAGAAATTCGTACCTTAGGCTTTACAAAAGCGCAATTGAACACCCTTGAAAAGAAACAGCTCATTGAGGAAAAAGAACAAAAATCTGAATGTTTTGTTTATCACGACGATGCTTTAGCCGAAGATGAAAAATTAACATTAACCGTTGAACAAGCCGTTATTGTTTCAGCGGTGAAAGCATCTTTTGATCAATTTTCTTGTCATCTGGTTGATGGCATAACAGGAAGTGGTAAAACTGAAGTTTATTTACAAGCCATGGAAAAAACCTTAGCGGCAAATAAACAAGTTCTTGTACTCGTGCCTGAAATTGGCTTAACACCACAAATGCTCAGTCGCTTTGAACAGCGCTTTAATTTACCTATTTGTTTACACCATTCTGGGCTAAATGACAAAGAACGCTTACAAACCTGGCTCGCCGCACAGCGGGGTACCGCAGCAATAATCATTGGTACACGTTCAGCGGTTTTCTCTCCACTACATCACTTAGGCTTAATTATTGTCGATGAAGAGCACGATGGCTCTTTTAAACAACAAGACAGTTTTCGTTATCAAGCACGCGACATTGCTATTTTACGAGCGGGTCAGTTAAATATTCCTATTGTGCTAGGTAGTGCCACCCCCAGTTTAGAGACATTACAAAATGCGCTATCCGGTAAGTACCAATATCATCAATTAACCCAAAGACCGGGCCAAAGTACGCAATCTAAAATAACGCTTATTAATGTTGCACAACAGCAAATGGAACATGGTTTATCCGGCACCTTAAAAAAAGCGATTGGAACGACCCTTAAGCGTGGCGAGCAAGCATTAATATTTCTCAACCGTCGAGGCTATGCTCCTGCCATAAATTGCCAAGAATGTCATTGGATAGCAGATTGTCAGCGTTGTAATAAGCCTTATACCTTGCACCAAGGGCAAAAATTACTCATTTGTCATCACTGTAGTAGCCAGAAACGCATTCCTTATCAATGCCCAAGTTGTGGAAGTGTACGTATTAAACCTATGGGACAAGGTACAGAGCAATTAGAAGAACGTATCGGTGAACTATTCGAGAACTACAGTACGGTAAGAATTGATCGCGACAGCACTCGTAAAAAAGGAGAACTGGCAAAATTATTACAAGAGGTCAGCGATAAAAAACATCAGTTACTTATTGGCACGCAAATGCTAGCAAAAGGACATCATTTTCCAGATGTGACACTCGTTGCTGTTTTAGACGTTGATGGTGCTTTATTTAGCTTTGATTTTCGTGCTGCTGAGCACATGGCACAGCTGTTAGTACAAGTTGCAGGTCGTGCAGGCCGCGAAAGTAAACCAGGCCGGGTATTAGTACAAACCAATTTCCCAGATCATCCACTGTTACAAGATCTAGTGAATAACGGTTATCCTCATTTTGCCAAATATGCATTAACAGAGCGCAAACAAGCATTATTACCGCCGTTTAGCTATCAAGCCCTTTTTCGCGCTGAAGCTAATTACCCCTCTTACCCTGAAAAATTTTTGAGCGCATTAACAGACGTTACTTTTGATGGTTGTCAGTTCGCAGGCCCAGTGCCTGCTGCAATGGAGAAAAAAGCAGGAAAATATCGTTACCATTTAATTGTACAAGCTAAGTCACGTAAACAGCTTCACTTTGCCGTTTATCGACTCATTCATACTATTGCTCAAAATGAATGGCAAAAAAAAGTGCGCTGGACAGTGGATATTGATCCCCTTGATTTAAGCTGGTAATTACCTGCTGATCCCATTCACCAACGAGGTAGCTAAGTAGCGTACTTTGAATGGCAATGGCGAGATATTGCACTCTATTACAATTTTCTATTTAAACTAGTGTTATTTCTTTACCAGTTGGTTAGAATTAGTTGATGTTTACCGGTATATTATTATTTAATGGCTCATCAAGATTACGTTTCCCGCGCTCAAAATAAAAAGAAAAGTCCTTATAAAAGTAAAGTGGCTCCTAAACCAACGTTCACTGTAAAATTTAAACTTGTCTTGTTGCTCGCTATTTTATTGATTGGTGGCTTTAGTTACGGTTTATGGGCGATAAAAGATAAAAAACCATCAACTTCTCCTGTAAAAGTAGTCAAAGAAGACACACGCGTTGTCAAAGAAAAAGCATTACCTGCGCCACCTAAAGAGATATGGGCTTATGTGGACAATCTCCAAAGTAAAGAGGTTGAAGTGGGTAAGTATGAAGTTAAAGACAAAGGTCCCTATAAAATGCAATGTGCTTCATTTAGAACAATGAAACAAGCAGAGATATTAAAAGCAACGATTGCCTTTACTGGCTTAACGTCTCAAATAAGTGAATCAAAAGGCAAGAACGGTATTTATTACAAAGTATTCTTAGGCCCTTATGAGCGAAAACGTGAAGCAGAAAAAGATAAACATAAGTTAAAAAGCAATAATGTAAATGGTTGTCAAATCTGGTTTTGGAAATAAAACGAAACAGATTAATGAGCGATAAATTAGTTCGATTGACATAATAGCCACATTTATCTAGTTCCCTCCTTGAAAAAGTCATAATGAGCCTTATCTATTCTCCATAGATGTAAATAAATATTTGAGGTTAATTGTGACGACTATTGTATGCGTAAGACGTAATGGCAAAGTAGCTATTGGTGGTGATGGACAAGTTTCACTTGGAAATACCGTAATGAAAGGCAACGCTCGTAAAGTTCGCCGTTTGTATAATGGTAAAGTACTTGCTGGTTTTGCTGGTGGTACTGCTGATGCTTTTACTTTGTTTGAGCGATTTGAGAGTAAGCTTGAACAGCATCAAGGACACTTAACGAAAGCCGCGGTGGAACTTGCTAAAGATTGGCGAAGTGATCGCGCATTACGAAAGTTAGAAGCCTTACTTGCTGTTGCCGACGAAACAGCTTCATTAATTATCACGGGTAATGGTGATGTTGTACAACCAGAGCACGATTTAATTGCTATTGGTAGTGGCGGGAATTTTGCTCAATCGGCAGCCACAGCGTTATTACAAAACACCGAACTAAGCGCTAAAGAAATTGTTGAGAAGTCATTAACAATCGCTGGTGACATTTGTGTATTCACCAATCATCAGCATACGATTGACGAGCTATAAGGCTCCCTCTTGCTTAGTAAAATATAAAACAAGTAACAATGCTTAAGGAATTATCATGTCGAATATGACACCTCGTGAAATAGTCAGTGAATTAGACAGCCACATTATTGGTCAAAGTGACGCCAAACGTGCTGTTGCCATCGCCTTAAGAAATCGCTGGCGCAGAATGCAGTTAAACGAAGAATTACGTAATGAAGTTACCCCTAAAAATATTTTAATGATTGGCCCAACAGGTGTTGGTAAAACAGAAATCGCTCGTCGTTTAGCCAAGCTTGCCAACGCTCCTTTCATTAAAGTTGAAGCAACTAAATTTACCGAAGTAGGTTATGTAGGTAAAGAAGTTGAAACGATTATTCGCGATTTAGCGGATATGGCAATAAAGATGACCAAAGAGCAGGAAATGACTCGCGTAAAACATATCGCGGAAGAAGCGGCTGAAGAAAGAATTTTAGATATATTACTGCCACCACCACGTGACGGATTTGGAGCGGAAGGCGCTACTGACAATAGTAGTACTCGCCAAGCTTTTCGTAAGAAGTTTCGTGAAGGTCAACTGGACGACAAAGAAATAGAATTAGATTTAGCCGCCAGCCAAATGGGCGTTGAAATTATGGCACCTCCTGGCATGGAAGAAATGACTTCGCAGTTACAAAACATGTTTCAAGGGATGTCTAATGAAAAAACAAGTAAGCGTAAATTAAAAATTAAAGATGCTTTCAAAGCTTTGCAAGAAGAAGAAGCCGCAAAAATTGTTAACAATGAAGATATTAAAGAAAAAGCTATTTATGCTGTAGAACAAAATGGCATCGTCTTTATCGATGAAATTGACAAAATTTGTAAACGTGGCGATAGCACAGGCCCCGATGTTTCTCGCGAAGGTGTTCAACGAGATTTATTGCCACTTATTGAAGGCTCAACGGTAAGCACTAAACATGGTATGATTAAAACTGATCATATTTTATTTATTGCTTCTGGCGCCTTTCAAATGTCAAAACCATCTGATTTAATTCCTGAATTGCAAGGTCGATTACCGATTCGTGTTGAACTAAAACCGCTAACAACCCATGATTTTGTTAGAATTTTAACCGAACCCAATGCATCATTAACAGAACAATATATCGCTTTATTGGCAACAGAAGGCGTGCACGTTTCATTTAGTGAAGATGGCATTCAAGCTATCGCAAGTGCGGCATGGCAAGTCAATGAAAGTACTGAAAATATTGGTGCTAGGCGCTTACATACGATGATGGAACGTTTGATTGAAGACTTATCATTTAATGCGGACAAGCGCGCTGGCGAAACAATTACTATTGATGCAAAGTATGTAGACTCTACTATTTCTGAACTCGTTAGAAATGAAGATTTAAGCCGTTTTATCCTATAGAAAATAAAGAGTAGGAGGTTATCCTTCTACTCTTATGCCCTACCAAATAAGATGTATGCTTAAAAGTACTTTAAAAAGATACGCGCCTATAATCAAACCCATTATGAACGAGGGAATTAATGAATATCATTCAGTTTACGCTTAATCGTCAGCAAAAAAAACTGACCCTTAATTTTGATAGTAATCATCAGCTTAGTTTCGACTTTGAATACCTAAGAGTATTCTCTCCAAGCGAAGCCAAGCCTAAAAGTGGTGCTAAAACACCAGAAGTTTTTCATAAAAAAGAGGTACAATTAACACGTATTGAACCACTGGGTAAATATGGCCATCGCTTAGTATTTGATGATAAACATAGTGCCATTTTTACTGATCAAACATTCAAAATATTGTTCGAAGATTATAACGTTAACTGGCAAGACTATTGTGAAAGCTTAACCGGTAACCAGAATAGAGAAACATCGATTAACTTTGTTGAAGTGAAATAAACTATTTTATATCTGTTGCCAACCGTATGCTCTTTCCGTGGGCATTATTAATTGTAACAGATATAAATAGATAATTTTTTAGGGGCATTTTCTCTCGATAATACAAAACGCTATATATTCAAGAGAAAATGATAGTCTTAAACTTTAAACTGACTCACCTCTTTGTTTAACACAGCCGCCTGCTGAGATAACTCTTCACTCATTTGTGCATTTTGATTAGATATTTGACCCGCTTGCTCCGCAACATCTCTTATTTCAACAACATGTTTATTAACTTCCGAGGCAACCGTACTTTGCTCTTGAATGGCGGAAGCAATAGCGGTATTCATTTCCATTATTGTTGAAACATCTTGTGTTATTTCTTCTAACATTTTACCGGCTGAACTTGCTTGGTCAGCACTATCTTTCCCTTGCGTTCGACAAATAGCCATGTGTGAAACAATTTCTTTCGTTCGTCCTTGTAACGAACTAATGATTGTTTCAATTTCTTGAGTAGAGTCTTGTGTACGGCTTGCTAATGTTCTAACTTCGTCCGCAACGACAGCAAATCCTCGCCCTTGTTCACCCGCCCTTGCCGCTTCAATAGCCGCATTTAACGCGAGTAAGTTTGTTTGCTCAGCTATACCGCGAATAACATCTAATACAGAGCCTATGGTGTCGCTATCTTTAGCTAGCTCTTGAACTATGTTTTCTGATTCTCTTAATTTTTCAGAAAGCTGATCAATCTTTGCGATTGTTTGTGTTACGCCTTCTTTACCAATAATTGCATTGTTATTGGTCGCTTCAGCTTTACTCGCTGCAGCATTAGTATTATTAGCAATTTCGTCAACTGTAGCCACCATTTCAGTCACTGCTGTTGCAACCATATCAGTTTGTTGAATTTGTGAGTCAACGCCAGAATTAGCAAAATGAATATTTTTTGATAAACTATCAGTTGCCTCGTGCACACTATCAACCGACAGATTCACTGCGGTGATTAAGTTTCTAAACTTACCAAGCATATCATTAAAGCTATTGGCCATTTCCCCAACTTCATCATCGCTATTTATTAATACGCTCAGCGATAAATCTTGAGTCTCTGAAACTCGCTTCATTGTCTCGTTTAGCTGATTGATGCCTGATAGAATGCTACGACTAACAAATAGCGCAAAACCGAATGCAATAATTAAGACAACAAAAAAGACACTATAAGCGACTAAATCAACAAACTTGGAGTGTGCTACAACTTCATTTTTACTCAGTGTTACAAGTTTATCCAAAATATCATCAACTTGATGAACTACCTTGCGCATATCACCTTTAATACCTTCTTTAGCAGTTAAGCCAAGTCGTTTTTGACCCGCGACAAAATCTTTAAAAGCTTGTTGATATGATGATAAATTTTTTATTATTTGTACTTTTAGATCCGCTGATAATTCACTTGAGTCAATATCTTCGACAAAAGTATCTGCCGTATTATTCCAGCGAACGACATATTTATCATCAAGGCGCAACATAAAGTCTTTTTCATTACGTCTTAATTTCAGCATATTAGTCAGCAGTTTGTAATCATTATTACCGATTGATTCTTCAATAACATGAACCGAAGCTCTTAACAGCCCGTACAAACCGTCTTTTGGGGATAATCCTATTTCTTTTTGTGCGTCAACTAACGCGGTAAAAAGCTCTTGATAGTCACTGACTATTGAGTGCAGCTGATCTAATTCAGAAAGATCTCTGCCAATACTTTTATAAGTACTATCAAGTACCATTATATCTTTTACAAGCCCGTTATATTGTTGACTAAATTTCTCAAAGTATTTTAGTTCTTTCCTTGCTAAAAAATCCTTTTCATTGCGGCGTAGTTGTAGAATGTCAGTTTCGATATTGCCAATTTCTCGAGCAATTTTAATATCACTCCCCAAAGAAGACATCGCAAAGTTAAGTAAGCCCAACATAAACAGCATAGATAAAACCAAAATTCCGGTGTTAGCAATAAGTTTGTGCTTGATTAGCATAAAGAAGTTCCTAGAAAAATTAATTAATAATTTTGAGTATAGTTAGGTTAAATAAATTAGTAACCATTTATCTAACCTTTTTATAAATAATTATGTGAGGTGTTATATACGGGTAAAATATTTTTTCAATTCATTTTCAGGTATAGGTTTACTGATATAATATCCTTGTACAGCATCACAACCAATATTACGTAATAAACGTAATTGCTCTTCAGTTTCAACACCTTCAGCTAAAACACGCTTACCTAGCCCGTGAGAAAGCTCGACCATCGACTTAACAATGGTTAAGTCTGAGTCATTACTCGCCACTTCTTCAATAAAGCTTCTATCAATTTTAATTTTGTCTATAGGTAATTTACGCAAATAGGCCAGCGAGGAATACCCGGTACCAAAGTCATCAATTGAAACGTTTATCCCCATATTCTGCAAAATAAAAATGGTATTCATCGCTGTTGCTATTTCTGTCATAACAACATTTTCTGTTATCTCTAAATCTAAACATCGAGGAGTAATTTGATACTTAAAAAGTAGTGCTTGAATATTTTCAATTAATTGGGGATCTTGAAATTCCACCGCGGTAATATTAACCGCAATGGTCACTCGCCGATGATACGATTTTTGCAAACGTGCTATCGATTGACATGCACACTCAAGCACATAACTATCAAGGTCGCTCAGCATGTTAAGAGATTCTATATCAGGTAAGAAACTTCCTGGTTGTAACAATCCTCGCTCTGGGTGTTGCCAACGAACAAGCGCTTCGAAACCTTCTATTCTATTATTTAACAAGTTCAATTGAGGCTGAAAATATAAAACAAATTCATTCTTTTCAAATCCATCACGAATTTCTTTTTCCATCGCCAGCAACCTTCGACCATGTGATTGCATACCCGATTTATATTTAACCGTTGCTATATTTTGGCTTTCGGCTTGTGCTAGTGCTAAATTTGCTTTTTGTAATAAGTCTTCTGCTAGTTTGGCATCCTGCGGATATAGGCAGTAGCCTACTGAACATTGTAATAACACTTTATGTTGTTTGATAAAATACGGGCGATTTATTAACCCATGTAAATGTTCTATTGCAGCACTTTGCTGTTGTTGATCAACATTATTAGTAACAAAAACAAACGAATCACCACTTAAACGCCCAATCACTTTTGGCAAAAATATACTTCCATCTAACCGATTGGCTATTTCACCTAAAATTGCATCGCCAACTTTAAGACCATAAGTATCATTTACAAACTTAAAGCGTTTAATATCTAATAAGAAAACCGCTAAATTTTGTTGATTACTTTTAGCTTCCTCTATGATGAAAGGTAGTTTTTCCATGACTTGCTGCCGATTTAGTGCCCCCGTCAATGAATCGTGCTTACCCAAATATTGGGCCTTATTCATCGCTGAAATAGCAATACTTCGCTCGGCACCTTGCATCCAAATAAGCATCGAAAAAGCTAAGAGGGTAAAAGCGCCCATATCAAAATAAACGAGCACTTCAGCTAATGGTCGAAACCAATACTCGTTAATCAACATAATAGAAAGAAAGGAAAATAAGACATACCTTAAGCCCATAACAAGACTATAGATGATAAAAATATACGCTGAAAAATATTTTTTTGGAGAGTTATAGAGATAAAAACCAGCTAAAAGTAAACTACAACCCATCAAAAATGCGGGTAAGCTTTCTCGCAAGTAGAAGCGGTTGTAAACTTCATTTTCATTAAAGCCATAAAGTAAGGTTGCTGTTATAGCAAGGCAGGTACTCAGTATAAAAGTGGCACACGTAATTTTTTTTGAAAGGATTTTTTTCGAAACGGCGCTATAAATACCGAGTAAAAGTGCAGTTAAATGGAAGTAGAGGCTGAGTTGAATAAAGCACTTAAGAATAATTTTTTCTAAAGCGACATCACTTACATCAGTAATTTGGGTTTCGATAGCCAACAATAATTGATGAACACTTAAGGAGCATAAACTCAGCATCCAGTATTTTACATAATGCCGCCCTAATCCACGATAATAGATCAACAACAGTGTAGCCAATAATCCAAAAACTATAGCTTCAACAGAAAATAATAAACTGTGGTAAAAGTTTTTTTCACCCATCATGCTATATTCTCTATTAAGTTATTAGAATCTATTAAGTTATTAGAATCTATTAAATATTCTTTTTTAAAGCAATACAAGTCAGTCACTATCATTATTTACTTTTTAGCTGTTATTTTACAACAAAATATATTTAAAAGAACGGTTGTACCTAAAAGACATCAAGCTATACTAAGTTTTCAATCATATAAATTAAGAGAAAAACCATGGAATACAATACCTCAGAGCTTTGTAATATTTATGCCGACTTAATTGATGTTGTTGATCCTATCTTTTGTAATTTTGGTGGCCGTAGCTCTTTTGGTGGTCAAGTTGTTACCATAAAGTGCTTTGAAAATAATGGCTTAATCCAACAAACTTTAGCAACAAATGGCCGTGGAAAAGTACTAGTTATTGATGGCGGCGGCTCGACCCGCAGAGCACTGATTGATTTTACACTAGCAGAAACCGCTACTGAGAATGCTTGGGAAGGCATTATCTGTTATGGCAGTGTACGTGACGTTGATGCCATCGAAGAGCTCGACTTAGGTATTCAAGCCTTAGTCTCTATTCCTGTCGGTGCTAGCGATCAAGATATTGGCGAAAGTGACTTAGCAATTAACTTTGCGAGCGTGACATTTTTACCTGAGGATCACCTTTATGCTGACAATACCGGTATTATTTTATCGCCTGAGCCATTAGATATTGAATAATGGCCCGCTATTACGCCAAAGACATGAACCAGAGCCCAATATTGACATTGGGCTCAGTTACTTGATTCACTCTCAGGGTATTGTTCTAACCAACGCTTGATCCATATCTCAATTTCATCGAAAATAACTCCTCGACTTAAGTGTCGACCTTGCGCATGTTCTCCTCCCATAGTGATAAATTCCTGTTCAGCATGACTATTATTAATGGAAGTACCAACAAGGGGTAACTGCATTGCACGTGTTAAGTTAATCAATGCATTTATAATCGCTTTATCTGAGCCACCAGTTTCAATATGCTTGTGACTATCACTTAAGAGATCACAATTAATTTTTATTTGATAAATACTCAATTTTCGTAAATATCGTAATGACTCATAGCTACCAGAAAAATCACCTATGGCTACCTTGATATCTAAAGACCTAAGCTGATCAATAATCGCTTTTACCCTTTGGCTAGCAGATAAAATTAACGCTTCTTTAAACTCGACAATTAAATACTTTTTTTCAACATTATACTTTTTTGCCTGTAAAATAATATAGTCAATCAGGGCTGGCTCTAGGAGCTCTTTACTTGCCAGCGAAATGGTTACTGGTTTTTTAAACCCTATTTTTTTCAACTGAACAATAGTCTTACATGCTTCAACAATCATTTGTTTTGATAACTGATAAATATCGCCGCTGTGTTCTGCAATATCAACAAACTGATCCAACGTCCAAGGCGTAACACTATCGTGGTACCAATGTACTTCCATTTGAAAACCCAACACTTTCCTATTTGCTAAGGCGACTTGAGGTTGCATATACCAATATAATTTTTCATTGGCTACATCTTGCTTTAATCGCTCCATACGTTGCAGCTGCTGATCAGTGTAAAGCGTACTATTATGATCAAAATAGCTGATAAGTTGTTGCGTCTGTTCTGAAACGAGCAAAGCGTCTTCGGCAAATGAAATGACCTCACTCAAATTATGGCTATACTGTCCAATGTAAGCTACACCAAAGGCTAACTCAAAATTAAGGGAAAAACTTTTAAAGCTCATCGCAGTGGGCACAGCTGCAGTCAGCTCACGGCAAAGCTGCTCAACTTTAGTGTTGTCTGGGTAATTATCTGCACTTAAATCGAGCACAACCAAAAAATGCAACCCTTGCAGTCGAGCTATTTTTATTGGCGACTGTTCATCTGAAAAGTTAACCAACAAGTTATTTTCAGCGACTTTTTTCTGTAAGCAATATGCTAACTGTAATAATAAGATATCAGAATTATGGCGCCCTAAAACGGTATTAACCGCTTGAAAATTTATAGGTTTAAATACTATAGTGACAAACTGGCTCTTCGATTTTTGCTTAACAATGCGGTCAAGCTGCTCAAGTGCTTGCTGGTAAGAGGGTAAATTTGTCGCTGGGTCTAATGAGTGTGAGGTCGATATTTTACCAGTTGTTTCATCGATGCCAGTAAGTTCTTTGCGAATGGCTTCTACCAAAAACCAACAACCATTAATTAAAGCGGCTAAGTAAGAAATAATAATAGCTGACACCAGCCATGTCATATTAATAAGAGCATTTAGCCAAGCGAACACAATGAGCACAAAACTAAGGTGAATCAGCCACTGTATCGTTAACCTTAAGCTGCTAGAATCTTGTATCTTTTTTGCTGAAATAACAGCCATTCCTGCAGATAAAAGCACTATAACACTGGCAGCCAGCCATGCTAAATAGCCATTAATACTGGGAAAAAACCATAAACAAAAAACAAAAGATATCGCGGTTGCCACAACAATAAAATTGATCAAATAATTAACTTTTTCAGTCGGTGCTGAATATGTACTTCGTAACCAAAAATATAGCACTGAAGAGAACACCATAGCCGATGAAAGTATCAGTTCACTTTGATAGCTTTTCGCATAAGCTAATGCATAAAGCATTAATAAAACACTGAAAGAAATTAAAAGTGGATAACAAACACGAATATTCTTAAGGGGTTTAACTAAGGCGATAATCAAGATCACAGGGAACGTTAATCCTAGAACAAAGGCAATATTAAATTCGGTGAAAGAAAAAGTGGCGGCTTGCGCAGTACTGGAAAATAAAAATAAACTCACCGCGGAAAGCAACACTTCAGGTATTGAAAAGTACCTAAAACTAAAATATTTCATATATAACCTTTACGTAATGACAAAAGACTTATCACGCACCTCTTCAATTTATAATTTACATTGACTCTAGGCTAATGCGGTATATTGAAGTGCAAAGATACATATACCATGACTAAACAACAGAGTGAATTTTGTATCCTGCCTTTTATTAATAGACTAACGGTGGAACCATAAGCGTCTTCATTATTTGCCTATGAATTTAAGTTAAATAACCTTATGTCCAGCAACGAATAATTCATCAAGTGGGTTAACACCAAATTGATAACAAAGCTCAGCGGGTTGTTCTATATTCCACATAGCGATATCTGCATCAAAATCCACAGCTAATTGTCCTTTTTTATTTGATAGCCCAAGTGCTTTTGCGCCATGGCAAGTAACACCTGCTAGTGCTTCTGTGGGAGTTAATCGAAAGAAGGTACATGCCATATTAAGCATCAGTTGAATATTATGAATGGGTGATGAACCAGGGTTTGCATCGGTCGCTATGGCCATCGGCACTTCATGCTTTCTTAATAAATCCATTGGAGGTAATTGTGTTTCACGTAAAAAGTAGAAAGCGCCAGGTAATAGTACAGCGGTCATATCTGCATTTTTCATGGCTTTAATACCGGCTTCATCTAAAAATTCGATATGATCAGATGAAAGTGCATTATATTTTGCCGCCAAGGCTGTCCCCCCTAAATTTGACAACTGTTCCGCGTGTACTTTTATCGGTAGTTGATGTTTTTGAGCTGCAGCAAAAACACGTTCAGTTTGCTCTAAACTAAAACCAATGCCTTCACAAAAAACATCAACCGCATCAGCTAAGCTTTCTTTGACTATGAGTGGGATCATTTCATTACACACTAAGTCAATATATTCATCAGGCTTTTCTTTATATTCAATAGGTAATGCATGTGCACCAAGGAAAGTACGCTTTATAGTAACCGGCAGTTTTTCAGCTAACTGCCCAGCCACTTTAAGCATTTTAATTTCGTTCATCGTATCTAGACCATAACCAGATTTAATTTCAATACTGGTCACACCTTGTTGATGTAATGTTGTTAATCGAGGTAATGCGCTGGCTAATAACTGACTTTCACTGGCTTTTCGGGTTGCTGATACGGTTGAGATTATGCCTCCGCCGGCATTAGCAATTTCTTGATAACTTTTACCTTGTAACCGCATCTCAAATTCATTGGCACGGTTACCGCCGTAAACTAAATGAGTATGACAATCAACTAAGCCAGGTGTTAACCACTTACCTTTTCCATCAATAGTTTGTACTGATTTTTCATTATATTTGGGTAAATCAGTTTTCTCACCTAACCAAGCAATTTTACCTTCACTTATGGCTAAAGCTCCATTTTTTATAGCACCATAGCTATTAGCACCATCGGTCATGGTCGCTAGATTTACATTAATGAAAAGAGTTTGCCAAGCAGAGGAATTAATCGTCATATAAGATCCAAAAATTGATTTTAACGCTAGGCTTATAACCAGCATTTATATCGAAAGATGGCGGTACCATAAGCATAGTGTCTGATTACTGATAACGCCACTTTACGTGATAGATAATAGACAAGCAAGCTTGTATATACAACCATTGACTTTAACAACAAGAAGTGAGATTGTATATACAAGTTATAGCATCAAGACTCTTAATGGTCTTGTGAACAAGAACCTAGCGAATTAACATGACTCAAGTAAAAACAGCCAAGTTTACCGTAATAAAACAGCATATTTGCCAAAAGATTGAATCTGGCGAATGGAAACAACATGCCAAAGTGCCTTCTGAAAATGAATTAGCTGAACAGTTTTCTGTCAGTCGCATGACTGCTCGTCGCGCATTACAAGAACTTACCGAGCAAGGTTTACTTATTCGTTCACAAGGGTCCGGTACTTTTGTCGCTACCTTTAAGTCACAGTCTTCATTATTAAAAATTCGTAATATCGCAGATGAAATTCAAGAACGTGGTCATATCCACCATGCGAAACAGCTTACCTTAAAAGCCGTTTCTGTTAACGAGGAAATCGCTATTTTACTTAACTTAAAAGCTAATTCAATCACTAGTGAGTCAGTATTTTATTCTGAAGTGCTGCATTTTGAAAATAACCAACCTATTCAGTTAGAGCAACGCTATGTAAATAGTAAATTAGTCCCTGATTATTTATCACAAAATTTTGCCAAAATTACGCCTCATGAGTATTTATCAAGCGAAGCCCCATTAACAGAAGCAACACACGAAATTGAAGCTGTTTTAGCTGAAAACGAAATCTGTCAGTTACTGACAATAGAACCACAAATCCCATGTTTACAGGTTAAACGACGCACTTGGTCAAGCCAAGGTGTGGTCAGTTTAGCTATTTTAACGGCACCTGGTAATAAATACCGTTTAGGCAGCCACTTAACTTTTTAATTTCGGAGCATTAAGATGACATTTAAATACGGTGTTGATCGCCTGAACCTTGATATTGTAAACGGTATTGCAGATGGCAGTATTCAAGCTGAACTTTGCCAAGAAGCTATAGATAAAATCAACATAAGCCGCCAAAGAGTAGAGAAAATGGCTGCGTCAGATAAAGCGACATATGGTATCAATACGGGCTTTGGCCCGTTATGTGATACTCAAATCTCACCTGAAGATACTAATTTATTACAAAAGAACCTACTTATTACCCACGCCGTAGGTGTCGGTAAACCCATTGAAAAAGCAATTTCAAAGCTAATGTTAATCACTAAGGTACATGCATTAAGTCAAGGTTTCTCAGGTATTCGTCTGGAAGTTGTAGAACGTATGTTAGCGTTTCTCGAACTCGATTTAATCCCCGTTGTACCAGAACAAGGTTCTGTAGGCGCATCAGGTGATTTAGCACCACTGTCCCATTTATTTTTACCGCTTTTGGGCGAAGGTGAATTTTGGCAAAGTGAAGAGGATCAAAACGACGAAATAGTACCTGCTGCATCACTTCTGCGTGCTAATGGTTTAGACGTTATGGACCTGCAAGCGAAAGAAGGCTTGGCGTTAATTAACGGCACGCAATTTATATTATCTCATGGCATCACAGCGTTAACTAAAATGCGTTATTTATTAGACCTAGCTGATATGACGGGTGCAATGAGTATCGAAGGGATGCAAGGCAGCGAATCTCCCTTTAGAGATGAGTTACATCAAACGCGTGCATTTAAAGGAAACCTTGTTGTTGCAGCGCGTATGAGAAGTTTTTTTAAAGATTCCCAAAACATGGCTGCACATGAAGGATGTGAACGTGTACAAGACCCTTATTCATTAAGATGTATTCCACAAGTACATGGCGCATCACGTAATGCGTATTATCATTTAGAAGAGTTAGTTGAAATTGAGATGAACTCTGTCACTGATAACCCCATTGTTATCAGTAGCGAAGAAGCGATTTCAGGTGGTAACTTCCATGGCCAGCCACTAGCTATGGTTCTTGACTATGCGTCCATTGCTGCTTCAGAATTGGGCAATATTTCAGACCGCCGTTGTTACCTCTTATTAGAAGGTATTCATGGTTTACCAAGATTGTTGACCTCCGCAGGTGGTTTAAATTCAGGCATGATGATCCCGCAATATACAACAGCAGCATTGGTAACAGAAAATAAATCGCTTTGTTTCCCACCATCGGCTGATAGTGTACCGACCTCTATGGGTCAGGAAGATCATGTCTCTATGGGGAGTATTTCGGGTAGACAATTAAATCAAATATTAGGTAATTTAGAAAAAATATTGGCTATCGAGTTAATGTATGCCGCACAAGCTATAGAATTTAGACGCCCTAATAAGTGCTCTGATATCATTGAGAAAAATCATCAAGTGATCAGATCAAAGGTTGCTAAACTCGAAGAAGATAGACTTTTAAAACCTGACATTGATGCCATGATCAGATTAGTACAATTACAAGTGTTTACCGTTAAATAAGGGCTACTTCTATGACAACAACGATGAATTTTAAAGAAGAAATAATGCAAGGTATCCCAAGCCAATTGCCACAAGCAAAAGCTTATCCTGCAAATGCAAATCGGGCACCTAAACGTAAAGATATACTATCACCTGACGAAAAGCAGCTGGCGTTAAGAAATGCGTTGCGTTACTTCCCTAAAGAATGGCATCAAGAATTAGCGACTGAGTTTGCTCAAGAGCTAAAAGATTTTGGCCGTATCTATATGTATAGGTTCAAGCCAAGCTATGCTTTGAAAGCACGTTCGGTTTCTGACTATCCCGCTAAATGTACTCAAGCAGCAGCAATCATGTTAATGGTTGAAAACAACCTAGATCCTGCTGTTGCACAGCATCCTGAGGAATTAATTACTTATGGTGGCAATGGGGCAGTTTTTCAAAACTGGGCGCAATATTTGTTGTCGATGAAGTATTTAAGTGAAATGGAAAGTGACCAAACGTTGCATCTTTATTCCGGCCACCCTATGGGCTTATTTCCGTCTTCAACAGAAGCGCCACGTGTTGTTGTAACCAATGGCATGATGATCCCTAATTACTCGAAACCTGATGACTGGGAAAAATTCAATGCTTTAGGTGTAACGCAATACGGGCAAATGACAGCGGGTTCTTTCATGTATATTGGGCCACAAGGCATTGTACATGGCACCACTATTACGGTAATGAATGCGTTTCGTAAGGTACTAGACAAAGGCGAAACATCTCAAGGAAAAGTATTCCTAACAGCTGGCTTAGGTGGCATGAGTGGTGCACAACCTAAAGCAGGCAATATTGCTAATTGTGTTACTGTTTGTGCTGAAGTGAATGCAAATGCCGCCACTAAACGTCATCAGCAAGGTTGGGTTGACGAGCTAATTGATAACATGGATGAACTTGTTGCCCGTGTGAAAGAAGCACAAACCAATGAAGAAGTGGTATCAATTGCCTATATAGGTAATATCGTTGATGTTTGGGAAAGTTTCTATGAAAAAGAAATTTTCATTCACTTGGGTTCAGATCAAACGTCATTGCATAACCCTTGGTCAGGCGGTTATTACCCGGTAGACATTAGTTATGAAGAATCTAATCGATTAATTCGAGAAGAGCCTGAAGTGTTTAAAGTTAAAGTACAAGAAACACTTAGACGCCATGCTGCCGCCGTAAATAAGCATACCGCTAAAGGTACTTATTTCTTCGATTATGGCAATGCTTTCTTACTCGAAGCGTCACGCGCCGGTGGTGATGTTATGGCGGAAAATGGCATTGACTTTAAATATCCATCATATGTTCAAGACATATTAGGCCCCATGTGTTTTGACTATGGTTTTGGACCCTTTCGCTGGGTATGTGCTTCGGGTAAACCGGAAGATTTAGATAAAACGGATGCTATTGCAGCAAGCGTTCTTGAAAGAATAATGCAAGAGTCGCCTGAAGAGATTCAGCAACAAATGCAAGACAACATTACTTGGATTAAAGAGGCGAAACAAAATAAGTTAGTCGTTGGCTCGCAAGCTCGAATTCTTTATGCTGACGCGCAAGGCAGAATGGAAATTGCGAAAGCCTTTAATGATGCAATTAATAAGGGTGAAATTGGCCCCATAGTTTTAGGCCGTGACCATCATGATGTAAGTGGCACCGATTCGCCGTATCGTGAAACGTCTAATATTTATGATGGCAGTCGTTTTACCGCTGATATGGCAATACACAATGTTATTGGTGACAGCTTTCGTGGTGCTACTTGGGTTTCTATCCATAATGGTGGCGGTGTTGGTTGGGGTGAAGTAATTAACGGTGGTTTTGGTCTGTTACTTGATGGCAGTGAAGATGCTGAACGTAAACTAAAATCTATGCTGCTGTTTGATGTTAACAATGGTATTGCAAGACGGAGCTGGGCGCGAAATGCAGAAGCAAATTTTGCTATAAAACGCGAAATGGCAAGAACACCTAAGCTTAAAGTAACTTTAGCTAACCTAGTTGATGACGATATCTTAAATAACTTATCTCTGTAAGGTGCCAATGCTTCATTAAACAATACGTTTATTGTTAAAATATTTTAAAGCCGAGTTTACCCTCGGCATTTGATTTATTAGCAACTAGATACTTTATCTTTACTAGCCTGTCATAAAGGTGGTGTTATAATGACGTAAGGCTTTTCTCGCTAATATTAACGTTATTCTTCATGTTCCTTAACGAAATATAAAGTAAATACTTTTGGGATCTCATTTGCGCACTAGTCAATTACACAAGCTCAGTACTAATTTATCCCCAGAGCGCGTTAAATATTTTGTAAAGACAATGGCTGGTCAGAGGAGCTTTTAGTGAAAGTACCCAGCTTAGAGCTTACGTACTATTTACCGTACGGAAAAAGATGACAATAGCTTAGTGAAAAAAAATTAGCGCTATGGCGGTGAATATACTCATCGTCTTATACGCAGCGATTATAGCTGAAAGTATTTTCCGCCCATTAGCAACAAAATTAGAAAGCAGATAATTACAGACTAACGCTAGCTAATCTATTGCCCCTGAAATACTCCAACAACAAGCTTGACATAATATGTCGCATTTGCTAATTTTAGATTAACAAAGTAGATCATATATTTTACTTAATTATAATCATGTAACAACAGTATCTATATTTATTTAACCTGTTAATCTAATGATCTATTAATGACAAGGAGTTAGCGGTGGAGTACATTCTTTTCTTTGAAACCTGGATCGTTTTAGCCATTTTATTTGCTTGCGCTGAAATTTTTGTTCCGGGTGGCATACTATTAAATTTGGGCATCGCTTCATTGTTAGTCGCAATTGGCGTACAACAACAACTACTCGATACATGGACATTAACCTTAACGACTTGGTTTATACTGGCTTCATTTCTACTATTTGTGCTTTATTTTGTCACCGATCGTTTTTTTAGTAGTGAATATACAGTCGATAATATTTATGAAGAATTAGACATTTATGGCAGAGAAGTCACTGTCTTAGAAAAAATTGGCCCAGGCACACATGCTGGGCGCGTAGAGTTTCAAGGCACAACATGGACAGCACTGGGCGATGGTTCAGAGCTAAGCAAAGGTAGCCACGCCACAATCGTTTGTAAAGAAAATATCTCTCTCGTTGTTGAACCAATAAAGTAACAACAGCAAAAAACCTAAAATGATAACTAAAATATAGGAACAACCTATGCTAGCCACACTCACCTTTATATTTCTTGGATTACTCTTTATTGTCGTAAAACTTGTACTTATTGTGCCGATGAAAGAAGTTTGTATTATCGAACGTTTAGGTAAATTTCGCGCAATAATGAGACCAGGATTACACTTTCTTATTCCTTTTATTGACCGCGTTGCTTATCGCCATGAGACAAGAGAACAAGTCTTAGACATTCCGTCACAAAGCTGTATCTCGCGCGATAACATACAAATTGAAGTTGACGGTTTAGTTTACATCCAAGTAATGGACGGCGCAAAAGCAAGCTACGGTATAGAAGATTATCGCCGTGCCTGTGTCAATTTAGCGCAAACCACTATGCGTAGTGAAATAGGTAAATTGAAACTGGGTCAAACGTTTTCAGAACGAGACACTCTTAACGAAACCATTGTCCGTGAAATAGACAAAGCGTCAGATCCTTGGGGCATAAAAATGTTGCGTTACGAAGTAAGAAATATCACCCCTTCTGCAAATGTTATTCATACCCTTGAAAAGCAAATGGAAGCCGAGCGAAGAAAGCGTGCAGAAATCACCTTAGCAGAAGCTGATAAAGAGTCGACGATCAATTTGTCTGAAGGAGAGCGTCAAGAGGCGATTAATATTTCAGAAGGCGATAAGCAGCGACAAATAAATGAAGCACACGGTTTCGCAAAAGAAATTGAAATATTAACACAAGCAACCGCTGAGGGTATGAATATGATCGCAAAAGCATCAATGACCCCAGGGGGCGATAAAGCAATAAAAATGCGCTTACTTGAGCAATTTATCAAGCAAACAGGCTCTATATTAAAAACGGCAGATGTTTCGATTATGCCAGCTGAAATGGCCAAGTTAGAAGGTTTCTTCGAAGGCATGGACAAAGTAACGCAAACTGTTCAAGGAGCGAAATAATGATAGAACAAACAATAAGTAATATTGGCGCTGACAGTAATCTTGATATCGTGATACTCGCTATTTGGGGCGCTATATTTATCTTTTTAGCTTATAAGTTTGTACAAGCTATTTGCTTAGTACCAACAAAATCTGCCTATGTGGTTGAACGTTTAGGGAAATACCGTTGCACATTAGAAGCCGGGTTTCATATTTTATTGCCATTTATTGACCGTGTTGCTTTTATTCAAGACTTAAAAGAAGAAACAATCGACGTACCACCACAAGAATGTTTTTCAAAAGATGAAGTCAATGTTGAAGTTGATGGCGTAATTTACATTGAAGTTATCGACTCATTGAAAGCAAGTTACGGGATCACTGATTATCGTTTTGCAGCAATGCAATTAGCACAAACTACCACGCGTTCTGTTATTGGTACTTTGGATTTAGACCGTACTTTTGAAGAGCGAGATATTATCAGCGCAAAAGTGGTAGAAGTCTTAGATAAAGCAGGTGAAAGCTGGGGAATACGAGTACATCGCTATGAGATAAAAAATATTACCCCACCTGATACCGTTAAAAATGCCATGGAGTTACAGGTAAATGCAGAACGTGAACGTCGTGCAATTTTAGCAAAAAGTTTGGGAGACAAAGCTAGCCGTATTAACCGCTCTGAAGGCTTAATGACTGAGATGATAAATATCTCAGAAGGCGAAAAGCAACGTCGTATTAATTCAGCAGAAGGTAAAGCAGCACAAATAATAGCTATCGCTCAGGCAACTGGAGATTCCATCACTAAAATCGCTATTGCTATTGAACAACCGGGCGGGCAACAAGCACTTGATTTACAATTAACTGAACAGTATCTCCAACAAATGCAAGGTCTTAGCCAGGCAAACAGGAAAGTTATTCTACCGGCGAACTTGCTTGACTTTAACCAGTGGTTATCAATATCTGGTATTAAATAAGTTAAAGGTGTAAAAATCACAAGAAAAAAAAGTAATAAAACACGTAGTGAAGGAATCTTTTAGCTACGTGTATTTTTTTGATAAAATAGTACAATATTTTGGCTTAAAAGAGGAAAAAGCCAATTAACGCCAACATAACAGCCGAACCAAAAACAAATACATTATTGCCCAAAGTTAATTTTTTTTCTGCTAAACGTAGCCGTATTTTAATTATCGCGATATAAAAAAGTGTTGCGGTTAAAGCTGTAACAAAATGAGTCAGTAAGGTATTAATTTCGCTATTATTTTGCCATAAAAACACAATGCCCCGCTTATTAACAAAGAACAGATTTAAAAGCGAAATATGAAACCATAGAACAAAAAACAACTGAGTCGTTTTGTTTTTCAACCAATCTTTAAACATCCTACAGCCTTACTACTGACTTATATAACCAAACAATTAAATCATCATGAGTGAACTGGTAATTAAAACTATTACGAAGCTTGGCATCATTAATACGTTTGCCAAAACGCATTGACGTTTCAAACGAGAACTCTGGTGCAGGTAAGTTTAAGGCGTTAGCTGCCGCATGATAATAATGTTGTTTACTGGTTTCAGTGGCACTTACCGCATTATAAGTGCCACTAATGTCTTCATTAGCGATAATTTCCATAAGCACACCTACCGCATCATCTTGATGAATTAGATTAATAAAAGACTGAGGCTCAGCAAGCACCTTCTTTCCTTGGAGAAATCGGCCTGGATGACGTTCAGGGCCAACTAAGCCTGCTAGGCGTAATATGACTGATGTGCCCGAGAAGGAACGCACTGTTTGCTCTGCCGTATTAATAATAGCGACTTTATCTGCATTCATGTCCAAAACAGATTGTTCATCAACTAAACCAGACAAACCATTATAAACAGCCGTAGTGCTGAGCAGTACGATCTTATTGACATTACCCAGTTCTGCCATTTCAACTAACTGAGCAACTTTTTCAGGGTAATCACTGCGACCTTGACGGAGCTGTGGCGTAATAGAAATAATCAGCGTGTCATGAGTAAAGACGCTCAACACCAAAGATTTAGGGTCAAGAACTGGCAAACTTAATTGTTCAGCATTAATATTCTCTTCGCACAGTTTTTGCTTTTTTTCTTCACTTTGTACCGTTACAGTCACACGGTATTGTTTAATCAGTAATTGCTTTGCTAAAGCGTGGCCTAACCAACCACAACCTATAATCGCAACACTTTTTAGCATGGAGACCCTTAATTTTTTTGCGAGGTTTGTTGTTGATGATGCTGCTTAATTTTATGTACAACGTCATCAGAAATAGCGTTTGGAACAGGTATAGAAAGATTATACTGTAAAATTCTCCACCCCTGTGGCGTTAGTCGAAGCACACCAGAACCTCGGCATTCACCGTAATTTTTACTGTCGAGTAACTCATCAAAAAAAGCCAGTCTTTCGTCTTTTATATCCGTTTGAATGAGTGTGATATTTCTTTGACGCGGCTTATATAGCCAGCCTCGCCCTTGACTAAAATAGGGGGTTACGAAGTCAATAAATTGTTTTTTGGTCCAGCGTTCTTCACCATCAGTTCCTAAAAAAATAGCTTGCTCATCAAGTAGGCTTAAATAGAGTTTTTGGTTAGCACTTGCTGCCGCTTGATGGAAAGTATCAAGCACTTTGTTAATGTCGTTATTTGCAAATAAAGTTAAACTAAAGAAGTAAAGACTTAACATAAATCCTATTTTTTTAATTATCATTCCAACCCCTAAAGTGTCGTTATTTCGACAATACAAAATATAAACCGTTAAAGGTTGCCGCAACATTTTCACCACTAAAGACTTCCACCTCTACAGATAATTTTATTTTATCTTGGCTGAGTAAATCATCAACACAACCCGTGGTGTGCACCTCGCCTGTCTTAGCAAAGGCAACTCCTGCTACTGGGCTATGATATCGAATTTTTGCATCCGCTAACACTATATTGCCCTTAAGGTTGTGCTGTTGAATCAATAAATGAACCCAGCCCCACCCTGTTAATGTCGCAAGGGTGTAAATACTGCCTGCAAACATAGTGTTATGTAAATTTTTATTAAATGCTTCATCACAAGTAGTAACTAATTTTTGTTGATCATAATAGCCAATGGTCACCCCCATAGCCTTGCTCATCGGAATAGTGTTAGACCAAATATCTTGCAGGGCTATCGATAAGCTATTGTTATGTAAATAATGTGTCTGAAGCTTTTTTTCCATATTGAAATGTTTAACGTTATTGAACAATAAATGTGAAAAGCTAATATTTTGATAAGAAAGTTTTTCATAGAAATTAATAGCTTGTTCACGTGCTTTTAATGAGAGTTTCTTTATACCTAGGCTTATCGCAAACTGCTCGAGGGCGATGACTAATTGCTTGCCTAATCCTTTGCCCTGAAAGTCATCAGCAACCGCCATATAGCGAATTTGTCCTTGCAACATTCCACTAAAATGAAGGCGAGCCACCGCTATAATGTTACCATCACTGTTAAAGATAGCTCGATGAACCGCCTGCGTTTCGAGTTCGTCTCTTTCACTCCCTTTTTCTTGCTGTAATGGTTTACGCAATATTTTCCAGCGTAGATGGTAGTATTGCTCAAACTCTTGCTGGCTTATGGGTGATCGACACTCAAACATTCGCTATGCTTACCTATAATAATTAAAAAAATTCGTTTATACGCTATTATGAAATTAGTCAAACATATCCAACAAGGTCACTTGAGTTACTTTACGCAAAATAATGATGCGATTTCAGTCAGTGAAAATCAGCATTATCGTTGGTTAGCTTTCGACAATGTCGTTCAAAGTATGATGCTCAAGCGAAACCCTTCACAACTTACCTTTCCTCATCAAATCAGCTTATTATCACCTTTACTTTTTTTTCGCCCTAAACGCGTGGTTGAATTTGGTCTAGGCGGTGGTAATTTAGCACGATTTTTATTACATCATTCTCCTGATCTAACTTTAGATACTATTGAATATTCTCAAGAAGTTATTGAATGTTTCGAACGTTTTTTTAATCCACAGACAGCAAACGTTCATTTACATCATTGTTCTGCGCTCGATTGGCTTCATTATCATAAAAAAATAAAACCTGATTGGTTCATTTGTGATATTTACCAAAAAAATCAATCGATTAATGATTCATTAATCTTAACTAAAAACATATTGAAAAAAGTAGGAGAGCAAGCAGTCTTATCACTTAACTTACCGAGTCCATCAAACGAAGAGATTAACTATTTTCTTTCGGAATTAAAAGTACTCGCTCCAAATAAACAGTTAGTTTACTTTCACATACCGCATTACTTGAATGTTATCATTCATTTATTACCCAAAAACATGGTGAATCAACCTGAAGATTTTTTAATGGACACCACCATTTTACCTACTAGAACCTTTAACCGCTGGCGCAAATATTGGCGACACGGTATGCAGTAGTTAACCTTAAATTAGCACGTTAATGTAAATGTAACGGGGCCATCATTAACTAAAGCCACTTTCATATCAGCACCAAATTCGCCGGTAGGTACAACAAAACCTTGTTCCCGTAATTGTAGACAAAAGTATTGATATAATGGGATGCTGATTTCTGGTTTCGCTGCATTAGTTAAGCTTGGCCGCATTCCTGAACGCGTATCTGCTGCTAGTGTAAATTGTGAAACAACTAATATTTTACCATTGATTTGGCCGACATTAAGATTCATCTTTCCTGTATTATCTTCAAAGATACGGTAGCCAGCGACACGTTCTGCCAACCGCTTCGCTTTAGCTTCATTATCGTCGGATTCGATCGCAAGAAAAACTAAAATACCGTGCTCGATTTCCCCTATTACTTTTTGATTAACAGTAACACTTGCTTGTGAAACTCGTTGGATAACTGCGATCATATTGGTTGTTCAGCTAGAAAATTTGCCATAGTATCGCTTGCCCGACAAAAAGCATCAATAGTTTGTCGCTCAAAACCACTATGGCCCGCAGCGGGTAAAATTTGTAATTGGGCGTTATCCCAATGCTTAGTTAGTAAATAGGCATGATGAAGCTGACAAACCATATCATAACGACCATGAAGAATAATTGCAGGTATTGCCGTTAGCTTAACAATATTTTCAAGAATATAATTTTCTTTAATAAAACAATGTTGAGTAAAATAATGACTCGAAATCTTTGCCATACATAATGCTTGATGTGCATCTTCGACCTGCGCCATACCAATGTGGTGATGCTCGATTGTTGATAGCCTTAATTCCCATAATGCCCAGGCTTTGCTGGCAGAAATTACTGCGACCTCATTACTTGAGTGTAAGACTTGGTGATAACCTGCAAGTGGGAACTTTTGTAATTCACCCGGTAAATGATCAACAAATTCTTGATAGTATTCTGGAAAGAAACTTTGTGCTCCGTACGACCCATAAAGCCATTGATATTCAGTTTCAGTGGCAAGAAATATGCCTCTTAAGATAAAACCTAAAACCTTTTCTGAATGCTCTATACCATAATTCAGTGCTAGTGTTGTACCCCATGAGCCCCCACACACTAGCCACTTTTCAATATTTAGATGCTTGCGAATCACTTCAATATCATTAACCAAATGTGCTGTCGTATTGTCTTTTATCGACGGAGAAGGCTTTGAGCGACCACAACCACGTTGATCAAATAAAATGATACGATATTGTTCAGGATCAAAATAACGGCGGTGGTTCTTACTTGTACCGCTACCAGGGCCACCGTGAAGGTATAACACTGGAATTCCTGTTGGATTACCTGATTGCTCAAGATATATTTCATGCTGTTCGCTAACAGAAAGAAACTCTTGTGCATACGTGGATAATTTAGGATATAAAGACCGTGACATTTATTTACTCAATATTTTTTGCGCCATAAACATGATTATGGCGCAAAATAGTAAAACTGTCAGTTTGAGTTAAGTATAAATAAATTTAGTTTGCGGGTGCTATTCTTGGTGATAACTTGCTAATAAAGTAATGAATATTTTAACTTTGATCGTGTTCTTCTGGATTAAAATTCTCTAATGAAACGGTAAATAAGGCGCCAATAAGAACAACTAGCCAAGATAAGTAAACCCATAAAAAAAGAATGGGAATACCCGCTAAAGCGCCGTAAATACGTTCATAAGAAGGTAGTTGCGTTATATAAAAAGCAAAACCTTTTTTGGCGACTTCAAATAAAAGTGCGGCTAAAGTTGCCCCTAATAAAGCGTGTTTAATAGGGACGACTTTATTAGGAACAACGATATATAAAATAAGAAATGCACCGATTGAAGCAAAAACGGGTAAGGCTCTTAAGGCAATATTAGTAAGGCCAAAAATATCATAAGTTCCTATCGATATTAATGAAACGATATATGAGGTTGCCGCGATACTGCTTCCCATTAAAACAGGGCCTAATGTCAGAACCATCCAATACATAGAAAAAGCAGTAACAATACGCCTTTTTGCTGTTACTCGCCAAATTTTATTGAGGCTCGTATCAATAGCTGAAATCAATAACAGCGCGAATAAAAATAAAAAAGTAATAGCAATAGCTGACATTTCTGATGCATTAGTCACAAAACCCGTAATATGCTCTTTAACAACGTCACCTGCAGCAGGCATGAAATTTTGATAGACAAAGTTTTCAATGATGCCTTTTATCTCAGTGAAAATAGGAAAGGCTGTCATGACTGACAACATCACAACAATTAATGGTACGAGTGACATTAAGGTAACGTAAGATAAATAGCCGGCGGTAATATGCACCTGCTCTTTTGATATTCTCTTTAGAAAAAACAATATAAAATGCCAAATAGCCTGATTTTGGCGGTTGCTTTTAATCGTTTTAATCCAGTTCATTACAAATTAATTATTATCTTATGATGAACAATATATTATGATAATTACTAAGCAAGTGATAGTGATAATAATACTAATCAAATTTAACTTAGGAGTGATCATGTCTAATCAAGGTTCAGGTGGTAATGTTTTAGCAGCAATATGTAGTTTTTTTATTGCGGGTTTAGGTCAATTAGTTCAAGGGAGGATCCTCGCAGCAATCCTGTTTTTCTTGTTAACTTGGGTTAACTACACATTAGCAGCGACAGGAATATTATTTTTTATGGCGATTCCTGGCATTACTTTTCATTTTTGGGCAATTATTGATGCTGCACGCTACCGAGGTAGGAGTTAATGAGAGGTATGACGATAAACGTATCGTTATTTTTTCTTTTGCTTTCAATAGTAGGCTGTCAGTCAGCCTACTATTCAGCAATGGAGAAAGTAGGGAAACATAAACGTGATATATTAATTGAACGTATCGAAAGCGCGACAGGCTCGCAAAAGGAAGCAAAAAAAGAATTTAAAAACGCGTTAGATCAATTTTCTGCATTAGTAAATTTTGATGGTGGCGAGCTACAGCAGCAATATGAAATAAGTAATGACCGTTATCAAATAAGTAAAGTTGCCGCTGACGATGTTACAGCACGCATTAATGCTATTGAGGATGTTGCGGAAGCTTTATTTAATGAATGGCATGATGAATTAGATCAATTCACCAATCAATCACTAAAACGACAAAGCCAATCTCGCTATAAAGAAACCCAAGGTCGCTATGCATCAGTCATTAAATCAATGCGGAATGCAGAAAGAAGAATGCAGCCTATTCTTAATGCACTTAAAGACAATATGCTTTATTTAAAACATAATCTGAATGCTCGAGCTATTGGTGAATTAAAAACCGAATATAAATTAATTAAGCAAGATGTTGAGCGATTGATTAATGATATGAATAGTTCAATTAACAAATCGCAAACATTCATAAAATCACTTAAGGCGACTTAATTAAATTAAGCCGCTGAATTAACGGTACCTTCATCACTAAATGATGTCAGATGGTAACTTAGCGAGTTAAGTTACCATCAATATTATTTTTTGTTACTGTTCTTTCCCTAGGCAAGGTCAATTAAAGCGTTTTGACATTCGCTCTAGAGTGGTTCAAAACTGAATGAGACAATATATCATCTTGCTCTTGGTTTTGATTGATGGAAGCAAGTAAACTAGAGAGCTCTTTTATTTGAGTGGGTCCAGCAATACCTTGTTCAAAAAGTTCACTCAAGTGTTGTAACATTTTTAGTTGCTCTGCAGACATCTTAGAATTCCTTTTCTCGTGTTAATAAGTAAAAATAAACAGTGCTTTTAGTTATGAAGCAGTGGCATGTTGATATTGACTGGGTGCTTTCATTGGTAGTCCTATTTCTCTGCCATCGTCGATGTATTCTTGATAAAGAATATTTAACTCTCTGCGCTCTATAAGGCTAGCGCTATCAGAAACTACTTTTTCAAATAAATCATTTAACTGTATTAATTTTTTTTGCTCCATCATAAGTTTTCTCCCTGCACTCATATTTTAGAAATTAGATTTATAAAATAAGCGTAACAGTAAAACAGATATTCACCAGTAAAATATAATGGATGACGTTGGCTATATAACTTTCAACCACTTACCTCTAAAATTATTTTTAATTTAAAAACAATAAGTTAGTGAACAAAAACAAACTTCACCTGCAGTTACTTATGCTATTTCCTATGTAAGCTTAAGACATCTCTTACAGCATATGACGTTTAAGCTTACTAAAATTTACTGACAAAAAAACCAGCCGAAGCTGGTTTTTATCAACCGTCTACATAAGAGGTTTATTTAGGACGAGTATCACGCTTACGTTCATTCTCTTTTAAAAGCTTTTTACGAATACGAATGCTTAATGGTGTTACTTCTACTAGCTCATCGTTATCAATAAATTCAAGTGCTTGCTCAAGTGACATAACGATAGGTGGTGTTAACGTTTGTGCTTCATCAGTACCTGATGAACGAACGTTAGTTAACTGCTTACCTTTAAGAGCGTTTACGGTTAAATCATTGTCACGACTATGAATACCAATAACTTGACCTTCATAAATATCAACTCCGTGTCCGATCAACATACGACCACGTGATTGCAAGTTGAATATTGCATTCGTTAATGCTTTACCCGTTGCATTACCGATCATTACACCATTTTTACGCTGGCCAATATCGCCACCCTTATGAGGTCCGTATTCAAAAAATGTATGATAGATTAAGCCAGAACCTGACGTTAATGTCATAAATTCAGTTTGGAAACCGATCAAACCACGACTTGGCATGATGAAGTCCATACGAATACGACCCGTTCCATCAGGTGCCATATCTGTTAATTCAGCTTTACGAACACCCATTCTTTCCATAATAGGTCCTTGATGTTGTTCTTCAACATCAATGGTTACGTTTTCGTAAGGTTCTTGTATTTGGCCGTCAATTTCACGAATAATAACTTCAGGGCGTGATACCGCTAACTCAAAGCCTTCACGACGCATGTTTTCAATTAAAATGCCTAAGTGAAGCTCACCACGACCTGAAACTTTAAATTTATCAGCATCAGGAAGTTGCTCAACACGTAAAGCAACGTTGTGAATTAATTCTTTGTCTAAACGGTCTTTGATGTTACGTGAAGTAACAAACTTACCTTCTTTACCACAAAATGGTGAAGTGTTTACTTGGAAAGTCATATTGATAGTAGGTTCATCAACAGATAACGCTGGTAAGCCTTCAACTTCTGTAGGGCAACAAACTGTATCTGATATTTTTAACTCGCCTAGACCCGTAATGGCAATAATATCGCCAGCAAAACCTTCAGCAATATCAAGACGCTCTAAACCTAAGTAACCAAATACTTTACCAACTTTAGCGTTATGAACCTTGCCAGTTGCTAATTTAATTGTCACTTGTTGGTTTGGTTTAACAGAACCACGAGTAATACGACCAACACCGATTACGCCTAAGTAAGAACTGTAATCAAGTTGAGAGATTTGCATTTGAAATGGACCATCTGGATCCGCTTCTGGCTGTGGCACTTCTTTAAGAATAGTATCAAATAAAGGAGTCATGTCAGTGCCGGTTACGCCCTCTTCGAGCGAAGCCCAACCATTTATTGCTGAAGCGTAAACAACTTTAAAGTCAAGCTGTTCATCAGTAGCGCCAAGGTTGTCAAACAATTCAAAAACTTGGTCCATAACCCAATCAGGGCGAGAGCCAGGCTTATCAACTTTATTGATAACAAGAATTGGCTTTAAACCTTGAGCAAACGCTTTTTTCGTTACGAAACGCGTTTGTGGCATAGGGCCTTCTTGTGCATCAACAATAAGTAACACCGAATCTACCATTGACATAACACGCTCAACTTCACCACCAAAATCAGCATGGCCAGGAGTATCTACGATGTTTACACGGTAACCGTTCCAGTTAATAGCCGTATTTTTAGCTAAGATTGTGATACCACGTTCTTTTTCGATATCATTCGAATCCATCGTACGCTCTTCAAGACCGCCGCGGGCATCAAGGGTACCTGATTGTTCTAATAATTTATCAACCAAAGTTGTTTTACCATGATCAACGTGGGCTATGATGGCAACATTACGTAATTTATCTAACACGGGTTTTACTCACTTCTTGCAAGACTTTTTCATCAAAAGAATATAGGGCTATAATTGGGCGCGAATTATACAGTAATGAATTCAACAAAGACAGCAACAAATATTTCAATGCTTATTAAAATCTCCATACACTAATTGTTACGCCCTGTTATACTCTTAAGCACCAAAAGCCAGCAAACGCACCACCTTGAAGCAATGGATGCACGCTATTGGTGCATGGCGTTATAGTTAGATAGCTTAACACCTTATATACAATGACTTTTTCTGTTGGCATGAATTTCGCTTTATGCCAATCATGCAATGTGCAAACGTATTTTATTTTAAAGACACTGGAGACTTTACATGTCACAAGCCGTATTAGATTTAATCAAAGACAACGACGTTAAATTTGTTGACCTACGTTTTACTGATTCAAAAGGTAAAGAGCAACACGTTTCAATTCCTCACCACCAAGTAAATGAAGATTTCTTCGAAGACGGCAAAATGTTTGATGGTTCATCTATTGAAGGTTGGAAGGGTATTAATGAATCTGACATGGTGATGATGCCTGACGCTGAGTCAGCAATTCTAGACCCTTTTACAGATGCAGTAACATTAAATATTCGTTGTGACATATTAGAGCCAAGCACAATGCAAGGTTACAGCCGTGACCCTCGTTCAGTCGCTAAACGCGCTGAAGAGTATTTACGTAGTACAGGTATTGCTGATACGGTATTAATTGGACCTGAGCCAGAGTTCTTCTTATTTGATGATGTGCGTTTTAGTACTGATATGAGTGGTTCTTTTTATAAAATTGATGATAAAGAAGCGGCTTGGAATTCAGGTACTGAATACGAAGAAGGCAATATGGGTCACCGTCCAGGCGTTAAAGGTGGTTACTTTCCAACATCCCCAGTAGATTCCTCACAAGATATACGTTCAGCCATGTGTTTAGTTATGGAAGAAATGGGCTTAGTTGTCGAAGCACATCACCATGAAGTAGCAACGGCTGGTCAAAACGAAATTGCATGTCGTTTCAATACGTTAGTAAAAAAAGCTGATGAAGTTCAAATTTATAAATATGTAGTACATAACGTTGCACATGCTTATGGTAAAACAGCGACTTTTATGCCAAAGCCTTTAGTAGGTGATAACGGTTCAGGTATGCACGTTCATCAATCTCTCGCGAAAGATGGTGTAAACTTATTCGCAGGCGATAAATACGGTGGTTTATCTGAGATGGCACTTTATTATATTGGCGGCATTATCAAGCATGCTAAAGCATTGAATGCTTTTACTAACCCAGCAACTAACTCTTACAAACGTTTAGTGCCGCATTTTGAAGCGCCAGTAATGCTTGCATATTCAGCACGTAACCGTTCTGCATCGATTCGTATTCCAATTGTTCCATCACCAAAAGCAATGCGTATTGAAGCTCGCTTCCCTGATCCAGCAGCAAACCCTTATTTAGCTTTCACTGCATTACTAATGGCTGGCCTTGATGGTATTAAAAACAAAATTCATCCTGGTGATGCGATGGATAAAGATTTATACGACTTACCTGCAGAAGAGGCAGCAGCTATCCCACAAGTAGCAACATCCCTTGAAGATGCATTACAAAGTTTAGAAGCCGATTATGAGTTCTTAACGGCGGGTGGTGTTATGGATAAAGACATGATTGATGCCTACATTGCGATTAAACGTGGTGAATCACAACGTGTAAACATGACAACTCATCCATTAGAGTTTGAATTGTATTACAGTGTGTAACCTACATTAAGTGATTAAATAATAAAAAAGCTCACTTCGGTGAGCTTTTTTGTGGCAAAAGGGCCATTATTTATATAAGTTTAAGAGAGACATTTTTAAATTGAGTTAACTTTTTGCGCTATTCATTGTTGCTATTAATCTTAATCATCACATTACTCAGTAGTCATGTCTTTGCAGCGTCAACAAAAATTTATGTTTGGAGAAGTGATGATGGTGTTTTAGTTTTTTCTGATAGCCCTATACCTGGCGCTGAAGAAGTTGAAATTAGCGAACCTAATATAGGCTCTTCTGTTGATACCTCAATGCTTGATTTAACGCCAAAAGTTATAAAAAATGACTATCAAGTTGAAATAGAGCAACCTAAACAAAAGGCAACTATTAGGGACAACACTGGCTCAGTATATATAGCGGGAAGTATTAAACCTATATTTAAACAAGGCTTAAATATTCAATTATATTTGGACGACAGTCCTTATGGCCCCCCCCAGTCCCACTCTATGTTTGTACTGCGAAATATCGACCGTGGTAAACATATCATAAAAATGCAATTACTTAATGAAAAAGGCAAGGTAATTGCATTATCTAAATCTATAACGTTTTATATGCATAGAGCATCAGTAAATAACGCTAATTGATTAGTATTTAGTGCAACTTGCACCAAATATAATTACATTGATATTTTTCGCACTAAATGAGTGCAAAAGGTTTGTATGTCCAGTATCAGCACTAAAGATCAACAATTAAAACTTCATTATCAACAAAAACTGCCAAACCAGATGGTAACGGCACTCGTTGTGCTGGACAGTAAGTTGGCGATCCAATATGCTAATCCTGCAGCTGAAGCCCTCTTAATTAAGAGTTTCAACAAGCTATACAACTTACCAATTACCACGGTCTTCTATAATACCCCCATTAAAAAAGAGCGCTTAGAACAGCTTCTCACTTCTGGACAAGAATTTAGTGATAGTGATGTCACTATTGAATTTTTTGATCACAGCCGTATTACCGTAGAAATTACAGCTTCCTCTGTTGAATTTAGCAAACAGCCTCATATCATTTTAGAATTCAAACAAATTGACCAACAAAAAAAAATGAGCATAGAAGCCTTTCAGCACCAGCAGTGGGAGTCTTCTAGAGATTTGATACGAGGACTTGCTCATGAAATTAAGAATCCACTGGGTGGTCTTCGCGGTGCAGCTCAATTATTAAGTAAAGAACTGACGAAAGAACAACAAGAATATACTGAGATAATTATTGAACAAGCTGACCGCTTAACTAATTTAGTGGATAAGCTCTTAGGACCCAATCAATTACCTCAGATGGCAGAGCAAAATATTCATATTGTTTTGGAAAAAGTTTATAAGTTAATTAATTTTAATAACCCTAGAAATATTAAAATTATTCGGGATTACGACCCTTCAATTCCTGAGATAAGTTTTGACCAAGATAAATTACAGCAGGCTGTTTTAAATATTGTTAATAACGCCGTTCAAATTATTGATGAACATTGCAACATAACATTAAAAACAAGAGCTGCAAGTAATAAAACCATCAATGGCCGGCGCATAAAACTATGTGTTCAAATTAGTATTATTGATAATGGTCCCGGAATTCCAAAAAAAATTCAAGACACTTTGTTTTACCCTATGGTTTCTGCACGAGATAATGGTACCGGATTAGGTTTATCTATTTCACAAACATTAGTGCAGCAACATAAGGGAAAGCTTTCCTGTTATAGCCGACCTGGTCATACCGAGTTCCTAATTTTACTACCTTTACAAGAAGAGAATTATAATGAATGTTGAGCAAGTTTGGATAGTAGACGATGACAGCTCTATTCGCTGGGTATTAGAAAAAGCTTTATCCGGAGCAAGTATTTCAGTCGCTTCTTTTGAAAAACCAGAAGATTTACTTGTTGCACTTGAACATCAGCAACCTGAAGTTATTATTTCTGATATAAGAATGCCTAATATCGACGGTATGACGCTACTAAGTCGTATTAGTGAACAATTCCCTAATCTCCCAGTAATAATAATGACTGCTCATTCAGATCTAGACAGTGCTGTAAATGCGTATCAAGGGGGAGCTTTTGAATATCTACCAAAACCATTCGATACCGACGAAGCCATTTCACTTACAAGACGAGCGTTAACATATGCTCGAGAGCAAACAGCTAAACGTAAGCACTCGATAGCCGTACCTGATCCAGTGGGCATAATTGGGGCAGCACCCGCTATGCAAGAGGTATTTCGAGCCATTGGACGATTATCACGTTCGAGTATAAGCGTACTAATTAATGGCGAGTCAGGCACAGGGAAAGAATTAGTTGCTCATGCTCTTCATATTCACAGTCCGCGTTCAGATGCTCCATTTATTCCTTTAAATATGGCTGCAATACCAAAAGACTTAATCGAATCTGAATTATTTGGTCATGAAAAAGGCGCATTTACTGGCGCAAATGCGGTGCGTCAAGGTCGTTTTGAACAAGCACATAAAGGCACATTATTTTTAGATGAAATAGGCGATATGCCATTAGATATCCAAACCCGCTTATTACGTGTTTTAGCTGATGGCCAATTTTATCGGGTCGGTGGTCACTCACCGATTCAAGTTGATGTAAGAATAATTGCAGCAACGCACCAAAACCTGGAAGTTCAAGTGAGTAACGGAGATTTCCGCGAAGATTTGTTTCACCGTTTAAATGTTATAAGAATACAATTACCTAGTTTGCGTGAACGAAAAGAAGATATTGAACAGCTGATTAATCATTTTCTACACTTAGCCGCAAAAGAATTAGAAGTCGAACAAAAGACATTACAAAAATCAACCCTTAACTATTTACAGCAATGCCCGTGGCCTGGAAATGTTCGGCAACTTGAGAATATTTGTCGTTATTTGACAGTCATGGCGAGTGGTAAAGAAATTTTATTAGATGACCTTCCTAGCGAGCTCACAGAAAAAAAAGCACTATCTAACAACGCCAGCGAGGTTTCATCTTGGCCGGTTGCTTTACAAAAATGGGTTGACGAAGAATTAGTAAAGGGTAACAGTAATATTATAGAGTGTGCGTTACCAGAATTTGAGAGAATATTGTTGGAGCGAGCACTCCATTTTACTCAAGGAAGGAAGCAAGAAGCTGCTAAAAAGTTAGGATGGGGGAGAAACACGTTAACAAGGAAATTAAAAGAACTTAATATGTAAAAGATAGGTGAAAGTACCGTTAGGTGCTTTCACATGCTTCATTTATACAACGTTTGCAACTGTTACATAATTTCAAATTAATTAAATGAGCTGCAACAATAAGACTAGCACCCAACACAATAAAATAAGGTTGAATATCTTCAGAAAAGTCATGTTTTATCCAATAAATACCAACGCCTAAGAATAACAAGTAGAAAGGATAAATTTTTCTATGGTACTTTTTAAAGCCCGAAAATAACGCTACAGTACCTAGTATAGCTGTCATCATTAAAAAAATATGTTCCCATGCATGATCAGCTAAAAAGCTTAATCCTAATAAAGGGAGTGCAGGTAGTAAAATGGGCAATAGAATACAATGAAGAGCACAAAGCGAAGTTGCGGTTATTCCAATTCGATCAAGCACTGTATACTTCCCTTGGATTCAAATAGTGAGTAGATTTAAAAGCGGATAGTATCACAATTGATATAGTATCACAAAAATTTTTAAGCGTGATCGATTGGAAATGAAATAATTTGATCAATAGCGCTTTTATCTAGGGCTATCATCATCAGACGATCAATACCCAGCGCTACACCTGCACATTGAGGTAAACCATATTGCAGTGCATCAACAAAGTTTTTATCTATCTCTTTAATGGTTAGCCCTAAGCGTTTACGTTTTTGATTGTCCTGTTCAAACCTTTCAACTTGAGTATCCGCATCAGTTAATTCATTAAAGCCATTCGCTAACTCAATACCTTTAAAGTAACATTCAAATCGCTGTGCGACACGCATATCTTCAGTGCATTGCTTAGCTAATGAAGCTTGCGCTATTGGGAAGTTGTAGACAAAACACGGGCTAATCTTGCCAATATTTACTTCAATTATTTCTGAGAAAATAAATTGCAATAATAAGTCGCAATCATTCGAATCATATAACCAATCATCAGCTTTATCATATAACTTAATGACATTATACAACTCAGTAAAACTTGCTGTTAATGGGTCCACACTCACAAATTTAATAAATAATTCTTGATAAGATATTTTTTCAGATTGTGAACATTTTAAGACGGTAGTCAGTAACTCATCTACTTCTTTAATTAAGTCGTGTTGATCAAAACCTAAACGATACCATTCTAATAAAGTGAACTCAGGATTGTGATGACGCCCTGAATCCTCATGACGAAATGCTTTACAGATTTGGAAGATACAGCCATAACCTGAGGCAAGTAGTCGTTTCATATGAAATTCTGGAGAGGTTTGTAAATATAGCTGTTGAGATTGATTTATATCGCTGTTATTCAGATAGTTGTATTCGGTACTAAAGGCCTCAAGGTAAGGGTCTGTTACTGTTCCCATAGAGAGTGATGGCGTTTCAACTTCAATAACATTTTTATATTTAAAAAAATCTCTGATCTCATTAATAACATTCCCTCTAGACTTAGCTACTTCCCACTTCATTTACGTAAACTACTTAGAATAAAAAATTATAATTCTATAGAGTATATACGAAAAGCTAATCATCTGAGAAGTAGACAGATAACTATAAAAAATATCTAAAGCGAAATATTGAAAAGGATGGGAAGAACTCTTCAACGCTACCGTATATTTGTTAACGATTTACGCTCAACGTTCTTAATAATCAGGGAGTAACAAACCGCAAACATCTGCTAAGCGTATATTCAATTGGTACGTTGAATGTCCTCCACCGAGATAGGTATGTTAAATATAAATCCACTATCGTAGGCGCTACTCCTTTATAGTTAGAAAATATTTATAAATGCTTTGTATCAAATGCCAAAAACAAAAAAACGTTACGTTAATAACGGGTTTATGACATGTAGGGATATACGCATGTCACGTTACCAAGGTTTACAAAGAGCACTCTTGGACAATGACATCTGTTGTGCCACCCAGTTGCATCAGAACTACCAGTTATTATCATCTAACACTGCCCCTAGTAACATTTACTGTTACCACTGAATAACGTTAGGTTTACTATTCAGAAATTAAGTTCCCGTTGTTCCAAAGTGGAACTAATTATTTGATAGTGTCAGATTTTTGTCGTCAGCTAAAGGTCATATTGCTAAACTTATATAGTAACGAAAATTTTTTCATAATGGTTACAGCGATAACACTTCTTACCTAGTTCATTGCTGTAACCTTTAATCAAGTTAGTGTGACAGTGAAGGTATTAAGATTTCACCATTAAAAGCGGTTCCAGTTGGTTAATCAAATGTAGTGTTTGATCTTTATTTTACTGTATTGACAAATCTTCTTATCTTGCTAATCGGTTAGCGTAGACGATTTAGGTTTTAGTGATGAAATCAGGGGGTGCATCATGGCTGTCAAACCGAAAATCAGCTAACGAACTGACTACAAGAGGCTTCATGGAGCATAGCCAATGAAAAATAAAAAACGTCTTTAATGTCAGGTTATTTTACACTTCTAACTGACTTTTATTAGCGATTTTATATGTCATTGAAGTTTAGCTATATTAATGTGTTGGCATGTGTTTCCCCCTTGGCTGGATATCATAAAGTGATGACGTTTTGCTTTTTAACATTTCCGTTCGAATAACAGTATTGTTGAAGAATAAAAAAGGAATATCAATAAAATCTAAATTTTTAAGCTCCATGCGCGCTGGCATCGCACTCACTCTTAGTAACCAATCAGCAATAGCAGCACTAATTCCCTTAGATTACAAAGGACAGGTTATTCAGTATACAACAAGTATCTGCGAGATATTCTCGCCAGGAGCAAGCGGGGATTATTAAAGCTTAACACAAGGGGGAGCTCGCGCAGTTAAAGACGGCTGTCTACTCCTAACTGCAGGGCAGATGCTCTTCATTGCTTTTGGTGGCAAAGGTATAAACGGTAATAAGAGTGGGCCGATGGTAATTAATCCGGTGGTGGTGGTGGCCGTTTTGTTCCTTTAAATTCAGGCACCACTTTTGATCCTTTAGTTATCAGCGGAGGTGGAGGTAACTACAGCTCTAGTGGATTGGGTCAAGATGCAAATTTAGGCACCTACGGTGATTCAGGGAATTGGTGTTTTAGGGATAATGACCCCACTATTGGCAGAGTAAATGGCAATGGTGGTGAATATGCCAACTGTAGAAAAAACGAATCTCCACAGAGGAACACTTCCGGTGGTGGTGGTTTCCTCACGAACGGGGGTAGCTGTGGACAGTCCTTCCTCAATGAGCTTGCAGGGGCACTAACTATTATCAGAATGGGATAGCCAGATTTGGTGGCGGTTATAGTGGTGGCGGCTTTTTAGCACTAATGTCGCTTTACAACCCAGTGAATTTACCCTATTGGAGGCACTGGACACCGTGGTAATGGCTACGTAACACTTGAAATAATATAGGACACTGTGCCCTGTGACAGAACAGACCACGCTTGTTATATTAGGGCTAGGGCTTGCTGGTCTTTTATTGTCACGCCGTAATAAATCGTAAATATAGCCTACAAAAAAGCCTGCTAGCGTCTAGGATTTTTTATTCCTGTACGTTGGGAAAAATTTCTAATGAGCAAATAATTAACGTAAGGTTCCCACTAATTAACATCCGCTTATATGCCCTAGTTTAGAGCCCCTTATATGTATTTCCGAAAAGTAGCATAAATGATTGTTAAACCAATTTCCCAATCAGTTTAGTTTTTAGCACTAATCTCAGAATTTTTTACAGTGAGCAAAGTGGTAAATAAAGAGCTTAGAACAATTAACACAGGTAGCTTTTCTTTCTTCAAAGCTAACATTAAGTGAGTGCATAAAGTGGAAGTAACGATATAAAAAGCTGAATGGCTGTTTAGCCGTCGAACGTTGTCATTAACAGCGCCTCAATATAATGATAAAAATTAGTATTATTTAGATTACATTACCCAAGTTTATTCAATAAACTAATCTGTTACGAATGTGTTTATCATATCCACTATGAATGATCCCCATTCACCATTATAAATTTATTACTTTTAAAGATTCCTGAATTTTACCCACAATACCCTATGTTATCTAACTTTATTAGAAGGAAGGTGATAGTAAATTAGTTAATACAAATCTGGACTAACGGTGTGTACTAAAAGTTTTAAAAGTTATCGAGATATTCTAGGTAACCCTTTCTATTTTATATACCAAATCCAATTGCCAGTAATTATCAATAGCTACTGTTTTGTCACTTAGTTGGTGTGATCAACTGAAAAGCTTAATGCGATGAGCCAACATTCTTTCATATCAAACCTGTTATCACTTCTGTCACAGGATGAACGGTTAATCTTTTTATTGATCTAATCTTCTAATGGCACAAAACGACTGAAAAATACTCCCATGATTTATTCTTGCTAATTACTGTAAATTTGGCAAAAGTGTGCATTAGCAGTTATCAATTTATCCAGAGGTAACAGCCTTAGTAAGGCCGAAATATCGTGGCACAGTTAAATGTAATTGGTTTGCTTAGGTAAATGGTTTGCTTAGGTAAATGCAATTAGCCGGCACTGATGCTAGAGATTTTTCCCCCGTAATGGAAAGCGGAGAATGCCCAACGCTCACATCAGCATGTCGAACATAGATCACAATAATTTTGTTATTAATGCATGCTGTCTACGGCTCTTATATTTTTTGAACGCAGAAAGCAAAAAACCCGTTACGCTAGTAACGGGTTTTATAAATAGGCGCCTAGCAATGTCCTACTCTCACATGGGAACTCCCACACTACCATCGGCGCTAACACGTTTCACTTCTGAGTTCGGAATGGGATCAGGTGGTACCATGTTGCTATTGTCGCTAGACAAAAATTTTAATATCAAAGATATAATTTAATTTATACTTATAAAAATATAAAGTAAATTAGAACCTTGGAACAAAAAGCCCGACTCTTTCGAATCGGGCTTCTCTTAATAGGCGCCTAGCAATGTCCTACTCTCACATGGGAACTCCCACACTACCATCGGCGCTACTGCGTTTCACTTCTGAGTTCGGAATGGGA
>NZ_JACGUT010000083.1 GCF_014076845.1 Colwellia sp. MB3u-41
TAGTCAGTTCATATTAAAGCCAAGGCTTTTAACCGTTAAACCGTTTATCTCGAAGGTTCAAACCTTTCACGGCCGACCACTTCTTAAATATTTCAATAGTCAGTTCATATTAAAGCCAAGGCTTTTAACCGTTAAACCGTTTATCTCGAAGGTTCAAATTCTTCACGGCCGACCACTTCTTAAATATTTTGATAGTCAGTTCATATTAAAGCCAAGGCTTTTAACCGTTAAACCGTTTATCTCGAAGGTTCAAATTCTTCACGGCCGACCACTTCTTAAATATTTCAATAGTCAGTTCATATTAAAGCCAAGGCTTTTAACCGTTAAACCGTTTATCTCGAAGGTTCAAACCTTTCACGGCCGACCACTTCTTAAATATTTCAATAGTCAGTTCATATTAAAGCCAAGGCTT
>NZ_JACGUT010000084.1 GCF_014076845.1 Colwellia sp. MB3u-41
GCACATCGTACCCATCAACACACATATAACTATCAGCACACATTTAACCATCACGCCACATATAACCATCTCGCCACATATAACCACTTTCAGAGGCGTAACCACCATCCCAGGTATACTCATTAGTGCCTTCAATGTAGTAGTTACCCGCTTGGTCGCGTCGAGCTGGCCCAGCATAATGCTGCTCTCCTTGAATATCCATCTCAATATCAAGCATACTATTTGCACAATCTGTTTTGGTACTATAGGCAGCTTCATAAGCATTAATCATTCCTGCCCCTTGTTGAAATATACTATAGGCTAACTTTCCTTCAGATGATAACGCAGGTTGTGCTGTTGCCATTAATTTACATTTAATCATGTCCGGTGTTAATGAGGGATCTTGTTGTAATATTAACGCAATAGCACCTGTTACTACTGCTGTTGCTTGCGAAGTGCCTGACATCGCAAAATGATTTTTACTAGAAAAGAAATCGTCATGCGCTTTACCTATTACTGTTTCTTCTTTCATTAAGCCTAATAAACGAGAACCTGGCGCAACAATCTCTGGTTTAACAAACCCCTCAATGGTTGGCCCTGATGAAGAAAATCCGGTAAGAATATCATCAGTGATCAAGCTGGTTTTATTATTGCTCATTGCCCCAACCGTGATGATATAAGGTACATTACCAGGCACGCCGATTGTCATGGCTTCTGGCCCTCTATTTCCAGCAGAAGCAACAACCACAATACCTGACTGCCATGCAACCATCACGGCTTGGTTAATTGGATCGTCCCAATACAATGATTGTGGTTCTGCACTAAATGATAAATTTAATACACGAATATTGTGAGTATCCTTATTGCTAACTACCCAGTCTAATGCTCTAATCACATCTAAATAACGACCTTTACCTTGATCATCAAATGCTTTTACACTGACAATATTGGCATTTGGTGCTATCCCTGTGTAGTTTTCTTCATCTTTTTGCCGCTCGCTGCTAGTAGCAATACTCGCCACATGACTACCATGGCCACTTTGATCAGATGAAGCATTATCTACCTCGTTTTTGATCGCATCAAATTGCACTAATAATCGTATATCTGAGGTGATATTTTCTGCTATATTTTTTAACTTTTTATCAATCCCCGTATCAATAAATGCAATCGTAATTCCACTGCCATTGATATTGCTGTCATGAAGGCGATCTGCTTCAACTCTTGCGGCATAATTTAAATCAGGATTTAAATCGCCAGAATCATCTCCTTTCAAATCATCATTTTCAATGGTGCGATTTTGATAGATAGCGCGAATATTAGCATAGCCTTGTAAGGTTTTTCTTTGTTGCTTTGTAAGATTGACTCCAATAGCTTTGATGATAGGTAATGTATGAGTAATTTGGCCACCGACACGTTCAATTAAACGGGTAACTGATTGGATATCTTTCCCTTGAACGATAAAACTTTGTGTTGGCGCTTTAGCTGTCATCCACAAAACGGTTGTAAAGATAAGAGATAAAATCCCTATTAATAATATTGCTTGTTTTCTGCTAAATGTCATAAATACCATCCTAGTTACTGACCATGTTTTATTTGAGGAAATGTACCAAAGAAAATGCACATTACTTGTTAAAAGATTTATAAACAGCAATGATTGCGCCAATTTATTTTAAATCAATATTATCATATGGTTAAGGTTTTGCAGTAATAATACTTACAACGTGGTGCGCCATAATTTAATTATAAACAAAAAAAATGGCGCACAAAAATTAAATATTCGGCGCGCCATAATTTTAATGATTATTACTTTTTTGCTTTAATTGATATTTGCTAGCTTGAGACTAACTTTCGTAACGTAGGTTCACTTACCGCCATAAGCTGGGCTGTTAAACTAACATTATCAGGGATTCTGAGTTTTATTTGACTCAGTAATTGTATCTTACTCTTTTTAATCATATCGATATCAAGTTTAATAAGTTGCGTCAGTAAAGATGTGAGTTCAGACCAATTTTTTGGACGAGGCGCTAAGCCTGCTTGCTTTTTATTTTCTGCTTTTTGTAATTTCCGACGAAAAGTACTTTCAGGGATACTAAGTAATGATGCCGCTTGGCGCGAAATATGATTAGAAACTTGATACGCGATAAGAATCAGATCATCATTCAGCCAGCTACCTAGCGGAATTGGCACTATAGGAGTATTTTCAGTAATGGCACTTATTTGCTGCGAGAGCTGCTGCTCAAGTTGCTGCCATAGCGTATGAATTGAAATTGTATCACTCAATTGCTCTGTCATTATATTACCTTTTTCACTGCTGACTTTAATATGAGAAGTATCCATATTTTGATCAATCATAGTATTCACATAATTATGATGAGTTTTTGGGGGATTAATGCCGTCAATATCTAACGCTAAGTTATGTGGAGATAGTATATTTCCTTCACTGAAAATTACTGCCTGCATGACTTTATGCTGTAATTCTCGTACATTTCCAGGCCAATGATAAGATAATGCCGCTGTGGCGGCTGACGGGCTCAATTGCAACTTTTCTTTATGATATTGTACACTGAACTTAGTCATAAAATGTTTGATCAAGTATAAAATATCTTGCGATCTTTCTCGCAATGGTGGCACGTGAATCTCAACAGCATTGAGTCGATAATACAGATCGGCTCTAAATCGACCTGCACTAACCTCTTTAGCTAAATTACGATTGGTCGCGGCTATAATTCTGACATCAAGGACTTGGGTCTTACCTCCACCAATAGGGGTTATTTGCTTTTCCTGAACGAAGCGCAATAACTTACTTTGAACATCTAGTGGTATTTCCCCGATTTCATCAAGCACTAAGGTACCGCCAATGGCATCTATAATACGCCCTAAATTCCGCTGTTCCGCACCTGTAAACGCTCCCTTTACATGACCGAACAACTCACTTTCAATTAAAGCATCAGGAATCGCCCCACAATCTATCAACACAAAAGGTTTGTCGGCTCTTGAGCTAAGTTTATGTAACGTATGAGTGAGTAATTCTTTCCCTGTGCCTGTTTCTCCAACAATGAGTACTGTCGCATCGGTTACCGCAACTTTTTGTATTTTATTGACCAGTGCTTCCATCTGTATAGAGCAATAAACCAGATTAGAAAACTGTATTGCCGAACGTAACTCTTTTAACTCTTGCTGCAGACGTAACTGTTCAAGTTCTTGATTACGCTTAAGTGTTGTTTGTAGAAAAAGTCGCTCAAAAGCAGCACTCAACTGACTGGTTAAAGCATCTAAGAGTAAAACTTCACCAATATTAATCAATAAACTGTCTTCGGAACCATCGACATATAAACAACCTATATAGCTACCCTGAGCAATGAATGGAAAAGCATATGCGTATAATGGTGAACTTTGATTATTTTCGTCAAATACGATTTCGACATTGGATATTTTACTTCTACATTTATCAACTAAGGCTAGCTGTGGTTCCGTAATGCTGTGTGAAGGTAACAAATCAACTTTACTTTGTTTTTGTGCTTGCCGCCCAATAATTAAAGCGGCGTTGTCATTTGACGCCTCAAGGAAAAGGTAAATATTTTTAACAGCGAAAGTAGCTAATAGTCTTTCAATAAAATTTGTTGCCAGTACTTTCTGCTCAGTAGCCACAGAGACCATTGACATGACATCCCATAGTAACAACATATTCCGATAATCTTTACTTTCAGAGGTGGTAAAAATCCCCTGTAATTTGTCTACTTTTTCTTTACATTGGCTAACAAGCGCTTTATGCCATACTACCGATATATTTTGACCTTTAAGTTTTGCAACGTCCAGTGCTTGCTCTGCTCGTAACAGTAACGTTTGCAATGTTATATCTGTTGACATAGTATTTAAATTAAGGCTCAGGCCAAAGTTGAATGCAATTGAGCAGGTGTTATTTAAAAAGTTAGCCTGTGATAGATTTATTGTTAATTGTTCCGTATATTTTTGGCATTGTGCCAAATCGTCATTCCTCTCCGTGGCAAAAAAAGGTAACACAACAGCAAATTGTGCTGCACCATAACGGCTTATAAGCGTATGTTCAGCAAAGCTAATTTTTAACCTATTGGCTATTTCAATAAGAATACTATCTCCAGCTTTACGTCCATATTGCTTATTGATTTGTTTAAAGTCATTAGGATTAATTAGGATAACGACAAATTTTTGTTTCCTTTTTTGTAATTTCGCTATTTGTATTTTTAACTCATTACGAGTAAATAATTGCGTTAACGGGTCTAAAAGACTTGACTGCCATTGCTGACAATACGTTGATAAGGAGCCAGCAAAAGCCAGTAGCATTTTGTATAGACTTGTTGGTAGATGATTTTCAGAAAACATATTAAGTTGTTCGTTATTTTCATAACGTAGCCCTAACCAACAATAATTTTTTATTTTAATAGGGTTTGTTTTTAGTTGTAGATCACCTGAATTTTTTAGTGATATCTCAGTGGCTTTGTTTAGGTCTATTCTAAATATTTTAAAATAATTATCGTTTTTTGGAGTTACATTAACAAAAAGTTCATTGGTCGTATTTCTCTCTGATCTTAAATTTTCCTGTACTTGAATAAACTGATGTGCATCTTGTGGGGTGGATAATGGATAAATAGCAAGTTTGGGATTTAACTCAATAAGAATTTCACTATTTCTATGTTCAGTTAGTGCAGGCAAATAAAGTACTGCGTTTACTGTCTGGCAAAATTCTCTAATCATTTGCAAGTAGAGGTTAATTAATTCTTTAGGCTGCAATATCAACTCAAATTTCAACTCATTTTAATAGATTACTATCAACTCATAGCGGGTTTCTGCAGAGCAGTGAATTTATCTTAAAGGCCTTTATATAACGTTTTTTAGATAAACTACCCATTTTTCATAATAGACAATAGTATTGATGGCTGAAAATCCGAAAAAGCCCATCTGGAATATCATACCGACCGATTTGACTGAAAAGGAATTCAATGAAATTGTCTTACCTCTCCTTCATGTACCAAGCCGAGAGCCTTCACCAAATCTATCCATCATACCGTCTTTAATTGCATTCTCAACTTTATGCATACAGGATGTCAATGGAAAAAAGGTTTAGCCACATATTTTAGCATTGATATTATTTCTTTGTGCTTATCTTTATCATAAGGCAAATTAGTTTTCGTTGTATAATTATTTTTTGCAGTGGCTGCAAGTTAAACATCCGTAATTTATAAAAATTATTTCATTAGAACTGTGTATCAGTAGCATGAAGAGATCGTCTGCATCATTGACCTAGCCTAAGTTACACTTGTTGAATGTTAACCTGTTGATATGGAATAATAAGTTATATAAAGACCCCACATGCTAATGATATTTAACAAATGACAGTTGGCTAGATTCCGCTTCACTTTACATTTTAGCCAACAATTAAAAGCTTCTTAATGGGGCTTTGGTATGACTTTTCACGTTAAGTTAAATACACTGATCCTTGTTCATTAATTTAAGGACCTTTTATTCACTTTTTTAATTGAGTGAGTTAACGCATAGAATGAAACAAGTAATTTCGTCGTTTATCATGCCGATATTTGTGGATCACTAACTTGTTAATTAGCAGGGTCTACCTTACTCATTTCGTTGTGGCACCTGTCTTCAGTCTACGTTTTTGGTTCAATAACCATTAGGTTATTGCCGTTCCAACACCGTCGGTGATTGTGCCACACCCGATGCTTGAACCCATGCGCTAACTCAACACTTTTTCTTATAAAATGACTCATGTGGGCACTATTGATAGTCGAAGATTTACGTCAATTTTTGGTAGTACGACCTTTCGAGAAATAGCCCCAATATAAGCGTTCATTTCTTTAGCAATAGCCGTGACGACATCACGGTGTTTGCCTTTTACATCAAACGATTGTATCGTCTGCATAACCTCATTTGTGCTGCCATAGCATACCAACAATTTCTTTGTTTAAGCCTTCCTGCCTAAGTCACATTTCTTTTGATACATTGACGTTTTGTTTGTACGAATGTGCACTTTTGACCAGTAGTCGTCTTGTATGGCTATTACCGCATTTGGTCATAGCCCCTAAGTGATTTTTTGCACCACTTGAATGTTCACTTGGTATCAGACCAAGGTAGCTCATTAATTTTCTGGGGTGGTCGAACCGTGATAAATCGCCTAATTGAGCAATAACGCCAGTTGCGACTAATAATCTATCCCCACGCATAACCTGTATCGCTTTGACTACCGGATAAAACCGCCAACGCTTCATTTGATGGGTTAATTCATAATCCAACGTTTTAAATGTTTTAACCTTTCGGTAATAGTTGAAACGGCTTCTTGTAAAACACTTACCTTGGCAGGGATGAGGTCGTACTAATTCATCCCTGCCAAGGTAAGTGCTGTAATGACCAGTTATCTTTTACTTTGCTGTTGATGTTGTTCGTAACAGCAAAGCTTTTAGTTGGTATTTTGCATCTTTTAAATCTTTGATGCTGGTTTTACGGGCGTGTGATAAATCGCGAACGGTTTCATCTTTGGGCTCAGGGACATAGATAGGGGGTAAGTCTTGAGATTTAAGTAATTTAGCGAGGTTAAGGGCATCACGCTTATCGATTTTTATTTTCTCTCCTGGTTTTTTTAGGGGAAAGCGAAGGAGCGATACCATAACAGCAATGATTAAATCTGGTCAGTAAACGGTAAATCCAATAGCGACAAGGATCTGTTTCGTAAACAAAATTAAGTGTGGCATCTGGGTATTTTGATTGTAATTGTCACGCTAGTTATTTAAAAGCGGCTTTATTACTGAATATTTTACCAAGATGTGTTGATTTAGCGCCACGCTGGTCTTGGATATATGCGACATCCGTGGATGTTTTATGGGTATCTAAGCCAATAAAAAGTATGTTGTGTTTTATTATGCTAGCCCCTGTTTGATAATGTTGACACATATTTTATAGCTCTGGTTTGTAAAACTAACCCACGTTCAGAGGCTCGTGCCTCTTGGGGAGTCACTGTATCTGTGTGTTTTAGGAGTAGTATGCGTAAACAGGACTTTATTAAAAGGCGTAAAGAGTTTGAGGAGCGTTTCAAAAGGAATGATTGGATTTATAGTACTGTCTTTATTTTATTAATTTTCGCAAATTATTTTGTTGTTAGTGTCTGGGATTTGTTACCTGAAGATTGGGTGTGGCTTTATTTAATCATTCTCTTTGCATTTATATTTGGTAATATAATCGTATTAACAAGTTTCATGCTCATCAAATTAAACAATCAGGGCTTAATTGTCGCTCGTGTAAAGAGCCATTAATGGCCTAACAAGCTTATAGCTACGATAATTGTCTTATGTGGTGTGAGTCAGTATTTAGGTAAGCCAATACTTAATAGCCATTCAAGCAGGACAAATAACAGTTGATTATTTGCGCATTCGTCGCTTATTTTAGCCAACTATTATTTTCCTCTTAATGTGGCGTTATAACTCATAATTTCCCATAATTGGTGGTACGGTATGATTTATAGTTTCTAACTTACTTCCCGCCCTGAGCCTGATATCAAGTTAAATTTAACCTGAAATCAATGGAGAACCCCTATATTTTAAAACCCGTAAATATAGTGAGTTATTATAAGGTTTTGCATCTTGCCAGCACTTCTACACAATCCTAATCCATTTGAATGCTAGTGTTTGAAGAGCTGCTTGGTGAGAACTACTTCTCTCTCTTTGTTGTAGATAATACAAATTAGCCCAGTAATATTTTAGGCGAGAATGACTTGCCCATTTTATAAATTTTTGTCGTAAAAATGTTGAGTATTGCCAGCGCCAATGAACCCAAGACTTTTAGCCACTTCTTTCTGTTATAGGCGCAATACCTGCGTATTGTTGCACTTAGTTGGCTGATTTAAACCTATCTCTCTGCTCTTCGAATGCAGCAAGTAACCGCGAGGACAAGGCAGCACCTGCGCCAGGTAAACTATTGAAAATAGGAGCGACAGGAAGTTTTTTCATTAGTTCTGTTATCGCTTTATTATACTCTTGAATGCACTTCATTGAGTTGACAATGCGTTCAACATAGGAAACCACTAACATTGAATGACTGTCAATTATGGCTTTGTCATCCGCGAGAGGATTGGTTTTTTTTATCAGTGACAGTCGATTATCAACAATGGCAGTGTTATGAATACCATGATCATTGAAAAACTTTGTTAAGGTAGATTTATGGGCTTTGTAGCTTGTTGAATGGTTGGTCATCAAGTAATAAAAGCACAAAAAATATGTGTGTCTTTTTTGCAAAACCATTCATTCGCCTGAGGATAATCCTGTTTGATTGCATTAATCATCTGATTAACCACTCGTTGTTTATCATCTACTACCTTTCTCCTATGCTCCACTAAAAAAAACAGTTTACGCATGTTGATGCTTTACTGGTTTACAGGAGGAAAATGATTTGGGTAACGAAGCATAAGCTCTAATGCAAACTCAGCATCAGTGGGAGCATTTTTAGCTTTACTGGTTTTAAAAGCTGTTCGGTATTTTGCAAGTGTTGTTGGGTTTATTGGAACAATTACAAGAAAATCATATTGCTGTAGGGCATAAACGATAGGCCCTCTTCTTAACTCAACGGCAATAGGTGAACCAAATCTTTTATGAAGCCCTTTCACCCATTTATCAATTTCATTTACTTCATGCTTAATAACAGAAACTTACGTTTACCTGTGAGTGGATCCTAAATGTAAATATCGTATTTGTCATTTGCTCAATCAATACCAACAAATACCTTGTAGTTAGTCTTACTTAAATGTGAAGTCATGCCAATCTCTTGTTTCATATATACATGTGTTCCCAAACTCTTCGAAAGCAATATAATAAGTAGTTTAAGCAAGCCCTGAGTATTCGTTTTAAAGCTAGGGCGTACCTATGACATCGAAAGTAAAGCGGTGACCATCAAAATGATATCGTATCAATATTCGTATGAAATAGGCACATGATCTGAACACCCTAATTATAGGTTTATTCAGACCAAAAGGACTATATTCGTATATTAGTGAACATAAACTTACCTAGTTTTGAGGACTAAATCAGGTCAGCAGTGTGCAATAGTGACGGTTAGTACTATCTCGTTCTGAAGGCGAGATCGAAGTACAAATCTGTTATCTTTATAAATGCGCTAAGTTATTAAATGCAATTAAATCATAGCCTTAATTCCATACCAAGAGCTGACTTATAGTGTTAGCTCACAAATTTTAGTAACTGCTTGTTTTCGTTAATGGAAGCAAGCAGTTTTCTAAAATCCTTTCATATCAATCTGTGCAATTCCAAATAATTTTATAGAGTAAGCTACAGGGAACTTAAGGGCTTTCTATGTTCTTTAACTTACATCTCATTTTAGTCTTCGAAATATATGAATACCTATAAATAAGGTAGTAATTGAACGTGTTGAAGTAACCTGTCTTTTTTGATTCTAATGTCATTGGTTGTTGGCTTAATCTTTGTTAATCTTAATCTTATTCTTGTCCCTCAACGCTTGCTATAAATAGCAGGGAGGTTAGATTAAACACCACTAAGGTAATAGTTAACATGCCCAACGAAGCCATTTTGCGATGACAGAAAAACGTAAAGAGCGGAAAGTACCTTCTGGAAGAATTGCTCGTCTCGCTAAATTGGGTGGTTTGGCCTCAGCGGTTGCCGGCAATATTGTTAAAGGTGCGACAAAACAAATGCTCAGTGGTCAGCGTCCATCATTAACTGAGTCCTTACGTAATATCGACAACGCTATATCTATCACCAAGCGTTTAGCACATATGCGTGGCGCAGCGATGAAACTTGGTCAACTACTCTCCATGGATGCCGGTGAATTACTGCCTATCGAATGGGAACCTATTCTTTCACGATTGCGCCAAGAAGCTGATCCTATGCCTAAGGCGCAACTACTGAAAACCTTGGTTGCGTCTTGGTCTAAAGATTGGCATCAACAATTTAGTTCTTTTTCATTTACCCCCATCGCATCGGCAAGTATCGGTCAGGTTCATCGGGCAACACTAAAGGATGGTCGTCAGTTGGCGATTAAGGTCCAGTACCCGGGTGTTAGAGAAAGCATTGACAGTGATATTGATAACGTCATGAATTTACTAAAACTCAGTGGTGTTTTACCTAAACATATTGATTTGACTAGCGTGCTTGCTGAAGCAAAAGCCCAGCTTAAAGCTGAAGCTAATTATTTGCAGGAGGCGGAATTTCTTAACACTTATCGTAAAAAGCTGTCTAACGACCCTCGCTTTATTGTGCCCTTTGTTGTTGACGAGCTAACGGATGAAAATATACTGACGATGGAATATATCGAAGGTTCTCCCATCACTGATATTAGTACGATGAGTGCTGGTATTGTGGATTTAGTCTGTAGCCAATTAATGGATTTAACTTATCAAGAGCTATTTACGCATAAACTTATGCAAAGTGACCCCAACTTTGCTAATTTCTTGTATCAGAGCGACACACAAAAAATAGTGTTACTTGATTTTGGAGCTTGCCGGCAGCTTTCTCAACATACTTCAGTACATTATCTTGCTATGGCTGATGCTATGCAGTGTCAAGATAATAACGACATGCGTTTAGCGCTGTATTCGCTTGGTTTAGTTGACAATAATATGAGTGATACTGCAATAGATACGGTGCTAAAGACTTGTTTTTAAGCTAGTTATTGCTTACAAAGTAATACGGGCTACAACTTAAAAAAACAGCAACTGATTAAGCGAATTAGAGAGGTTAGTATGCCATTAATTACCGATAAAACAGCGATAGCATCTCCGATATTTGAAGTTGCATTAGTCAATCGAAAAATTACTGGTATGATATTGCTAGCCAATAAGTTAGGTGCGACACTCGATTTTAAAAGCGCTCTTGCTCCTTATTTACTGGAAAGCGCAAAGCAATCAAACGATGAAACCTAACACAATCGACTTTTCAAAACAGAAGCTGCTGTTTTAGTCTTTTTAAAATACTTTAAATTATTAATCTCTTTGCTAATCTGACTAAAGGAGTAAGTTAACTAGTATAGTTACTGGGTAATTATTTTAACAAGGCACTTCTTCTTAATAGGCCAGCCATAATAACTGATGCATTTTTTTCACTACACTAGACTTAAGTTATCTTTATTCAGCCGGGTGATTGTTATGTATAAGACTCGCTCACAACAAATTAGTTTATTGGATACACCTATTATCACATTTGCAGTGGTACGGTACGTAAGGCTTTTTTGTGTGGTGTAGGCAAGGATACGGGTGCCAGTTTGGAACATCGACACACATGGATTGAAAAGTGATTATTAACATTATCTCAGGTATTTGCGATAGATATCTGTGCCTAAAAGTCCAACAACGGTTGTCACACCCACTTGGGTTAATTTTGAAAGAGAAACCGGTGGAATCTGTGTTGAAAAACCTGCTTTGCTACCGGTAATATGAGCATGACTGTCAATGAAACCTGGCACTAGGTAAGGGCCATTTAAATCGATGATTTCTACCAGCTAATTATCAGGGATGCTGTGGAGAGCATTATCGGATATATCAAAAATATCAGCGATTTTTACACCAGCAATTAGCACATCTTTAACACCTATAGGGTTATAAAAGGTTTGAGTTTTTTAATTTTTAAATCATGGGTTTACGACAATATTTAATAAATATCAGACGAGTATGTATTATTATATATCTGATCCTAATCATTACGTATACAACTTATCTACAATTTATCAGCCAACTACATTTGTAAACGAAAGGTTTACGAGTGGTGTACGCGTGAAGGGGGTCTAATCTCAATCTAAATAGTGAGCCCCTAACACTATGTCAGAGGCCTATTATTATCAGCAAAAAAAGTGTTAACTAAATACAGTTTTAACTAATGCAAACTGCACTTTTATTCGCTGTAGTGTTCAGTACAAAAGCGCTTAAGGGCGAGTTTGCCCTTGACCTGCGACACGATATTTAAAGATGGTCAGTTGTTCTAAACCAACCGGTCCACGTGCATGAACTTTACCAGTAGCAATACCAATTTCAGCGCCCATGCCAAATTCCCCACCATCAGCAAACTGAGTTGAAGCGTTATGCATCACTACTGCAGAATCAACAGAGCGCATAAAAGTTTCCGCAGTATTGTCATTCTCGGTGATAATAGCATCGGTGTGTTTAGATGAATGCTCTTCAATAAAATTAAGTGCCTCATCTAGGCTCTGTACTATTTTAACCGATATAATGGCGTCAAGGTATTCAGTATCCCAATCTACATCAGTCGCGGCATTAATACGAGGATCACAGGCTTGAGCGGCAATATCGCCACGAATTTCACACCCCTCTAATGTATCAACGAGTTGTGGTAAAAATTCTGTCGCTATTGCTTGGTCTAACACTAAACTTTCAGTGGCACCACAGACACCGGTTCTACGTAATTTAGCATTTTTAATAATGCTTAATGCTTTTGCCACGTCGGCATCTTTATCCACATAAATATGGTTATTGCCATCTAAATGCAACAATGTTGGTACTTGAGCCTCGTTTCTTACCAGCTCAACTAAACCACGACCACCTCGAGGAATAACTAAATCAACATAATCAGCACAGCGCAGTAAAGCGGCAACGGCAGAACGATCATCGGTGTCAACCAATTGTATACAGTTAGCCGGTAAGCCTGCTGCACGTAAACCTGTTGCCATACACTCAACAATAATACGTGTGGAATTTAGGCTTTCGGAGCCACCACGTAAAATTACTGTGTTACCTGATTTAAGACATAACGCGCCAGCATCTGCGCCAACATTAGGACGTGATTCATAAATCATTCCAATAACGCCAATAGGTGTTGCCACACGAGTTATTTTAAGACCATTTGGACGGTCAAATTCGGCTAATACTCGACCCACAGGATCGGCTAATTTGGCAATGTCTTCTAACGCGACAGCCATACCTTCAACTCTTTCTGGGTTAAGCTCTAGTCGGTCTACAAATGAGTCGGCTTTGCCCGCTTTTTTAACGCTTGAAACATCAAGCGCGTTAGCTTTAAGTAATGCACCCATATTTTCGCGTAACGCATTTGCGGCAATCGTTAATGCTTTGTTTTTTTGTTCAGTCGTTGCACAAGCAAGCACTTTTGCAGCAGCTTTTGCTTGTTTACCAAGGGTTGTGATCATTGTTTCGATAGAAATATTCTTAGGGGTATTTGACATTAATGTCTTCCTTTTACTTGTTCATTTAACACTAAACTGTTTGATCAAATTCAAATGACTTAATTGAATGATATGACTTTTATTTTTATCGCTGATATTAATATCAAAAGCAATAGTAAAAGTTCAGTTTAAAGAATTTATAGCTATAGTATTCATCAATAAATGTTCGAGCACGTCATTGCTGACGAGGTAAAAATTAGCGCAAGGCTACTGCTCGTTGATAAGCCGATGAAACGGTTGACTCAAACAAAGATTCTAATTTTTTATCTTGCATAAGCGCATTTAACCCAGCAGCTGTCGTACCATTTTTACTGGTCACTGAATTACGTAAATTTTCGATATCTTCTTTATTGGTTAAAGCCAACTCCATTGAACCAGCGAGTGTGTTTAACACCAACTCTCTAGCGGTTTGGGGAGAAAATCCGAGTTTTATCGCCGACTCTATCCAGCAGCGTGCTATTTCAAATGCATAACCAGGCCCACTTCCTGCAACTGCAGTTACTCGGTCTAGCTCGTCTTCAGTGGCGGCTAAATGGGTATAACCTACCGCATCTGTTAACGCAACAGCGTTGTCAATTTGAACATCACTGCAACGTGAATTTGCGTAAAGTCCACTCACGCTTCGGCCAATTTGAGCGGGTAGGTTTGGCATCACTCGCACAACGGCCTGCTCACCAATCAGTTTTTCTATTGAAGCTACTGAATAACCCGCCGCAATCGAAATAATGCAACCTGAATCAGCAAGGTGTCGACGATACAAGGGTAATATTTGTTCAATAAGCTGCGGTTTAATCGCAATAACGATAATGTCGAAACGCTGGTCAGACAACTCGTCAATCGCTTGCTTGACGATAACACCTTGGGGCGCTTTGACTAATGAAGGATTAATAATAGTGATAGTGTGATTTGCAGAGGTTGCCCAACGAGTCAATAATGAGCCGCCCATTTTACCACAACCAATCATAAGTAATGACATGAAACTCCTGAGTTTTTTAGCTTACATTGAATGAAATGCAGATCGTTTTGCCGGTGTTCAGTATGAACTTTTAAAAGTCCTTAACGATATTTTTCAAAGAGGCGATCTTGAGTTCAATTGAAAAAATATGTTTTTTAGTATATGATCTCTGCACTCATTTGTCGATTGCCGTCAAATTCTAACGTTTTTAACCGACGTTTCAGTAATTTTTTATCTACTACTTTTAATGCGACCTTCGCAAATAAAACTGACTTTATAAGTAGTAAGCATAACTCTAATACGACAATAAAATATCACGGAAATAGCTGCAATTTGTTGAATCAATTTTGTAAACGATTCAAGCCGCTATTTAATTTAATTAATCAGAGTACGGAGTAATTTTGCCCTCATTTGAACAACAAAAAACTGATAAATCTTCTCGAAGCAAGCCACGTATCGTTATTAAAGTGGGTTCGAGTCTCTTAGCAAATGTTAAAAATTTAACGCCTAGTTTTGCTTTTATGCACGGTCTGCTAAGTGACATATCTTTGTTACGAGAACAAGGCTACGAAGTTGTATTGACATCTTCTGGCTCGGTAGCATTAGGTCTAAATACGGTTGGCTGTACTATTGAAAACGCCAGTGTTCAAGATAAGCAAGCCGCAGCGGCTTGTGGACAACCGATATTAATGCATGCCTACAAGCAAATTGCCCTTGAGTATGGTTTTGATATCGCTCAGGTTTTAGTTACCCTAGATGATTTAGAAAACAGACGTCGCTTTCTAAATATCAAAAACACGGTTCATCGTTTGATAAAACAAGGTGTAATGCCTATTGTCAATGAAAATGACACGGTGACCACGGAAGAAATTCGTGTGGGTGATAATGACAGACTTGCAGCTAAAGTTGCTCAGATGATTGGCGCAGAATATTTGTTTATTCTTACCTGTATCGATGGCGTGTATGACCGAGACCCTTCAGAAGAAGGCGCGGTTTTCGTTGAGTCTATCGAAGATGTTAGTAGTTATATGGAAGCGGCAAGTGGTACCAGTTCTTTAGGTACCGGTGGTATGCTGACTAAATTACAAGCCGCTAATATGGCGCAAAATGCTGGTTGTACTACTATAATTTCGAGAGGGACGATGGAAGATCCTGTTACCGGAATATTGCGCGGTGAACGCAGACACACTAAGTGTATCGCTCACTCATCACCTTCATCAGCATGGAATATCTGGTTAACAGACCGATTACAAATGGCCGGTAGTTTAGTGATAAAACAAGAAGTAGCTGATGCCTTATTTGGTGGTGACGAAGGATTTACCTGTCATGATGTTGTTTCAATACATGGCACCTTTGAACGCGCAGATGTGCTTCACGTCTATGATGAAAAAGGCGAAGAAATAGCACGTGGTTTATGTAATTTCTCATCAGATGAAACAGCAATTATTTCAAGCCGTCCAAATGAAACGGTTGAAAATATCCTCGGATATAGTGCTTCACAACGCTTGATCAATAGTGAAAACTTGGTTGTATTAAGTGAACATCATCTTTCTTGGGATGAACCTGTTCAAGATGCTTAACTGATTAAATAACCTCTGTAGCAGCGCAGAGGTTTTTTTATTTATTAAACGCGTTAATAATTCTTATCCGCTTAACGTTAGCCTCAACTAACCGACTATACTATTATTGTCTACAATCTCTTCTTTTTATAATTGAGTGGGCGATAAAGTGCCTCACTTCATCATCTAGCCTCGCCTATAATCACTCAATAGTGTTGATCTAATCGCTGAGTGTATTCGTATATAATTTTTTTAACCATCTGAATTCTATCTATGAAACGTTCTCTATACTGGGTGACCAATGATCTTCGTCTTAATGACAATATTGCACTCAACTTAGCCAGCAAAAGTGAACAATTACTTTGTGTATATGTCGTAGACAAAAGATGGTTCGAGCCTAATAACTATCAATCAAAACCTTTGGGTGATAAGCGATGGCATTTTTTACAAAGCTGTTTAAGTGATTTTAATCAGAGTTTATTAACGTTAGGACAGCAACTTTACATTGTTTACGGCGATACTCTATCGAGCTTAACCACGCTGTGTGAAAAACACCAAATTACTGATGTTATTACTACTCGTCTGCCGGGGACTTACGAAAATAGTTTGATTAATACACTGGCTCAGCATTTGCCTGAAGTAGAAATTAATCAAGTTGATCAATTCACTTTATTTCCACATCGTGCACTACCTTTTGCACTTGACCAGCTACCGGCAAGTTACTCTAAGTTTAGAAAAGTTATGGCTGATGTCACTATTTCAGAGGTTGTTCCAACGACTCAATCCTTGCCGAGTATGTTTGCAAATATGCCATCTCCCACTATCTTTAGGCCACAATGGTTACCTAATATGCCTTATCAAAGAGCTAAGCGTGGTTATAATTTCGATGGCGGTGAACAAAATGGTTTAGCACATCTCACGTACTATTTTTCGTCAAATCTTCCTTCAAAGTACAAAGAGGTTAGAAATAATTTAGATGGCTGGGAAAATAGCAGTAAATTATCTGCTTGGTTAAATTATGGCTGTATTTCTGCTCGACAAGTGATGAGTTCGATTATCCAATACGAAGAGCAACGCGGTAAAAATAGTTCAACAGAATGTCTGTATTTTGAGTTACTTTGGCGTGAGTACTTTCAATGGTTACATTTTAAAGTTGGCGTAAACACCTATAAATTTAAAGGGCTTGCTGAACACCTACCTTTGACCACATTTTATCCTGAACGGTTTAAGAAATGGTGCTCAGGTAATACACCTTATCCTTTAGTAAACGCCTGTATGAATGAATTAAAACATACAGGTTATTTAAGTAACCGATCAAGGCAAATTGTCGCTAGCTGTTTGGTTAATGAGTTGAGTGTTGATTGGCGCTATGGCGCTGCATGGTTTGAGGAACAGTTAATTGATTACGATGCTGCGGTTAATTGGGGAAATTGGCAATATATCGCAGGTGTAGGTGTCGATCCTCGAGGCGGCAGACACTTTAATCTTGAAAAACAATGCGTAATTTATGACCCTGAAGGTCTTTACCAAGCTAAATGGGCAGGGCAAAGTAATCAAATGACGCCACTAGATTCTGTTGATGCTTCAGACTGGCCTGTGCAAACGACAAGCCAGAATGTCTGACAATATTATTGAAGAAGTTGGTGTAGAGACTCGCGTTAATATTGTTTGGCTTAAGCGTGATTTGAGACTGAGTGATCATGAGCCTTTAGCGCAAGCGATTAAATCAGGAATAACCTTGCTTTATTATGCCTTTGAGCCTTTATTGATTAATGATCCACATTATGATGAACGACATTGGCGATTTGTAACCCAATCAATTGAAGATCTGAATGCACAGTTAGCTGTTTTTAATTCGCGTGTGTATGTGTATTTTGGTGATGCAATAGCGGGTCTTAATGAAATTAATAACACTTTTAAAATAGACAAATTATTTAGTCATGAAGAAGTCGGTTTACTGTCAACGTATCAACGTGATAAATCTGTTGAAAAATGGTGCCAAGTACAAGATGTAGTCTGGCATGAAAGTGAGTTTGGTGCGGTAACTCGAGGCAAGAAGAATAGAATTGACTGGGATAAGCACTGGCGCAATGTTATGAAGGCATCATTAATTGAGCCTGAACTATCTTGTGCAGCCTTCGTTAATGTTGAATATATAGATAAATTGCCAGCGTCTATTTTACCTATAGCGTGGTCAATACCTGACGAATTTATGCTTAGAGGTGGGGAAGTCTGGGCACAAAGAACACTGCAATCCTTCTTAAAGGGTCGTGGTAAAGGCTATCACTTTGATATATCTAAGCCACAAGCAAGTCGTAAAAGTTGTTCTCGATTGTCTCCTTATTTAGCATGGGGCAATATAAGTTTAAGAGAGTTCTATCAAACTATTTTGATAACAAGATCAGAGCGGGGTTGGAAACGTCCAATAGATGCGTTGGCTTCTCGGTTACATTGGCATTGTCATTTTATTCAAAAATTTGAAAGTGAACACCAAATGCAATGGCGACCCGTCAATAAAGCCTATGATGACTTAATGTATCCTGATATCCATTGTGGACTGAGTGTTGATGAACGATTAAATAAATGGAAAATGGCGCAAACAGGCTATCCATTAGTCGATGCTTGTATGCGCTGTTTAGAACAAACGGGTTATATAAATTTTCGGATGCGAGCAATGCTGGTAAGTTTTTTGTGTCATCATTTGCTGGTTGATTGGCGTTTAGGTGTTACGCATTTAGCACAATTATTTCTTGATTTCGAACCAGGTATACATTACCCACAATTTCAAATGCAATCAGGTGTTACTGGTACGAATATTATTAGGGTTTATAATCCTGTTAAACAATCGTTAGAGAAAGATTGCGATGGTGAATTTCTTAGAAAATGGTTGCCAGAATTAATTGAATTGCCCAATGAAGTTATTCATACCCCTTGGGCACTTTCGCCAATGGAACAGCAGCTTTATCAATGTCAATTAGGTGAAGATTATCCATCGCCTATGGTTGATATCAATGAAACAGGAAAGATTGCACGGGACCTACTGTGGGGATTTCGTAATCGTTTTACCACTAAAAAAGAAGGTCAACGTATTTTAGCTAAACATGTTAGAAGCAATAAAAAATTAGCGAAAGCTAAAAAGCCTCAACAATTAAAAATTGAAGAAAGTGAATAATCAATTATAAATAGCCAATTATGCATAAAAAATTAATGTTACCTAAGAAAAGTTGCCTGACTTGTAAAAAAGATTTTACTTGGCGTAAAAAATGGCAAGCTTGTTGGGGTAATGTGCTGTATTGCTCAGAGCGATGTCGACGCAATAAAATACCATTATAAGCTAAAATAAATATTGAAAATTTAATTCCCTAATTCCCTAATTCAACTAAACGTAAGGTAAATTAATGAAGGCGAAACATCTTAAGCTTATATTAGGCGATCAGCTTAATCCAATGCACAGCTGGTTTGAACATATCGATGATGATGTTGTTTATGTTATCGCTGAGCTTCATCAAGAAGCAACTTATACCAAACATCATAGTCAAAAAATTACCGCATTTTTTGCTGCTATGAAAAGTTTTGCTGAAACCCTCGAGGGTAAAGGGCATCGCGTCTGTTACTTAACCTTAGATGATACTGAAAAATATCAAGACCTCCCTGAACTAATAAAAACCTTAGTTTCAAGCTATGCCAGTGAATTATTTACTTTTCAGCGTCCTGATGAATATCGATTGCGCGCGCAATTAAGCGAGATGTCAGCTCAATTATCGGTACCTGTCTATGAAGTTGACAGTGAACACTTTTTATTACCCTTTGATGAACTCGCTGATCATTTCAAAGCAGCTAGCCACGTAAGAATGGAAAATTTTTATCGTTTTATGCGCAAGCGTTTTGCTATTTTAATGAATGGCGCTAAGCCTGAAGGTGATGCCTGGAATTTTGATGCGAATAATCGTCAATCCTTTAAAAAAACCGATCTTAAATTTATTCCTAAACCACTGGTCTTTGACAACCCAGCAAGTGATTATTTACAACGGATAAAACATCATAAGATTGACACGATAGGGCGTGAATCTGAGCATGTTGCTTATCCTATTAATCGTCAACAATCGCTAGAATTATTAACGTTCTTTTGTGAACACCAGTTAGAAAATTTTGGCAATTTTCAAGATGCCATGACGGTAGCCTCACCTTATGCTTGGAGTTTATATCACTCGCGGCTCAGCTTTTCATTGAACTGTAAAATGCTTAACCCAATGGAAGTTATTCAAACGGCACTTGCTGCTTATCAATCGTCAGCAGGTAAAATAACACTTCCTCAAATTGAAGGCTTTATTAGACAAATATTAGGCTGGCGAGAATATGTCAGAGGTATGTATTGGGCTAATATGCCAAATTATGCCGAGCAAAACTTTTTAGACGCTAAACGTGATCTACCCGCTTTTTTTTGGAACGCAAACACTAAAATGCAGTGTTTAAGAAGCGCAATATCTCAATCACTTGAATACGCCTATGCGCACCATATTCAACGGTTAATGATCACTGGAAACTTTGCTTTATTGGCCGGTATAGAGCCTCGACAAGTCGATGATTGGTATTTAGGCATTTACATCGACGCGATTGAATGGGTGGAGTTACCCAATACCCGCAGCATGGCACTTTTTGCTGACGGTGGTTGGATAGCGACAAAGCCTTATGCGGCTAGTGGTAATTATGTCAATAAAATGAGTGACTATTGCAAAGGTTGCCATTACAACGTTAAAGAAAAAGTGGGCGCTAATGCTTGTCCATTAAATAGTTTGTATTGGAATTTTATTGATCAAAATTATGATAAGTTTGCCAACAATCATCGAATGAGTTTTCCTGTGCGTAACTGGGATAAAATGGATCCTGCCAAAAAAGTTGAAATTAGAGAGCATGCAACTCAGTTATTAAATAATCTAGATAAGCTATAGGCTCAATTGCTAGCGCTGTCTAGATAAGGTGACGTTCAGTAGATTGATAAAATTTAGGCTTTAATGGTCTTTATCTATTACTGGCGCGTATAAAAGTTATATTTATTAGATTTAGGATCTTTTTTATGCAATTCTCTATGGATGAAGAGTCAAGAATTATAGAAATGGCTTGGGAAGATAGAACGCCATTTGAAGCAATAGACCATCAGTTTAGTTTGCAAGAACCTGATGTTATTAAGTTTATGCGTAGTCACTTAAAACCAAAAAGCTTTAGGTTGTGGCGCACAAGAGTGAGTGGTCGCTCAACCAAGCATGTCAAATTAAGGAGTGCTGACGTATCGAGAGGATACTGCCCAACACAATACAAACAACGTTGATCAGCGCTATACAAAAAAATATCAATAAAAAGGGCATCTTATGATGCCCTTTTTAGTTAGTACTGACCCGTGCTTTTTATCTAATCAGTTGTTAATCGTCTTCAACTAAGGTCATCAGCGATGTATTACCACCTGATGCCGTGGTATCAATGCTAATCGTTTTCTCGGTTAATAGACGCTGAATTAAATTATCGAAATACTCTGAACTGATCACTGGCAATATTGCCCCTTGACGTTCAGCTAATTTCTCACTGATAAAGTGCTTACGGTCACAATGACTGTCGACCACAACACCGGACAAGGCAGGGTGCGCTAACATCGTTGATAAGTGGCGTAAACGTGCAACTTGAAAAACACCTTCATCGGCACCCGTTGAGAGGAACTTGTCTCTAAAGGCGATTGCTTCATCATAATACAAATCAGAAACAACACTAACAACGGTATTACCGGTAGCCAGCGCCGTTACAATAGACAGTACCCAGAAGTGAAAGCTCACCGTCGCATCGGCAAAACAGATAATATTACCGCGGTTTTCCAAATACAACACATTAGACTCACCGGTTGGTCCTGGTAAGAATGTAGGCTTTTTCAAACGCTTTTCAATATCAATCAACTGCGAACGAGCGCCTTTTAAGGTGAGATTTAGATCGTCGGCTAAATCATCAACAATATCAATATGCGCAATTTTGGCTAATAGCTGACGAACACAAGAAAGACGGGTATTTAACTCAGTTAAGCGCCAGCCTTTTTCTGCTGCATTTGCCTTGTCCATAAACAAAGTTGAGGCTTTATCTGATTCTTCATCACCATCTAAAGCTTCGACCTGCGAAGGTAGCAAGTTAAATTGTTCGGCATCTGGCGTAGCTTTTTCAATAACTAAACGTGTTAAGTAATTGGGTCCACCTGCTTTTGGTCCCGTGCCTGAAAGACCACGACCACCAAAAGGTTGTACACCTACAATGGCGCCAATCATATTACGGTTGATATAAACATTACCTGCGCGTGACAGCTTAGCTAAATCTAAGGCACGGTGTTCAATACGCGTATGAATACCCATAGTTAAACCAAAACCTGTACCATTAATTTTATCTATAACCGCTTCTATTTCATTGCCTTTAAAACGTACAACGTGCACACAAGGGCCAAAGACTTCTTTTTTAAGGACGTTAATATCTTTAATTTCATAAAGACGAGGCGCAAAAAAGAAATGCTCGTGACCGGCTACTTCAGCTGATATTTTACACTGATATAACAATTGACCATGGGTTTGCATATAGTCACTGTGCGCATCGAGCGCGCTGAGGGCTTTTTCATCAATTACTGGGCCGATATCAGTGCTTAAGTATTCTGGATTACCCACATGTAGTTCGGCTAAGGCACCCTTAAGCATAGTTATGACATTATCAGCGATGTCTTCTTGTAAAAATAATACACGAAGCGCAGAACAGCGCTGACCTGCCGATTGAAATCCTGAAGAAATTACATCGTCAACAACTTGCTCAGGCAAGGCAGTTGAGTCAACTATCATACAATTTTGTCCACCGGTTTCAGCGATAAAAGGGACTTGATCGCCCCCTCTATCAGCCAATGTTTGTGAAATTATTGTGCCGGTTTCAGTTGACCCCGTAAACATAACGGTTTGAATACGAGCGTCAGGCACAATAACACTGCCTACTTCGCTTCCGCGAGCAATAACCGCTTGAACAACACCTTCTGGTAGTCCAACCGACTCCATCAATTCAATGGTGCGCAAGGCAATTAAACTGGTTTGTTCAGCAGGTTTTGCTAATACGGTATTACCAGTAGCGATTGCCGCAGCAACTTGCCCTAAAAATATCGCTAATGGGAAATTCCATGGGCTGATACAGAGCACTACACCACGAGCTTCTAAGCGTTCATCCTCTTCGAGTTCAATCGCTTGGTTAGCATAATAGCGACAAAAATCAACCGCTTCTCTTACTTCATCAATACCGTCTTGAGCTATTTTACCGGCTTCTTTAATACATAACGCAATGAGTTCGTCCATATGGCGTTCAAGAATATCGGCAACACGGCATAATAGCGCTGCTCGCTCTGCAACGGGGGTTTTTGACCATGAAGCGAATGTTGCTTGCGCGGTATCGATCATCGCCAACATTTCATCTTTAGTATGATGTTGGTGAAAACCGATTATTTCACTATGATTAGCAGGGTTTTTAACCGCAATAGCACTTGCTGGCACATCTTCGATATTAATTAAGTGATCAGTAAACCAGTTATCTAATGACGATTTTAATGGCGTTATAGCAGTAATGTCAGTTAAGTCTAGTCCTTTAGAGTTATCACGACCCAGACCTTTTGCATCATGGTATAAGGCAATAGGTTTAATTATCTGGTTGTTATATTTATCTTTTAAACGCTGTGTTTTTTCAACCGGGTCACCCAGTAAAGACTCCACCGGTTGAGACTCATCGACAATGGCATTAACAAAAGAAGAGTTAGCACCATTTTCTAGCAAACGACGGACTAAATAAGCTAATAGCTCTTCATGATGACCAACGGGAGCGTAAATACGACATTGAATATTTTCACTTGAAACAATTTGGTCATATAAAGAATCTCCCATGCCATGTAAGCACTGAAATTCAAAACCTTCTTTATCGTCACCAGCTAACTCAACAATCGTAGCGGCAGTATAAGCATTATGCGTAGCAAACTGTGGGTAAATAGTATCTCTATATTCTAATAATTTGTTTGCACAGGCATGGTAAGAAACATCAGTAGAAGATTTACGCGTAAATACAGGAAAATGCTGAAGACCATCTTTTTGAGCATTTTTAATTTCAGTATCCCAATAAGCGCCTTTCACTAAGCGGACCATCATTTTTCGGTTGGCACGTAGCGTTAAGTCTCGTAACCAATCCACCACAAAAAGGGCGCGTTTTTGATAAGCTTGTAATGCCATACCAAAGCCTGTCCAGTCGCCTAAATCATTATCACTAAAAACAGCTTCAATAATATCAAGTGATATATCTAAACGTTCAGATTCTTCTGCATCAACCGTTAAACCGATATTGTAGCTTTTTGCTTGTAAACAAAGTGCCTTAAGTTTTGGCACAATTTCAGCCATCACCCGTGCTTTATGGGTAAATTCATAACGCGGATGTATCGCTGAAAGTTTGACTGAAATACCAGGAACTCTGCGAGGGTCACTTTTACCCGAAGCGCGGGCAACGCCGCCAATGGCATCTATTGCTACCTGATAGGCTTTAAAGTAACGGTCAGCATCCCCCATTGTACGGGCGCCTTCACCGAGCATGTCGTATGAATAGACATAACCTTGCTGTTCTTTAGTCGCCGCTCGTTCAGTCGCCGCTTGGATAGTTTCACCCATCACAAACTGCTTGCCCATAATTTTCATGGCGTAGTTCATTGACTTACGAATAACAGGCTCGCCTAAACGACCAATCACTTTTTTCAATAAACCAAAACGATCTTTTTTACGTTTATCGGCATAATTCACCATTGTACCGGTGATTAATAACCCCCATGATGAGGCATTAACGAACAATGAATCACTGCTGCCTAAATGGCTACTCCACTGTCCTTGAGAAATTTTGTCACGTATCAAGGCATCTTGAGTGTGTTTATCTGGCACACGAAGCAAAGCTTCAGCCAAACACATCAATACCACACCTTCTTCACTTGAGAGTGAGTATTCCTTTAATAAGGCATCTATCGCGCCATTTCCTGATTGGTCTTTACGAATTTGTAAAACCATTTTACGAGCTCTTTCCCAAGCTCTACTTCTAGCACTAACATTAACTTCTGCCACAGGTAGAATATGATCTACTGCTATATTTTCATCAATACGATAAAATTCACGAATTTTCTGACGAATTGGGCAGTCTGTGCTAAACGAACCATTAAAAAGCATATACTCTTCCTCAAAATGACTACATACCAGCTTGGTGTTATGTAGCGATAGTTACAATAGAATGTATTCGAGCATTCTAAATAAAAACAAATAGAATTTATGTGTTCAATTCTGATTCACTCAATTATAAATGTCACTAAAGTACAATACCACCATAGAATGTATTTCATGGTTAAATAAAATATAAAATATAAGGTATAAAATATAAAGCTGAGTAAAAACAATTCAACTAGGGGCTAAACTTCATTAATATTGTGCTAAACCTCTGTAAAAAGTGGGTTATTGATATTGATTGTTCTGGGGTAACCCTTCAGGAATTGAGCAAAGAAAGTAATAATATAGAAGGTAATAATATAGACGGTATGCTTAACAACATTCGTAGTATTGCTGATCAAACCTACCTACTTGGTTTCATGCGGCAATAGAAGTAGCTAGAACAGTTGAGCAAGAACGAGGTCGTAGAAGAAATTAATTCAAATTTAATGTCGATAGCTCGAGATACACTATTCTTACTGAAACAAGATCAATCTCTAGTGAGCGATTAAATAACGTATCAGAACAACTCGGAATTCAGGTTATTAAATTAAAACTAACCGGTTAAAAGACGCGATTGATTGACTTCGTATTAATGTTTAAGGAAAAGCCCAGACATGCTGGGCTTTATCAATATTAACGCTGAATTTTTAAAGGTTATTCACCTTTTGGATTATAAATCCAAAGAGCGTTATTAACATGCTTACTGGTGTCTTCACCAATTAAAACACGACCATCGTCCATCACGGCTAAATTATCAGGGTTTGATATACCATTAACATCACACTTGTTGCCATTAGCGTCGCCGTCTGAATTATAAGCTCCACCAACAACTACCGGTTCCATGCGATTAACGTTGAAGTCTGTTTGTACGCCAAAACGATATACCGCGCCACAATAGGCCGATGAATCAAGCTGAATATCACCAATTTCATCAACCATACCTTTACCTACTTCAGACATCGCAACATACATGAAAGGTACGGCACCACTAGCAACGCCATCGTAATTAATGACGACACCTTCCATTTTACGAAATTCAGTTGTTGCGCCTTTGGCTTTAGCTGCACGTAATGTTTCTAAAAATGCGTAGCGGTCATCGCCGGTTCCGTTAGTTGCCCAATCATCGATTTCGGTTTGAGGTATATAGCTGGTTTCACCTTCAATGTAATCAGCTTCCGTAATACCATTGTATGAATTTATCCAGGTTTTTATTTCGGTATTGTTGCTGCTGCCTAATTCTATCCATTGAATATCAAAACCAGCCTTTGCAGGTGACTTTGTCGCATCTTGCGTTAATTTAGCCGCATATAAAGTGCCGGCGCTTAAATCGCCTGCGTTAGTGGCAACAAATTTATAAAAGGCTTTATTTGAACCGTCATCAGTGGTGTAAACTGTTTTCCAATCGGGCATTACCACAGAGTTCTCATGAGCAACACGACCTAAAGTAAAATGTTTCACCGGTGTCGGGCTAGTAGAGGTTGGGTTAGTTATTTCAACAATATAACCGTAATCGTATGGGTTAGGTAATGTCGAGCTTGCCAAATAGGTTTGTAAATTTTTAACATCAGGGTAGCTAGGGTAACCATCTAAGTAAGCGGTGTTATTCCATTGCTCAGTATTTTCAGCTTCGTAGTTTTCTTCTGATGTCAAAGGGGTATTCCATGGTGATAGCGTACCAAAACAATTAATGATTGTGCCTAATACCGCTGAAAAATCAACGTTAATCGCATCACCTATTGTCCAAGTTCCACTGTCTTCTTTAGAGAGTTCTATTCGGCTCATTGCACCCGGACGGTCTTCCCATGCGGTGAATAAAAAACCCGTATCGCCACTAGCAGAAGTTGGCACAAAAGCATTGAAATCAGGATCTTGAGATTGCTTAATTTCAGTTGTTTTATCAGAAGTTGTAATAGCCCCTAAACCATGAGGGAGTTGGTTATTGAAAGTATCACCTGCTTGCCCCAAAACTTGGTAACTACCGGCAACAACACGCACTGCCATTTTTTCATCGTCTGTTAAAGGGACTGATAAACTCTCAGTCATTGGATCAAGCGTACTCCAGTCAAAACCAGTCACTACGCCTACTTTTGCTGGTGTTTCGTTACCTAACAAATCGGAAGGATGCTGAACATTAAAAAAAAGCTCATCGTTATCGGTTAAAAACATACCAGTAATTTCTGCACCAACCGGCACTGTCGCTAAACGGGTTAGCTTAGCTGCAGCGGTGATATTTTGTCCATTCGTACCGTTAGTACCAGCAGTACCATTGGCACCATCACTACCATTGACGCCATTTGTACCGTTTGTACCATCTAGTCCACTTGCACCATTCGCGCCGTTTAAACCATTTGAACCGTCATCACCACCACATGCCGTTAACATTGACGAACCGAGAATCACTGCTATTAACGTGGCTATTTTTCTTTTTCTTAGATTCAGCATTTTTATTTTCCTAGAGTTATGTGTAAAAACGCTATTAAAGTAATATTGGGGTGTGACAGTTAAATGACTTCTTTTTTACTTTATTGTTAAGAAAATATGAAGGCGTGCTTCAAATAACTGTAATAAAGGCCTTGTATGATTTACCCAATATATAAATGAATGGGTTATAAAGGCTTATGAAAAATTACGTTCTATTGTTGTGTTTACTTGTACTGTTTATCTTTATTGGTTTTTCAGGTTTTTCAAAAAGCGATGATATGGATGCAGGTTTATTGCCATCTGTAGCGTTAAATCAAATTATTACACCTACAGCGAATGGTAGCTTGAATGAAGAAGCGCCTATCCCTTCGCAGTGCTATACCAAAACAGCAGGAAGTAATAATCCTTGTTATACCTGCCATCAAACTTACCGCACGACTGAAGATACCCCTTATCGCACAAATTTACGTAATGACGGCGTTAACCAAGGGCTTTATAACTTTTCAGATGAAGGTGAAATTAACAGCTGGAAAAACCTATTTGTTAACCGTGAACCTTGGATAAAAAAAATATCAGATGAACAAATAGCACAATACATAGATGAAGATAATTACAGTAAGTTGCCTAAAAAATTGAAAGAAACTGGCTGGCAAGGCTTTATCCCAGACTTAAAGGATTATCATCTAGCAAGTGAAGCCTTCAACGATAAAGGCATAGCAAAAGATGGCACTGGTTGGGTTGCCTTTAATTATAAACCATTTCCAGGGACGTTCTGGCCAACCAATGGCGCAACTGATGACGTATTAATTCGTTTGTCAGAGGAGTTTAGGGAACTCAATGGTAAATATAATGAAAATGTCTATTTAATCAATCTGTCTTTGGTTGAAATGAGCATTAAATCATTAGCCGAAATAGATATTTTTCCAGCCGATGAAACAAATATCAATAAAGATTTAAATAAAGATGGGCAGTTTACCGCACCGGTCGAATTACTATTGGCTCAAGAGTATTTTGTTGGTGACGCACAACATATTAAAGTGCCCCGTCAGCAATATCCCGTTAATACCGAAATTATGCATTCGGTGCGTTATATTGGTATAGACGAAAAAGGCGAAACTTATATTCCTCAGCGGATGAAAGAATTGCGCTATATGACCAAAACACAGGTATTAACTGACACCGAAATAGACAGTGCCTATCGCCGAGAGCGTAAAGAGAAACTTGATGAACAATTACCCAGTTATATTCGCGTTAAAGACCGTGGTTTTAATAATAAGTTTGGCTGGCTGATTCAAGGTTACATTGAAGATTATAAAGGTGAATTAAGGCCTCAGTCTTACGAAGAAACTTTCTATTGCATGGGGTGTCATTCTGCTATTGGTACAACGATTGATCAAACGTTTGCTTTTCCACGTAAAGTAACGGGTAGGGCAGGCTGGGGTTATATTGATTTGAAAGGCATGAAAGATGTGCCATCAATAGGGCAAAAAGAAGGTGAGATTTTACAATACTTACAAATCAATGGTGGTGGTAATGAGTTCCGTGAAAACATGGAGATGCAAAGCAAGTGGTATAAAAAAGATGGTTCGGTTGATAAAGAAAAAGTCATGCAAGCTGATGTTTATACGTTAATTACCCCTTCAAAACTGCGTGCTTATGCCATGAATAAAGCGTATACCCAAATTGTGAGAACACAGAGTTTTATTTACGGACGCGATGTCAATATTACGCCTGCGATTAATGTTCATAAAACGATAGATGAATCAGTTGCCCCTTTAAGACCAGCACATCGAGTCGAAGGGTGGGACATCCGCTTAGATTGGTCTGATAAAGCGGTCGATTAACGCTACTAAGCCCACTTTTATCGAGTATCACTTGAAGTTTCACTATTATTGACCCGTCAATAATAGTGAAATGCGTTTTTTATATAAAAATCGTACCTCTTTACGTTAGTTTCAGATAGATTAATAAGATGATTATTATGAATAATTCTCTTTATCTCGTCGAAAGGTCATAGACCAAGGAAAGCGTAATGAAAATAAGAAAAATAACTGATTTTATTAAAAGCAACAAAACAGTCGCTATCACCCTTACCGCTACTCTTGTATTGAGTGCCTGTGGTTTGGCTGATTCAGCAAAAAATAATACCAGTAATACGGCTAGCATTGAAAAATCTACTGGGAGTGATTTAAACCTAGCCTATGAGTCTTTTACCCTAAAAAATGGCTTGAAAGTCATTTTACATCAAGATAAGTCAGATCCTATTGTCGCAATATCAACGATTGTGCATGTTGGCTCTAACCGTGAAAAGCCAGGAAGAACTGGTTTTGCTCACTTTTTTGAACACATGTCGTTCAATGACTCGGAGAATGTACCAAAAGGTTCAAATCGTAAGCTCATTCCTGAGCTTGGAGGAAGTCGAAATGGTGGCACATGGAGCGATGGTACTATTTACTATGAAGTGGTGCCAAAAGACGCGTTTGACAAATTGTTGTGGATTGACTCTGACCGTTTAGGTTTTATGATCAATACGGTTGACCAAGGTACGTTAGAGCGTGAAAAACAGGTCGTTAAAAATGAGAAACGTCAACGTGTAGATAATCGACCATACGGGCATACCGGTCATGTCATCAAAAAAGCATTATACCCAGAAGGACATCCTTATAACTGGACAGTTATTGGTGATTTAGCCGATTTACAAGCGGCAACCTTAGACGATGTTCGTGAGTTTTATTCAACATTTTATGTGCCTTCAAATGCAACCATGGTTATTGCTGGTGATTTTGAACTTGAAGAAACGAAAGAGAAAGTAAAACGTTGGTTTGGTGAAATTAAAGCCGGTAAAGCAATGGCTGCAATGTCTCCACAACCGGTGACATTAAAAGAAACTAAAAAACTTTATCATTTAGACAATTTTGCAAAACTTCCTGAGATACGTGTAACATTTCCAACCGTCGAGCAATACCATAAAGACTCTTACGCGTTAGACGCACTTGCTGAAATATTATCGTCAGGTAAACAAGCACCGCTATATAAAACGATTGTTGAAGATAAAAAACTGGCACCGGGTGTTTACGCATGGAATAGTTCAGAAGAAATTGCCGGTACTTTTACCCTTTTGGTACGTGGTAATGTTGGTACTCAGTTAGATGTTATTTACCAAGCGATAGAAGAATCCTTGACCGCTTTTGAAAAAAATGGCTTTACATTACAGCAACTCATTAAGATTAAAGCAGAGCAAGAAACATCGTTTTATTATGAAATTGAAAGCATCTTAGATAAAGCGCAAAAACTGGGTCAATATAATGAATATGCCGGTTCACCTGAATTTATAAAAGCAGATATTGCTAACATTACCGCGGTAAGTATCGCTGATGTTAAACGTGTTTTTCAAACGTACATTAAAAATAAAAACAGTATTATCACCAGTTTTGTACCGAAAGACCAAATTGATCTTATTGTGTCTGGCTCTAAAAAAGCTGATGTGGTTGAAGAAAAAATCGAACAAGGAAAAGAAGAAAAGTTCGCTGAAAATGATGCGATAACGTTTGAAGTAACCCCAACAGTTCATGACAGAAGTGAGCCGGCATTAACCGCATTACCTACACTAAATGTGCCAGATGTGTGGCAAAACGTTCAAAGTAACGGACTAAAAGTCTATGGTATCGAACAAAATGAACTACCCATTGTTAACTTCAGCCTAACGATTCAAGGAGGACAGCAATTAGACCTCGATAATAAGCGAGGTACCGCAGGGTTAATGGCACAATTAATGAACGAAGGAACACTCACTAAAACACCGCAAGAGTTAGAAGAAGCGATTGGTTTATTAGGGGCTAATTTACGTATATCGAGTAATAGGGAATTTGTTACTATTTCAGGTCGCTCATTAGCTAAGAATTTTGATGCGACAGTCGATTTGCTTAGTGAAATGTTGCTAACACCAAGGTGGCAAGAAAGCGAGTTTTCTCGTTTGAAAAGCACACGTTTAACACGTATTAAACAAGCTAAAGGTAATGCGAACACTATTGCAAATAATGTCTTTAATAAACTGCTTTACTCAGAAAAACATGTCGCTGGAAACCCTATAGGAGGTACTGAGCATACGGTTGGGAATATAACGCTTAACGATACAAAACAATATTACCAACATAACATCTCACCAAAAATGGCGAGCTTTCATGTCGTTGGTGCGGTTAACGAAAGCCAAGTCAATAAAGCGTTAACCTCACTGAATAACTGGCAAGGGGATAAGGTTAAATTGCCTAAGCAACCGACGATTACAGAGCGTGACAAACCCCAGTTTTACTTTATCGATGTTGCTGATGCTAAACAATCAGTCATTATGGTTGGTAAGCCCGTTGTCTCTGGTCAAAATGCAGACTTCTATCCTATTCAAGTGGCTAATAATCGTTTAGGTGGTGGTATGAGTGGTCGATTGGCGCAGACGTTACGTATTCAGAAAGGCTACACGTACGGAGCATATTCTTCTATTCGAGGGGCGAGTTATCAGTCACCTTTTATAGCGTCATCGCAAGTGCGAACTAATGTGACTTTAGAATCTCTGGAAATATTTAAATCGCTGATTAGTGAATATAAAAATAGTTTTACAGAAGAAGATCTCGCGGTAACACAGAATATGATTATTAAAGGTAATTCACGTAAGTTTGAAACACTCGATCAGTTACTGGGTATGTTAACTACTATGAGTCAATTTGATTTAGCTGCTAACTATATTGACCAGCAGCAAAATTATGTGACGGGCTTGAAATTAGACAACATCCATAAAAATATTGATCAATACTTTGACGAGCAGTCAATGATTTATTTAGTCGTTGGCGATGCGAAAACTCAATTAGCTCGTATGAAAGACTTTGGTTATGGCGAACCCATCGTGTTAAATACTGATGGTGAACAAATGCATTAATAGCGAGTTAGACATAGTAAGATTTAGATGGGCAGATAACGCATTATTTGCCCAATTAATAATTTTTAATAACCCCTTATTTCAACATTCAACATTCAACTTTAAATATTCCTAACCTTATCGGCATTATCAATGTTTTTATGGAAGGAATTTCTGCTTAGAACCGTCCGAATGCCAACCTAAAACAGGCGCCACAATTTTGCTTATCAATATAATTTAAATCGCCGCCATGCTGAACCATTATTTGCCGAGATAAACTCAAGCCTATGCCTGACCCTTTATTTTTTGTGGTAAAAAACGGCACAAAAATTTGCTCCTTGACGTGGTCTACAATACCCGGACCGGAGTCTTCTATATCTAATAATAATTCTTGGCGGGTACTATTATCGGTTTGATAAAGCGTTAAAGAAATCTCTTTGTGCGCAGACTTTGATAGTGCATCAATAGCATTCTTGATAATATTTATGAGTGCTTGCTCTAGTTGAGCGCTATCTGCCATTAGCAAAGCACTTGACTGAATTGACAAGTTCAGCTTGATATTTTGTTTTTGCATTTCTCCCTTAAATAAACTTAATACGCTTGCCACTAATTCGGCTAAATTAAGCTCAGCTAAGATTGGTTTTGGTAAAGAAGCCATTTTATGAAAACTTTTGATAAAAGCACTCAGGTGCGAAGTTCTGTTGGCCAGCGTGGTCAATGCTTCGGTGAGGTCTTCTTTGTCTTCGCTGTCGATGAATACAAGTTCATCAGGCAATAAATCAACAGCGGTTTGGGCTAATGACGCGAGTGGCGTAATTGAATTGGCGACTTCATGTGTTAACACTCTGGTTAACTGTTTATAAGCTTGTTGTTCTTTGGCAATTAACGCCTGATAGATAGATTGAATACTGACAACTTTTAATGATTTTCCTTGAATTTCACAGCAACTAATATGAACAGAAAGAGTGTCTGAGTGCTCACCATGTTGCCACGAAAGTGTAACTCGCGCACTGGTATGCGTTTGGCTAATTAACTCTCCCAACTTGGCCAATGGGCGAATACTCTTAGTTAAGTGGCCAAGTAATCGTTCACTGGCGGGATTCTTATGCAAGATATTGTCATTGTCATCAACCACTAAAATAGAGATGTCGAGATGAATTAACAGAGCTTGTAAATATTGCGCCTGAACTTCAGCTTCAAGGCGGCTATGTTGTATTTGATCCCGCAGTTGAGTGAGTTTTTCGGATAAGGGGTCTGATTGCGTTAACCCTAAGCTCGGATCATTATTTGCCAGCGCGTTAATCACTTTTATTATTTGATTTTTGCTCTGTTGATGAAAAACCAATACTTTTATCGCGGCAAATAAAGTGGTTATCAGTAAAATGACCACCACAGCAGACAGTCCATATTGTTGATACATAAATTGACTACTGAGCAGCAATAGCGAAAATATGACCAACCAGCTAACTTGTTTTAATCGTTCGTTATTAAAGCTCATACTTGTCTAACCTACGATATAGCGCACCACGCGTTAGCCCTAACGCTTTCGCCGCCTGGCTAACATTGCCTTTAAAATGACTTAAAGCATTGGCAATGGTGAGTTGTTCTACTTGCTCTAAATTGAATATTTCTGGCTTATCATTAGCTATTTTTGGAGTTTGCTTGGTGTTAATAATAGAGCTGATATCAAGACTTTTACCATCCGTTAAAATGACCGCCCGTTCAATGGCATGACATAATTCCCTGACATTACCTGGCCAAGAATAACGACTCAGTCTTTGAATGTCGGAGGCGTTAATCACTAACGCTCGGTTGTATTTATGGCAAAAATGCTTGAGGTAATAACTAATTAACAAGGGAATGTCTTCTTTACGTTCGCGCAATGGCGGCAAACGTATCTCAATGGTATTGACTCGGTAAAGTAAGTCTTGTCTAAAGCGGCCGTTATCGACAGCCTCTAAAAGATTATCGTTGGTGGCACTGATTAACCTAATATCAATAGCAATGGATTTAACGCCACCAACCGGGGTTATTTCTCTGTTTTGTAGCGTGGTTAATAATTTTGCTTGTTGATTTAACGGTAAATTAGCGAGTTCATCAAGAAATATACTGCCGCCTCGGGCGAGTTCAAAGCGACCAATGCGATCAGACTTTGCATCAGTGAACGCGCCTTTTTTATGACCAAAAAGCTCACTTTCAAATAATGTCTCGGTAATTGCGCCCATATCAACATTAATAAAGGTTTTATTGGCTCGCAAACTCGCCTGATGAACAGCTCTAGCGACTAATTCTTTACCGGTACCACTCTCACCAGTGATGAGAATATTTGCATCAGTTTTAGCGGCTTTGTCGATGGTACTAAAGACTTGTTGCATTATTGCGCTTTGGCCGATAAAAGGCTGGCTTTCGCCGTTCATTACCTGACTTAACCCTTGTGTTTGTCTGGTTAGCTGATCAACTTTTTTCTTTGTTTGTGAATGTTGAAATGCCGAAGCCATAGCGGCAAGTAGCTGATCATTTTGCCAAGGTTTAGTAATAAAATCGGAAGCGCCTGCTTTAATAGCATCAACAGCAAGCTTGATATCACCATAGGCGGTCATCATGATCACCACAATACTTGGATTGATCAATAATATGGTTTTTAACCAGTGAAAGCCTTCCTGACCACTCAACGCATCTTGGGTAAAATTCATATCGAGGACAATGACATCAAAATCAAATTGGCCAAGGAGTTCCTCAATTTGGTGCGGATCATCAGCTGTTTTTACTAGGCTATAGTGCTTTTTAAGTAATAAGCGAGCGGAGGTTAAAATGTCGAGATTATCATCTACAACTAAAACACGTCCAGACTGTTTCATGAGGTTTCATTCCGTTAAATAGGCGTTTGTTTAAAAAACTAACGTGGTTAGGCTGCAATTACCCTACCTGACTCCCCTAATAATGAAAAGTAAAACTGTCCATAAATGGACAGCTAGTTGTTCTACTCGTGGACGCTTATTAACGATCTTATATGATTTATTTAGTAAGTAGTTGATATTTATATTTATTAATTGTGGCACGAGACTTGTAGTCATAGTGTTACTTTCGTGAATGATATATACCCAAACCAGCATCTTCAAATAGTTTAGGTATAAACATTCACCGTGAAATATTTATGATAATAGGATGGCAACATGGACCAACAGATTCAACAGCTCAAATATAACAAGTTTGCCAAAATTAGCGTGATGTTGCTTATTGCTTCGATACTTGTAGTTTTCACTTGGATAATAAACGCAAAAAGTGTCGATGGTAAGGTTCAGCATGTCTCGGTAAATACACTAACTTCAGCAAAAGTCTTTTCGGGTGATTTCGCCGACAAACTCAGGTTAAGAGGCAGTATTAGTCCCCAATCAACCATTTACCTTGATGCTATAGCGGGTGGCCGCATTGAAGAAAAATTGGTTGAGCAAGGACAGTATGTTGTTAAAGGCCAGGCCTTAGTGCGTTTGTCGAATGTTTCACTGCAGTTAGATGTAATGAGCCGAGAAGCACAAGTTACCGAGCAGTTAAATTTTTTACGTAATACCCAAATGGCCATGACAACTAATCGACTTAATTTACGTCGAGACTTACTTGAAATTGAGCTGAAAATATCACATCTTAACCGTAAAATTAAACAGTTCGAACCCTTGGTCGAGCAGGGCGTTTTGGCTAAAGATAAACTTGAAAGTCTTGAGTTAGATTTACTTTACTACCAACAACGCCAAAGGTTAACGAGTCAACGACAGCAACAAGAAGAAGAAATACGTCAAGTGCAAGTTGAACAGCTTGAAGAAAGTGCAAAAATGCTTCAAAAAAATCTGATCTTTGCTCGTAGAAACTTAGATAACTTACTGATAAAAGCTCCGGTGTCAGGATATTTAAGTGAATTGAATGTTGAGTTGGGCGAGTCTAAAAGCCGAGGGGCTCGATTGGGACAAATTGATATTCCAAAGCAATTTAAACTGAGGGTAAATGTTGATGAATATTACTTGAACCAAATTACCTTAGCGATGAATGCGCAGTTATTCATAAATGGTGAAAGCCATAATATAAAAGTGACAAAAATAGATAGCCGTGTGAAACAAGCACAATTTAGAATTGAGTTTAACTTACCCGCTAATATCGAGCATATTAAGCGCGGCCAAGGCCTTGAGCTTGATCTAATGCTGAGCAAGGACATAAAAAACTCTTTATTAGTTAAACGTGGTGCTTTTGTTAACAGTACCGGTGGCAACTGGGCCTTTGTGCTAAGTGACGATGGCAGCACAGCACAGCGGCGTTTAATTAAATTAGGTAAAAAAAATCTACATTATTTTCAAATTCTTGAAGGGTTAGTTGCTGGTGAAAGAGTGATCACGTCAAATTATAACGCTTTTAATCAAGCCGATACTATTAAAATTACAGGACAGAAATCATGATAAAATTGATTAACGCATCACAAGTTTTTCGTACACAAGACATTGAAACAACAGCTCTTAATAAAATTAATTTAACCGTAGAACAAGGGGACTTTTTAGCTATTATGGGTCCTTCTGGTTGTGGGAAATCAACTTTGCTCTCAATGTTAGGTATGTTGGACTCGCCAAACAGTGGTGATTATTACTTTGCTGAGCAAAATATTGCTAAATATGGTGAACGTAAACTCTCTAAGTTAAGAAGTTCATCAATTGGTTTTGTTTTCCAAAGTTTTAATTTAATTGACAGTTTAACCGTTTTTGAAAACGTCGAATTACCCTTGCAATATTTGAAAATATCTAAAGCTGAGCGTAAAAAACGTGTCAGCGACATTTTGAAAAAAGTGGCTATTGAACATCGTGCAGATCATTTGCCCCAACAGCTCTCTGGCGGACAACAGCAAAGAGTTGCGGTTGCTAGAGCCTTAGTTATCAAGCCAAAAATAATTCTAGCCGATGAACCGACCGGTAATCTTGACTCAAAAAATGGCGAGGAAGTTATGGCGATGCTGAGAGAGTTAAACGCTGATGGCACTACCGTTATTATGGTTACTCACTCTGAGCATGATGCTAAATATGCCAGTCGAGTAATCCGCCTTTTTGATGGTCAAATTATCGTTGATCAAGCCAGTGATACCGCGCGTGAGGTCCAATATGCTTAAACATTTATTCAGTAGTTCTCTTTTTAGCAATTATATTGTTAGTGCCTTTCGATCGTTAGTACGTCATAAGATGAACCTTGTTTTAACGGTTATTGGTTTATCTATTGGCTTAGCTGCGGCATTGATGATCACGCTTTTTACCCTAAATGAAAATTCTTACGACAATTTTCAACCTGACGCTAGTCGGACTTATCGTGTGGTTATGCATCAAAAACTCAGTGGCAATGAATATCCGATGACATCACCTCATGGCTATCAATTTTTAACCAAAGTGTCTGGTGTTGAAGACGTTTTAAACTTGATTAACGGTAAATTTTTATGGACAGGAAAAGTGAGCATAGGTGCTGACAATTTCAAGTTAGAAAAAATTATTGCTGCCCCGGAAAACTTAACAGATTTCATTGCTATCGATGTATTGCAAGGCGATTTGGCAACGGTTTTAAGTCAGCCCAATAAGATTGCCTTATCGTCTTCTGAAGCGCTGCGTTTATTTGGTAGTGAAAATGCCGTCGGTAAAACATTTTTGTTGCTTGAAAACAACCAGACTATGGAAGTGAGCGCGGTATTTGCAGATTTTAATGATAATAGTCATTATGCAATGAGTTCAATTGTTTCAGCAAAAGCCTTTATGCATATTAGAGGTAAAATATCATACACATACTTGAAGTTGTCACCGGATGCTGATGTTGACAATATAGCCACGCAGACCACTGAAATATTCAATCGCATTTGGCAAGATGAAAGTAATGAACTTCGCTTTGATTTACAACCGCTGCTAGATATTCATCTTGCTCCTAACTTTACGGTTGATATGAAAATAGGGGGGTCAGAAAAAACGGTGTTGATCAGTATCGCGTTGAGCCTTTTATTATTACTGATCTCAAGCTTTAACTATATTAACATGAGTATTGCTCAGGCTGGTGTTAGGGCAAAAGAAGTCGGGGTTCGTAAAGTCCTTGGCGCCAGTAAGTTGCAACTTATTGTGCAGTTTTTAACTGAGTCTGTTGCTATTGCACTTATTTCAGCTTTATTCGCTTGTGGGCTAGTTGAATTGTTATTGCCCGCTTTCAACCAGTTGGTCGGCCGCGAACTTGTGATTGGAAATTGGTCACAATATCTGTTTGAAATTATTGTTACTACGGTGGCTATTGGGATCGCTTCAGGCTTATATCCCGCGGTATTTATTTCTTCTTTTAGTCTTCATCGAGTGCTCAGTGGTGATTTTGGACGAGGAAAAACCGCTATATTAGTGAGAAAGTCATTAATGATTTTACAAGCTGCGTTATCGGTGAGTTTGATCATTGCCGCGGCTAGTCTATATTTTCAATTACATCACTTACAAAATCTAGAAGTGAATTATGAGAAAAACCAACGTCTTCGAGTTCTTGATGTGCCTGCTGATTTGCTTTTTCCAAAAAAAAATCAGTCATTTTATCAAGCGTTATCTACTATTGACGGTGTTATTTCTTCGACACCTATTGATTTTGATTTAACAAAGTCGACCAATGCCGGTGCATTTGTATCATCAATACCAGGTGTAAATGACTTTAGCCAAGGTATGGGCTTGGGTGGAGTGGGTTTTAATGTCGTACAGGCTTTAGGTCTACAACTGATTGCGGGTCGTGACTTCTCAGCTCAATATCAATCAGACTGGTTTAATGAACAACAAAAAACCGTTGCCATTATTATTCCAGAATCAGTGTTAATGGCGGCAGGGTATAAAACTGCTGAACAAGCTATTGGTCAAATCTGGCACTTTGGTGCAGGTGGACATCAAAATCTTCAAGGAAAAATCGTGGGTGTTGTCAAAGATGTCAAGATTGGCTCAGCTCGAAATATCGCTTATCCGGTATTATTTGTTTGTGGTTTAACTATCCCGAGCACCGGTTCAGTCGTTATTGAAGTGAACGACCAGCATTCGTATAAAATTCAAAAAGATATTATTAATCTCGTTGAGCAACGTTTAAAGTTAAATGCGGTAGAAATTGAGTTAGTGGAGCATAATTATCAACAGCTTTATCAAACTGATAATCAGTTGGTCGATATGGTGGCAATATTTTCTGCCTTGGCTGTGTTTCTAACCTGTGTTGGTATGTTTGGTTTAGCATCATTTAGTGCCCAACAGCGCGGTCAAGAAATTGCTATTCGTAAAGTCTTAGGAGCATCGAGACTTTCTTTAATGACATTATTAACCGGAGAATCTATTGTGCTGATTGGTTTGAGTTTATTGATTGCTTTTCCAGTGTCTTATTACTTTATAAATAACTGGTTGAATAATTTTAATGAGCGGATAAATCAGAGTTTTATTATTTACATTGCAGCAGCGATAGTTGTAGGTCTAGTTACTTGGTTTACTGTGGCTGCGATAGCATTAAGAACCGCCAGTGTGAAACCCTCATCGAGTTTGCGATATGAGTAATTTTATTTACGTAAACGACCGTAATCTGAAGATGGTTCAACAATATTTTAACCATTAATGGTTAGTTTATGCTTTGGTGGCTTTCTATAAAGCTATTTAATCAGTAGCTTATCTCTTTTTATTAAATGGCTAAAGAGCCGGGAGAGTATTATTAAAGAGAAAGGGGGAGCGTGACATCAGGGCATTGCCCGTCAAGCTGGATTAACCGTTCTGTTTCCCCACTTTTTTTAAACTGTGCAATAGCAATATTAATATCTTTCATTACCTGCTTTGCTTGTGGTGACTTTTTACTCACAGCAAAATATAAAGGCTTATAATCTAGGCTGGGTTTCACTGATTCAATTTTGTTGAGTAATCGCTGCTTCTGCTTTGGCGTTAATGGAGAATTATTAATCGTAAAGGTAAACACTTTAGGATCGCCAACAATAAACTCGACACGCTTTGAGGTTAATAACTCAATAAGTTGCCATTCATCAACAGCTTCAACCACCGAAAATACTTTGGCATCCATCATACCATCAAACTCAGGGGTATTTTGATAGCCACGCACAACACCGATTATTCTACCTTTAAGTACCGACAAGCCTTTATCTAAATTAAAATCACTGCCTTTACGCTGTAATAACGCTAAACCGCCACCGGGAAATTTATTAGATAAGCTGAGTAATTCTCGGCGAGTTTTTTGGGGGTAATGATCAGAAGGCGCGGTTTCTTCAATAAAGTATTCAGGAAAAAGTACATCAATTCTTCCTTGCTCTACTAGTTTTACTGCTCTTGCCCATGGATAAAAATTAATATTGACCTGGTAGCCTTTACTGGCGAGTAGTGCGACAGTAAATTGAAATACCCAACCCTTATTACAAAGTGTCTCACCAATGTAAGGAGGCCAATTTAAAGTCGCTAAATGAATGATTTTTTTAGCGTGCCCATTAAAGCGATAGCCTTGCGATGTTTTTTTACCAAAAATGGAAAATTCTTGACCATTAGCGTAATAACTAACAACTAACTTTTCGTCTTGTGCTTTTACTTTAGCTTGTGCAATAGAGTTAATGCTGCAATAAATCAGCAAGATAAGGAGTAAAGCGATACTTTTGATAGCACTCAAACAAGAAGCTAACGCATAGTTAAATACTTTAGCTTTTGCAGTAGAGGTACTTTGATTTTTTTTGTCAAAAAGCAGAATAATATTAGTTAGCTCCATCATATAAGGTTTTCGGATGCTGCCTTTGAGTATAGTTGATAGTTATCATTATTTCATAGTGATTAAAAGTGGATATTGACGAGTGCAAGAAAAAACTTACTGTTATTCTCTTATTAAAGCGGTCAAATTATCTTATAGTTGGTTTTAAGGCAAATTTGATCCTAACAAAGAACGAGCCGACAAAAGACCTTAGTATTCTTAAAAATCCAGATGCCATAATGAAAAATGGTCACTGGTTAATACAAGATGCACTTAATCTACTTCGTGAGCACGCCATTGAGCAACAACGTTGGTGGCCAGAGTTAGGCGTGCTAGTGAGTAACTATTAGTTGCTATTTAACTAAGGTTACGGATTGTAATGTGTATTAGGTTATTGATATATAGTATGTTTTTATCTATTCATTCTCTATTATTCTCTGCTCATTCTTTGAAGTCGAAGTAAAATATCAGTATACATTTAATATTCAATAAAATAATATTGACTGTGTTGAGCCGCGTTTAAAGGTCAAAGCCGTTGAAAATAAACCCTTACAGCATAACTATCAGCAGTTTGGTGGTACAAGATAACTCCCCATCAAAGATGGACATCAATAATATTCTCATTGTAAACAAGATGCCAATTTCAATGATTGATAAACTATATTACTCTTAATTCAAACGAATGTTTGAAGCTTGAGCTCTAAAATAGTACTTGGAATCTCGGCTCAGCTGAACTATCTTCTCTTTACAAAATCTGTTTTTTTTGCTATTTTTACATCAATTTTATGATTGGTAAGACCAATTTACCTATTGGTTTTTGAATGATTTTTAGAATGAGTTTACGTACTTTTTTTAAATTAACCTTCTTTGAGCCAATAAAACTATAGGCTGAGCTGCTAGTTATGACATTGTCAGGTATTCAAAAACCAGTTAAACAAGCAAAGTTGTCAGATGTAATATTACGACAATTAGAGGCTTTGATCCTTGAAGGTAGTTTGCAAGCAGGTGAAAAATTACCACCTGAGCGAGAATTAGCGAAGCAATTTGATGTTTCTCGACCGTCATTGCGTGAAGCGATTCAAAAGCTAGAAGCGAAAGGTTTAGTGAATCGTCGCCAAGGTGGTGGAACATTTGTCAGCGACCAGATTTTGTCAGGATTATCTGATCCGTTATTTGAACTTATGTCGCAAAGTAAAGAGTCACAATTTGATCTATTAGAGTTTCGTCATGGTATTGAGGGTATGTCTTCATATTATGCAGCGATGCGTGGTACTGAGAGTGATTTTGCAGCGATACAAAAAAAACATGATGGTATTGGAAATGCTCAACTAGAAAACGATGTACGTTTAGAAGCGGAAGCGGTTTTTGATTTTTATCTCGCTATCTGTGCAGCGTCACACAATGCAGTAACGTTGCATTTAGCACGCAGTATGTCGAGTTTGTTGATTGACAACATAGAACAAAATTTAACAGTTTTAGCCAAGCGCCCTGATATATTTGCGCAAATGGCTGAATTTAGAAAACGTTTGTTAGACGCCATTATTAGCGGGCAACCACAAAAAGCTTGGGGGGCAAGTCATCGTCACCTCGCTTTTATAGAAGAGGTACTGCTAAAAATGTCACAAGAGAATAGCCGCATGGAAAGATCAATGCGCAGAATGCAACGTAGTGAATATTAACGGCTATTACGTTGAAATCATGTTGCAAAATAAAATTTAGACAATAATCGTTTAACGGTAATCAAAGCATGTAAATATGCAAAAGTTGACTATCTTTAAACACAGAAATTTAACTTTACACTAACTATTGGAGACTAAGTAATTATGTCTGAGCTCCCGAAGATTGATTTAGATTCATTGGAAACCCAAGAGTGGTTGGAATCTATGGATTCTATTCTGGAAAATGAAGGTCCGGATCGCGCACATTTCATTTTAGAAAAACTTATTGACCGCGCTCGTCGCAGTGGTACACATTTACCTTTCGAAGCAAAAACGGCTTATGTAAACACTATTCCTCCGGGACAAGAGCCAAATATGCCCGGCGATCAAACCATTGAAGCGCGTATTCGTGCTGCTATCCGTTGGAACGCTTTAGTATTAGTTTTACGTGCATCTAGAAAAGATTTAGATCTTGGCGGACACATTGGCAGTTTCGCCTCTTCTGCGATGCTTTATGATGTGGGTTTTAATCACTTCTTCAGAGCTGCTTCTGAAAAAGATGGTGGCGATTTTATTTTCGCACAAGGACATATCTCTCCAGGTATTTATGCCCGTGCGTTTATGGAAGGTCGTTTAACTGAATCTCAAATGAATAACTTCCGTCAAGAATGTGATGGTAAAGGGTTATCTTCTTATCCTCATCCTCATTTGATGAAAGACTTTTGGCAATTTCCTACTGTTTCAATGGGCTTAGGTCCATTACAAGCCATTTATACTGCACGTTTCCTTAAATATTTAACCGATCGTGGTATTAAAGACTGTTCAGGACAACGTGTCTATTGTTACTTAGGCGATGGTGAAACAGATGAGCCTGAATCATTAGGGGCTATTGGTTTAGCTTCGCGTGAAGATTTAGATAACTTAACCTTTGTTGTTAACTGTAACTTGCAACGCTTAGATGGCCCAGTTCGTGGTAATGGCAAAATTATTCAAGAACTTGAAGGGACCTTTCGTGGCGCTGGCTGGGAAGTTGTTAAAGTTATTTGGGGTTCATACTGGGATGCCCTTATTGCTCGTGATACTTCAGGTAAACTTTTACAACTTATGGAAGAAACCGTTGATGGTGAATACCAAAACTGTAAAGCCAAGGGGGGTAAATATACGCGGGAAAACTTCTTCAATAAGTACCCTGAAACAGCGGCATTGGTTGCCAATATGTCTGATGAAGATATTTATCGTTTAAACCGAGGTGGGCACGACCCGGTTAAAGTTTATGCGGCTTATAAAAAAGCGATAGAAACTAAAGGTCGTCCAACCGTCATTCTAGCGAAAACAGTGAAAGGTTTTGGTTTAGGTGCTTCAGGCGAAGCATTAAATGTTGCTCATAACGTGAAGAAAATGGATGTTGAATCTATTAAGCTTTACCGTGATCGTTTCAATATGCCCATTAGTGATGATGAAATTGCTGATTTACCTTTCTATCGATTCCCTGAAGAAAGCGAAGAGTTTAAGTACATGAAAGCGCGTCGTGAAGCGTTAGGTGGGTCTTTACCTGCTCGTCGTGTGCAAGCAGATGAAACGTTAGAAATTCCACCTCTTAAAGTCTTTGACGCAATATTGAAAGGCTCAGGTGATCGCGAAGTCTCTTCAACAATGACTTTTGTTCGTGTATTAAATGCGTTATTAAAAGATAAAAAAATAGGGAAACGTATTGTGCCTATTATCCCTGATGAAGCACGTACTTTTGGTATGGAAGGTTTATTCCGCCAAGTTGGCATTTATGCTAATGAAGGACAAAAATACGTTCCACAAGATGCTGACCAAGTTGCTTATTATCGCGAAGATAAAAAAGGTCAGGTTCTACAAGAAGGTATTAATGAATTAGGTGCTATGGCGTCTTGGGTAGCTGCAGGTACGTCTTACTCAACTTGTAATGCGACGACTATCCCATTTTACATTTACTATTCAATGTTCGGTTTCCAGCGCGTAGGCGATTTAGCTTGGGCTGCTGGCGATAGCCAAGCTAAAGGGTTCTTATTAGGTGCTACTGCCGGTCGTACAACCTTGAACGGAGAAGGTTTACAACATCAAGATGGCCATTCACATGTGCAAGCGGGTTTAATTCCGAACTGTGTTACTTACGATCCAACATACGGTTATGAAATATCGGTTATTGTGCGTGAAGGTTTACGTCGCATGTACGAAGAAAATGAAAATATTTTCTTTTACATGACGTTAATGAATGAAAACTACAAACATCCGGCAATGCCTGACAGTAAAGATGTAGAAGAGCAAATTATTAAAGGTATTTACAAGCTTGAAACTGTTCCTGCAAAGAAAGTGGCGAAAAAAGCTAAAGTGAATGTTCAGTTGATGGGCTCAGGCACAATTTTGGAAAAAGTACGTGAAGCGGCGCAAATCTTAAGTGCTGACTACGGCGTTTCAAGTGATGTTTACTCGGTAACTTCATTCAATGAATTAGCCCGAGACGGACAAGATGTCGCGCGTTGGAATATGCTTCACCCAGAGAGTAAACAAAAACAAGCGTACATTTCTAACGTTATTACTAAAGAAAATGGTCCGGCTGTTGCCGCAACTGACTATATTAAAAACTACTCAGAACAAGTACGTGCCTACATAGACACCGAATACCGTTGTTTAGGTACTGATGGCTTTGGTCGTAGTGATAGTCGTGCAAATTTACGTACGCACTTTGAAGTAAATGCAGCTTATGTCGTTGTTGCGGCGTTATTTGAATTAGCTAATCGTGGTGATGTTGAACGTTCAGTGGTTAGCGAAGCGATTAAACGTTTTGATATCGACACTGAAAAACTTAACCCACTTTACGCATAAACAGGAACGGAGAGTTATTATGTCAGATAGTCAAAAAATTCTAGTCCCTGATGTTGGTGGCGATGAAGTTGAAATTATTGAAATTTGTTTTGCTGTTGGTGACGACGTAGAAGCAGATGAAGGGATTATTACCGTTGAAACCGATAAAGCCTCAATGGACATTCCTGCACCATTTTCAGGTAAGTTATCGGCATTATTGGTCAACGTTGGTGACAAAATCAAAGAAGGTGACGTTATTGCTGAAATGACATCATCATCAGCAACTTCTGAAGAAGCGCCAGTTGTGGAAGAAGCTCAAGAAGCAACTCCAGTTGCCGAAGAAGCGAAAGAAACTCCAGCACCAGGAAAAGCGACTGAACCGCCTGTTGACTCTGTTTCTACAGAAAGCGAAATCATTGAAATTACTGTGCCAGATATCGGTGAAGACGGTGAAGTAGAAGTGATTGACGTCTTAGTTAATGTCGGTGATGTGATTGAAATTGAAGATGGCTTGATCACCTTAGAGACAGATAAAGCGACTATGGATGTTCCATCATCACATGCGGGTACGGTTAAAGAAGTATTTGTGAGTGTGGGCGGAAAAGTAAAGCAGGGCTCTATTGTCATTAAGCTTGAAACATCAAGCGGATCGCCTATTGAAGCACCAGCGCCAGCACCTGAAAAAGAGGTTGAAGCGCCAAAAGCTAAACCTGCGCCAGCGGTAGCGGCAGTAAAAGCTGCACCAGTGCCACATCACCCGCAAGCGGGTAAAATGGTTTCTTCGGGAAGTATTTATACTTCGCCATCAATTCGTCGTATTGCGCGTGAATTTGGTGTTGATTTAACGTCAGTTAAAGGAATGGGCAGGAAAGGCCGTATTTTAAAAGAAGACGTACAGTCTTACGTGAAATATGAACTTTCTCGTCCAAAAGCTAATGCGGGTAGCTCAGTTGCTGCTGGCGAAGGTGGTTTACAAGTTGTTAGTGCTAAGGCAATCGATTTCTCTAAGTTTGGTGAAATTGAAACAAAAGCACTTACCCGTATTCAGAAAATATCAGGTCCCTTTTTACATCGCAACTGGGTCACTATTCCACATGTTACTCAATTTGATGAAGCTGATATCACTAATGTTGAAGCGTTCCGTAAAGAACAAAACGTAATTTGTGAAAAGAAAAAGCTTGGTTTTAAAATTACACCTTTAGTTTTTATTTTAAAAGCGGCGGCAGATGCTTTACGTGAATTCCCAACGTTTAACTCAAGCTTGAGTGAAGACGGTGAAAGCTTGATTTTGAAAAAATATATTCACATTGGTGTTGCTGTTGATACGCCAAACGGTTTGGTTGTTCCCGTTGTGCGTGATGTTGATCAAAAAGGGATTCACCAGTTATCTCGTGAGCTTTTAGAAATTAGCATGAAAGCACGTGATGGAAAGTTGAAAGCAACTGATATGCAAGGTGGTTGTTTTACGATTTCTAGCCTTGGTGGTATTGGTGGTACAGCATTTACACCAATTGTTAATGCACCAGAGGTCGCTATTTTAGGTGTTTCTAAATCTGAAATGAAACCTAAGTGGAATGGTAAAGACTTTGAGCCTAAACTTATGTTGCCATTGTCAATGTCTTACGACCATCGTGTTATCGACGGTGCATTAGCAGCGCGCTTTACGGTACACTTAGCAAGTGTAATGTCTGACATTCGCCAATTGATCTTATAATTTATAGGGTAATTGACCATGATGTAAAAAATGAGGATGCCCTAAAGCACCTCATTTTAACTACTTTGGTCAAAGAAGGCGCGATTAAAGATGGTACTTTGGTAGGAGTTTAAGTAAAATTCCGCCCAGTAAAGTATAAATAATATTATATTTGTGGCTTTCCATATTGGCAAAGCGATAAATGACAAAACAACAAGTTAATTGAGGTAAACATGAGTAACGATATTAAAACTCAAGTAGTAGTACTAGGTTCAGGCCCCGGTGGTTATTCTGCAGCATTTCGTGCAGCAGATTTAGGTTTAGACGTAGTATTAGTTGAAAGCCGCAAAACATTAGGTGGCGTTTGTTTGAACGTCGGTTGTATACCATCAAAAGCATTACTTCATGTTGCTAAAGTTATTGATGATGCAGCTGCTATGGCTTCTCACGGAGTTACCTTTGGTAAGCCAGAAATTAATTTAGATAAAATTCGTGACTGGAAAGATAGTGTAGTTTCTCAACTTACTGGCGGCTTAGGTGGAATGTCTAAAGCGCGTAAAGTGACTACAGTTTATGGTTACGGCAAGTTTACTTCAGATAAAACGATTGAAGTTGAAGGCAATGACGGCGAGAAAACGACGGTTACTTTTGATAATGCTATTATCGCTGCAGGTTCTTCTGTTATCGATTTACCTTTTATTCCAAATGATGATCCACGCGTTATTGATTCAACAGGCGCCTTAGAACTTCATGATATTCCTGATGAAATGTTAGTATTGGGTGGTGGTATCATCGGTCTAGAAATGGGTACGGTATACAGAGCTTTAGGCGCTAATGTTTCAGTGGTTGAATTTGCTGATCAATTAGTACCAGCTGCAGATAAAGACATTGTTAAAATTTATACTAATTTCAACAAGAAAAACTTCAACATTATGTTATCTACTAAAGTGGTTGCAGTTGAAGCTAAAGTTGACGGTTTGTATGTGACTTTTGAAGGTAAAAAAGCACCAGCAGAACCTGTACGTTACGACAAAATTTTAGTGGCTGTTGGCCGTAAGCCAAATGGTCATTTAGTTGCTGCTGACAAAGCAGGTGTTAACGTTGATGAACGTGGTTTTATCAATGTAACGAATGAACTACGTACTAACGTTCCACATATTTTTGCGATTGGTGATGTTGTTGGTCAACCTATGCTTGCACATAAAGCGGTTCATGAAGCGCATTGTGCAGCAGAAGTTATCTCAGGTAAGAAACATACCTTTGAACCACGTTGTATCCCTTCTGTTGCTTACACTGATCCTGAAATGGCTTGGACTGGCGTAACAGAGACTGAAGCTAAAGAGCAAGGTTTAAACATTGAAGTGGCTAACTTCCCTTGGGCGGCCTCTGGTCGTGCTATCGCCTCTGGCCGTACTGAAGGTAAAACTAAGTTAATCTTTGAAAAAGAAACCGGTCGTATTCTTGGTGGTGCTATTGTTGGTATCAATGCTGGCGAAATGCTGGGTGAAATTTGTTTAGCCGTTGAAATGGGCGCAGATGCTGAAGATATTGGTTTAACGATTCATGCTCACCCAACCTTGAACGAATCCATTGGTTTAGCGGCTGAGATTTTTGAAGGTTCAATTACTGATTTGCCTAATGCAAAAGCAGTAAAGAAAAAGAAGTAATTTAAAAACTCAAGTCGCTTTTTTGATGAAATAGTAAATATTCAAAGCCAGCACACGATTGCTGGTTTTTTTTGCTCAGAAAATATATATCAATTAATGGGTATAAATATGCTTTAACGGGGTTTTTTTACTCAGGAAAAATAGATACTTAAATTAAGTAATTAAAACCATCATGTTTATATGTTACTTCTAGTCCGCCAGCGTGATTGATTATAAAAGATGAAGTAGCATTGCAGCAAAAAGTCTAGCGACAATAGTGATTGCTAAAAAAGTTAATCATCATATTTACACTATTGTTAGCATCTCAGGATAAAACACGAAAAAATCATCAATATTAAAGAAAACACATGCATTAGAAACGATAAATTTAGGCAGTTCGATAACTCTCAGTTATGGTTATAAACAAAGGGCTTGAAGATTATTTCTTAAGCCCTTTCATCTGCCAAAGATCCCAGGTGTGAATGTTAAAGTACTGAGTTACTGGATATATACCTTTAATAACTCAGTAATACAGCTTAGTTATTGAACTCACAGAACGAATAGTAACAGTGTGCATTAATATCTAAAATTGATACTTGTTTGATATACTTTACAGATAGATATCGTTTGTAAATTCTGTTACTTATACATCATATAGGAAGCTAGCTATTAAAATACATCCCAGTGCTCAACAATTTTATTAATGTTGTTGTCAACTCTCCATAAATCAACTACTTGTGCGTCAGATCTAAATGTCCAGACCAAATCATCTTCAGCTAGGGTAACAAAAATGGCTATATTTGATGGTGCTGAACCACTAGATACATAACCTCTCAATCCACTACGACCATCAGGAACAAATGGATTGTGTTGTAAGTAATTCTCATCAACCAGCTCATCGATTAACGTTACATTTTGAGTATTAAAAGCATTGACATAAAAATCAGCAACCATAGTCTTGTTTGCTTCTTCAATGGCGGTATCATTATTTGAGAACGTTGTTTCATAGTCATATAAATCACTAAACACTGAATTTCCACTTTTAGTATTTGCTGTATATGTCATGGAGAAATCCTTATGCTCAGTGATTTGACCTTCTGTTAACTTATATAAGTCAATTTTAGCATTTCCAGTAAATTCGTCTTCGGGCATATTGGAATAGTGCCAATGCACAGCTACGTAATCGCCATCAGCGACGATATGCTTAACAGTAGCAACGTGTTCAGGATTAGATGTTATTAATGTAGAATAAAAATCGATACTCTCCTGACGAACCACTTCATGGAATATAAAGTCCACTGATCCTATATTATTACCATTGATAACATCATTATAAATTTGTTTTACAATAAGTTTATTAACAAATTCACAGCCAACATTGTCACATGCTGTTGTTCCAGCAGCACCCGTTGCACCTGCTTGTCCAGTTTCTCCTCTTTGTCCTATTTCTCCTGTTGCCCCTGCTTGTCCAGTCGCTCCGTCTGCTCCAGTATCCCCTCCACATGCAGAAAGGCTTAATACAGTAATTAAAGTAACCCAAAAGCTCAATTTTCTCATTTCTTTTCCCTTATTATCAATTATTTAACAACGATTTTTATTATGGTTTTATTTTAAAAATAGAATAAATTGGAACTAGATTTAAAACGTTCGAATATTGTGATAAATTACGAAATAGTGGAATATAAAAATTATAAAGAAATAATTATTTTATTATTTACATTAAAAACAAAAGGATAAGGCTTTGTTAATTAGTTTTGAGCATAAAGGATTTACATTCTCAAATTATGTTGTTAATCCACAAGCCAATTTATTGATAAAAAATGGTAGAGAAAAACGTATAGAAGCAAAAGTAATGTCTTTGTTAGTTTTGTTAACAAGTAGTAAGGAGGAGGTAGTAACCAGAAAACAAATATTTACAGCCATTTGGCCGAACGTAGTAGTTGGTGAGGAAGGTATCTCACAACTTATTTATTCATTACGTAATGCATTAGGTGACGATGCTAAAAATCCTCAATATATTGAAACTATTCCTAAAAAAGGCTATAGATTTATCGCTGAAGTGAAAATTATTGAAGCCAAAAAAAACGCTAGTCTTGTACCCGAAGTAATAACACCAAACTCTCAAAAAAATAATGTACTTAATTTAAATAAAAAGTGGTTACTTGCCAGTTGCTTGCTGGGAATTGTGGCACTGACAATCACTTGGTTTACTGAGTATGTATTATTAAAAAATAATCAACAAAAGCTCATTATTGAAAGTATTTTACCAATAACACACAATACCGGTGTCGAAGGCGACTTTTCTTTCTACAAAGATCACAACAAAATGGTATATGTTCATTCTACCGAAGAACGTGTCGACCTCTACTTAAAAACATTAAAAACAAATCAATTGAAGCAATTCACTAATGATCATTGGGTAGAATACTCACCGTTATGGTTAGATGAAAACACGCTTATATATATACGTAAAAAAGCAGAAAAATATCAAATAATTCGTCATAAATTACAACAGAAATCTGAAATTATTTATGAGTCAACATACTATATCGATAGTATAGCAATGAATTCAGTTACACCAAATGAGCTGACTTTTCTTGAAAATGATCATTACCGGCATAATAGATTAAATGAACTAAAGTCACTAAATCTGATTAATGGTAAGGTAACCTATCTGCATGATTCTCAGCTAAATTTACCCACGGAAATTGACAATCCACTATATGCTTTAGACGGTAAAACGATCTACTTTTTTGATTATAGTGATAAAGTAACACAAATAGTTGCGTTGAACTTAAAGAAGAATCGTTATAAAACTATCACTAAAAGATTTACATCAGTTGCCCACATGTCACTAATTGAAGACAAATATTTACTGATCTCAGGTGAGCTATATACTACAAAAGGGATTTGGCGTGTAGACTTAAATGATGGCTCAATTACCAGTATATTACCAAGTACCGGAGGGCAAAATATTGTCCGAGCACTTATGAAAGATGATCAGATATATTACGCCACTTATTCTGCACCTTTAAATCAAAAAATAGCCAATATCAACACACAAACAATTGATCAGTTATCAAAACTCAATAGCAATGCTAATGAATACTTCAGTATTTTTTCAAAAGACAATAGCACTATATATTTTGTTTCTAATCGTACGGGTTACCATGAGCTTTGGGCATATGATGTAAATAAGGAACACGCTAAACAAGTCAGTAAAATCGAAGCCTCATTTATCCATAGGCCTATTTTGTCGCAAGCGGAGGATTATTTGGCAGTAATCTATCAAAAAGAGGAATTAACATTGGCGATAATCTCTGTCACCAGTGGTGAGATAATCAGCAAAACCAGCATTCCGAGTATGAAATATCCTTTAGCTTGGAGCAAAAATGATGAAAGCTTGTACATTAGTGAACATAAAGGGCAAGTAAATATTTACGAATATGATCGAGAAACGTTACAACCAAAATTAATACAAAAAAAAGCGGGGCTTTTTGCCCAACAAAGTTTGGATAGTGAATCATTAACATTAGTTGATTACGAATTTGGTGGCGTAATTAAATTGAATTTAATTACTAAAGAAATAACACCGTTTAATAATTCAATAGAAAACTTAATCAACTTAAAACCCGGTCAACTCAAAGTTGTTAAGCAGTCTATTATGACAGCACAAAGCGATGGTCCCATTAGGAAAATACATAAATACCCTCTAACTAATAATGAGATAGGTAACACTAAAAATAGTGGAAGTACCTTATTAATGACCTTGCCTAATTGGTCTCGTATAACAGATTTTAATACGGATGGCATGAAAGCGTTGTTTACCACTAGTCCCATACCACAAGGTGACATTATGAAAATAGTATTAAGCCAGTAATATATTGATTTATAAAAAATGAAATAATTAATTCACCACTTAACAATAATTTAAAATAATTGCTGTTTATTTTCATTAAAATCAATAATGTAATATGTAGAAAGTGGGTTATGTTAGGGAATTAATATTAAAAATCACAACATCGGATAATTTATCAGATATAGTATATATGTCATTATTCTTTAATTATTAAACGTTGAACTAATATTTATGCTGGTTTTTATAATATAAATTATTATTTGAAAAGGACTTATTATGCGTTTATTTACTTTAGCTATTACCTGTTTTACTCTATCTGCTTGTAGCAATATAGCCACTAAGAATGGTGCTTCACAATGGGATTTTGATCACAATATTCAGTTTAAGCAAACAAAACTGGCTGAAAATAAATATCACTTAGAGGTTAACCCAAAGTCGGACACCCATTTTGATAAACTTGCTACCTTTATGATAAGACAATCTTATGAGATTTGCGGTACTTATGGTTTTACTATTGAAGTGTTAAAAGGTATTGAAAAGTTTGACGACAGAAAATCGTTTCCAAATTTAATTATGCCTTCGTTATCCGCTAATATTGAATGCGCTAGTCAGTAGAGGCATTTTGGTCAATGTAAACTCCTCCCAAATACTCCTTTAATTACGACCCAGTTAAGTGAGTATAATCCTTGCATTGCTAGGCTATTTTTAATAATGAGAAGATTAAAATAAAAAAGGATTACTTATTTTAGTTGGTAGTAAGTTTACCTCACTCAACCAAAATAAATAACCCTGATACTTCTAAGTCTATTTAAAATAGAGTCCCTCATTAAGGACTCTATATAAGTAATTACATTACTGTAATCGGTACTGCTGGTGCAGTGTACTTAGTCGTCATCTCATGCGTAGGAGGAGCGAATCGAGTTAAATCGATACCCTCTACTGCTGACTTGTACTCTTCGATTGAAGGGAAACGACCAAGCATCGTTGAAAGAACAACTAACGGTGTAGAGCCAAGAAGTGATTCACCTTTCTTCTCTGCAGTATCTGCTACGACGCGACCTTGGAACAAACGCGTTGACGTAGCAATAACCGTATCACCGGGTTCAGCTTTTTCTTGGTTACCCATACATAAGTTACAGCCTGGGCGCTCAAGGTACATGATGTTTTCGTACTTAGTACGTGCAGCATTTTTAGGTACAGCATCGTCAAATTCGAAACCAGAATATTTTTGTAAAATATCCCAGTCACCTTCAGCTTTAAGTTCATCAACAATGTTGTATGTTGGTGGTGCAACAACTAATGGTGCTTTAAATTCTATCTTGTTACCTTGCGCTTCCATATTACGGAACATTTGAGCGATGATTTGCATATCACCTTTGTGAACCATACAAGAACCAACAAAACCTAAATCGACTGATTTATCAGCGTAGTATGAAACAGGGCGAATAACATCATGGGTGTAACGTTTAGAAGCATCGTCGTTGTTTACATCTGGATCAGCAATCATTGGCTGGTCGATAATATCTAAATCAATCACCACTTCTGCGTAGTAAGTAGCGTTATCATCTGGTGCTAATGCAGGAGTTTCACCTGATTTAATGCCTTCGATGCGTTTGTCAGCTAATGCGAGTAAACCGTTAAGTGTTTTCGCTTCGTTTTCCATACCCTTGTTGATCATTATTTGGATACGGCTCTTGGCAAGCTCAAGTGATTTAATTAACGTTTCATCTTCAGAAATACAAATTGAGGCTTTTGCCTTCATTTCTGCAGACCAATCAGTAAAGGTAAATGCTTGGTCAGCGAGTAAAGTACCAATATGTACTTCAATGATACGACCTTGGAAGACATTTTCCCCACCAAATTGCTTAAGCATTTGGGCTTGAGTCGCATGAACTACATCACGGAAATCCATGTGGCCTTGCATGTTACCTTTAAAAGTAACTTTTACAGACTCAGGGATCGGCATAGCCGATTCACCGGTGGCTAGTGCGATTGCTACTGTACCCGAGTCAGCTCCAAAGGCGACACCTTTAGACATACGAGTATGTGAGTCACCACCAATGATGATGGCGCGATCGTCTACTGTGATATCGTTTAGTACTTTATGAATAACATCAGTCATTGCATGGTAAACGCCTTTCGGATCACGTGCAGTAATAAGACCAAACTTGTTCATGAATGCCATGAGCTTAGGAATGTTAGCTTTAGCTTTGCTATCCCAAACGGACGCTGTGTGACAACCTGATTGGTATGCACCGTCTACTAGTGGAGAAATAGTCGATGCTGCCATGGCTTCAAGTTCTTGACATGTCATAGGACCTGTCGTGTCTTGAGAGCCAACAATGTTCACTTTAACGCGAACATCTGAGCCTGCATGTAATGGTGTGTTCGATGTTACACCAACAGCATTGTTATTAAAGATTTTTTCAACAGCTGTTAAACCTTGACCTTCATGTGAAATTTCTTTTGAAGTTGCATATACAGGGGGGGTTGCTATGCCAAGTGCTTGTGCAGCGAACGTTTGTAATTTCTTACCAAATGTTACCGCGTAAGAACCGCCTGCTTTCATGAACTCTACTTTCTGTGGTGTAAAGGCGGAAGATATATCCGCAAGTTCTTTATCACCGTTATATAATTTCTTCGCTTTGGTATCAATAGTTAATACGGTACCCGTCGCTACAGAATAAGCTTCCTCTAAAACTGTATCACCATTTGCATCAACAACGGCTTTGCCACTTGCATCTACTTTCTTCACCCAGTTTTTAAGGTCAAGGCCAATACCGCCAGTTACATCAACGGTTGTTAAAAAGATTGGAGAAATACCATTAGTACCCGCAACTACCGGTGCAATGTTAATAAACGGTACGTATGGGCTTGCTTTTTTGCCTGCCAACAGTGCAACGTTGTTAACACCCGACATACGAGATGAACCAACACCCATAGTGCCTTTTTCAGCAATTAACATCACTTTCGCATTAGGATGCTTAACTTGTAATGCGAGTATTTCTGCTTGAGCTTCTGGTGTGCTCATGCATTGGCCATGTAATTCACGGTCAGCACGAGAATGAGCTTGATGACCCGGAGATAATAAATCAGTTGAGATATCACCTTCACCAGCAATATAAGTGACTACTTCAACTTTTGCTTCAACTTCAGGTAACTTAGTGAAGAATTCAGCTTGGGCGTAGCTTTCTAAAATATCTTTCGCAAGTGCGTTGCCTGCTTTAAATGCAGCTTCAAGACGGACTGTATCCGCGTCATATAAAAACACTTGAGTTTTTAAAACTTCTGCCGCTGGTTTTGCTACTGCTGCGTCATCAGATAATGCTAAATCAAGAAGTACCTCAATTGAAGGGCCCCCTTTCATATGAGATAACAATTCAAAAGCAAACGTCGGGGTGATTTCTGCGACAACTGACTGAGCTAGAATAATTTCTTTTAAAAATACAGCTTTTACACCTGCAGCACTCGTTGTGCCCGGTAAAGTGTTATAAATGAAAAAGTTAAGGGAATCTTCGCGATGCTCACTTCCAGAATCTTTAATTTGAGCAATGATTTCTGATAATAGATCGGCAGAATCAATGGGTAGAGGCGCTAATCCTAGCTCATTCTTACGATTTTCAATTTCTTTAATGTACGCTAAATATAGACTCATTTAAAACTCTCTCTAGTTCTAATGTGCTAATAACATTGTCATCATTAGCAAGTAAAAATTTTGCTTATAGTTTACCTGATTTTTGAGCTACTACGAATCATTTGATTAAATAAGTATTATTCACCACAGTGATAACTAATGGAAAGTCTAGTTGTAGTGGTTATGTTGGTATTATTGTGTGTTGATAATATTGTAAAAGTGAGGTGAATTTCACCCTTTAGTCGAAAGGTTTACTTTACGATATACTCATAATTGCTCATATTATAGCCTGAGCATAGATTGGGCATGGTCATTTATCGATGTTTTTTAGCTGCTACGGTTGGTTAATCTGTTATTAATGGCCTAACTTTTTAAGGACATTTTTCATATGACTTTTAAAATTCTTCTCATCTTTTGATAAACCACAGTTAAACCGCGATGTTGTTTTACCTTGAAGGCCGATAACCGATAAATCTTCAGTTAACGTACAGGTACCCTTATCATCTTTTGTGATACTAAAGCCATTCCCTACCTGACTAGCTGTTGAGCCAATTATCTTCTTTTGTGTATCCTCCACAAAAGAGTGCGGAACATAACTCGGTGTACCATGCATTAACGTGCCTGTATTAGATTTAACGAAGTTTTGCATGGCTTGGTCGATGATTTGCTGATTAATTTTATCTTTAAGGCGAGATAAGTTTTGGGAAGTTGTGCGGTGTTTTACCTCATCAGGCTGTTGTTTTTTTAGCGGAGCAGTTATCGCTTTTTTTAAAGGACTTGATGGTTTAATTTCTGTCTTTTTTTGTGCTAATTTTTTCTGTTCACTATCAACGGGAATTACTTTTTCTTGCTTATTTTCAATCGGTTTATAATAGATAAAACTATTAATAGGTACTTTTTTTGGTATTTTGGTAAAATTATCGATCGGTTTGTCTTTCGTATGACTTAACAGTAAAACAACAAGGATATGGAAAATAATAGAGAGAAAAATGGCAAATTTATAACCTTGTATTGTAAAACTCCTTGTAAATACCCTTATTATATATATGTTTACGGTATTGATTTTAATAAAAAACTTATTATTAAACATTCAAGTTGACGACTTGTGACTCAGCTAAATAGACCATAGATAAAAAGGTAAGTTCATCTTCTTGATGGTTTTTTATGGCTAAGTGTTTAAGACCTTTGAAACGATACTATAGATAGTGTATTAGGGATAAATAAGCAATTCTGTCAATTGTTACTTATTTGTAAAGTAAAGTGGCACTTTGTAAATTAGTGATTTTTTTTGTGTTAACAATAATAATGTAAACTAATATTTATATATTGAATTTCTAATGATTTCAGGGCATTATTACTAAAATTAAATTCATATAAAGGACTATACCATTGAATTATAGAAATATAATTTTAGCATTTTCTTGTGTTGCAATATCTGCATGTACCTCTTCAACGAGAAGTACAATAAATAAACCTCTAAATCCACCTTCACAAATAAGTAAAGTCATTGCTCAAGCTCCTGAAAAGTCGCTTAAACGAGTTGTTGCAATAAGTCGTTTTAGTGATGAAACAAAACGTGGAAATAGTTTTTTTGTTGATAAAAATAACAATAGAATAGGAAAACAAGCATCGGATATTCTATCCGCTCGTTTAACTGAAAGTGGCAAGTTTTTAATGCTTGAACGCTCTGATTTAGCTGCCTTAGATAATGAGAATAATCTCAATGGTGATGAATCAAATACTGTCGCCGCAGATTATATGATCATCGGTTCAGTATCTGAATACGGACGTTCAACTACCAGTGAAGTTGGTGTCTTTTCTCGAAATAAAATTCAAAAAGCTAATGTCACAGTCAATATTCGATTAGTGAATACAAAAACTTCCCAAGTTCTTTATTCTGAAGAGGCTACGGGTGAAGCTTTGTCTGAAGCAAACCATGTCTTAGGCGTAGGAGAACGCGCTGGATACAATACTTCTCTAGATGATAAAGCACTTTCGGCGGCTATATCTAAGTTAGTATCTAATGTAATGGAAAATTTATTAGACTCACCTTGGCAGGCATATTTCCTTAGTAATGTGGATAATCAATTATTTATGTCTGGCGGTGAAGAACAAGGAATAAAGCTTAGTGATATGTTTCAGGTTTTACAAAAAGGTAAAAAGGTAAAGAACCCTCAAACGGGACACTTCATTGAGCTTCCAGGTAAAAAAGTGGCGAAAATTAAAGTATTAAATTTCATTGGTAAAGGTCTTAATTCACTTAGTATTACAGAGATAGTTTCTGGAAGTATTGATGAGAGTAAGCTTACAGACTATGTGATTAGAGAATTATAAGGATATCGTCGTGTCAAAAATAATATTTACATTTGTTTTTTCAATGTTAATTGTAGGTTGTAGCAGTCATTTTGAGTCAACGAATCAAGTGAATGATTCAGCATTTCTTCAACTTGAAGGGAATTTCTTAAATACTCAATTAATACTAGATAAAGGGACTCCAATTGATATTTCCAAAATATCAATTGAAACATTCACATTAAATGGAAAGGAAGTTACTCGTTTTCCTATATCAACAGGTAAACATACTATAACAATCAGTCGTGCAGGTACTGTAATTGTTAATCGTGTTATTTATGTATCAAATTCCAATACCTTTGAGGTAGTCGTTCCATGAATAGTAAACATCTATTGATAAGCGTTTTAATTCTTTTTATCACGGGTTGTGCTAACACAACGATTTACCATTGGGGTGATTATTCAGATACCTTGTATTCCTATACAAAAGAGCCAACTAATGAGTCAAAATTAGAACATAAAGCTGAATTGATCAGTATTATCAACCTAGCTAAAAGTAAAAAGAAAATGATCCCCCCTGGCATTAACTTTGAACTTGCTATGTTACTTGTTAAAGAAGGTGATAATGATGGAGCATCCAAATACTTTAACCAAGAAAAGTTACTATTTCCAGAGTCGGAAAAGTATGTTGCTTTAGCATTAAAAGAAATGGAGGTTAACTAATGTATAAAAATATTGCTGCAATATTGTTTTTACTTGTGTTGTCGGGTTGTCAAACTGTTCAAGTTACCAAAGGTGAAGCTTTTCCTAAGATGTATGGTGAAAAACCAGCTTCAATACTTGTAGTACCTGCTATTAATCTAACAACGGCTGCTGATGCCGCAGCCCTGTACTCTACAACAATTGCAATGCCTCTTGCTGAATCAGGCTATTATGTTTTTTCTATTCCATTTATAGAGCAGTTTTTACATCGAGAGGGTATTACAGACGGTGAACAAGTTAGTCGGATACCTTTGATCAAATTCAAAGAAATGTTCGATGCAGATGCCGTTTTATTTGTTACTTTAAATAGTTGGGACACTAATTATTATGTCACCGGTGGTAATGTCACTGTTGGTGCTAAATTTGAATTGAAATCAACAAGTTCAAGTGAAAAATTATGGCAATATGATGATGTTGTTGTTCATAATACTTCAGGAAACTCGGGTAATATAATTGCAGATATGATTGCTACAGCACTCACTACTGCTCTAGTTGATTATGTGCCAATTGCCCATGTCGTTAATCAACGCATAGTCAATAGTATGCCAGTTGGAAAATACCACAAACGACATAATGTTGATGCTAAAGACCCAGGCGTGATTGCAACTAAAGCAGGTGTTGCAAAGTAAATAGATAAAAGGCGAAGAAGTAAAGTCGCAAGATAGAGTTATTTATCTTTGAATAATAAAAAAGCATCAATTAAATTAATTGGTGCTTTTTTATATTTAAGAGCCGAATAAAGCTCTAATAGTCTAGCGTCTAAAGTGCCTATAAAAATTTGATATAATCTTTGCGTTCAATTTCCTACCAGCTTGCTTTTGCGTCGCTTTCGTACAAGCGCCAAACAAAGCCCAAACCAAAACTATAAGTGACATCTTTTTCATAAAGAGGACTTTCTTGGTTCGCTGCACCTTGGTGAAGTTGTGCTGAGCCTGCTAAAAAACCTCGGATATTCTTGCGAATAGGAAATGAAAGACCGAGTGAAAATTCGGCGCCTAAATAGCCACCTTTAGCGTCATACGGTCTGCGATTATTATTGGCGAATTCTGGATCTACCTGATAAAAATAATCTTGTAACGCTTCGGTAGCGAAAGTAAAACTGAGTCCTACTTTTAATCCTGTCTCTTTAAAAATAACCCCGCGTTGTTGATATGAAAGTGTCGGTTCGATAACAAAACCACGGTCGTCTATACGATTAAAATCAGTAGAAAATACCGCCCTGGCTTGCAAGCGAACTTTTAACCTTGCATCACCACTTTGCTCGAAGGTAAAGTCTTTAACTCTGTAAATTAATTGTGGCCCGATTTCAAAAAGAAAATCTAATTCAGGCATGCCAGCCCGTGAAGTATTGTCTTCACTGTCAGCAGAAAATGCACCACCAAAAGATAAGTCGAGTTCAAAGTCGGTTGTTTCAACGACAACCGCTCGCATGCCATTTTCTCCGCCAACACGAAAGACATCACCTCTATAAATAACATAGGGTGCTGCTAATGCAATGAAATTTCGCTCGCTAGATGCCGGATAATTAGCAACGTCGATAGCGCCACCACCCACACCAAATTCCCATAGTGGCTGGCTTTCATTTATATTTTCAAAACCTGTTAAGCCCCGAACAGGCGACTCGCCTTTGTCGTTAGCAGCAACCACTGACACAAAAAATATTGAGGTAAAAATGGCTAAAGACAAAGATTTAATCAAGTACATTCAACAACCTTGGTAAAGATGGAAGAATTTTATTCTTTCATCATAATGCATTAACTGGTGGATATTAACATGACTTTATTTACTTGAAAGGTCGATATACATTTTTATTTTTTAATCGCTGTGTTCGCCTTGTGTTACTTATTCTTTTCATCTGTTTAACGTATCAGTGTCTTCTAGGTTAGAGTAACAGAGAGTCATAAACCTTACTTACGGTGCTAAATATTCAATATATATTGCCAAGATACTTTCTCTAATCACTAATAATCATAACTCGTTACAATTGAATGTTTAATAACCTTCAAAAGCTATTTGTATCTTACTTGTCTATCCGGATAAAATAACCTTAATTATAATTATAAAATCAACGGACAGATATGCGCCTTAATACACTAACTACTTCATTATTATTGTCATTATTTTTTGTGACGGCTTTAAGCGCTTGTAATGAAGAAAGCGTCGAAGAGAAAGAAAAAAAAGTTTATAAGGTGCCAGTCGAAACAACATTCGTTGAGAATAGAACCATTACTAATACTTATCGAACTACAGCGGTACTTGAAGCAAAAGCTGAAAGTAAAGTGACCAATAAAGTCACAGGAATGATTAATAAAATATTAGTTGAAGAGGGAATGTCCGTTACTAAAGGACAAGTGTTAGCTGAAATTGATTCAGAAAATTATTTGTTAGAGCTTGAACGTACCTCTATCGATGTTGATTCAGCTTCTGCTGAATTTAATCGTAGTAAACCCATCGACGGCAAACAGTTAATATCAGCTAAAGACTTAGAAAAACTCGAGTTTTTAGTGAAAACGAGAAAAAACCAACAAAAAGTTGCGGCAATACAAGTACGTGACTCGAAAGTTAGAGCGCCAATAACCGGTGTTATCGCATCAAGAATGGTGAAAGAAGGAAACATGACCGCTAATGCTGGCAGTGAAATGTTTACTATTGTGGCACTCGATACCTTACAAGGTGTTGTTTATTTACCTGAATCAGAAATGAATAATGTTCATGTGGGACAGCAGGCTTATTTAAACTTTCCCGCGAATGCAAAAGCAGTGCCTGCAACCGTTGGTCTGATTTCTCCTATTATTGATACGGAGTCAGGTACTTTTAAAGTAACCTTAAAAGTTAACAATGATGATCACGTTTTAAAGCCGGGTATGTTTGCAAAAGTGTCATTAACACTTGATGTGCATGACAATGCGCAAATAGTGCCACAAAGAGCCTTACTGGTTACTGACACAGAAACGAGTTTATTCGTGATTCAAGACAATAAAGCTAAGAAAATCATGGTTGCTACTGGTTTTGAACAAGATGGTTTTGTTGAAATACTAACGCCATTAAACACTGACGAGCCTATCGTTATTGTTGGTCAACAAGGATTGAAAGTTGATAGTGCTGTAAAAATAATAGGTCAAGCAGAGACGATGGAGCAGAACGCTGAACTAAGTACTGATAATAAGACCGTTAAGGTAAATGCTGATAATCAAGCAGCGCAAGACAAATAAGATTTGAACTTGTTTTTACCTAATCGTTAAATTTAAAGGAATTATTATTTATGAGTATTGTTAGTACGGTGGTTAAACGCCCGGTCACGGTAGCGATGTTTACACTCGCTGTAATGTTATTTGGACTGGTGGGTTTTTCACGCCTTTCTGTTTCATTGTTGCCCGACCTATCTTATCCGACGTTAACCGTAAGAACGGATAATGCTGGTGCCGCTCCTGCTGAAATAGAGCAACTGATCAGCAAACCTATAGAAGAATCTGTCGGTGTTGTTAAAGGCATACGTAAAGTACATTCCATCTCAAAAGCTGGACAGTCTGATGTGGTTATTGAGTTTGAATGGGGCGTAGCAATGAATTTTGCCACGCAAAATGTCCGTGAAAAACTTGATATTATTGCCCTGCCTAAAGATGTTAATAAACCCATTATTCTGCGTTTTAATCCCGCTCTTGACCCTATTATCCGTTTAGGACTGTCAACTGAAAATACCCATCCTCGCGCATTAAAAAAGATACGTACCTTTGCAGAACAAGAAATAAAACGGCAGCTTGAAACTATTTCAGGCGTTGCCGCTGTTCAACTAGGCGGCGGTTTACAGCAAGAAATACAAGTTGTTTTTGATCAAGAAAAAGCAGCACGCCGAGGTATAACGGCACAAAGTATTGTTTCACGTATTCAAAGTGAAAATATTAACATGTCGGCGGGTCGTGTTTACGACGGTCAGCAAGAGTATTTAGTACGTACCGTTAATCAATTTGTTTCACTAGAACAACTCGGCAATATGATTGTTAAACAAGCTGATGGCAAAACCATTTACCTTAAAGATATTGCTCAAGTGATTGATGGTGAAAAAGAACGTACCGATATTACCCGTATCAATAACAATGAAGCGATTGAACTGGCAATCTATAAAGAGGGCGATGCTAATACGGTCACCGTGGCAAAAGCGGTGAATGCCAAATTAGCCAAGCTTGAAGAGACCTTACCTGAAGAGCTCACTTTTACCGTTATTTATGACCAATCTGAATTTATTGTCAATGCGGTAGACGAAGTTAAAAGTGCGGCGCTTATTGGTGGATTACTTGCCATGCTGATTTTATATTTATTCTTGGGTAATTTTTTCAACACGATTATTATCTCGTTAGCGATCCCTATTTCAATTATTGCTACCTTTAATTTAATGTTTGCTAATGATATTAGTCTTAATATTATGTCATTAGGAGGTATTGCCTTAGCGGTTGGCTTATTGGTTGATAATGCGATTGTTGTGCTTGAAAACATTGCTCGATACCGCGAAAAAGGCGCGAGTATTATTGATGCGGCAATTAAGGGTACCGATGAGGTGTCGGGTGCCGTTATTGCCTCGACATTAACCACGTTAGCGGTGTTTTTTCCTTTAGCTTTTGTAACCGGTTTTGCCGGGCAGTTATTCAGTGACCAAGCGATGACCGTTACTTTTGCTTTGCTTGCTTCTTTGGTTGTTGCCTTAACGTTAATTCCAATGCTGGCATCACGCCAATTTAGTCAACATAAACAGACACCAGAAAATGAGAATAACGATAACTCATTAGTCAAAGAAATAGCTAAAACGCCACTGACTAAAAGAAAGAAAACCGTTAAAGTTATGCTTCATATTTTGGGATTTCCCTTCCTATTGATTTTTAATTACTTACCTTTGTTTTTCACCAAGGTATTGTTACTTATTACTAATTTAATCACTAAAGTGCTTAGTTTTATTTTTAAACCCGCGCATAGCGTTTTTAGTTTTTATTTTGAAAAACTCGCCTCCGCTTACAGTCGTTTATTGAAATTGGCTTTAAAAAACAGAGCGGTTTTAGTCGGTCTTAGTTTGTTCTTTGCGATTGCAGTAATGAGCTTATTACCCAAAATTGCTGTTGAATTAGTGCCTGAAGTGGCAAAGTCAGAATTTACCATTGAGTTAACTCTGCCACAAGGCACGCCCATTAATATCACCGATATGCGGTTAAAAGACCTTGCGGCCACTATTGCTAAAGATGAACGGGTAAAACACAGCTACTCATTAGCGGGGAGTGGAAGCTTAATGATGAGTTCAGCCAGTAAAGGTGGCGAAAACTGGGGACAACTTTTAGTGGCACTTTACAGCAGTGACGATCTTGAATCAGTCAAAGCTGTGGTCCGCGCTAAAGTTGCCCAAATGGCAGATGTAAATGCTGAAATAGCACAAACAGAAATGTTTACGACGGAGCGTCCACTGCAAATAATTTTGTCAGGTTATGACCTTGTTGCTCTTAAAAAATACAGCGACCAGCTTATACAAAATATGTCGATGGATAACCAGTTTATTGACTTAAACAATAGTTTGCGTGCGGGTCAACCTGAATTAAAAATTAGCTTTGACAACGAACGCTTAGCAAGTTTAGAGCTAAAAGCGTCGGATATAGCCGATCAGTTAGTGACTAAAATTGCAGGCTCCGTCGCGAGTAAATATAACTTACAAGACAGACAGGTCGATATTCTAGTGCGCGCTGATGAAAACTCAAGAAATTCAGCACAAGCTATTCGTCAATTAACGGTTAATTCGCAGCAAGCAAAATCTTTACCATTGGCTGCGGTAGCCGATATTACAGAAAGTATTGGTCCGAATGAGATTAACCGAATTGATCAAAGCCGTGTTGCTATTATTTCAGCTTCACTCGCTTATGGTGATTTGTCTGAAGCAGCAGCTAAAGTAGAAGAATTGGTTAAAGAGCTCTATTTACCCTTTAATATTAAATCAAGAGTGGCAGGGCAAAATGAAGAAATGGAAAGCTCTTTTTCTTCATTAATGATGGCGTTAGCGTTAGCGGTGTTTTTAGTCTATTTAGTGATGGCTTCACAGTTCGAATCGTTATTAAATCCGTTTATTATTTTATTCTCTATTCCATTAGCCGTGCTAGGTTCGGTACTAGGCTTATATGTTACTGGGACTAATATCAGCGTTATCGTACTCATTGGTATTATCATGCTAACGGGTATTGTGGTGAATAATGCGATTGTCTTAGTGGACCGAATTAATCAACTACGCCATAAAGGTGTGGATAAGATCGCCGCGATTATGGACGCGAGTCGTTCACGTTTTCGCCCAATTATTATGACATCGTTAACCACTATTTTAGGTTTAGCACCATTGGCATTTAGCAGCGGAGAAGGTTCTGAATTAAGAGCGCCTCTTGCCATTACGGTAATGAGCGGTTTACTGGTTGCAACAATGCTAACGTTACTTTTAATTCCTGTTTTGTATAGCTTGTTTGACCGAAAAACCTATATTGTCGAAAGCGATGATCTTGATAAAGATGGCTTTGAAAGCCAGCAAGCTAATAGTACATCGTCTAATAATATAGCCGAGGCGTAAGATGACAAATTTAACGTCTAAAAAGAAAACAGGTAAGCAAAGTATTTTCGACCTACCCGCAACTGTTTGGTTAACTGCTTTAGCAATAAGGCGACCCGTTACTACGGCAATGTTGATGTTGTCGCTTTTTGTTACTGGGCTTATTGCGAGTAAATTATTGCCACAAGAAAGCTGGCCTTCACTGAATATTCCTATGGCCTTCATTAATGTTCCGTATAACGGCGCAACACCTGAAGAAGTGGAACGTTTAATTACCCGGCCTATAGAAGAAGCCGTTTCTACCTTGGGGGGGATCACAGAAATACGTTCTACCAGTCGAGCGGACAGTGTTTCAATTCGGGTCATGATGGATCTTGGCACTGACCTCGATAGTAAAATATTAGAGGTACGTGAAAAAGTTGATATGGTGCGCCATCTTTTACCTGATGATGTTCAGAGAGTTATGGTGCAAAAGTTTTCCACCGAAGACTTACCAGTAATAAGCTTAGTATTATCAGGAGATAAAAATCTTTCTAGCGCTTATGACTTCATTGATAAGAAACTGAAAAATCCACTTGAGCGTCTTCAAGGGGTCGGTAAGGTTGAAATGCGTGGCGTTGTGCAGCCCCATATAGAAATCCACCTCGACAGCATTAAACTGGCAATGAACCGCGTTGATCAAGCCAAGTTATTGCAAGACTTACGCGATAGTAATTTTTTAGTTAAATCAGGTTCAATTCTTAATGGTGGTCGAAAGTTCAGAGTGTCACCAGATGGTGAATATCACAGTTTAGCTGACATCAAAAACTTTCCAGTAAAAGCTGGTGTCAGGTTAAGTGAAGTGGCTACGGTGAGCTTAGTCTCTCCGCCAAAAAATAGTGAAATAAGAACAGATAGAAAAAAATCAGTTGGTTTAGAAGTGTTTAAAGAGTCTGATTCAAATGTTGTTGATGTCACTAATGGTATTGTCGCTTTAATTGAAGAACTTCGCCAAGATGATGACTTTAAAGCGATTACCATTGGTATCAAAGATAATAGTGGTGAAGAAATTCAAGAGTCATTAGGTGATTTATTAAAGGCGGGCGCGTTAGGTATTGTCTTGTCTTTTATTGTTTTATTTATATTTTTACGTAATAGCCATATTACCTTTGTTGTTGTTGCTTCCGTACCTATTTCGTTAAGTTTTGCTTTAGCAGGCATGTATTTTATGGGCTACACCCTAAATATGCTGTCGCTGGCAGGGCTTTTTATTGCGGTTGGTTTATTAATCGATAATTCGGTCGTTATTTGTGAAAGCATTCTTCAACAACAAGACAAAGCATTAACGTCGATAGAAAAAATTCTAAAAGGTGTTGATAACGTGAGTATTGCCATTATCAGTGGCACACTCACCACGACTATTGTTTTTATGCCTTTGCTGATGGGTGAAAAAAACTTTATTACCATCTTAGTTGAGCAAATAGCGGTGGCGATTTGTTTACCTTTATTGGCGTCGTTAATTATTTCAAAAACCGCTATCCCATTAATGCTAAGCCGTGTCGACAAAAAAGCTTTATCGTCAGTGGTGACCCAAGGGAAGTTAGACCGTTGGTATCGCCCCAATTTAAAAAGAGTACTTACTCACCCTAAAATAACCGGCGTTTGCATTTTATTACTCTGTATTAGCGGTGTACTGACCAAGCAAATGGTCAATGTTAATGGCGAGCAGGGTACAACGGTCAAAGAAATTAATATTGTTTATCATATTCAAGGGCAACAACAATTAGCTGATGTCAGTAAATTAGTTGATGAGATGGAAAAGTACCTATACGAGAATCAACAAGCCTTCGAATTTAAACAAGTGAACAGCCGAATTTGGTCGGATTTTGCCATGTCTCGGATAAAACTTAATGATGGCTATTCAAAAACACTTTACGATTTGAAAGCAGAAATAAAAAAAGGCTTTCCTGATACAGCTATCGCTCAACCGTCATTTGACTGGTCAGATCAAAAACAAGATTTAGTCAAACTTACGTTAAACGGTAGTTCGACTAAACGTTTAATCGAAATGAGTGAATCGGTGATTAGTCAGTTAAGCAATGTTGAAGGTTTTGCTGAAGTGGGTATAGACAACGAAGATAAAAATAGAGAGTTAGTGCTACGTATCGATCGCGAGAAGGTGTCGCGTTTAGGTTTAAACACACAAGATATTGCTAGCCGTATTTCTAGTGCACTTCGTGGTACTAACCTGCGTTCATTTCGTGATGCCAAATTAGGTGAAATTGATATTCGCTTAGTCTATCACGCCGAACAAGCCGTCCCGCTTGAGCGTATCAAAGAGCTACCTATTTACGAGAGTAAAGGGAGGGTCATTACCCTGCAGCAATTAGTTGTTTTTGATACGCAACCGATAATGCAACAAATTACACGTTCAGACCGAAGAACTACTTTGGGTATTTCTATCAATTTAGCTGATTTAAGCCGTGTTGAAGCCTCGACGAAAGTTAAAGAAGTAATGGACAATATTGTTTTTCCTTCAGGGTATGATTGGAACTTAGGCCGCCAATTTGCGAAAGATGAAAAAGCTGCAAAAGACATGATGATGAATATGTTTCTTGCGTTAGCCCTTATTTTTATTGTGATGGCAGCGCTTTTTGAATCGCTACTCATGCCAATTGCTATCTTGTCTTCTATTGGTTTAGCGTTTATTGGTGTGTACTGGACTTTTGCTATTTTAGGGATGGGTTTAGGCGAAACAGGCATGATAGGTATGTTAATTTTAATGGGGATCGTGGTGAATAACGGTATTGTGCTCATAGATCAAATTAACAAGTTGAAGATAGAAACAGAAAATATAATGACGCCTATTATCGAAGCTTGTGTCAGCCGTATAAGACCCATTTTTATGACGGTAGCGACCACCGTTATTGGTATGGTGCCCTTAGCTTTTGCATCGAGTGACAGCCAAGCTTACCCGATGGCAGTAGCGATTATTGGTGGTTTGTTATTTTCAACATTTACCAGTTTGTTTTTGGTGCCGTTTTGTTATCTGATGCTTGTAAAACTAGGTGAGCGCTCAAGCAAGCGATTTGCTATGGCCAAGGCCTTTGCAGATAAAAAAATTCCGCTATAGGTTATCGCTAACAGCGTTTTATAAAGGGGGGCGTGAGCAAGAAATGTTAACTCCCCCTTATGCAATAAATATTCTATAATAGAGGTATCGAACACTTTCCGAGTTATTCTATGGAATACGAATTTATAAATGACCCCACCACACGCTATGCGAAAGCAAAATTCTCTTTTGAGCATGAAGTTTTTGGACCATGGTTAGAGGTAGAAGTTGGCAATGATCCTCAAAAATTAACCGCATTATTAAATGTTATTGATAACGCTGAGCACTCAAGCGCACAAGAGCATGAAATAGTTGGTAGTGAGTATACGGTTAGGATTATTGAAAAAGATGTTTCTATTGCCGCTAACGCGAGCTTAAATGGTGTTGAAGCTTTACCTGAAGCACTCAGTGCAGATGATATAGACTTTGACGATCAAGAGTCAGCAAGTTGTGGTCTAGAAGACTTTCGCGAATTATTATTGTCTTGGGCAAGATTCACCACACATTAACTCACGCGGTTAATCTTAAGTCAGTCATTCGTTATTGATAGATGAATAACGTTTTGATCCTATTTACACTTTTATTATTTATACCTTTCTGATAACAATGACTTTTGGCACTGTTGTCTGACTCCACTTTTTCTTATTCTTTTACAAACTTTGTAGGAGAATAAAATGCCGATAACACGTAAAACCCCTTTCGAACTTTCTAAGCTGACTATTGATAGATCTCCGCAAACTAACACTGCGGGGCTATCAGGTAACTATATCGGTATGTTGATTGTTACGTTACTCAGCACAAGTTTATATTTTGTCGGTCAGACACTGTTTTTTCCAACAAGTGCTGCTGAAATTATTAATCACCTTGAAACTGATAAAAAAGGAGTAAATGAGTCAGTTAACGTCGATATTCAGCAACACTCCCCTACAACCCATGATGATAATACAGCAGAAACCATAAATAACAGCGTACTTGACGCAAGCGGCCATGTGGTTGCGAGGCGCATAGCCACAGTATCTTCTCGTGTAACGGGTAAGCTAAACCGTTTGAATATTGAGGAAGGACAAACGGTAAGTAAATTAGAAATACTCGCCGAGCTTGATGATAAGCAAGCATCGATTTCATACCAACTTGCTTTAGCAGAATTATCGGCAAAGCAAGCGGGTTTTGACGAGTTCACTTTACTTTTTAAACAGCAAACTCAGCGATTTAAGCGTAATCAGACGTTGGCCAGCAAAAAGCTGATCAGTGAACAATTACTTGAAGACAGTGCTTTTAGAAATGCACAACTCGCCATCCAAATACGTAATAAACAAGCCATGGTTGATTCGGCAAAGCAACGAGTTGAATTGGCGCAGTATCAGTTAAATCAGCATAAAATTCGCGCGCCATTTAATGGTGTCGTGATCAGTAAAAATGCCCAAGTGGGTGAGCTTATTTCAGCAGGATCTTCTGGTGGTGGTTTTATTCGTACAGGTGTCGGCACTATTGTTGATATGAGTTCGTTAGAAATTGAAGTTGAAGTAGGTGAGAGCTATATCAATCGCGTTTATCCCGGACAAAAAGTATTCGCTAAATTAGATGCATACCCGCAATGGAGTATTAGTAGTGAAGTCGTTGCTGTTATACCTACCGCAGATCGTCAAAAAGCGAGCATTAAAGTCAGGGTGAAATTGTTAACAGCAGATCCTCGGATTTTACCTGATATGGGGGTAAAGGTCAGCTTTATGAAAAAGGATGAACGCTCGTTAGACGCCCCCTGAGCCGCTCAAATAACCACGTAGATATAGCCGCACTTTAATGAAAGCCTCTCTCCATATTTTAGGAAAAAATGATGAAAAATAGCGATAACATTATCTTAAAAAATATTAATAAAAGTTACCAAAAAGGTAAAAACACGGTAGTCGTTCACCGCGACTTTAACTTAACGATTGAATCAGGTGAGTTTGTCACATTAATGGGACCCTCAGGTTTAGGAAAAAGCACCTTACTGCATTTAATGGGCGGGCTTGATCAACCAACATCAGGTGAGGTGATTATTGGTACACAGCGTATTGATGATTTAAAACAAGCGTCATTAACCCAATGGCGTGCTGAAAACATTGGTTTTGTTTTTCAGTCACATCATTTATTACCGGTGTTAAGCGCCCAGGGTAATGTTGAACTGCCACTCGCGTTAACCTCGTTAAATAAAAAGCAACGACAAGAGCATGCTAGTTATGCGCTAGAGCTCGTTGGCATGAGTGATCGTGCTAGTCATTTTCCCAAAGAATTATCTGGCGGGCAAGAGCAGCGAGTTGCTATTGCACGCGCTATTGTCAGTGACCCTCATATATTGTTATGTGATGAGCCAACGGGAAATTTAGATCGACAAACAGCCAATGAAATTCTTGCTTTACTTGACCAACTTAATCGCGACTTTGGTAAAACCATTGTAATGGTCACACATGATAAAAAAGCAGCTAACTACGCCAGTAGAGTGATTAATTTAGAGTCTTATATTGGCGAAGCACATAACTGTCATATGGGTGAAAACAGATGAACCTACTGGTATTAGTTTGGCGGAACAGCTTTCGTAAAAAAGTACGTTTTTGGTTAACTTGTACTTCTGTCATGGTGGCTTTTTTCTTATTGACGACCTTATCTGGAGTGGATCAGGCGCTTACGGCTAATGTAAGCAGTAGCAATCAATACCGCTTAATGACCAGTCATAAAATATCAATGACACAATCTCTCCCCATTAACACTCAACAAAAAATTGCGGCATTACCGGGCGTAAAAAAAGTCAGTTTTGCATCTTGGTTTGGCGGATACTTTCAAAATGAAAAAAATCAGCTGCCCGTAACTGCGGTTGACCATCATCATTACTTCAATTTATTTGATGAATATATCATCCCTGGTGAGCAACTAGCGCAATGGAAAAAAACGCGCACAGGCATTGTTATTGGCCAGGGACTTGCTGATAAATATGGTTGGAAAATCGGTGATACCGTGCCATTAAGCTCTTCTATTTGGATGAATAAAAGTGGTTCATTTAATTGGTCGTTTACCGTTTCTGCCATTTACCAAACGGCTCAGCATTCATCTGCTGATAATAAAGTGTTTTTCCAACATGCTTATTTTGATAAAGGGCGTGCTTATGCTAATGATTCTTTGGGGTGGTTATCGACTGAAATAACTGAAAATGCCAACGTAGATGACGTTATTACTGCTATCGACTTATTGTTCTCGCATACCAACAATCCAACCCGTACCACGACTGAACAGGTTTTTATTAAAGAACAAGCGCAACAGTTTGTTGATATGGCTATGGTCATTAATCTTGTGGTTGTTGCCGTATTTTCTACTTTATTGCTGATTGTTTGTAATACCATGATCCAAACCATTCGTGAGCGTAATAATGAAAGCGCGATGATGAAAGCTTTAGGGTTTTCAGCGACACGTTTAATTCAAGGAATTTACCTAGAGGCGCTGTTATTAATTGGCTTAGGCGCTTTAGTGGGCAGTATTCTTGCCTCTTTATCTCTCGCATTGGTTGGCCAGAGTTTTAATGATTTTTTACCGGGTATATCGATTAAGCCAAGTCATTATTTAACCGTATTTGCCTGGGTAAATATTGCTGCGGCTTTTTGCACCGTATTTCCGGCGGTAGCGATTAAACAACTTGTTATCAGCAAAACGTTAGGAGACAAGGCATGAATATTTCATTAAAGGGGCTGCATTCATTGTTTATCAATGTAAAACAAGCAAAAGCGTTAACGGTTATTAATTTTAAAAGTTTTCCGCAGCGTGTTATTGCATCCACAGTTAGTATCTTGAGTATTGCTTGCGTTGCAGGCGTTATTTTAAGTGTTTTGGCAATGACAGAGGGAATGATGAAAACACTGGAACGTACCGGTTTAGACAATACCGTATTAGTGATGCGTGCGGGAGCCTCTTCAGAATTGCAAAGCGTGATGTTTCCAATAGAGGTTAATATTTTAGCAAATAATCAAAAAATCATTAAAGATGAACAAGGGCTGGCGCAAGTATCGGCTGAAATGTTTGTTGATGCTGAAGTGACTTATATTTCTAATGTAGATACCGTCGCTCAAGAAACAGAAACGAAAAGTTTAGCGTTGCGAGGTATCAGTAAATCGACTCAACAATTTCGCCCTAATTTTCGCTTAGTCAAAGGTGAAATGTTTGCTACGGGTGTGCGTCAGCTCATTGTTGGTCAGGCAATAACGCGTAGAATGCCAGGGTTAATTATTGGCAAAGTTATCACCTTAGGTGGAGCAGAGTGGACAGTCAGTGGGATTTTTTCTGACGGAAATAGTGTTTTTGAATCAGAATTGTGGGCTGATATTGGCATGGTACAGAGTGATTATCGTCGAGGAAATACGCTACAGTCTATCCGCTTAGCATTAAAAGATATTAGCGATTTACCACAATTAGAAAAAGAGTGGCAGGACGACCCTAGGTTAAACATTAGAGTGTTAACAGAAAAACAATTTTTTGCTGATCAAGCCAGTAACTTAACACGCTTAATTCGTTGGTTAGGTTTTCCTATTGCTATTGTTATGGCGTTAGGCGCAATAGTGGCTGCACTTAATACCATGTATGCCGCCATAGCAAGTCGCTCTAAGGAAATAGCTACGCATAAAGCGATAGGTTTTAGTCCCTTTGCAATTTCAATGTCTATTCTTTGTGAAGCCTTGCTCATTGCTTTTGTTGGTGGGTTGTTAGGCATACTACCTTTATATTGTGTCTTTGATGGTTGGACAGCCGCCACGCAAAATGCCAGTAATTTGAGTCAAATGATGTTCAATTTTGATATTACGGTTTTGTTGATGATTAAAACAATGTCGTTAGCGTTATTTATTGGTTTATTAGGCGGGCTATTACCCGCAATAAAGGCGATGCGCTTACCTGTTACCGAAGCTTTACGTGACTAATTCCCCCTCAGGCACACATTAGCTGTGTTGTTGATTAATGTGTTTTGTATCGGCGCTGATACTTTCTCTCTTCTGCCAAAAGTCATTTGTTTTTATAACAAACCATGACTTTTGGCACCTTTGTTTTAGCTTGTGAAACGTTATTATTTAAAGCAAGTAAATAGTTAATCACTCAAACACAAGGCAGCCCGTATGTTAAATAAACTCAGTGCTTTATTACAATTTCTCCCGCTTTCACTTTTTTCAATGATTGGTTTTTGGCAAGCTGAAACATCAAATGAAAGCTGGTTATTGGCGTTTCAAGTCGCCGCATTAGTGGGGATTTGTCAGTTAGTGTTAATCAGTAAACTTAAAATAGTGATGAGCCGTTTAATACTCTCAGCGAATATTTATCTAATTTTAGGTGGTTTAGCAGCATTTTTTCAACAATGGTGGTATTTAGCGTTTTATAGCATGTTGCAAGAGTCGGCTATTTTTATTGTGATGATTGTTGTTGGTATGACTACCATGCTCTTTTCAAATAATGGTTTTGTGGGAATCAACAAAACACGGATTAAAGAAACTAAACATCGGATAAACATTAATAAAAAATCAGCTTACTTATTTATCGCCGTACTGATATCGCTCGCTGTATCTTGGCTGTTTAAAGGTGATATCGCACTCTCTGTTATAGCACCTATTGTGGTTCTCGCACTCTTGCAACGTTACCTTGTTCATCTTCATAACCAACAATATTCTTATAGTACCCTTTAACATTTAGGTGCCATAAGTCATGTTTAACTGCTGCAAAAATGATGACTTTTGGCACCTGTTTAACAAAAGCTTTAGTTTTACACTGGTCATGAATTAATAAACAAGTTTACTTATCCTCTTTCAATTTACATAAATAAAGGAATCATTATGATTTTTAAAAAAATAATCTCTTTTTCTGTCAACAGTTTAGCGCTTTCTGCAATAAGTGCATTGTCGATGATTTTATTATTAAACCAGCATGCCGTTGCTGCTGATTTAACGGTCAATATCAGTGATATTGAGCAAGGAAAAGGTCATGTTTTGGTTGGCTTATATGCTTCACAAAAAGAGTACGAAAGTGGTAAAGCCAGCTTTCACTCAAAAGTAAAAGCGATGAATGGTAAAGAAGTCACGGTATTTGAAAATTTACCTGATGGTGAATATGCGATAAAAATTTATCAAGATGAAAACGACAATAACAAAATGGATTTCAATATGATGGGGATCCCAAAAGAAGGCTATGGCTTTAGTAATAATGTCGGTATGTTTGGTGCGCCGAAATATGAAGAAGCTAAGTTTTTGGTGAAAGAAAATACAGCAATTGATATTGATTTATTTTAAAATCAATTGATTAGTTATGATTTTTATAAATATGCACGCTAACACCTTAGTGTGTATATTTTTCATTTGAGTATTCATTTATGTTGATTTCGCCACTTCCTGAACATTTACGCAAAAATTGGTTGTTACATTTTTCAGGCTTTATTACTTGGTCAGTAATTTGCTATTTATCATTGGTTAATCTTAATCTAGGGATAGCGTTTTTTTTAAAACTGTCAGGTTTTATTGTTTTCTATCTTTCATTCGCTTGTATTATTTTTTCTGACAAAAAGGTGCCATCTACTTTAAATAAGATATTACTTGGGGTCGAAATTATTACGGTATTGCTATTAATAACATTCGACAAACATAATGTTGCTCCAATATTGTCAGTATTAATTGCGACACAGCTACCTTCAATGTTTACAAGAAGGCAAGCTATTTTAGTCATGGTCTTGATAACATTTTGCCATTTTATTATCGCTTATGATGGATATTTTGTTTCAAGTTTCTTTCATGTCATCATTTACTTTATGCTTCAAATTTTTGGATTTTCTGCCATAGAAACAATCTTACGTGAAGAGCGGGCGAAAGAAGAATTAGCGGCTATTAATCAAGAGCTATTAGCGACACGTTTTATGTTAAAAGCGTCATCACAAAAGCAAGAAAGATTACGAATATCTAGAGACTTACATGATGCTATTGGTCATCAGTTAACGGCGTTGTCTTTGAATTTAGAGGTCGCTAAACATAAAGTTTCCGAAGAATTTAAACCTTTACTGCAAGAAAACTTACAACTGGCTAAAACACTGCTAAGCAACGTTCGACAAGTGGTAAAAGAAATGCGTGAAGAAGAACAAATAGATCTTGTTTCGTCGCTTCAAAATTTAATTAATCAGTTACCTAATTGTCAGTTGCAGGTAATTTCATCTCCTGATATTAATTCACTGCAGCTAAAGCAACAGTTAATGTTTTGTCTGCAAGAGGGCGTCAGTAACGCACTTCGACATGGCAAAGCTAATCTATTTACTTTAGCCTGTGAAAAAATGAGCAATAGCTTAGTCATTAATTTGTCTGACAATGGCACGGTTACCACCAAGAATAACGAAAACTTTGGCAGTGGTTTAGCTGGCATGAACGAACGACTGATTGATTTTTCTGGCAAGGTAGCGCTTATTGATAATGAAAGTGGTTGCACCTTAAAAATACAGGTAGAGGATTGTTATGATTAATGTAGCTTTGGTTGATGACCAACAGTTGGTACGTCAGGGAATTGCAGGATTACTCTCGTTAAGTGACGATATAAGCATTATTTGGCAAGCTGAAAACGGTGAACATGCTCAAGAAATGTTAGCGAGTGAGATGATACCTGATGTGCTATTACTTGATATCAGAATGCCTAAGGTCAATGGTATTGAATTAGTAAAAATATTAAGAAGCCAAGGAAGTACTTTACCTATTCTTATGCTAACAACTTTTGATGACAGTGAGCTTTTTATGCAAAGTTTACAAGCTGGAGCGAATGGTTTTTTATTAAAAGACGTATCGTTAGAAAAGCTGGTTAATGCGGTTAAAACACTCGCTGATGGTGGTTTTGTTGCTGAACCGGTGGTTATAAAGCAATTGAACCAAGGTCTCAATGACGCACCCATGATTGATAATTTGACTGAAAAAGAGCAACAAATTTTAAAGTTGGTGGCAGGGGGATTTTCTAATAAAGAAATTGCCCGTAGTATATTTCTTGCAGAGGGGACAGTTAAAAATCATGTTTCTACTATTTTATCAAAACTTAATACTCGCGACAGAACTCGGGCGGTATTAATCGCGCTTAATCAGGGTCTTATATAGTATTATTGAAGGTGTTGGTAGACTGGTATTTACAAATATTAATGATCATTGAGTAAATCATAACCAACCTTTCTGTTTAGCAATTCGAGCAGCTTCAATTCTATTTTTAGCGCCTAATTTTGAAGTCACTTCAGAGAGATAATTTCGCACCGTCCCAGCAGATAAGCAGATCAATTCAGCGATCTCTTTTGTTGAGTGACCTTCTAATGAAAAACGTAATATTTTACGTTCATTGTCGCCCAATGGATCCTCTGCAGCCCAAGCTTCAGTTACTAACTCAGGCGCAACAATGACTTTACCCGCATGAATTTTTCTCACTGCATCAGCTAGCGAATCAGAAGGCGCATCTTTGAGTAAGTAGCCTTTTACACCAGCAGCCATAGCACGGCGAAGATATCCACCTCGAGCGAATGTCGTTAAAATCATGACCTTGGCGGGGTGGTTTTTTTTCTGTAATTCTTGTGCTAATTCTATACCTGTCATGCACGGCATTTCGATATCGGTCAAAATTATGTCAATGGGTTGCTGCTGAGATTTCGCAAGCGCATCCTTGCCGTTTTTAGCTTTTTCGACGACTTCAAAATCGTCTTCCATATCTAGTAAAGCAGATAAGGCACCAAGCACCATCGATTGATCTTCTGCAATGAGTATTTTAATCATTTATTTTATCCATTAGCTACAGTGTGCAGGGTTGATATGACTTTGTTATTCTGGCTTTTAGCTGTTATGGGTAGTGTAAATTTAAGTTGTGTATTCGGGACGCTGGCGACATTCATTTCACCACCCATTTTATTAATTCGTGTGCGCATATTTTGCATACCCGATTGCTCTTTTATCGCGGTTATTTGTCCTTGGTCACTTATGGTCAATGTTAAATGTGTGGCAACTTGTTTTAAAACTATCCAGACTTTTTCTGTTTCAGCATGACGAATGACATTGGTGATGGCTTCACGAATAATTAATGCTAATTCTGATTCAATACCTGTCGGTAATGACTCCAACTCAATATTTTCGATCAATTCTATTTTAGCGGCTTCAGTGGCAACTCTTACTTGCAGTAGTTCTCCTTTAATCGTTGCGATGTTATAACCTTTAACCGCGTCTCTAACTTGCGCTAACGTTTTACGTGATAACTCTTCCACCGCTTTAATTTCTATTTTTATTTTTTCAGACGGAAGTCCTTTATCAATCATTTTACCAGCCAGTTCAGACTTTAACGTTATGACTGACAAACTATGACCCAGTAAATCATGCAAGTCTCGACTAATGCGTTCACGTTCTGCTATTTTCGCTAAGTGTTTGGTTTCTTGCTGTGATTGTTTTAATGCTTTATTCTTTTTTAAAACCTCAGTACGATTGATATTTAATAACCCTAATGTAATAGACATAAATATTGCGGGCAACCAAAAGTAACTTGATTTATCCGTTATAACGGAATAAAAAATAATGAAGGCTAACACTAACAAAAGCGTTATAAACGCTTTCCTCTTATTATAAATTTCCCCACTAAATGCAGCGGCATAAATGAAAAAAATATTTGCCCCTATATTAATTTCTGACAAAGCAACGCCAATAAAACACATAGCAGCGATATAATAAATTAAATCATTTTTATGAGCTGCAAATGCTCGAAAATAAAGGACTAAGAAGGTCATCAGTCCGGCAATGATTATTACCATATCAAAACCGTGTACCGGTCTAAAATACAAGTTACCAAAAAATAAACTCAAGAAAAGTAAGTTGCTATAAACCGCATAACCAATATCTTCATCTTGTGGTAGTAAGAAATAATGTATTTTAAGTAATAAGCTCATTTGACTCCTGACGCTATATTTTTTCGGTTATAAGTACTAAGTATATCATCTGCAAAAAGGCTGTTAACGTACAGTTAATTTTGTAGAAGTTACCTATTTACCTTTGACCTCAAAGAACGGTTAATTTATTCATTGCTATGCGGCCAGATAAAATAACCATTTCAACATTTTTTAGTTCGGTAATATCTTGCCAAGGCTGCCCATCAATTAATAATATGTCTGCGAACTTACCCACTTCAATAGTGCCTAATTCTTTTGATTTCCCTAAAGCAATTGCACCATTTCGTGTTGCAGCAATGAGTGCTTCAACATCAGAAAGACCGGCATTAACCATGCGAGATAACTCATTACGATAGCTGTTACCATCGTTCATTTCGACAGGTGAATCAGTTCCGACTCCAAACATCACCCCTGACTGATTTAATGCCGCAATATTCAAATGACCTTGTGGCTCTCTGCCCAATGTTGGCACGTAGACAATATTATTATCTATAATTTTTTGCATTGTCTTTGCTTCAATAAGATTTCCATGACGTATGCCATGTTCAATAGTCGTTATACCTGCGGAAATAGCTTCATCAGTTTCTTCTGGTGTGCCTGTATGTACCGCGATCCAAAGGCCGTGTTCACGTGCTGCACTGGTTATAGCTTGTAACGTTTCATTGGAAATACGTGGCATGGTAATGATGCCTTCACTATTAGTATGGCTCTGATAGACAACCTTTACGCCATCTATTCCCTGTTTTGCTAAAGTAGCAATTTTTTGTTTTACATAAACAGGATCATCAGATTGTACGGTCATGCTTTCAAGCACCCAGTTTGGAATGCCTTTTTTTTGGGTTGGATGCCCGCCTTTGACTGTAAATATTGGTCCCGAAACGAACAGCCTTGGTCCTGCAATGTTTTGTTTATTAAGCTCTTCTTTCAGTGTGAAAATAGCTGGCATAACATCGCCAAGAGAACGATAGCTGGTAATGCCTGCGGCAATAAGCTCACGTCTAACACGGGGTAAAAAACGAAATTGATCCCAGATCATTGCCGGTAAACTTTGTTCATTATCCTTTGATTTGCCACTAAAAAAATGACTATGTAGATCAATTAACCCAGGAACAATACTTTTGCCTGTGGCATCAATCTGAATAACATCTGCGGGGATTTTACAGGTTTTACCCATACAAGATATTTTACCGTTTTCAACTAAAATGCCAGTATTTTTAATCGCTTTTTCACTGGTGCTATCAAATAGCTGTCCTTTAATGATCCACATGTTTTGCTGCGGATTTTCCCACACATACAAGTCATTCTAATATGAAATCATAAAACTGGCGGTGATTAAAATTATTAATAGGGTGAAATAGACAAAGAATTTTTTCATGGTAATACTCATTTTTGATGGTTAATTGGGTTACTTAAAAGCAAGGGGCGGTATTATTCTGAATAAGCTAAGTTACTGTTAGATAAGGTACCTCGTGAAGTATTTGAACGAATATTTTGTCGCTTGGTAACGCCTTGAATACTTAAATCGCCCGCATCATTCATCTCAATTTCTATATCGTTCACGTTAACGTCCAAGTGGGCATTACCTGAATCGTTAATACTCACTTTTAAACTGTCAGCCTTGACCGTTAAGTCTTTAATGTCTCCTGCTCCATTTGTCGTAATGTTCATATGTTGGGTGTTCAGAGTATTAGTGCTGGTTAATTCAGCCGAGCCTGAGGTACTTATGCTATTAAGTTGATTGTAATGAACAAAAACCTGCACTGACTCACCTTGATGAAAACCTTTAGTCGTGATAATTAACGTTTCATTTTCTACGGTGGTAACGACATCAGCTATTGGCATACCGGATACTTGAACGACCAGTTTTTGTTCGTTAGCTTGGGTGATAATAACTTCAGCAAGTCCAGATATTTTTAATGCTGTAAATTTTTCTACTTCGCGTGATTCAGTTTGAGATTCAAATACTGAACAAGCTGTTTGTATCAGTACGAAAGACAGAACGATTGATTTGATAATATGTTTCATGAGTGACTTTATGGCTAATTGGACAATGAGCTTAGTTTGCCGAATATAAAGTTTAAGTGTAAGAGATATTTGTCAGGAGTTGATATGACAAATGTCATATCAGTAAAGCTTAATAGGGATAGGGTAAACACATTACGATTGATTGATGAAAGGACTCCTAATTAAGGAATAACTCATAGCATTTTTAGGGAAGGTACCGTGAAATCTATGTGTCAAATATACTGCCAAAACTTAACACCCTTAATGTAATTTTTTATTATTAAATCAAGGGCTTACTTGGTATGGTAAATATTAGTCTTCTTCTAAATGGCATGATTCAGTGTCTTCAAGATAATCTTGATAGTTGTCTTCATCAATATCGAGTAAGGTGAAAATCATCTCTTGTACATAAGGCCAGTCTGCAGAATTTTGACTGTGTCTATGGTTGTGTACAAGGTTTTCTGCCAGCTTTAATATCGCATAGTAAATTTCTTGTGGACGTGAATTTTTCATCTTGAGAAAATCACGGTCGTGATGCACTAAAATTAATGTGCAAATATCTTTGGGTAATCGCCAAGATGATGCTACGTAATAGCCAATAGTTGCGTGGCTTACCCCATAAAACTCGTCTTCAATAAGGGGTAAAGTTTTACTGGCTGTGTTATAAGCAAGCTCATAAGTCTCTGTATAATTGCTATATTTCATCGCCATGATGGGAATACCACAATCATGAAATAAACCAAGAGAAAAGAGCTTATCTTTTGAGGTGCCTTCTTTGAGCTTTTTGCCAATATGAACACAAGTATGGGCAATATGTGTTGCGCTATCCCAAAAATCTTCTAAAGCGATACTGCAATCTTTTTGGTCAAAACTACTTTTTATTAGCGTGTTAGTTACTAATGAGTTTATGCCATTTAAACCGATATAGTGCACTGATTTATGAATATCGGATATGGAACGCGATAACCCATAATGTGGCGAGTTTATCGTTTTTAAGATAATTGAAGCCACGGCGACATCTTGTGAAATAATGTCAGCTAATACATTTAAGTCAGGCTCATCTTCCGCCATTATTTTTTGTAATTTACGTAATAAACTTGGCTGAGCAGGAATCGAAAATCCACGGCGTATATCAGCAAGTACTTTGTCATCAATTTCTAGCATAAGCATTTATCATTTTATTGATTAAGTTAATATTATAACTAGTGTTTTTATTGAACTACTATCGCCGAAATTGACTGTATTTACAACTTTATAGCTAAGAATTATATTGCTATGTACTATTGTGAGTGTTTGATGTTTATCGCTTGTTAAATATTTGGAAATACTTAATAGTATTGTTATGTTCACTTAAAATGATAATTATAATGCCGTCTATTCTCTCAATATTACCCGCACCTAAAATAAGTTATACGTTAATTAAAGCAATTAAAACGATCAGTGTAGTCTCTTTCTTTTATTCCACTCTTGTCAGTAGTACCACGATGGTTGATTTGCCGTCATGGCAACATAGTGTTTTACCTCATTCACCTTCTTTACGAGGAAGCGCGATTATTGATGATTCTTTGTGGGTAAGTGGCAGTAATAATGCTGTTTTTGTCAGCCATGATGCGGGCAAAACATGGGTTGATAAATCGGTAAATAGCCCTTTAAAAACAGGTTTTCGTGATATTGCCTTATTCGATAAGCACACTGCGATTGTGATGGGGGTTGGCAGTGGTGAGCAATCAGTACTGTATAAAACAACTAATGGTGGGGATAGCTGGCAGTTACTTTATCAGAATAAAGATAAAACCGGTTTTTTTGACGCTATTGCTTTTTGGGATCGTGAAAAGGGTTTGCTGATGGGGGATCCTGTTGGTGGTTTTTACATGATCAAAAAAACCAGTGACGGCGGGAAAACGTGGCGAAGAATAAGTATTGATAAAATACCACCATTAGTTGAAAAAGAAGCTGCTTTTGCTGCAAGTGGAAATACGCTAATTGTTGGCAAGCAAGGCAAGGCTTGGTTAACAACCGGCGGATTTTCAGCGTCGGTTTATAGCAGCGAGGACTTTGGTGAAACATGGCAACGACATGCGGTGCCGTTATTTTCTGAAACACAAACAGCAGGTGGCTACGGTTTAGCATTAAATTCACACCAACAAATATTTGTCGTGGGTGGAGACTACGAGCAACGCCCAGCAAGTTATTCTAATATAGCAACATTTACTAATAATCAATGGCGTTCAGTCACTACAGGGCAGCATGGATTACGTTCAGCAATGAGCTGCCAAGGTGATGTTTGCATTGCTACCGGAAAAACCAGTAGTGATATTTCATATGATTCAGGAAAAACCTGGCAAGTATTAGCAAACCCTGAGGGAGAAAAAGACGATAAAGGGTTCTATAGCTTAGCGAGTAGTAATATGATGTTTTTAGCCGCAGGCTCTGAGGGGAAAGTGGCTGTTTATTCGTTAAGGCCAAAATAATTTTATGAGACAAAAGCTTTATCTTTAGAGAATTGAAATCAAAGATAAAGCTTGAATTTTTTATTCATAAGCCGTTAGTGACTTTTACCCGTAGAGTCACGAACAATCAGTTGTGGCGTGTAATGACGAACACTGTTTTGAGCGGTTTGTTTACGCGACTTTGCAATTAATAAGTTGGCTGCATCTTCAGCTATTTTTTGGTTTGGTTGATTTGCTGTCGTTAAACGTGGCCATGTTTGTCGAGAAAAAGGTGAGTTTTCAAAACCGGCAATAGAGAGTTGATCAGGAATGGAAATCCCCATTAAACGTGCGGCAAATAAAGATCCTGCGGCAATTTCATCGTTACATGAAAAAATAGCCGTTGGGCGAACATCTTCAGACATTACTTGTTTTGCGCCATGCACACCCGATTCAAACGAATACTCACCATCAATAATTAACCGTTCATCAATAGCGATATCATTATCAGTTAAAGCTTGTTTATAACCTCGCAAACGCTCAACCGTTGACATATGGGCAGCCTCACCACCAATAAAAGCAATATTCTTATGGCCTAAATCAATTAAATGTTGGGTAATACTCACCGAAGCAGCATGGTCATTAACCATTATGCAGGGGGCTAATTCGTCGGGGGCAACATCGCCTGACATTATTCGCACAACATCAACATCTAAATCAATAATTTTTTGTACAAATTCAGGCATTTCAGAGAAAGGTGGGGTAAGCACTAAACCAGCAACACGTGTCTTTCTGACCATGTCGGCAATTTCATCAAGTACATGTTCAGATTTTGCTTGGCATGGATGAATAAGCAACTCAAAACCTTGTTGTTTACAAGCAGCCAAAATACCATTTTGCATGTCTATTACATAATATGCGTTGGGGTTATCGTATATAAAAGCAATACTGTACGCTTTAGTGCCCGCTAAATTACGTGCGGCTAAGTTGGGTTGATAATGTAACGCATTTACCGCTTCCATGACTTTTTCACGGGTCAATTGTCGGACTGATGACTCATTGTTCATTACTCTTGAAACGGTTTTTATTGAAACACCCGCTTGTTTGGCGACATCATTTATTGTAGCTTTCATCTGTTAAAACAGCCTTGTGTATTATTCTTGTTCTGCTGCGCAACAGAGTATTGTTTCTTTCGCATTGCGGCAACTACTTATTGAAAAATAACTGAACCTATGACTTAATCTAGAGGTTAAATTATAATGAAATGAAATTGACAGCGTTGTCATTATCAAATATGGTACACCATCGAAGGGTTAAATTAATGCACTATAGGAATACTTATGTCAAGTCGCCAAACACTAAATAGTTGGAAAAAGCTTACGCAGCTTGCTCAAGAGAAGAAGTCTCAGCATATGAATGATCTGTTTGCTCAAGACAGTGAACGCTTCGACAAGTTTTCTATAGAGCTACCTAAGCTATTGTTAGATTACTCAAAGAACCTCATTGATAGTGAAACAATGAAGACACTTTTTGAGCTCGCAACTGAATGTAAAGTACTTGAATGGCGTGAAAAAATGTTTATTGGTGCAAAAATCAATAAAACAGAAGATCGTGCTGTTTTACATACGGCCTTACGGCGTAAGAGTAAAGAACCTTTAATTGTTGATGGTGAGAATGTCACTACCAGCGTACAAGTACAACTAGAAAAAATGGAAGGCTTTGTTAACCATGTTCGTGAAGGAAAATGGTTAGGGTATTCTGGTAAACGTATTACTGATGTCGTTAACATTGGCGTAGGTGGCTCGAACCTTGGCCCACAAATGGTCACTGAGGCCTTAAAACACTACAGCGACAACAGCATCAATGTGCATTATGTTTCCAATGTAGATGGCGCACAAATAGTACAAATACTGCGTCCGCTTGACCCTGAAAGGGTTTTATTTATTGTTTCCAGTAAAACTTTTACCACGACAGAAACAATGACCAATGCTAAAACGGCAATTAGATGGCTTACCGCCTCGTCGTTTGATGATAATGCTGTCGGCAAGCACTTTGTCGCGGTAACGGCAAACAAAGAAAATGCCATGGGTTTTGGTATTAAAGAAGAAAATATCTTTGGAATGTGGGACTGGGTAGGTGGTCGCTTTTCATTATGGTCAGCCATTGGTTTAGCTATAGCGCTTGATTTGGGCTTTGATAAATTCATGGAATTGCTTGATGGCGCTAATGAAATGGATGAACATTTTCAAAATGCGCCAATAGAGCAGAATATGCCAGCAATAATGGCCTTACTCAGCGTTTGGAACACTACTTTTTTAGGGGCTAGATCTCAAGCGATCCTCCCATATGATCAAACCTTACATATGCTTTCTGCTTATTTACAACAAGCCGAAATGGAGAGTAATGGTAAATCAGTTTCGTGGAATGGTGATGAAGTTGACTATGCCACCGTACCCTCAATATGGGGCGAACTCGGTATTAATGGCCAGCATGCTTTTTATCAGTACTTACACCAAAGTAATAATGTGGTACCTGCTGATTTTATTGGTTCGGTTGCCAGTGTTACGCCAGTATCTGGTCATCACGAAACGTTAATGTCGAATTTTTTTGCACAGACACAAGCATTAATGACCGGCGTCAATGAAAAACAAGTACGTGCTGATTTGAAAGCAAAAGGGCGGATACCTGATTACATCGATAAGGTGGCTCCTCATAAAGTGCACAAAGGGAATCGTCCAACCAACACGATTCTTTTAAAACGCATAGATCCTAAGACGTTAGGCAATCTTATTGCTCTCTACGAGCATAAAATATTTGTTCAGGGGATCGTGCTACAAATCTGTTCGTTTGACCAATGGGGCGTAGAATTAGGAAAAGGGTTAGCTGAAAGTATTCACAAAGAGCTTGAAAGTGGTATCGTTTCACAAAACCATGATTGCTCAACCCTCAATTTAATGAATTATTATAATAAGGCAAAATAGTCTTTTATGTTAATTTAATAGCTAAAACGCTAACAAATTGTTAGCGTTTTTTATTATCTGAACTGCAAAAACAAACAATAATAACTCCCTTCATAGCAATAATTAATAGCGTAACTCCCTAGTATTCAATAAAGTAAATTTTTATTCATCAAACACTTGTTTAAATGAATGAAATAGCGATTTATTTGCATATAAAATATTTAAATGTACAAAATAAATACGACTTTTTTGTAAAAACATTAAAATAAAACTCTTTTGTTTACAGTTTGTTGCATTAAGTCGTGGTATTAAATGCTAATCAAGTGTAGCCAGATGGTGATTTTTTGTGTAATGTTTTGTTCAGCCTATGACAACGCTGTCATGAATTAAAAAGACAGCGCTGTCTTCATCAGGTTATTAAAACATAACTAATTATATCTATAAAAAACGTGTGTAAGGGAAAGTCAATGTCATCTAAAAAATTTAAAAAAGGCATGTTAGCAAGTTCAATTGCTTTAGTGCTAGCGGGCGGTGCTACACCATTCGCAATGGCTGCTGAAGAAGTTAAAGCGGCCGATCAAGAAACAGAGGTAATTGAAGTTCGCGGTATCCGTGGTTCTTTGAAGCAAGCATTAAATCAAAAAAGATTTTCTAACGCGGTTGTTGATTCAATTTCTGCAGAAGATATTGGTAAATTCCCCGATAGAAACATTGCAGAGTCACTACAAAGAATACCTGGCGTAACGATTGGCAGAAGTTTTGCTGGTGAAGGTGGGGATGTTTCTATCCGCGGTACTAACTCAGAATTAACACAAGTTAGTATGAATGGTAACTATGTTGCTTCAACCGGATGGTTTTCACAAGCAGCAGCAAAGCGTTCTTTTGATATGGATTTATTACCACCAGAACTTGTCGCTGGTGTTGATGTTTATAAATCGCCAACAGCAAGCCTTGATGAAGGTGGTGTTGGTGGTACTGTCGTTGTGCGCACTCGTAAGCCGTTAGAACTAGACTCTAACACCCTGTTTTTGTCTGCTGAATACCAAGACAACAGCCTTTCTGACGAAAATGGTCAAGGCCTAACTGGCATGTATAGCTGGAAAAATGATCAAGAAAACTTCGGTGTTTTAGCGAGTTTATCTACACTAGAAACTGTTGGGCGTGCACACAAAGCAGAAAACTACATGGATGATGGTTGGGCGGGTGCAGGTATTTCAGAATTCGCGCAAACTCGTGAACGTGAAGCGGTTGATTTAACTGTTCAGTATTCACCCTCTGACGATTTATCAATGAATGTGCATTACTTTCAAGTTGATCTAGATTCTGCTAACAGTAACCAAAACTATTTAATTATTGCGGGTACAGATCCAACTGCCTTTAATGACCAAGTTACTGGAGCGACTAAATTCTCTCCGACTAATGGTTTTGCGCTAAGTGGTAACTATTCTGGTGCTCCACTTGATGATCAGAATACCCGTAATGCTGAAATGGATACCGAAGTCATCGCATTTGAAGTTAATTATACGGCTGATACCTATTCAATCAATGCCAAAGTTGGTTCTACTGAAGCGACAGGTGGTGACGGCGGTAACTACAACGCTGGTTGGGTTTCAAGTAACAGTAATACCTCTATTGATTTCGATATGAGTGGCGATAATGCCATGTTGCTTTCTCCTAATGGTACAGATCCAAGTAACCATGCTGAATACATTTTAAGTAGTGGTGCTGTTACTGCCGGCTATCGTAAAGATGAAGAGACTTTCGCACAGTTTGATGTTGATTTTAACGTTGAGTGGGGCCCAATTTCTAACTTTAAAACCGGTGTTAAGTTACGAGATCATGAATTTACAAGTTACTCAGATGCATGGACGTTTGATGATAGCTTGACTACAGGTATCACTAAAGCAACATTTGCTGATGGCCATTTTAATCACTCTGGTGCAGGGTTACTTTCGGGTACTCCAACAAATATTGCGCGTGCAGATGGTGCACAATTAAGAGCGCATTATGATGCTCACAAAACGGGTTCATCATTAAACACAAACAGTTACGGTGTTATTAAAGAAGATATTTTTGCTTTATACGGACAAGCTGATTTTAGTGGCGATAACTATCGTGGTAATTTCGGTTTACGCTATGTTGCTACTGATACCTCTGCTGATTATTACGGTTATGTAGACACCGCTAAAATAGTTACAGAAGACAGTGATTACTCAGATTGGTTACCTAGCTTTAACTTAGCATTAAATCTTCATGAAAATGTAATACTACGTTTGTCTGCTGCTAAAGTAATGAGTCGTCCTAATTATTCGTTCTTAAATCCAGCGGCTAGCGTTAACGAGACTACTCGAAGCATTGCTCGCGGTAGTATTGCGCTTGACCCATATCGTGCAAACCAATATGACATTGGTTTAGAGTGGTACTTTAATGAAGAGTCTTTATTATCAGCAACATTGTTCTCTAAAGATATTCGTTCTTTTATTATTAATGGTGCCAACGAAAGTAAAGTCGATGTGAATGGTGATGAATATATTTTGCGTGAACCCGGTCAGGGTTTAGGGGGCGAACTTCAAGGTATAGAAGGTCAATATCAACAGCAAATGGGTCAATTCGGCTGGTCAGCTAACATTACTTATACTGAAGGGTTTGGCTTACAAGATTTAGGCGCTGATGGCGGAGGCATTGTTGAAAGACCATTACCGGGTATGTCTAAACTTAGTTACAACTTAAGTGCTTACTATGAAACTGACCTTATTTCAGCTCGAGTTGCTTACACCTACCGTGATGATTTTATCGCTCCATCTACTGGTATCGGTGGTAACACTGCGTGGGATGCTCATGGTTTTGTTGACGCGAATGTTACTTGGCATGCCACTGAAAACTTAGATGTAAGCGTTGAAGGTTCTAACTTATTCGAAGAAACGACTACGCAACGATTTGGTGAGGGTTTCACTGCTATGCGTTTAGCGGCAGATAATGGTCGCAACGTATTCTTAAAAGTATCTTACCGCTTATAACGGGTAATTTGTTTCGATGAAAGGATAGGTTTTACTTCCTTTCATCGTTATTCTAGGCTTAGTATATATTTTTTCCTAAATATCTATTGAGCCTCAATTTTTACATGAACTCCTTTCAACCCTTCATTACATGATGAGCCTTCATAATGACTACAGTTAATAATGATATTTTAATTATTGGTGGCGGAACCGCTGGTTGGTTAAGTGCTGCTATTTTGGCTAAAAGCTTAAATTGCAAAGCAGAAAATGGCATAAAGGTTACTGTCGTTGAATCACCAAATATTCCTATTATTGGTGTTGGAGAGGGGACATGGCCTAATTTAAGAGCTACGTTACATAAAATAGGCGTGAGTGAAACTGACTTTATTCGTGAGTGTGATGCTACCTTCAAGCAAGGAGCTGAATTTATAAATTGGGCTAAAACGCCTAAACAGAATGAAAAATCAAGTTATTACCATCCACTTGGCACGGTAAGCCACTCTTCTTATGACTTTAATTTAGCTCCCTATTGGCTGTTAAAAAATAAAACAACTAGATTACCTTATGACCAAGCCGTAGCTTCTCAGGCAAGAATTTGTGACCAAGGTTTAGCGCCTAAGCAAATCGTTATGCCCGAATACAGTGCAGCTCAAGAGTACGCATATCATTTAAATGCTAATAAATTTTCTAACTTCTTAAAAAAACATTGTATTGATAATTTAGGGGTGAAATTTGTCAGTGCTAATGTGACGAACATCGTGTTGGATGAAAATGACTTCATCACACATGTTGAAACAGATCGTCATGAAGAAAAGCAAATATCCGCAGATTTTTTTATAGATTGCAGTGGGTCTAAAGGGCTTATTATTAAGCAAACTTATAATATTGAATGGCATGATATTAGCGATGTTCTTTTTAATGATACCGCTTTTGCTGTTCAAGTTCCCTATGCCGATAAAAAGCAACCAATCAAAACACACACCTTATCGACAGCACAAGAGGCTGGATGGATTTGGGATATTGGCCTACAAGAAAGGCGCGGCGTAGGTCATGTTTTTAGTAGTAAATATATTAGTGATGAAAAAGCTAAACAACAACTCATCGACTATATTGGCGACGATTATACGGATGATCTGGTTATTCGAAAAATCCCAATAAAGCTCGGTTACCACCAGAAATTTTGGCATAAAAATAGTGTTGCCATTGGCATGTCTGCTGGTTTTGTTGAACCACTAGAAGCTTCCGCTATTTATTTGTTTGATGCGGCTGCTACCATGATTGCGGCGCAATTTCCTCGTGAAAAAAAGCAAATGCTTTATGCAGAGCAACAGTTTAATCAAAACTTTAAAATTCGCATGGAACGAACAGTAGAATTTATTAAATTACATTATTGCATTTCAGCGCGCAGAGATTCGCAATATTGGATTGATAATTGTGAGCCGACCACAATACCAAATAAGTTAAAACAAAGACTCGAATTCTGGAAGAGTCAACCACCGACAAAGTTCGATTTTGACCATGCTTGGGAACCCTTTAACTTAGACAGTTATTTGTATGTATTGTATGGCATGCATTATCAAACAGATTTATCAGGTAATACTTCGGCTTATCCTGATGTTAAAAAGGCTGAAAAATTATTTTCAAATGTTGATCGACAAAGTGAATTATTAAAAAATCAATTACCCAAACAGCGCGATCTCATTGAGAAAGTAAAAGAATTTGGATTTAACAAAGTATAAAGGTGCTATTGAATGAATGATGGAATGATTAATCAAGTTGTTATTGTTGGTGGAGGTACTGCTGGCTGGCTAACAGCAGCTAAACTTGCGAAGCATCTTGGCTCGAATAAGTCAGATTCAGTGCAGGTTACTCTTATTGAATCACCTGATATTCCAACCGTGGGCGTCGGCGAAGGTACGTGGCCAACTATGCGAAAAACATTGGCTGATTTAGATATCGAAGAACATGACTTTATTAATTATTGTAATGCTTCTTTTAAGCAGGCAACAAAATTTGTTAATTGGCGAACGCCTGCTAAAAATGGTCAAGACTCTGTTTATTATCATTTGTTTAGTTCTGTTGCTCATGCAGATGAATTTAATCTCAGTCCTTATTGGTCTTTGTCAGATCAGCAAATAGATTACGCTAATTTTGTTAGCCCACAGGCGCTTATTTGTGAAGGTGGTTTAGCACCAAAAACAATAGCTAATAGAGGATACGATGGCTTATTAAATTATGCTTATCATTTAGATGCAGGAAAATTTGCTGATTTTTTAAAAAAGATAAGCTGCGAACGTTTCGGTGTTAAGCATCTAGCAGCAAACGTATTATCAGCAAATTTGAATGCTTTAGGTGAAATTTCCTCTATTGACACAAAAGAGTTAGGCCGTATTGACGGTGATTTTTTTGTAGATTGTACGGGTGGTCGCTGTTTGTTGTTAGGTGAAGCTTTAGGGGTCGGGTTTACGCCTATTAACGACGTTTTGTTTACCGATAATGCTTTAGCGATACAAGTGCCTTATCAAAATGAAGAGGATGCTATAAGCAGTTCAACTATTTCAACAGCACATTCTGCGGGTTGGACATGGGACATAGGGTTGTCAAATCGACGTGGCACTGGCTATGTTTATTGTTCTGATTTTGTTAGTCATGATCAAGCAGAGCAAACATTACGTGATTATATTGGTCCACAAGCAGAACAACTGTCGGCGCGAAGGTTAAAAATTTCATCAGGGTATAGAAATAAATTTTGGGAAAAAAATTGTGTGGCAATAGGTATGTCTGCCGCTTTTGTCGAGCCCTTAGAGGCTTCAGCTATTTTTCTCATAGAGGCTTCAGTCAATATGCTGTGTGAATTATTTCCTCGTAATAAGCGACAATTACCCGCAGTTGAAAAAACATTCAACGACTCATTTCACTACCGTTGGAAAAGGACGATAGACTTTATTAAGTTACATTATTTTTTATCTCAACGACAAGAAAGTTTTTGGTTAGAAAATAAGTCTCTAAACTCTGTACCAGAGAGTTTATTAGAGCAACTCGATAATTGGAAACATCGTCCGGTGAGTAAATATGATTTTCAAAATACCTTTGAACCTTTTATTCAAGACAGCTACCAATATGTTTTGCACGGCATGGGCTACGCACAAGCATTAGAATATAACGCTTCAACGTTTAATGAACATCGTATGCTTGAAAGCATTTTAAAGAAAAATGCTAAATTAAAACAACACCTACAAAATAATCTGCCAACCAATAGAGACTTACTGAATAAGGTAAGGGCTTTTGGTTTTCAAAAAATATAAAAATATAAAAATAAATATTACTGGAGAAATACATGGCTAAGTTATCGCCACTCAATAAAAGTCAGCATCAAGCACTGAAAGTAAAAGTAGACCCTAGTTATGCACATAGTGCTAATAGCCATGTTACACCGATTTCCGTTTTTGAATTACCGCAAGTCCAGGCGGAATATCCTATTGTTTTTATAAAAGATGCAGAAACAGGACGTTTCCATTTAGTTGCGTTACTTGGTTTAAGGCCGCAGGAAAATTTGTTTCATAAAAAAGAGGGCTGGAATGCTTTATATGTTCCTCAGCACCTAACTAACTTTCCTTTCGTATTATCGTCGTCTGTTGAACAACCTAATAATTTTGTTGTGGGTATTGATTTAGACAGTAAAAGGGTATCAGAGAGCGATGGTGAAGCATTGTTTACTGATACAGGTGAGCAAACAAAGTATTTAGTGCAAGTCACAGAAAATCTTGCTCGAGCTAATTCACAACTGAATGCAACTCAACTTTTTATCAATACAATGGTAGATAAAAGTTTACTCTCTTCTCAATCATTAACGATTAAACCTAGTAACGGTAAAGAGTTTACGGTAACGGGGTTATATTCCATCGATGAAGAAGCCTTTAAAGATTTAAATGATGCAGACTACCAAGAATTAAAAGACAAAGGGTTTCTTGCTGCGATATATAGTTGTTTGTTTTCTACACAGCGTATAGCGAAGTTGATTAGCCTTAGCGAAAACTAAACATCAACTAATTTATAATGGAACCTCAACCCCCGAAGCAGTTTTGGCATTCTATTGATTAACGTAAACTTGTGAGTAAGAAAAACATGAACAGACAACTCCTCGTCTTATTTTTGGTAACGAGCATAAATTTATTCGGCTGTGAAAATTCAACAATTCATTCCGCTACAACCAATGACAAGACCCAGCAAGATGTATTACTTAAGCGCTTAGTTAAAGCTTCTCAAACTGATATTGATAATATTGCTGCTACGCTCAATGTTAAGTATAAAGTAATAACAAATATACCTAGTGATAAGTGTGATAAAAACATCGCTGACGGTAATTGCTTTGAAGTTGAACTAAGCTTTACAGCCTCTCAAGCGATTAAAAGTAATGATTGGCATATTCACTTTAGTCAAATTGCGCCTATTCAATCCTTTGAGAGTGAAGAATTCAACGTTGTTCATATTAATGGCGATTTACATAAAATATCGTTGAATGATAAATTTAAAGGTTTTACTGCGGGCGAAACCAAAACCTTATTATTTAGAGCTATGTTTTGGTCGTTGTCTGAAACCGATGCTTTACCTAACTATATTGTCAGTGTAAACAATTTACAACCTCGTGTAATAGCCAGTACCAAGCCATATACAAACAGTGAAACAGGATTAGAAGTACTGCCTTATGTTGTGCCGTTCACTGATGTTGAAAAGCAGTTTAAACGCACCGCCCAAGATTCTACTCAGTGGCTCAATGCGGCAAGTTTATATCAAAGAAATACTCAATTAGGTGAGCAAAAGCTCGATGTGAGCAAGGTGATTATACCTACGCCGAAGTCGGTTATTTATAGTAAGAATAATGCTCAGCTTAGTCTTACTTCTGGTATTAATGTTGATTATGGCAATGTCGAAAAAGATGATGTTATGGTAGCAATTACTCGCTTAGACACCTTAGGTATTGCTAATAATACTCAAGGCAAGCCTGTCACGTTAAGACTTGTTGAAGACAACAGCAAAATGATTGGCAGTTACCAATTAGACATCACCACAACAGATATTAAGATAACAGGTGTTGACGGCGCTGGTGTTTTTAATGGCTTGCAATCACTATCAAGCTTAATCACCTTAGGTTCAACGCAAGTACCTGTGTTAACGGTTAATGATGAACCTCATTATGAGTTTCGCGGTCTGTTAATTGATGTTGCGCGTAACTTTCACGATAAGACGTTAATTTTAACGCTGCTTGATCAAATGGCGGCTTATAAACTTAATAAGCTACATTTACACTTAGGTGATGATGAAGGCTGGCGATTAGAGATCCCTTCATTACCGGAATTAACCGAAATTAGCAGTAGACGTTGTTTTGATTTAAACGACCAAAATTGTTTGTCACCACAACTCGGTGCTGGCGTTGATGCTAAAAGTGAAGTAAATGGCTATTATTCTGTGGCTGACTATCAAGAAATATTGCAAGCGGCAACGGCCCGTCATATTCAAGTGATCCCCTCTTTAGATATGCCAGGGCATTCGCGTGCCGCGATTAAAGCGATGGCAGCGCGTACTAAAAAATACGCTATAGCCGAACAAGGTGGCAAAGCGCAACAGTTTATTCTCCATGAGGTTAATGACCCAACGGTCTACTCCTCGGTGCAATTTTATAATGATAATACCATTAACGTTTGTTTAGAGTCTTCCTACGACTTTGTTACTGAAGTGATGACTCAAGTTAAAAAAATTCATGCTGATGGCGGTCAACCACTAACGCGTTACCATATTGGTGCAGATGAAACTGCTGGGGCTTGGATAGAGTCGCAAGCTTGTATAGATTTTGTTACCAATAATGATAAAGGCGTGAAGGAAATGAGTGAGCTTGGTGCTTATTTTATTGAGCGTGTTGCGAATATATTATCTGATTTGGATATAGAAACTGCAGGTTGGAGTGATGGTATGGAGCATACTCGCAAAGAAAATATGCCTGCTATTGTTCAGTCCAATGCCTGGGATACTTTAGCTTGGGGAGGTCATAATAAAACCCATCAATTGGTCAATAGAGATTGGCAAGTTGTGTTGTCATCACCCGATGTATTGTATTTTGATTTTCCTTATGAAGCGGATCCTAAAGAACATGGTTACTATTGGGCTTCTCGACATACGAATACTGAAAAAGTTTTCCAATTTATACCCGACAATCTACCTATTCATGCTGAGTTTTGGTTAGACCGTCAAGACAACCCTTATCAAGCCGATGATAGCCAAACACCGATGAAGTTAGGTAATCGTTTCTTGGGTATCCAAGGGCAATTGTGGAGTGAAAACACTCGCACTGACCATACGGCGCAATATAAATTATTTCCACGACTTTTTGCTTTAGCCGAGCGTGCATGGCATTTAGCTGATTGGGCGGTTCCGTATAATTATCAAGGAGCTAAATACAGTCAAGCAACCAAAGTTTTTACGGCACAGAAAAAAGCACAACGTAATCAACAATGGCAATTATTTGCAAATACTATTGGTCAAAAAGCGTTAGTTAAATTAGAAAATGATAACATTTTTTATCGATTACCTACTGTGGGGGCGATTGTGAAAGAGGGGAAGCTTTATACCAATATCGCCTTTCCGGGCATTGCTATTGAGTATAAAGAACAAGCGGGCAACTGGACGCTTTATGAAGTCCCCGTTGCTATTAAAGGAGACGTGAGCGTTAGGAGTATTAGTTTTGACAGGCAGCGTAAAGGTCGTTCTGTTACGGTTAAAAGCAACTAATTCACAGTTGACCCTATGGGCTGTTTAGCTAATAATTTTAGTTTAACCAGCCTATTGTGTTTTTATTTGTTGAATATAAATAAAAATAATTGATTTTTACTTAAAAAGTAAATGACAACGCTGTCATTAGTGGTTAAGATGAAATCAGAATATATTTTAGTCACTGATTGTTTATCAGTTTGAGTGACAAAATAATAAATATACAGACATGAGGTCAACATGCTGAGCAGCAGTGACAATAAAGAAATATTTTTAGGCATTGATGGCGGTGGTAGTAAGTGTAAAGCTATCGTAATGTCGGGTGATAACAAAATATTAGGAACCGGTATTGCAGGTCCTGCTAACCCATTACATGGATATGAACAAGCAATTAACTCGATTGCTGAATCAGCTAAATTAGCACTTAAAGATGCTGAAATTGATGAAAGTGAATTGGGTCATATCGTTGCTGGTGTTGGCCTTGCTGGGGTTAATTTACCCGCTTTATTTAAACAAATGTCAAATTGGCAACATCCGTTTAAAAAAATGTACCTGACCACTGATCTCCTCGTTGCCTGTCTTGGTGCCCACAACGGAAAAGACGGTGCGGTTATTATCACAGGTACGGGGTCGTGTGGTTTCTCTTATGTAGAGGGACATTCATATATTGTTGGCGCGCACGGTTTTCCTCATGGTGATAAAGGCAGTGGCGCGTGGTTTGGTTTGCAGGCAGCGAAACAATCTTTATTGTCACTCGATGGACTTATTCCCCCGTCATCAATTAATGACAAGATATTAGCGTTATTAAAGGTAAAAGATGATGTTGAACTCGTTGAAGTTATTGCTGGAAAACCCGCCGCATTTTATGCTCGTATGGCGAATTTGGTTTTTGACTCAGCTGAAGAAGGTGACAAACTTGCCTTAGCAATTGTTAATGAAGGCGCCGAGTATATTAGTCATGTTGCTAAGCAGCTATTAAAGCAACATCCTCCTGAAATATCATTAATTGGTGGTTTAACACCAAGAATAAAACCTTGGTTAGATATAGATCTTCAAGCGAAACTTATTGAACCGTTATATCCTCCTGAGGTGGGTTCTATCATTTTTGCTAAGCAACAGCTTGCTTTACAGTAAGCCTATCTCATTTATTGAAATAACTTAAGGAACAACCATTGCTATGACTATATTTCGTCTCTACGTTAAAAAATTATTTGATGGTCAAAACTATATTGACGATCAAGTGTTAACGATCGCCGATGGAAAAATCATAGCATTCGACAACAACACAGCAAGCGTAGATGAAGTACTAGAAGGTTTGGTTGTTCCTGGCTTTATTGATCTACAGGTCAACGGAGGTGGAGGCGCATTATTTAACGACTCACCTTCATTGAATAATATTAAAACGATTATGGCGGCTCATGCCAAATTTGGCACTACCGCTATGCTACCGACTCTTATTACCGATAAAATATCTGTAATGGAGCAAGCTGCTGACGCAATAGCTAAAGCTATCGCAGAAAAAGTGCCTGGTATTATTGGTATTCATTTTGAAGGTCCTCATTTATCTGTGGCGAAAAAAGGTGCTCATATTGAAGAGCACATTCGCCCAATTTCATTGCAAGAGTGGCAAGTACTTGAACGCAAAGATATGGGGAGAATATTAGTAACACTTGCACCAGAAACAGTAAGTACTGACGATATTACGCGTATGGTTTCTTTAGGTATTAAGGTGTGCTTAGGACATAGCAATGCTGATTTTAATACGGCGCAAAAAGCGTTAGTTGCCGGGGCTGATGGTTTTACGCATTTATATAATGCGATGTCGCCCATACAAGGTAGAGAGCCGGGTGTTACAGGATGCGCATTGTTAAACGATCAAGCCAGTTGTGGCTTAATTGTTGATGGTCATCATGTTAACTACGACAGCTGTAAATTAGCCCTTAAAGCCAAGCCCGCAGGAACCATTTTTTTAGTCACAGATGCAATGCCACCAGTAGGAACCAATAGTATTGAGTTTGATTTAGTCGGTAAGACAGTCTTATTGAACAAGGGGAAATTAACCTCAACAACAGGCGAGTTAGCAGGTTCGGTGTTAGACATGGCACAAGCGGTAGAAAATACCCATTTAGGTTTGAAATTACCTCTAGATGAAGCGTTGAGAATGGCCTCGAGTTATCCGGCAAATTATATCAACCAACGTGATATTCGAGGAGGGTTAGTCATAGGAAGCCAAGCTGATTTTGTTGAGCTTGACGATAAATTTAAAGTGAAGTCTACCTGGATTGCAGGAAATAGAGTTTACAAAAAAGCATGTTAGTTATAACTATCGTAAAACAATAATAATAAGATAAATATTGAGGAATATATGGAAATGACAATAACAAACGATAAACCAAAGAGTAATGCACTACCGATGGCCATTGTCGCGGTACTCTTTTTTATACTCGGTTTTGCCACATGGCTTAACGGGTCACTAATGCCGTACTTGAAACAGATCTTACAATTGTCACCGTTCCAAGCTTCATTAATACTATTCTCATTTTATATCGCTGTTACTTTTACAGCCTTACCGTCAGCAACCATTATTCGTAAAATTGGTTATAAAAATGGTATGGCTTTAGGTATGGCGACGATGATGATTGCTGGACTGCTGTTTATTCCTGCTGCCCAAACACAAATATTTGCTTTGTTTTTGTTTGCTCAGTTAGTGATGGGATCAGGTATTACTTTGTTACAGACTGCTGTTAATCCTTATGTTGTGCGTTTAGGGCCTGAAGAATCGGCGGCTGCGCGTATCAGCATCATGGGCATTTTGAATAAAGGTGCGGGTGTTATTGCGCCTGTAGTTTTTACGGCATTAATTTTAAGTGGCTTTCAAGAGCATTCAGCTGAAGTACTTACACAAACCCGTATTGACGAAATGGCTAGTTCACTTGTTATGCCTTACCTAGGTATGGCAATTTTTATTGGTTTATTGGGTTTTGCCGTAAAAAAATCATCACTACCTGAGTTACCCAGTGAAGATGATTCAGAAGAAGCGAATAGCAAAGGACATATAAAAGAAGCATTATCCCACCCTAGTTTAGCGTTGGGTGTCTTGACCATATTTTTCTATGTTGCCGTCGAAGTCATTGCTGGCGATACCATAGGCACGTTTGCTTTGTCTTTAGGTGTTGAAAACTACAGTGTTATGACTTCATACACCATGATATGCATGGTGGTAGGTTATATTTTAGGGATTTTCTTCATTCCTCGTTTTATTTCGCAACAAAAAGCGTTAACTGTTTCGGCTATTTTAGGCTTACTGCTTAGTTTAGGTGTGGTTTTTGGTGACAATAATTCATATGCAATTGCCAATGCGGTACTTGTTCCTTTTGGTGGTGGGCAATTGCCCGACACTTTACTGCTTATTGCTTTCCTTGGCTTAGCAAATGCGATTGTTTGGCCAGCAGTCTTCCCATTGGCACTTTCAGGCATGGGTAAATTAACCAGCGTAGGTTCGGCATTACTCGTCATGGGAATTTCAGGTGGCGCTTTTGGTCCACTATTTTGGGGCTTAGCAAGCGGTTCATCATTTGGTCAACAAGGGGGATATATCGTGATGTTACCTTGTTATGCCTTTATTTTATTTTATGCGCTTAAAGGCCATAAAATGAAGAGTTGGAAGTAGTTTACATCTGTGGACAATGTGTAAACGTAAATGTTTTATAGACATATTTTATAAATTTATCCGTATGGATATCCGATCTCACTAGTTGAGGGTGCGTTAAACGATCTGATTTGATCGACCCTGAGTTTATACTCAGGGTTTTTTTTGCTTTAAGTTTATGGCAGTATAAAGATATAAACAGCCATAGCTTAGTCGGAATATCAGTTTAACGGGCTGGTTTTAGAAGATGTGGTTTTGTATTATTGAGTTTTGATCTTTAGCGGTTATAGAAGGAGATAATAATTATAGGAGGCAATGATTCAATTTATATATAACAATAAAATTATGAGTGAACCATGGAAGGTTTCCAAAGAAAGAGAGTAACAGTGATTTATTTCAGCGATACATCTCTTGAACTTTTACATAAAATTGAATTATTCTTACAATCGCCGGAAGGTCGAGTGGTTATTCCTAAAAGTTTTAAACAAGGTAAGTTGATAATTGCTGTTTCTGAAGGTAAGGTTAACATTCTCAATAAAATCGATGACCGCATTATATTGGCTTATGATGTTGCCTAGTTAAACGAGTAAATTTACAATAAAAAACGCTACACAAAGGCAAATATAATATTTACCTTTGTGTAGCGTTTTTTTTACTAGTATTGTTGGTTTTCTATCTGTTCTTTTGTATAGCTTGGCTTTACGTGTTTCTCACCCATGTCATCAGCTAATTCTTTAGGTATGTAGTTTTCGTCATGTTTAGCTAATACTTCAGAGGCTTCAATGAAATTACCATTAACCAACATTCCGTTAGCCACAATACCTTGTCCTTCACGAAATAAATCAGGCAATATGCCATCATAATGCACTTTAATGACAGGGTCTGTATCATTAAAGACAATAGGCATTCTCATATCAACGAGTTCAAAAGTAACATCTAAGCTCGATGGATCACGTTTTACACTCCCAGGAACAACTAAACCACCAATACGTAAACGCTGGCCGTTAATCGGTTTAATGCCCGTATCGTCTTTACCCTGATATATTTCAGAAGGTTTAAAGAATAAGTCTATGTTTTGGCTTAGGGCATAAAGCACCATTCCTGCAACAATACTTAGGCCAACTAAAATTGAAATAACTATGGTTAAACGTTTTTTACGACGAGGATTCATGGAACAACCTTATTAGATTTTTTTGATAGATCTTGTACAACTGACATCTTATCATCAGTTTGCTTCGCTTCAGCTAAAGACTTTTCAGCTGCTTTACGTAATTTTATTTCTCGCTGTAAACGTTGAGCGATTTTATTTTTAACATTCTTATGATTATTATGGCTGCTATATACGAGTGCTGCTAAGAGAAAAGCACTTACGCCGTATGATAACCAAACGAAAAATGCGTAGCCACCCATATCAAAAAATGCAGAAATACTATCAAATTGCATTATTTAACTCCTTCTTCGGTAATTAATGCTCGTACCCAAGGACGCATACCGTTACGCGATAATATTTCAGTACGAAAACGGATACAAATCACAAAGGCAACAAGCATTGCTATACCTAAAAAGCAGATCACGAAAGGCCAAAACATATTCATACTCATTGATGGAGCGCTCATTTTACTAACCGTTGCACCTTGGTGAAGCGTGTTCCACCACTCAACTGAATATTTAATAATAGGAATATTTACGACGCCTACTAGCGATAAAATTCCGGCTGCTTTTCCGGCAAGATTTTTATCTTCAAAAGCATTGTGTAAAGCAATTACCCCTAAATAGAGGAAAAGTAGAACGAGTTCAGAGGTTAAACGTGCATCCCAAATCCACCAAGTTCCCCACATAGGTTTACCCCAAGCGGCACCGGTAAATAATGCGATTGCGGTAATAACTGCACCCACTGGAGCCATTGCTGCAGCGGATGCGTCAGCAAGTCTAAACTGCCATACCAAGCTACAGAAAGCTGCTGTTGCCATTGCCATATAAATGCTCATCGATAAAATAGCAGTAGGGACATGAATATAGAATATTCTAAAACTGTCACCTTGTTGGTAATCTGCAGGAGCAAAAACCAGTGCCCACACAATGCCTATAAAAAGCAGGACAAAAGTGATTTTTGAAATCCAAGGTAATAATTTACCCACAAAGTGATACGACACTTCAGGATTTGCATAAGGATGTAGCCATTTCCACATTAGTTAGTACTCACTTTTAATGCTGCACTTACAGCAAATGGGGCTAAGGTTAACGAGCCAAAAAACAGTGCGGCAATTATAGCAAGTTGTCCGCTGTAGGGTAAGTTCATTGCCGCAGTATCTATGGCGCTAGTCGCAAATATCAATACAGGAATATAAAGGGGCAATACTAATAAGCTGAGTAATACGCCACCTTTCTTTATACCTACCGTTAGCGCGACACCTATAGCCCCAAGTAAACTTAATGTGGGCGTGCCTAACAATAACGTTAGCATTAATGCACTGTAACTATTTTCATTCAAATGTAACAGTACGGCAAGAAGTGGGGCAATAAAAATAAGGGGTAAGCCGGTCACCAACCAATGAGCGGTTATTTTTGCTATTACTAATATAAAAATGGGATGAGGGCTCAGCATCATTTGTTCTAACGAACCGTCGTCATGATCAGATTTAAATAACCGGTCGAGCGATAATAGTGTAGAAAGTAAAGCGGCTACCCAAATAATGCCTGGGGCGATACGCGATAAAGTCGTGGATTCAGGGCCAATACCAAGAGGAAATAACGTCACAACAATAATAAAAAATAATAATGGGTTAATAATATCGTCACGATGACGAAAGGCAATAGTGAGATCTCGTTTAATAATTAAATTGAATGCGGCTTTATACGATAAATTATGTTCGGGTGTCATGCTAAGTTATCTCTAATAAAAGCGGTAATCTAAAGTGATTTTTTTCACCTTATCTTCAGGAAATGACAAGTCTTGGTGAGTCGTTAATATAACACAACCACCGCGTTGAGCATGTGCTAGAAATAATTGCTCTAATTTTTCGACGCCGCGCTTATCTATAGCGGTGAAAGGTTCATCGAGTATCCAAATAGGGGCTGTACTTTGCCATAAGCGTGCAAGAGAAATTCGACGATGCTGTCCGGCACTTAAATGTGATGCGAGGGCATTTTCGAACCCTAATAAATTCACTTTTTCTAACGTTTCTTCCGCTGTCGATACATCGTTGCCATGTAAGGCGAGCGTAAACTCTAAATTTTCTTGAGCGGTAATTTCACCTTTTACACCAGGTAAGTGCCCTATATATAAGAGGTTTTGGTGAAATTCATCAGACTGTTCAGTAATGTTTTGTTCTCTAAATAATACCGTGCCGTCATAAGGTTGCGATAATCCCGCTAAAATACGTAATAAACTCGTTTTACCTGATCCATTTGGACCTTCCACCTGTATAATATTACCACTAAACACTGAAAAATTAAGTGCTTCAAATAATACTCTGTCTTCACGAATACAAGTCAATCCGTTTGCCGATAGCAGTACTTGATTATTTGATGATTGAATATTTAGAGAGTTGGCCAATATAGTCACTTTTTGAATAATTATTATACGTTAGTTTCACATCAAGTTTATAAGCTGAATGTTATCGTGATTTGTGGCATAACGAATCGATTTAAATCGTATTATCTAATTGGGTAATATCATACTATATCGCACAGTAAAGGCTAGCATTAGACGTGAGAAAATTAATCATTTATTTTCGTGTTACATTGATGATATTAAACATCATATAGTGCTAGAATTACCGAAATTTTTAGTTTGAAATTTTTTATTTATTTGTTTATGGGCAAATAATTTAAACAATAACTGACTATAAAATTATTTTAATGATGTCTTTTATCGATAAATTTTTGTATTTAGTGTGTGCACTGAATCGGAGAAAGTAATGATCCCTGAAGTAATGCTCCCTGAGTTAGGACATTTCGCCCTTATTATAGGTTTGGCTTTTGCTATATGTTTAAGCATTATCCCATTAGTAGGTTTGGCAACTAATCAACAACGTTTAGTTGGTTATGCTAAACCTTTAACCTTTGGCATGTTTGCCTTTACAACCATCAGTCTCATTATTCTCGGCTGGAGTTTTGTTATCGACGATTTTTCCGTTAAATATATTGCGGGTCATTCTAATTCTTATTTACCTTACTACTTTAAAATCAGCGCGGTATGGGGTGGACACGAAGGTTCTCTTTTGTTGTGGGTTTTCTCATTAACTGCTTGGACTGCCGCTGTCGCTAAATTCAGTAAAGGTATTGATGAAGCTTTTGTTGCTCGAGTTTTAGCGGTTCTCGGCATGATAGCCATCGGATTTATGCTCTTTACGCTATTAACGTCTAATCCATTTGAGCGACTATGGCCGATGGTGCCAACCGAAGGCCGCGATTTAAATCCACTGCTACAAGATATTGGCTTAATTATTCACCCACCGATGCTTTATTTAGGTTATGTCGGCTTTTCTGTTGCTTTTGCTTTCGCTGTTGCGGCGTTAATGTGTGGCAAGTTAGATGCTGCTTGGGCTCGCTGGGCAAGACCTTGGACCGTCGCTGCATGGATATTCTTAACATTAGGTATCGCTTTAGGGAGTTGGTGGGCTTATTACGAGCTTGGCTGGGGCGGATGGTGGTTCTGGGATCCTGTAGAAAACGCTTCCTTTATGCCATGGCTTGTTGGAACGGCACTTATTCATTCATTAGCGGTTACTGAAAAACGTGGCACATTCAGAAACTGGACCGTGTTACTGGCAATATTTGCTTTTAGCTTGAGTTTATTAGGCACATTTTTAGTACGTTCGGGTGTTATTACGTCGGTGCATTCATTTGCAGCTGATCCCGGTCGTGGCATGTTTATTTTATTATTGCTGGCAATAGCGGTTGGCGGTTCATTAACACTTTACGCTTTTAGAGCCAGTACCGTTCAAACGTTTAGCCGTTTTGCTTTGTACTCTCGAGAAACTGCGCTACTTATTTGTAATATTATTCTAGTGGTTGCAACTGTTACTGTTATGTTAGGAACTTTATACCCATTGTTAGTTGACTCAATGGGCTTAGGAAAAATATCGGTAGGACCTCCGTATTTCAATGCGGTATTTGTGCCGATAATGAGTTTACTTTTTGTCGTCATGGGTATTGGTCCGTTAATTCGCTGGAAAAAAGCCAAACAAGGTGAGTTACGTAAACAAATGTTCAGTCCACTCGTGATAAGTCTTGCCGTGGGTATTTCATTTCCATTTTTATACGGTGGTGAATTCGTACCCTTGGTTACTATGGGGGTAGGTTTAGCCTGTTGGGTTTTCCTTGTTGTTTTAAAAGAGTTAATTAATCAAATAAACTCGGGTAATGACAAATGGAAATTCTCTAAGCTAACGTTAAGCCAATGGGGCATGACCTGTGCTCATATGGGCATAGCGATCACTATTGTTGGGGTAACTATCGTCTCAGTATATGAAAGTGAAACGAACGTAAAAATGTACGTTAATGACAAAGTTCAAATTGACGATACCGATTACGAAATTGCTTTTAAAGGTATTAAACAGGTAAAAGGCGCCAATTATAGTGCTGAACAAGGCCAGATTGAAGTTTATAATAATGGTGAGTTTGTTACGCTTTTAAAACCTGAACGGCGCACGTACCTAGTACAAACCATGGGAATGACTGAAGCGGGTATTGATCCAGGTCTATTCCGTGATATTTATGTGGCATTAGGTGATCCCTTAGAAGGAAATGCTTGGGCAGTTCGTGTCCATTATAAACCTTTTGTTCGTTGGATATGGTTGGGCGCAATATTTATGTCATTTGGTGGGTTTTTAGCAATATTAGATAAACGCTACCGTCGTAAAAATATCATTAATAACGTACAGACAACCTTTTTAGTAACACCTGCTGCTGACAAACTAGCAACAAGCAAAGAGGGACATGCTTAATGGGTAAACTGATTCGTCTTATTCCTCTCATTTTATTTATTGCACTAGGCGCTATATTATTCAGAGGGTTATCACTTAACCCGACTGAGTTACCTTCTGCGCTGATCGGTAAAAAATTTCCTGAATTTGCTTTAACGTCAGTGTTAAGTCAATCACAGATTATGACAACAGCTGACTTTAAACCGGGTATTAAACTGGTTAATGTTTGGGGGACTTGGTGTCCTTCATGTCGTTATGAACATGAATATTTAAACAAACTGTCAAAAACAAATCGTTTTACTATTTATGGTTTAAATTATGATGATGAGCGAGAAGATGCAGCTCAGTGGTTAACTAAACTCGGTAATCCTTATCAATTTTCAGCTTTTGATGAAGAAGGGAAACTCAGCGTGAATTTAGGCGTTTATGCAGCACCTGAAACCTTCGTTGTTGATCACAGTAATATTATTCGTAAGCGTTATGCCGGGCCACTAACACCAGAAATTTGGCAAAGTGAATTCGAACCACTGATTACACAAATTGAAGCTGATTTTTTAGCCTCAACTCGCCATAAAGGGAATCAGTAATAATGTTCAGTAAATACGCAGTTATAGCACTTATAGCAACGGTTACTATATTCAGTTCATCTATTTTAGCAGCGCCGGTTGATACTTATGTTTTTAAGGATAAAGTCACAGAGAATCGTTTTAATTCACTTAACAAAGAATTACGTTGCCCTAAATGTCAAAATCAAAATTTAGCTGATTCAAACTCACCCATTGCTGGTGATTTACGTCGAGAAGTTTACGATATGCTTCAAGCTGGTAAAGCAGATATGGAGATTGTTGACTTTATGGTCTCTCGTTATGGGGAGTTTGTTTTATATCGTCCACGAGTTAATAGCTTAACTTATATTTTGTGGTACGGTCCCGCAGGGCTGCTCTTCATTGGTGCTATCGTTGTTGTGCTTATTCTGCGAAGGAAGCCGGTAAAAAATGCCCAAAAACCATTAAGTACTGATCAGAAAGACAAACTTGATCAAATTCTAAAAAATAAATAAGGCTGTCTCATGGAATTAATTTTTATCATTATCGCCTTTTTATTACTGATATTAGTAGTAGTGTGGGCACCTTTTATAAAACAACAACAAAGTACCGTTACCATTGATGATACGCAACGCGATGAAACAAACGTGCGTTTATATCATGAGCATAAAGCTGAAATAGAAAAAGATTTTCAGCAAAATAATATTGATGATGAAAACTATCAGTATTTATTAACAGAGCTTGATAATACGTTATTACAAGATATGGAAAATCAAGATATTGAAAGTAATACTCCACAAGAAGTTAAGGTATTAGGTTTTGTTTGGCCAGTCGGTTTATCGCTTTTTATTTTGGGTTTTAGCTTTTATTTATATGCTGAAATAGGTACTTATGAAAAGTTAACTACAATGACGCCACAAGCGCCAATGCAACAATTGGTGAATCCCGAACAACAAGTGGTTAACGAACTTAAACGTTTGATGGAAGTCACTAAAACTGAACCTGAAAACTCAGACGCTTGGTATAGTTTAGGGCAGTCATTAGTTAACGTTGGTGAATTTGATGGCGCGTTAAAAGCATATGATCAAGTGCTACGTATTGAGGGCCCACAAGCGGATATATTCGGTGCTAAAGCGCAAACAGTCTACTATAAGAATGAGCAAAAAATTGATAGTACAGTTCAAGGGTTTATCGACCAAGCGTTAACGATTGATCCTAATGATCCCTCTACTAATATATTATTGGGCATGCATAATTTTATTGCTGGTAACTTTCAAATCGCTATTTCTCACTGGCAACGTGTTGTTGATTCAGATAAAAAAAATGTTAACAAGCAAGCGTTATTAGAAGTGATTGAAGAAGCGAAAACTCGCATGGCCAATCGTGATAGTAAGGGGGGTAATCTCAGTGAAGCTGATGAAAGCACCACAGGACCTCAGTTAACGGTAAGTGTTTCGTTAAGTGATGAAATATTAGCTACATTGTCGCAGGAAGACGACAGAACTGTCTTCATTTATGCGATACCTGCTGATACTTCGCTCGGACGTATGCCACTAGCTGCCATTAAGTTATTAGCGAGTGATTTACCTATCACCATTATTTTGAATGATTCTCGTGCAATGACACCACAAGCGAAGTTGAGTGATGTTGATACCGTGCATATTTATGCAGTAGTTTCCGCTTTAGGTGGCGCAGGTATCAAATCAGGCGATTTTAAAGCAGAACTTAATGATGTAGCTACAAGTACAACAGAGCCACTAAATTTAGTGGTTAGCAATATTGTCCCATAAGATAAGCGATATTATTTTTTGAAACCTTTCATCATCATACTGAATTCTTTCAGTATGATGATGTATAAATAGGGTATATTAATGAATCGTATTTTTGTCGACATTTAAATAATAGAGTATCTAATTCATGCCTAAATTTTCTGGACGTTTTCACGGCCGCACAAAAGAAATTCATAACAAAAAAGCAAAAATTGGTGTATTACTCACTAATCTTGGCACGCCTGAAGCGCCAACTCCTTCAGCTTTACGACGCTATTTAGGCGAGTTTCTCTCTGACTCTCGTGTGGTCGAAATACCTCGACTTATTTGGTTAATGATATTGCACGGTATTATTTTACGGGTTAGACCAAAAAAATCAGCTAAGTTATATGAGAGTATTTGGACACCTTCAGGCTCACCATTGTTGGTGATCAGCAAACAGCAAAAAGATGAAGTCGCCAAAGTACTTGCCGAAAAATATGGTGAAGATGTAAAGGTTGAATTAGCAATGCGCTATGGCAAGCCTACAATCAATGATGCTTTAGATAGATTACAACTTGCCGGTGTTAGTAAAATAATCACCCTACCGCTTTACCCTCAATATGCTGGACCTACAGTCGGTTCAACGTTTGACGCCGTTGTTAATAAAATTAAGTCGTGGCGCTGGATACCTAGCTTAAGTTTTATTAGCGGTTATCATGATAACCCTAAATATATAGCTGCACTTGCGCAAAGTGTAAATAAGCATATTGCAGAACATGGTAAGCCGGATAAGTTAGTATTATCTTTTCATGGTATGCCTAAGTATTTCTTAGAGCAGGGTGACCCTTATTATTGTTGTTGTGCAAAGACAACGCGTTTATTAATGGAAGCGTTAGCCTTTACTGAGGATGATTTTGTGATGACCTTTCAGTCACGCTTTGGTAAAGCAGAGTGGTTACAACCTTATACCGATGTAACGCTTGTTGATCTTGCCGCTGATAATAAGCATGTCGCTATTATTAGCCCTGCATTTAGTGCTGATTGTTTAGAAACTTTAGAAGAGTTAGTGCACGAAAACCGAGATATGTTTATTGGTGCTGGTGGCGAAACGTATCATTATATTCCAGCTTTAAATACCGATGAAATGCATATTGATGCGATTGTAGATATCATTTCTACAGAGATAACCCACTAACTAAAATAAGGCACCGTATTTTATAGCCTTGCTGATACCTTTTACGGGTGTTTCCGCTGCGCTATTTAATACCGGTGTCACTATTGTAAACCTCCCTTCATTAGCTCACTTCTTTTTATTAATTAACAAATACTATGGCTGCGCCAATAAGTTCTTTTAAAACGCGATTCATCGGCCCAGCCGTACAAATAAACTCATAGCGATAAGAACACATACTCTTGTTCAATCACTGATGCGTTTTTGATGATCTTTAGTGATGACTTTGTTAATGGGTTCGATAGCAACGGGGTGTTTGAAGGTATGTGCGTTCTTTAAAAAACGTGGTGTGTTGAATTTTAGTATAAAAAAAAGCGCAACAATTTTCATTGTTCCGCTTTTTTTATTCGGATCCTAAGATCCTTTAATAACTACAATAAGTCGTTATTAAGAAGCAATTACGTTTTCAGCTTCAGGACCTTTTTGTCCTTGCTTGATAGTAAAAGTAACAGCTTGGCCGTCAGTTAGTGTACGGAAACCGTCACCAGAGATAGCGCTGAAGTGAACAAAAACGTCAGGACCGTTATCTTGCTCGATGAAACCGAATCCTTTAGATTCGTTAAAAAATTTTACTTTACCAGTTACTGAATCAGACATGTGAACATTTCCCGTAGGTTTAATAATTAAAAAATAGTAATAAGTGGATTATCCACTTTGATATATACGGAGTAAATGCTCTCTACCTATAAAAGTACAGACAGAGAAAGGTTTCCAATAACACAAACTAGTAGCGTCTGAGGTTAATCAATAATCACCTTTATAAATAAAGGTTAATAGTTGAAATATCCTTCTCCCGAAACGCAAAAACTCAACGCAAAAGTATGTTAGCACAATATTTTATTGAGATCCTATAAAATCTTTAAGATTTAGTGACTTTTTTATGACATAAAAAAGCCAGCTAAGGTGCTGGCTTTATTGAATATTTATAACTGAGAATCATTATTATTTATCAATGACACATAAATGACGACTACAACGCTGAAATTTGTGTCATTTGTTCAGCAAGCTTTGTTAACGCAGATTCTGCATCGGCTAACTTAGCTTTTTCTTTGTTAATAACCGCCTCTGGAGCTTTACCAACAAACTTTTCATTACTTAGCTTGCCACGTGTTCTATCAGCGTCTTTTTCTAACTTATCAATGGCTTTAGCTAATCGAGCGAGTTCCGCTTCTTTATCGATTAAGCCTGCCATTGGTATTAAGACTGATAAATCTCCAACAACGGCTGTTGCTGAAAGTGGACCGTTATCATCATCCGCTAAGACCGTTATGCTTTCAAGTTTTGCTAAAGCACTTAAAAACTGTTGATTTTCATCTAAACGACGTTGATCATTTTCGTTAACATTTCTAAGTAATACCGGTAACTCTTTACTTGGAGAGATATCCATTTCACCGCGAATATTACGAATAGCAACAATAAATTGTTTTACCCACTCTAAGTCGTCAATCGCTGTTTGATCACATTGGCTTTCATCAAATTGAGGGAAACTTTGCACCATAATACTGGCAGTTTCATTACCTTTGAAATCAGTAACGAAATTACTCAATGGCACAACACGCTGCCAAATCGTTTCAGTAATGAATGGCATGATGGGATGCATTAAACGTAATAAACTTTCTAGAACAGTTACTAAAGTATGACGCGTACCACGTTGTTGTGCTTCACTACCTTTAAATAACACTGGTTTGGTTAACTCTAAGTACCAATCACAAAACTGGTTCCAAGTGAATTCGTAAAGTGCTTGTGAAGCTAGGTCAAAGCGGAATGCATCAAAAGATTCATGAACAGTTTTAACGGTTTGCTGAAACTGGCCTAGTATCCAACGGTCAGCTAATGAAAATTCCATTTCACCTTGTTTAGCGTTAACCAGTTTTCCACAGTCTTGCTCTTCGGTATTCATTAAGACGTAACGACTTGCATTCCATAATTTATTACAGAAGTTGCGGTAACCGTCTAAGCGTTTCATATCCCACGTAATGTCACGACCTGTTGAAGCAACAGAGGTTAAGGTGAAACGTAAGGCATCCGTTCCATGCGCTTCAATACCTTCTGGGTATTCTTTTTTAGTTAATTTGTTTATTTTTGCGGCCAACTTTGGCTGCATCATATTACCCGTTCGCTTTTCCAACAAGTCTTCAAGGGCAATGCCGTCAATCATATCTAGCGGATCAACAACATTACCTTTTGACTTACTCATTTTATCGCCATTTTCATCGCGAATAAGCCCTGTCACATAGACTTTTTTGAACGGAACTTGTGGCTTACCATTTTCGTCTTTAATGAAATGCATGGTCATCATGATCATGCGTGCAACCCAGAAGAAAATAATATCAAAGCCAGTAACGAGCACATCAGTTGAATGGAATTTCTTAAGATCTTCCATACTACTTGGCCAACCTAAGGTTGAAAATGTCCACAAGGCTGATGAGAACCACGTATCAAGTACGTCATCGTCTTGTTTTAAGTTAACATCAGCACTTAATGAATACTTAGTGCGAACTTCTTCTTCGGTTCTACCCACATAGACACCACCATTGTCGTCGTACCAAGCTGGAATTCTATGACCCCACCAAAGCTGACGAGAAATACACCAATCTTGAATATCACGCATCCAAGCGTTGTACATGTTTTCATATTGTTTAGGCACAATTTCAATTTCGCCATTTGCTACTGCGTCAATGGCAGGTCCAGCGAGAGGTGCCGTGCGAACATACCATTGATCAGTCAATAATGGCTCAATGATCACACCAGAACGATCACCATAGGGTGCAACTAAATCATGTTCTTTTACTTCAACTAAAAAGCCTAAGTCTTCAAACGCGGCAACAATGGCTTTGCGGGCAACAAAACGGTCTAAGCCAGCAAATTCAGCCGGTAATTCAGTGCTATATGCATCTGAAGGCTCGCCATTGTTCTTATAAACTTCGGCGACGGCTAAAATAGCGGCGTTTTTATCTAAGATATTGATTAAGGGTAAATCATGACGTTTACCCACTTCGTTATCATTAAAGTCATGGGCTGGTGTGATTTTTACACAACCAGTACCCTTGGCCATATCGGCATGGTCGTCGCCAACAATTGGAATTAAACGATTAACTAAGGGTAATAAAACATTTTGACCAATCAGGTCTTTATAACGAGGGTCTTCAGGGTTAACTGCTACACCCGTATCACCTAAGACGGTTTCTGGTCGAGTTGTTGCTACGACTAAGTAGTCATGACCTTCAGCCGTTTTTGCGCCGTCAGCTAAAGGATAGCGCAAGTACCACATGTGGCCTTTTTTATCTTTGTTTTCAACTTCTAAATCAGAAATAGCGGTATGGAATTTTGGATCCCAGTTAACTAAACGTTTACCACGATAGATTAAGTCGTCTTCAAATAAGCGCACAAAAACTTCTTGCACGGCTTCAGACATGCCGTCGTCCATCGTGAAACGCTCGCGAGTCCAGTCAATTGAGTTCCCTAAACGGCGCATTTGTTTGCCGATAGTGCCACCTGACTCGTTCTTCCATTCCCACACTTTATCAATGAATGCATCACGACCGTAATCATGACGTGTTTTATCTTCTTCAGCGGCAATTTTTCGTTCTACGACCATCTGTGTTGCTATGCCGGCATGATCCATTCCGGTCTGCCATAAGGTATTTTTACCCTGCATACGTTGATAGCGAATTAAGGTATCCATAATAGTCTGTTGGAACGCGTGTCCCATATGCAAGCTACCGGTAACGTTAGGTGGTGGTATAGCGATGCTATAGCCATCTCCTTCGCCAGTTGGGCTAAAATAACCTTGCTCTTCCCAACTTTGATAAAGAGACTGTTCTATTTCTGAAGGATTGAATGTTTTTTCCATGGGAATGACTACTTAACTTGATTGATGTGCATTAATTGAATTTGACTGTTGTGGCGCGGTTTGATTATCCACTTGAAACCCCCATTGACGATAGCCCTTATAACGCTCTCGAGCCTGCTGTTTTAGGGTTTCATCACTGGGTACAAAATCAACAATGTGTGAAAACTGATTAGCAAAGTTTGGCACTGTGCTGGTTAAATTTATTAAAATAGCGCGACGATTAGTGGGCGGCTGCCAACTAATTTCAACGGCTGCGCCATTTTTAGGGCCTTCGCCCGGTAAATTGTGAGGAACAAAACTGTCAGGTTCAAATGCCCAAAGCAGTTCATCTAATTGATGAGCCGTTTGCTGATCAGCGCAGTAAATAAATATACGTTGATTTTGACGGTAAAAATTAGCAGCCTGCAAACAAGCATGGGCATGGGGCTGTTCAGCCACATGGTCATACTTTGCATTATCGTCAAGCAAATAAAACATTACTTGTGTTTGCATGTTCGCATTGTTCCTTTTATTGCTTTCTTTTAGTTTAAAGCTATTCGCTTTGCTCTGCGCCAGCACGATTCAATAAAAATTGAGTCAACAAACTTACAGGGCGGCCAGTCGACCCTTTTTCTTTACCACCACGCCAAGCTGTACCGGCAATATCAAGATGTGCCCAATGATACTTTTTAGTAAAACGCGCCAAGAAACAGGCAGCAGTTATAGTACCTGCACCTTTACCACCTAAATTGGTAAAGTCGGCAAATGGACTTTCTAGCTGTTCTTGGTACTCTTCCCATAACGGTAAACGCCATGCGCGGTCGCCACTTTGTTCAGAAGCATTCAATAACTCATGTGCTAATGGATTGTGTGTGCTTAATAAACCAGAAGCATGTTTACCTAAAGCAACAACACACGCGCCGGTAAGTGTTGCTACATCAATAACAAGTTCTGGATCAAAACGTTCAACGTAAGTAAGCGCATCACACAACACTAAACGGCCTTCAGCATCAGTATTTAATACCTCAACTGTTTGACCTGACATCGTCGTTAAAATATCGCCAGGACGATAAGCGTCGCCACCGGGCATATTTTCACAACCGGCTAACACACCAATAACGTTAATCGGTAGTTGTAATTCGGCTAAGGCATGCATAGCACCTAAAACACCCGCTGCTCCACCCATGTCATATTTCATTTCATCCATAGCTTCGCCAGGCTTTAATGAAATGCCACCTGAATCAAAAGTAACACCTTTACCGACTAAAACAATGGGGTTAACGTCAGCAGCAGCGCCATTATATTTAATGACACTCATGATCGATTCATTGCGAGAGCCACGACCAACGGCAAGATATGAACTCATGCCCAATGCTTCCATTTCTTTCTCACCAACAATCTCGGTACTGACATTGTCGTAATCGTGTTCTAAAATTTTAGCCTGTTCAGCTAAATAAGCTGGGTTACAAATATTTGGCGGCATATTAGCCACATTTTTACAGGTAGTTATGCCTTCCGAAACAGCAAGCGCATGAGAAATTGCACGTTCGCCCAAGGGTAACTCTCTACGTGTTGGCACATTGAAAACCATTTTACGTAACGGACGGCGAGCTTCAACTTTGCGCGTTTTTAATCCGTGGAAGTTATATAAGCAATCTTGGGTCGCTTCAACGGCTTGGCGCACTTTCCAATAAGTATCTCGACCTTTAACGTGTAATTCTGATAAAAAGCATACTGCTTCCATTGAACCCGTTTCATTTAAGGTACTAATGGTTTTACTGATAATTTGGCGGTATTGGCGTTCATCAAGTTCACGCTCTTTACCACAACCAACCAGTAAAACACGTTCGCTTAAGATATTAGGGACGTGATGAAGCAGTAACATTTGCCCTGATTTACCTTCTAAATCGCCACGACGTAATAAGTTACTGATGTAACCTTCACTAATTTCGTCAAGTTGTTCAGCAATCGCTGAAAGACGGCGAGGTTCAAAAACGCCAACGACTATACAGGCGCTACGTTGCTTTTCGGGACTACCACTTTTTACATTGAACTCCATGAGCTCTCCTAATTCGTACAAAAACAAGCTGTTTTTAAATGAAATTTACGAGTAAACTTGTTTAAATCTATAAATAATCGATATGCTTACTTTTAAAAGTATTCAGCGACAGGCTATAATTATAGCCTGATGCAAGCGAATTCCCTTCAGAGCAAAAATTAATATTACTTATGAAAACGACAAGTTTACTTAAAAATAGAGCAAATGTCAGAAAAAAACGATGTTTTTATAGGGAATTCTTATGATTATCTTTCGTTATTTACTCAAAGAAGTCGCTAAAACTCAATTAGCGGTATTTTTAGTGTTGATGACTATATTTATCAGTAATAAGTTTGTCAGTATTCTTGATGATGCGGCAGAAGGTGGCACTCCCGGACATTTGGTTATGGTCTTTATTGGCTTGAAAATACCTGATTTAGCGGGAATGATTTTGCCCCTGAGTTTATTTTTGGGGGTTTTACTGGCTTACGGGCGTATTTATGCCGATAGCGAAATGACAGTATTGCATGCCTGTGGAGTCAGTGAATGGTATGTGGTGCGTGTTACGCTTATTTTAAGTTTAATTACGGCCATTTTTACCGGTGTTTTTACCTTATATCTGTCGCCAATGGCTTCGGAATACGAGTATCAAGTTAAAGAACAGCTAGCGACAGATTCGGGTTTAAGTTCTCTTATCGCGGGTCGTTTTCAAACAACAGGTAATGAAAAAGCCGTTGTTTTTATTCATGATAAAAATCGTGATGATAATACCTTTGAAAAGGTTTTTGTTGCACAGTTACCAGATAAAAAAGCCACCGATAAAAGCATTATCAATGCAAGTTTGGTTTATGCACAATCGGGTCAGGTGATTGAAGAAGATAGTGGCTCTCAGCGTTTAGTGCTGAGTGATGGTACGCGTTATCAAAACGATACGAAGAGTAAGGAGTTCAAAGCAGTCTTTTTTGATAAATACTATATTCAAATACAAGATCAAAAAGTGGCGCACAAAAATCGAAAATTAAGGGCTATTCCAACGCCTGATTTATTCAAAGATGACACCGCGCAATATAGTGCTGAAATACATTGGCGTATTGCTTTTCCTATTGCGTGTTTGATCATGACTTTAATCGCAGTACCATTAAGTGTTGTGAACCCAAGGCAGGGGAAGTTTGCTAAAATGTTACCTGCATTATTGTTGTTTTTAGGGTATTTTTTAATGCTTACTGCGGTACGTTCTGGCGTTGAATCTTCAACCATACCTAAAAGTGTAGGGTTATGGCCTGTACACTTTTTTGTATTTGTTTTAGGCGTAAGCTTACTGGTTAAAGATCGCAGTAGCTGGTTGAAAGTGAAAGCTAAATTGCCTCAGTTAATGCGAAACTTTACTCGTAAAGGAATATCATCATAATGCGTATATTAGACATATACATTGGCCGAATTATAGCATCGACGACCTTTATAACATTATCCGTTTTTGTAAGCCTAAGTGGCATAATTAAATTTGTTGAAGAAATTAAAACAGTAACAGAAGGAAAGGGCGATTATGATATTGCTCATGCCGCTTTATTTGTGCTTTATAAAATCCCCCCTGATATTGAAATGTTTTTTCCAATGTCGGCATTGATTGGTGGTTTGATTGGTATGGGCATGCTCGCATCAAACAGTGAACTTGTCGTTATGCAAGCCGCAGGTTTGTCTCGTGTAGATATTATTAAGTCAGTGATGAAATCAGCGACTATTCTTGTGCTTATTAGTATGGCTGTAGGTGAGTGGTTAGCACCTGAAAGTGAATTGGCGGCAAGACAACTCAAAGCACAAGCCATTTCAGGAGGAAGTTTGATTCCCTCTGCTGATGGTACTTGGGCAAAAGATGGCGATTATTTTGTTCATATAGGCGAAGTAGAAGACAAAGGTAAATTAAATGATGTTCAAATATACCGCTTTGACAAATCATTAAAACTAGCCAGTTGGCTGTCTGCAGAGAGTGCCATTTACCAAAAAGATGCCTGGCAGTTACGAGATGTTGTTGATACCCATTTAAATGAAAATAAAATGACTAAAGAGTTATCATCTATTAAAATGTGGACATCGAGTTTAACCCCTGAAAAACTGGGTGTCGTTATGGTAAAACCTGAGCTTTTATCACTACGTGGCTTGTCAGAATATTTAAGTTATTTGGAAGAAAACAATCAAGACCCTAGCCGCTACGTGTTAGCTTTTTGGCGAAAAATAGTTCAACCTTTAACGGTAGCGGTAATGTTATTACTTGCATTATCCTTTGTCTTTGGGCCTTTACGATCTGTTTCTATGGGCGCAAGAATTATGATGGGGGTAGCGACGGGAATTTTGTTTTTTATTACTAATGAAGTACTCGGCTCGTTAAGTTTAGTATATCAACTGCCTGCCGCTTTTGGGGCGCTAATGCCCAGCTTTATCTTTGTGTCGTTAGCGTTATATTTAATGAATAAACGGCCCAGTTAACACCTTTATTTGAGCATTATTTCACTTGTCAGAGTTCGCAGGGTAAAAGCTTTTTATCCTGCTCTGGTATACTATAGACGACCACGATTAGCTTCTAACGTTAAAAGCACAACCTCTGTCTTTGTCAGCCTATCTTGTAAACTCAACTTATTTTTACGATCAAAAATTACGTTAAGGTTTCCTAGACCAAGTAGCGTAGGTAGCAATCTTTTTAAGCCAGTAACTTTATTGATTAAAGAACCATCTTGATTTTGGACACGTAAACGCCACGCTTTCATTCCTAATGTTTGACCTGTCTTAGACCAAAACCAAATAAAGAAAAATGATACCCAAGCAATTTTCCAAAATTCATTTGGCCATTTTAACCAGACCGTATTGGCGATGGTATCAGAAAAGTGATCATAGCCTTGCAATCCAAACAAACCAAAGTGAAAGCCTAAGTACATGAGTAGAAAAGATATTGCACCTGCGGTCATGTAAACCGCAATGGCAATTAACAGATCATAAACCCAAGACGCTAAGCGGCGACGAAAACCAGCTCGAGGGAAAGTTTCTACACTATCAGAAGTTACAGATGTCATTAAAAGCCTAAAAGAGTGAATATAAAAATTTCAACTATTCTAGCAAAGCTATTGATAAAAATTAACCAATGAAAATTTAAATAATTCTGTAAACATCACAAACGTATAAATATTCAGCAAACAGTCGGCTGAGTAATAAAATATATTGCTAAATTAACTGATGTTCGTATAATGCCGAACAGATTCATTAATGCAGTCATTTTGATGAAGAAGAATTTAAATTTTTGGTAAATATGGTGGTACGTTATTTACTTACAAAGCTTTGCAAAGTTATTTGGTAAATTCAGAAAATTTTGCAAAGCTTATAAAGCTTAAATTCCTTAGCCGCAGTGGTGGAATTGGTAGACACGCCGGATTCAAAATCCGGTTTCGAAAGAAGTGACGGTTCAAGTCCGTCTTGCGGTACCACATATAGATAGCCCTGATTCGAAAGAGTCGGGGCTTTTTTTTTTCCGAAAGATAATATTAAATAGTTAATTTATGAACCGCTATAATATGCGTGTTTATCTAATAGTATTAAAAAGGTTTTTACATGGCAGCTACAGCGCACGCACTTCATATATTGGTTAAGCACAAAGAAATTGCCGAAGATATTCTTAAGCAGTTAGGTAAAGGCGCTAAGTTTCAAACGTTAGCTAAAAAATATTCGTCATGCCCGTCTGGTAAAAAGGGCGGTGATTTAGGCGAGTTTAAACGAGGCCAAATGGTACCTCAGTTTGATAAAATAGCCTTTAAGGGCGCAATATTAGAGCCTCATCTTGTTAAAACTAAATTTGGTTGGCATGTGATTAAAGTGCTTTACCGGACTTAACTTGTAACTACTTTTCTTTAGGCGTCATTGGTTTAACATCGCGTAGATTTAAGATAAATATTAATAGTTCAAAAAATTTTGAATGAAAAGTGTTTGTCGGTAGGGTCAAACCGCTGAAATGACTAAATTACTGTTATTGTCAGTGTTAGTTTTGTAAATAAAATCACAAAGGTTAACCATCACTGGATAAGTTTGGCCATAAATGATGTTGTTAAATGGACTTACAGTGAGGATCTCATGATTTTAAGTCAGTAATGTTGCGGAGCTGCAAGCACTCATTATATTGCTTAATCCTATAAGTAATCATTTTTAATAAAATTATAACCCGTTAATATTTTACTATAATTTACTGCATTATCTGTATCGACTTTGCTTTGCTTAATATTGTCCTTTGGTTTATAACTAAATCAATCCTGTTAATAAATTACACTAATTAATGATTAAACAAACGATAAAAATCAATTCTATTCGACTGAGAATAATTTTTTTAATAATTTTGATTTTTACGATTGTATTATTGTTTTTTTCATATTTTTTAAAAGATTTTATTACTGGAGTCGAGCAAGATTTAGGTAAAAAAATGGTGCTTCAACATGCCATTATCAACAAAGAAAAAGTCATTAGTCATTTTACACAAAACTTAAATCTAATTAAACGTTCCTTACTCAATAACACGTATCAAGATTGGATGAAAAATAACGATAATGAAAAATTTAAAGAAAAAGCGATTCAGTCTATTGAAGCCGATTGTCAAGTTATAGAATGTTATGGCTGGTTTATCCTTTCAATTAACCCTCTTACGAGTATTGATTGGAACCAAGGGAGCAATACCATAAAAACGGTTCCGCTTAAATTAGAAGAAAATTCTTGGTTACCAAAGAAGCTAGAAGAAAATAATGAGTTTTATGTCGATGCTGACATTAATACTATTGATGGTAATACCTACGTTTTTTTTGATTATTTAGTAAGGGATAATGATCAAGTGATTGGAACAGTTGGAAGCTACGCACAAGTTTCAACAATTGCTAATCAAATACTCAGTTCCTCTGACCAAGATATTTTAGATGTACTTATTGATAATCATGGTGTATTTCGTACAAGTTTGAATGAAAATACCAGTCGTTACCATCCAACGCTTGCAAAGTTTTTGTATAATAAGGAATGGCATCAAGTCATTGGAGGGGATTTAGATAAAAGTAGTTTAACGCAGCTAAAAAATAATACTAACAGTGATTTAATAAAAACGATTGATATCACAATTAATGAAGTTAACTATATTGCCGCTATTGTGTATATCGAGGAAATAGAGTGGTATGCAATGAGTTTGTTTTCAAAAAAAGCAATGGAAGGAAGTATTGTTATTATTCCTCTATTATTAGTGGGTGCTTTGTTACTGTTTAGCGTTATTGGACTCACACTTTATTTTTTGAATAAGCTGATTTTTAAGCGACTTATCGTGATGAATAAATCAGTTAATAATATTGCATCAGGTAATTATAAGTACTTAATTAAAGATTCTAACTCAGATGAATTAGGTACTTTAGCTCAAGGGATAAACACCATGAGCCAAGAAATTTCAAAAAATTTATCAAAAATAAACTCTCAGAATGATGCGCTAAATGATGCTATTGATAAAGCAAATGCAGCAAATAATGCAAAATCTATTTTTCTCTCCAACATAAGTCATGAAATTAGAACCCCTATGAATGCAGTGTTAGGTTTTGCTGAAATAGGAAGAAACACTCACTCTTTATCTGAAAAAAATGAATCACTTGACCAAATAGAACTTTCAGGTGGGCACTTGCTCCAAATAATTAACGATGTATTGGACTTTTCTAAAATAGGATCAAAGCAATTGGAGTTGGAAAATATTGGGTTTAGCTTTAGTGCTATTCTTGAAAAAGTCACACAAATCTGTAGGCCTAGTAGTGATAAAAAAAATCTATCGTTCAACATCCTATTAGATGATTCTATACCTAGGAATTTAATTGGTGATCCTTTGAAAATAGAAAAAATCATCATTAATTTGGTTAGCAATGCTATAAAATTTACTGAACATGGCTGTATTGATATAAATACTCGTTTAAAAAAACAAAACGAAAGAGGTGTTATCATCGAAATAAGTGTTAAAGATACAGGAATAGGTATAACGCCAGAACAACAAAAGAACTTATTTATAGTTTTCTCTCAAGCCGATAATTCTATCACCAGAAAGTTTGGTGGCACAGGATTAGGATTAGCAATAAGTAAACAATTAGTTGAATTGATGTGTGGGGGAATAACACTAAAAAGTGAACCTGATAAAGGTACTGAATTCAAACTCACTATCCCGTTAGCATACTCTACTGAAAAGTTAGATAATGAAAAAAAAGAATCATCCTATTTTGATTTAGTAAGGTTAAAAGCGGCTTTTTATGGAAAAAAAATATTGCTAGTTGAAGACAATAGAATTAATCAAATTGTAGCCAAAAAAATGCTAGCGCCATTAAATATTTCAATTGATCTTGCAGAGAATGGCTTACAGGCAGTAGAAAGAATGAGGACAGACACTTATTCGTTAGTGTTAATGGATATACAAATGCCTGAGTTAGACGGACTTCAAGCTACAAAGCAAATTAGAACATTTGATAATGATACTATAATCATAGGTATGTCAGCGCACGCTAGTATCCAAGATACTGAAAAAGCGATTAAATCAGGAATGAATGATTATATGACTAAACCTATTAAACAAGAAAAAGTGTTTTTGATGATGTCAAAATATATCTTTTAGTCTGTAAGTAACTCACACCAATAAATCTTGTCTTTAGAAGCAAAATCACCCGAAGTACAGGGATACGTTTCTTAAACGTTCAATAGCAATAAACTTTATGTTATGCCCACAATAATAAAATTAATACGCTAGTAATAATTAAAGCCATCCCTAAGAACTCTAGTAAAGATATTTTTTCTTTAAATATTCTATAGGTAATAAACAAGGTAATAAAAAACTCAACTTGCCCTAATGCTTTTACATAAGCGGCATTTTGAAAACTTGCTGCAGTAAACCAACCGATAGAGCCTATGACACTGGTTACGCCAACAAACAAACAAATACGCCAATACTTAACCATTTGCAGTAATTGATTTTTGTCTTGAAAATAGACATAAATAAAAGATATAACTGATTGAACGGTGATCATAAAGACTAACGTGACCGCAGCACTGAGTAGTAAATCGGTTTCTAATGCTAAACTTGATTGTCTTATCAGTAATGTTGTTATGGCCAAACCTAAGCCAGCAGCAAGGCCAAATCCAGCACCCGGGTTACGAAATATATCGTCAAAAGTAAATTTTACTTTTGACGCGAGTAAAACACCGACAACACCAACAGCAACAGAAAACCAACCCAGGTAAGTTAAACTTGTCGAAAAGAGTAAGGTGCCAACAACTGCAACTAGAATAGCCTCTGTTTTTGCTAAACTAGAAGCGACTGAAAAATTACGATATTTAAACGCAATAACTAAGCAGACTGTACCAATTATTTGGGTAAAACAAGCGATTACTGCATATTTTAGGAAGTTTGGATTAATTGTTGGCATGGCTAGCTGGCGATATTCAAGTATCCACCATAGATACAACCAAGCAAAAGGTAACGCATATAAGTAGCGTACGCCAGTAGTTGCCATGGCATTTAGGTGGTTTGAAAGCTGCTTTTGTCCAGCGGTGCGAATGGCTTGCATAAGCGCAGCTAATAAAGTGAAGTAAATCCAAATATCCAAAAAAATTCCTAAATATTATTTTATGCTTGTTTAATAAATAGCTGCAGCGTGAAAGTGATCGTATTACTTTTATCTTGTAGATAAATGAATACCAGCTAACATACAGCGAATAGAGCCCCCAGCGATTTCTATTGTAGATACATTAATAGGGACAATCTTAACGTAATTTTTAATCATCAATATCTGACTTTCAGTCAACGAATTATAGGCTGTTGTAGACATTGTTAAAATATTACCATTAGGTGTAGAAAGCTCTAATGCATTGCCGGCAAATTGACATATTTGCTCATAGGTTAGTTCAATGATTTCTTTATCACTTTGCTGAAAACGATCGATTAAACTTGTGCGTTCGACTAAGTTTTTAACACAATCTAGTCCAATAAGCACAAAGTTAGTCGCCATACTCATTAATACATTGGTATGGTATACGGCCACATTATTATCATCTGTGGCGGTAAATGGAACTGGCTGATAATCGAAGTCCTTACAAAATTGATTTAGCACGCATTCACTCATGCGATTTGAAATAACGGCATAAGCATATCTATTTGAATGGTCTAATACCATAGAGCCTGTGCCTTCCAAAAAAAGATGCTGTTTTTCGAGCATAGAATAATCGACAACTTTATTGACTTGATATTTTTTTGATAATAATTTTATGATTTCAGGGTTCTTTTCTTTGCGACGATTCTCACAATACATGGGGAAAATGCCAATAGTGCCATCTTCATGTGTTGTAAACCAATTGTTCGGAAAAACAGAGTCCGGCGTGTCTTTTGTAAAGTCATCAAAAGCATGGACGGTAACACCATGTGATCTCAATATTTCAATCGTTTTTTGAACCTCTTTTCCTGCTTCTGCTGCAATATATTCAGCTGACATAGCCAGATTTGTCTGTTGAAATACATTATCCGCAGCCGTTTCAGGGTTCGCCATGAAATGGTGCGGACGGATCATAACAACAGCTGAAGGTGATTGATTAGCGTTTTTCATTAAGGTGTCCTTTAAGCTAGAAAAATAACTAGTTAAGTCATGTAAAAAGATTTTTTTGATCGGTAAGCTCAGGCACTAACTCGATAATTTCGCCGATGTTATGTCCCACGATTAGATCCTTGAGTAATCTCAGCGCTGAATAATCTTCCAATGCAAAAACAACCGAATCAAAGATGGTAATATCATCAGCTGAAGTTCTACCAAGGTGCTTGTTAGCAATCACTTGCCAAAATTCAGTAACAGGGTGATCGTTGGCAATTGTTGAATGTCAGTAAAAATAGTCAAAATAATTCCTTGGTTAATTAATAGGAATTATGAACCTTATAAGCGGCAACTATTAGTCTAAGCTTTTCACTAAATTGATAACTAACTATGCAGTTTGCTATGTGTTTTTTTTATTTTGATAGGTTTCTTTGTGGCTAGCAGGTTAATTGTGTATGACTCATTAAAATATAATTTTCAATGAGTCATGATTAACTATGATCTAACTTGATGGGAGGAGAGTAAAATACTGGTTTCAGAAGCAGAAATTTCAGGTATTCCTCTTATTCTACATAATATTCTATCAAACTCTTTAAGTGAACTTGTTTGCAACTCAACAAGCATATCCCAACGACCATTAGTTGTATGGATAGTACAGACACTAGGCTCTGACATTAGGGCAAACTTAACATTTTTAGTTGAACTGCCCTTTATTTCAATATTCATATGAGCACGAACCAAAGACATTTTATCATCAGTTTCTGTCGAGACTAATATAGTATAACCTGTGATGATATTGCGCTTCTCTAATTTGGTTAATCTATTTTGTACTGTTGCTCGAGAAACATTAATTTTTTTAGCTAAGTCTGATACAGAGGTACGAGCATCAGTTCGAAGTATACTAATTAATTGTCTGTCGATATTATCAAGTTCGCTCATACTGAAAGAAGACCTTAGCAAATTGTAATTATATTGTGTAATACTAGTTAATTAACGAACTAATTAAAAGCACATGTTTGTGCCACAATAAGTTCATGAATATTCAAAAAAGAATAATATGAAAATAATCTTAATGGGTATAATCGCATTACTGTTAAGTTCAAACGCATTTGCATCCGAGCTAACTATCGATCAACATATTGATCAGCTACTTGTACCTATAGCCGATTTATTTACCCGTATCATTTTTTACAGTGTTGATGTGGCAGGAACTCAGTTCCCGCTCATTGTTATGTGGCTTATCATCGCTGCTGTGATTTTTACGGTCTATTTTGGCTTTCTTAACATTCGTGGATTTTCTCATTCTTGCAAGGTTATACGTGGTGATTTCTCAAATCCTGATGATCCAGGTGAAGTAAGTCACTTTCAAGCATTAACCACCGCACTTTCTGGCACTGTAGGTTTAGGTAATATTGCCGGTGTCGCTATTGCTGTTTCAATTGGTGGGCCTGGCGCGACATTTTGGATGATTGTCGCTGGTTTTATGGGCATGTCTACAAAATTTCTTGAATGTACTTTAGGTGTAAAATATCGGCACATAAATGCGCAAGGACAGGTTCATGGCGGACCTATGTATTATCTTAAAGATGGTTTAGCGGAATTAGGCTTTAAAAAGCTTGGTAAAGTATTAGCGAGTTTCTTTGCTGTTTGTTGTGTAGTGGCATCACTGTGCGGCAGTAATATGCTGCAGTCCAACCAAGCCTTTCAGCAATTTGTTATTGCTATGGGTAATGAAACGAGCTTTTGGGCAGACAAAGGTTGGCTCTTCGGTAGCTTACTCGCTGTTGTGATTGGTGTTGTTATTATTGGTGGTATTAAAAGTATTGCTAAAGTTACTGAAAAAGTAGTGCCCTTAATGGCCGGGCTCTATTTGTCAGCGGCTCTTTTTGTTTTGGCCTATCACTATACAGAAATTCCACATGCGGTTAGCCTTATCGTTAATGGCGCATTCAATCCCATAGGTGTTGTTGGCGGTATTATTGGTGTGATGATTCAAGGCTTTAAACGTTCAACATTTTCAAGTGAAGCTGGTGTTGGTGCCGCTTCAATTGCTCACGCAACCGCCTCTACAAAAGAGCCAGTTAGAGAAGGTTATGTGGCGTTACTTGAACCTTTTATCGATACAATTGTTATCTGTACTATCACTGCATTGGTGATTGTTATTACCGGGGCTTATCAAACAACAGAGGGTATTGATGGGGTTGCGTTAACCTCTAGAGCTTTTGCCAGTGTTATTTGGTGGTTTCCTTATGTGCTTAGTATTGCAGTTTTGATGTTTGCCATTTCAACCATGATTTCATGGGCATATTATGGCTCTATTGCTTGGGGATATTTGGTGGGGGAATCGAAAGTGTTAGACTTGCTTTATAAAGTCGTTTTTTGTATGTGTACAGCCCTAGGTGCTTCAGTAAGTTTAAATGCTGTTATCGCAATTTCAGATTCGATGTTTTTTTCGATGGCTATTGCAAATATCATTGGATTGTATTTATTGGCGCCACAAGTCAAACTTGATTTGAAGCAGTACCAAAAAACATACTGCCCCAAATAATGTAAGGTTAAGTTATTGTTTTAATGTATTTTGATATATCACTAAAATTTAACAGCAAAACCGACCGATATACTTCCCTCAAGCCACATACTATTTTCTAATAAAGCGTGACAGGTGGTTCCTTGACAAAATAGTTGATTATCCTCTTCAATATAGCTTGCGTAACCTCGAAGTTCAGTAACAATTGCGAAGTTACTGGAAAGTTCGTAGCGGGTACCCAAAGCAACCGTGACTGAAGGGTATATTTTGTCTTTATTATCAGTTTCAAAAAATGTTCCACCAATCCCTAATGATACTGTTGAAACATAGCTTTGTTGTTTAAACTGCGCAACACCACTGAAATGTAGATAGGTAACATCAAAGGAATGTACTTGTAAATCAGTCGTACTGATGAAGTTATGACTCACCGTATTGAGTAATATTTGCCCTTGGCCCTTAGGTGAATCTTGCCACGCTATAGCTAAACCATAATTGGTAGCATCATTTACAGCTAAATCAATACTACCTTGACTGGTTACTAAATCGGAACTGAACATCTGCCCTATAAAGGGAGTGATTTCAATATCTCGAGCATCGCTTGAAAAAGGTAAAAGTAATAAAGCGGTATTGATAAATATGATGTAGTTGAAATTCACAGACATTAATAACGTTCGCATTTTATTACCTTTTTCAATAAACAGTAAACAATACTGTTATTATTAGCTTTATTACTAGGAAAATTCAAGCTTTACAATGTTTTAGTTATCTGCAGCTTACCTGCTTGATTATTTAAAAAGATAAGTAATTGTTCAAATATCTCAACACCAATTGTTTGACCTTGGCTGGCAGTTTCTTTATGAGCAGTTACTAATTCAAAGCGGGGTAAAATTTTTGTTATGGTCTGACCATTTTCATTATTTACTATCTGTAATACTCCAGCGTTAACAATAACTTTAGTGATTTGTAATAAGGGAAGTGTCACTTTACCTTGTTGCTCATCCTCAATAACGCTTGTTGCCATAATCAATTGAGGGATATTCTTTTGAACGGTGGATAGCAGTGTTTCTGCATTTAAACTCTCTCTGTTGATATGAAACAATGCGTTTAAGCCATTAATGGTAATACTGTCAATGATGATGACGTCTTCGCTTAAGGTATCTCTGTCAATCACTAAATCAATTGAAGCAATACTAACTGTCGGCTGGGTAGACGCTTTAAAGTTTGTTGGTTGAGAAGGGCTGAACACTAAATTGGTAATGGTACCGCTACTTTGATAGCCCCGCATGGTGACATTTTCAACATTTACATTTTGCTGGCTTAGTTGGGAACCAATATTTTGAAGTTGATTTTTAATATGAAAGTTTAAAGAGTCACTGGCTAAGAACCATAGCGCAGCACCACATGATAATAATAAAACAAAAGCTATGGGTGCAAATTTATTCAAGGGGTAATCCTAGGTGAATAGCAAAAAATTATTATAACGTACTTTTATTATTGAATTTTACTTGGATAAATATTTTATGTGAATCAAGTGTCAACCAGGATGTTTTTTATTCATCTTGATTAAAAACAATACATGATATATAAGATAGCTGAATAATAAAAATCAATAATATTAATAAAGATTCAAAATAATAATAAAAATAAGGATCGTTAATGGTGAATATCAATAAAAAGTTATGGTCATTTAATTTTGGCTGTTTAATTGCGGGTACATTTTTTTGGTTAACCAGTTTTGGTGTTTCTGCTCCAATATTTGAAGTTTTTTATGATTACCCTCATTTTATACTTCATTATTATTCAAGTTTAGTAACCGCCTTTTCAGCTTTTCTACTTACCAGTGTTATTATCTTTATTATGGGGCGTTTTTTTAATGTTTGTGCAAGTGAACATACTTTTTGGTTAGTTTTACCTAGTTTAGGATTTATTATTTTAGCTATGCTCTTTAGTCAATCAATATTGATCACTATGTTGTATGCCGCATTTCCTGCACTTATTGTTATGTTTACTATTGCGATAATGAGACGAATGCCTAAATATAAAAGGCTAGTATAGTGTATGTTAAATTAGGATATATTGTATGCAATAATGGCTTGGTGATATGATAATTCATCTTACTCGCTAATTAGCTATTAAAAAATTACGCAAACTCTTTCAGCGGCAACGTTGAATCGTAATTTACTCTATCCAAAATTAATCAATGCGTTGCAAAAATATTTTACTGAAAATATAATGTTACTTTTCCGTATACATTTTGATATTGAAAACCCTCAAGAAATCCGAGAAATAACATTATTGATAATGCAGGCAAGGCAAGTAGGTGATGTTGATGGTATTAAACTGCTTACAGTAGCCCCACAATTAATAGCAGCACATGCAAGTGTTCGTCGGATTAAAACAGTGTATGTCTGGGGCGAAGTTTATTGAAAGCTCAGCTTGTTTTTCCGCAAATTAAACAGCTAAATATTCACTGCGAAGCCATTGAAAATTTAAAAGAGTTTGCCAATAAGGAGGATACTATTTCTTGTGCTACGCTAAGTACAGAACCATTAATTTGGGGGGGAATGGTTACAAAAAGGTTATATTTAGACATGGTTGCAGATTATCGCCCTGATATATGTGAAATGGATGATCAATGTTTACTACGCTAAAAATTTTTTGTAGATAATATGGAAAGTGCATTACGTGAAACTGGACATTTGGTTATCTCGTTGCAAACTAAAGTGATACTACCTGAACATATTAATGCTGATTTATTTCCCTGTGTAGTCACCAGTATATTTTTGAGAGGAAGTGAGAAGATATTACTATTTTTAAGTCAGTAGTACATGCGTTGGAAGACCTTATCGCGGCTAAGCTTTTTGCAGAATATGTTCATATGAGTTTGTAACGTTAAATATGTTGATTTTAATTGTTTTTTAGTATGTTAATGTTGTTTTTCTATTGACATTAAACAGCATCAATATTTTAATGATGCATATCTTGTTTCAATATTATGGGCACTCTTACCCATATTCTTACTTTTAATTGATGGTGTGATAAATGGATAAATCTGGATCATTTAATAGTAAATTAAGCCGCAGGGTACTTGTTTACATATTGCTCTGTAGTTCTGTACTATCTATTAGCTCAACTTTCCTTCAATTATATGTTAATTATGATGAAAGTCTTACTACACTAAATCAACGATTTGATAATATAGAAACAAGTTATCTTCAGTCTATATCTACAAGTTTATGGGATTTTAACGAACCTCTCGTACAGCAACAGATTCAGGGTATTGTTAAATTACCTGATATTAGCCATGTTAAAATAGTGACTGGCTTTGGTAAAACCTATCAGTTTGGCGATGAAGATATTTCGGCTGACAAAGAGGTAGCATACCCTATTTTTTACAGTGGAAATGATATTGGCGTACTGATTGTTACAGCAAGTTATGACGATATATATCATCGGCTTTGGCAGCAAGCGGGCTTCATACTTACCGCTGAAGTGATTAAAATTTTTATTGTGGCTTTTTTTATTATTTTTATTGTTCATTGGCTTATAACTCGCCATATTTATCATATTACTTATTACTCTCAACAAGTCGCTGCTGAAAAAATAGATTCGCCATTAGTGTTAAACTCGCGGCCCAAAGTTAAAGACGAACTTGATGAACTTGCCGATACTATTAATCACATGCGAACAACATTGAAGAATGATATTTTAAAACTTGAAGATGCTGAAAATGCATTAATTAACCTTAACGGTGAACTTGAGGTAAAGGTTTATGATCGCACGTCTAAGTTGGCATCGAGTAATAATCAGTTACAGCAATCATTAGACGATTTAACTTTAGCAAAAGATCAATTAGTACAATCAGAAAAAATGGCTTCTTTAGGGCAGCTTGTTGCTGGTGTTGCGCACGAAGTAAATACCCCTTTGGGGATTTGTGTCACTTCAATTACAGCTTTGAAAGAAAAAGTGTTGGAATTAAACCACTCAGTAGAAACTGAAAACCTGACAAAATCACACTTAACCAAAACGCTTGATCTATTGATTGAATACCAAAATATTATTGAAAGGAGTTTGAACAAAGCGGTTGAATTAATTAGGGGGTTTAAATCAGTTGCCGTTGAACAGCATACAGACCCTGAATTGAAAATTAATTTATCCACTCATGTGAATGATGTTGTCAACACAGTAAAAACACTTTTCAAACGTAAAAATTATACGATTAATATTGAAGTAGACAAAAAAATCAATTTAATAACCTACCCAAGCGCATGGAATCAAATTCTCACTAATTTTTTAACAAACTCTCATATACATGGCTTTGATGGAATCGAAAATGGTGAGATATCTATAAAATTTGTTGCGTATAATCGCTTTTTAACGCTCACTTATAGCGATAATGGCAAGGGCTTACATGGTAGTGTGGTCAACCGTATCTTTGATCCTTTTGTCACGACTAAACGTGGTCAAGGTGGTTCAGGATTGGGCATGAATATTGTTTATAACTTAGTCGATGCAAAATTAAAAGGCACCATTAAATGTTTAGAAACAACACAGGGGTGTAGTTTTGAAGTTAAGGTGCCGATAAAAAATAAAAAAGGAGCGCTTGAAGCATAGATTGTCTATTTAAGTAAAACGCAAAAAAGCCGTCAAGGCTTTTTTAGTGTTCGTTAATACCCGCCTGATATTATTTCTGTTTTAATCTAGCGTAGATAATTGGTTAATTGATTTATCAGTATCGTCTACAAATAATACTGAAATAAACTGCTGCAATTTATCATTAAAGATGATGGCAAGCTCAAAGTATTCGTTTTTAGTTGTTGTTTTGCATGTGCTATATTCTGTTATTCCATTGTCAGGTTTTAACAATGGTTTTACTTTTTCGCCACCTTCATTAGCCAATTCAGAAAAAGCTGTCATACAAGTGACACTCTTAAATTTTTGGTTAATTTGAATTGTTTTTGATTCTGCTGATGCAGTCGAAAGTGTACAGCACAATCCAATGATACTGAATATGGCACTCAAGGCTACCGTTTTAAATTGTGATTTCATGTTGCGATCCTCGTCTTATAAATTCACAGAGCATTACTATTGTAACTAAAATGTGTACACATTAACTATAAATTGTAAAAAAACATATTGCTAGGGGTTTAAGCTCAATGGTTAAAAAATTGGGTTTAATAGCCTAAATACGCATACACTTGTTATAAATTATCAATAAATAGATGCAGTCATAGTAGACAGGTAATTACCGTGTAAAGTTTCACCGGGCTGAAAATAAAAAAAGAAATATTGTGATAAATATTTCTTTTTATAATGAGAGCCCAAATAAATTAACTATGCTGTTTTACCTTAAGACGATAGCTATGTAATAGAGGCTCTGTATAACCATTAACCTGTTTAGTACCTAAAAAGACTAAATCACAAGCGGCTTTAAAAGCGATACTATTTTCAAAATCATGTGCCATGGATAAATAGTTAGCATCATTTTCATTTTGACTATCGACTACTTTGGCCATTTTCTTCAAACTGGCTAAAACTTGCTCTTCACTGCACACTTTATGGGTTAGCCAGTTTGCCATATGTTGACTGGAGATACGTAAAGTTGCTCTGTCCTCCATTAAGCCAACATTATTAATATCAAGTACTTTTGAACAACCCACACCTTGATCAATCCATCGAACGACATAACCTAAAATCCCTTGTGCGTTATTGTCTAGTTCATCAGATATCTCTTGATCACTCCAGTCAGTATTTTTAGCCAGAGGAATTGTTAAAATATCATCTAGGCTAGCGGGCAAACGTGCTGATAATTCTTTTTGTAGAGCGAATACATTCTCTCTATGGTAATGCAAAGCATGTAGGGTTGCCGCTGTAGGGGAGGGAACCCAAGCCGTATTTGCGCCTGCTTGAACATGATTTATTTTAGTTGCTAGCATATTCAACATTTGGTCTGGAATTGGCCACATGCCTTTACCTATTTGTGCTTTACCACTGAAACCACAAGCTAAGCCAACATCAACATTGTTATCTTCATAAGCAGCTATCCACGGTGTTAATTTGATATCTGCTTTTTTGGCCATGATACCTGCTGCCATTGAAGTATGAATTTCATCTCCGGTGCGATCTAAAAAGCCTGTATTAATGAAGACCACACGAGATTTTGCTTCGGCGATACAAGCTTTTAAATTAACACTGGTACGGCGCTCTTCATCCATAATGCCCATTTTTATGGTGTTCTTTGCTAAATTTAATGCATTTTCTACTTGCTCAAATAAAGTATTTGCAAAAGCAACTTCTTCCGGGCCATGCATTTTAGGTTTAACAATATAAATAGATTTTTCTGCACTATTACAATAGAGAGCTTTTTCTGAAGTGCTCTCTAAATTGGTGGTAGCAATCAATGAGGTAACCATGGCATCAACAATGCCTTCAGGCACTTCAGAGCCGTCAGCTAATAATATGGCATTATTTGTCATTAGGTGGCCAACATTTCGAACAAACATTAAGCTACGACCTTTCAGTGTTAAACTTTTACCATCAATTTGATGATACTTTCTATCAGCCGCCATTTCTCGTTGAATTTTTTTGCCATTCTTCGTGAGTGTCGTGGTTAAGTTGCCTTGCATTAAACCTAACCAGTTTTTATAAGCAATGACTTTATCTTCTGCATCTACCGCTGCCACAGAATCTTCGCAGTCCATGATGGTGGTTAAAGCCGATTCAAGAGTGATGTCAGAAATACCGGCATTGTCACTTTTTGCTATTTCACTTATTTCATCAAAGTTAATCTCAAAATGTAATCCATTATGTTCAAATAAGAGTGCTTTGGGGGTTTTAGAGTCCCCCTGGTAGCCTTTAAAAGCATCAGGTTTTTTCAGTTCCGCTATAGCACCATTTTCAAGCTGAATTGATAATTGAGCACCTGATATTCTATATTGGTTTGCGTGCGCATGACTTCCTTGTGTAAGTGGAATGCTTTGATCTAAAAACTGTCGTGCAAATTCAATGACTTTTTGGCCACGAGCAGGGTTGTAAGCCATCGAATTTTCAGCACCATTTTCTTCAGCAATAACGTCACTACCATAAAGTGCATCATATAAACTGCCCCAACGTGCATTTACGGCATTAAGTGCAAATCTAGCATTCATTATGGGAACCACTAATTGGGGCCCCGCCATTGTTGCTAATTCAGCATCTACATTTTGTGTCGTTATTTTGAAATCTGCTACCTCAGGTACAAGATAATTAATGTCGTTCAGAAAACGTTTGTAGGCAGAAAAATCAAATTTATCGCCAAAGTTATTCTGATGCCAACAATCTATTTTTTCTTGTAAATCATCACGCTTTATTAATAAAGATTTATTAATAGGACTCAGTTCTTCAATAATCACTGAAAAACGTTGCCAAAATTCAGTAGGCGAAATTGTACTATGAGGAAGTACATCTTGTTCAATAAAGTGATGTAAACATTGAGCTACTTGTATATTTTGGGTCTTTACATATTGGGTCATCATACTTTCCTCTTGTGCAATAATTCACGCAAGTTGTTATTTGAATGTTGTGTCATGGCGTAAAATTTTTTAAATCGCCCTTAAAAATAGGCATAAAACATAATTAATGACGTTATCTAAGTGCAATGTAGGAGGTATTATTTTTTCATGCAATAGCTGACAATTATTATGTGGGTGGGCTAACTTACTGTTTTTTATTTAACATATAAGTCTACCTTGGTAATTCATTGATAAACAAAGAGTCTTTTGTTTTTTGTTTTGTTTTTTCATTAAGTGACAATAATTATTGTTATTTATAATAGTTATCATAAATATTATGAATGTAAGTTGTTTTATTTGTTTTTTCTGTGAATGTTAGTTTAACGGCATAATAAACTTTATCGGTTAAACAAATAACACACGAGCTCTTTATACGATTAATCCAAGCTACTGTAAAAAATGGGCTAGTGTATTAATGATTAAAGGGCTAAATATTGCAGTAACTACCGCTGAAATAATCAATGCTAAAGAGCTGTAGGCGGCATGCTCATAACTCACCTTACTGATTGTTGCTGTGCCAAGTGCGTGGCTGGCGGCACCAATTGCTAGTCCTTGCGCTTTAGCAGAGGTAACATTGATCAATGAAAGCCAAGGTGGGCCTAATAGAGCACCAAATAATCCAGCTAAAATAATCGCAAATGCGGTGATTGAATTATTGCCATTTAGCTGCTCTGTTAATGCAATACCTATAGGTGTTGTCACTGACTTTAAAGAAAGCGAGACGGCAATATCATATTGATTAATTATCCATAAAGTCATAATAAAACTTATAGAAATAGCAATAAAAACACCCATCAATAACAGTATTAATATATGTCGCCATTGTTTTCTAATGGTTTGAAGGTGCTGATATAGCGGGAATCCCAGAGCAACAACAGCAGGTTCTAAGAGTTTATTTAATGGATAAGTGGCTTGATAATATTGTTCGAACGGCACGTTAAAAAATAATAAAAGGGGGATCAGCGTTAGAATCGATAACAGCATTGGATTCAGCCATGCTTTTTTTAATGATTTTTGAAGGCGAGCATAAACTTGATAAACTGCAATAGTAAGCACTATATAGAGTAAGCCGGCGCTTAGCGTCGTTATAAATGTTGGACTTATCATTTGCTCAGCCCTTCATCGTCTACTGACGCTTGTTTATTAAGTTGTCGCTGATAGCTGAGCCCAACGAAGGTGAGCAATAAAAATGTAGTCAAAAATATGATCGCCACTAAGGCAAAGCCATGATTCTTGATGAGTTCAAAATGATTAATTATTCCTACCCCTGCGGGAACAAAGCACACTGCCATGTTAGCAAGCGCCCATTCAATACAGGGTTGAATTCGTTTAGCATTAAGAAGTCGATAATGAAGTAAAGCGGTAAACATCATCATGCCATATAAACTTGCAGGCAGAATTGGCAAAAAAATCTCAATTGCTTTCCCTGTTAGCAAACAAATACCCACCGACAAGATACTGTAAATTATATGACCTATCATTTTTTATATTACCCTTGTTCTGCCGCCTCTATAACCAATTGTCTAAACCAAATGTGGCTAGCATCATGGTGTAATAACGGGCTCCAAATCATTTTTAATTCGATATCTGGAATGTCAAAAGGGGGGGGGACAATTGTATATTTATGATCATCTTTATGAAGCATTGCTGCTTTTGTAGGTAGAGTAGCAATTAAGCCGTCTTCATAGGCGAGTTGCATGGCGACATGATAATTACGGGTAAAGACCTTTATATCTCGGTGCTTACCTAAACGGGCCAACGCTTCATCTACCCATCCTAATTTTTGTACATCTTTAGGGTCCATGCCCACGCCAACCCCAAAGCCTGTCTTTGATACCCAAACATGTTTTGATGAAAGGTATGTGTCTAAATTAAATTCGGCAACATAAGGGCTCTCAGCACTCAACAAACATGAGAATGAATCACGCCATATTGTTTTTTGATGAAAAGACTGTGGTAATTCATCAAAACGATTTATGGCCATGTCAATTTTCCCGGCTTCAACATCATGAAAAGTTACATCACTTGGTGTCATAATATCAATGGTGACATTTGGAGCAATTTCATTGATCTTTCTTAATAAACGTGGCAATAACGTTGAAGCAGCATAATCACTCGCCATAATACGGAAAACACGTTGGCTATGCTTTTCATTAAATTCTTCTTCGCCTTGCAGTGCCTCTTCAAGTTCTAATAAAATTTTTCTGATCACCGGCGCTAAAGCTCTAGAGCGTTCCGTGGGCACCATACCGTCTGATGTTCTTACTAATATCGGATCGTTAAACAAATTTCTGAGTCTTTTTAAACCGTTACTCATAGCTGGCTGGGTAATATTAAGCTGGCTTGCTGAGCGGGTAACATTTTTTTCTCTAAGTAAAACATCAAGATAAATAAGTAGGTTTAAATCAATTTTAGCAATATTCATAGTTTTTATGACCAATAGAAATAATATAACTAATGTATATGTCACGAGCAGAAAAATAAATCAAGAAGTTTTCAGTACTAAATAAAATTTTAGATCTAATTTTTTAAGACTAAAGTCTTGTTTTTTGTTTTTTACTCATTGAAAAATATGAATATATATTTTTATGTGATTATGTATTTATCTTGTGAATGGTAGTGATAGATATTATATATTTTAAGAATACTCTCAGTATGTTCTAGACTTTGTGTTGTTCGGTATGTTTGCTTTTATATTTACTTTCATCACAAATGCTAAAGCGAACAACACCATTTAAAAAAATTACAGACTCTTGGAGAGTAACATGTCTAATTATCAAAGTGCGATAGAAGCAGTTCAAGCAATTAAAGCCAATGCAGGAAGCTCTTGGGATGCTATAAACCCAGAGTCAGTTGCTCGTATGCGTGCACAAAACAGATTTAAAACTGGTTTAGAGATTGCTCAATATACTGCAGACATTATGCGCAGTGATATGGCTGCTTTCGATGCTGACAGCTCTAAGTACACTCAATCGTTAGGTTGCTGGCATGGTTTTATTGGCCAACAAAAAATGATTTCTATTAAGAAACATTTTGATGGTCAAACAGACCGTCGTTACTTATACCTTTCAGGTTGGATGGTTGCTGCATTGCGTAGCGAATTCGGTCCTCTTCCTGACCAATCAATGCATGAAAAAACCTCAGTAGCTTCTTTGGTTGCCGAACTTTACACTTTCTTACGTCAAGCAGATGCCCGTGAACTTGGTGGTCTTTTCCGTGAACTAGACGCTGCAAGCGATGGCGATAAAGCCGCTATTCAGTACAAAATTGATAATCACGTTACACATGTTGTGCCAATTATTGCCGATATCGATGCCGGTTTTGGTAATGCTGAAGCGACTTACATCATGGCTAAGCAAATGATTGAAGCTGGCGCTTGTGCCCTTCAAATAGAAAACCAAGTGGCTGATGAAAAACAATGTGGACATCAAGATGGTAAAGTGACTGTTCCTCATGCTGATTTTCATTCAAAAATTCGCGCATTGCGTCATGCATTTTTAGAACTAGGTATTGATAACGGTATTATCGTTTCACGTACAGATTCTGAAGGTGCTGGCCTGACTAAAGAAATCGCGGTTGTTAAAGAGCCAGGCGATCAAGGTGATATTTATAACTCTTTCCTAGACGTTGAAGAAATTGACGTAAGCGATATGGCTGAAGGCGATGTGTGTTTCAACCGTAATGGTAAGTTAGTTCGACCTAAACGTTTACCTTCTGGTTTATACCAATTCCGTCAAGGTACGGGTGAAGAGCGTTGTGTATTTGACAGTATTGAAGCGATTAAAGCTGGCGCAGATTTGCTATGGATAGAAACAGCAACACCAAACGTTGCTGACATTACTGCAATGATGAATGAAGTGCGTAAAGAAATTCCAGATGCTAAGCTTGTTTATAACAACAGCCCATCATTTAACTGGACACTTAACTTCCGTCAACAAGCATACGATACCATGGTTGCTGCTGGTGAAGATGTATCAAACTATGTTCGTGCTGATTTAATGAATGTTGATTACGATACGACTGAGTTAGCTGCATCAGCAGATGACAAAATTCGTAGCTTCCAATCAGATACAGCACGCGAAGCAGGTATTTTCCATCACTTGATTACATTACCTACTTATCATACGGCTGCGTTATCTACGGATAACCTTGCTAAAGAATACTTCGGTGACCAAGGTATGTTGGGTTATGTTGAAGGTGTTCAACGTAAAGAAATTCGTCAAGGTATCGCCTGTGTTAAACATCAAAACATGTCTGGTTCAGACATGGGTGATGACCATAAAGAATACTTTGCCGGTGAGAATGCCCTTAAAGCGGGCGGAGCGAACAACACTTCTAACCAGTTCTCATAATAATTAAAAACAGTTTTCTCTAGAAGTAAAAACCGAATAACATTTATTGTTATTCGGTTTTTTTATGTACAGGATGTACGGTATGTCGTGGTGCCATGGATGGCAATGAGCGGCGAATGGTCAGGATGTACGGTCATGATTTTTGTTCCAGACAAATCGTAAGTACCTACATCGATGTAGGCAATGTCGTGGTGCCAATGAATAACCCATATTTAACTTTACCCATATTCAAAAGAATCATTACCCTCTCTTTATTTAAAAAAATACCTATATAAACAAGTTACTAAAGTTAATTTCGTTTTATTTAAAATAAGTTGTAATAAAACGCTTAAGGCTGAGACTATATGTTCGATATTTTAAAAGGAATAAAATAATGAATAGAAAATGGCAAAGTCTTCTTGCATTAAGCTTACTGAGTTTTAGCTCACTACTCTTGGCTGATGATGCAGAGACACAAAACAATAATAATGAAGTGTTAACTTTGGAAAACTGCCACCTAAAAGGCATTAAGTCACAAGTTCAATGTGGCAAATTACAAGTACCCGAAAATTATAGTCTACCAAATGGCGAACAAATAGCGGTTAACTTTGCGGTATTACCTGCAATTGATAATAGTCAAAATAAAACCCCTTTAATGTTCTTGGCAGGCGGACCAGGACAAGCAGCGGTTGAATTAGCGGCACATATATTTACAACGTTTAGTGAAATAAGAAAATCGCACGACATTATTTTAGTTGATCAACGTGGTACAGGAAAATCTCATCCGCTAGAGTGTGACGAAAATACGGTAAGCAATGTTTATGAAATTATTCCTGAAGATTTTTCAGCACAAGAGATCAAAGATTGTATTGCACAATTTAAAGGCGACTTAAGTCAATATAACTCAGAAAATGCCATTCGTGATTTTGATGCCGTTCGTCGTGCGTTAAATCATAACAAAATTAATATTTATGGTGGTTCTTACGGTACACGAGCAGCTCTAGTCTATATGCGCATGTTTCCAGACGCACTTAACAGTGTGGTATTAGATAGTGTAGGACCGATTGAAGTGCCTATTGGCGCTTTTGGTCAAAGCTCAGCCCGTTCATTTAATTTATTACTTGAAAATTGTAAGCAAGATGAAAGCTGTAACAAAGCTTACCCAGCACTCGCCGATGAATTTAAAGCTGTTGTTGCCCGGTTAGAGCAAGCATCCGTTAAGATTGAAATAGCTCATCCACGTTTAGGCTCAAAAACTGATTTTGTGTTAAGTCGTAGTAAGTTCATTAGTAATATACTTATGCAGTTATATTCGATGGAAACACGACCTTTAGTGCCATTGGTTATTCATCAAGCCTTTTTAGGTAATTATCAACCTCTGGTTGGTTTAATTGCGATGTCAGATGGTGGCATGGGCATGTATGTTGGTTTAACGTTAAACATTGTCTGTAATGAAGATTTCCCTAAAATTAGCGCTGAAATGTTTGCCGCTGATGCGCAGAACGACTTCGGAGGTAGTGAAAGCCATAATGCGTGGTTGCAAGCTTGCCCGTTATGGCCTAAATACTCGGTGAGTAACGAATTCTACCAAAGCGTAACCGCAAATATTCCAACCCTTATTTTATCAGGTAGTTTAGACCCGGTAACACCACCAAGTAATGGCGATAAATCTGCAGCAACGTTACCTAATAACCATCATATCATTTCAAAAAACAGTGCGCATATTGTTGCTTCAACGGATTGTGGGGTTGATATCGTTAATGAATTTCTAGAAACACTTGATCCTAATAATTTAGATGAGTCGTGTTTAGCTGAACTAAAAAGTGTAACGTTTATGACCCATCTAAACGGCACCCTATAAGGATATTATTATGATTGAAGTTAAAAACTTACATAAAAGTTTTATTGATAAAAAGAATACAGTAAAAGCGCTTGATGGTTTGTCGTTTACGGCAAAAGATGGTGAGATAACCGGAATATTAGGTCCTAACGGAGCAGGTAAAACAACTTGTTTACGAACCCTTTATGGTTTACTTAAAGCGGATGAAGGCTCGGTATTGGTTGATGGTTTAAATGTATTAGAAGACCCCTTAGCGGTTAGGCAGCAACTGGGTGTTTTCCCTGACAAATTTGGTTTATACGAGCGCTTAACCGCTTACGAACAAGTGGACTACTTTGCGAGTCTTCATGGTATGCAAGGGGCAAAGAAAAAAGCGGCGATAGCACAAATTTTTAAAGATTTAGACATGGAAGAATTAGCCCACCGTAAAACAGTAGGATTTTCTCAAGGACAGCGAATGAAAGTCACTTTAGCTCAGGCTTTAGTGCACCAACCGAAAAACTTTGTCCTTGATGAGCCCACGCGTGGTCTTGATGTAATGAGTACACGAGTTTTACGTAACCATTTAGCGAAATTTAAAGAAAAAGGTCATTGTATTTTATTTTCATCACACGTCATGCAAGAAGTTGCCGCGTTATGTGATCGCGTGATTATTGTTTCCAATGGTAAATTAGCTGCTCAAGGTACTCCGCAAGAACTTTGTGACTTGGCTGGAGAAAAATTATTAGAAGATGCGTTTGTTAAATTAATTGGTTCAGATGAAGGAGTAGCCGCATGATCCAGTTTAAAGCGTTATTAATTAAAGAATTAAGAGAAGCGTTTCGTGATAAACGCGCACTGATGGTTGCGTTAAGTATGAGTTTTTTATTACCTATAGGCTTAATGGTTGCGTTTAATATCATCATTGAAAAAAATGTTGATAATCCTGCAATTTATGTAAAATTTACAGGTAGTGAACATGCCCCTAAATTGATTGAGTCACTTAAAGATACCAATATCTTGTCATTTGCTGATGTACCAGCAGAAAATAAACGTCAATGGGATCTACAAAGTATCGAGCTTGTTATTCCCGATACTTTTGCCAAAGATATGGCTACAGGTTTACCTATTGATGTTATTTTACGTGCTGATTCAAATGAACAGTCTTTACTGACACCCTTGATGCGTATTAAAGCTAACGTAAGTGCATACTCTACAAACATAGGTTATAAACGCTTAATAGTACGTGGAGTTGATCCTAAATTATTACAACCTATCGTACTACAAGAACAAGATATGGCATTGCCTAGCAGCACTGTGATGATTATCTCATTATTTTTAGGGCTGTATTTGATCCTGACCGCTTTTATGTCCGGCTTATCTATTTCTATAGATTCTAGTGCCGGGGAGCGAGAAAGAAATGTGCTAGAAATGTTACTTTGCCAACCAGTAACGACACTTAAGATTGTATTGGCAAAGTTATTTTGTTCGAGCTCGGTATCAATTCTTGCGATAGTTGTGATGCTAGTGTTGACATCCATAGCAATGGATTTTGTTGATTTAACTAAAATAGGGGCAACATTTAGCATTGATGCGTTTACTTTTATCGCCTTGTTAATGTTGCTGATACCACTTTGCTTTTTAGCATCTGCGTTGCAGTTGTTTTTATCTTTTCAGGCAAAATCATTTAAAGAAGCACAGTCAACGGTAACCATGTTAATAATGGTGCCTAGCTTTATTCCTTTTGTCATGTCTATGATGGATAGTAAGCCTGTCTGGCTTGAGTGGCTTCCTATTTCAGGCCAATCAATTATTATGGAGGACTTATTTAAAGGTCTACCTGTGGATTGGGCGACGTTGGCAATTACCAGTAGTAGCACCTTAATATTAACTGTTGCTGTTATTTTAGGATTGGCACAAATCTTAAAATCTGAAAAAGTTGTTATGTCTCTAAGTTAATAGAGTATATACAGCGTTGGTGTTTAGATGAATAACTCGATAGAATTAACAATAGAGCAACAAGACCGTTCTAAAACGGCGTATAGTAATTTATTGAGTTATTCTTTGAACCCAACTTCAGATTATCAAAAAGTATTCACGCAGTGGATGACAGCGTATGAAAAGCTACTCCGTCATATCATTAACGGCTTTGAAGCAAAACCGGCTATTCAAGATGAGCTTTTTCAAGAGATAGCCCTCAATATTTGGCGGGCACTGCCTAATTTTAGAAACGATTCAGCAGTGAAAACATTTGTTGCACGAATTGCTCATAATGTTTTAGCGACTCATGTGGCAAAAGCGGTTAAATCCATAAAGGCTGACCAAGATATTGATGAATTAAGTCAAGAGGCTGAACACGACCAAATTCAGCCTACACCTTATCAAAGCTTAGATAAACAGCAAAGGCAACAGCGTTTAGCACAAGCAATCAGGCAACTTAAACTGGATCAGCAGCAAGTGATAACCCTCGCTCTTGAAGGGATGAGTTATCAGGAAATTTCTGAGGTGTTAGTGATCACCACAAACCTTGTCGGCGTGCGATTACAGCGTGCAAAAAAGGCTTTAGCACAATTGTTGGAAACGTTATGAACGATAAAGAATCCCCTTTGAATGAAAAAAGCAAAGTAACTTTGCAGACAAAAACTCAAGCAGAGACAATACTTGATGTGATCAGTTTACCAGAGAAGGCTAACAGTGTCCCACCTGAGCCTGCTATGTTCGATGAGCAGTGGGCTGAAATGGCGCAAGACTGGCAAAGCCAACCGACGGCTAAAACTGATATTGCTAAATTACTTAAGCAAACAAAGCAAAGAACTGTTTGGGCAAAGCGTTTGTTAGCCATAGATATTATCGCCACAGTGGGTATGGTTTTAGCCGCTTTATATATGTGGCTTACGGGGTCGGAAGATCAAGCAACTATAATTTACTTTGGCATCGGTAGTTTTTTGTCTGTTGTATTTGTTTACTTCGCGATTAACATTCGACTGGCTGCATGGAAAGTTAATTGTGGTAGTCCGGATAAAGCGATTGATCACGCTATTTCTGGCTGTCTGTCTTCTATTAGCTATATTAAGTTAATTAAATTATCATTCTTTGTTTTTTTACCCTTTGTCAATTGGTATATTTTTACCATGAGTGAGCAAGAAAGTCAGTCACCTGTTTTAGGTTTGGTGTTAATGAATGTATTTGTTCTTTTAATATCGGCTATTACTCATTATTTTCATGTAAAAAGGCGTAACGAATTAAAACAGTTACAGGGACTTCTTTCAAAATAAAATATGGGTAATTCATATAAAGTTAGATTATGTTTTGTTTTTACGTTTTATGTTGTTTAAAATTCCTTGTTATTGTTTTTTTTCTTGGTTATATTCTGTCATACTAAAAGTATTGTTCGAGACTTTAAAAGTTTTTATCAAGAATAACAAAAACACTTACGGCATATTAGATGAATAAATGAGCTAAGAATTGTACCTTTACTCGTGTACAACTAAGCTGATTTGAGGCAAAATATGTCGCATAAATTTTGCTATCCATTAGACAATTGTCTGTAACAGCCTTGGCTGAATTATTGAGGAAAAACCATGTTTACACGTGATATGAATATTGCTGATTTTGACCCTGAACTTTATCAAGCGATGAGCAATGAGAAAGTTCGTCAAGAAGAGCACATTGAACTTATTGCTTCAGAAAATTACTGTAGTCCTCGTGTGCTTGAAGCACAAGGTTCTCAATTAACCAATAAGTATGCGGAAGGTTACCCTGGCAAGCGTTATTACGGCGGCTGCGAATTTGTAGATATTGCTGAACAGTTAGCCATTGACCGTGCCAAAGAATTATTTGGTGCCACTTACGCTAATGTACAACCACATGCTGGCTCTCAAGCTAATGCAGCTGTATTTCAAGCCTTAGTTACACCCGGTGGTAAAGTATTGGGCATGAGCTTAGCGCATGGTGGTCATTTAACACACGGTTCACATGTGAGCTTTTCAGGTAAATCTTACGAAGCTTTTCAATATGGTCTTCACCCTGAAACAGGCGATATCGATTACGAAGAAATGGAACGCTTAGCACAAGAACATAAACCAGAAATGATCATTGGTGGTTTTTCTGCATTCTCTGGTGTTGTTGATTGGGCGCGTATGCGTAAAATCGCTGATGGCGTTGGCGCTTACTTCTTCGTAGATATGGCTCACGTTGCTGGTTTAATTGCAGCAGGTCTATACCCAAATCCAGTTCCACATGCTCATGTTGTTACAACAACAACGCATAAAACATTAGCTGGCCCTCGTGGTGGTTTAATTATTTCAGGTTGTGACGACGAAGCTATTTATAAAAAATTGAATTCTGCTGTCTTCCCAGGTGGCCAAGGTGGCCCATTAATGCACATTATTGCGGCTAAAGCGGTAGCATTTAAAGAAGCATTAGAGCCTGAATTTAAAGTATACCAACAAAATGTTTTAGATAACGCTAAAGCGATGGTTGCTGTTCTTCAAGAACGTGGTTATAAAGTTGTTTCTAACGGTACTGAAAATCACTTGTTATTACTTGATTTAATCGATAAAGATATTACGGGTAAAGATGCTGATGCTGCATTAGGCCGTGCACATATTACGGTTAATAAAAACTCAGTACCCAACGACCCTCGTTCTCCGTTTGTAACGTCTGGTTTGCGTTTAGGTACTCCTGCGATTACACGTCGTGGTTTTGGTATCGTTGAAACCAAAGCATTAACAGGTTGGATTTGTGATATTTTAGACGACATTAACAATGAAGATACGATCAGTAAAGTACAAGCAAGTGTTAAAGAACTTTGTGCACGCTTCCCTGTTTACGCATAAGTTAAGTTTATGTTGAGCATAAAAACTCAAGATAAATAAGTTGATGTAACAACAGCTTAATTAGATTAAAATGGCCGCATTAGCGGCCATTATTGTTTCTAACGTATAAACAGAGCTATTTGCTGATAAAACCCAATCAATAACGTTTTTACACTGAAAAACTTATTGGAATAGGTATAAATAATTTTATTGGAGCTTCCCATGTATTGTCCTTTTTGCCGAGCGGTAGACACCAAAGTTATTGATTCTCGTTTGGTCTCTGATGGTCATCAAGTTCGCCGTCGCCGCGAATGTCTCGCTTGTCATGAGCGCTACACTACTTTTGAAACCGCTGAATTAGTCATGCCGCGTATTATCAAAAATGGTGGGTCGCGTGAACCTTTCAATGAAGACAAAATGCGAAATGGCTTAGTGAGAGCTTTAGAGAAGCGCCCCGTTAGTGTCGAACAAGTCGAACTCTCAATTAATAAAGTGAAATCAAAGCTGCGTGCTACTGGTGAAAGAGAAGTCTCGAGTGGCCTACTTGGCAATATCATTATGGAACAATTAAAAGATTTAGATAAAGTCGCTTACGTTCGTTTTGCGTCGGTTTATCGGTCTTTTGAAGATATTCGTGAGTTCAGTGAAGAAATTGCCCGTTTAGGTGATGAAAAATAATATGAGCCAATTTTCTAGTGACGATTATCACTTTATGCAACGTGCCATCATGCTTGCCAAGGAAGGGCACTTTACTACCTCTCCTAATCCGCGAGTGGGTTGTGTCTTGGTTAATAAAGGGAAAGTTGTTGGTGAAGGTTATCATCAAAAAGCGGGTGAAGGTCATGCCGAAGTTAATGCCTTAACAATGGCTGGTGAGAAGGCAAAAGGCGCAACCGCTTATGTAACCCTTGAGCCTTGTAGCCACTATGGTCGAACGCCACCATGTGCTGAAGGGTTAATCAACGCGGGTGTCAAACACGTTGTAGCGGCAATGGTTGACCCAAACCCTAAAGTTGCGGGTAATGGCTTGAAAATGCTAGAGCAAGCAGGCATTTCTACGCAACATGGTTTACTAACCGCTGCAGCTGAAGCATTAAATATCGGTTTTATAAAACAAATGACGAGCGGTTTACCGTATGTTCGTTGCAAATTAGCGGCAAGCCTAGATGGAAAAACCGCCATGAAAAATGGAGAAAGTAAATGGATAACTTCTCCACAAGCTCGACAAGACGTTCAGCGTTTACGCGCACAAAGTTGTGCCATTATTAGTGGCGCTGACAGCATTCTAATGGATAATGCTAAAATGACCGTTCGTTGGTCTGAATTGGGTGAATTAAAAAATAGTTATAAAAAAGAAATGGTTAGACAGCCTATTCGGATTGTTATCGATACTAAAAATCGCTTAACACCTCATTTAGCGTTTTTTAATGAAAATAGCCCCATAATATTAATTAGAAACACCATTGAAAACATTCATCAATGGCCTCACTTCGTAAAGCAAGTGCCTTTACCTTTTGCACCAACATCAACAAGTGAACAGTACATTGATTTGCGCGCTTTATTGAAATATTTAGCACAGCTAAACTTAAATGATGTGCTCATTGAATCCGGTGCTCGTTTAGCTGGCGCGTTTATCGAGCAAGATTTAGTTGATGAACTGATTTTATACCAAGCACCAAAATTGATGGGGGCTGACAGTAAAAGTTTAGTAAATATGGAGAGTATTGAAAACTTGAGCCAAGCAAAAGTACTAAATATAAGTGATATACGTATGATCGGCAAAGATATCCGTATTATTGCTAAACTTTTACCTTGAAATTTTAGTATTATGTTTAGATTAAATTGACCTACAAATCACGTAAAGAGTAATTATGTTCACAGGGATCATTGAAGCCGTTGGAACCATTCAGGCTATAAATATTACCGGGCAAGGCGCAAGACTTGTTATTTCAAGCGGATTATTAGACATGAGCGATGTTAAACTGGGTGACTCAATAGCCACTAATGGCATTTGCTTAACGGTCGTCGCGTTTGACTCGTCAACTTACAGTGTTGATGTGTCTAATGAAACATTAACTCGTACCGGTTTTGTCGATTATCAAACAGGGCAATCAGTCAACTTAGAAAAAGCCATGTTACCAACAACTCGTTTTGGCGGGCATATGGTGTCTGGCCATGTTGATGCTGTTGTTGCTATTAGCTCGATCGAACATAATGGCAATAGTATTGAATATTGGCTTGAAATGCCAAGCGATTTAGCACCATACATTGCTGAAAAGGGCTCTATCACCATCGATGGTACAAGCTTGACAGTGAATAGCGTTACCGATAATCAATTTCGTTTAACGATTGTACCGCACACTACAGCGCAAACTATCATTGCTCATTATAAAGTTGGCACTAAAGTAAACCTAGAGGTTGACTTAATTGCGCGTTATATCGAAAGGCTCTTAACAAAAAAAGACGCTAGCACCGGTGATAATTATAGTGGCGGCGTGACGCATGATTTATTAGCACGTAGCGGCTTTATGAAATAATCTATCACAGTGCGTATTTATACCAAGACGCACTGTGGTATTCTTCAAGAATTATTCAGAATTAAGTTAACCAAAAAGTTAAATAAAAGAGATGATCATGAATTTAAATACCCCACAAGAAATTATTGACGATATTGCTCAAGGTAAAATGGTCATTTTGATGGATGACGAAGACAGAGAAAATGAAGGTGACTTCATTATGGCCGCGGAGAAAGTAACACCCGAAGCGATTAATTTTATGGCGACTCATGGCCGTGGTTTAATTTGTATGCCAATGACCGTTGAAAAGTGCCAACAGTTAAAACTACCACTAATGGTTGAAAAAAATGATGCTCAGTTTAGTACTAACTTTACTGTGTCAATTGAAGCTGCCCACGGGGTAACTACCGGTATTTCTGCTGGCGATCGTGCAACCACTGTTTTAGCCGCTGTTGCCAAAGACGCTAGCCATTTAAATATTGTTCAGCCGGGTCATATTTTTCCTTTAATTGCTAAGGACGGTGGTGTATTAAATCGCGCAGGCCATACCGAGGCAGGGACCGATTTAGCACGTTTAGCGGGTTTAGAGCCTGCTGCTGTTATTGTTGAAATATTGAATGAAGATGGCACCATGGCGCGTCGCCCAGATTTAGAGATTATCGCTGAAAAGCATGATTTGAAAATGGGAACCATTGCCGACTTAATTGAATATAGAAATGCAAATGAAACAACTATTGAACGTATTTCAAAATGTAAACTGCCTACAGCGTTCGGTGAATTCGATTTAACCGTATTTAAAGACACGATTGATGGCCAGGCACACTTTGCTTTAACTAAAGGCGAAATTAAAGCTGAAGAGCCAACCTTAGTGCGTGTACATTTAGAGAACACCTTCCGAGATTTATTATTTAGTCAGCGGGAAAGTGTTGCGCAATGGCCAATGGCGAATGCATTAGAAAAAATTGCTAAAGAGGGGGGCGTGTTGGTTTTACTCGGTAAGCATGAATCTACGGCCGAGCTTATTTCTCAAGTGGAAAAATATGCAAAAATAGATGCTGGCGAAGAGGTTAATGAAGTTAAACGTCATGTTGGCTCTCGTAATGTCGGTGTTGGATCACAAATCCTTTCAAACCTTGGTGTGAGTAAAATGCGCTTATTAAGCTCTCAAACTAAGTATCATTCGTTATCAGGTTTTGGTCTTGAGGTTGTTGAATACATCGCGGAATAATTTTGTTTTAATGAATTTCGCTCATCTATAAAGTAACTTTGTAGATGAGCGTTAATGCTTATCAGTGAGATTAAAACTGATAATGATAGCTCACTGACACCTCTCTGCCTTTTCCGGGCACTTCACCATTAAAAACTCTAGGATCGAATACGTCGTAGTCTTTGTTAAATAAATTTTGCGCAAGTAATGAAACTTTTTGTTTTTCATCAATGTCATAACTGATTTTTCCTGAAACCAGCAAGTATTGTTTTTGCACAAAACGTACCTCGTTAATTTGGGGAAGCTCAACCTTATTTCGCCAAATGGCGTTAGCGTTAAATTTCCATCGTCCTAAGTTATAAGTGAGGTTGGCACTACCGAAGCGTTTAAAACTCTCATTGACTGGGTCATCAAATAGGTGAGTGTAATTTAGCGACAATCGGAGTTGCTCACTGAGTTCAAACGTTGCACTGTTTTCCAAGCCACTAATTTTCATATCAACGGCATTATCAAAGGTAAATTGTGCTTCACCATTGTAGGGCACTTTATTGATAAAATCTCGTAGATCATTATGGAAAAAGACGATTTCACTGGAAAATTTATTCGCTTGGTATATCCAAACTAATTCAGTTGTTTTTACAAATTCAGACGTTAAGTTAGGGTTGCCAGTCGTAACACTGTCATTTGAATAGAGCTCGTTATTGACGGGAGTACGAAATGACTCCCCGTACTGTAATTTTAAACTATGGTTTGAACTGGCTTGCCAAACCAGTGCTGCACGAGGTGATAATTTATCATCAATCCCTTTTACGTTGTCGTACCTTGCACCTAGAAATAAATTAATGTCAGTTGCTATTTGCCATTTAAGTTGGCTGTAAATACCTTGCATTTCATGTGATTGATTTAATGCTTTTGTTTCAGGCATGATGGCAATAGGCACAATTTTGTCTAGATAGATATCATCGTTAATAATTATGAGATCTTGTTCATAATCATAATGAGTTACGGCATTTCCTGACTGAAATTGATTGGCTTTTCTGTACTCAATACCCGAATTAAGGTTAAGTACTTTATTTATTTTCCAGCTGTGATCAAGGTTTAAATCGGTAGACTCTGTGCGCCAAAAAGGACCCACTAAAAAATCATTCCGGATAAAACCAGTATCTTTAGCTAAAGCCATACCGGCCGACTTTATTTCAAATAGACTGTAAGACGCTTTAATATCTAACTGGTGTGTCTCACTCTGAAAAATTTCACTTTTACCTGATATTGAAAAGCTTTCACTGGTGTGGATATTATCAACAGAGTAGCCTCCAAGATTCATAAATTCGTTGAGTTCATTATCACTGTAGCGTAAATTTATTTGATTATTTTTATAGTGCATACCGACTTCTAAATAGGCATTTTTATAAGGGTCTTTTACTTGGCGGTTTAAAGGCGAAATGTATCGATGCCCCGTCGATCTTTCAACTGAAACATTGCTATGCAATCGCAAGTTTTTAGAGACTTCATGTTGCCAACTCGTAGAAAGCTGCTGATACCCTTTTTCACCTAAACTGACAGTAAGTTGTTTATCAGATGTTTGGGTAATAATATTTAACACACCCAAAAAAGCATTACTGCCATAAAGTGCTGAACCGGGTCCGCGAATAACCTCGATACGTTCAATAATATCGATAGGAATGTGTGGCGTATAGACAGAGGCTTTACCAAAAGAGACTTCATTTAGCCGTTCGCCATTGATCATCACGAGAATATAACCGTTGTCTAGATAAACGCCACGGGCATGCTCTTTGGGAACAGCACCAACCCAGTCACCTCGCGTCATCTGAAAGCCAGGTACAAAATTCATCACATCATAGGCATTTTTGACACCCAATGATTGAATGTCTGAACGTTCGAAAACAGTGATGGTTGAAGGCACTGTTAAGACAGTTTCTTCAGTTTTAGTGGCTAAACTAATACGTACTTGCATTAGCTCTTTTATACTAAGGTCAAATATGTCTTTTTCAGTTTTAGCAGCTAAGCAACTATTGTTAATAACAATGAAAAGACAGCTAATAACCCAAACGGCAATTTTCATATAATATTAATAAATCAGTAGCTTTGTCATTAAATTAGTTGGTTATACTGACGAATGCAAGATAAAAGAGCGCTATTGGTAATAAAGGGGGCGTCAAGCACTAATTTTAACTACATATTCTCTAGTTTGAACGGCTAAAATATAAAATTAAAAACAATTTGTTATGCAGAAAACCCTCAAATTATTGGTGAGTTTTTATACCCTACACGCGAATATATTACGCATGGCAAGCATGACTTTAAGTGGGGCTTGTAAATAGAATTATAGGGTTGGAAGTTTGAGTGATGACTAAAACTCAGTGACTAATAACGGTGTTACTAGTCACTATTGAATATTTTAGATATTTAAAGTTTACGAAAGGCGTTAATTTTATCAATAATACCTTGGCTGTCTAGTCCAAGTTCTTGATGAATTTCTTGCTGGGTACCGTGTTTAATAAAGCTATCAGGCAAACCAATATTTAATATTTTAATTGCAATACCTTGGCTCAGTATATATTCATTAACACCTGAACCAGCACCACCGGCGATGGCGTTATCTTCAACCGTAACAATAATCGTATGGTTTTTTACGACATCGTCGATGAGTGCTGAATCGAGTGGTTTGATAAAACGCATATCAACAAGCGTTGCATTTAACTGTTGAGCCGCTATTTGGGCTTCATCTAACGTGCTGCCAAAATTTAAAATCGCAACTGCTGACTCAGTATCATCAGTTACGGCTTGTATAATTTTTCTTGCCTTACCCATTTCAATGGTTTCGTCTATGCTAGGTAATGTTGCACCATTACCTGAACCTCTTGGATAACGAACGGCCACTGGACCATCATGCTTGAAACCCGTCGTGAGCATCATCTGACATTCCCGTTCATCTGATGGCGCCATAATAACCATGTTTGGCACACAACGTATAAAGCTTAAATCAAATGAACCCTGATGTGTTGGTCCGTCTGCGCCGACAATACCCGCACGGTCAATTGCGAATAATACCGGTAAATTCTGAATCGCCACATCATGAATTAATTGATCGTAACCACGCTGTAAAAAACTTGAATATATAGCGACTACTGGCTTTTTACCACCAATAGCCAGACCAGCAGCAAAAGTTACCGCGTGCTGTTCGGCAATTGCAACATCAAAGTATTGCTTGGGGAAACGTTGGCTAAATTCCACCATGCCAGATCCTTCTCCCATAGCAGGGGTAATCGCAATAAGCGATTCATTTTTTTCAGCTGTTTTACAAAGCCAATCACCAAATATTTTTGAATAAGTCGGTAAGCTTGGTTTACTCTTGGGTAAACTTGTTTGTGTGGGATCAAATTTAGGTACAGCATGGTACTTTATCGGGTCTTGCTCAGCGGCGTAATAGCCTTTACCCTTTTTAGTGGCAATGTGGAGAATTTGAGGCCCTTTTAAATTACGCATATTGGAGATGGTATCAACTAATCCATTAACATCATGACCATCGATAGGGCCAATATAGTTAAAGCCCAACTCTTCAAAAAATGTACTTGGTACGACCATACCTTTTAAATGTTCTTCAGCACGACTGGCTAATTCTTTGATTGGAGGCATGTTTTTAAGTATGCGCTTACTACCTTCACGAATACCGGTATATATACTACCAGATAATAATTTCGCAAAATGATTATTTAATGCGCCAACATTTTCTGAAATCGACATTTCATTGTCATTTAAAATAACTAACATGTCGCTTTTAATGTCGCCCGCATGATTCAATGCTTCAAAAGCCATGCCTGCCGTCATCGCGCCGTCACCAATAACAGCAACCACTTTACGTTGCTTGCCTTCTTTCTCTGCAGCAACAGCCATACCGAGTGCCGCAGAGATCGAAGTACTTGAATGCCCAACACTTAAGACATCATACTCACTCTCTTCACGCCACGGGAAAGGGTGCAAACCATCTTTTTGGCGAATAGTATGCAGTTGGTCGCGTCGACCGGTTAAAATTTTATGCGGATAAGCTTGATGGCCAACATCCCATACCAGGTGATCAAAGGGGGTTTTATAAACATAATGTAATGCGACCGTTAATTCGATCGTGCCTAAGCCTGAAGCAAAGTGCCCACTACTCTTACTTACCGAACTTAATAAGTAACTACGTAGTTCTGTACTGGCCTGAGTTAACTGGGGTTTATCTAACATACGCAGATCGTCAGGAGAATTTATGTTGGCCAATAAAGGGTAGTCGACAAGATTTATAGTCATATTTATTTTGTTTATTCTTTAGATTGCTTGTTACAAGATTAATGCACGCGTTTTATTATAAACGTCGCAAATTCAGCTAAGTTATTTGTATTGTAGGGTAAAGTGGCTAAAGCTTGAAGTGCTTGTTGATATAAGTTGTCAGCTTTTTGTTGAGCACCCGCTAAACCTAACAGTGCAGGGTAGGTGCTTTTATTGGCAGAAACGTCGGAACCTGCTGGTTTTCCGAGTTCTTCTTCACTGGAAATAATGTCAATTATATCATCTCGAACTTGATAGGCTAAACCAACATGCTCAGCATAAATAGCTAATTGGTCTTTTTCATCAGTTGAAATATCTTGGCTTATTTCGGTGACCATAGTCACAGATGCTTTTAATAATGCGCCTGTTTTTAGTGAATGTAACTTTTCTAATTCAGCTAAGGTTATTATTTTATCGGTTGCAGAAATATCAAGCGCTTGTCCGCCACACATGCCTTGATAGCCTGAAGCATTGACTAATTGACGAATTAACGTAAGGCGTTTAGGTTCAATTTGAGCGCTAAATTCATGATTAACTAAAATGTCGAAGGCAAGTGTCTGTAAACTATCACCGGCTAAAATTGCTGTAGCTTCGTTAAAAGCTTTATGGCAGGTCGGTTGACCGCGGCGTAAATCGTCGTCGTCCATTGAAGGTAAGTCATCGTGTATTAATGAAAAAGCATGAATGCATTCTAATGCGGCGGCAATGCCGTCAACGTCAGACAATTTAAGTCCAAGTGCTTCGCCAGTAATATAGCTTAAATAAGGGCGCATACGCTTGCCACCAATTAATAGCCCATATTGCATTGCTAAGAACAAATTTTTATCATTGATTTCATATTTTGCTAATTTATCAGCAAGATATTGATTAATGCGAGTTTGATAAAAATCGAGCTGATTTAATTGGGTCACTAATTGTTACTCGTATCGTCTGAATCACCTTCATTCTCAAAAGTTTCAAGTTGAGTTTTACCATTTTTAGTAAGCAATATCTGAATTTTTTGTTCAGCACTTTTTAACTTGTCTTGACTCGCTTGACTGAGATTTAAACCACGCTCAAAAAGCATCATCGAATCTTCTAAGCTCAACGCACCTTGTTCTAAATTTTGAACAATAGTTTCGAGTTCTGAAAGCGATTCTTCAAAGCTTAAATTTTCTATTTTTTTCTTAGCCATTAACAAACAGTTCAGTGATTGAATATCTAGACGCAAATCTATACCAAACGCATAAATTAATCAATCAACTTCCAGTGCTTTTACCCCCTAATTGTTATCATGAACTTGATTTTAGTAAGCTGTTTATATGTATTATGAGACTTATATTTATGTTGGTTAAGCCTCATGCACTCTTGCGATAACGGGGAGATAAACTTGCCGCTTTTACTGAATAAATTTTGTACCTATATTTAATTTTTCAGGCAAGGTCTTATTAAATATTTTGCTGATAACTTTAAACATTACAAGATCATCACTAATTACTTAAGTTATTGACAATATGAACGATAATAAACTTCTATTGTGTGGGTATATAAAAATATAAGTATTCGCGTATCGTAATACCTTAAGGTATTATCAAATAATACGAAGGTACGTTTTATTTCTTTTTGGAGATTTTTGTGGATATAGCAACAATATTAGGTATTGTGGGCGCAATAGGCTTACTCATTATGGCGATGATGTTGTCTGGTGATATCGGTATGTTTATTGATGCGCAGTCAGTTATTATTGTTTTTGGTGGTTCAATATTTATTGTGTTATCTCAATATAATCTCAGTCAATTTTTTGGAATGGGAAAAATTATAGTCAAAGCTTTTATGTTCAAAATTGAACAACCTGACGACCTTATTGAAAAATCAGTTGAAATGGCCGATGCAGCCCGAAAAGGTGGTTTCTTGGCATTAGAAGAAGCTGAGATCACTAATGGTTTTATGCAAAAAGGTGTGGATATGTTAGTCGATGGTCACGACGCTGATGTAGTTAGAGGCACCTTACAAAAAGACATTCATCTCACCTCAGAGCGACATGAATCAGGTGTGGGCATGATGATGGCGCTGGCGGATGTTGCACCTGCAATGGGCATGATTGGAACCTTAATTGGTCTGGTGGCGATGTTATCAAATATGGATGACCCAAAATCTATTGGTCCGGCCATGGCTGTTGCATTACTAACAACGCTTTATGGGGCATTTCTCGCTAACGTTGTTGCTACTCCTATTGCTTCAAAATTAAAGCTTAGGTTAGCTGAAGAAAAAATGAATCAAGAACTCATTCTAGATGCTATTTTAGGTATTCAAGATGGTCAAAATCCACGTGTTATTGAAGGTTTGCTTAAAAACTATCTTGCTGAAGGTAAGCGTGCTGTAAATACAACGGAAGAAGAATAACGGGAGTAATTTATGGCTGAAAAATGTAAATGTCCACCTCCCGGACTCCCGGCTTGGATGGGTACTTTTGCTGATTTAATGGCACTATTAATGTGCTTTTTTGTTTTACTTTTATCTTTTTCTGAAATGGATGTTTTGAAATTCAAACAAATCGCGGGTTCAATGAAGTTCGCCTTTGGTGTTCAAAATAAAATTGAAGTAAAAGATATTCCCAAAGGCACCAGTATTATTGCGCAAGAATTCCGTCCAGGTAAACCAGAGCCAACTCCTATTCAGGTGATCCAACAACAAACCATGGAAATGACACAACAGATGTTGGAGTTCCAAGCAGGTGATGAAACGTCTGCCGGAGGTCGACAAGAGCAGCGTGGTACAGAACGTGGTGGACAGTCGCAAAGTACGGCTGATGAAATGTCTGCACAAGCGATGCAAAAAGCCAAAGATGAACTTGAACAATCTTCACAGGAACAGGTGAATGAGCTCGTTAAAAAAATTGCTCAGCAGCTAGAAAAACAAATTCAAGATGGTGCAATAGAGCTAGAGTCGTTAGGTCAGCAAGTAATCATTCGCATTCGTGAAAACGGTTCCTTCCCTTCAGGTTCTGCTTTCTTACAACCACAATTTCGTCCTATTATTAGAGAAATTGGCGAACTACTTAATACGGTGCCTGGTGAAATTATGGTTTCTGCCCATACCGATAATCGTGGTATTAATTCTGAATTATTTTCTTCCAACTGGGATTTATCAAGTAAACGAGCGGTAGCTATTGCACATGAACTGATTAAAGTTTCTGGGTTTGAACAGTCACGTCTACTGGTAGTAGGTCATGCTGACACAAGACCGTTAGTACCTAATACTAACGCGCTTAATCGCCGTCGCAATCGTCGTGTTGAGATTTCAATTAATCAAGGTAAAGCAAAAGAAACTGAACCCATTTCTATCTCTAAAGAATAAATAAAGATCATAAATTTCAAATGTTGGCAAGACGTTAGGCAATGAATACCTCGTTTATTATCTAACGTCTTCCTTTTCAACTTAACCTTCATTCCTGTTTCGTGTATAATTCGCGCCATTATTTTACAGGTCGATTGTGGCCTACATTATCCCTTTATATTTAGGATCGTTTGTTCATGAAATTCATCGTAAAACTCCAATCTGAAATTGCTGTAAAGAGTCGCCCGGTTCGTAAGCGCTTTACTAAAATTTTAGAATCCAGTATTAAAAATGTTTTACGACGAGTTGATGAACAAATTACCACTCAAGCAAACTGGGATAATATAGAGGTTAATACTAAAAATAATTGTCCTAAAAATCGTTTGGCAGTAATTGAAACCTTAAAGTGTATACCTGGTGTTGCTCATTTTCTTGAGGTCCAACAAACGTTATACACTGATGTTCATAATATTTTTGAAAAAACCTTAGCAGTGCACCAAAAAACTATTGAGAACAAAACCTTCTGCGTTAGGGTAAAACGTAAAGGAACTCATGATTTTAGTTCATTAGAAGTTGAACAATATGTTGGTGGTGGTTTAAAAAAATATGTTGAGTCATCGAAGGTTAAACTGAAAAAACCTGACGTAACTATATTATTAGAAATTAAAGAACAATATTTATTTATTGTTGCTGAGCGTCATAATGGCTTAGGCGGCTTCCCCATAGCAACACAGGAAGATGTTTTATCATTGATGTCAGGGGGATTTGATTCAAGCGTTTCAAGCTTTCAAATGATCAAAAAAGGCACTCGTACTCACTATTGTTTCTTTAATTTAGGTGGCACGGCTCACGAGGTTGGTGTGAAGCAAGTTAGCTACTATTTGTGGAATAAATTCGGTGCCTCACACAAAGTTAAATTCTTTTGTGTTGATTTTGAACCCGTTGTTGCTGAGATTTTAGAAAAAGTAGATAACGGACAAATGGGCGTTATTCTTAAACGTATGATGATGCGAGCAGCATCCAAAATAGCTAAAAAAGTGAAAATACAATCATTAGTTACCGGTGAAGCGTTAGGTCAAGTATCTAGTCAAACATTAACTAATTTAAATGTGATAGACCAAGTAACAGATACGTTAATTCTTCGCCCATTAGTGGCTTATGACAAACAAGATATTATTGATATAGCACGTAAGATTGGTACGGAAGATTTTGCTAAAACTATTCCGGAATATTGTGGTGTAATATCAAAGCGTCCAACGATTAAAGCGATTTTATCTAAAATTGAAGCAGAAGAAGAAAATTTTGATTTTGATGTTTTAGATAAAGTTGTTGAAGAAACGCGTGTTTATGATATACGTGATATAGGCAAAGAAAGTGAAGAAGAAATTCATGCGGTTGATACAGTAGAAGATCTTCCTAGTGATGCAATTGTTATTGATATCAGAAGCCCTGATGAAGAAGACGAAAATCCACTAGATCTTGACAATGTAAAAGTGGTTCATATTCCTTTTTATAAATTATCGAATAAATTTAGTGAGCTTGAGCAAGAGAAAGAGTATTTGTTGTATTGTGACCAAGGAGTGATGAGCAAGCTACAAGCACTTTATTTAATTGGTGAAGGCTATAAGAACGTTAAAGTTTATCGCCCTTAATTTTACTTTGTTTACCGCAATAAATACTGCCTTTCAAGCGTTTTAACCGCTAGCCATAATTGTGTATTCACCGTTGTGGTTAGTTGGTGCTTTTTGGCTAAACGGTCAATGTAACCGTTGATATAATCTATTTCGGTACGACGCTTGTTAAGTACATCAGCACGCATTGATGATGTGTTTCTTGCCGTACCTTCAGCAACGTTCTTCACTAAATTTAGCAATAGATGCTCAGTTAACACGACGCCTTCTTTATTGGCTACCTCAACGACCTCGCTGATAATGCTTTTAATTTTTTCTTGGTACACTTGTTTATTTATTTCGCCATTATTAATATTTTCTAGTGCCGAAATAGGGTTAATAACGCAATTAATGGCTAATTTTTTCCATTGAGCCTGCTGAATGTCTTCTTGCCAGTTAACCTGTTTAAGGCTTTGTTGAAAATAGTCTAACAGTTGTTTTTTATTTTTTGCGTCGAGCTTTCCCCAAACAATACCCAAGTCGCTGTTTCCTATTCCCGTATGCTCAACATGATAATCAGCCACTTTTTTTGCGCCTTGTGTTAGCAAAAATGCCAGTAAACACTGTGATGGTTTGAGTAGAGGGGATATCTCTTCGAACGTACCTAAACCGTTATGAGCCAAAACAATAATAGCGTTTTCTGTCAGTAAATGATGGATGGCTTTTAAAGCAGTAGTGACCTGGTAAGACTTTACGCAAAGAATAATAATGTGGGCATGTGTTAATGCTTGGCTATTAGCAATATTTAAGGGAAATTTATTAGCTTCTTCATCCATTTCATTAAAATAATAATCAGCGAACGAAGGTACTGTTGACGGCCAAAGCGAAACTAATTTATTGGGCTGTTTATTTTCTGTAAACTGAGAAAACCGATGATAACAAAGTAAACCTATAGCACCTTGGCCAACAATAACGGTCTTCATATTAATTTTTTAATCGCGGAGGCTTACCATAAACGGTAAATACCCAATAGAAAATAGCAAAGAGAGAAACACCGACTATGTTAGCAATAAAATCAAAAAATTCACCACGGCGAAAGCCTAAATAATATTGGCTTAATTCTGTAAGCCCGCTATAAAAAAACAAACAAATTACAGTATTGATTAGCGGGAGCTTAAGTAAACCGACTAAAAGTAAAGTTAGTCCAAAAAAACCAATAATATGGCCAATAGTATCTATCTGTATTTTATTAATGACACTCGTTTTAAAATCACCGGGGATTAAAAAAATCAGCACCAGAACCAATAAAGAAATTAAGATAATTAATAGTTGAAGGTAACTTTTCATTGAGACGTATTTTTATGGATGTATAAATTTGTAATAATCCATCATAACATGTGAAAATAGCCGTTGCGATGACCTTTACCCACTAGTAGTGCTTTGTTAAGATTACCAGTACTTATATTATTGAATTAGCGAAAGGCCAATATCATGCCATCAATGGATGTCGTTTCCGAAATTAATTTGGAAGAAGTAAGAAATGCAACTGAAAATTGTATTAGAGAATTAGAAACGCGTTTCGATTTTCGCGGTGTTGAAGCAAGTATTGAATGGAAAAAACCCAATGTCGTATTGAAAGCTGAAGCCGACTTTCAAATAAGACAATTAGTCGACATGGTGCGCGGACAATTGGCAAAACGTAATATTGACGCTAAAGCTTTAACCCTTTCTAATACCGAACACTCAGGTAGAACCTTTACTCAGAAACTTTCATTTAAAGAAGGTATTGAGCAACCTATCGCGAAAAAAGTGATTAAGCTCATTAAAGACAGTAAGTTAAAAGTGCAAGCGGCCATTCAAGGTGAGCAAGTGCGCATAACAGGTAAAAAGCGTGATGATTTACAAGCGGTGATGCAACTCATTAGGGAAAGTGATTTAGATCAGTCGTTTCAGTTTAATAACTTCCGCGACTAATTAAGTCCCTTACTTTGAGCCAACTTAATCTATAAGGTGATCCAATCGAATATAAAAAAACAGCGCCACCAGTGCTGTTTTTTTATACATTGATTTTGAACTTTACTTAATGAGTAACCTTATCTTTACAAGGGTTAGATGATTTTACTGACAAATTGCTTACTTTTACGCAATTAAGGCTGTTTATTTGTTGGTACATTAAGTAAATTAACCGCATTCTAATAATAATAAAGATTATGTTTAATGAGTGTTTCAAGAGGTGGGTTTAGTTCTCGCATTGGTTTTATCATGGCAGCGGCAGGCTCGGCTGTTGGTTTAGGAAATATTTGGGGTTTTCCAACGCAAACAGCAAGTAATGGTGGTGCTGCTTTTGTTTTGGTTTATTTAGTTCTAGCTTTCTGCTTAGCTTATCCGGCTTTTATGGCTGAATTATTGATAGGCAGATATGGGCAGGCAAATGCTGTTAGCTCGCTAGAAAAAATGTCGCGTAGTTTTTGGCAGAAAAAATTCGCCTTTTTTGTTGGTTTTGGTGGCATTGTCTGTGCAGCACTTATTCTCAGCTTTTATGGGATTTTAGCCGGTTGGATGATGGCTTATGCTGTAGAGCCTGTTTTGAGCTTTATTGGGCTTAGTGATGCGGCTCAATGGGTTATTGCACAATCATTATGGCGTAATTTAGGTTTTACCGCTTTATTCATGGTTTTAACGGTTTTTATTATTCGCCATGGTGTTGAAAATGGTATTGAAAAATGGTCTAAACGGTTAATGCCGATGCTTATTGGCCTATTAATTTTATTAATTATTTATGTTGTGACCTTAGACGGTGCTGCAGAAGGTCTAAATGCTTATTTGAACCCCGATTTTTCACGTGTATTTGAAGCTGATTTATTGATCAGTGCACTCGGACAAGCCTTCTTTTCTTTATCGCTAGGTACCAGTGTTATGATTATCTACGGTTCATATATTTCAAAGAAAGAAAATTTAGTCACGCTTGGCGCGCAAGTCACTTTAATTGATGTTTCTATCGCATTTTTAGCCGGTTTATTAATTATTCCTGCTATGTATGTTGCTCAAGCTCAAGGCGTAGCTATTTTTGCTGAAGACGGTAGCTTAATTAATGGTTCAAATTTAGTGTTTACTGTATTGCCAAGCTTGTTTGAAAGTATGGGAAATATGGGCGCGTTTGTTGCTTTTGCTTTTTTTTTACTGATGTCTATTGCTGCTTTAACGTCCTCTATTTCGATGCTTGAAGGTCCGGTATCTTATGTCGTTGAACGCCACGATACCCCTAGAGAAAAAGCAACAACCTTAATTGGTCTCGGTATTTTTGTATTGAGCGTTGGTATTATTTTAAATATTGAAACAATGCTCGATTTTGTTGCTATTACAGCAACACAATACGGACAGCCAATTATAGCGATGTTATGTTGCGTATTCGTTGGTTGGATCTGGCACAGAAATGATGTTTTGATGGAACTAAAGGAAGGCAATAAAGATGCCAAACATAGTGTTTTTTGGAAAATTTGGCCTTGGTATACTAAGTTTGTTTGTCCAACGGCTATTGGTGTCGTTTTTATTCATTCTTTGAATCTTTTTTAAACACACAGAATTTAAAAATTTGATTAATAAAAAGCGAGCTTAGCTCGCTTTTTATGTTCAGGATGAACGGTGCTCTGCTCGTTATGACCGTTCAGTATCTACAGCCGCTAACTTCTACTTGGCCAAGCAAGTGACCATGGTTCTTTGATATTTTCTAATTGTTGTTGGCAAGGTTGTGTTAAGTATTTTTCGCCAAAAGAAGGGGGCAGCATATACTGATAGGTTTGCTCGTTTAAAGTAAACTTCAGCGCATATGCATGTAAATAGCCACGTTGCTCTTGATCAGAGGTTTGGGTTGCGTAAAGCGGATCGCCGAGTATGGGTGAGCCGATACTTGATAACGCCACGCGTAATTGATGAGTCTTGCCACTATAGGGTTTCAATAAATATAAACGTTGTCCATCATTGAGTGAATACGACAAGAACTGTGTAATAGCTGGGTTTACTTGGCTACGCAGTAATTTCCACATACCACGGCGACTTTTTTCCATATCACCTTGAATTAATCCTTGTTTTTTCTTTGGTTTTTTATCACTTATTGCAAGGTAGTATTTTTCAATATTATGTTGTTCAAATAGTTGCTGAAATTGTTGAGCAGTAGGTAAGTTCTTTGCAAATATCATCAGGCCAGACGTCATTTTATCAAGGCGATGAACTGGATATAAATCGTTAATGTTACCTTGCTCCTTTTGCTGTTTTTTTATCTGATTAAAAAAACCATTATCTAGCTTACCTTCATCATGAAAGTTAACGTTTGCCGGCTTTTCTGCGATGATAAAATCATCGTGTTGAAAAATTATATTTATCAATTGCACTTATGAAAGTCCTAAACCGACGAAGATATAAAGAATAATGGTTATCACGCCACCAAATAATGCATAGGGTAATTGTGTTTTAACATGTTCGAAATGGTCACACCCGCTGGCGATTGAGGCGACTACGGTTGTATCAGAAATAGGCGAAGCGTGGTCGCCAAAGACACCACCGCCTAATACGGCAGCGACTAAAAACTCTATAGGTAAACCACTTTGCTGAGCAATAGGCACAGCAATAGGTACCAATATCGCGAAAGTCCCCCAAGAGGTTCCTGTTGCAAAAGCCATTAAAGCAGCGGCAATAAAAATAACCGGAGCCATTAAATATAACGGTAATTCAATATTAAACAATTCACTGACATAAATTCCTGTACCCAAACCTTTTATTGCATCACCAAAGGCAAACGACAACACTAGAATCGCAACTGCAGGGAATATGTGTTTAGCGCCCTCTATGGAGTTCATGGTGATTTCTTTAAAGTTAAGTAATTTATGAAAGCCAATGAATACGACTAACAAGATGAAAGCGCTGGTGATTGACCAAAAGACAGAAAATGAGCCTGAGCCGCGACGAATATCACCATCACCTGTTATCCATAATAAAACTAAGGTCATCGTTAATAATGATAATAGGGGGAGCCACATTATATAGGCAGGAGCCGTTTTTTTGATCGCGTCTTGTTGTTGCGCTGTCACTTTTGACTCAGCTCTTTTCATTGGCCCATAAAGCTTACCGCTATAAGCGGTGTAAAAAGCCAATACAATAGCGATTATCGCATAAAAGTTATAACTAACAGTACCAATTAAAACACCAACCGAGTCAGCAAGTTGATAGTCATCAAGTAAGCCTAATACATAAGCGCCCCAGCCATTCACTAATAATAAAATACTGACAGGTGCACAAGTTGAGTCAATAAGGTACGCCAATTTTGCGCGACTCATTTTATATTTATCAAATAATTTTTGACTTGCCATACCGGCAGTAAACATACTTAAATTAGTGTCTGTAAAAATACTAGTACCAATTATGGTCGGTAACATACTTGCTTGACGCGCGTTTTTGACTAAATTTAAGGATGACAATTTTTCGATAAAGCCATTTACTGCACCAGACTTATTCATTAAGGTAACTAAAGCACCAATGAGTAAACTGAAGCTAACAATATAGAGATTACTCGTTGAGGTGAATACACCGCCAATCGCTAGAAAACCATCGGTTAAGCCATTTATTACTTGCCAATTTGACGACATTATAGTGGCTAAAATCACACCACAAAATAACGCTAATAAAGAATTTTTTCGCCATACGGCAATAACAATGGCGATAAAAGGGGGAAGTAATGATAAAGGACTATCTTGCATGATTTTAACTATTTTCTTATTATTATTTTGTTGAACACTTTACCGTAAGCGCAAATTTTTAGAAACTGCTTTAAACAGAGTTTGAGTTTTATTTTGAAAATAAATGCAGAGTATTACGGTCTTGTGTTTTTAGAAAAATAAATAATATTTTGAGGGTGCTACTTTAGATTACCTTTTTAATACAGTAAAGTATTGAAAAGCTAATTATTACCCTCAAATAGTGATTAGCAGTTACGCTTAATGTATTTAGGGATTATTTTTGAAACTTTCTTTTGATGACTATGTAATGGCATTTAGCCAAGACGAACATTTATCTTCCTTAACAGGCATTGGGCGAGGCATAGAACGTGAAGGTTTACGTGTTTTGCCTGAAGGACGTTTATCGTTAAAACCACATCATAAGAGCTTAGGCTCTGCACTAACACATCCTAATATTACAACAGACTATTCAGAAACATTATTAGAATTTATCACTCCGGTAAGTTTTAACCCTGAAACCACTATCGCGCAACTGCAAGATATTCAAAAGTATACCTTAAGTAAAATTGATGGTGAATTGATTTGGCCAATGAGTATGCCGTGTTTTGTTGACAACGACGACGCTATACCACTGGCAAACTATGGGTCGTCAAATGTGGGTCAGATGAAAACTGCTTATCGTCAAGGGTTGAAGAATCGTTATGGCAGTATGATGCAGGTTATTTCGGGGATTCATTTTAATTTCTCATTTTCTCAAAGTTTTTGGCAAAGTATGCAAAAAATTTCAGAAAATAAGGCACCTATAAATGACTTTATATCGCAAGGATACTTTGCATTATTACGTAACTACAAACGATATTGTTGGTTAATACCTTACCTTTACGGTAGCTCGCCGACCATTTGTGGTTCATTTTTGAAAAATAAAACGACCTCATTACCTTTTAAAAAGTCAGCCAGTGGGTATATGTATCTTGAATATGCGACCTCATTGAGAATGAGTGATTTAGGCTACACCAATAGTGAACAATCATCACTGGAGATTTGTTATAACGACCTAGACGGTTATTTAGATGGTGTGCAAAATGCAATTCATTTACCCTCAGAAAATTTTGCAGCCTTTGGTGTAAAAGTTAATGGTAAATATCAGCAGCTAAATAGCAACATTCTGCAGATTGAAAATGAACTTTACGCGCCTATTCGACCTAAACAAGTGGCTAAATCTGGTGAGAAGCCTTCAGAAGCATTGAGAAATAGAGGGGTTGAATATATTGAAGTACGTGCTCTTGATGTTAATCCATTCTCAGATACGGGGATAAGTATTGATCAAGTTTACTTCCTTGATGTTTTTATCACTTATTGTGCATTAGCAGAAAGTCCTTTATTTACTTGTCAACAACAACAAAGTTGTGATGAAAATATGGATGAAATTGTAGTTCGCGGTCGAGATCCTCTTTTGCTACTTAATGATAATGGTTGTGATAAATCAGTTAAAGCGTGGGGCAATGAAATTTTCAAAGAAATGCAGAAAGTAGCAATCTTGTTGGATAGTGCGTATGGCGGTGAAAAATATAGTCAGGCTGTAGCGAATGAACAAAAAAAATTGATTGATCCCAATTTAACGCCTTCTGCTCAATTACTTGATTGTGTAGTAAACCAAAATAAGAGCTTAACGGGAATCGCTTTAGGACAAGCACATGAATACCGTCAAGAATTACTTAATAGAGATTATCAAATTTATAGTGAGCAGTACTTTACTGAAGCGGCGATAAAATCACATCAAGAACAAAACGACATTGAAAGTGCAGATAAAATCGACTTTGATACATTTTTAGCCGATTACTTTTCTGCATAGATTGCGTTTATTAACTCGTTAATAGCGTGAAGGTTACGCGCTATTAACTTATCTGAAAGCACTTTTGAATATGCCACTTTCTATACCCCTTAACGGATGACGTTTTTATTCGCTTTTTAAATACAGCTGCATTTTACAATTACCCTTTTCTTTATCTTTGTTAAAAAAAAGCAAAAAAAAACGCATTACTTAAAAAAGAATGCGCAATAAAAACATAAACACTAAAGGAAATATAACTCTCATAAAGTAGGAGTGATTGTTGATGGTTTAGTTCAATTTATTTAGGTGTCTTTTTACTTTTTCTTTGGTTGAATTTAAGCAAAAAAAAACGCATTACCTAAAAAGGAATGCGCAATAAAAACATAAACACTAAGGGAAACATAACTCTCATAAAGTAAGAGTGATTGTTGATGGTTTAGTTCAATTTATTTAGGTGTCTTTTTACTTTTTCTTTGGTGGAATTTAAGCAAAAAAAAACGCATTACTTAAAAAAGAATGCGCAATAAAAACATAAAAACTAAGGGAAACATAAAACACTTAATCAGTAAGAACAGGAATACTTGTTATAGTTCAATAAATTTCATATAAATTACAAAAAATTTTATCATCACCTCTTTCTAAAAATTATCTAGTTGGTATAAAGCTATGTTTCTGGCATGATAACAATATCTAATTCAATAACGTATTGATGTTATGTCGTTTATTAAGCCTTTTTTTATTTCATTGTTGAGCATTGTACTCCTAGCAAGTTGTGCAACTTCACCGCCCAAAAATCCTGAAAATATTTGTGATATTTTTCGTGAACATCGTGATTGGTATTTTGCAGCCAAGGAAGTACGAGAGCGTTGGGGGGTACCTATTCATGTACCTATGAGCATGATGTATCAAGAAAGTTCATTCAGAGCGGGAGCTTTACCCCCTAGAGATTATCTGTTGGGTTTTATTCCATGGGGTCGGGTAAGCACTGCCTATGGTTATTCACAAGCAAAAACAATGACTTGGGGTGATTACATTAGAGAAACAGATAATTCAGGCGCGGATCGTGATGATTTCGATGATGCAATCGACTTTATGGGGTGGTTTATTTTTAAGACACAAAAAATTAATAAGGTCTCTAAATGGGATGCCTATAATCAATACTTAAATTATCATGAAGGTTGGGGGGGGTTTAAGCGCCGTTCTTATAAAAAGAAGCCCTGGTTGGTCAAAGTTTCACGAAAAGTGGATAACCGAGCACGACGTTACAGTAGTCAATTGAAAAGCTGTGAAGCTGATTTAAATCACGGTTGGTTGTGGCGATTATTTTTTGGTTAATAGGATTTACTTAAGATCGCAGTATATAAGTTTACTGCTAATTCATTAATTAGATGCTCTACTTTATACGTTGTTATTGGTTATGTTAACCGTGAAATGATCAGATAATGAGTGGGGTTGTAATTAGCATGATCTTTTATAAAAGATTATGCTTTTCAATTTTTAGGATTAAATAATCAATCATTAATCCTCCATATAGTCGCTAGCAGAAAGAGTGCCCACATAACTTTTCTACAGTAAAAATTCTCGTAAATACCCAAGTTTTATATAATTAAAACCCTTGTAAAAAAACTTCATAAATTTTAAAGAAAGGCATTGCATTATTCGAGGGCTGGCTCTTATTGGGCTGTGTTTTGTTATCCACAGAAATTGTGGAAAAATCATTAATAGAACAATGGTTGTGGGTAACTTTGTTAATAACTTTGTTTGTTGATGGTATTATCCACAAAAGAGGATGTAAGCACATAAAAATAAAATTACTTGTATAACTAGTTAATTATAAACAAAGGCCTTAAATGGGGGGTTTAAGGCCTTTGTTTTTATCAGAGACAAGACAATCGTTGTTACTTTTCTTTCTCTTCATCAATATAAAGTTCTGGCAGGATCCTAACTGTTTTTATCATGTTATCTGAAACATCAACAATTTCTAATGGGTAGCCAGCGATACGAACACTCAAATTAGCTTCTGGAATATCTTCTAAATATTCGATAATTAAGCCATTTAATGTTTTAGGGCCATTGGTGGGGAAAGTCCATGTCATTTCTTTATTAATGTCTCTAACGGTGGCACTACCGTCAACTAAGTAACTACCATCAGGCTGAGCATTAACTTCCTCGCTTGTGGTGGGTGTCATCGTTGTGGTGAAATCACCAACGACTTCCTCTAAAATATCTTCTAGGGTGACTAAACCTTGAATATCGCCATATTCATCGACAACTAAGCCCAAGCGTTCTTTAGCATGCTGAAACTTTAAAAGTTGTACATTGAGTGTTGTGCCTTCAGGAATAAAATATAATTCTTTTATTGCTCGGATTAAAGTGGTCTTAGTAAATTGATTTTTGAATAAGAGCTTTAGTGCATCACGAAGGTGAATGTAGCCAACGACATCATCCATGTTGTCTCGATATAATAAAACACGAGTGTGATTTGATTGGGCTAATTGTTTCTGAATTTTTTTCCAGTCTTCATTGATATCAATACCCACTAATTCATTACGAGGGATCATAATATCTTCAACCGTTACCTTTTCTAAATCAAGAATGCCCACCAACATATTTTGATCACGTTCTGGCAACATTGCGCCAGAGTCATTCACTACCGTTCTTAGCTCTTCAGAGCTTAAGCTATGCTGTACACGTTGTTCAGAGCTTACGCCAATCAACATTAATAAACCGTTAGTTATCCAATTTACAGCAACAACAAAGGGGAACAACAGCTTTAATAAAAAAGATAAGACAATTGAGCTCGGAAACGCTATTTTTTCAGGGTATAACGCGGCTAATGTTTTTGGAGTGACTTCAGAAAAGATAAGCACAACAAGTGTTAATGCAATGGTTGCAATTAACACACCCATGTCACCAAATAACCGTAAACCGATAATAGTGGCTATCGCAGAGGCTGCAATGTTAACCAGGTTGTTGCCAATGAGTATCAAACCAATTAAACGGTCTGGACGTTCTAACAATTTACTAACGCGTTTAGCACCCTGATGATTTTGTTTTTCTAAATGGCGAAGTCGATAGCGATTAAGCGACATAATGCCAGTTTCAGATCCTGAAAAATAGGCTGATAGAATAATTAGAATGCCAAGAATGGCAAAGAGCATTTCCGTTGATATGTTGTCCAAAAAAGGAACCCTATATTGTGTTGTAGATAATCATTGGGTACGTTATAACGTACTTAATGACCATTATTATGATAATTTACAGTAAAATAAATTCTTTAACAAACCGACTACCAAAATATGCCAATGTTAATAAAGCACTGCCAGTAACCATTAATATTAACACACGATGACCGCGCCAACCTCTATTATAATGTCCCCAGAGTGTTGTTGTATAGACTAGCAGGGCTAAAATAGACAATACGGTTTTATGTACATTTTCATGTGAGATCATACCATCTAAAAATAAGAAGCCAATAACCTGACTGAGTAATAAAAAACACGTGCCAATACTTAAAATAATAAAAAGCTGACCTTCAACCTGCATTAGTGGGGGTAGGTGGTTAACCGCTGATAAATTTTTTGTTTTTAATTTAAAATTGATGTAAGCGACTTGAAACGCGTAAAGTGTCGCAATGACTAAAGTACAATAAGAAAGCAGCGCAAGTGTCACATGGCTTATCACACTTAATTGATGATTAATTAAGGGGGCTTGTTCTACGCTAGGTATGAATACCATCAGTAATTGCCAAATACCTGCAAAGCCATAAATAACCGGTAATAATAAATTCACTTTATAGCGTAATGCAAAGGCAGAGATGGATAAACAAATAATTAAACTGACTAAAGAAATAACATTAGGCAATGCAAAGTTAATGTCCGCTTGAGCCACTAAAAACTGTGCATTACTTAAGGTATGTAGCACCATAGCTAAACAACCAAAAAATAGCACAAAAATTAAATTAGGTCCTTTAGGGTGAAACAAACGTAATAACATTGCAGAAGTTGCAACCGCATAAGCAAAAAATGCAATTAAAGAACAAATATCCGAAAAACTCACAACGTGCTCCCACACAAGAACTTAAAATTTAGGTATTTATACCGGCAAACGATTCTATCAGAATGCGGGTAATACACCCTATATTAAAACTATAAAACTAATTTTCTTAAGGGTTTTATCGATAAGAAGGCAATTAAACCTGCGCAAGTTATTCCAAACCAAAAAGGCAGTAATTCATGGCTGTGTTGCATTTGCTGAGTAATGTTTATATCGAAAAACAGTAAGCCCCAATCAAGTAACAGACCAAAGCCTATCGCACATAACGAAATGCCTAATAAGTATTTTATTAAAACACTGCTGCCCATTTCATTTTTAATGACGCCTAATGTTGAAATATTTGTTGCTGGGCCTGCCATCATAAAGACTAATGCAGTGCCGGGTGATATACCGGCTAAAATAAAACCCGCAGCGACAGGTGTTGATGCGGTCGCGCAAATATACATTGGAATTGAAATAATAATCATCACTAACATTGCGCCTAAACCACTGCCATAGCTGAGTAAAAAAGAGGCGGGTAGGAATGTCTTTATTAAGGTAGCAAAAATCAGACCGACTAATAACCAGATGATGATGTCGTCAATCAATTGTGTTGCGGCGTAATGAATACCTGAGGTGGTTTTACTGAGAAAGCTTGCTGATTTTTTAGTTGTAGCTATTTTTTTTTCACTCGCACAACACGAAGACTTAACATCTTCGGTTGTTAGTAATGGCTCAACAGCGACTTCTTTCTTACTCGGACAACAACTAGGGGTATCTTTAGATGTCGCTTTAGGTAGGGTAATATCTTCTTTTTTTATTGTTGAAACGAGTAAGCCCGTGATAATGGCAGAAAATATTGCCGTTATTGGTCGATAAATAGCAAAAACGGGGCCTAATAAAGCGTAAGAGACTGAAACTGAGTCAACGCCTGTTTCGGGAGTTGCCACTAAGAAGGATGAGGTTGCTGATGCTGAAGCACCGCTGCGGCGTAATTCAGTCGCTACTGGGATAACACCACATGAGCATAAAGGTAGGGGGGCACCAATAATAGCCGCTTTAATAATGGCGAGTTTTCCTTCACCCAAATGTTGACTTAAAATTTTAGTCGGTACCCAAGATTTCATCAAACCTGCAATGAGTAAACCTAATAATAACCAAGGACTCGCTTCAGCACTTAAGGCTAAAAAGTTTGTCAGTAATGTAGATAAATATTCCAAGACATTCACACTGTTATTTATGTAAAAAGTTAAACAAGACTACAGCTTACCATATTTATTTTAAGGTGCATTACACTACATCAAATAACGATGATTTATTTATTTCACCGGCTGTTATCTAATGCCGTACCCAATTGATAAATTTAATGCGTGTTGAATGCGAAGAAACTTATTGGAATTGCTATTAATCCTTTCGCTTATTTTATTGGCGGGTATAATATGCAATAATTTTTATATTCAGCACAATATAGAGTCGCACATGTTTGAGAATCTTTCCGATCGTTTAACCAAAACGTTAAAAAATATCAGTGGCCGAGGCCGGTTAACTGAAGACAATATCAAAGAAACGTTACGTGAAGTGCGTATGGCACTTCTTGAAGCCGATGTCGCTTTACCTGTTATTCGTGACTTTATCGCTAAAGTAAAAGAAAGCGCAGTTGGTCAAGATGTCTCTAAAAGCTTAACCCCTGGGCAAGTCTTCGTAAAAATTGTTCAAAAAGAACTTGAACATGCCATGGGTGAAGTGAATGAGACACTTAATTTAAAAGCGGCTCCACCGGCTATTGTATTAATGGCTGGTTTACAAGGTGCGGGTAAAACCACCTCTGTTGCAAAGTTATCAAAATATCTCACTGAACGAGAGAAGAAAAAAGTATTAGTGGTCAGTGTTGATGTTTATCGACCTGCAGCTATTAAACAACTTGAAACATTGGCCAATGAAATAAGCGTTGATTTTTTTCCAAGTGATATTTCACAAAAGCCAATAGATATTGCTAATGCGGCTATTGATCATGCGAAAAAGAACTTCTTTGACGTATTAATTGTTGATACAGCGGGTCGTTTACATGTCGATAAAGACATGATGACTGAGATTCAAGATCTGCATGCCGCTATAAATCCAATAGAAACATTATTCACCGTTGATGCGATGACGGGACAAGATGCTGCTAACACGGCGAAAGCCTTTGGCGACGCTTTACCGCTAACCGGTATTATCTTAACAAAAACTGACGGTGACGCCCGAGGCGGTGCTGCGCTTTCTATTCGTCATATTACCGGCAAGCCTATTAAATTTATGGGTGTTGGCGAAAAAATTGAAGCATTAGAACCTTTCCATCCTGACCGTATTGCTTCTCGCATTCTTGGTATGGGTGACGTACTTTCTTTAATTGAAGAAGTTGAGCAAAAGGTTGATAAGAAAAAAGCTGAACAACTCGCTAAAAAGTTTAAAAGTGGTAAAAGCTTTGACTTAGAAGACTTTCGTGAGCAACTCGTGCAAATGAAAAATATGGGTGGCATGACCAGCATGATGGACAAATTGCCAGGTATGGGCAATATGTCTGATAAAATCAAAGATCAGATGGATGATAAATTGACCTTACGTATGGAAGCGATTATTAGCTCTATGACAAAAGGTGAACGTGCGCGACCTGATATTATTAAAGGTTCTCGAAAGCGGAGAATTGCAGCAGGGTCTGGCACACAAATTCAAGATGTGAATCGTTTATTAAAACAATTTATGCAAATGCAAAAAATGATGAAAAAAATGTCGGGTAAAGGTGGTATGCAAAAAATGATGCGTTCCATGAAAGGCATGATGCCTCCAGGCGGTGGTGGTGCAGGTGGCGGGATGTTCGGCCGTTAAGATAACATCATTTATAAAAAATAATGATGCGGCAATACCCTATGGAAAGGCATGATGCCCCCAGGCGGTGCAGGTGGTGGACCAGGTGGCGGGATGTTCGGCCGTTAAGATTAACAATATTTTATTTCAAAAGGTAGCATTCGCTACCTTTTTTGCTTTTAGTCTTTAGTCTTTCAGGTTTATCATTCGCACTGGGCGATCTTTATACTTGCTATTTATCCTAGGAAGCGTAAAATACGCGAGCTTTTCTGTCACCTAGGGTGTCAGGAAATGTCTGGAAAATTCGTTTTAACACTTTAAATAATAGAGGGCGATATGGTAACCATTCGTTTAGCTCGTGGCGGCGCCAAAAAGCGTCCATTCTATCAGGTTGTTGTTGCAGATAGCCGTAACTCTCGCGATGGTCGTTTCATCGAGAAAGTTGGCTTTTTCAACCCAACAGCAGAAGGTCAAGCTGAGAAATTACGCTTAGACCTAGACCGTATCAACCATTGGGTTGGTCAGGGTGCTGGTTTATCTGATCGTGTGGCTAAGTTAGTTAAAGACGCTCAAGTAGCAGCTTAATTAATTTAGTAGGTTGAGGAGTTGTTGTGGAAGAAATAAATAAAGAAGTCATCCTAGGTAAAGTAGGCGCAGTTTACGGTATCAAAGGTTGGTTGAAAATTCATTCATTCACTGATGAAACCGAAGCTATATTAGACTATTTTCCTTGGTCTCTAAAATTAGGGAATAAAATACAATCAGTCGATATATCTGATTGGCGCAAACACAATAACGGTCTTGTTGTTCATGTTGCAGGCATTGATGATCGCGATATAGCCCAAAAGCTTGTTGGTTCAGAAATATTTGTTAACGAAAGCGCACTAGCAGAATTGCCCGACGGGGAGTTTTACTGGCGCGATTTAATCGGCATGTCTGTTGTTACTGACAAAGGTTACGACCTTGGTCAAGTTTCTGAAATTTTAGAAACTGGCGCTAACGATGTACTGGTTGTAAAAGCTAATCGTAATGACGGTTTTGGTCAAAAAGAGCGTTTAATTCCGTATCTTTTTGAACAAGTTGTAAAATCGATTAGTGCTGAAAATAAACAAATTTGTGTTGACTGGGACCCAGGTTTCTAACTTGAGTAATAGCGTTTCAACAAACAAACGATGGTATGGGGTGATAAGCCTTTTCCCTGAGATGTTTGACGCCATTACAGAGTATGGGGTGACAGGCCGAGCGATCCGTAACGGGTTAATTGAATTTCATAAGTGGAATCCAAGAGACTTTACACACGATAAGCATAGAACCGTTGACGACCGTCCTTATGGTGGTGGTCCGGGCATGTTAATGATGGTGCAACCGCTACGTGATGCTATTAAAACCGCAAAAGCTGCTGCGAATATCGCAACAGATTCTGCAACAGGTGATGATAGTAGTTCTGATAAAGAACAAGTTAAGGTTATATATTTGTCGCCGCAGGGACGTAAACTCGACCAAGCTGGTGTACGTGAATTAGCACAACATAATAAACTGTTATTTATAGCAGGGCGTTATGAAGGCATAGACGAACGATTAATTGAGTCGGAAATCGACGAAGAATGGTCTGTTGGTGATTATGTTTTGAGTGGAGGAGAACTCCCCGCAATGAATATGATCGATGCTATAGCACGTTTTGTGCCGGGTGTATTAGGACATAATCAATCTGCTGAGCAAGATTCTTTCTCAGAGGGGTTGTTAGATTGTCCTCATTACACAAGGCCAGAAGTACTCGACACTTCAACAGAAGCTATGTCGGTACCTAAAGTGTTATTAAGTGGTAATCACGAGCACATAAAGCAATGGCGTATGTTTAAGTCACTAGAAAGAACATGGACCAGAAGACCAGAATTATTAACTAACCTAGCTCTGACAGCGGAACAACAGAAAATGTTAGCTTCTATTAAAGATGATAACAAATAACGTTGTTGATGCCTGTGAACTCTAGGAAGAAGGTATTATGAGTAACATTATTGATATGCTCGAAAAAGAGCAGATGAAAACAGATTTACCAGCATTCGCACCAGGCGACACTGTTGTTGTACAAGTAAAAGTTACAGAAGGTGATAAATCACGTCTTCAAGCATTTGAAGGCGTCGTTATTGCAATAAAAAGCCGTGGCATCAATTCTGCATTCACTGTTCGTAAAATCTCGAACGGTGTTGGTGTAGAACGTGTATTCCAGACACATAGCCCTATTGTTGACTCTATTGAAGTCAAACGTCGCGGTGATGTACGTCAAGCTAAACTTTACTACTTGCGCGAGCTATCTGGCCGTAAAGCACGTATTAAAGAAAAATTGGCAAAAAGATAAGCTCTTTTTAAGCCCGTTTTGCTTTAGCAACACGCATAAAAAAAGCCTGGATAATTCGTTATTCAGGCTTTTTTTGTTTTTGAAGGACTGTTTACGACAAAATAGACATGCCCTGAGTAGAAGAATAATATCAGCAGTTTTTTAATCAAATATTAGATCAATCCCTTCATTCACATAAAGTCCTTACTCTTCAATTGATGCTTTTGTAATTTTCTATATAACGTTCTCACACTTATTTTTAAGCTATCCGCTAGTATTTTTGGTCGGTTACTATATTGAATAAGTAATTCGATGATATATTTTTTTCGTTAAATATCAGATAAGGCGATATATTTTTTACCTGTTTAAGCTAATAATACTGTTAGGCAAGTGCAACGATTGCAAATAGCACAGCGATTACTTCGCTCAGCGAGTGTGCTTACTCTCGATGAACCCACTAAAGGACATTGTAACAATGGAAATACCTATCAAATCAATAAGTATTAATGTGTTAATTGCGAGTATCTTCACGTTTTTACCTTTACTTGCGAATGCACAAGAAAAAGTAGCTAATCAAGATATTCAGCAAGCTCGTGCTTTAGTTAACGCGTTCGGTACTGATTTAAAACAGGTATTAATAACAGCAATAAAGTCAGAAGGACCCATAAAAGCATTAATGGTTTGTAATATTGAAGCGGAACCTATCGCTACAAAACATGCGTCTTTATCAGGTTGGAGCATAGCACGGACTTCAATGAGAGTTCGAAACGAAAAGAACACACCAGATGAGTGGGAATTGGCAGTTTTACAGCAATTTGAAAAACGTAAAATTGCCGGAGAAAATTTAAAAACGATGGAATATGCTGAAACAGTAAAAGAGGGTGATCAATTAGTTTACCGTTATATGAAACCAATACCGATTGTAGGTGCATGTCTAACCTGTCATGGAATTAATTTAGGCGACGAAATTACTGATAAAGTGAAATCGCTATACCCTAACGATCAGGCTATAGGCTTTAAGATGGGTGATATTCGTGGTGCATTTACCTTACAAAAAATAATGAACTAAATTTTTATGATATTAACTTTTGACGTATAAAACTTTAGAGAAGTAAACGTAAATTTTATAGGATAAACAAAGCCTGAATCATTGGTTATTCAGGCTTTGTTTTAGCGTATTAACTTTTTGTTAGTTGTTTTATTTTTGCTTTAGAAAAGAAGCGATATAAAACAGGCAAAACAAATAAGGTTAAAAAAGTCGCTGTCACTAGGCCTCCAACAATAACACTGGCAAGTGGGCGTTGTATTTCTGCGCCAACCCCATCAGACATCATTATGGGGATTAAACCTAATGCAGAAGTCATTGCCGTCATTAAAACTGGGCGCAGTCGAGACGCCGCACCATCAAAGACCGCACTTGACGTTGTAAGACCTTCTTTAATACGTTGATTTATACTTTCGACCATCACCACACCATTGAGCACAGCAACACCAAATAGAGTAATAAAACCAACAGAGCTCGGTACAGATAAGTATTGCTCAGTTAGATAAAGTGAGAAAATACCACCAATAATAGCTAAGGGGACATTAACCAAAATAAGCATCGCTTGACCAACTGAGCCAAAAGCAACATAAAGTAATAAAGCAATTAATGCCAGCGATAAAGGTACAACAAGTAACAGCCTTTGCTGTGCTCGTTGTTGATTCTTAAACTGACCACCAATAACGACCGAATAACCTGCAGGCAAATCCACTTTGTTTGCAATTGTTTTACGAATGTCAGCAACAACGCTGCCCATATCTCGGTCTTGTACATTTGCTTGAATAACAACACGACGTTGAACATCATCTCTGCGAACCTGTGGAGGGCCTGATTCAAATGCGATAGTGGCGATATCTCCCAAGCGCACCCAAGCTCCACTAGGTGACTGTATACGAAGATCTGCAATGGCTTCTGGGCTATTTCTATATTTTTCTGCTAGTCGCACGTAAATATCATATCGCTCGTTACCATTAATAATTTGTCCCGCACTTACCCCCCCAATGCCATTTTTAACGACATCCATTACATCGCCAACAGATAAGCCAAAACGAGAGAGTTGCTGTCTTTTGGGTTTTATTACCAATTGGGCTTCACCAGCAATTTGCTCTAAGGCCACATCTCTCGCTCCATTAACCTGTTTGATTGCTGCTTCAATTTCTTGCCCTTTTTTAGCAAGTGTGGCTAATTCAGGGCCAAATAACTTAATCGCTAATTGTGCTTTTACACCCGACAGTAGTTCGTCGACACGTGTTGCTATTGGCTGTGAAAAGTTAAGCAGTAAGCCGGGTAATTGTGCCAGTTTCTCTGCCATTAAATTTTGCAGTTCAAAGCGATTTTCAGCACTGCTCCATTGTAATAGTGGTTTTAAACCGATATATATTTCGATGTTATTGACCGGCTCGGGATCGCCGCCTATTTCAGCACGGCCGATACGACTTAGTGCATATTCTACCTCAGGAAATTCCATTAGCTTTTTTTCCAGAATAGGCGCAACGGTTAATGCGGTTTCTAAACTTGAAGATGGTGCAAGTGTTACTCTAAGATTAATGGTGCCTTCTTCAAGTTCAGGTACAAACTCGGTACCTATTTGAGGCACTATTGATAAAGCCCACAAAAATAAGAGTATTGAAGTAACAACCACTGTTTTAGTGTGTCTCATTGCCACTTTTAGGCATTGGCGATACCCTTTGTCTATCGGTTTTAAAATAAAGCTCTCCCTTTGCTTTATGCCATTTCTAAACATAAAGCTTGCAAGGGCTGGTACCACTAAAATCGCCACCAAAATTGCTGAAATAACCGCTAAAATAATACTAATAGCCATAGGCTGAAAAAGCTTAGCTTCAACACCTTCAAAGCTAAAGAGGGGAGCAAATACCACCAAAATAATAGCAGCAGCAAAAAATACTGGACGGGCAACCTCTTTTCCTGCCTCTTTTAATCGCAGAGGTACCTCTTGTTCTGCACTATTCTTATTGAGTAAGGGATCTGCGCGGTTTAAATGTTTAAACATATTTTCAACCATCACCACAGACCCATCAACTAACATACCTATTGCCACCGCAATACCGCCGAGAGACATTAAATTAGCCGATAATCCCGTCCAAGACATCACCATAAGCGTGATACCTACAGAAATGGGAATTGACATTAATACTAAAAACGTTGCAGTTAAATTCATTAAAAATAAGGCGAGTATCACCGCAATAAAGATAAAGGCTAAGGCAAGTGCTGCAACTACCGTATCAACCGCCTTTGTAATTAAATCTGCTTGGTCATAGAAAGGTTCAAAACGAACACCATTGGGCAGGGCTTGATTGATCATTGGAATGCGATCATTAATACCGTCAATCGTTGCTTTGGTATTTGCGCCAATACGTTTTAATACAATACCGGATACAACCTCACCTAAGCTTTCAATATTTCCTTGTTTATTTCTTCGCGTCATGGTGGCAGCGCCTTGACGAATTTCACTGCCTAAAGAAACCGTAGCAATATCTTCTATAGTGACCACAGTGCCTAACACCGTTTTAACTGGAACTTGTTTAATATCAGCTAAACCGGCTTCATCACTATTAAACCAACCTGTACCACGAATAACTAACTGCTCTTGCCCTCGGTTCATATACCAACCCCCAACATTAGCATTATTTCTATCGAGTGCTGTGACAATATCATCTTGTGTTAACTGGTAAGAAAGTAACTTACGGGGTTCTATATTTACCTGATACTGCCTAACGCTGCCACCAAAAGATAATACGTCGGTAACACCGTCAACGGGCATAACCAATAATTTAACTAACCAGTCGTTTAAACTTCTTAAGGTCATTGAGTCGTAACCTGAATCTTTATCTCCAATGAGCAAATACTGAAAGACCTGACCCAAGCCTGAAGTATTAGGCCCCATTGCAGGAGTACCTAAACCTTGTGGTATGAGCGCTTTAGCAGCTTGGAGTCGTTCAAAGACGAGTTGGCGAGCAAAATAGATATCGGTACCTTCTTTGAAAACAACGGTAACGCCAGAAAGACCTGTTTTTGAAATGGATCTTACTTGTTCTACATCAGGCAGTGCATACATTACTGCCTCAATAGGGTAGGTTATTAACTGCTCTACTTGTTCTGCGGCTAAGCCTGGAGCCTCGGTATTTACTGCGACCTGAACGTTGGTTACCTCTGGAAACGCATCAAGGTTTAGGTTTGGGATCACTATAATAGATCCTACCATCGTGGTGATGAGCGCGATGATCACCAGTAGTCGATTATCTATCGACCAATCAATTATTTTATTAAACATGGTCATACCCCTAATTAGTGGTTATGCGGATCAAATCCGCCTTTAGCTATTTCAGAAGCAACAAAAAATGCACCTTGAGTAACCACCCGTGTATTGGGGGCAATACCAATGATTTGACGGTAATTGCCTAAAGGTTGACCTAATTCAACTTCAACAGCCTCAAATTCACCGGGATTGTCTTCAACAAATACAGTCCAATCGCCATCAGCTCCCCGCATTAATGCGGTTTCTGGCACCGCTATTACGGGGGTTAGCGTATCAAACTGGAAATTAACATTAACAAACATGCCTGAATGCAAAGTGTCATCTTTATTTTCGACCGACAGTCTGACAATCCTGGTTCGGGTACTTGGGTCGATAGTGTGAGCTTCTTGGATCACTCGAGCATCATAACTTTGGCCAGCAAACTCTATTTCAGCAGATGTTCCTGCGGGTAAATTCAGCTTTTTGTTTGGCGAAACACGTGCTTCTACCCATAAGTTTTCTTCGTTAGCCAAAATCATAATTTTTTCACCGGAAGAAACTCGCTGTCCCTGTGCAAAATCATCACTTAATACGGCGCCAGCACGCTTTGCCACTAAGGTATATTCACCCAAATTTGATGAGTTATTTTTAGCAATATCTTCAATAGCTGTTTTCGTTAACCCAAATGCGGTTAAACGGCCGAAAGCTGCGATGTAATCAGTTTCACTTTTCAGTAAAAGACTTTCACTTACCGTACCTTTACCTAACTTACTATTACGTTGCCATTCGCTATAGGTAACACGATAGTTTGCTTGCGCTTGTGCTACCGATTCACTAAATAAAGTGACCAATGGTTGGTCTTTTTCAACATGCTCACCCAAGATGGCATGACGACTTATGACGACCGACTCTGTTCGAGGCGATACAATATAGCTGGTGTAACCATTCGCTTTTACTTCGCCAGGTGCATAGACGCTTCGAGCAAAAATTCTTGGGTTTAGGGTTGATACTTTAATATTCGCTAATGTTAACTGTTCAATGCTAAAACTAACTCCTTCTGTATGTGCCTCTTTGGTGCTATTAAACGCAAGTGCATTGTTTGAAAAAGTTATCAAGCCATAAAATACAGTGCCCAGCAGGCTGAGCTTTATGACGTTATTAATAGAGTTGGTCATGGTTATCTCTTTATTTAAAAGTAAACGTTGCAACAAAACTAAATTTATTATTTAGTTCAAAAAAAATTGTTGCGGAAAATTTAGTACATTTAAATTAAGCGATGGGGGGGCGTATAGGTTGCTCTGTAAGACTTTTATCTACATGAACAAGATAAAAGTATTGATTAGGGATTAATAGTTTAATGCTTTTAGAGAGTATTCTATTGGTTAATAACCACTGAGTATGTGAACCTTGGCAATGCCCACAGTGATGACAATCTTTGACGTTATGCTTGTTTTCAGCCGTTTCTTGCAATGATTCGAGATAGTCAACTTCATGAGAATGTTTAGTTTGCAAATGTTGAGCGTCAAGTTGATGATTATTGTCTGAATTAGCCACAGCAACAAACGATTGCAATGCAATCGATAGTACTATTAAAAAGCCAAGCCAAATGTTTTTCATTTTTACTGCATTCTTCAATTTACAAATAGAGACCGGCGAATGCTAAGCTAAATCAAACTCTTAGTCAATAAATAGCGAATGGTCGGTAGGTGTTCAATCAGGTTTTATTATACCAAGGTAGCAATATTTAGTGGCAATAGGACTATTTTAAAATAAAAGCATAAATAAGAATATTATTGTGCGGTATCCTTTGGAATTACAATTAGAGAGCGTTTTTAGCCGCTAACTAGACCAATAAAGATCACCGAGGCGTTAACCAATTAAATATCTATAAAGGTAATTATAACGGCGGTGATACAAAAATTGAAAAAGTGATGTCGGTTACTTTAGAACGTAGTGATGACTGGTTAGGTTACTAATATTCATTCGTTTTTATTTATTTTAGCCCATAAAGGCAGGGAATAATTAAGAACCTGCCTTTATGAGTTTTTATGAATTTTTATGCGGTTTTATGCGGTTTTATGCAGTTTTATGAAGTATTTATGTCACAAGCTGCAGCTAAAATAGCAACAGCTAAACCGCTATTTGAAAACCTAAAGTTAGGCGCTTACACCCGCAATGACAAAAATATTAATCAAGATATCGAAATGATCTATAACTATCTTAATCGCTTAAAAGAACGTACTGGATTAGCAGGTTATTTTTCAGGAGGCGAGCAACAAATGTTAGCGAGAGGGCGAGCATTAATAGCGCGTCCTAAAATGATCTGTTTTGATGAACCTTCCATGGGCTTGTCACCACTTTTAGTGAAAGAAGTGTTCGATATTATTGGCAAAATTAATCGTGACCAAGGTATTAGTATGCTGGTGGTTGAGCAAAATTCCAATTACGTGATCAAAGCAGCAGACTATGGCTACATTATGAAGTCAGGAAAAATAGTGCTTGATGGCACGCAAGGTCAATTGCTAAATAATGAAGATGTAAAACAATTCTACTTAGGCGGTGGTAATGAAAATTAGCGATTGCAGTGAAAATGCTAAATTTTATACCCTAGGCGTTAATCTTGGTACTTTTTGTAGTATATCTTTGGTAGGCATTGGAAGAAATATTCACCGCAAAGATGCCACGGAATTAGCGTTAACAGTCGATCTTTTTTTAGTAGCAGACGCGGTACGTTTTGGTTTAATTAATCGTGCAGTACCTACTGATTTTCTATTGGAAGAAACAGAAAAGCTGGCACAAAAAATTGCTAGTAAATTAGCCATCTGCATAAAATTGGGTAAATAAGCTTTTATCAGCAATTAGAAATGCCAATTGAAACTGCTTTCGCTCATGCTGGGCCAGCATGGTTGCAGCGATGCTTTTAGAGAAATGTGTTTGTGCTTTTTTTGATAAACGTGAACCACAATGGGGAGATTTCTGAAATGCACATGTCAATGCGTGAAGAAATAATATATTTTTATTGAATATTTGTTGCTTGTTTATTGAACAGTCATGATTAATAAGCAGTTTAATCGTATAAATATTATCATTTAACTCATCGTGCTTTTAGAGTGTCATTCTCCACTCAATACCGGTTGTATTAATTGATAGAAGTAACCCTTTTTATGCTTATATCAACAACGTGGTCCAAGCTAGTTTTAAGCTATTGTCACGACAAAAGTACTTACATATATTTTTAGTGACTTTACTGGTTTTTTCTATATTAGCCTATGAAATTATTGGTTTTAATTTAAATTAACCTCATTAGAATAATCTCTTGATCTATTTATTTACTCCCTTATATTCTATTAAAATGAGACTATTATTTCTCCGTTATTCTGGCTGAATTATTTACTTATTAAATAATTGCGACGAATTACTGATGTAACTTGTTATTAATAATGTTGAACAGCTATTTTACAATTTAGTGCAAATAAAGCTGTACACCAATAATGAATATTATGGTTATGCCTCATATATAAAGCGTCTTATGCTTTATTGGCATGGAACAGTTTTTTTCGTAATAAACTTGAAAAATTAATTTTTTCGGGTAAGAATGCTGTGAATTGTTATTTTTGTGTAACGATTCGCCGAATTAATTCGGATTATTTAAAATAAATAAATAAATAAATAAATTTATAAATAATAATAAATACTAATACATACTGGAGATAAACATAATAATGAAAAATTCTACTATCAAGCGAAGCTTTAATCGCTCATTAGCTGCTGTTGCAGTAGGGGCATGTTTAGCGACATCTCCTATGACATTTGCTGCTAGTAATACTGTTGGTTCTATTTACGGTGAAGCAAAAGTTGGCGCTACCATTACATTTAAAAGTAATGCTACAGGTTTAAGTCGTACATTAACTGCTGATGAAAACGGCAAGTTTAGCTTTAAAAATGTACCTCCAGGACGTTACACGGTTAAAAGTAGTAACGGTGGCACTTCAACGGTAATGGTAACTATTGGTACTGGTTCATCTGTTATATTTTCAGGTGACAATACTGAAATAATTCAAGTAAGAGGTTCTGCAATCTCTGCAATTGATACTAGCTCTGTTGAGTCTTCAGTTGTATTTACTAACGAACAAATTGAATTGCTTCCTGTTGGTCGTAACAGTACAGCAATTGCTTTATTAACTCCTGGTACAGTGCCAGGTGATGACGATTTCGGTAATTTACCTTCATTTGGTGGTTCATCAGTTGCTGAAAATGGTTATTACATTGATGGTTTTGATGTAACTAACATTCGTTCATTCTTAAGTTTTGCAACATTACCGTTTGACGCTATTTCTCAAACAGAAGTTAAAACCGGTGGTTACGGTGCTGAATACGGTCGTTCTTTAGGCGGTGTTACTAACACAGTAACGAAAAGTGGTACTAACGAATGGAAATTTGCTGCAGCAGCTTATTACACGCCAGACTCTTTAAGAACTGATGGTAAAAATACTATCGATTTAGAAGAACCTGATGGCTCATTATTTACGGGCTACAGAGCAGACGATTACAGTGAATCGTTATCTTATAATATCGGTGTTGGCGGTCCAATTATTGAAGATACGCTATTCATTTATGCCAATCTTGAATTTCAAGATAACAAGCGTGACAGTTACAATCGTACTGAAAGTAATGAACGTAGCACAACCAATCCAAATGGCCTAATTAAGCTTGATTGGTATATCAACGATGATCATTTAGTTTCTGGTACATATATTCAGAACGAAGAAGATATCGACCGCGTTTTCTACACTAACGCTGATGACGAATACTACACTGGTAAGCACGGTGAAGAGTCAACTCGATATACCGAAGAAAATGGTGGCGACATCATGATTTTCAACTACTCAGGTCAAATTACTGACGATTTAAGCGTTAGTCTTATGTATGGTGAGTTGGAAAACAGAAACTCGAATAAGAACCCGCGTAACCCTGACGAAGCCGCTGCATTATGTCCAAGAGTTTTTGACACTCGAGGTGATAAATCTTGGGGCGCTAGAGAAGTTTTAGGTTGTTGGAACACAGCACAATCTACAATTCTTGATATAGAACCAAAGTCAGATCGCGACGAACGTACAAGCTATAAAATTGATGTTAGCTACACGTTAGGCGATCACGAGTTCCGTATGGGTTACAACAATGAAGAATTTACTTCATATACCCTTGGTTCACAGTACACTGGTGGTGTTTACTACCGTTACTTTGAGTCAAACGCTGCTACAAGTACAAGTATCAACGGTGTAGAGCAACCAATAGGCACTCAAGCTGTTCGTGTTATTTATAATGATCAAAAATCAGGTAGCTTTAAAGTAGAAAACACAGCTTTCTACATTGAAGACAACTGGCAAATCACTGACGACATTTTGTTATACCTTGGTGTTCGTAATGAAACTTTCACTAACTATGCTGCAAATGGCGAAGTGTTTGTTGAAGCTGACGAGTTAATGGCACCACGCCTTGGTTTTTCTTGGGATGTTGATGGCGATTCAACGAAGAAATTTTACGGTACCTTTGGTCGTTCATACATTCCAATTGCATCAAACACTAACATCCGTGCAACTCGTGAAGAAGCCGGTTCTCAGTACTACTACAAATATGACGATATAGATGCTGCTACCGGTGCTCCAATTGGTTTAGGCGAGAAAATTGGTGGTGGTTACACTGATGATCAAATACCTGATCCTCGTGTAATTGCTGTTTCTGATTTAGATCCTATGTTCCAAGATGAATATATTCTAGGTTACCAACAAGAAGTTATGGAAAACTGGACTGCTGGCGTTAAGTTGATGTACCGTGAAATTCAAGACGGTATGGATGACATGTGTTCACATGATGGATTCTACAACTGGGGTGTTGATCAAGGCTTTGCTATGGCTAATGAAGGCAATGATTGGGAAACTCCAGAAGGTGGCTTCGACGTTCACTCAATGTCAGGTTGTTTATTAGTTAACCCAGGTAAAGATCTTAATTTATTCATTGATACTAATGGTGACGGCGACGTAACTGCTCAAACAGTATCAAATGATTACTTTGATATTCCTGAATATAAACGTACTTACAAAGGTCTTGAACTAACGTTAGAAAGAGCATTTGCTGACGGTTGGTACATGAACGCTTCTTATGTTTACTCTAAGAGTGAAGGTAACATCGAAGGTTATGTAAACTCTACTTTAGGCCAAGAAGATGCGGGCGCGACTCAAGATTTCGATCACAAACGCTTCCAAGATGGTTCTGATGGTTACTTACCTAACGATCGTCGTCATCAGTTTAAAGTTTATGGTGCTTACCAGTTTACTGAAGAGTTAACGGTAACCGCTAATGTTAACCTTATGTCAGGTACACCACAAAGTTGTAACGGTTTCTTACCAACAGATGCTAGAAATGGCGAAGCTGCTTTCTTAGTAGGTGATGGTTCTACATCATTCGATAAAGGTAACTTCGATCGTTACGGCGCTTCAAGTTTTTACTGTGTAAACGAAACTGGTGAATCTGAGCTATCTAGTCGTGGCGATTACGGCGATACTGATTGGACTTATATGGTTGATGCTGGTTTAAGCTACATCCCAAATTGGGCAGATGATCAGTTAACGTTAAAAATTGACGTATTTAACATCTTTGATTTTGATGAAGCTACAGAAGTTAATCAACAGAAAGATTATTCACGTGGTGGCAGCGAAATCAATCCAAACTTTTTAGCGCCTACAAGCTTCCAAGCACCTCGTAGTGTAAGGTTTACAGCTCGCTACAAGTTTTAATCGTTATTAACTCATCTGTAACACTTATGGTGTAACAGTAAAAGTTAACTAACATGTGCAAACGGCCTTGATTCAATGAAAATTGATTCAAGGCCGTTTTTTATGGGCTAATATATTTTATTGCGCTCTAGTTTCCACCGGGTTCACTTTAACGGCCACTTAACCGGTAAAGTATGTATAGATGAAAATATAAGAGGAATGGGCGGTGCATCAACACACTTTATATTTATTACGCCATGGCGAAATTGCTACTCCAGGTATTTTAGCTGGTAAAACTGACATGGCACTTTCTGAAAATGGCTTACAACAGCTATGGAAATCGAGCCAGCAATTACCTGAAATATCTTACTGTATAAGTTCGCCGCTGCAACGTTGCAGAATTTTTGCCGAAGGGTACTCATTAAAAAATAATATTCACCTTCAACTAGATAGTCAGCTTAAAGAAATGGATTTTGGTGATTGGGATGGAAAAAAATATGAAGATTTATGGAAAATAAAGCCAATGGGTAAACAACCTTCCATCGGTGATTTTTGGCAAGACCCTTGGAAAAATAATCCGCCTAATGGCGAAGCAATGATTGATTTTGTTCAACGCGTTGATGCTTGGTGGCAACAATGGTTAGTCACTGCGCCACATGGAAATACTCTAGTTGTCGCACACGGCGGTGTTATTAAACACCTTATTGCACGAATACTGAAACTGCCTATTCCTGGAACAACTCACATGAGTCATATTGATATTCCATATGCGGGCTTAGTGAAAGTTGAGGTTTATACCGATGAACAAGGTAGAGCTTGGCCAAGAATTGTTTGGTAAAAATGTTGACCGTTCGTCTATAATATCAGCTTTAATAGCAATTAAACCTTGCTATTTTTAGCTAGCTGACCATAATCGCGTGATAAAATTAAATAACTCATTTTTAATGTGGGAATGTGGTAAAAATCCACAACTGTACCCGCAACTGTAAAAGCCTTTTAGTGTTTGTTAAACACCATAAAGCTTGAGTCAGGATACCCATTAATTAAGAGTCACAAGTCTATCTAAAGGGTAGGCATAACCAACAAAGTCGAGCGGGTTTACTCGAACATTGTATGCTCGACTCTTGTCTTCTTTTCAAAGACTAAGAGATTGATTGTGCTCTGTTTGTCTGCTCCCAAAGTGCAAATGACGTGGAGTAGCAATTTTTTGAATAGTAGCAACGAGCAATTCTCATCAATACCTCCAGTTAACACTGAATTACTTTCTGTGCAGCATGTTTATTGGCATGCCGACGGCCAGTTAATCTTAGATGATATTTCTTTTGCTATAAATAAAGGCAGCTTTACCGGTATTCTTGGTCCCAATGGTGCGGGGAAATCAAGTCTGCTTCGTTGCTTATATCGCTACATAAAACCTGATTCAGGTTCGGTTAAATTTAAGCAACAAGATATTTGGCAACAATACGACGCTTATCAATATGCACAAGATATTGCTGTGGTCTTACAAGAAACTCCTACCCATTTTAATTTAACCGTGCACGACATTGTTGCGTTGGGTTTACTGCCACATAAAGGTTTATTTACCCGCGAACAACCTAGCGATAAACAAAAGATAGACTGTGCTATTAAGCAAGTGGGTTTAGTCGCTAAAACCTTACAAAGTTTTGAACATTTATCTGGTGGCGAGAAGCAACGTGCACTCATTGCTCGCGCGATTGTGCAATCGCCAAGCTTGCTAATCATGGACGAACCAACCAGTCATCTTGATGTTCGTTATCAAATACAGGTTATAGAGTTAGCAAAATCATTAGGTATAACTGTTATTGCCACTTTTCATGACTTAAATCTTGCGAGTGCGATGTGCGACCAACTTATTATATTAGACAAAGGTAAACTTGTTGAGCAAGGAACGCCACAAGAGGTGATCACCTCTGAGATGTTATCAAATGTTTTTGGTGTTTGCGCGCAAGTTTCAACACATACACAACACAAGGTTCCCCATATTTCTTATTTTTACGGCTACGACATTCAAGATATAACAGCACAGAGCAGTGAGTTAACGCATGATTAAAATGAATCATTCGTTGATTATTTTCCTTACCTTAAGTTTTGGCATTATCAGCTTTATTGCGTCGTTATCTTTAGGCGCAGCAGATATTAGTTTTAGTGATGTAACTTCAAGCTTATTAGCGAGCTTCTCAACAGATAAAGACGCACGAGACATCTTGTTTTTTGAACGTATTATTTGGGAATTACGTATGCCTAGGGCGATTTTGGCTTTTTTAGCGGGCAGTGGTTTGGCGGTATCGGGGCTTATTTTACAAACGGTAACGCGAAATCCTTTAGCTGATCCTTATCTTTTTGGTATTTCCTCTGGGGCTTCTTTAGGTGTAGTGATTTCGATTGTTTTACTGGGCAGTACTATTTCTTTGGTCACACCAGTTGCCGCTTTTGCAGGCAGTTTAATTGCGATGTTAATGTTGTTGATGATCGCTGGTCGCCGGCAAAGCCAACAAGTTGAATCGATGTTATTGGCAGGTGTCGCTTTGTCATTCCTGTTTAGCTCGTTTACCAGTTTATTGCTTTACCACACTGATCCCCAGGCGGTAACGGCTGTTTTATTCTGGACGATGGGAAGCTTTTCTCGTGCTGAATGGGCAACACTTTGGTTTCCAGCTGTCGTTATTATTAGCTGTGTGGTGATGATGTTAGCGTATCGACGCCAATTGAATGCCATGTTACTCGGTGATGAAAGCGCAACGACGTTGGGTATAAACGTTAATCGTTTTCGACTCGTTATGTTAGTGCTGAGCTCGTTGATCACCGCAACGTTAGTGTCTTTGTGCGGCGGCATTGGCTTTGTAGGGTTAATGATCCCACATATTGTGCGATTTTTTGTTTCTCAGGGCACTACTTTTGGCATTTTATTAACTGCACTTGTTGGTGGTATTTTCATGATTTGGGTTGATGTACTATCGCGTATTGTACTTGAGAATCAAGAGCTTCCGGTAGGCGTCATTACCTCTGCTGTGGGGAGTTTATTCTTTTTATCCTTGTTGTACTTCCGCAAAAATAAAGCATAAAGGGACGATTGATGAGCTTTGCTATTAAAAAAATAACTAATGAATTTGATGAACATATACAAACAACCCTTGATGGTAAAACTAAGCCACTTGGCGCGTTAGGGCAATTAGAAAATACAGCAAAAATAATAGCGCGTGTGCAGTACTCATCGTTAAATAGTGTTTCATCATCGCTTAAACTCAACAAACCCAGTTTATTGATCTTTGCCGGTGACCATGGTGTGGCAGCCGAAGGTGTTTCCATTGCGCCTAGTGACGTTACTTCACAAATGGTGGCTAATTTTGCTACGGGTGGCGCGGCAATTAATGTTTTTTGTAAACAACTTGGCTGGCAATTAAGCGTGGTTGATACCGGGATATTATCACCGCCAGAAAGTTATTTAGGTGTAATTGACCAGCGTTTAGGGACTATTACTGAGCCATTAAATGTATCGCCAGCAATGAGCGAAGCGCAAGTTGAATTAGGTTTTGAAAAAGCGACGACTTTAATCAAGAAAATGCATAAAAGTGGTTGTAATCTTATTGCTTTTGGCGAAATGGGCATTGGTAATACAACGTCTGCTTCGGCGATTATGTCAGCGGTAATGAATATCACCGCTCAAGAAAGTGTCGGGCGTGGCACCGGCGTAAGTGATGAAGTTATAAAACGAAAGCAGCAGGTTATTGAACAGGCATTAACGCTTCATAAAGATGAACTCAACAACGCTAAAGACATTTTACGGTGCTTAGGTGGTTTTGAAATTGTACAAATTACCGCAGCAATGTTAGCCGCTGCAGAGCAAAAAATGCTAGTTGTTGTTGACGGTTTTATTTGTACAGCAGCAGCCATGCTGGCCATAGCACTTAACAAAAATGTAAAAGACTATATGATATTTGCCCATTGCTCTGGCGAGCAAGGGCACCAAAGCATGCTCGATTATTTACAGGTTAAGCCGTTATTAAATTTAGGTTTACGTTTAGGCGAAGGTACGGGGGCAGCATTAGCTTTACCCTTAATTCAAGCTTCAGCCGCTTTTTATAATGATATGGCAAGCTTTGCTCAAGCTGAAGTCACTGATGTAACCGATATTAAAACGAGTGGGGTTGAACATTAAATGACTAAGCAATCACTTGGGCAACAATGCCAACAGCAATATTATTTATTGTTACTGGCATTGAGTTTTTTTACTCGTGTACCGGTACGTTTACCTGAGGTTGTTAAACCTGAGATGCTGCATCAAGCGAGTCGATATTTTGCCTTGATTGGTGTGTTTATTGGCGCGGTCACTGCCTTAATTTTAGTGCTGTTGGCGAGTTTCCTACCACTTTCTTTAGCGGTACTCATTTCAATGGCATGTAGTTTATTACTCACTGGGGCTTTTCACGAAGATGGTTGGGCTGATGTGTGGGATGGATTTGGCGGTGGCTGGACCGTCGAACAAAAACTCAATATTATGAAAGATAGCCGTTTAGGCACTTATGGTGCAGCAAGCCTGTTTTTTATTTTAATGACTAAATATCAAAGCTTAGTTTTATTAGGCACGCACAACGAAAACCCGGTGCTATCCCTCTCATTCGCATTAGTTTTAGCACATACCTTGAGTCGAACGGTAAGTACGAGTCTAATTTTTAGCATGTCTTATGTTAGCGAAGATGCACAGTCAAAGGTAAAACCTTTAGCGCAACATTTATCAATAAAGGGGTTAACTATTTTATTAATAACTGGCGCAGTTGTGCTATTTACCTTCTTACCGCTCTTACACGCCTTTGTGATGATTGTGTGCTTATGGATAATACGCATTTTACTTATCTTATGGTTTAATCGTCAGTTAGGCGGTTTTACCGGCGATTGTTTAGGGGCAGCGCAACAAATTTTAGAAGTTGCTGTTTATATTATCTTGTTGGTATTAGTTTTACCTTCAACAGTATTTTTAGCTGAGGTGCGCTAATGAGCAATACTAACTTTAGCTGCCCGCCTTTAAGCCATAACAACGAGAACAACCTGTATTTTATTTTAGGTGGCGCGCGCTCTGGAAAATCTCGCTTAGCTGAAAATATAGCGAAACAAGCTGAGTCACAAGGGCGAACTATTTGTTATATCGCTACAGCACAAGCTCATGATAAAGAAATGAGCCAGCGTATTTTACGCCACCAAGATGATCGTCCCGACCATTGGTCCTTACTTGAATCACCACTGTATTTAGCCCAAGCGCTTACACAAGCATTACAGGAAAGTGATTGTGTTTTAGTTGATTGTTTAACACTGTGGTTAAGTAATTGTTTGTGTCATCAAGATAATGACTTTTATAAACAACAAAAAGCAATGTTCATCGACTTTTTAAAAAACTTCCTTAGCGATAAAAGCCCTTATAAAGCGAAAAAGCTTATTTTTGTCAGTAATGAAGTGGGCCACGGTATAGTGCCTATGGGGGAATTGTCTCGAGAGTTTGTTGACCAAGCGGGTTGGTTGCATCAAGAGCTTGCCCAATTAGCCGATCAAGTTGATTTTGTTATGGCGGGATTACCCATGACATTGAAAGCTAACATTTCGCAGCATAACGTAGTGGATGAAAAAGACGTATGAAAACATTAATGGTGCAAGGCACAACGTCTGATGCAGGAAAGAGTACTTTAGTTGCGGGTTTATGCCGAGTATTTGTAAATTTAGGTTATAAAGTTGCACCGTTTAAGCCACAAAACATGGCGTTAAATAGTGCCGTTACTAGCGATGGTGGCGAAATTGGCCGTGCGCAAGCACTTCAAGCTATTGCGGCGAATGTTGCGCCACGTGTTGATTTTAATCCAATATTACTTAAACCCAATAGTGATACAGGTGCACAAGTTATTGTTCATGGGCGAGCAATATCGAATATGGAAGCCACTAGTTATCACGATTATAAAAAAGTAGCGATGGACGCGGTACTCGATTCTCATCATCGCTTAGCTAAAGAGTTTGAGCTGTTAATGGTTGAAGGTGCAGGTAGCCCCGCTGAGATAAATTTACGGGAAAATGATATTGCCAATATGGGCTATGCTGAAGCCGTTGATTGTCCTGTTATTCTTGTCGCTGATATTGACCGAGGGGGTGTTTTTGCGCACCTAGTGGGAACCTTAGAATTATTATCAGCTTCTGAACAAAATCGTGTTAAAGGCTTTATTATTAATCGCTTTCGTGGCGACATTACATTATTAACATCAGGGCTTGATTGGCTGGAAGAAAAAACCGGCAAACCCGTTCTGGGCGTATTACCTTATTTACATGACTTAGCCCTTGATGCTGAAGATGCTGTCGTGATTGAAAACAAGGTTGAACAAGCAAAAATAAACATTGTTGTGCCGTTATTGCCTCATATTAGTAACCATACTGATTTTGACACTTTGCGCTTAAACCCCGAAATAAATTTACGTTATGTCAAAATAGGCGAACGTATCACAGATTGTGACTTAGTTATTTTACCTGGCAGTAAAAATGTAATATCTGATCTTAAGTTTTTTAAAGAGCAAGGTTGGCAACGTGATGTTGAGCGTCACTTACGTTATGGTGGAAAGGTCTTTGGCATTTGTGGTGGTTATCAAATGTTAGGAAAAACCATCAGCGATCCCCACGGTATTGAGTCAAATATTAAGTCGATAACAGGGCTAGGTTTACTTGATCTTGTTACGGAGTTAACCCCCAAAAAAATATTAGCACAAATAACGGCTACCATGACGTTAGGTAATGATAGTTGCCTTGTTAAAGGTTATGAAATTCATTGTGGTATTTCTAAGGTTATGATAAATGAGGAGAAAATGGTGGTGCCACTCCTTGTTAATAAAAGTGATAATCAAGCAACTGATGGCTGTATTTCAGATGACAACAAAATAGCAGGCACCTACCTGCACGGTATTTTCGATGAAGGCGATGCAACACAATTATTAGTTAATTGGCTCGACAGTAATAATGACATTCAACAGACTATTCATCTTGATGAGCATCGAGAGCATCAGCTTGAACGGTTGGCTGATGTTTGCCAAAAACACTTAAAAATATCAGTCATCGAAGATATTATAAAAGACAGTAAAACGACCAAAGCATAGCATAGCGGTGAAAAACGCATATTCAACAAACATAAAAGGCTAAATAACATGACCAAAAGATTTTTATCGCTGACCCTGGTAAGTTTATTATTAATAGTAATAACCGCTAAAAGCTTTGCTGAAGAACCTAAGCAGCGCATAGTCGCCTTAGCGCCACACATCGTTGAAATGCTATTTGATATTGGCGCAGGTAAAAAAATTGTTGGTACTGTTTCTTACGCTGACTACCCAAAAGCGGCATTAGATATTCCACGTGTGGGTAGCTACCACGGCATGCAAATAGAAAAATTGTTGGCATTAAATCCTGATTTAGTGATTGTTTGGAAGTCAGGTAATTCGCAAAGTGATATTGATAAAATGCATCGTTTAGGCCTAAATGTCGTTTTTAGCAACCCTAAAGATATCGATGATGTTGCCACCGAACTGCGTTATTTTGGCAAATTAACGGGACACAAAGAGCAAGCGGAAACGGTCGCTTTAGCCTATGAACAACGGTTAAAAAAGTTACGTCTTGAAAATATAAACAAACAACCGATAACTGTTTTTTATCAATTGTGGTCAGAGCCGATGATGACTATTAATGGCACAACATGGATAAATCAATTAATTGAAGTGTGCCAAGGGGTAAATGTTTTTAAAAGTAATGCTACACCGTACCCTAAAATAAGTACGGAGAATGTGATTGTTGCTCAGCCACACTTAATGATTTTACCGGATGAAAATTCGGATAAGCCACAACCTATTATTAACTGGCAAAAATGGCCAGAAATACCCGCAGTGAAAAACAATAAGTTTATTCACGTGGATGCAGATTTATTACATAGATTTAGTACCAGAATGTTAAGCGGTGTTGAAGATATGTGTGAAAAAATTGATCAGCAAAGATGGCCCTTAATTTAAGTCCACTATGCTGTTATTACACGATCAGGTCTTGATGAATTAAACTTTCATATTACATCGAGCTAGCGAGTACTATCACCGCAGGTTATTCATCTTAAATGGCAAAGTGATACAACAAAAAGTATCTGCTGAGTTTAGCTACTGTATTAGTTCTGCAGACGTAATTGCTATGACTGTATTATAAGGTTCAACTAGTTATTGGTAGGCTTACAGCAAGAGACACGTGATATAACGTTAAATAAGGTCGTTCTCGAAGTAAGACGGGTGAATGCAATTAAACCATTTAATATGGTGCGTTAACTAACACTTAATATAGTAATGATGAGATAAAATTAGCCAGTGAAAATAAAATAGATAAGGCTAAGCTTAACGATGAAGCTAGCGTAATTCCCACAGATAACGTAATTAAAATACCTTGGCGGTATTAACAATTATTGCTGATTGGGTTTTGTTGACTAAAATGATTATTAATTTTTTAGGTTTTATCAACTTATAGCCATATGATAATAAAGGCAGTATAACCAAATGCGATAAACTTACTCGGTATAGTACAGAGTAAAAATAAAAAAAGGGCACTTAAGTATGTGCCCTAAATCAAATTATTTTTTAATGTCTTATTTTTAAGCAAATCTTATTCAATAAAGGCAATGGCAGATGGGTTTAATTCTGTTGCAAGTCTTGGAAATGCTTTAAGGTTAGTTTCAGTATTTATAACATCAACGCCTGGCTTCTCTGGATTACTTACGCTAAGCCAAAGAAAGTTTGCAGCATCTAAAGCAATATAGCTAATTTGTTCAGTACCCGTAGCGGCTATCTTTTCATTAGCAATAACACCCGTTGTTGGGTTAAAGGTATATACCGTTGAAAGCTCATAATAACTTGGCGTAAAAAATGTTTCACTGGCAACAAAATAGCCTTTTGTTTCGGATACAACGACGCTTGAACCAATAAAAGCACCGGTATTATTTTCAATATCTGCAGCAGACAAAACACTGCTCAAGTTATAATCACTTGTTGCAATCGCTTCGATGCGACTCATAGTTAAGTCAGTACTGGTATATGAGTTACGTGTTGTAACATATACCGTATCTCCTTGACTCACTATACTATGGCTCAGTGGGTTTAAGCCTTGAAGCGGAATACCTTTAAGATTATCATTTTCATTAGCATTTGTTTCAATTTCTTGGTCTGTCGCTGTATCAAAAACGGCTACATAAGCGGTGTTTGGTGAAAAAGAGTCTGATAAACGTTGCATAACAATAAACAGTTTACCGTCAGCAATTGTCGCTGAGGCAGGGTTTGGTGTGCCATTACTATTGTTATCAGCGATGTAGCTAGATAGATCTAATTGACCCAATTTGAAATCTTCAAATTGTGTTGCCTGAGGATTAACAATCCAAACTTTGTCTGAACCGTAACGTAAAAGATAAGCTTTGCTTTCATTGACCGACACTAAGTCATAGGGATTTCGAGTATTTGAATCACCAGTATCTTGGGTTGTATATGACCAAACTTCTGTATCAAGGGCATCAGCATTATATTTTGAGATAGAATCAATGTTATAACGGCCAAGGTGAAAAACGTCTTTATTGTAGCTACGAACAGTATAGTCAGAGGCATCTTTAATATAATAGCCTTTGGTGACTTGCTCTGTAATTGGGTCTAAGGTCACAACTTCAGAGCCTGAAAAATCAGGTGCGACTGTTTGAACAACCGCGAACGATGGTGTGTCTTTCACATCACCTACACTTACTTGAATAGCCAATTCTCCCGTTAAGTTCTTTTTACTGTCATCCGTTGCAACAATTGTGATGGCGAAAGGACCGACTTCACCGCTGTCAAAATCAGGAGCATCCATAAAGCTTAATTCACCACTTTGTGTGATGCTAAATAAACCACTTGAATCACCCGTAAGTGAAAGTACTATAGCGTCTCCATCGGCATCAGTAGCACTATAGGTGCCAACAGCGGTTGTGTTTTCTTCTATCGTTGGGCTACTTGCGCCGGTAACTATGGGTGCGACATTACTTTTTGAACTTCCGCCACAGCCTGCAAGAGCAACAGTGCCCAGTACTAAACTTAATGGTAATATGTGTTTTTTAAAGCGAGTTAACATTTAAAATCCCTTAATGGTGTATTTTATTTTTAAGCTGCGACCCTGCGATGTTCTATTTGCAAGATCTTGGTATTTATCGTTAAATAAATTATTGGCGGCAAAAGATATTCTATGTTTGCCTTTTTTCCAGTTGACTGAAAAATCTGATACGGTGCGGTTGGCTGGATTACCATTACCTATATGACCGTTATTATTTTGAATTCTGTTAATGAGATTGAAGTACAAGTCTTTATCTTTACTGACTTTAAATGACATGTTCCATGCGGAATTTACCTTGTATTTCAACGCTACGCTGTACTGTTGATGATATATACCCGGTAGTTTCTTCTTATTAAATGCGACAAATTTTGATGTGGTTTCACTGTCTATAATATTGGCTTGTAGCGCGAAAGATAATTGTGTTAATAATTGATAATTTGTTTGAATTTCAATGCCTAACAAGTCTGCATTACTGACATTTCTATAGCTACCGACATTACTTGAATTAAAAATGGCGACAATTGAATTTTCTAATTTTTGTTGGTAAATAGATGAAGATATAGACAGATTTTTGTAAAGGTATTGCCCACCCATTGAGAGTGTTTTTGCTTCTTCTGGCAATAAATTATCATTACCCTTAAAGGAGCCTCTATCACCAAATAATTCGTACAATGTCGGTGTTCTTACACCATTACTTAAGTTACTGGTAACTTTTAAATTACCTTGTTTAAAGCTTAACCCGACTTCAGTTGTTTGATAATTATCATTGGCTACAAACTTAGCTGCACTGGAATGATTAATCGCTATGTTTGAGTTTTTCTCTTGTAGGTTACTGAACAATGTATACACTTCTATGGGGAGTGACTCGGGTTGCCACTCGATGCGGGAGCCTATGTTGAGTTGTTCTTGTTTTGCTGAAATATCACATGACGCTATACCATTACATTGTGTTGGTTTTCCGTTGTGTTCGCTAACAGAGCTGAAATTTTGTTTATTAAAACTGACAAATGGCAATAGATTAAAGTCTTTCCATGTAAGGTAAGGTTTAAAGCCGATATGTTTTTTTGTTGTTTCATAATCATTGATATCAAGTTTTATCGAGTCGGGACTTGAAATATAACGCTCATCTTTATTTTCAGCGTAGGCTTCAAATTCAATTGAATTTAGCCAGGGTGATTTGCTTAACCATTGATGTTGATAGCTATAGCGTAAGTTTTCAGAGCTTAACGTCGAATTGTTTTCAGGGGAGTTGTTTTGGTAATTAGGCAGTGCTTTATCTTGATCGTTATATTGTACATTGACTCTGATCTGATGTTGATTAAATTGGAATATGTTGTTTATAAAAAAAGACTTTTTTGTAAACTCATTATTTCTTAATGCTTGCCTATCAGGCGTATCACTATTACTAAAGCCCGCAGGAACGATAAAATCGTAATCGTTGTCACTGTTAATATAATGACCACCAAAAGACAGGCTGTGAGTTTTAAATGCTTTATTATAAAGCGCATTAACTTCTTGATAGCCAAAGGAGCCCATGGCCAGGGTTAATTTACTCGAGTCTTCAGTGGGGTTATAAGTGTTAATGCGAATGACTCCACCGATAGGGGTAGCGCCAGTACCAATCGCTTGGTTTTTACTGATTTCAATACTTTCTATTTGTTCAGTGGGTATTTGGTTTAAATCAAAACCACCGAATTGACTATCGTTAATAAGTTGACCATCAATATAAAGTTGTACCTGCTTACTGCTCGACCCTCTAATTGAAATAGATACAGGGTTACCAATACCACTTATTTCCCGAATTTGAATGCCATTTATCGACTGTAAAATATCAGCAAGCGTTTGCGATGAGTATATAAAGCTTTCGCGATGTAATACTTGATAATTAGGTGTATTAAATGACTGGTCATTAACAACTTCAATGACTTCTATATCATTACTTAACACAACTTCTGCTTGCGCAAGTGCAGGCATCACGATGGAAATAATAACAAATGTATAACGTAAATAAGAAAACATAACACCTCAAAAAATTTTGAGGGAGGTACGGAAGGGTTATAACAAATAGCTATTGCTAATGTCATTAGATTTCCGTAGCGCCCACCGCACTGCAAGTCATTTGATATTGTTTAGGCCGGTCTCCGGGCTTAACTTCACGTAGCGTAAAGTATTACCGTTGCGGGGGCAGCGTTAGAATTATGCATTGCATGTACTAACTTCCCGATTATCTCTAATTCATACCTTGTTAAAGTATAAGTGTTGAGCACCTAATCAATTTTAAGGCGCTATTCTGAGTTGATTGATATAGCTTGTCAATAGTTAGAGTATTAAATCTATAGTTTATGGCTAGTTAGCTCTAATCGTTTGACTGGTTTTAAAGCAACGTCATTTACTCTTTATTTTGATCCAGCCCTTTAAGTTCAGACGTAAACCATGACCTATCATCAGAAAACTTTGTTGTCAGACTATTTTATCTGATGGCATTAACGATGATCTGGCGAGGAATTTTTTGAAGTTACTGAGATTTTAGTTACGGGAAGTTATTCTTTTTAATTAATAACGAGTCGTTTAATGACAACCGATAAAACCTAGGCTCTGCTGTAGATTTTTATTGTCTATTTTAATCTCTATTAATTTTATCTAGGCTGTTTAATGGTGAGTTTGGCTAGTCATTATCAGCGATAATAGTCATTGTTATTTATTCGATATATCCACTGATTTTAAGGTTAATTTTTCAATAATATTAGCGAGCTGATTTTTTTCTTCAACACTCAAAACAGACAATAATTCTTCTTCACGTTGTAAAGCCATCGGTATTAATTGTTGATAAATAGCTAAGCCATGCGCTGTTAGTTTTAACAATGAAGATCGTTTATCGCTTTTATCAGTATTTTTAACTAACAAGCCTTGGGTCTGCATTTTTGCTATTGCGCGGCTTGCTGGCATTTTTTCTAAATTTGTTTGCTCGCCTATTTGCTTTGCTGATAGCAACTCTCCGTTACCTAAACTGGCTAAAACACGCCATTGTTGACGAGAAAGTTCAAACCTTCCTGTATAAATTTCAGCAATATTATCACTCACTTTTGCTTGTAGTTGAGTGAGCTGATAAGGAAAAAATTCTGTTAAGTGTAAGCTTTTCATCGTCTATGTATTCTCAGCTAATCTTGTGAAGGTGTATCGTTATCCACTCTAAATAATTCTGCATTCAAGTGATGTTTTTTCAATAGTTTATAGAACTCTGTACGATTCCGCTGTGCTATTTTGGCTGCTTGTGAAACATTACCTTCGGTAGTCTTTAATAATTTGGCTAAGTAGTCGCGCTCGAATTTTTCTCTCGCTTCTTGAAAAGAAGGCAGCTGTGCACTTTGAGTACGCAATGCATTATTAATTAAGCTTTCACTGATTAATGGCTCTGTTGATAAAGCGACACATTGCTCAACGACATTTTGTAATTGTCTAATATTTCCTGGCCAGTCAGCCCTGATTAAAACTTCCATCGCTTCTTGGCAGAAACCATTAATTTTATGAGACGTATTTTCGATCGCTACACTTAAAAAGTGCTGGGCAAGTAAAGGAATATCTTCACGGCGCTCAGCGAGTGTTGGTAAGGTGAGTTCAACCACATTTAAGCGGTAATAAAGATCTTCACGAAAGCTTTTATCAATAATGGCTTCTTGAAGGTTTTTATGGGTTGCAGCAATAATACGTACATCAACTTTTATTGATTGTGTACTCCCGACCGGGCGAACTTCTTTTTCCTGCAGAGCTCGTAATAATTTCACTTGAAAGCTCATTGGCATATCACCCACTTCATCAAGAAATAAAGTGCCGCCATCGGTTGACTGAAAAAGTCCTTGGTGGTTTTTATCAGCGCCAGTAAAAGCGCCTTTGCAATGACCAAATAACTCTGACTCTAACAATTGTTCGGGTATGGCCGCACAGTTAATGGCGGTGAATTTTTTACTGTTACGCTTGCTTGCTAAGTGAACCGCTTTCGCTAATAATTCTTTACCGGTTCCGCTTGCGCTATGGATCAATAGACTAAAATCACTTTGAGCAACCTGATAGGTTTGCTGTAATAATGACGACATCACAGCGCTGCGACTAATTATCTTTTTACGCCAAATGTCAGCTTTTGCATTGGTATTGTGCGCACTATTTTGTGGTTGTAAACGTATGGCTTCTTGTACAGTTGATAACAGCTCTTGGCTTTCAAAAGGTTTGGTTAAAAAGCTAAAAACCCCTTGTTTTGTCGCACTAATAGCATCAGGAATAGTACCGTGGGCGGTCATAATGATGACAGGTAAATTGGGTTGTTGTTGACGAATTATTTCGAAAAGTGCCATACCGTCCATGCCTTCCATGCGCAGATCGCTGATCACTAATTGTGGAGGAAAAGTTTCTAATATGCCTAATGCCATTTTGGCACTACTTGCTGACTCGATTTGATAACCTGCCGCTGATAGCCGAATACCCAGTAATCTTAATAAGCTGGGATCGTCATCAACAAGCAGTATCTTCTCGCGTTGTTTTTCATCGATTTTTTTGTGATTATTGGTTAAAACCATCGTCTTTACTGTCCATGTTCATTAATAGTATGTTCTATTTTTTTTAGCTGAAGGATCTGCTGCTGTAATGCTTTAAATTGCTGCTGTTGCTGCACGGAAGCTTCTTTTATGGCGTTAAGCGCTTTCTTTGCTTGTGATAGATCATTGAGACGTAACACTTGTTCATTGAGTTGTATTTTTAGCATGCTATAAAAGGCAAAGTCGGCCTCAGTTATATCGCTGTTTTTGAGATCAATGAGTGAAAGCTTGTTTAAGATACTTTTTGCGGTAAACGGATTGTGAACAGACGAATGAGGCAGTGAAAAAAGCAATACTGATTTTAATTGCCATTGAATAGCATCGTTATTATTCATTTTATTTTGCGTTACAGCTTCATTACTGTCGAATAAGACTAACTGATGTTGGCGAACTTTATCTGCCAATTGACTGTCAGTTAAGGTTACTAAAGATAAATAATACTGCGTATAGTCAATGATTTTACTTTCAACAGTTATATCTGGAGTTGTTTTATTTAGTAACTGACAACCACTTAATATTGAGAGTAACGCTAGTGTAAAAATAACGAGAAGGTTTTTATTGGTTGAAAATATCATCAAGCCTTTACTCCCATTTTAGTTTCCACTAGAAAAGCATGAGGCAAGGTGATTGTCATTGCGGTACCACTATTTATACCGGTATTACTTTTTATTTCAATGGTGCCATTGAGTCGCATCAGTAGCTCCTTTACAATGGTTAGTCCTAGACCACTGCCTTTGATTTTTGCATTTTTTGCAGGAATGCCTTGGTAAAAAGCATCAAATATTTTCTCTTGTTGGCCGTCAGCTATACCGATACCTTGGTCAATAATACTCAACAACAACGTATTATCATTGAGTGAGCACACTATGTTAATAACGTTGTTTTCATCAGAGTACTTAATCGCATTTGATAAGAGGTTATCTAAAATAACACTTAATTGTTTCCCGTTAGCTTTGAGTTTTATTGCCGCACTTTTATACACAACTGTTAAGTTTTTCTGTTTAATATCTAAACTTCTTTGTTGTAATACTTGCGCAACTAATAATGATAATTCAACGGTTTCAGCATCTTGCAAACTGGTTGAATCAAGCACAATATTGAAGTCTAGTAGGTCTTCAATTAAGCGTTGTAAGCGGGTAACACTACGACGAATAATATTAGAAATTTCTTGTTGTTCAGCATTTAATTCCCCAACACTGTGATCATAAAGTAATTCGGTGCCTTCTCTAATTGCCGCCAGTGGTGTTTTTAGCTCATGAGAGATATGACGAATAAAACTTGATTTTTGTAACTCCAGTGCGTGCAAGCGATTACGCATAACTTCTAAGGCGTCAGCAATTTCTTTCATTTCGGGGGAGCCGTTAAATGTGACTTCACTGTCGAAGTTTCCTAATGCTAAATGCTGTATTTTCTTTAATAATTGTTTGAGCGGCTTAGTTATTAAAAAGATAAAAATTGCTGCGATGATTAAAGTGAAGGGAATGATCATCAGGCTTTTTAGCATGTCGTGTCTAACATCGTTGGCCGATGCTTTAATCTGCTGTGCTTGCGAGATTAATAAATTGTTACTTTGCTCAGCTATTTTTTTTCGGATAGAGACAAGTTCAGTAAAATGTACTTGTAGCGATGCTAATGACGACGTTTCCAATGGGTGCAACGTTAAATAACGGTGAACTAATTCAATCGCTTGAGAAAATTCTTTACTTAGCCGATTTAAGTTGTTGTCTTTATTAAACAATGGATTACTAGCCATGGCTTTTAAAATAGCTTGCTCGTGTCTTAAATAAGCAGTTAATAAGTCTTGATCTTTTAGTATCAAAAACTGACTAGCACTTCTTTCCATTTTGGCTAAGGTAAAATTTATTTGCCGATTTGTTTTAACGAGCTCAGCGACATTAAAAATAGCCGATGTACTTTGATGAGAAAGTAATGAAATTTGATTCGCACTATACAGTAAAGCTATTACTAACGGCAAAGCAACCAAAGAAAAGCCTAAAATGCTGAGCTTTTTAATAGAATACGCGTTAATCGCTAGAAAATGAGGGAAGTTTAATTGTTTCATGGATGCCACAACGATTAATGAGATGAGTAGTTTAGTTTTATTAAAAGAAAAAACAACCATGTCGTTTATTTGAGACACTACTTTAAACCCTGTAATAGCGGGTTTTGAAATTTTATTATGAGTTAGTTACTGTTTTACTTCAATTATTTTATCCATTGTTAGTGTTAACGTTTGCTCATTATTTTTATCAACAGTTTTTCTGTTGCCAAATGGCGACACATTGGAGAAGTTCTTGGGTAGCTTTTAAGTATTTATCTAATAATATCAGCGTTTTATATTTATGGTTCAATTCCTGCTATGTCTATTGTGTTAACCCTTATATTGATTAAAATAAATCCATGAACTCTATGAATAAAGGAATTAAAATGAATTCTATTAGCTTGAAAAAAGTCACTCTACTTGTTGGTACCTGTGCATTAGCTTCGTATTTTGTAAGCGCAGAAGATAACGTTGCAAGTCTTGAAGTTTCCGTGGTTGAACAAGTTGTTACTAAGCCTGCTGCGACTCAAGTGTTGTCTGCTGATAAATGGGTTAAGGTCGACAAAAGTATCCCTACATTATTGACACAACTTGACCATGATAAAAATGGTTCACTTAATGAAGCAGAAGTTATTGCGAGTAAAGATGATCAATTAGTGAAGCACTTTAAAGATATTGACAAAAATGCGGATACTGAAATCAGTGAAGGTGAGCTAAAAAGTTATCTGGCTGCGTTAAAAATGAAAATGAAAATGAAAATGAAAAATTAACTGTATCTTTTTAACATTATTAGACACGAACTTCCGACTGTTGCCACCTACGCAGTTGGATTTTTTCTCACATGTCATACCCAGTAGAAGATTATTATGGACAACAAACTCACTAACAAAGTACCCGTAGAATCAATGCCTCGATTTGTACAAGTTGATGATTGGATTTTTGAGATAAAAACTGTGCGCGCTCTTCGTGTTGAGGAGTACGGTAAACCTTATACGGCCATTGCCAATCTAACGGTAAATGGAGATAACGCTTATATTGATGGTTTGCTGACACGTGAGGATGAAAAATTTAGTCGCAAAGATTTCCAAGCCTTTTATAAAGTTTGTCAACAAATGACAATAAAAAAAGCACACTTTGACCGCTTTAAAAACAATAAACTGATTGCTGAGAGTGTCGATATCACGCCAGTAAAATCAGTGAAACAACAAACGATACTTAAGCTCGTTCGTTAAAGCCCTCTTACTGACTTTATACATTAAGTACGTATATTCACTTTATTTTTAATGTAATAGGTATAACATAGCCAGCACTTTAATAGCGCGATAAAATAAATTCCTACTTATGTCATTAAGCACCGCTCGTCTCGACCGCTTTATCAGTGAACACTGCAATATTAGCCGTAGATCTGTACGATTGATGTTAGCGCAAAAACGGATATGCGTAGATGACTGTGTATCAAGTGATATTGGCGAGCGTATTGATAAATTTTCAAAAATAACACTTGATGGTCAAGTGTTACAAGATAACCAAGCGCTCTATATAATGCTGCATAAACCCATTGGCGTCGTGAGTGCGACGATAGATAAGCAACATAAAACTGTTATTAATTTACTTGAAGAACAAAGGTTATTCTCTGAGGATACCAGTGAAGACAAAAACAATTTACATATTGTTGGTCGCCTTGATCTAAACACTTCAGGTTTATTGTTGCTGACTAACGACAGTCGTTGGTCAGAACGGCTCACCTCTCCCAAGCATAAAGTAGAAAAATGTTATCAGGTTACCTTACAAAACCCATTAACGGATGATTATGCCCTAGCATTTGCGAAGGGGATGTTTTTTGAATTTGAAAAGATTACCACTAAACCAGCAAAACTAAAGATTATTACTAATCAGGCTAATGAACAAAGTCATCAATATGTTGCAGAGGTTAGATTAACAGAAGGACGATATCATCAAATTAAGCGGATGTTTGGCCGATTTCGTAATCCCGTTATAGGCTTGCATCGACAAGCCATCGGAAACTTATTACTTGATGAAGATTTGGCTCTAGGAAAGAGCCGATTTTTAACTGACAAAGAAATCAGGGACATTTTTACTACGGCTGTTACAGAATCAGAATAATAAGCTTAATCAAGTTCATCGGCATCACTAATTCGCTCTAATCGCTCCTGTTCTTCTGCAAATGCCGCTTTTATTTCCTCTAATATTGTATCAACATCTGCTGATTTAGTATTTTCTTTAAATAAACCGGTCAATTGAGTTTCAGGTGTTAATTCTGCTTTTTCATATAATGCCCACATTTCCTGAGCATATTTGCTTTTTGCTAATTCAGGAGCAAATTGAGCATAATACTCGGTGATATTATTTACATCGCGAAGTAACATGCTTTTAGCATTATTATTTGCCGAGGCATCAACCGCTTGTGGTAAATCAATAATTACCGGGCCGTATTCGTCAACAAGTACATTAAATTCTGACAAATCACCATGAATGATACCTTCACAAAGCATGATCTTTACATAATTCATCATAATTAGATGGTCTTCTATAGCGTGTTCGCTTGGTAGAATAATATCATTTAGGCGCGGTGCAACATCGCCTTCCCCATCAGTGATCAGCTCCATTAATAGCACACTTTCAAAACAACCAAAGGGCTGTGGAACACGTACACCAGCAGCAGCTAACGTATAAAGGGCTTCAACTTCGGCATTCTGCCAAGCATCTTCTTGTTGTTTTCTACCATACTTTGAGCCTTTTTCCATCGCGCGTGCACGACGGCTATTACGGCTTTTTCGACCTTCTTGGTATTGAGCGGCTTTTTTGAAACTGCGTTTATTGGCTTCTTTATATACTTTGGCGCAGCGAATCTCATCGCCACAACGTACCATGTATACAGTGGCTTCTTTACCACTCATTAATTGACTGATTACTTCGTCAACCAGTCCGTCGTCAACCAGGGGTTGTAGTCTTTTAGGTATTTTCATTATTTAATTAAATCGGCTTTGAAGTTATTCTTCGTCAAGTTCATCGAAGTTTTCGTCTTCACCAAGCGGTTTTATCGAACGGAAACCTTCTTTTACGACAATTTCTAAATAGAATGAAGTTAAGCCAAGCTTTTCAGCTTCGTCGATATGTTTATTGAGTGCAGATAAGTGTACAACTTCTGCGTCTGCTTCAGTAATACCATATTTAGAGTCAAAATCCCAAAAATCAACGCCAGTAGGCAATTTTTTGTTTCTTTCTCTTTTTATGTATTTTTTCACATCATGTTTTACACCTTCAAATAAGCGAGCAACTTTAATTTTTGGGTGAGTGATGTTGAATGTTTTTTTCATGACGTTCCTAAATGATATTGTTAAGAGAATTTGTTACATATGAACCGCATTTTACGTTAATTTTTCCTTGGGTGCGACAGTTACTCTTTGCTAAAGTGAACTTGGTTATATTTTTCGATGTTTTATTCAATTTTTTATAAGGTTTTTCTGTTATGTCATCCGTTATTAAACGTTTCTCTCAGTTAGTTTTTGCTTCATTAACAACATTGCCCTTAGTAGTGAATGCTTCGGGTAATAACAATTTTACTCAATGTATCAATAATTTGCAGGTCAAGGCCAAATCTTCTGGTTATTCAGGTTATATTGTTAATGATATTATTCCAGCGCTTGCGCCGATAAAACGCGTAATTGAACTCGATCAACGCCAACCTGAATTTAGTCAAAGCTTTGCTGATTATTTAAAATTACGCTTAACTAATTATCATATCCAAACTGGTAGAAAGAAATTAGCTGAGCATAAAGAGTTGTTTGATAAACTGTCTAAAAAATACGGCATTCCTGCACAGTACTTAGTGTCTTTTTGGGGCTTAGAAACTAACTTTGGTAGAAACAAAGGGAAAATGTCGGTGTTAAACTCTTTAGCCACATTAGCCTGTGATGAGCGACGTAGTGAATACTTTACCGCTGAATTATTTGATCTGTTTTATTTGATCGATAATAAAACGATCACCACCAAGCAACTCGCTGGTTCCTGGGCTGGAGCCATGGGGCATATGCAGTTTATGCCCTCAGCATTGAAAAAGTATGCCTTAGATGGCGATGATGACGGTAAAGTAGATGTTTGGCAAAGTGAAGCCGATGCATTAACGAGTGCCGCTAATTATTTAAATAGCATTGGCTGGTTAGAAAAAGAGCGTTGGGGTCGACAAGTACAGCTGCCAAAAAACTTTGCTTTTCAACAAGTCGAGTTTGATCAGTTCTATCCCTTAGCAACCTTTAAAGCTTTAGGTGTAACACGTACTAATGGTAGTGCTTTATCTGATTATAAAATTGAGGCTGAGTTAGTCTTACCTGCTGGCGCTGGTGGACCTGCATTTTTAGTCTACCCTAATTTTAATGTCATTATGAAATGGAACCTATCTGAGAATTATGCGCTTTCTGTTGGGTTATTAGCGAATCGTATTCAAGGCGCTGCGGGATTAAAGATAAGCGATAAAAGTCAGCGTAATTTATATAAACCTGTGGAATTACAAGCCCTACAAAAAAAGCTTAATATGATGGGGTACAATGTTGGTAATCCCGATGGCATCTGGGGGCCAAAAAGTCGAAAAGCCATTCGCTTATATCAATTGCAACATGGCTTAGTTGGTGATGGTTTCCCTAGCCGAGCGGTATTAAATAAAGCGGGTATTAAAGGATAACTCTTTTTATCTCTTAGATAAGATATTTATGGTTATATAATTGAGTGAGTACTTTCTGGTTAAGTATTATAAAGACGCTTATATGCCCCAATTAAGAAGATGGCGCCGAAGAAAGGGGAAGTGTTAAGTAGGTTGAGATTACTGAGTCTGTCTATGCCCAGTAATGTCTTTAACGTAATTTTTCTTTTGTCGTTTAAATGAATTGTTCGTTAATAACTAACGCGTTATTGCCTACCTGACCTAAATGAATAAAACCGACAATATGCCGGCTTTATTTTTATTGAGTTCATTTATAGCTTAATAAGGTTGATTACTTTAATAGGGTATTCACTAACCAAGCTGAAATATCGCTCAGTTGCTCTGGCAATACGCTATGAGGCATACGGTATGCTTGCCATGTTGCATGATATCCAGCATCAATCAGTAACTTATTGGCCATAACACCTGAACTCATTGGCACTACGTCATCTTGCTCACCATGGTTTTGTAAAATAGGTGTCTGTTTATTAGCAGTGTGACAGTTATCAGGTAATTTATCAGCGGTAGGTAAATAGCACGATAGCGCTAAAATACCGGCTAATTTTTGAGGAAACCTGAGTCCCGTAAATAAACTGACCACACCACCTTGGCTAAAACCGGCAAGTATAATTTTATCAGTTGAAATACCTAAATCAATTTGCTGCTGAATAAGCACATGAATCGCTTTTTCTGATGCTAACACGCCTTCCATATCTGCACGATTATGCAAATCCATACTCTTTATGTCGTACCAAGAACGCATCACATAGCCTTGGTTAATCGTTACGGCCTGCTCTGGTGCATGTGGAAAAATAAAGCGAATACCATGATTTTTTGGTAAATTTAATACAGGAACAATCGGCGCAAAGCCATCGCCTGAATCGCCAAGTCCATGTAGCCAAATAACACATGATGTGGCTGTTGATTTTGGTTCTACCGTAACGCGCGCTAAGGGTTTTATTGACATCTACTTTACTTATCTTAATAAATTGATATTTACTCTATGATAACAGCTTGAGTTAATATTAAAAATCTATATAAAAAGAGTAAATAGACCAAAAATTTAAGACCTATTCACTGTAGGATTTATTTTTTGATGGGATCGCGTTTTAGCTTGTTCCATAAATGCCACATCTTAACTTTTACTTTGTGTCGTTTTCGACACAGTTTAATGCTAAAGTAATTAGTCTGGGTTTTTGTTGTTAAATAACAGTTACTTATATCTAGTTTGAAGTTGGCATGTCCTTTGTATTACCTTACTTAATTATTATTTACTAAAATGAAATCATCAGAGTATGGATATCCAACGAGAAAAAAAAATAATACCTTTGTGGCGTAAGTACTGGTATGTACCCGTTGTACTGATGTTAGCTTTTGCAACGTATAAATTAAAAAGTGTGATGGGTGATGCTTCTTTTATTGTTAAACAAAATGAATTAGTGACCGCTGTTGTTGAACAAGGTCGTTTTCAAGTGAATGTTCGCGCAACAGGGGTTTTAAAACCTGTCTATATTCGTTGGGTTTCAGCACAAGTTTCTGGTCGTGTTGAACAAGCCTTTGTAAAAGCAGGCGCTCATGTCATTAAAGGGCAGATGCTGATGCAACTTTCTAACCCTGAATTACACCGTGAATTAGAAAAAGCCCGTTGGGAATTCGAGGCAAAAAAAGCAGAAAATTATGCTGCTTATATTGCGCTTGAATCTCAATTGCTTGACTTAGAAAATTCAGTCGTTGAAGCTGACTATAGTTACCAAATCAGCAAGTTAAAACTTGATGCTGAAACACAATTACTCGCGCAAAAAAATGCCACCGTATCAGCGCTTGATTATCAGCATAGCCAACTGACCGTTAAGCAACAAAATCAATACTGGCTATCACAAAAGCAAAAAGTTGAAAAAATGAAAGCGAGTTTACTTGCCTCTAAAACTGCTCAACAAGCACGATTGGGCTTAGTTGAAAATAACTATCAGCGTATTAAAGATCAAGTCGATGCTTTAGCCGTAAAAGCGACAACTAATGGGGTGGTTCAGCAGGTTTCTCTTGCGTTAGGCGAGCAAGTTCAAGTCGGTGGTAGTGTCGCTTTGATTGCGGATCAACGTTCGTTGTTTGCTGAGCTTCAAGTACAAGAAAATAAAGTGAGTGATATTGCATTAGGTCAAGCCGTTGTTGTTGATACGAGAAGTAATAAAATTTTTGGTAACGTTATTCGCATTGACCCGGCAGTAAATACTGGCATGGTTCAAATTGATGTGCAGCTAAATAGTGAATTACCCAATGATGCCCGACCTGATTTAACGGTAGATGGCTTAATTGAGGTAAGTGATATTGCGGATACACTTTATGTCCAACGTCCGGTATTTGCCCCTCGTTATAGTGATGCAGGTTTATATAAATTGATTAATGATAAAAAATTTGCTCAAAAACAAAAGGTGAAGTTAGGGCAGAGTTCAGTCAACCAAATTCAAATACTTTCTGGTTTAGCCGTTGGAGATGAAATTATTATTTCCGATACAAGGAGTTGGCAAGAGCATCAAGAAGTGATGATTAACTAATCATAATTATTTATGAAGATAAGAGTAACAGACAAATTAAAGGAAATAAAAATGAGCACATTAATCGAATTGAAAGAAATCAGTAAAAGGTTTTTGACTGAAGAAATCGAAACACGCGCTATTGATACGGTTAATTTAACGATTAAAAAGGGTGAGTATATTTCATTAAGTGGACAGTCTGGCTGTGGTAAATCTACATTATTATCACTTTTAGGTTTACTTGATTCTCCAACCCATGGCACTTATGCACTAGATGGTGTTGATGTTTCATCATTATCAAGAGATCAACGAGCAAAAATTCGCAGTGAACAAATTGGTTTTGTCTTTCAGTCATTTAACTTAATTTCTGATTTGACGGTTTTTGAAAATGTGATGCTACCGTTAACGTATCAAAAAGGTTTATCAAAAAGTGAAATAGAGGGCAAAGTACAGCAGGTATTAGAAAAAGTTGAAATGTCTCACCGAAAAGATCATTTCCCATCACAGCTTTCTGGTGGTCAACAACAGCGAGTCGCTGTAGCTCGTGCTTTAGTTAACGACCCCGCAATTATTCTTGCTGATGAACCAACCGGTAATTTAGATTCAAGAAATGCTGAAGCTGTATTAGCCTTGCTTGATAAACTTCATCAAGAAGGATCGACAATATGTATGGTGACACACGACCCTTCTTCTGCAAAAAGAGCAGACCGCTGTTTAGAGATGTTTGATGGCCGTTTAATTGCTGATAATATCAACATAAAAAACAATGCAGGTTCAATACCTGCACCTGCATTAGTGGTAGGTTAGGAGGATACATGTCTACATTTATCGACATCAAATATGCCTTTAGATTACTTTTTAAGTCGCCTAAGTTCACTGCGATGACTTTAGCTGTTCTTGTTGGGGGGCTTTCCATCAGCTTATTCACCTTTTCATTTTTGTATTCAACTATGCATAAAGACTTAAACTTACCTAACGGGGAAAGCATGCTGTCGGTTAATGCAGAATTTAATGGTGAATTTCAGTTATGGACTTCCTATGAATTCTTTATGATAAAGGAAAAACAAACAGTACTCAGTGAATTTGGTATTTATGATAAACAAGACTTTAGATTGTCTTTTGAAGATAGTGGAAAGAATGTTTATGGGACTTATGTTGACCAAGGATTTTTTAATTTCAGTGGCACAAAAGCGGTGCTAGGTCGAACACTGCAAGCTGCAGATATAGAAGCAGGTGCTTCTCCCGTTGCCGTTATCAGCACTCAGATTTGGGCGAGTGATTATTCATCTAGCAAAGACATTATTGGTAAGACTATTATTGTGAATGATATTGTTACCGAAATTATTGGTGTTATGCCCCAAGGGTATCTTTTTCCTGGTTCGAGTCATGTTTGGCTGCCGATAGAACAATCACTCATAAAAAAGACAGCGAACAACCCTAATCATGTTCATCTTTACGGTCGTATTAAACCTGATATCAGTAGAGCTAAAGCTGAACAAGCCTTAAGCCAGCAAATTAATACGATTTATCAACAAAATGCTACGCAATACGATTTAGAAAAAGGTGATAAGTCAGTACGTTTCTGGTCATTTCCTTTTGCGCAAATGGGAGGTGAAGGTACGGTGATTTTTACCTTTTTAAATGTGATCGCTGGAATGATCCTATTACTTGCGTGTATTAATGTTGGAAATCTTTTACTTGCTCGGGCTATAGAACGTCAAAAAGAAACCGCGATACGAGCAGCATTAGGCGCATCAAACACTCGTTTAGTGAGTCAGTTAATGTGGGAAGGCGTTATTATTACTTTATTAGGTGGCGTTTTATCGGTTTTACTTGTAGGTGCTGCTTTACATTACACCGATATTATATTGCATTCATGGAATTCCAAAACGCTAGTGTTTTGGTGGCGTTGGGGTATGGACAAAGAAACACTATTAATGGCGGCCGTCTTTACTATAGTGACAATTTTTTTATCCTCATTTTTACCCGCTTGGCGCTCTGCCAATCAAGACATTAATACAACATTACGTGATGGAACTCGTGGCGCACAAGGTAAAAAAGCAGGGCGTTTATCAAGATTCTTAGTCACGACTCAAGTATTTCTTGTCGCGATATTAATGCTTATTGGTTCGATGTCAGGGTATATATCCAATAAACTGGTTAATTTAGAAACGGGAGATGATTACACTAATGTGATGAGAGCTAGGCTCAGCCTACCTGAAAATAAGTATGCAGAACCACAGCAGCAAATTGCTTTTTATCAAAACTTAATGACAGACATCAAAAGTCACCCTCGCGTTGCGGGTGTCGTTATGAACAATTGGCTTGGAAATTTTCTCCTAACACTTGAGGGAATTGATTACACCGATGAAAAAAGTAAGCCATCTGTTGATACGCTAAGTGTGATAGGGAAAACAGATACCATTGGTGTTAACCTGGTTGATGGGCGTTTCTTAAACCATCAAGACAAAAAAGGTAATCGTAACGTCGCTTTGATTAGTCAGTCAATGGCGAGTCGATACTGGCCTGGGGAATCTGTCATTGGTAAAAGCTTTCAACTTAAGATCGATGAAAAAAACGAAAAACTATTTATCGTCGGCGTTGTAACAAATCGCATGAATCCTAAAACCATGCTCGGTAAGCTTGATAGCGCCGATGAAGTTTATACTTCAGGTTTACAATTTATGACGGCTTTTCAAAACTTTTTTTATCTAATAGAAGGCGAATTAATTAATAGTGAAGAAATATTTTATCAAGCCTTGTATAAAATAGATCGAAATATTGCTCTCTTTTATGCGGTTGAACCGGCAGAGAAAAATAGAGGTATGATGCGTGATGTAATGCAATTAACGTCTAATATCACTTTTGGTACAGGCTTCTTTGCCCTAATCTTAGCACTGGTTGGCATTTATGGTTTAACCGCTAATTCGGTGGCACAACGTACTCATGAAGTTGGTATTAGACGCGCAGTGGGTGCTACTGATAAAAGTATTGTGAATATGTTTATGAAACAAGGGGCGAAACAATTAATTAAAGGATTAGGTTTAGCCTTAATCATTTTTGTATTAATTGCCTTTGGTTTTAATAAAATGTCGGAAGGTATATTCCCAACGTATTTATATGTGGTTCTTGCAGTAACGGTAGTTATTGGATTATCTGCTATTGTAATGTTAGCGATATATGCACCAACGCGCAGAGCCGTTAAAATGGAACCAAGCTCAGCTCTTCGTTACGAATAAGACGAAGGAAGAAAAGCTATCGCCCTTAATGTTAGGGCGATAGAGTAATATTAATCAATGGTGTAACTATAATACTGTGAAAAATAATAAAATCTTAATTGCTGATGATGACCTCAATATTATTGCCAGCTTAAAATATATGTTGTCAGAAGAGAATTTTGATATTTTAGCGATGTCCACGCCTGAAGCTGTTTTGGAAAATTTAAAGCGTGAAAATGTAGATCTCGTTTTAATTGACATGAATTTTCAGCAAGATACAACCTCTGGTAGTGAAGGGTTACAGTTAGTTGAGGCTATTCAACAGTTTGACGAAACTCTGCCTATTATTGTTATGACCGGCTGGGCAACTATTGATATTGCCGTTGATGCTATGCGAGCCGGCGCAAAAGATTTCATCCAGAAACCGTGGAACAATGAACGTATGCTAAGCGCTATTAATACGCAATTGAAATTAGCCAGTATCGATAAAAAGCTCAACCGACTCAATCAAGAAAACAAGCTACTCCGCTCACAATCGTTTCCTAAAAATAATGGCATTATTGCGCAATCACCCGCAATGAAAACATTGTTGTCATCGTTAGAAGAGCTCGCAAAAAGTGATATGAGCATTTTACTTACCGGTGACAATGGCACGGGGAAAAGTATGCTTGCTTCTTATGTGCATCAACAGTCATCGCGAGCTGAAAATTCTTTTGTTCCGGTGAATATGGGCGCTATTCCAGAAAGCTTATTTGAAAGTGAAATGTTTGGTCATTTAAAAGGGGCATTTACAGATGCTAAAGAAAACAGGGTTGGCCGTTTTGAAATGGCAGAGCAAGGCACGTTATTTCTGGATGAACTTGCCAATATCCCAATGGCTCAACAAGCTAAGTTATTAAGAGTATTAGAGGAGAAAAAATTTGAAGTGGTCGGAAGTAGTAAATCGCTGAGCGCGGATGTACGTATTATTTCAGCCACCAACTGTGACTTGGCAAAAGCTATTAGTGAACAGCAATTTAGGCAAGATTTATTTTACCGTTTAAATACCATTCAATTACGTATACCTTCATTGCACGAACGTATTGAAGATATTGAGCCTTTAGCCCATTATTTTTTACAACGCTTTAGTGCTAAATATAATATTGTCGCCCCTGAGTTATCATCGGATGCTGTTAATAAGTTACAACAGTATACTTGGCCGGGTAATATTCGTGAGCTAAGCCATCTTATGGAAAAACTGCTTTTTACCTGTAAAAAAACGGTGATAGGTGGACGAGATTTATTACTTGAGAATATTCATCCTTCAGCAAGTGAACTTGATGAGAATAGAGGTGATAAACTCGCTAATCATTCGTCATTATCTTTAGATGAAATAGAAAAAATATCGCTAATCAGCCGTTTGAAACACCATAGAGGTAACGCCACAGAAACGGCCAAATCTTTAGGGTTAAGTCGCAGTGGCTTTTATCGTCGCATGAGTAAACACGGCCTTGACTAATCGACAACGAAAACAAAAAAATGATCATAGCTTGTTAGCTCTTTTTTTGTGCTTGCCTTGTTTGATTATAACCACCGTAGCACTTTATATAGCCAATGTATCTGCTTATTTAATTGCTTTTATACTTATTATTTTGGCGTTAATTGCTGTTTTCATTGTTGTCATTTCTGAGCAACGTTCTCAACAACAAATAAGAACCTTGGCTAATATTCTGGAATCAATGATTGATGGCGATTATAGTTTGCGTGGCCGAGAGCAAGAAAATAAGGCTTTTCAAGAACTACTCACACTCGTTAATAATCTCGCAGACACACTGGCATTAAGTAAAATTGAAGCGAAAGAGAGTCGGCAGTTGCTTGAGCGAATAATGCAACAAATGGATGCAATGGTTTTAGCGGTTGATGAACAAGGTCGGATTGTATTGGCAAATGATTCGGCCCAAAAATTATTACAAATAGATATGTCTCAACATGCTCATTTATTGCTGACAAGCCTAATGATAGGGAAAGTTATTAGTGAAGCACAAAGCGGTATTATTGATTTTGAACAACCCCAGCTTAGTGGTGAACACTTCCTTTTTAAAGAATACTTTTTAAGTGAAGGCAAGCAACATCAACTCTTTTTAATCACCTCAGCACAACGATTATTATTAGAAAAAGAACGCAAATCTTGGCAAAGTTTATTGCGTGTTTTAAGTCATGAAATGAACAATTCTTTAACACCTATCTCTAGTATTAGCCAATCGATAAGTTCTAAATTACAAGACGGGCACAAAGCCTTAAATCGAGAGTCTTTATTAACGGGGGTTGATATTATTAACGAACGAGCAAGTTCGCTTAGTTCCTTTATTGCCAGCTATAGTCAGCTTTCTCACTTGCCTGAACCCAATAAAAGTAGATTTGCCCTGCAAGGCTTTATTAGCCATTGTATTGCGCTCTTTAGTGATTGTCGTATTCTATTTCCAGATAATTCTATTGATTTAGAACAGGTAAATATTTACGCAGATAAAGCTCAGCTTGAGCAAGTCTTTATCAATGTCTTTAAAAACGCCAAAGAAGCCATGCAGAGAACTCGTAGCACAGACAAAATTATTGAAGTGTTTTGTCATGTGGATGATAAATATTTTCACATTCACGTCTGTGATTCAGGTAGCGGGATAGCTAACAAAAATAACTTATTTGTCCCTTTTTATACGACAAAACCACAAGGCAGTGGTATTGGCTTAACGTTATGCAAACAAATATTATTTAATCATGATGGACTTTTATCGTTAAAAAACAGAGAAAATGTCGCAGGGGTTGAAGCTGTCATATCGCTTCCTAAAGGTTGATACGATAAATTATCAGTTACACTCGATATATACCAATATTACCGTTTAGATATTTCCAGCAATACTTTGGTTAATATTATAGAGCTTCTGCTTATAGAGCTTTTTTTCATCAAGCTCATAGGTCCACTCTAGTGCTTTAACTAACATAGCTTGGGCCATCTCCATTTTTTGTTGCTTTGTATAAATACGGTATAGCCCCATATAGGCTTGATTTAAATAGGGCGCTTTCTTCAATGCCTTTTTAAAGTGTCTTTCTGCTTGTTTAATATCATTATTTTTTGTTGCGATATAAGCCTGAGTTAACGATTTATAGGGGTTAGGATCGTCTAATTCTTCCATCTTACTTTGCAGAAAACTCACTTCTTCCATTCGCTGTTGAGACTTAAGTAGCATAATATAATTACTTAATAGTGCTATGTTTGGTTTTCCTCGATCTAGACCTATTTTGTAGATTGCTTCTGCCGTTTTTACATCACCAGCCCTTCGGTGAATAACGGCTAATAAATTAATTGTTTCGATATTTTTAGTGTCATATTTATAGGCGGTATTAGCATACATAAAGGATTTCGCTAAATCTTTATCAGCTAAAGCGTCAGCAGCAATATTCTTATAATACATCGCTACAAAGGTATTATAAGAAAACGTTCCTTTTCTGCGATTATTTTTACTTGGGAAGTAATCAATGGCTATACCGGGGGGAGAAAAATAGAAAAAGTTATCATCAGCAACAAAAGAGGGATCATAAATTACTGTTTGTACATGCGAAGAGGATAAAATAACATCTTCTTTTTTAGAATAAATAGGTAAGGTATACACGTTACGATATGAGAAATCCAATCCCAACAGCTTAGCATAAGCAGTGGTTAAAATAGCCAAACTCATACAGTTCCCTTTATTAAGACGCATTGCGGTAGTGGCATTATATGTTGCACCATAATAGGTGAAATTGGCCATGTTCTCGGTAAGTATCTGATAGAGTGCTTTGTGAGGTTCATAGCCCATAGCTACTTTTTTCTCAAAATCTATTTTTACCTTTTTCTGTTGGTCTTGCGTTAGGTAAAACAGTTCTTGCTCATTTAATGGTGCTATTTTTGTTTGTTCAAATAAATTGTAATTAATAGGAATATTGATGTGTTGTTTAAGATCAGATTTTGAGCCATCTATAGACGTAGTTGAACAGGCTGAAAAAACAAAAGATAATATCAAAAGTAAAATTATTCTTATGCGATGCATTTGTCATCCTTAACATTCGGGTATATTTTCTATCTCGTCTTACCACGGGATAACTTAACTACGAAAAACTCTGTACTTAAATTAACAGAATAATAACTTATAATAAAGTGTTGTTGAAAATTAATCATTACACGTCACTTTTAACCGTTCCACTTAACTACACGCTTTGCTTAATCGATGCTAATTATAAGTTGGGTGTAGTAGATGCCTAATCATTTACATCACTGCATAAAGATTAAAGTTAGCGAGCGTTTTTTTTCGCAGATTAAATCAACAAAACACTCCCCATTTGCTATAATCGGTATTATCAATTGCAATGCCTTAATTAAACCGCGTAAATTTCGCGATTTTTTTTACATTATTTCTAGTCGGTTCTTAAATGTATGACTAGTCATAGTTCCTTATACTGGAGTTTATATAGTTTCATGAGAAAGTTGTTATCGTCACCTGTTAAAATGCCCCTGTCTGATGCTGAAAATCAGGTTTATCAAAATGCCCTTAAATATATCACGCCGCTGAGCTTAAATTTAATGGCGGTTAAAGTGACACATCGTCCAGAAGATTTTCTAGGTTGGTGTGGTGAGTTAAACCGTCTTTGTCGTGAAGAACTTAATAAGGATCTTTTAGAAGATGAGCAACTTTTACCGCTTAAAAAACTACAAGATATTCTTGAAGCTGGGATAACGCTTAGCCAGTTTAAAATGGCTAGAATTGCTCCTTGGACAATATTTGCTGATTTTATTGAACAGCAAACTAGTATACATGCCCTAGACGAGCGTTTACGTTTGCTTAACTATCTTGACGAAATTCGTCAACAACCTTTAGCAGACTTAATTGTTGAAGACCGCCTCGCTTTTTCTGGTAAGCACACTACTCAGCACGACTACAGTATTTATAATTTTGATGTTGAATGGTTTGCTGGTACTAAAGGCGCCAAGGTTTTTCATACCTTACTTGAGCAATCACCAGAAAAATTTGATGCTGCATTAGCGCATATCCCTTTAACAGGTGATGTAAATCATGCTGATTATCAACGGTTTGTTAGTGACTTCCAACAAATCTTTAAAGAATATACACAGGTTAAATCTCAAGGTGAAAAAGCACCGTTAGCGGCTGCTACACGCTTGTTAGCAATGCGCCGACCGGATCAATTTATTGCATTAAACAATAATAAAATTGATATTCTTTGCCAAGGTTTATCAATTGCTAAACTAAAAAATACTGATTTTTCTTCATACTGGCATGACATGATCGGTACTATGCGTACTTTTGCATGGTGGCATCAAGCACAACCAGAAATTGTTGAAGAAACTTGTGTTGCAAGTGATAGCGAAGCAAGTGAATCAGACAATAACGAAAGCGAAACGCCAGAGAGTAAAAGTAAACGTGAGCAGACGTTATGGAAAAATCGTGCTGTACTCATCGATTTATTTTTATTTGCTGATGCTGACTTAGCGCCAAACTCAAACTATATTCGTTTGCGCGATAAAATGCTTAACAAAGCGAAAACTAAGTCAAAAGCTGTACCTAAAAAACGTAGCAAAGAGTCAGCTGAAATTTTGGTAGATAAAGCGCTTACTTCAGAAGATCTACCAACCTACCTATTGGGTAAACGTGACTCAATTATTATTCAGGTAAAGAATGGTAAAAGTGTTGAACAAGCTATAGGTTTAATGCGCGCCATTTTTGGCTAAAGGTAATAGCGGGTCAACACTTTTTATCGACCGTTGTTAATTATTAAATATAAAACCAGAGGCTGCAAAGCCACTGGTTTTTTTATGTTCAGGATGAACGGTATGTCGTGATGCCATGGATGGCAAGGAACGACGATGTTCAGGATGGCCTTTCTCAGACATCCTGTCTTTCAAGGCATTAGTGCATCCTTGCACGTCAACGGTATGTCGTAATGCTGTGACTTCAGGGATGCAGGAAGTAGAGTAACGCAGGTGCAGTTACCGAGATGGCAAGGAACGACGATGTTCAGGATGGCCTTTCTCAGACATCCTGTCTTTCAAGGCATTAGTGCATCCTTGCACGTCAACGGTATGTCGTGATGATGTGATTTCAGGGATGTAGTAAGTAGAGTAACGCAGGAGCAGTTACCTAGATGGCAAGGAACTTTTTTAGAAAAACATAAATACCTACCTTCTTTTAGGCATAAAAAAACACGAGGATGACATAATCATACTCGTGTTTATTTAGTCTATGGACAGTCTATCTATTATTTTTTATAAGTAGAAGCAATGTTATCCATGCGTTCATTAGCATTATCAACAGATGATTTAACATCTTCTATTGTTGCTTTAGTCATTTTTTGCTGGCTTTTTACGTCAGCAACATCATCAGTTAAGGCATTAACTTTATTTGTTAGTGTATCAACTTTTTGGTTTAGGCTACTTACACTTGCTTCTAAAGCGTCGGTGTTAGCACAACCTGTTACTGTCATTACCAGTGCTACTAGAGCAATATTTCTGATTAACATAGTGTTCTCCCTTTATTATCACGCTTGTAGCGTATTATGGCACAAAATTATATACAAAAATCTAAAATTGTAACTTATCTCTCTTTATAGAAAATTTGTTTACTATTTACTTAGCTGATTTGTGAATAACTTCTTCAATCTTACTGACTAATAAATCAATTTTTATTTCGAGTTGTTTATTATGATCTAATATTTCTTTATTTTGTCTGCGTAATTCTCTATTTTTAACATTAGTGTTAGAAAAACCAAAAAAACGATTAATAAATTGTGCGCCAATAAAACTCATTAAGCCTACACCAATATAAAACATGCACATAACAACGACTCGACCCGAGGTTGTTACTGGGTAATAATCACCAAAACCTATAGTGCTAGAGCTCATTTGAAGCGCCCAAAAGGCATCGTTATAGGTTTTAATATTTGCTGTTGGAGCGGGCAATTCAAAATGCAGTAAAAGCTGTGCAGCCCCTGCCATGATCAAATACAAGGTGAAAATAGTTAAGATCAAAATATATCGAGATTTGTAATTCTTAATACCAAATTCATCGATAGTGTAATGTTTAAGTCTATGGGTAATCATCATAATTTTTATAAATTCGCTGTTGTGCAATAGCGCTTACTATTCACTGTATTGTGTAACGTGTAAAATTAAATCATCCATTAATTTACGCTTTATTTCAAGTTGTTGTTCTGGAGATAGATTATATTTTAACGCTAATATTTTGTAATCATCGTGTCCTAAGCTTACCGTTAAACGAGGTCGCTTAGGTCTTTTATTTGTTGGCAGACCTAAAATATCACGAATTTGATCAGATGGGCTCAAGCCAGCATGTAGTGCTTGAGTACGGATCGCTAATTGAATTTTTTCATCCATATCAAAAGCCACTTGCACAGCTTTGACTGCTTGTATTGAAGATTGCCATTTCTCAGGTAATATTCTGCTCACAATTTAGCTCCCTGGGAAAATATCAATAATATCAGAAGTTGGACGATATAATGTGATAAATAGGTCGGTTTCACCATCTTGCCATACTTCAATATCAATACCGCGTGATTGTTCTTCATCAAGTAAGCTATAAAGTTCAAATTGCTCACCGGCTTCATTGCCTTCATATGCACTTAAGCTTTCTGTGCGATTATCTTTACGATGAAAGTAACCTACTTTTGCAAAAACGCGTTGCTGGTATTGTGAACTACTCCAGCCTGAAGTTAATGATGAATCAGACTTTCTCTCTAGAAATGCTTGTCCCGGATCATCAAATATTGTTGCAAACTCATCTAGATCAAAGAGAGACTCGATATCTTCATGCTGAATTTTAAGGGCAAATTTAAGGTAAGTTTGATCGTCTTTTTCGATGGTTAAGTAAAGTTCAAGGTTGTTTTCACCCTGCAATACCCATTCAGTCTCTGTCTTACTCTCAAACTCGTAACAGTTGATAGCTGAAACTTGAAACTGTTGTGTTCGTAACGATTCAGGTAACGCGAAACTATCGGTAAGTACGATAATATCTTTAATCTTTAACTCTTCAGCTGAGTTAACTTGGCGTTCGTCTTCTTTCTTATTAAATAGTCGTTTTAGAAAGCTCATATTCAGATCCCAAAAATCCGCCTAGTTGTTGGGAGGATAACAGCTAGGCGGTTAAAACGGTGCTAGTAAGCCAATAATGGCTCACTAGCGGGCACATATTACTTTTGTTTCGCTTTTAAACGGTCTAATACTGAGTTTGCACTATTATCCGTACCACCAATACCAGCTTGCTTAAGTTGCGCAGCTAATGAATTATCTGAATTTTCAGACTCAAGGACTTCTGCAGCCTTCATTTGATCATCAAATTTTTGTTGCTTTGCTTTAATGCGCTCTAAAGAATCTTTAGCATTTAATAACTTAGAGTTGCTTGATGAAAAGTTATCAGTGATTGCCGATGTTGCTTTTTGTACACTTTCAGTGGTTTTAACCATCGAAAGTTGACGTTTATATTCACCAACCTGACGTTCACTCTTTTTCACTAATTCTTTTAAGCGATTGGCACTACCTGAAAAGCTATCAAGCGCTTGCTGCTGTGATGCGAGATCATTTTCTAAGGTAGAAATTTTTTCAGCTACAGCCAACGCTAATGTTTCATCACCTTTTTCTAAGGCTTGAACGGCATAACCTTCATGTTCAACCACTTCACGTTTTAAGCGGTCAACTTCACGGCTTGATGACATTTGTTGAGCCATGACACCGGTAAGGTCGCGTTTAGCTTTTGTTAAGTGATTTTCTGAATCACGAATTTCTTGTTCAAAAATACGGGTAGCATTTGAATCAACAATTGATTCTCCAACTTCTGAAGCGCCACCTCGAATTGCGGTCATTATCTTTTTAAAAATACTCATAGTTTTTTCCTTAGGGTGGTTAATTAAATTAGGTACTCGCCCATGTCATCTATAATTTCCATTGCGTTATTATTTAAAACGCCTAACTCATGCTCGATGTCATGAAATGATGAATTAATAGAAAGGGCACCGAAGATGACGTATTTCTCACCAATTTTTGAAAATGATGATAATGGCATCGGTATATTCATTTCTAACATGCTAACGTGCATATCTTGGAGGCAATCGGGTTTAACTTCTTCTTCGCCCCATAAGTAGGTAATACACAGTATTTGGTCATCGGTTACAGAAACAAAAATGGGTAACTCTTCACGGTCGATAACAGTGATCTGTAAAACGTCAACTTCGCCTGAAATAGGCTGACAATCGAAAACCATCCCGGTTTCAGAGTTGTCTGCTAAGCTATTTAAGTGATCAGCAATTTTATGAATATTCATGTGATTCCTTAGTCTGTTTTTCTTCGTTAATAAATCTAAAAGTTAATATCTCTCAGACATATTATGTCGTTGAGGTAAATTTAGCAGTTTGACATAATATGTCAAGCGTCAATTTGCATTATTTTCTATTTCTTTATCACTCTTGTAAATATGCGTTGTTTAAACCTTGTTGATCTCGCCATGCCTTTTGATGTAATTGATAAATACTATGGCTACCTAAATAATTAATAGGTACATCAGCTTGGTTTGTATAAAAACTTTTTGAAAACTCAAAAGAATTAATAATCATCGGTAAGCTTAACCAGTGATGTTCAATAGGAAGACTTTCTAGAGACTTCAAACGATTAAGTGGGCTAGCTCCGCGTTTTGAGGCTATTGTCCAGCCCCATTCACCAAAGCTTGGCACGTTATCATGATATTGCTCAACATGAGCGAATTTTGCAGCGCGTACGGTTTTTCCAATAGCAATAAAAGCGTCTTTGGCGTGATAAGGACTCGCTGATTGTATGCCGATCAAGCCGTCACCCGCGAGTAACTGTTGTAAACGTGCATAAAAATTCACCGAGTAAAGTTTATTTAAATCTGGATGGCTAGGATCAGGCAAGTCAACAATGATGCTATCGAAAGTTTTTTGTTGTTTTAATAACAGATCAATCGCTAAAAAAGCATCTTCATTGAGAATAGTGACACGGGGATCTTGTAAGCTTTTTTGTGTTAATAGGTTAAGTTGAGTGGCTAACGCTGGTTTTAATTTTTCAGCAGGATTTATAAATATCTGCATTAATTCGGCATCTAAATCAATTAATGTCACTTTTTTGGGTGACCATTTCAGGACATCACGTAATGCTAATCCGTCGCCACCACCAATAATTAATATATTATCGTGTCTTGCTGAACCGGCCATAACCGGATTAACTAAATAACTGTGATAAATATATTCATCGGAAGATGAAAACTGTAAACGGCCATTAAGATAAAAATTTATCACACTCGGCTGTTCAGTGCCCATATGGCGTTGAGTAAAGGTAAGTTGCTGATAGCGAGTTTTATCTGTGTAAACAACGCTATCTAAATAGAGTAGGTTGCTCATTTGGTTTAGCCAGCTATTACCCGAGTGATAAATAATACCAATGGCAAGGAGTAAAATAATATGAAGTGTTACTAAGGTTTTTCGCCAGGTCAGTTTTTCCCAAAAATGAAAGATGAAAACGCCACCCACAATAAGATTTAACGCGGCAGTTAACGCACTGGCTTTGCTAATATCAATAGATAAGAGAAAAATAACCCATACTGCAGCGCCGATTCCAGCCCCCACATAGTCAGCACCATAAATAGTCCCTAAATTATTTTTTAAATGTTTTTGGTGGATCGATTCTCTAATGCGTGCAATTAAAGGGATTTCCATACCAATGAAAAATCCTAATATAAAGCCAAAAAAATAGGGGCTATTAAAAGCGATCTGCGAAAGTTGTTTAAAAAAACCACCTTGTGGAAGCGAGTCGGGGGGTAAATTAAAGGTGTCTGCTAATACTTGTGGGAATGTTTGAGTTAACGCTATTAACCCACCAATAATCAAAATTGAACTGCAACCTAAAAAAGCAATAATCAGTTCTAGCCAGACAAAACCTTTGAATGCACAATTAATGCCTCGTGCGGCAAAAGCACCTATCCCCATGGCAACGATCATCAAACCAATCATTGCATAAATCGTGCTCTCCATAGCGCCTAGAACACGTCCAGCATAATGAGATAAAAGGTATTCATAAATTAAGCCACAACCAGCTAAAACAGCCATGGTTAGAATAAGTAGTGTGTCGTTCCAAAATAATTGTTTTTTATTCATATTAATATAATTTCTCGCTCTTTCACTTTTTTGTGATCGCGGCTTAACGTTTACGTGCTGGGGGGCACTAATGACTTGAAAAACAGGATGTATGAGCAGGGCCACCCTGAACATTGTCGTTCTTTGCCATCTTGGTAACTGCTCCTGCGTTACTCTACTTCCTTCATCCCTGAAGTCACAGCATTACGACATACCGTTGACGTGCAAAGATGCACTAATGCACTAATGCCTTGAAAGACAGGATGTCTGAGAAAGGCCATCCTGAACATCGTCGTTCTTTGCCATCCATGGCATTACGACATACCGTTCATCCTGAACATAAAAAAGCTTTAAGAGCTTATGCTCTTAAAGCTTTTTAGTTATTGAATAAATGAAGATTAAGCCATTAAGGCCGTAAGAATAAGCGCAATTGAAATACTGGTTGCCATTTCAACACAAGCAACACCAATGTTTTGCTGTTGATCAACTTCTTCAACCAAGTTGATACCCCAAAGGACGATACGTTTGGCAATAGCCGTTAAAACAGCCACGAGTAATGTCATTACAATTGCAAATACAAACCAAGAGATTAAATTCGTGAATAAGGTATCAGGTGAGTACGTGAGAAAATGACTCGCTGCAGTGACGGCTAAAGCGGTACTTATTAACTGACCCGCATAGCGAATAGCAATGGCAGTTTGTCCTTTTGAGAAAGCTTCTTGTAAGCAATTACCTTGATTATTTTTGGCATACTGGCGTTCTTTTAAACGAGTAACCAATAATAAGATAGCTTGAGAAATAATAAAACCGGCAATAATAGCAATAAATGTATCTACATCTAAACCATGTACCCACAATAAAACGGCGCGGATAATAATCGCGGTAGCAATTGCGCCTGCGGCATCAACTATACCAATGGTTAAGTTTTGTTTTAAAATTTCTTCAGTTTTATTGATATGTTGTAGTGATAACTTGTCATGTATAACACGGCCAATTTTTATCAATATTAAGCCTAATGTCCCATAAGCCAACATGCCAACAAATTCCATCCAATAGCTTGGCGCATTTTCACCACTTATTGCGCCCGTAAGAACAATACCTAAAGCGGCGACACTACCCGCGACACTTATACCAAAAGCAAAGTTGTCTTTTTGGGCGAGTTCTTGCGTTGAGTTAACTTTAGCGGATAAGCCTGAAATAAAGCGCATGGCGCCCAGTAAAAAAATCGCGATGGTAATATCAATAACTAAGTAAATTAATAGATCTTGATTTAAGGCTGTAATTTCAAAAAATTTATTCATGTTAATTCCTATATCCTACCCGTTATTTACCGCGTCTAAAACTGCGAGATGTCGTGCTTTTGCTGTTTCTAAAGCTTGAGTTTTTTGAGTAGCTAGATTTTTTTGCATATGAACTTTTGTTGATACTATTTGTGCTAAAACGCTTGGCACTTGTTTGTGCGGTGCTACTTTGTCTGGAAAGGCTAGATGAGCCCGTTCTACTTTTACTGTAAGTGCTATTGTATTTTTGTCCGCGACTTTGGAATGACTTCTTCGTACGCGTATCTAAATTATTCTGTTTTTTCAACTGGCTTGGCGAACTATACCGAGTGCGACCATAATCATTATAATAGCTGTAGTTCCTTGACCGTCCCCAATCATTATACGAAGTACGACGAGAGCCAAATACATCGCCCATCATGGAATACATGCCATACCATGCCCAAAAAGACATACCATTACTGCCTTGCGTCCAACTACCGTAACTTGGGTTACCAATTAGTTGTTCACCTGTACCGAAATCTTGAGCGTTATTGGCTTGTTTGCTTTGTGCTTTAGATAATGAATTGACTCGTGGTAAGACACCATCAGACATATCAGCAAGTACATTCAGGGGATCGCTTAAAGCATCTGAATAAAGTATCGGATCGGCGGCAAGATAGATATTAACCAGTTCATTGAATATATCTTCTTTACGGGCAAACATATTGGGTTGATTTTTAACGGTTGTTAGTCGGTCGAGTAACGACAAATACATCGGACCTTTTGTCGTTGCATCTTTGTCAAATTGATCAATTAATTGTGTAAGATGAGGTTTTTGCTGTTTCAGTTTTTCAGCGTATTGATGGATTAAACGGGCATTACGTACCTGACCACCGGTTAAAGCGTCGGCTAATTGTTGAATGCGAAGTTCAGTGATCGGCGTTTGTTGATTAATTTTTTCTTCGAAGGGATCAGAGCAACCGACTAAGAAAATAACCAAGCTTAAAAAAGCGTATTTGATGTGCTGCATTCCTGCCATAGTGTCCTCAAAAATGCTATGATAAATATATACTCAGGTGGTTTGAGTACGAATTTGTTATGTATATCCGTTGCCTTTTTCAATTTGCTAAAACCTGCGTCTTGAATTGGTAAGAGTATATAATAACCCGATATTAATAGCATTAAAGACATAATATGTCTATTGATTCGTGATTTCATTTTATATTATTTCTCCTTATCTTTTACATCGTCAATAAAGTGGCCATTAAATGAATAAATCAACTAACTTGTCAGCGCTCCTTTCTCTTCAAAAGCAAAAAAGTACTCAATTATTTAATCAGCAATACCCTGATGCAACTGCACATTTGTCTGAGCAGCAATTAGCAGATTTTCAACACGCTTTAATGGCTAGCGATTTTATTTTAAACAGTACATTGCAGTGTCCGGAAATTGTGGTGTCATTATTTTCAAGTGAGCGGGTGTACCAAACTGATTGTCCAAATTATCAACAAATGCTTGCTAAGCTAATAACGCCTTGTGAAAGTGAAGATCAGTTACATAAGGTCTTAAGACAGTTTCGTCTGCAAGAAATGGTGAATATCGCGGTTGCTGATTTACTTTTTGAACTTGAGTTAACCTTGTCGTTAGAGCGTTTATCTGAACTTGCTGACCAGCTTATTTTAGCGGCGTTAAATTGGTTAACGTTATTCTGCCAAGACAAATGGGGAATACCGACCAGTCAAAGTGGAGAGGTTCAACAACTACTTGTATACGGCATGGGTAAACTTGGGGGGCGCGAGTTAAATTTTTCGTCTGATATCGACCTTATTTTCACTTATCCTGAAATGGGCGAAACGCAAGGTGCTAGGCGAAGTCTTGATAATCAACAATTTTTTATCCGTTTAGGCCAAAAATTAATAACGGCTTTGCATCAAAAAACAGCTGATGGCTTTGTTTATCGGGTTGATATGCGATTACGTCCATTTGGTGAGAGTGGTCCACTCGTTTTAACTTTTAATGCGATGGAATCTTATTATCAAGAGCAAGGGCGTGATTGGGAGCGTTATGCCATGCTTAAGGCGCGTCTCATTGGGCAAGGAATATATCATGATCAACTTTCTACCTTACTGCGTCCTTTTGTCTATCGTCGCTATATTGATTTTAGCGTAATAGATAGCTTACGACGTATGAAAATGATGATTGCCCAAGAAGTACGTCGTAAGCAGTTAAAAAATAATATAAAGCTAGGTGCTGGTGGTATTCGAGAAGTTGAATTTATAGTACAAGTTTTTCAACTGATCCGTGGTGGACGTATAAAAGAATTGCAACACCGACGTTTATTAACTGTGCTGCCTATTTTAGTTGAGAAAAAAGAAATTACCACTGAGAATGAAGCGGTACTCACCAATGCCTATTGTTTTTTGCGGCGAGTAGAGAATATTATTCAAGCGCTAAATGATCAACAAACACAGACGTTACCTGATAACGATCTTGACCAAGCACGCTTAATATGGGCACTTCGTCATGATAAATGTGAAACGTGGTTAGCTTTCCTTGAATATTTAGCACTGCAAATGAATGGCGTTCATCTTGAGTTTTGTGCACTTATTGGTGAAGAAAGCCCAAATCATCAAGCGAAAGATCAACATTGGACTGCTTTGTGGGACAGCCAATGGTCAGATGAAGAAAGTATTGCTTGGATAGAACAAGTTAGTGTTTTTGTTGATGCTAAGAAAATTTGGGGGCTGCTTGTTGAATTTAGAGCAGATATGGAAAAACGCAGTATTGGTCATCGAGGGCGTGCTGTACTCGACAAATTAGTACCTGTTCTAATGTGGCACATACAACAAGAATATAGCGAGCATTTCACACTAGAACGTGTGCTCATCATCTTTAATAAAATTTCAACGCGTACCGCTTATATTGAATTATTGTTTGAAAATGAAGGGGCGTTAAAGCACCTAATTAAGTTGTGTCATCAAAGTAGCTGGATAGCAGAGCATATTGCTAAATACCCGATATTATTAGATGAATTAATTGATCCGAAATTATTAAATAATCCTCCTGAACTTAGCAGTTACTCCGCTGATTTACGACAAGCCATGCTGCGAATACCCGAAGATGATCAAGAAGCGCAAATGGACAGATTACGCCAATTCAAACAAGCACAACACTTACGTATTGCTACCGGAGATATTTGTGGAATACTACCTGTAACTAAGGTTAGCGACCATTTAACGGCACTTGCCGAAGCTATTATTGAAGAAGTTATACATTTGGCTTGGCAACAAATATCACAACGTTTTGGCGTGCCAGCATCAACGGTTGGTCAAGACCATAGAGGTTTTTCTGCGATTGGTTATGGCAAAATGGGCGGAATAGAATTAGGTTATAGTTCAGACTTAGATTTGGTTTTTCTGCACAATAGCCAAAGTAATGAAGAGACAAATGGTTTAAAGAAAATACCCGCTGCGCAATTTTATATGAAACTCGCACAACGTATCATGCATATTTTTAACACGCGTATGGCGAGTGGTATTTTATATGAGTTAGACATGCGACTCCGCCCATCAGGAAACTCTGGTTTATTGGTTATACATATTGATACCTTTGCACAATACCAACGAGATGATGCATGGACATGGGAGCACCAAGCTTTAGTAAGGGCTCGAACTGTTTTTGGCTATCCTGAGTTAGCAAACAAGTTTACAACCATAAGGAAAGAGATCCTGACTCGTGTACGTGAACGGGCAAGTGTCAGTACTGACGTGTTAAAAATGCGAAAGAAAATGCGTACCCATTTAGACAAGTCAACATCTGACAACACTGATATTAAACAAGGACAAGGTGGATTAGTTGATATTGAGTTTTTAGTGCAGTTTCTGGTACTTAGTGAAAGCTCGAAATACCCTGATTTATGTAAGTATTCTGATAATTTTCATTTGCTTAAAGCACTTCAGCACTTCGGTGTTATTAGTATCGAGCAGCAAAAGCAGTTAACGATCAGTTATTGCACTTTACGTGATTATGGTCATCACGCCACATTGAAAAATGAGCAACAATTATTAACCAAGGTGGATTTCCAGGATATCGCTGAAAATGTCAACGGTATTTGCCAATCCTTATATGAAAAACCTTGCTAAATAATGACAGGGTAATCATTGATTAAGGGAGTGCTTATCTTCGTTGAGCGTTTACTGGGAGTAAAATGCACTCTTCATCAAGGTAAGGTATATTCAAATCAATCAGTACGAGTGCGCGCTGTTGATGACAAAAATAAACGTTAATACCTTCTGGAAAGTGTCCTTCAACAGCTTTACCTACTTGATATGCTGTTTGGACGATTTCTTTATTGATGCGAAAAGGGTCTTTAACTAAAAAGTCTCTATTTAGCCACCAAATCACTTCTAAGCCTTGATCGTTTGCGTATTCCGATAGTTTTTGAAACAGCGTTTCACCCAAACGAAAAGGGTGATTTTCATTGGTACCACGCCAGTTTTTTCGTAATGGGCGAGTGACCATGCGACGTGCTTCCAGTAGTTTGACAATATCGCCTTTTGGAGGTTCTAAGTAAACGATGTTATTACGGATCTTCGGACCTGAACTGCCATCATCGCCATGTAAATTAGCGTAAAAACGAGATAAGCCATCAGCGGCTGCATTCTTACTTTTTTTTATTGGACGAGGAATCTCTTTTGTTATTGTTGCTTTATCTGAAGGGTCAATGACAGTGACTTGTTCTGTTACTGTACTTTCTTCATTTAAAGTAGAGAAAAGCTCTTCTTGGTTGTCAAATAATAGAAAAGCTAAAACAATTAAGATTGAGCCCAAAATAATGTTACGTAACCAAAAATTCATAGAGTACTTTCTTTCTTATGAGGCCACATGGAAAATTCCAGTATGGTGTAAATACAATAAGTATATACCATACTGAAAAGTTGTTATTTATACAATGTTGATGATTTTTAGTCTGAGATTATTTATACAGAGAGGGATCATCTTCATGAGGTCTGGTTTTAAATCGTCGGTGTAACCACATATATTGCTCAGGTTTGTACAATATCGCTTTTTCTAGCTCTTGATTGATACGAATAACGTCAGCTTCATCATCGCCAGTAGGGAAATTTTCCATCATCGGCTTAATTTCGAGAGTGTAACCACTGCCATCATCATTTCTCGTTGGAATGAACATGTGATTTTGAACGTTCTTTTGGCGAGCAAAAATGAGTGTCCCCGTGGTAGTGGCAGCATCAGGAACCGCAAAAAATGGCACAAATAAACTCCGGCGTCGTCCGTAATCTTGATCGGGTAAATAAACACAGACTTCCTTATCACGAAGTGCTTTCATTAATCCTTTAACGTCACGTTTACCTAACATGTACTTATTAGAGCGACCTCGTCCTCTAAACTGAAAAAACTCCATCAGTTGATTGTTGTGAGGTCGGTAAAAAACAACCATAGGGTGTCCAGTGCCAATACCCCGGCAATTAATTTCTACACTTAAATAATGCATTGTTAATAATAAAACACCTTTGCCTTGTTGGTGCGCTTTTTCTAAATGCTCAAGGCCGACTACTTTTGTTTTTCTTTTAACTCGCCAATCTGGCCACCACCAGCCCATTCCTGTTTCAAACAAGGCGATACCGGTATTTTCAAAATTTTTCTTTAAAATGAGTGTGCGTTCTTGCTGCGACATTTCAGGAAAGCAGAGTTCTAAATTTTTCATCGCCACTCTTTTTCGGCTTGAGCCTATTTTATACAGCAAACGCCCTAGGATCCTTCCTAACATCAGTTGTAATTTATACGGTAACCATGAAATGGTATAGAGAATGATTACGCCAAACCAAGTTAGCCAATACTTGGGTAAGAGAAAGGATATTTTAAAATCAGGTTGCAAAACTTTATTTTTACTCACGGGATGATGTCAACTCATTGAAATTCATGTGATACACTATTAAGCATTATATCTGTATATCCGTAAAGAGTTAAGAGGCATAGGATGAAAGTAGAGATTCCCGCTTTTGAGCAAGCAAGTGTATTGGTTGTTGGCGATATTATGTTAGATCGATATTGGTATGGGCCCACGCAGCGTATTTCGCCAGAAGCCCCTGTTCCTGTCGTTAAAATTAACCAAGATGAACATCGTCCTGGTGGGGCTGCAAATGTTGCATTAAATATCGCTTCTATCGGTGGACGCGTTACTCTTATTGGGATAACGGGCAAAGATGAAGCCGCACAGCACTTACAAAAAAAATTATCAGCATTAAATATTCACTGTGAATTTGATCAACAAGCTAATATTCCTACCATTACCAAGTTACGTGTGATGAGTCGTAATCAGCAATTAATTCGTTTAGATTTTGAAGAGTCACTTAGTGATGTTGATAAAACATTGCTGGAAGAAAAAGTGGCTACCCAGCTGGTAAATCATGATCTACTTTTGTTGTCAGATTACAGTAAGGGCACACTATCTGAAGTACAGAATTTAATTGCTATAGCAAAAAAACAAGGGAAAGCGGTTTTAGTCGATCCTAAAGGAACTGATTTTGAACGTTACCGCGGTGCTACACTATTAACGCCAAATTTATCAGAGTTTGAAGCGGTAGTGGGTGAGTGTAAAACAGAAAATGATATTGTCAGTAAAGGTCAGGCATTATTAGTGCAACTTGATTTAGACGCAATGTTAGTGACGCGCAGCGAACAGGGGATGACCTTACTTCGCCGTGACCATGACGAATTCCATTTACCGACCCGAGCACGTGAAGTTTATGATGTAACTGGCGCTGGCGATACCGTTATTGCAACGCTTGCTTTAGCTATTGCAGCAAAGGCTGAATATACCCAAGCCAGTGCTTTAGCCAATATTGCCGCCGGTATTGTTGTAGGTAAACTGGGTACATCAACGGTAAGTGAAGCAGAATTACTCGCTGAAATATCAGCAGGGCAAGAAAGTGGCTTTGGTGTTGTCACCGAAGAGCAATTAAAAATTGCCGTTAAATTAGCAAAAGCTCGTGGTGAAAACATTGTTATGACTAACGGTTGTTTTGATATTTTACATGCGGGTCATGTCTCATATTTAACCCATGCAGGTACCTTAGGTACACGTTTAATTGTTGCGGTTAACGATGATGCTTCAGTAAAAAGGCTCAAAGGTAGTGGCCGACCAGTAAACCCTACCGATAGACGTATGGCGGTGTTAGCTGGGTTAGGCGCTGTTGATTGGGTAGTGAGTTTTTCTGAAGATACTCCACAACGAATTATTAGCAATATTCTGCCTGATATTTTGGTTAAAGGTGGCGATTATAAAGTTGAAGACATTGCTGGTGGTAAAGAAGTGATGGCCAATGGTGGTGACGTAAAAGTACTTAACTTCGAAGAAGGTATTTCAACGACTGATATTATTAATTCTATTCGGTTGAAGTAGTCCATTTATTTTAGCGATATTTTTAACTCGATTAATACTGAAGTAATAAAGCGAATCAATGAAAAAGCAGCTATATTAGCTGCTTTTTTCTTTAAATACATCAGTAACCTAAAGCGTATTAGCTCTCTAAGTAATCTGTCGCTTTAACATTGAATTCAGCCAGTAAGTCATTAATCAAACGATTAATTTCTCCAGCCATTAAAGCAAAGTCAGCATCAAGTTTTGCTATAACGTCATCACTATCAATATCGTCATTTTGTTCTTGAAGGACATCAAAGAACTTTAAACGTTTAATGGCTAAATCGTCACAAAGAATAAACGACATGGCTTCATCCCATTCAAGTGCTAATTTTACAACATATTTATCAGCGTCTAAGTGAGTTTTAATTTCGTCACTATCAAGATCTTGATTTTTAACACGAACCACTGCGCCATCATCACCTAAGGCATGAAACTCTGCTTCCATACCTAAAGTAAAGTTGTCGCCAATATTTTTCTCGTTTAGCCAGTCTGTCATTAATTCATCAGGCGCTTTTTCTGGCGAAACACTGGTAACCGGTAACGTACCAATAACTTTGCGTAAAAGTGCTAATAAATCTTCAGCTTTACCACGACTCCCTGAATTTACAACAATCAGGTTATGCTCGGCATTAATATAAGCATGCGTGTCGGTGACACGAGAAAATGCACGTGGCAGTAATTCAAAGATGATATCTTCTTTAAACTGTTCTCTTTCTTTTTTGGTTGCACTACGCGCTTGTTCAACCTCAAGTTGAGCAACTTTTGCCTCAATCATATCTTTAACAACAGGCGCTGGAAGTATTTTTTCTTCTTTTCTTGCGCAAACTAAAAGGTTGCCATTAGCTGAATGAACCGTTGAATGTCCATGCTTACCTAAAGCGTTTACCCAACCAAAGTGTGACTGCTCTGTTGACCCACAAGGCGTGAATAAATGTTCAGCTAAGTGTTTTTCTAATTGATCTTCTGATAATTCAAAAGGGCGAGTAAATGTGAAAAAATATAGGTTTTTGAACCACATAGAAGCTTCCTGCGCCGTTGGAACACGAAGTGTGCCGGCTGATAAATTTTAAAAGAGCAATATAGTAACTTAAATATGAGTTATAAGCACTCATACTCGTGGGAATTAAGAGGCTTATAGATAAGGCATTGATAGGATAGAGTGGTTATGCGGTGAAACTTCTACTGAGTTGCCCACATGAACAACTTTTATCTAGACCTTTTGATTTTAACCTCGATAAGCGCATTTTCAAACTCATGACATTATAAAATCAATGGCTAGGTTAAATGATCTTACTTGCTCTGAGTTCGTGATGAAGCTTTCAGTGGTTCAACAAATATTTTTAATAGGTAACATTAGTACAGTCTTAAATTTAAGATATTTATATGAAAGCTACTTTAACGCATATCATTAAATTCAATATCATAGCTAAGACCTTGTCCTGTGTTAGACGTTGCGACTATTGTGCCATTTAACGTGTCGGTGACTAGTTCATTAATAATATGAGTACCTAAACCTGTGCCACCATTCCCTGCTTTAGTAGTATAAAAAGGGTCAAAGATTTGTGGTAATTTATTTTTGGGAACACCTACGCCATTATCTTGGTAGTGTAAATGTAAGCGTTCACCTTTCAGCTGTGCGCTGATAGTAATTATGCCACTCTCTATACCATCAAAACCATGAAGAATAGAATTAATGATCAGATTAGTAAAAATTTGTGAAATTGCACCAGCGTGGCAGTAAATATCAATATTGTCAGCACAATCGACTTTAATCACATGTTTGGTTTTTTTTAATTTAGGCTGCAAAGACTGAATAATTTCATGCAGGTATTGGGCGAAATTAATTTTTCGTGTTTTGTCGCTCGTTTGATCTACCGCAACTTGCTTATAGCTCGTGATCAAATCAGAGGCACGGTTAAGGTTGTTCATTAATAAGTGTAAGCTTTGATCTGCATTATTTGTAAAGTCATCTAGAGATCGTTTGGTCAACTTCTGATTTTCGATATCATTTTGCAGAGAATCTAATAAATCAGCTAAATAACTTGTTGAAGTAATGCTTACACCGATAGGGGTATTAATTTCGTGTGAAATTTCAGCCGATAATTTACCTAATATTGCCATTTTTTCTGCATCAATTAAGCGCTCTTGCGCTTTTTTTAGCTCTTCTATAGATCTTTTTAATTCTTTGTTCGTTTTTGTTAACGTTTCCTCTGTTTGACTTCGTCGCATATTTTCAGCGGTTAACCGTTTTTGCTGCTCAATAAGTTCACGTTGTTGTTTGTTCATCTCGAGCATAGTGGTACTCAATGATGATGTTTTTTTAGCGACTTCTTGTTCTAGTATTAAGTTTTGATCGTCAAGCTTGTGGTTGGCCGCTAGAATTTCTTGTTTTGCTACACTTAGCCGTATTTGGTGCTGAACGAGTTCATCAAGCAAGTTGTTATAAGCATTTTGCAAAATATTCAGCTCATTATTTTCATAATTCATTGTGTGAAGTTTTGATGCTTCTGGATCATCGATATCAAAATGATTAATTTGTTCGGTAAGTTCATTCAGTGGGTTGGTTAATAAATGAGAGAAGGCGAGTGAAAATAAAATAACTAATGCTGCAGTCTTTACCATCGCATTACCAATCAAAAAATATATACCCACTTCAATACGCTCAAAAATAACAGTGTCACTTGACAATAGAATGACGGTACCCACTTTTGTTGTTCGACCAGAGAATTCAAAAATAAGTGGGAAAGAATGACCGAATAAGCCTCCTGAAAGCGAGTCAATGGTAAAATATTCACTATTTAATGCTATTTTTTCTGGTTGATTAAAAGAATCATTGTTAGAAAACTCACCCAGTTGAGCAATAACTTGGTCATTTTCATCAGTGACTGTTATCCCCTTAATCATTGGGATAGCAACTAATCCTTCAGCAATATCGATAGCTTGTTGAGTATTCAACTCCCAAACAGCACGGGTTAAACTACCACTGAATGTTTGTTCTAGGGTAAGCAGTTCACTGTTAATGTGACTCTTAGTGTTAATGTATTCAGCACCAATTTGAACACAGGTAACAATAAAGGTTAAAATAAAATAAACCGATAGCACTCGTGTTAATAGTTTTCGAGATATGCTTTTTACCTTCATTTCAACTTTCTTTTTTATGACAACTAACACTGATTTTAGACATTTTACGGTAGGTTAAAAGTCTTTTTTGCTATATAAATGATTTTTATTCAATAAAGACTGTTTTATCCTATTTTAGTAGGGTAAATACTGCTTTAAGTTAAGTCATAAAGGTTGAACATTTATAAGCAAAAAAAGCTAAACTTATCAAAATGTCATAAACTTTTAAAAAAAGATTCATAATGTCACAAAAGTGTCATAAAGATTGGGCAGAATATACGTCAAATAATGAGTTGATTTAATCGTTTTAAACATAAAAATTCTGACATACATAAGGTATACCTATGAAACTTTCTTACAGCGTTATTGCTACAGCATTATTATCAATGTTTTCTGTATCGGCATTTGCTGGTGATGTAAATATTTATGGTAAAGCAAACCTAACGGTTCAATCATCAGACGATGGAGAGGGTTTTTACACCGAAGTTAAAAGTAACGCTTCACGTATCGGTCTTAAAGGTGGACATGATTTAGGTAATGATTTAGAAGTGATTTTTAAAGCTGAGTTTCAAGTTGACCTCGATGGTGATAGTGAAAAAGGCAAGAGTATTACTGACCGTAATCAATATATTGGCTTAAAAGGTAACTTTGGCGAAGTATTGTTAGGCATAAATGATACGGTATTAAAGCAGTCACAAGGAAAGGTCGATTTATTCAGTGATTTAAATGGCGATATTAAGACCCTTTGGAAAGGTGAAAATCGTATGAGTGATACTATTACCTATAAATCACCTAAGGTTAATGGTTTACAATTAGGGGTGACTTATATTGCAGAAGATGCCATTGATACTGAAGATGGTACGTCAATTGCTCTCTTTTATGGTGATAGTGGGCTTAAAAAATCTACCTTTTATGCTGCTATAGCAATTGATTCTGAAGTTAAAGGTTATGATACAAAGCGTTTTACTGTACAGGGCAAACTAGCGGGTTTTACGTTAGGTGCTATTGCCCATACGCAAGAAAAAGTATCCAATGGCAGTGAAGTCGACGGTTTCTTATTCTCAGCAAAATATGGTTTTGATAAAGTTACCGTTAAAGCACAGCTGCAGACCGCTGAGTATGATGGTGGCGATGACCGTTCAGGTATGACACTTGGTGCTGATTACGCTTTAGCGAAAAGCACAAAACTATTCGCTTTTTATACTACGTTTGACATGGACAGCGCAGCAGATGAAGATTACCTAGCGGTAGGTTTAGAATACAAATTTTAATTAACCTCAGTATAATTATTGTAAAAATAAGCGACTTTTAGTCGCTTTTTTTATGGCTGGGCTTTTTGCGCGAAGATAAATGGATTAAACTTGATGTGTGTAATATAAATGTCATAAAAAGTTATCACAATGGTCAATAAGTAAAGTGTGTACAGATAACGGGAAGTTAACATGAATAGACAAATATTGGTTGTTGAAGATGAAGCACCGATCAGGGAAATGATTACTTTTGTATTAGAACAAAATGGTTTTAATGCTATTGAAGCTGAAGATTATGAACAGGCTAAAGCGAAGATTGTTGAGCCATACCCCGATCTGATTTTACTCGATTGGATGTTACCAGGAGGTACAGGCGTTAAATTAGCAAAATCATTGAAACAGAATGAATATACACGCTCTATTCCTATTATCATGTTGACGGCTCGTGCTGATGAAGATGACAAAGTTAAAGGTTTTGATGCCGGCGTTGATGACTATGTCACTAAGCCATTTTCGCCGAAAGAGCTTATAGCGCGTATCAAAGCCGTTATTCGCAGAGTTTCTCCTACGGCGCTCGAAGAAGCCATTGAATTTCATGGTATGAAACTTGACCCCATCGCTCATCGCGTTTCAATTAATGACAGATCACTCGATTTAGGGCCAACAGAGTTTCGTTTATTGCACTTTTTTATGACACATACCGAACGTGTTTATAGCCGTGAACAATTACTTGATAATGTTTGGGGCACTAACGTTTATGTTGAAGACCGTACCGTAGATGTTCATATTAGACGTTTGCGTAAAGCAATTACTGGCGAAGGGCATGAAGATTTTATTCAAACCGTGCGAGGCTCTGGCTACCGATTTTCAGGAAAACTCAAAACGAGTGCTTAATATTAAATTGAGTTTTCGTACTGTTATTATTTGTCATAGGTAAAAACGACTCACTATGTATTTTCGTTTATCCGTCAAAAGTATCATCACGCGTTTATTGACTATCTTGTCAGTAAGCGCGTTATTTGGTTTTTTAATTGGCCAGACTCTCTTAGTACTTTTTATTAGTACTTTTGCCATTTTATGCTGGCACTACCATCATCTACTTAAACTTCTAAAATGGTTGTGGCGTAGTAAAACACTCTCTCCACCTCAGTCTCAAGGTGTTTGGGGTAAAATATATGATGGTTTATATCGACAAATTAGGCAACATCGCCATAAGCAAAAACAGCTAAATGAACGTCTTAGAAAGTTCAGAGATGGCGCTGAAGCATTGCCTGATGCAGCATTGGTACTGTCTGATGAACTCACCATTTTGTGGGGCAATAAAAAAGCTCAGCGCATTCTAGGCATTCGTTGGCCCAGTGATGTTGGACAGCGTATTGATAACCTAATTCGTTTTCCTGAGTTTACTAAGTACCTAGAAGTCGGTAATTTTGAGCAGCCTTGTCATATTATTTCTCCCATGAATAACGATTTACAGTTAGAATTACGTTTAATGGCTTATGGTAGTGATCAGGTGCTTTTTCTTGCTCGAGATGTCAGTAAGATTAAAAGATTAGAAGAAATGCGTCGCGACTTTGTTGCTAATGTTTCTCATGAACTTAAAACCCCGCTTACGGTTGTACGCGGTTATGTAGAAATGATACTTACTACTGAGCATGCGCTTGAACCTCATTGGCACAAAGCTTTTGGCACGATAGAAACACAAGTTTCACGTATGGACCGCTTAGTCGAACAGTTATTGGTGCTCTCACGCATAGAAAACCATGCGGATGAAGAAAAAAAGCAACTTGTCGATATGCCTAAGTTAATTAAAACCTTGGTCGATGACGCAACTTGGCTTAATCAAGAAAAGCAACATAAAATCACAGCTGATATCGCTAACGATCTATGGATTGAAGGTATTGACACTGAATTGAAAAGCGCGTGTGTGAATTTAATTTCTAATGCCATCGCTTATACAGATGCTTATGGAGATGTTCATATCTCATGGCAACGCAGTGGTAATAAAGGTAAGTTTTCTGTTAAAGATAATGGGCCAGGTATTCGTCCTGAGCATGTTAACCGTATTACCGAGCGATTCTTTAGAGTAGATAAGTCTCGTTCTCGTGACACTGGAGGTTCAGGCCTTGGCTTATCAATTGTTAAGCATGTATTACACCACCATAACGCTGAATTAGCGATTGAAAGTCAGTGGGGTGAGGGCAGTGAATTTATTATTTATTTTGAAGTATTAGATAAAAAATAAGGTCATTTTTTTATACTTATTTAATGAAAGAATAAAATGTTAGAGAACTTTATTCTTTCATTGATAAGCGTCCCTAAAAGGTGGTGTTCACTGACGTTCATAGACTTTAAAGCGCAAGTAAATTAGTTTATTCCGCAATCCCTCTTATAACTTATAGCACCGATCCAATCTCATTAGAGTTTTTCTACATCTTGGATAATATTATTAGTTTAATATTTTTATTTAGCATACCTTAGTTATTTACAAAAAGGCTTATTTTTCGATAACGGAGTTTGATAGGTAGCTCCAAATTAAAACATAGGCATAGTCGATAATAATGTGATTAATAAAAATGTGATTACTATAGAAGACTCTATTGTTATAAAAACATTATTGGAATGTAACGAATAGTTTTCATTTATTTATGTCGGCGAATATTAGGGAAAATAGGCTTATATATTTATGCATGTCATATAAGTGTCACAAACCTTAAATATAATTGTCACATAAGGTTTATATAGTGTTCATAATTAATTAGACCCAAATAAATAATAATTTATTTGGGACAACACTCTTAGTGGAGAATAACATGGGTTTTAAACGTGCTTTAGGCGCTATAGGTTTAGCAAGCTTGGTGAGTTTCTCATCAATAGCAATGGATAAAGATTTACCTGAATATAAAAAAGTTAGTGGTATTTCAGGTAACTTATCTTCAGTGGGTTCAGATACCTTAGCAAACATGATGACATTCTGGGCTGAAGAGTTTAAACGCACTTACCCAAATGTGAATATACAAATTCAAGCCGCTGGTTCATCTACTGCGCCACCAGCATTAACAGAAGCCACTTCAAATTTAGGCCCTATGAGCCGTAAGATGAAGTCGCGTGAAATAGAATCATTTGAAAAACGTTACGGCTATAAACCAATGGCTGTTCGTGTTGCTATTGACGCATTAGCGGTATTTGTTCATAAAGATAACCCTATTAAAGGATTACGTATTGATCAAGTTGATGCTATTTTTTCAAATAACCGCAAATGTGGTGCTGATAAAGATGCAGACCGTTGGGGCGACTTAGGTTTAACAGGTGACTGGGAAGCAAAAGACATTCAACTTTATGGTCGTAACTCAGTTTCTGGTACTTACGGTTACTTTAAAAAGAAAGCCCTTTGTAAAGGTGATTTTAAAAACACGGTTAATGAACAACCAGGCTCAGCTTCAGTCGTTCAATCAGTATCCTCTTCACTAAATGGTATTGGATATTCTGGTATCGGTTATACAACTTCAGGTGTTCGTGCTTTAGCTTTGTCTAAAAAAGGTGACAACTATGTTGAAGCTAATATGGAGAATGCCATATCGAAAAAATACCCATTATCTCGTTTTTTATACGTTTACGTAAACAAGCACCCTAACAAGCCATTAGCGCCAATGGATGCTGAGTTTTTAACAATGGTACTTTCTCAGTCAGGTCAAAAGATTGTAGAAAAAGATGGTTATATTCCACTACCTAATTCGGTTGTTCAAAAAGAATTGAAAAAACTAGGTATCAAGCTTTAATCAATCGACCTAAGTTTATCTTTCAAAAGGTCTGATTCATATCAGGCCTTTTTTTGTTTATATTAACGAGCGAGTACAACTATAAACACAAGCAATAGTTGAGTATCTTAAGCAGGCGCTTATTAGTAAATTTATCGCTACACGAATGAAAAGCTAAACCCTTTCTGTAATAAAACTATAGAAAGGATTTTTTATTGGATAAAGAAAGTTGGGTAACATAATGAAAATTATTGAGATTTAACTTTATCGATATTGTCAATAAAAAGACAAGATATACCGATTAAAAGTGATATTGAAGATAATGCTAAAAATCAGCAGCAGCGTTATCATCAATAGAGGTTTCTAAATTAATACCAAGCGTTACTATGGCTGCTTGCTCATAAAACAACTCAGTATCTACAATCGGGCGATTAAGAAGCCAATGCTGATCAATCTGTAATGTTAAGCTCTGGCCAGAAGCGTTACTGCTAGCAACAGGACAAAACCTATCATCCTGGCGCTGCTGACATAATAAAGTTGCTCGTCGCAATAAGCTGCAAATTTGCTTTAAACTCTCAGGGTTTAATAAATACCACTGGTACTGAGTGAGGTGGTGGGATTTTTTTTCGTTGATTTCCTACCAGCCAGGCAAGTGCGTGCTGCTCTTGGTTAAATCCAACTAAATCGCCATGGGTGAGAATATATTGTCCATGCTTTTGATAACCTGAAGGATTAATGTCAATCCCTAATTCATGTAGTTGCACAGCAAACATTAATAATTCAGTGTAAACGGGTGAAGATACAGCCCATTTCTTTTCAACTTGTGTCAACCATATTTTTAATACTTTCTGAATGATACTGACTTGTATTTGGTTAACATTAAAACGAATTGCTAAGTTATTTACACTGCATTGACGGGTATTATTGTTTATATGGTCTGGCGTCAGGTTTTCAAGTTGTTTATATAAAACGCCTCACGAAGTGCATATTGACAATAATCAAGTGCGTTAATCTCCAAACACTCCATGAGTGCAATGGCAACACTTGAACAAATCAGTTCTTGTCGGTCTTCTTTTAAGCCATCAATATTTAACTCATGGTAATGGCGGTATTTTAATAGTTTTTTTTAACGTATACAGCTGTTTTAATGTGAATGGTTGTGGCAATTTTTCTTCATTGTTAAGTACTTTATATATATATTTGAATGTACCAGAAGTGCCAATAGCGCTTTGCCAACTCACGTTTTTAAACCGCTTGATAACAGAATCTATTTCATGCTTAGCGGCACGAATTGCTTTTTTAAAGCCTTTTTCACTGATTAACCTATCGGCAAGGTAGCTTTGCGTATAGCTAACACAACCAATATTTAAACTGGCTAAAGTCATTATTTCTTGTTGTTTACCAATAATGCACTTGGTACTGCCACCACCAATATCAATAATGAGTTGTTGTCCAAGGTTTTCACTATGATGCGCAACTCCTTGGTAGATTAAACGGGCTTCTTCATACCCTAAAATGATTTCAATATCGTAAGGGAAAACTTTTGCTGCCTCTTGTATGCACGTTTCGATATTTTTGCTTTCGCAGGCTATGAGTCGCGACAATACGAAAATTTTCTTTATGAATATGGACAGCAAAACTGGCTATGTTACCAAGGGTTTTTACGCCCCGGTAAATAGCTTCAGCGCTTAAGTTATTATCTTTATCTCATCCCTGAGCAAGTTTTACACGGTATTTTTCCGAATGTAAAATTTGCAAATGTTCACCTACTTTCTGGCGAGTACAAAGTGAAAACTATTTGAACCAATATCGAGTGCTGCAAAGTAATCTTGTGTTATGTTATGTTCTGTTCATTAGCGATTGTTGGAGGTTTTGGCATCATTTACTCATGATTTTTTACAGTTTTACTCGCCATTGTAGACACACTTTTTATATTTGCTAGGGTTTTTATTAACCATTGCTGGTCTATAAACTCCTGTTCTTGCAAATAATCATAGATAGCTACTTGTGAACGAACACGCTCATTATTATTGTGGCTAACATAGTGATTTTTCTGCTGACGATCAATTATTCTCGCTTTGGTATTATCTTTAAAATGTAGCTCAATGGTATGTAATATTCGTGTTTTTAACTCTTCATCATATATAGGGCAAGCCACTTCTACTCGGTGATCTAAATTTCTTTCCATCCAATCTGCAGAAGTGATAAATACTTGCTTATTTCCCTCATTATGAAACACCATTACTCTAGGATGTTCTAAATATTGATCGATAATAGAAATGACTTTTATTTTTTCACTCATCCCTTTCACACCAGGAATAAGTGAGCACATACCACGTATAATTAAACGAATATTGACTTTAGCGTTGCTGGCCGAATACAATTTGGTGATTAAGCCTTTATCAACTAGATTATTGAGCTTTAAAATTATCTCCGCTTTATCACCTTGCTCTGCAACCTGAATTTCATGATCAATAAGTTGATATAAGCGACGTCTTGCTGTTAACGGTGAAACAATTAAATGATTAAATCGAAAGCGTTTATAACTATGTGAAATAAAAGAAAATACATTATTTACTTCTTGGCAAATTTCTTTATGTTTTGTAAAGAGTGAAAAGTCAGTATAAACGCGTGCGTTATTCTCATGGAAGTTGCCTGTACCAATGTGTGCATATTTCACCGTTTGTTCATCTTCAATTCGAGTAATTAAGCAAAGCTTTGCGTGAATTTTAAGTGTTTCAATACCAAATTCCACATGAATGCCCGCGTCTTTCATTACTTTTGCCCATTCAATATTTGCTTGCTCGTCAAATCTTGCTCGAAGCTCAATAACAACAGTAACCTTTTTACCATTTTTTACCGCTTCAATTAACGAGTGGATGATACGTGAATTTTTTGCAACACGATAAACGTTAATTTTAATGCTTTTAACTAACGGATCATAAGAGGCTTGTCTGACAAACTCGGTGAAATGTTTAAATTTATGATAAGGGTAATACAATAAGATATCGTGCTGATGTATTGCATCAAAAACAGAATCAAAGGCCATAAAACGACTGGAGGCTAGTGGCGGTAATTCTGATTTTTCGAGATTTTTATTTCCTATATTAGGAAACTTTATAAAGTCTTTAAAATGACGATAACGAATGCCGGGTACCAAATTATCAAGTTCTTTTATTTTAAGTGCTTTACGTAAAAATGTGACCATATATTGTGGCATGTTATGGTCGTAAACTAAGCGTACCACATCAGCTTTTAACCGTTGTTTTAACCCCTTAGACATTTGGTCAAGTAAGCTTTCATCAAGGTCGTCAATTAAATTATATTCAGCATCACGGGTGAGCTTTATAGAATAGGCTTCTAATCTATCGTAGTGAAATACCCCTTTAAAAAGCTTTTCAATAAAGAAATGTACAATATCATCAAGTAGCATTATGTATTGACTTTTACTGGGCCGATTTTCGCTAGAGAGCTTTTCTGGGATAAGAATAAAACGCTGAACTTCTTCGCGAGGGATCTCTACCAATGCAAACTGTGTACGTTGTGCCTGTAATTTATTTTCGCAATTTAAGGCGACTAAAAAATAAATACCGTCATCGTCAATACAGTGAGTTAAATGTGTTTTTGAGTGGATAACAATAGGGGTAATATGACGAATAATTCGGTTATCAAAATACTGCTCTAGCCATGATTTTTGGTCAACATTAAGTTTGCTCTCAATATTATTTGATTGATTGTCGTTAAAAAGAATTTCTATATTCTTATCGGTAAGTTGTGAAAAAAGGCGCTCGGCAACACGTTTAAACTCTTCGGTAGAGGCATTGACTTTATCGCTAATTTGCTGATGTAACAGTGTATTGGTTTTTTGTCCGTTGTTTTGAGCAACTTCTAAAATAGCACTTCGACGAATACCCGCAATACGAACACGAAAAAACTCATCTAAATTTGCTGAATAAATACCTAAAAAACGAATACGCTCAATAAGAGGAACTGTTTCATCAGCCGCTTCTTGTAGCACACGTTCGTTGAAGGTAAGCCAGCTAAGTTCTTTGTCAAAAAAGGTAAGAGGATTATTCATCTTGTTTACTCAAACGTAATTGATATTACTGTTAAAACAAGTATAGGTAAAAATATGTCGGTTTTATTATGCCAATAAAGACTGGTGGAAGCAGGCTAATAAAACCGTAAGGGTTAGGTGATAGCCTTATGACTAACGAGAAATATCAACCATTAAATCGTCAGCCAAGTCCTCTAATGCACCTATTAAGCTGTTTGTTTGTTCATTATCAACAGATAAGGTTATTTTCGCTTTAAAAAGTGCTTGTCCTGTATGGGGGGCATTGTCTTGTACGCTAACCAGTTTTAACATATTACCCCCTTGATGATGAATAACAGCCGATATCTCTTCTACAATACCTTCTCTGTCGTTCGCTGTAAGTTCTAAAACAATGTTAGCGGCATTGTTGGCTTTTTCTGGAGTAGCTTGTTCAATGTTTATGGTAAAGCCAGGCAATGCTTTTAAATCACGGGTTAACGCTGCAGATTGAGCTCGCTCTACTGTAATCTCTAGTACACCCGTAAAGAAGCCTGATAAGTGATGTAAACTACTATTTTGCCAGTTACCTTGGTGTTGCTTCACCACTTTTGATAAAGTTTCTACTAAACCAGGGCGATCTTTGGTCATAAATGAAATAACTAAATGGTTCATGATGTGCCTCTATAAAAAGCTGATTTTATATAGTATTAAACTAAACGTGATAATTGTGAAAGCTCTTTGTGAAGTTGGCTTTCATCACCTAGGTTTAATTCAACTAACCTTCTTAAGTGCGTAACGCTGTCAATGTCAATGGCATTACACTGCAAGCCAACCTCGCACTGCAAGCCTGTTTTATCACGGACCTCGTGCACTACGGCAATATGCATTTGAACAATTGATTCACCATTTGTTAAGTCAAAATGTAACAAGCCCAATTTGCCTTTTAATGAGCTTTCAATCTTAGGTACAGTGACTAATGCGCCATTAAGTGAAATGTCGTGGATAGTAACGGGATAATTTTGCTGTTCAACCTCTAATATCGCATTGATTGAAAACAAAATTCGTGTGAATTGACGTCTATTTTCCATTGCTTAAGTTCAAATAGTTAATTGGTAACTTCAGCATAGCTCCCTTTTGTAAAAAAGGCACTTTATTCATGTGAATTTTTATATATTCACATAAATAAAGTGCCTATAACTATTTAATAACTAATAGATATTTTTTTGATAAATTGCTTTCGGGGGGGATATTACCCTATTTTTTTATATTTAATTCTATGAGGCTCAATAGCGGCTGGCCCTAAGGTCTTTTTCAACCATTCTTCATACTCTGTAAAGTTCCCTTCAAAGAAATTAATTTGTCCTTCGTCACGGTAATCTAAGATATGTGTTGAGATGCGATCAAGGAACCAGCGATCATGCGAAATAACCATAGCACAGCCAGGAAACTCTAAAATAGCTTCTTCAAGTGCACGTAAGGTTTCAACGTCTAAGTCGTTGGTGGGCTCATCGAGCAATAATAAATTACCACCGGTTTTGACTAGTTTAGCTAAATGACAACGGTTACGTTCACCACCTGATAAGTCTTTGATTAATTTCTGTTGGTCGTTACCTTTAAAGTTAAATCGACTGACATAAGCTCTGCTTGGAATTTGGTAAGTCCCAATTTCAATAATTTCACTGCCTTCAGAAATCTCTTGATAAACGGTTTTACTGCCATCCATGTCGTCACGGAATTGGTCAACACTCGCCAGTTTAACGGTATCACCCAATTCAATTGAACCTGAATCTTGTTTTTCATCACCCGACATCATTTTAAACAGTGTAGATTTACCTGCACCGTTAGCACCGATGATGCCAACAATAGCGCCTTTGGGCATGCTAAAGCTTAAGTTGTCAATTAATACGCGATCGTCAAACGATTTGGTCAAGTTCTTAACGTCTAAAACTTTGTCACCTAAACGTGGTCCAGGAGGAATATAAAGTTCGTTAGTTTCATTACGTTTTTGGTTCTCTTGACTGTTCAATTCTTCAAAGCGTGCCATACGTGCTTTGCTTTTTGCTTGGCGTGCTTTAGGGTTCGAACGTACCCATTCTAATTCTTGTTTGATGGTTTTTTGTAAGGCGTTTTCTGATTTGTTTTCTTGTGCTAAACGCGCATCTTTTTGTTCTAACCATGAAGAGTAGTTGCCTTCCCATGGAATACCGTAGCCTCTGTCTAGTTCTAATATCCAGCCAGCTACATTATCAAGGAAGTATCTATCATGGGTAATAGCAACAACAGTGCCAGGGTAGTCATGTAAAAAACGCTCTAACCATGCAACAGATTCAGCATCTAAATGGTTAGTGGGTTCATCAAGTAACAACATGTCAGGTTTTTGTAATAATAAATGACATAAAGCAACACGACGGCGTTCACCACCACTTAATACCGCTATTTTTTGGTCCCAAGCAGGTAAACGCAATGCGTCAGCTGCACGTTCTAGTACGTTATCAATATTGTGACCATCTTGAGAGTTGATAATATCCTCAAGCTCACCTTGTTCTTTAGCTAAAGCGTCGAAGTCTGCATCTTCTGCAGCGTATTCGTTATAAACTTCGTCAAGTCGAGCAAGGGCATTTTTAACTTCAGATACTGCTGACTCAACGATTTCACGAACGGTTTTTTCTTCGTCAAGTATAGGTTCTTGAGGTAAGTAACCAATATTTGTGCCCGCTAAAGCCGTTGCTTCACCTTCAAAGTCTTTATCCACACCTGCCATAATGCGAAGCAAGGTTGACTTACCTGAGCCGTTCAAACCTAAAACACCAATTTTAACGCCTGGGAAAAATGAAAGACTAATATCTTTAAGTATTGTTCTTTTAGGTGGAACCACTTTTGATACGCGGTTCATCGACATGATAAATTTATCTGGTAATGGTTGTGCCATGGAAAACCTTATTATTTGAAGGAAGAAATTAACTTGTCGATATTTTAGGTTAAAGGGGCTGGGCAAGCAAATGTGTTTAAAGGGATTTAATTTTTTTCATCAAGTGGTAGATAACATAGAAGTAATAAGTTAAAGCACAGCCTTTGACTTATTACACATTGAATATACGAGTAATGAAGTCTCTTTACTGCCGCCCCTCTAAGTTATGACTAAGGAGGATGTATTACAGCAAAAGCTATTTGCATTAAAATCTAGCATCGTCGTGAATAAATATATTTTAAAGTGTCACGTTCTTAATTCAAAGAGACGTTACGGTAGTGTTGCTTGTGTTGTTTTTTCAGGGCGGTTGACAGGAATTGATGTCAGTCGAGTATGATTAAGTCATGTTGATAACGCTATGAAATAGTTTTATATTTTTATCGCGTTTAACTTGGTTTTATTGAAGGTTGTAACAACTGTGTAGCTCTTATGTTATGTAGGTGTAGTTAGCGGGGCTTGTTAGCTATTGTTTTCATTGGTTTTTATTTGCTTTTTTTTTGGTGGTGCATTGCTTAATACCCGATATTCACCTACATTATAGACCTTACGTCTTATTTGGCTGTTTAGATATGTTTCCTGTGCAATGCAAAAACCTGCTTGGTTTATTTCTTTTTTTATTTTTTTTTGTATCATACGCCCAAGCAAGTAATGGAGAAAATGATAAATTACAATTCAGTGGGTTTGCAACTTTAGGGGTGGTTTTCTCCGATTCTGACCATTATGGTTATCGTAAAGATGTCAGTTCAGATGAAGGGGTCTTTTCAGGTGATATTGATTTTAAGCAACAATCATTGCTTGGTTTACAAGCGAACTGGTCTATTTCGCCTAACTTAGATGCTGTTTATCAAGGTGTACTGAGAGATTTAGTTGAACCATCACTAGATAGATACACTACGCTGGCGTTCCTTCGCTATGAAGTCAATACAAATTGGAATGTAAGAGTCGGTCGAACGGCTCCTGATCTTTTTTTATTAACAGAATACCGTGATGTTGATTTTTCTTATATTTGGGCAACTGCGCCCAATGAAGTCTATGGCATTATACCTTACCGAAGTATCGATGGCATTGATGTTACTTATAGTGAAAGAGGTTTAGGTGGTGTTTTTAAAACAAAATTATTCAGCGGTTCAAGTGAAGCAGAAATTTCTGGGGACTCGATAGTTCAAAAAGTCAAAATTGAAGACATTATGGGGATTTCTTTTTCTTTCGATCATTTTAATTGGACAGTTCAGGTAAAACATAGCCAAGTTAATATTGCCAATGAGCCTTTATCTAATATCTATTTAGCTGAAAATATTAGCCAAATCCCTGATTTCTTATGGCCTAATTCACAAAGCTTTGCTCAGTCATTATTACTTAAGAGTGAGAAAGTAAGCTACTTTTCGATAAGTGGTCAATACCAGTGGCATAATTGGTTAGCTTCTGCTGAAGTTTCACAAATCAATTCAAAAAGTGATGTCATTCCTAAAATAACCAGTGGCTATGCCGCTTTGTCATACCAACTTAATGCTCATCAATTTTATGGTATTTATGCTTTTACTGATTCCAAAAATTATGTTTTTAATGAGCCTAACGTTAATGAAGTTGCCTTGAATGAACTTATTCAAGGTACAACGATGTTAATGAACTTTTATTCGGCAAATCAGCAAACTATCTCTTTGGGCTGGCGTTGCGATATTACCAACGATATTGCATCTTCATTGCAATGGAACCACACACAAGTTGACGAAACGGGTAGTGTATTATGGTTAAATAAAGCGAGTGAGCATAATTCAAAAGAAAGAGTTAATACCTTTCTATTAACATTGAGCATGGTTTTCTGATGAGTCATATTAAGCAAGTCTTTGTCATACTCTTACTGGCATTATTTATTGAGCCTGTTTCAGCTAAAGAGCCATTGGTGGTGGTGGTTAATAAGGACAATCCAGTTGAGCAATTATCTCGCTCAGAACTTATTGATTTGTTTATGGGTAAATATGTGGCTTTTCCTAATGATATTAAGGCGATACCCGTTGAACTTAATAGTGATCATCAGATTAAAGTTGAATTTTATCAAAATCTTGTTGGAATGCCCTTGTCACGAGTTAACGCTTATTGGTCAAGATTACGTTTTACCGGTAGAAAACGAATGGCAGTGTTCAAATCAAATGAAAACGATTTAATTGCCTTTATCACCGCTAATAAGCAAGCTATTGGTTATGTGCCACAGTCACTCATCACAAAAGATTTAAAGGTTGTTTATATTTTAAATGAATAAATCAGGTTTAGTTATTCGATTGGCAATCGTCATTGTCTTTACAGCCGTCATTGTTGGGCTTATTACCACCCAACTTTTCTCCCGATTTACGTTTGTCAACGAACAGGAACTGGGTAAGCAAAGTATTAAACAACTCTATAGTACAGTTTCTCCTACCGCTTCAATTGCTAGTTACTTGAATGATAAAGGCCTTGCTGAGGAAGTTGTTAATGGATTGATTAGTAATGATATTGTTACAGCCGCAGCTATTCAAACAGAGACATTACGCGTGGAAAGTGAAAACTATCAAAAGTCTACAGCTTCAGTCGCGTTTGATTTATTCTCGCCTTTTCAAAAAGATAATAAAGTCGGCGTGCTGTTTGTTAAAATCAATGACAGTTACCTTGCAGCCAAAGCGAATAAAATAAGTGCAACTAATACCTTTGTTGTGGCTATTGAGGCTTTAATTATTACTATTATTTCAATTTTAGTGACTTATTATGTTATTACCCAGCCTATTTTAAACATTGGTAAAGCGCTTCATTTAATAAGACCTGGCACTAGCGAGCGAATAAAAAAACCTCATTCACATCAACAAAGTGAAATTGGCCAACTGACGGATGATGTAAATGACTTATTAGCGAAGGCCGAGCAACAGATGCTCAGAGAGAAAAGTCTTAGAAATGAGGTTCAAGTACTTGAGTCAAAATTTAGAATGCTCTTTGAAAATGCGACTTCTGCTATTGTGTTAGTTGCGCCACAGGGCGACATACTGCTCTATAATGAGGCTTTTGAAAAGTTAATTGATAAGCTTAATTTATCTTTGAAAAAAAATTATGGCCAATACTTGGAAGATCTCTTTATTAAGAAAAAAGTACTGCATGAACAGATATTAATTGCTTTTGCTAATAACGAGTCAGCCGCTGCAGAGCTAGAGTTGATCTCGTATCAAGATGATAAAATTTGGGTACAGGTGCTAGTAACACGGTTGATCACTGATGATTTTCTAGAGAGCTATCAAATAACTTTACATGATATTTCTAAAAGTAAGTATAAAATATCATTGCTTGATCAAAAAGCTAATTATGATGGCTTAACTCATTTACTTAATCGCCAGGCGGCAGAGCAACATCTTAGGCAATTAACAGAAAGCCATAGTCCTTTTGCTTTAATCATGATGGATTTAAATGACTTTAAACCCATTAATGATGTTTTTGGTCATGATTCTGGAGATGAATTACTAATTCATGTTTCAAGCCAACTTCTTAAAATTTTGAGGAAAGCTGATGTATTATCGCGTTGGGGAGGGGATGAATTTGTCATTATTTTACCCAATACTTCGAGGGAAGAAGTGATCAAAGTATGTGCTAAATTAGCGGCTAAATTAAGTAAGCCATATTATCTTTCACAATACGATCAGAGTGTTTTTGTCACGGCAAGTATGGGGGTGAGTTTTTACCCCGATGATCAAGTGGAATTATTAGAGTTAATTAGATCAGCTGACAAAGCGATGTATCAAGTAAAAAAAGAAAAGTTGACTAACAATGACCTTCATTTGGCCTTTACTCATGATCCCGCCAATATAGAAAATGACAGTAAACGTCAATGAAAATAAACAATAATAAAGTGACGCACTCTTCGATTACATTATCCTCAGGGTATACAAAGGTCCTTCAACTTCAATTAACACTCAAGGCATTGATTACCATTGCGGTCTTACTATTGATGAGTGAGCTGTTTTTTAATCGATTTTCGGCTTTGGCTTTGGCGATGTCTTTGTCAGTTATCATGTTCATCCTTTTCTTCTTATGGGCTTCTGCCGATACTTACAGTGTTATTTCAGGCATGGTGTTGTGGTCAGTGGCGGTGTTTATTACCTACGCTTGCTGGATAGGAAATGGCATTTTTGATACCAGTATATTAGCTTTTCCTTGCTTACTTATGCTGGCGGCTATCTTATCAGGTAAATTGATTTTTATTTCTCTTTTTGTCTACCTTATTAGTGCGTTGTGCTTTTTTGCTTTTGCGCATAATCAAGGCTTATTGGCGGGAGCACACCTTTTTGAAACACTACCTTTATGGGATCGAATGTTTAGCTACATTATAATGTTAGTATTTTTTTCGGTTGGTGTTTTTTATGTTTTTGCCGATATAAAAAAAAGGTTTAAAAATATTTTAGATAAAAATGCGTCACTTGAATTATCAATCAGTCGTTTAATAAAACGAAGTGGTTATGACCCGTTAACACGGTTACCCAATGAAAATGTTTGTAAAGTAGACCTTGATGAAATACTACAGCAACAAAAATCATCTAGCCATATCTTAGCTTTCATCACCTTAAATATTAGTAATCAAGATTTAATTAAGATGAATTACAGTCATAGCGTTTGTAATAAAACATTAAAGTTACTGGCTAATAAACTGACAGGTTATGCAAATGATAAGACCGTTATTTATCGATTCCAACAAAATCAATTTGTTATTTTAAGGCACTCACCTGATCATCGGGGAATCAACCAGTTTGCTGAAAAAATGTATCAAGTTTGCTCGCAAACCTTTCATGTCGAACATTTCGATATTGTGTTTAATCCTATCATAGGTATAGCGTTAGCGCCTTTTGATGGTAGTTCTATGGAAGAGCTTAGGCACAATTCATACCTTGCAATGCATACTAAAGATGAAGGCAATAAAGCTAATTTAAGTTTCTTTGATCAGGTGATGGCCACTAAAGAGCAAGAAAAATTACAGCTAACTAAGTCATTAAGAAATGCTACGGTAAATAACGAATTTGTTTTACATTTTCAACCAAAAGTTGATTTAGCAACAGGACAAATTATTGGTGCAGAAGCCTTAATTCGTTGGAATAGCCCAGAACATGGCTTTATACCACCAACGGTATTTATTCCTTTAGCGGAGCAGGTTGGAGTGATTTCTGATATTACTCACTGGGTTATCGAACACTCTGTTAATGCTTGTAAGCATTGGCATGAACTAGGCTTTAATAAGCTATGCGTGGCGGTAAATTTATCAGCAGCTGATTTTAAGCGCGGTAATCTTGTGACATATACCATGAGTATTTTACATCAAGCGAAGTTATCAGCACACTTTTTAGAGCTAGAGTTGACTGAGTCTATGTTAATGGAAGATATAAATCATATTCAAAAGCAAATTAACGAGTTATCTGCTTTTGGTCTCTCATTTTCTATTGATGATTTTGGCACAGGTTACTCAAACTTGGGGTATTTGACAAAATTTAATGTCAGCAGTATTAAACTTGATCGGTCATTTGTGATGAATATTCGTCATTCAAGTAATGAGCTACAAATCGTTAAAGCGATTATAGAAATGAGCAAAAGTTTGAATATTACCAACATTGCTGAGGGTATTGAAGATACAGAAACAGCCAAGTTGCTCACCCAATTAGGCTGTGAAGTTGGTCAAGGTTATCTTTGGTCAAAGCCTTTGCCTCAGCAGGAATTTATCGCCTTATTGTCTCATGAAAATAACGTCATTCAATCTGTTTAATATGTGCAGTAGAAGTTAGTAAATAAGGTTCACTGCTAAATAATCGCCACTAAAAGTAGCGATTAAAATGGAATTTATGATTATAAAAAAACCTTTAAGCCAGCGATTTTAATTGTTCTACAATTCTGGAAAATGTTGGTCTTTTAAAGAGATCTTTTTGCATACAGTTGTCTTTTATTGTTGCCAGCGCTTTATATTGCTCAGTTATTTTTGAGTGGTGGCACAAAGGTAATAAATCGTCTAATAAGCAGCCAAAAGCTCTTACTTCAATCGCTTGCATTGCCACTTGTTGGCCTTTGGGGAGTACCTGCAGATTTGAAGCCGCACCAAAGTCACCAAACAGCATATTTGCGTTTTCATCAACCATCGTATTGTGAGCATAAATATCACCGTGGCTAATGTTATTCGCATGTAAGTGACGCAATGTATCAGCCATATTAAGCGCAATCTTTGTAATATTTTTTACTTCTAATACTCCCTCGTTAGGGAACGTATCTCGAGTACAGGTTTTTAATGATGGGGGTAAACCTAAATTATAAAAGCTGGCTGGAATTAACTCCATGACTAACGCGAGTTGTTCCTTTGACATGATTTTAGCAATGACTTTTATTAAGCTTTTATGTTCGCCAGCTTGTAAACAGTTATTTAATTCATCAATTGGGTAGCCGTCGCTAGTTATTTCTCCCTTGAACAATTTCACTGCGATATCGTTATTTGAATTAATGGTTGATGGTTTCTTTAGCCACGTTGCTTGATGAATAACTCCCGAAGCGCCTTCACCTAACTTGTGCTTTAACTCAAAGTCTTCTCGTGAAACACTGATCATATTAGCGGTTATTTGTGGGGAGGCATTGCGGAAATTATTCCCTGAGAACGCTAGCCAGGCTAATTTTGGTAATTGAAATAGCCAATTTGGTAGCATTGATAATTGATTAGCAGAAAGTCGTATTAATTCTAGGTTTTTACAGTTTTCCATGGTCTCGGGTAATTGCTGTAATTGATTGCCGGCAAACGCAAACTTTTGTAAACGTGTTAACCCACCCATTGAGTTGGGTAATCTGGCTATTTTATTATCCGTTAAGATCAACCAACGTGTTCTTATAGGCAGTACGTCTTCATCGATAGACGTTAATTTATTGGATTTAAAGCTGATCATTTCTAGTTGCGGGCAGGCTGCTAATACAGCCGGAATAGTTTCAAAATTATTATTTGTTAAAAATAATATTTTAAGTTTTTTTAATGAAGATAACTGATCAGGTAAAGTGGTTAATTGGTTATTAGCTAAATCTAAGACTTCAAGCGAGTTCGCTAATGAGAATATTTCCATTGGAAATTCAGTTAAATTCTCACTGAGGGTTAAATGCGTTATATCTGAATGTTTACCGGAATTGAGCTGGGCTAATGTTTGCAAGATAAAGCCTAATTGGGCGCTAAAATTTGCCGCTATTTTACCGTGAAACTAAAATAAGCTAAAGCGCTTTAATATTTTTGGCGTAAATTGGGTGTTCTTATGCGAGTATTAATGATTGTTTCCTGTTTGGTTAACGTTAAAGCGATTATTGTCATATGACTTAATCCCTTTATTAACCTTAGTTTACTAATTTACCTTACTGATAAAATAAGAGTTACCATGTATAAAATACAAAAAAAAATTATTATTACCAGTGTTGTGATAGCTTTTTTCGTTGGTGCTTCAGCGAACGCACAGCATTACCAACAAAATATCGATAAAAACAGCTTGGTAACATTTAAACATATTATGCAAGGTTTGTTATCTGAAACTAAGATGATTACACAAGGTATTATTTTAGAAGACTTTACGCTTATTAACGATGCGACAGAGAATATTATTAATCATCCAAAACCGGCAATGTCACAAAGGAAAAAATTGATGAAGGCCTTAGGTGATGATATTGCAACATTCAAAGGGTTGGATCACATTGTACACAGAGGTGCGATGAAAATTCAGCAAGCAGCAAAGGATAAAAATATGGTTGTTGTGATAGCCGAATATCAAAAGTTAATTACCGGTTGTCAATCATGCCATAGCACTTTTAAAGCCAGGCTGTCGAAAGCTTTGTTATAGTACGCTCGCTGAATTTTTTATGGGGCGTATTCAGCTCTTATCAGTTTTTTGTTTTAAATGCATATTGCAAAATGCAAACTGACAGTGAATACTTCCTACTCAATTCTATTCTCCAATTAGTCGCTTATTTTGTCTTATCTAGATTTTAATATTGAAAATAAATTTTCTTCTCAATTACCTAAAGATTTAGAAGAATCTATTTTTCCACACCAAGTGCATTCTGCTGCTTTCTCCTGGGTAACCCCTAAAAGAACATCAAATCCTCAATTGATCGCCAGTAGTCGTGATGCTGCTGCAATGTTGGGCTTAAGTACAGAACAACTAAAGAGTGATGAATTTTTACAATTGTTTACCGGTAATATTGTTCCCGAAGAATTTTCACCTTATGCGATGTGCTATGGCGGGCATCAGTTTGGACACTGGGCTGGACAATTAGGCGATGGCCGAGCGATTAATTTAGCTGAAGTAAATACCCCATCATATGGCCATAAAGTACTCCAGCTAAAAGGTGCTGGGCCAACACCCTTTTCACGAACAGCTGACGGCTTAGCGGTCTTGCGCTCATCAGTACGAGAGTTCTTATGTTCAGAAGCGATGTTTCATCTAGGTATTCCTACAACCCGAGCGCTGAGTTTATCGTTAACGGGTGATAGCGTCGTTCGAGATATGTTTTATAACGGTAATGCGAAAGCTGAATTAGGCGCTGTTGTTTGTAGGGTGTCTTCTTCATTTATGCGTTTTGGTAGTATTGAACTACCAGCTTATCGTAAAGATAAAGCATTGTTAAAGCAGCTCGTTGATTATTCAATTAAACGGGACTTTCCTGAATTATTAAATGAATACGCTGACGACCCTATTCAACGTTATTTAGCGTGGTTTGAGGAAATTGCTCAACGTACTTGTCGACTGATGGTGGATTGGATGCGGGTGGGCTTTGTTCATGGGGTAATGAATACCGATAATATGTCCTTAATCGGTGAAACCATTGATTATGGACCTTATGGTTGGATTGATAATTTTGATTTGTCTTGGACACCCAATACGACAGATGCTCAAGGTAAGCGATACCGTTTTGGCAAACAGGGGGAAATTTCGCAATGGAACTTATTTCAATTAGCGAACGCTATCTATCCGTTGATAGCAGAATCTGCACCACTAGAAACCATATTAAATAATTACAGCAAAACGTATCAACAACAATGGCATGCAATGATGTCGAACAAACTAGGTATTACGAGCGAAGCTATAAACCATAAAGCGGATACTGAATTGTTTTTAGCACTTGAAATCTTATTGGGTGATATAGAAACAGACATGACTATTTTTTATCGTTTATTGGCTGATTTTAGTTATAACGAAAAAGTGAAAGAAAATAATTTTAATCATTTTGCCGATTGTTTCTATCTAGAGGAGCAGTTGACGATAGATCATCAATCACGTTTTTCTTTATGGTTAGAAAGCTACGCTCATCGAATTCAGCAAGACGGAAAAACAGCAGAGCAAAGAAAAGCGGCGATGAATAAAGTGAACCCTAAATATGTCTTGCGTAATTATTTAGCACAACAAGCCATTGAGCTTGCAGAACAAGGGGATTATAGCAAGTTACACGAATTACAAAAGGTTCTGGAAAAACCTTACGATGAACAAATAGCGTTTCATCATTACAGTGAAAAGCGTCCTGAGTGGGCGAGAAATAAAGCAGGTTGTTCGATGTTATCGTGCAGCTCTTAAAGCGTTATTAAATAGCGCTTAAAACTAAAGCCTTACCGACCTGTATTTTTGACGAGGTCGATAAGGTTGTTTTTGCAGATGTAGAGATATTATCAAAGGCAATAACGTCAATATTAATCGATAAAGACTAAGCGTTTATTGCGCTACTTGGCACACTGGTTGGGCTAATATGCTCGATAGGATAACAGCCTAAAATTTTAATGAAGTTAGTAATTGTCGTTATTTCATTTATCGCTTCTTGTAATACCGCACTTTTTACATTGGCTTCCACATCAATATAGAACATTTCTTCCCATGGGCGTCCTTGAATCGGTCTAGACTCAAGCTTGCACATGTTGATGCCTTTTGCTTTTAAGATAATAAGACAATCTACCAACGCACCGGCTTTTTGTCCTGTAGCCAAAATTAACGCTGTTTTTGCAGGAATTTGTTCTGCAACATCGATAGGCTTACGGGCGACTAAAATAAAGCGACTGTGGTTTTCTGTTTGATTTGCAATCGACTTCTCCAAAGCATGAAGCTTATAGAGGTGACCACCTTCCTCACTGCCAATAACCGCCACTGTAGGGTCTTGTAATTCATAAGCTCTCGCCATGGCATCAGCGGTACTGTCACAATATTCGATGCGAATATTCTTTTGTTTATCAAGAAAATTACTACATTGGGTAAAAGGCTGTCCGTGTGCATAAATCGTTTTTATTTTATTGAGCTCGGTCGTTACTGCGGTTAATAAACAATGCTCGATAGGTTGGGTTATTTCACCAACAATTGACAAGTTAGTGTGCTGCAGTGCATCGTAAACTTCGTTAATACTACCTGAACTGGTATTTTCAATCGGAAGCATGCCATAGTCTACATGACCAGATTCTACTTGCTGCATAATCTCGTTGAAACTTTGGCAGCCGTATTCATTGATTTTTGCCGCACGACGTGAAAAATAGCGATGACTGGCTAAGTAACTGTAAGAACCTTTGTCTCCTAAAAAAGCGACACTAACCGTAGGTACCTGAATATTTGGGTTTGCTAAGGTTTGTAAATAGGCTTGTTGATTTAATACTGAATCTTCAATAATGGTTTGATAAACACTCGTCACATAGTGAGCGTCTAAACCCAGTACCTTACCTTGGTTAATCAAACGTATCAGTAATTCTTGCTCACGTTGTTGGTCGCGAACAGGGCGAATTTGATGAGCTTTGCTTTTCGCCACATTGAGCGTGAGTGAACGGCGTTGCGCAAATAATTCCAATAACTGTTGATCTAACTGGGTTATTTTTTCGCGGATTTTATTCAGATCTAATTCTTCGCTCACAGCACTTCACCCTATATTTTGTTATTTCAAGAAAATGGTTAAAAATAAAGAATCCTGATGTTTTAGTAAATAAAAATCATGAAGGCGACTAAAACAGGACGTTAGTCAGGATATATGACATTACTGTATATAGGGGAAAGAAATTGTTCAAGCCTTTATTACCAAAGGCTTGTATTAAAAAAATCTATATTAGAAATAGATTTTTACTCTTAAGGAATGCATTGCCAAATAATAGCAAAAGATGACACGGTTGCTATGCCCCAAACAATAGAACGTATAAGTCCAATATTTAATAAATAAAATATGTTGTAGGCAACACGTGCAATAACATGGGTGATAGCTAATACCGTAATACTATCTGTTATTGTGTTGGTTGCAATCGCTAATAAAACCGCAGGTATAAAGATTATTAGCGATTCAAAAGCGTTTTGATGAGCCGCAAGTGCACGTGCACCAAAGCCGGTTAATTGTGTTTGTTGAGCGCGAGGGTGATTATTGTCGTAACCACCGAGTTTATTCATCGCGATAGCCACGGGAGCTTTCGCTAAATAGGGTAATAGGGTGGCAGCAAATAAACACCAAATTAGAATAGTCATACGTTCCTCTTTTTATGATTGATTTTAGTTTTAGTGCTAAGGCTTATCAAACTGTTTAATCGTTCCACTTAATAGCTTAATAGCGTTAATGTATATTTTGTTTCACCAGGTAAAAAGGGTGATGGTTTACCTTGTACCCAATCTTCATGACCTAAACCGTAGTAGGGACTCCATGGGTGGCCTGATTGACTGGTAGGCATATGCAATATTCCAGACGATTCATGGCCAGGTGAAACGACCATGCGTTGCGATGCACCAAAGGTTTTTCCTTGTACGCGCGGCATATAGCTGTCACCGGGCAATTGTATAGGCTGCATATCCAACCAATGGCCAATAAGCGGTACTGCTTTACTGAGTGGGTGTTGTATTTTACTGGTGTTTTGTTGCCCCCAAGTCGCACTCGCTAATGGCTGGTCTTTCGTCATATCAGCTAATGTAGTGGTTAATGCCTGTTCAAAAACTTCCTGCCAACTATTTTCTGGTAACCATAAGAAATTCTTCGGCTGGTCATTAATCATTTGCCAAAGAGGTGTTTCAATTTGGTGGCGAATAGTGCGAAAAGAATAGCTACCGTCTACGTGAGATAAATTTTTATTAAGTAAACTGAACACGTCATTACGTACATTCAATCGGAAATTATTCACCAATCGATAAGCAACTGAATCAATGCAAGCACATAATGGGTCAGTATCAACAATTTCTTTCACCGCTTGCCAACGGGGGTGCTGAACAATGGCTTGAGGCGTTAGTACTTTTTTAAGTAAAAAGTCCTGCCAACGCTTCAAGAAAATTGCACGGTCATCAAGCGCAATATCAAGTAAGTCAGGTTCTGAGAAAACATCTTTAGTGAGTAAACGCTCTCTTATTTGCTGTGCTCGCGCGCCTAAAGCATAACCACCGTTACCCAGTTTATCTAACATTGTACCGCCGACAACACGGGTGTTAGCGGTCCACAAACGATTGTTTTCAGGGTTTTTAATACGGGGATATTGTTCGCTATCTAAATAACCTTGCCAGTTGTTTTTACCATCAGCCCAGTGTGTTGGTGTTTCGCCAAACTGGGTCGACTTTTTGGGGATAGGCCCCATAATTGTCCAGCCAATATTCCCTGCTTTGTCACCAACCACTAAATTTTGTGCCGGAATACCGGCTTTGCTAGCAATAATAAAAGCTTCGTCAACACTCGTTGCTAACTCGAGTTGGGTGTGGTGTAGATTCACGGCTTGCACATCATGAGCAACCCAACGATAAGCTAATAATTGCTGATTACTGTTCGAGCCTATAACGGGGCCCCAAATTGTTTCTTTTACAATAAGTTCTTGTGCGTCTTGATCTTTGATAGCGATAACATGTTTATGTTCAGTAAAGTCTCGATAACCTGTTGGCGTTAAATACTGACTTTGATCAGCATTAGTATCGAGAATAATAATATCACTCCAATCACCATAACTATTGGTAAAACCCCAAGCAATATTACCGTTGCTACCCGCAATTATATTAGGCGTTCCAGGCAATGTAAGCCCCGTTACTTTTATACTTTTATTATCATCACTTTCATATTTAAAGGTTGCCCGAAACCAAGTGTTAGGTACGCGTATACCTAAATGCATATCGTTAGCGACAATGGCACTGCCTGTTGCACTGAGTTTCCCCGAAACGGCCCAGTTATTTGACCCAGGGAATTCCTCACCTTGATAGTTATTGTTAGCAGAACCGGTATTTTGGTCTTGCTCAGAAATTGAGGATGCAGATATAAGCGTTTTCTGCTCTGCTGAGGCCGAAGGCCATGCACGTGTGGGCATGGCACTTGAAGGATAGTGAGTGCCATCGATAGCGGCATCCCAAATGCTTCCTTTGGGATTCAGAAACTCAAAGACGTCTTTACCGAGGCTATTTTTTATATTACCTAATGTTCTTTCACGATCGCCCGCGGCATATTGTAAGTCCATGTACATACTTAATACCGTTAATATAGTATCTTCTTCTTGCCATGACACTGGCGCTTGTTGTAAGAGTAAGTATTCAAAAGGAGGTGACTTTAAATTATTTATGCCTTGATTAACGCCACGAGTATATGCTTTTAGTAAGGCTAAATCTTTATCGGGAAGTTGAGATACTATGACACGCGCACGTTCACGAAAACGATGGCGGCGAATTTTTTTATCATGGGGTAATGCTTTCTCACCAAATAAGCTAGCGAGTTCACCAGCAGAATTTCGGCGCAGTAAATCCATCTGAAAAAAGCGTTCTTGGGCGTGTATAAAACCAGTAGCAACGGCAACATCATTACGCTTCTTAGCTTTTATCGTTACAATGCCCTGACTATCTCGTTCAACTACGGCGGTATCACTTAATCCCAGTAACGTTCTTTTCCCTTCAAGAACAGGCAAAGCACTATCAATTTGGCTGTAAATCCATGTACCTAAACTTGCAATGACTAAAAATAAGATCAGCAAGAAACCAATTAATATGTGTTTTATTTTATTCATAGTGTGAAGTTTTTAGGATATTTAGTTGTGCTAGATTACCTTATTATTTATAAAGTTAACATTCAATGATAGAACATTATTATGGGTTTATAAATAAAGAAAAGAACACATGCTTTTTTATTAGTATTTTTACCGATAGAATAGCGACAATTATTATCGATAAACTTAATTCAGGAGTTTTTATGGCATCTTTACAAGATCAGCTATTAAAAGCAGGCTTAACAACTAAGCAAAAAGCGCGACAAGCCAATACAAGTCAACGTAAAACAAATAAACAAAAACGCAGTGGTGTTGCAAAAGATGACAGTTTGCAAGACCAAGTAAAGCAAGATTTAGCGAAAGCTCAGAAAGAAAAGTTAGCAAAAGACGCTGCCCTTAATGAAGAAAAAAAACAACAGCTTGCTAATAAAGAAAAAACGTTACGTATTCAACAAATACTTGAGCACCACCATATTAAAAATGTTAACGGTGAAACGGAGTATAACTTTACCTTTAATAGTAAAATTAAAAAACTTTTTGTAAATGCGGTTACCCATAGAGCTCTAGTGAACGGACGTTTAGCGGTTTGTGGTTTAGTGGATCAGAGTTACCTTGTTACGGCTGAAACGGCTGCAAAATTAGCCACTTTAGACCCAAGCGTTATCTTGGTACAAAATGATAAAGTTGAAAGTGATGAGGTCGCAGCTGACGATCCCTATGCTGATTATCAAATTCCTGATGATATGATGTGGTAGCTGGCGTGTTTGCACAAATGAAAATAAGTATAACAAAGCAATTATGTTAAACTGGCACAAATTGAGGGGGCTGTATTGAAGCAGTCTCGTGTATTATTTTTATAACTAAAGAGAAGTTGTTTTATGTTTATTGTTCGCTGGATTATTGGTCGTATTATTTTATTATTGAATTTCATCTTTTCACCAAGTGGTCCGCAACGAACCCCTGAATTACAAACTGAGATTGATACGAGCACAAAACATTTAAGTTTATATCAATTACCCGCATGTCCTTTTTGTGTAAAAGTTCGTCGTTCAATGAAACGTGATGGTTTAAATATTGAATTACGTAATATTAATCAAAACGAAAATTATCGTGAAGAGTTAATCAAAGAAGGAGGTAAGCGCACAGTACCTTGTTTGAAAATAACAGATAAAAACGAAAAGGTGACTTGGTTGTATGAATCTAAAGATGTTATTAATTACTTGCAACAATTTGCTCGTTAATTTTATGGTTAATCATATTTATTTATAAATAATGAAGTAATTCTCTATCTTTCGGGTCTATTAGTTTATCGTTAGACAATTAATAACCCGAGAAGTAGACCTATGTTAATTAAATCGCCTGCAAAATCCTCGCTTAAAGAACATCAAGTTACCGATGAAAGTGTTTACTTACAACGCAGACAGCTTGTTAAGAAAATGGGATTTATTGGCGCAGGAACATTAATCGCCTCTGCTATACCGAGTGTTGTTCATGGTAAAGGCTTAGATTTTTTCTCATCAGAACCCACACAAACTTTTCAGCGTTATCCCCTGAATTTTACAGCTAACAGCACTAACAACGCACAAGTACTCACACCTGAAGCTAAAGTGACGAGTCATAATAACTTTTACGAATTTGGGACAAATAAAAGTGATCCAGTCAACAACGCACAAAGTTTTAACGTTAATCCTTGGAAGTTAACCATTAGTGGTGAATGTGACAAACCTTATACGTTAGATTTAGATGCGTTAACAAAAAGTTTTGTGCTTGAAGAACGTATCTATCGTCTAAGATGTGTAGAAGCTTGGTCAATGGTTATCCCTTGGGTTGGTTTTGAATTAGCAACGCTATTAAAAAAAGCGCAGCCAAACTCTCGTGCTAAATATGTTGCTTTTGAAACCTTATACGACCCAGAACAAATGCCAGGACAAGCAAGTAGACGACTTGGTGGTGGTGTTGACTACCCTTATGTTGAAGGCCTACGTATTGACGAGGCTATGAACCCACTAGCACTGATGAGTGTCGGTTTATATGGGAAAACTTTACCTGCCCAAAATGGGGCGCCTATTCGTTTAGTTGTACCTTGGAAGTATGGTTTTAAAAGTATCAAATCGATTGTTGCAATAAAATTTGTTGAACATCCCCCCGCATCTACATGGAATATTTTGGCGCCCAGCGAATATGGTTTTTATGCTAATGTTAATCCTAACGTTGACCACCCTCGATGGAGTCAAGCCAGTGAGCGAAGAATTACTTCTGGTGGTTTATTTGCTCGTAACCGTATTGATACTTTACCTTTCAACGGTTATGGAGGAGAAGTTGCTGAGATGTATAGAGATCTCGACTTACGAAAAAACTTCTAAAGCCTTTTTTAAACGGTCAGGGATGAGTGTTTAGCTATGAATACATCATCTCTATTAACTGATTAAGTCATTATTAGCCTCATGAAATATAACGTTTTTTTCTTCAAATTATTTATTCACCTTGCGGCCTTATTGCCGTTAGTCAATGCATATTACTTAGCTTTTACTGACCAATTAGGTGCTGATCCGGTTGAGGCCATTATTCATTTTACCGGGATCGGCGCTTTTAATTTATTGTTATTAAGTTTGGTAATAACTCCTATCAGTAAGCGCTTTAAAATTTCATTATTAGTAAAAGTTCGCCGATTAGTCGGCTTATATAGTTTTACTTATGCACTACTTCACTTAACTAACTTTTTGGTCTTTGAAGTTCAGTTTGATTGGTTACTATTTTTGAATGAAATTATTGATCGACCTTATATTACCATTGGTATGGCAGGACTTTTAATTTTACTGACGTTAGCAATAACATCAATTTCTGCACTGAAAAAACGCATGGGTAAAAATTGGCAAAAGCTACATAATTGGGTTTATTTAGCGGTTATCTTTGTTGGTATTCATTTTTACTGGTCGGTGAAATCCGACATTATTGAACCAAGCATTTATCTATTTATTAGTATTACGTTATTAGCGCTTCGTTTTGAAAAATTTAAAAAACGCATAAAAAAAAGCTAGTCAGTATCTACCGACCAGCTTTAATTAACTTACTTTCTTAATTTATTTAAAATAGCTTACTTTAGAATAAATTAAGGGTTTGCTTGAAGTGTAAGCGTCATACCTGAAGCCGCACTATATCCAAAAATATCTATGTACCAAGTACCTGCCGCTGGGTTTGTAAAACTACAGCTTTCGTTGTTACCATTTTTATATGGGCGACAATCATAGGTAGATGAAGTTGATTGTGCTCCTCGGCGAATGTATAAATCAGCATCACCCGAACCACCTGAAAGACTAATGGTCATATCGGCATAACCGGCTGGTAACACTTGAGTGAAACGTTTCCATTGTCCCTGTGATACAGCAACATTTGACTCTGAACCATTAATCGCTGGATTTCCACCGGTAGAGCCACCCGTAAAACTACCGGTTAGACTTAAACCTGAAAAGGCCGAATAAGCTTTTATGCGAATATAGTAAGTACCGCCAGTAGAGGTACCTGCACAAGACTCATTATTTCCACCAACATAAGGGCGACAGTCATAGGTTGAATCCGTAGGGGCTGAGCCAAACTTTACATACATATCAGCATCACCAGAACCACCACTCATCACAAAGTTGATGTCAGTCGCGCCAGTCGGTACTTCCATTGTATAAACAACATCTGTATTGGTTGATGCGCTCAGGTTAGTTTCAGCAACACCATTTGTTAATACATTACCGGTAGGAGGTGTTCCTGTATCAGGACAACTTCCAACGCCTACAGCACACCAAGCCGTTTCTACAGCTGTTTTTTCAGTAGTACCGTATAGATCTTGTGCGGCTTGTGCGGTTGCTGAACGTGCACCAGCAAAGTTAGTGTTTTGATTCATGTAAGTCACCAGCGCACGATAGAAAATTTTCTCTGCTTTTGCCATACCAATACTTGGAACGACTGCTGTTGATTTATTACGTGGATGAGTACCACCATCGACTAACAACACATAAGCTAAGTTAGCAATACCAGAGTTACCATGAACGCCGCCTTGGTCATTACTGTTACTTGGGTTACTGACGAAAGGAATACGCTCTGGATACCAATCTTTTGAGTAATTGTCTTTAGTTGGGTTGTCCATATAACGTAAAGCTTTACCTGCGGTGTTATATAAGCCGTCACCTAATAACCAAGTAGAGCTTGTTGTGCCATTTTTATATGACTCTGCAGAAAGACCTAAAATGTCTGACCACGCTTCGTTTAATGCTCCTGATGCATTGGCATAAATGAGATTTGCTGTTTTATCAGTAACACCATGCGTTAATTCATGACCGATAATATCGAAATCACTGGTAAAGTCGTTCATACCACTTGAGGCTTGGCCATACATCATTTGTGATCCAGTCCAGTATGCATTCTGTACGCCTAAATCTACACTCGAAATTAAGGTCATACCATTGTTATCAAGGCTATCACGGCCAAATTTACTCTGATAATAATCATAGACTTTTGACGCACCATCATGAGCACGCTGTGCCGCTGCATTACCTCCACAATTTTGCGTGTTTGTACACAACAATGTACCAGGAGCCGAATTTGCCGAACCGCCATTTAAGGTATAAGTTCTCCAGTTTTTAGCTGAATGTATTTGTGGTTCTCTTGTTAATATTTCAGCTGTATCAGCATCAAAATAAACATAGTCACGACCAAAATCTTCACCGCCATTATCCCATGAGACTTCAAGTCTATAAGCGAGTTTAGTTTCTTCTAAAAGTGGTAAATATATGTAAGCAAGCTCTGGAGTATTTAAAATATTACCCATACTTTCGGCGGCGACTACCGCTTGAGCTGAGTCATTTTTTATTACACTTGCATTGCTCATCATAGAGAACAAAGGAGATGAAGTTGTCGCAAGTGTACCTGTAACGCTATACACGCTTGCGGCTGCATTTGTCATGCTAAACGCACTGATAGGTGAATTTGTGTGCATGATCATACTCGTACCATAAACTTTCAGACCATTAATAGTTTGATCAAAATGTGTATGAGTTTTACCTAATTCATCAGTCCATTGGCGTCGAACATTGAAGTTCTCATTGCCCAGAGAACCGTATGAACTCTGGTTGGTTATCATGCTTTTGAATGCTTGAGCAGCAGGGTTTTTAGTACCAACAAGAGAATTTACAATCTCTGGACCTGTAGTCGTCACAGGCGCAATTACAGGAGTACCTGTATTTGTTTCTTCTAACATTGAGCTTGAGTTCATTTCTACAGCGGTTGCATTCATTGCTGAAGCGGTAAGTGCTGCACCAATAAGGAATGAGAGTTGAGATATTTTATTATTATTTTTCATTAGGTGTTCCTAATTTAACTTAATTTTATGCTCAGATTAAAAGCCAAGCGTTGTTTTTATTTTCCTCCCTCATTCCATTGATTTAGTTGTCATCCTAGGGTGCTGAGGAATTTTGGCCAGTCTTTGCTGACAAATTAACCGTAGCATTAATTTAACGAAAATAACAAATAATTAACAATAAATTGATGGTTAATTAATCGTACAAGGTGTAATTAATTATTTACGACTTGAGGGTTTACTTTGTAAATAAAAGGTAACTAAATATTTGTTTCTTTAAATATCAGTGATTTAGAGTTTTATTGTTAAAAATAAAAGCAATAGGTATGAAGTCGAATCACAACAAAGTGGGATAACGAGAGTTATACCTTGTTGTTAATCAATAAAAACGAGTGTGTTAGGTAAGCTATTTTGTAGTGTTACAAAAGTAACCGTAGGCTTATTTTGATTATCCGGTACTAGGCCTTCAACTAGTGCGACAATAGTTGTTGATGGTGCATTAGCACTTTTAGACGTAACGATGACAGAAACAAGTTTTCGCCAATGACAACCCACAAAGCCACAAATATCGCCAAGGTCTAGTTGTTGATAAGTTATTTTGAGGTCAGTTAACGAATTATCCGCAAGAAAGTGAATTATTTTTTGATGTGATTTAACCGCATCAATTGCGATAGCTTGGCAGTTATTGGAAATCGATAAAAGAAAAATTAAAATTATAAGTTGTTTCATTATTAACCTTACTTTTATCGGTTTTTAAAGAAGCTAGTCCTTAAGAGCGAGCGGTAACTTCTAATAAATGGTACCCAAACTGTGTTTTTACTGGGCCTTGAACAGTGTTTAAGTCAGCAGTGAAAACAACTTCATCAAATTCTGGTACCATCTGGCCACGACCGAATGTTCCTAAATCGCCACCTTGCATTTTTGAAGGACAGTTTGAATGCTCTTGGGCTATAACAGCAAAATCTGCTCCATCTTCGATTTGGGTTTTAAGCGTTAAACATTGCTCTTCTGTATCTACTAATAAATGACGTGCTGATGCTTGTGACATGTTACTTCCTATAAATAGTATAAATTAATATTTTTACTTTACCGTATCTTGAGAAATAATTAAAGAAATCGATGAATTGAATTAGCATTCATCGATTCTTTAAACGTTGTTCAGTTTAAATGCTTAGTTAAAAAGGCTTCCATCATCGTCATCGCTTTTGTACGATTTGCGGCATCGTTTAGATGATGAGTACCAAATTTGAACAGTTCATATTCAACATTTTTCCCTGCATCTTTTAACGCGTCATACATCATTTCGGACTGGTAGTAACTTACTCTAATATCTGATTGACCATGGAGTAGCAGTACCGGGGCTTTAAATAATTTAGCATGATTAACGGGTGAAACCTTTTTCATCTCGTCAGGGTCTTTACTGACTGCGTTATCAACATAACCATCGCTACCAAAGCGTTCCCAATGATTAATTTGTGCTTCCATATCTGAAACACCTGCAATACTAATAATACATTTAAACATATCAGGCGTTTGGAAACCGGCAACTAACGCGGCGTAGCCACCATAGCTTGCCCCTACAATACAGGCTTTTTCGGTATTTGCTTGACCTGATTCTTTTACCCATTGCATGGCATCGAGTAAATCAGTTTGCATCTTTTTGCCCCACTGCATATATCCAGAGGTTTGGTATTGGTTGCCATATCCCGTCGAACCACGGAAGTTCACTTGTAGTACAGCATAGCCACGGCTAGCAAACATTTGCACGAATGAGTCAAAGTATTGTGAATCGCGCGCGTAGGGACCACCATGGGGATGCAAGATAATAGGGGGATTCTTAACATTGTTAGGTAATGTTAAATACCCATGAAGTGCCATGCCATCTTGAGCTTTGAACTCAAAAGGTTGAACTTTAGATAATGTATATTGATTTAATTGTGGATATTCTCCATACCAGGGTAATAGCTTATTGGTTTTTTGATTAAATAAATAAAATTGAGCGGCTTTACTATCACTAATTGTGCTGATGATATAGCGCTCTTTTTTACGATCCCAGTCATAAATATTTGCCTGTAAATCTTTTTTAGCAAATATGCTGCGGATCTGCCTTGCTAAAGCATCGCTTTCTTTATCAAAATAAACATAACGAACGAAACCATCATTATATTTGTAGCCAATAACTTCTCTTTTATTACCTTCGTTACGGATTATCGCACCAGTAACGTCATAATTCTCAGGGGCTCTTCCTAAAAGCTCAAATTTTCCACTTTCGATGTGATAGCGCCACAACGATTTTTTAGATACATCATTTTCACTTTCGGTGTAATCTGATTTGACAATAATGGAATTATTTTCTTGCTCATACATAATGACACTGAAGGTATCTGTTTTATAAGCTTCTGTTGTTTTTACTAATTGCCAGTCGGCATTGGAATCTTTGCGGGTATAAATATACCTAATATCTTTATCTGGATTTTTGTCAACACCAACACCCAACAATACTTCACCTGTTCTATTTACCCCCCAACTGATAATACGCATAGCGTTAGGTAAATATTTATCAAAACTACCATCATTGACATTCACCTTAAAAACTGAAGAATAATTGCCGTCACGAGGATCGTTTATACTGACTAGAATATGGTTAGGTTCATTATCTAGCAGGCTTAATAACCTAGGGCTATTGTAATAGAAAGTGACCGCTGTTCTTTTTTTACTTTTCTTCCGAATTTCAAAAACATCACTGCCATCAATTTTGGCTGAATACAAATGGGTTGTCCGGTATTTTTGCTTTCGAATAATATAAGGCTGTGTTACCGAGACAAGTATTCGTTCGTTATTTGCCCAAGAAAGGCTATCGATTCGATATTTTTCGAAACCTAGCTGTAATATTACGGTGACGTTACTACGATCGGTAAAAGGTGTAATAGCTACTTTAGTGAACTCTCCTTGGTTTAGAATAACAGCAATATTTTTCCCATCAGGTGAAATTGAAGGGCTAGATACCATTGGCATTTGCGTAAAGAGTTTGAGCGGTATAAGAGGTGTTTTAGCAAGGCTATTGAAGGATATTAATATCAATACTAATGCCAGATTTATGATTTTTAACATTTATATTCCTTTATCATTATTATTTACCTATAGTTTGTAACAAAATATTAACGAAAGGGCAAGAATTAGTGTGATCAAAAATAGTGAGCAAATTAGGCTGTATAAAATAAGAGTGCAAATTTTTAGGGTAAAAAAGGGAATATAAATCGCTATAATATCACAATCGTTTTTTTAAATTATTATGTGATAAATTAATCGCTATTATTTATATGGATGTCGCCCAATGTTTTTACCAAACCTTAAACATTTACGCTATTTAATTGCCCTCTACCAAGAACAAAATTTTCACCGAGCCGCTAGTGCTTGCTTTGTTAGCCAATCAACATTAAGTAGTGCTATTTTAAAGTTAGAAGCACAGCTGAATTGTCAATTAATTGAAAGAGATAGCAAATCTTTTATTTTCACAACACAAGGCATAGAAGTTGTTAATAAATCGCGGCAACTGTTAGTGTCGGCGAACGAATTAGTCAGTTTTGCAAAACAACAAGGTAATGAATATACCGGCACTGTGCGCATTGGTTGTATTCCAACTATCGCCCCCTTTCTATTAACTGACTTTGTGCAAGCCTGCCAAAAAAAGTTGCCCGAGTTAGCGCTGTTTTTGCGTGAAGATACGACTGAAAATTTAATGAACCTGCTAAACAATGGCGAAATTGATCTATTGATTCTAGCATTGCCCATTTCGGTTAATAACTTTCACTGCAGAGTCGTTGGGAAAGATCGATTTTTTATGGCGGGTGACCAAGCCCTTGTTAACACTTTTCAGAAAACAGCGAGTTATCAACACTTACCTGAACAAAGTATTTTTTTACTATCATCAGAACATTGTCTGACTGAGCATGCCTTATCGGCGTGTAAACTTGCTGATAAATCTCTTATCCATTCTTTTTCGGCATCAAGTTTATCAACACTGGTTCAAATGACCGCTTTTCATCATGGTTTTACTTTTCTACCCGAAATGGCGGTAAAGAAAGACGTGGGAAAAAATGAAGGACTAACCATTGCACCACTAGATCGAGATTATTATCGAGAAATTGGTGTTGTTTGGCGAAAAACGTCGATGCGAAATTCTTTATATAATCAGCTTTCAGCAGTGATTTCTCGTTTATTAAAATAATCATGACTGATGGTAAACAGTAAGGTCAGACTTTTTAAAATCGATGGACGATAATATAAAGTTAATTTTGTATTTAAAATTCTTATAAATTAGTCGTTTAATTATTTTGTTGATTTAATTTTTATTCATTTAGAACTTTTTACGACGCTATTACTACCTCTATAGTAACCAACAAATTTAAGAGCATCTCAATTGAAAAACAAAAGGAATAGTTGTGTTCGAACGAAGCGATGAAACATTAGTCAAGCAAGCACTCAAAGGTAAAAAGTCTGCTTGGGTAGCGTTAGTAAAACGTTATGAGAAAAATTTATATAACTATACCTTACGCATGGTGAGTCATCCGGCTGATGCAATGGATTTAATGCAAGATGTGTTTGTGGCTGTTTTTAGAAACTTATCAACTTTTCGTGGTGATAGTCCTTTTAAAGGTTGGATGTTTAAAATCGCTCATTATAGATGTATTGAGTTTTATCGTCGGAAAAGACCAACACAGTCACTTGATGACCTACCAGAACAATTTGATGAAGCTAGCGATGAATGCCCAGAATACCAAGCTGTTTCAGGACAACAAGCAAAGGCTTTGCATAAAGCATTGCAAGCTTTACCGCTAAATCAAAAGTTAGTCGTTGAATTAAAGTTCTTTCAACACTGCACGTTTGACGATATAGCCAAACAATTAGGCATTTCAGTAAATACGGTTAAATCTCGTTTATATAGCGGATTAGATAAATTAAAAGATCATTTGGAGTTTGATTATGTCTGAAGATAAAAAAGTAACATCAGAGCAAGCCTTTGAAAAATGGCTAGACCGTTCAGATTCACTCGAAGATTCATTTAAAGAGACGAAAAACCAAAAAGTGTGGAGTAATGAAAGTGCTGAAGAAGAAAAAATTTGGCAAGAACGGTTAAAAACAGCGATAGCTATTGAACACCAAGAAAGCTTACAAGCTGAGCAAAATGTGCCTGAGTGGGATAGAGCAGCTGCTTTTGAGAGCGATGAGGTTCCATGGTGGCAATGGGGAGGATTACCCGCAATGTCGATGGCTTTTTCCGTATTTGCAGTGGCATTGGTCTTGTTTAAAGTTGAATTTGTAATGAACGATAACGGCATGTTATTGACCTTTGGTGATAAGCAACGATCAGGTTACAGCCAAGCAGAAATTGAGACTTTAGTGAATGCTAAAGTAGACCAAAAGCTGCAATTATTTGCCAGCGAACAACAAGTGGTACTCGCAAATTATGCTGCGGATATTAAAGTGAAGCAACAAGATAACAATCTGCAATTAGCAAGTTATCTTATGGGGGCCTCTCGACAAGAGCGCAAAGAAGATATCGGTGATTTTATTCAGTACATAAACGATCAGCGTGCTGATGACTCATTAGATAATAAAATTAAATTTCAACAGCTTGAAAGTGTTATTAACTATCAATCACTTCAAAAGCAAAATATTAATTATCAACCTGACAATACAAATAATTTAAATTCAGACGGCTTAGGTTTAACCACAAAGCCAGTTAGTTGGACTTCAGAGGAGTAAGACCATGAAAAAATTAACAACATTTATCCCTTGTGCTTTATTTGCTTTAACTGTTACTACCGTAACAGCTGCAGACAATAATCAGTATGCCGGAATGCACAAGCAACTGGATATTATGAGTAATATTATAAAATCGTCAGTGCGTACTCAAGAAAGCCGAAAAGGGTCAAGAATAACAGGTATCGAAAGCACTTATTTAAAAGGACAGGGGATAGTTTTTACGATTAATTCGAGCTCAGGTAATAATCACTGGGGGAATTATAATTTTAATTTCGCCATGCCAGATTTCCCCGTAGCACCTATTGCACCAGTGGTTCCAAGTAGAAGTTCGAATAACGATATTGAATTTGAAAATCAAATGAATAAATCTGTTGCCCGCACCATGGAAGAAGCATCTCAAGCTTATGAGCATGCAATGGAATCGTTTGAACATAATCGTGAGGGCTATCGAGAATTGCGTGATGAGCAACGAGACTTGTCTTATGAATTAAGAGATATGGCGCGAGAAAAACGTGATATTGAATATAAATTACGTAGAGCTGATGACGAAAATAAGAAAGAGCTGAAGTCTGAACTTGCAGCGCTTAATCAACAAGCAGCTAAACTTGCTTTGGACGAAAAAGCATTCAAAGCCAAAAGTGACAAATTACAGAAGAAGCAACAAGCTCAACAAGTTGAACAAGAAAAAGCACGTGGTGTTTATTATCAAGGCTTGAAAACCTCTTTAACAGAGACACTTTGTTTGTACGGTAATGGTTTAAATGCATTACCTAAAAATGAACATGTCAGTATTATTCTAAAGTCGGCGGGTGAAAAGGATGGTCGTCGTTACAAAGACAGTATTCTAGTGTTTACTAAAAATGATATCAGTGACTGCTCTGCAGATAAAATTACAGTTTCTAAATTAACGCAAAAAAGTCAAAATTATCAATTTTAATATTAAGCCCAAAAAGTTTATTAGCGATACCTCTAGTATATAAGCTATATTTTGCCACTTCACTATTTTAGTAAAGTGGCATTTTTTTGTTCTAGGTTAAGTTTATCTTTTAATAAAAGGTGTAAAATAATCGCGTTATCATTATTTGGGAGCGCATCATGTTATTTTTGTATTTATATATGGGTTACGCTTTGGTAAAACTTTATTCAGTCATTACTGTATTGTCGCAGCAACACCTTGCATTATCAGCACTCATATTTTCAATCGTCATTTTTTTAATTTGGTCTTTTATACCCGTATTAGGTTATTTGTTGGCTAAACTCATCGGAGCTAAAGGAAAGTCTAGTGCAGCGGTTTTACTCATCATGGGTATTGGCGTTGGTTTATTAGAAAATACTTTGTTTTATTTTGATTTTCTAACACCTTACCAAGGAGATATGGGAACACTCATTGTTATGGGAGTGTTTTTTATCACGGCTTATTTTTCTTTTCAGACGCCTAGATTATTTTCAAAAAAGAATAAATTATAATCAACATAAAGTCTAAAGCACCCCCCTGTAGACTTTATGCCTTAAGTACTATTGAGCTTGGCTAAAAACCATATTAATGTAGTCAACCATACCAATAATTTCATTGTCTTCAACGACAGGGGCTAAATGAATACTAAAGCGTTCAAATAATCTGGCGCAATACCGTACGTCCATATTAGGGTTAACACTCAACATAGGCTTTGCCATTATTTCATATAAGTTTACCCGATCGGGTGAACGGTCTTTTGCTAAAACTTCTTTAGCTATGTCAGCAAGCATCACTAAGCCGTATTCATCTTGAGGATTACGTTTATTGATGATTAAGGCACTAACGTTATTATTTTTTGCTAACGTAATACCTTCAGCAACGGTCATCATCCCATCAGCAAATTCATAATTGTTGGTTGTCATCGCATCTTTAACTTGCACTAACTTATGGTTCATAGCTCTTCCTCAACTTTACCTTTTAAGCGCTCTACTTGATGAGCAACACCTACGGCATCTTCTACATTCAATTGAATAGCAATACCTTTGCCAGGGTCTTTGTCAAAGCCGGCAATTTTACTGATACGTTCAAGAATTTTTCTTGATAAGTGCTCTTCAACAACAAAGAGTAATACATCTCTTTGCGACTCAAGTTGCATACCAAAAAAGGTGCGTTGGCGTTTTATACCTTCCCCTCTGGCATTATTTATTATTGTTGCGCCCGTGGCTCCAGCCATTCTTGCGCCTTTCATTACATCGTCTGTTACACCGTCGTCAACAAATGCGACAATTAGTTTAAATTGCATGTGATCACCTGTTTTTCTTATCTTGTATAGGGTTTTTTGAGGACTCTTGTTTTTTGGGTTGTAAACTTCGTTTATTAATTTTAATACGTTTTCTTTTTTCACCGTAACGTTCAGCTTGGCGTGCTTTAGCTTGAGTTAATTGTGCGTAAGCCATAACGGCAATTATAGGGAATAAGCTGGCAAAAGCGATTAATCCAAAGCCGTCGATTAAAGGGCTTCTTCCAGGAATCGTACTCGCTAAGCCTAAACCTAAAGCAGCGACTAAAGGCACAGTAACTGTTGATGTTGTTACACCGCCAGAGTCATAAGCGAGAGGTACAATTAATTTAGGACAGAAAAAAGTCTGAATCACCACCACTACATATCCAGAGATAATGTAGTAGTGAATTGGATGACCCACGACTATTCGATAACTACCCAGTGCGATACCGATAGCCACACCAATAGCGACAGATATGCGTAAATTATTCGCGTTAATAGCGCCACCTGAAACTTCTTCTGCCTTTATTGCCACAGCAATCAATGAAGGTTCAGCAATGGTGGTACTAAAGCCTATCGCGGCAGCAAAAATATAAACCCACGTGTAATCAGACCAATGAACATTTGTTAATACTTGCTCGCCGGCATGAATAAACTCTGGCGCGGTTAGTTGCTTCGCCATCATTTTTCCTAAAGGAAACAGTGCTTTTTCTAAGCCAAGTAAGAACAAGGCTAAACCTATCAAAACATAGATAAAGCCAAAACCAACTTGCTTAATATGAGGAATAGGTTTGCGGATAACTAATAGCTGAAAGCCTAAAATAATAGACAGTATGGGCAGTACGTCAATAACGGTATTTTTTAAGGTTGTTAAAAACTCAAGGAGTAAAGCCATTAACTGATCACCATGCCATAAATCATCACAAAGATCATCGGCGTTAATGAAGCGAGTGCTATTAAACCAAAACCATCAATCATCGGGTTTCGGCCTTTTATGGCTGATGCTAAGCCGACACCTAATGCTGTTACTAAGGGCACTGTAATCGTTGATGTAGTAACACCGCCTGAATCATATGCAATACCGATAATCCAATGTGGGGCGATCATTGTCATCAACACAACAAGCACATAGCCTCCTAAAATTAAGTATTGAATTGGCCAACCACGAATAACACGTAAAACACCAATAACAATGGCAAGACCAACGGCAAAAGCGACAGTAAAACGTAACCCGTTAGCATAAGAAAGTTGTGCGGCTAAAGTATCACTAATTATGCCTCCTGAAGCCGCAACACTTGCTGCTTCTTTCGCTACCGCAATGAGTGCCGGTTCAGCCACTGTAGTGCCAAAACCTAAGCAAAAAGCGAAAGTAAGTAGCCAGCTAATACTGCCTTTTTTCGCAAAAGCTTGTGCCATTGATTCGCCAATAGGGAATAAGCCCATTTCTAAGCCGTAAATAAAAAAAGTTAATCCGAGAACAACGAGGGCTAAGCCCACTAAAATATCGCCAATATTTGGCATAGGTTGCTGAAGAACAGCAAATTGAAAAAAAGCGATCACTAAAATAATGGGCAGTAAATCTTTACAGCTACCGAGTAATGCCTTTAAGAAAACTAAAAATTGTCGGTTCATAAAAATGAGTGTGATTCCCTGTTGATCGTATTATAGGAAATGTGAGCGTAATTACTTTGTTTTGAATCAAACTAATTGTTTTATTTGAATTTAAGCAAAAGACAACTGATGAATGTCATCAAAGAGGAAATTTGGATGTAATTAAATTGAAACGTTATCGAAGGATATCCCTACACAAAAAGTGACCTATCGAGGGAGCAAATTAAGCTGAAAAAATTGCTCGCGTTTCTTTATATTTTAACGACAACCTCAATACTAGCAGACAATTATTGTTAACGCGTATTAGAGGTATTGATGAGTACGTTGCTTTATATTAATTAAAGCGACTTATACAAAAAGGGCGAATATCGATATCGGTTTCTTTCTTGCTAACTAATTGGCCAATGATCTTACCCGTAATTGCGCCTTGGGTTAACCCCAAGTGCTGATGCCCTAAAGCAAAGTAGATATTTTCATGGTTTGGTGCTTGGCCAATAACAGGAAGTGAATCGGGCATTGAAGGTCTATGTCCCATCCACTTCGTTGTAGACTTTGCTTTTTGTGGGTTATATTTGGGTAAAATGTTAAGTACCTGTTCGGCATTTTTAAATAACATATCGGCTCGTTTCATGTTTGCGCTTTTATTCAGCCCGGCATATTCAACAGTGCCTGCTAAACGTAAACCATGTGCCATTGGCGTTATAATAAATTTACGTTCAGCAGAAGCAACAGGACGCGACAATTTATGTACTTTCGTCCCTATCGGTAAATCTAAGCTGTAACCGCGCTCTGCTTCTATTGGTAAATGATATCCTAACGTCTTTAGAAGATTCTTCGACCATGCTCCACTAGCAATAACAACCTGGTCAAATTGTAATGTCCCCTTTGTCGTGATGAGGCTTGCACCCACAGTGCTATGGTTAATGTCCAAAACATCATCTTGATAAAATACACATCCCTTTTTAAACGCAAGTGCTGCAAGCTTTGTACAAATGGCGAAAGGGTCAACACTGTGTCCCACTTGGGTGAAATATAATGAACCATAAATATTTTCACTCAAACAGGGCTCTAATAGCAAAGTCTGCTGGCGGTCGAGTAATAAAACGTCAATGCCTGCATTTTTATAACGTATCAATTGACGTTCAATTTTTTTACTTGAACTTTTTTCAAAGACCAACAAGCTGCCTCTTAAAGTCAGTAAGTTTTCAGCTTCAGCTTCCTTTAAGAGTGGTTGGTAATAATTAATCGCATTTTTGTTAAGCGTTTTTAATGCTTCACTATTTGAGGCACGTTTACCGGGTAACATATTAATTATAAATTGACCAAACCAAGGCAGGGCTTTTGGTAAATAAATAGCAGATAAAGAAATAGGACCTAAAGGATTAAGGAGCAACTTAGGAAATTGCCATAGCAAGCTCGGCTCAGCCAAAGGAAATACTTGTTCTGTAGCAAAGTGTCCCGCGTTTGCTTTTGAGCAACCTTCACCAATACCTAATTTATCAATAAGGGTGACCTGAAAGCCCAATGACTGCAGTTCAAGTGCACAGTTAATACCAATAATGCCAGCACCAATTACGGCGATGTTTATTACTGAGTTATCTACTTTAATTATTGTCATTTTTATCACTTAGAAAATTACACTTGTGGAATATTAGATATTGTATACAATATACTTAAATTGATCCACTGATACTCTGTATATTCTAAAAGCCAGCTTTACGCTCTTTTGAAGCAGAGTATTGTCAGCAATAAGTAAAGAAACTTGTAAAGTAGCGAGCAAAAATGATGAAAAAAATTAATTGGCAAGGTGTATATCCAGCAGTAACAACACAATATTTTGACGATATGTCGATTAACTTTGAAGCGACTAAGAATATGGTTGATAGTTTAATTAAAGAAGGTGTTCACGGTATTATCGCGTTAGGCACCGTTGGCGAAAATTGTTCGCACACCCAAACTGAAAAGCGTGAAATCCTTGAGGCGGTCAAAAGTATTGTTGCGGGTCGAGTGCCAGTACTTTCTGGCGTTGCTGAAACAACAACAAAATTTGCTATTGAATATTGTCAAATGTGTGAAGAAGTGGGCATTGACGGACTCATGGTACTTCCGGGAATGGTATATCGTTCGAGCGAACGCGAAGCCATTCATCACTATCAGCAAATTGCCCGTAATTGTGGTTTACCTCTGATGATTTACAACAATCCTATTACTTACGGCGTAGATGTTTCTATAGAAGGTATGGCGGTTTTAGCCAATGAGCCAACGATTGTTTCTGTAAAAGAAGCGACAGAAGATACTCGCCGTATTTCTGAATTATATGCTGAATTTGATGATCGTTTTATCGTGTTCGGTGGTGTTGATGATATTGCCCTTGAAAGCTTAATGCTTGGCTGTACGGGTTGGATCTCTGGTTTAACTAACGTTTTTCCACAAGAATCTGTTGCTATATATAAGTTAGCACAACAAGGTCGCTATAAAGAGGCGTTAGAAATTTGGCGTTGGTTCCTGCCATTATTGCGCTTAGACACAATACCAACACTTGTTCAATGTATTAAATTTTGCGAGCAACTAGCCGGACGTGGCAGTGAAGTTGTTCGTGCACCTCGTTTACCGCTTGCGGGTGAAGAGCGAGCAAGAGTTGAGAAATTATACAACGATGCATTAGCAACGCGACTTGATTTATCAACGTTTAATCTAGATTAATCGTCTTTAATTGTTAAGGCTAGAGCCTCACTGACAAGCCCTATACTTGAACGTGGGGTTTTGGCCTTACAATTTATATAAAACTTATAGCACAAACACAAAGGTAAAAAAAAGATGATCAAAGGCACCTTTTTTTGTATCGACGCCCATGCCTGCGGTAACCCTGTTCGGTTAGTTACTAGCGGTCACCCAGATTTAAAAGGGTTAACCATGAGTGAAAAGCGACAAGATTTTTTAGAAAATCACGACTGGATACGGAAAAGTTTAATGTTCGAGCCTCGTGGTCACGACATGATGTCAGGTTCATTTCTTTATCCGCCCTGTAGTGAAAATGCGGATGCCAGTATTTTGTTTATTGAAACATCAGGTTGCTTACCTATGTGTGGTCACGGCACTATTGGCACCGTTACTGCGGCCATTGAGAATGGTTTAATCACACCTAAGCAGAAAGGTAAATTAACGTTAGATGTGCCTGCAGGGCAGATTAAAGTTGAATACACGCAAAAAAATTTGAAGGTGAGCAATGGCGTTACTGCTGTAAAAATTTATAACGTTGCTGCTTATTTAGCACATCAACATATTGAGCTTATTATTGAAGGTTTAGGACGCTTAATTGTCGATGTCTCTTATGGTGGCAATTATTATGTGATTGTTGAACCTCAAGAAAATTTCCCCGGTATTGACCAATGGAGTTCAAATGAAATTCTTCATTGGAGCCCAATCGTTCGAGCGGCAGCTAGTGAAACCGTATTTTGTGTGCATCCAGAAGACGCGAGCGTTAATGGTGTGACGCATGTGCTGTGGACAGGGAAACCGAAGCATCATAATTCAAATGGTGCCAATGCGGTATTTTATGGCGATAAGGCAATAGATAGATCACCTTGTGGAACGGGTACCAGTGCACGTATGGCTCAGCTTTTTGCGAAAGGTAAGCTTAGCTTAGGTGATACCTTTATCCATGAAAGCTATATCGGTAGTCAGTTTGTTGGAAAAATTGAACAAGTGGTTACCCTTAATTGTGATAGAGGAAATCCTGCAGGGATAAATGGAAAAATAAAAGCGATAAAGCCTAGCATTGAAGGCTGGGCAAAAGTTTTTGGAAAAAACTGTATCACTATTGATGATGATGACCCTTATGCATTCGGTTTCGCTGTTACCTAATTCGATTGATAAAAATTAAAATACAAATTTAAGTAGGAGTGAATGATGAATATATCCGGAAAAAATTTAATCGCGGGCGAATGGTCAGGCGATACAAGCAATGGTTTCTCTGCAATGAATGCTATTACTAATCAAACAATGCATGAAAAGTTTGCTGATGCTAGTGAACAAGAAATTGAACAAGCCATTAGTAAAGCCAATCAAGCCTTTGTGTCTTATAGCCACTTAAGTGCAGAAAAAAGAGCTGTTTTCTTACGCACAATAGGTGAACAAATTCTTGCACTTGGTGATGATTTAGTTGACATCGCTTGTGCTGAAACAGGCTTACCTGCTATGCGTATTCAAGGCGAGCGAGGTCGTACTATAGGTCAACTAGGGCTGTTTGCTGATTTACTTGAAAGTGGTGAATATCAGCCGGTGGTAGATTTAGCTGATGAAAATCGTACACCTTTACCAAAATCAGACACGCGTTTAGGTTACTTACCATTGGGTGCTGTAGCAGTATTTGCGGCGAGCAACTTTCCATTGGCTTTCTCTACGGCTGGTGGCGATACCGCTTCTGCATTAGCAGCAGGCTGCCCAGTCATCATGAAGGCTCATGCAGCGCACCCAGGTACCGCTGAACTTGTGGCACAAGCGATCAGTAAAGCGATTAAAATATGTGGCATAGATGCTGGCGTATTTTCATTGATCCAAGGGAAGAACTACGCGATCTCTCGCCAAATAGTTACGCATCCGTTAATTAAGGCCGTCGGTTTTACTGGCTCTGAACGTGTTGGGATGATTTTACAACGTCAAATTAATGAACGGGCTGAGCCAATTCCATTTTATGGTGAGCTTGGTAGTGTCAATCCACAATTTATTTTAGAAGATAAATTAGCTAACGCAGCAACGGAACTTGCACAAGCGCTGGTTGCATCATTAATGATGGCACAAGGACAATTTTGCACTAGCCCGGGGATTTGGGCTTATGTGACGGATGAAAATACCCCAACATTTGAAAAGTCGGCGGCACAAGCGATCAGTGAAACAAAAGCCGGGGTTATGTTAACGCCAGCAATCGCAGCGTCATATAATCATACTGTCAGTCAATGGCAAAGCCTCACGGGTGTTGAATGTTTAGCACAAGGCCAAGTGGCAGAACCCGAGCAAGCGCACTTTTGTCGTGCGGTATTATTCGCTACCGATTTAACCACCTTTAAAGCTAATCAAACATTACATGAAGAAGTTTTTGGGTCATCAGCGCTTATTGTACGCTGTAAAAACCACGGTGAATTGATGGAATTTATTTCTCTATTAAAAGGTAACCTAACCGCCAGTATTCATGCAAATGAAAAAGATTTACACGTAGCACAACGCGTTGCTTTAGCCGCTGTTCATAAAGTGGGGCGTTTAATTTATAATCAAATGCCTACGGGTGTTGAAGTTTGTGCCGCTATGAATCACGGCGGACCATTCCCTGCCTCAACTCAAATAAGAACGACATCGGTGGGAAGCGAAGCGATTAAACGCTTTCAACGCCCTATTTGCTATCAAAATATGCCCAATGAGCTCTTACCTGCGTTATTGAAAAGGTAAGCTTTTAAAGTTATAACTTTCATTGATAATAAGAATAAGCGGCTAATGTTTATTAGCCGCTTTTTTTTAGCTGATAAACCCTTATAATGTCAGCACACTTTCAAGAGAAGTACTTTATGACCATTGTTTACAAAACCCGAACTCAGTTAGTTGTTGAAACCCTTAGAGAGAAAATTCTAAGTGGCGAAATTCAAGCAGGTCAACCTTTACGCCAAGCGGCATTAGCAGAAGAATTAAATGTTAGTCGTATACCGGTACGTGAAGCGCTATTGCAACTGGAAGCTGAAGGTTTGGTTTCTTTTGAACCGCACAAAGGTGCTACAGCGACTGAGCTGAATGCGAGTCAGGTCGATGAACTATTTGAATTAAGAGCTATGCTCGAAGGTGATTTATTAGCCTCATCAATTCCTAATCTTAGTAATGAAAAGTTAGCAGAAGCTACTGATATTTTGGCAAAATTAGATAAAGCGCTCGGCAAAGAAAATGCGGCTAATACTTGGAGTGAATTAAATTCTGATTACCATAATTGTTTATATTCAGGGGCTAATCGTCCGCAAACTCAAGATTTAGTCAATACCCTAAATAAAAATGCTGACCGTTATATTCGCATGCACTTATTATGGGCAGGCGGTATTTCAAAAGCAGAATCAGAGCACAATGAACTACTCGATTTATGTAAAGCCCGCAACGTTGAAAAGTCTGTGGCTTTGTTGAAGCAACATATTTTAGGTTCTCGTGATGAAATAAAAGCTTTTCTTTGTGCACGTGAACTCGCAGAGGGATGATTTTTACTTAAGCAAATCAAATAAGTAGTGGTGTTTATTGTTTTTACCTTTTATAGGCTTATAGCATAAACCTAACAGCTCTCCTTTTGGTTATTCTTTTTGGTTATATTAAAGCTTTTTCTTATATGGAAACTGTTTGCCGACTATGGCATTATTCTTAACATTATATTGTTATGAAAGTCGGTAAACACCATGAACTTAACTCACTTACAAAAGCTTGAAGCTGAATCTATTCACATAATGCGAGAAGTCGCCGCTGAGTTTGACAACCCTGTCATGCTTTATTCAGTTGGTAAAGACTCTGCGGTTTTACTCCATTTAGCCCGTAAAGCTTTTGCTCCGGGTAAAATTCCTTTCCCATTATTACACGTAGATACTGGTTGGAAATTCAAAGAAATGATCGCATTTCGTGATGAAATGGCGAAAGAGCATGGCTTTGAATTACTTGTTCATAAAAATCCTGAAGGTGTTGCAATGGGTGTGGGGCCATTTACGCATGGCAGTGCAAAACATACCGACATCATGAAAACGCAAGGTTTAAAGCAAGCGCTTAACCAATATGGATTTGATGCCGCTTTTGGTGGAGCACGTCGCGATGAAGAAAAATCTCGCGCTAAAGAACGTGTTTACTCATTTCGTGATAAAAATCATCGCTGGGATCCAAAAAGCCAACGTCCAGAATTATGGAATGTTTATAACGGCAAAGTAAACAAAGGTGAAAGCATTCGTGTCTTTCCATTATCTAATTGGACAGAGCTTGATATTTGGCAATATATCTACCTTGAAGGTATTAAAATTGTGCCACTTTATTTAGCTGAGAAACGCCCTGTCGTTGAACGTGACGGTACCTTGATCATGGTTGACGACGACCGTATGCCGATTGAAGACGGCGAAGAAGTAATGATGAAAAGTGTTCGTTTTAGAACGCTTGGTTGTTACCCATTAACAGGCGCGGTTGAATCAACGGCGACGACGTTACCAGAAATTATTCAAGAAATGTTATTAACCAAGACGTCTGAACGTCAAGGCCGAGTGATCGACCACGATTCATCAGGCTCTATGGAAAAGAAAAAAATGGAAGGTTATTTTTAAGCCAACTTATACAACCTTTTTCACAACATTTTAAATTTGCTTGTCAGTAATATAAGCAATAAAACAGAATTTTATAGGAAGAACCATGAGTCAACAAACAGACTTCGCCGAAACTGATTTATTAGAAACCGATATTGAGTCGTATTTAAAAAAACATGAAAACAAAGAAATGTTACGTTTTTTTACTTGTGGCAGTGTTGACGACGGAAAAAGCACGCTAATTGGCCGTTTACTGCATGACTCAAAAATGATCTTTGAAGATCAACTTGCAGCGATTGAAAACGACAGTAAAAAATCAGGTACTACCGGTGAAGCAATCGACTTAGCCTTACTTGTTGATGGCTTACAATCTGAACGCGAGCAGGGCATTACCATTGATGTGGCTTATCGATACTTCGCTACCGAAAAGCGTAAATTCATTATTGCAGATACTCCTGGCCATGAACAATATACGCGTAATATGGCAACAGGTGCATCAACGTGTGATTTAGCCATTATTTTGATTGATGCCCGATATGGCGTACAAGTACAAACCCGTCGTCATTCATTTATTTGTTCACTACTTGGTGTTAAACACGTATTGGTTGCGGTCAATAAAATGGATTTGGTTGACTATAGTCAAGAGCGTTATCAAGCGATTAAAAAAGAATACCGTGAATTTGCTGACGAATTAAATTTTTCAGACGTCCGTTTTGTGCCTATTTCTGCGTTAAATGGTGATAACGTCGTCGAAGAAAGCGTTAATATGCCTTGGTATCCAGGCGCGACTTTAATGAAGTTATTAAATACGATTAATGTTGAACAAGACGACAGTTTCACTCAATTTAGATTCCAAGTTCAATATGTTAATCGTCCTAACTTAAACTTCCGCGGTTTTGCTGGCACCGTTGGCTCTGGACATATTCGCGTTGGTGATGCAATTGTTGCTCTACCGTCAGGTAAAGAAAGTACAGTTAAATCTATTGTCACGTTTGATGGTGAGTTTGAACGTGCTGATAAAGGACAAGCCGTTACATTAACACTGACCGATGAAATCGATATTAGTCGTGGCGAGCTCATCGTAAAGAAAGGCAGCTTACCTATTTCTAATAAGCAATTGAATGCTAATGTTGTTTGGATGCATGAAGATGAATTAGAAGTGGGTCGTGAATTTTATATTAAACACGGCAGTAAAATGACCACAGGTCATGCGATTAGTTTTGAACATAAGTTTGATGTCAATACCATGGAGCGATCGCCAACGTCACAACTGGCATTAAATGAAATTGGGTCAGTAAATTTTGAAGTTGCACAAGCATTACATTTTGATGCTTATGACGATAATAAATCGTCAGGTGCTTTCATTATTATTGACCGTTTAAGTAACTTAACCGTCGGCGCAGGTATGATCACTAAAGCGGTAGATGATGGGAATAAAGAAAATTACTCAGTTTTTGAACTTGAATTTAATACCTTGGTTCGTAAGCACTTTCCACACTGGGGCGCTCGAGATATCCTTAAAGGATAATTACGAGTAGTTCAATAAATAAACGATCAGCGGCCTAGTCATGTTGATACTGAAAAACAGGTTTATTGTTTTGCAATAAACCTTATTACTTGTCTTTGTATTGGTGAGTTCAGTATGGCGGTTTTAGTATCCACATCTCGTGTTAATAACATAATAAGTTAATCAAAAAGGAAAGTATGTGTTAACGATGCAGTGGTTGATGTTATTGATCTTTATCGCAACCTTTATTGGATTGATAAAGTATCAACAAACACCTGAAAAGGTTTTTGCGGTATCATTACTCGCTTGTTTAGCAACAGGTTTAGTTTCAGCGGACGTTGTACTCAACAATGTGGTTAACCCGGGGTTAGTGACTCTAGTGTTACTGGTTCTTTGTTCATTTGCGTTCGAACGTACCAGCGTTTTGCGTCGTATATCAGTTATTATGATTAAAGGCTCTCCCTTTAAATCTACCTTTAAAACCTTGCTTTACACTGCCTTCGCTTCGGCATTAATGAATAATACCGCTGTGGTTGCTGCACTTATTTCAACCATCAAAAAAAACACCCTAATTAAGCCCAGTAAACTCCTATTACCCGTCTCTTATGCCGCAATATTGGGTGGTACGTTAACCTTAGTGGGTACATCAACTAACCTTATTGTAAATTCGCTCTTTATTGAACAAGGCGCCAACAGTCTAGGTTTTTTTGATTTTACCTTCATTGGCTTTAGTGCTTTTGTCATCTGTTTACTGGTTATTCTTGCAACGCAACATTTATTACCAAACCTTGACGTCGAAAATTTTTCTGCTGACCAATACCTTCTTGAAGCGGAAGTCTCTCAATCTTCAAAACTTGTGGGCATCACGATTGAAGGGAACGGGCTACGAAATTTAGATTCTTTATTCCTTGCGGAAATAGTGCGTGGCGGACGATTAATTTCGCCTGTTTGCCCTGATGAAATTATTCAAGCAAGTGACAAACTTATTTTTACTGGCGATATATCTAAAGTATTGACACTACAGCAATTTGACGGTTTAACCTTATTTGCTGAACAAGACGGTCTGTTGCGTGACAACCTTACCGAAGTGTTAATTAAACCTGACTCTGCTGTTATCGGCAAAAATCTAAAAAAAGCAGGCTTTCGTGCTCGTTTTGATGCCGCTGTAGTGGCGATACGCCGTGAAGGCACTCAGCTATCAGGCAAGTTAGGCGACATTACAATACAGTCAGGTGATTTTTTAGTATTAGCTGTTGGTAATGACTTTAGTGCTCGCACAAATTTATCAAAAAACTTTTTTATACTTTCTGGTCACAAACCTGACAATATGCTCTCAGGGTGGCGTGATTCATTAACTGTCTTTGGGTTTTTAGTCACCATTGCTTGCTCTGTTATGACTAATATTGCGCTATTAAAATGCTTAATGTTTTATATCGCTATATTAGTACTCTCTGGCTGTTTAACGGTAAATGAAATAAAACGTCGATTTCCCCTAGAAATATGGATGGTAGTTTTAGGCGCACTTACCTTAGCTAAAGCTTTTGAAACCAGCGGTATCGCAGCGTTACTTGCACAGCAAATAGAGTTGTTATTGCAGGGGAAAAGTGCATATTTAGCCATGGTTTGTATTTTTATTATCACGTTATTAATGACAGAAATTATAACGAATAGTGCTGCAGCGGCATTAGTTTTTCCTATCGCCTATAGTATTGCATTAGGACTAGGGGTAAACCCGCTACCTTTTGTCATGGCGGTGGCTTTTGGCGCAAGTGGTAGTTTTATCAGCCCTTATGGCTATCAAACGAATATGATGGTTTTTAATGCGGGAAACTATCGCTTAATTGATGTGGTAAAATTTGGTTTACCCGTATCAATAGCTTACTCGATTGTTGTGTTGTTAATGATACCTGTCGTTTTCCCGTTTTAATGGTTATTCTGAAAAAAACTTAGGATAACAAACAGAAAAAAGTAGGATTTTTATGAAAACAGAAAATACCGTTTGGCACGAGCAGCAAGTAACAAAAGAGCAACGAGCTCAGCTGAAAAAACAGAAGCCTTGTTTATTATGGTATACGGGGCTAAGTGGCTCAGGAAAATCAACAGTAGCCAATGCTGTTGACGCGTTGTTGTTCAAACGAGGATGCCATACTTATTTACTTGATGGTGATAATGTTCGCCACGGTTTAAATGGCGATCTAGCCTTTAGTGATGCTGACAGAGTTGAAAATATTCGCCGCATCAGTGAAGTCGCTAAACTTTTTATCGACTCAGGTACTATTGTGTCTACGGCATTCATTTCTCCATTTGCACAAGATCGAAAAATGGCGGCTGACAAGTTAGCGCCAGGAGAATTTATTGAAGTCTATATTGATACTCCTATTGACGTTTGCGAGCAGCGCGACCCCAAAGGCCTCTATAAAATGGCGCGTGCAGGTGAAATAAAAGACTTTACCGGAATAAGTTCAGGTTACGATATACCGGAATCTCCAGCTATACATGTGAAAACCGCAGAAAAATCAATTCAAGTGTGTGCAGAGCAAATCGTCAACCATCTCCTAGCAGAAGGTTTTGTTCATGCATTATGATGTTTTTAATGGCGATGCAGATGGCATTATTGCTTTAGTGCAATTACGCTTAGCCCAGCCCAAAAAATCAACGTTGATAACGGGAGTGAAGCGAGATATTAGCTTATTAAAGCAAGTACCTGTTGCGGCAACAACATCGGTTACCGTGCTTGATATTTCCATGGAAAAAAATAGTGATGCATTAGCTATGTTGCTAGAAAATAACATCGACATTTTCTATGTTGACCATCATCGCTCGGGAGATATCCCGCAATCAAAAAAATTAACTGCGCTGATCAATACTGATGCCAATACCTGCACCAGCTTATTAATGAACGACTACCTCAAAGGTCAATTTGCTAATTGGGCAATTACCGCGGCCTATGGTGACAACATGAATGAGTCTGCGACGAAACTAGCCGCGCAGCAAGGTTTGTCAGTACAGCAACAAAAACAACTCAAAGCGCTCGGTATTTACATTAATTATAATGGCTACGGGCGTACCGTTGACGATTTACATATTGCACCCGCTGATCTATTCAATGCTTGTCTGGCATTTGAAGACCCTTTAGCGCTAATTAATGCGCCTGATTCTATTTTTACTCAATTAGCGGCTGCCTATAAAGCTGATATGGCGCAAGCACAATCAGCTGAAATATTAGCCGACAACGATGTTTGTAAAGTTGTACTGCTAGCCGATGAGGCTTGGTCACGCCGGGTGAGTGGTGTTTTTGGCAATGAACTAGCGAACTTATCACCTAATAAAGCTCATGCTGTACTTACCTTGAATGAAACGGATACCTTAAATATGCAAGCCACTTATACGGTAAGTTTACGTGCACCTTTGCACAATAAACAAGGTGCTGACAGTGTTTGTGTACAATTTCCTACGGGGGGAGGACGAGCTGGCGCCGCAGGGATTAACCAATTACCTAAAGAAATACTTGGTAAGTTTATCGCGACAGTGTCAGAATATTACGCATAGTATTGTTATGACAAATATTGTCATTCCCATCACGCTGAACTTATTTGAGCATGATGTTATCAAGATCTAGCATCTATTTATAAAAGGACTAAAAATGAGTTTATTGATCACTGGCGGTACAGGGTATATTGGCAGTCATACTGTTGTTGAGTTACTTAAATTAGATAAAGATATTGTCATCGTTGATAACTTATCAAATTCATCTACCTTAGTCCTTGATCGCGTTAAAGCGATTACGGGGAAAACAGTAACCTTCATTAAAGCAGATATTTGCGATGAAGCTGCGCTTGATGCTGTTTTTAAAGCGCATAACATTGAAGCCGTTGTACATTTTGCCGGTTTAAAGGCGGTTGGCGAGTCCAACGAAATACCACTGAGTTATTATCAGAATAATGTTTCAGGCTCTGTAACGTTATTTCAAGTAATGGCAAAACATGGCGTAAAAAACTTGGTTTTCAGCTCATCAGCAACCGTTTACGGTGAAAACAACCCTTCACCGTTAGATGAAACCATGCCCACATCTGCGACCAACCCTTATGGCCAAACTAAGTTAATGGTCGAACATATTCTTTTCGATCTCGCTAAAAGTGATAGCGAATGGTCAATTGCTTGTTTACGTTACTTTAATCCGATTGGCGCACATGAATCAGGGACTATTGGTGAAAACCCTAACGGTATTCCTAACAACTTATTACCCTATGTAGCACAAGTGGCAGTAGGGCGTTTACCTCAACTACAAGTGTTTGGTGATGATTACGACACGCCAGACGGCACGGGTGTTCGCGATTATATTCATGTGGTAGATTTAGCGATTGGTCATGTTAAAGCGTTAGAGAGTTTAACGAAAATACAAGGTTGTAAAGCGATTAATATCGGTACGGGGAATGGGACTTCGGTATTAGAAATAGTGAATACGTTTAAAGAAATTAGTGGCCAAGATATTGCGTATAAAGTTGTACCGCGCCGCGCGGGTGATATTGGCACTGTTTACGCTGATGCCTCAATAGCAAATAATTTATTAGGTTGGCAAGCAACACGTAATTTACATACGATGATCACTGATACTTGGCGCTGGCAGTCACAAAATCCGAATGGATTTGAGTAAGTTAACTTATTCAGTAAACCGCAGTTTTAAGCATTGCACATCAAACTAAATATCACTAAAGTAGCGGCCTTAATTGCCGCTATTTTTTTTGTTGGAATTGGTCTTCATTACACTTATGCACGCTGTACATAAACTTCATCATTATCGTATGAGTCTGAGCACGACGACATATAAATCTCGTGGACAACGTGTTATTCGTTGTGACTTATGTCGCCTAGCAAAACCTCATTGTATCTGTCCGTACTCGCCAAAATCCACCAGTAATGCAGGTTTCTTATTATTGATGTACGACACAGAAGTATTGAAACCGAGTAATACAGGTAAGTTGATTGCTGATGTTGTGCCAGATACTTTTGCATTTCTTTGGTCACGTACGAAAGAAAATAAAGAAATGCTAGCCATATTAAATGACGAAAAATGGCAACCTTATGTGGTTTTTCCTCAACAATATGCACAACCAGAGCGTGAAGTATTTTGTAATGAAATGGCCGTTCCTTCAGGAAAACGTCCGTTATTTATCATGTTAGACGGTTGCTGGCGTGAAGCAAAAAAGATGTTTCGGAAAAGCCCTTATTTGAATAAGTTTCCTATCGCGGCTTTTGATCCTCACTTAATTGACGAAGCGGCTAATACTTCTCGTTATCAGATAAGAGTTGCAGAAGAGAATTATCAGTTTGCCACCGCAGAGGTTGCGGCAAGAATGTTAGCAATGGCAGAAGAACCAGTAAACGCAAAACTATTAGATCAATGGTTTGATATGTTCAGTTTTCAGTATCAAAAAAGTGTTTGCCAGAAAAATAGAGGTAACCCCAAAGCCTTAGAAGACTATTTAGACTTTACTGAGCAAAAGGGGATTAAATTAAAAGCAACACCGTAGGGTAATACAACTAATATCATTAATTCGTTTCGGTATTCACTGTTTCGGTATATAATGCGTCCGCGAATTTAATTAGGGTGATTTATGAGAATATGTGGTGTTGAATTAAAAGGTAATGATGCAATTATTTGTATTATGTCACGTGAAAACGGTTTGTATGATATTCCGCAAACGCGTGTGCAAAAACTATCTTTAGTAGATGCAGGTGATTCCGAAGCAGTGCAACACTTTCAATTTACCTTTGCTAAATTGATGGAAGACTATCACGTTGATAAAGTAGTTATCCGTGGTCGTGCTTTAAAAGGTAAATTTTCAGGTGGACCGATCGGCTTTAAATTAGAAGCGTGTATTCAACTTATAAAAGAACTACAAGTAGAAATTATTGCGGGTAGTTTTGTTAAAAAAACCCTGGTAAGAAGTCAAATAGATATTGATTTTCGTGATACCGGCTTGAAGCAATACCAAGAGCCCGCCTTTGATACTGTTTTTGCTTTTTTTGAAAGTGACCCTTACATGAAATAAGCGTTACTTTTAGCTTAAGATAATAAAAACCCCAGTAAGTTTGCACTTACTGGGGTTTTTACGTTTACGGCGAACAATATGATGTGGTGCTAAGAGCCTAATAAATATGCTTCAAATGTGCTAACAAATAAAATGAAGAGAAACGTTATCAGTCACTTTTGTTAATAACCGTTAATAACGCCGCAATAAGTTCATGGGTGCTAGATTTAATATCGGCAGAATTTTTTTTCTTAATATGGGACTCTAAGCTCATTGCGACTCGTGTTATGTTGTTATAACCAAACATTTGTGCGGCTCCAGCTAGTTTATGTGCTTGTTTAGCAAGTGCATCATTATCATTCGTTTGGTTCAACAATATGAAGTTTTTATGTTCTGCAATTAAACCCACTTCAAATTTAGCAACCAAATCAGATATATAAATACTGCTATGAGTTAGCGAGCTATTGTCTTCGTGGCTGGTATTGACAGGCGGTTCAAAATACTTGGCTATAGTATTGATAAAGTTTTGTCGCTCAAAAGGCTTAGCTTGAAATCCATTAAATCCTAGCGCTAAGTATTGTTCTAGCTCTTTGGCTAAGGTATTTGCTGTTAATGCTATAATCGGTACCTCACAAGATCTAGCTCTTAGAATTTTTATCGCTTGTATACCATCCATTTTTGGCATCTGAATATCAAGTAAGATTAAATCAGGTTTATTTTTAAAGTAAGACTCTATTACTTCGTAGCCATTTGTCGCTGTATAAACCTCAAAACCTAGTCCGGTCAGTAGTCTACTCATTAAATGCCTATTATCATCATGGTCTTCGGCCAATAAAATAGCGCCACTGAAGGTCTTCTTTGTTACTTCGAATTCTTTTACAATCTCAGTTGAACTGGTGGGAGTGAACGGTAATATCAACGTAAAAATACTGCCCTGACCTATCTCACTTTCAACATCGATTATTCCCCCCATGAAGTCTGCTAATTTTTCAGATAAATTTAACCCTAAACCTGAGCCACCAAAGCGCCGACTAATGCTGGTATCTGCTTGCGTAAAGGCGTCAAACACTTTTCTTAATTGTTCATTACTGATACCTATACCTGTATCACGTATTTTGAAGGTTAATTCGTTGATATGATTATAATGCTGCGCGTATATTTCAATAGCAATATCCCCTTTTTCAGTAAACTTAATGGCATTTGAACAAAGGTTAATAAGGATTTGCTTTAAACGAAAACCATCAATATTGATCATAAAAGGGGAGGGTAAAGTATGGTATATAGTAAAATTTAAACCCTTAGATTTAGCTTGTTCTGAGAAAATATTTTTAATGTCGACAAGTATTTGTATGAGATCTAAGGCCGTTATTTCTAATTCAAATTTATTTGCCTCTATTTTGCTTAAATCTAGGGTGTCATTCAATAAGCTCAATAAATGCAAGCTATTATTATAAATGACTTTTATGCCATCAGCACTGTTATCAATATCACCATGTAATATCGCTTCAGTTTGGCCAATAATAGAGGTTAAAGGTGTTCTTATCTCGTGGCTCATATTCGCTAAGAATTGAGATTTAACTTCATTCGCTTTAATAACCTTTTTCGATTCTTGTTTGATTGAAGCCGTTTGTGTGGAAACTTGGTGCTCTAATTGCCGAATAAGGTCACGTTCAAAAATAGCTTTTTTGTGATGAGCCCTAACAAAAAAGACTAATATGATCAAAGATGAGATGAAATATAAGATATATGCCCACCAAGAGTTCCAGAACGGTGGTAGGACGGTTATTTTAAGTGAAACACCTTCTTCATTCCAAATACCATCAGGGTTGCTTGCTTTTACTCTTAGTAAGTATTCACCATCAGATAGATTGGTGTACGTTGCTCGGCGATTTTTATAATCAGTCATTATCCAATGGTCATCAAAACCTTCAAGCTTGTATGCATATTGATTTTTTTTGGGGGCTGAAAAATGTAAAGCACTAAACTCAAACGCTACTAAATTTTCTTTGTGGGTTAAAGTGATTGCTGATGTTGCATGGATCCCTTTCTCCAAAAAAAATGTACCATCTTCAGGTTTCGCCTTATTCTTATTGTGTTCTTTATTGACATCGATAGCGACTGATTGATTCAACAATAGCATTTCGGTGAAAACGACCACAGGTTTATTGTTATCCTGAATTAGCTTATCAGGAAAAAATCGATTAAAACCATTAATGCCGCCAAAAAACAATTCGCCACTGTCACTCTTATAAGAAGCGCGAGCATTAAATTCATTACTTTGTAAGCCATCGCCAACATCATAATTTTTAAACGTTTTAGACTTGGGGTTAAAGTGAGATAAGCCTTGATTAGTACTTATCCATAAATAACCTTGCTCATCAATCTCTATTGCATAAATGGTGCTATCAGGTAATCCGTCCTCTTCAGTAAAACGTACAAACTTCCCCGACTTCATATCCATAAGGTTGAGGCCATTCATGGTGCCTACCCAAAGGTTACCCTCATCATCTAAAGCTATTGAGCTAATATAATTATGACTTAAACTGCTTGGTTGAGTCATATCATGACGATAATGAGTAAATACTTCAGTCTTAGGATTGAAATAATTAAGGCCTTCAGCAGTAGCCACCCAAAGATTTTTTTGGCTATCTTCAGTTATTGCTAAAACATGGTTATGGCTCAAACTGTTTAAATTAACTTCACTATGCTGATAGGTCCTGAATTTTGCAGTTTTAGGGAGAAAATAATCTAGGCCATTAGCTGTTCCTACCCAAAGATTATTTTGGCTGTCTTCCGTTATTGCTTTGATACCTCTGCTACCTAAACTGTCTGAATTATCCAAATTATGCCGATACGTACTGAATACTTCAGTGTTGAGGGTGAATTTATTTAATGCACTTCGAGTGCTAAACCAAATATTGCCTTGGTGATCTTTAGTTATCGCGTTAACCCAGTTATTACTTACATTGTCTGGACTAGTTTCATTGATACTATAATGCTCAAACTGCTGAGTTTTTTTATTAAAGCGATTAATGCCTTCTGAATCAACCCCCACCCAAAGATTACCTTGCTGGTCTTCAACGATAGCAGCAACCCAATTATTACTTAAGCTTGCGGGGGTAAGGATATCTCGACGGTAATGACCAAACTGTTCTATTTTTGGATTGAAGCGGCTAAGACCCGCTTTATTAGTGCCTGACCATATATTACCTTCTCTGTCCTCTAAAATAGCCATAACATTGCCAGAGCCTAAGCTATTTATATTGGCCTCTTCATGACGGTAATAGGTGAAAACTTCAGTTTCAAGGTTCATTCTATTTAATGCTATACTTGTCCCAATCCAAAGGTTGCCATTTTTATCAGCCGCTAACGTTAAAACTACGCCATCGCTTAAACTATTAGCATTATTAGCCTTATGGCGGTAATGAGTAAATCGCTCAGTTTGCAGATTAAATCGATTTAAGCCGTTTTCAGTAATCATCCAAAGATCATTTTGCCTATCGGTAATTATTGACCAAACTGTTCCTTGAGTTATGCTATTGGGGTCGTTAGCGTTGTGAAAGTAATGAGTAAATTGCTCAGTTTTTGTATTAAAGCGACTAAGACCAGCATGAGTGCCAACCCAAATTTCGCCATTATTATCCTCTAATATTGCCCAGACATTATTATGGCTTAAACTCTTTGGATTATTTATATTATATCTATAATGAGTAAACTGCTCTGTTTTTGGATCAAAACGATTAAGTCCGCCCCGAGTACCAATCCAGATATTACCTGAGCGGTCTTGCGTTATTGCATTGACAACATCATGGCTTAAGCTCTTTGGATTGTTAGCATTGTGACGAAAGCGATTAAACTGTTCCGTTCTCGGATTAAAGTGATTAAGTCCAAGTTCTGTACCTATCCAGAGGTTAGCACTTCTATCTTCAAATATAGTGCGAATTACATTGCCTGTTAGTGAGTTCTGATTTTTACCACTATGTTTAAATACTTTAAACGTATAGCCGTCAAAACGTGCTAACCCGTTGGAAGTCCCTGCCCATATGAAGCCTTGTCTGTCTTGTAGTATTTGATTTACATCACTTTGTGGCAGTCCATCTTCAATAGATAGACGCTCAAACCGAGTCGATTGCACCGCAGCGAATGAAACGCAGGAAGGGAAAAGTATCAGCAAAAATAAAAACAGCGAGGGCTTTATTTTACGGTTATTGAAAATAATACTCATTTTTACAACACCTTTCAATATGAGTAATACAGCAGATTTTAACTTCATAATTGGGGGGTAACTTTAGTGAGCTATATGGCGTTGAAAGAATATTATTATTACATTATTAGGTTATAAACAATATAAATAAACTTTTATTAAAAATTTAAAACTGGACGTTATCCCACAAAAGAAAATAGTAGTGAGTATGATATCAGCATGTAAATATAAGCACATAGCGTTTTTTAGCGACTATAAAACGCTATGTCAGTTAATCTCTTTTTTAGTTGTAAATCGTCATGCTGGTACTCATATAAATGTAGTATCAGCATGACGGAGTCTTAAATAACGGATATTAATAATACTGCTGTTAACGTTATTTAGTTGTCGTTAAACCACGACGGTCAAGCAAAGGTTGAACTTTAGGGTCTTGACCTCTAAAACGACGGTACATTATTGCTGGGTCTTCACTACCACCGGGCTCTAAGATATGCTTACGGTATAAATCTGCAGTTTTCTCATCGAATATGCCATTTTCTTTAAACGCTAACCAAGTATCTGCATCATAGATATTCGACCAAATGTAGCCGTAATAACCTGATGAATAACCGCCAGAGAATATATGAGAAAAGTAACCGGTTCTATAACGAGGTGATATCTCTTTGATTAAGCCAATTTCTGATAAGACCTTTTTCTCGAATACCGCTGCATCTTGTAATTCAGCCGTTTCTAAAGAATGCCAGCTCATATCAAGCAAAGCGGCACCAAGGTATTCTGTGGTACCAAAACCTTGATTAAACTTTCCTGAAGCTTGAATTTTCTCAACCAGCTCCATTGGGATCACTTCGCCTGTTTTGTAGTGTTTAGCAAAGTTTGCTAATACTTCTGGCTCTGTCATCCAATTTTCCATCACTTGTGATGGGTACTCAACATAGTCACGCGGTAAAGCAGTACCTGTTTGAGAGCGATAATAACCATTAGACAATAACCCTTGAATAGCATGGCCAAATTCATGGAATAAGGTTGAGGCTTGGTCAAAGGTTAATAATGTCGGTGTATCACCAACAGGACGAGGGTAGTTCAATACATTGTAAATAATAGGAGTAACTTCTTCACCATACATACGGTGTTGCTTACGGAAACTGCTCATCCAAGCACCACCACGTTTACTTTCGCGCACGTAATGATCAGTCATATAAATACCAACATAGCTGCCGTCTTTATCAAAGACTTCAAAGGTACGTACATCTTCATGGTATTTAGGTAAGTCGTTACGTTCTTTAAACGTTACGCCCCACAGTTTTTCAGCAGTGAAGAAAATACCTTGTAAAGTCCCTTCAAGTGAAAAATAAGGCTTAGTTTCAGCGGCGTCGATGTCGTAACGAGCTTTGCGAATTTTTTCGGAGTAAAACCACCAATCCCATGCTTCTACTTCGATTTTTGCGCCTTGTTGATTCGCCAGTTTTTGTATATCGGCTGACTCTTCTTTTGCTCTTGCTAAAGCGGCTGGCCAAACCTGATTTAATAAACCAAAAACGTTTTCTGGTGTTTTGGCTGTTGCATTTTCAAGAACAAAATGAGCATGCGTTTTATAACCGAGTAACTGCGCTTTTTTGTAACGTAAGCTTGCTGTTTCTGCAGCAATTTTTTTGTTATCAAACGCGTCGTCATTATTGCCGCGCATGGTGTAACCTTTATATAAAGTTTCACGTAATTTGCGGTTAGTTGCATAGGTTAAGAACGGGTTTTTGCTGGGACGATGTGTAGTAAACACCCATTTACCATCATAGCCTCGCTCTGTTGCGGTAACAGCAGCAGCCGCAATAATATCGCTGGGCAAACCGTCTAAGTCAGCTTTGTTATCAATAACCATTTCAAAGCTGTTAGTTTCGTGTAATAAATTTTCACCAAACTTTAAGCTTAATTCACTTAATTGTGTATTAAGCTGGCGTAACTTTACTTTATCAGCATCTGACAAGTTAGCACCACCACGGACAAAACCTTTGTAGGTCTTTTCAAGTAAGGTTAATTCGTTTACTTTTAAGTTCAGCTGATCTTTTTTGTCATAAACCACTTTTACACGTGCAAATAATTTAGCATTAAGATTAATATCGTCGTTTAACGCTGATAATTGTGGTGATACAGCTTTGGCAATACTACGCATTTCTTCGTCAGACATTGATCCCGTTAAGCCATAAAACACATTGCTTACTCGGTTGAGAAAGTCACCTGACTTTTCCATGGCTTCAATAGTATTTGTGAATGTTGCTTCACTTGTCGCATTCGCAATGACAGCAATTTCTTTTTTATTATCGATGATGCTTTGTTCGAAAGCAGGTAAGTAATCACTTTTTTGAATTTGATCAAAAGGAGGAATGCCGTGTGGTGTCGTAAACTCACTAAACAATAGATTTACATGTTCAGCTTGCTGAGTTGTTTGTTTACTTTTTTGAGCTTTACTGGTGTTGCTGTCGTTTGATTGACAACCCGCTAATGCAATAGCAATGGCAAGAGGGGCTAATAAGCGCTTCTTCATAAATGACCTTTTATTAAATGTTGGTAAATAAAATGACTTTGTTAATCCATCATCAACAAAGTTAATAGACTGATTCTATGTTGCACTTCGCCAAGCTACAAGACGCAGCACATTTAAAAACGGTGAGTAACTGATTAATAAAGCTGAATTGTTAAGTTGTCAGCTTTTACCTTGATTATTTTTGTAAAATACAGAATAAGATAAATAAGTAGGCTTTAGTGGAAATAAAAATCCCGTGCGAGCACAGGATTACATAAGTGCAATATATAGCTGAGTTTAATCAGGAATATAATCAAGTACTAAGCTATTTTCAGTCGAATTGTAGTGAATTATTCGCTGGTAGTTTGGCGATATATAACTGTCAACAGAACCGGCAGTATATCCGACAGTAAATAAAGCTTGTTGGTTTTCATCATATTTACTGAGAATAAAAAAGCCACTACTATCGAAACGATAGAAATAACTATTATTAGCCGAGTCAATGGCTACGTTAACCGTTCGAATACTCGCTCGCAAAACGCCTTGGTCAGTAAAACTTGTACCATCAAAAGTTGTCCACTCTGAAGTGGTACTCGCTGTATAAAGATCTGTACCACGACTACTGGTGACTATATTTGATAAAACGCCACTATAAGCGCTGTTAATATTTTCATTACTGGCGATTTGTTGAACACTTTCAGCAGTAAAGGCATTGTACGCTAAAGTATATTGTAGCAATGCTGAAGTGTTAGCGTTATAAGCAATAACATGATTACTTGCTGGTATGTCATAGATAATGGGTGAATTGAAAGTATTTTCTCTATCCCAAAACTGCACCGCTAAGGCTAAGTTTGCATATTCTAACGCTTGGCTGATAACAATGGCTTTACCGGCGACCATCGCGATAGTTTTAGGCCTAAATTGTAGATCTATGCTAGCTGCTGGCAGTAAGTTAATACTGAAATCGTTAAGGTTTATTTGATAATGATTAATACGCTTTTGTGGCTGTCCATTTTCATCGTTGTAATTTTCACTATTTGAAGCTAACAACAGTGTGCCATTTGGGTGAATAACCAAGTCGGTTAAGTCAACACCGCCAAGCGGTGAATTAATCGTTGTTATTGCAGCGCCAGTAATAATATTAAACACTTTTACCACATCACCTTGGCCGATATAAATATTAGGACGAAGCGGGTCTAATACGACAGCTGAGGTATTAGGTGTAATATCAGTGATAACAATTTCACTGATGCTTGTTGTGTCAAAATCGCCTTTTTCAAAGCTGACTTTTATTGTACCCTTGAGGCTTTCAGAACTATTGACGGGTGCTAAGGTGATTTCGCCATAGTACAAACCATTAGTCGTTATTTTACTTGGATTAGCGTCGATCGCTAGGGTATTATTAACGGTATCAGCCGTTAACGTTAACCAATTAACATTACTTTGTGCTTGCCAAGCTACCGTACTGGATTTATTGGTGACAATATCTACCGTATGACTGAGCGTTGACTTGTCCGCTTGTGAAGTAAAAGTTAATGCTGAAGCGTTACTGAATAACCTTATTTCATCAACCGCTAACTCAACCACTACTTGTACATTGATACCCGTCTCTGGGTCGGTAATAGTAATGATACCGGTAAATAACCCCCAACCGGTGATCTCCTTTGAGTCAATGGAAATGACAAGCGTTTTGCTCTCTTCCGTTGTTGTTTGGGTAAAGGATAACCATGAAACATCTGTCGTTGCTTGCCATGAATCACTCACGCCTGAAATAGTCAATTCCTGGCTAGCAACGCTGGCATTGCCTAAGGTAGTATTAAAGGACAACTGAGATGCAGACACATCAAACTGCGCTAAAGTTACCATTTCTATTTGAGTACTATTTACCGCGTTCACTAACAAGCGTTTATTATCAGATGAAATATCAATGCTGGTGGGCTGTTGTCCCTGAGTTTCAATGGTAGCAGTCAGTGCTGATGCTTGGTTGTAAACATTCACAACGAAGCCGCTAGCGGGAACAAAACGAAGATAATGGGCAAAATTGTTATTCGACTTTTCAACAAATAACGTCGTTGCACCGTCTGCTTGGTTGAGTAATCCCATATCGGTAAAAGCGGTGCCATCAAAGCTAATGTGTTCACTTGTTGGGCTAATAAGATAAAGCGCCGTTTCGTTATTATTAACGACAAAGCTTGAAATACTATCGGCTTCAGCTAACCGTTCTGGTTTATATTCATGGGTTGAGGTAGTAATGATTTTATCTTGACTAAAGTCATTAATTTTTGCGTTATAGCGCTTTAAGGTTGCTGTTTGAAAGTCTAGTGCATATAAAGCTTCTGTTTCACTGGCTTGGTCAATGGTTGCCGTGAAAGAGATATTCTCACGATCCCAAAATAAGCGTTGCAACTCTTCATCTGCATATTCAAGTGTTTGCGTGACAATAAAGTATCGGCCAGAAAATTGTACGTAACGGCTAGGTTCAAACTCTATGGTTGGTGATGCAATTTCAGTAAAACTATAATCGCTTAAATTGATATTATAACGATGAACAACTTCAGTGGTGGTTTCGTCTTCATTGATAACAACTTCAAGCGCTTTTGCGAGTAATTTACTACCGTCAGGATGAACAATAAATTGCTCAAGTAGGGTGTTATCAGGAGCGATAGCGATGGTTGCAATTAATTCACCACTATATTGTTGATAAACAAGTAAGTTGTTTTCTGAGCCAACATAAAAGTAGGGCATGTTAGGTGCTGCTATCACGGTATCGATATTTGCGGCTATGTCCGTGATAACTTTAGTTTCTGTTTGCTCAGCACTTTGAAATAATGATACCGGTAGAACATGCCCAATAACAACTTCATTTTCAATGGCATTGAGGGTTATTTCAGTTTGACTTATTGCCGCTACCGGCATGGCATTAACATCAACAGCAACCTTGAGAAAGTCATTGTCGAGTTTTGTTAAGGTTAACCAGGTTGAGGCGGAACTTGCTTGCCAATTTATTTCAGCGCTGCTGTTGGTACTGACTTTGATGGTTTGCTCAAGCACTGAAATATTCGCGGTTGACGTAAAAGCCAAGCTGGCTTGGTTGGCATACAAATACTGATTATCTAAACCAACTTCAACAGGGATTAGCTTAGTATCACCCGTTGTTGTTTCGGTGAGTATAATATTTCCGCTTGCTAACTGCGCGGCAGTAAAACTGCTAATATTCGGGGTAACGGTGACCGTTGCATCACCTGAGCCCAAAGATATGTCAAACGTTATCCAGTCAATATCACTGCTTAACTGCCAGTTATTACTCTCACTGGTGATAGCGATTGTTTGGCTAGGAATGCTGACATCACCAAAGGTGCCACGAAAACTGACCAGCTCAGTATCTATATTTGCTTGCCAAATAAGTAATGAAACGTTGATGTCATGATGCACTAAGGTTGCGCCATTATCAGAGAGTTCGCCAGTTGAAAAACGCAGCTTTGTGACGTATTCACCTAAATTAATTTGGTCTGCTTGGGTTAAATCAATATGAACAGTGGCAGAATTGCTGGTTAGGTTTTCAGTTCTAAAGGCTAGCCAGCCCACAGGTTGGGAGTCAGGGGCATAACCCACTAATAAACCGTCGCCAGCAAAAGTAACATTAACGGTTATTGAATCGTCAAACTCAGTAATTATCTCATTGCTAAAGCTAATCGTTGAAACATCAGCGTTAATGGCGTAATTTTTTGATTTATCATTAGAACCACCACAGGCAGAAAGCAATAATGTCATACAAAAAATGGTAAAAGTTTGACTGAGGTTCTTAAAATATACCTTCATACAGATCCCTGTTGATTTGCTGATTATCTATAAACGTAACGCTTACTTTATAACAACTTATTCTGCGTGATTATTCACTCAAAGTAAAAACTTAATTATTCATGCGAAAAGCAAATAGTGAACACTATGATTATGCGTTAATTTAGCGTTAAAATAAGAGAAAAAATGTCTTTAAAGGTAATTATTCATTGAATAAAGCAATTTTACATTGTTCGGTAGATATTCTCTCCCGTCGCGAGCATTCTGATCAAGAGTTAATGGAAAAACTCAAATTACGTGAACACAGTGAAGATGAAATTACGCCAGTTCTTGAATACTGAATTGAAAAAAACTATTTGAGTGGGCAACACTTTGCCTAATGCTTGTTTGGTAATCGTCTCAATAAAGGTTATGGTTGGCTTTATATCAGTAATGAATTGGCACAAAAAGGTGTTTGTGACAGTATTATAGTTGAACTGAACAAAAAGCCACAAATTGGTTGGTATCTTCAAGCCGAGCTTGCGTATAATAAACGTATTGGCAAAGTATGATTAAAGACCAAAAAGACCAAAAAGACCCAAAAGACCAAAAAGACAAAATAAAACGCATTCGATTTATGCAGTATCGAGGTTTCTCTCCTGATGAAATCATACCGCTGATTAAAGATACTCGTAACGATTAAACGAATAAAATTCAAGAATTAACTTTTCAGAGAGTGAACGTTCCCATGATTAAAACTAGTGCCCAATTACGTCAAACATTTTTAGACTTTTATGCGTCGAAGCAACATCAAATTGTTCCAAGTAGTTCATTAGTTCCAGGTAATGACGCGACGTTATTATTTACCAATGCGGGCATGGTTCCTTTTAAGGATGTTTTTCTGGGGGGGGAGAGCCGAAGTTATACCCGTGCGACTTCTTCGCAACGTTGTGTTCGTGCCGGTGGTAAACATAATGACCTAGAGAATGTTGGCTATACGGCCCGTCACCATACTTTCTTTGAAATGCTAGGAAACTTTAGTTTTGGTGACTATTTCAAAGAAGATGCTATACGTTTTGCATGGGAATTTTTGACCACTAAATTAGCGTTACCTAAAGAAAAATTATTAGTAACTGTTTATGACAGCGATGAAGAAGCTTTTGCTTTTTGGCGTGATGAAATTGGTATTCCGGTAGAAAAAATTATTCGTATTGGCGATAAGTCGCCAGATAAAAAATACGAGTCTGATAACTTTTGGTCAATGGGTGATACTGGGCCATGTGGCCCTTGCTCTGAAATATTTTATGATCACGGTGAAAATATTTTTGGTGGACCTCCTGGCTCACCCGATGAAGATGGCGACCGCTTCATTGAAATATGGAACTTAGTTTTTATGCAGTACAATCGCCATGCTGACGGTACCATGGAAAACTTACCAAAACCTTCTGTTGATACAGGCATGGGCTTAGAGCGCATTTCAGCGATAATGCAAGGCGTGCATAGCAATTATGAAATTGATATTTTTCAAGGATTAATTAAAGATACGGCTGAGTTACTGCAATGTAATGATTTAGAACATAAATCTTTGCGTGTTATTGCGGACCATATTCGTTCATGTAGCTTTCTAATCGCCGATGGTGTTATGCCTTCAAACGAAGGTCGCGGGTATGTATTACGTCGCATTATTCGACGTGCTGTCCGTCATGGTCATAAATTAGAAGCGAAATCACACTTTTTTCATAAACTAGTCGCCTCACTAGGCAAGCAAATGGGTGAAGCCTACCCTGAGCTGATTAGTCAACAAGCGGTTATTGAAAAAATATTACGTATTGAAGAAGAGCAATTTGGCCGTACCCTTGATCGCGGTATGCTCTTACTTGAAGATATTTTAGCTCGTCTTAAAGGCGATACTATTTCAGGCGAGGATACCTTTAAGCTTTATGACACCTATGGTTTTCCTGCTGACTTAACTGCAGATATTGCTCGCGAGCGTCAATTGAAAGTCGATCACAATGGCTTTGATATAGCCATGGGCCTGCAGCGTGAACGTGCTCAGCAAGCGAGTCAGTTCGGTTCTAATTATAATGATCAGCTTAAATCTGATCACAACACAGAGTTTAAAGGTTATACCCGTAATGAATTTTCTTCAACAATTGTCGAGTTATTCAATAGTGAAACGTCGGTTGTTGAATTAAAAGCAGGCGAGCAGGGCATTGTTATTTTAGACAAAACGCCTTTTTATGCAGAGTCGGGTGGTCAGGCAGGCGACCAAGGTGTTCTTCATATTGATGATGGGATTTTTGAAGTACATGATACGACTAAAATGGGTAATGCCTTTGCTCATAAAGGTATTGCACGTGCTGATTTAGGCGTAAATCGTCGTGTAAAAGCTGAAATAAATATTGAACGACGTGCCGCTATTGTTAAAAATCACACCGCTACCCATATTCTTCATGCGGCATTACGTAGCGTCTTGGGTGAACATGTTACGCAAAAAGGTTCGTTATGTGATGCTGAAAAGTTACGTTTTGATTTTTCTCATTTTGAGGGGGTAACACCAACAGAGCTACAAACTGTCGAACGTTTAGTCAATCAACAAATACGTAATAATTTAGCACGTGAAACTGAATTAATGCAGATAGATGACGCTAAAGAAAAAGGCGCGATGGCATTGTTTGGTGAAAAATATGATGATGAAGTACGTGTTGTTACTTTAGGCGGCTTCTCAACAGAACTTTGTGGCGGTGTTCATGTTGAGCGTACTGGCGATATAGGGTTTGTTAAAATAGTTTCTGAGTCAGGAATAGCTGCTGGCGTGCGCAGAATCGAAGCAGTTTCTGGTGAGTGTGCACTTGCTTTCACTGAGCAGCAAGGATCAAATATAGCTTTGATTGCTTCTATGGTGAAATCTGATATTGCTAATATGCCTGGGAAAGTTGAACAATTAATAAGTCGTGGTAAGCAACTCGAAAAAGAAATTCAAATCCTAAAACAGCAAGTGGCGGCTCAAGCCGGTTCTGATTTAATCAGTGAGGCTGTAGATGTTAATGGTGTAAAAGTACTTATTGCAGATTTAGCGGGCGTAGAGTCTAAAGCGCTTCGTGGCATGATGGATGAACTCAAAAATAAAATGGGTTCAGGTATTATTCTCTTAGGCACAGCATCAGAGGGGAAAGTGGGTTTAATCGCGGGTGTTACCAAAGATCTAACCGGACAAGTAAAAGCGGGTGATTTAGTTAACACAGCAGCTCAACACGTTGGGGGTAAAGGTGGCGGACGTCCAGATATGGCTCAAGCAGGGGGGACTCAGCCTGAGAATCTAACATTAGCACTAGACGCTGCGAAAGCATGGTTAACTGATAAACTATCGTAATATGATACTCAGCTAATATTTCATTAAGGAGCTCTTTAGCTCCTTTTTTGATGGGAAATCTTTTAAATAGCGAAGTAGGTTACAAAAATGTTAATGTAACCTTAGCTAACGTTACCTATAATATTAATAATAACAAATAGTTATAAAAATATTATAAAAATCTATTTATTGCTTGAATAAGCTTGCTAGAATGCCAATATTGGTTATAAGTACAAAGTTAATAACTCGTTATCACTTGTGGTAATAAAATCTTTGTAAATAGCAGTAAAACTGAGTATTAGTGAACTTAAGTAACTATTTTCTACAAAGTTTTTAATTTTTATTATGTACTTTTACCAAAATTAAACTAAATTTATTACTAGCTTATAATTTTTTAGTGGACTGGCTTTTAAACATAAAGGATATTTAGGATGTTAATTTTAACTCGTAGGGTTGGTGAAACGTTAATGATCGGTGATGAAGTTACCGTTACTGTTTTAGGCGTAAAAGGTAATCAGGTTCGCATTGGTGTAAATGCACCAAAAGAAATATCTGTTCACCGTGAAGAAATTTACATGCGCATACAAGCAGAGAAAACAGGAAGTGATAATAGCGAAGGGGAAACAGAAGCAGAAGCAGGTAACAAATTTTAGCTTTGTTAATTACTGTCGTTAAAAAAAGTCGGCAAAAGCCGACTTTTTTAATGGCTAAAAATTAATTTATTTTTACTTAATTTATTGAACAATACCATTTTAAGCATGAATAATAGCCTTGTTGGTTGAATTCCCAGCAAACAGTTCTAAAACTATAGAAAAATTGAAAAAAATGTTTGACTTATTTTCTCGATCCATTAGTATTCGCACCCACTGGAGATGTGACCGAGAGGTTGAAGACACTCACCCGTTAAGGGAGTATCTGGTTAATAGCCTGATAGAGCGTTTTATATAGTATGCATGTTAAATACATACCATAACTCTGTAGTAAGGAAGTAAAAATGGAGAGCTGTCCGAGTGGCCGAAGGAGCTCCCCTGCTAAGGGAGTAACGGCTTTAAATCCGTTCGAGAGTTCGAATCTCTCGCTCTCCGCCATTACTTTTATCATGGGTAACTTTGATAAGAATAGTAAACGCAAAGAAATTTGCTATCTTTAGACTAAGATATAAAAAATAGTTCATGTGAGGGCGCGTAGCTCAGCTGGATAGAGTACCTGGCTACGAACCAGGCGGTCGCAGGTTCGACTCCTGCCGCGCCCACCATTCTTCTTTATTGAATTGTGGAATAAGCAAATATCAAGGCTTATAAAATTAATGGATATTATCTTTGAACAAGATATTAAAAAAGGTTTACTGTGGGCGCGTAGCTCAGCTGGATAGAGTACCTGGCTACGAACCAGGCGGTCGCAGGTTCGACTCCTGCCGCGCCCACCACCTTTGCTGTAAAGCTGAAAAAACCAATCTTCGGATTGGTTTTTTTTCTCCTGTAAAATAGCACCATCAATAATTAAAATATAATCCTTTGTGATAGTGTTTAAATTGTTAAGCATATACCAAGCTTATAAAAATAATGGGTATTATCTTTTAACCAGATATTAAATAACGTTTACTGTGGGCGCGTAGCTCAGCTGGATAGAGTACCTGGCTACGAACCAGGCGGTCGCAGGTTCGACTCCTGCCGCGCCCACCACCTTTGCTGTAAAGCAGGAATAAACCAATCTTCGGATTGGTTTTTTTTCGGCTAAAATAAAGTAAAGGCTTTATAGGATTAAAATGATGCTTGATAGACCGAGCAGACAAAAATGGCTACGAAGCTAACCTCTTCCGGTCGCAGGTTCGACTCCTGCCGCGCCCACCACCTTTGCTGTAAAGCAGGATTGATACCAGGGCCACCAAGTTATTGCTCATTTGTGCTGGTTAAAATCAACCATTACTGCGTTACTCTCAATCCCAATAGCCAGCTATTGCTCAATCGGGTGCCTTGTCCTGATTAATTTCCCCTACGCACAAGCTGAACACAAACTTAATGGAAATGGTATGAACCAATCTTCGGATTGGTTTTTTTTCGGCTAAAATAAAGTGAAGGCTTTATAGGATTAAAATGATGCTTGATAGACCGAGCAGACAAAAATGGCTACGAAGCTAACCTCTTCCGGTCGCAAGTTGGACTCCTGCCGCGCCCACCACCTTTGCTGTAAAGCGCTTCCAAGTATTTCAGCTTACCTAAACCACAACAAATAATATGTTGAGGATTAATCAATACGCAAATGATTACGTAATAACATGTGGGTAAAAGAAGTTTTTAAATAAAAACCTCGAGGGAGAGTTTGAAACGGTTGACCGTGTTTATTAAAGGCTTGTGTTTTAGCTTGGCTATTGGCCGCTTTAGGGCGAAGTTGTAGCACTTGTCCGTGTTTTCCTGAAATATTTTCAACTTCCCCTAGAACAATCATATCAGTAAGTTCTTGCCAATCTAATGCAAGTAATTGTTCTTCTTCAGGAGACGGAGACCAAATAAAGGGAGTGCCAACTATGCGTTCACCTATTGGAATATGTCGCTCAGAAATAACTGGCACCCATAGCACCCGGGCCATTTTGTTACGAATATGACTAGTTTGCCAACTCGCACCTACTAAGCCTGTTAATGGTGCAACGCAAACAAAGGTGGTTTCTAAAGGCTTACCTTGTGTATTAATGGGCAATGACTTTAATTCAATACCTAAATGTGGAAAATCTGGTTCGGGCTTTGACCCTGCGCTAGCGCCAAGAACTTGCTCAAGTAAAAGGCCTATCCAACCTTTTTCGCGTGTTAAATTCTTAGGGACGATTACGCCTGCTTGCTCAGCTATTTCGGCTAAATTAACCCCCGCTAGTGCCTGTGCTCTTTTGCGTAATTCATTTTCATTAGTGGGAATATTAATGTTAATAACTAAAGCTCTTTAGTAGTGATCTTTCTTTGGTCAGTATAAAGATTCGAAACTTTTCGCGCTATAGTTAAATAAAATAAAAAATTAATTAATTGCCCGCAAGCCCATATTATGGAAGAATCAAACTATATTTTATGAAGTTATTGGGAATTCCTTTGATAGATGCCGAAGGCTATCGAGCTAATGTCGGCATAGTCATAATCAATGATAGAGGACAAGTGTTTTGGGCTAGGCGTTATGGTCAACACTCTTGGCAATATCCACAAGGGGGGGTTGATGAGGGAGAAACAGCAGAAGAAACCATGTACCGGGAATTACACGAAGAAGTGGGATTAAAACCGGAACATGTCAGTATTGTTGCTTCGACAAAACACTGGTTGAGATATAAATTACCAAAACGTTTAATTAGGCATGAAAGTAAACCTGTTTGTATTGGGCAAAAACAGAAATGGTTTTTACTTAAGCTAACTTCAGAAGAGTCTGCGGTTGACTTGCTTCACTCTGATCATCCAGAGTTTGATGATTGGCGTTGGGTAAGTTACTGGTACCCAGTGCGTCAGGTGGTGTCTTTTAAACGTGAAGTTTACCGTAAAGTGATGAAGGAATTTGCGCAGGCGTCTATGCCTTCTTATCGTCATCATAACCGTAAACGACGTAGTTGATTATTATTATGTAGCCGTTTTTACGATTAAAACAACAGATGTATAATATACCTATTACACTTTAAGATATAAGCTGTATCTTAAAGTGTAATAGGTTATAAATAGCTTGCTTGCAAGCTATTTTTATTTAAGGAGCAGTATGTTAACAACCCTACGTAGAATCGTTCTTGAATTTAGCCAAAATGCTGAACTCGACAGTGCTTTGCATCGTATGGTTGTACAAATAAAAGAAACGATGAATACTGATTGTTGCTCCATTTATCTTGCGGATCATCATAAACAACATTTTTTATTGGTGGCTTCTGACGGATTAGCAGAACGTTCATTAGGTCAAACAACGATTGGCTTCACCGAAGGGTTAGTCGGCTTAGTTGGTCAACGAGAAGAACCCCTCAATATTGCGAACGCGCAACATCATCCACAATTTGTTCATGCCCCAGAAGTTGAAGAAGATGAACTCAATGCTTTTTTAGGTACCCCCATTATTCATCGCCGTAAAGTATTGGGCATACTCTCTATTCAACAAAAAGAGGCTAGGTATTTTACCGAAAATGAAGAAGCCTTTTTAGTGACTTTATCAGCCCAATTAGCAACGTCATTAGCCAATGCCGAAGCTAATTTTTTAATCACCGAGCAAGATACCAATAGTCATTGGACTAAAGCATTGCAAGGTGTTGCTGGATCTTCAGGGGTCATGATAGGCGAAATGTTTGTTGTTTATCCTGTGGTAAGTTTAGCCACCGTATATTTGCAGCGAACTAAAACCCCTGTTCTAGAATTACAACTCTTTGAAGAAGCGGTTACGAAAACACGCATAGACTTCGATCTCATGACAAGTAAACTGCAAGGCATTATTGCTGACAGTTCTCTTGATATTTTCGATATGTACAAGCAACTATTAGACAATGCTAATATCGGGAAAGAGGTGTCTGATAAAATAAAACTAGGCTGGACTGCTGAAAGTGCTTTAAAGCAGATAATTGATGGTTATGTAATTCAATTTGAAGCATTAGATGATAGTTACTTTCGTGAAAGAGCCAGTGATATCCGTGATTTGGGTAATCGTTTACTACTAAATTTAAAAAATTTAAATATCAATGAAAAAGCGCCTCCTAACGAGTTTATACTCGTTGCTGAAGAAGTTACCGCTGCTATGCTCGCGCAGTATCAACACCAAGGTTTGAAAGGTGTTGTTTCGCTATTAGGCTCTAATAATTCCCATGCGGCTATTTTAGCAAGAGCTTTAGGTGTGCCCGCTGTAATGGGGATCGATAAAATTTCACTGAGTCGTTTACATCAAAAAAACTGCATTGTTGATGGTTACAGTGGTGAGCTTTTTGTTCAGCCTAACGAGGCGTTACAACGTGAATATCAGCACTTAATTAAACAAGAGACACGACTTGCTGATAAGGTTAAAAAAGTAGAGAAATTACCTGCTATTACAAAAGATGGTCATGCTATTGAACTGCAATTAAATGCAGGACTTTCTTCAGGGTTTGAACATTCAAAAAACTCAGGGGCAGCGGGGATCGGTTTATATCGTACTGAAATTCCTTTTATGAATCGTAGTTGTTTTCCTTCAGAGAGTGAGCAAACTCAACTTTATCGTCAAGTATTAAGCGCCTTCCCCAATCAGCCTGTTACTATGCGTACGCTTGATGTGGGTGGCGACAAGTCTTTGCCATACTTTCCTATAAATGAAGACAATCCATTTCTTGGTTGGCGTGGCATACGTATCACACTCGACCATCCTGAGATTTTCCTGTTACAAGTACGTGCGATGTTGCGCGCTAATGTTGGGCAAGAAAACTTAGAAATAATGTTACCGATGATTTCAAGTGTTGTAGAGGTAGATGAAGCTTCTCGTTTAATCAATCAAGCTTATTATGAACTGTCTGCTGAACTTAACTTTACCAGTGAAAAAAAGCTTACTCGTCCCAAAATTGGTATAATGATTGAAGTGCCGGGTATTATTTATCAACTGCCTGAATTAGCGGACAAGGTTGATTTTTTTTCGGTAGGTAGTAATGATTTAACCCAGTATTTATTAGCGGTTGATCGTAACAATGCACGTGTTTCAGGTTTATATAATTCATATCATCCCGCGGTTTTAAGAGCACTTAACCATATAGCTGAGCAATCAACTCGCTCATTAGTGCCATTGAGCTTATGTGGTGAGTTAGCGAGTGAACCAGCAGGTGCTTTATTATTATTAGCAATGGGGTATGACAAACTCAGTATGAACGCGCATAATATTGCAAAAATAAAATGGGTGATCCGTCATGTTGACTTTCATCAAGTTAAATTGATGTTGGCGCATGTGCTTACCCTATCAACGTCTAAAAAAGTACACAGCTATTTAAATGAACAACTTGAGCTATTTGGTTTAGGCGGCTTCGTACGTGCAGGCAGGTAGTTTTCTTTGTTACTTTAATTTAAGAAGCAGTTAATAATGTTATTGAGTATTTTTCTAACTTGCGTATTACTCGGCTCGGTTGTCGGCTTTTGTGCTGGCCTTTTAGGTATTGGTGGTGGGCTCATTATTGTCCCTGCTTTGGTTTATTTATTACCACAGTTAGGGATTGAGCCAAACTTAGTGATGCCGATGGCACTTGCCACCTCGTTAGCCACTATTGTTATTACTTCACTCTCTGCTGCTTTGGCACATCATCGTAATAGTAATATCCCTTGGCCCCTGGCAAAACTATTAATGCTAGCGATTGCATTAGGCTCATTATTGGGCGCTTTTATTGCTGATATACTTTCAGTGGAAGCCTTAAAAAATACGTTTGCTATTGCGGTGTTTCTTCTCTCATCATATATGTTTATTGCGATTAGTCGTGCCAAGAAACATAAATTGATTAATAATAGTGATGATGAAAAACTACCTAAAAATATCATCATTAAGCTTATTGGCTTTTTCACCGGTATCTTAGCAAGCCTTATGGGTATTGCGGGTGGCGCTATTTTGGTGCCCGTACTAAGTTACTTTAAAGTGCCTTTACGTCAATCTATTGGGGTGGCAACAGTCAGTGGTATGGTTGTCGCTATATTTGGTGTTAGTGGTTATGTTATTGCCGGTTTTGGAGAAGAACATTTACCCGAATACAGCTTAGGCTATGTATATCTACCAGCTTTGCTCGGTATTATCATAACGTCTTCTTTTTTTGCTCCTATAGGGGTTAAAGCGGCAAGCAAGTTACCCGTGAGTACTATCAAAAAAGCATTTGCGATATTTTTAATGTTAGTTGCGTTAAAAATGATACTAAGCTAATAACATTTTGTATAAAATACCGTTTGTTTAAGACTACGCATTTTTAGAGAAGGAAATAGAGTGAAAGCATATTTAGATTTAATGCGACATGTTCGTGATAACGGTGTTGAAAAATCAGACCGCACAGGTACGGGCACCAAAAGTATTTTTGGTTATCAAATGCGTTTTGATTTAGCTAAAGGTTTTCCGCTGGTTACCACTAAAAAATGCCACTTAAAATCAATTATTCATGAGTTATTATGGTTTATCAAGGGTGAATCTAATATTGCGTATTTGAGTGAAAACGGTGTGAAAATTTGGGATGCTTGGGCTACCGAAGAGGGGGAGCTGGGTCCAGTGTACGGGGTGCAATGGCGTAATTGGCCATCTGCAACCGGTGAAACGATTGACCAGCTTGCACAACTTATACACGACTTAAAAACTAACCCTGATTCTAGACGTCATATTATCACGGCTTGGAATCCGGCATTGTTACCTGATACATCTATTAGTCCATCAGAAAATGCGGCACAGGGCAAACAAGCCTTACCACCGTGTCATACACTTTTTCAATTTTATGTTTTAAATGGCAAACTTTCGTGTCAGCTTTATCAACGTAGTGCTGATATCTTTTTAGGGGTGCCATTTAATATTGCTAGCTATGCTTTATTTACGATGATGATCGCACAAGTTTGTGATTTAGAATTAGGTGATTTTGTACATACTTTTGGCGATGCACACTTATACTCAAATCATATGGAACAAGTTGACGAACAACTTTCGCGCACACCATTAGCTTTGCCAACCATGAAAATAAACCCTGACATAGACAGTATTTTTGATTTTACCTTTGAAGACTTTGAATTAGTTGATTATAAATCTCACGCTCATATAAAAGCGCCTATTTCTGTTTAGTACCCTCTATCTTAAATAAAAAAGGAGCTGGTTAGCTCCTTTTTTAGCTGAAAATACAGTTAACCATGCATACGCATAAATTTAGCTAAGAGCGTCGCTTCATTTTCAATATGCTTTAGATTTTTTTTGATACAATTAATAGGGCAAACGCTAATACAAGTAGGCTTGTCATAATGCCCGGTGCATTCGGTACATTTACTGGTATCAATTTCGTAAATATCTTCACCTAATGCGATCGCCTCGTTAGGGCATTCTGGATACACATATCACAGTCGATACATGTGCTTTGGATAATAAGTGCCATAAAGTGTCACTAGGTTAGTTGATTTTTTGCAAAGGGATGGCGTGTTGTACTTCCTTGGTCAAGGTAGCGCATAATAACTCCAAAGGTTAGATCATGCTCTGTTTCTAAAAGGATTGATACTTTATGGCCAGATCCTTTTGTATCAAGAATGGCTTATCCCTTAACGTTCTCCATGTGAGACAAGGTAAAAGATTTATTACCTGTAGGTGTTATTAGTTCTAAGTGGTCACCCACTAAAAACTTATTCTTTACGTCAATTTCAACTAAACCTGTTGGTTCGTTGTGAGCTAATACTTCGCCAACAAATTGTTGGGTGCCACCCTTTGAATAGCCTTGGTCATAATTTTGTGTGTCACCGTGGCGATGACGCTTTAAAAAACCTTCGGTATAACCACGGTGAGCAAGATGCTCTAAATCAATATTTAAGTTTTTATTAAAAGGTTTATTGTTTAAAGTATCGTTAATGGCTGGGCGATAAATTCGTGTAGTTCGAGCCCCGTAATAAAGTGACTTTGTTCTGCCTTCTGTTTTCAATGAATGTCCCCCTATTTTAACGAAACGCTCAACATGTTCAACAGCGCGTAAATCCTTTGAATTCATGATGTAAGTGCCGTACTCATCTTCAAACGCATACATATATTCACCGGGTCGGCCTTATTCTTGAAGTAAAACAAGTTCATCGACTGGTTTTTGCTCTTGAATGATGATGTCTTTTGGGCTAGGTGTAAATATTTGTGGTTTTACTAATATCTCTGGATTAATTGCAATTATATTGCGTGTTTCGTTTTCTTTTACTTGATGGCTATCGTACTTCCACCGACATGAATTCGTGCATGTTCCTTGGTTTGGGTCACGCTTATAGATATAGCCAGATAATAAGCAACGGCCAGAATATGCCACGCATAACGTACAAAAACTTCTTAATCCATTTTAGGGCAGTGAAAGTGTAACTCTTCAATTTCATCAATCGATAATTGACGTGACAAAATAACGCGTTCAACGCCTTATTGGTGCCAAAATTTCACTGTTGCCCAATTTACAGTATTTGCTTGAACACAGAGATGAATTGCCATATCGGGGAATACTTCTCGTATCGTCATGATGAGTACAGGATCAGACATGATTATCAGATCAGGTTTCATTGCTATAACGGGGGCAATATCTTTAATAAAGGTTTTCAATTTGCTATTGTGCGGGGCAATATTATTAACTAAATAAAACGTCTTATCTAACGCATGAGCTTCATTGATACCAATCTTCAAATTTTCTAGATTGAATTCATTATTAGATCCCCGTAAAAATAACGAGGTTGGCCTGCATAGACCGCATCAGCCTCGTAAGCAAAGGCATAACGCATATTTTTTAAGCTTCCAGCAGGAGAGAGTAATTGAGGTGCTAAGATAATTTATGAGGCAGGTTATTTTAAATTCTGCAAATTATAAGAATTTCGTTTACCTTAGGCAATCAGCTTATTAAGCTGTTCTTTGATGAAAATCATAATAAGTCATTAAATACATAAATTACAAATACAGGCGGTAAATCTGTAAAGGTACCGTATTGAAAAATTTACTAATATTTGACTTAAAATAATAATATAAGCATAAAAGTGTGCTATTTTTTATGTATTAGAAGTTATAAATCATAATAATAATTAAGGCGAGACTATGGGAGCTGAAAATGCCCTTTATACAATTTTAGTAGAAAAGATTAAACAAGATGCACTTGTACTGCCAACGTTACCAGAAATAGCACTCAAGGTACGTGAGGCTGCAGATAATCCAGATATTAATTTAAACCAAATGAGTGATATTATCGGTCATGACCCAGCATTGTCTATGGGTATGTTGAAAGTTGCTAATAGCGTTATTTTAGGCCGTTCTGTAAAAGTAGAAACAGTTAATCAAGCGGTTACTCGTATTGGGCTTCGCCAAATAAAAAGCATTGCTACAGCAATGGCATTAGAACAAGTATTTGTTTCTAAAAATAAGATTGTTTCAATGTATTTGAAACAATCATGGGAAAAAACTATCGATGTTGCCTCTGTCGCAATTAGCTTAATGACTTTTTATATACAAGGCCATAAACATACGTCATTAACATTAGATACATTAACCCTCGCCGCGCTCGTGCATAACATTGGTGTTTTACCGATTTTAACTGAAGCTGAAAAGCACCCAGATGTTTTCGCTAACCCTACATTCTTAAAGCAAGCTATCGCCAAGTTATCTGGAGATATAGGTGGGGAAGTGACTAAAGCTTGGGGATTCTCAAACGATTTTATCACTTTAGTGACGAGTTGGGGGGATTTAACGGTATTGCCAGCAGAAGCTCATTACTTAGATTTTATTCGCGTCGGTGCTATTTATCACGGTATTTTCAAAAATGAATCTACCTGTGAAGTGCTTTTAAAGAGTTATGTGAATAAAGGCATTTTATCTGACGTGAACTTTATGGAGAGCGAAGAATTTCAAAAAATGGTGACTGATGTAAAAGCTATGTTTAGTTAATAACAAAAAGCCCTGAATTTCAGGGCTTTTTTATGTTCAGGATGAACGGTATAGCGTGGTGCCATGGATGGCAATGAACGTATATGTTCAGGATGGCCTCTCTCAGACATCCTGTCTTTCTAGGCATTAGTCCATCCATGCACGTCAACGGTCAGTTTTTTTGTTCCAGACAATAACTAAGTAGCTTCATCCATGGAGGCAATAGCGTGGTGCCATGGATGGTAATGAACAATTCGTTTACTTAGCTTCTATTAACCCTTTGTTAATATTAACTAAGTCTTGCTCGCTAATGGTTCCAGCCGCACGTTTTAACGATAAAATTGATTGTACATAGTTATAACGCGTTGAAGACAAATTACGTTTTGCGTTGTATAAATTACGCGTGCTATCTAATACATCAACAATAGTACGAGTACCCACTTCAAAGCCAGCATCTGTCGCTTTTAATGCACTCTCAGAACTAACAAGCGCTTGCTCTAGGGCTTTAATTGCTGAAACAGCAGCAATCACTGTGTTATAAGCATTTCGTGTATTACGAACAACATTGCGGTGTGTTTGTTCTAAATCTTGGCTTGCGGCAACATAGTTACTTTGTGCTTGACGAACAGCACTTGTGATAGCACCACCTGAATAAATAGGCACGTTTAAAGTTATACCGATAGACTGACTATCTAGTGCAGGATTGTTAAAGGTAATATTGTTTACTTCATTGTCTTGATCCGAAGTTGTATAGCTACCGGTTAGGCTTAACGTTGGGTAATGACCTGATCTTGCAATATTGATATTTTCTTTTGCTACGTCAACCGCTATTTTTTGACTAATAAGATCTAAGTTCTTAGCTTCAGCTGTTTGTTGCCATTCGTTAGCGCTATCAGGTATAGGACGAGAAGTGCTAAAGCGTTCAGTATTTAATATATTTAAATCACGAGGATAAACATTAGTAATAACACGTAAGGCTTCTTCAGCAGTAAATACGCTATTTTCAGCACGAATTTCAGAAGTAACAGCATTATCGTACTGTGATTGTGCCTCATGAACATCCGTCACCGCTTTTAGGCCAACAGAATAACGTTGTTTTGTTTGCTCTAACTGACGCTCGATTGCGGCTTTTTCAGCTTTTGCAAAATCTAAATCATCTTTTGCACTGAGCACATCAAAGTAAGCTGTTGTTACCCGAACAATTAATTCTTGTTTTGCCGATTGGTAAGTTACATCACTACGATGGGCTGCTTTTTTCGCATTATCTAATCTTAACCAAGTGCTATGATTATATAGTTGCATGTTTAAGTTAAGGCCATAGCGTAGGCTATCACTTTTATTAGTCAGTGTTTGATCAGACGATTTCCCATCATCTGATGTAGGTATAAACTCACCCTCACTTTCTGTGTAGCTAGCAGCAGCACTAAGTTGTGGCAATAAAACAGATCTCGCTTGATCAATATCTTCTTTTGATGCATTAAATAAAGCTTGAAGTTTTAATACTGTAGGATCACTGGCTTGCGCTTGTTTGTATACGCTCAATAAATCTTCAGCGTTAACTAACGTAGAGTTAGTTGCACAAACCAAACCGATGATAAGTGCCGAAATTGTTTTTTTCATGAGTGAGCTATTCCTTTGAGTGTGCCACGTACGCTATATTATTATGTTACTATCGTATCCTTATTTTCTATTTAGCTAAATAAAATAAGTGTTTAGCAAAGCATTCTAGTGTAACAAAATGTTTTTTGCTAGTGCTACTTCAACTGTAATATTTTCTCTACTTAAAAATCTTTATTATGGATAAAAAAACAAGTTTATGTATAAAAAAAACACTCAATCTTTACGGTTTTCATCTGAAGATGTCACCATTTATCAACAAAAAACCTGTTATCAAGGTGTTTTTAAAATGGATGAATATCAACTTAGTCATCGCTTATTTGATGGTGGGGAAAGTAAGGTATTAACGCGAGAAGTCTTTGAACGCGGTCATGCGGTAGTTGTAATACCTTATGATGCCGCCAATGACCGTATTGTCTTAATCGAACAATTTCGTGTCGGTGCTATTGGTCAGGGTGAAACCCCCTGGTTATTAGAATTTGTTGCGGGTATGTTTGGCCAAGATGAAGCTCCTATTGACGTTGCTATTCGCGAAGCAAAAGAAGAAGCTGACTTAACGTTGAATAAAAATCAGTTAGATAAAGTACTGGAGTATTTTTCAAGCCCTGGTGGTATGAGTGAAGTCATTCACCTCTATGTCGCTAATGTTAATAGCGAAAATGTTTATGGTGTGCATGGTTTAGAAACTGAAAATGAAGATATTTTGTTACATGTCATGCCAAGAGAGCAGGCAATATCGCTTTTAGAAAACGGGAAAATCACCAATGCAGCAACAATAATTGGGTTACAATGGCTACAGAATAACTTTCATCAGCTGCAGCAAAAATGGTCTTCGTAAATGATAAAGCAAAGTAAGAAATATCAACCTAGATTATCAACCTTGATGAATCTTTGTGAAATAAACTATATGTTCTTAGTGCGTTTACTGGCAAGTAATAACGATGGAGAGGTTGTTGGTGATAAACGGGACTTTTTTATTTCTGATTTTTTATCTTACAACATAACGATACTTGAAATTACGCGTTACACCAGTCTTATTAGTATCTGTCAAGAACTGCCTCATGCAAAGCAAGATAAAAAGGTGAAGGGTAACGATAATCAAACGATATTTGATCGTATCTTACGCCCTAAAATGACAATTCGCTTATATCATGATGCCAGAATGGCAGAAGTGATTAGCAATCAAGATATTAAGCAAGTTAAACCCCGATACGATTATCCTAATAGTAAAATGCATTTACCCGATGAAAAAGAGCAGATTAACCAATTTCTAAAAGAATGGCTGCAACTTTGTTTAAAGTTAGGTCAAGTTAACTTATCACTTTTTGAGTAATCCTTTTGTCACCTTTTTATAAAATAGCCCAAATAAGTGATTGTCATCTTTTTTCCCAAACTGATGGTCTGCATTATGGTGCAAATGTTTATCAAAACTTAGTCTGTGTTTTACACGAGATTAAAAATCACCATGCAGTAAAAGCGATCGTATTCACTGGTGATATTACGCAAGACCACAGTGAGAAATCTTACCAACGTTTTGTGCAAGCGGTACTTGAAAGTGGTATAACGGTGCCCTTTTATTACCTAGCGGGCAACCATGATGAGCATGAATTACTTGATAAGTATTTATCAGTCCCGCCCTTTATCAATGAAAAAGTTATCAATGAACAATACTGGCAAATTGTTTTACTTAATAGTAAAAGTGATACGCCAAAAGGGTTAGTGACTACCCGAGATTTGTTCGCACTAGAATCAACTGTCGATATACAAAAACATCAATTACTGATGATGCACCACCATCCTATTGATGTGGGGTATTTTATTGACCAACATGGTTTAGAAAATAAAGAGCATTTTTGGCAAACGATTAATAAATTTTCGAGCATAAAAGCTATTGCTTGTGGTCATGTTCACCAAGCATTAACGTTACATGCAGAGCCGTTATCTTCCCTTTCGTTATTTACGTGTCCTGCAACATCTATTCAATTTGACACAACTAAGAGTAGTGGAACTTCTAATGGGCAAGGGGCTGGGTACCGTGTTTTTTCTTTATTTTCTGATGGAAGAATAAAGGCAGATCACTATTTTTTATCAAAGGAATAAAATGTCTAAGCACATTAATATTTTATATTTACATGGTTTTAATTCATCGCCACAGTCGATGAAAGCACAATTAACGAAAAATTACTTTGGTGAACATTTCCCTAATATCTCCTTTTTTAGCCCTCAACTCGCGTCGTCACCAGCTGCAGTTATTGAACAGTTAACGACATTAATTGATTCAAAAAGTAATAAAGAAAACATTTGGTATTTTATTGGTTCATCACTAGGAGGGTATTTTTCCACGTATCTCTCCGAAAAATATCAAAGTAAAGCCGCATTAATTAACCCTGCTGTTAAGCCTTTTGAGTTGTTAGCTGATTATTTAGGCGAGCAGACTAATCCTTATACTCATGAGGTGTTTTTAATCGAAAAACACTTTATAAAGTCACTAAAAAATATTGACCAAGTAATTATTTCTAAAAATAATTACTTGGTCATGGTACAAACAGGCGATGAAGTGTTAGATTATCAAGAAGCTGTAGATAAATATTGTGACTGCCAAATAATTGTTCAACAAGGTGGTGATCACAGCTTTATTCATTACTCAAAAGTATTACCCCAAATTGCGATGTTTTTTAATTTATACCAAACGGATTGATAAAATAGACCGATAGGTATTAAAACATTTTTTCATCATAAAAATTATTAGAATAGTTAAATGAGCGAACAATATAATTCAGACTCCATTGAAGTTCTCAGTGGTTTAGACCCAGTAAGACACCGTCCGGGCATGTACACAGATACAGCCCGTCCAAATCATTTAGGCCAAGAAGTTATTGATAACTCGGTCGATGAGGCATTAGCTGGGCATGCACAAAATATCACGGTAGTCCTCGATAAAGATCAATCGCTAGAGATTATCGATGATGGTCGAGGCATGCCAACAGATATACATCCGGAAGAAGGGGTTTCAGGTGTCGAACTTATTTTCTGTAAACTTCATGCCGGTGGTAAATTTTCCAATAAAAACTATCAATTTTCTGGTGGTTTACATGGTGTTGGCATCTCTGTCGTGAATGCCCTTTCGACTCGGGTTGACGTTTCAGTTCGCCGTGATGCTAAAGTCTATGAAATGGCTTTTGAGCACGGAGAAAAAGTTGAAGAATTGCGTGAAACCGGTACAGTAGGTCGAAGAAATACTGGCTCAAGAGTTAAGTTTTGGCCTGATCCTAAGTATTTTGACTCACCCAATTTCTCTGCTCGTCGTTTAATTCATTTATTAAAAGCTAAAGCTGTTTTATGCCCAGGCTTAACAATTAAGTTCCATGATAAAAATGAAGACAAAAAATATCAATGGTATTACGAAGACGGTCTAGTCGACTATCTTAAAGACTCTCTTAAAACCTGTATTTGTTTACCTGAAGAACCTTTTGTTGGCACTTTTACTTCTTCACATGAGGCCGCTGATTGGGCGGTAACGTGGCTATCTGAAGGTGGGGAAGGGGTTGGTGAAAGTTATGTTAATTTAATTCCAACGATTCAAGGGGGGACGCACGTAAATGGCTTACGACAAGGTTTATTAGAATCTATGCGAGAGTTTTGCGAATTTAGAAACCTGATCCCACGTGGCGTTAAATTAACCCCGGACGATATATGGGATAAATGTTCGTATATATTGTCGGTAAAAATGCAAGAACCTCAATTCGCGGGTCAAACTAAAGAGCGTTTATCTTCTCGACAATGCGCCGCTTTTGTTACAGGGGTAGTTAAAGACTCTTTTAGTTTATGGCTAAATGAACACACTGAAATAGCAGAAAACCTTGCTGAATTTTGTATCTCAAATGCTCAACGTCGCTTACGAGCGAGTAAAAAAATAATTCGTAAAAAAATTACTCAAGGACCTGCCTTACCTGGAAAATTAACGGATTGTGGTAGTCAAGATATTACCCGAACTGAATTGTTTTTAGTGGAAGGGGACTCTGCTGGAGGTAGTGCTAAACAAGCGAGAGATCGTGAGTTTCAGGCGATCATGCCGCTTAGAGGTAAAATTTTAAACACGTGGGAAGTCGACTCGGGACAAATACTGGCCTCACAAGAGGTACATGATATTTCTGTGGCATTGGGCATTGACCCTGACAGTGATGATTTGTCAGAATTACGCTACGGAAAAATTTGTATCCTTGCCGATGCCGACTCTGATGGATTACACATTGCTACCTTATTGTGTGCCCTGTTTATGCAGCATTTTTTGCCGCTGGTACAAAAAGGACATGTTTATGTGGCGATGCCACCACTTTATCGTATCGATGTAGGTAAAGAAGTTTTTTATGCGTTAGATGAAGCTGAAAAAGACGGTGTTTTAGACCGAATAGAAGCGGAAAAAAAACGGGGTAAAGTGAATGTGCAACGTTTTAAAGGATTGGGTGAGATGAACCCTTTGCAACTTCGTGAAACGACCATGGACCCTAATACCAGACGGTTAGTACAATTAACCGTTGATGAGCATTCTGAAACCATGGAGCTTATGGATATGTTACTTTCAAAAAAACGTAGCCCAGATAGAAAAACATGGTTACAAAGTAAAGGCGATATGATTGAAATTTAACTGTTCGTTTTGAAAAATAAAAGCATGAGTTAACTCATGCTTTTTTTTGCCTCACTTTTCCTCCTTCGATATTTATTTTTATTGTGTATTTGCAAATATTCTTTATATAAAATAACATATGTTTTTTCGTATGTGTTTTTTAAACATATATAATGCCTGTTAATTTATATTTTATAGACGTTTCTAAATAAACGTTCTGATAAATACTTTGCCAATTTATGAATAATTCTACAGCTGTTCAATTCTTTAAAAACTTAGCAGACGATACACGGCTAAAAATAATTTTACTTATACAGATGGAAAGAGAGCTTTGTGTCTGTGAACTAACGGTAGCTTTGGGTCTATCTCAACCCAAAATATCCCGTCATATTGCTCAACTTAAATTACATAAACTGCTGTCTGAACGAAAAGTAGGGCGCTGGGTTTTTTATCGTCTCGTTGATGTTATTCCGCAATGGCAAAAAGAAGTGATCGAATTATCAAATGTTAATAATCAAGAATACATAGCGCAATGTGTCGTTAACCTTATGGGTATGGGCAATCGGCCTACCAGGCAGGAAAAATGTTGCGAATAATAGTAATAAACATTAATAAACATTAATAAATAGGAATAAGTCATGACAATCAAAGTAGGTATTAATGGTTTTGGTCGAATAGGGCGTTTAGTTTTACGTGCAGCATGGCAGTGGCCTGAAGTAGAGTTTATTCAGATTAATGATCCCGCTGGCGATGCTAAAACATTAGCGCATTTACTCAATTTTGATTCGATTCATGGTCGCTGGACGCTCGATGCACAGGTCAAAGATAATCAAATAATTGTTTGTGATGATGTTGGCGAGCATAAAATCAATATGAGCCAAAATTCGACCATCGGTGAAACTGACTGGTCGCAGTGTGACGTTGTTGTTGAAGCCTCTGGGGTAATTAAAACCACTAAACTATTAACCGCTTATTTAGAACAAGGCGTTAAGCGTGTCATGGTAACAGCGCCGGTAAAAGAAGCGGGTATTTTAAATATTGTTATGGGTGTTAACCATCACCTTTATGATAAAGAACTGCATAAAATAGTTACCGCAGCTTCTTGTACAACTAATTGCTTAGCGCCGGTGGTTAAAGTGTTGCAAGACAGTGTCGGTATAAAACACGGCAGTATGACAACGATTCATGATATTACAAATACGCAAACTATCCTTGATGCGCCTCATAAAGATTTACGCAGAGCGAGAGCTTGTGGGCAAAGTTTAATCCCAACAACTACTGGGTCAGCAACAGCCATTACGCATATTTTTCCTGAGCTTAAAGGGAAGTTAAATGGCCATGCGGTGCGAGTTCCATTAGCTAATGCCTCGATTACTGATTGTGTCTTTGAGCTCAACCGTGCTGTAACGGTTGATGAAATTAATCAATTCATGGCCACTGCCGCGCATGGCGAATTAAAAGGTATTCTTGGCTATGAAGAGCGGCCACTGGTTTCTGTTGATTACAAAACTGATCCACGTTCATGTATTGTTGACGCGCTATCAACTATGGTCGTTAACGACACACAACTTAAAATGTATTTATGGTACGACAATGAATGGGGCTATGCGAATCGAGCTGCAGAGCTAATGCTTCTCGTTGGGCTTTCTGATATTAATCAGTAGTCATATAGAGTTCACCATTATTGGCTTTTTTAGTCGGCTAAAAATTATAATAGCTTGCTGCTATTTTTGAACGATTTGTATGATGAGTCATACAAAAAGCAGGCGTGCTGGTTGCAGAGCACAATACTGATACTTTTATGTTAAAAAAATTAACCGCACTGCCAAGTGCGGTAAAACAATATTTATTGATTACCGCTAACTATTGGTTTTTCACCTTAACTGATGGCGCTTTACGTATGCTGGTGTTATTGCATTTTCACCATTTAGGTTATGCCCCACTTGCCATCGCGATGTTATTTTTATTCTATGAAATCTTTGGGGTGGTAACTAACCTCGTCGGTGGATGGTTAGGCGCACGTATTGGCTTAAATAAAACCATGAATATTGGGTTGTTTACCCAAGTAATTGCCTTATTAATGCTTACGGTGCCTGAACAGTATTTAACCGTGGTCTGGGTAATGCTGGCGCAGGCATTGTCAGGTATTGCTAAAGATCTTAATAAAATGAGTGCTAAAAGCAGTATTAAAACGCTGGTTTCTTCAAGTAATGAGAATGAATATCAAAATGGACTCTTCCGCTGGGTTGCCTATCTTACCGGTTCAAAAAATGCCTTAAAGGGCATTGGTTTTTTTCTTGGGGCATTGTTGTTAAGCACGGTCGGTTTCTCTGGAGCGATGTTGATTATGGCAAGCGTTTTAGCGATAGTTTTTGTCTTAAGTCTTATTGTGTTGCAAGGTGATTTAGGCAAAGCTAAAGACAAAGTTAAATTTAAGCAGATATTTTCGAATCATGCTTCGCTGAATTATTTAGCCGGAGCGCGCTTATTTTTATTTGCTGCCCGAGATGTTTGGTTTGTTGTAGCACTGCCAATATATTTGGTAAGCCATTTAGGTTGGCAACACACCGATGTGGGTATATTTATGGCGCTATGGGTTATTGCTTACGGTATTGTTCAAGGGTTAACACCTAAGGTCTTTATTAAAAATAACCAACATCATATTAATGGCTATTTACTCTTCTGCTGGGGAGGAATTTTATCAGGTGTTACTTTATTATTAGCACTGTTGATGTTCTATGCTCCAACGCTCAATATTAACGCTGAAATTATTATCATCGTTGGCTTATTTGTTTTTGGTGTGGTTTTTGCCGTGAATTCAGCGCTACATAGTTATGTAATAATTGCTATGGCAAAAGAAGACGGTGTTTCAATGGATGTTGGGTTTTATTATATGGCTAATGCGCTTGGCCGGTTATTAGGTACCGTAATGTCAGGTGTTATCTACCAATTTACAGACCTAATAACGTGTTTAATCATTTCTGCATTATTTGCAGTACTTTCAGCGCTACTTATTAAAAGAATTTCTCTTACACATTCATAGCGCTAATAACATTAGTAACGCACCGCTAAATCATTTAACTGTATATTACCCAGTAATTGCTCATCAGTGGTCACAGCTTGCGCACTTTGCTGAGATACTTGCGTTACTTTAACGTTATAAGGGCTAACATTAAAACCGGCATAGGTTTTCCCTGCATCGGTAATAATATTATTTAAGTGTAATAAAGAAAATTCATCACCAATTTTTACGCCATGTCGTTTACCTAAATTAATTGTTAATGAATTACCTGAAACTTGTACTATCTTGCCACGAGTAGGCTGGCACATCATATTTTCGTCTATGTCGATGATCATATCAGATAATACTTTTTCGATAGACATACCATACTGGCTTTGCCAAAAAACTTCACTGTGAACATCAACTTGTTGACGTTTGCCGAATTCCCATGGGGCGGAGCTGCGGTATTTTTTATTGAAAACAGATTCGCCATTACTACCGTTGTAAATATATAGGCTGACACTAAACTGTCGGTTAAAAAAATCTTCTTGCCAAAATTGCCAGCCGTTAGTGGTTGCTTGTTCAAAGCTAATATCATTAATTTCAGAATACATCACATATTGAGTGTCACTAATATTCGCTAACGACATGGTTAAGTTTTTTATGGCTTCAATTTGCAAGCTATTGTTTAAGCGTGAAAATTGCGCTTTTTCTTTTAACAATAATTTTGTATCTAGGTAAATGCCTTGATTATTAATTTTATACGCAAGTTTTTCCATCAACTTACTATCAATAGGATAAATTTTGCCAATGCTTGCCTGTTCTCTATGCATTAAGTTACTGCGTGTGATTAATAATGATTTACGGTAATCTGAAGAAAAACACTGCTTGCTCTGTGGAAATATATCAGCGCGAATGGTCACAGTGACTAAATTTCCTTCATAGGTTTCATCGACAAGTTCAAAGGAGTTAACCGTACCACTTGCGCGAATATTAATTTCATTTTGTGTCAATAATCCGTTAACCGTTTTTTGAACACTTGAAACAGAAGCACCAGCAACCAACAGCGCTTTTTTTAACGCATTCTCCATGGCTAATGTTTTTGCTCGTTCACTGTTTCCCTGCATTATTACTGACTTGCCTTGTGCTTCATACCATTGAGCAATAGCTGAATTAGTCATGAAAAATAAAAGAAGAGCTAATATAAATAAGCGCATAAGATGTCCGTCAGTAAAAATGGGTTTATTATTAATAGGTGAATATGCAGTTTCTATGCCCACTTATTTTATACAGTAATAGTTACATACATTGGCGCGATTTGTGCTTTATATTTGCCATATACTCTTTAATGTCGATTATCGATATTACTATTAGACTTATTATTCGCTTAATGGCGATTAAGGGGAGCTCAATGAAAAAGTGGCTTATTCCATTATTTATTCCAACGTTGATGTCATGTTCATCAATGAATATGATGAATGAAGAGGATGACTTTTATAAATCAAAGCAAGAAGTACGAGGTGAAATTGACAGCTTTAATTTACCTCGACATGCAATAGCTGATGTTGTTAAAGGTCTTACTTATCAGATGCTTGAAAGTAGCTCTTTTGTTAATCCTAAAACACCTATTGCGGTTGCTTCTTTTGTTGAGTTAGCAGATCTTGAGTCAACCAATTGGCTAGGTAACCAAATATCAGAAAACTTTGTTCATGAATTACAACGTCATGGTTTAGTGGTTATTGATTTTAAAACCACAGGACATATTCGTGTAACTCCCCAAGGTGATTATGTGTTTAGTCGTGACTGGAAAGAATTACCCGAACGCCAGATTATTGACTACGTAGTGACGGGTACCATGATGGAACAAGAAAATGGTGTGATGATTAACGCCCGTATGATTGGTATGCAATCACGTGTCGTTGTTGCAACCGCGCAATCATTTATTCCAAGTTGGGTCATCGGCGAACAAATTAATCAAGATGAAAGTGTGCGCATAAAAGACGGATTAATCATTCGAAACAGCGTTATGTTGGCTGAAGATGAACGGTCAATTGAAATTGTTAATTAATTAATTTGTTTAAATAAATTTAGGGCTAACGTTTGGTATTTATGATGAAAAAAATAATTCTTAATTTATTGTTTTTTATGGGGGTCGGTTTTTTACTCGCGAGCTGTTCTAGTGTGTATGATAAACATGTACAGTGGCAAAGTGTGAAGCCTGAAACCTTCCCTGTCTTACGGGCTATTGGACAAGCACCGATCAGTTTGCAAAATTCAGAACATGAGACACAGCGGATGCTGATGGCTATTAATGCGTCAAAACTTGCCGCTTATGCGGAACTTGCTGAACAAGTCTACGGACAAAAAATAAATGGTGAAATGACCATGTCACAATTATTACTAGGAAAGCACGAGGTGTCGGCATCAGTTTATGGCATTATTCGCGCAGCTAAAGTGATAAAAAGCTACCCGGTAGGCGACAGTTACACCACAGAGCTAAGTTTAGATTTTGAAGATGTTTACAATATATATGTCGCTTCTGCACCCAAGCGTGAAATTAAAGACGTGACTTATTATTAAGAGGCAAAGCACAGCCTAAAAAGCATAGTGTAAATTCATATAATAATAGGCGCCGTTGAAACCGAAAGGAGCAGAGCGGCGCGAATATTTAAAAACCCCCGTACTTTCAACAATTATATCGCCCTGTTCATTTTCAATTGTGCCACCTCGAGAGTTTCCTATGCTATTTACATCAGGCATGACATTGAATAAATTATGACTGCCTAAAGTAACAGAAAGCTTTTTTGACACTTGATAATTAATCGAAACGTCAGTCAAAAGTTCTTCACTATACGTTTGTTTACCTCCATCTGTTATCGTGTATTTACCATAATGGTTGAGTAATAAATTTACTGTCCAATATGGGTTTTTATAACGAGTGTTTAAGCTTACTTTACTGCGAGGTTGCCATTCTTCAATAATAGAAATATCTTGCTCTGAAAAAATCTTTTCAACCGCAATTGTGTGTAACGTACTGTGGCTAGGTGTAAATAATTTTGTTACCTCTGTATTTGTAAAGTTTGCAGCCAGAGTGAAATTAATATTCCCTGCTAAAGCTTGAGTCTGCCAAGAGGCGACAATATCAGTACCTTGAGTTTTTGTACCCGCCCCATTCAAGAAGAATTGCCCTTTGGTGACACCTTCTTCGATAAAAGCTTGATCAAGTAAATGAGATATTCCCATGCCTAATTTACTGCTAATAACGATACGGTCGTCAATATTTATTTGATAAAAATCAACACTTAAATCAATATTATCAGTAGGGCTGTAAATCAAACCTATACTGAGGTTGTCAGACTCTTCTTCTTTAAGTGTAGGGACACCAAGGCGAGTTGTTAAGGTGCTATCATTTCTAAATGTTTCCACTTCCTCACTTAACAGTGAACCACTTTCGTCAACAATAAACTGTGTGCTAATGTTATTAAAGTACATTTGTTGCATCGAAGGTGCACGAAAACCAGTGCTATAAGCACCACGTAAAATAATGTTGTCGTTTACCTGCCAATGAGCCGCAATTTTAGAGTTACTACTGTTACCAAAGACATCATAATCATCATAGCGGACAGCCGCGCTAAGTTGTAAAAAATCATTGATTTGCGTAACAGATTCAGCAAAAAGTGAAACAACATTCCGGCTTTCATTAACGCCAAGTTCAGGTGAAACACCGGGAAAGCCTTGAATCCCCCCCGCCGCATCATGCTCAAACAACGGCTGATGGTTTTTTGTATCATAATCCTCAAAACTGTATGCTTCTCCGGGTATTATTTCGTATTTGTCTTGGCGAAACTCAGCGCCTAATACCAGAGAATAATTTTCATAATCTTTTTTAAATAATAAATTAACGGTCTCTAGTGATAATGACAAACCGTAGGCAAAGGCAGAACAAGGAAGTTGTGTACGAAGCTCATCTGTTGTTAAATCACTGGTATATAATAGATAGTTAGCATAAGAGGCATTCAGTGAATCACTCGTGGTGTAGTCTATTTGATTTTTCCCATAGGTATATGAAATATCAATAGTAGCGTCATTATCAAAAGAAACTTTATAGCCGAGGCTATATGAAATATCTTCTATATCTGAATTTATTTTAGGTAAATAACCTTGTGGGATAGCAGCACTGCTATCGCCTAAGATTGGGTTTTCGTGAGTATTTGCATTATGACGAAAAAAAGCAGCCGATTCATTTTCTCGGTGTGAATAGGTTAAGAAACCATAAAGTTGTCCTTTATTTAGCTCTAACTCACTATTTGCCGCAAAAGAAAGTTGCTGGTAAGAGGGATCACCTATTCGAAATGTTTCCCTGCTAGCGGATAATTCCCGAGGATCACTGGTTTGCCAATGACCATTTTCTACTTGAACACACTGGTCAAACTGGCAGGCACCATGTAATCCAGACCGATTAGTACTTTGGTGCTCAACTAAACTTAAGGTAGCATTGACAAAACCATCATGACTCAACGCTAAACCCTGCGTATAGGATAATGTAAAGTCTTCACCATCGCCTTGCTTATATGCACCAACAGATGTTTCTAAGGTTGATTGGTCGCTACTATCATTGAGTACAATGTTAATCACCCCCGCTATTGCATCAGAGCCATATTGAGCAGCGGCACCGTCTCGTAAAATTTCAATTCGTTTGATCGCTCTTACTGCAATAGCATTCATATCTGTTCCAGCAGTGCCTCGACCAACAGAGCTGTTTATATGAATTAAGCTCGCTTGATGACGACGTTTACCATTTAATAAAATAAGTGTTTGGTCCGGTCCTAATCCCCGTAAAGTTGCTGGCTGTAATACATCACTACCGTCACTTATGGCTGACCGAGAAAAGTTGAAAGAAGGCACAAGCGCTTGCAACATTTGGCCAAGGTTTGTGTGGCCACTATTGCGTAAAGTATCACCAGAAATAATATCAACAGGAACAGGCAAGTCTTTTACTGTTCTACCATTGATATGGCTACCCACAATCGCTATTCTTTCAATAGACTTTATCTTCTTTTTAGCTTTAATTATTGGCTTAGTATCTTTATAACCCTCAACCTTAACCTTTTGCTTAATAGACCATTGGCCTTTAGCATTTATTTGAGCGATAAGGTGAGTGTTTTTTAACAGCTTTCTTAAAGCTAAAGAAACTGAGTAATATCCATCTATCGCTTTACTGTTTAAAGCATTAGTTAAATCATAGGAAAATAAAATGCTCTGATCAGCTTGCTGAGCAAGTTTAATTAATGCTTGGTCAACAGGTTGCGCGTCAACACTAAAGTAAATAATTTTTGACGTAATCGTTGATATGTCAGCTCGACTCACTAAGCTAAAAGTCAATGAGGAGGTAATGAAGATTAATAAAGAGAAAGTGTTGAATTTTTTTGCTAAAGGATAGCTCATTCGCTTTTTTTTCTTTCTTTAAATGAAGAGGGTAGTAATATCTGAACAAGTGCTCTGATTGTTATCATGGAATACAAAAAGATCACCTGTTATTTATAATGTTTGTTCATCGCACTAATCTATAGCGTACTTGAGGTTGTTGGCCCTAAGGTTGCTGAATGAATCGCTTTAGTGATCAATACGTTGTTATTATTAGTCTTTGTATATGTTAAATCGAAGTTATAACTAATGGAATCTAACAAGGTCTCAACATCACCAGCCTTAAAGTAACCCGCAACTTTTATTTTGGCAAGCTCTTGATCTTGAATCGTAAACCTTATGTCTGTGTAGCGGCTAATTTCATCAAGGGCCGTTGCGAGTGTTTCACCATCAAAAATAAGCATGCCTTTTTGCCAGGCAAGCTCATGGGAGAGTGCTAGCGGCGAAATTTTATTTTTTGGTAATTGAATTTTGTTGGCTATAACTGTTTTTTCACCCGCAATGACAATGTTGTTTCTCTCAGGAAATTGAACCGTATTTGCTATCTGTTGCGTTAATTCAATGAGTGGCTCATTAGAATCAGCGATTAATACTCGCCCTTCAGTAACAATTAATTCTAGATGATTATTATCATTTTTCTGTACGTTAAAAATGGTGCCTAAAGCGGTAAATGATTGTTGACCAGAAGTGACACTAAATGGACGGGATTGATCTTTTGCTACGTCAAATAAAGCCTCGCCTTTTACCAAGTTTAATTGGCGATGATTATCACTGAAACTTAGGGTGAGTAAACTGTTGGTATTGAGGTGAACAAGTGAACCATCGGGTAAGCTAAAACTGGCTTGCTCACCTGTTTTAGTAGAAAACTGTTGGTAAACAATTGCGGATGAAGTTTGTTGAAAAAATGAGAATAAACTTTTATTTAAAAATATTTCACTGGTCAGCATACTAAAAAAAATAACGCTGGCAGCTAATGATAAGTGTTTAAATAGTTTTTGAGTATTGTTTGAATGTTTTTTTTCTAACGGGAATAAGCCATTGAACTCAGCAAATAATTTAGAGGTCTTTATTGAAGGCGAATATTTGTGCAATGCTAAATGATGCTTGTTATCTTGGTTTACCCAAGCAACAAAGGCTTGTCGCTCCTGCTGCGATAAACCTTGTTCAACGCGCCATAACCAATATTTTGCTTGCACTTCTATTTCACTATTACATTGTATTTTAGTCATCATAAATATCTTGTGTTAATTCAATTTACGCAAACATCGATATATTTATTCGACCATGCCGGCATCCTTGCTTAATAGCAAACGACTGTATTTATATCATTCAGGTCTTACTGTAGATATGTTAATAAGTCGAAATAATAAATAGGGGTACATACTCAATACCTCATCTACCTATTTTTATACTCTACCTTTATTTCTTTTTATTTGCACGTTTCGCTTGTTTTTTCGCCTTAGCTTTTTTCTGTGACTTACTTATTTTTATTTTTGGCTTTTTCAATGCGAGTTTAGACTCTTTATATTGTGGCTTTAAGCCTTCAATATTTCTGCGTGTTAATCGCTCGTCCATGTAACGTTCAATTTTAGCTATTACAGGCATGTCGTGCGCTTCTACTAAAGATATCGCGGTGCCTTTATTACCTGCTCTGCCGGTTCTGCCAATACGATGTAAATAAATGTCAGCTTTACGGGGCATGTCAAAATTAATAACATGGGTAATGTCGTCAATATCTAAACCACGCGCAGCAACATCGGTAGCAACGAGTACTTTCACCATACCAGAACGCAGGCGATTAATGGCATGATTACGCTTGTCTTGTGGCATTTTACCCTCAAGCCATGCACAAGGAATTTCTTCTGCGTATAGTTTTCCTGATAAATGCTGAACGGTTTCACGTTTATTGGCAAAAACTACCGTCCGTTCGAAGCCTTCTTGTTTTAACAAGTTAATTAACAATTTAAATTTATGTTCTTTGTCATCAGCTAAGTGAAGCCATTGATGAATTTTAGCTTTTTCTTTCCGTGAAGGGTGAGACTCTAAGAATACGGGCTCGTTAAGTACTTCTTTCGAAAAACGTAAAACACCAGCACCTTCGAGTGTTGCTGAAAAAAGCATTGTTTGTTTACGCCAGCGAGCTTCGCCCACAATACGGTTAATTGCATCAGAGAATCCCATATCAAGCATACGGTCTGCTTCATCAAGCACAAGAATTTCAATGTCACGTGCTTCAAATTGTTCTGATTCAAGATATTCGAGTAAACGACCGGGTGTTGCGACTAAAATATCGGTATTTTTTGTTAGTACGTCTTTGTGGCTATCGTAACTAACACCACCGGTAATTAAGCCTGTTTTAATGTCTGTTAATTCAGTTAATTGCGTACATTGTTCGCTGGTTTGAATAGCAAGCTCGCGCGTTGGAGATAAAATAAGTACACGAGGAAAACCTGGGCTTTTACGCGGGTAATCTAATAAATGTTGAGCGATAGGTAATATAAAAGCAGCTGTTTTACCTGTGCCGGTTGGCGCCGAAGCTAAAACATCTTTACCGGTCATGGCGACAGGTAAGACCAACTCTTGAATAGAGGTTGGTTTTTTATAACCGGCATTTTGAATGCCGCCTAGTAGTGCTGAATCTAGGTCAAATTGCTCAAACATAAAGTATAATTTCGGTCAGGGTAATATTGCGGTGAATTATAAAGTGAAAAAGGGTATTTAGCTAAAGCTATTTGAGATAGTCACCTTTTATTTTGATTTTTTATTCACTTTCAATAATTTCAGCGATTTCACCTTGAATTTGCTGACACCATAGCGATATGCGCTCATCACTTTGTTCGTATTGATTATCTTCATCTAATGATAAACCCACAAATTGGCTCTTATCCTCGGTGAGCGCTTTTGATGCTTCAAATTCATAGCCTTGGTTTGGCCAATAACCTATCACAAAACCGTCTTGGGCGATTACTTGCTCATGTAACATGCCCAATGCGTCTTGAAACCATTCGGTATAGCCTATTTGGTCGCCCATGCCGAAGAGTGCGATAATTTTCCCAGATAAATCTAATGTTGCAATGTCGTCCCAGTGGCCTTCCCAGTCTTCTTGGATTTGACCGTAATCCCAAGTCGAAATACCCATAATGACGATGTCAAAATCAGTGGTTTTATCTAGGGGAGTTTCTTTAATATTAAACAATTCGACTTGAAGTTGTGGTTTAATGGTCGAGTGTTCAATAAAATATTGTTGAATTTTTTCCGCTGCCATTTCGGTATAACAAGTGGTAGAACCGTAAAACAAACCAACTTTCATGAGGGAACCTTAAGAATATATTTGAGCTTAAAAATGTGAACGGGCTGACTTTAAAGCCGCTATTTTATAAGAGTTTACCAGATAGATCATATCAAACCAGTAAAAAAAATATACCCATAACAATCAGTGCGGAGATTTTTACAAATTAATGGTAACGAATAAAATACCTATTTACATTTATTAATACGGGGATATGGTCAGGTTTATTGCATTTACAGGCAATTCACTGTAATTTTAGTGCTAATAAAACGGTCATGTTATATAGCTAAATCGATCTGGTGTAATCTATTAGGTTGATTATTATTCTTTGGTTATAAGTTCTACTTTTAGGAAGTCATTAATGTTTAAGAAAATTTCCCTTGCCCTTACGGCAGTTTGTGTTGCTAGTTTAGTCTTTGCTGGAGAACAGCCAACAGTTGCTGTAAATAACGCATCAACTAATACCGCTACCATCAATAACACCACTCATTTTGATGCGGCTAAATTAAAAGCAAAGCTCACGTTAATGTTAGGTTTAGAAATTGATGTAATTAAACCTTCAGCGATGCCAGGCTTAGTTGAGCTGGTTACTAACCAAGGTTTGTTCTATGCAAGTGCGGACGGTAAATTTTTTATTCAAGGTAAACTTTATGGTTTAGGCGGTAAAGTTGTTAATTATTCAGAAGAAAGTTTAGCGCAAGTTAGACTCGACGGCATGGATAAATTTGCTGACTCAATGATCGTTTATCCTGCAAAAAATGAAAAGCATGTTGTTACTGTATTTACTGACATTACTTGCGGTTACTGTCGTAAAATGCACGAACAGATGGATGAATATAATGACAAAGGGATCACTGTACGTTATTTGGCTTATCCGCGTTCAGGCGTGAAAGACCGTACGGGGCAATACTCACAAGGCTTTAAAGATCTCCGCTCGATTTGGTGTCATGAAGACCCAGCCGACGCATTAACGAAAGCTAAAATGGGATCGAATGTTGCCCAGCGCATATGTGACAAGCCTATAGAAGATGAGTTTAACTTTGGCCGCCAAGTGGGGGTCAGCGGTACACCTGCTGTTATTCTAGAAAATGGGATGATGTTACCGGGCTATCAAGAGCCTGATGCACTTATTGGCATACTTGAACAGATGAAAGTCGCAGGATAACTTACCTACCACCATGAATCATTCTCACTTAGATGGCAGGCCTTGGCCTGCCATTTTTCTCTTACTTTCATTGAAATTAATTATTAGACTCCCTTCTTATGCAAAAGCAAATTGTTCGTCGCCCTTATCTTAATGATAATCACCTGCCAAATCATCTCCATCCACTTATAAAGCAAATATATGCGAGTCGAGGTATCAAAAATGAGCGTGAACTTGAACTGAAGGTTAGCCAGCTCTGTGCTATAGAAAGTTTAAAAGGGATAAACCAAGGCTGTCAGGTTTTACATCAAGCATTAATTGAAAATAAAAATATTGCTATTATCGGTGATTTTGATGCTGATGGAGCCACAAGTACGGCGTTAATGATGGAGGCATTACGTTTGTTTGGCAGCGATAATTATCAGTTTTTAGTGCCAAATCGATTTTTATATGGCTATGGATTAACCCCTGAAATTGTTGAAATTGCGGCTAAGCAGGGTGCTGAGCTATTAATTACGGTTGATAATGGCATTAGTTGTGTTGCAGGGGTTGCCAAAGCAAAGTCATTAGATTTAAGTGTTATTGTCACCGATCATCACCTACCAGGTATGACGCTACCAGATGCCGACGCTATTATTAATCCAAATCAAGTGGGTTGTAATTTCCCCAGTAAAGCGCTGGCGGGTGTGGGTGTCGCTTTTTATTTTATGATGGCAATGCGCAAATATTTACGAGAGAAGAATTGGTTTGTTGATAAAAAAATAGCTGAGCCTAATATTGCCCAATTACTCGATTTAGTGGCTCTTGGGACAGTGGCTGATGTTGTTTCCCTTGATAATAATAATCGTATTCTTGTCGAGCAAGGTTTAAAAAGAATACGTGCAGGTGTTACGCGACCCGGTATTCAAGCATTATTAGAGATAGCAGGGAAAGATCAAAAAAGAATAGTAGCCAGTGATTTTGGTTTTGCTTTGGGCCCTAGAATAAATGCGGCAGGGCGTTTAGACGATATGTCTTACGGAATTAATTGTTTGCTCGCAAAAGATCTTACTTCGGCGAGAGTGATGGCGGCAGATCTTGACGACTTAAATAAGTCGCGTAGAGAAATAGAGCAAGGTATGCAGCAAGAAGCAGAACAAGTATTAAAAAGCTTAAACTTTTCAGACGACAACTTACCACATGCTATTTCATTGTTCCAAAGGGATTGGCATCAAGGGGTTATTGGTATTGTTGCGGGGCGTTTAAAAGAAAAATTTCATCGCCCAAGTATCGTATTTGCTGGAACAAGTGACGACTTATCTCCAGATAAATCAGGAAAAGTCAGCGAAATTAAAGGCTCAGCACGTTCTATACCTGGATTGCATATTCGCGATTTACTCGAGCATCTTGATACGCAACACCCTAATATCATTATAAAGTTTGGTGGCCATGCGATGGCGGCTGGTTTATCAATAGCCGAAGATAACTTTGAAAAATTTCAGCAGTTGTTTAATCAATATGCTGAACTCTGGTTAAGCAGTGATGACCTCAAGGGCACACTATCTTCTGATGGTGAATTACCCGTAAATCAAATGACGTTATCTTTTGCCCAATTACTACGTGACTCAGGTCCTTGGGGACAAAATTTTATCGAACCGTTATTTGACGATAAATTTACCCTCGTACAGCAACGTATTGTTGGTCACAAGCATTTAAAACTCGTTGTTGAAAAAGAGGGGCAAGTTTTTGATGCGATTGCTTTTAATGTCGATTTAACCCGCTGGCCTGATCACAAAACTCAACAAGTACACCTTGCTTATCGTCTCGATATTAATGAATTTCGCGGTAAACAAAGTGTGCAATTTATAGTTGAGTACCTTGCATAAAAAGTGGGCAATTCTTCACTTTTTTTCGCCCAGTTTAGTCAGTTAAATCGTTTATTTAGCAATTAAATTACGCTACAATGCGCCACTATTTTATTTTATTCTTTAGGGCGTTCATTTTAGCGCCAAATTTGCGACGTAAAATTATAAACTATGATTGAAGCTAACCCGGTAATAAACAAAATTAAAGATATCCGCGAGCGTACAGATATGCTTCGGGGGTACCTTTGACTATGACCAAAGATCCGAACGTTTAGTTGAAGTTGTTCGAGAGCTCGAATCGCCCGAAGTTTGGAATGACCCCGAACGTGCACAAGCGCTCGGTAAAGAAAGGTCATCACTTGAAGCGATTGTTGAAACCATTGACGAAATGGACAGAGGCTGTGAAGATATTGAAGGCTTAGTTGAACTTGCTGTTGAAGAAGAAGATGAAGAAACCTTTAATGACGCAGAAGAAGAAATAAAGGCGTTAGAGAAAAGCCTAGAAAAACTAGAGTTTCGCCGCATGTTTTCTGGTGAACACGACGAAAACAGTTGTTATCTAGATATTCAGTCAGGCTCAGGTGGCACCGAAGCACAAGACTGGGCTGAAATGCTGATGCGTATGTATCTACGTTGGGGCGAAGCGCACGGTTATAAGACTGAAGCGATTGAAATTACTGACGGTGATGTGGCTGGTATTAAAGGCTGTACAATTAAATATACCGGCGAATATGCTTATGGTTGGCTACGCACGGAAACAGGTGTTCATCGTCTTGTGAGAAAGTCACCGTTTGACTCAAGCGGACGTCGTCATACTTCATTTGCTTCGGCCTTTATTTACCCTGAAATAGACGACAATATTCAAATAGATATTAATCCTGCAGATTTACGCATTGATACCTTTCGCGCTTCGGGTGCAGGTGGTCAGCATGTAAACAAAACGGATTCAGCTATCCGTATCACGCATGTTCCTACTGGGGCCGTTGTCGCTTGTCAGGCTGACCGTTCTCAGCATAAAAACAGAGCTACGGCAATGAAATTGCTAAAAGCCAAGCTTTTTGAAATGGAAATGCAAAAGAAAAATGAAGGTAAGCAAGAATTAGAAGACGGAAAATCAGACATCGGTTGGGGCAGTCAGATACGCTCATACGTTTTAGACGACAGCCGCATTAAAGATTTACGCACCGGCGTTGAAAACCGTAATACACAAGCGGTTTTAGATGGTGATTTAGACAAATTTTTAGAAGCTAGCCTTAAATCTGGTTTATAAAATAATATGTAGGTCGAACCACGTGAAACCTGGTTCGATAATCAAAACTTAAAAAGTTAACGAGAAACAACATGACCGACCAAGCACAAGTAAATCAGCAAGAAGAGAATAAATTAATCGCCGAACGTCGCGGTAAATTAGCGAAGATTCGTGAAAACTGTCCGGCTAATGGTCATCCAAACAAGTTTGACCGAAAACACTACGCTGCTGATTTACAAGCTGAGCATGGCGAAAAAGATAAAGAAACACTTGAAGCTGAAACAGCAACGTACAGTATTGCTGGTCGTGTTATGGCTAAACGTGGTCCATTTCTTGTTCTTCAAGATATGTCTGGTCGCATTCAAGCGTATGCACATAAAACGGTGCAAAAAGACATTAAAGAGCGTTGGGGTACTTTAGATATAGGCGATATTATTGGCGTTACGGGTACTATGCATATGTCTGGTAAAGGCGATTTATATGTCAATATGGATGAGTATCATTTATTGACTAAGTCTTTACGCCCGTTGCCAGAAAAGTTCCACGGTTTATCTGATGTTGAAACCAAGTATCGTCAACGTTATGTTGATTTGATCATCAATGAAGAAACACGTAATACGTTCAAAATACGTTCTAAAATCGTTGAAGGTATTCGTCAGTTTTTAACAGTGCGTGGCTTTATGGAAGTAGAAACGCCAATGCTTCAAACCATTCCTGGTGGCGCAACAGCTAAACCCTTTGAAACTTTTCATAATGCTTTAGATATAGACATGTATATGCGTATTGCACCTGAGCTTTACTTGAAGCGTTTAGTGGTTGGCGGTTTTGAAAAAGTATTCGAAATTAACCGTAACTTCCGTAATGAAGGTTTATCGTCACGTCATAATCCAGAATTCACCATGATTGAATTCTACCAAGCTTATGCTGACTATAAAGACTTAATGAACATTACCGAAGACATGTTACGTACGCTTGCTGAAAATGTAATGGGTAGCTCTGTTATTCGTAATACTGTTAAAAATAGTGATGGTGAAGTAACAGAAGAGAAATTCTATGACTTTGGCAAATCGTTTACACGTTTATCGATGGTTGATGCCATTTTATTATACGGTAACGATTTGGATGAAAATGTTTTACGTAACCCAGAAGAAAATTTTGACGCACTTAAAGCAATGGCTAAACAAGTGGGCGTTAAAGAAACTGAAGCTTCTAAAGTTTGGGGTGCGGGTAAATATGTTTGTGAAATATTTGAAGAAGTTGCCGAGCATATGCTTGATCAACCAACCTTTATTACCGAATACCCTTGGGAAGTTTCACCATTAGCACGTCGTAATGATGACAACCCATTTATTACTGACCGTTTTGAATTCTTTGTTGGTGGCCGTGAATTAGCCAATGGTTTTTCTGAGCTTAACGATGCAGAAGACCAAGCGGCACGTTTCAAAAACCAAGTGGCAGGTAAAGACGCTGGTGATGATGAAGCGATGCATTATGATGAAGACTATATACAAGCACTTGAGTATGGTTTGCCGCCAACAGCGGGTGAAGGTATTGGCATTGATCGTTTAGTGATGTTATTTACTGATTCACCAACGATTAAAGACGTTATTTTATTCCCACATATGCGTCCTTTAGCTGAGTAGCGTCTTTAACTACTCCTTTAAAAGAGGTAATTGAATATTAAAAAGCCGGATAAGTTATGACTTATCCGGCTTTTTTATGTCCAGGATGACCGGTATGTCGTGGTGGCATGGATGCCAGTGAACGTATGTGTTCAGAATTAAAGGTATGTGAGTGAACTTTTATATATCGGTTAATCCCCAAATAAAAGCAATGACACCCGTAAATCCAATCAGAAATATATAAGCACTGCCAATGAAAGCATATTTAATAAAAGTAAATAAATACCCTTGCTTATAGACACGTTTTTGCATGATGAATAAATATATAGGAATCCAAATGAGTAATGCTTTAATGGCAACTTCAATAGTCCCCGTAAGCGATGGTAAAGCTGTTTCACAATAGTCGTAAAAAATATCGAGTAATTCTACGAGTAATATAGTGATAAATATAAAACTATGACTATGCAGCGCCACAGTTAAATGTTCCATATATAAACGTTTTGAAAAAAGGAACATTATTTTGAGTAATAACGCAAAAATTGGAAGGAGTATAAACATTAATTGAGGTAATTTACCTATGGCCTCTTGAACTAATGGGGTCGGATCTGAATGAAAGGTTTTATCTGCTTTCTTGACCAAAGATTTTACAAAAACATTAAGCTTTTCATTACTCTGTTTACTTAAAAAGTCGAAAGATAATGTACCATCAGCATTATTTCCAAAAGTAACCGGTTTATCGACGTTAGTGATTTCCTCTCCATTTTTAACCTTGGTAATGTTTAACGTAAGTAACTCGTAGCGTTTTTTTAGTTCTTTTGATAGCGCTTGATCATTGTTTAATTGCTTTAACTCTATTTTTACTAACTTACTGGTAATATCTGCTAACGTTTTGTTTTTATCAATACTATAGTCTTTATTCATGTCATCTAAAAAATTTTGGAATTTTGATGTTTCACTGCTTATTTCTAATAATTCGTTCGTATTAAGAGGAGATTTTTTTATCGCTGAAAGCCTACTAGCTTCAAGTAAAGTAAGGTGTTTTTTGATTTCAGTTATTGTTGTTTGATTGTTATTAACAGTTAAGATTTTGTTGTTTTCTAAAGAAACTAAGAAATTCAATGTTATAAAGAAAACAATACTGATGAACAAATATAGCCTAAGTGGTGGCACAAAATGTACGCGCTTTCCGGCGATATATTCGTTGGTTAAAAAACCAGGACGAGAAAGTAATGGCAGTATAGTACGAGTAGCTCGTGAATCGAAACTAAAAATATCATCAAGTAAATGTAATATAACCACCCAAAAATACTTTAATGTCGACTCGGCTTGTTGACCACACTGTGCACAGAAAGGACCACGGAGTGGTTGATGGCAATTTTCACATTGATGACCATCTGATACTTTAAAGGATTCAGGCTTGTCAGGTAAGGTTGCATTGAGGGTAACATCACTGTTTTTTTCAACTAACTCGTTATTTCGCATAAAAGTATTTGCAGGTTGCTAGAAACAATATAACAAAATCATATCATTATGCTTATAAAAAGTGTGAATGAAAAATTATAAATTTTTACAAAAAATTTAAGTTAACTTAGTGCTGTCTGCGTAACTATCTGTTAAGTTTAATTAGATTTTAAAATAAATCTAAGAAAATATACTCTGTTTATAATTGCGCTAGTTAATAAGATTTAAGCAAAGTGTATAAATAGAAAAGCCAAATACAGGAGAATTATAATGGCGTTTGAAGTGAAATTTGAATTAACAGAATCAGACTTAGAGCACTTCCGTGATGTAATGCGTAAAGCACAATCAGGAGCTGAAAAACTTAGTGAAGCACTTATTTTAAGTAACGCTAAGAAAATTAGCCAAGATATAAAAGGAAGTGTTCCTGAATTTGTAAGCGAACGTATTAAAAAGCTTGAAACTTTAGTGGCGATGATAGAAGACTCTGAATGGAAAATTCCAGCAGAAGAGCGCACTGATGTGCTAAGTGCTTTGGCTTACTTTAGTGATCCAGAAGATTTAGTGCCTGATCATATTCCTGTATTAGGCTTTTTAGACGATGCAATTATGATTGAATTAGTTGCTGAAGAACTAAAAGACGATATTGAAGCCTTTGAAGAATTTTGCGCTTATCGCAGTCGAGAAGAAGGGCGCAGTGGCGATGCAAAAATTACACGTGAAGAGTGGTTAGATTCAAAGCGTCGAGAGCTTCACAGTCGTATGAGAAATCGCCGTTCTACACGTCGAAGTGGTCGCTCATCATTTAGATCTGTTTTTTAATTTAAAAGTCAAAAAATGTTAATTTAAAAGCTTACTCATTTTATTGAGTAAGCTTTTTTATGTTCAGGATGAACGGTATGTCATGATCATACGGATGTGAAAGAATGACGGTGTTCAGGATGAACGGTATGTCATGATCATACGGATGTGAAAGAATGACGGTGTTCAGGATGAACGGTATGTCATGATCACATGGATGTGAAAGAATGACGGTATTCAGGATGGCCTCTCTCAGACATCCTGTCTTTCAAAGCAATAGTGTATCCGTGCAGTTCAACGGTGATTTTTTTTTCTAACTAAACCTAAATACCTGCAGTCACGTAGGCAAGTTCAGGTTAACGAAATGAGTAGCAGGGAACGATGTCAATATTAAGATAATGGGTTGGGCTCAGATCAGGGTAACTAAAGTGGTCATCCGTGAGTTACGTATATCATCATCACAAGGAATCCGATTAGCACCATATTTAAGGCAATGATATAAGCAAAACCTTTTACACCTTCTTTTACACTAAAGCCCTTAGCATCTAAATATCGCCACCAAAAAAGGCACATAATAATGGGAAGGAGGAAGAACAGTTTGATCATAAGAGTCCGAATTTTAAAAATAAGCTTATCAACATCATAGGTAAAAAACGTTTGAATTGCTATTGGCTTGTAACATTTCCTTTTGATTCACGATCATTCTTTTCAATTAGCGCTGTTAATGGTTTTCTAATGCTATATAAGAAAATTAAACTTGGAATGACCATAAAAGCAGTTAAAACAAAAAACAGTGCCCAATTACCATCTAACCAGTCGACAATAATCCCTGAATATGATCCAAGCATAACGCGTCCAAAAGTACCTAATGAGACCATTAATGCGTATTGGCTGGCAGTAAACGTTTTATTACAAAGTACAGACAGCAGCGCAACAAATGCTACTGAGCCCCAAGCAGAAGTAAACCCGTCAACAAAAACAGTAAAAGCGAACAGTAACTTGTCAGGACCAACAACGGCCATTACAGCAAATAATAAATTACTAGATGCCATAGCAATACCGCCAATAAACAAGCCTTTCAATATACCGTAGCGAATAGTAAAAACACTGCCAATTAATGAAAATACGATGGTAGTTGCCCAATTGATCATTTTTGAGTAATAAGCAATATCACTATTTGAAAAACCTACTTCACGGTAGAAAACAATCGACATTCTGCCTAAATAAGCTTCACCTAGTTTGAATAAGAAAATAAATAATAAAATAGAAATCGCTAAATGCTTACCGTTTCGATCAAAAAACTCTTGAATAGGTGCAACAAGTGTTGCTAATAACCAAGCGGTTAATTTATGACTAAAACGTATTACTGATATATTATTACTGTTTTGATCATGACGAATCGATAGATTCAATCGACTTAATTGCTGACTAAAAATAAACAATAAGCTGATAATAAATAAAGTAATAAGAATAAGTTGATAATCGGTGGAAATAAAACTTACAGGCCAAGCGGGGTATCCAATGTTAGCGTAAATAATACTAACAAAAATTAGCGGAAGTATTAATAAAATGGCTAAAGGACGATGTCCTTGATTTGGCATTGCCAATAAATAATTATTCTGAATTGCATTGAGTATTTGCTCTCGGTCATTATTGGGTTCCTCTACTACGAATGCAGTGATCATTAATACTGCCATCATAGTGGCTAATACAAAATAAACTTCTGGCCATTGCCAGTTAGGTTGATCGACTAAAATAAAAGGAACGCTACCTAAGCCTGCAAAACCAGTCCACCAACCCGCAGTTGCCATTGCTGAACCGGCGGTCATATAATTACTATCATCATTGCTGAGTATATCAATACGGTAAGCATCGATAGCAATGTCTTGGCTTGAGCCTGCAAAGGCAATTAATAAACCAAATAATGCGACAATGCTAAGTTGATCAACGACATTCACTTGACTTAATTGAAAGGTAGCAATAACTATGACAAGTTGTGTCAGTAAAATCCAACTGCGACGTTGTCCAACTTTTACTGTCAGAAAAGGTATCTTCAATCGATCGACCAATGGGGACCATAAAAAATTAATACTATAGGTAACAAAGATAAGCCCAAATAAACCAATACTTGACCGACTGAGTCCTTCATCTTTTAACCAGCCACTCATTGCTGATCCAGTCATCACCCATGGAAAACCACTGGCTATACCAAAGAAAAAAACACTGAGTAAACGACGGTTTTTAAAGTAAGAAAGTGTATCCGAAAAAGAGTGAGTAGCAGACATTTATTGATGGTTATTTTAAGTTTTAAGAGCGCTTAGCCTAACAGAACGCAAGAAGATAGCGCAAGAAATTAGAACGTTTTGTTCATTATTTTTTAATTTGCTCAAGGCAGAGGCCGCCAACCAATACAGTCGATTGGATAACTGCCCGTACCGCTGAAGAAATCTAAACAGGTGGTTATCTCACTTTTGAAATATAAGTCGTGGTTAAGCGACTGAGCACCGTGCAAACTCATTTCATGAACTAAGTGCCAAAAAACGCGTTCTTTTGCACTTCCCGGTGTTTCATCATTTACTTTAAGTAATGTCCACTCTTCCATGGTATCAATAATGAATGTGTCTAGTTCAGTGTAATGTAGTGACTGATTAATAACTGCGTTAATATAATAAGCTATTTGCAGTGTTTTTTCGTTGATAAACGGCTCTATTATCATGACACCCTCAGTTTGCTCTTCTGTTTAAATAAACGGAAGTAAGAAAGTAGCTAGCGCTTTATTGAAATTTTATGAGTTGTTGAATGGCCAATTTATTACCTTATATATCGTAGATTAAAAAGAATTTGTCAAAGGTGTAGACAAATTAATTCTATTTAACAGTAATAATAGTCAAAAACGTTTGTTATTACCATTTGATAAAGAAATATATTGCCTTTACACTCTTTTGAAATTGAACGGTCAAAACTATTCTGCGGGCAGCAAGGTTGCTTTGTTCAAGGTTATTAGCTCTATTGGAACATCATCCCAGCCCATAGCATCGCTGTACTCTGTTTTGGCTAAGTTCATTGCATTTACAACTTCTTGGCCCTCGACAATGGTGCCAAATACCGTATATCCCCAACGACGGCCAGGATCTAGGCTTTTATTATCTGCCATATTAAAGAAAAATTGACGATTAGCCGTGTGTGGGCGATTTTCTTTTGCCATGGCAATTGTGCCTATTTCATTTTTTAAACCATTGCCTGATTCATTAGCAATATCGCCATCAACTTTTTTTAAATTGAAATTCTCATCGTAACCTCCGCCTTGTACGATAAAATTGACGACAATACGATGAAATATCGTGTTGTTATACTCACCTTTAACGACATACGTTAAAAAATTATCAACGGTTAACGGAGCGCGAATACGATCGAGTTCAACAATAATTATTCCTTTTGACGTTTCTAATTTTACTTTTGGAAATAAGTTATTGGGATCAATAGCAATATTCGTTGCTGATAAAGTTGTCGATAAAAATATGAATAAGAAAAGTAAATGTTTCATCATTGTTGCTTCTTTAAGAGTTGTTAATCATTATTTTATAAAGCGTTGAATTTCACTGTTAGTAATAACTTGTGATAAAAGTTGAGTAAGCTGCTGGCTAAAGTCTCGCTCTAATACTGCAATATCAGCTTTAAATGGGCCTTCGCTTGTACCACGTACTTTAAAAGTGTTACTCAAGGTTTGTGTACCATTATTGACGGTTACGCGGATCACTAATTCATTGTTAACTTTATATTTTATCAGTTCTTGTTGCACGCTTATTACGCCATTATCAATAATGATTTCAATTATATTACCCGCTTGGGCATTAATTTCTAGGCCTTGCTTTTTAAATTCAGCAGTTAACGTTTGCTCAATAATTTGGTTTAACGGTTGTTGGCTTGAATAAACTTCGGCAGCTTCATCTTTTCTTAAAATTTGTACAACGTGTTGAGCTGTGCGCATATCAGTAACCGTTAAACTTGCCTGCTTATTCTGATAATTACTTTGGTTTGATGCGTTATTGGTGATGCTTAAATCAGGTGCAATAACCACGTGAGTAGGTTTGTTGGCACAAGCGGTGAGTAAAACTAATAATGTGCTTACTGCTAGCGTTTTTACGTTATTGTGAACGAATATATTTTTCATGATTTGCTTAATCCTATTATTTTCTGGCTGAAAGAGTAACAAACTTATCGTTGCTGGCAATCAGTTTTTCATTACCAAAAAGTCGTTTTAGCTTAATATGGTAACCTAATTGTCGGTTACCTATAATACGTAATTCACCACCATTCTTTAATGCTCGATGACTATCACGGAACATTTGCCAGGCAATATGATCCGTTGTCGCGTTTTGCTGATGAAAAGGCGGATTACACAAAATTAAGTCAACACTGTTAGGTTCTACGTCAGCTAAACAGTCATTAATGACGAACTGACATTGCGCTAACTGTTCAGGTAAATTTTGACTGATATTAGTCATGGCCGAAGCGACAGCCATATAGGATTCATCAACAAAAGTGATTAAAGCTTCGGGTTGTTGTGCTAATACAGTTAAGCCTATAACGCCATTCCCACAGCCTAAATCAATAACCTTTGTACCTGCATTTACTTCAGGAAGATTTTTCATAAAGTGGCGAGCACCAATATCAAGCTTTTCACGGGCATACACGCCAGAGTGATTACTGATAGAAAATGGTGTGTTTTCTAAGGGCCAAAGGGTAGGAAAAGGCGAAGCAAATATTTGTGTATTATCAAGCTGAGAAAAGACTAAACGTGCTTTTTTTACTGCTAACGATGTTTTTGTTGTGCCTAAATACTTTTCAAATAATTTTAATGTTGAACTGTGAATATCTTTAGCTTTATCTGCAGCAACAAAAATAAGTTTATGATTATATTTAGTTTTAATAGCTAAAAGTTGATCAATCATGAGTGATTTACTTTTAGGTATTTTGTATAACACAACTGTTATATTCTCTGGGAGGTTATCTAAGCTACTTAATTGGCTAATATTTTCAAGCGATAAACCATTTTGTTCAATATTATATTGTAAGCCTTGATTACTGATCCAAGAGTCGGAAACGGTTGTCACGTTTGCCTGAGTAAAGTTAGCGGTAATCGCACCAAAACTATCATTGAAGATTAATAAGTTGTGATGACTGTCAGCCAAATTTTGCTCATGAACATAATTGATCAAATATTCGTCGGCTGCATCCCAAGCAACTAAAGCTCGGTTAACTTGGCCAACAGGGTAGCGGTCTAAAAAAAGGTTCTTGTCGTAAACGCCATCCGCGTTGACAATAAAAGGGCTGATCATAATGAAGAGGTTCGATTTTCACCTAGAAGAATGTCAGCTATTGTGACAAAATATAGGTAATTGAGCCAGTGATAGTTGCAATGAGTTGTTAAAAATCATTTTATAAATAAGATGAAAAATCTTTTACCAACAAAGCCAACTATTTATTCTCTATTTAGGCAAGTTAAACTTATATAGCCATCCAGACTGATGGTATATTCACAGTAATAAACTAAAATCATTCTACTATAGAAAAATATGTCAGGGATATAATAATGACCATTGAAGCTTTAATTGAACAAAAACTTCTGTCCGCATTTTCTCCAATACATCTCGATGTTATTAACGAAAGCCATCAGCATAATGTTGCGCCAGGCAGTGAGTCTCATTTTAAGGTGATTATTGTTACGGATGACTTTATTGGCGAGCGTTTAATAAAACGCCACCGTGCTATTAATTCGCTACTTTCAATAGAGCTTGCTGAAAAAATACATGCTTTAGCACTTCATACTTATACTAAAGATGAGTGGGATAAGTATTATGCAGACAATACTCCGCTCTCACCCAAATGTTTAGGAGGTGGGGGGAAGTCGGCATAATATATTGAATTAACTCACTGTAAAAACACTAATTAGCATCATTAGCGTTTTTACATGTTATCTTCCCTTACACCATCACTCTATTCACTTCTCGTTAATCAGCGGTTATTTATTCTTCTTTACTCAAAAGGTAAATAACAATTAAAATTGGTTTGAACATTTTAGTTAAAATCATCATGTGGAATGACCTGAACTTCCACTCGAAGTGATGATAACGTTAAATATTAGATTGTTGGCGTATTAACTGAGCAAATAGGAAATAACGGTGTCTGCGTTAACATCAGGCGTTTGTCTAGCGCGTTTTTAGAGAACAATGCAGTACAATGGCTAACATTAAAAGCATAATATCAAAATGAGAGATGCTTTTATTGTTGATTCATAGGTCAAAGAGCTACTGGTCATACCTCATATTTCTTATTAGCAGAGTAAACTATGCGGCAATTTTTGAATTTATGTCGTAATAAATATTGAATAATGACTAAATCGCCAAGTCGTTTGGTGATAATAATAGTATTAATTAAAAGGTCTTCTTATGGTTATCAAACCTAAAATTCGTGGTTTTATATGTACAAATGCACATCCAGCTGGTTGTGAAGCTCATGTTCACGAGCAAATATCTTATGTGAAATCTCATCAACAAGCAGATGCTAAACCTAAAAATGTTTTAGTTATCGGTGCTTCTACGGGTTATGGTTTAGCTTCTCGTATAACCGCTGCATTTGGTAATAATGCTAAAACTTTAGGTGTTTTCTTCGAGAAACCACCTACTGAAAAGAAAACTGCCAGTGCTGGTTGGTACAATACGTCAGCCTTTCAAAGTGCAGCTGATGTCGCTGGCCTTTGGTCTAAGAATATTAATGGTGATGCGTTTTCACATGAAATTAAAGCGAAGGCTATTGAAACGATCAAAGCTGAATTAGGTGAAATTGATCTAATCGTTTATTCACTTGCTTCACCTCGTCGTACTGATCCAGATACCGGTGAAGTTTATTCATCGACGCTTAAACCTATTGGTCAAAGTGTAACCACTAAAAACCTAAATACCTCAAAGCGTGTTATCGATAAAATTTCTGTTGAAGCAGCAAATGAAGCCGAGATACAAGGTACCATTGATGTAATGGGAGGCGCTGACTGGGAACTATGGATTAAGGCATTGAATGAGGCTGGCGTTCTTTCAGAAGGTTTTAAATCAGTAGCTTATACCTATATTGGTAAAGAATTAACGTGGCCAATTTACGGAAAAGCGACCATAGGTAAAGCGAAAGAAGATTTAGACCGTGCTGCATCGGCAATTAATAAAGCTACCGCTAACCTTAAGGGCGAAGCCCATGTTACTTCATTAAATGCGGTCGTTACGCAGGCGAGTTCAGCAATACCCATTATGCCGCTTTATATTTCAGCAATGTTTAAAGTGATGAAGGCAGATGGTACTTATGAGGGGTGTATCGAACAAATTCAGAACCTATTTGTTGAGAACATCTACAGTGAAACACCTCGCTTAGATGATGAAAATCGTTACCGTCAAAATCATAAAGAGCTTGAAGACAGTGTTCAAAAACGCGTGACAGACATTTGGAATAACGTTGATTCTGATAGTATTGATGAGTTAACTGACTATGTTGGCTATCATCAAGAGTTTTTAAAGTTATTTGGCTTTAGTGTTGCAGGTGTTGACTACGAAGCTGATGTCAATACAATGGCAGAAATTAAGCATCTATTATAACGATTAGTTTTCATTATTTACGATTAGCGTCAATAATAAAAAACCGACATAAAATGTCGGTTTTTTTAGGTCTGACAAAAATTTTGGCTGATAAATGAACGAAATCAATAATATTCAACTAATTTGTAATTTAAGTAACTGAGATCGTAGATAGCCTTAGAGTTTTTGTGTTAAAATCGCGCCAGAAATTTTAACTTAGAGCCAGTGGGTCTTTTTTATTTTCAACCAATTGTTGTTGTTGTTAAAAAAGAAGTACTTACTGAAATACACTAAAATCAATAATTTCCTTACCTATCAGACTTCAGTCACGAGTGATCGTAAAAGAGTTTAATGACGTAAGTAACTTTATGGTTTTGATACTCCCATCAAAAGTAGTGCATGTGTTTATGATTACAATAAAGAAAGGTCTGGATGTTCCTGTCGTTGGTTCTCCCCAGCAGGTAATCCATGATGGCAACGCCATCAAAACCGTTGCAACATTAGGTGAAGAGTTTGTGGGTATGCGACCAACCATGTTTGTAAAAGTGGATGATCGTGTTAAAAAAGGTCAGGTTCTTTTTGAAGATAAAAAGAACCCTGGCGTTAAATTCACAGCTCATGTTGCCGGTGTTGTTAAAGAAATCAACCGTGGTGAAAAACGTGTTTTGCAATCAGTCGTTATTGAAATTGACGGCGATGAGCAAGAAACTTTTACTTCATACACGGATAATGAACTTAGCTCAATAAAACGTGAAGACGTTGTTGCTAACCTTGTTAATTCAGGTTTGTGGACAGCATTACGTACACGTCCATTTAGTAAAGTTCCTGCTATTGATTCAACGCCCACCGCCATTTTTGTTAGTGCTATGGATACTAATCCGCTAGCTGCTAACCCTGAAATGATTATTAATGAACAAAGTGAAGCCTTTAAGAATGGTTTAACTGTACTTTCTCGTTTAACGAATGGTGAAGTGTTTGTTAGTAAAGCCCCTGGTGCAAATATCCCTGTAGAAGCTAATGTACAAGTTAACGAATTCGCAGGGAAACATCCTGCGGGTTTAGTGGGTACACACATGCACTTCTTAAAGCCAGTAAGTGCTGATAAGTCTTCATGGAGCTTAGGCTATCAAGATGTTATCGCCTTTGGTCAACTTTTTCTTTCTGGAGAGTTAAATAATACGCGTATTATTTCACTTGCTGGTCCTGCAGCTAAGAACCCTCGTTTAGTGCGCACTATTTTAGGTGCTAACACCGACGATTTAATTGCGGGTGAAATTACTGATGGTGAATTACGTGTGGTTTCTGGTTCTTTACTCTCAGGAGCAAAAGCAAAAGGTGTTCACGCTTATTTAGGTCGCTACCATGTGCAAATTTCGTTGATTTTAGAAGGTCGCGAAAAAGAGTTTATTGGTTATATGTACCCAGGTCCTAATAAGTTTTCGGTAACACGTGCATATATGTCTCATTTCTTCCCGAAGAAATTATTCAATATGACCACAACAACTAACGGTAGTCCTCGTGCCATGGTGCCAATTGGTAACTTTGAACGTATTATGCCATTAGATATTCTCCCAACAATGTTATTGCGTGATTTATGTGCCGGCGATACCGACAGCGCGCAGCAACTTGGTGCTTTAGAGCTTGATGAAGAAGATTTAGCCTTATGTACATTTGTTTGCCCAGGCAAAACAGATTATGGCGTTATTCTTCGTGAATGCCTAACCACAATAGAGAAGGAAGGTTAGACATGGGCTTGAAAAAGTATATTGAAGATATTGAACCGCAATTTGAAAAAGGCGGTAAACTAGAAACGTGGTACGCTTTATACGAAGCTGTAGCCACTGGTTTATTTACTCCAGGTCAAGTGAACAAAGGTGCTACCCATGTTCGTGACAGTATTGACTTAAAACGTATTATGATCACGGTATGGTTAGCTGTTTTCCCTGCTATGTTTTTTGGTATGTACAACATTGGTTTTCAAGCAGCTGATGCTTTAGCTGCTGGTTATGCTTTACCAGACACTTGGCAAGTAGGCTTATTCGAGTTCCTAGGGGGGAGCTTATCTGCTGACTCGAGTGTCTTCGGTAAGATGCTTTATGGAGCAGTGTTCTTCTTACCTATTTATGCAACTACCTTTATTGTTGGTGGCTTTTGGGAAGTTCTATTTGCTTCAGTGCGCAAGCATGAAGTTAACGAAGGTTTCTTTGTTAGTTCAATTTTGTTTGCCTTGATTTTGCCTGCAACAATTCCATTATGGCAAGTTGCTATCGGTATTACTTTCGGTATTGTTATTGCTAAAGAAATCTTTGGTGGTACAGGTAAAAATTTCTTGAATCCTGCGCTAGCGGGTCGTGCATTTCTGTTTTTTGCTTATCCAGGCGAATTATCAGGTGATGCTGTTTGGGTTGCTGTTGATGGTTACTCAGGTGCGACACCATTAAGTGCTGCAGCAGCAGCAATTCCAGGTTCAGTTGATTTTGCAATCAATACTAACTGGTGGAATGCATTCTTGGGCTTTATTCCAGGTTCTATGGGTGAAGTATCAACCGCTGCTATTTTCCTAGGTGGTGCATACATTCTCTATAAAGGTATTGCTTCGTGGCGTATTGTCTTAAGTGTTTTCGCCGGTATGGTGTTTACCTCCTTACTGTTTAACAGTATTGGAAGCGACACTAACGCAATGTTTGCTATGCCATGGTACTGGCACTTAGTCACCGGTGGTTTTGCTTTTGGTATGATGTTTATGGCTACTGACCCTGTCACTATGTCTTTTACTAATACGGGTAAATACTGGTTTGGTGCACTGGTTGGCGTAATGGTTGTGCTGATACGTGTAGTTAATCCGGCATACCCTGAAGGAATTATGTTAGCTATTTTATTCGCTAATTTATTCGCCCCTCTTTTCGACTATTTTGTTGTTCAAGGGAATATCAAACGGAGGCTCGCTCGTAATGTCTAGTAATAAAGAAACTCCAATTAAAACAATCGGCTTCGTGTTTTTAGTTTGTCTGGTTTGTGCTGCACTAGTCTCTGTTGCTGCGATTAGTTTAAAACCATTACAACAAGCTAATAAACTGCTTGATAAGCAAACTAAAATTCTTGAAGCTTCTGGCTTATTAACATTAGCTTTGAAAACAGAAAATATTAAAGCTTCAGGTAGTGAACCTAAAAGTATCGTTGCAACATTTGAAAAATATGTTGAGGCTAAGATGATTGACCTAGATTCAGGGAAAATTATTGAAGGTAATACTGATATATTTGACGAACGTGCAGACGCTCGTAATGCTGCTAAAAGCTCAAAACTTACCAATGATACCGCGGGTATTAATCGCCGTGCTAATAATGCTGTTGTCTACTTAGTTAATAATGAGCAAGGCCAGCTAAATACGTTGGTTTTACCTATTGTTGGTTCAGGGCTGTGGGACTTAATGTACGGTTATATTGGTTTAGCGCCAGATTTAAATACCGTTCGTAGTCTTATTTATTCTGACTTAAAGGAAACTCCTGGTTTAGGGGCTGAAGTGCTTAACCCTAAATGGAAAGCTTTATGGCCGGGTAAGAAAATTTACAATGATAGCGGTGAAGTGGCTATTAACGTGATTAAAGGTGGTGCTAAAGCCGGAGATGTTCATGGCGTTGACGCATTGTCAGGTGCCACATTAACCAGTAATGGCGTACAAAATACCTTACATTTTTGGTTAGGTGAGCAAGGTTATGGACCTTTTATTACTAAATACCGCAGTGTTGCTAGCGAAGGAGAGATGAACTAATGTCTTCAGATACTAAAAAAGTACTATTTGGACCTATTGTAGATAACAACCCTATCGCTTTACAGGTACTAGGTGTTTGTTCTGCTCTAGCGGTAACCAGTTCAATGGCAAACGCTTTGGTTATGACCATAGCGGTAATGCTAGTTACTGGCTTTTCTAACTTTTTTATCTCACTTGTGCGTAATCATATTCCATCAAGTGTGCGTATTATTGTGCAAATGGCGATTATAGCGTCATTAGTCATTGTGGTTGACCAAGTGTTAAAAGCCTTCTCTTATCAGTTGTCGAAAGAGTTGTCAGTTTTCATTGGTTTGATCATTACTAACTGTATTGTAATGGGCCGTGCAGAAGCCTTTGCTATGAAAGAAAAGCCGGGCGTTAGCTTTTTAGATGGTATTGGTAACGGTTTAGGCTACGGCGCAGTTTTAATGGTTGTTGCTTTTTTCCGTGAATTATTTGGTTTTGGTGAGATCTTTGGTATTGAAGTATTTAAATTAGTTCAAAACGATGGTTGGTACCAAGGTAATGGCTTATTAGTCTTACCATTTAGTTCATTCTTCATTATTGGTTTAATCATCTGGGCTGTACGCCAGTGGAAACCAGAACAAGTAGAGAAGGATTAGCCCCATGGAACATTATTTAAGTATTTTTATTAAAACCATATTCATTGAGAATATGGCGTTAAGCTTTTTCTTGGGTATGTGTACTTTCTTAGCGGTGTCTAAGAAAGTAAGTACAGCCATTGGTCTGGGTGTTGCGGTTGTGGTGGTATTAGGTTTAGCTGTTCCAGCTAACCAAATTATTTATCAAGCTATTTTAGCACCCGGTGCTTTAGACAGCATGATGGGTATTACTGCTCAGAAAGATTCAATTGATTTAAGCTTTTTATCATTTATTACCTTTATCGGTGTTATTGCTGCTTTAGTACAAATTTTGGAAATGATTTTAGATAAATATTTTCCTGCTTTGTATCAAGCCTTAGGTATATTTTTACCTTTAATCACTGTTAACTGTGCAATTTTTGGTGCGGTATCTTTCATGGTAGCGAAAAACTTAACCTTGGGTGAAAGTGTTGTTTACGGCATTGGCTCTGGTGTAGGTTGGATGTTAGCTATTGTGTTGTTGGCTGCTATACGTGAAAAGATGAAATATTCTGACGTACCAGACGGTTTGAAAGGTTTAGGTATCACGTTTATCTCCGCTGGATTGATGGCTTTTGGCTTTCTTTCTTTTGGTGGTATTTCACTTTAAAAAATATCGGCCTAAGTCACTTATTACCAAAAGTAATTTGAACTTAGGCCCTAGATAATTTAAGGAAAAGTCGATGGAAATCATTCTCGGCATATCGATGTTTACCGCGATAGTGCTAGCATTAGTTTTAGTGATTTTGTTTGCTAAATCTAAGTTAGTCTCTTCAGGTGACGTAACAATTAGTATAAATGGTGACCCAAATAAATCAGTAGTAACCGCTGCTGGTGGCAAGCTTCTTGGCGCTTTAGCAGACCAAGGGATTTTTATTCCTTCTGCTTGTGGTGGTGGTGGTACTTGTGGTCAATGTCGTGTTGACGTGCATTCAGGTGGTGGTGACATTTTACCAACTGAAACGGGTCATATCACTAAGCGTGAAGCTAAAACAGGTTGTCGTTTAGCCTGTCAGGTTGCTGTTAAGCAAGACATGGTTATTGAAGTAGAAGATGAAATCTTCGGTGTTCAACAATGGGAATGTGAAGTTATCTCTAATGATAACCAAGCAACTTTCATTAAAGAACTTAAACTTCAAATACCCAATGGGGAATCTGTTCCGTTTAAAGCCGGTGGTTATATTCAGATAGAAGCTCCAGCTCATCACGTTAAATATAGTGATTTTGATATTGATCAACAGTACAAAGGCGATTGGAATCACTTCGGTTTCTTTGATGTTGAATCAAAAGTTGACGAACCAACGTTACGTGCCTACTCAATGGCTAATTATCCTGAAGAAGAAGGCATTATTATGCTTAACGTGCGTATTGCTACGCCGCCTCCAGGACGTTTACATTTACCAGCAGGTAAAATGTCATCATATATCTTTAGCCTTAAGCCTGGCGATAAAGTCACTATTTCTGGTCCATTTGGCGAGTTCTTTGCTAAAGAATCAGATAATGAAATGGTCTTTATTGGTGGTGGTGCTGGTATGGCGCCAATGCGTTCACACATCTTTGATCAACTTAAACGTTTACAATCTAAGCGTAAAATGTCGTTCTGGTATGGTGCCCGCTCTAAGCGTGAAATGTTTTATGAAGATGATTACAACGGCTTAGCCGCTGAGAATGACAACTTCAAATGGCATGTCGCGTTATCAGATCCACAAGCCGAAGATAACTGGGAAGGCATGACAGGTTTTATTCATAATGTACTTTATGAAAACTACTTAAAAGATCATGAAGCACCAGAAGATTGTGAGTACTACATGTGTGGTCCTCCAATGATGAATGCTGCTGTTATTCATATGCTTAAAGACTTAGGCGTAGAAGACGAGAACATCATGTTAGATGACTTCGGCGGCTAATATTTGGTAACTTTTATCTCTTTGCTATTTCACTTAATAGCGGCATCGAAGGTGCTCATTGACTAACGTCAACTCCGCGCCATCTTTTTGCTCTAAAGTGAACGAGCTTTGAGCTAAAAATCACATCAAAATAGTGCATGTAAAAGACGGCTTTGGTCGTCTTTTATTATTTATATAAGACGTTTTTGGTAAACGATTTACATAAATAATAAATTTATGGGTATTGAAATGATTAAATCGAAAGTAGTAATTCTGATGTTTACGCTGATTTTTTTAGCCGGATGTTTTCCAAGCAGTGACTTGAGTAAGCAAGAAGTACTGCTGCAAGGTCGTACAATGGGCACCACTTATAATATTAAAATCGTGATTAAAAACAACGCGGTTGATACTCAACAATTACATACTGGCATTGATGCCTTATTGGTGCAATTAAACCAAGAAATGTCTACTTATATTGATGACTCTGAATTATCACTATTTAATAAATCGACATCACTGGCGCCGATTGAAATATCAATAGGTTTAACACGAGTTATCAAAGAAGCAATTCGTTTAGGGCAATTAAGTGAAGGCAAGTTAGATGTTACGGTAGGCCCATTAGTCAATTTGTGGGGGTTTGGTCCAGAGTATCGTCCCGATATCATTCCAAGTGATGAAGCTTTGCTTGCAGCACGTCAGAGAATAGGACTTGCAGAGTTGACGTTAATAGGTAATAAACTAGCTAAAAAAGTACCAAATTTATATGTTGATCTATCAACTATAGCTAAAGGTTATGGTGTTGATTTAGTCGCTGAATATTTAGAAGAAGAGGGTGTACATAACTATCTTATTGAAATTGGTGGCGAAATGCGAATTAAAGGCTTTAAGCATACCGGCGAGCTTTGGCATATTGCTATTGAAAAACCTATACAAGACCCGACAGGAGAACACCGATCTGTTCATCAAGTCATCATACCCAAAAATAATGCTGTAGCTACCTCAGGTGATTACCGTAATTATTATGAAGCCAGTGGACAGCGTTTTTCACATATTATTGACCCCAGCACAGGTAAACCTATCAATCATAAGTTAGTTTCAGTAACGGTTATTCATCCGTCTTCGATGACGGCTGACGGCTTGTCAACAGCCATGATGGTTATGGGTGAGGCAAAGGCGATAGCTTTTGCTGAGGAAAATGATATTGCCGCTTATTTTATTGCCAAAACCGATCATGGCTTTGTTGAGCAAAGCACGGTAAAATTCATGCAATATTTGAAGTAATGAGTAATCACGAATTACTGTTTATATATTTTATATTTTCAAGAAAATAGTAGGTTAATTTTATGATGATTTTTATGATCACTTTAGGTTTTTTTCTTGTCATTGTTATTGCAATGTCAGTGGGCTATATCTTTCAGCAGAAGTCTTTAGCAGGCAGTTGTGGAGGTTTAGCGTCGGTGGGAATTGATAAATCGTGTAATTGTGACAACCCTTGTGATAAACGTAAAGAAAGAGAACGTGTTGCTGCAGCGAAAGAGAATATGATTGATATAAAAAATATATAACGGATCAATATCTTAATTTCAGTTTCAGTAAAGAAATAAGTATTTGCCTCCATGCAGATACTTTCTACAATACCTTAAATACTTCTAAGCGTTTATCGTTTATATAACGTCCTTGTCCACTGCGTATTAGTCGACTGAACCTAATATGCTAACGACACTTAATATTATGTCCGCACCCGTCTTTAAAATTTGAGACAAGTGCAAAACGGCTTTATTACCATATAAGATTCTAAAGCGACAGCCAGCAATACCTTGTACCTTATCCAAGTAAGCCATAACAATAGTGTCAATAGTTTGAACTTTCAGTTTATTAATGTCTAATGCACATGTGAGTCACGAAAAACTAATTTTTGTGGTACTTAGACTTTAAAGCTAAAAATAGTATTGTATGCCTTATAGTGAGTACAGTTTTACTAACTAAGCCAAATACTCAGTTTGATCGTAATGCGAAACATTGTATGATTTTTTTGCCATTATCTTGATTACTGTGCATAATTATTGCATTAATTATTATTAGTATATGTTGTTAAGATGGCGAGTAACCAAATAACATATTATTTTCAATGATATTTATGATTGTCATTGTTGATGTATTCTATCGTGAATTAATTTATAGTAAATTCATTCTACGAAAATGAAAGTTTATTGCTTCCATTTTACTGCTTATAATAAGTGCTATAACAAAGAACTCAAAGTGTAAATGACTACAGATTTTTCGAAGTATCAAAAAATAGTTGAACAGTTTCGCGGTAATGTGTTGATAAATGATTTTGAAAAAAATTTTTCCGCGATGACTCAGCATATCCCTAAAACAGAGCGATTTTTGTTAAAAATGGAGCTTAAGCGTTTAGCTGTGCCATGTACGCGGCTAATTGACTTACGTGGGCATGTTGATGGCGAGTGTCGTTCATTTGAACATGAGGACAGGCTCCACTTCCTTGATGATATTGCAATTAAAGTTTATCAAGAAAATATCACTTTTTATAAAGGGTATACTTTTGGTGTTTATGAAGCGGTGATGAATACCGAAAATAACTTTCGTGTTATCTATCAAAAAGAAAAAAGTAACACTAGTAAACCTTTAAAAACTGAAGCAGCGAAGGTATTCGATAAAGCTCAGTACCCTGCGAATTTGTTTACTTTTGGCCCTTATTATAATCGCAGTGACGAGCGGATGAACTTCGCTATTACCTTAGATATAGTGCTAGAAAATGATAAAAAAGAATATGAATGTACAAGTTCAGATATTAGTGTAGAAGGGATTAAATTTCGCTTTAACTTTCCAAATAATATCACGGTGGGTCAGCCTATAAAAATTCGCTTTAGAGGTTTGGAAGATGAGTTTCAATTTGGTCACGAAAATAATTTTCACTTTGAAGTAAAGAACATTCAACAACTTGATAAAATGCAATTGATAGGTTGTAGAAGAGTTTCTTTAAAAGAGAAAGCACTGGATGGTTTTCAACATTTTTTACAGGGGTTTATTCAGGGGAATAAACGCCGTTATAAAATTAATTTAGATAACACGATAAATGCGATCCAATCGCGTAGCTTTGAGCAGTTTTCTTTACCTAAATTGAATGAATTACCTATATTTATAGAAGATAAAGACGGCAATTTTTTACCGCGCTATGCACTCACTTGTCATAATAATCAATCAACTTTCCAATATTGGCAAGACGAGAACCGCCACTCTACATTGTACTGCTTAATTAGCCCAGAACGTATATTACGGATGAAGAATTCGCATGCACTAGGTAAATCGTTATTGGTCTATAGCTTTATTCATAAAAGCCAGGGAAAGTTTTTCTTTTATACTGCTGACGAACAACAATTAAATGATGATAGAGACTTCAAAAAACAGTTTTTAGGTTTTGCTGCGTCAAAAGCAAGCTTTGCAATTACACAGTTAACGATTATAGATGTTGATATAGATAAAGCGCATTCACCCCTAACGTTATCAAATACATTATCTAAAAATAACGAATACCTAAACTTACCTATGCCAAACGATGCATTAGAAACGCTTAATAAGCTACCAAACATCGTTGTAGCTGTTGATGTGACCAATAAGGTTGCCATAGAGCAGTATCAGCAACTTTCATTTGAAAAAATTGATACAATTCGTTTAAAGAACTTTGGTCATAAACGCCTAATATTACCGTTGTTGATGGACGAAGTTGGCATTAACTATAAAAATCAGCGACAAGAACCAAGGTTTAAATATTCGACACCGGTTGAACTTGATATTGAAGGCGTTCGCTGTGACGGTAAATCCCATGATTTCTCTATTTTAGGTCTGAAACTAGAGCTTGATAAACCTTCGTTGTTAAATAAAGGAGATGTGGTTTACTTAACCTTCCCTGGGCTACAAAAAATCACCTCGGCTTTTGATTTAAAAGTGCTTCCTTATGAAGTTATGCGTATTAATAAAAAGAAAAACATTCTTAATCTACGTGTTTATGTTCAAAAGCATCAACATATGGGTAGAGCGTTTTTTAAAGCATTAATCTCCAAAAATCGTGATAAATTAACCCCTGATGAATATGCATTGATGATACCGGGTCTTGCTAAAGCATTACGAAACATCTATAGCCGGAGTTTAACTATTCCCTCATTAATGGTGCAAACCAGTGGGAGTCGATATAAATTAGAAGCTATTGTTTGTGGCACGATAAAAGATAAATTACTCCCTGTGATGCAGCAGCTAAGCGATAGAAGGTCAATCTACAATCTATACCCAATATTAAACAATTTAAAAGCTACCACGGCTATGACGTCATCGTTGAAAAGAATGCAATCTGATGATCAACCTGTATCTGAGATTTTATATATTGCGATTAATCTTGATAATAAAATCATTGATCAAGCAGTAACCACTAAAACATCCATCGAGTTAGAATCGCCGATGTTGCAGCGGATGTTTATTTCTAGAGCGCTTAATCGTGGTTTGTTCTTTTGTGTTCAGATTAAGCTATCAAGAACTGATGAACCTGATATGGATCATTTAAACCCCGAATTAAGCTATATCAGTTCTTATGCTATTCACCGTGGCAAACAGATAGAGCAAGATATTTGGAGTGTAGCAGGCATCATCCAATTACATGATATCACCCAAGAAACTTTAGTGAGACATGAGCTGTTATCTTAAATGTTAAAATCGCTTTACGCTAACCAATGCAAAAGGCAGTCAAGACCATCAGTATTAATGGCACTGTCTGCTTTTGCTAATACCAGCGGTTTAGCATGAAATGCAACACCCAAATGTGCCGCAGCCATCATTACTAAATCGTTTGCTCCATCACCCATGGCGACAGTTTGCTCTTTGGGTAAGTGGTATTGCTTTTGCAAAGCCAATAGGCAGTCAGCCTTGGCTTGTGCATCAACAACATCACCTAAAACTTTACCGGTCAACTTACCATCAATGATTTCTAAGGTATTCGCGTGGGCAGCATCAAGCGCTAGCAAGTCTTTTATATGGTTCGAAAAATAAGTAAAACCTCCTGAGGCAATGGCAATTTTCCAACCATGACTTTTTAATACCGTTACAAGCGTTTCTAATCCATTCATCAGCGGGATGTGCTTTGCTACCTCAGCTAAAATACTTTCTGGGGAATCTTTTAATGTTGCTACTCGTTGATGCAAACTTTGCGCAAAATCAAGCTCGCCTAACATGGCAAGTTCAGTGACTGCTGCTACTTGTTCGCCTACGCCAGCGAGAATTGCGATTTCATCAATACATTCAATTTCTATGGTGGTGGAGTCCATATCCATAACTAAAATACCTGGCTCTGATAATTTTGGCGCGTTTTCAATAAGTGCCGCTTCTATTTTATGTTCTAGTATAAAGTTGACTAAGTTTTCCCGCGCAGTTGTTAAGTGTTGGCACGTGACTATAAAGCGATAACTCGTCAGATTATTTCGTGTATTAATCGCATTTAGCGCACAAACGGATAGCTGGCATTGCATGAGTAATTGGCTAAGCACACCAAGATTAATATCACTAAAAATGATCAGTTCAAGTTTTTGTAGCGTTTGGTTACTTCTCTCACAGATCTCTTTACTGCCTGCTATTGCGGTATAACGTTCGTCAATTTGCCAACAATTATCTTCAAAAGCGGCAAAGCAAGGTAAGTACTTATCTTGTTTACCAAAAGAAATGAACTCAGCTAAGCTAAGTCGTTGAATATGCTCAAGAGGAAAATGTTGGATAGCAATTGACACAGTATAGCCTTTTTAGGTAAATTATTGTTTTAGCGATTATTTTCATTGAATAATGCTATAGTATAAAAATGAACGTAAAGATAAAATTAATACATTTGCAGTGCTTATGACACATACAGAACAGCCTTTATACCCTAAATTATCATCTATTTATAATAAAATAATGCAATTAGCTATAGCGATTGTGTTTATTGTTGTGCTGATGAATTTATGGATATATAGCCAAGCCAAAAATAAGCAAAGTATTGATCAACATTTTTATGATGTAGGTCAGCAGTATTTACAACAAGCTTCAGCGGGCTTATCAGTATTAACTTCAGAAGTTAAAACAAAGGAAAGTCGGCAATTATTACAAAATTATGTAGATGAACTTCAAAAATCTGAGGCTGTAAACGAAATTCACCTTTATGACTTATCGGGACAATTAATTATTAGTAGCCAAAATGCTAAAAGTATCAAAGCACTTTTTGGCTTATCTGAAAACAAACTAAATAAGAGTAAAATTTCAGTGCCTTTTGTGAGTGAAATTCGTAAAGATACATTAGTTGGTTATGTACGCGTAACTTTAGACAAAACCTATTTAACGACTAAATTATTAAAAAATAATGATCAACAGTTTACTTTATTACGGTTAATGATGATTATTGCTGGCGTGGTCGGTTTTTTACTTACTCGTGGGCTCAACCGCTTTAGTCGCCAAGGTTTTAGGTTAGATGATGCCGACAAAAGACTTAATTAATACGGTTTTTATCGTTAAGCTGAAACAGTGATGAAATATTATTCTCAATTTCATCGGCTATTTCCTCTGAGCTTTCTTGTCGTAGTTCGACCAATTTATTGAAAACGTTAACGATACGCAATGGCGAATTATTTTCCCCTTGAAAACCATTGAGTGGCATTGAGGGCGCATCGGTTTCTAGTACTAAACTACTCAAGGGTAAGCGCTTAATAGCCGCAATCGTCTTCTCTGCTCTGGGGTAGGTGATTGTGCCACCGATACCTAATTTAAATCCTAAATCTATATATTGGCAAGCTTGCTGGTAACTCCCCGAAAACGCATGAATAATACCGCCATGTGCAATTTTTACCTGCTTTAACAGCGTTATTATTTCGTTATGTGTTCTGCGGTGGTGAACAATAATTGGCAGTTGATGCCGTTGTGCAAGATAAAGCTGAAATTCAAAAAATAGATTTTGCTGATTAAAGTTATCTTGTTGTTTTGCTATTACACCATCAAGGCCAGCCTCGCCAATTGCAATAATACGTGTTTTATTTTCTAAAACTTTTTGCGCTAATTTATCAAGATGCTGTTGTTGTAAGCCACCTAAAAACCAGGGGTGAATACCTAAACAAGAAAAAACTTTGCAGCTATTAAGTCGTTGTTCTTGAATATTATTGGTTAAAGCTAAAACACTTTCCCAGTTGTCTGGTGCTACGCTAGGAACGATAATTTGATGGATGTTTTTTTTAGCACATAGCGCCAGTAATGAAACCGTTGAGGAAGCCCCCTTTGCGGTAAAGGCTTTAAAATCTAAGTGGCAGTGGCTATCTGTAAATCTCATAAGATAAACCGACCTATTATCTTAGCTTTGCAGCTCTTTTTTCTAATGCTTCAAGTACGTTTTCTAATTTGAAGTGCTCAATAAATTTTGGCTCTGGTTGCTGCTCTCTTAGTAAAATATCAGCTAAATAAACAGCTTGTGCGATACCAAATGATTTCTTTAATAACTTTTCTGGGCAGTGATGCATAACCACAGCCTCAATTAAATGATAAGAAAAGCTCCACATATGCAGCAGGTATCCGCCAACATGATTATGATCAGTACCAAATACTTTTTGTTCTAAGGTATTGTTATTTGCATTTTTAACACGGTATTGAAAATATGTTTTTGTTAACTTTGGATCCATTTCAAATAATACAATTTTACCAATGTCATGTAATAACCCAGCAAGTAAAGCGTCTCGTTTAAGTTCAACTTTTACCATCGAAGCGGCTAAACGTGCAGTCGATAAGCAGTGTAATTGTTCTTTAATTAATGAAAATTCAGGAATGTCAGGTTCATACGAAAAAAGCTCTGCGGTCATAACAATACAACACAGTGTTTCAAGTCCCATACGGGTTATGGCTTCAGTGATATCGTTAATTGGTTTACCTTGGTTCATAAATGAACTGTTGGAAAACTGTAACACTTTAGCGGATAATGCTGGGTCTTGAGAAATTATCTCAGATACTTTTTCAGAGTCGGTATTCTTCTCTTCTAAAATGGCATTGAGCTGTAGATATACTTTCGGTGGACTTGGTAATGTTTTAACTCTGGCAACAGCTTTAATAATGTGATCTTTAGTGATCGCTTTATTTTTGTCGCCAACTGCCGTAATCGTCTGATGAATATCCACGATATTAAGTGGCAGAGCAAAAGTGTAATGGCAATAATTTCCCGCTTGAGCGCTAAGATGAGCCTCTGCTTCTTTGTCATTAGTAATCGCTACTCGGATCATCGTCGGGTATTTTAGAGATATTGCTTTAAGTAGTTCTAAGCCACTTATTTTTCCTAGATTTAAGACACTGATAATAGCGTCAAATTTATGCTGTTTTAATGCTTTTAAGGCATGTTTAGCATTATCTACATAAGCTGTTTGGCAAGGGCCGTCATAAAATGCTTGTTTTAGTGCCAAGAGTGTTTGGTCTGTATTATCAACGATCAGCACTTTCATTTATTCATACTTCCTATTCTAATATTTACTCTGTACTCAACGTATTACTGCTATTTTGCAGAACCCCTGAATATTCAAGGGGAACTGTCTTCTTCAGTTTTAGCGAAAGTTACATGCGTTCCATGACTTCAATGCCAAGAATATCTAAACCTTGTTTTAACGTTTTCGAAATATTTAAACAAAGAGCTAATCGAGATTTTTTCACTGCTTCGTCAATACCTTCTTTAAGAATAGGGCATGCTTCGTAAAAGCTCATGTATAAACTCGCTAACTCATATAAATAATTACACAATAAGTTAGGGGTAGATTCGCTGATAACCGAGTCTATTACTTCTTCGAGTTGGAGTAATTTTAAAGCTAACGCTTTTTCTTGTGGTTCGATAATGGAGATATCAGCGTTAAAGTTTGTTTGTTCAATTTGTGCTTTATTAAAGATGCTTTGAATACGCGAGTAAGCATATTGTAAATAAGGTGCGGTAGCGCCTTCAAAACTTAGCATCGTTTTCCAGTTAAAAATATAGTCACTGGTTCTATTTTTAGATAAATCAGCAAACTTGACTGCTCCAATACCTACTTTTGTTGCAATTTCATTGAGTTGTTGATCAGAGTAATCAGGATTTTTTTCTTTGATGACTTCTTTTGCCCGAATAACGGCTTCGTCAAGTAATTCTGCTAATTTGATTGTACCACCGGTACGGGTTTTAAATGGCTTACCATCGTCACCCATCATCATGCCAAATGGGCAATGATCATAGCCGACATGTGCCGGTAATAGTCCTGATTTTCGCGCAACAATTTCAACTTGTTTAAAGTGTAAACTTTGACGAGCATCAGTAAAAATAATAATACGGTCAGCTTTTAGTTCCTTGGTACGGTAGCGACAAGCAGATAAATCGGTTGTCGCATATAAATAACCACCACCCGTTTTTTGAATAATAAATACCGGTGCATCACCGTCTTTATTTGCCATTTCATTAATGAAAACAACTTTGGCACCTTCACTAACTTCAGCAATACCTTTGGTCATTAACTCTTCAACAACCGTGGGTAAATCATTGTTATAAGCACTTTCACCCATGATATCGTCACGGGTTAATGTTACGTTAAGTTTCTGATAAATATCTTCACTGTGGACAATAGAAATATCAATGAATAACTTCCACAATACTAAACAATCTTTGTCGCCGCCTTGAAGCTTTACAACATAGTCACGCGCACGGTCAGCAAAGCCTTCTTCGTTATCAAAACGAATTTTTGCTTCACGGTAAAAGTTTTCTAAATCAGAAAGGGCAGTTTCAGCAACTTCGTTGGCATTAAGTTTGTCGCTTAAATGTGCTAATAACATACCAAACTGTGTGCCCCAGTCGCCCATGTGGTTTTGACGAATGACTTTGTCACCACGAAACTCTAAAGCACGCACAACTGCATCACCAATAATGGTTGAGCGTAAGTGACCGACATGCATTTCTTTGGCGAGGTTTGGGGCCGAATAGTCAACAACAACAGTTTTTGCTTGATCTTCTGGGCTTGTACCTCGTTGGGTTACGCCCAATTTTTCATCATTTACCATTTTGGCAAGTTGAGCGGCTAGCCAATGTTTGTCTAAATGAATATTAATAAAACCAGGACCTGCTAATTCAATATTGTCAGCAATACCTTCAAGATCTAAGTGTTCAACAACTTTAGTTGCTAACTCACGAGGGTTTGTTTTTAGCTTCTTCGCTGCACCCATAACACCATTGGCTTGATAGTCACCAAAGTTAGGGCGACTTGAGAGGCTAACCGCTGGGTTAGTGCCTTCAGGCAAACCCGCAAGCACCATAGCTGCAGATACTTTTTCACTTAATAGTTGTTTAATATTCATAAAATAAACTCTTTCTCATGGTTATTTGACTCAATATTGGCATCAATGATACTCACATGCGGTGCATGTTCCGTGTCATTTCTTTAATCTTGAGCCAACTAACTGCGAGAAAGGCGTTATTTCGCAGTTAGTCATATTATTTATAATTAATCTCATTTGATTAAGTAGAATGCTTTTTAACAAGGCGTTTATTCTTTTTTAATTGGGAGTTTAGTTTACTAAATGACCAAAAAAAAAGAATAAATAACGTAGTTAAAATGCTATATACGACATCAAATTTAGTGTTCTCGGGTTTGGTGGAACTGGATGTCTGGATGACGCTCTTGCGCCAAATTCAAATTCACCATAGTAGGGGCAATATACGTTAAGTTGTTACCACCATCTAGCGCTAAATTGTCATAGGCTTTTTTACTGAATTGCTCTAAGGTTCGTTCATTATCACACGTACACCAACGGGCTGTTGCCACACTTATAGGTTCGTAGATAGCGTCAACTTTATATTCAGTTTTTAAACGCTGTACCACCACTTCAAATTGCAATACACCTACCGCACCAACAATCATCTCGTTTGAGTTAAATGGTCTAAAGACTTGCACTGCACCTTCTTCTGAAAGTTGGATCAAGCCCTTTTGTAATTGCTTGGCTTTTAACGGATCGCGTAAACGAATACGGCGGAACATTTCAGGGGCAAAATTTGGAATACCACTAAACTTCATCATCTCACCTGACGTAAACGTATCGCCAATTTGAATACTGCCGTGATTATGTAAACCAATAATATCACCGGCGTAGGCTTCTTCTACATGTGCACGGTCACCCGCCATAAAGGTTACAGCATCAGCAATTTTTACATCTTTGTTAATGCGTACTTGGCGCATTCTCATGCCTTTTTCATATTTACCTGAGCAAATACGCATAAAGGCAATACGGTCACGATGTTTTGGATCCATATTCGCTTGAATTTTAAAAACAAAGCCGGTGAACTTTTCTTCTTGAGCGGTAACTTCTCTAACGTCTGTTAAACGCGGTAAAGGTTTTGGTGCCCACTTAGTTAAACCGTTTAGCATATGGTCAACACCAAAGTTACCCAAGGCAGTTCCAAAAAATACTGGTGTGAGTTCACCCTTTAAAAATTCTTCTAAGTTAAACTCATGTGAGGCACCAGAAACGAGCTCTAACTCTTCACGTAAATCGTCAGCATAGGTACCAATGACTTTGTCTAATTCTGGGTTGTCAAGCCCTTTAATAATTCTCTCTTCTTGGATCATATGACCAAGGCCCGACTGATATAAAAATATCTCGTCAGTTAAAATATTATAAACACCTTTAAATTCTTTACCCATACCAATGGGCCAAGTAATAGGCGCACATTTTATTTTAAGAACCTCTTCTACTTCATCCATCACTTCCATTGGATCTCGTACATCGCGATCCATTTTATTCATAAAAGTAATAATAGGTGTATCACGTAAGCGCGTAACTTCCATTAATTTAACCGTACGTGCTTCAACACCTTTAGCAACATCGATAACCATTAAACACGAATCGACCGCGGTGAGTGTTCGGTAGGTATCTTCGGAAAAGTCTTCATGACCCGGCGTGTCGAGTAAATTGACCAAGCAACCGTTATAAGGAAATTGCATGACAGAGGTTGTAATAGATATACCACGCTCTTTCTCCATTTCCATCCAATCAGATTTTGCATGCTGACCTGATTTCTTACCTTTAACAGTCCCGGCTCTTTGCAAAGCTTGACCAAAAAGTAATACTTTTTCAGTGATGGTGGTTTTACCCGCATCAGGATGGGAGATGATTGCGAAAGTACGTCTTAGATTAACTTCATTAGCCTGTAGCGTTGTCATGTTTTAAAAGTTCTCTTTGGTGTACATGCTAATGCACATAAACAATTTTCTTAAAGTCCTTGGGATCTTCTAATAATCCCATAATTGGCGCGCATTGTACCATAAATATGAAAAGCCGCATCAGGGGACTGTCTTTAAATAATGATTTTTATTAATAATATTTATAGTCATTTTAACTTTGAAATTTTTTTATCAGCCATAAACCATTTTTTCGTAAATAAAGGAGATTTGCGTATGCAGAAGGATAAATGAGTAGGTAAATAGACGTGTTATTTAAATACTTGATCAAAATCAAAATCAATATCCAATATGGGTAATGTTGTAAATTGAGTGTGTTCGCTGCATTAACAAAGCGACTATATAAAATTTCAAGGTGATAGTGTGGACTTAGCAAGAAGAAATTTTTTTAAAGCAAAAAAACTAACCACAACACCAGCAGTTCGGCTGCCATGGGTGATTAACGAAGTCACTTTTATTGATGGTTGCACACAATGCGGTGACTGCATAACATCTTGTCCTGAAAACATTATTAAAAAAGGTGATGGCGGTTTCCCTGAAGTTAATTTTCTATTGGGTGAATGTACCTTTTGTCAGCAGTGTGTCGAGAGTTGTCAGCAAAATATTTTTATTGAATCTGGCCTTATTGCTTCAAGTACTGCTTGGGATTTAGATATATCAATTAAGAGCGATTGTTTGGCCGCTAATGGAGTCTTTTGTCAAAGTTGCCAAGATAGCTGCGAAACTGAAGCTATCTCTTTTAAGTATATCAATTCATCTGTACCACAACCCCATATTACGCTAAACGACTGCACAAGTTGTGGCGCCTGTGTGGCTATTTGCCCGCAATCATCCATTCAATTAAAACCCAAAAATTCAGCAGAAGAACAATCTGCAAATACCAATAGGAGAGTTATATGAGTGCTCTTGAACAAATGATTTGGAATATTTTAGGTTATTCATCGATGCCCGTTATTTTTTTAGCCGGTTTTGCCGGTACCGCACTAGTGGCTGTCGCACTTTTAAAAATGTTAGGTGTTAAATCTGTAGGGGAAAAGTAGTGATAAATCTATTAGAAGAACCCATCAATATTGCAGGTGTGCTTTTTGTTGCTCAGCTAAGTAACACTGAAAAAGTGGCTAAAGAATTAGGAAAGTTCCCTGGGGCTGAAGTGCATGAAATTGCCGATAATGGCTCTATGGTAGTAACCATAGAAGAGAACGATTTAAACAGAGATGAAAAAGGCAAAGGCCTTATTAACACCATAACAGATATGAGTAATTTACCGGGCGTGGTCTCATCATCATTGATTTTTCATCATAATGATTATGGATTACCACAACATCAGGGGATAAAGGTATGACATTAACAAGACGCGATTTTATAAAAGCAAATGCAATTGCAGCAACCGCTGTAGCGGCTGGAATTGCTGTACCTACTTCAGCTTCAAACCTGATCACTAAATTGTCAGATACAACCATAAAATGGGATAAAGCCCCTTGTCGTTTTTGTGGCACAGGTTGTAGTGTGCTTGTCGGTACACAAGAAGGAAAAGTTGTTGCTACTCAAGGCGACCCTCAGGCACAAGTGAACAAAGGCTTGAATTGTATCAAAGGCTACTTTTTATCTAAAATCATGTACGGTAAAGACAGATTAACTCAGCCTTTACTGCGGATGGAAGACGGTGTTTATGCTAAAGACGGTGAGTTCACGCCGGTAAGTTGGGATACTGCCTTTGATGTCATGGCTGAAAAGTTTAAAGCGGCTTTAAAGAAAAAAGGACCAACTTCTGTCGGTATGTTTGGCTCGGGTCAATGGACCGTTTGGGAAGGTTATGCCGCTTCAAAATTAATGAAAGCAGGCTTTCTAACTAACAATCTTGATCCTAATGCGCGTCATTGTATGGCATCTGCTGTTGGTGGTTTTATGCGTACCTTTGGTATCGACGAACCTATGGGCTGTTACGATGATTTAGAAGCTGCGGATGCGTTTGTACTTTGGGGCTCTAACATGGCAGAAATGCACCCTATTCTATGGTCGCGTTTAGCTGACCGCCGTTTAAGTCACCCTCATGTAAAAGTTAACGTATTATCAACCTATAAGCATCGTAGTTTTGAACTTGCTGATAACGGTATGATTTTCACACCGCAAACAGATTTAGCGATATTAAATTTTATTGCAAATTACATTATTCAAAATAATGGCGTAAATGAAGACTTCATGAAGAAGCATGTGAATATTCGTGAAGGCGTTACGGATATTGGTTATGGTTTACGTCCTTCTCATCCATTACAAAAAGCGGCTAAAAATCCTGATAGTGGTGCTTCAACACCGATGAGTTTTGACGACTTTGCTAAGTTTGTAAGCACTTATACGATTGAGTACACCTCTAAGCTTTCAGGCGTATCAGAAGCTAAGTTATTAACGCTAGCCAAGCTTTATGCTGATCCTAAAGTGAAAGTGACTTCATTCTGGACCATGGGCTTTAACCAACATACGCGTGGTGTTTGGGCAAATAATTTAATGTACAACGTACATTTGTTAACTGGCAAGATATCAGAGCCGGGTAATAGCCCGTTTTCATTAACGGGTCAACCGTCAGCGTGTGGTACAGCACGCGAAGTAGGTACTTTTTCACATAGATTACCCGCTGATTTAGTGGTGAAAAATCCTAAACATAGAGCAATAGCTGAAAAAATTTGGAAATTACCCGAAGGTACCATTCCACCTAAACCAGGCTTTCATGCGGTTTTGCAAAATCGTAAGCTTAAAGACGGCGAATTAAATGCTTATTGGGTGATGTGTAATAACAATATGCAAGCAGGGCCCAACATTAATGAAGAAGGGATCCCAGGTTACCGTAACCCTGAAAACTTCATCGTTGTTTCAGACCCATATCCAACGGTAACAGCCCAAGCCGCTGATTTAATTTTACCTACGGCTATGTGGGTAGAAAAAGAAGGCGCTTATGGTAATGCAGAGCGTCGTACGCAATTTTGGCATCAACAGGTGAATGCACCAGGTGAAGCACGCTCAGATTTATGGCAAATCGTTGAATTTTCTAAACGCTTTAACATTGAAGAAGTATGGCCTGAAGAACTACTTGCTAAGAACCCAGAATACCGTGGTAAAACAATGTACGACGTGCTTTACGCTAACGGTAACGTAGACAAGTTCCCGATGAGTGAATCTAAAGGGGATACTAACTTTGAAGGGGATTACTTTGGTTTTTATATTCAAAAAGGTTTGTTTGAAGAATATGCGACCTTTGGCCGAGGACATGGTCATGATTTAGCCCCCTTTGATCGTTATCACGAAGAGCGTGGTCTTCGCTGGCCAGTCGTTGATGGTAAAGAAACCAAGTGGCGCTTTCGTGAAGGGCATGACCCTTATGTTGAAAAAGGCAGTGGAGTTCAGTTTTATGGTCACAAAGACAAAAAAGCGATTATCTTTGCTTTACCCTATGAATCCGCTGCAGAATCACCCGATGAAGATTACGACTTATGGCTAAGTACCGGTCGTGTACTTGAGCATTGGCATTCTGGCTCTATGACCGCGCGAGTTCCTGAACTTCATAAGGCCTTCCCTGATGCGGTGTTATTTATTCATCCAGATGATGCTAAATCACGAGGCTTACGCCGTGGTGATGAAGTGCTCATTGAATCTCGCCGTGGTGAAGTAAAATCAAGGGTTGAAACCAGAGGGCGTAATAGACCACCCAAAGGTTTGGTGTTTATGCCTTGGTTTGATGCAAAACAATTGGTTAATAAGTTAACCCTAGATGCTACCGATCCTTTGTCTAAACAAACTGACTTCAAAAAATGTGCGGTAAAAGTGAAAAAAGTCACTGTTTAGAACGGATTAAATTTATGTAACCTATTGGGTCGAGGTAAAAAATGAAAATATTACCATTAATAATGATAACTGCTAGTTTAGCTATGTCGATGAATGTACAAGCTTATCAAGAAGTAACATCGGGTGGCTTAGAAACTATCCGCGGTATGGCTAAAGTGAATGAAACAAAAAGTGCTGAAGCGCTTAAGCGGGTAATTAAAGATAAAAATCCGATTAAGCGTAACTATGTCCACCAACCACCTGTTGTACCACATCAAATTCGAGGGTATCAGGTTAATAAAGACAGCAATAAATGTTTAACTTGTCATAGCTGGAAATATGCCAGAGAAACAGGGGCAACCAAAATTAGCTTAACGCATTATGAAGCCCGTGACGGTAAAACATTGTCAGATGTTTCACCGCGCCGCTATTTTTGTTCTCAATGTCATGTCACTCAGGCTGATGCACCTGAGTTGATTGACAATACGTTTAAACCCGTTGAATTGTTAGGTAGTAACTAATGACTTTTCTTTGGGTAGCTAAAGGGGATTAAGATGACAAAAGAATCAAAAATTAAAAGCTTACTCAGGTATTTAAAATCACCCAGTAGTGCAGCTCTGTGGTTTATTTTAGCGATTGGTTTTGCGGGGGGAGTTATTTTCTGGGGGGGCTTTAACACCGCCCTAGAGGTTACCAACACGGAGGCGTTTTGTATTAGCTGTCATGAAATGGAAGATAATGTCTATGAAGAGTACAAAGAAACCATTCATTATGCTAATCGTTCCGGCGTTCGAGCCACCTGTCCTGATTGTCATGTGCCAAAAAAATGGACACATAAGATCGTTCGAAAAATAGCGGCAAGTAAAGAAGTTTGGGGCATGCTGACCGGTTTAATTGATACCAGAGAGAAGTTTCAGGATCACCGCCGTGAATTGGCTGAACGTGAATGGAAACGTATGAAAGAGAATGATTCACTGGAATGTCGTAACTGCCACAACTTTGAGTACATGGATTTTTCAGAGCAAGGCAATCGCAGTGTTAAAATGCATTCAAGTGCCTTAGCCTCAGGTGAAAAAACCTGTATAGACTGTCATAAGGGCATTGCCCATGAATTACCAGACATGAAAGGTGTAGCTAACTGGTAATTAAATATCAGCAGGTATTTGTAAAGCTTAATATTGCTATAGAAAAACTAAAGCCTCTTTAATTTTATGATTAAAGAGGCTTTATCTTGTTGATGCTATTATTATTATTTTGGATTACACATGATGCTTGATGCGAAATTACTATATTCATGTGTAACTTAAGCAAGGTTAGAAAACTTTTTTCATTACAATGGCATCTTCATAGCCAAAGCCTGATGCACTTGGGTAATACCCTGTTCTTCGACCTGTTTCGGTAAAACCACTATTGATATACATCATTTGTGCGCTGATATTTTTTGCACGAACTTCTAACCAAATAAGCGTGTTGTTGAGTCGTTTTGACTGGTCAAAGAAGTGTTCAAGTAATACTTTGCCATAACCCTTGCCTTGCAGTGTTGGTGATACACATATATCCATTAAGGTAGCTTCACCCGCAACATGTTCACCAATGTAAAACCCCACTAACTCATTATTTACCTTTAAATAATAACCAAAATAACGTGCGCCAATACAGCTGTTAAAAGTTTTTTCACTCCATGGGTGAGAATGACACGCGTTTTCTATCGGCATTAATGAATCTACATCGTTGGGAGAAATTTTATGGTAGCTAAAAGTCATATTATTGAGTTTTCTTGTAGTTTTTGCCAAAGTGCTTTTTTTAATAGCGGAGAATTTTTTAAAATGTTAATAGAGGGGGTGACCAAGTGATACTTTGTAAGCGAAATATTAGTTTGCTCGCTGAATTGCCACGTTAATAAACCCATCGATAAGGTCTTGTTATCGCAGCTTACTTCGCCCAAAGACAAGCCTAAACAGTTTAGAATATCAGTAAACATTGTAGTCTCAACCAATGCAGAAAGTTCGATGCTTATATAGTCAAGGGTATCAGTACTGTTCTTTTTTTCACTGTTTTTTAACTGCCAAAGTTCGATGCCCATAGCTTGTAAATGCGAAAACTGTCTTTTAGTCATGGTCATAAATAGGGCGATAAAACCTAGTGTAAGTCAGGTCGACATAATGACAGAATTTTTAGTTAATACCAAATAAATAGCAATAGATTATGCTTCTAGTTACCTTATTTTTGCGCCATGACCAGCTGTTCTATTTCGATTAAAGAGATGGCTTTACTGAAATAGTGGCCTTAATATTCCTGGCAATTTAATTGTTGAAGAAACTCTAAATGTTTGATAACTCTTCGCCTTTAGCGACAACACTTAACTTTAGATTATTAGCTACGTTGATAATAGAGCGAACAATACTTTGATCGACAGTAGATTCATGCATCCCCATGATAAATGATCTATCTATTTTCAGAATATCGATAGGAAATTGTTTTAAATAATTTAAAGAGGAGAAACCTGTACCAAAATCATCTAAAGAAAGCTTGAAGCCAAGTATTTTAAGCTGTTTCATTGTGGAAATGGCTCAGTCTATTCTTTCAAGCAACATGCCTTCAGTGCTTTTAATTTTTATTCGCGACGGTATTACATTCTATTGCTTTAACTTACCGGTTAACAAGGAAATAAAACGCTGTGGATCAGAAACATTTTGGCAGAAACATTGATTGAAATAGGTCCAGAATTTATTGCTTTTTTTGCCATAAGGCACTTGCATGAAACCTTTATCAATCGCAATTTTATCTATTTGGTCTATCAAACCCAGCTTTTAAAAAATGGAATGAAGCTGTCGGGGTAAATAATATTCCCATCGGGTTTAACCCATTTTATCAAGGCTTCGGTACCTGAAATTATGCCCGTCTTAGTATCGAAAAAAGGTTGATAATAAAACTCAAACACCTTTTTTTATAGTGGTTATCAGCCTTTGTTCTTGGGCTAACTGCTCGGCGACTTCACTATTCATACGTTGTTCGAAAAACTGATACTCATTCTTTTTTTGTGCTTTAATATCAAAAATTGCTGGCGCGGCTTTTCGTAATAGCTCTTGAGGGGCATCTGCACCTTCAGGGTATCGTGTTTACCAATACTTGCCGTAACCATTAGTTGTTGTTTATCAGGGGTATATGCAGCTTCAAAACAAGAGAGTATTTTACGTGCTACTGCTATTGCTCCATATTTAGGATCTGAAAGCTCTACTAAAATACAAAATTCAGCACCATTGATGCGCGCTATCACATCTTTTGGATATAATGTCTTGCTTAAACGTTTAGCTATTTCACAAATCACTTCATCTTCGGCATTACGACCATAAGTGTCGTTAATTCTTTTAAAGCTATTTACATCAAGTAGTAAGATGGTTGGCGATCTTTGAGAACGTTGGGAGTTCAATGATGACTGGATAATTAATTCATGTAGTAAGGTTCTGTTTGGTAGTTTGGTTAGATCATCGTGTGTAGCAAGTTTACTTAATTGTTGTTGTATTTTTACTTTTTCAGTAATGTCTCTAAAACGCCTAGGTAATGAATAATTTCATTATTATCATTTTTAATGGCCTCAACCTCAACCTCAACCTCTAACTCTATATAATACACTTCACCGGTAGATTTTTGATCAGAAAGTTCTCCTAACTAACTAACTGCCGTTTATCATCGCTAGAGTACGTGATTTTTCAGGTAAATTAGCTGGTTGAACATACGTTTCTGCAAAAACAACTTTTTGGCCGATTACTTCAGACTTTTGTTTGTGTATATGAGTGACGTAGCATTATTGACCACTGCAATTTCAAAGTCTTTATTGGATATCCATACTGCATTAGCGGTATTTTTAAACGCAATAGATAACAATATTAGTTGCTTTTTATTGGCTCTAATTGTCTTGTTATGGCGTGTTAAACGCATTTTTTCCTTACGGATGTGGTGGTTTACCGTCAGTAGTAAAATTACTAAAGCGAATATACTAATCACAATAGTCACCAAGCCTTGATTTTTAACGGCCATAAGTTCTACTGTTTTTAACTGATTTTCCGCTTGTAATAAGTTTATTCTTCTTTGTCTTACTTCTGCTTTATATTGATTTTGTAGCACATCAACAGACTTTTGCCGTGCATCATCATTAAGTTTATTTATTAATAAGGTCTGTTTCTCGTAGAAGTCGAAGGCTTGCTGCCACTTTTGCTGCGCTTGATAGGCTTTGCTGATACGTTTGTAGGTTTCTGCTTCAAGTTGTTGAAGCTTTGTCTCTTGATAATAAAATAATGCGCGATTAAAAATAGTTAACGCTTGTGGGGTTTTTCCTTGCAGTAAATAAATATCACCCATAAGACTTTCAGCGCTTATCTGTGACTTTTTATTTTCAGTCGCGGTGCTTGAGTGTAAAGCTTGTTTTAACTGTTGTTCTGCTATTGTGAGTTCATTAACCATAATATAGGTTTCAGCTAAACCAATAATGGCGCCTAAAGTCTCTTTTGGACATTTTTTGTTGTCAGAGTTAAAGTACTGTTGGTCATTTTTAAATTCAACCAACTGACTTTCTTAAGTAAGATATTGAGTGCGAGTATAGATTGTTCTGAATTGATGTTATTTAGGGTTACTTTATATCGCTCTAACCATTGTTAAGCTTTTATTTTATCTATTTTTAATATTGAACTGTAATGTCATTGGTTAATGATCAATGCTTGAAATATATCGTTATCAAGTATCACTGCTTTTTGGAGTAATTGAGCATAACACGGGGCTTTTTCTTGAGGTGATATCGAACTATTATTGCGGATTGATTGATCATGCAGATATAAAACTTCTTCGCTATTACCTTCTGCTGCTATAGAGACAAATATTATAAAATATAAAGTGAAAAATAATAGCGAAGACCCTTTTATTTGAGGTACATTATTAACAATTTTAAAACTTTTCCAGTCAGATAATATGAGAAATAATGAATATACTATAGGTTATATATTGATGACTTCACTCAAAGATAAAAATATTATGAAGGTATGTACAAAATAATTTTTAATTACTTTGTCATAGAATATATTTATTTTGGTTTTAATTGTAATAGCGAGGAAAAGCTATGATAAGAATTGGCAGGGGTGGAGAGATTCGAACTCCCAACCGTCGGTTTTGGAGACCGCTGTTCTACCAATTGGAACTACACCCCTGCAACGGATTCGAATTATACCCAAGCAATTGCAAAGGTAAAGCGCTAACGTAAAAATAAATGAAATAAATGCTCTTTTGCTTAAAATATCAACATTGCGTTGGTTTTAAGGGCAGTTTATTCACTTTAGGTGTTAACTCCCCCTTATTGATAAATTTATGTTTAATTAGTTATTACAAAATCGAAGCGCTTCTGGGTAAGGGAATACATCCTCAAATTTCCCTGCCGCCACATTTTTTTGGCACTGTTGCCAAAAGCTAGCTTGTAATAAATCAGCATGATGAAGTAAAAATGCATTGCGATACTTAGTGTTTGCTAATGCGAAAGTCGCAATTTCTTCAGGAAACATATCGCCAGGGGCCACAGAATACCAAGGTTCTGCTGCATAAATTTGTTCCTCCGTGATTGCTTCTGGCTTGACCCGAAAATTGACTTCGTCCATATAGGTAATTTCATCATAATCATAGAATATAACTCGTCCGTGGCGTGTTACACCGAAGTTTTTTAATAACATGTCTCCAGGGAAAATATCAGCAGCAATTAACTGTTTTATGGCACTACCGTAACCGTACATCGCCTCTTCAATTTCACTATCGCTCGCTTTCGCTAAAAATAAATTAAGTGGGGTCATGCGGCGTTCAATATATAAATGTTTGATGATCACTAATTCGTCTTCAAAACGAATTATAGATTGAGCAACACTGAGCAGTTCATTTAACAGTGCTTCACTGAAGCGGTCTTTTGGAAAAGCAACTTCAGAATATTCCATGGTATCGGCCATTCGTCCGACTCTGTCATGTAATTTTACTAACCTATATTTTCCCTTTACATCTTGTTTTGTCATGTTCTTGCTGGGAGCAAATTTATCTTTTATGATTTTGAAAACATATGGATAAGAAGGGAGGGTAAATACTGACATCACCATTCCTTTAATGCCTGCCGCTAATTCAAACTTATCGTTACTGGCCTCAAGGTGATTGAGAAAATCACGATAAAATTGGGTTTTACCTTGTTTATGAAAGCCAATGGCTGAATACAAGTCAGCTAAGGTTTTATGAGGAATTAATCGTTTGAGAAACTGTACTAATGCAAAAGGGTGCTGACAGTCGACAAAAAAGTAAGCGCGTGCAAAACCAAATACCACCGCCATTTTGGCACCTTCAGTTAATAACGCGTCAATATATAGGCCAGCTTGGTCGCCAGTTTTTTCATTATTAATAATAGGGACAATAAAAGGTGTTTCTCCAGCAGGAGATATAACTCGCCCAATTATATAAGCGCCTTTATTTCGATAGAATATAAAGTCGAGAATATCGAATTTTAATTCGCTGAGTTTATATCGTGTTTTGTGCGCGTGTTTACGAAAAGATTTTATCAGACTCTTGATATCTCTATCTAAATCAACAAACGGCAAGTTGAAGTTTGCGTTAGTCATAATGGTGACAATGGTCTGCTCAAGGCCTAATTCACTGGGAGAATAACGGGTGTAAATCACTGGACTTGAAATGTTTTCTATTTGCTCAACCGTACTTTTGACAAAAATAAAAGCATTATGGTAATACTTACGCTCGAACAAATGACAAAAAATGGAATTATAAAAACTTTCCGCAAGCTCTGGCTGATGGTGTTCTTTTAATAACGCCATGTAGCTTACCTTTACGTTTTGCCATAAAAGTTCATCGAGCTCAGAGATAAAAAAATCTTTTTTTATCGTCTCTAACGTTTCTTCAACACGTTTATCATAAAAGTCGGTTCGACTTCTTGCCGCGTCTTGCACTGCTTGCCACTGGCAAAGTTCAAAGCGTTTTTTTGCTGATTGGGTAATTTCACTAAAAAGATAAATATGACGTTCAAAACCGTTAAGAATAGTTTTGGCGATAGCAAAAGCAATGTTTTTCATGATGATTATTCAACTTAAAATATTCTGATAATTTCAGCATACGATAAATTGCTAAAAAGGGGAGATAAAGTTTCCAATATGATGATTATAAACAAGGTAAATATAGAGCTATTTTATATTTACCATCTATTCATCCTTTATTCCCACCGTATCAGCGTTATTACTTGCTATTGTTGGCGCTGAGCACTAAAATTACGCGTTTTTTATTCTCTTAAAATAGTAGTTTGAATTGGTATTAACATGCGCGTAGCTGACTTTTCTTTTGATTTACCCGAAGAACTTATTGCCCGATATCCGAAAGCGGATCGTACTTCAAGTCGTTTAATGTCTGTTGATGGCAATAATGGCGATATTATGGATCTCGGATTTACCGATATTATTGAACAACTTAATGCTGGTGACTTACTTATTTTCAATAATACCCGCGTTATACCCGCGCGTATGTTTGGACAAAAAGAAAGTGGTGGGAAACTTGAGGTCTTGGTTGAAAGGATCCTCGACGATAAACGTTTTCTTGCACATGTTCGCGCGAGTAAACCACTTAAAGTGGGTAATAAATTAAGGTTAGAAGATAAAGTTTCGGCGACGATGTTGGGTCGACAAGGTGCTTTATTTGAGCTTGAAATACACGGTGAACAATCTGTTTTATCGGTCCTTGAAGCAATAGGGCATATGCCTTTACCGCCTTACATTGATCGCCCTGATGAAGACAGCGACCGCGAAAGATATCAAACTGTTTATAATGAAAAACCAGGAGCAGTTGCTGCCCCTACCGCAGGTTTGCACTTCGACGAAAACTTATTAGAAAAAATAAAAGCGAAGGGTGTTGATCTCGCTTTTATCACTTTACATGTTGGTGCGGGTACTTTTCAGCCAGTAAAAGTTGATGAAATAGCCGACCACATTATGCATGCTGAATATGTTGAGGTTTCTGATGAAGTGGTTCAACAAATAGCGAAAACCAAAGCGAAAGGCGGGCGAGTTATTGCTGTGGGTACTACCTCGGTTCGTTCAATAGAAAGCGCTGCCAAAGCGGCCAAAGAAAACGGTTCAGCCCTTGCTGCTTTTTATGGTGATACTGATATTTTTATTACCCCAGGTTATGAATTTCAAATTATTGATGCATTAATCACTAATTTTCACTTGTCGGAGTCAACATTGTTGATGCTAGTGAGTGCTTTCTCTGGTTATGAACATATGATGGCCGCGTATCAGCATGGTGTTACAGAAAAGTATCGATTTTTCAGTTATGGCGATGCGATGTTCTTAACAAAGAAAACTGAAAAGTAAAAATAGAAATATAAAAATATAAAGCGTATAAGGCGCTTTAATAAGATAAACGTTTAATTATTTACCATAAATAACCGCTAGCCTGTTTCGCTAGAAGGTTTGGAGACAGTCTTAAATGACCGATAAAATAGTAGAAGAAGTGAATAAACCAGTAAAAAGCAAAATGAAATATGAGCTAATCAATACTGACGGTAAAGCGCGTCGTGGGCGTTTAACGTTTGACCGTGGTACGGTTGAAACCCCCGCTTTTATGCCTGTTGGAACATACGGTACGGTTAAAGGTATGAAAATGGAAGATGTTGAAGCAACGGGTGCTGAAATTATTCTAGGTAATACTTTTCACCTAATGCTTCGTCCAGGTACTGAAATTGTTGAACAGTTTGGTGGCTTGCATAATTTCATTAATTGGCAAAAACCTATTCTTACAGACTCTGGTGGTTTTCAGGTGTTCAGTTTAGGTAAAATGCGTAAAATCACCGAAGAAGGGGTAAAGTTTAGCTCACCCATTAACGGTGACAAAATTATGCTTACGCCTGAACGTTCAATGGAGGTACAGCGCAGTTTAGATGCTGATGTTGTTATGATTTTTGATGAATGTACGCCATATCCTGCATCACATGAAGAATCACAAAGCTCAATGGAATTATCATTACGGTGGGCACAGCGTTCTAAAAATGCCCATGGCGATAATCAATCAGCTTTGTTTGGTATTGTTCAAGGCGGCATGTATGAAGACTTACGAGAAGTTTCAGTTAAAGGCTTAAAAGCGATTGAGTTTGATGGTTATGCGATTGGTGGTTTGTCAGTTGGCGAGCCTAAAGAAGATATGATCCGCATTCTTGATCACACGACGCCCTTGATCCCTGAAAATAAACCCCGATATCTTATGGGGGTTGGAAAACCAGAAGACTTGGTTGAAGGTGTTCGTCGCGGCATTGATATGTTTGATTGTGTTATGCCAACACGTAATGCTCGAAATGGTCACCTATTCGTGACTAACGGCGTTATTAAAATTCGTAATGCCAGCCATAAAACAGATACAGGGCCACTAGACAGTGAATGTGACTGTTATACCTGTAAAAACTATTCACGTGCTTATTTACATCATTTAGATAAGTGTAATGAAATTCTAGGCTCACAATTAAATACTTTACATAACTTGCATTTTTATCAGCGTGTTATGAAAGGATTGCGTGCAGCTATAGAGCAAGGTAAGTTAGATGCCTTCGTGAGCGAGTTTTATGCGCTACGCGGGTTACCCGTTCCAGAACTAAAATAGCTATTTATAGAATTAAAAGAATCATCCATTTATTAACAATAAAAATCAGAGGAAATTATGAGTTTATTTATCAGTGAAGCACACGCAGCATCAGGTTCAGTCGCAGGTGCTGATGGCACATCAATGTTGATCATGTTAGCCGTTTTTGGCTTGGTTTTTTACTTTATGATCTATCGCCCACAAGCTAAACGTGTAAAAGAGCATAAAGGCTTAATGTCAGCATTATCAAAAGGTGATGAAGTCTTAACGCAAGGTGGCATTGTTGGTAAAATCGTCAAAGTTTCAGATGAAAAAGATTTTATCGTAGTAAGTGTTGCAGAAGGAACTGAAGTTGTTCTACAAAAAGCAGCAATAAACGCGGTATTACCTAAAGGCACAATGAAGTCATTGTAATTGTAAGTTGTCGTAGGTTAGTTATTTGCTTGACGCATAGCTAAACATGTTTGGCATGACGGTTGACCTACAACGACTTAAAAGAATGTTAATAAAAAGGATGAACTTGTGTTAAACAAATACCCCTTATGGAAAACACTGATGGTGCTATTTATAGTGGCCTTTGGTGCTTTATATGCTTTACCTAATTTATACCCTGAAGACCCTGCTGTGCAGGTTTCAGGTTTGCGTGGCGTTGAAGCCAATGCTGCAACGCTTGAGAGCGTAAAGAATGGATTGACTGCAGATAACATTTCATTCTCAAGTATTGTGCTTGAAAGTGGTCAATTACTTGTCCGTTTTAGTGATACAGAGCAACAACTTCGTGCCCGTGATTTACTTGAAGAAAGTCTAGGTGATAAGTTTTCGGTGGCCTTAAACCTTACACCGGCAACCCCTGCATGGTTAGCAAGTGTTGGCGGTACACCGATGAAGTTAGGTTTAGATTTAAGTGGTGGTGTTAGTTTCCTAATGGAAGTGAACATGAGCGAAGCCATAGTTAAAGCGCAAGAAGCGTTAGTTGACGACTTTCGTACCGATTTACGTGGTGAAAAAATTCGCTACCGTAGTGTTAAAAAAGCGAATGATTCAATTAATGTTCAGTTTCGTAATGTTGAAGATTTAACTGCCGCTCATGACTTTTTGAAAAAACGCTACCGTGATTTTTTAATGACAGAAAATACTGATAATTTAACGTTATCAGCAAAAATGACGGATCAAAAGCTTAAAGAAGTTCGCGAATATGCCCTACAACAAAATATTACTATTATTCGTAATCGTGTTAATGAATTGGGTGTCTCTGAGCCGCTTGTGCAACGCCAAGGCCAAAAACACATCATCATTGAATTACCCGGCGTTCAAGATACAGCTAAAGCAAAAGAAATTTTAAACGCGACTGCTACTATTGAATTCAGACTGGTTGATACCGATGGCGACTTAAGTGCTGCACTCAACGGAAGAATACCGGCGAGTTCAAAGTTATTGTATGAACGTGACGGCACCCCTGTTTTATTGAAAAAACGCGTGATGCTAACCGGTGATCATATTGTTGATGCGGGCTCGAGTTTTGACGAATACAGTCGTCCACAAGTTAATATTTCACTTGATTCTGCCGGTGGCGGAAAAATGTCAAACGGTACTAAAAGTAACATTGGCAAACCAATGGCGACCGTATTTATTGAATATAAGCCGACTGACCGTAAAGATGCTGAAGGTAATACTATTTTTGAAAAAATAGAAGAAGTTATCTCTGTAGCAACCATTCAAGCGCGTTTAGGTAAAACCTTCCGTATTACTGGGGCGGGCAGCCAAAGCGAAGCACATAATTTAGCGTTATTATTACGTGCTGGAGCGTTAGTTGCGCCTATTCAAATTGTAGAAGAGCGAACCGTTGGCCCAACATTAGGTGCTGAAAATGTTCAACTCGGCTTTCAAGCTATTTTAATGGGTTTTGGTTTAGTCTTTATTTTTATGATTATTTATTACCGTGCTTTTGGTGTGGTCGCAAATTTAGCGTTGGGCGCTAACTTAGTCTTAATTATTGGTGTGATGTCTTTAATTCCAGGGGCAACGTTAACGTTACCGGGTATGGCAGGTATTGTATTAACGGTTGGTATGGCCGTCGATGCTAACGTACTTATTTTTGAGCGTATCCGAGAAGAAATGCGTGATGGTAAATCGGTTCAACAATCTATTCATCAAGGGTATGATGCGGCATTTTCAACTATTATTGATGCCAATATCACTACGCTGATTGCGGCGCTTATTTTGTATGCTATTGGTACAGGTCCGATTAAAGGCTTCGCGATAACCTTATCTATCGGTATTCTTACCTCAATGTTTACTGCGGTTGTTGGTACACGAACCATAGTTAATATTGTTTGGGGCGGAAAACGTCTCGACAAACTTTCAATATAGGGCGCAGATATTTATGCAAATTTTACAAGTAAAAGAAACTATCGCCTTTATGAGCTACCGCAAGGGAGCATTGATATTTAGTATTTTATTGATGCTTGCTTCAGTATTTTCATTAGCGACCAATAAATTAAACTTCGGCCTAGATTTTACGGGTGGTACGTTAATTGAGGTGGGTTTTGAGAAAGCCGCTGATTTAAATAAAATTCGTGCAGTCATGGACAATAGTGGCTATCCCGATGCTGTTGTGCAGTTATATGGCAGTAGTCGTGATGTGGTTATTCGTTTAGCTGAGCGTGAAGGTTTAAACGTTGAGATGCTTGGCAATGAAGTACTCAGTGCTTTACAAAAAGGCACAGGGCAAAAAATGGAAATGCGCCGTATAGAATTTGTTGGCGGCAGTGTTGGCGATGAATTAGCAGAGCAAGGCGGTTTAGCGATGCTAACCGCACTGATCTGTATTCTTGTTTACGTAGCATTTCGCTTTGAATGGCGTTTTGCTTTAGGCTCGGTGTTTGCGTTGTTTCATGATGTATTGTTAACGCTTGGTTTGTTTTCGGTGTTAAAACTTGAGTTTGACCTGACAGTACTCGCGGCAATTCTCGCGGTTATCGGTTATTCACTCAATGATACCATCGTAGTTTCTGACCGTATTCGAGAAAATTTTCGGAAGTTACGTGAAGGTGGTCCGGCAGATGTTATCAATATTTCATTAACGCAAACGTTAAGTCGTACGTTTATCACGTCAATAACGACGTTATTAGTACTCGCTGCGCTATTCTTTAGAGGTGGTGAGCTTATTCATGGTTTCGCAACCGCGTTATTATTTGGTGTGTTTGTCGGTACTTACTCGTCTATCTATGTAGCAAGTTCTGTTGCGCTTGCTTTTGGTATTTCTAAAGAAGATTTGATACCAGAAGTTATTGACAAAGAAGGTGCAGATCAAGAAGAGATGACACCTTAACTCAGATTAAGACTATGAGTGTTTAACCAAAAGCCGAGTATGATACTCGGCTTTTTATTGCCTAATGAAAGCTGATGGGAACAGCCAAAGGATAAAACGATGAATGGATACTTAGGCGTAATAGCTTATCCACTCTATATTGATACTCACGTTAAGTTATAAGATGAACCGTTAATGGTATCTTAGCTCTCTTACCTTGCCCCAAAATACTCGATAAGAAAACGCGGTATAACTAAATATTACCGGGACCACAATGATAGTGCCCCACAAAACAAAGTTTAAAGATTCAGGTGCTGAGGCTGTTTCCCAGATAGTCAGCTTATTTGGCACAATATAAGGGAAAAAGCTAAAAGCTAAACCAAAGAAACATAAAGTAAATATTACAACCGCAGCTACAAACGGGCGCCAACAACCTTTATCATTGACCTTAGGTAACTGCTTCAATTGAATAAAGCTAAAAATAAACAGCGCAAAGCAAATAAAAGGTAAAGGTAATATTATGAATGCATTAGGTAAAGAAAACCACTTGTCATAGACATTAGGATTTATTAATGGGTTAACGAGCGATACCGAAATAACACCGATAAAACAAACCAAAGCTGTTTTTTGAGCCCAAGCAACGGCTTGTATTTGTAACTCGCCTTCAGTTTTCATAATTAACCAACACGCCCCTATATAACTATAAGCGGCAGCAACACCAAAGGCACTTAATAAGCTAAAGCTGTAAGCGGCTAAAGTGCTTTCAAAGCCCATAACATACATGCCTAACATATAGCCTTGGCTTAGAGAGGCAACCAGTGAGCCTCCTTTAAAGACTCTGTTCCAAGTAGGTTTATGGCTAAAGGCGGCTTTAGCACGAAAATCAAAAGCCACACCGCGCAAGACTAAGCTAATTAACAAAATTGCGGTTGGTAAGTATAATTCTTTAAATATATAACTGTGTGCTGCTGGAAATGCGATAAGCAATAAGCCAATTGCGAGTACCAGCCAAGTTTCGTTCGCATCCCAGAATGGGCCAATTGACGCTATCATTGTATCGGCGTTGTCTGTTTGATCAAGAGGGAGCAATATGCCAACCCCCAAATCAAAGCCATCTAATACCGCATAAAGTAAAATTGAAAAGCCCATCAATGAGACAAAAATGATTGCTAATGTATATTCTTCAAACATAATCTAGCCCTCAACCGTGTTTTTTGAAGTATTAATTACCGGCTTAACCTGTTCATCAATACTGATTTCTTCTATTTCAATGGCACGTCCAGCCATAGTGAAAATGGTGTGTAAATAAGCAACCATAATCACAACGTATAAAACCAAATAAAGCGTTAGCGTAATGCCTACGTTTTCTGGTGCTATATCAGTCGCAGCATCTTTCACCGTTAAAATTCCTGTTACTAACCAAGGTTGGCGGCCAATTTCAGTGACATACCAACCCGCTAATGTCGCTATCCAGCCAGAAAAACTCATCACAACAAGGGTTTTTAACAACCAAGGAGATAATTGATTTTTGCGCCATAATATAAAGCGGCTAAGCCAAGCGATAGCAAGCATCAGCATACCTAAGCCCACCATAATTCTAAAAGCAAAAAACACAGGCGCAACGGGGGGGTGATTACCTTCAAATTCGTTTAAGCCTTTTATTTCGCCATCTAAATCGTGCGTTAATATAAAGCTTGCCATCTTAGGGATTGCGATTTCAAAATGATTGGTCTTCTGCTCTTCATCAGGTAGGGCAAATAATAATAAAGGCGCTCCTTTTTCGGTATGCCAAATGCCTTCCATTGCTGCAATTTTTTGTGGTTGATGTTCTAACGTATTTAAACCATGCATATCGCCTAGAAATATTTGGGTAGGCGCAAGTATAGCCGCTACGGTTAATGCTATTTTGAGAGTTAATTTAGGCGCTTTTTTATCGTCACCTTTTAGTAAGCGATAAGCACTAATGCCTGCTACCAAGAAGGCGGCGGTTAAACCTGATGCAACAAGCATGTGAGATAATTTGTAAGGGAACGATGGGTTAAAAATAATAGCGAACCAATCAACTGGATAGGCTACACCATCTCGCATTTCATGGCCTTGAGGGGTTTGCATCCAAGAATTGAGCGCTAAAATCCAAAAGGACGACAAACTGGTGCCAAAAGCAACAATTAACGTTGATAGCGTATGTATTCGAGCGGACACTCGATTCATACCAAATAACATAATCCCCAGAAAGCCAGCTTCTAAAAAGAATGCGGTTAGCACTTCATAGCCTAATAATGGACCAGCAATATTACCGACAGTTTCCATAAACTTTGGCCAGTTGGTCCCAAATTGAAACGACATGGTAATACCGGTAACTACCCCTATTGCAAAGGTGAGGGCAAAAATTTTAACCCAAAAACGGTATGCGCGCATCCACACGGGATCACCTGTTTGATCAAAACGTAATTTGAAGTAAAACAAAAACCAGCTAAGAGCGATGGTTATTGTGGGGAAGAGAATATGAAAACTAATATTAGCGGCAAACTGTATGCGTGAGAGCATTAAGGTTTCTAACATGATTTACTCCATAAATCCGTTTGAACACTGTTATGTGTTAATAGGATTAACGTATTAACGTGATAATTTTTACCACTTTGGATGCTTTTAAATGGTTAAAAATAGTAAAGTGTTTTTTAGCTTTTTTTCATAAACTTATCCTTCATATCTATAACTTTGCTTACACCAGCCCCAAGCTTCATCAGGGTGTTGAGTTTATCAGGGCTCATACTTTGTAGCTCTGAAGCCCAATGAGTCATAGTTTCCAGCAGATCATGCATTTCATGCATTCTTTCTTGTGCATATTGCTCTTGAGAGTTGGCGGGTTCGTCTAATAAATTATCGCGTAGCAATGATAGTGTTGGGTCAACTTCACGTTTGCGACGCTCTTCAAATATGCGTATTGCCATTTCCCAGATAGACCCAGCAGGCGAGTAATATTCTTTGCGGTCTTTAGGTTTATGCTGAACTTGTACTAACCGCCAAGACTGTAATTCTTTAATACCCATGCTGACATTGCCACGAGAGATATTGAGTGCTTCAGATATTTGTAGCGCGGTAAGTGGTTCGTCATGAATGGTTAGTAGGCCATACATTTGACCAACAGTACGGTTAAAGCCCCAGCGACTGCCCATTTCACCACAGTGCATAACAAACGATTCAATTTTAGTTGTCATTATCATAATTGTGTTTTCTGAACTTTCAGTAATTTCTGAAAGTTTAAACTGTTCTTGATTTAGATCAAGCTTTATTTATGTCTTTGGGTGCTTTATATGGTTCTATTTATGAGGAATGCACCTTAAAATAAGGTGGGGATAAAGGCGTTATGAAAGTTGATTTTCTTAGTGAGTGCTTTAATTCTTTTAACGTTAAGATCAACGCATTTAAACCCTTATTATATCAATGACACCTCATTAAAATTAACACGTTACTATTCGCTTTGGCGAAGGGAGTACTTAAAGATTAACCGGTAATTAATATCTCGCATGCATAACATTATTACGATAAAGATGAAATTTTATAATACTAATTGAAGAATCATGGGGTTTATATGAGTTTTTATGATTACAGAAAAGCTTTACATGATAGTATTTTTTAGGGGCAAAGCTCTTAAACCAAACGTTTGTTACTCTCTTGCAAATGTTTTTTACGCCGCGTAACTTACGCGGCTGTGTTTGCCTAACAGATAATCCTAAAGTCCTTTTTATCATAAATTGTTATGTTAGAAGCGAGTACGGTGTGAGATAATTAATGCCTGCTCATCACTTAATTGATATAAATAATTATGAATACAACAATTTTAAGCACCTTTTTAGCCGACGTTAAAACCGCACAATCGTTTTGGGCACTGCAAGAAAAGTCAGGAGAAGATTGGGTGGTACTTGACTCAATTAACTTTGAAAACACTGACGTTATGCCATTATGGTCAAGCGAAGCACTTGCTCAAACACATTGTATTGATGAGTGGCAAGCATATGTACCGACTAAAATAACGTTAAGCGACTGGTTAGAGTTTTGGCTTGAAGACCTTGGTGAAGACGGCGTTATTGTGGGTATTAATTGGCTAGAAGAATCAAATCAAGCTGAGGATAATGAGTACGTTGAATTAGACCTAGCTGAATTTAGCCAAGCACTTGCTGAAATTGAAGCCTTGTAAAATTCATAAAAAGCGCATGTTGATTTTATGTTTATAAAACTCAATGTGCTGTTGTTATTCTGCTGACAATTCTAAATAGTCTAATAAACTCATGCGGCCATTTTTGGTTGACTCTATTTTTCGCTCATGTTTTAAATCCTTCCATGCGGTAACTTTTCCACCACTATTGAGCTTTTCAAAAATCCCTGTATTACTCCCTTGCGCTATTGATAAAAAACTGATCAATTGTTGGTAACTCGCTGGCTGGCTAACATCTATTGTGAGTAAGTCTTGCGTGCGCTCAGAGAAATATTGCAGCACTTCATGGTTGTGTTGCAAGTAACAACGGGCTAAAAACATGTCATTGTTGATATTTTCTAATGTAAAAGGTGAAAATGTACTTACGTAGCAACGTTTAATAATAGTATTAAAACCACCGTCAGCACGCGTCACATTAATATACATACGTTGTAGCAACTGTTTAATTGAGGGTAACCACTGGTCAGATTTTCGCGCTAAGTAAATAAATTTACTGTTAGGATAAAATTTATCTAAACGTTTAAAGTCAGCAAAGATGGGGGTGTCGGCAATGACTTGTGCTTGATCAAACGTTTTTTGTGTATAAGCGGTATGCGCAACGGTATAGCCTAGCTCAAGCATTGCTGCACAAATACTGGTGGTGCCAGAACGAGGTAAGCCGATAATAAATATTTTAGTATTATTCATTAAGGCCTACATCCAAGACTTTTGACTGCTTTCTACTTGGTAAAGCACATCGTCGAGTAATTGATAAGCAAGCTTTTGCTTGATAAAAGGAATGTCCTGAGCGCCTGCAGCGAGTACGATTCTTATTGAACTGAGCTGGTGACGCTCTTGGAACCAACTTTGTTTACATTGAACTTGTTGAGTTTTAAAAATAGGAAAACAGGTATAGTCGACACCAAAATAGCCTTTACGAATATAAATTAAATCATCATCTTTAGCATAGCCCCATCGTAGCCAGCGCATAAAAACTAATACACTCATAAATAAATAACTGGGCGTTAACACCATTAAAAAATTAGCTTTATCAAGGGTGATAAAAAGAACGGAAAGTAGAATAAACATGGGTGAAAGAATATAACCAATATTGCGCAGTAAAAAGCGTTTGCTAATACGGTGGTAATCGATACTCATCATCTTATTATTAGGGTAAACATCGTTTATTAAGGTCAAACACTCATTTGGGTTGATTGACGGCACAATAATACGACTATTTTGCGCACTCGCTTGATATTGATTTAATGCACTATTGCTTTGCTCAAATTTAAGGTTAATACGTTTTAGTATCACATCAAGCCAATCTTGTTGGCGAACCACCATTTGTAAACGTGATAAACGCATGATCACTTCATATTTGGTTAATAGCCCACTGCGACGAATATAACGGTCATCTACCTTACTTAAGGTGAAGTTGTAAAAGGTAATAATAGAACCTGCAATAGAGAATAGCGTAAAAGGTAATAAAATAATAAAAGTTAAGGTCAGTGCGTATAAACCAATTTGCCACATCGGCTTATCTGAAAAGGTAAGGAATTTTTCGAGGTCAATACCTAAACCGTTAAAAAACTCAACAATATATCGTCCAAAGTCATCAAGAAATGGTGCTAAACCGCCCATAAAAATCCAAATTCGGTTGTTGGTTATGCCATGAATAACAAGATCAGTGATACCACGAGTATTTAAAATCACTTCATTGTTTTTATTATTTGAAGTTGAATCTTTTACTGTATTGGTACTTTCACCCGCGATAGTCGAATGGGCAACTTGGTGTTGAGCTAAAATTTCTTTTTTAAGTTGTTCTGCAAAATCTATTTTTAAGGCGACGACCTTTGCTTCTTGTTTCGCAGAGCCTGCTGTATCAAGTTGTAAGCAAGTAAAGCCAAAAGGTCGATAATATATAGGTTGCTCAAGTTTTACGTTTTGAATTTTAGCAAAAGGCAAGTTAACGTATTTCTTTGAAATTACCCCCGAACGTATTTCAATATGATCTTGATATAACCGGTATTGAAAGAAATAAAAACTTAAAAAGGTAGAGGTAATGATAACCGCGAGCACGCCTAAACCTATAGGCAGCCATAGATGGGGATGCGCGATAAAATTATCATAGCCAATATATAATGCGGGTAAGAACACAAGGATATTACTTAAAAATCCAGCAACAAATTTAGCTAAAAAATAAATAATAGCGATAGGTGATATACGTTGCCAATCTTTAGTGTTTTTTATCGTTTTATTCGGTTGCGTTGTCGCATCTGAGTTGTTATTTAGGGTTTCTGTTGATTTATCCATGATGATTAACATCTTTGTGGTCAAGAATAAATTGGCGAATGCTCTCCGCTTTCTCTAGTGGTAACCCCGGAATTTCAAATGTGTGCATTGCGCCACCTGCACTGAAAACCTGTAGTGTAGCTAAACCTATTTTACGGTCAATAGGGCCACGTTTTAATTCTACATGTTGAATACGTAACATTGGTTGGCTAACCGTTTTACGAAAAACAACACCGCTTTTATAGCTAAGATCTTGTTCACGAAGTGCATAAAACTTTTGTTTGTCAGCAACAATAGTGTAGAAAGTACTGATAAAACCCACTAGGGCTGTAGCCCCAATAAAAAAACTAACAACGTTGTTTGCCGTCGTCGATAGCGGAATAAAACGTTGTAGTAGAGCTATAAATAATACTGAAATAATAAAAAGTGTAGAAAATAAACTGATATAACGATTACTTTTCGCATAAAGGGGGGATAAATGTTCAAAGCTCAGCTTAGTTAAGTGTGGTAAATCTTCACTTGGTAATACGGAGTTTGAGAAATTGGCGGTTCCCTGCATAGTATTTATTCCTGTCATTTAAAGTGATTACGATTTTTATCAGGGGAATGTTAAGCCCAAGGTAAAATATCATCAATAGTGGTGAAGCACTGAGCGTGAAGTTTACTGCCCATTTATTATTTTGGTGATAAATAACCTAAATTTATTAAGTGTTTTTCATCAAAAGTGTTAACAACATCACCAATAATCACCAGCGTTGGTGGTTTTATGTTATGCAACTCAACCAGATGATTTAACCCTGCTAAAGTGCCTCGGTAAACATGTTGTTCAGGATTTGTGCCTTTATAGATAAGGGCTGCTGGCGTCGAAGCTATACGACCGGCTTTAATGAGTTGCTCACTAATTATCGGTAAACTTTTAATGCCCATGTAAAAAACGACAGTTTGTTTATTATCAGTGAGGGTGTGCCAAGGTAGTGATAATTCCCCGTTGTTTTGTACATTGCCGGTAATGAAAGTACAACTTTGAGCAACTTGTCGATGAGTTAAAGGTATGCCAACATAACTTGTACATGCAGAAGCCGCTGTCATTCCAGGCACAATATGACAGGCAATATCATGTTTTAATGCAAATTGTGCCTCTTCGCCACCCCGACCAAAAACAAATGGATCGCCACCTTTTAAACGTAATACTTTTTTATTTTGCTTCGCATGATCAACTAATAACTGATTAATATCATCTTGAGGTACTCGATGCTCAGCTTGTTTTTTCCCCACATAAATACGCTCACAATTTTCAGGTAATAACGCTAAAATTTCTGCGCTTACTAGGCGGTCATAAATAACAACTTCCGCTTGTTTGATAAAGCGAAAAGCTTGTAAGGTCAGTAATTCAGGATCACCCGGACCTGCGCCAACTAAGGCAACCTCACCACAAGAGAAAGGTTGTTTTTTTATCGGTGCATCGGGTATCGTTAAGGTCATTAATTATTTTCCATCGCAAGAGACATTTAAATTTTTCAAAATACCGTCGTGTAAATTATACACAAAGCCATGAACAGTTACGTCTTGGTTTTTTTTCCAAGCATTGACTAATGTCGTGGTATGGCAAACGTTTGCCACTTGTTCAACCACATTGAGATCGCAGAGTAAATTGACCTTTTTTTGGTGATCTTCAACGGCATCGAGACGGTCTTTGTGAAAACGATAGACATCTTTAATATGCCCTAGCCAATTATCTATTAATCCATGACGCTTATTATCAATTGAAGCTATAATTCCACCGCAGCCGTAGTGACCACACACTATTATGTGTTTAACTTTAAGATTTTCTACAGCAAATTGTATAACAGAAAGGCAATTTAAATCGGTATGAATAACTTGGTTAGCAATATTACGATGAACAAAAACTTCACCTGGAGACATACCGAGTAATTCATTGGCTGGTACTCTTGAATCAGAACATCCTATCCATAAATATTCTGGCTTTTGTTGTTCTGACAAACGTTTAAAAAAATGTGGGTCTTCTTTTTTTATGTTGTCAGCCCATTGCTGATTATTATCGAACAAATGTTGAATAGAAGTCACGGAATACCTTGATAAATAATCGATAGATTGATTTTATGAGAATACCGAGTGAAGTGAAAGAAAAATGTCAGATCAATTATTTATGACGTATATCTCTTTCGTTAATAACGTAGGTGTAATCGTCACAATTGAAATTCAATGTAAGCAGGCTAATGACAACGGTAGCTGTTCGACACAGTCGAGTAAAAACAGAAAAAAGTGCTTAAGGTAAAGAATAAAATAGTTAAAAATCTGGTTTTATTCTTCTGACTCAGTAAAATTAAATGCAACCGTAAACTAAAAAAGGCGGCGATTTAGATGGAGTCAATAAAAGTTCAATAGTCAGGCTTTTGATGATGTGGTTTTTATGTATAAAGTTTTAGAAGTCGATATCCCATAAAAATTGCGATGATAGACATATATTGATTTCCTATTTATATTTTATCTGAGTGATGAACCATTAATTCGTTTAAGGATAGCTAAAATAAAATGGTTTTTTTGATCAATAATTAAAATTAACAAATATTGTTAGCTAAAACAGCAAATAATAGGTAATTTATAACGTAATAAAGCCAAGTAGCTTAAATTTAGGCTGTTTTTTAAACTAACACGATGGATACTCTATGTTTACTCGCTTAAGCGTGAAATTACTTATACCAACTGCGGCTGTTGGATTATTAGCCCTGCTATTTGTACTGCTATTTACTGATGAGCTAAGCCAGTCAACAGTTATCGGTATACTCTCTTTTTTAGTGATTGCCCAATTAATATCAGGGTATATATTTATTGAAAAGCAGCTGTCATCTCGATTAACAAGACTACAACACTATCTTACACTTGTCGTTAGTACCAAACAGGCACCTCCTGGGCCGCTAATTGACAAAGGTAATGATGAACTGGCCACTGTGACGAATGAACTCAGTTCATTTATTGGTAACTTGTCAGACGTGCTTGCGGAGTTACGTACGGAATCTGAATCATTAAAAGAAGGTTCCTTTTTACTGGCCACACAAATGACCGACTCCGTTAAAGCCGTTGACGATTCTGCTCGTCAAATAGCGTTAATGGCACACTCTATTGATGAGGTCGCTTCAACCTCTAGCATACTTTCAGACAGCGCTTCACAGGTGAGCGAAACAACAAATCAAGTCATTGCTATTTTATCGCAAGGCATGACCTCCTCAAATACCAGCCAGCAAACAATTGAGGCTTTTTCTGAAGAAGTTACTGAAATGGCTACCGATTTAGCTTTATTACAAACTGAATGTTCTAATATTGGTTCTGTACTTGACGTTATTCGTGGTATCGCAGATCAAACAAACTTATTGGCCTTAAATGCTGCGATTGAAGCGGCAAGAGCCGGTGAACAAGGTCGAGGCTTTGCGGTTGTTGCAGATGAAGTAAGAGCGCTCGCTCATCGAACACAAGAAGCAACCGTTGAAATCCATTCTATGGTGGAAGGTTTACAAGAAAAATCAACGAATGCAGTGACGGCAATCTCTCGTGGTCAAATTTTGACACAAGACAGCTTAACGCATTCTGCTGAAGTTGTTGAAGCGCTAGAACAAATAGGGCGTGTGTTTAATGAAGTTAATGCGCTAACGTCCCAAATTGCGAGTGGCACTGAACAGCAGCAGCAATCTACAGCGTCGGTTAATACGAATATGGCTGAAGTTGCTTCATTGAGCCAAGATATAACGAATGGCTTAAGTTCTGTTGCGCAACATGCTGAGCAACAGCAAAAAGTATCTATAGATGTTGCGACAAGCTTAAATAGAATTTGTGTTTAGTGAACGCTAACAGGTAGCATTGAACATTTAAAAAAGCCCATATTACATGGGCTTTTTTATGTTTAGTCTGTTCTTCGATATCCTGTTTTATAAAACGTTCTTGCTTGCTATATGTCATTTTTTGCAGGAATATTAGGCTTTATAAGTAATGATTTTCTCTTACCAATCAATGCCTTTTTGCGCTTTTATATTGTTATCAAAAGCATGTTTTATTGATTGTACTTCACTGACTGTATCTGCGAGTTCGAGTAATGAACGATGCGCACCACGACCGGTGGCTATCACATGTTGCATCGGGGGACGATTCGCTATGGCATCAAGCACTTCATCAAGATCAAGGTATTTAAATGACAGCATGTAGGTTAGTTCGTCAAGTAACACAACATCAACACTTTCATCAGCTAATAGTTTCTTAGCTTCTTCCCACACAATTTTCGCTGCGGTAATGTCAGCGGTTTTATCTTGTGTATTCCAAGTGAAACCGGTTGCCATAACATGAAAAGGAACGCCAAGTTTCTCAAGAACATTTCTTTCTCCACAAGCCCAAGTGCCTTTTATAAATTGGATTGCGGCAGCATTCAAACCATGTCCAACTGCACGAGTTAGTGTGCCAAACCCTGATGTTGATTTACCTTTACCATTGCCTGTGATAACAATTAATATACCGCGTTCATCTGTTGCCGCATCAACTCTAGCATCAACTTTGTCTTTCACTTTTTGCATGCGCGCTTGATGTTTTTCGCTTTTTTGTGTTTCGTCAACCATGAGTATTCCTGTTGTGATTATAGTGATTTTAAAGAGGAAAAAAGGCAAGGCTAGCGTTAAGGATAGTCCTTAACGAGTAGCAAGTTACCGCGTGTTCCCGCACGATTTTATTGATCTTAAAAGTTCTGCTATTAAAGTCATTAGGTATGCTGACTCATTGAATCCTTATAAAAAAGTAGACAATTTACAGTTGCGGGTACAGTTAAGGTTTACACCTTATTCCCTAAATACTTTACGTGTAGCTAGTTTACGATATTTATATTTATTTACAATATGTAGAGGTGTTAAAGGCTGTTGATTTACTATTTATGCGGTTAACTTTGTGCCGCTATATTTTATTTTTAGTCAGTGTAAAGTCATAAAAAATGCCAACAATATTTGTTGGCATCTTAGTCTTCGTTTATTGTTCTTTAGCTCAATATTTTGCTTACCAAATTTTTACACGTTTTTCAGGAGCAATATACATAGCGTCACCTTCTTTAATGTTAAACGCTTTGTAGAATTCAGGCATGTTAGATAAAGAGCCTAATGCGCGGAATTCGCCCGGCGAATGAGGGTCTGTCGCTACCTGGTTACGTAACGATTTTTCTACCTTCTTTCCACGCCATACTTGAGCAAAACCCATGAAGAAACGTTGGTCTCCAGTAAGTCCATCAATTACAGGAGCTTCTTTACCATTTAATGAGGCAATGTAAGCTTTATAAGCGATAGTTACACCAGATAAATCACCGATGTTCTCGCCTAAGGTTAAAGAACCGTTTACATTTAAGTCTTCAAATACAGAGTAGCCATTGTATTGTGTTACTAAGTCGTCAGTGCGAACTTTAAATGCAGCTAAATCTGCTTCAGTCCACCAGTTACGTAAGTTACCGTCGCCGTCGTATTTACTCCCTTGATCGTCAAATCCGTGGCCCATTTCATGACCAATAACAGCGCCAATACCGCCATAGTTAACAGCGTCGTCAGCCGCTAAATTGAAAAATGGTGGTTGTAAAATAGCTGCCGGAAATACAATTTCATTTTTAGTTGGATTGTAATAAGCATTTACCGTTTGAGGTGTCATTCCCCATTCTTGCTTGTCTATTGGTCCACCCAATTTAGCCACTTCCTTTTGATGAGAAACGTCACCTGAACGCATGCTATTTCCTACTAAATCATCACCTTTAATAACAAGGGCAGAGTAATCTATCCATTTATTAGGGTAACCAATTTTAGGGTCAAAACTTGCTAATTTTACGTGAGCAGATTTTTTCGTTTCATCAGACATCCACTCTAATTCATCAATACTTGCGCCGTAAGCCCCACGTAGGTTTTCAACAAGTTGTGTCATACGCGTTTTAGCTTCTGGTTTAAAGTGACGGCCTACATAAACTTTACCAATAACTTCACCTAAGTTACTGTTCACAACCGCAACACCACGTTTCCACATTGGACGTTGTTCTTTTTGACCACGTAATTGTTTTGAATAAAAATCAAAATTTTCATTATCTAAATCAGCGGTTAAAGAACCTGCAAAATTACTTAATGTGTGGAAGGTTAGATAGGTTTGCCAATCAGCTAACGAAGTTGCAGCGAATGTTTCGCCAAAACCTTTAACAAATGAAGGTTGGTTAATTATTATATCTTTTTGTGCTGTTACGCCCTGAGCTGCAAGATAAGCGTTCCAGTTAAATGCATCAGTCACTGTGTTTAAGTCAGTAACGTCAAATTTATTGTAACGCTTATCGCTGTCACGAGTCTCAATTTTTGTCCAATGAAACTCCGCTAATTTAGTTTCAATTGCCATAATAGTTTGAGCGGCAGCTTTACCATTTTTCAAACCCGCTAAATTGAACATGTTTTCAATGTGAGCTACATAACCTTCACGTAATGCGGCAAAGCGCTCTGTTTCATCAAAGTAATAATCTTTGTCTGGTAAACCTAGACCGCTTTGCCAGATATGTGTGGCATAGCGAGTTGAATCTTTTGCGTCAACGCTGATATAAAAGGCTAATGGGCTGCCTACGCCATTTTTTTGATTTTCACCAAAAAATGTAGCTAATTCATCTTTATCTTTTAAGCTATTGATGCTGTCAAATAAAGGTTGTACAGGAGTGATACCAGCAGCGTTACGTGCATCGGTGTTCATGTACGAACGGAATAAGTCAGCAACTTTTTGTTCATCGCTACCCATTTTTAAGTTTTCTGTCGCGGCTAATTCTTCGATGATTACTTTTACATTGTCATCGGCTTCATCACGTAAGTCATAAAAAGCACCAATAGATGTTTTGTCGCCAGGAATTTCATTACTGTTCAACCATGCGCCGTTAACATAACGGTAGAAGTTGTCTTGTGGACGAACAGATAAATCCATGTTCGCTTTGTCGATACCTGAAGCCAACGCTGTTTTTTGCATGGCTGGCATTTCTTGTTTCGTTGTATCAGTGCTTTCTGTATTGTTGTTGCAAGCGGCAAGCAACAATAACGAAGAACATAACGCACTTGTTATTATTGTTTTCATTGAAGTCTCATCTTTAAGTTAAAAATATTTGTTATAAAATATTTGTTATAAAATATTGAACGCATTGATATTAAAGGGTTACAGCGTTATTTACTAGATTCAGACATGAATTTTTACATAATGCTTGAGCAACCCCGTATTTTATTTTGTACATTACATGGATAGATAACGCTGAGCTTATTGTAATTCCCTGAAAATTATATAATTATTACTACTTGAATTTTTTTTTACGTTTACTTACGGGATTTTTCCTGCCAAATAAAACATCGGCTGTGATATGCTTAACCCCTTATATAAGTGAGTATTTCCTTCTTAAATGCCATTTAAATTAAGGTGACAGAACTAATGAGCCTAAACTATCAACGACAACCAGTTAGATTGAGTTATAGCCGACTATTACGGTAAAAACGGAAAAACCAAAAAACCATAGGGTATTAGGCCCTTTGAAAATGAGCACGTAACAAGTGCAATTGGTATAACACAAAAGATGAAGTTTATTTAATGTTTCAGCCCGTCAGTTTTTTCATTGGGCTTCGCTATAGTCGAAGTCGCAAAAGTTCAGGATTTATTTCCTTTATCACTTTTTTTTCAATTGTAGGCATTGTACTTGGAGTTGCCTCCTTGATTACGGTTGTTTCCGTAATGGATGGCTTAGAAGGGGAACAAAAACGTAGGATACTCGGGTTGGTCCCTCATATTGTGCTGGCAGACGAATCAGAGCAGAACAAACAAGTTTCCTTACCACAATGGCAAACACTTCGGGAGCAGCTATTACTGCACCCTAACGTTACACACGTTACGCCTTTTCTGGAAAGTGAAGCATTAATACAAGCTAATTCTGGCGCGTTACGTGGCGTTCTCATTCAAGGGGTAATGCCTGAATTTGAACAACATAATATTGTTAATACCTCGATGCTATCAGGAAGTTTAAACCATTTGTCAGAACAGCCGTTCTCAGTGGTTATTGGGCGAGCTTTAGCAAGACAACTTGATGTAGACCTGGGTGGTTTCGTTCGATTAACACTCCCTAATAAAACGGTCTTTACCCCTATGGGAAGAATTCCAGTACAGCGGACATTTACTGTTGCTGGTGTTTTTAGTGTAGGCTCGCAAGTTGATGAAACCCTTGTCTATATTCACAGTAAAGATGGCGCGAAACTGCATCGACAAAAAGGTGATGGCGTTGAAAAACTTCGTTTATATCTTGATGATGCTTTTGCCGCTGAGCAAGTTGTAAGTACTTTAAAAACTCAATATCCGCAATATGCTTTTACTACTTGGAGCGATAGCCAAGGTGCATTGTTCTCTGCTGTTCGCATGGAAAAAAATATGATGTGGCTAATGTTGAGTTTAATTATTGCGGTTGCTGCGTTTAACATTGTTTCTGCCCTAGTCATGGTTGTTATTGAAAAAAGAGGGGAAATTAGTATTTTACAAACACTCGGACTTGACCGAATAGGGGTGGTTAAAATATTCATTACCCAAGGTTTAATTAATGGTTTTTGGGGTGTCACTATTGGCACTGTGGTCGGTTCAATACTGACCTTAAATTTAAACAGTATTTTTAACCTACTAGGGTTGAGTTTACTTGGGGCAGGGCAGTCTTTACCTGTCGAGTTATCAATCAATAATGTAATTAGTATTATTTTATCAGCAATAGCGATGAGTTTTGTTGCTACTTTATATCCCGCTTATCAAGCGTCTTTAACACAGCCCGCCGAGGTTTTACGAAATGAGTAAAGGTTTACTTTGTCAGCAATTATCTAAATCATACTTTCAAGGTAGCATTGAAACTAAAGTATTAGATGGACTTGATTTGTCAGTGGAAGCCGGCGAGCTTGTCGCTATAGTGGGGAGTTCTGGTTGTGGCAAAAGTACTTTTTTGCATATCGCGGGAGCATTAGACTCTCCGTCTTCTGGGCAAGTGATCATCAGTGGTGTTGACATTCACACATTATCTGAAAAAAAACGGGCTAAATTTCGTAATAAACATATAGGTTTTATTTATCAGTTTCATCATTTAATGATGGAGTTTTCTGCAGAAGAAAACGTAGCTATGCCATTACTTATTCGCGGAGACTCTCCTAAAGAGGCCTTAGCGTCAGCTCGAGAAATGTTAACACAGGTAGGTTTGAGTCATCGTTTTGAGCATCGACCTTCAGCGCTTTCGGGGGGTGAACGCCAACGTGTTGCCATTGCTCGTGCTTTAGTAACTAAACCCTCATTAATATTAGCTGATGAGCCCACAGGTAACTTAGATTTTGATACGGCTGAGCAGATTTATCAGTTATTGCGAGATCTAAATAAAACGGTGAATACCAGTTTTGTTATTGTGACCCATGACTTAATACTTGCCGCTAGAATGGATCGTCAATTGCGTTTAGCGCACGGGCGTTTAGCGCCCCTTGAACGTTAAGGCTTTTCGATGACAAAATCATTAAGTATATTCTTAGGTTTACGTTATGTTCGTAGCCGAAACGGTAACGGCTTTTCTTCTTTTATATCAGCGTCTTCTACTATTGGTATAGCGCTTGGTGTCATGGTGCTGATTATTGTGTTGTCAGCAATGAATGGATTTGAACGTGCATTAGCGCAACATCTATTGTCTGTTATTCCTCACGGTGAGCTAATTGCCATTAATACGCCGATTGATAATTGGCAAAAACATGTCGCTAAAGTTCAGCAACATCCGCAAGTGGTATCAGCAGCGCCAGTTATTAAATTAACAGGGATGATGCAACATGGCAGTGAACTCAAAGCGGTTGAAGTACGCGGTGTTGACGTTAAGTTAGAGCAGCAAGTCTCTACTATTGCTGATTATATGGTTGCAGGAAGTTGGCAAGCGATTGCCGAGAGTGAAAACACTGAGAACCCAGTAGTAGGGGTTGTTGTTGGCTCAGGTGTTGCAAAAAAATTACAGCTTGAATTAGGCGATTCTCTGCAACTTTTATTGTCTAATGTTATTGCCCAAAAAAATGACAATCAAGCAAGTGCTAAATTTCCTATACCGGTAAAACACCAAGTAAAGGTGGTTGGTATTTTTAAATTTGGCGGTACGATTGTAGACAACTCAGTTTATCTTTCACTAGCTCATGCTGAAAAAATGGTCAATCTAGAAAAGGGGCAAGTTCAGGGAATACGAATAAAAGTCGCTAATGTTTTCCAAGCGCCAGAGGTGATTCGTGATGTTGCCTATCGTTTTGATAATTATGTCGCTATTCACGACTGGACAAGAACACAAGGACATATTTTCAATGATATACAACTGGTGCGTTTGGTGATGTTTATTGTCTTGGTCTTAGTGATAGCAGTCGCAAGCTTTAATATTGTATCGACACTTATCATGGCAGTGAATGAGAAAAAAGGTGATATTGCTATTCTAAAAACTATGGGCGCAGAGACCCCAGTTATAATGGCGACCTTTATGTTTCAAGGCCTCGTAAATGGGGTTGTTGGCTGTTTAGTTGGCGCGATGCTAGGTATTGTTATATCGCTAAATTTAACTGAGATTGTGGTTGCAATTGAAACACTTTTTAACGTAAAAGTATTATCAGGTGATATCTATTTTATTGATTTTTTACCTACCCACTTAAGACAAGCTGATGTAATTACCACTGTAGTTACTGCTTTACTGATGAGTTTGCTGGCGACTATTTACCCTGCTTGGCAAGCGACTAAGGTTGAGCCAGCACAGGTGTTAGGACAAATGTAGTCAGGTTTTTACACTTTTTAGCTATGCTTTTTCATGTTCAGGATGAACGTATTATTTTCTTTTTATTATTATTTTAATGATCTTTTTTTGCGTTTATTCCATTGTTTTATTACTGAATATCGCCATAAGCCATGGATAGAAAAGTAACCCAAAATTGAAAAAAACACCGCTAGTACGCCACAACCGAGTAAAAATGCTGGCCCTATAGTCGACAAACTGTCTAGTAGCCATTGCCAGTTAGCTTCAAATACAAATTCCTTTTCTGGGCGGTCTAACAGCCAAATCCCTACCATGTAACAACCATAAAAAATGGCTGGAATCGTTAATGGATTAGTGATCCAAACGAGTGCAACAGAAAGAGGTAAATTTGAATGTACTATAATAGCGAAACCCGCAGCTAAAACCATTTGAAAAGGTACCGGGATAAAAGCAAAGAACAAACCTACGGCAAAGGCTTTTGCGACTGAATTGCGGTTTAAATGCCATAAGTTGGGGTTATGCAATAAGACACCGAAAATTTGTAAGTGTTTATTATTTTTTATGGTGTTGTGATCCGGCATATAACGCTTGAAGATTTTTTTAGGCATATACTTTTCTTATATCATCTCGGCTTTATTTATCTATTAGACAGATACGGAAACTAATCACTATGGAACGGTGGCTATTAACATTTTTTATAGGTGCTATTTTGTCACTATTCTTACCGATAGTACCAGATATTTCTCAAATTTATATTTGTTTTTGTTTTGCTGTCATTTTTTGTCTCATCAAAAGGTTACGTATTTATAGTGGTCTTTTTTTGGGCTGTGCATGGGTACTTAGTGCCGGTTTCGCCTATCAAAATATATGGCAGGTTAATGATATTGATCCCACCGCTTTTTTTGGTAAAACAATTACAGTAAAAGGTGTTATTGCCAACATACCAAAAACGTTAAGTCAGAATACAAAAAATGAAAAAATCAAAAAGAACGTCTCACGCTTTAATTTTATTGTTGAAGAAGTTAATCAACAAAAACTTAAAAAAAATATAAAAATTCGTCTTCGCTGGGATCATAAGTCACTTGAACTCAGTAGTTTAACGAAAACAAAAGCGATTAAACAAGGTCAGCAATGGCAGCTTAACGTGCGTATTAAACCTGCCCATGGTTTTGCAAACGTTGGTGGTTTTAGTTATCAAACATGGCTGAGACAAAAGGAACTGCATGCTACGGGATATGTGAAAAACACATTAACAAATAAATTAATTCAAGCACAGCCGAGTTACCGGCAACAACTTTACTTACAACTTAATGAATTAATAAATTCGCTGGCATTCAAAAGTGAGATGGATCATTTTATTTTTGCACTGACTTTTGGCGAGCGTGGAAAAATAACTCCTGAGCAATGGCAAGTTCTCCAAGCAACGGGAACACAGCATTTAATGGCTATTTCTGGATTACACTTAGGCTTAATTGCCAGTGGGGCTTATGCCTTAATGGTGATGTGCTTTCGGTACCTTCCCTTTCATTTACTGTTAACTCAAAAAGCTACTTTTTGGCTGGTACAAAAAAATAGTCATCTCGTCGTTTTTGCCTTTAGTAGCCTAATTGCATTATTTTATGCTTATCTTGCTGGTTTTTCTTTGCCAACACTTCGTGCATTAGTCATGATGCAAATCTTTATCGGTGCTAAGTTATTGGCGGTTAAACTAACAATAACACGTTGGTTATTACTGAGTATCGTTTGTATTATTTTGTTGTCACCGTTTAGTTTATTTAGCGTTAGTTTTTGGTTAAGTGTTTATGCCGTAACCTTGATACTGTTGATCATTTGGCGATGTCGAAAATTGATATCGTCATCGGGGCACAGTAAGTTAGCTAAAACAAAAGCTTGGCTCTCTTCATTATTTATTGTGCAGCTCGGGTTAACTTTATTTATGTTACCTGTCGCTGCTTTACTTAATTATCAATTACCGCTTTCAGCACTACTTGCCAATATTGTTGCAGTACCTTGGATGAGCTTTACCGCGATCCCTCTATGCCTATTGTCTGTCGTTGCTATGCCTTTTAGTGAAACGCTGGCATTGTTTTTTCTTGCACTTTCACTCTCATCTTTAGACTTTATTTGGCAATGGCTGAGTTATTTATCGAGTCAACCATGGCTACTTATTGAGGTTAGCCATCAAACATTAGTTATAATTTTAGCGCTGAGTGGTTTAACCTTTGTGAGTTATTTCTTAGCGTTACCCAAAAAAACATTAGGTACATCTATTTTACTTATTTCTTCATTTAGCTTTGTCTATTTTATGTATCATCAAGAAAGTCATGATTGGCAAGTCAGTGTGCTAGATGTAGGGCAGGGACTATCGATTGTTATCGAACGAAATGGGCACGCTATTTTATATGATACGGGGGCAAGTTATCCGAGTGGGTTTAATTTGGCAGAAAGTGTTGTTTTTCCTTATTTACAGTATCGAGGTATCACGACTATCGATTATTTACTCTTAAGTCATGCCGATAATGACCATGCCGGCGGTTTAGCTTTTATCGATAAACAAATGGCTATAAATAAAATAAGTGTGAATGAAATAAAATATAATCAGCCGTTAGAAGACCTTGGTAAATATAACTTCCCTGAAATACAAAGTTGTAAGCAAGGCGATGACTTTGCTTGGCAAGGTTTAACTTTTTCTGTGTTGTGGCCTGCTGTTATTCAAGACAAAGAAAATGACAATTCTTGTGTGATCAACATTTCTGATGGTAAATATAATGTGCTACTAACGGGGGATATTTCTCGTAAAGTGGAAAGGTTATTGGTCACCAACAACGAGCTGGGTATAAAATTAAAGGCAGATGTTATTGTGGCGCCACACCATGGTTCAAAAACGTCATCAAGTACTCGCTTTATTAAAGGCGTTTCACCCGACGCTGTTATATTTAGCGCCGGATTTATGAACCGTTGGAAGATGCCGAATAAAACGGTGCTTAGACGTTATCAGCAATTGAAGGTTAATCAATATTCAACGGCTGAGCAGGGCATGATCCAAATACAAGTTACAGAGCAAAGCCTTAAAATTGTAAGCTATCGTGAAGATATTAATCCTTATTGGTTTGCTAATTAAGGTTTACTATAATATTAGTTGGTTAGCGCGTAAAATAGCGTTAAAATAGTAGCAATTTTAATACCTTGTCATTAATCGCTAAGCCATAGAGAGATTGAATGTTAGAAAGTAAAAATACAGTAGTAGCAGCCACCACTTGGCAAAACTTTAAACGTTTAATGGGCTATGCTAAGCCTTATAAAGCAGGGTTTGTCATCGCTATTCTAGGTATGCTTGGTTATGCTGGTATCGACACTTTATTTTTCTCACAGTTAAAGCCATTAATTGATGAGGGTTTAGCAGATACTAATCCAAATTTTATGAAGTGGGCACCACTTTTTGTTATTGTTTGTTTTATTATCCGTGGTATCTGCCATTTTTTTGGTAATTATTGCTTAGCTTGGGTGGGTAATAACGTTGTTACCGATTTAAGACAAAATTTATTCGAACACATTATGGCGCTTCCGGTGACCTTTCATGATAAAGAATCTACGGGCACCTTAATTTCTAAACTGACCTTCGATACTGAGCAGGTTTTACAAGCGACCAGTAAAGCGTTACTTACCTTAGTGCAGCAAGGCGCAATGGTTATTGGTTTTCTGGCGGTTATGTTTTACTACAGCTGGCAGTTATCAGCAATATTCCTCCTTATTACGCCTATTATTGCTGTTATTGTTACTGTGGTTTCTAAACGTTTTCGCCAAGTTAGCAAGAAAATTCAAAGTGCGATGGGTGAGGTTACTTCTGCCGCAGAGCAAACCTTTAATGCCCATAAAGTGGTGTTAACCTTTGATGGCCAACAGCGTGAATCAGAGCGTTTCGGTAAAATTAATAAAAATAATCGCCAACAACGTATGAAAATGGTGGCAACTAAATCATTTAGTGTTCCGCTAATTCAAATTATTGCCTCTTTTGCCTTAGCCTTTGTTTTGTATGTCGCTAATTTAGATTTTATGAAAGACACCCTTACTCCCGGTGTTTTTATCACAGTACTTACCCTTATGACTATGCTATTGAGACCGCTTAAATTATTGACGACTGTAAACAGTGATTTTCAAAACGGTATGGCAGCATGTGTGAGTATATTTGCGGTACTAGACCAAGAAAAAGAAAAAGATACCGGACAACATACTCTCGATAAAGCTAAGGGAACACTGGCGTTTGAGCAGGTTGACTTCTCTTATCATAATGATGAAATATTAGCGCTGACTCAACTAAGCTTTACCGCGAATGCTGGCGAAACAGTCGCACTGGTTGGACGTTCTGGTAGCGGTAAATCAACGGCAAGTGCGATTTTGCTGCGCTTCTATGATGCAACAGCGGGTAAAGTATTAATTGATGGGAAAGATATTACCTCATACAAACTGAAAGACTTGCGCGCTCAGTTTGCTTATGTTTCTCAGCAAGTGGTGTTATTCAATGACTCTATCGCTAATAATATTGCTTATGGAAAACCGAGTGCCAGTAGAGAAGAAATTCTTGCCGCTGCTAAAAATGCCCATGTTATTGAATTTGCAGAAAATATGGTTAATGGAATTGATACTAATATCGGCGATAATGGCGCTTTGCTTTCTGGCGGACAACGTCAACGTGTTGCCATTGCTCGAGCATTGTTGTGTGATGCACCCTTTTTAATTCTTGATGAAGCAACCAGTGCATTAGATACCGAGTCTGAACGTCATATTCAAGATGCGCTACAAGTATTGCAAAAAAATCGCACCTGTATTGTTATTGCTCATCGTTTATCTACCATTGAAAATGCGGATAAAATCATTGTAATGGAACAAGGTAAAATTCTTGAACAGGGTGATCATCAAACTTTATTAGCAAAAGACGGTGCATATGCCAAATTACACAACTTTCAATTTAGCGAATAAAGTGAGTATTGAGATTTCATTATGCGCTTAATTGAAAAAGTATGGTTTTTTCAACATCCTGCCAAATGGTTGCTCGTTCCGATACTGTTGCCGTTAACGGTTATCTTTTGGTTGTTATCTGCTGTACGACGCAAATGTTATCTATTGGATTTTTTTAAATCATTCGCTATTGATATACCCGTGGTGGTGGTAGGTAATATTGGTATTGGTGGCAATGGTAAAACGCCGGTGGTTTTATACTTAATTGAACAATGCTTGGCACAAGGAATAAAAGTCGGTGTGATCAGCAGAGGTTATGGCGGAAAAGCTCCGCATTACCCATACCTGCTAAGTGAAAGTAGTACAGCTGCTGAAGCAGGTGACGAGCCATTACTGATTTATCAACGCCATGGAATTCCGGTTGTTGTGGGCGGCGATCGTGTTTTGAATGCTCAGTTATTAGTAAAGCATGGATGTGAAGTTATTATTGCTGATGATGGCTTGCAACATTATCGTTTAAAGCGAGATTTCGAACTTATTGTTATTGATAGTAAACGAGAGTTTGGTAATAGTTTCTTGTTACCTTCAGGGCCTTTACGTGAAGGTTTATGGCGATTAAAAACGGTGGATGCACTTATTTTTAATGGCGCAACACCCCGAGAAGAGAATAGTATCTATCCCAAAAATACACCGCAGATAATAATGACATTAATGGCTAAAACGGTGGTAAATGTTAAAACTAAGCAACGGCTACTATTAACGGAATTTCAGCAGACTTTTACTGAAAGAGACAATCAATGTATCAATGCAATAGCCGGTATTGGTGACCCTGCACGTTTTTTTAAAACCTTAGTCGATGTTGGTTTTAGCATCGATAAATCGGTAGGTTTCGTCGACCATCAACACTATAATAAGATGCAATTTACCCGCTTTTCTGACGACATACCACTGTTGATGACGGAAAAAGATGCCGTAAAATGTACTGATTTTGCTCAAGACAACTGGTGGTATTTACCGGTTGATGCACAAATTGAAAAAAAACAAATAACGCCATTTTTAGATGGGCTATTTGACCAAGTAAAAGCTAATAAACTTAGCCGTATTAAAGCTAGACTAAAGCTAAATTAAAGCATAAATAAACTTATAAATAAGAGAATGACCATGGCATTTGATGTGAAATTGATGGAAATATTGGCTTGTCCGGTATGTAAAGGCAAACTTGATTATAATAAAACACAGCAAGAATTAATCTGTAAATTTGACCGCTTAGCTTACGCTATTGAAAAAGGCATTCCAGTATTGTTAGAAAGCGAAGCACGCCGTATTAGTGAAAATGACTAATTAAATCTATTAGGAGAATTAAATGTCTTTTGTTGTTGTGATTCCTGCTCGGTTTGAGTCGTCTCGTTTACCGGGGAAAGTATTAGCGGACATTAATGGTAAACCTATGATCCAATGGGTTGTAGAGAAGGCTTTGCAAAGTGGTGCCAGCCAAGTGATTGTTGCTACGGATAATGAACAGGTTGAAGAAACGGTATTAGCATTTGGTGGTGAAGTTTGTAAGACTCGCGCTGATCATCAATCTGGCACCGAACGTTTAGCTGAAGTGATGAATATTTATAATTTTGATGATGATCAGGTTATTGTTAATGTTCAAGGAGATGAGCCTTTTATTCCAGCAGAAAATATTGCTCAAGTTGCTCGAAACTTAGCGGTTCAACAAAGAACAAATCAACAACAAGCTAGAATGGCAACACTCGCTGTTCATATTCATGATGTTGAGGAAGCGTTCAACCCAAACGCCGTTAAAGTATTAACGGATAAGCACGGATATGCGATGTATTTTAGCCGTTCGACGATCCCTTATGACAGAACTCGTTTTCTTGATGAAGAAAGTGTCGCGACTATTGGTGACTTTTACTTACGCCATATTGGTATTTATGCCTATCGCGCTGGGTTTATCAAAGACTACGTTCAGTGGCCAGCGAGCCAATTAGAACAAATTGAATCTTTAGAACAACTGAGAGTACTATGGCAAGGCGAAAAAATTCATGTTGCCGTTGCTGAAACACGTTTAGCGGTTGAAGGTGTTGATACCCCAGAAGACCTTGAAAAAGCGAGAGCTTACGCTTTAACGCTATAATTGAATTCATTCAGCTTCAATAGCATTAATAAGTGATGAAAGTTCGTAGTGTTAATCTACCTTTTAAAGGGTCTGAAGATAAATGCTCGGGATTAATCATACTTGAGTGTAATAATTTGCTTGGGTAGATAATCAGTCGATTAAACTTCACGTCAACATTGGCAATTTTCTCATATTCATTATTGCCATTGTTAGCGTATTTATCACCGTAGTGACTGCTTTTAAGTTTTGGCTCTGCAAACGACCAGTAATGCTCTTTTCGATGCCGAGTGATTGTTTCATAACCGGTTTCTTTGTGTCTATAAAAAGCCGTTCCTTCAAAGGGGGGTTCGCATAGATAATGTAAAACAGCTAATTGACCGGTACTTATGGAGTCATAATGAGGGATTCTTTGATCTTGGTTTAATTCAGAAGGATCAAAGGTAACCATCGCATATGTTGATTCAAGTCTTGTTGGGTATGCTACGGGTAATTTATAAACTTCTTTAATGATAGGCTTTAGTACTTTATAAAGAGTGTCGGTGTAACTCGCTTCTGAAGGGCATGTTACGCCAGGATAAAAGTTATTGTCCCGTTTATTACAAGCTAAATTACCTTGCGTAATAACATAGTCAATTAAATCGTTTGGTGAGCGACTAAAGCCATCAATAATAATGATTTTGGTTTCTTCATTACCTATTTTGCGAACTTCAACTTCAACTTCAACTTCTATATTATTATTAATATAAAGTTTATTTTTATTACAATTCATACTCTTCCCAAACTTTAAAGTGATGATATGCAAGGAGTCATTGCCCTCTAATAAGTAATCACTTATATTATTATTTCACTGATTATTGATTTTATGATATCGCGCATTTATAAAAATTATGGGCTACCCATCATATACAATAAATAATACACTATCTGATAATATTTAAAATAATAAAGAGAACTAGATGAATAATGATTACCACCCTATAAGTTTTAAACGACATGGGGAATTTAGCATTGATAGTAAAGTGACTTTTGAGCATGTTAACGATGTGAATAACTTAGAAGTTGTGATGCACGAATTCGCGAAGGCTGCCAATGAATTCCCGATAGTATTTATTAAAAATGGTGATTCGGGTCAGTTTCAATCTGTTATTTTGACGGGTATTGATTTAGGTGAAAACTTTTTTGTTGATGATAATAAATGGCGAGCTATTTTTACGCCTAAAAGTGCGAGTTTATATCCTTTTAAGTTAAGCTTAACCAAAGAAGAAAATAATGAAAAGCAGTATGGCTTTTTTATTGATGAGTCTTGCCCCCGTTTAAATGCAGGCGCAGGCGAGCGCTTTTTTGATGCTCAAGGTAAAGAGTCTAAATACCTAGAAAGTTATAGATTAACAATGAGTGATTATTTTAAGCAAAATTTGATGACCAAAGAGTTTATTCATTATTTAGTTGATAATGAATTACTTACAGAAGGTAAGATATCGCTAAATATCCCTAATAGAAAAATTCTACTTGATGGGATTTATACGGTTAACCAAGCAACACTTGATAAATTAAGTGATGAACAGTTTTTAGAGTTGAGAAAGAAAGGTTACTTATCCGTGATTTATGCGCATATGAACTCAATGCATCAAATTGATAAATTAGCAAAATTAAAAGTACATAGTACAACTTAATAATAACGTGTTCGATAAAAAAGGCCTTATGTTTTCACATAAGGCCTTTTTATATTTAGGATGAACATTATGTCACGGTCATACGTGGCCGTTTTTTGACATCCATGTCATCACGGCCTTAGCACTTCCATGTAAATCGATATAAAGGCGTGACGACTGCTCTTAAAAATATTATTTTAATAGTTTAAGGGCTTTAACACAGCGGCCAATTTGTTGATGGCTTGCTTTTACTGTTTTCAATACCTGTGGCTTCATACCACTATAGTCTTTAATCAGTTGTGCTAATTCTGCTTCACTTGCTGGCGTACATTCTGTTGGCAGCATGCTACCAGCAAAAGACTCAAGTAAACCTAGGTCACTGCCTTCATTTAAATTAGGAATATGAGCGAGGATCTTAGCTTTGTAAGGCGCTTCTAAAGCTTGTTGCTCACCTGGAAATAAACCCCACATAATGTAACGAAGCGTTGAAAGTTTTAGTTTGTCAGGGTTGTTAATAACCACGTTAAACCATTTCTCTTTACCTTTAGCTTCTGGTTGAATAACCTCTGCATAAATGGCACTTTTAACACCTGAGTCAGTAATATCTTTTGTTGCTTCAGCCGTTAATAATGCTTGGTAATTACCATGTTGGTAACGATTCATTTTAGCGATTAATGTCCAGCGCTTGTCTTGATCGATTGTTACACCTTCAAAGCTCTTCTCACCGTTTAACATGTTTTGTAAATGTGCTAAATGTTTTGTTGTTTTAGCGACACTAACATAACGACCATACCAAAGTTTTTGGAAGTCTGAACCTGCTTCAGCGTTTTCTAATAAACGTAAGTATAAGTTTTCAACGTCCATATAAAGTGCTGAATAATCTTTTTGTTCTAAACGTGTTGCTACCGTTAAGTAACCAAGGGCTGACGTTAATGTGCTAGCGATTTTACGCGATACGTTATAATCAGTTTCACCTTCAATGTTTTCCATTGCAAAATTGACAAGCTGGTCAGCAGCTAGATTTGCATCATTGACACTGTCAGACAAACTCTGCCATAACATTAAACGCATAGTGGCATTATCAATCTCGTTGATATGTTTTTGCGCTGAAGCGAGTGACTTTTCATCAAGATCTACTTTTACGTAACCCCAATCTGCTTCGTTTGGATAAACTAAATCAGGACATGTTTGACCAATCACTTCTTTAATTTCAGTGGTTGCCCCTTTATACATAATAGGTGTCGCTGATGTTAAGTTCATTGCATTACCATCGGCATTTACATTGTATAAACCGATTTGAACACGTTGTTCGCGTAACGTTGGGTAGCCTTCAGGTGCGGTTTGATTTATAGCAAAATCGCTAATTTTACCATCACTACACTGATAGCTAACTTTAATGGTGTTTAAGCCTGCGTTAAATAACCAGTCTTGAGTCCATTGGGTCATATCTTTACCGGCTGCTTTGCCTAATTCACCGATAAAATCTTCAAGATCAGTATTTTGGTAAGAGAACTTTTTCAAGTAGTTACTTACACCAACGCGGAAGTTTTCTTCACCTAAATAATAAGGTAATTGTTTTAAAACTGAAGCACCTTTACCGTAGGTAATACCATCAAAGTTTGATAATGCATCACCTGTGGAAGCTACAGGTAGTTCTATCGCATGCGTGTTTACAGAGTCATCTGTGCGGTAAGCCCACTGCTTAGTGCCAGAGTAAAATACATCCCAGTTGTTTTCAAAGTCACTGGCTTCAGCAATTGCCAAGTTAGCCATGTATGTAGCAAAGCTTTCGTTTAACCATAAGCCATTCCACCAGCGCATTGTGACTAAGTCACCAAACCACATGTGCGCCATTTCGTGTGCAATAACATTTGCTAAGCTCATACGAGCACTCGTCGACTTTTCACCACGAGCGATATAGCCTTCATTGAATGTAACCGCAGCAACGTTTTCCATCGCACCTGCATTAAAATCAGGTGCTACAATTTGGTCATATTTACCAAACGGATATTTAACTTCAAAATATTCATTAAAGAAAGCAAAACTTTGTTTGGTAGGAATAAACCATTCGTCAGTCTTTACGTATTCGGCTAAGCTTTGGCGAGCAAATAAACGTAACTTCATTCCTTCAAAATCATCTTCCCAAACCGCGTAATTACCGGCATGAAGAGAGAAAACATAAGAGGAGAATTTTGCAGAAGCAGGGAAAGACCATACCTTAGTATCGCCATTCTCACTGATGCTGGTTTCGCGAGTCGCGCTAATAATTTGCCAATGGGCAGGTGCAGTTACTTCAATTTCATAACTGGCTTTCAAATCGGGTTGGTCAAAATGAGGAAATAAGCGGTTTGCATCATACGGTTCAAAATCAGTGTATAGGTAAACTTCGCCGTTTTTAGGGTCTACGAAACGGTGAAAACCAGAACCATCTGTTGAATAAGGACGTTCGTAATCAATAGTGATACTTTGTTTACCTGCGGTTAATTCGGTAGCAGGAATCGTAATAAACCATTTTTCATAGCTAAACTTAACGTCTTTACCGTTTACTTTTAATGATTTAATGTCGCCTTCATCAAAATCTATTGTTAAATCGTTTTTATTATCTTTAGCTAAGTCAAATATTAGCTCGGTAGAGCCAGTAAAACTTTCACTTTTATTATCAATAGTTACACTTAATTTATAGCTAACATTGCTCACTTGCTTCGCGCGCATTTCTGCATAAACGGCTTCAAGCGATTCACTTTTAGTACGGATTAAGCTTGTTTGTTTTTGAGGCATTTCAACTACGGTTGAGTTACTTGGCGTATCAGCTTTTTCACAGCCCATAAGCGCAACGCTTGAGCCAATAATAGCCACAGACAATGCTTTAGCTATTTGAGATTTTTTTAATGTCATTTACCCAGATCCTACTTTATTATTTTTAAGGTTTCCTAATGGAAACGTTTTTAAATGAAAATATCAATGATGTTATATCATATAACCTTAATGAATTATTTTTAGTCATCGCGTAAATAGGGTGGTTAAACGATTTTTAGATTGATTTTAACAATTTGTATTTTGATACTAATATATTTTTTATTTTTTCTTTCATAAAATCATAGCTATAGAGATTTTAAATGACATTACTTTATTAAGGTTTTGTTTTATTGTAAATAATTTGTTACATTTTTTTGTTGTTTTAAATGAGTGATTAGCCATGTTAAACAACTTTACTTAGCTTTAATAACGTTAACGCTATAAAGGTCATTAAAATGCCGACGTTCACCTTGTTTTCTATCTGTTCAAACGAATAAAACTTGTCAGGCGGTGTTCTTTCTCTTTATTATGATCAGGAGCCATTAATTAAAAGAAATAATAATGAATATAAAAAGAACGCTAACAAGTATCGCCATCATTAGTACTATTGCCCTTTCTGGTAATACCTATGCTGAAACAGATAAAGAAGACAAAGATAAGAAAAAATCACTATCGAGCTGGTTAAACCTTTCTGAAACAGAGTTAGTTGCCGTTGAAAAATATGCTACGGATTACAAGGAATTTATCTATAAAACACCAACAGAATTAACCTTTGTTACTGAAACGATTAAGCGTGCAGAAAAACAAGGTTTTAAGCGTTTGTCTGAAAAAAGTAACTTGAAACCCGGCGCCCGTTTTTATGATGTGAATCGTGACCGTACCATTTCATTAATTGTGATGGGTAAAAAGGATCTTGAGCAAGGCACTCGTATTGTTGGCGCGCATATTGATTCACCAAGACTTGAGCTTAAAGGTCGCCCGCTTTATGAAAAGCAAAAATTTGCGATGTTACAAACTTATATTCATGGCGGCATTAAAACCTACCAGTGGGTTAATATTCCTTTAGCCCTTGTTGGGCGCGTTGATAAAAAAGACGGCACGGTTATTAATATCTCTGTTGGATTTGATGAAAACGATCCTATTTTCATGGTTCCTGATTTAGCCCCACACGTTGATCACCCAAACAGAAGTCGTAAAAGTCGTGACGTGATCAAAAAAGAAGAGCTAGACGTGATCATCGCAGCTAAGCCTGATTTAGATAAATCTGTAAAGGAATTAATCGTTGATTTCTTAAAAACAGAATATGATATTTCTGTTGAAGACTTAGTTTCGGCGGAATTAGCATTAGTGCCAGCAACTAAACCTCGCGATGTTGGCTTTGATCGCAGTATGATCGCCGCATATGGACAAGATGATAAAGCGAGCTCTATTGCCGCTGTTAATGCCATATTTGAACAGACGATTCCAGAATTTACCTCAATTGCTTTTTTAGTTGATAACGAAGAAGTGGGTAATATTAATAATACCGGGGCAAGTTCATCGTACCTTGTTGATATGATGAGTAGCTTGTTATACAACCAAAAGGGTGCTGAGTATAATGACTATCAATTGCGTAAGGTTTTACGTAATACCAAAGTGATTTCAGCCGATGTAAACCCTGGTGTAAACCCTAACTGGGCAGGTGTTTGGGAATTAGGTAATGCGCCACGTTTAGGTAATGGTATTAACTTAAAGCTTTACGGTGGTGGTTTTAATGCGAACTCTGAATACATGGCCTGGACACGTAATTACTTAGATAACAATAAAATCAAATGGCAAACCTCTACTTATAAAGGTAAAGCTTCAGGAGGGACTATTGGTAGTGATTTATCAAATGACAATATGGAAGTTATTGACTTTGGTGTTCCAATATTATCAATTCATTCACCTTATGCCGTAGGTTCAAAAGTTGATTTGTATTCATTGTACAAAGCAATGTCAGCTTTTTATCAGGAAAAATAAATTAAGTTAAGTTAATATTTAATTTATTCCATTAAAACTAAAAAAGTACAAGTATCTATTTAGCTTGTACTTTTTAGTGTGATACTAGAATATTGAATGAAAGTCACCATTAGGAAATAAAATACCAGGCAGACCTCTTATCGTTATTACCTCCCCAATAATTTTATTGCCAAAATATAATTGACCTGTGTAATCTTTTTTCTGTTGTAAAAGTGATAACCAGCGGCCATCAAGTCCTTTAATGATCAGTTTTCTCGTGTCATTATTTTGCGCTAACGTTAACGCTAGAACTTTACCCTGCATTCTTAATGCTAAATTTACATTATCTAATCGTTCAAAATCTGTCGATAATCCTGATATTGATAACCTAAAATCAGCACTTCCAGAGGAAGGAATATCTAATAAAACATCATAGATAAAGTCATTTTCATTTTGGGTTAAAGATTGCGAGTTTTTTACCGCTATGATGGAAATATTCGTTGTTTGGTTTTTGGTTGTTAATAGTCCCGAAAATGAAAACTGTTTCAAAATAGAAGCTAACACTTCACTTTCATTTTTAACCCTTTCACCTGTCATATTGATACGACCAGTGATTTCACCATTCGCTGTCAAAATTGAAAGATTTGTTATTAAATTCAATGTTGCAGTTTTAGCTTTCTCATCATTAAAAACGTCTGTTACACCATCAAATTTAAGTAACAAGTTATCAGTATTAAGCGTCAAGGATGTATATTTACTTCTTACATTGCCTAATATGCTTGCTTCAAATAAGTCTCCGCGGGCTGCACTTATTCGCCATTGAGGAATCCTTAATTCCAGATTGATTTCTGTTTCTTTATATATCCCTGATATTATCCAAGTATACGGTGACCCTCGGTAGTTTATGTCTAAACCTTGGTATTGATAAAACCCCGCAGCCGTGTCATTTGTTGGAGAATATAGCTGTAGTATTTCAGTTAATATTTCACTGAATATTGCTAAAGTATGTGTTGAGTCATCAGTTAAAATACTCGATAATTCAGTGATTTTATCACTCGCCTCATTATTATATTTAAGTTCTTGTATATTAATAAAGGCTAATACGTTTCTGAACTGTTCAAGTAGTATTTTGTCATTTACATCAGGCGAGTGACTAGGTGTGAAGTGCTTGCTTGAGTTTGCAAGTAATCTGTTCAGTGAGAACTTCTCTTTGACTAAATCATCGTTAATAAGTGCATCATCATTACTTTTTTGTTGCTCAGATAAATAGTCATCTAGGTTAGTGAAATAATCAGTCGCTATATCTGATATCTCATTATTTTGCACAAATAAGGTAAGGGACTCTTTTATAAGTCGAATACTTTGCGGACTTTTTATCGATTTAAATAAGGCATAATAGCTGCCATCTGCTAAAAATTTATAACGCCTTGTGTTCTCTTTATCGACATAGGTTTGATGATAATTAGGGGTAATAGATAAACTTTTTAAATGGCTGTTCACTTCAGTTGATGATTCAATTTGAGATAATAATGAAAAATAAACTTTATTAGCACCAGGGCTTAAAAATACTTTAGTTGAAAAAAAAATGTCAACGGTAAAAGCTTCATTATAATCAATTTTGCCGTTGGCATTAATGTCTTGGTGTTCATCATTATATGAGTCACCACAGCCTATTGTAACAGGGCAAAGAATGCTTTTAGAGGTTGGAGTATATTCAATAGTAATGATTTGATTGCTTTCTATCGTAATCTTCTCATTATTTAAAGATAACGTATTAGCTGACGTGATGGTTTCACCACTTTGTGAACGTATTATTATTTCCCCAACAGGGGCAAACCAACTCGGCAAGTAAAATGTTATCTGGCTTTTTGCTAGAGATATTTCGGACTGTTTTTCCTCAGCTTTAGGTTCAGAATTTCCACCACACCCGTTGAGTAAAGTGAGCATTAAAAATAGGTTAATGAGATCATTTTTTTTCACATTGTCCTCCTTAAAATAAAATAGATAGGTAAGTATTAAAATGAAGGTAATATGCTTTTTCGAAATCTAACGAGTCAGTTTGGAAATTAATGCCGATAGATTTTGACCCAATACCTATTTTCCATGCCTCACTTTTATTTTCATATCCAGCCATAAGTGCCCAGTTATCACTGAAGTGCCAACGACCTAAAAGAGAAGTGAATTGGTCATTCTTTATTGAACGAAAAGCTAACTGCGTGGAAAAGAGTGATGATATTCTATAATCAAGGGTGCCATAATATCTTGCTGGCATTGTTAAGGAATGATCTTTAGTTTGATTGTTTCCTGATGTCTTTAAGCTAATTGCTGGCTCAGAATAAACGTTACCTTCATTATCTTCTTGAAAAGGAATATCTTGAATACTCCCCAAAGCATAACCGGCATCAGCGTAATTACTTTTATAATATAAATCTTTGATAGCTAAGCCCAGTATTAATTGCTCTGATATTTGCCAATCAAACGCAATATCTAAACTGAATCCTAGACCTTTAGGTCTATCTTGCGGTGAAAAAGATTTAAATAATCTATCTTTTGAAAAAGCATAATCAATATTAAAATTTCCTTGTGGTTTATCAGCTAAAACTTGTCCGTTAATATTACCGTCTTGAAAGTGTTTACTGCTAAATATTGATAGTTTAGGTGTTAATGTTATTTCGGGGGTGTTGAAGTCAATTTTGTACGAAAAAAACACACCATGGCTTGTTGCATTCTTTGCTTTTAGATTATAGGTATAAAATCGATTTTCAAATGCTAAATCATTTTTTTCAATATGAGTATAAAGTGCTGTGTCGGGATCGAACTCCATTACATAATCATAGCGACTTTGCAGTCCAAAAGAAAAAGCAGAATAGGTTACACCTACCTCAAACTGATTATAAGTAAAGGCACTATTGCCCTTAGTTAAAGGTTGATTAAACTCATCTATAAAAGAGTTAATGGGCTGAGACTCCGCATAAACTTCAGCGTTAAATGTAGAAAATAGGGTAAGAGAAGAGGTACTTGCAAAAGTATTAAAATGCAGAAAAATACATAAGTATAAAGTAAGCTTTATTTTCAATTTACATCCTTGAATAATTAAAGGTTAAAAATTGCGGGAGCATAATATCTCCCGCAAACAGAGCTAATTAATCACCAATAGTAAAAGTTAAATCAAAATATTCAACTTCATCATCATCAATATACGTCACAACAACGCCATTTGACATCTCAACAAAGTCACCATATTTATAGTCGTATAACCAAATAGTACCCATAAGGTATGCGCCATTATCAGCACTACCCATCATTTTGTAACCATCATCACCAATCATTAGTTTTACATTTAAGGTTTCATTATCATCCATTTCATCAAGGTTGAATGTTAAGTTGAAAGCAACGTCTGCCGACATTCCAGCCATAATAACTTCTGTTTTAAAAGTGTTAGGCTGCTCATTAGTTGATAAATCATGGTTACTTAAGATTAATGTTCCCGTGAAGTTGGCATCATTGTCTATGATTGCTAGTGTACTTGATGACATAGTTTTAACCGGGTCTTTAGTATCTAGGTCACTTAATGAGGTAAACACACCACTGAACGTTAATGCTGAACACGAACCTTGAGAATTACCAGTGGCACAACCATTTAGGTCACCAGCGGAGAATTCAAAAGTAGCACCATTATCGCCACTCTCCATTAGGGTCGCTGCCCATGCAAGCAGTAATGTTGTATCACTGTCATCATTACTTAACTCGGCAACACCTTGAAATGAACCTTTAGTTTCATGGCTCGCTTCTATTGTCATGTTTGTTTTATTAAAACTATAAATCCAACCAATATGAAGCAGTGACGCTTTATCGATAACATTACCTGTTTCTTGATTCGCCTCTTCAAGTACATCAAACATGATTTCGCCGATATCAGTTAACGCATCACGACCCAAAATGGTAACTACATTAATATCAGCAAAAGATTGAGTTGTCTTTTTCACCATCGGTAACTTACTTAAAATTATTTGCTTAGCTTTTGCATCAGCCACCATATGAGAAAATAGATTCACATCTTTATTTGCTGATATTATTAGCGCCTTTGATTGACTTATTAATGCCGCTGCTGAATCCATTAAAGTTGCGGCTGCAGTTTTATCCGTATCATTTTCAGCGATATCTGCGTATTTTTGAGCATCATTCAGCGCTACTTCTGAATACTCTAGGAAAGTATTTGCCATTGAAATAAAGTCTAATTTATCTGTTAGTGCTTGTTGAGCGGCCATAAGAAAAGCGGTAGCAGCGGCAATACTTTGAGGACTATTCATAGCCATTGCAGCTTCATAGCTATTTAATGACGTTGTTTGTGCCGTTGTTGCTAGGCCTTGTTTAGTGAGTGCCATGTCATTTGATGATTCTGCTCTAGCTTTCGCGGCTGGCACTACTGCATCAAATTCAACAAGTTTTGCTTGTGCGTTAGCTAATAAAGCTTGAACATCGATATGTAATCCTGTGTCGCCATTTATTTGTATTGTTTCTGTGTGTGCTAGCTTGGCTATTTCTTCAGCAGTATCAAGTAAACTTTGATATTCCGAACTTGAAGCAACTAAAAATTTAGCGGTATCTGCCCAAGCATTCGCTTCAATGTCATAACGATTAGCTTTGTTACCTAACACGTTCACATCATTGCTGTTAAAAATCATAAAATAAGCCGCGATTGCTGATTCATAATAGATAATTGCCGTATCGGCATCTGTAACTTTTGTCTCTAATGCTTCAGCTGTAGTAATAGCTGCTGCTGTAGTATCGATATTGCTGGCGATACTCATTATTTTAGTATTGAGCATTGCAAGCTCGGTGGTAACTTTAGCTGCTATATCAGCATATAATTCATCTCCTATAGTACATGCATCGCCAATGCAGCCTATTTCTTCTACTAAAGCGACGACTTCTATCGCACTATTAATAAGATCTTGCTGTGATATAGCTCCACGTTTAACAGCATTTTCCATCGCTTTAGTGATTGAGTTTCTAATGCCAGCATTAACACCTAACGCGTCTAATGCCGCAGTGTCACCCGTAACAATAGCAACATAAATAGCAGCTATTTTCTTCACTCTTTGTTGTATTGCATTAAATAGAGCGGATGGTTTCGAATTGTTGTTAACTGAAGATACTTTAGAAATAATTGATTGTATTGGAGCAGCAGAAGGTGAAACCTCAGCAACAGCATTTAAACTACCATCTGATACTGATGTTGCCAATTCTGTAATCATTTCTGATAGGGTACCATTGTCACCTGCCGCGGCGACTGTTTGTAAACTTGCCGACAATTGGGCTAGTGCAAGGTTACCAGCATTTAAGCTGACATTTTCGCCAATATCACTAAGGTCGAAGCCAACACCTTTAGATATATCCGAAAGTAAGTTTGCGTTTTTAATGACACCATTTGGCCCAAGCAATTGCATAATAGTATGGACTGAAGCGTCTGATATAGCTTGCTGGCTAATCGGCACCATAGGATCGGCACTTAAATTATCTTGTAATATTGTGGCCACAACTTCAGTAAATACCGTGACATTTGAGGAATAATGCCTAGATTGCTCGGGATTAGTTGACTCAGGAATGTATTTTATTGTCGTTAAGGTTAAATCTTCTTTATACCACTCTCCAAATTCGATAGCTAAGTCACCATTATTAGGTATAACAGTTGATGCAATATTTTCATAAACGCCACAATCAGTATAAGAGTCGCATCTTAGCCAACTAGCATCTACTGATGAACTACTGGTAATATTTATGATCACAGCACCAGAAAAGGTACTTTCAAGATAAATACTCATTTTTCCATTTTTATCAGTTGTTGGCTCTAATGGGTTTTCAGCTAATACTTTAGACGCGAGCATTTCATCTAATGTTTCATCTGAAGTTCCTGCTGGAGCTGATACTGTATAGCTTTCTGCTTCAACTGAGTTCGCTATCCGAAAGCTAATGGGTGATTTTTCACCTGTGGTAGTGTCAATCTGGTGAATAGATATACTTGCATTAGCCATCGTACCTTTAACAGCCACCCCCGTTAAAGCAACATTAAATGTTGCGGTTGCTGTTTTATCAATAGGAGGTATGGGAGAGGGTGGGTTAACTGTGGTCTCTTTAGTGTCAGAACAGCCAGTAGCCATTAGTGTTAGTGTGACAAACGATGATATGAGTAAGTTATTTTTCATTATATATCCCTTTAAAATTAATGATTTTTATAAATACTTCATAAGCATAGAACAAATACATGCTCTTGGATAAAAATTATGACTTTATTTTTTACGCTTTAAAATCAGCGTTAACTTTGTATACGCTGAAAAGGGTCTACCGAGATGAACTGTCAAAAATTAATTTTTTACTCTCTCAATTAAATAGATGTATATATTAAAAATCCCTGATAATTACTCCCACTATTTGAATTAAATTAAGCTCAGCTTTAATGCGTTAAATTAGATGTTACTAGGGATACTTATTTCACTTATTATATTCGTTATGCTTTCAGTACATGTATAAATTACCCTATAATTGGGTTAATGAACCGTAATCACAGATAAATTAATTTCTATGCTGAAAAAGTTATTAAAAACAAATGAAACATCAACTCCATTTTTTCTTATTAAATATAAAAAAACATTCTTATTACTCTCAATATTTACTTGTTTGGCCGCATGTGGCGGCGGAGCTAGTAACAAAGATACTACACCAGAGGTTCCAAAATTTTACCCTTTCTCATTAACCTCAACACTGACTAATAAATGCGGTGAAAAGCTTCCCTTTGTTGATGTCGAGTTATTTATTCAAAACCGGGATTGGAGTGTTGTAGATAAGTTACAACCTGATGAAAATGGAGTTTTTAGTTTTTCATCAGCAAGTGAATTCATAAATTATACGCTTGTTGCTAAAAATCAGCAGGCAGGAGAGGTTGAAGGTTTAGATTTTGTTAGCTTTCATCAAGTAAAGGCAACCACACCGGCTATTTATCAAGCTCAGCATGCTGTAATAATTGATAATTCAAATTGTGAATGTGTTACTCGAAATGTTGAAATATCTCATACCCCTATTTCTGATATTACTAAGATAACCAGCTCTGCAACATTTACTACCACTGAAGTTGTGGATTCCCAACGTACTAATTTTATGAATGTTGAAGCTTGTCGGATAATGGGGGGGACTTGGCCATTACATTCTTTTTCTCTTGTTGGTACCGGTAATAATAACAATGTACAAGGTGCGGCTGGCTTTATAGATGACTTTAATCAAATGGCCTTTAATGATGATGGTGAACTCATCTGGCAACTATCAGCTTTTGATGCAGTTGAGCGAATTGGCTTAAATAAAAATCACCAGCCTTTTACTACACGTCAATTATTTTCAGGGCAGCAACACTTTGCGATTAGTGTTCTAGAAGAAGATAATATCGCCGATTTATTTAATAGTCATCTTTATGTGTCAGAAACCGTCTACCAATCGAATGCAGAAGTAATTTTTTCTGAAACAGATTCTGCTTTTGGGAAAATAAAAATATCTAGCCAGCATCAACTTATCTCTTCTACATATACTACGAGTTTTTCAGTTGCTGCCTCTGATAGAAAACCAGATATTGATGATAGATATTTTTCAGAAATCAAATCAGATTGGAGCTATGATTATAGTAATGTTGCTAATTACCCAATGGCTATTATTGCTATAAGCTATCAAGCTTACCATCCTGAAAAAAACACACCTATGCCAGCTAAATGGACAAGTTATGGTGAAATTACCGGACAATTACCCGTTGTTACTGCTTTATCTGGTTATGAGGGCATTATTAACAATAACACGATTGTATTAGTTACAAAAACAGACTTGGTTCAAAGTGAATATACTGATAAATATGTGAATTACTTGTCATATTATCAAAATAAAAAAAATAGTTCTTTTGCTCATAATGTAAAAAATTATCATATATCGATAAAGAAATAATTTTATTGTATAACAACAAAACGGCGCTATACAGCGCCGTTTTAATGGAAATAAATATTTAAGTAATCATGAATCTAATGCTTGTTTAGCTCTTACCGGATTAGCATACATGGTTAATAACCAATATTGTTGCTCTTGGGTTAATTCGAACATACGGCTATTAAGTTGATTCATGACACTTTGCTTAATTTCTGCTTGCTGATTGAGTTTTGCATAGGCAGTTAAGTTACTGTCATATAGTTTATAGTTACTGATAATTTCTTGATCAATCGCTTTTGCTATGGCTTTACTATCGGCAAGGTCGCCCTTGATAGCATGGCAAAATTCGACATGTACACGGCCTTTTTTACCCACTAATCCTTGCGTAATACTATTTAAGTCTTCATTTTCTTTCTTTTGATAACTACCCGTTGCTTCTCGCTCGGCGAGCTCAATCGCTTTGTCACGATCACAGGGATCAAATTCATATGAAATAGAAACAGGAACAATATTAATTTCAGCTAAATAATTGGTAATTGGAGTTTGTTTGTCTTTGTTAAGTAATAGCATTGAAATTAATGCTGAATTGGTTTTATCAATACCGTCTTTCGCGCGACCTTCACGTTGTGCTATCCAAATATTTTGCTGGCGCTCATGAACGGTATGATGAATATACGCAGACAATTGCTTTGAAGCTGTCAGCATTGCTCGCTTTGTTTCTTCACTGCGTTTAACAATGAAGCTTTTATTAATACGCATTAAATCAGCAACCCATGGCTGATGAAGTAAGTTGTCACCCACCGCAGCCTCAACAGTATTGATGCCACTGTTGTACAATGCCCAATTAATTAATGCGACATCAAGCACTATGTCTCTATGATTACTAATAAAAAGCATAGGCTTGCTTGTATCAATCTTCTCCAAACCATTAAAGGTAAAGCCGTCAGTACTTTTGTTTACTAAGTGATGTAAATATTTAGCCACCTCTGTTTGAATTTGTTCAATATTATTAAACTTACTGGAACGCAACTTTAGCGTCCATTTTACTATTGAACGACAAATTATTGGCAGAGTTTTGTACAATCGAGGCATTTTGAAACTAGCAATAGAAGAAAGTAGCCCTTGATCATTAATCAGTTTTTGGATCACAGCTGCAACCTCATCATCTCGATAAGGGCGAATATCATCAAACATGTAGCATCTCTTTGCTGTTTAACAGCGATTCGTTAACTCAAAAATCAATCAATATTATAACCGTTTTTTGACTTAAAATGCTTGTATTGTTTATGCTTTACTCTTTTAAACAAAATAATTTCATTAACTTAGGGGAATTAAATAAAAATAAAACAAAAAAATGAGCTAAATCAGAAAATAATCAATAAATTTTGCTACAGTTAGTTATATGAGCTCTTTATGGAATTAATGCTAATTATTTTCATGTTAAGGGCTTGTGTTTTTCGACTTTACCCACAAGTCTTAAATAGAGTTATTAATAAAAGGAATACCTATGAAAATAAATCTTTCAGGTCACCATGTAGATATTACTGATGGTGTAAAAGAACATATCGATGAAAAATTCTTAAAAATTTCTAACCATTTTCCTACGCTGATCTCATTAGACATTATTATTTCAAAAGAACATGGAAAATATGGTGCTGAAATAACGACAAATTATGAAGGTGGTCGTATTTCGGTTTCAGCACAAGAAGATGTCATGTTTCCCTCAATCGCTAGTGTAGCCAAAAAACTTGACGCTGCACTTAAGCATAGAAAAGGTCAATTAAAAGCAAATTTACACAATAAACCTGTTTCTGTTACTCCTGAAATCGCTCATGAGAAAGTTCAAGAAATGAACTTAAACTAATTTTAAAACAGTTAATCGTTAGATTTTTCACGGGAGCTTATTGCTCCCGTTTTGTTTTATCGCGTATTACCATCGATATGAATGGTATACTTAACGCGTTGATCAATATGTTATAGATGTAAATATGTTAGTACTTTCAAATAATGTCTCATTAGGTGACAATGAATTAGAATTAACGGCTATTCGCTCGCAAGGAGCGGGTGGGCAAAATGTAAATAAAGTATCTTCAGCGATTCACTTGCGCTTTGATATTAAGGCATCCTCTTTACCTGATTTTTATAAAGAGCGTTTACTTGCCTTAAAAGATAAACGCATCACTAAAGAAGGGATCTTCGTTCTTAAGGCACAACAATTTAGAACGCAAGAGAAGAACCGCGAATCTGCACTTGAGCGATTAGTTGAATTAATTAAATCAGCAATGGTCATTCAAAAAGTCCGAAGAGAAACTAAACCTACAAAAAACTCTAAAAAAAGACGTTTAGCGGGCAAATCTCACCGCAGCAATGTTAAAGCATTGCGCGGTAAGGTCTCTGATTAGTTACTTTTACAAGCTATTTGATTTTACGTCTAAAACCCAGCAGGGTGAGTGCACATAATACAAAATAGGATAAGCTACCGCCACTATCACTAGTAATGCTCTCTTCTTTATTAATAAGTGTATTCTTTACAGAAGCCAGACTTGTGTCTGTTGTCGCAGAACTATCAATAATAGTTACGCTATGAATGGTGACAAAGTTATCTACACCAGGTACAAAATTGCTATTGGCGCATTGTTCGCTGGTATATCCAGGCATAGGTCTTTCTTCGCAAAGCTGGATCAAGGCTATTTTATCAATATTATCCATACCTTCAATAACTTCCCCAAAGACGGTAAAACCACTATTTTGTAAATCTAAATTTGCACTGTTATTTTTATAATTAATAAACCACTGGCTTGTCGCACTATTAGGATTGTTTCCTCGTTTTGCCATTGCAATGGTACCTCTAACGTTTGAATAAATCGGCTCATTTTGAACGGTGTCATCAACGTCAATAGGTGTTAATGGTAAGTCACCATCAAATTTAAAACCACCCGCTTGCATAATAAAATCCGGGACTAAACGATGCACAACCGTATTATTATAATCACCATCATTGGTATACTTTAAAAAATTTACTACCGTTTTAGGAGTCGTTTGATCATGTAGATTAACTTTGAAATTACCCTGAGAGGTTTCAACCTCAACAATTGTTGCATTGCTTAGCGTAGAAAATAATGTAGCAATAGATAATGCACTTACTAGGGTAAGCGACTTAGGAACAAATTTATTCATAGTAACCTTAATTTTTTCATAGATATTAATATTTAAAGCAATGCTAGCGATATTACAAGCATTAGCTCAAATCAAGAAGTTCTTTTTTGACGGTAAATTTAAATTGATGTCAGCTAAGCTTTTTGACATCAAAGCTGTTTGTAAACAGTATTATCAAATTCTATTACCAAAACTTTTGAAATATGGTGGGAAGGCCTGAAATTATTGATGAACACATAAACAACACTCGTTAGTAATCCTTGCAAACCCATAACCATAAAAGCTGATTTTAAATTTACTATTGGTGATTTACTGTGATGATATTGAGTACTATTTGCTCGTTTTATCATATCGGCTGCCATACTGAACTCTTTGGCTATAATATTGATAATATCATCGACGTTGAAGTTTTACTGTTTAGTGCGATTAGAGCACAGTTAACAGAAAATGATGTCATGGGAGTTTTCTGTTAACTGAATGAAAAATAACTTTAAGCCTCTGCAGAAAGCTCCTAGTTATTGAGTTTTAATAGGTCAAATACAAAGTGAAATTACAATATACATTTTACCTTTTTAAAGGCATTAATACTTAAAGTGAGTGCAAAAAGCGATCGCTACGGGGTAAGTAGTAATTATCATAATTTAAAGAAAAAGCGACTTTATTTGACCGTCCAACAATTTCGCTACGAGGTACAAAGCCTATCACCCGAGAATCGGCACTATGATCACGGTTGTCTCCCAGTACTAAATAATGCCCATTGGGGACTATCACTTCACTGAAGTTTGCTAATGGCGACCCCATGTTATTAATACGAATAACATGGGGTTGACTGTTAATGGTTTCAGTTTTATCGTATTGGTTCTTAGTTAAGTCGTGTTTTGCTGATTTTTTTTGATAGTCAATGACCTGGCTATTTATTATTAATTTATTATTTTTCATCGAGATATTATCACCTGGTAGTCCGATTACGCGTTTTACTAGACGTTTATCTGAGGCTGCAGAGTCAAATATAATGATGTCGTTAGTTTGTGGGTCGGAAAGTTTAAAAAGTGAAAAGTGTGTAAAGGGCAAGCGAATATCATATGCCATTTTATTAATGAAAATTCTGTCACCTTCAACAATAGTCGGCTTCATAGAGCCGGTAGGTACGTCACTCCAGTCCGCAACTGCGCTACGAAAAACTAACATTAAGCAGATAAAAATAAATAATGATTTATTTTCTTTCCATAGTTTTACTAAACTCTTTTTCATGTTGTTTCCTTTAGGTTCACCGATGACAGGATAATTCTTTATTTATGAAGTTGTCGCTATTATGACGATGATCACCGTTATTTGTTGCGTATGAAATGTAACGGGTTATGACAAGCTCTTGGGTTGAGGATCAAATGACTTATTTAATGGATGGCAAGATCACAAAAATTGAAATTTCATACTAGATATAAATTATATTTTAATATTTACTTGAGTTTTATATAAAAGCTAAGGAGAATTCCTTTAAGATTTACATGCCTGTGTAAAGTAACCAACTAAAACGACTAGATTAATGACCAAAAAGATAAAAGTACCATTAAAACAAAAGAGTGTTGACTCAGCAGAGATAACTTTAGGCTTAACTGACCCTAAAAGTCCAAGTAATGTAGGTGCTGTAATGCGTGCTGCAGGCTGTTATCAAGTGGATACCGTTCTTTATAGCGGTGTTAGGTATGCAAAAGCAGCTAAGTTTTATACCGATACACAAAGTGCAAGTAAAAAAATCCCTTTAACGGGGGTGGAATCTTTAGTAGATAGTGTGCCTAAGGGCAGTCAATTGATTTGTGTTGATTTAATTGAAGGAGCGATACCATTACCTGTATTTGAGCACCCAAAGAATGCCATGTATGTTTTTGGCCCTGAAGACGGGACCATTAGTCAGGAAGTCATCGATAAGGCAGATGCCGTGGTTTATATTCCAACGAATGGCTGTATGAACCTAGCGGCGACAGTCAATGTTCTACTTTATGACCGATTAGCAAAGTCTACAATAGCGGTTGGCGATGATGCACTTATTCGTAAAAGTAGAGACACTAATAATACAGTGAAAGTTAAAAATTAAATCAGTGATAGGTGTTTAAATTTGACTTTTGGATATAAAATCAGAAAAACGATTAATAAAATAGATAAAAACCTTGACTCTTTCTGTGAAAGATATATGATGCACGCAGCTAGAAAGTACTACCTATATTTATGTACCAAGTTTCGAAGTTATGTTAGTAGCTCGTCCTGTTTAATAAGTCATAGCAACACTCTCAGCAATATCGTTTTTTGTCATTAAATTTATTTAATGGCTGGAACAAAATTAAAATTATATTAAACAAATAGGATACTATTATGTCTACAACTACTGGTACAGTAAAATGGTTCAACGAGTCTAAAGGTTTTGGTTTCATCGAGCAAGAATCTGGTCCTGACGTTTTCGCACATTTCTCTGCAATCTCTGGCGACGGTTTTAAAACTCTAGCTGAAGGCCAAAAAGTACAGTTTACTGTTACTCAAGGTCAGAAAGGTCCTCAAGCTGAGAACATTCAAGCTCTTTAATTTTGTATGTTGAGTTAACCTAGGTTACCTCATACAAATAAATTGCTAAAAAGGGTAAGACTTATGTCTCACCCTTTTTTTGTGGAAAAAATTTAGTTTATGCTCTCAGCTTATCAGTCGTTATCTGCTTTAAATCATTTTCAATATGATTACGCACAAGTTAATGCAGTTGCAAAACTCGATGAGCTCTCCCAGAACATTTATCAGCAAGAACAGCAGTCTTGGCTGGCTAAACGACTTAATAAACCCATTGTTATTCCCGGAATTTATTTCTATGGCAGAGTTGGGCGTGGTAAAACCATGCTTATGGATCTGTTTTTCCAACATTTAGCGATCACAGCAAAAAAACGTATTCACTTCCACCGATTTATGGAAGAAGTTCATCAGCAATTAAATTTATGTTCAGGGGAAAGTGATCCTTTAACATTTATTGCAAAGCGCTGGGCAAAAAAAATTAAGGTGCTATGTTTTGATGAATTTTTTGTTTCAGACATTGGTGACGCCATGTTGCTTTCGGGTTTGTTTCAAGCACTTTTTCAGCAAGGTATTATTTTAATTGCTACATCTAACAGTCAACCCGAGCAACTCTACAGAAACGGTTTACAGCGTGAACGCTTTCTACCAACTATCGGTCTAATTAATAAGCATTGCCAAGTGTTATCAGTTGATGGTGACATTGACCATCGTTTAGGCCACGATGAAGTTGCAATCGAGTATCGTGATTATAGCTTTCCCTTGGCTAAAAATAATACTCTGGTTAATCGATTCTTTGAAGTTACAGGGAGTAAAGTAAGTTCAGGTTATATAACAGTTAACCACCGTAAAATAGCTTACCAAGCGAAAACTGATAAAACGATACTCTTTGATTTTTATGCGCTTTGTTCAGGCCCAAGAAGTCAGCGAGACTATATGCGTTTGGCTGATAGTTTTAAAACAGTATTACTTGATCAAGTCCCACAGTTCAATGGAGAAAGAATTATTTCAGTTGCCTCTGGCGTGGAAGATGGCTATCAACGTGAGGGTAAAATATTGGGTGAGCTTCGTCATTTAGATGACGAAGCTCGACGTTTTATTGCGTTGGTTGATGAGTTCTATGATAGAAAGATAAGACTTATTATTAACGCTGAAGTTGATGTTTTTGACCTTTATCAGGGGCAACAATTAATTTTTGAATTTGCCCGTTGTCAATCAAGACTGATTGAAATGCAAAACATATCATATTAACTAAAACTTTGTTTTCTTAACCAAATAATAGCTTTTTATTCTCTTTCTTATTGTTTGTTTTTATATACCCTATTGAATTTTATTACTTTTATTTTATGGCACCTATTTTGTAATAACGAGCTTAGTTATGCGTTATTTAGTTAAAGACAACATTTTATAAGAGAAGGGATAATATGAAAACACTAATCGCTACGGCACTAATATTGGCAAGCAGCAGTTCATTTGCTTCTAAAGCATCATTTACCAATGACTCATGCAATGCAGACATATCAGGAGGCGTTAAAATTACCGCCACAGCCATTGAATTCTCAAGAGATAAAAAAGCGCTCTACAAAATTGTTGATAATGAAATGCTATACGTTAATGACAATAAAATCGCTTTATCTGATAGTCAGCAATCTTTAGTTACCGATTATGCTATGCGTATTAGATCTGCTGTTCCGCAAGTAAAAGGGATTGCATTAGATGCTATTGATCTTGCGAGTGATGGCGTAAATTTAGCCTTTAATGAATTGCTAGGTGAGGGGAATGATATTAGTGCTGAAATTGGTGCCCAACTCTCAGAAATACGTAAAGAAATCGATGAAGGTTTTACTCACCATAAAGACATTTATTTTGATGAAAACGGCTTTTCAGGAGACGATTTTTTCAATGAAGATTTCGAACAGCGTATTGAGAGTGCTGTAGAGCAAACAGTGCAAAATTCGATAGGCAGTTTGATGATTGCTGTTGGTCAACAGATGCTTTTTTCTGGGGGCGATATGGATGCCTTTGAAACACGTATGGAAGATTTTGGTGAAAAGATGGAATACGAAATGAAATCTCGTGGTAACGAAATAGAAACGCGAAGCGAGGAGCTTTGTCAGTCAGTTATCGCAATTGATGCTCTTGAAGATCAATTAACGGATGAGATAATTGAGCTAAAAGATTTTAATTTGCTAACCACCAAAGTTATGGCTAAAGACCGCAAAGATCTGATGTAGTATTTCTATATAACTGTGTAACGTCATTAGCGTTTATATAGTCTTTGAGCTGTTATTCTACTGTTACTGTCACCATAAAACGAGCGAAGACTATAAATCTTACTCGTTTTTATGTTCAGGAAGAACGGTATGTCACGGTCACATGGATGTGAAAGAGTAACGATGTTCAGGAAGAACGGTATGTCACGGTCACATGGATGTGAAAGAGTAACGATGTTCAGGAAGAACGGTATGTCACGGTCACATGGATGTGAAAGAGTAACGGTGTTCAGGAAGAACGGTATGTCACGGTCACATGGATGTGAAAGAGTGACGATGTTTAGGAAGAACGGTATGTCACGGTCACATGGATGTGAAAGAGTGACGATCTTCAGGAAAAACGATATGAACTGTATTATTACAAATCACAAGTACCTCTGTTCATAGAGGTAATATCACAGGAAAATAGATGTAAAATTTGGCCTTTTAGCTTTTGAAACGAAGTTAACTATTGGTCATTTGGGATTGTTCATCAGCCCAATTTAGTGCTTTATTATAATCTTTAATGACTTTCTCTTTTTCAATACCTAATTTTTTCATGACAATAGTGGTTTTTTCCCATTGTGCATGTTCAATAAACTCTAACAATTGTATTAATTCAGCCAAGACCCCTTTTTTAGTGAGTAAAGGATCTTTTATTTCTTGAGCAAGGGGAAGTTTTTCTAAAACAGTTTCAAGTTTTTCATCTAAAATGGCATCAATTAACGACAAGAGTCCCGTTAAAAATGCAATTGAGGTATTTACCGGAACACTAATATCTTTTGCGACAAGCTCACAAAACTTTGCTCGAGCCATTGCGGAATTGATTAACTCAGAAGGCTTGTCAGGGTTAACATTTGTAGCAAACATTAGACCTAAAAAACGCTTTAACTCTTCAGAACCTAAGGTTACAAGTGCTTGTTTTATTGTAGATATCTCTTTGCTTCTTCGGAAAATTGCTGAGTTGACATATCTTAATAATTTATATGAAAGTGTCACATCACGCTCAAATACTGATGTAATACTGATTAAATCTAATTCGGGCTTTGATGTTTCATAAAGTAACTCAGCCATTGCTATTTGTGACGGAGATAGACTTTTAGTTTTTATCATTTCAGGTTTTGCAAAGAAAAAACCTTGGAACAGTTCAAAACCTAATTCTAAAGCTTGATTGTACTCTTCGTATGTTTCAACTTTTTCTGCAAGTAACTTGATATCAGGAAAATTTATAATCGCCTGCTTAACTTCTTTTATCTCTTCAATAGTGGAAATTTTCCAATCTATTTTTATTATTTTGATATATGGGAAGAAGTGGATCCACACTTTTTGATGTTCGTAGTCATCAAGCGCTAATGTGTACCCTTGCTCGTAAAGATCTTTACAAATAGCTAGCAGTTTTTTACCCGGCTTAACCGTCTCTAGAATCTCAACAACTACTTCATTAGTCGCTAGCATGTTTGCGTAACCAAGGCTTAACGTTTCGAGTGTAAAATTAATAAAGGCAGGTTTATTAGCGGTAAATTCACCGATACCTAAGTTAAATTTACTTGCTTCGATCATTTTGGTTGTGGCTTCGTCGCCATCAATGTCAGGAAAAACGTTATCAATACTGTCTCTGAATAACAATTCATAGGCAAAAAGATTTTTGTCTTTATCTAGAATGGGTTGCCTTGCGGCATAAAAATACATAATAATTCCTGAACACATCATAACTACAGTGAATATATTGGAAATATGACCAATTAGCATTAACTATTTTTATATATTAGTCACTGTCATAAAAACATTACATTTATAATACATTTTATAGACACGAAAACAATAAAAGTATAGTAATAGAAAAATATCTAGTCATACTAGGCTTACTCTATTTTTTGTTCTGTAACAGAAATTTACTTTTACACAGCAAAGATATAATAATATTTTTCGGAGGTTAGTTTGGCTTTTGGTACGTTATTTTCTTTAGGTTTATATTTTATTGTCATGATCGGTATAGGCTTATATGCCTATAAAAAATCAACCAGTGATGCTGCGGGTTATATGTTGGGAGGTCGTAATTTAAGTCCTTCAGTTACTGCACTCTCTGCTGGTGCTTCTGACATGAGTGGTTGGATGTTAATGGGGATACCTGGAGCTATGTATGTTTCAGGTTTAAGCAGTATTTGGATTGCTGTCGGACTTGTGATTGGCGCTTATTTTAACTATTTAATTGTTGCACCTCGCTTGAGAACATATACCGAAGTAGCTAATGACTCTATAACATTACCAGACTTTTTTGAAAATCGTTTTAACGATAAACGCCATATACTTCGTGTAGTTTCATCGATTGTAATTATTATCTTTTTTACACTCTATACGTCCTCAGGGATTGTTGCGGGTGGTAAATTGTTTGAAAGTTCTTTTGGTTTAAATTATGAGGCAGGCCTCTATGTTACAGCAGGTGTTGTGGTACTTTACACGATGTTTGGTGGGTTTTTAGCTGTTAGTCTAACCGATTTTGTGCAGGGGTGTATTATGTTTGTTGCGCTTGTACTGGTTCCATTTGTGGTGATAAGCGATATTGGAGGCTTACAAGCTATGAATGAAACTATTCATTCGCTTGATGCTGAAAAATTTAATATGTTCAGTGGTGTGAGTGCTTTGGCTATTATCTCAGCGATGGCTTGGGGCCTAGGTTATTTTGGTCAACCGCATATCATCGTGCGTTTTATGGCAATTCGCTCAGTTAAAGATTTACCTGCCGCCCGTCGTATTGGTATGACTTGGATGATTGTTTCTATTTGTGGTGCTATGGCAACAGGTTTTGCCGGTATTGCTTATGTAGCGAAAACAGGGACGACATTAACTGACCCAGAAACTATTTTTGTCTTATTTTCTCAAGTTTTATTTCATCCTCTTATTTCTGGTTTTTTACTTGCCGCAATTTTAGCTGCAATAATGAGTACAATATCTTCTCAGTTATTAGTGACATCCAGCTCATTAACCGGTGATTTTTATCAAGCTTTTCTCAACAAAGACGCTACTGATAAGCAACTTGTTTTTGTTGGTCGTATATCTGTGTTGTTAGTTGCTCTTGTTGCGATATCTTTAGCTTATGACCGAAATAGCTCTATTTTAAGTTTGGTAAGCAATGCTTGGGCGGGTTTTGGCGCTGCATTTGGGCCTTTAGTTATTTTAAGTCTTTACTGGAAAAAAATGAACAAACAAGGTGCGTTAGCAGGTATGTTAACAGGTGCATTAACTGTTCTCTTTTGGATCTACGTGCCTATCACTGTAGGTGGTGAATTATTAAGTTCAGTGATGTATGAAATTGTTCCCGGCTTTATTCTTTCAACAATCGCTATTATTGTGGTCAGTAACATGACCGCGACACCTGATGAATCTGTTGAAAAAATGTTTGATGAGATGATAGAGCAGCATAACCACAACATCGATTAACTCTATTTCTTATTGCTTAATTTTTCGAGATTATCTTGAAATTAAATTAATAAAAAGCCCGTTATTGAAATTCAATAACGGGCTTTTATGTTCTGCGTCTCCCAGATATCCTGTCTTACTAGGTCTTAGCTATCCTGCACGTTAACGGTTATAGCACCCCCAAGTCTCGTATGTCTGGGGCTTATAAATAGATTGGTGCAAGTTGATACCAAGAAATGCTCTATTATTTTAGTACTTGTTGATAATGCTGTTAGTAGTAGATACTGAAATAAGTTCAGCATGACAATTTCTGTATTAATATGGCGGTTTCAGTATCAGAACAATGGAGTTTTAAATAGAGAGGATTAAAAGTTTCGTCCCATGGTTTTGTACGCGACGAAATTATAAGTCGAATAATAGTGTTTGTTATTGCTTAAATAGACCAGTTAATATTTTTATCAATCGCTGTTTGCCATTGCGCAAGTGATTCACTTTTGTCAGCAACTACAATAATATTACTGTCTTTAAAATGTTGGGATTTTCCTATGAATTTATCTGTTGAAAAATCAGCAATAAATTCAAGGCCCTCATTATCGGGAACAACAAAAACGGTGACGATACTTGTTGCCCCTTGAAAAACTAAGTGCAGGCTTTTCATGCCATCAAACCGGCAATAATCAGCAAACATTAATTTACCTATGCTATCGGTAAAACTGCCATTAAACGTCGCCATTTTATCGTTAAGAGAGGCTAAGCTAACATTTGCAGCTGAAGTATTAGAGAAATGGCCTTCTTCATGGACAATATGAGCGATCGCATAATCCCCTAAGTTACTATATGCACTAGAAAACTGCATAAAGTTAATGGTTAACCCCATCACTAAGGCAACGGATGCAGCCAATGTTAGGCGTACACGGCTTTTGCGTTTTTGCTGCTGATGACTAGCCATTGTTTGACGTAAAATAAGTTTATCACTTAAGCCATTAGGTACTTCAATATTTAACGCCTGAAAGAGCTTACTGTCTAAACTTTCAAGTTCTTGTGTAAAGCTTTGTTTGGCAGGATCACTATTCATCGCAGCAATCATATCTTCATCACGTGTATTTGGATCTGCATAAATACGACGTCTAAATTGCAACTCATCCATTGTAATGGCCTCTAACGTTGGGAGTATTTTCTAAAGCATCTTTCAATTGGTTACGCGCTCGAAACAACCTTGTCATTACGGTATTCTTATTTAAATTAAGCTGTTTAGCTATTTCTTCACCTGAAAAACCACCAATAATTTGTAGTACTAATGGCTCTCGGTATTCTTCTGGCATTTGTGCTATTTTTTCACGTAGCCAGTAGTTTTCTATTTCTTGCTCACTACTTGTCGATTTAGTATCGGTTATCGTGGCTTCTTCATACTCGCTCATATCGAAGCGTTTACGCTCAAAACGACGGGCATTTTCTCTGCGTAGAATTGTGATCAACCATGACTTAGCCGCTTTTTCATCTTTCAATGAATCTAAAGCTCGCCATGCCCGTAAAAAGGTCTCTTGCACTAAATCTTCTGCAACATGTTTGTCGTGACAGAGCCAGTATGCATAACGGAATAAGTCGCCATGCAATGCTTTAACTAGTGCTTCATATCTAACTTGTTTTGTTGCCATGTTGTAAGAGACCTGAGCAGACATTATTTTATTTCGCATTTAAAAAATCATTTCATTTTTTACGTTGGATTCAGGGATAACACGGTTACTTTACTCTCTTTTAAGCCTTGCTTATTAAACGCTTGAATCAATTTTATTAGGCTGGTTCCTTGCCAATCTTTCTGATCTTTTGCGTAATAACATTGTTGTAAATAATTTATCTCTTGTTGAAATTCATCACTATTAATCTCGAGTAATGCTTCATCAAGCGTCGCAGTAATTGCTTTACCTGCTTTAGCTTGTAAAATATTTATCCAAGGTGAAATTAAAGTGAGAACAGCCAAACCTTGATTCTTTTTGCAGGCAGCCAACAAAGATAAATAAGCGTTATTATTTGGGGTTTTATTTTTAGATGTCTTGGCTTGCGAAGGTTTGGCCAGTTTTGCACTGATAAACCACGCTAAAGACGTCAGTAACCATAACGCTAAAAATAACCACTGCAACCAATATGTCTGCGTAATTATTACTGTTTTAGCGGGCGCGAGATCTTTATTTTGATTGACATTAACTACAGTGGTGGCAGTTTCAAGTTCGCTATTAGGCAATACCGTGATTTTTTGCGCGGCAATAGTTGCGACTTGATAACGATTGGTCACAGTATTCCACCATGGAATACTTACTTCTGGTAACTGATATTCACCTGGCTTACTCGCAACAATAGCAAAATTTCGTACTTTCTGACTGACTAAATGGCCACTACTCATACCCGTATGTAACTGCGCTTGATCTGGATAGACTTTTAAACCTTTTGGAACTGTTATTTCAAGGATAGGCAGTTGCTCTTGTGATAAACCTGCTGCGGTCAAAGTGATGGTGCGAGTAATAGGTTCGCCCACCTTAAACGTAGCTATATCAGGCTGCCAATTTTGGTGAATAGCAAGTAAATCACTGGGTAACCAAGTTCCTTGAAATGTCTCAGGGATAGGACGCACAAGTAATGGGATTTCATCTCCAATAACACTCACCGGCTTAGTTTCTGAAAAACTAAACATATTATTTCTTCTGGTTGACGGCACTAAAATTTCGCCAGAAAAAACAGGTGATTTTAAAATAAATTCACCACTGTTTTTAGGGCTTATTGCATACGTTCTTTCAATAACACGATAGCGTTGACCGTTAATAACGGTATCTTCTTCTTTATCCTTTCCTATTTGAGTAATACTTGCACCTTCTAAGGTCGGCTCAGTTAGACTTCCACGCTTTAGCTCAGCAGCAAAGTGAAGCTTTACTACTAATGTAAGCTGCTGCTGAACATAGACTTCTTTAGCTGAGACTTCAGTCGTAATAAATATGTCTTGCTGCTTGTCAGCAAGGGGATCATTTTCAGCTAATACTTGAACATTTATGGCTTGAGATTTTATACCTGCGACTGTCAAGGCGGGAATGATGAAATTTCCAGCTTTCTTCCCTATAAGTAAGGTGCTCCAAGTTGTTGTACGGGTGGTTTTAAAGTTCACCATACTTGTTTGAGAACTCACTGAAGTTCGGCCAACGATAAAGTCTTGTAACAAAGCAGAGGTATTTAAAGCGTTAGTATCGACATCATCATCAATGGTGATTTTTAAAATAAAAGATTCATTAACCACTACAGGATTCTTATCGATAGTTGCACTTATTTGACTTGCAGCTAACGCATTACTTGTAAAAAGCGCATTACTAAGAATAATGGCTAATAAGGTTATAAATGTTTTCATCACTATTTTTACCACTTTTTTGTTCCTTTTGCGCTACTTCGGTTATTACGACGCTTTTGATATTCGAGCTGCATTTTATTTCTCAATAACATATACGGATCATCAGTTACTTTATTGAGTAATTGTTGATGTTTTTGCTCAGTTTCTTCTGCTAATTGCTCTTCGGCACGAATCTGAGCAGGTGTTTGCGTTGGCTTGTTTTTATCATCATCTTTCGCTTCACCTTCTTGGGCTTGCTGTTCTTGTTCCGCTTTGCTTTTATCTTCTTGTTCAGAATTTTCCTCTTTAGAGGGCTTGTTGTCTGAATCTTCTTTTTTCTCACCTTCTTGTTCAGCATCACTTTGTTGTGATGGGTCGTCACTGTTTTTTTGTTCTTGATCTTTATTTTGATTCTCTTGGTTTTGCTGCTGCTGATTTTCGTCGTTGTTTTTTTCTTTATTTTTATCTTTATCCTGGTTGTCTTGTTGCTGTTCCTCTTCCTCTTGCTGTTTTTTTAACGCTTCAAGATAAGTTTTATTGGCCTTTGCATCCTCATGTTTAGGATCTTTTTTCAGCGCTTGCGTGTAAGCTTCAATCGCTTCATCAATGCGCTTTAATTGTGCTAAAGCATTACCTTGGTTATATAGAGCTTCCGCGGTATCTTGTTGCTGAAATGCTGTTAATGCTTGTTCGTATTCTCCAGAGCGATAATAAGAGCTCCCCTGCCATGATGAATTTTCAAAACTGTTTGCTGCTTGTTGAAAAGCTTCAGCATTGAATTGCTTTTGTCCTTGCTGGTCTTTAGTTTGCCATAAATTATCCCAATAGCTTTTGGCAAAATTTTCATTTGGTACTTGCTCTGATGTTGCTATCGTACTCGGTTGAACCGTATTGGCTAGGGTTGAACCGTCCGCATAGCTCTTATCAACGGGTGTTATTAATAACATTATTGGCAATATGGCCAGTAAGCGTCCTCGGCGAAAGTAGGGCAGTAATAAGGGTAAAACTAATAATAATAAATAAGGGCCAGCTTCTTGCCATTGATCACCCGTATTTGAAGACTCTTTTTGTTGTTGCTCGTCAATATCAAGTGGTTTATATAATAACTGTTCAATATCTTTATTATTATTAGCAAGGGTTGCGTAATAACCACGGCCTCTTTTCGCGGCTCCTTTTAATGCTGATACTGATAATTTAGGAACGATAATTGAACCACTATTATCTTTCATCAACTCGCCATTATTGAGTTTTATTGGTGCGCCAGACCTTGTACCTATGCCTAACACATTCAAACGATGGTTGTTGCTTCGACTCCAATTAGTGATGTCTTGAATATCATAGTTGTCAATGCCATCAGTAAACCAATATATATCACCTTTGCTATGACCTGCATTAACGAGCATGTCGTGAGCAAGTGTCAGTGCTGCTAAAGGATTACTGCCGAGTTCTGGCATTAACTCAGGCGATAAAGAAGGTAATAACAACTTAATGTTATTAATGTCATCTGTTAGAGGGCTAATAGTAAAAGCATCTCCTGCATAGGCGACAAGCCCAATTTCGCCTTCATTTAATTGTTCAAGTAAATCAATGGCCTTGTAACGTGATCGTGTTAATCGATTGGGTGAAATATCAGTCGAATACATAGAGTAAGACATATCCATGATCAACACTGAGCCCCGTGCGGTTTGATAAACAGGTTGAGGCAGCTTTTTCCAGGTAGGTCCGGCTAAGGCAACAATCGCAAGTAAACCAATAATAAAAGGTAAAGTCAGTGACAATTTCTGTTGGCTGTGTTGTTTATCAACTAAAACATTCGCTAAATGTTGCGGCAATAGCTGTTGCCAGCCTGATTGGCTTAAGCGGTATTTATTAAGTAGTTTTAATGCCAAAGCCAAAGCGATAATAGCGAATAGCCACCAAGGGCGAATAAAGTGAAAGTCAGCCATGTTATTTACTCGCTCCTTTTAACTTATATACGGGCAGGTTTACCCAGATTAAATAGAAAAATGATAGCAGTAACGCTATTGTTAGTGGCCAATAAAATAATGCAGTCAAAGGTCGCATTTGTTGTTGGTCTTGTTCTATGGGTTCTAGAGCATCAAGTAATTCGTATATTTCACTCATGTCTTTACTGTCGCGAGCTCGAAAGTAATAACCACCCGTTTCGCTGGCTAATTGTTGCAATGATTCCTCGTCTAATTCACTGGAAGGATTAATTTGGCGTTTGCCAAAAATTGAATTTTGGATCATAACATCTGCGCCAATACCAACTGAGTAAATGGTAATATCTTTTGCTACAGCAAGTTCTAATGCTTGTTCGGGTGTTATTTTACCGGCAGTATTTTGGCCGTCAGTTAACAGTAACAATACGCGGTTTGAATCTTTTTTTGTATCGAAGCGCTTTACTGCCAAGGCAATAGCGTCACCAATGGCTGTTTGTTTACCGACTAAGCCTAATACGGCTTCATCAAGCATCTGTTGTACTGTCTTTCTATCAAAGGTCATCGGCGTTTGCATATAGGCGTCGTCACCAAAGAGAATAAGTCCTAGACGATCACCTGTTCGACGTTCGATAAAGTCACCTAATAATACTTTTAACATATCTAAGCGATTAACCGTGCGACCATTTATTTGCATATCTTCTACTTGCATACTGCCCGACAGATCAACGGCGATCATCATCTCACGCCCTTCGGTGGGCACATTAACTGACTCACCTAGCCACTGTGGTTGACTGGCAGAAATAACGACTAATACCCAAATAAGTAAGAACAAAACTCGAGGAGACTTTTTGTTTTTAGCCGTATAAGTTTGACTTGAGGCATTTTGAATTAACAGAGGCATTTTTAATGCCGCTGTTTGGTTTTGATTTTTTACGGGTAATAGATACATGAACAAAGGTATTGGCAGCGCTAATAATACCCAAGGTAGTAGTAGATTAATCATGACTGTCTCTCATGTGCTGTTACCGAATTTTTCTTTAGCAACTTCGGCGGTAGTGCTTGACTGAGCCAAAGATGAGCGGCTTCCTTCAACGTTTCATTTTCTGGGTTGTCAGTGAGCTGATATTTGTTGTTAAATTGCTGTTCAGACAACAGTTGAAACTTTTCTTGTTGTTTAACGGGTAATTTTTTGAGGAAATAGTTTTTTAATGACTCACCATGTAATGAGGCGACTTCATTACGTGGAAAGTATTGAAAAGCAGCCCACTTAAGCAATGCGATGACGTCGTCATTGTTGTCGGTGTTTTTAAGTTTTGTTAGTGCAACCTTTTTGGCAAGATTGAGTTTTCGTCGTTTCTGCCATTTAACAATCATGAAAATTAAGGTAACCAATAAACCAGCAAGTAATATCCACCAGCCATATGCGATAGGATAATTATGGATCTGCTCCGGTAAATGAATATCTTTTAGTTGAGCTAATTGTTCAGACGGTTGTTTTAACGCTTCCATGAGGCGACTCCGTCGGTTAACTGCTGCTCTAAAGTTTGACCTGATGAAAAGTGTAAAACTCTCGCGCCGGCCTTAAGTAATAAATCTTGTTTTTGTTGAGCGAGTTGACTGGCTTGTTGGTGATAATTTTTAGCCGATGCAGGGTCGCCAATTAATAATTGCTGTTTCGATTTTCCATCGGTTACGGCAACATTCATTTTATATTTACTGCTGGGTAAATCGTGTTCTAGAGGATCACTTATTAAACACACTACCAATTCGCAATGACGACTGATATGAGATAAGTGACGGATAGTTTCTTGGCTAATATGGTTACCGTCAGTGATCAAATGAACTAAACTTCCCGGTCGTGCAAGTTGCCTTAATCGTGCGCAATTTTCTTCAAAAGCGGCATTGGCAGAATCATTTAATTGCTCGCTAGATAGAGGGGCTCTAGGGTGTGATTCGCTTTGACCTTGTTGTTGAAGTAACAGGGTGTGCTGATGCGTTTCAACTAAACTATGTAAGTAATGGAGCACGCCTTGCTTACGGCTGCGCGGTTTTAATTCGCTATGCTTATGTTCATTAAAAACAATACCGCCCACTCGATCGCCTCGACCTTTAGCATGCCAAGTCACCAATGCTGCTAAATGTGCCGCTTGCACTGACTTAAAAAGGAGTTGGCTACCAAATAGCATTGAACTGCTTAGGTCGGTAACCACCAGTACAGGACGTTCAACTTCTTCGCGAAAAATCTTGGTATGGGTTTTACCTGTTCTTGCGGTTACTCGCCAGTCAATAGCACGAATGTCGTCGCCATTTTGGTAATGACGCACTTCGTCAAACTCCATCCCTCGGCCTTTACTGCGAGAGAGGTAATTGCCCGACATTTGACCATGCTGACTTTTACGTGCAGCAAGATCAATGAGTCTAACTTTGTTTTGATATTGAATTAATTCATCGATAGATAATTCAATCCCATTACTGGCAATACTATTGAGCAGACTTACAATGTCTTGCTGATTTTGTTCTTTTTTTTGTTTAAGCCACATAAATTTACTTACAAAATTGATCGTTCATTTTATTGATGTTGTTAAGCGACTTAAGCAACAGCGACTAAGCTTAATAAGTGATCAAGAAGTTGATTACTGCTAATACCTTCAGCTTCAGCTTGATAAGTTAATAAAATACGATGACGTAACACATTATGGAATACGGCTTGAACATCTTCAGGGCTAACAAAATCACGATTATGTAACCAGGCTCTAGCACGTGAACATCGGTCAAGTGCTATTGTTGCTCGTGGGCTAGCGCCATATGCTAGCCACTTTTTTAATTGGTCGTCATATTTTTCTGGCGTACGTGTTGCCATGATTAAATCAACAATATAATTTTCAATCGCTGGTGCCATATGAATTTCCATCACTTGGTCACGAGCAGCAAAAATATCACTTTGTGATATCTCTTTTACCGGTTTTTTACTTTCTTTTTTATGTTGAAGTGCTTCACCACGGTTGAGTTTTAAAATAGCTAATTCACTTACAGCATCAGGATAATCAATTTCAATGTGCATTAAAAAGCGATCCAATTGCGCTTCAGGTAGTGGATACGTTCCTTCTTGCTCAATCGGATTTTGTGTTGCCATCACTAAAAACAAATCGGGGAGTGGGTAGGTATTACGACCAACCGTAATTTGTCCTTCTGCCATCGCTTCTAATAAAGCCGATTGTACTTTTGCTGGTGCACGGTTTATTTCATCGGCGAGAACTAGATTTCTAAAAAGAGGACCTGGTTGGAAAACAAAGGTACCGTCTTCAGGGCGGTAAATATCTGTGCCCGTTAAATCAGCAGGTAACAAGTCAGGTGTAAATTGTACACGATGAAAGTCTGCTTCAATTCCTTCAGCTAATGCATTTACCGCACGAGTCTTTGCTAAGCCGGGAGGACCTTCTACAATTAAGTGACCATTGGCAAGGAGTGCGATTAGTAAGTTTTCAACAAGGGCGTGTTGACCGATAATTTGTTGAGATAAGTATTCTTTTAAAGATGAAAAATGTTCAATTGCCATGCTAACTACCACTTACTTGTTTTTATTGTTAAACCTGTGGGTATATATATAAGGTTCAAGTAGTATAAAACAAGCAATTTTTGCAGTTTGACATGATTTTTAACAATTTATATTGGAATGAATACTTCACGTTTTAGCAGGGAGTTGTATTTATTTCATTTGAGGTTAGAATAAAGCAACAAATAAGTGGTCAGACCTCTTGGTCTAAAGACGATAAAACTAGATATTACGATAGAAGGGTAACACATGACAAAAATGAATTTAACGACTCGAAACGGAGAACGCATTGCTGTAGTGGCTGGTTTGCGTACACCATTTGCAAAACAAGCGACTGCTTTTCATGGTGTTCCAGCAGTAGATTTAGGAAAAATTGTCGTTAATGAATTGCTAAAAAAGCATGATATTGACCCTACTATTATCGATCAGTTGGTTTTTGGTCAAGTGGTTCAAATGCCAGAAGCGCCAAACATTGCACGAGAAATTGTTTTAGGTACGGGTATGAATGTTAATACTGATGCTTATAGTGTTTCAAGAGCTTGTGCAACAAGCTTTCAATCAACGGTTAATGTAACTGAAGCTATAATGGCTGGTTATGTTGATGTGGGTATTGCCGGCGGTGCTGACTCTTCATCTGTTGCACCTATTGGTGTTTCTAAAAAGTTTGCGCGTATCTTACTTGATTTAAGTAAAGCGAGAAATTTAGGGCAAAAAATATCACTTATTCGCCAGTTAGGTTTAAAAGATATTATGCCTGTTCCACCAGCTGTTGCTGAGTACTCAACGGGTATATCAATGGGGCAAACCGCTGAACAAATGGCGAAAACTCATCATATCTCTCGTGAAGCACAAGATGAGTTAGCACACCGTTCACATACTTTAGCGACCCAAAGTTGGCAAGAAGGTAAGTTAACGGGTGAAGTGATGACCGCCTACAGTGAACCTTATAAAAGCTATATTGAAAAAGATAATTGTATTCGTGAAAACTCAGAACTAGCGGGTTATAAAAAGTTACGCCCTTGCTTTGATAGAAAACACGGCACAGTGACTGCTGCAACCAGTACACCATTAACCGATGGTGCCTCTGCTATTATTTTAATGCGCGAAGGCCGAGCCAAAGAATTAGGTTATAAACCGCTTGGCTATATTAAGAGTTATGCTTTTGCTGCCATAGATGTTTGGCAAGATATGTTAATGGGTCCAAGTTATGCGACGCCATTAGCTCTTAAACGTGCGGGTATGGAATTAAAAGATTTAGATTTAATTGAAATGCATGAAGCTTTTGCAGCGCAAGCACTGGCTAACATGAAAATGTTTGCCAGTACTAAGTTTGCCCGTGAGCAATTAGGTCAAGATAAAGCGATCGGCGAAATAGACATGGCTAAGTTCAATGTTATGGGCGGTTCTCTAGCCTATGGTCACCCGTTTGCGGCAACTGGCACACGTTTAATTGTACAAACCCTTAATGAATTAAATCGTCGAGGTGGAGGTACCGGTTTAACAACAGCATGTGCAGCTGGTGGCTTAGGCGCGGCAATGATTGTGGAGACAGACTAATGACTGCACAAAACGATAGCAACCAAGCAAACGATAAAGAGATTAACCAAGAGAGTAATAATATGAGTACGTTTACCTTAATTCGCCAAGATAATGGCATTGCTCATTTAGTCATGGATGTGATTGGCGAATCCATGAATACTTTGAAAGCTGAGTTTTCAGAGGAAATTGATACGGTATTAAAAGAAATACGTAATGATAGTACGATTAAAGGTATTGTTTTACTTAGTGGCAAAAAAGATTCTTTTGTGGCGGGTGCTGATATTAATATGCTGGCAAGCTGTCAAAGTGCGAGCGAAGCAACGGCTCTTTCTCGCAATGGGCAAATGATTTTTGATCAAATTGAAAGCCTTTCAATTCCTGTGGTTGCGGCTATTAATGGTGCTTGCCTAGGCGGCGGACTTGAACTTGCTATGGCGTGTCATGCACGTATTTGTAGTGATAATATTAAAACAGCATTAGGTTTACCTGAAGTACAGTTAGGGTTATTACCCGGTAGCGGTGGCACACAACGTTTACCAAAATTGGTGGGTATTCAAAAAGCATTAGACATGATGTTAACGGGAAAACAGCTTCGAGCAAAACAAGCGTTAAAGGCGGGTTTAATTGTCGATGTTGTACCTAATAGTATTTTAGTTTCTGCTGCAGAAAACTTAGTGCTAGCGGCACAAGGCAAAGCCAGTAAAATTAAGAAGAGCCAACGAAAAATCAGTGTGCTAGACAAAGCACTTGAAGGTAATGCGGTTGGCCGTAAGATAATATTTAATCAAGCGACTAAATCTGTATTAGCGAAAACAAAAGGAAACTATCCTTCGCCACTTAAAATTATTGATTGTGTGCGTAGCGGTATTGAAAAGTCATCAGTGCGTGGTTACCAAACAGAAGCCGATCATTTTGGTGAATTAGTGATGTCACCAGAGTCAGCACAATTAAGACAGATTTTCTTCGCCACTACCGACATGAAAAAAGAGCAGGGCATCGAAGGTGTTAATGCTAAGCCGATTAGCCAAATTGGCGTTTTAGGTGGCGGCTTAATGGGCGGTGGTATTGCTTTTGTTAGTGCAACTAAAGCGAATGTTGATGTACGTATTAAAGATATTGCGCCGCAAGGTATCAGCCATGCGATGAAATATGGTTATGACATACTTAACAAAAAAGTTAAACGTCGCTTTATGTTGAAAAGTGAAATGCAAAAGCAATTGGCTAAAATTACGGGTTGTGTTGATTATAGCGGTTTTAAAAATGTTGATATGGTTATAGAAGCTGTTTTTGAAAACTTGTCATTAAAGCAAAAAATGGTTGATGACATGGAAAGTATTTGTGCTGAAGACACTATTTTTGCGAGTAATACCTCAAGTTTACCTATTGGAAAAATAGCAGCAAAAGCTTTGCGCCCTGAAAACGTAATTGGTTTACATTACTTTTCTCCAGTAGATAAAATGCCGTTAGCCGAAATTATTGCTCATTCAAAAACCTCTGATCAAACTATTTCAACGACAGTTGCTTTTGCTAAAAAACAAGGCAAAACGCCGATAGTTGTTAAAGACAAAGCGGGTTTCTATGTTAATCGTATATTAGCGCCTTATATGAATGAAGCTGCTTTGTTATTGTTAGAAGGTGAGTCGATTGGAAAGTTAGATAAAGCACTGGTTAAGTTTGGCTTCCCTGTTGGTCCCATACAATTACTCGATGAAGTCGGTATTGATATAGGCGCTAAAATTGGTCCTATTTTACAAGCTGAATTAGGCGAACGCTTTGCGGCACCAGAAGCATTTAATAAACTTATTTCTGATAAGCGCTTGGGTAAAAAAGTGCAGAAAGGCTTTTACCTCTATAAAGATAAAAACGGCAAAAAAGTCACCAAAAAACTTGTTGATGAATCTGTCTATCCATTATTAAATATTATCATTAAAGATCAAAAAACGAATGATGAGCTTGTGCAACGTTGTGTCTTTATGATGTTAAACGAAGCCGCAAGATGTTTAGACGAAGGTATTATTCGTAATGCTAGAGACGGTGATATCGGCGCTATTTTTGGTATTGGTTTTCCTCCATTCTTAGGTGGACCATTCCATTATATCGATACGTTAGGTGCAGAGGTAATTGTTAATAAGTTGAACTTGTGGAGTAGTGAACTAGGCGAACGCTTCAAGCCTTGTCAGGCATTAATTACCATGGCTGAAACCGGTAATAAATATTATTAGCAACAGGCAATGTTATGCCACCTTGGTGGCAATTTAACGAAAAAGAGGCAATTTAAAGCCTCTTTTTTTATGCTTTTTAACCTGTAAAAATAAGTTGAATAAATACTCTAAATTAGTTATATTATTACTAATAAAGTTTTAGCCATTCTTTAAGTCGGTTTAGCGGTAAATATTATGTTGTTATTTTTAGCGGTTGTCAGTGTTGTTTGTTCGATGTTCTTTTACTGCCAGGCATTACGTAGTGGTTTAGGTTTGAAGCGTTGGGCATGTGCAGGATTAGTGTTTGGGCCTTTTATTTGGCCAATGTTCTGTATGAATAAACGTATGAAGGTGAATAAGATGTTTGGCTTTAATACATTAATTTTAAAAGCTTAGACGCTTTTAAAATTAATTTTTCTTTACCACTCTAGGTAAAATAAGACAGCTACATTCCTTGTAGCAAACAGTGTCTTTCTTCAAACTAACCATTGAAAATAGTGGTTCAATGATTATTACTTCCACCACTTACTTGCAGGCATTTCTTTAATTTCAATGCTAGCAGCAATAGGGTTTGCTGTGGTCTTTGGTAAAAATAAAGCTTTAAATAAGTTAATCATTATGAACTCCTAGATACGAACTTTACCTTCTCTAATACCAATACGTACTTTACCTTCTCTAATTCCAATACGTACTTTACCTTCTCTAATTCCAATACGTACTTTACCCTCTCTAATTCCAATACGTACTTTACCTTCTCTAATTCCAATTTCATTCATCATTAATGAATCAGACTCTATTACTGGAACAGGTGAAGTTGACATCGCTAGAGATAAAATAAGTGAGCTAAGCATTCATATTTCCTTAATTGTTATTATTAATTTCATGAATGTCAAAGCATATAGTGTGCCAAAAATTAAAAGCCTTATTTAATAAGGCTTTTAGGGAGAGGGGGGGGGAAATCGTATTATTGTCAAAACTTTGTTAAAGGCAGTGCCGTCGTTTAGTTACTTTATTTACAAAGTGACATTAACGTGACGTTTTGCCAAAATTAGTCGATTTGTTCGTTATTTGGTGTGAGAGTAGATATTTCTGAAAGTCATTTTCTGGCAAGGGTTTGCTATAGAGATAACCCTGTAATTGCTCACAGCGTAAACCAGAAAGAAAACTCAGCTGTTGATTAGTTTCAACCCCTTCAGCGACTACTTGCATGCCTAAGTTATGTGCAATCGTTACTATGGTGGCAACCATGTTACGCCCTTGTTCAGACTCTTCGATGTCATCCACAAAAGCTTTATCAATTTTTAAGGTATTAAGCGGAAACTTCTTTAAATAAGCGAGCGATGAATAACCCGTACCAAAATCATCAAGTGATAAGTGAATACCCATCGCACGAATTTGTAACATAATATCAATGGCTTTTTGTGGAGAGTCCATTACCGTACCTTCCGTTATTTCTAATTCTAGGTACTTAGCCGGTAATTGACTTTCTTTGAGAATGTCAGCAATCATGCCAACCAAATTAGGCTGGGTAAATTGCACTGCTGATAAATTGACCGCAACACGACCTATAAATAATCCGGCATCAACCCACTTTTTTGTGGCAAAACATGACTTTCTTAAAACCACTTCGCCAATGTCAATTATTTGGCCTGTTTCTTCAGAGATAGGGATAAAAGTTATCGGACTGATAATGCCTTTTTTAGGTGTCTCAAAACGCACTAACGCTTCCATACCGGCAACTTTACCAGTAGAAATTTCAATTTTAGGTTGATAGAAAACTGAAAAAGAGTCTTCTTTTAAGCCATGGCGTATTAAGCTTTCTACTTGTAAGCGTTTTACGGCGGCTTTGTTCATTGAGTCACTGAAGAATTGGTATTTATTACCGCCATTATTTTTTGCGTGGTACATGGCCGTATCGGCATTTTTCAGTAGCTCTTGCGGGGATATGCCATCTTCAGGATAAAGTACAATACCTAAGCTACTAAAAAGCACCACTTCTTGGTTTTTTAGTTTCAGTGGCTGGGCAATGGTCATTAGCACATCTTTAGCAATACTGGTGATCGTATGGATATCGTTGGTGTTTTCAATAATAATACTAAATTCGTCACCACCTAAGCGGTAAACCGTATCTTGCTTTCTGCCAACAGCTTGCATTCTTTTTGCTACTTGGCATAAAAGTACGTCTCCTACTTCGTGTCCCATAGAGTCATTAATCTTTTTAAAATTATCTAAATCAAAAACCAATAGAGCATGAGGGGCTTTTTTATTAACTAGCAGAGTTTGATTAGCTTGAAAATATGAACGATTAGGCAGGCCTGTTAATGTATCGCTATTGGCTAGTTTTCGCAGTTCGGCTTCTGTTTCTTTGCGTTTAGTTATATCAGAAAACACACCAACAAAATGAGAAATACTTTTATTCTCATCAAGTATCACATCGATATTAAGGTCGGTTAAATATACTTCGCCATTATCACGTTTACTTTCGATTTCGTCGTGCCAACTGCCTTTGGTTATTAAGTGCTTTTTTACATCTTTGGTGAAACTTTTTGGGTATTGGGCAAATTCTAACGTTATACCAAGCATTTCTTTACGCGTTTTTTGGGTAATGCGCTGGTAAGATTTATTGACATCAACAATATTAAAAGCACGATCGTATATAACAACCGCATCTGAAATATTCTCAATACACTTGGCAAATAATTTTAAACGTTCATCTGCTTTTTTTATGCGGCTTATATCTTTTAAAGTACCTGTCATGCGGGTTGGGGTACCTTTTTCATCACGTTCAACTATTTTTCCGCGGTCAAGTACCCATATCCATTTATCATCTTTATTCTTTACACGGTATGTTGCTTCAAAATGGTCAGTATCGTTATCGAAATGGTCATTTATCGCGTCACGAACACGCGTAATATCGTGCTCATTAATGTTGGTCTTATCGGAGCCAACGTTGCGTTTTCCATCTTGTGGGAACTCTAAAATACCCCAAATATTTGAGCGATATATCTTGCCAGTTACTATATTCCAATCCCACATTTCATCGCCACTGCCCCATAAAGAAAGCTTCAAACGCTCTTCGCTTTTTTGAATTTGTAAGTGAAATAAACGCTTATGGCGTATTTGCTGAACAAAATAAGCAATAACTAATAAAATAAATAGGGCATAAACACTAATGGCGCTTTTTGATAACCACCAAGGAGCCAGTATATGAATGTTTAAGGTAGCCTTTTGACTTGGAACAGTACCGAGTAAATCATAGGCTTCAACTTCAAAGCTGTAGTCACCCTGACTCAGGTTGGTATAGGTCGCTCGGTAGTTATTTTTACCCGCCTCGATCCAATTCTCTTCTAAGTTTAATAAACGATATCGGTAGCCTATTTGGTCAGGATATTTTGCATTGGGCGAAATAAACTCAATGGTAAAGGGGGATTGTTTGTGTTTTAAGGTTAAATTATTTAACTGACTTAGCTGTTTACTTAAAGAGAACACGCTATTACTTGAAGGGCCTTCTTCATCATTTACATTAATTTTTTTATTCGCTATCAATAAATTTGTTAATTTTGGCGAATTCAATCGTTGGGTAATCTTTATTACTTTTTGTGGGTTAAATTTATATACACCATCACGACTACCGAAATAAAGTTCATTGTTAATTGTTTTTAAAGCGGAATTGTCGATAAACTCATTATCAGCAAGGTGTAGATCCTTACCAAAGTTTTTAACTTGTTGAGTTGTGGGATTAATAAAAGAAATCGCTCCATTCGTTGTAAACCAAGCATTTTCTTTATTATCTAACAAAACAGATTGAATTGAATTGTTTAATAACTTGTTGCTTTGATTAAAGTAAGTAGTTTTCTTATTTTTCTTATCATAAAGTAAAATACCTTGCTTAGATGTTAGCCAAACCCATAAGTCTGAAACTTTTATTGAAGTTATCTTGATTGTTGATAAATATTTAATACCTTTAATATTATGAACATCAAACTTTCTTTGGTTATCTGAAGGTATCGATAAGTCAAAAGAGAGCAATTTGTTATTTTTCGAGGTTACCCAAATGGTATTATTTTTATTATCGATATCAAAGGTTGTTAAACGTTTATTATCTTGTGGCTGGTATCGTTCAAAGTCATTTGTGGATATCAGATAGGAAGTAAGGTGGCCATTGGTATCTATAAACCAAACTTTATTATTAAAAATTTTAAAAGGATAGCTTTGGTCATAAAGTGAATTTTCTTTCCAACTTTCAACTTTTACTGTTTTTTTAGAAGTAACGTTATAAATAAATAATTCACCGGAGTCGTTATCTGAAGAGGTGTTTATCCATAAATTATTCTTATTATCTGCTTTTATATGATCAATATATTTATTTTTAATTGCATTAATATAATTACCTGAGGTCGTACTTTTTATATAATTCAATCCGGAATTTCGTTCATTAAACCAAACTTTTCCGTCCGTTGTTTCAGCTAATAACTCAATGTAACCACTAGTGTTACCATTTGAATAATGCTTAAAATGAAGCGAGTCATTAAAAAAAATATTTACGCCTTTTCCGTATGTCGCAAGCCATAAATTACCCGTTATATCTTTAATGATTTTAAAGGTTCTATTTTCTGAAAGACTGCTAGGTATTTGATTTTTTTGATAGGTTCTTATACTTTTTAAACTTGGATCTATAATATTTAAACCATTTTCAGTGCCAACCCAAATTGTTGAGTCATTACTTAGCACTATACTTCTGACTTTATTGGAAATAAGTCTATTGGTTGGATGAGTAGTGTTATAGGTATCAATTGGGTTATAATTTTCATCTAAGACAAAGATGCCATTATCTGTAGCTAACCAGTAGTTACCCTTAATTTCTTTTATGTCAAATAATGAATTAGCTGGTATGGTTATGTGAAATTTATTATTTTTCTTTTGTAATGACGCAGAGTAATTTAAGTTTTCATTAACTAAGAAAATACCATTATCGTAGCTGCCAAACCAAAAGTTTCCTTTCAAATCTTGGTAAATCGTTTTTATTTCTTTTAATTCATTTTCGAGTCCGTGAATTTTTATTTGTTTAAAATTATTATTTGCTTCGTTAAATTTATGAATACCATTTGTGGTAGATATCCAAATAGTTCCCTTTTTATCTTGATAGATATCCCAAATCACATCGTCTTTTAATGATTCATTATTACTTTCTTGATGATAAAAATTTTCAAAGTTATCAAGTAGTACGTTATATTTACTTAGGCCTTTTTCAGTTCCCACCCAAAGAACACCGGTATTATCAATAAATACTTTACGAATAAAGTTATGCGCAATCGAATTAGGATCGGCTAAATCTTTTCGATAATGTACGAAGTTTTTTCCATCGTATCTATTGAGACCATCTTCTGTCGCTATCCATATAAAACCATCGAGATCTTGGGTAATATCAAAGACGTTATTTTGGCTTAAACCATCAGAAGTTAATAAATGCTTGAATTTTAAAGCTGCTTGGCTGGATAGTGAGCTGTTTTTTGCAATGAGATTTTCTGTTGTTGTTTGTTCAGCCAAAGCACTTTGGATACCAAATATTAACGTGAGAGTGAGTAAACATAAAATGCAGAAGAACTGTTGTGATTTTATCAGATGAGTCTTGGGAAAAAAATTAAGCACAAATACAACCTTGGATAGAAGCTTCAATTAGGCTTATTTACACGATTAATATTAAAAACAACCAGAAAGAATATTTAAATAAAGAGTAGACTGGTGTTAACTGAGTAAACTAAGCAAGCAATTTTATTATTTTTGTTATTCGTATTGCATACATCACATTAAAAATGATGCCTAGGGCTAAGTCAACTCATTTACTCTAATATATAAAAGAGACTTTACTAAGTTCATTTGGTTAACCTTGATATTATATCGGCAGGTTTAATATTTTCTTTGACATTTTTTTAATCTTTTTCTAATCTTTTCATTGTGCTGGAGTGATATTTTGATTTTTTCTTCCGTACTGTCTGGGTAACTTGTTAAAGTTATTCTATCCGTATTGTTATTCACTAAAAGTTGTTCAGTAAAAAAATGACTAATATCATTTACAGTTAATGACAAGATGACTTGAATCAATTGCTGCTTTTCATCAAAGTTCGTTTCTTTATTACAAATAGCGGCCCAGAATCTTTGGCTTTTTATTCGTAAACTAGAGTCTTTTTCTTGTAATTGACTCGCCAGGCCTTGTTGAATATGCAGCCAATCATCGTCAGAAAAAAGCGTTAACTTCTCTAAAGACTGATTAATAAACCCGTTTATTTCTGTGACTAAAACATCAGCATTTATGTGTGGCGACTGAATATAAAAGGCGATACCAGGATAACGATTAATAGGAATAAACCCAACACCGACTAAATAGCCAAATTGCTTATCAGTTCGCATTTCTTGAAAAAAGAGTGGAGATAACACTTGGCTAGTGATCATGGTTATCGCTATTGTTTTTAAGTCTTTCTTTGAAAACGGATAATAAATAACAACAGCATGATCATGTTCTGGTAAATGCAAAGGAAGGTGAATGTCACCTTGGTCTTCAATATCAAGAACAGGTACATTAACGGCATACTTATCTGAATAATGATGACTAAATGCTGCTTTTAATTGTTCACTAAATTTCAATGCATGTTCAGGTACCCAGTTGCCATGCATTAACGCCTCAATAGTTATCCCATCAAATAAGTGCTTTCTAAAGGCTGTAAACTCTTTAAATGATGTGTTTTCCAGAGCATTGGCTAACTCATTACTTGTTGGGTTTTTAGGTTGCATTGTTGAGCTAAGAATCGAAAATAATTGTGAAATAGATTTACTGGTTTGCGCGTTATGCCAATGGTTAATTAATTGTTTTTTAAATAGCTCAAACTTTTCTTCTATAAAACTCGCGGTTACTAAACTTAATAATAATTGTTCAAGGAGCTTGTCTTGTTTAGTGCTAACGCCAGAGAGTTGTAGTGTCATTCCACCTTGATGCGAAAATAAATGATAATGAATACCCGCTAGTTCAGCGTCATAATGCTGTTCAATAACGGCATCACTATATAAGTCGACAAATAGCCGTGTCATCGCAATATGCTTACTGTCTTTTATGGTGAGTGGTGCATCAATACCGATATAAATATAACCTTTGGGTACTCTAAAGGTATTATCTTGTTTAAACCAAATAGATAAACCATCAATTTTTTCAATTAAATCAGGGGTGCTTTTATGTTGTTTACTAACCGGAGTAGAAGCGTATATTTTAGGCGATTTTACGATATAAGGATTACTTAGCGGTAAAGAAAGGTCGTGAGTTATTGCTTCATTTTCCCAGTTTGTAATTTGCATAGGACTGATTTTTTCAATACTAAAGGGGACTTGATACCAAAAACTTTTTTTATCAAACGTATTCTGCGCACTAATATGAATAACACGCATGTTATTTGCTGATAGATAGCCTAACAGCAAGCTAAATGTTTGTTGTTGCATACCATTCATTATGTAGTCACCGTAAATATAATCATCGGGTGAGTAATGCTGCATATTTATGACCAACTGGCAAACAGAGTCTAATGGTTTTAGTTTTTCTTGGTAATTAAATGATAAATTCGCAATCGCTTGTTTTTCTTGATAATAAAAGTCGTCAATAGGAGTACTTTTCATCACGTTTATATAAGAGAAAATACAACTAATAATCTCGTTAATATGTTGTTCGCCTAATTCAGTTAACGAAATACTTAAATTGAAGTCTTTGAAGTTTGCGCCGTTTACGCCCGAGCCTGCGGTTAAGCTAAGTGCCCAACGCTGTTTTTTAAGGTAAGACAAAATACTGCCACCACCTTCGTGGCCTAATAAATAAGCTAAAATAGATTCAGGTTTGTGGCGGTAGTAGCGATCAATGCTTGGCATTGCAAAGCTAACAATGAGTTGTCGATCGTTTTTTACAGGTTTTACATTAATTTTTATTTGTTGATGCTCAGCGAGATAGAGCGGAGTGTTAATCACTGGTGGTATTGAAGTTGCCGCTTTTATATCGGTAAACTTACTCGTTGCTAATTGGACTAATTCATCAAGTGACTGTGGACCTTCTAAAACAAGTGTCATTATATTCGCGCGATAATATTGATGAAAAAAATCACGTATTTCAGTGGTTAAATCACTGTCTTTTCGATCAGCAAGCGTATCAATCGAGCCTACAGAAAATTTTGAGAAAGGGTGTGCTTGATTGATCGTTTCTTTATGCACGTCGTACAAGCGTCGAATATCATCTTTGAGTTTTAGTTTAAATTCAGCATCTACATTCTGACGCTCTTTCTCAACAAACTCTCTTGAAAGTAATGGGCTAATAAAAAACTGACTAAAGCGATCGAGTGCAAAGGTAAAATGTTGGTGATGAATGTCAAAGAAAAAGCAAGTGTGCTCTGTTGCGGTCCAAGCATTATTACTACCACCGTGTTGACTAATATATTTTTGATATTCACTACCGTCAGGGTAAGACTCAGTACCTAAAAACAACATGTGTTCTAGAAAGTGAGCTAAACCTTCTCGGTCTTTGGGGTCACTAAAATGTCCAATATTTACCGCTAATGCAGCAGCTGATTTATTCGTTTGCTCATTATGAATTAATAAAACACGCAAGCCGTTTGATAGTGTTAACGTTTTATATTGCTTGCTGTCATTTGGGCTTTGTTTCAATATCTGCTCCGGCAAACACTGCAACAACCTTATTGGTGACGGACACTGGCAAGGTAAGCGTTTGTTTCTAAAATTATTTTAATTATCCAGTTAAATTACCTGATGGATTAACTAGAGTCTAATATATTCTTAATTTTTCTATTAATTATCTATACTATAGACCGAAATAAACGCTAAAATGCGGGCGATTTGAAAAAACGAAGTTATTTGGAAAATTTATGCGAATATTTGTTATGCGACACGGTCAAGCTCAATCAATGGCTCCTTCTGATCAAAGTCGTGAATTAACCTTTCTAGGTAAGGGTGAAGCTGAAAATATGGCAAGTAGGTTAGTCGATAAAAAAGTGCACTTTGACGCCATTTTTGTTAGCCCTTATATTCGTGCTCAACAAACCGCAAAAATTGTAAAAAACACCTTAGCGACTGCAACGAGTTTAACCACACTTGAATTTATCACACCAGAAGATTCCGCAGATAAAATGCGTAATTACCTTGAGTTAACTTTTATTGATAATGTACAGGCAAATATACTGATTGTATCGCATATGCCTCTGGTCAGTTATTTGGTGGCGGAGTTTACTTGTGGTCAACATGCGCCACTATTTGAAACCGCTTCTATCGCTGAGATTAGTTATGATATCAGTACAATGCGAGGGCAGTTAATAGCACATACCTCACCTGCTAGCCTTTAGATTTATCGCTAGATAAGATCTGCGAAGCGATCATTGAGTTCAACGAGTACTAATAAAGCACCATTACCACCCCATTCAAGTGGTGCTTGATGAAAAGCCATTACATCAGGGTGTTGCACCAGCCAATGGGGAACTTTATTTTTCAGTACATTTGAACCTAAGCCATGCACAATACAAACACACTTTGCATGTTCTTTTTTACACGCGTACATCAATGCAGCAATTTCTAACTTTGCTGTTTTCTGATCTAAACCATGCAGGTCTAAAATTAAATCGGGTGCATACTGACCACGTCTTAGATTTTTAGCCTCAAAGCTGTCAACATCCTCACGAACATATTTCATCGGACCTTGTTGATTCAAGTTTGGTTCAAATTCATCAGAAAAATAAAACTCAGCATGCTGTTTCTTCTTTGCATTAACTTTTGTTTTAGCCATTTGTAATGATTGACTTTGTACGTGCTTTTTAATCGGGGCAATTTTATCTTGCACGATTGGTTTTACTTTACCGATCGCTTGCTTGAATAAGTCTATCTCATGGGAAGTTAAGGCTTCTTTAAATTTCATGTTTGAAACTACATTCTTAATGATAATAGGGAAAACAATTTAAATTCTAAAAACATCTGTGGGCAATAACAAGCAAAAGGTTATAATATGCCTCATAAATTGCTAGATAATAGAGAATAGATGTGAACGAAGTTGATTTTTCACCAATTAAAGATGAACTACATACCATTGGTGATTATTTACGTTTTGCCACCAGTGAATTTAATCAAGCTGAACTTTTTTTTGGTCACGGTACTAATAATGCGTGGCACGAAGCAATAACCTTAGTGATGTTTGCTTTAAATTTACCGGAAGAATTAAGTGAACAAGTCTTTAATTGTCGATTAACTTCACACGAAAAATTAACCGTGTTGGCCTTAGTTGAACGACGTATTGTTGAACAACTGCCAGCCGCCTATTTAACGAATCAGGCTCAGTTTGTTGGTTTACCTTTTTATGTTGATGAGCGCGTTTTAGTGCCTCGTTCGCCCATTGGTGAATTAATTGAACAACACTTTTCACCCACTTTCTCTCAAGATAACCCTCCAAAACGTATTCTTGATTTATGCACCGGCAGTGGCTGTATTGCTATTGCTTGTGCTGTCGCTTTTCCTGAAGCAGAGGTTGATGCAGTCGATTTATCGATTGATGCACTTAACGTTGCACAAATTAATATTGAAAATCATGGATTAACAGAACAAGTTATTCCAATTCAATCTGACGTTTTCTCTGGGGTTGAAGGGCTAACTTATGATTTAATCGTTACTAATCCACCTTATGTTGATCAAGAAGACGTTGACGCATTACCGCAAGAATACTTGCATGAACCCGAAATGGGTTTAGGGTCGGGTGTCGATGGCTTAGATATCGTTCGTGAAATCCTTGCACAAGCGGCTAACCACCTAAATGAAAAAGGCGTTTTAATTTGCGAAGTAGGGAACTCTCAAATTCATGTTGAGCATGTCTACTCGCAAGTACCTTTTACTTGGTTAACGTTTGAAAACGGTGGTCATGGTGTGTTTATGTTGACTAAGAAACAGTTAATAAATCATGCGAATAGTTTTACACAAGCATTTGAAAAAAAGTAATTCAGTTCAATTTCCGTAATTGTATATTCAAATAATAGAGAGAAGATATATTCATGTCAGGCAATACTTTTGGAAAATTATTTACCGTAACATCATTTGGTGAAAGCCATGGATTAGGTTTAGGTGCAATTATTGATGGTTGTCCGCCAGGTTTAGCGTTATCAGAAGCTGATTTACAAGATGACCTTGACCGTCGTCGTCCTGGGACTTCTCGTTATACTACTGCTCGTCGTGAACCTGATCAAGTTAAAATAATGTCTGGTGTTTTTGAAGGAAAAACAACGGGAACACCTATTGGTTTACTCATTGAAAATACCGATCAACGTTCAAAAGATTACGGCAATATCGCGCAAAGTTTCCGTCCGGGTCATGCCGACTATACTTATTGGCAAAAATACGGTATTCGTGATTATCGCGGTGGCGGAAGATCATCAGCACGTGAAACCGCAATGCGAGTTGCGGCAGGTGCTGTAGCTAAAAAATACTTAAAAGAAAAGTTTAATGTCGACATTCAAGGATGTGTTACTCAGATAGGCGACGTTTGCGCAACTAACATTGACTGGAACATTGTAGAAAATAACCCTTTCTTCTTTCCCGATGAAACTAAGCTTGATGCGTTAGATGAATTACTGCGCGGCATTATCCGTGAGAAAGACTCCATTGGCGCTAAAATAATGGTGCGAGCCACTAACGTGCCCGTTGGTTTAGGTGAACCTATTTTTGATCGTATGGACGCTGATATTGCTCATGCGCTTATGGGAATAAACGCGGTTAAAGGTGTTGAGATTGGCGATGGTTTTGCGGTGGTAAACCAAAGAGGTTCAGAGCACCGTGACGAATTAACTCCAGAGGGTTTTGCCAGTAATCACAGTGGGGGTATTTTAGGTGGAATTTCATCAGGACAAAGTATTGTTGCTAACATTGCAATGAAACCCACTTCAAGTATTGGAGTCAGTGGAAAAACGATTGATTTAGCTGGAAAAGCAACAGACTTAGTCACCAAAGGTCGTCATGATCCTTGTGTTGGCATTCGTGCGGTTCCTATTGCCGAAGCTATGTTAGCACTAACGCTGATGGACCATTTTTTACGTCATCGTGGACAAAACGCTGATGTTGTTTGTGTTACACCAGATATTGAATCCTAGTCAGTGATTTTTATTGAAAACCAAAAGTAATGACATCGGATAAATTTGTAAGACTTTCTTCGAGTTACTTTTGGTATTTTGCTATTTTAGGTTTGATTATTCCCTTCTTACCTATTTTTCTTGATGCAAAAAGCTTTAGTTCAATTGAAATAGGTGAAATTCTTGCGATTATTACTGCTACTAAAATCATCGGTCCTACCTTCTGGGCTTTCGCAGCTGATAAATCAGGTAAACAATTATCAATTATTCGCAGTGGTTCGCTGTTAGCACTACTGAGTTTTTCACTGCTTTTCTGGTTAAACGGTTATTGGCCAATTGTTTTTTGTTTAGCGGTTTTTAGTTTGTTTTGGACCGCTGTTTTACCCCAACTTGAAGTGCTTACCCTTAACTCAATTCGACGTAGTGCAAAAATTTATGCACGTATTCGCTTGTGGGGAAGTATTGGTTTTATTTTTTTAGCGGTTCTCGCCGGAGACTTAATAGAGCGATATTCTGCAGATGCATTTACTTATTTAGGTGTATTTGTGCTGGCAGGATTATTTCTTTCAAGCATGAAATTAACCCCTGCGAAAATTACAAGAAATAGTGTTAAGCCGTTAGAAAAAATCATTGATAAAATTCTTTGTCGCTCGTTTATATGCTTTTTTCTTGCGGGCTTGATGTTACAAATGAGTTTTGGTCCTTATTATGGTTTCTTTGCACTTTATCTTCGAGAGCTCGCTTACCCAGGTTTTGCGGTTGGTATATTCATCACCATATCAGTAATGGCCGAGATCCTTATTTTTATTTATGCGAGCTTATTCTTCCGATATTTTCCTTTGAAAACGCTGTTAGCCATGAGTATATTGTTAACATCTGTTCGTTGGCTTATGACCGGTAATTTTGCGGATGTTATCTGGGTTCTAGTACTCGTTCAGTGCATACATGCACTTAGTTTTGGTTTGTACCACAGTGTTTCTATTCAATTTATTCATCGACATTTCAATGATGACCAACAGAACCGTGGTCAAGCAATCTATATTGGCGGCGTCTATGGGTTAGGTGGTGCAATTGGTGCTTATATAGCAGGCAATGTTTGGCAGGGAGGGCAAGGCAGCGAACTTGCCTATAATCTCGCCGCGTTTGCTGCATTAGTTGGATTTTTGTTTGTTTTACTTATGCCTGATAATCGAATAAATGACAAAAAATAACAATAATGACACTGAACAGTGCATTGTGTTATTGATAAAGAGTATCTATTATTGAATTAATTACCCCCGCTTCACCTTTATTATTAAGTGTATTGGAGAATCATGAAGTTTATTTTCTGGTTCGGGATCTTAATAAATGGATTTAGTTTTTCCTGTTTAGCCGAAAGAATTAACGTTGCCATGGAACCTTTCCCCCCGTTTGTTAATGCGCAGGGAACAGGGTTAACTATTGATATGCTTCACGCTATTGAAAAAATTTCTGACCTCGAATTTAATATTGAGATCATGACCTATGCACGCGCTAAACATCAGTTGAAGCATCAACGTATTGAAATAGCGGGTCACACGCCTAAAAATTTAGAAACCGCTGAATTTTATCTTTATGCACAAGAGCTAAATTGGAAAATAGACACCTCTTCTGATATTTTTACTTTTGAACGTAAATTTTTGGATTTATCAATACTTCAAAAAGGACGAATTGGTACAACTATTGGTAATGCTGACTTTTTAGCAAGTCAAATGAAAATCCCGAGAGATATGTTCATCCAAACCGCAACCCTTCGACAACTCGTTGATATGTTGGTTAAGCGACGTATTGATGTTTTAGTATTTGAAAGAGTCTCGGTGATGACATTGTTACAAGAGAAGAAAGTACAGGGGGTTTATTATCAAACCATTGGTAAAGTACCAGCCAGTATTGCTGTTTATAGAGATTCACAAGGGGTAAAGTTAAAAGAAAATCTCGATGAGCTTATCAAGCAACTTCCTTTAGAAACTATCTTTTCCGGTTACTTTCAATACAGCAATTTGCCAGAAAGCGGTAAAGTACCTATTGTTAATTAACTCTGATGGCACGAGTAATTATAATGAATTTCAGCCTTACCATTAATAATAAGACTGAAGTTTATTCAACTCAACTAGTTTGCATTTATAAGAATTGGCTCTCCTAAACCTAATGCTTTCAAACGCTCCATCTGCGTTTTAGCATCTCCAACGACGAGATAAATCATTTTTTCATGATGTAAATGTTCACTCGCTAACGATTTAATATTCTCTAATGTTAAGCTTTCAACTAATGTTGCTCGTTCTAGTATGTAGTTTGCAGGCAAATTGTATTGGCTCATACTTTGCAATATCGCTAGTTTTGCGTTGTATGTTTCAAACTTTCTCGCATTACTTTTTAAATAATAGCTTTTAGTTGTGGCTAAATCTTTGTCATTAAAGTCATTTTGATATTTTTCAACAAGATCTTTAATTAATGCAATTGCTTCTAGTGTTACATTCGTGCGAACACCACTACTAATAAGAAACTCTCCACTTGTTTTGCTTCCGCTATAGCTCGAACGTACACCGTAGGTGTAGCCTTTGCCTTCGCGCAACTCTTGTGTAAGTTTTGAAGCAAAGCTGCCGCCACCTAAAATATAATTCATTACTTGAGCACTATAGAAATCTTTATGCATAGCATTCATGGCAGGAAAGCCAATTCTAAGTTGAGATTGCTTAGCATTGGGTACGTCATAAAAATAGATTTTTGATTCTTTAGGTAGTTCTGGCGCTAAAACCTCAGGTAAGACGGCATTTTTTTTCAACCAATTATTTTCTAATACTTGAAAAGCAGCTAACACTGCTGTTTCGTTTATATCTCCAACAATATGAATGTTAGTTAAATTTGGTGACAGTTTTGTTTTATAAAAGGCTTTTAAATCAGTTAACGTTATTTTTTCAAGTGAAGCTAATGTGCCCAATAGATTGTTCGATAAAATACTCGACTTACCATAGAGCAATCTATTCATTTGATTATCTGCTAATTGATTAGGATTCGTTTGTTGCTGTTTTATTTGGCTGATTATGTCTTGTTTAGTTAGCGTAAATTCTTTTTCATCCCAACGAGGTGCTAAGATCATTTCTGTTATTAAATCGACAGTTGCTTGATGATTTCTTGCTAAAGTACTTGCTGATATTTTTATTGACTCTGGCGTCGCATAAACACTAATTGTAGCGCCAAGCTTATTAATCGCTTCTTCAAGTTGTTGTGGTGTTTTATTTTTAGTGCCTTTATTCATAAGTTCAGCGACTAAATTCGCGACACCGATTCGGTCAATATCATCAAATAGCATCCCTCCAGCGATATCTATATTGAACTGCACCAGTGGAACTTCATTGTTCTTGATACCATAAATATGTAACCCGTTGGTTAACGTGTCTTGCCAAACTTTAGGTACCGATAGTGTCGGCGATTTACCATAGGCAGGTTCATTTGAACGGTCGAAACTTGAAGGTGTTTTGATATACGTTGATTGCTGTGAAGCATCAAAACTTTGTTCTGCGTTAGCGACAATTTTTTCTTCAGTTATTTGTGCCTTTACTGAATTTTCTAACGCTAGATTTTGCTGCCCCTTTGGTACAAAACTTGTGGCAACAACATATTTATTTTTAATATATTTATTATAAACACGTAAAACATCTTCTTTACTCACCGCCAAAATGTTTTTAGCTTCTTGGTTAATAAAACCAGGATCTTTCGTAAAAATATTATATTGTGCTAATTGGAAGCCTTTACCTAAAACGCTTGAAAGCCCCCGATAAAAAGCAGTTTCTTGTCCTGCTTTTATGGTGGCGAGGTCTTCATCACTAAAGCCTTTTTTTTCAAATTTGAGAAATGCTTCGCTGATCGCTTTGTTAATATTATTTAAATTAGTATTTTCAAAGCCTCTTACTTTCAACATGAGTTGACCGGCTAACTCTGATTGATAGTGGTACATAGTAACGCGAGACGTTAGCGTTAATTCATCAATTAATTTTTGATTTAATAGCGCTTTTTTACCATCACTGAGTAATTCAACTAATACTTGTAAGGCATAACTGTCTGGATGATATTGAGGGATAGTTGGCCAAGTTAAGCTGAGCTCTGGTAATTTAGCGAAGTTATCTTCATGATATATTTTCTTGGTTTTTGTTAAGTTTGCTGACTGTTTGGCGAGAGGTTCGATTTTTTCACCCGCATCAATTTCATCAAAATATTTATGAACCCAAGCTTTCGCTTCAGCTTCATCAAAATCACCTGCAATCACCAAGGTCACATTATTGGGCACATACCAACTCTTAAAGAAGTCCTTAACATCTTGAAGTGTTGAATTTTGTAAATCGATTAAAGACCCAATAACTTGCCAGTTGTATGGATGATTTTCAGGATAAAGGTTTTTATCGATAACATACTGAGTATGGCCATAAGGTCGGTTGTCATTACTTTGTCGTTTTTCATTTTTTACAACTTGTTTTTCTTTTGCAAGTACTTGCTCGGTGACGGTATTTATAAAAAAACCAAGTTTGTCAGCTTCTGCCCAAATCATTTTTTCTAAAGCATCACTGGGTACGGTTTGAAAGTAATTTGTTCTATCACGACTAGTTGACCCATTTGCGCCTGAGCCACCAATTTGTGCACTCATTTTGTCTAAACCTCCTTTTCCAAGGTTTTCAGACTCGAGAAATAACAAGTGTTCGAACAAATGAGCAAAGCCAGTTCTTCCTTGAATTTCACGAGCAGACCCAACATGTGCAGTTAACGCTACAGCAACAACAGGGTCTGAACGGTCGATATGAAAAACGACTTCTAAGCCATTATCTAAAACAAACTTATGGTATTTAATATCTATAGCGCTATTTGCTGAAGAAGATTTATTAATGCTTTGTTTGTTTAATGCGTTTTTTGATGGTGCTTCTATCGTATTACAGCCAGCTACTGATAAGGCGGTAATTATCGAAAAGCTTAGTGCAGTCCATTTCATTGGGAAACCTATTTTAATTATTATTTATTATTGCTGATATTGTGCCTGTTATTCGATAAAACACCAATAAAACCACTGTAAAAACGTAAAATCAATGTTAATTAATATTACCAAGGTATAAAAAAAGCGCTAAAAGCGCTTTTAAAAAAAATAATAAATAATTTTTAATTATTTATTTAATGCTTCACCTAAATGTGGGCGTATATCTTTTAAAATAGTTTTTAATAAACGCGGGCACGCTGCAACGGTATTACCTGAAACAGTATGATTATGATCGCCTACAAAATCAGTGACTAAACCACCGGCTTCTATAATTAATAATTCACCTGCAGCAGATTCCCAAGGTTTTAACCCTATTTGAAAATAACCATCTACACGGCCAGCAGCGACATAAGCTAAGTCTAGAGCAGGAGAACCTGAACTACGTAAATCTGAAGATTTAGTAAATAATGTTTTAAACATTTCTAAATAAGCGTTGCTGTGTTGTTTATGCTTATATGGGAAGCCTGTGGCAACAATGGCACCAGAAAGTTCTTTATGTTGTTTTACACGGATTCGAAAACCATTAAGTTGTGCGCCTTTGCCACGGCTAGCTGTAAATAGCTCACCACGAGAAGGATCAAAAATAATCGCTTGATCTAGTTTGCCTTTTACTTTTAAAGCAATAGATACAGAAAAATGTGGAATGCCTTTAATAAAGTTTGTTGTACCGTTTATTGGATCAATAATCCATTGGAAGTTGTCATCTTTGCCTTTGATCACCCCACATTCTTCACCAACAATGGTGTGATCAGGGTATGATTTTTTTAATGTTTCAATAATGGCTTCTTCAGCGCTTAGGTCAGCACTCGTCACAAAATCATTTGTTCCTTTTGCTTGAACTTCAACTTTATCTAATTGTTCAATGGCACGAACAATAACTTTACCTGCGTTACGCGCAGCACGAATACCAATATTAAGCATAGGATGCATATAGAGACTACCTTTTACATATTTGTAAATAGAATTAAACAGTATAACAACTTTTATAAAGAACGAGGCTTGCCGCCGAGCGGATTTTCAAGCGCGAAAATTATAGCAAAGTTATCTGTAATTAGCGACACTGTTTTTTATAAAGAAGAATAAAGAAAAAATTTCATAGATGTTTAATAACTAACACATAATTTTTCGCACTAACTAATTTCAATAAACTTGATGATTTTTTCTGAGCACAAGGTTAATGTTCTGTGATAATATCATCGTCAATTTTAGCCATCTAGATAGTTAATACCAGTAGGTATAATTTATTTTATAAATTAACTATAAATTAACTATAAATTGAGTAATTGAAGATAATGTCAGAACAATCATCACTTTTAGGTAATGTTCGGATTGTATTAGTAAATACTTCCGATTGTCGTAATATTGGTTCGGCCGCACGTGCTATGAAAACGATGGGGTTAAGTGAACTTATATTAGTTGACCCTATAGAAATGCCAAATGGCCAAGCACAAGCTTTAGCCGCTGGGGCTACCGATGTATTAAAAAATGCAAAAGTAGTGAGCACTTTAGCTGAAGCGATCAGTGAATGCGGTTTGGTTGTCGGTACAAGTGCACGTTCTCGCACCTTACCTTGGCCTATGTTAGAGCCAAGAGGCTGTGGAGAAAAACTGGTAGAAGAGGCGCATAATTTTCCAGTGGCCTTAGTTTTTGGTCGTGAAAGTAGTGGTTTGACTAATGATGAGTTACAACTTTGTCATTTTCATGTTCAAATTCCTGCGAACCCGGATTACAGTTCATTAAACTTAGCGATGGCCGTGCAGACTTTAAGTTATGAAGTGCGGACCAGTTATTTAATTAATCAGCAAAAAGCATTTAAAGCGAAAGGTGAAAACCTCAGTAAAAATTTGCCAAAAAAAGAGCTTGATGAAGACGAGTATCCGATTATTGCTGAAACGGAGCGATTTTATCAACACTTTGAAGATGCGTTAAAAGCAACCGGTTTTATTGTGCCTACACATCCAGGTTTAGTGATGACTAAACTGCGTCGTTTATTTAACCGAGCGCGACCGGATGTAAAAGAAGTCAAGATGTTACGTGGAATATTAGCTTCCGTACAAAGAGCGGCTAAAGTAAACGAGAAAGAAAAAAATAAAGAATAATAAAAGTAAGTACTCATTATATTGGTGCTTATTTTCACCGATATATAGAAGGATATAATTATGTTCAGCCGTATCAGAGAAGACATTAAAAGTGTCTTTGACCGAGATCCCGCCGCTCGAAATACGTTAGAAGTGTTAACTAACTACCCAGGTATGCATGCTATTTGGATTCATCGTTTGAGTCATAAACTGTGGAAAAACAACTGGTATCTTCTTGCGCGCAGTTTATCAACCTTTTCTCGATGGATGACGGGGGTTGAAATTCATCCAGGGGCAACATTAGGTCGTCGGTTCTTTATTGATCACGGTATGGGAATTGTCATCGGTGAAACGGCTGAAATTGGTAACGATGTTACTTTATATCATGGCGTTACTTTAGGTGGGACAAGCTGGACTACGGGTAAACGTCACCCAACGTTAGAAGATAATGTTGTTATAGGGGCTGGAGCACAAGTGCTTGGACCTATTACTATCGGTAAAGGTGGCAAGGTAGGTTCTAACTCTGTTGTGGTAAAAGATGTACCTGCAAATGGAACCGCTGTTGGTATTCCTGCACGTATTGTCAATGAAAAAAGTCAATCAGAAAAAGAGCAGCGTGACCAAGTTGCAAGAAAGTTTGGATTCGATGCTTATGCCGTTTCCGCTGATAACCCTGATCCGGTTGCTAAAGCTATTGGCCGTGTACTAGATCATATGCACTTGATGGATAAAAAGGTTGCTGACTTATGCAAAGAAGTAAATCAGCTCGGTGGTGAAGTTTGCCAAGAAGCATTACCCGAATTGAGTGTGGGTGAATTCGTTGATGATGAAAAGGCCGCCGCTCAACGTCGTGAAAAACGCGTAGCGTCATTTGATCCTGAAATATAATATAAACACCTTACCTGTTACGGATACTTCCTTCTATTAAACTGAGGGAATTCGCGACTAACTGACTCTTTTTCGAACAAACATATAATACTTGAGTAAAACACTCAGGTATTTAGTTGACTATTTTGTAGGGTTATGTAAAATTGTTGGTAATTCGATAGGGGTACACAATGAAACTGACTTCAAAAGGGCGTTACGCGGTAACTGCTATGTTAGATGTAGCAATTCACGCCGTAACTGGACCCGTACCTTTGGCTGATATTTCAGAGCGGCAGGGCATATCGTTGTCTTATTTAGAACAACTTTTCTCCCGCTTAAGAAAATATGGCTTGGTAAATAGTATTAGAGGCCCAGGTGGAGGTTATCGCCTTGGAATGTGCTCTGCAAAAATTTCTGTTGCTGATGTCATCAATGCTGTTGATGAATCCATTAAGGCGACGAGATGTGACGGTAAAGGTAATTGCCAAAATGGTGACGAATGCCTAACACACATGTTGTGGGAAGGCTTAAGTGACCGTATCGAAGATTTTTTAAAGAACATAACGTTGGCAGAGCTTGTTGAGCAAAGCAACGTGAAATTAGTGTCTAGACGACAAGATAAAGCGCATGCACAAGCCAATAAAACTATGCCGTCATTAGAAACATTAATTGAAACCAAAAACATTATGCACGACATGCACTAAATGCATGTTGTTAAACTGGAGAACGTTAGCGAATGAAGCTTCCTATTTATTTTGATTACTCAGCTACAACACCTGTAGATAAACGTGTTGCAGAAAAAATGATGCAGTATATGACTACTGACGGTTTTTACGGTAACCCTGCATCTCGTTCACACAAATTTGGCTGGCAAGCTGAAGAAGCGGTAGATATTGCGCGTAACCAAGTCGCTGACCTTCTTAATGCTGATCCGCGTGAAATTGTTTTCACCTCCGGAGCAACAGAGTCAAATAACTTAGCTATTAAAGGTGCTGCTAACTTTTATCGTAAAAAAGGTAAGCATGTTATTACCTGTAAAACAGAGCATAAAGCTGTTTTAGATACGTGCCGCGAATTAGAGCGTCAAGGCTTTGAAGTTACTTATTTAGATCCTGAAAGCAATGGCTTGATTGATCTTAATAAATTAGCAGATGCAATGCGTGATGACACAGTATTAGTAAGCATTATGCATGTAAATAATGAAATTGGCGTAATTCAAGATGTTGCTGCAATCGGTGAAATGTGTCGTGCACGTAAGATTGTTTTTCATGTCGATGGCGCACAAAGCGTTGGTAAAATTGAAGTAGATATGGAAAAGTTGAAAATTGATTTAATGTCAATTTCTGCACATAAATTCTACGGTCCAAAAGGTATGGGCGCAATGTATGTTCGTCGTAAGCCTCGTATTCGTCTTGAAGCGCAAATGCATGGTGGTGGACACGAACGTGGCATGCGTAGTGGCACATTACCTACGCATCAAATCGTTGGTTTAGGTGAAGCTTGTCGTATTGCTAAAGAAGAAATTACCCAAGACATCGCTCATGTAACTAAAATGCGCGACCGCTTATGGGCTGGCTTGAACACGATGGAACAAGTTTTTGTTAACGGAGATTTTGATAATCGCTACCCAGGTAACTTAAACGTAAGTTTTAATTTTGTTGAAGGTGAATCTTTGATTATGGCGCTTAAAGATTTAGCGGTATCTTCTGGTTCAGCCTGTACTTCTGCCAGTTTAGAGCCTTCGTACGTCTTACGTGCATTAGGTTTGAACGACGAAATGGCGCATAGCTCAATTCGTTTTAGCTTCGGTCGTTTTACGACTACTGAAGAAGTAGATTACGCGATTACACTTATTCAAAAATCAATTGGGCATTTACGTGATATGTCACCACTTTGGGAAATGTTCCAAGACGGTATTGATTTAGATTCAATTGAATGGGCTGCTCACTAAGCATCCCTAATGAAAATTTTACTGATGAACATACATTTTTGTATGGTTCATCGCTAATCAGGAGAGAAATAATGGCTTATTCAGAAAAAGTAATTGATCACTATGAAAACCCACGTAATGTTGGCTCAATGGATAAAAATGATCCACAAGTAGCAACAGGCATGGTTGGCGCACCCGCATGTGGTGACGTAATGAAGCTACAATTGAAAATTAACGCTGACGGTATTATCGAAGACGCTAAATTTAAAACTTATGGTTGTGGTTCTGCTATTGCGTCAAGTTCATTAGTAACGGAATGGGTGAAAGGTAAATCTATTGACGAAGCTGCGACGATTAAAAATACGGCAATTGCTGAAGAACTTGCTTTACCGCCAGTAAAAATTCATTGCTCTATTCTAGCGGAAGATGCTATCAAAGCAGCGATTGAAGATTATCGCACTAAAACTGCTTAGACCTCGGAGTTATTTATGAGTGTTACAATGACGAAAGACGCAGCAGACCGTGTTCAGTCATTTATTACCAATCGAGGCAAGGGTCTCGGTTTGCGTCTTGGTATTAAAACTACAGGATGTTCTGGTCTAGCTTATGTGATGGAATTTGTTGATGAGTTGAATGAAGACGATACATTGTTTTCTATCTCTGATGTGAATATTATTATCGACGGAAAAAGTTTAGTTTACCTTGATGGTATTGAAGTAGATTTTGTTAAGGAAGGTCTAAACGAAGGTTTTAAATTCACAAACCCAAATGCCAAAGGCGAATGTGGTTGTGGTGAAAGCTTTAACGTTTAAGTGATTTGTGAACGGCTTATGAATAAGCCGTTTACTGGAGTTTTTGTGAATTATTTTCAGATATTTGGTTTTGCATCGCAGTTTGAACTTGATGTTCATAAATTAGCTGATATTTACCAAACACTACAAAAAAAAGTACATCCAGACAAGTTCGCTCATGCATCAAGCCAAGAGCAATTAGTTGCCGTTAAAAAATCAACCTTAATTAACGATGCTTATCAAACGCTGAAAAACCCCTTAATGCGTGCCCAATATTTATTAGAATTACGAGAAAGCGATCAGCCTAACGAACAAGCTTCGTTTAGTGATAACAGCTTTTTAATGCGCCAAATGGAATTACATGAAATGCTTGATGATGTTAAACATGCTAATGACCATGAAGCCGCAATTCTAGCGTATGCTGAAGTATTAAATATAGGCTTTCAAGGGCTTGCTGTAGAAATGCATGCACACCTTGACGAAAACACAATACAGTCAAATCTATTAGCGGGTAATAATTTACGCAAATTAAAGTTTTATCAAAAATTACGTGTTGATCTTGATAAATTAGAAGATCAGCTTTTTAATGATGAATGATCGCTAATTCAAATGAATTTTTAGTGTAATAAACTAACAGCAAAAATGTGTTTTTTTATTTACAATGGAATATCATACCGCCCGTTAATCGTAATCGAATATAAAAGAGTCTAAAAATGGCGTTATTGCAAATAGCCGAGCCCGGCCAAAGTACGGTTCCTCACGAACATCGTCTCGCCGCAGGCATTGATCTAGGTACAACTAATTCTCTTATCGCTAGTGTTAAAAGTGGTTTATCTGAAACCATAGTAGACAGCGAAGGACGAGACATATTACCTTCAATCGTAAGTTATCAAGCGAATGAAATATTAGTGGGAAATGCCGCTAAAGCACATTCGGTTAGTGACCCAGAAAATACTGTCGTTTCAGCCAAACGCCTGATTGGTCGCTCATTAGCTGATATTCGTAACAAATATCCTTCATTGCCTTATTCTTTCTCAGGTGACGAAAGTCACCCAAGCATCACTACACGTACCGGTGAAGTAAACCCAGTACAAGTGTCAGCTGAAATCTTAAAAAGTTTAAAAAAACGAGCTGAACACGCGTTAGGTGGTGAGCTAAGCGGTGTTGTTATAACTGTTCCTGCTTACTTTGATGATGCTCAGCGACACAGTACAAAAGATGCAGCAAAACTTGCTGACCTAAATGTTTTACGTTTACTCAATGAGCCTACAGCAGCGGCTGTTGCTTACGGTTTAGATAGCGGAAAAGAAGGCATTATTGCTGTTTATGATTTAGGTGGTGGTACTTTTGATATTTCAGTATTACGTTTAAATAAAGGCGTTTTCGAAGTGTTAGCTACCGGTGGTGACTCTGCATTAGGTGGTGATGACTTTGACAATATTCTTGTTGATCACATCATCGAACAGACTGATCTACAACGACCATTATCAACGACATTAGAACGTCAATTGCTGCAACAAGCTTGTCATGTTAAAGAGCAACTCACTGAAAATTTGGTGATTAGTTTTTCATTAACATTAGATAATGGAGATGAAAAACATGGCGAAATTAATCGTGATACGTTTGAATCTTTGATCAATGTGTTAGTGACCAAAACATTGCGTGCCTGTCGCCGCGCATTAAAAGATGCAGAAATTACTATTGATGATGTGATTGAAGTCGTTATGGTCGGTGGTTCAACGCGTGTTCCACTGGTGCGCCAGGAAGTTGAAAAATATTTTAATCGTCTGCCATTAACCTCTATCGATCCCGATAAAGTTGTAGCCATTGGCGCCGCGATTCAAGCTGATATTTTGGCGGGTAATAAGCCCGATAGCGATATTTTGTTGCTTGATGTTATTCCATTATCGCTTGGTTTAGAAACAATGGGCGGATTGGTTGAAAAAGTTATCCCTAGAAATACAACAATTCCTGTTGCTAAAGCTCAAGAATTTACTACTTTTAAAGACGGTCAAACTGCAATGGCCGTACATGTGCTCCAAGGTGAACGTGAGCTTGTTGAAGATTGCCGATCGTTAGCACGTTTTGAATTACGTGGTATTCCTGCAATGACTGCTGGCGCTGCTCATATTCGCGTTACTTTCAAAGTTGATGCGGATGGATTATTAGAAGTTTCAGCCATGGAAAAGTCAACTGGGATAGAAACAGGCATAACAGTTAAGCCTTCATTTGGCCTCGAAGAGCAAGAAATCACTCAAATGCTGCGGGATTCAATGAGCAATGCTGAACAAGATATTCAAGCGCGCATGTTGAAAGAGCAACAAGTTGAAGCATCGCGAGTTATTGAGTCAGTGCAATCTGCATTGATTAATGACAGCGCGTTATTAAATCAAGATGAAATTACCACGATAAATAATGCAATAAACGCGTTAGCGAAGATTGCCCAAAGCACGGTTGCGGATGATATTGAAGCAGCTATTGAAATATTAAATGAAAGCACTGCTATTTTTGCTGAACGTCGTATGGATTCATCGATAAAAACAGCATTAGCAGGACATTCAGTAGACGAAGTTTAAAAACTTTTAGGAGCTAAGAAAATGGCGAAAATTATATTCCTTCCTAACGAAGACTTATGCCCAGACGGTGCAGTTGTTGAAGCAGAAAAGGGAGAAAGTGTACTTAACGTTGCGCTACGTAGTGATATTGGTGTAGAGCACGCCTGTGAAAAAGTATGTGCTTGTACCACTTGTCATATGATCATCCGTGAAGGTTTTGATTCAATTGCACAATCAGATGAACTTGAAGATGACATGCTTGACAGAGCTTGGGGATTAGAGCCAGAATCTCGTTTAGGTTGTCAAGCGTTGGTTGGAGATGAAGACTTAGTTGTTGAAATTCCAAAGTACACGGTGAATATGGTGTCTGAAAACCACTAGTTTATTATTATAGGTATTTATTTTAAAGGGCAATAACATGTTAATGTTATTGCCCTTTTTGATCGCAGCTAAGATATGATTGGATATTTATATCTTGATAGTTTCTTTAACTTTCAACAAGAATGATTAAGCGTTATTTTGTTTAGGTCAATAGACAGCAGATTAAAAATTTGTTTTACTTGAAACCGATATTTGCGCAATAAAATGTTTAATAACCGTAGATATATATTTTATAAATAATTTTAGGCCTCATAAATTTGTCTGAACTATCTAAATCACAAACGATAAAAAGTTTAACCATTACTAACCAGTTTGCTACGGATATCTTGTTATTAAATACCCCAAGTGAAATTTGGCAATATTTAGCACAAAATATTGTTGAAAAGCTCGGTTTTGACGATGCCGTTATTTATACTTTAGATGCTGGTGGGCAGACCTTAAGTCGAATGTCAGGATTTGAAAAGAAAACGTCTATCAATAATGATAAAAGTAGTGATATTCAAATAAGAGATACAACATCTAACTCGATAGTCATCCCATTCAATCAAGGTGTTATTGGCAAGGTTGCCGCTACTAAAAAACCAATATTAGTTAAAGATACGCGAGAATTTGAAAGTTATATTGTTGATGACGAAACTACGCTATCAGAGTTAGCCGTACCTATTTTATTTAAACAGCAATTATTAGGCGTCATTGATTCTGAACATGAAAGTATTAATTTTTATACTGAATATCACCTAAGAACACTGACCGCGTTAGCGACAATAACCGCGATGAAAATATCTCAAATCATCAGGGTTGATGGTTTGGAAGAAGTTATTGAAAATTTAGAATATGCCAATAAAATTCAAGACGCACTCTTTGAAATAGCGGAACTTATTTTTAAAACTAAAAGTATTGATGAATTTTATCAATACTTACATCAATGTATTGGTCGCCTTACCCTAGCAAAAAACTTTTTTGTTGCATTGTTAAAAGACAATGGCAAAAGGATCGACTTTCCTTATGCTATTGACGAGTTTGACAGTGCTTCAAATTTCACAAGTTTAAACATCGATCCTAATGTCTTAAGTATTACTGGTTATGCGCTAGCTAAAGACCAACCTTTTCTTTTTTACGAAAAAGACATTCAAAAGATGCTTAATGAAAAAGCAATCTATATACGCGGTAGTATCCCCAAAGCTTGGTTGGGTGTACCATTTGGGAGCAGTATAAATAAAGGGATTGTGGTTGTACAAAGTTACAGTACCGAGTTCTTATTTCAAGAAAAAGACAAACAATTACTCATGTTTGTTGCCAAGCATATTAATAATGCTATTGAAAGAATGGAGGCTAAGCAAAAGTTACAATTTTTAGCCTTACATGATCCATTAACGAACTTACCGAACCGTTCGTTATTCAAAGATAGGCTCCAACATGCGTTCTTGCATTGCCAAAATAATCGTCACGACAATATAGCAATACTCTTTATTGACGTGGACAGGTTTAAAAAAATTAACGACACTTATGGTCACCATGTTGGCGATAAGTTACTGGTTGCTATTGTGAAGTCAATAACAACAACGTTAAGAAACACTGATACACTCGCTCGTTTAGGTGGTGATGAATTCGCCATATTACTTGATGGTAATATTGATCATGAGACCATTTGTCGGATAACTGAAAGTATTCTTGCGGTTATGGCCGCGGCTTTTAATATTGATGGCTTGAATATTTCCAGTAGTGTAAGTATTGGTATAGCAACCTATAGCGATACGAGTGAAAGTGCTGAACAGTTATTAATTGATGCAGACCATGCTATGTACCAAGCAAAGTTGAAAGGTCGCAACCAATATGTATTTTTTGAAGCACTTGAAGAACAAAGTAAATCAATTAATGTGAAAGTTGAGTATGATTTTGATAAAGCATTAAAAAATCAAGAGTTTATTGGCAATTATCAACCGTTGATTGATTTTGATACGGGAGATATTATTGGAGCTGAAATTTTAGTTCGTTGGCAACACCCTAAATTAGGGCTTTTGTATCCAGATTTTTTTATTCCTATTTTAGAAAAATCAGGACAAATAGTTCAACTTGATCTCTATATGCTAAAGCTCGCTATGAGTAAACTCAACCTTTGGGCTCATTGGCTTCCCCAAATATTTAAGCTGAGTGTTAATGTTTCAACATCAGGCTTTGCGTCACAAGATTTTATTAACTATTTGCAATCGCAACATCATCTATCTGCAGTGACCACCGAACGGTTATGTGTCGAAATTACTGAAGAAAGTTTAATTCTAAATGTTGATGCGGTGAAAAGACATTTAGATATTTTAAAAAATCTTCACATACCAGTTGCTTTAGATGACTTTGGTACAGGCTTTTCATCGCTAAGTTACTTACATCAATTTTCCTTAGATTATTTAAAAATAGACAAAAGCTTTGTTGATGACTTAAATGAAGTGAGCAATAAAATCTTAATATTGGATGCTGTGGTTAATTTAGCCAAATCATTGAAAATAAAAACGACAGCAGAAGGTATTGAAACCGAAGAACAATACCAAAAGCTTAAAGAAATTGGCTGTGATGTTGCCCAAGGGTACCATATTGCAAAACCGATGCTTGATACGGACTTTAAACTTTTCTTCTTAAATTGGGAGGGAATGTTAAAGAGGATGGCATCAACAGCTCGTTAACTTTTTTGGTATCGACCATATAATCTCGAAGTAACACCGTATCTGCATCTCAAGTCGCGCTTTGAGGTTTACTCATTGCACAAGGCTGTTTCACTCTTTATGGCGTAGCTTAGTCTTTGAAGGATGATAATACCTATTGCCAACTTTGAAAAAAAGCAGATAGACAGACCACGGCGCAATGAGGGCTTTTTATTTCAGCCTCTAAAGAAGAACCTTTGATTTTGGTGGGTACTCTTCCTATAAAACTAAAATCATTGATCTTGCTTCGTCTTATTAACGTGATCAATTTGGTGATTGTACTACTATCTCTTACCCTGCATTAGTCTTAAGTTACGCTGTTATGTTTACTGCTGGCTTTTATACTCTACCGAATTGGCAAAAAAGTGTTTGGTAAGTCAATATTATTAAAGTGGCTTTGGCTTTGTTTATTGCCAGCTCAATTACTTTCTTTATTTCAAATGGTGGTTATTACGCGTTTTCAGGTAAATTCCCTGTGTTGTCATGGACGGAATATGCAACACGTGTCGATAAGTATTATGTTGAGTCTATTTCAAATCCTATTTTTTAGGTTATTTCAGCTATGATCCTCGATTTTACTTTGAGTCATTTTTTCAAGGCAAAATCAATAAATGTTAATACACACGTAAATGGTCGATTGTAGTTTCGCCTTGAAATGAAAAGCAATAATGACAAATATAATCGACAATCAACACGATAAAAATAATTAAAGAGAAGAGACCAATTAATGGCGTTATCTAATAAAAAGACACTCCCATTTCAAGATAAATCCGAGTATAAAAAAGGGAGTGGTGTTATGTTTCAGCACACATTATTGCTGCACCGCATTCTGGCTCTGTAAAAACAAAAATTAGAGCTGCGCTTGCCCGTTACCACCGTAATCAAGGCCTTAAAGTAATAGTATTTAAAGCTGGGCCAGATTTTATTGACCCGATGATATTACGTAAAGCCAGTGGTGAATTAGTTTATCAATTAGATTGATGGTTAGTCGGTGAGCAGGGTTGCCAAGCGCTACTTTATCGCGCGGCGTAAGACTCAGATCTGATTCTAATCGAAGGTGTGATGGGATTGTTTGATGGTACCTCAAGTAGGGCAGATTTAGCTCAGCATTTTAATATCCCTGTTCTGGCTGTTATTGATGCTAAGGCAATGGCTCAAACCTTTGCCGCAGTGGCTTTTGGTTTAGCTAAATTTAGAGAAAACTTATAATTTTCTGGTGTTATTGGTAATCGAGTCAATTCAGATCGTTATGCTGAAATGCTCAGTAGTAACGTGCCATGTGAATTACGCTTCTATGGCCGTATCCCAAAAGATGAATCGATAACTTTGCCAGAGCGGCATCTAGGTTTAGTAAAGGCGCAAGAGCTCGTAGATATTGATGAATAACTCGATCAAGCTGCTAGTCATATTGAGAATACAGCCCTAACCTCAATACCTGAAGCATTGAAAAATAAGCTAAAAAGGCAAGAAGGTTATCAGTCAATGGGCCAAGTTTATCGCGATCCTGAAACAGGTAAGTTAATATTGAGCAGTAATGAATAACGCAATTAATAGCGTAATGATTAAATAGAATGAGAATATTATGAGTGATGTGAATAAAGAGGCTGAAAAAGCAGCTGCGAAAGAACAAAAACATATTGAACGCCAAAAGAAAATTAAAGCCAATGTTGATGAACGAATTGCTCAAGCGACAGAAGAGCGCGGTGTTTTTGTTGTTATAACCGGTAATGGCAAAGGCAAAAGTACTTCTGGTTTTGGTACCGTATTACGCGCTATTGGTCATGGGCAAAAAGCGGGTGTTGTACAATTCATTAAAGGCAGTAAGTGGGAATGCGGCGAAATGAATATTTTAAAGCAATTCTCGGTTCAGCATCATGTGATGGGCACGGGGTTTACCTGGGAAACGCAAAGTACTGAAACTGATTTAGCCGCAGCAAAAGTTGCATGGCAAAGAAGTAAAGAAATGCTCAGTGACGAAACACTTGATATTGTTTTACTCGATGAAATGACTTACATGGTGAAATATGGCTATATTGAGTTAAACGAAATTATCGAGGCGTTAAATAATCGCCCTAAAATGCAGCACGTATTAATTACCGGCCGTGCCTGTCATCGTCGGTTAATTGAATTGGCAGATACGGTATCAGAAGTACAACCAATCAAACATGCTTTTAAAGCGGGAGTTAAAGCACAAAAAGGACTTGATTGGTGATCGTTAGCAGATTGATTAAGTCAGTAAAGTTATATTATTGGTGTTACAACGTGGCTTGACTCATATTTACCTTGAGGGGGAAAACTAGCTGTCATATATTTAGAATTTTCAATCTCATATTGACGCCATTAGTGACTAAATGGAAACATTGAGTCACTATTTACGTACTTAATACATTATTAATATTCATATACTATTATTAACAATAAAATCACCGCACAGTATTGATGAATATCGGAATTAAAATGAGAAATACGATAAACCACTATGGTTGGGGCACTATTACTTTACACTGGCTAGTTGCCGTGACCGTTGTCGGACTCTTTACATTAGGCTACTGGATGGTAGATCTGGGGTATTATGATCCTTGGTATAAGCAAGGCCCCGATCTTCATAAAAGCATAGGGATCCTTTTGTTTTTAGTCATGGTTGTCCGTATTCTTTTACGTCTTGTTCAAGTAAAGCCACAGGCTATTGAAACTCATACTGACACAGAAAAAAAATTAGGCCATTTAGTACATGTTTTTTTGTATAGCGCGCTATTTATTCTAATGATCAGTGGCTATTTAATTTCAACAGCTGATGGACGTGCCATAGAGGTGTTTGAATTAATATCGGTAATAAGTTTTGGTGAGCTATTTACTGACCAAGAAGATCTTTCTGGCATGGTACATAAATATCTTGCTTACGTACTCATATCCGTAGTTGTTTTGCATGCATTGGCTGCACTGAAACATCACTTTATCGATAAAGATATAACGCTAAAAAGAATGCTTGGATATCGAGCAGATAAACAATAAATAGACTTAACTAAAACATTCAACTCAACTATTTTAAAAGGGATCACATGAAAAAATTATTACTTGCGTCAACACTTTCAGCATTACTTTTTGCACCCGCTTTTACGTCAACTGCCAATGCAGCAGATTATGTCGTTGACTATAAAGGCGCTCATGCCTCAGTAAACTTTAAGATTCAACATTTAGGTTATAGCTGGTTAACGGGGCGTTTTGATAAATTTAGCGGCAGTTTTAGTTATGATGCTGCGGATCTATCTTCAGCTAAAATTGAAATGTTCGTCGATACAAACAGTTTAAACACCAATCATGCTGAACGTGATAAGCATGTACGTAGCGATGATTTTCTTAATGTCGACAAGTTTGGAAGTGCAAAGTTTATTAGCACTAGCATTACTGATAAAGGTCAAAATAAATTAGCCATTAACGGGACTTTAACCTTACACGGTGTTAGTAAAGACATTATTATTGACGCGATAAAAATTGGCGAGGGTAAAGATCCTTGGGGTGGTTACCGTGTTGGCTTTAGCGGTACAACAAAAATTGGTTTAGCTGATTTTGGTATTCCAGACACGTTAGGGCCTGCTTCATCACATGTTGAATTAGAATTACATATAGAAGGCATCAGAAAATAGTGATTGGTTAAACGTCTGACCGATGTTTTTATTTCTAAATTTTATTAGATAATCATATTAATTGACTTTATATGTATAAAGCCAGCATCAATGCTGGCTTTATTTTTATAAAATCACAGTGACTTCATCGGTGAACTTTACAAACAGTGATGGTTTTATTGTGCTTATTCATATTTTATTGAAAAATAATAAAAGAAGATTTTATGGAAAGTCTTATGATTAATAAGTTAACTTACCTTTTTAAATTGTTTTTGGTAAAAAAAACCTTGAACAAAATCAACATTCAACTGTTTTGCGAAGCGTAAATCTTCTGCGGTTTCTACGCCTTCTAAGATAACCTTTTTACCGGTATTTCGTGCATAGTTGATCATCGACTCAACGAGTAACATAAAGTTACGGTTAGACCTATTAGTGACGACATATCTGTCAAGTTTGATATATTCAACAAGTTGAATCACAGCCATCGACACCATTGATTGTGGATTACAGAGGTCGTCGATAGCGGTATGAATGTTATTTTTTGATAGATTATCAATCATCGCTAAGCTCATAATAGCATCGTTTATTTCTGAATTTTCGATGAGTTCAACAATGATTTTAGATTTTTGAAAACCTTTAAATAATTTTAAAAATGGATTGTCATCTTTTAAAGTCCCCGTTGAAAAATATGAGTCTTGGTCTAAATTAACAAAAATGTCTATCTTATTGGGAGCATAGGCGAGTTGTAATTTTTTTTGTTGGTATTCTACTTGAAATAAACTAAGTGGACTGTCATGTAAAGAAGAATAAACAAGATCAGGTCGTATCGCTGAGTTATCTTTAGTAAAAAACCGTGATAAACATTCATAGGCATATATTTCTTGGCTATTAATGCAAACAATAGGCTGATATTCAACACCATAGCGCTGACTTTCCATCAGATCTATCAAAGTGGAGGGTGAAAGATGAGTTTTAGTTTTCATAAATAATCAGGTTGCCATAGGACTAACCTGTCCTACAGCTTAAATATAACTGTATTGTAAATGATAATCATTATCATGTGAAGTTATTGGTTATATTGTTAAGATGATTATAAAATTAGCAATATAGGCGTATATAAATTTAGCAAAAATGGCTTTTAGCTGTTAGAATTCGCGCGATTTTTTAATGGCTGAGCATTCGGCACTCACATTTAATAAAGGTGCATATTATGTCTAAATTTTTCTATCGAGGAACTCCTGATGTTATGGGAACTCACGGAACTGCAGGTTACAAACCTAATCGTGATATTAAGCTTGGTAGCGCAGCAAAGCCGTTAACGCTTGTTGTTACATCAAAAGAAAGACAAGAAGAAATTTTAGTTATTGTTGCAGAGCATAATTTTATTGCCAATATTGAAATTAATGCTGACGAAAAGGAAAACATAGTTGAGCTTGAAGCGGTGCTAAATACGCCTAAAACGCAACGTTTTGATAAAACACCAAGCAGAAACGATCCTTGTTCTTGTGGAAGTACAAAAAAATATAAAAAGTGCTGTGGATAAATAGCTCACTCCCATAAATAAACGAAGGCTAAGGAGATATTCCTTAGCCTTTTTTATTGATACAATTATGGTAAAAATAGTTAAATTGACAGATACTTAACTATCAATCGGAGTAAGCAGGAGAGGATAATTAAGTGAAAAAAATCAGTTTAACGCAAGATGAAAATTTATCATTTAAAGTTAACCAGCAATTATCACAACAAGAATCACAACGTTTTGACCTCTATTTTTCAATCCCCGAAGAAATGGGGATTAATGCCATCACTCTCAGTGAAGAAAATTACTTCCATAGCAGTATCAGAAGTCATAGTGCTTACTTTTCTCGTCAAGTGCATCTTCCCTTAGTCAGAAGCCGATTTATTAGCCAAAAAAAAGGTGAAAAGGGCGATTACCGCAGTAACTTAAATTTATTCTCATACCAATTCAGAATAGCACTCGAAACAGATATTAAGCAGGCATTACAAGAAGACGATATTGAAATATTTTATCAATCTGCCCTCGAACTTGTTGACCAAACACAAAATCTGTTAAAGAAACTACGCCGATATACCCCATTAGATCCAAAATTAAGCTCTTACTTTGAAAATGTTGACAACTATTTAAGTTGGCATACCGAGCAGTCATTTCTTAATTTATTGGCTAATGGACCAAAAAGCTCTGATTATTCTGAGTCACGAGAGTCCTTATTCGAGTTATGTCGCCAAGAAAATAACTATCGAAAGCAGCAGCAATATAATTCAAAAATCACCCTCGCAGATCCTAACCGCATCACTAATAAAATGCGGTTATTACAACGTTTAAGTGAGTTTGGTGTTGTATTTAAAAGAACGACACATGATTTAGATGACAATTTAAAACGTTTAGTTCGTGGCAGTATTACCACCGTTGTTATGGCATTTGTTATGTCTATTGTGCTAAATGCTCGGTCAGCTTTCACAGAAGTAACCTTAGTATTGATCACCTTCTTAGGGGTGATTTATGGTATCCGTGAAATTTTTAAAGATGATCTAACACGTTATATTTGGCGAAAAATTCAACGTGGCCGCCCAAAATGGCAGCACGTGTTTACCGATAGCTTATCAAAAAATAAAATGTCTATGCAAACGTTATGGCTTGATTATATAGATAAAAAAGATTTACCCAATATTGTCGACAAGCACTTTCAAAAGCGCCGCCAACAAAATAAGCAAGCGGCGCAGTTATTACATTTTCGCTGTGACTCAAAAGTTTTGGCAAAAGAGTTTATGCCTGGCTTTAAAGAAATACAGCACCAAGTTTTTTTCAACTTAACACCGTTTGTACGTTTTTTGAAAAAAGGTGAAGGCCGCTTGTATGCCCTTGATGGTAGTAAAATATCGAATCAAAGTGTTGAGCGGCGCTATCAAATAAATTTAGCCGTAGTGCAAGAACAAAAAGTAGTGGGCAGCCAAACTCAACAATATGTTCAACGCTTTAAAATAACATTAAACCGCTCTAAAATTATTAACATTGAAGGGATGAAGTCAGAACAAAATTATGAAGGGGCTTAATAGTAGTGCAGATAATAAGGGCTCACCTACAAAAGAGTTACCTTGTAGATGAGCCATCAGAGTTTAACATTATTGACTGATCATTAACTAGACGACCGATTTATCCGCCTTATATACATCAAAATTAATGTTATCTAACCTAATCGTTTTTAACATGCCACCTATACCCAAAAAAGCGATAACTTGGAAATAGATACTGTTAATAATAATTTCTAAATACCCTAATTGATAAAAATCGACAGCAGAGTTTGCTATTAAAAATAGACTTAAAAACATACTTACTGAAACCATAGATTGTAAAGAGAATTCAGTTTGTTGGCTTCGGTCTTTTACTGCTTGGTATGGGTCTAAACGCTTCCCCGTTAAATGCCAAATGGTTAAACCTATAAATAAGGCGTGTACTAAGCTAAGCGCCAATATTTTAATCATTATGTCATGAGTGAATATGAAGTCATTCACGTATAAGTCAAATAATATATAAGCAAGTACTAAGACTATTGATGATATCACGGCTATTGGGGATACATAATCAAATAGCTTCCGCGGTGCTAAACCGGCTGAACGACTGGTATTTCTATTCGCTTTCCTCATCAATTTGAACTGACGGCAGCCTGAAATTTCTAACAGCATAAACGGAATGAACTGTACCATACCAAACATTAAGGGTAAGCCTTCGGCAAACTTTTGGTTGCTATCATATTCGGTCGACATAAGCGCATAAACTCCCATCAGCGCTAGACCCGCAAAGAATATTATTTGATTGAGTAATTTATAGCGAGCTTTAGCCGCAATGACTTTTTCGGTAGATTCAGGATAAAGCTTTGGGTAGTCCTCAGGCGGGAATTTTTTTAAAACGCCCTCAATTCGGTTGATAATTTGTTTAGGGTAGTAATATGAAATGAGTATAATCTGGCTTAAAAATAAAGCGTAAAATAAAATGTTAATTGACATTTTCTTCTCCTTAATTGTTTTTGCTGTTCATTGCACAGCTAAATGCAATACGTATTTCTGAGTCGGTAACGCCAGCTTTTTTACATGCTGAAATTGCGAAGTTCAACTGGGCTATAACGTCAGCATTTAAATCCATTTTGCTATTTATTAGCGCTTCAGGATGAACAAATGTCCCCCGATAACCTCTGCTTTGAATGACTAAGTCGCGCTCCAATAACTTATACGCTTTAGCAACCGTCTTACTATTGAGCTCTAAATCATTCGCTAGCTGCCTAATAGAAGGCAGCGAGTCACCTGGTTTAATTTTACTCTCGATGATTGCTGCCTTTATTTGCTCAACGAGTTGAGTAAATAAAGGTATTGGATCTTCTATATCAATGGTAATTTCCATCTTTTCTTTATGTTCCAGTTGTTCCGTGTGTGGTAATGGTACATCTATTTTATTGATCAGTACAAGAATAATTCGAGTGTTTTTTGATTATTAAAATTGAAAGGGAGACTTTAAATTTTTTTTTACAAATATAATCAAGGAATTATAAATAAATTGAGGGTTTAATTATTTAATGATGAGGGGAGATATTAGCGTTAAAGCCTGAATTTACCAATAAATTCAGGCTTTAGTTTATTCTTAAACAGTATTACTTAACTTCTTCACCTGCCGCTTGTTTATCGGCATGATAACTTGAGCGTACAAGAGGTCCACAGGCGGCGTGTTCAAAGCCCATCTTAATCGCTTCAGCTTGATACATATCAAAAACATCTGGATGTACGTAGCGCTCTACAGGTAAATGATGTTTACTGGGTTGCAAGTATTGACCAATAGTTAACATCGTTACACCATGACTACGTAAGTCACGCATTACTTGTAAAATCTCTTCATCAGTTTCACCTAAACCAACCATTAAGCCTGATTTTGTTGGTACTTTTGGATTAGCCTCTCCAAATTTTTTCAGCAAGTCTAATGACCACTGATAGTTTGCACCCGGACGTGCTTTTGTATATAAGCGTGGCGCAGTTTCTAAGTTATGATTAAATACATGTGGTGGTTTGGCATTCAAAATTTCTAATGCACGGTCCATGCGACCACGAAAATCAGGGACTAAAATTTCCACTTTAGTATTTGGAGCATGTATGGCTATTTCACTAATACAATCAGCAAACTGTTGAGCGCCACCATCACGTAAATCATCACGGTCAACCGAGGTGATCACGACATATTTTAGCTTCATGTCTTTAAGTGTTAATGCTAGCTTTTGAGCTTCATCAACTTTAGGTTTTAAAGGTCGACCGTGGCCAACATCACAAAATGGACAGCGACGTGTACAGATGTCGCCTAAAATCATAAAGGTTGCGGTACCGTGATTAAAACATTCCGATAAGTTTGGGCAAGAGGCTTCTTCACATACCGAATGTAAATCATGCTTGCGTAGTGCAGCTTTTATACTGTCGATTCGGTCTGTTGTACGAGGCAGCTTAATACGTAACCATTTTGGCTTTCTCAGCATGGTTTCACGCTCTGAAGGCACAATTTGAATGGGGATATGCGCCATTTTTTCAGCATCGCGCATTTTTGTGCCAGGGATAACTCGAGTTGTTTTAGTGGTCATTGATTTCGTCCCAACCAGTTTTATAACTGATGTTATTGGTATTTAATAATTTAGCGAGGTGTCCCACTAAGGATTCACCTGCTTGAGCTGTATCTGTTAATTGACTGATATCGGCTGTTTGCACCATTTCAAGCCCTTGGTAACCGCAAGGGTTTATTCGAAGAAATGGCGATAAGTCCATATTTACATTCAGTGCTAGGCCGTGAAAAGAGCAGCCCTTGCGAACTCTTAAACCCAAGGACGCTATTTTCTTTTCATCGACGTAAACGCCGGGCGCATCAGGTTTGGCTTTTGCGATAATATTAAAATCGGCTAATGCGGTAATTAACCCATCTTCAAGTAAGGTGACAAGATCACGGACACCCATTTTTCTGCGACGTAAATTAATCATAAAATAGATAACTTGTTGACCAGGACCGTGATAAGTCACTTGTCCACCACGATCCACTTTGACAACTTCAATATCGCCAGGCATGAGTAGGTGCTCTTCTTTACCTGCTTGGCCTTGTGTAAAAACAGCAGGGTGCTCTACTAACCAAAGTTCGTCTTGAGTGGTGTCGTTGCGATCATCAGTGAATTTTTGCATCGCTTGCCAAACGGTTGTGTAGTCCATAGTGGCAAGTTGTCGAATGATTAACGAATTTTTCAAGTTTATACTTCACTTAATTCTATTGATATGGATTATATCCAAATAATAATAGGAATACACCGGATAAATACTAAGGTTATTATCGTTACACTATAAGTGGTAAATGTTGTTATAAAACGTAGCGGACTATTTCAATAGCCGTTAGTTTTGTGTAAATAGTTTCGATGTGCTCTTTACTTGTTACCGTAACAGCGATAGAAAGAGATTGGTAAGTTCCTTTTGAACTGGCTTTTATTTTAGGGGAATAATCACCAGGTGCATGCTTTTGTAGCTCATTAATCACTAAATCAGGCAATTCGTCGCAAGCAACGCCCATCACTTTAAAGTTAAGTACGGTTGGAAATTCTAATAATTCATCAAACTTGGTTTTCATGTTTACTCTCTAAAATAATACTGTGATACTCATTTCATTAAACTATTGACCAATTGCGCGGGTAAATAACTATAAAACTTTATTCTTTTCAATGCTAATAACAGGCTATTAGTCAATGAAGCGCCTTGTGCAAATTTATTTTTATTACACATAATAAGTACATCAATTTAATGAGACCTTTATCATTGGGTTAATAGTCTATATTGGGGTATTTTATCATTATTTAAATAGAATGTGATCATTGTATTGATGGCTTTTATTAAGGTCATGATATTGATAATAAAAAACTCGGCAGCAGCCGAGTTTCATAAGAAAGGAGTTTATGTTTCTTAATTAGTTAACGAATTGTAGTTTTATATAATCCATTAGTTTACTAAACAGGCCACCTTCATTGACTTCTTGCAAAGTGACTAAGGGGTATTCTGCAATGTCCTCACCTTCTAGTCGTAGAAATAACTTTCCAACAACAGTACCTTTAGCTAAAGGAGCTTCTAATTGCTGATCTAGCTCAAAACTTGCGGCTAGATTTTTTCGCTGTCCACGAGGTATAGTGATGGGTGTATCAAGTGATATACCTAAATCAACTTCTTTTACATCGCCCATCCATATGCGGTTGGTAGTAAATTTTTCGCCGGCTTTATAAGGAGTGTAGGTTTCAAAGAAACGGAAACCATAATTGAGTAGCTTCTTACTTTCAACTTTTCTCGCACGCTCACTATCGGTACCCATTACCACACTCACTAAGCGCATTCCGCCTTTAGTAGCTGAAGAAACTAAGCTGTAACCCGCCTGTGAAGTATGACCTGTTTTTAAACCGTCAACATTCATGCTTTTATCCCATAATAAATTATTACGGTTGTATTGTTTAATATTGTTATAGCTAAAGGTTTTTTGGCTATAAATTTTATATTCTTCTGGAACATCGCGAATAAGTGCTATGGCAAGTGTTGCCATATCGCGAGGTGTTGTTTTATGTTCTTGGCTATCAAGCCCGTGGCTATTTTCAAAGTAGCTACTGTTCATCCCTAGTTGTTCAGCATGGCCATTCATTAATTGAGCAAATTGACCTTCGCTACCGGCTATATGTTCTGCCATAGCAACACAAGCATCATTACCTGAAGCAACAATAATACCTTGATTGAGTAATTCTACTGAAACTTCTGTACCTACCTCAATAAACATAAGTGATGAACCAGGGAAATTTTTAGCCCAAGCTTTTTCACTAATTTTTACTAAGTCACTGTTATTGATATTGCCACTGTCTAATTCTTTACCTATGATATAACTGGTCATCATCTTTGTTAAGCTAGCTGGGGCTAACAGAGCATCGGCATTACCTTGAGCAAGAACTTTACCTGTGGTGAAGTCAATCAATATATGACCTTTTGCTTTTACTTCTGGTGGTGATGGGGTGATAGTTAATGCTTGAGAGAAAGAAGAAACTGTTAAAGCAAAGGCACCGAAAAGGCAGAGAAGTTTTTTTGAAGTTTTAGCTGTTTTTTTAGCTAATGGGTAAGTCATAATATTCCTACGAAACTGAATGATAAAAGGAGGATTTTTCAGCAGTATACCATCTTTATTACTGATTACTATCTTGGTATCGTGGCAAATGGTTACGAATAATTATTTCAAGCTAAATGCACTGGGATAGGCTGTTTTTTGTAAGCTTATTAGGATGGTATTTAATGCTTCCACATCAGTAAATGGGCCCATTTGTACACGGAAAATATCATTGTTCTTTGGGGTAATCGTATTGACTTGATACAAGTTTTGCAGTGTTTGTGCTGTTTCATTGGCAAGTTGCTCATTTTTAGTGGCAAAAACTTGAATATATTTACGCTCTTCACTAATTTCGGAGGTTGTTAGAACAGCAGGAATTACTTGTTTCTCTTCAGGTAATGAAAAATCGGTAATAGCGGTAACCGTCACATTCGCTACGCCTGTTTTCATCATATCGAGTTTATAGGCCGCACTATACGATAAATCAATAATACGGTTTTGATGAAACGGCCCCCTGTCATTGACCCTAACAATAACGGAACGATTATTTGCGTTATTCGTTACTTTTAAATATGTGGGCAACGGTAAATTTTTATGTGCCGCACTCATCGCGTACATATTATAAATTTCACCATTTGACGTTAAGTGACCATGAAATTTTTCGCCATACCAAGAGGCAATACCTGTTTGGCTAAAATTTTCAGCACTTTTTAATACCGAATAAGTTTTGCCACGCACTTGATACTGGCTTCTATTGCCACCTCTACTATGGGCTTCTGCTCTTGGTGTTATATCAACAAGCTCACTTACCGAGGGCGAACGTGTTGGCTTGCTATCACTTTTTTGTTGATAGCGGCCTGTATTCATACTACAAGCAGAGAGTAGGGTTAATATTATGATGAGTAGAATTATTTTTTGCACTGTCGATTTATCTTATGATGTTATCAATGAATTTAAGCGATAAAACGCTTATGAGTACTAACAGCCATTAGAATGCCAAAACCTGCGAGTAATGTCACCATTGATGTTCCGCCATAACTAATTAAAGGTAAAGGGACACCTACAACGGGCAATAAACCAGAAACCATGCCTATGTTCACAAAGACATAAACGAAAAAAGTTAAGGTAATGCTACCAGCTAATAATTTTGTGAATGCGTGATCGGCATGTACAGCAATCCATAAACCTCGCATTACTATCATTAGATACACACTGAGTAAGACTGATACACCAACAAAGCCAAACTCTTCACTGAATACGGCAAAAATAAAGTCAGTGTGTCGCTCAGGTAAAAACTCTAACTGCGACTGTGTGCCTTGTAGCCAGCCTTTACCGTCAAAGCCACCAGAGCCTATTGCTATTTTCGATTGAATAATTTGATACCCTGAGCCTAAAGGATCTTGTTCAGGATTCAAAAAGGTTGTTACTCTCTGTTTTTGATAAGGTTTCATTAGGAAGAACCATAAAACAGGAATAAATGCTGAGACTAAACCTGCGCAAACACTGATGAGTTTCCAGCTGGCCCCCGCAAGAAATATGACAAAAATACCTGAACTTGCGATCAATAAAGAGGTACCTAAATCAGGTTGCTTAGCAATTAATAATGTTGGGATTAAAACCAATATAAATGCCATTATTATTTTTGATGTTTTGGCAGGTAAGTCGAACTGACTAACATACCAAGCGATCATTATAGGGACAATAAGCTTCATTATTTCTGAAGGTTGAAACTTCATAAAACCCACATCTAACCAGCGCTGTGCACCTTTACCAACATGACCAATTAGTAATACGGCAACTAAAAGAAGTAAACCTAAAACAAATACAGGCACTGCCCACTTTTGATAAGCAAGAGGGGGAATTTGAGCAATAGTAAACATCACTAACAAGGCAATGCCTAGGCGAGTTATTTGACGATAAACAATCGCCATTTCTTGGCCACCTGCGCTATAAACAACAAATAAACCTAAAATCATTAACGCAATTATGCCCAGCAACAATGGTACATCAATGTGAATTCTTTGCCAAAAACTTCGTAGTTTTTGTTGATCATGCCCAATATTACGCACTAGTTAGGCCCTATTTTTTTGTCTATACCATAAACATTGGTGTGTTGAGGGTGCTTGTTTTTATCTGTACTGATGATGTTTCTGTCACCAAAATATTGATCCATTACTTGGCGTGCTACTGGCCCTGCGTTAGTGCCACCACCGCCTTCTAAAACATTTTCTACAACAACAGAAACTACTATTTCTGGGTTTTCATAGGGAGCAAAGGCAACGAACATTGCATTGTTTCGTTGTTTTTCTTTCGTTGATTCTGCATCATATTTTTCATCTTGTTTCTTTGAAATTAGCTGAGCCGTACCTGATTTCCCTGCCGCATCATAATGAGTCCCTCGAAAGGCGGGATAAGCTCTTTGTGCGGTATTATGCATAGCATCAAGCACTAAATTCCAGTGTTTATTGTCTTTTAAAATAATCGGTGGTTTATCGTCATATTCTGTCATCTTAGTGATCATTTTAGTAACGATATTGACATCACTTCCAGTTTTAATAATCTCATCGGTGTTTGACCTTTCTTCTTGGATATTTTCGCTGACTAGCTCCGCTGTTGAACGTAAAAAATGTGGAATTTTTATTTCACCTTTGTTTGCTAAAATAGAGATAGCTTGTGCTAATTGTAAAGGTGTTACTGTCCAGTACCCCTGTCCTATACCAATAGAAATGGTATCGCCGGTATACCAAGGTTTATTGTAACGATTACGTTTAGTTTCCCTGCCAGGTAAAATAGCGCGGCTATCCTCCAATATGTCAACACCGGTATAATCACCAAAACCAAATTTTTCCATCATGTCGGTAATGCTGTCTATACCTAATTTATAGGCTAAATTATAAAAGTACACGTTACAAGAATGTTCAATGGCTTTATTTAAATCAACCCAACCATGTCCTGGTGCCCACCAATCACGATATTTGTGCTCAAGACCTTTAAGTTGGAACCAGCCAGGATCGTAAAAACGTGACGTTTGCGTGATAACATTTTCTTCTAGACCAGTTAAGGCTAGTAAAGGCTTAACGGTTGAAGCTGGAGGGTAACCTTGTACACTGCGATTAAGCAAAGGGCGATTGTTTTTGGGGTTAAGTAATTTACGATAATTTCTACTACTGATACCATGAACAAATAAATTACCATCGTAACTGGGGTTTGAATACATAGCGAGTATTTCACCACTGCGCGGATCCATCGCTACAACCGCACCGCGCTTACCTGCTAAGGCGCGTTTCGCGATCATTTGTAGTTCAATATCTATACTCAGGGTTAAATTTTGTCCTGAAATTGGCGGCGTGTAGTCAAGTGTTCTTATTACGCGACCTTGATTATTTATTTCAACTTCTTGATGTCCAATAGTGCCATGCAGTAATTTTTCATAATACCTCTCTAAACCTAGCTTACCTATATTACGCGTTGCTGCGTAATCTTCTGCTAAATTTTGCTCGTCTAAGCGAATTGAGTCTTTACGGTTGATACGTGCAACATAGCCCAGTGAATGCGTCGTTAAATCACCAAAAGGATAGTAGCGCTTAAGGCGAGCATCAATAAAAAAGCCAGGGAATCGGTGTTGGTTAACAGAAAAAAGAGCGACTTGTTGTGCGCTTAATCTCGAGTGAAGCTCTATGGGTTTAAAGCGTCGTTTACTTTTAAGGGCTTTAAAGAGCTTTTGCTGTTTTTCTTCGCTGATATCAAGTAATTCACTGATTTCGGCAATATGTTTTTTTAAGTCAGTCGTTTGTTCAGCAATAATCTCTAATGAATATACGGGTTTGTTATCGGCAAGTAGAACGCCATTTCGGTCGTAGATAATTCCGCGGTTTGGTGCTACGGGCAGGAGTTTTATACGGTTTGAATTAGACCGTGTTTGGTATTTTTCATAAGAATTAATTTCTAAATCATAAATATTACTAAATAAAATCAATAATAAAACGAGGATACCAACAAATGCGATGAATGTTCTGCGAGCAAATAAATTAGCTTCAGCCGAGTGATTTCGAATAGCAACACGTTTGTTCGAAGCCATTACTATTCTCGGTGATATGGGTGGTTATTATTAATGCTCCACGCACGATATAAACTTTCAGCAACAACAATACGAACCATAGGATGGGGTAAAGTCAGTGTAGATAAAGACCATTTTTGCTCCGAAGCTTTAATACACGCTGGCGCCAAACCTTCAGGACCCCCTATCAGTAAAGCAACATCGCGACTGTCTAATTGCCAACGCTTAAGTTGTTGGGCAAGTTGTGGTGTTGTCCACGGTTTACCTTCCACTTCAAGCGTAACAATTCGATTACCTCTGGGAATTGCGCTTAATAACAGTTCGCCTTCTTTTTCTAGAATACGAGCAATATCAGCATTTTTACCGCGTTTACCCGGCGGGATTTCTACTAAATGAAACGACATATCTCGAGGAAATCGACGACAATATTCGTTAAAGCCTTGAGTAACCCATGCTGGCATTTTATTGCCAACAGCATATAAGGTAAGCCGCATAATAGTTTAGTTTACCTTCACTACTCGTTTAGTTCCACAATTCTTCTAGCTGGTAACGGTCACGAATTTCGTCTGTCATTACGTGAACAATTACATTGCCTAAATCAACTAACGCCCATTCTCCAATGTCATTACCTTCAATGCCCAATGGTTCCAGGCCTTTAGCGCGACATTCGACAGCAACCGAGTGTGCAATAGATTTTACATGGCGATTTGAGTTACCCGAACAGACAACCATGTAATCAGCAAAACCTGATTTTTTGGCGATGTCTAAAGTCGTGATGTCACGACCTTTCATTTCTTCAATTTTTTCAATAACAAATGCCTTTAACGCTTCAACTTGCAAGGGGAATACTCTTAGTGTAAATAATAATGCGTTATAATATCATCATTTATTCTGCAGGTTAACTATCAAATTATTTTTGATAGAGTTTTTTTTCAATAATATAATCATGCACACATTCTGCTAGCTGATTATTGTGACTTTTTTTGTCCAAAAGTTGTTGTCTTATTTCGCTCGAAGATATATTAAGCGACTGGTTTTGATGGAAAATAATGCCACCGGAAGTTTGTTGTTTTATTTCGTTCAGATCATTTACTTGGTGGTTTTGTAATAATTGCTGAGTAGCGATATTAATTTGATTTAATTGATAACCAGGACGAATATTTACCACAATATGGCACAAAGAAAGAATAGTTTGCCATTGATACCACTGCGTAAAATTAAGGAGTGAATCCATGCCGATTATAAAAAAGACTCTGCTATTAGGTCGCTCTTCTTTAATTTCTTGTAAGCTCGTGACCGTATAAGAGGCGGTATGGCGTTTGAGTTCACGATTATCCAGTTGAAATAATGTCTGTTGCTGGCAAATAAGCTCTACCATGGCGGCTCGGTGACGCGCACTGGTCGTGGTGGTGTTTTTATGAGGTGGTATATGAGCAGGGAGGAAAAAAAGCTGTTCGACATTAAGCCATTTTGCTGTTTCTTTTGCTGTTTCTACATGCCCATTGTGAATAGGGTCAAATGTTCCCCCCATAATAGCGATGTTTTTCTTATCTGCTGGCAGATGCTTATCCAAATTCATAATCAAGATTGAATTTTTTTGTGGTTTGCCCATGATATAGGCTTATACAAACATCAGCCAATAATATAAAAGGGTTAAAATCACTACTGGTTTTACTGATTAAATCTGTTTGAGCTAAACGCGCTTGGGCTTGGTTAATATTGTCGCGGGTGATATGAGTCAGTGCGTACTGGTAAAGGGGCTTCTTTTTATCCCATACACGGTATTTTTTATAGATGCTATCAATGCTTTCACCCTGTTCAATTTGTTCCAACATCGCTGATAACTGGGTGATTTCTTTGTGAAGAAACCAAACAAGCTGGCCAACCGCTACTCCTTCATGTTGAAGTTGATCTAGCATGGTAACGCATTTGGTAAGGTTACCACTGAGTAAAGTGTCAACCACTTGAAAAGGGTTAAACTTTGCTTGTTTAATTAATAATTTTTCTGCATCCTCAGCGGTGATCAGTTGAGAGCCAAAGAGTAATGAAAACTTTTGTAATTCTTGTTCTAAAGCGGGTAAATTACCTTCAAATAACTCTATCATCAGTGGTATAACATCGTGATGAATAGTTAACTTGTGCTGTTTTATTTGTTGGTTTAGCCATTGTTGAAGTTGGCGACCTTCGATATCGTAAAGGGGTAAAAAGCAACCTAATTGTTCTAGCGTTTTAAACCACTTCCGCTTTTGACCTGCAGCATCGATTTTAGGACCATGAAAGATAAGTTGTACATCACGATGGAATTTTTCACTCAGCTTGAGTAATATTTTACTGCCCGCTTCGGCTATTTTTCCCGTGACTAACTCTATTTCAATGATACGTTGTGCAGCAAACAAGCTCATTGCTTGATATTCTTCAACCAATATATTCCAGTCAAACTTGTCGTCTGCAGTTAGGCGAATCACTTCACTAAAGCCTTGTTGCTGACAATGTAGTTTTATGGTGTTTAAGCTATCGTTTTTTTGCCAAGGTTCATCACCAAAAACTAACCACACAGGCTTAAAGCCTTGATTGAGTGTGTTAGCTAATTGGTTATGATAAATACGCATTAGATCTTAATCGTAGAGAGATCGCGTAAAATTTTATTAGCGGCTTGTTTACGCATTTCACTGACCATTAAGTCGAGTTCACGACTTTTAGCCAGGGCAACATTGGGGTCGTCTTGATAATCACGGTTAAGCTCAAACACGTAAGACCGAATATCACTTTGTGAAAGCGCCAGTTGATAACGAACCGTATAAATTAATTCGTATTCAGCTACTTGCCCATTCGGAAAAACTGAGAGTGTACGACGATTTAAAGTGTCTTTTAACAGTTTAAGTTGTGGGACATTTTCGGCAGCGCTTGAAACTAACGTTATCTTATTTAAGCTCAGATGTTGTTTAACTTGGCGAGTAAGCTCGCCAAATTTATCTTCTGAAGTTAAATGTAAGGTTTGTAGTTGCGGTGACAATAAATAGTCACCGCGTAAAGCAAAGCCACAACTTGACAAAAACAAGGTTGATAAAGCAAAAAAAGCCATCACTAAATGTGCTTTGTACTTTGTAATTGATCTGTGAGTGTAGCTCATGTTTTTGACCTTTAGGCTATTAGTTAGCAACAATGTTTAAAAGTTTACCGGGTATGTAAATGACTTTACGTATCGTTTTGTCATCAATAAAACGGGTTACTGTTTCGTCGCCTAGGCCTAAAGCTTCAACTTCTTCTTTGCTTGCTGTTGCTGAAACGGTAATTTTTGCACGTACTTTACCGTTGACTTGAACAATGATTAATTTTTCATCTTCAACTAAAGCACTTTCATCAACGATTGGCCAAGACGCTTCTTCAATTGAGGCGTTATTGCTTTTATCATCACCTAATGTTTTCCAAACCTCGTGACACATGTGAGGCGTAATTGGCGTTAGCATAACAATCACGGCACGAACTGCTTCTTGCATGACAGCTCTGTCTTCAACCGTGTTTAATTTAGCTTTCGACAAATGGTTCATTAATTCCATAATTGAAGCGATAGCGGTATTAAAGGTATTTCTGCGGCCAATGTCATCACTCACTTTCGCTATTGTTTTATGTAACTCACGGCGTAATTTTTTCTGCGCGCCATTCAAGGTTAATTGGCTTAACGCAGGAATTTTGCCGTGTTCTTTGGCTTGTTCGCTAAAATCAAAGGCAAGTTTCCAAACACGTTTTAAGAAGCGGTGTGCGCCTTCAACACCTGAGTCAGACCATTCTAACGTTTGCTCTGGCGGAGACGTAAACATAATGAATAAACGCACGGTATCTGCGCCATATTTACCGATAACCTCTTGTGGGTCGATGCCGTTGTTTTTAGACTTTGACATTTTGCTCATGCCTGCAGAAATAACAGGTTGGCCATCAAGCTTGCTAATCGCTGCAGTTACTGCGCCTTTTTCGTCACGCTCAACGTCTACATCAGTAGGTGAAATCCAATCTTGTCCGCCATTTTCCGCTTCACGATAATAAGTGTCAGCCAATACCATGCCTTGGCATAATAACTTTTTAAACGGTTCGTCACAGTTTACTAAACCTGCGTCACGTAATAATTTATGGAAAAAGCGTGCATACAATAAATGTAAAATAGCATGTTCAATACCACCAATGTATTGGTCAACAGGTAACCAATAATTTGCTTTAGCAGGATCGAGCATCTGCGTGTCGTCATTTGGTGAACAGTAACGCGCATAATACCAAGACGATTCCATAAAGGTATCAAAAGTATCAGTTTCACGAAATGCCTCTTCGCCATTATAAGTGGTTTTTGCCCACTCAGGGTTGTCTTTAATCGGTGACGTTACACCATTCATGATGACATCTTCAGGTAACTCAACCGGGAGTTGGTCAACAGGCACAGCTACAGATTCTCCATTAGCTAAGTGCATCATTGGAATAGGTGTACCCCAATAGCGTTGTCGAGAAACGCCCCAATCACGTAAACGATAATTAACTTTTACACTGCCTTTGTTTTCGCTGATCAGTTTTTCTGAAATCGCTTTAAAAGCCGCTTCATATTCTAAACCGTCAAATTCACCAGAATTAATTAACGTGCCTTTTTCGGTGATCGCCGCTTGACTAAAATCGTCACTTTCTGTGCCGGCAATAACTTGGGTTATGGCTAAGTTGTATTTAGTGGCAAATTCAAAGTCACGTTGGTCGTGTCCAGGTACAGACATCACAGCGCCTGATCCGTAATCCATTAAAACAAAATTTGCGGCCCAAATTGGCACAATTTCACCGGTTAAAGGGTGAATGGCTTTAAGGCCAGTGTCAGCACCTTTTTTCTCCATCGTCGCCATGTCAGCTTCGGTAGATTTATTTGTTTTACATTCAGCAATAAAATCGCTTAATGCGCTGTTATTTTTAGCAGCAGCTAATGCCAACGGGTGTTGCGCGGCAAGTGCGACGTAAGTGACACCCATTAATGTATCGGGGCGTGTCGTGTAGATATCAAAACTTTCGTCTGAACCTTCAACTTGGAAGGTCATCTCAATGCCTTCGCTGCGACCAATCCAGTTACGTTGCATGGTTTTAACTTGTTCAGGCCATTCCGTCAGTTGGTCTAAATCTGTTAATAACTCTTCAGCATAATCAGTGATTTTTATAAACCACTGCGGAATCTCTTTTCGTTCAACCAGGGCACCTGAACGCCAACCACGGCCGTCAATAACTTGTTCATTGGCAAGCACTGTTTGGTCAACAGGGTCCCAATTTACCGTAGCATTCTTTTTGTAAACTAAACCTTTTTCATAAAGCTGCGTAAAGAACCATTGTTCCCACTTATAATAATCTTTTTTACAGGTTGCTAATTCACGACTCCAGTCGTATGCAAAGCCTAATGACTTTAATTGGTTACGCATGTAATCAATATTTTCATAGGTCCATTTTGCTGGCGCTGTTTTGTTTTTAATTGCGGCATTTTCTGCAGGTAAACCAAATGCATCCCAACCCATAGGTTGCATAACGTTTTTACCTTGCAAGCGTTGATAGCGAGAAATAACATCGCCTAAACTATAATTACGCACGTGCCCCATATGTAAACGTCCACTAGGATAAGGGAACATAGCAAGACAGTAGAATTTTTCTTGGCCGGGCTTTTCTTCGGCTTTAAAGGTATTGTTTTCAGTCCAAAATTGCTGAACTTGCGCTTCGATAGCTTGGGGGTTGTAAATGGATTCCATTAAAGATTTCTCAAACACTTTAGAATGTGGTGTTCATTAGCTTGTCGATATAAATTGACCGCGATCATGAACGCATAAAAATAATGGCGATAGAATACCTTATATACCTGTGTCACATCAAGATACTGTTTTCAGGATATTAGTGTGTTACCGCTATATGTCTTAGTTTTAACAAGTTTATGTGATTAATTTTTTCTATAAATTATGTTACGACTATACTTAATATAAATCATCAAGGAGTCTATTATGAAATCAAAAAATAGTGTTTTTCAAGATCTGTACCAAGCGTTAGTTACCTGGGCTGAGGACGTTAATCAGCATGAAATTACTGATATTGTTGAGGGCGTTGAACACAGTAAGTTATACCTTAAAGCGGCAGAGGAATTACCTGAAGAGAAGGTTAAGCAGTTCGTTAATAACTTACGCCTTGATTTAAAAGAATTTATTACGCAAAACGAAGCACAAGCTAAACATTCACTCTATTTAGGCTTATTAAATGAATCTTTCTGGCAAAATATGCAATCGATCACTGATAAGTCACAAGTTGAATGGTCAGAGCTTGATGATGACTTTAAGCATCATGGTGAATATAAAAGTGGTGACTTTATTGGTTTTGGTTTATTAGAATGTCAAAACTGTAAAGAAAAAATAACTTATAATCATGCCTCTGATGTAGCTGATTGTTTTGTTTGTGGTAGTGGAACCTTCATTCGGCTACCTTTTTCTCCTTAATATCAAGGATGAAATACGACTAAAATTTACTAATTATTTAAAATCAGCGTACACTGTCAATATTAAATTTATTAACCAGCACACGCTTTTTTTTTAAGCGTTATCAGTGAGATATTGTATGCCTTCTTCCGTTAAGTTAACGTCTTCAGTCACGCGTTTACCCATTGAAAAACTCACTGCTCAGTTATCTGCTGAGCAGTTCTCTTATGCTGAAGTTACACCTGATGTTGAACAAATTATTATTGGTCATGCTCGTGCTAAAGAAGCGCTTGAATTTGGTTTGTCAATGGAGGCTCTTGGTTTTAATGTTTTTGCAATGGGGGAGCATGGCACTGGCCGACAAACCTTAATCAAGCAAATGTTAGCGACAACGGCTGGAAATAAAGAAACCCCGTATGAATGGTGTTACATCAATAACTTTGATGACGTTCATGCTCCTCATAAACTTTATGTAAGCCCCGGTGATGGCAAACAACTGCTGGCTCGTATCAATACTTTTATTGATGAGTTATTAGACTTATTTCCAGAGATTTTTGACAATCCAAGCTATCAGCGACAAAAATCAGCTGTAGATAGAGCGTTTAATAAAAAATACGATCAAGCTATTACTGAAGTAGAAGAGAGTGCTTTAAAAGATAATGTTTTACTTTATGAAGAAAGTGGCGAAATTGGTTTTTCACCTTTAGTTGACGGTAAACCTTTAAATGACAAAGAGTTCGCGGGATTAGACGAAGGAAAACGAGCTGATTTTTATTTATTGTTAGAAAAGTTAGAGAACCTTCTGTCTGAGAAGCTTATTGAATTACCACAATGGAAACGGATTTCTTCTGATAAGTTACGCAAGTTAAAAAATGAAACAGCTGAACAAGCCATCCGTCCATTCTTAAAAGAATTAGAGCTTGAATTTGCCAGTAATATTGGTGTGCTGAAGTACCTATCAAAAGTTAAAAGTCATGTGGTTGATACAGTTTTAGAAATTCTTGTTGATGAAAGTGTTGAAAATAGAAACGACAACGATGCTCGAAAATTAATGGTTGAGCAATTTTTGCCTAATTTATTAGTTTCGCGAGAACCCGATGCTGGTGCTCCGGTTATTTATGAGCAAAATCCGACTTTTCAAAATTTATTTGGTCACGTCGACTTTGCAAGTTTTCAAGGAAGTACCTATACCAGCTATCGATTAATAAGAGCAGGGGCGCTGCATAAAGCTAACGGCGGTTATTTAATTTTAGAGGCAGATAAACTCCTCAACCAACCGCTTGTGTGGGCTCGGTTAAAGTTAGCGCTTAAGTCTCAAGAAATTACCATTGAAAATCCTTATTCCGAATATAGTCAACCGGGTTCGTTTAGTTTACAACCTGAAAAAATACCATTAAACGTTAAGGTGATATTACTCGGTGATCCTGAAATTTATTATATGCTGCAAGACTACGATCAAGAGTTTACCGAATTATTTCGTGTCTTAGCTGATTTTGATCAATATCTTGAAAGCAATGAAGATAATCTCAATGATTATGCTCATTTAATACGCCAGCGTGCTTACAAATATAATTACCCACATGTGAGTAATGAAGCCGTATTAGAGTTAGTGCGTTATGCACTAAGACGCGCAGAGCATCAACAAAAAATTTCAGCCAATATTGTCCAAGTAAACGATTTGCTTGATGAAGCTTTCTACTTATGGAAGCAAGCAGGGAGTCAAGGCGAGCTAACGGCAAATCATGTCGCCTTAGCACTCGCGGCCAAACAACGCAGAACAGGCCGAATGAGCGAGGCATGGTTAGGTGAAATAAAAGAAAAGCAAGTCCTCATTGATACTGAAGGTCATCATATCGGCAAGGTTAATGGTTTAACGGTGCTAGAAATAGGGGACAGTGTTTTTGGTACGCCAGCACGAATTACGGCAACGGTTTATGCCGGTAGCGAAGGGGTTACCGATATCGAGCGAGAAGTTGATTTAGGTAAGTCTATTCATTCCAAAGGAGTGCTATTACTCACCGGATATTTAGGGCATAAATATGGCCAAGGATTCCCCGTGTCAATTTCAGCTAATTTGGCTATTGAACAGTCTTATGGACATATTGATGGCGACAGTGCCTCAATGGCTGAGCTTTGTGCACTCATTTCTGCTATCTCGTTACTGCCTATTCAACAAGGTCTTGCTATTACTGGGTCGATTAATCAGCACGGAGGTGTGCAATCTATTGGCGGCGTTAATGAAAAAATTGAAGGTTTCTATCGTTTATGTCAAGACGAAGGTTTAACTGGGAAGCAAGGGGTTATTATTCCTCGTACTAATGTCAACAACCTTATGCTAGCTGATGATGTAATAGAAGCGGTTAAAAATAATCAATTTGCCATTTATGCCGTTGAAGATATTGACCAAGCGCTAGAATTACTCATGAACGAACCTGCTGGAGAAATTAGTAGAACAGGGCGTTATCCTCGAAAATCGATTCATGGCTTGGTCTTAAATAAACTGTCTCTTTTTTCTGATTTGTTAAATGGCACTGACGAATAATTAAAATATCATCTGCCTTTGAACGACGCTAATACAGGCCACACATATAAACTACTGGCCTGTTCTTATATAAAGGTATGTTAATACTTACATAGTCCCACCAATATATTACAGGCTATGGAGGAAATTTATCTGTATTTATCCTTTAAGCATTGGGTTCCATTTTAAAGAATCAACTCGCCAACCCTATTATTTATTGTATTTGGAGTAAATACACTTTTTCGAGTGTTTTTTGAACGAATTGATATATATTACTTGAACAATGAATAAATGTCAGTATAATGCGCGCCTCGTTAACGGTGATTCTGACTTGAATTATATCTTTCACACCGGTTATACGAAATGAGTGGGGTTTTCCGCCCAATAGACTTCTTAGCTAATATTCATTATTAGCCCTATGTTCTTTAGTGAACGTGCCTTAAGTCTTCCTGGTGGTTTCCTCGTATATAACGCGGAATGTTTTGGTTATTTTTAATCTATTCCGCCACAAGAGAAGACAAAATTTATGACTACTTCTAACGATGCTCCTGTGAGCTTTGATTCTTTAGGCTTGCCTGAAACTTTATTATCTGCTGTAAAATCTATTGGTTTTGAAAATTCAACGGATATCCAAGCAAAAACTATTCCCCCATTATTAGCCGGGAAAGATGTATTAGGTGAAGCACAAACAGGTACAGGTAAAACTGCTGCTTTTGGTTTACCTGCTCTTGCCAAAATTGATGTGTCATTGAAAAAACCACAATTAATGGTTTTAGCGCCAACACGTGAATTAGCAATGCAAGTTGCTGAAGCGATCGAAAGCTTTGGTAAAAATATGAAAGGTTTATTGGTTGCTACTTTATATGGTGGTCAATCATACCAACCACAATTTCAACAATTAGAGCGTGGCGCTCAAGTCGTTGTTGGAACACCTGGTCGTTTAATGGATCACTTACGTCGTAAAAGTCTAAAACTAGGTAACTTATCTTTTTGTGTACTTGATGAAGCTGACGAGATGCTTAACATGGGTTTCCTTGAAGACATCCAGTGGATACTTGACCATTTACCAGAAACGACGCAAATGGCTTTGTTCTCTGCAACTATGCCACCAGCAATTCGTAAAATTGCTAACCGTTTCTTAAAAGATCCAGAACATATTAAAATTGCTGCCGTTAAACAGTCAAAAGCAAATATTTCTCAATTTGCTTGGAAAGTGAGTGGCATTCGTAAAATTACTGCTTTAGAACGTATAGCTGAAATCGTTGATTACGATGCGATGATAGTCTTCGTACGTACTCGTAGCGATACGGTAGAAGTTGCTGAACAATTAGAGCGTGCTGGTTACCCTGCATTAGCGTTGAACGGCGACATGAACCAAGCACAACGTGAACGTTGTATCGAACAAATGAAGTCTGGTAAGTCTTCTATATTGGTAGCAACAGACGTTGTTGCTCGTGGCTTAGATATTCCACGTATCTCTTTAGTGGTTAACTATGATTTACCAGGTGACAATGAAGCTTATGTTCACCGTATCGGTCGTACAGGTCGTGCCGGTCGTGAAGGTATGTCAATTGCATTTGTTCGCCCTCGCGAAATGCACTCTTTACGTCATTATGAACGTTTAACATCAGGTGTTATTAACACTTATGAATTACCAAACATAGAAGAAATTGGTAAGAAACGTATTGAACGTACACGTGTTGAAATGGCACAAATTGTTGCAGATAAAGATTTAGCAAACATGCGTGAAATTGTTGAAGCTATGGCGAATGAATCAGAGCTTTCTATGACTGACTTAGCTGCAGCTTTATTGTTCCAAAAACAATTAAATCAGCCATTACAACCAAAAGAAGATCCTAAGCCTCGTCGCGAAACTCGTGAACGTAGTGATAGTCGAAGTGACCGTGGTGATCGCGGTGGTCGTAACGAAAGTCGTGGTGGCAGAAATGAACGTGGCGCTGAGCGTGGTGGTGAACGTGCTCCTCGTAAAGTTAAAGTTAACCGTACTGATGTTGATTGGCAGACATACCGCTTAGAAGTAGGTAAAGAGCATGGCGCTCGTCCTGGTGATATTGTTGGCGCAATCGCGAATGAAATCTCATTAGACAGCAGCTACATTGGTGCTATTAACTTACATGACAAGCATACTTATGTTCAGTTACCAAAAGGCATGCCTGAGAAGTCATTTGACCAATTAAAGCGTGTTAAAATTCGTCGTCAATCGTTAGAAATTACGGTTTCAGATGTTAAGACGGTTGAATCTACACCAACAACTGACCGTCCTCGTAAACGTCAAGAGCGTTCTAATCGTCCTAGCTAGTCGATAAATAAATAATAAAAAGGTACGTATATCGTACCTTTTTTTATGCCTGTAATTTGCCAAAGCTGGTGAATGTTTTACGGTGAAATACAGTTGTACACATAAGTGAACACCTGTTCTGTAAGTACTATATGGTCTGTCCTCACGTCGAATAAATTCCGAGCATATTACTCGTACATTTTTTGTTACGCGCCAGTGCCTTGTTAGATTTGTTAATCGCTTTCTCTTCGACGCAAAGCTAGTGATAATGCCTACAATGGTTCTTTAAGAGAGATAAACATGACAGATGTAAAAAACCCACTTAACCTTCGTGGTATAGAATTCACTGAATATGCAACACCTGACTCAGATTTTATGGAAAACGCATTTTATGGTTTTGGTTTTTCAAAAACGAAAACGTTTAAAGGTCGTGATATTGATTACTTTAATCAAAATGATATTCATTTTTTATTAAATAATGAAAAAGCAGGTTTTTCAAAAGAGTTTGCTAAAAGTCATGGTCCTGCTATTTGTTCTATGGGCTGGCGTGTTGATAATGCTGATTTTGCTTTTGAAGAAGCGATTAAGCGTGGCGCTAAATCTGCGGCCAATGAAGAAAATAAATTACCATACCCCGCTATTTTTGGTATTGGCGACAGCTTAATTTACTTTATTGAAAAATTTGCAGCCTCAACGACAAATCCAGGTTCTATCTACGAAGATGATTTTGAACCGATTGACGCTCCAGTGATTAACGAAGATAAAGGTTTTTTACGTGTTGATCATTTAACGAACAATGTTCATCAAGGTACTATGGAGCATTGGGCTAATTTCTATAAAGACATTTTTGGCTTTACTGATGTGCGTTACTTTGATATTAAAGGTGAGAAAACGGCCCTAGTTTCTTATGCGTTAGCATCACCTTGTGGCACTTTTTGTTTACCGATTAATGAAGGTAAAGGCAAGAAAAACAATCAAATCGATGAGTACTTAGATGAGTACAATGGTCCAGGTGTTCAACATCTAGCGTTTATCAGTGACGATTTAGTTGGCTCTTTAGATAAGCTTGATAAGAATATTATTGATACGCTTGATATTGTCCCTGAATACTACGATGATGTTTTCAAACGTATCCCTTGGGTTAAAGAAGACCACAAACGTATTCAAGATCATCAGATTCTTGTTGATAGCCAGAAAGAAAATTCGTACTTATTACAAATATTCACTAAAAACATCTTTGGCCCTATTTTTATCGAGATGATCCAACGCGTTGATGATCAAGGTTTTGGTGAAGGTAACTTTACTGCTTTATTTAAATCTATCGAGCTAAACCAAATGGAAAAGGGCACTGTTTAGTTTATAACAGTTGCTAGCGCTATTATTGAAGGTCTGCTTATGCAGACCTTTTTTATATCACTTTTTTGAGTTTTTTATTTTGTTGCGGGCAAGGAAAATAAATTAAAGTGTTTAATTGATATCTACAAGGATGGGGGTATTTAGGCAAGGTCAGTTGTATGTATTTCAACCTGCTCAAGTGAGCAAGTTAGAATATTGTTTAATAATATGTTTAATTTTTATCTGCTCATCACTTTTTTTCGCTAGTAACATGCGTTGATAATGGTTGATAGTTTTCGCTAAATATTGCTGATGAGATTTCATCGACAAGTCCCACATTATATCACCTGTTGGCGATATTTTATTTAAGGGTCTATGGATATCGGCAGATATGCCAAATTCTTTTTTTACATGAATAACTTCATAGAAACGCTTGTTATCAGTTACGATATATTCATCAATTAAGGTACAGTGATCGGCGATCAGCGTTTGTCTTACTTGATAATTGTAATGCACCGGACAAAGCATAAACTCGATGTCACTGATTGAATTCACAGGTGCTATCTGCTGAAAGTGACTTATGATCTCTTTAATAAAGTGAATGAGTAACTGACCACCCACTCCGGCAATGATCACTAATTGTTTGTCTTGGTTTGTTAGTGGTAGTTTTGCGACGTCAAGGCAATGTACCTGCCAGCGATGAAGGTAGTCGTCGCTACTAAAGTGCTGTTGTAATACAGATTCAAGGTGTGTTGTTAGTGAGGGGACAATATCAACAAAATGAATGGTGTCTGCCGCTTGGCGTTTTAATAACGTTAATCCCAAAAAACCGTGATCACAGCAACAATCCCAAATACTTTGGTAGTGAGTGCTGACCATACGGTCTATTTTTTGCAAACGATGACTGATTTTTTTCATTGATAAACTTAAACCAAATCAAACCAGTTTTTTTGTTGAGTCTCATCCAAAAAACTCCAAGCTATAAAACGACTGATTTTTTGCCCTTGCGCCATATCAACAACCTTTACTTGCTTAGCATTTGCTTTTTTTAGTGACAGCTTTAGTTGGCTTAGATGCTCTTTTTTTGAGACTAAACAAGTAAACCAGAGTACTTGATTTTTTATATTCTTACTCTCTTTTATCATGTTATTAATAAAGGAAAGCTCTCCGCCTTGGCACCACAATTCAGCATTTTGACCGCCAAAATTTAACGGTACAGTTTTATTCGCACTTGAGGCGATTTTCTCACCTTTTTTATTAGCCGCTAAATTTTTAACTTTGCGCGTAGAACCTTTGGTTGCTTCAGCCAGAGAGCGATGAAAAGGTGGGTTACACAGTGTTAATTCAAAGCGATCATTTTCTTGAACAACGCCCTTAAAGATTTGTGCTGCATTGGGCTGTGAGCGAAAAACAATTGATTTTTTTAGTTGTGTATCTGCTGAAATATTATGTTGGGCAGCAATAATTGAAGTTGGGTCTATATCGCTAGCTGTAAACTGCCATTGATATTCACGCTGCCCTAAAATAGGATAAATGCAACTTGCACCGGTGCCTATATCAAGCACAGAGACTTTCGTTTTATCCATGGTTAAAGTTGTTGGAAGTGTTGCTGATAATAAGTCAGCTAGGTAGTGAATATAGTCAACACGACCTGGGATCGGAGGGCATAAATATCCTGTTGGAATATCCCATTGCTTAATATGATAATGGTGCTTTAATAATGCTTGGTTAAGTGCTTTTACCGCGTTAGCATCAGCAAAGTCTATCGACAAGTTTTGATATTTATTGGTATGGACAAACGGCTTTAATGCCGGGGATGCTTGGCAGAGTGCTAAAAAGTCATAACCGTTATTATGACGGTTGTTTGGGTGTAAATTTTTTTTTAATGTCACGAATTTTCTCTGCTCATAAATAACAAAGAGAATTTTATCACTTCCTTTATAGCCATACCACATCAAATTTAGGCATTTTGTAAAGGGATCTGCCGCTTATAAATATAATGCGGCAAACGTTATATTATGATCTTTTTCTAAATCCCTTAAAGGTCATAATCAAGGTATTGATGCAGACGAATAACCGACTCTTCTTTAGTCGTTACATAATTAAGTTTTTCAGCCGTCGCACGAAAGGCTTGTTCTACCAAGTTAAGGAATTTACCGTATCCTTGGCTCATTTTATAATCTTTTGTAGCGATGATCATAAATTGTACTGAATCATCTAAGCAATCGCCATCGAAGTGCAGGGTAAAGATATTATTGGGTTCAAATGGGTTGACGCTTAATTTTTGTAACTCACCTGCCGCTTTGTGATCTTCTTCTAAACGACTTCTAACGATAGGTGTTAAACCATTTGCTAAAATAGCACGTTCAAATAAGTGCTGTTTATTAGCGGACTCAATAAAAGTACGGCTGATTAAATCATACAAGGGTTGATAAGGTTTAGCTTTTAATTTTTCGACATTAAGCCGTTCTTTGATACACGGTTAATGGGTAAGTCAGCTACCATATAGGTAAATAAATCTCTTTTGTCAGGAAGACTAATTGTGAGTAGAATTTTTGTTAGGGTTGTTCACTGGTCTTATCAATTAATTACTTGTTTAGGTTGATCAGTTCGTCAGTGACTGGAAAGTTAACGAATAAATATTGGTTAGTGCGCAGAGGATGGAATATAAACTTTGTGCTGATTATTGCGAGAACGAGAAATAGAGATTTGATGTCCTTATTGAATGGGTAATAAATCTGAAGACATTGTAGCAAGTAAGACTTTTATTCATATGATCTAAAAAAAGGTTAGGGTGATGGTCTTTTCTTTATGCTAAAAACTTTAAAATTAATAATATCTATTGTTTTTCATTATGTTATCTATTTTTCGGTAATAAGCGTTTTTTATTAGCTAAATCGTATTAAGTCACATGGCATCAAAAAGATATGCACCCTTAATGAAGAAAAACACGATTTGATGTTTTCACTCTCTTTATAGATAAACGTGTGTAAATTCTTTACTATCTGATTTGTCATCAATAGAAAAATAATAAAATTAAGCGCAGCTGCGTTAAATGAATAATAAAAACTATAGGAGCATTATGAAAAAGCTATTTAAAGGATTACTGGTCATTGTCATTATTATTGTTGGTGTTATGGGGTATAACCAATACAGTAATTGGAAAAATGAAAATGATTTAGCAGAGCAAGCTGTTTCACCACAAGGACAGTTACCTGACAATATTATACCGACACATTACGATTTATCATTGCGTATTAATCCAGAAGAAGGACGTTTTTCAGGTAGCGTGGCAATAAGTGTTACGCTAACTGAAGATCTCAAACAGCTTTGGTTACATGGCAAAGACTTTGACGTTAGCCTTGCAAGCTTTACGTCAGAGCAAGGAGAAACGTTACCTCTCGTTTATGAGGAAATGGGACACTCTGGTGTTGTTAGCCTAGTGTCGTCGCAATTGCTAGCGGCTCAAAACGGTATTATTTCTATCGAATTTTCAGGGCAATTAGCGGATGACTTAGCAGGTTTGTATAAAGTTGAAGAAGCTGGACTTGCTTATGTATTTAGTCAATTTGAAGCAACGGATGCACGTCGTGCTTTTCCAAGTTTTGATGAACCACGATTTAAAACCCCCTTTGATATTCAACTAGAGGTAAAGTCACATCATCAAGGTGTTACGAATACTCCGCAAATAAATGAAAAATCATTAAGTGATGGTTTTAAAAAACTGACGTTTAGCACCACTAAACCACTGCCTACTTACTTAATTGCTTTTGTCGTTGGCGAAGTCGATATCGTTAACTACACCAATATTCCAGTTTCTAAGATACGTGATCGGGAAATCCCTTTTCGTGGTATTGCCACAAAAGGAAAAGGCAAGGAAATGGAATATGCTTTAGCAAATACCGCAAGTATTTTAGCCGCATTAGAAGCTTATTTTGATATGCCATATCCTTACGAAAAGCTTGATATAGTCGCGGTGCCTGATTTCAGCGCTGGAGCTATGGAAAATGCAGGATTGATCACCTACCGAGAACAATTATTATTATTAGGTGACAATCCTTCGCTAAGCCAACAACAAAGTTATGTTGGTACACATGCACATGAATTAGCTCATCAATGGTTTGGAAATTTAGTCACGATGCGTTGGTGGGATGATCTATGGTTAAACGAATCGTTTGCTACTTGGATGGCAAATATGACAATGCAAAAATGGAATCCTGAGTTTGGTTTTGAGCGCGCTATGGTACGTGGCGGCCACGGCGTTATGAATCAAGATATCTATGCCGATACCAGGCAGATTAGAGAACCGATCAGGCACAATGGTGATATTGACAATGCTTTTGATGGTATTACTTATCAAAAAGGTGGTGCGGTATTACAAATGTTTGAAGCTTACGTTGGGCCAGAAAGTTTTCAAAAAGGTGTGCGTGCTTATATGAAAAAATATGCTTTTGGTCATGCGTCTGCTCAAGATTTTATTGGTGAAATCGAAGCTTTTTCAAAGCAAGAAAATATTAAAGAAGCGTTTAACAGTTTTTTAAATCAACAAGGTGTGCCTTTAGTTAATGTTGATTATGAATGTAATAACAATCGAGTGCACTTTAGCTTGACGCAAGAGCGTTACCTACCTGTTGGGGCGCGTTCATCTAAGCAAAAGTCTTGGACGTTACCCGTGTGTTTGAATGTTATAGGAAAAAGTGAGAACAGTAAAAGTTGTATGTTGATGACGGATACTCAGTCGACATTAACGCTTGAAAATTCGGAATGTCCGGTTGCGGTCATGCCCAATTTATCAGGTAAAGGCTATTATCGTTGGTCATTACCCGACGATAAGTTGTCATCGCTATTAGCAAATATGTCACGAGTTAATGCTTCAGAGAAATACAGTATTGCCAGTATGCTTACTGCTGAATTTGAAGCGGGGCGTATTGATGTGAAAACCTATATCAATGCTATAGCGCCTTTTGCTGGCGCAGATGATTGGGATTTAGTTACCCAGCCAGTTGGCATGATAAAGTTTATAGCAGAGCGAATTGCTAAGGGAGAACAACAACAAATATTACTCGATTATCTCAGCGAGCTATATCAGCCGGTATTGGATCGCGTCGGTCTAAAACCTGACACTGAATTAGATAGAACTCACCCTAATGACGCAAAAATGTTGCGTATGCAAATAGTCAGTTTAATGTCTATGGGCTTAAAGCAACCAGCGTTGCTTAAAAAACTGGCAGCAATGGGTGTAGCTTATAGTGGCTATTCGGGTGAATTGATGGGTAAGGGAGAAGGTGATGGGAAACTTCATCCAACAGGTATTGACCCTGATACTATTGGTATCGCACTTGCTAGCGCTGTAGAAGTGCATGGTATGCCATTTGTTGATTATTTATTGACCTTACTCGATGAGAGTGATGACGGTACATTTAGGCAGCGAATTTTAGTGGCTATCGCTATGTCTGAAGATGAGGCTATTAGTGAGAAGGTACTTGATTTAGTCACCTCTTTTTCATTGCGGGTGAATGAACGTATTACTCTATTAATCACACATTTGCAGCGTAAGAAAAATACTAAAAAAGTGTACTTGTGGGTAAAAAGCAATTTTGAACTGGTTGGTCTGTTGATACCTAAGCAATATTTGTCACAATCACCTTTAATTGCGAATGGTTTTTGTAGTAAAGCAATGCAGCAAGATGTAAAAGCATTTTTTACACCGAAAACTGATGAAATACCCGGTTTAGAAAGAAACTTATCGAAAACCTTAGAGCGAATTGAAATATGTAGTGCTATCGTATTAAGGCAGGCAGACAATCAATTTTAGCCAAATTTATTTATATTGAAATTAAAATAGCGTGATAACAATCACGCTATTTTTTGATCACAATAAATGTAATTACATGATGTTACTGAACTAAAAAAGAAAAAACATTCAAACTTCAGCTTTATCAAAGAGATTGTACCTATTGAAATTTATTAATGAGTTGAAAATAAACCACTCGCCCAGTATGCTACGCGACCCGTTTTAGACTCAGTGGTATAAATAAACAATGATTGGTTTTGATTACGGCACTTCAAATTGTGCTGTCGCAGTAATGGAAAATGGCCAGCCAAAGATATTATCTTTAGGCGAACATGGTAAGTATATTCCTTCAACGCTTTATGCTCCGAGTCGAGATATTATTGCTCATTGGTTATGTCAGCAATTAAATGAAGAACAACAGCCTCTTTTTAAAGAGCAACGGGCTTTACCGTTAAGAAAAGGCCAAAATGTATTACGAGAGCTAAAGCTTGATGGTATACCAAGTGATTTGTCGTTTGGGCAAGCGGCTTTAAATTTGTACTTGGAAGATCCTGAAGAAGGTTATTACATCAAATCACCTAAATCTTTTTTAGGCGCAAGTGGCTTAGTTGAAAGCCAAGTGAATTTGTTTGAAGACATTGTTGCGGCAATGATGAGTAATATAAAAACACTTGCAGAAGAAAATCAGCAAAAAGAAATAACGCAAGCTGTTATTGGTCGGCCAATAAATTTTCAAGGCTTAAAAGGTGAAGAGAGTAATCGTCAAGCATTAACTATTTTATCGAATGCTGCTAAGAGAGTCGGCTATAAGAGCGTTGAATTTCAATACGAGCCAGTGGCTGCTGGTTTTGAATACGAAGCGAGTTTACAAGAAGAAACTAAGGTATTGGTTGTTGATATTGGCGGTGGTACCACCGATTGCTCAATGCTGTTGATGGGACCAAAATTCAAAGACAGCGCTTCAAGAGAACAGCATTTGCTCGCACATACGGGGGTTCGTATTGGCGGCAATGATTTTGATATCCAATTAGCGTTAAAAGGCATAATGCCTAGCTTAGGTATGAATGATACGTTGAAAACTGGTAAACCTATGCCTGTTAATAGTTTTAATCAAGCCGTGGCGATTAATAATATTAATGAACAAACTAATTTTTATAGCCAAGCAAATTATCGTTATTTGCAAACGTTGCAACGTGACGCTCAACAGCCTGATGTATTTTCGCGTTTATTAAAGGTACACCAGCAAAAATTAAGTCATCGAATCGTTAATGGGGCAGAGCAAGCAAAAATAGGGTTAACGGAACATGATTCTCAGCAAATATACCTTGATGATTTAGCTGGAAATTTAAAAGTAGAGGTAAGTCGTGCCTTAATGTTAACAGCAAGTTCGGCTCAATTGAAGCAAATTGCTCTTTTGATGAATGAATGTGTTGTGCAAGCAAATTGCCAACCTGATGTTATTTTTGTGACAGGAGGCTCAGCAAAATCACCGGTATTAAATCAGTTCTTACGTGATCAAATGCCAAATACTCCACTGATTGTTGGCGATCATTTTGGTAGTGTAACGGTTGGTTTAGCGCGTTGGGCTGAAAAAGTATTTCAATAAAATTGAGATTTTAGTGCAATTACCTTGTAATTGTACGCGCAACAATGTTAAAAATAATATAAGGAGTAGTCACTGGTTTACATTTAAAAAGGAATTGATATGTATGCAAAAACGTTAAATTTTATTTGTTTTTTTTACTGCTTCTTTGCTTTCAGTGGCTTGGCCAATAATTATCAGTCAATCGCTGTTAAAACCAATGAAATTGTTGCGGGCAAGGCGCTTCATCAATATGCAAATATTTGGTGGCAGTGGACCCGCACTATGGGGGATGAAAATTCGCCGGTGCGTGATAAAACAGGGCAGTATTGTGATGTTAAGCAAAGTGGTGATGTTTGGTTTTTAGCGGGGGGTTATGGCACCTCAAAAATCAAACGTCATTGCATTATTCCTTATGGTAAATATATATTTTTTCCTATTATTAATATGGGCTATTGGCCAGAAAGGGATGTCAGTAGAACCTGTGAAGAAGTAAAGCAAGAGTCAGCATTAAACAATAGTGAATTATATTTTGTTTATGCTGAACTTAACGGTTACTCAATTCCTAATATGCGCAATAATCGAATAAAATCAAATAATTGTTTTGATTTACATGAACTCCTTGCAGAAATAGAACCAACAAAAAAAGTTTATCCTGCCGCTACAGATGGTTATTGGCTCATGCTAAGACCCTTGTCTAAGGGAATACATTCGCTAAAGTTTAATGCGCAATACCATCATCAAACCGCTATTCATGGCAACATGATGCAAGATATTGAATATACAATTGAAGTGAAATAATCCGCAATCTTTTAAAAATGCTCATCAACAGCTCACTTTCATTAGAATATGGTGATACAAGATATTGAATATACAATTGAAGTGAAATAATCCGCAATCTTTTAAAAATGCTCATCAACAGCTCACTTTCATTAGAATATGGTGATAGAAGATATTGAATATACAATTGAAGTGAAATAACCCGCAATCTTTTAAAAAGTCTTATCTAGAGCTCACCTTTATTGGAATATAGTGATGCAAGATATTAGATATACAATTGAAGTGAAATAGGCATTGAACATGTTTAAGCATAATTTTACAATAGCTTATCATTAATACCATATCAGTCAATTATGTCCTCAGATACCTTAGGCGCAAGCCTTAATTATAAGTCAAAAGAAAAAGGCTACCGTGACCGCGCCTTAAAATTATTCCCTTGGGTGTGTGGTCGCTGTGCTCGTGAGTTTGTTTATTCAAACCTGATGGAGCTAACCGTACATCATGTTGATCATGATCATACAAATAACCCAAACGATGGCAGTAATTGGGAACTGTTATGCATTTATTGTCATGATAACGAGCACGCTAAATACACCGACCATGCGCAATATAAAACTGAAGTTATTGCAGGTGATACTAACCAAGATACCGCAACTTATAATCCGTTTGCTGACTTAAAATCAATGCTTAAAAAATAATTTATTATATTTCAATACGGTTACAAATTTTTTTTCATTTTTTTAGTAAATTACTATTGTTTTTTCTTGGTATAACCCCGAGTATATTAAGTGTAGACAATTTCTTTCTTAGTAAAAGGTAACATTATGAAAATAAATATTTCCGGTCACCATGTTGAAATTACTGAAGGCATCAAGCAGTCAATTGAGGCCAAGTTCCAAAAAATTGCCAAACATTATCCAAGCCTTATGAGTATTAGCTCAATTATTACCGTTGAGCCTCATCAACAACGATTAGAAGTTTCTACTCACTACGAAGGTAGTGAAATCTCCGTACAAGCATCAGGAAAAGAGTTGTATGCTGCTATTGCAAGTGCCGCAAAGAAGTTACAAGCAGCCCTTGCGCATCGTAAAGGTGTATTAGCCGCAAAGTTACATAAAAAGTATCAAGTTGAACAGTCAGATGCATTTTTACTTGTGGAGTAAATGCAATTATACTCGCTTGCAGTGTTAATGATAAAGGTTGCTATAAGCAGCCTTTTTTATGTTCAGGAAGAACGGTATGTCGTGATGCCATGGATGGCAAGGAATGACCATGTTCAGGAAGAACGGTATGTCGTGATGCCATGGATGGCAAGGAATGACCATGTTCAGGAAGAACGGTATGTCGTGATGCCATGGATGGCAAAGAATGATGATGTTTATAATTAACGTTGTTTTCAGTGAGGAAACCATTGGCGGGGTCAAGTTTATTAACCTTACTTGACGATGTTGCCATATTATCAAAAGTAGCAGCAAAGAAAACTGTCAGCGTACTTGGAGACAATTTAGCACTCAATGCTGAACAGGTTTCAGGTGTAAAAGCTGACCGAGAGTTGCCCGTTGTGTGGGCTGTAACTAAAGGCTCGCTGTTAAATAAACTGATTATTGTCCCAACGGCTTTAGCTATTCGTGCTTTTGCGCCACCCTTGATTACTTTTTTGTTAGTTATTGGCGGACTCTTTTTATGTTTTGAAGGTTTTGAAAAGGTTTTTCATCAAAATGAACGTTCCCAGCAAGGTAAAAAAGAGGCGCATAACACAAAATTATTGGCGCTAGTTGATGAAAGTGTCGATTTAGTGGCTTTTGAGCAGGAAAAAATTAAAGGTGCGATTCGCACCGATTTTATTTTGTCAGCCGAAATTGTTGTTATTGCCTTAGGTACGGTGCAAGGAGCAACTTTTGGCATTCAAGTGGCGGTAGTTTTTGGGCTCGCACTTACTATTACGTTTGGTGTTTATGGTCTTGTTGTCGGTATTGTAAAGCTTGATGATTTAGGTCTTTATTTATTAAGAAAGTCAGTGTCGGGTCGATTTAATACCATGCAACGTGCTTTAGGGCGTGGTTTACTTATTTTCGCTCCAGTGTTAATGAAGACGTTAGCTGTGGTTGGTACCATTGCGATGTTCCTTGTGGGTTGTGAAATTTTAGTCTATAGCTTTGCATGGTTACACAAAAAGCTGCACCATTTTGTTGAATTCCTCGCTAATTTTTTAGGGACTATGGCTGAGGTTGTTGTACCTACTTTAATCGAAGGGATCTTAGGTGTTATGGCTGGAGGGAGCGTTTTATTAGCGGTAACATTGGCGAAGTCACTTAAAAAGACATCTTGATTTTTTATTATCTTCACTATAATGTTTAACGCAATGTAGCTGGCGTATATTCATATGCCCAGCTACATGTTTACTTTACTTAGTTACCTATTAAGCCTTTAATATGTTCAACAACACTCCTTCCTAAAGCACTTAAGGCATAGCCTCCCTCAAGTATTGATATGATTCGACCTTCGCTGTGCTTATCAGCAATAACCTTGAGTGCATCGGTGATCCACCGATAATCGCTTTCAGTTAGACTGATTTGCGACATCTCATCTTCAATGTGAGCATCAAAACCTGCTGAAATGAAAATAATTTGCGGTTTGAATTTTTCTAAAGCAGGCAACCAATGCTTACTAATCGCTTCTCTAAACTCAGGCCCTTTGCACGTTGCAGGTAATGGCGTATTAATAATAGGAGGCGTATCACTTTCTTGCATTTCAAAGGGATAAAAAGGGTACTGATAGCTTGAACAGAATAAGTAACCGGCCTCTTTGTTATTTGCTGTTGCTCGTTTAATGATATCTTCTGTGCCATTACCGTGATGCACGTCAAAATCAACGATAGCAACGCGCTCTAATTGATATTTATCTTTTGCGTAGGCGGCGGCAATAGCAATATTATTGAAAAAACAAAAACCCATGCCTTTATCATATTCTGCATGATGTCCTGGTGGGCGGGTAGCACAAAAAGCAGCATTTAAGGTTTTATCCATCACTAAATCAACGGCATTAATTGCCGCGCCTGCCGATAAAAGTGCTGCGGATAATGTGTCAGCATTCATACTTGTGTCGTCATCAATACGAAAAATAGCTGCTTTGTTGTCTATATCTGGAGCATTATCAAAAATATGTTGGATATATTTTGTATCATGGGCGAGTGAAATTAAATCTCGGTCAATAGGGGTGGCGTCGTATTGTCGAATAACACATTCAAGACCACTACGTATGAGCTGATCTTGAATTGCCCCCATTCTTTTCGGACTTTCTGGGTGATAATCTCCCATGTTGTGACCATTACATTTATGATGACCAATTATACCAACTGTCATTTTGCTTCCTCTGTGTCTGCTGCTTTCGTATGTTCTAGTTGTAACTCTAAGTTAAGTTCGTCCATTTCTTCAGAATACTTTCGAATAAAGCCTGCTTTTTCAAATACCTTTAACATAGGTGCATTATCTCGGCGAACACACGCAATAAGCTTATCTAATTGTCGTATAGTGGCAATTTTTATTATTTCGTCTAATAACGTTTTTGCCATTCCTTTGCCTCGTTTATCTTCGCTGATAACAAAAGCAACCTCACCACAATTATGACTCTCAATATAGTAATAGCGGCCAACCGCATGAATAACATCAGCTAAATTAGTGCGCTGGGTAAAACACAAAGCTAAGTCTTTATGTTGGTCAACACTCACGAGCTTGCAAGCGTTCTCACGAGTCATTTGCGTAGCATGGTGGTTATAACGCATGATCAATGTTTGTTTGGTATGCGAATAGAAAAATTCTTGCAAGCGGCGTTCATCAGCAGGAGCTAATGGTCGCAAATAATAATTAATCTCGCCAAAGGTGAACTTCTTTAGTTCTATTTCGCCTAATTCAGGTACGGAAGTGGGTGAACCCTCTTGATATTCAGGCACCCAATAGTTTTTGCGGACATCTTTTAAGAGTTGTTCGCGAAATTTAGGGTGAGCAATACGAATGAGCTCTAAAGCCCTTTCACGGATACTTTTACCTAATAATGAGGCAATACCATATTCGGTAACAACATAAGCAACATGGCCTCGAGAAGTCACCACACCGCCACCTTCAGTAATATGAGCGACAATACGAGAAATTTGACCGTCTTTAGTTGTAGAAGGTAGCGCAATAATAGGTCTACCACCCTTGCTTAATGAAGCACCACGCACGAAATCAACTTGACCACCAATGCCACTGTAAAAATGATAGCCAATTGAGTCGGAAACAACCTGTCCGGTTAAATCTACTTCAATGGCGCTATTGATAGAAATCATATTGTCATTTTTTGCTATGTTTACAGGTGAATTTACATGTTCTGATGGATAAAACTCAACATGAGGGTTGCCGTCAACAAAGTCATATAAGCGTTGCGTACCCATACAAAAGGTCAGTACTGCTTTACCTTTATGGAAGGTTTTTTTACGGTTGTTAATAACACCTGAGAGCATTAAGTCAATCACGCCATCAGAAATCATCTCACTATGAATACCTAAATCTTTGTGGTTCGCCAAATACCGTAAAACGGCTTCAGGAATTTTTCCTATGCCTATTTGTAAAGTTGAGCCGTCATCAATGAGCATTGAAACATATTGTCCTACTTGTTCTGCGACACGGTCAATGGTGGGTTGTGGGAAAACAGGAAGTGTTTGCTCGGCTTCTAGCCATGCATGTATCTGATTAACATGAACAAAGCTATGGCCATTAGTGCGTGGCATCTTTGAGTTAATTTGTGCAATAACATAGGTTGCTGATTTCACTGCCGATGAGACGATATCGACACTAACACCCAGTGAGCAATAACCATATTCATCTGGAGGACTCACCATGATTAAAGCGGCATCAAGTGGTAAAACATTTTCACGAAATAAGCGGGGAATATCAGAAATAAAGCTGGGAGTGTAATCAGCCCGGCCTTCAGCAATGGCTTCACGAATATTTTTCCCACCAATAAATAACGCATTTACTTTGAATAGATCTTTGTGTTCAGGCGTCGCCCACTTATTATCAGAGAGCGTTAAAATATGTACCGTTTCTATGTCGTGTAATTTAGCGCTATTAGCAATTAAGTCGTCGATTAAGGCGTTGGGAACAGCGGCATTAGAGCCAATAAAAATTCGATTACCGGACTTTAGAAACTGATCCCATTTTACTTTTTTCTTGTCTTGGTCGAATAATGACATAGTAAGTCGCTCTTATTAATGATGATAAATAAAGTATGCCGTAACTGAGAAATACTTTATTGATTATAATCAAGGCAACTGAGTATAACGTAACGTGCTTGTAAATCGACTTATACCTTAGTCTTAACCCTTGATTATCTATTTAGGGGGTATTAATTTAGTGCGATATTTAAGTAAAGATAAAAAAATCGAGCTACATTATAAAGTCATTTGCTAGCATCATTACTTTTTATTCGCTTTTATGAGAGGTTAATATAAAGGATAAAGCTGACCCAACTTAATGTTAAAAGCGACCAAGGTAAGTTGAGTGATGTTCTTGTTTGTGGTCTTTCATCGATATTATTTGTGGCGAGTTTTTCTTGGTTGTTCTTTTCTCTTAATAGTGATTTTTTAGCTTTATCTCGCTCTCGTGATTTCTTCCCCTGTTGCTTTTTATATTCGGCAATACCTTTTTCAATGCCTTGAGCAATAAGCTTGGTTTGTTCTTTGGTTTGCTTGGGTTTTTGTATACTTTTGGCAACTTTTTGTGCTTCTACTTGACGTTCTTGCGATTGTTTATGCATCATTTATTTTATTATCGTCTAATATTCATATCATAAGGATGAATTTATAAGAACCTCACCGGTTGATCAAGGCTTATCTTAACTTTTTAAAGTGATAAATCATGCGTATGTCAACCTAGGTAGTTGTTAAACTTTGACTGAATATTGCCTTGTTTTATGACCTTATTATTTAAAAATAATTTACTTATTTTACTTATTTTACTTATTTTTATTAGTATGGATAGTTATGCATATAATGAAAATGAAGCGAAAACTTCAGAAAAAGAACGACCTGTCATTCAGGTGGTATCTGAAATTTATCCGCCTTACCAAGTGATTAATGAAATCGGTGAGCTTGGGGGACTGTCTGTTGATAAAGTAAAATTACTCTTTCATCGCTGTCTATAAATTATCAGGTAAAGATATTTCCGTGGGCACGAGGTTATCAATTAGCGTTAACGCAACCTAATCTCTTTATATTTTCGTTGTTAAGGACACAAGAAAGAGAGTCTTTATTTCGGTGGGTAGCACCATTATGTTTGATAGAATTTTCATTTTATCGGTCAAAAAGCAGACCTGACATTCAACTGAATTCAGTAGCCGAAGCAAAAAATCACCTTATTGATGCACAAAAAGGGCAAGCATCAGCGGAGTATTTATTAAGGCTAGGTTTTGAACCAGAAAAGAATCTGTCTATTTCTTATAATAACGATAATTTTATTCAAATGTTAGCCTTTGACCGTGTTGAACTGATTGTTCTCTCTTCAACATACTTTACATCACTCATAGCAACAAACTCACCTTATGCTGACAAAATAGAACCTGTTTTTTCTATCAATTATTTAACGCGTAATTTTTATTTAGCGAGTAGATTTAATACCTCAACAGATTTGATTAATCGACTTGATAAAGCCTATGATGAATTAGCGCCACAATTTTATGGTAATTGTAAATAACAAGCCTTATTTTTTGCTTGATGGGTTGGTTAAATTACATGGATAATGGTTAAAAGTACTAAATCATAATGTCTTTTATGTTTTTTTATTACCCTATATATGTAAGTTATTGTAATTTATTATTATTATTGATGGTCTGTTTATTGCTTTATTTTCAATCGTATTTTAACTGTTTAAAGGAATAATAAGATGGCCGTTAACATTGCAGACCGACCTATCGATAAAGTAAGAGAAGAGGTTGTTGACCAATTAGTGATGAATTATAGTCACGGTGAGCTTTCACATGAAGCTTTTGAAAGACGATTAGACCAAGCAATGGCTTTTGAATCAAATGAAGAGCTTGTTTCACTTGTTGCAGATTTAGACTTAACCGTCGATCAAGAATATATAGAGAAGAAAAAGGAAGACTTTCGCTTTAATTATGCTTCTACTCCAACTGATGAAAGTGATTTACTTGTTAATATTTTTAGTGGAAGTGGCCGCAGTGGCGAATGGCGTGTCGCTAAAGAAATTAAGTCAATAAATATTTTTGGTGGTTGTGATATCGATTTTAGTGAAGCCATATTTACGCAAAGAGAAGTTACGGTAAAAGTCTTTTGTTTGTTTGGTGGCATTGATATATATGTGCCTGAAAATGTGAAAGTCGTTTCAAAAGCTTTTTGTGTTTTTGGTGGTGTCGACAATAAAGCGCCATCTACTGATTATATTGATGCCCCCACCATTTACGTTGAAGGAGTCGTGTTATTCGGAGCTTTAGATATCACCCTTAAACGTACACTGAAAGAACGTTTTATCGCTTTTGCTGATGGTTTAAAAGATATATTTAATTAGCTTTTATTATTTATACACTTTATTGACTTCGGCAAACCTTTTATAAATCCCTTATGTTATTTTTAGTCTTAACAAAGTAGAGGGGATAAAGTGACTGATAAGCAAACGATTAAATTACTAAAAGTGATGATGTTTTTTGGCCTTTTTCTTTTCTTACTTGGCTATTATCTTTTATCTTATGCGGATCTGCCTGAAAAAATGGGCGTAAAAGGTATTATTATCTGCGCTGCCTGTATGGCTTTTGGGTTGATTTTTTCATTACCTACAAAAATGTATCTAACCTTTTTATGGGTTAAACGAGAGAATGATCAAACTTGTAAATATAAAGCACAAAAAATAGATAAAAAAAACGCGAGCACGTAATATGCTCGCGTTTTTTGTTAAACGAAACTGATAAAGCCTAATCAGTAAAGGTAATCCTTGGCTTCGCACCGATAGATGAATCTATTTTAGGGTAGCAAAGTAACAGTCTTGCAGAGGCAATGCCTTGTTCTTTAACCATGTAATCTTTAAAAGCATTGAGACGTTGCTCAGACAATTTAGCGAGTTGCTTTATTTCATCTTTGTTGGTAATTGCAGCACCTAAGGGTTTGTTAATATCCGCTGGTGTTGCAATTGCACATAACGTTAACTGTGTCTCAAGTTTGTCTTTCATTAACGAAGAAAACTGAGTGAGAAACTTACTATGTTGATCTGTTAATTGAGTATCTTTTACAGGGAATTCAAGGTCATTAAAGCGCACTTTGAGTAAGTAACCACCTGCTGATATAGCAATATTGACAACATTGGCATAGGGAACAAATGTTGCCATCAAATACTCTTTAGCTGCTGACATTGTTGCTTGCTTAACCATTAAGCTGATAAAACCACTCATGCCAAACGATGGATCATTGGTGCTGCCTGTTAATGGAATATCTAGCTCTACATTCCCATCGCCGTCTTTTAACATGCCTAATGCTATATTAAACGGCACTGATGTCTGGCTTTTTATGGTGCCCGTTTCATGATCGTTGGCTGCGCCAAGTTCAACGCCTCTTAAAAGTAATACGGTATTACCGTCAATATTGGCATTATTAACGGTAATATCAAGTTCTACATCAAGCTGGCCGCTCTTAAGTTCATGTTTAAGTGCGCCTGAGATATAGGTTGATAATGACGGTAGGCTCACTTCTTTGAAGAAACCTTTTAATTTATAAAAGTCTTCATGACTAAAAGGCTTAGCAATGGCTGACAAATCAAAATTAGCATACTTATCACTGCTTCCCTTTAACGAAAATTGGCTCTCTTGCTTTGGTTTTTGATTATCAAAAGGGCCAGCGTTAAGGGTTGTGATACTAAATTCTCTTTCATAATGAGGGCTGGTACTACGGTCAATAAAATGAATTTGTGCGCTGTCACCCAATGAAAAGCTATTAAGTGACAATAAGAAGGGTGATTCAGTACTCTTTGTCGCTACGTCAGCAGTATTTGGCTGATTGACATCTTTTTCTATCGCCGCTTCAGTAGGTTGCTCACCTTTTGGCGAAACGGGCAATCCGGTAATATTTTTTTCTTTATCAAGGTTGGTATCAATTGCTAAGCCTAAAAGGCTAATAGTGTCGATAGATAAACCCTGCTGCGATACCGTAATATTATTAATATTTAAATTTTTGAACTGGGCTAAAGGTGGTAGCTCATCGGTGGTGTTTTCAGCAAATAGGCTTTGCTCAATAACAAGGTTGGCGATATTAGCTGTTATTAGCGACTCCAATGTTGTTATGGCAATGTCATCAAGCTTTATCGCTGATATTTTGGCCAAAACTTGTGACTCTATCTCATCGTACGCCATTAAATTATTGACGTTTAATTTAGCGGTTCCTGATATCTTCGGGGCTTGGTCACTGACGAGTTCGATAGATAAGTTTTGCAAAGATAAAGGGTCGATATTAAGTGCAACTGTTTTATTTCTTTGTGCTGCCTTAAAGCCTGCTGATGTCAGCTCAAATTTTTCAAGGTTAATATGCGTAGCAGTCTCGGTGATTGAAACTAACTGTTTACTCTTAATACTGACAGAGCCCTGCATTATTAAAGGGCGTTGCCCTGTGCTATTACCAGCTATAAAAGGTTGAAATGGCGACAGCGCCAATTCAGATATAGTTAATTCTGAATTTATTTCACCTTTTTTTTCAGCTAGTTGTGCTTTTAATGTTAAAAGTAAGGGAGCTTTATTGATGAAAGCGTTAAGGGATATTTCAGCTCGTTGTGCTTGAGCTGAAGCGAGAACATTTTTTATGAGTAATGAATTAATTGCAAATTCTTGCTGACTTTGTTTCACACTTATATTAAAAACAGCATTAGAGAGGCTAAAATTAGGTAACGAGAATTGATAATTATTCGGTTTGTTTTTTGGCTGAATTTCATCCGGTTGTGTAACAGAAGACGAAGGAAATTCTGTATTACCAGCCAGCACAAAACCACCAATTATCGGTGTTTTATTATTTAAATTAATATCAAGATATAAACCATCAATAGCAAATTCTGAAAAATGTAAAGTATCGGTTAATAGCCTATATAAACTCGCCGTAACCGCTAATGATCTAACCTCTACAACAGGCTTTTTAATAGTGTTTTTTGTCGTTATGGCAAGTTCACTTATCGTTAAGCGTGACAAAAAAGGGTTGTAACGAATGGTGGTTGTATCAGCCAATATCAACTGCTGTTCACTAAGGTACTTACCGAGATAATGTTGACTCATAAAAGGTGATGATATCCAAATAACTAGAAAAAGAGCAATAAAGAATAAACCGACAAATTTGACTGTTTTAGTGGCGGTTTTTACAAAAGAAGAAGACATACATTTCCTAATTTAAGGGGGCGTGTTATTAAAATTGATTATCCGGTTGAGCAAGGGAATTTACTTTTCAACATGATGGCGTTGTTACTCAAAGGATACTTAACTGCAATATTCTGGTTAAGCGTGCGTAGGTTATTGACTTTTTTATCTACTGTCTAGTGTTATGGTCGTAATGGCGTAAGTAATATCAGGTCGATTCAGTAATTTTTATTGCTCTATAGGATTCAACATCGTATGCTCATTTTAAGTGGTCTGACCTTTAACTATTGCCAATTTAATTAACGTTTAATAAACCTATGATAAATCAAGAATCTTTATTTTTACCTCAAGGTGAACATCAACTTCATTTAAGACATATCTGGAAAAAAAAAGGGGGAATACCCGTTTTTATGTTACATGGTGTGATTGAAAACGGTTTGATTTTTTATACTAAGAAAGGTAAAGGTTTAGCTTGCTACTTAGCGGAGCAGGGGTTTGATGTTTATGTAGCTGATTTACGTGGCCGAGGTGAAAGTACTCCTCGTATTGATGCAAGTGCTGAACATGGTCAATTTGAAGCGATCACCCAAGATATACCACTTTTTATCGATTACATTTCTCAAACAACAAAGCAGAAAATTCATCTTGTTGCCCATTCATGGGGAGGTGTTTTATTAGCGAGTACGCTTGCTAGGTTTCCAGCAGTTATGGAAAATATTCGCAGTAAAACTTGTTTTGGAACAAAACGAATGGTGACCGTGAAAAGTGTAGAGAAACTTTTTAAAGTCAATATAGGTTGGAATAATTTAGCCCCTAAACTGGCAAAGCAAAAAGGCTTCTTAGATGCTAAAAAACATGGTATTGGCTCTGATAACGAAACAAGACAATCATTAGCAGATAGTGTTGCTTGGGTCAAAAAAAGCGAATGGCATGATACTACGGATGGCTTTGATTACTTTCAAGCAGCAAAACGGGTAGATTGGCCACCGACATGGCATTTTACTGGGAGTAACGATAAAGTCTTAGGCCATGCTAGCGATGTAAATATTTTCATTAATGAATCGAACCCTCAGGCGAAGTTTACTTTACTGTCAAAATCTTTGGGCAATATGCAAAATTACGATCATATTAATATTCTTACTCATCCCAATGCTCGAATTGATCATTATCCGCAGTTGGTTAAATGGTTGAAGTCTCACTAAGCTATCCCCTTAATTACTTTTTATAAGCCTTTACGCGACTAAATATTGAGTAATACTGTTATAAGTCATCTCATCACTTTTTTAAATGGATTTAGAATATGAATAAAACTATCGTTTTTATGACAAGTGCCTTTTTTCTTGCGGGGTGTCAGTCAATTTATACCGCCCAAACTACTCTTCCCATAAAAGAAAAAAACCCTGGAGAACAATCAATACCTAAATATCAAGAATTTATTAATAGCGGCGACCTCTTACCTATTCAGTATGTTGTTGATATTAAGGGTAATACTATTGATTTAACGAATAATAAAAAACGCAAGTTGGTGATTTTATTTGCAACCTGTTGCCCAGATTCTAACCGAGCAGTTAAAGCACTCAATAAATCGCCATTATTGAATGACCCCGCGGTTGATGTTATTGCAATTGCCCGCGAAGAAACAAACGAAGATGTCATTAAGTGGCGCGACAAAAATAATATTCGTGTGCCATTAGCCACAGATATTAATCGTAGTATTTACCAACAGTTTGCCGTAGGTGGCATTCCTCGTTTAATTACGGTAGGTAAAGATAATAGAGTAATAAAGATGAACTTAGCTGAAGAGCAAGAGCAAGAGCAACTCAAGCTTATTCAATGGTAGGACTGGCTAGCAGAATTAGGGCAGGAATTGTTACAATTCTCTATTTGGTTTTTACGATCCATTTTATTAGAATTGAACTTTGTTAATTATTTGTAATCAACAGTAGTGCTACTTCCTTGTGGCTAATTTCATGCTCAGGGACAAATAAATAAAACTTTAAAGGATTATCATGTCAAAAACAAAAACAAAAACAACAATAACGACAGCTTTATTATTAACAACGTTAGCTTCCCCCTTATCACTCGCCAAAGCGAATAAATTAAACTTCCATAAATCTCAACAAAATTCTGAACATAAAATAACGGGAAAACTGTTGTATTTGAATGACAGAAATGGCGATGTTGATTTACTCATTCATGACGATAAACGTTTTAGCTATTACCCACGCATTGCTAAAGACGGCTTAACAAAAAAAGCTCAACTTATTGAAACACCTGATAATGCGCAGTTTTATAATCAAGCAAAATTAGCTAATAAGAAAAATGAAGTTGTCGTATATTTAACCGGCGATGCGGTGATGTCTTACAATATAGAAGATAAAACACTCAGCAAATTGTTAGATGTTGATACTTTATATAAATATCAAAGCATTTTTGAAATGAACTTTGGTGAATTTGTCCAAGACTTTAACGAAGATGGGCTAAGCGACTTTATTACTTACAGTTTAGATAAAACTCATCTGTATCTGCAAAAACCTGATGGGTCATTCACTCATCAATCGTTAGCTATTTCTCCTCGGATTGAAAAGTCGGGTAGTGGTATATCCTTTAAACCACAAAATTTTTATCACGCTGATTTTACACATGATGATAAAAAAGATATTGCCTTCCAAGTTGATGACCAATTGTTAGTCTTTGCTCAATCAGAAGATAAATCATTTAATAATAAAATAATGACTGTTTCCTTAAATGCTCATTTAGAAAATAAAAACTCTGCGATAAAAAAACAGCAAGGTGAAAAAAGTGCAGATGTGAATCTTGAAACTATTGAAGATATTAATGGTGATGGCCTCGTTGATATAGTCACTAAAGAATCGGTACGAGAAGGCATGATGTCTAGAACTAATGTACTTATGGTGCGTTATGGCTTTATCGACAATGGTGTCATGAGTTATAAGAAAGAAGCTGATGGTCAAGCTACTTTTGATGGTCAAGGTATGATTAAGTTTAAAGATGTTGACGGCGATGGCTTGAAAGACTACTACACACTGAGTGTTGAAATGGGGATTGGCACAATGATGTCTGCAATGTCTGGTGCTATTGATATGGATTTACGATTCTATAAATTAGGCCAAAATGGCAAATATGTTAAAAAACCTTCTTATGAAAATGAAGTTGAAGTGTCAATTGGTTCAAGCAGTGACGGTGAAGCGCTTACTGAGGTAAGCGATTTTAATGGTGACGGTATTAACGACTTGATCCTCAAGACTGATGATGAAGAATTCACTATTTATTCAGGCGCTAAAGGTATGCGCTTATTTGCTAAACGTGGTGCTGATTACGAAATTGCGTTACCTAAGAGTGTTCGCACCGAAGTTAAAGATTTTAACAACGATGGTAAAGCAGACATCCTCTTTTTATATGGTAAACACTATGATGAAGACGAAGAAAAAGAAGTCGGTGAGCATAAACTCACCTTATGGTTATCTGCGAGTTAATTAACACTAAAAATTCGCTATACTATAAATGTTGAAGGGTATCGTGTCATGGTTCACAAGGCGTTTCGATATCTTCGATGCATTCTTATGATTTATGCTATATAAATCATCGATACCACAATCTTTTTTTAGTAATGTCATTGCGCTATAGATAGCAATAAATGACGATTTTTAAGGTTATATTATGCGTTTTTTGTCCCGTAGATTGGTTCTTCCTAATGATTTAAACTATGCAAACTCACTTTTTGGCGGTAGAGCGTTAGCGTGGATTGATGAAGAAGCAGCGATTTTTGCCATTTGTCAATTAGAGACTAACTGCTTAGTGACTAAACATATTGGCGCTATTAATTTTGAATCTCCAGCTGTGCAGGGAGATGTTGTTGAGTTTGGTCTATCGACCAAAAGCGTTGGCAGAACCTCAATTACCATTACTTGTTTAATGCGTAATAAAATTACTAAAAAAACCATCTGCTTAGCTGACGATATTGTCTTTGTGCAAGTTGACCCTGAAACCAAAGAACCTATTCCTCACGGAAAAACATTAGCGGCTTTACAAGCGCAAGAAACGTTATAAATTTACCAACACAGTGATCCCTTGTTTGGCGTTTTCTTTTAAAATAAGCATTGTAAATTAAAATTACCTATTGATTTATAATGCTATTTTTTATGTGGCTGTAATGTATGATAAAAAAATCTATTTTTCATGACCTGTCTTTATTCGCCCATTTTAGTGAACGCTATAGTGAATACTTCCACATGAACGATAAAAGCTAAGCACTCATTTTTTTTGCAAATAAACCTTCAATTTGTAATCGCAGTCTATTTTTAACCTGTTTATTCAGGCCCATTGTGAAAAGTATGCTTGAAATAGTAGCGACAACGATTATTGTTTTATATAACTTTATGCCAGTAAACATAACTAAAAGCATTAACAAGAGTGCATAAGTTAATCCCATTACAGCGAGACATAAACACAGTCCTTGCACCTCTTTATTTTGAAATATTTTCATGCTCCATTCCTTTTTGTATTCAATACAAATGAGCTTAGCAAAGAAATCTTATTCGCTCTATAGCGAAATTAATCATAAATGTTACATGAGATTTCGAAGGTTAATTTAAATAGATGTCACAAAGTAAAATGTCATGGGGTCTTGTTAATGAAATAAGAAGTTTTCTCTTTTTATACATTATTTTAAGGACCAGTATGAATATAGTACATATAATATTAGCAGTGCTTGTGTTTTCGATGAGTCTTAATACTAAAGCCGACAGTTGTATTCGTGTTGAAGTACAAGGAACAGGGCAACCCTTAGTTTTAATTCCAGGGTTAATGAGTGATGGACGTGTTTGGCAGCAAAGTGAAAAATATTTAGCAAAAAATTATCAAGTACATACGGTCAGTATTGCAGGGTTTGCTAATACAGCAGCATGTGCAGCGGCAGATAATATTATGCCTCAAGTTAAGTCTGAATTATTAAGTTACATAGAGCACCATAAATTACAAAAACCAGTATTAATGGGTCATAGCTTAGGGGCATTTTTATCTTATAGTCTAGTAATAGAAAATGAAACGCTATTTTCTGCGGTTATTGCCGTCGATGGCTTACCCTATATTGCGCCAATATTTACCAAAACATTAGCGACTACGCCAACAGACATGCGGCAACAAGCTGACTACATAAAAAATATCTATCAACAGGCAACAGCTCAGCAAATGGCTGATATGACTAAACAAACCATTGCTATTCAAGCAACGTCAATAGAAAATCAACAAGCGGTTATTGCTATGGCAAAAGTATCTGATCAAAATACAGTGGCTTCAGCTTTACATTTTTTATTACTTAATGATTTAAGGGAGCCACTAAAAAAGGTTAAAACACCCGTGTTACTTATTGCTGCCCAAGGTGCATTTACCAATGAAGCGTCTCGTCGATTCGCTACCGCTTTATACCAACAACAAATAGAAACTGTACCCAATGCTCATTTAATTACCAATACTGATGCTAGACATTTTATTATGTGGGACGATAATGAATGGCTAATGGCAGCAACTGATTTATTTTTACAGGGCGTCTTATAAACATGCTACTTACTGATGAACAACAACTGCTGCCTGATATTGCTTTAGCAAAGTTGGGTGATTCACTTGCCTTTACCCGCTTAATTGAACAGTTAGCTAATACAGTTGGTTCTATTGCTTTAGCTATTACCCAAGATCTTGATAGCAGTGAAGATGTTAGCCAAAAAGTTTTTATTAAAGTCTGGCAGGAAATAAATCAACTAAAAGAAAATATAAGCTTTTTACCTTGGGTTCGACAAATAACACGCTACACCGCGTTAAACCATATAAGAGATGAAAAAGTTAACCGAAACATAAAAGGAGATGAAACTGAACTTTTGCTTGCTACACTTATTGACCCTAGTCATTCAGCTGACGTAGGATTACTGAGGGAAGAACAGAATACTTTAATCCAAACTCTTTTAGCTCAATTACCTGATGAGAGTCGGGAAATTGTGCTGCTATATTATAGAGAACAGCAGAATACCGAATCAGTAGCCACCTTATTAGGCTTAAATACAGCGACAGTCAGAAAACGTTTAAGTCGCGTGCGGGCCTTAATAAAAGACCAAGTATTAGCACGTTATGGTCATGTTATATTATCAACAAGTCCGTTAAGTTTAGCGACGTTAGTTTTATCGGGGCTTTCAGTGAGCTCGCCTGTTGCGGCTGCAGTAGTCACAAAAAGTATAGTCAGCAGTCAAGGTCATTGGTTAGTAAAAATACTGCTAGCTTTAGGAGGAGCGATGCTCGGCGCTTTACTTGGTATGGTGGCAAGTTATATTGGCATGTCTAAAGTCATTGAAAAATTGGTAGATGAAAAACAAAAAGCTCAGCTTAAGGTTTTACGTAATAAAACCGCTTTTCAATTGTTCCTTAGTGGTATTTTATTTACCTTAAGTTATGAATTTACAGAAGGTTGGGGGATGCCTTTTTTATGTTTTATAACATTATTTTATTTTATCTATCGCTCAACTCAACAAGTGAACGCACTTGTTGGACTTCCGAAGGATATAACAAAATTAACTGACACTGATTTGATGCAGCAATCAAGAAAAGATCAGTTTTGGTGCCAATTTGGTCTCATAGTAGGTTTTGTAGGAGGTTGCACTGGTCTGATGGTTGGCTTATATAATAGTGGTCGATTTACGACCTTTTTTTAACAAAAAAATAATTTAAATAGGAATTGTATGCAATTAAATGATTTACTTGAAAAGTTAAGTGCCACACCCGCGCAGGTTGAATTTAACGAAGTGATGGCTGTTATTTTGGCTACCTACCATTATAAGCCTTGTACGTTTAGTAATGGAGAACTCCTTAATGAGGCTGGTACCAATGAAGGGTCATGTAAGATTTTTTATTTTGCAAAGTTGCATCATTTGTCTGACCAGGCAACATTAGCGTGTTTTGGTCAATATTACCGTCAAGATGTTTTACTTCATCCTGAGGGGACAGATCACGGAAATATTAGAAAATTTATCAAGCAGGGGGGGCAAGGTATTCACTTTGAAGGTATTGCGCTCTCTTAATTAAACCTTATCTTCTAAGAGATATTGCTGGTAACCCTTTACGCCAAAATAGCGAATAGATTTTTTAAGTTTGATCATTTTGGCGATAAGTAAGTCGCCAAAATATATTTTGACCACTTCTCTATCACCATTGGAATCTGATTGGTATTGGTGTATTGAATTCTTTCTTAAATTATCAAATTCTGTTTTCATGATCAGTTTCAAATGCTAATTCGCTTTTGTTAAAGGATGAGTATACTTATTTATTATTGCGCGTATTTTTCCTTCCTGTTTTAATCTATTAATCGCTTGATTAATAACAGGCACGATATAGGCTTTAGATTTTTGTATACGTAATGGGCGTATTGAAGACTCATGCACTTGCCCCGTTTCTATGTTTAATTGATGAATATTACTCAGGTAGTTAACAATGGTTTGGTTAGCAATACCAACATGTAACCTATTACCTTCAATAAGCTTTAAAAGTTTTAGCTCACTTTCTACATCATAGCGTTTAAATAAGGTATCAAAAGCATAACCAAAGCCCTTAATCGTAGCGATGGTTTCGTTTGCTAATACGTCAATTTTTCTGAATTGGCCTTGTGGAAAAACAAAAACATCCTCGGTTTTAAATAACGGTTGGCTGTATAAAGAAATCGTACTTTCGCTTGAACGCCACTTGGCGATAGGGCAACATTCAATGTCGACTTTACCTTCTATAAAGCTAGAACGTATTCGCGCAGATGAAAGATAAACAAATTCTAATTGGTAAGGGGTGAGTTTAAAAATTTCTTGAAATACTTCAACATAAATACCGCGATGTTCTTTTTCTCCAAATGAATAAGGAGGGTGTCCTTCAAAAGAGAGAGCCACCTTAATGGTTTCAGCTTGGGCACTTAAAGATATGCACAAAAAAATTGAAATCCACTTCATGTTTTTCAAACTCACAGTTACTGTTGTCGTTATATCACTTAACTATAACAACAACAGTGAAATCTGCTTAATAAATGTTTGTCTAAACATTATCTTACTGAACTATTCTTCAAATTTACTGGCGATATACTCCTAAGAACATGTAAATATATCTTGAGTTGAGTTAAATAACCAAACGAAATTTACCTTACAAACCATTAAATAGCGTTCAAGTAAATTATTATTGCTGATGAATTAATCGTTCAAGTTCTTGCTTTGATAAATAGTTTTCCATTGTCGAACGAAGTAATTTATATAATAAAATTGAACCGTCAATTTCCTCTTTACGGTTAGTTAAGCTTTCTATATTCAAACCTAATGGTAAATCATAGGGTAATACGGCGTCGAGTATTTGCTGAAGTGTGTTTAAGCAGATACGAATAGATTCATAAAGCGGTTTTTGTGCGTTAAGGATACGTAAGCTGGTCGCTTCAGGTACGCTGACGCCTAACCATTCAATAAACTCTAATGTCTTTTTACTGCCACACGGTGAAAACGTTAAAATGATACGTTGTGGTTTTAATCCTTGTTGCTGACATTCGATCGCATAGCGCGTTAACATATCTATGGTGGCTTGTGGGTTATAAATAGCTTGAGAGATAAAGAAGTTACATCCTTGCTGATGCTTTTCTATTAACCGAGTATGTTCATTACCTTTATTTGCATGACGCTCTGCGATGGTAATACCGCCGATAAAGAAATCATTTTTGTTATCAACTAAAGTTTTATATGCACTGGCAAGCGGTAGTGAAATATTATTCTTTTGAGAAGGGCTTCCTACAAGAACAACATCACGAATGTCATATTTCTGCCAAGCTTCATTAGCCCATTGATTAAAGTCATTACTATTTGATTGAACAACACTCTTGTAAGTGATCACCGGACGTTGAGATTTATCTTGTAGTAACGATGAATAGTAACGGGGATCTAATGTTGATTTAAAAGGGAAAGGGCGAGGTATATTCGTACGAGAATTTTCATCTTGTATATCGTAAACAATCAAACCATCGAAATCAATATCACTAACGCGTTCAAGCAGCTTTTCTGCAATTAATTCAACTTGTTCTACAGCAGTATCGCTTTTGGGAGGGGTTGTACCAATAAAATAGACGCCACGGGTGTTATCGTTATAACGAGCTCTTAATTCAGATCCTTTGTTCACTTTATTTCTATACCATAATTTTGATAAAACTGATGACTTTATAATACCTGCTTGGTCGTTATAAATCTGCGCTATATTTATATTTTATTATCGATAAAAAAATAAAAAGGGAATGAAGCACTTTATGTGAATATTATTGCTGGCGCACTAGATTACTTACCCATAAAAAAGCCCAGTCAATGACTGGGCAAAAAATATAAGGGAGAAACCTAATCAATAAAAGTTTAGCTTTCGTTTGCTCTTATCGAATGATTAGTTCTTGAAGCAGCGCGTGGTTGCAGTAAACTTTTACCATTTATTGCTATTTTTCTTGGTTTCAATGCTTCTGGTATTTCTCTTTCTAAATCAATATGAAGTAAACCATGATTCATAAAAGCACCAATAACTTTAACATGTTCACCGAGCTGAAATTTTCGCTCAAAATTTCGCTCTGCAATACCTTGATGTAAAAAGTTTCTGGGTGAAATATTATCGCTTACTGGTTTAGTACCCGTAACGATTAAGGTGTTTTCTTTTGATTCAATATCAAGATCTTCATCGGCAAAGCCAGCAATAGCCATCGTAATACGGTATTGGTCTTCAGCAAGTAATTCGATATTATAGGGAGGGTAAGATGATTGTTTGTCTGAACGAGATGCTTTTTCAATTAACCCTGCTAAGTGGTCAAAACCAATAAATGAGCGGTAAAGTGGGCTGAAATCTGTTTGTGTACGCATAATTCATATCCTATTAGTTATACCCTAATGTATCGTTGAGGGTATTAGCAATATGTGATTTCCTTTGGAATATTTCTGTGCTTACTATGGCCAACAATTAGTCGCGAAATAGACAGGCTGAAATTATTATTCAAAAGAATTTTAAGTGCCTTTCAATATTGAACAGGCGGTTAATGTAGCCCCTTTAAACTTATGGCGACTACATTAATAAAGATGGGAACGATGCTGTGCTTTTCAAGTTTATCTATAAATAAAAACAAATAATTATTTTAAAGTGTTGATATTTAATTTATTTTTTTTCAATGTTTGTAGGGCTACTTTCTTGGGGGGAGCTCTCTATTGGGCTAAGGGCTATGATTGTTGAAAGCGCTAGCTCATAGTTTGGATGTTTTGAAATATCGGCAACAATTTCTTTATAAGCAATTATTCCAGATGAATCGATAATAAATATCGCTCGAGTTAATAATCCCATATCTTTAATAAGCAAGCCATAATTTGTACCAAAATCTCGCCATACAGAGTCAGATAACACTCTTATTTTATCAATATTTTCTGTTTCACAAAAACGTTTTTGTGCAAAGGGTAAGTCATTGCTAATCGTTAGCATGACAATATCTGTTGGCAAGTTTGCTACTTCTTCATTAAAACGCTTTGTTTGTAAAGAGCATATACCGGTATCTAAACTTGGGACTATTGAGATAAGTAAGTTTTTCCCCGAGAATTCATGTAGTGTTACCGGGACAAAGCTTTCATTAACCACTTTAAAATTAGGAGCCTTTTGACCAACATCGACTTGTGTGCCTAATAAGGTTATAAATTTGTTGTTTGCCTTAACTAAATTTGTTGTTTGTTGTAAGTTATCTTCGTGAAGTGAATTAGCTGACGCCTTAAAAAGAGTAAAATTATTTAAAGTTAATAGCAGTGGAAGGCTAACGAATATCGTTGAAAATTTCATAGTGTTTAAGCGCGTTATAAAGTTATTGATGAATAGATGTTAACTTTGACGATAAAAAATAGCCATTATTTAGTGCATTATTTCAAATATTATCTATTGTTATTTATAGATAAACAGTAAAATGTTGAAAAATCATCACCTCAACTATTATCTCAAAAATAGGAAAAATGAAAATATGTCAATACCCTTGTTAATTTGTGATGACTCAAATATGGCGCGTAAGCAGGTAGCACGCTCTTTACCTGATGACTGGGATGTCGATATAAGCTTTGCCACCGACGGCAAAGAAGGCATTGAAGCAATAAAAGCAGGTAAAGGCGATGTGCTTTTACTTGATTTGAATATGCCGGTAATGGATGGTTATCAAGTACTTGAAACTATTATCAAAGAAGATCTAAATACCATGGTGATTGTTATTTCCGGTGATATACAGCCAGAAGCACATCAGCGTGTTACAAGTTTGGGGGCATTAGATTTTATTCAAAAGCCCGTCAATAAGACTAAATTAACAGAAATACTTTCTGCCTACGGTATTTTTACTCAGCAGAGCAATAAAGAAGAGCTATTGCCTGTTCTTTTAGAAAAATCTCCAGTAATAGAAATGTCACCTGCACATATTGAACTGACACCGATTACACAGGCTGCTGAAGCTGTTAGCATTGAAAAAGAACTACCAGAGGAAGCCTTTTTCCTCGACCCTGAATTACGAGATTGTTATCAAGAAATAGCGAATGTGGCTATGGGACAAGCTGGGGATCTATTAGCACGCTTACTTGATGTGTTTGTCGTACTCCCTATCCCTAATGTCAATTTAATTGAGGTTAGTGAACTGAGTATGGCGTTATCTGATGTTGAAGAACAAGAAAGTACTTCGGGTATTTGCCAAGGTTTTATTGGTGCGGGTATTTCTGGAGAAGCGCTACTTATTTTAAATGATTCAAGTTTTAAAGATGTTGCTTCGTTAATGAATTACACGTATGAAGTTGATGAAAGTACAGAGCTTGAATTACTTATGGATTTAGCTAATGTGCTCATTGGCGCTTGTTTAAACGGCGTTTCAGCGCAATTAGATATGCCTTTTAGCCAAGGACATCCTGTTGTTTTAGGGCAGCATAAAAAAATATCAGAGCTCATCGCAACAAACTCTAAAAAGTGGAAACGTACATTAGCTATTGAAATTAGCTATAGCATTGAAGACTATTCAATAAAGTGTGATTTACTCTTACTTTTCACTGAAGAGTCTATGCGAACACTTAATAATAAAATCTCTTACTTACTGGATTAACTATGTCATTAGAAACATCACAGATAAATGAATTACATTGGTTAATGGAAATGTTGCATACCATCGATGTGGGGTTGGTTGTACTAGATAGAGATTATAAGGTGCAAATATGGAATGGCTTCATGGAAAACCACAGCGGTTTACTGCCACGTGAAGTCAAAGATAAAGTGCTCTTCCCTTTATTTGATGAAATTCCAGAAGCATGGTTTAAGCGTAAAGCTGAATCAGTATTTTTATTAAAAAACAAAGCTTTTACCATTTGGGAGCAGCGTCCCTATTTATTTAAGTTTCAAAATTATCGTCCCATCACCGGTGCAGCTGATTACATGTATCAAAACACCACCTTTATTCCGTTAATGTCAGCAACAGGGGTTGTTACCCATTTATGCTTAATTATTTATGATGTTACTGACAACGCTTCTCATAAAAAAGATTTGGTGCAAGCAAATAAAGAATTAGCGATTTTAAGTCAAACTGACGGTTTAACTAAATTATTTAATCGCACGCACTGGGAGCACTGCTTACAAGCGGAATATAAACGCTGGATACGTAGTCAGAACCCAAGTTGTCTCGTGATGATTGATATCGATAATTTTAAAGTCGTTAATGACACCTATGGACACGTTGTGGGTGACGAAGTTATTCGTCATATTTCAGGGCTCATCCGTCATCATGTCCGAGAAACTGATGTTTCGGGGCGCTATGGTGGAGAGGAGTTTGTTATATTATTAGCGGATACGACATTAGATAACGGCAAAGTATTTGCTGAACGACTCAGGGAAGAGATTGAAAAGTCAATAGTCAAATACAATGATATCGACGTGAAATATACGGTAAGTATGGGAATTGCTGAAATTGATACTAGCATTGAAAGTTATGAAGCTTGGATAGAGTGTTCTGATTTAGCCATGTACCGTGCCAAAGACGCTGGGCGAAACCAAATAGCTTTGCATACTAACCCAATAGCTTAACCCATTAAAACAGACGCATAAAAAAAACCCATAAGGGCTTTTTTTATGCGTTTAAGTTCACATCTTTATTGTTGGTATACTTGCTTACCGTTAACCCAAGTGGCGAGTACTTTATTATTCCAAATGTTTTGCTGGTTTTCGGTAAAGTAATTATTTTCTAATAAGATAAAATCTGCTTTTTTACCTGCTGCTAGACTACCGATTACTTTCTCTTGGTGTGCAGAATAAGCCGCATCAATAGTGAAACTTCTAAAAGCTTCTAAGCGCGTCATACTTTCCTCATTGTACCAGCCATTCTCAGGTAGATTTTGTTGATCTTGGCGAGTTACTGAAGAGTGTAAACCAAAGAATGGGTTAGGAGACTCCACAGGAAAGTCTGAGCCAGCGGCAATAACTGCGTTAGCATTCATTAGTTTTCGCCAAGCATACGCACCTAAAATACGCTGCTTACCAATTCGGTCAACAGCCATGTTTTTATCGCTAGTGGCATGAGTCGCTTGCATTGAAGCGATGATATTAAGCTCAGCAAAACGAGGAATATCACTCAAACGCAATATTTGTGCATGTTCAACCCTATGACGTAATGCCTGAGTCTGGGTCGCTTTTATTTGCGCTTGATATAAGTCTAAAACCACTTTATTCGCATTATCACCAATAGCATGAGTATTTACCTGAAAACCTGCATTCATTGCCGTATTCATATAAAGGGTTAATGCTTCTTTTTCATGTAGCATAAGCCCCTTATGCCCCGCATGATCTGAATAATCTGCAATTAACGAAGCACCACGACTACCTAAAGCGCCATCAGCTTGAATTTTTACACTATTAAAATTCAGCATGTCATCACGGCTATTGAACGGACCTTGTTTGAGTGTTGCTTGCCAATTTTTTGAAGGTAAATACAACATAGCATTGATACGAATCGGGAGAGAGCCTTCACTACTGAGTTCTTTAAATAACTCAAGGTTGTCTGTAAAAATACCAGCATCATGAACACTGGTTAAGCCAAAAGAGACCAATTTATTTAGGGCCTTTTTTAACACTAATTTTTGTTCTAGCCTCGTTAAGGGAGCGATGCTTTTGGTCATTAGGTCCATAGCATTATCTATGAAAATACCAGTTGGCTTACCTGATTCATCACGAATTATATCGCCGCCCGCTGGGCTTTTTGTTGCAGATGTTATGCCAGCAAGTTCCATCGCTTTAGTGTTCGCCCAGCCCGCATGCCCATCAACACGACTTAACCAAACAGGCGTGTTAGGAAAGTGTTTATCTAAAGATTTTGCGGTTGGAAACTTTGTGTTTTCCCACTGAGTTTGATTCCAGCCACGACCTTGTATCCAAGCAATACCTGGATTGGCTTTAGCATAATTAATGGCCGATTCTACGGCAGCGTCTTCTGAAAGTGTGCCAACTAAATTAGCTTGCATCAAACTTAATCCGTAACTCAATATATGGCCATGGGCGTCAATCAAACCTGGAAGTAAGGTTTTGCCCTGACCATCTATTACCGTCACATTCTCAGACTGAGGTACGGTTTCACCTTTTGTAAAGAGCTTATCAATTTTATCATGGGTGAATTGAATCGCCGTAAATTCTTTTAACTGTTTATCTGAGAGTGTGTAACCTTGAACATTGGTAATAATAGTTGTTTGTGCAATGGCATAGCTGCTTGATAGCAGGAGAAAAGAGATTGTTGTGAGCAAGTGCTTATTCAGTATTTTCATAAATAAATCCTAGGTTTTATAATTTTTATTTTTTAATGTATTATTTTTATTCAATAGAGGATAAAGGGAGAAAAATAAAATTAACAGTATTAATGGCAGTAACCCCTGAATAAATTGCCAATATTGACTATAAAATGTTTTCCCATGTACTAACTTGATTTCTGCTTTGAGCACAGTTTCAGTGAATTGTGGCAGTTTAGCTTCAATATTACCTCGATAATCAACAATGGCGGTAACACCGTTGTTCGTTGCGCGAAGTAAAGGTCGACCAAACTCCAGCGCGCGCATTCGTGCAATTTCTAAATGCTGATGAGGACCATGTGAATCTCCAAACCATGAATCATTGCTTACGGTGAGTAAAATATTGGTTTCATCAGTAAAGTTAGCGGCGAGTTGCTCAGGAAAGGCTATTTCGAAACAAATAAGTGGTAAGAGGTGATACCCCTTAGCCATCAGGTTTGGTTGAATATAATCTCCACGGGTAAATGATGAATATTGTAAATTAAATATTGGTGCAACTTTTCTGAGTAATTCTCCAAAAGGAACAAACTCACCGATAGGCAGAAGATGGCTTTTATTATAACGATTAGGGTGTCCGTAGCGATAGTGCCCAGTCTCGTCATCACTTTCTTTCTTACCGAGTACGATCAGTGAATTAAAGTAAGCTTTTGAGTCATATTTATAATTCAAAATACCAGTAATAATGGCACTATTATTCAATGCCGCCGACTTATCAGCCATAGTCAGAAAGTCTTGTGCTGTTGGCTCTAGTGCTGTTACAGCTGACTCTGGCCAAACAATAATATCGGCATCATAGTTTTCTCGGGCATGGTCAAGATATTTTAATAACGTCGGCCACTCTCTTTCTGGCTGCCATTTCATTGATTGTTCAATATTACCTTGAACGAGTGCTGTTGTTACTGTCTTGCCCGTGAGAGTTAACCATTGTACATTTGACAATGAAAAGGCGCTGGTAAAAATGCACACTAACAGTAATAAGTGTGACTTTCGGTAATGGTTATTAACAATATTTATTAAGGTGATGCTACTTGCCAGTAAAATAGCGCCAATACCTACTTCACCCACTAAGGGAGCGAAGCTTGATAAAGGACCGTCTATTTGGCTGTAGCCAATGGATAACCAGGGGAACCCCGTTAAAAGATTAGCGCGTAAGTATTCAGCAATGAGCCAAAAAGGTGGCAGTAGCCACAATGAAAATTGCCGCTTTGGTGCAAATCTACTTGATAAATAACATGCAAGTGCAGGATAAAGCGCTAGATAACAGCAAAGTAATAACATCAATAAAAGTGAAAAAAACAGTGGTAAACCACCATATTGATCAATACTGACATGCACCCAACTAATACCGCTAGCAAACCAGCCTAACCCAAAAATAAAGCCTTGTTTTGCTGCTGTCTTTACCTCTGCACCATTAATTGAATTAAAAAATAATGGCAGAACAACAAACATGACCCACCATTGAGAAAATGGCGCGTATGCAAGCACTAAACTTAGCCCAGCAATAAAGCTGAGCCAGTTACGCTTATTAAATAAGTTAGCGCGTAGCGGGTGTATTAGGCGATTAACAAGCGTATTGATATTTATCAAGGTTAGTCGACAATTTTGCCAGTTATTTTATGATCTTTTGGAACGGTAATATGCAAACTTTGGATACGTCGATTATCACCCGCAGTAATTTTGAATTCAAAATCACCTATCGTTATTAATTCACCTTTTTTGGGCATATGGCCAAATTGATGTAAAACTACACCGCCGATAGTATCTGCGTCATTGCCATTAAATTGAGTATTGAAGTATTCATTAAAGTCATCAAGCTCTGTGAGCGCTTTCACTTGATAAACATTACCAGCAAGGTACTTTATGTCTTGTTCAATTTCATCATCAGTTTCATCTTCAATTTCGCCAACAATCAATTCAAGAATATCTTCAATGGTAACCACACCTGAAACACCACCGTATTCGTCTACAACAATGGCCATATGATAGCGCTGCGAGCGAAATTCTTGTAACAATGGTTCTACTCGTTTGCTTTCTGGAACGATAATAGACGGACGAATAACCTTTGCTATTGTACACTCTTCTTGCTGACCAAAACCGTAAGCAAGCAAGTCTTTAGCCAATAAAATACCTTCAATGTGATCTATATCGTCGTTAATAACAGGAAATCTAGAGTGTCCCGACTCTAGAATGATAGGTAAGGAAAGTTCGATAGGGTCGTTAATATCAAGCGTGACCATTTGTGATCTTGGGATCATAATATCGCGGACACGCATATCAGAAACTTCTAATACACCTTGGATCATTAATTTAGTTTCAGGTTTAATTAAGTCGCGATCTTCTGCGTCATTTAATACGTCAACCAGTTCATCTTTATTTTTGGGCTCTCCAGTGAAAACTTGTACTAATTTATCAAGTATCGATTTATTTGCAGAGCCGTTGCTAGAGTGGGGGTGGTCATCGCTCATAGAGCTTATTTATTTCCTGTAAGTTAACTTGTTGCTTAGTTTCTAATCAATTGACAATAAATTCAAGTAGTAAATTGATATTTTTGTAATGGATTATAAATGAATGAATTTATTCACTTATAATATAGGGATCTGATATTTCGAGTATTTTCAGTAACTTCGTTTCAAGTGCTTCCATTTCAGTGGCCTCTACATCATCAATATGATCGTAACCTAATAGATGTAAGCAGCCATGAATAACCATATGAGCCCAATGATTATCAAGAGTTTTGTGCTGAATATTCGCTTCTTGGGCAACAACCTCAGCACAAATCACCAAATCTCCAAGCAAGTCTAGTTCAATTCCTTCAGGTACTTCAAAAGGAAATGATAAAACATTGGTCGGTTTATCTTTTCCACGATACTGTAAGTTCAGAGACTGGCTTTCTTTAACGTCAACGAGACGAATGGTAAGTTCAAAATCCGTTTTATCATTATTTAAAGCGATATTTACCCAAGATTGAAACTGTTCATTGCTGGGTAAATTTTTGGCATCACAAGCATGTTGAAGATCGAGTAGTGTTGCCACTATTGATTATCCATAGCATCAAGTGCCGCTTTATTTCTTTTTTCATCTTTTAAACGTTTTTCTTTTTGTTCAAAAGCATCATATGCATCAACAATTCTAGCCACAACCGGGTGGCGAACAATGTCTTTTGATTGAAAATAGTTAAAACTAATGCCAGGAATATCATCAAGTACTTCAATAGCATGTCGTAAGCCTGATTTTGCACCACGGGGTAAATCGACTTGAGTAATATCACCGGTGATAACCGCACGCGCATTAAAACCAATACGGGTTAAGAACATTTTCATTTGTTCAACCGTGGTGTTTTGACTTTCATCAAGAATAATAAAAGCATCGTTCAATGTTCTACCACGCATATAGGCAAGAGGGGCTATTTCAATAACATTTCGCTCAATCAGTTTCTGAACTTTTTCAAAGCCAAGCATTTCAAAGAGTGCGTCATATAATGGGCGCAGGTAGGGATCGACTTTTTGTGATAAATCACCAGGGAGAAAGCCAAGCTTTTCACCCGCCTCAACCGCAGGGCGAGTTAACAAAATCCGTCGTACTTCTTGTTTCTCTAAGGCTTGAATTGCACAAGCAACCGCTAAATAAGTTTTGCCCGTTCCGGCAACACCCACACCAAAACTAATATCATTATTCATAATATTATGCACATAGCTTTGTTGATTAGGGTTGCGAGGTTTTACTACGCCACGTTGGGTCTTTATCGTCACCAACTTATCAAAATCAACATCAACCTTAGGCGGTTCTTGCTCAAGTACTTTTACGTCTAAAATGGCTAAATGTACAATTTTTTCACTGATTTCTTTTCGTTCATTTTTGACAGTTGCTGTTTCAATATATAAATTTTTAAGCAATATAATCACGGCATCACAGTTTGCAGGTTCGCCCGTCACTTTAAATTGATTACTGCTGTAACTTATTTTAACGCCTAACCGGCGTTCAATTGTTTTTAAGTTATCGTCCATAGCACCACATAAATTCGCTAGGCGATTGTTATCAAGTGGTGCTAAGTCAAATTGTTTGCTAATACTTATAGTCAAATTTATATCCGTTTTTATAGGCTATGGTTAATCGTTAAGGTGTAAAAGTACCGACACCTAAATCGTCAATGTTATTGACACTAGTTGTGTGGTGACTGTTAGCTAGAATGTCTTGTGGAGAGTGTGCAATACGTAACCCCATTTCACTTTCTTGACGAACCAATTCACCACGTAATGAGTTAGCGTAAACATCAGTGATATTTACATCGACAAATTGTCCTATTACGGTATGTGGAGCAAGAAAGTTCACTGTGCGGTTATTTTCTGTTTTACCCCTTAACTCCATTGGATTTTTCTTTGAAGGGCCTTCAACTAAAATACGTTGTTCTGTATTAAGCATTTGGCGAGCAATACGAAGCGCTTGATGGGTAATTTGGTCTTGAAGAATTTGTAAACGCTCTTTTTTAGTGATATCAGAAATATCATCAATCATATCTGCTGCTGGAGTACCTGGGCGCGCGCTATAAATAAAGCTAAAGCTTAAATCGAAATCAACCGCTTTAATAAGATCCATTGTTGCTTGGAAATCTGCATCAGTTTCGCCAGGGAAGCCAATAATGAAATCTGAGCTCATACAAATATCCGGGCGTACTTTCTTAAGTTTTCGAATTTGAGATTTATACTCTAAGGCGGTATGGCCACGCTTCATTTGCGTTAAAATGCGATCGGAACCACTTTGAACTGGCAAATGTAAGTGGCTGACTAACTCAGGGACGTCTTTGTAGACCTCAATAATATCATCAGTAAATTCAATAGGGTGTGAAGTTGTATAACGCACTCTGTCAATGCCGTCAACAGTAGCAACCAAACGCAATAACTCAGAAAAACGACAAATTTCATCATCATGAGTAATACCACGATAGCCGTTGACATTTTGCCCTAATAAATTAACTTCACGGACACCTTGTGCAGCAAGTTGGGCTATTTCATATAACACATCGTCAAGTGGACGACTCACTTCTTCACCACGGGTGTAAGGCACAACACAGAACGTACAGTATTTACTACAGCCTTCCATTATGGATACAAAAGCGCTTGCGCCATCAGCTTTAGGCTCAGGTAGGCGATCAAACTTTTCAATTTCAGGAAAGCTTACATCAACAACGGGATTATGATCTCCGGTAACTTGTTGGATCATTTCTGGCAAGCGATGCAAGGTTTGTGGTCCAAAAACCATATCAACGTAAGGTGCTCGTTGACGAATTGCTTCACCTTCTTGTGAAGCCACGCAGCCACCAACGCCAATCAATAGACCCGGTTTATTGTCTTTTAGGTGTTTCCATCGGCCTAGCTGATGAAATACTTTTTCTTGCGCTTTTTCGCGTATAGAACAAGTGTTTAACAAGATGACATCAGCATCTTCAGCTTCGTCGGCTAATACAAAACCATGTGTTGAGTCTAATAATTCAGCCATTTTCTGCGAGTCATACTCGTTCATTTGGCAACCCCAAGTTTTGATGTATAGCTTTTTACTCATTAACTTTCCACTCATTAAATATTTAAAGTCTAAAGAAGCTAACATGAAACGTATAGCTTCTGTGTTAGTTCAATTTAAGGATGCGTATTTTACTCCTTCTTGACGCTTGACGCCAGTACCCGATTAAACTTTAAGTAAAGCAATGTAAGCCTTATCAATTATTTGCTGTCACTAATAATAATATTCGTATAAGTGTTATAGGTTAGTTAGAATAACGACGAAAATCATTAAATAATTAAGTGTAAATTTTATGAATCATTTTGATTGTGTAGTTGTTGGTGGTGGTATGGTTGGAGCGGCTAGCGCGTTGTCATTAGCAAATTTGGGGCTAACTGTTGCTCTTGTCGAGCAGCATCAACCTTATTGTTTTGACAAAACCCAAGCATTAGATTTACGGGTTTCAGCCATCTCACTTGCCTCTGAACATTTGTTAACACAGTTGGGAGCATGGCCGCAATTACAGCAGTGGAGGTTGTGTCCTTATAAACGATTAGGGGTTTGGGAGCATCAAGCCAGTTATACTGAATTTAATGCCGATGATATTGAACAATCCCACTTAGGTCATATTATTGAAAATCGTTTAGTTCAACTTGCGTTGTGGCAACAAATTAAAAACCATTCTCAGGTTACTTTATTTTCGCCAGCCAATTTGGAGAGCTTTACTCAGTCTACAAATGAGATAGCGATAACTTTAGCCGATAACTCAGCTGTAACTGAGCAAGGAAAAACTCAAAAAATCACGGCAAAACTATTGATTGCTGCTGATGGCGCTAATTCGCACGTTAGAAAATTAGCTAATATTGGTATAACAGGCTGGGACTATCAGCAATCAGCGATGTTAATCAATATTGAGACACAAACCCCGCAGCAAGATATTACTTGGCAGCAGTTTTTTGAGACAGGTCCTTTAGCCTTGCTCCCTTTACCCGGGAAAAGTGAGTTAGGCGGTTATGCTTCTTTAGTTTGGTATCAAGGTAAAGATGAGATGAAACGTTTATCTTCATTATCGTGTGAACAACTGCAAGTCGAGATTTTAGAAACTTTTCCTCAACGACTAGGAAAAATAAAGGTCATTGATAAAGGGGCATTTCCTTTAACGCGTAGACATGCAAATACTTATCAAAAAAACAGAGTTCTATTATTAGGTGATGCAGCACACACCATTAATCCAATGGCAGGACAAGGCGTGAATTTAGGCTTTAAAGACGTAAAGGCATTACAAACAGTAATTGCTAGTGCTATTGGTAATAATGAATGTTGGCATGAGCCTAGTGTTTTGTCACGCTATGAAACAAAGCGGCGCAAAGACAATTTATTGATGATGTCTACCATGGATTCATTATATGTAGCTTTTAGTCACCCGTCGCCTGCTGTGAAAATCTTTCGTAATATAGGGCTTGCTATGGCTAATAAGATACCTTTTTTAAAAAAGAAGGCATTAGCCTATGCTTGTGGTGTATAAGTTGAAGTGACAATCAATCTTAAAAGGAATTTTTCAATGCAGTAAGACATTAAATCTTAAGATAATATGTCTTGGGTGTTTAAGGTAATATTTAAAAAGAATGGCAGGGGTAAGAGGATTTGAACCTCTGAATGACTGGATCAAAACCAGCTGCCTTACCGCTTGGCTATACCCCTGTAATGTCAATTATTTTCTAACAACTACCATGATGATATGTGTTAGTTAGAATGGTACGGGTCAAGAGACTTGAACTCTCACATCTTTCGATACTGGAACCTAAATCCAGCGCGTCTACCAATTCCGCCAAACCCGCATTGCTTGTAATACTACTAAGCGTTAATAGCCTTGTAGACACTTCAAATAATTATTATGTCACTCAGTAATGTTTACTATTTTTTTAATAAAGACTAATTACGTTTTAAAAAGAAATAATAAACAAAAAAGTGGCAGGGGTAAGAGGATTTGAACCTCTGAATGACTGGATCAAAACCAGCTGCCTTACCGCTTGGCTATACCCCTGTAGGTATTCTAAATAACGTGTAAATACGACACTTATTATGTTTAATATTAATTTTAATAAAGACTGATTGAGTTTTAAAAAAGGAATGTTAAACAAGAAAGTGGCAGGGGTAAGAGGATTTGAACCTCTGAATGACTGGATCAAAACCAGCTGCCTTACCGCTTGGCTATACCCCTGCAATGTTACTTACTTCCTAACAAATATCATGGTGATAAATGTTAGTTAGAATGGTACGGGTCAAGAGACTTGAACTCTCACATCTTTCGATACTGGAACCTAAATCCAGCGCGTCTACCAATTCCGCCAAACCCGCATTTCTTCTATCACTACTAAGAGTTAAATGGTGGCTACACCGGGATTTGAACCTGGGACCCCATCATTATGAGTGATGTGCTCTAACCAGCTGAGCTATGTAGCCTTTCCGTATTGCCTCTCAGCAAGTGGCGCGTATTATGCAAATCTGCTTAGGCTACGTCAACCGTTTTTTTATAAAAAAGGGTAATTTTTTTCTGTTTGCTTGTTTAGTCTACAAATTGGGTGTTTAATATTCTAGGAAAGCACAGTCTCTTTAAAATAAAAGCAAGAACGGTATGTTCTTGCTTTATGGTAAAGAACCGTAGATATCAAATTATGATTAATTTACGCGATCTTTCGCTTCTTCTTCTAAATGTTTTGAGTATTTTCCAATTTCGGCAATATGTTCAGCAACCTTTTTCGCAGGGACTTTACCTATTAAGAACTCTCCGGTTTCCAAAGCGTTGTTTGATGCTGCAAAAACTAATAAATTTTGTCCATTACATTCAATGTTTTTAAAAAGAGTGCGAATTTTCAATTTATTTTGTTTCATGAATGAGCGTAAGCGGTTTTTATCATTTGCTGCAATGTATTCGCAAATACGAAGAGACATGTTGTCTGCCTTAGTAACAGGTGCAAAAGTTACTGAAGCTGCAATCAAACTAGCGACTAGAAGTGTTTTTTTCATGGTTTGCCTTTATATTTATTTTTATTGTCGAGGTTTGTGATCTGATAGGCGTACGTTTTTCTTATATCAGACAGTTTAAAACGTAATTGTGGTATATTTTAGAGATAAAACAAGATTTTTTTTTGCGTTTTTTGAATTGATTAGCCTTTTGTTTTTATTATGTTTTATTTATGTTTTTTATTTGTTAATGGATTCTCTGGATTTAATGCTTGCTATTACTTGCTTTTAAAAAACAAAAAAGGAGCCGAAGCTCCTTTATAGTTATGTTAACTTATACGATTAAACATTGAATCTGAAGTGAACTACGTCACCATCTTTAACGCGGTACTCTTTTCCTTCTAGACGCCATTTACCGGACTCTTTAGCACCTGATTCGCCATTGAACTCGATAAAGTGATCGTAGGCAATAACTTCTGCGCGAATAAAGCCTTTTTCAAAGTCGGTATGAATAACGCCAGCAGCTTGTGGAGCCGTAGCATTTTGCTTTACTGTCCATGCACGTACTTCTTTTACACCTGCTGTAAAATAGGTTTGTAAGTGAAGCAAAGAATAACCAGCATTAATAACACGATTAAGCCCAGGTTCTTCTAGTCCAAGGTCAGCCATAAATTCAACACGGTCTTCATCATCCATTTCAGACAATTCGCTTTCAATTTCAGCGCAAACAGCAACAACGATTGCACCTTCGGCATCGGCTATTGCTTGCACTTTATCTAGGTAAGGGTTATTTTCAAAACCATCATCATTAACATTAGCAATATACATAGTCGGCTTAAGTGTTAAAAAGTTTAAGTAGTCGACAGCTGCTTTTTCTTCTTTAGATAAGGTTAAAGAACGTATCATATGACCTTCTTCAACATGCTTTAATATCTTCTCTAATACTGGCATTTCAAATTTAGCATCTGCATCACCTCCTTTAGCTTTTTTTGCTAAACGAAAAATTGCACGTTCTGCTGTGTCCATATCAGACAAAGCCAGCTCGGTATTGATCACCTCTATATCATCACTAGGGCTGACCTTATTGGCAACATGAATGATATTGTCATTATCAAAACAACGCACTACGTGACCAATTGCATCGGTTTCACGAATGTTAGCAAGGAACTTATTACCTAAACCTTCACCTTTAGAAGCGCCAGCGACTAAACCCGCAATATCAACAAATTCCATGGTGGTTGCTAGAACGCGCTCTGGGTTTACAATTTTGGCTAAAGCATCTAAACGAGGATCTGGTACTGGAACGACACCTGTATTAGGTTCAATAGTACAAAATGGAAAGTTAGCCGCCTCAATACCTGCTTTTGTTAATGCATTGAAAAGTGTTGATTTACCAACGTTGGGCAAGCCAACAATACCGCATTTGAATCCCATGATAATACCTTAATTGTTTTGCAAAATTTTTTTGAAGTTTAAGTTATAGCGGTTTGAATGAATGCAAACGGTTTTGAGCTTTCTTCAAATCGTCTGTTTGCCAAATATCGATACATCGGCTTGCCTCATCAATCGCTTGATCTATTTTGTCTTGGTCAATAGCTGGTGCTTTGCCAAGTACATGTCCGGTAACGCGATCTCTATGACCTGGGTGGCCAATACCAATGCGTAACCGATAAAATTCTTTGTTATTCGCCATGCTAGATATAATATCACGCAAGCCGTTATGTCCACCGTGCCCACCACCTTTTTTAATTTTACAGACTCCTGGTTCCATGTCTAACTCATCATGAGCAACAAGGATGTTTTCTAAGGGAATACGGAAAAAATTAGCAAGGGGAGCTACAGACTGACCACTTCTATTCATAAACGTTGTTGGAACAAGTAAATGAACAACTTCGTTACCTATTAGGCCTTTGCCATAAAGTCCGAAATATTTTTTTTCTGGTCTAAGGGAAATGTTGTAGCGAGAAGCGAGTTCTTCGACGAACCAAACTCCGGCATTGTGGCGGGTTTTTGTATATTCGGGGCCTGGATTACCCAGGCCCACAACTAGTTGAATAGTCATTTAAGTATAAACTTAATGATTATTCAGTAGCTTCTTCTGCTTCTGTTTCTTCACTTACGCCTTTCGGGGCATTTAATGAAACAACAGCTTGATCATGATCTTCGCCTTTTGCTAATTCGTCAGATGTTACGCCTTTAGGCAATGTAACGTCTGATAAATGCAATGTTTGCCCAAGTTCTAAACCAGCAACATCAATTTCGATGAACTCTGGAATGTTAGCAGGTAAACAGCTAATTGCAATTTCATTAATCTGGTGAGCAATTTTGCCACCTTTTTTCTCTGCTTCTTCTTCGTTAAGGAAGTGAATAGGAGCGTTAACGTGAACTGCATGAGTTGCATCAATGCGTAGGAAATCTAAATGCATTACAAGTTGCTTGAACGGGTGACGTTGCATATCTTTTAAAAGACACTCAACTGGCTTGCCGTCAATGTTTACCGTTAAAACGTGAGAGTAAAATGCTTCTTCTTGTTGTGCACGGTAAACATTTTTGTGCTCTAACGTTAAAGAAACAGGCTCTTGGCCTTCACCGTATAAAATTGCAGGAACTTTGTTTGCATGACGTAGGCGGCGGCTCGCACCTTTCCCTAGGTCAGTACGAACTTCAGCTTCTAAAGTAAATAAATCAGTCATTTTTTAATACCTAATATTAAATAGTTAGTTGAGTTGTTTTTTGCGACCAAAAACAACCGTGAACCTTTATAAAATAGCCATCGAATTTAATCTAATCGCTATAAAAGGCGCGGCATAATAACACCTCAACTTAAACAGATCCAACGTTAATATTATTATAAGTGATTAATTATTCCTGTCTGTTGTCGATATCATTGCGCTAAATGACGGTTATAAATATTTTTATATTGAAAGTTGGGTATTATACCCGTTACCATTAAAAGTCCACTCTGAAAACTGAATCTTGATTAATAACGGCTATATATGTGCCTAATACTCAGTAATGTATAATGCTTATAAGAGAATTAACTATGACAATTACATCTTTTTATCCGACTCCTCGTACTTTAATGGGTCCTGGACCTAGTGATGTTTCACCGCGCGTTTTATCTGCCTTAGGTCGCCCAACAATTGGTCATTTGGATCCTGAGTTTGTTCAGATGATGGACGAAATTAAAGTTTTACTTCAGTATGCTTTCCAAACAAAAAATGAATTAACGATGGCTGTTTCAGCGCCAGGCTCTGCTGGTATGGAAACTTGTTTTGTAAACTTAGTTGAGCCAGGCGAAAAAGTCATTGTGTGTGTGAATGGCGTTTTTGGTTCTCGCATGGTTGAAAATGTCGAACGATTAGGCGCTATAGCCATTGTTATTAATGATGAATGGGGGACTCCTGTTTGTGTTGAAAAAGTAAAACAAGCTTTTAAAGATAATGCTGAGGTTAAATTTCTAGCGTTTGTTCATGCTGAAACATCTACCGGTGTGTTATCTGACGCAAAAACATTATGTGAAATAGCGCGGGAAAACTCAGCATTATCGATAGTGGATGCGGTGACTTCGTTAGGTGGTGTTGAGCTTAGAGTTGATGACTGGGGTATTGATGCTGTTTACTCAGGTAGCCAGAAGTGTTTATCGTGTGTACCTGGCATATCGCCCATTAGCTTTAGTGCAAAAGCGGTCGAAAAATTAACAAGTAGAAAATCTAAAGTCCCTAGTTGGTTTTTAGATTTATCTTTGGTTATGGGGTATTGGGGCGGTTCGGGTAAGCGTAGTTATCATCATACTGCCCCCGTTAATTCTTTATATGCTTTACATGAATCTTTGGTGATGTTGCAAAACGAAGGATTAGAGAATGCTTGGGAACGCCATGATAAACAGCATCAGAAATTAAAGCAGGGATTAACGAAATTAGGTATTAAGTTTGTGGTTGAAGAACCGTACCGCTTGCCACAATTAAATACGGTATTGATCCCCCAAGGTGTTGATGATGCCCTTGTTCGTCAAACGTTACTAAACGACTATAATTTAGAAATTGGCGCTGGTCTTGGCGGCTTTGCGGGTAAAGCATGGCGAATTGGTTTGATGGGGTATGCGGCTCGAACTGAAAACGTAACGCTTTGCTTAGCGGCGTTAGCTGATATTTTAGATAAATAATAAGGAAACATCCATTACACAATGTAAAAGAGCGGCATTAGTTCCAAAGCATGATGAATACGCTTTTATTGACAAAATCTCCGTAGCTAATGGTTTTCTCTGCTTAGCTTTAAGGCTTAAACCTTTAGTTTATGCTTGTGAAGCTGCTACAGTTCTAACTCGTGATATAGATAGAAGGTCCGCTGACGAAGATTTTTTTGATGCAAATGCAAAGTGTAAGTAGTAAAGATAATAATTAAAGTTAATTATAAAACAATAGGTATATTATGTTTAAAAAACTTAATCAAATAAAATGGATGGAGGTAGGAGCAGCTTTTGTTTTTTTATGCCTTGTTAATATATTGTCCTCGTATTATATACGTGGAGTAATAGATATATCTATTGTAGATATTATTATGTTTACCGTAATCGCCATATTGATTTCATTAATAAAAAAAAAAGGTAAAGGTTGATAATGAAGTTACTTATAATGTTTTCTTTAGTTTGTGTGTTTGTTTACTTTATAATCTTTCAAGGCACAAGTAGTGATAATGAAAATACAATTTCGTCAAGTAGTGAATTAGATATGGCTATTTCAGAAAAGATAATCATAAAAAATAAGGAAACAAAAAGTAATATATCCAATACTAAAATGTTAGTAAACACTGCTAGTTTAAGTAAAAAACTACAAAATGATGCTATATATAAAGCTAAACTTCTTAATTCAACAGAGACAGAAGCAAGTAAAAAAGAAATACTTGAGAATATTGATATTGATCTTGTTAATGCTATGGAAGGATTATTTAAGTCATCACGTGACAATGACTGGGAATCATTTTTATCTTTGACTGATTTGCTGAATGTTGCTGATGTTACAACATTAAATTTAGCTTTGTTTAAAGCCATTTCAAATAACGCCCCGATAGAAGTCATTAAAAAGTTATTAGGTCTAGGGGCACAGTTTCAACCAGAAGTATTAACCATACTTGCATTAAAGAATAATGTAGTTCTCACAAAAGCGTTAATTCCTCTCGGCCTTGATATTCACGGCGTTGATAAACAAGGGCGAAATGGTATTAGTCAGACACTTGTTATTTTTGATTCGCGTGATATGTTTGATTTTTTTCTTAATAACGGTGTTAGTGTTAACCCCCGCACACTAGGAGTTGACCCTTTAGATATGGCACTTTTAAAGCTACTAAAAGAAAATGATTCAACACTTTATTATATTGAGACGTTAATTGATTATGGCGCTTCTATAGGAAGTAGTCATAAAAAATTGTTACTATTGTTAGAACAGGACAACCCTTCGCTATATGAACGGTTAACAGTGCTAGCACCTCGGCTTATCTAGAGTAAAATAACCCATCTGTATTGATTTCTTATGCACTGCAGTCAATTCATTAACCAAGCAATGGTCGATTTTGGTCAGTACCGCTCAAAAAAACACGAACAACGTTTATACATTCGACTATAAATAAATTGTGAGTCGCTTTAAATGAAAAAGCCCCGAGTAAGAGTTACTCGGGGCTTTATTATTTATTACGTTGTATTGTCAGTAAATGCTTAGCTGTCAAACATTGCTGAAATTGACTCTTCGTTACATACACGGCGAATCGCTTCAGACAACATACCACTTAAGGTTAATTGGCGAACAATGCCTAATGCTTTAATTTCATCAGTAAGCGGAATAGAATCGGTTACCACTAACTCGTCAATTACAGAGTCTCTTAAGTTTTGCGCGGCATTACCTGAAAGTACTGGATGAGTCGCGTAAGCGATAACGCGTTTTGCGCCATGTGCTTTTAATGCTTCAGCCGCTTTGGCTAGCGTGCCACCGGTATCTATCATATCGTCAACAATGATACAGTCACGGTCAGCAACATCACCAATAATGTGCATAACTTGTGCTACATTAGCTTTTGGACGACGCTTATCGATAATGGCAAGGTCAGCTTCATTAAGTAGCTTAGCTACAGCGCGAGCGCGAACTACACCACCAATATCAGGAGAAACCACAATTGGGTTATCTAAATCACGAGAAATCATATCTTCAAGTAAAATAGGGGTGCCAAATACGTTATCTACAGGTACATCGAAGAAACCTTGAATTTGCTCTGCGTGTAAGTCAACCGTTAATACGCGGTCAACACCGACACTTGATAAAAAGTCAGCAACAACTTTTGCCGTAATTGGCACACGTGCACTGCGCACACGTCTATCTTGTCGAGCATAACCAAAATATGGAATAACGGCAGTAATACGACCAGCAGATGCTCGGCGTAATGCGTCAATCATTACAATTAATTCCATTAGGTTATTGTTTGTTGGCGCACAAGTTGATTGAAGAATAAAAACATCCGCACCGCGCACGTTTTCGTTAATTTCAACACTAATTTCACCATCACTAAAACTACCAACTTTGGCATCGCCTAAAGTCATGTATAGACGATCAGCTACTTTCTTGGCCAGTTCAGGGGTGGCATTACCCGCAAATATTTTCATGTCAGGCACGGTCAGTTCCTCGGAAACTTTTGACATATTAAGTTACGCTATTAGTTAAACGTGAGTTTACTATTAGCAAATTATTAAATTTTTTCCAGTGGTTCTTAGCATTTTATGAAAATAAATTCTCATGGGTATTATTATGCTCAATTACTTTTTTGTAATGTTACTAAACGATCAATAACGTTACGTAAAGGAGAAATATTCATACCTTTTGCCACAAAAGAAATTATTCCCTTAGGAAGTAATGACTGAATGCGACAGGCCTCTTGCTCAGTATCAAAGCGGGAAAAAATACACGCTCCGGTACCAGTCATACGAGAAGGCGCGTATTCTACCAACCAAGCCAGTAACTTGGCAACCTCAGGATAGTCTTTTATTACTAAGGTTTGGCAGTCATTGTGGCATAAGTCTATGTCTAACTTACTAATATCATCATTTAAATTAACTTTCGCAGTGTTACGGATTAAATGAGGAGAGGTAAAAACACTGGCAGTAGAAATGCTTACGTTGGGTTTACTGACTAAAAACCAACTTTCTTTAGGTGTAACAGGGGTCAGTTCTTCACCAATACCTTCAGCAAAAGCGGCAAAGCCATGTATAAAAATAGGCACGTCAGCGCCAAGTGATAAACCAAGTTGTGCTAATTCAGCTATTGTTAAGTTAGCTTTCCACAAGGTGTTTAAGGCTAATAAAATTGTTGCAGCGTTTGAAGAACCTCCGCCTAAGCCGCCTCCCATGGGGAGAATTTTTGTGATTTTTATTTGTGCGCCTAACTTTTGCTTATCACCACTTAACGAGTTCTCTAGTACTTTATTGTCTATTAAATGTTTTTGTAATAACTGAGCGGCTTTAACAATTAAGTTATCTTCATTTAAGACGCCGTCAATAGGGGTAAGTAATTCAATTCGATTACCCTTGGTAACTTTTATATCTATAGTATCGCTGTGATCTAAGAACTGAAAAATGGTTTGTAACTGATGATAACCATCGCTACGTTGACCAATAATATGGAGGAATAAATTAAGCTTGGCAGGGGCCGGAAAACGGTGGAATTGTTCGTGAGTATTAATCATTGCTTGTGACGTCCCATTGATGAACATTAATTTTAATGGTGATGTTATCTTGTTTTATGGAGAACTTCGTTGCCAATTGATATTGCTCTACCTGCTGATACCCCCCATATTTTAGCTGCCATATTTTTTTGTCATGATAGCTGGTCAATGTTGTCGGTAATTGCGTTTTATCGTTGTAAGTAATTTTATCATGGGCTAAATAAGGTAAGCCTTTTAACCAAAAGGTCATTGCCTGTGTTGGCAGAGTAAAACTTGTCAGAGATGAAAGCAGGGCATTTAAATCTGAACTTTGGTAACGTTCACCATCAACGTTAATTACATGCACACCATTTAACGATTCTAGCTTAAACACTTGAATACCCAGTACCGTACTTAAATTCAATGTTTGACGATTATTATTCTCTTGGTAGAGCCAATTAAGTGTTAGACTATGGCGCTCTTTGGGGCTAATAATGGCTATTTTCCCCTGAATTTTCCAAGTGGACAATGTTTTAAGTTTTTTAGTGCGCTCGGTGATGTTCTGATGTTCTGTAATTTGCTGATGGTTATTTGTTAAGGAACGACAACCAGACAAAAGTATCAGGAATAAACTGAGAAAAATGAAAAATGATACTCTTAATTTGTTCATATAAGCCATTAATATTAAGTTAAACGTTAAAATATCGCGTTGTCGCGTATTTGGTGCTTTTAATTTTCTGTGATTTTTCGTAAAATTAACATCATTATTTATTATAGATCATAGGTTTTTTGTAAAACCTGACTAATAATGTGGTTAATGAAAAGATTAATCGAAAATAAATTGGTCAACGATAATTTTTATTTTTTGTATTAATCGTATATTAAGGCTGAATAGTTCCCGTTATGTCGATAGTTGCTGTTGGAATCAATCACAAAACTGCCCCCGTTGCTGTTAGAGAGAAAATCTCTTTTAACCCCGACAACTTAAGTGTGGCATTAACTGAATTACTTGGGAACGTAAAATGTCGCGAAGCAGCGATTTTATCAACCTGTAATCGAACCGAACTCTATTTAGTTCAAGAAGGTGATGTCAGTATTACCCAAGAGAAAGTCGTGCGGTGGTTAGAACAACATCATAATGTACCTGCTTCAATTATCACGCCTAGTTTATATTGGCATACCGATCAACAAGCGGTTAACCACATGATGCGTGTAGCTTGTGGCCTTGATTCTTTAGTTTTAGGCGAACCGCAAATCCTGGGTCAAATGAAGCAAGCTTATAGCCAAGCAAAAGCTGCAGGCTCTATGTCATTAATCATGGACCGTTTATTTCAACGCACTTTTGGTGTTGCTAAACAAGTTCGTACAGAAACAGAAATCGGCGCTAGCGCTGTTTCAGTGGCTTTCGCTTCGGTAAATTTAGCAAAGCATATTTTTGCTAATCTTGAAAATGTAAAAGTGCTTTTAGTTGGGGCCGGTGACACCATCGAGCTGGTTGCTAAACATTTATACGAAAATAAAGTGGGTAAAATAACCGTCGCTAATCGTACTCTTGCACGAGCCGAAGCAATGGCAGGCGCCATTGGCGCAGATGTTATTACGTTAGCGCAAATCCCTGACAGGATGGCTGATGCCGATATCGTTATTAGTTCAACGGGTAGTACTTTGCCTATTATCGGTAAAGGAATGGTTGAACACGCATTACGAAAACGTAAGCATCGACCTATTTTTATGGTCGATTTAGCGGTTCCTCGCGATATCGAAGAGCAAGTAGGCGATTTAGAAGATGTTTTTTTATACACTGTTGACGACTTACAAGGCATTATTGCCAAAAATTTAGCGAACCGTCGCAAAGAAGCGGTTCAAGCTGAGGCGATTGTTTCTTCGCAGTCAGATGTTTTTATGTCATGGCTTCGCGGCTTAAATACGCAAGATACCGTTATAGACTATCGCAAGCAGTGTTTAGAGCACCGCGATTTATTACTTGAAAAAGCCCTTGTACAGCTACAAAGCAATAAATCACCAGAGGCTATCATGGCTGAATTAGCTACTAAATTGACTAATAAATTTATGCACGCACCAACCAGCGCTATTCAATCAGCTGCACAAGGTGGAGAATTAGACAAACTGGTTTACTTACGTGACATTTATAATATTAAATAGCCGTACTTAACTACCGTATATCCCAAACATATGAAGATGGTAATTTCGGCTAACTTGGCTATTTACAGCTTTTTTACACCTTTGATTGAAAGTGTACAACTAACCCTTTAAACTGCAGACCACCAATTTTCGTCCGCTGTTCCCTAATTATAAGATTTCTTAATGAATAAATCTGTTTATCAAAAACTTGAAATATTAGTCGAGCGCTTTGAAGAAGTTCAAGCCTTGCTTTCTGATCCTGGAACACTTTCGGATCAAGAAAAATTTATTGCCTTATCAAAAGAGTTTTCTCAATTAGAAGCAGTCACTAGTGTGTTTAATGACTACCAAAGTGCAGAAGAAGACTTTTCTTTAGCCGAAGAAATGCTAAAAGATGAAGACCCTGATATGCGTGAAATGGCGCAAGAAGAATTTAAATCCGCTAAGAAAATGATTGAAGAATTAACTGATCAATTGCAAATTTTATTATTACCTAAAGATCCAAATGACAACAATAACTGTTTTGTTGAATTACGGGCGGGTGCGGGTGGTGATGAAGCCGCAATTTTTGCGGGCGATTTATATCGTATGTATAGCCGTTACTGTGAAAAGAAAGGCTGGCGTATAGAAGTCATGAACACGAATGAAAGTGAACAAGGCGGCTACAAAGAAGTTATTTTCAAAGTCATTGGTGAAGGTGTCTACGGACAAATGAAGTTTGAGTCTGGCGGTCATCGCGTGCAACGTGTGCCTGAAACAGAATCTCAAGGTCGTGTACATACTTCTGCCTGTACAGTGGTTGTTATGCCTGAAATTCCAGAAGCGGATGCGATAGAAATTAACAAAGCTGATTTAAAAGTTGATACATTCCGCGCATCAGGTGCCGGTGGACAACACGTTAACAAAACTGATTCGGCGATCCGTATTACACATATTCCAACGGGTGTCGTTGTCGAGTGTCAAGAGCAACGCTCTCAGCATAAAAACCGTGCGCAAGCGATGTCAGTATTACAAGCACGTTTACAACAAGCTGAAGACGAAAAACGCCGCAGTGAAGAAGAGTCTTCACGTCGAAATCTTGTGGCAAGTGGCGATCGTTCAGAGCGTATCCGTACTTATAACTATCCACAAGGGCGTATGACAGATCACCGTATTAATCTTACCTTATATCGCTTAAACGAGGTCCTTGAAGGAAATCTGCACTTAGTTTTAGAGCCTATAATGTTAGAAAACCAAGCCGATTTACTTGCGGCTCTCGCTGAACAAAACTAGTTACTGGTTTGAGCGAATCTTTAAAATCGTCAATAACATATTGCCAGCAGAGCTTTGCTGAAATAATTAATCAAGGGCAGCAGTTGCTCGCTGCCTTTTCAGACAGCGCAAAACTTGATTGTAAAATTTTACTCGCTTTTGTTTTGAACAAAGAAACAAGTTACCTGTTAACTTGGCCTGAAAAAAAACTAACCGAGCAAGATTTTCAAGCTTTTATGGCCTTGTTTGAACGCCGTTTACAGGGTGAACCTATTGCTTATATCACCCAAGAACGTGAATTTTGGTCATTACCTTTTTACGTGTCACCCGCAACGTTAATTCCTCGTCCTGATACAGAATTACTCGTTGAACACATTTTAGCGCGCCATGTAGAAAATGATTTGTCCTGTTTAGATTTGGGCACAGGTACTGGGGCTATTGCATTAGCGTTAGCATCAGAAAAAAATCAATGGCAAATTCATGGGGTTGATTTTAGTGATGATGCGGTAACTTTAGCTAAAAAGAACGCTCAACGCTTGCAGCTATCACATGTTGAAATTTATCAAAGTGATTGGTTCTCCAATATAACAGCAAATAAAAAGTTTACTATTATTGTGAGTAACCCTCCCTATATCGATGGCGCCGATAAACACTTAGCGATAGGTGATGTTAGGTTTGAACCGTTATCGGCACTTGTTGCTAGTGATAACGGCTTTGCAGATATCAAACGCATTGCTAAAGACGCACAAGTTTACTTAAAAGACAATGGTGCGCTTTATTTAGAACATGGTTTTGAACAAGGGGAAGGTGTTAGAGATATATTACATCGATTAGGCTATCAATCGATTGAAACACTAAAAGATTATGCCGGAAACGATCGAGTCACTTGTTGTATTATGTTGAGTGACAACAAAAATAAAAATAATAATGAGGTATGTCGATGAAACATTTACATATGACGCTAGTCGCAATAACCATTCTATTGTTCACTTACCGTTTTGCATTAACGCTGGTGGGTTCATCACAATTAAATAAAAAATGGCTGAAAATAAGTCCTCATATCGTTGATACCTTTTTATTGTTATTAGGTGTTGGCCTAGCGGTTAAATTAGCGATTAACCCATTAGAACAATTATGGTTAGCCGAAAAAATTATAGCGATAATTTTTTATATATTTACCGGTTATTACACCTTAAAATTAGCACGTAATCGAACGATGCAGATCATTGGTTATTTAGGTGCTATAAGTTGGATCATGTTAGCGGTAAAAATAGCAACAACAAAACAAACGGTATTTTTATAATTAATATCCTCCCTCCGAAATAAGCCATAACTTTACAATAGGGTAAGCAATTAAAAACTACAGTATGAATGAATTATTATTTTCCGAGCTCAATGATGACGATAAATCCCTCATTGACGCTTTTGTCCTTATTGAAGAAGTTGTTTTTGGTCATAGTGACTTTGATCCCGCAGATCTTGATCATATTGTTGAACAATGTTCAGAATTGATTGTTGATACAGAAGAGTATCTGGAAAAGGCTGAACAATTGATCAATGAACTTTTCATTGAACAACTGCTTATTGATAACCAACGTGATTTTTGGCCAGTTACTGCTCATATGTTAAAGAGTGGTCTTGATTTTAAGTTAATGTCGCCCGCATTAAAAAGTATTGTATTGTGTCATATATTTCGTCTTTGTGGTTTTGAAACTGATGTGGTCTTTGTACCAAAGAAAAATATGATCCGTGTAGTATGTGATGAACTTTATGCGATTGTTTTTGATCCCATTACGGGAGAATCATTAAACTGGCATGAGCTTGATTTATGTATGGACGACCTTGATGGTGATCCACAAAGTGATCAAATAGAAGATATTTCGAGATTAAGCCTAATTGTTAAACATGTTAGCTCGTTGAAAAATGCGTTGATCCGTGAAGGGCAGTTTCCTCAAGCACTAAAATGTGTCGATATTTTAATTGCTTTGCGGCCAGATGATCCCTTTGAGCGTCGAGATAGAGGGTTTTTATTACATCAACTCGATTGTTTTAAAGTCGCTTACGATGATTATCAATATTTTGTCGAAAAATGTCCAAAGGACCCTGCAGCGCAATTATTAAAAATGCAATTGGACAAAATTACGATAGCTGATACGGTATTACATTAAATAAATCCTGAAAGTAAGGTAAGCCTTACACATAAACCCAATAAAAATAACAAGGTTAATCAATGGAAGATCAAATAATCAATAATAGCCCTTTTATCACGAATGATGCCACCGTTATGGGATTGCTCGCGATAATACTTGGGTTCGTTTTCTATACATCTAATAGTGAACATCCAGCCTTTAAGAAGTTCTATAAATACATACCCGCATTACTGATGTGTTATTTACTGCCGTCTTTGTTAAACACTTTTGGCATTGTTAGTGCAGAATTGAGTCAAGTAGACGAAGTCGCTAAGTATTACTTGTTACCGGCTTGTTTAGTTTTATTAACTTTGAGCATTGACATAAAAGCTATCGTTGGTTTGGGTAATAAAGCCATTATCATGTTTTTAACGGGGACGATTGGTGTCGTTATTGGCGGCCCAATTGCCTTATTAGCGATTTCAGCTATTTGGCCTGAACTGCTTGGTGTTACAGGGCCTGAAGCTGTTTGGCGTGGTATGGCTGCACTGGCAGGTAGTTGGATAGGCGGTGGTGCGAATATGTTGGCAATGAAAGAGATTTATGGCGCTGACGGAAAAATATTCACTATTATGGTTACCGTTGATATTGTTGTCGCCAACTTGTGGATGGCGGTATTACTGTATTTAGCCGCTAATCATAAACGCATTGATGCGAAGAGTGGCGCTGATACTTCTGCAATCGATAGATTAATTGACCGTGTTGAAGCTTCGCAACGGGAAAACACCAAATCACCTGTTTTAAAAGACTTTATGCTGATTATCGCCGTAGGGTTTGGCGCTGCTGGTTTAGCACATTTTGCCGCAGACTATTTAGTGCCGTACTTTCAAATGAACTTCCCTGACTTGAAAAGGTTTAGCTTACATTCAAAGCTATTCTGGATCATCGTATTAGTGACAACCATTGGTTTAGGATTGTCGTTTACTAAAGCGAGAAAGCTTGAAGCTGTAGGTGCATCGAAAGTAGGTAGCAGTTTATTATACGTGTTAGTGGCGACTATAGGTTTGCATATGGACGTTACTCAAATTGTAGAGTCACCGAAATATATCGCTATTGGCGTTGTTTGGATGTTAGTGCATGTTATTTTACTACTCATTGTAGGAAAAATAATTAAAGCGCCTATTTTCTACTTAGCTGTTGGTAGTAAAGCGAATATTGGTGGTGCTGCTTCTGCGCCTGTTATCGCTTCAGCATTTCATCCTTCTTTAGCGCCTGTAGGCGTTTTACTTGCGGTGTTAGGTTACGCTTTAGGCACCTATATGGCTTGGCTATGTGGCCAGTTGTTAAGAATTATTGGTAGCTAATCGTTTGTTAGCACCAGACTTACTTGGGAAAAATTATGACAATAGCTTCAATAAAACTCAATAAATACAATATTGAAATAGCGAACGATAAGCCGTTTGTATTATTTGGTGGTATGAATGTATTAGAGTCGCGTGATTTAGCGATGAGTACTGCCGAGCACTATGTAGAAGTGACACAAAAACTCAATATTCCTTATGTGTTCAAGGCATCTTTTGATAAAGCTAATCGTTCTTCTGTTCATTCATACCGAGGACCAGGCTTAGAAGAAGGTTTGAGAATATTTGAAGAAATTAAGTCGACGTTCAATGTACCAATTATTACTGACGTCCATGAAGTACATCAAGCACAGCCAGTTGCAGAGGTAGTTGATATTATTCAGCTACCCGCATTTTTAGCGCGCCAAACTGATCTTGTGGTAGCAATGGCGAAAACCAATGCAATTATTAACGTTAAAAAACCACAGTTCCTTGCCGCCCATGAAATGCGCCATATCATTAAGAAATTTTCAGAAGCTGGTAATGAGCACGTTATTCTTTGTGAGCGTGGCAGCTGTTATGGTTATAACAATCTTGTTGTTGACATGCTGGCGATGGACGAAATGAAAGATTATGCGCCAGTCATATTTGATGCAACTCATGCTTTACAACAACCAGGTGGTCGAGAAGATTCTGCTGGCGGACGTCGTGCTAAAGCCGCCCAATTGGCACGTAGTGGCATGGCATTAGGTTTGGCGGGTTTATTTATAGAATCACACCCTGACCCCGATAAGGCTAAGTGTGATGGCCCTTGCGCGTTACCTCTCGATAAACTTGAACCTTACTTACAGCAAATGAAATCAATTGATGATTTAGTTAAATCATTTACGCCATTAATTACTGGCTAGCTTGTTGTACCAATTCAACTTAATAAAAAAGGTGCTTAAAAGCACCTTTTTTATTAAGCGATTATGAGGTTAAATGTGTTAACTGTCACTTTGATTTTTATCTAAATGATGAAAATCAATATTCTCAATTTTACTACCGGCATTGTCATTATAAAAAACCTCTTCATCAAACTGGTTTTCAGATTTAGCGACTACAATCGATACCATGCTATCACCGGTAACATTCACTGCCGTTCTGGTCATATCAAGTAAGCGGTCCACACCGATAATTAAGCCAATACCTTCAACAGGTAAGCCTACTTGGTCTAATACCATGGCAAGCATTATTAAACCGACTCCTGGAACCCCAGCGGTACCTATCGATGCAAGTGTAGCGGTAAGTATTACCATTAAATATTGGCTAAACGTTAAATCGACATTAAATACTTGCGCAATAAATACGGTGGCAACACCTTGCATGATAGCGGTACCATCCATATTAATGGTTGCACCTAATGGTACCGTAAACGAAGCGATTGAATTTTTAACACCCATTTTTTTTGTCACGGTTTCTAGTGTCACGGGTATAGTTGCATTACTGCTGGCGGTAGAAAATGCAAAGATAACGGTATCACGCATTTTTCTTAAAAAGGTAATAGGGCTCAAGCCTGTCATTACTTTTAAGATAGTCGAATAAGTAACTGTTGCATGCAATATTAACGCAAAGAAAACCACTAAAAAATAGATCATTAGGTTCTTGAAAATATCAATCGACATATCAGTGAACAAACTCGCTAATAAACAGAAGACACCGTATGGGGCAAGATTCATTAAGATAGTGACCAAGCGCATAATAACTGTACTCATGTCTTCAAATAAGCTAGCTACACGTTCGCCAGCTTTACCTGAGAGCGCAATGGCAATACCAAACAGTAAGGCAAAGACAATGACTTGTAGCATATTGCCTTTTGCAAAAGCTTCAAACGGGTTACTCGGGAACATTTGAATAAAAACTTGCGCTAACGATGGCGCTTCTTTACTGGCGAAAGTTGTGTCTGAGGCCATGTTGACCCCTTCACCTGGGCTTATTAATAACGCTAAAAACATCGCGAAGCTAATGGCTATTGCTGTAGTGATTAAATAAAGGGCAATAGCTTTACCGCCAATGCGGCCAAGTTTTGTCGTGTCTTTTAATGAACAAGTGCCACAGATAAGGGATACAAAAACAAGTGGAACAACCAGCATTTTCAAACTTGAAATGAAAATTTGCCCAATGACTTCAAAAATCCCGTCAACCAAAAATGATCGTAATGAAATTTCAAAGAAATAGAGAGGGATAACAAAGTCTGATTTGTTTGGCATCAGAAATTGTAAGAACACGCCTACTGCGATGCCAGCAAGCATACCAGTAACGATTCTAGCGGTTAAACTAGCTTTTTTTTTATCAGTCATAAAGAAATGCAACGTTATTTTTTATTATAAATTATGAAGAGTAGATTAACAGGTAATTCATTGATTAAAAAGCTATTGATTAAAAAGCAACTATAGCGCTATTTTTAATGAAATTTTTATAATATAAGTTACTATTAATGAAGATGTAATTAAAAATTAAGGGATACTTGCATGGCACAACTTAAACGTTTGGGTTTTTGGATTTTATTTATCACGCTAAGTGGCTGTGGTGGAAGTGGAGATGGCGGCTTGTCTCGAGTTGAAACACCTGTTGAAGGTGGTTCGGTCGTGAGTACACTTTTATTAAATATTTCTGATACGACCGTTACGGGTGCTGCACCGGTTATCGTTACCGCGACTGTCATGCAAGGCGCTTTGCCCGTAACCAATAGAGCGGTTACTTTTACGACAACTTTAGGCGTTTTTTCGCCATCGTCTGGCTCGGCATTAACCAATGACAACGGTGAAGCGACTATCACGTTAACCGCGGGGAGTGTTCGTGGTGCGGGTGAAATATCCGCTTCTCTTTCCTCTGGTGAAACCTCTAGCGTTCCATTAGGCTTTAAAACACAAGGTGATGATATTGGTATTGTTGGTGATATCAATATCAGTGTCACTTTAATAGACGGAGAAGGGGCCTCTACTGATACGGTAACGTCATCAAAACCTGCGAGAGTAATCGCGACTATTGATGGTATTAGCGCACCTTTAATCGTTACTTTTAGTTCAACAGTTGGCGACATACCGATCCCATCGGCGATAACTAATGCCGACAATCAAGCCATTGTTGATATTTATGCTGGAGACTCATTAGGTGCGGGCACTGTGACAGCTTCTATTACTAGTGGTGAAACCGGGCAAGTATTATTAGTTGTTGGCTCTTCTACTGTTGAAATTGGTAGCGGTGACCCGTTTGTGGAAGGTGTTGCTGATATAAGTCTAGATACCATTTCTGCAGGGGGAACAACCGTTGTTTCTGTGATTATTATTGACGACCAAGGTAATAACTTTGCTGAGCCTGTCGATATAGAATTTTCCTCTAGCTGTACCAGTCAAACAATACCAACAGCCACATTAAGTTCGCCGGTAACAACATCTAATGGCGTTGCTACCAGTACTTATTTAGCGAAAGGTTGTATTGGGGAAGATCAAATTAATGTCACCGCCAATGCAGGGGGGATAAATTTATCAGCTAACGGAATGGTCACCGTTTTACCTGCGGATGCTGGTAGCATAGAGTTTGTTTCAGCAACACCTGAATATATTTCTATTCTAGGAACAGGTAGTACGGAACGACCTGAAAGCTCTACCATTATTTTTAGAGTATTAGATACCAATGGTAATCCTATAAACAATAGTGATGTTGATTTTTCTCTAAATACAGATGTAGGTGGTATGAATGTTATTCCTACCAGTGCTACTACAGATAATAATGGTTTAGTGCAAACTGTTGTGAATTCTGGTTCGGTTTCTCATGCGGTTGTTGTTACCGCTAGTATTCGAGACACCAATCCCCTTATTTCCACACAATCAAGTAATTTAATTGTATCGACGGGGATTCCAGACCAGGACAGTTTTACCCTAGGAGCTGATATATTAAACCCAGAAGCATGGAATCTAACTGGCACCGAAGTTATTGTTACTGCTCGTTTAGCTGATGCTTTTAATAATCCACCTCCTCCTACAGTGGTTTACTTTACTACAGAGGGTGGCTCAATAGGTAATTCATCAGCTGAAAAGCAATGCACAACAGATGATAGTGGAGCGTGCTTCGTAATTTGGCGAAGCCAAAACCCTCGTCCTGAAGGGCATATATTGGTTGATTTAAACAACCCATTACATGCACCTGAAAATATAAATACAATGGGACAAAGATATGGAGGTAGGGCAACTGTTTTAGCTACAACTATTGGAGAAGAGTCTTTTCCTGATCTAAATGGTAATGGTCGCTTTGATGTTTGTGAAGTCAAGGCCTTTAATGGAGGCACAGGTAAACCTTGTAATGCTGATGGCAGCATAAATGAAGCTGGAGCAGATATAATTTACTCAGGTAATGATGTTTCTGGCCAACCTTATGATTTACCCGAAGCCTTTTCTGACTATAACGAAGATCAAGTCTTTAATCCAAGTGATGGCAGTGGGGATATTGGAGGAGAACTAGAGGAACCTTCAGATTTTAACGCTAATGGACTCTACGATGGCAAAGATGGGTTATATAACGGTGTATTATGTGCCATACCTAATCATGCAGGCTGTTCCGCGCAAAAATCACTTGATGTTAGAGGGCAATTGGTATTAGTAATGTCCGGCAGTAACCCGAGAGTGTGCATTGCGACTACGTCAGATAATTCATCGACGGTTGTTAATTTTTTGAGAGTTGATGAAGGTACTAGTGGTGATATCCGTGTTAAGACGGAATTTAATTCAGATCTTGTTCAGACACCCAAAGTGGCTGATGAGGATGCAATAATCATTGCGCGCAAAAACGGCCTATGTAGTGCTAATGTTGTCTCTATCGAAATATCGAATGATTGGGATAATGATTCGGGTACCACGGATACTCTTGAAACGCATAATTATATTGATAGCCGTTATGACAACACAGTCTACATCAAGGGTGAAAATACTGGCTCTGTATCTGTTACTATTTCTGATTTACATAACCAACCAATGCCAGTTGGAACCACCATAAAGTTTACTGCAACGGCTGGCACTATCGTTGGTCCTAGCGATTTTACTTGGCCAAACGATAATAATAATGGCGGCGCTACTTATGCTGTGAGTATTAAAGGTGAGAAAGAAGCTAAAGCAGGGGTGTTAATTATGGAAGTAACAACACCTAATGGACTCACTACTTTTTTTTCAGAAACTAAAATAGATATTCAGTAGTAAAATTTAGACAATAAAAAAGCTCCTAAGGGAGCTTTTTTATTGTCTAAAAATGATAGTTACAACGAATAGCTATTTGGCCTTAGCCATCTCGGCTAATAAGAATGCTGATATTTCAGCGCCAGCCGCTAATGTTTTGTCTCGACTTTCTTTTCCTAAACCTGTGCTGTCAGTAAAAGGAGCAATTTCCATCATGTCGGCACCGGTAATACGGTATTTCGCCGCTAAAGCGCGAAGAATATCCATTGTTTCATTTTGAAATAAACCGTCGGGCTCTGGTGTGCCTGTCGCAGCAGCGACAGTTTCATCGAGCGCATCAATATCAAAGCTGACATAAAGCTCATCGATATTTTCATCTTGTAATTGCGCTAAAATATTTTCAATGATTTTTTCAACACCCAGCTCTTTCACTTCATGAGCCCAATGCTGTCTGACACCAAAAGTGCTTTCCCAGTGAGATTTTGGACGACCGCTCGATCGAATACCAACTTGAATCAAATGATGTTTTTCATGTAAATCATCTAAAATATGGGTACACCAAGAGCCAAAGCATAAATCGATACCTAAGCGTTCAACCAACAAATCAGTGTGGGCATCAAAATGAATAATAGCTGCACGGATGCCACGTTTTTTCTTCGCTTGTAAATAAGCTTTTGTTAACGGATAGCTTACTGAGTGATCACCGCCAATACCGAAAATACCTTTCTCAGGAAACTCAGCATAAAAATCGTGTAATACATCTTCAGTAATGGTTAATGGGCTAACCGCATAAGGGCTGTTTTCATCTTTATAAAGTGCTTTTCTACAGTTAGATAGTGTGGCTTCATTTAAATATTTGTCATGAAGTAAATGAGGAATAACACGCACATCTCCTATGTCAAATGCTTCAAGGTCAGGATACTGTTCAAGTAAGGCTGAACGTACAAATAATGGTCCCCAGTTTGCACCACGTAAAATTCCACCACCACAATCAGAGGCTACACCTAAGATAACAGCATTTGATGCATCAGGAAGCTTGTTTAAAGAGTCTTTCCATAAATTATCAATATCGGTTGATTGGCCAAATAATGCTTGATGCAGTTGCTCTTTACGCTCTTTAGCGGTATTGACGGTAAAAACCCCATTACCTGCAGGGCATAGACAGTTGGCAAGTTTTTCCTGTAAATTGGTCCATGAAGTTGTCATATATTTATACTCTTGTTATTTATCCCTTTCATGCTATTTATTAATAGTAAAGGAATAGTGTTTTACATAGGTGTTTTTAGGTTTTATTTTCTGAATAATTGAATTAGATAAAGAATTCAATTATCGTCAGCACCTAAAATTTTATTAGATTTATATTGTGATGAGACTGAAATATTGATGGCATTATAACGAAAATAGCTTAATTAGGCGATGTTATTAAAAATAATAACTTGTCAGCTTGGTTATTTACCGATATATCTAATAGGAATTCTAATTTCAATGATTTATGGTTTAATTGCGCTAAAAATGAGTTGCTCGGCTAATTTTTAGACAGTTATAACCGAAATGTAATTATACTGGCAAAAAAAATAGCCAGTGACGTAGGAAAGTATATATATATGGCAAAATCTCTGGTTATTGTCGAATCACCAGCCAAAGCGAAGACAATTAACAAATATCTTGGTAAAGACTTTATTGTGAAATCTAGTGTTGGTCATGTTCGTGATCTTCCTCATAGCAGTACAGGTAAAAAAGTTGCTGCAAAATCTCCTGCTGAAGTCAGAAAAATGGCACCAGCAGCAAAAGCGAAATATAAAGCTAAACGTGATAAGCAAGCACTTGTTAACCGTATGGGTATTGATCCTGAAAACGATTGGGAAGCAAATTATCAAATACTTGAAGGTAAAGAAAAAGTTGTTGCTGAATTAATCAAACTTGCCGGCTCAGCCGACACTATCTATCTCGCAACCGATTTGGATCGCGAGGGTGAAGCGATTGCCTGGCACTTAAAAGAAATTATTGGTGGTGATGACAGCAAGTTTAAACGTGTTGTTTTTAATGAAATAACCGAAAATGCTATCCAGCAAGCTTTTTCTACCCCAGGTGAATTAAGCATGCCTGGCGTTAACGCACAACAAGCGCGACGCTTTCTTGACCGCGTCGTTGGCTTTATGGTGAGTCCATTATTGTGGAAGAAAGTTGCTCGCGGTTTGTCTGCAGGTCGTGTGCAGTCGGTAGCCGTAAAGTTAGTTGTTGAAAAAGAACGTGAAATTAAGGCGTTTGATCCAAAAGAATTTTGGGAAATTACCGCAGATACAAAAACAGCCTCAGGGTTAGACTTTCCATTAGATGTTACCCATGAAAATGGTAAAGCGTTTAAACCTACCAATGAAACCGATACAAATAAAGCATTAGCAACCTTAAAAAGTGCGGCATATACCGTTGATAAACGAGACGATAAACCATCAAAAAGTACGCCATCTGCTCCTTTTATTACGTCGACGCTGCAACAAGCGGCGAGTACTAAATTAGGTTTTGGCGTCAAACGTACTATGGGCTTGGCACAGCGCTTATATGAAGCCGGTCATATTACTTATATGCGAACGGATTCAACCAATTTAAGTAAAGATGCTGTTGAAATGTGTCGTGGCTATATTGCGAAGAATTTTGGTGAGAATTACTTACCTGAAAAAGCAAAAGTTTATAACAGTAAATCTGGTGCGCAAGAGGCTCATGAAGCGATTCGTCCGTCAAATGTTAAAATAGAATCTGCTTTTATGGACGGTATCGAAGCGGATGCTAAAAAACTGTACGATCTTATTTGGCGTCAATTTGTCGCTTGTCAAATGACGGCAGCACGTTATACCGTCAGTACGATTACGGTTGGTGCTTCAGGCTTTGATTTAAAAGCCAAAGGTCGCGTAATGCAATTTGACGGTTGGACAAGAGTTCATCCGCAATTATCAAAAGGTGATGATAAGCACTTACCTGATTTGTCGGTGGGTGAAGTATTAACCCTTGAACAATTAAACCCTGCTCAGCATTTTACTAAACCGCCTGCACGTTTTGGCGAAGCATCATTAGTTAAAGAATTAGAAAAACGTTCAATTGGTCGTCCTTCAACGTATGCATCAATAATCTCGACTATTCAAGACCGTGGTTATGCGCGCTTGGATAAAAAGCGTTTTTACGCTGAAAAAATGGGTGAAATTGTCACTGACAGTTTATCTGAAAGCTTCAAAGACTTAATGAACTATGATTTTACCGCCAACATGGAACAAGAGCTTGATGAAGTGGCTGAGGGGAAAACCAATTGGAAAGAAGTACTTAACGGTTTTTATAAAAACTTTACTAAACAATTAAGTCAAGCTGACATGCCAACTGAAGAAGGTGGTATGCGCAACAATGAGCCGGTATTAACCGATATTGATTGCCCAACGTGTGGTCGTAAAATGGGGATCCGCACGGCTTCTACAGGAGTGTTTTTAGGTTGTTCTGGTTATGCTTTACCACCGAAAGAACGCTGTACGCAAACCATGAACCTTACTTCAGGTGAAGAAGCCGTTAGTGTATTAGTTGAAGACCAAGAAACAGATGCCTTACGTGCCATGCGACGCTGTGATAAATGTAGTACGGCGATGGACAGTTACTTGATTGATGAAACACGTAAATTACATGTGTGTGGTAACAATCCTGTTTGTGATGGTATTGAAGTTGAAAAGGGCGAGTTTAAAATTAAGGGTTATGACGGTCCTATTTTAGAATGTGATCGTTGTGAAGCTGAAATGGAACTCAAGTCAGGTCGTTTTGGTAAGTATTTTGATTGTACCAATGCTGAATGTAAAAACACCCGTAAGTTATTAGCGAGTGGTGAAGCGGCTCCTCCGAAAGAAGACCCTGTTCAGTTACCTGAATTACCTTGTGAAAAGTCGGAAGCACATTTTGTTTTACGTGACGGCGCCGCAGGTATTTTCTTAGCAGCGAATACTTTCCCACGTTCAAGAGAAACACGCGCACCTAAAGTTGAAGAGTTACAACGTTTTAGAGATAGAATTTCGAGTAAATTTTATTATTTAGCCGATGCTCCAGCTAAAGATCCAGACGGTAACTTAGCTGTTGTACGTTATAGTCGTAAAACAAAAGAACAATATGTAATGACCGAACTTGCACCTGAAGCGGAAGGCGCAAAACCTAAAGCAACGGGGTGGAATGCAAAGTATGTTGAAGGTAAATGGGTTGAAGAAGCAAAGAAAAAAGTAAAACTCAAAGCCAAAGCCAAAGCAAAGCCCAAAGCGAAACCAAAGGCAAAAGCTGAATAATCAATTTAGCTGATAATAAAAAAAGCGCTATGTAGCGCTTTTTTTATGTACAGGAAGTGCGGTCCGCTTTTTGTTCCGGACAAAAGCTTAGTACCTACATCTGTATAGGCAATGTCATGATCACATGGATGTGAAAGAATGACGATGTACAGGAAGTACGCTCACTAAGTCTCATTGAGTACTGATTTCTTAAGCCTAGCTATATTATTCAATACTCGGTCTATATTGACGATTAAGAGAAACATATTAAATGCTATATTTAGCGATTATTTTTTTAAGTGCTTTTTTATTATTTCAAGTACAGCCACTCATTGCTAAATTAATTCTGCCTTATTTTGGTGGTGGAGCAGCTGTTTGGACCGCATGCTTGTTATTCTTTCAAGCCTTTTTATTTTTGGGGTATTTCTACGCACATTGCTTAACGCACCTTAAGTCAGTAAAAAAACAGTTAAGTATTCATTTAATATTGATTGTCTGTAGTGTGTTATTTCTTCCTATTGGCATTCAAAGTTTGGGCACTTTTTCACCGTCCACTTCGCCTCTCCACAATATATTGTTGTTATTAACCATTTCAATAGGTTTACCTTATTTTATTTTGTCGTCAACGGGTCCGTTAATACAGCGATGGTTAACGTATATCGAAGTAGGCAAACTTCCTTATCAATTATATTCATTATCTAATTTAGGCTCATTGCTGGCGCTAATAAGCTTTCCTTTTCTGTTTGAGCCACTTTTTTCTACAACTCAGCAATCGAACTATTGGACTTTGGGTTATGTAATATATTCATTGATGATGGTAACTCTACTGTGGAAAATGTCGAAATTATCATTGAGTTCTCAACAGGTACATACGCGTGACAAAAAGGTTAAAAACCATGATAGCGCCTCGTTACTTGATAAAACTTTATGGATAGCCCTTGCTATGGTTGGGGTGATTTTATTAGTGGCAACCACGAATGCAATGACGCAAAATGTTCCACCGGTCCCCTTTTTATGGATACTTCCCCTTTGTTTATACCTTCTTACTTTTATTATTAGTTTTCATAGCCCTAAATGGTATGTGCGTGAATATTGGTTTGCGTTATTTGTACTTACTGCTTGCTTGGCATTGTTGATGTATTTTATTGGATCTGGGTTCGATATTATTTCACAAGTTGTTATTTATGCGAGCATTCTATTTATTGCATGTATGATTTGCCATGGTGAGTTAGCGCGTTTAAAACCACAAGTTGAACAGTTAACTTTATTTTATTTATTTATGTCACTGGGCGGATTTTTGGGCAGTGCTTTTGTCGCTTTTATTGCGCAAAATATCTTTGATCAATTCTTAGAGTTCCCTTTGGCTATTATTGGTGTCTTTGTCCTTTTAGCATTGAGTATTTATTCACAACAGCGAACTCGTCTTAAAAAGCAAACGTGGTTAGTAACAAGTAATCTCATTTTAGCTATAAGTTTTATGGGGGGATTATTCTATTTGAATACCCTTTTTATTAAAACAAATGTAGCGAGTGAGCGTAACTTTTACGGTATTTTAAGTGTTAAAGATGTTGAAATTAACAATAAAATTCAACGTCGTTTGATTGATGGAACGACATCGCACGGCACACAATCTTTAGAAAGTGGAGAAGAGACTATTCCGCTAAGTTATTATAGAAAAAATACCGGTGTTGCTCTTGTGCTCGAACAACTCACAAAACAGAGGTTAGACGAGGGCAGGCATCAAAAGATCAATGCCGGTTTTGTTGGCTTGGGTGCTGGAACTTTAGCTGCCTATGGTAATGAAGGTGACCACTATGTTTTTTATGAATTAAATCCTGCGGTTATCTTTGCAGCACAAAACTACTTTAGCTACCTAAAAGATTCTGCTGCTAACATTGAGCTGGTGCTAGGGGACGGTCGGGTGAGCTTACAGAAACAGTTAGATGATTTAGGCAGTCAGCAGTTTGATACTTTAGTGATTGACGCTTTTTCTGGTGACTCTATTCCACAGCATCTATTAACACAAGAAGCCTTATTACTGTATTTTAAGCACTTAAAGCATGATGGTGTGCTGGCGATACATATTTCGAATTCACACTTAAATTTAACGCCTTTAGTGCGTGGGTTAGCGAGCGTTTTAAATAAAGAAATTATTTATGTTGAAACGAATGCAAATAAAGAGAACGAACATAATGTTCAGTGGGTTTTGTTGACGAATAATCGATTGTTTTTAGATAATGCTCGAATAAAAGTCTATCGGCGTGATTGGCCAGCAGAAAGCGTAGATCAAAATAAAAAGGTAGTTTGGACCGACGAACACAGTGATTTATTGTCTGTGCTTAAATGATAATTCACCCGCTTGTTAAACCATCGGTTATCGACAAGAGGGTGATAGATAAACCTACCAGCTACCTATATTTTCCATACTTAACCAAGGCTCTTGTGGGGCTAATGACTCGTCTTTTTGTAATAACTCAATGGATATGCCATCTGGTGATTTTACGAAAGCCATATGGCCGTCTCGTGGTGGACGATTAATAATAACCCCAGCTGCCATAAGCTTCTCGCAGGTTTTATAGATATCAGCAACCTCGAAAGCTAAATGACCAAAGTTTCTACCCGCTGTATAGTCTTCCTGAGAATCCCAGTTATGCGTCAGTTCAATTTCAGGAGCGCCAATTTCTGTGGCAAGAAATATTAATGAAAATTTTCCTTTAGGTATATCAACACGCTTTGTTTCAATGAGGCCTAGCTGATTGATATAGAAATTGAGAGACTTTTCTAAGTCATGAACGCGCACCATAGTATGTAAAAATTTCATCTTGATCCTGTTTGCTTAGTTAGTAAAGCTAAATTCTTTACAGCATCAAAATATTTGTTTGATACGCTATAAGAAATTATGGTTAATAATAGTAAGTGAATGCTATAAATAGAGGGTATTTTATTTATTATCATAATTAAAGCCTAATCCTCTTAATTATTTATAAACTTAAAAATCAATTGACTTTATTAGCCCTACTCACTAGTTTTTTCTTTAAAGCCACATAAATCTTCAATAATACAAGAGCCACAACGAGGGGTTCTTGCTATGCAAGTATAACGACCATGGAGAATAAACCAGTGGTGTAAATTATAAAAAAATTCACTTTTTCTTGGCGTATTCTTAATAATGTTTTTTTCTGTTTCTTCAACAGTTTTACCTTTTGCGTAACCCGTACGATTTGCGAGTCGTTGAATATGGGTATCCACAGCAATAAAGTATTTTCCTTCATTATCTTTTAACTGACCAAAAGCCGTATTTAACACAACATTAGCCGTTTTTCTGCCAACGCCGGGTAAGGCTTCTAGTGCTGCTCTATTTTCAGGTACTTCACCGCTATGCAAGTTGACCAGCATTTGGCAAGTTTTTAAAGTATTGGCAGCTTTAGTATTAAACAAACCAATGGTCTTTATATAAAACTTCAAACCATCAAGCCCTAAATCAATAATAGCTTGAGGCGTATTAGCAACAGGGTAAAGCTTCGCTGTCGCTTTATTAACACCGACATCAGTTGACTGTGCTGAAAGTAGTACAGCGATTAACAGTTCAAAAGGTGAAGAAAAGTTAAGTTCAGTGGTCGGATGAGGGTTATTATCTCGTAAACGAGTTAATATTTCTAAACGCTGCACTTTATTCATAATTGTTTTCTTTATGATTGTTATTTTTCATCAAAATTGACACGAACACGGGAAATTTCGTGATTTTCTGTTTTAGGTTTAGCAGCCGCTACTCGATCGTCAATCGCATTTTTTAAAGCAATAAATAACCCCATCACAATAAAAGCACCAGGGGGCAGTATTGCCAGTAAGAATTGGCTATCGAGCGTATAGACTTCGATACGCAATATACTTGCCCATTCTCCAAGTAATAAAGTCGCACCATCAAACAATGTTCCTTGACCAAGTACTTCTCTTACGGCCCCTAACAACATCAGTATTAATAAAAAACCTAGGCCCATCATTAATCCGTCAAAACTTGCTTGTTTGATGGGGTTTTTAGAGGCGTATGCCTCAGCTCGACCAATAATCGCACAATTGGTGACGATCAAGGGGAGAAATATACCTAATGATTGATACAAACCAAAGGTATAGGCATTCATGAGTAGTTGTACACAGGTAACAAAAGACGCAATGATTAACACAAAAATAGGGATCCTAATTTCTTTAGGTACCCACTTACGAATGGCCGATACGGTCGTATTTGAACAAATAAGTACAAATAAAGTTGCTAGCCCTAAACCAATCGCGTTTGTTAACGTTGAAGTGACTGCCAGTAATGGACACAAGCCTAAAAGTTGTACGATACCAGGGTTGTTTTTCCATAAACCTTGCCAAGCTAATTCTTTATATTCGTCGTTAATTTTCATGACTATTTGGTTCCTTTAGCCGTTTTCTGGCTTGGGCAATTACTGGTAGCTTCAAATAGTTCACTTTGGTGTGCGTTAAAATAGCTAACGGTGTTGCGAACGGCTTTAACGACAGCACGTGGTGTGATAGTGGCCCCGGTGAATTGGTCAAACATGCCACCATCTTTTTTCACTAACCAACGGCCATCATTATCATGGGCTAATTTCATGCCGGTAAAGCTGTTTATCCAATCGCTTTTCTTTTCTTCTACTTTATCGCCAAGCCCGGGCGTTTCTTGGTGTTTTAACGTTCTGACACCACTAATACTGCCATCTATATTAATGGCAATAATAAGCTCTATATTTCCGCTGTATCCGTCTGGGGCAACTGTCGTAATAGCTGCAGCGACTGCGCTATCATTTTTTCTTGCACGGTAAACTTTTTGTGGTGAAACCGTACCTAATGCAGCATTTGGCAAAATATAACAGTCTTTATAGATCACATTGTTGTAGCTGTCTTTGGCGATAATACTGTTTAAGTTGCGTAATAATTCTTGTTGTTGTTGCAAGATAATCTGATCTTTAGTGAGTAAGTGGACGACTGCAACAATAGCGGTACAAGCAATAGCAAATAAAGCGAGAATTTTGGCGTTTTTACTGACGGCACTAGTAAGTGAAAGGGCCATTATTCATTTCCTGATTTACTTGGTGAAATATTATGCCCATAGGTACGAGGGCGTGTATATTGATCGATCAATGGTGCTGCCATATTACAAATTAGTACAGCGAATGCTACTCCATCAGGGTAGCCACCGTACTTTCTAATAATGAACACGAGAAAGCCTGCTAATGCGGCAAAAACGATACGCCCTTTAACACTCGTCGCACCGGAAACAGGGTCTGTTAAGATAAAGAACGCTCCAAACATGCATGCGCCGTTAAACCAATGAAACAAAGTTGAAGCATTACTGTCTTGGCTATATAAAAATGCGATTAATGAACATACAAATATGCTTGCTAAAAAACTAAATGGTGTTGCCCAATGAATTGTCTTTTTACCTATTAAGAAGAGACCACCAAGTAAAAACCCAGCACTAACCCATTCCCAACCTACACCAAAATTTTCGCCAATAACCGGGCTTTCCATGCTTTCAGCAATCGTCATTCCCAGTGTTAGGTTTGTTTTTACTGTATCGAGCGGTGTTGCCATAGTATAACCGTCAATATGTGTTCTTAGTTGTTCAACAGAATATCCGTCAATGGTAAAGCCACTAACAATTACAGATAAGGTATCAGCAAAGTTTAAGGGCAATGCCATGAGTTCTAACGGTGGTAGCCATGAAGTCATTTGTAAGGGAAATGAGATTAATAACACCACATAAGCGGCCATTGCAGGATTGAAAGGGTTATGTCCGAGACCACCATAAAGTTGTTTAACAACAATAATAGCAAAGGATGCACCAATCACAGTGATCCACCATGGCGCTATTGCGGGTAAGCTAATGCCGATTAATACCGCGGTTAGAATTGAGCTTCCATCAAATAGTTGCGCCTTTATATTCTTTTCTCGTAAAGACAACACAGTAAACTCTGCCACTAGGGCGGTAATAATGGCGAGTGAAATATGTATTAAATTCCCCCAGCCAAAAAAGTACCATTGGGCAAATACCCCTGGGATCGTGGCATAAATGACTAGACGCATTATTGCTGAGGTTTCACTTTGCACGTGATTATGTGGTGAGCTTGCTATCCAAAAGGCCATAATATTATGTCGACTCTAATTTTGTTTGTTGTTCAGCAAGTTTGCTTGCTTTGGCTTCGGTAACTGTGGCTGCAATTTTCGCTTTTTTATCGTTAACAGGCTTTGCGACCACCTTCGATATAACGGTGTTGTCGTCGAGCGTATTTTTATTCGCAGCTAGTGCGGTATCATTGCTTTTCTCAGCAAGCTTTCTTGCTTTAGCCTTGGCAACTGCGGCAGCAATTTTAGCTTTTTTATCGTCAACAGACTTTTCGACCTGCTTTGATATAACAGTGTTATCGTCGAGCGTATTTTTATTCGTGGCTAGTGCGGTATCATTACTTTTCTCAGTAAGCTTTCTTGCTTTAGCCTTGGCAACTGCGGCAGCAATTTTAGCTTTTTTGTCATTAACAGGCTCGATTGCGATATCATCTGTTGTATCAACTGATACAGATTTTTCTGTTGGTATGTTTTGCTGAGCAGCAAGTTTTTTTGCTTTTGCTCTAGCAATAGCCGCACTTACCTGACTTTTTTGTTCTACGTCTATTGGTGTAACTGTGTGGTCAGCAGTTACGCTATCGCCGATTTTAGTTTGTTGAGCTTTCTTGGCTTTGACGCGTGCTAAAGCCTCAGCAACCGCTGATTTCTCAGTTTTTGCTTGGGGTGTACCTGAGTTCATTCGTACTTTACGTGCTTCGGCTGCTGCTTTGTGCTTTTCTTCTCGTGCTATTTTGTCTCTTGCCAGGCGTTCTTTACGCGCTTCAAACCTTACTTTTGCATGTTCTGCTTTTATATCTAATTGCTTTTGTGTGCGAATTTCAGATTTTGCTACACGATAATAGTGTACTAATGGAATTTGGCTTGGACAAACATACGCACAAGCGCCACATTCGATACAATCGAATAGGTTGAGTTTTTCAAGTTGTGGCTGATCTTTTGCTTTAGCGCTCCACTGTAATTCTTGTGGTAAAAGTTGGCTAGGGCAGACATCACTACATTGCCCACATCGAATGCATTCAATTTCCCCTGTGCCAGTGGAATAAGGTGACGATATCTCTTGCTCACTTGGGGCGAGTACACAGTTGGTTGTTTTTACCACAGGCACTTGATCTGTTGGCAAACTGTAGCCCATCATCGGACCGCCCATAATGATATGCTTTTTATTTTTATTAGCGTAACCACACTGCTCAAGTAAAAAACCTACAGGAGTTCCAAGTAATGACCAGACATTTTGAGGCTTTTTTAAAGCCTGGCCACTAACCGTAACCACTCTTTTTATTAGAGGTATATCGTTTATTACGGCATCAGCAATAGCAAAACAAGTCGCAATATTATGCATAACAATACCTAAAGAACTTGGTAAAACACCAGATGGCACTTCTTGACCTGTTAATATTTGAATGAGTTGTTTTTCACCACCTGTAGGATATTTAGTGGGTACTACACAGACTTGAATATGCTCATTATGGGCGGTTGCTTGTTGTAACACTTTTATTGCTTCGGGTTTGTTTTCTTCAATTCCGATAAGAATATAAGCAGGCGAAAGAATACGGTCGAGTATATTAATACCATCTAAGATTGACGGGCTGTGTTCACGCATTAATAAATCGTCAGCGCTAATATAAGGTTCACACTCGGCGGCATTAATAATAAGAAATTTTATTTTTTCTCGAATACTGACCTTTACTTGTGTAGGGAAGCCCGCGCCACCCATACCTGAAATACCAGCGGACGCAATTTTATCAATTAATTCATTATTTGTTAGTTGATTAAAATCAATACAAATATGGCGTTCTCGCCATTTGTCTTCACCATCAGGCGTAATAAATAAGCATAATTCACTTAGACCTGAAGGATGCGCAATAACCGCATTTTTGACAGCACTAATAGTGCCACTTGTCGGTGCATGAATAGGCACGGCCATTGGGTGCATACTGTGTGTAAGTGCTTGCCCTTTTAATACCTTATCACCAACTTTTACTTGTAACTCACCAGCAATACCGATGTGTTGTTGTAATGGTAATATTAGTTGTTCAGGTATACTAACCGCTCTGATTGGCTTGTCAGTGGTTAAAAACTTTTGTTCAGGAGGGTGAATGCCGCCATGAAAAGTCCAAAAGTTGCCTCGTTTTATACGTTCAATCACTGATCCCACGAATCCTCACCTAATCAAGCTGTACTAAGGGTATATTATTAAGATCCCATTGCCAGTTTTGTGGCGTTTTAGCAATAGGTATCATTACTATGCAATCAACTGGGCAAGGTTCAACACATAAATCACAGCCGGTACATTCATCGGCTATTATGGTGTGCATTTGTTTGGTTGTTCCTAAAATTGCGTCAACAGGGCAGGCTTGGATGCATTTTGTGCAGCCGATACAATCTTCTTCAATAATGAACGCAACTTTAGGAGAGTTATCTGTATCATGGCTTTCATCTAATGGTGGTGGTTCAACTCCCATCAAATCGGCAATTTTTTTGATAGTGTCTTCACCACCAGGAGCACATTTATTTATTGCTTCACCATTTGCTACTGCTTCTGCATAAGGTTTACAACCAGGGTATCCACATTGACCACATTGTGTTTGCGGTAATATAGCGTCAACTTGTTCGGCAAGAGGATCTCCTTCGACATGGAATTTTACCGAGGCAAAACCGAGGATAGCACCAAAGACTAATGCCATACAGCCAAGGACTAATATGGCCAAAAGAGTGGTCACTAGTACGCTCATTATAACTTCACCAATCCAGTAAAACCCATAAAGGCAAGCGACATTAAGCCCGCGGTTATCATCGCAATAGCAGAACCTTTAAAAGGTTTAGGGATATCTGCATTAGCCAGTTTTTCGCGCATGGCTGAAAACATAATAAGAACAAGAGAAAACCCTACAGCGGCACCAAAACCATAAACGATTGATTCAAGAAAGTTATGTTGCTCATATATATTTAATAAGGCGACACCTAATACTGCGCAATTAGTCGTAATGAGTGGCAAGAAGATACCCAGTAAACGGTATAAGTTGGCACTGGTTTTATGTACGACCATTTCGGTAAATTGAACAACCACGGCAATGACTAATATAAACATCATTGTCGTTAAATATTCTAGACCCAAGGGGGCTAAAATATAGGTGTTAACGATGTAACTGAGCAACGAAGCAATAGTCATTACAAAGGTGGTGGCAAATGACATACCGATAGCAGTTTCAGTACGAGAAGACACACCCATAAATGGGCATAAACCTAGGAACTTTACGAGTACAAAGTTATTGACTAATACTGTGCTAACTAACAGCAGTAGATAATCTGTCATTTGAGAATTAATTTTATGAGATAATTCGCACTATTATCCGACTTTATTCATCAGATGACAACCGCTCAATGGCTTAATTTTTGTTGCATATGCAACACCTTGTTATGGTGTAAGGACAATTTTACTAAAGATTATTAATATTTTAGCTTTTTTAGATTAAAGAACATCAGGTTTTCCTAAATAAAAACCTTGGCAACCATCAATGAATAACTTTTCTAAAGTAAACTTTTCTTCTTGACTTTCAACACTTTCAGCTAAAACTGTTATGCTAAGTCTATGTGCAAGGTCAACCATCAATCGGATGAAATATTGATTGTTCTTATCATCATCGATATCACGTGTGTAGGAGCTATCCATTTTAATAAAATCAGGTTTAAGATCACGAAAAAACTTAAATGAGGTTAATCCAACACCAAAACGTTCAACAGTAATGCGTGAGCCGACACGGTGAATCATATCGATAAAGCGTTTACTGGTTTTGATGTTTTGTTGCAGGCCATATTCAGTAATTTCAAAAATTAATTTCGACGCAATTGTTGCCTCTTTTAATAAACGACGTTCCAACCAAATTAAAAAATGTTCATCATGAATACTTCGAGCACTGATATTGATACCAAAAAACTGCTCATGTAAGTTTTTTACTTTAATTTCATTGATGACTTTTTCGATAATCATTTTGTCTACAGCAACCATTTTATCGAGCTTTTCCGCCATAGCGATAAAAGAGGCGGTAGGGAGCACTTCACCACTTGAATTTAAAAACCGAGCAAGAATTTCGCCATAAACTTTATTGTTACGACTATTGGGTTTTATCTGCTGAACAAGTAATTTTAGGCGTTGATTTTCTAAGACACTCTCTATTTCTTGACGCCAGTTCTGGTTACCATAATTAGCACTCGCGCTCTGTAAAATATCTGTGTTACTTTGTGAAAACCAGGCGTTTATTTGCTGAGTTTGTGCAATGCTTATACCCGTGTCTGCTAATGCGAGTAATTCACCCAGTGGTTTGTCTTTATCAAAATAAACTAATCCAGTATAGCCAACTGAATCTAGATCTGATGATTGTTGATAAGCGTTAAACTTACGCGATAATTCATTTGCTGCGTTTTCTGCTTCTTTTAGAGTAATATTGGGTAAAAGGGTTGCAAAGTCAGAGCTGTTGAGTCGATAAACATTAGCACCGCGATAGGTTGCAGTAACACTTTTGATGATTTCTGCTACTTTACAAATATAATGGTCACCTTCATTGTAACCGTGTATTTGATTAATTATTTGCAGTTCAGAGCAACGAGTTATAGCTAAAACGCCAAATTCAACTTGGTTTTCGTCATTAGCAAAGAATTGAATAAATCGATTACGGTTCTCTAATTTTGTCAATGGTTCAATATAGGCTTGTTTTTCGAGTGCCGTAGTGTCATCGATATGCGATGAGATAAGCGCTTCAACCTTTTTTAATCCAGAGGTTAATTCAGGAATATCCATAACTTCATCGTCAGGTTCAAGTTTATTCATCGAGATGACTTGTGCGATGCCGTGTTTAATTTTTTTATTGACGACAAAAACAAGCTGTTTAGTGTGTTTAACACTTAAAGAGCAAGCAATAAAAATAATAATAAGGCTAACAAGAATGGATATAGTCATTATTTTCAACACTAATGTTGCTGAAGTATTGCTATTTACTTGGTAACTGATAGTTGTTTTTAGTTCGCTTGTAAAAACTATTTTTTCAGGGGAAATTAAAGTGACAAGAATATTTGAACGGGGTGTTTTATGCTCAAATATATCTTTGTTTTCTTTTGTTAATGAGAATAACTGAAAATCAGCTAAATTCATCAATTTATTAACGCTTTTAAATTGATCGTTTCTTTCTGAAATATCAACAACAGCGGCAATGGATTTTTGTATATCTAACTGTCTGCTCGACAGAGCAGAAGAGAAAATATAGCTCACGATTACAGCGATAAGAATATTAAAAAAAATCCCTAAAAGGACATTGCGAATTAATAATTGAAAATAGCTATACATAATATGTCGATTTACTGCAAAGATTAGACTTACTTAATTTATAGCATGCTTGATAAAAAATTACTAACTAGCTGTTATTTAGAGTGATATATTATATTAAGAGCAATGCCCCACATAAGTTGAGCTTTTATTGCTTATAGTATGAATTAGGCTTGCGATTCGCTGGTAGGCGCTATATAATTAGCTTAGCTTAAATACAACAATATTTCACTGAAATTCATTTTTTAGTTCCTTACGCTTGAAGTAAAGTTAAAAGTGCTTAAAGCAAAACTTTAAAATAATTTTATATTGTTGTATCGATTTAACGGCTTAGTTTATAAGTCACTAGGTTAAATCAACATCGTGGGTCAGTGTAATAAGCCCCGCGTAATGGGGCTTTTTCGTATCTGGAACCTTTTCAGCACGATAAGTTTTAAGAATTGCTGGGCTATAAGCCCTTTTTTTGTATCTGAATGTTGATACAGAAAGATAAAGTAAGATTTTATTTGGAGAAAATGATTGGCTAAGTTTGAACATAAATTAACAGACATGTTACGTCCTGCTGTTGAAGAAGTTGGCAAGGAATTATTAGGTATTGAATATATCAGTGCAGGTAATAATTCAGTATTACGTTTATTTATCGACCATGAGAATGGTATTGATGTTGATGACTGCGCAGAAGTTAGCCGTCAGGTAGGAGCTATTCTTGACGTAGAAGATCCTATCAGCAGTGAGTTTAATTTAGAAGTATCATCGCCAGGTTTAGACCGACCTTTATTCGATAAACCCCACTATGAAGCAGTGATTGGTGAAATTATCGAAGTGAAATTGTCTATACCATTAAATGGTCGTCGTAAATTTAAAGGGCGTTTAGTTGCCGTTGAAAATGACACGTTAATTGTAACGGTTGATGGCGAAGACTATGATTTAGTGCTCGGTAATATAGTTAAGGCTAATTTGGTTTTTAACCATAATAAAAAGACTTAATCAAAAAATCATAATAATAAAATAAAAAATACGTAGTTGTTCAATTTTGTACCATAAACACAAGTTGGACTGTTCAGAAACGATTAAAAAGGCTAAGTAGCATGAGTAAGGAAATATTACTGGTTGTAGATGCCGTATCTAACGAAAAAGCATTACCACGTGAAAGTATTTTTGAAGCAATGGAAACTGCTTTAGAGACAGCAACAAAGAAAAAATATGAAGGCGACATTATTGTTCGTGTTGCTATTGACCGCACTAATGGTGAATTTGATACATTCCGACGTTGGTTAGTTGTTGCTGATGACGCAGTAGCAGAAAACCCGTTTGCAGAAATGAGCCTGTCAGCAGCACAATACGATAATGAAGAGTTACAGCTTGGTGATTACATTGAAGATCAAATTGAATCAGTTAAATTTGACCGTGTAACTACGCAAACAGCGAAGCAAGTTATTGTACAAAAAATTCGTGAAGCAGAACGTGCACTTATCGTCGAAGCTTACCAAGAACAAATCGGTGAGTTAGTTACGGGTGTTGTTAAGAAAGCGAGTCGCGATAGTATTATCATTGATTTAGGTAATAACGCAGAAGCTGTTATTTATCGTGATGATATGTTGCCTCGTGAAACATTCCGTCCAGGTGACCGTATTCGTGGTTTGTTATACGAGATAAAGACAGAAACACGTGGCGCACAATTATTAGTGACTCGTTCTAAACCAGAAATGTTGATTGAGCTTTTCCGTGTAGAAGTACCGGAAATTGGCGAAGAAATGTTAGAAATAAAAGGTGCTGCTCGCGATCCTGGTTCACGTGCCAAAATTTCAGTTAAGTCAAACGACAAACGTATCGACCCAGTCGGCGCTTGTGTCGGTATGCGTGGTTCACGTGTTCAAGCTGTATCGACTGAACTTGGTGGTGAACGTGTGGATATCGTTTTATATGACGATAATTCAGCACAGTACGTAATCAACGCAATGGCTCCAGCTGAAGTTGCATCAATTATTGTTGATGAAGACAAAGGCACTATGGATATCGCTGTTGAAGAAGGCAATTTAGCGATGGCTATCGGCCGTAGTGGTCAAAATATCCGTTTGGCTAGCCAATTGACTGGCTGGGAACTGAACGTAATGACTGTTGCTGATATGAACGAAAAACATCAAGCTGAAAATGATAAAGTTATTTCTTTATTCACAGATAACTTAGATATCGATGACGACTTTGCTAATTTATTAGCAGAAGAAGGTTTTGCTACGTTAGAAGAAATTGCTTACGTACCAGCCGCTGAAATGCTAGAAATTGATGGCATGGACGAAGAAATTGTAGACGCGCTTCGCGAACGAGCAAAAGCGGCATTAACGACACGAGCATTAGCAAGTGAAGAATCTCTTGAAAATGCTGAACCAGCCGCTGATTTATTAGCATTAGATGGTTTAGAACGTCATTTAGCTTTTGTATTAGCGAGTCGTGGTGTCATTACCCTTGAAGATTTAGCTGAACAAGGCGTAGACGAAATTGCCGATATTGAAGAATTAGATGAAACCAAAGCGGGCGAGTTAATTATGGCTGCGCGTAATATTTGTTGGTTTAACGAAGAATAATTCCCGGGAGAATATAGTAGATGTCAAACACAACTGTAGCAGAACTTGCTCAAGAAATTGGTACACCGGTGGACCGCTTAGTTAGCCAATTGGCTGATTCTGGCGTGAACAAATCCGCAACTGATTCTGTATCACAAGATGAAAAAGAAGCATTGTTAGATCACTTGAAAAAGCAACATGGTGACGACTCAACAGCCGGACCACTAAAGATGACGCTTAATCGTAAATCTAAATCAACGTTAACGATGGGACATGGCAGTAAAGCTAAGTCGGTTAATGTAGAAGTACGTAAAAAGCGCACTTATGTTAAACGTAGCGAAGTTGAAGAGCAACAACAGGCAGAAGCAGAAGCTCAAGCCAATGCTGAAGCTGAAATTGCTGCTCAAGCAGTAGCAGAAGCAAAAGCAATTGCTGATGCTAAAGAAGCTGAAAATGGCAAGGCAGTCGCTGCAGCAAAAGCAGAAGCCGAAGCTGAACGTAAAGCTCAAGCAAAAGCCGAGGCGGATGCTAAAGCTAAACAAGTTGCCGCAGCAAAAGCAAAAAATGCTGAAGAAGCGCCAGTAAAAGTTGCAGAAAGCGATGAAGCTAAAAAAATTCGTCTTGCTCAAGAAGCTGAAACAAAAGCTAAGCTTGAAGAAGAAGCTAAAGAAGCTACTGCCGCAGCTAAGAAGCTAGCAGAAGAAAATGAAGCACGCTGGAAAGAGCAAGAAGCTGAACGTAAAGCTAAAGAGAAGGAAGTTGTACATTTAACTTCTTCTAAGTACGCGCAAGAAGCTGAAGACAAAAGTGACTCAGCTGATGAAAGTGGTCGTCGCCGTAAGAAGAAAAAAGCACCTGCTGCTCGTGGCCGTAATAACGGACGTGGCAAAGGTAAAACGTTATCTTCACCTGAAAGTTTAAAGCATGGTTTTACAAAACCTGTTGAAACTAAAGTACAAGATATTCGTATTGGCGAAACGATTTCAGTAGCAGAGCTTGCCAACAAAATGGCAAAGAAAGGTGCTGAAGTTGTTAAAGCTATGTTTAAATTGGGTGCAATGGCAACCATTAACCAAGTAATTGACCAAGAAACCGCAGCACTTGTTGCAGAAGATATGGGCTTTGACGTTGTACTTGTTAAAGAAAATGCTTTGGAAGAAGCCGTACTTGCTGATCGTAGCCATACCGGTGAAGAAATTACTCGTGCACCTGTTGTTACTATTATGGGGCATGTTGATCATGGTAAAACATCACTACTTGACTATATTCGTAAAGCGAAGGTAGCAGACGGTGAAGCTGGTGGTATTACTCAGCATATTGGTGCTTATCACGTAGAAACGGGTCATGGTATGATCACGTTCTTAGATACTCCAGGTCATGCTGCCTTTACTGCAATGCGTTCTCGTGGTGCTAAAGCAACTGATATTGTTATCATTGTTGTTGCTGCAGATGATGGTGTTATGCCACAGACTGTTGAAGCTATTCAACATGCTAAAGCTTCTGAAGTGCCTATTATCATTGCCGTAAACAAGATGGATAAAGAAGGTGTTGATATCGAACGTGTTAAGAGTGAGTTATCTCAACACGGTGTTTTATCTGAAGAGTGGGGCGGTGAAGTTCAATTCTGTCATGTTTCAGCTAAAACAGGTTTAGGCATCGACGAATTACTTGATTCAATATTACTTCAATCTGAAGTATTAGAATTAACCGCTGTTGTCGACAAAATGGCAAGCGGTGTTGTTATTGAATCTAAATTAGATAAAGGCCGTGGTCCAGTAGCAACGGTGTTGGTACAAGAAGGTACGTTAAAGCAAGGTGATATCGTACTTTGTGGTTTAGAATATGGCCGTGTTCGTGCAATGCGCGATGAAAATGGTAAAGATATTCAATCTGCGGGTCCATCTATTCCTGTTGAGATTATCGGCTTAAGTGGTGTTCCACAATCTGGTGACGAAGCGACTGTTGTTAAAGATGAAAAGAAAGCACGTGAAGTTGCTTTATTCCGTCAAGGTAAATTCCGTGATGTGAAACTTGCTCGTCAACAAAAAGCTAAACTTGAAAATATGTTTGCAAGTATGGCTGAAGGCGAAATTTCAGAAGTTAACGTTGTAATTAAGTCAGATGTTCAAGGTTCACTTGAAGCGATTAGTGACTCATTACTTAAGTTATCTACTGATGAAGTTAAAGTAAGAATCATTGGTTCAGGTGTTGGTGCTATTACTGAAACTGATGCAACGTTAGCGGCGGCTTCTAATGCCATTGTTGTTGGTTTCAATGTTCGTGCCGATGCATCTGCACGTAAAGTGATTGAATCTGAGAACATCGATTTACGTTACTACAGTGTTATTTATGCATTAATCGATGAAGTTAAACAAGCCATGAGCGGCATGTTAGCGCCAGAGTTTAGACAAGAAATCATTGGTCTTGCACAAGTACGTGACGTGTTTAAGTCACCTAAAATTGGTGCGATCGCTGGTTGTATGGTTACTGAAGGTCTTATTAAACGTAGCGCACCCATTCGTGTCTTACGTGACTTGGTTGTTATATACGAAGGTGAACTTGAATCACTTCGTCGTTTCAAAGACGATGTGCCAGAAGTTCGTAACGGTACTGAATGTGGTATCGGTGTTAAGAACTACAACGATGTCCGTGTTGGTGACCAAATTGAAGTATTCGAAACAATAGAAATTAAGCGTACGCTGTAACACTAAATTTTTGCTAATGGGTTGATTCTATATTTATCTATTAGCGTTAATTCAATGTGACATGTAACTTACTGTTGGTAAAATACTAAATGGGGGCTTTGCCTCCATTTTTGTTCATATATTAAAGGTTATCAGGCAAAGAACCTTGATAACCTCATTAGGAGAATTTCTTATGGCAAGAGAATTTGCCCGTACCGACCGTGTCGGACAAGAAATACAAAAAGAAATCGCAACGATATTGATGCGCGAAGTTAAAGATCCTCGTTTGGCGATGACAACAGTTTCAGCTGTGGAATTAACGCGTGACTTAGCTTACGCAAAAATATTTGTTACTTTTTTTACTAACGAAGCGTCAGAAATAAAAAGCTCTATTGAAGTGTTAAATGATGCAGCTGGCTTTATTCGCTCGTTATTAGCAAAAAAACTACGTGCGCGTATTATGCCGCATTTACGTTTTGTCTATGACAGTTCTATGGCTGAAGGTGTACGTATGAGCTCACTCGTTGACGAAGCTGTAGCGAGCGACAAGCACATAGCGGAGAGTTCAGAACGAGACGCTACTGCTACTGATGTAAACAATGAAGAAAATTCATAGGGTATAAGCTAGATGGCTAAACGCAGAAAAGGTCGCCCAATTAATGGGGTGATCCTACTTGATAAACCTTATGAAATGTCATCGAACAGTGCTTTGCAAAAAGTTAAGCGACTTTTTTTCGCACAAAAAGCTGGGCATACTGGTGCATTAGATCCCCTTGCAACGGGAATGCTGCCTATTTGTTTAGGTGAAGCAACTAAGTTTTCACAATTTTTGCTGGATACTGATAAAACTTATCAAGTGACTGCGAAATTAGGTGTCCGCACCACAACAAGTGATGCTGATGGCGAAGTTGTTGCAGAAAAACCAGTCAATGTTTCAAGTGAGCAGTTAGCACTCGCGCTTGAATCTTTTTGCGGTACAACACAGCAAATTCCTTCCATGTATTCAGCATTAAAATATAAAGGTCAGCCTTTATATAAATATGCCAGAGAAGGTGTTGAAGTACCTCGTGAGTCACGCGACATTACGGTTTTTCGTTTAGATTTATTACGCTTTGAAGCTGACGAAGTTGATTTAGATATTCATGTATCCAAAGGGACTTATATTCGTACTATTATCGATGATTTAGGTGAATTACTTGGTTGTGGAGCACATGTTGCGAACTTACGTCGTAGCGCTGTAGGTAATTATCCAACAGACAAAATGGTAACACTTGAGCAGTTACAATCATTAGTTGAGCAGGCTGAAGAACAAGAGTTATCGGCCAGTGAATTGCTAGACCCATTATTATTACCGATGACGACGGCTTGTGATGGCATTCCTGAAGTTTTCATTGATGATATGTCAGCGAATTTTTTACGCCACGGTAATCCAGTACAAGCATCAAATATACCCAGTGAAGGCTTAGTGCAAGTTTTTGTCGGTGATAACATTATTGATGGCGAGTTTATTGGTGTTGGCCATATAGATGACAACGGTTTAGTTGCCCCTAAACGCATTGTAGTTTTAGATGAGTTTTTGAAAACACTGTAATTAAGCGACTTTAGGCACTGATAGCTTGGTTGCAATAGCACTTACCTTAAGCATAAATATTTCTACTGAAAATTATTTATACTTAACGGCGAGTTAATGATATTAAAAATATCGGTTGCAATTACACCTTGCGCTGATACAATGCGCGCTCTTTTGTCATCTTCGCTGAATTAGTGTTTGGCTGGGTGCGAATTTTTAAGTACTTTCGGGTACATAACACTAAGGATTATTTATGTCTTTAAATGCTACAGAAAAAGCTGCAATTGTTGCAGAATATGCTCAAAAAGAAGGTGACACTGGTTCACCAGAAGTTCAAGTTGCTTTGTTAACTACTCAAATCAACCACTTACAAGGTCACTTCAAAGAGCACATCCATGATCACCATTCACGTCGTGGTTTATTGCGCATGGTTGCACAACGTCGTAAATTGCTTGATTACTTAAAAGGCAAGAACGTTGAGCGTTACACAACTGTAATCGCTAAACTAGGTCTACGTCGTTAAGATGTAACTTATTTATTATCTTTTCTAAAGATAGTATCGAAAAAAGGAGCTAATAAGCTCCTTTTTTTATACCTTTTTTTTATGAACCGTTACCCAAATGGTCACAAACCTTCCTTTTTTGTCTTTTCTTAATAACATTTCCCTTTTGTCGCTAGTAAATACGTGGTGAGGTAGTATAATGTGCGTGCAAATTTTTAGAAGTACTAAGCTTTTGCAAAACTAATCAATCCAAACTGTATAATTTTTTGTTCAACTTAAGCAGTGCAAAGTTTGCTCTAAGTGAATAAATAATTGTACAGATTGGTTAATAACTTAAGAATATTAATTTAATAAAAGGAACATTTATGTTCAATACTGTTACAAAAACATTTGAATTCGGTCAACATACCGTAACTTTAGAAACGGGCGCTATCGCTCGTCAAGCAACTTGTGCTGTTATGGCTAGCATGGACGATACGTGTGTATTAGTGTCTGTTGTTGGTAAAAAAGAAGCGAAGCCAGGACAAGATTTTTTCCCATTAACGGTTAATTACCAAGAACGTACATACGCTGCAGGTAAAATCCCAGGTGGTTTCTTTAAACGTGAAGGCCGTCCTTCTGAAGAAGAAACATTAATTTGTCGTCTAATTGACCGTCCAATTCGTCCACTATTCCCTGAAGGGTTTACTAACGAAGTTCAAGTGGTCATCACTGTAGTTTCTGCTAACCCAGAAATTGCCCCAGACATTATCTCTTTATTAGGTACTTCTGCGGCATTAGCTATTTCAGGAATGCCTTTTAGTGGTCCAGTTGGCGCAGCACGTGTTGGTTATACTGACGGCAAATACATTCTTAACCCATTACAATCGGAATTAGAAACGTCTAAGTTAAACTTAGTGGTTTCTGGTACTGATTCAGCCGTATTAATGGTTGAGTCTGAAGCTGATGTTTTATCTGAAGAAGTTATGCTTGGCGCCGTTATGTATGGTCATGAGCAAATGCAAACAGCAATCACAGCGATTAAAGAAATGGCTGCAGAAGTTAACAATCCTAAGTGGGATTGGGTTGCACCAGTTAAAAACGCTGATCTTATTGCTAAAATTGCAGAATTGAGTGAAGCACAAGTTAACGAAGCTTACCAAATTACTGAAAAAGCAGTTCGTTACGAAAAAATTAAAGAAATTCGCGATGGTGTTGTTCAAACATTATTGGCAAGCGATGCAGAGCTTAACGTTCAAGAAGCAAAAGATTTATTTCACGACCTAGAAAAAACGGTTGTTCGTGGTCGCATCACAAAAGGCATGCCTCGTATCGATGGTCGTGATCCTGAAATGATCCGTGCTTTAGACGTAATGACAGGTGTATTACCAAGAACTCATGGTAGCGCAGTATTTACACGTGGCGAAACTCAAGCATTAGTTACTGCTACTTTAGGTACACAACGTGATGCACAACGTCTTGATACTATTATGGGTGAGAAGACTGATGCATTTATGCTTCATTATAATTTCCCTCCATACTGTGTAGGTGAAACTGGTTTTGTTGGCAGCCCTAAGCGTCGTGAAATCGGCCATGGCCGTTTAGCAAAACGCGGTATGTTAGCTGTTATGCCTTCACTTGAAGAATTCCCATACGCTGTGCGTATTGTTTCTGAAATTACAGAATCAAACGGTTCATCTTCAATGGCTTCAGTTTGTGGTGCTTCATTAGCATTAATGGATGCTGGTGTACCAATTAAAGCTTCTGTTGCTGGTATTGCAATGGGCCTAGTTAAAGAAGGTGACGACTTTGTTGTTCTTTCTGACATTTTAGGTGATGAAGATCACTTAGGTGACATGGACTTTAAAGTAGCAGGTACTACCGGTGGTATTACTGCACTTCAAATGGACATTAAAATTGAAGGTATTACTCAAGAAATCATGCAACTTGCTTTAAACCAAGCTAAAGCTGCACGTACTCATATCTTATCTGTAATGGACGAAGCTATATCTGGTCACCGTGATGATATTTCACAGTTTGCACCACGCATTCACACCATTAAAGTTAGCCAAGATAAAATTCGTGACATCATTGGTAAAGGCGGTGCTACTATCCGCATGCTTACCGAAGAAACGGGTACAACTATCGAAATTGACGACGACGGTACTGTCAAAATTGCTGCAACAAATGGCGATCAAGCTCAAGATGCCATTAACCGCATTAAAGCATTAACGGCTGAGATTGAAGTAGGTACAATTTACCAAGGTAAAGTAGTACGTATCGTTGATTTTGGTGCCTTTGTTAACGTACTTCCAGGTAAAGATGGTTTAGTTCACATCTCTCAAATATCTGAAGAACGTGTAAATGCTGTAAGCGATGTATTAACTGAAGGTCAAGAAGTTACTGTTAAAGTACTTGAAGTTGACCGTCAGGGCCGTGTACGTTTAAGTATTAAAGAAGCTTCTGAAAAGAAAGAAGCGACAGTAGCTGACGCTGCTGAATAGCATACTTAAAAAGTTACATAAAAAGGGAGCCTGATGGCTCCCTTTTTTATATACTGAAACTAAATTAATAAAAATATTTTATTAGGTACCTTATTTCTGTGAATAAACTCTTTAAAGTAGCATTTGTTATCGCTATCTCTGCCCTTCAAGGTTGTGCAAGTAATCAACCAGAGACTTCTTCTATTGCTATGAATCAGCTCATCATTGCCGAGCCCTTGGCAATAAACTATAAAAGTGAAATAGCTATAGCTCGACTGACTGACGTTATTCAAAGAGCAGAAATAACCGACGCACAACGAGCTGAACTTTATTATGACCGGGGTGTTATTTTTGACAGTGTGGGTTTACGCTCACTAGCTCGCCTTGATTTTAATCGGGCACTAAGGTTAAAACCTGATTTTGTCGATGCTTATAATTTTTTGGGGATCCACTACACACAATTACAAGAATTCGAGCAAGCGTATCAAGCCTTCGATTCCGCGATTGATTTAGATCCTGAACATGAATATGCATATTTAAATCGAGGTATTGCCTTATATTATGGTGGCCGCCCAGGTCTTTCAATTGATGACTTTAGCACTTTCCATCAACGTAAAAAAAACGACCCTTATCGTATTTTATGGTTGTATTTAGCTGAATCAGCAACAAATGATTTAACTGCTCAGATAGCATTAAAACGAGCTGTTGATTTAGTCGATGATAGCGTTTGGGCTAAAAATATCATTCAGTTGTATCTTGGCGATATTACTGAACAACAATTTGTTAACCAATTATCAAGCGGCACAAGCTCAAGTAAAGCGTTAAGCGAACGTTTGTGCGAAGCTTATTTTTACCTAGGAAAGTATTATCAACTTAAGGGAAGCAATGATATTGCGGCTAACTTTTTTAAAGTAGCACTCAGTACCAATGTTTACGAATTTGTTGAACACAGATACGCTAAACTTGAGTTAGACTTAATGCGACAAGAAACACTACAAGCTGATAAGTCGTCTTAGTGGCTTATATAAATATTTTATCGATACCTTAAATGAAAGTTAAAGTTAGCCTAACAATCATGAGCTTATTGATCCTCCTATCAATAAGCTCTTTTTTATGGATAAATTCACTGATCCAACGGGTAGAAGATGGCTATGCTAGCCACTCACAATTAGCGCTTATTAATCAGCTTGGTCTACATTCAATATTATATAAACGCTTGAACTTATATGGCCAGCAAGATGAGAATAAGCAATGGCAAAATATTGCTAAAGCGCTTGCAAAAAATGATGGGGAAATAGCATTCAAGTTAGCCAACTATTATCTTGCTAAGCCTAAAGAAAATTATCGAAAAAATCGAAATGGTGAACTCTGGCTTAAGCAAGCTATTCGCTTAAATCATAAGAAATCGAGAATCACATTAGCTAAAATTTATCTTAATGAGCATAGCTTCTTAGCCGCCAAAACATTACTTCTTCCGATAGAATCCGATCCATCAGCGTTAAAGCTTTTAATTGAAATTTCGATTTTAACGGGAGAATATAAAAAAACTGATCATTATATTCAAAGGTTTACCGCCATTAGTTCAGAAGATAAAACAGATGAACAACAGTCTTTTTATCAAAAATTAAAGCGTTATAAAATAATAAATAAGCCTGTAATAGCTTCCGAAGTTAGTTGTTTAGCGACAATATCTCCCTTTGCAACCAGCTTAGAAAACTTAGAGTACTTTGAAGAACTTATATCTTCAGCAAGACTAGCTCCATTAAAGCCTTACCTCTGTTTTTCACCCGTAAAGTATATCAGCAAAATACAGCTCGATTGTCAGCATGATGAAAAGGAACCGATTCGATGCAACGAGTCTATCTGGCAAGAGAATAAATTAGTGGGCAATAACCGTTTTATTGCAGTACTTGTTGAAAAAGGAGGTGCTAATGTAAATGCGGGTATCTTATATATCGATAGCAATGATAATGAAGATGTTTTTTTTCATGAGTTGGCGCATCTATTTGGCTTTATTGATGAATATCAATTGGCAGAAAATCATTATCGCTGCTTAGCGATTCAAAATTCAATGTTTTCACATAATATTGCTATTTTACCCCGTTTTTATCAGGGGTCACGACTGGTTGTACGTGAGAAAGTTTTAAGTGAACTGCCATGGGCTAAATACATTGAAAGTCATACCCCCTTGGTGAGTAAAGCTGAACAAGGCTGGAAGCTAGGAACAACTAAAGATAAGTCAGGTAGTGTTGGGGCATATATTGCTGAAAGCTGCGATGAGCAAAACTTTGTTGCAATACAACCCTTAAATCAAAGAACAGCTATGCGATATTATGAAGAAGCTTTTCCAAATTTATATTTACAGATGTTGGCTGATAATCCAAAGAAATTTTTAATGCCTCATTATTTACAAAATGTGAATAGGGCATTGAAAGCAAAAAAATAACGCCTTCGCGTTACTTTATGGCAGGAGTCATTTTAACCACTATTCTTGACCTAAGGGAACACTCAGAAAACTGGGTTGTTCTACGCTGGTCTTAGCTTTATTTTTCTTGATATTATGATGCAAATTAATTGCTTAACTTGGCTTTTTAATCATCATTGTTGTGGTTTTTACCTTGGCTATTGGCCACATCGTATTGTTATTAAAAGTATGCACTTCATCATAAATAGTATTTTCTAAAGGTACTTTATTTAACAATGCTGATTGTTCCTGTTTAGCCTTTGAGTTGCTATTTGCTTTAATGAACCATGAAAATAACTTCATACATATCACCTTTCATTTTCTTCACTCATTAACTTTAGTTGATAATTTGCAAATTTACCTCTCTTATTTGGATCATTGTACAAATAAGGGAGGTGGGCACTTAATTGTTTAAATGATCTGAACTTTAGGTAATGTAAGGTATAATTGTGTCAGTAATATTATCTTTCAATGTAACTTTTTATGAATAAATTTGATGTCAGTACATTTCGTCGGTATTTTCCTTTGCTCAGCAAAAAAATTAATAATTTACCTTTAGTTTATTTTGACAATGGTGCTACCACCCAAAAACCTAATGTAGTTATTGATACTGAAACTGAGGTATATCAACAATATAATGCTAATGTTCATCGAGCTTCGCATGCGTTAAGTGCTAGAGCTACATTGGCTTTTGAGCAAGCTCGAACCGTAGTTCAACGCTTTATTCAAGCCAAGCACGTAGAAGAAGTTATTTGGACTTCAGGTACAACCAGCGGCATCAACTTAATTGCACAAAGCTGGGGGCATAATAACTTATGCTGTGGTGATGAAATATTATTAAGTCATGTTGAACATCATGCCAATATCGTACCTTGGCAAATGATTGCCGAAAAAACAGGTGCTGTTATTAAAGTATTACCTTTAGACACTAATGGTCTGATTGATGAAAATGCACTAGCAGGTTATTTTAATGAAAGAACTAAGGTGGTGAGCTTTGCACATATTTCTAATGTGATTGGTAAAGTTAACCCAGTAAAAAAATTAATTACTTTAGCTAAAAAATACAAAGCAATAACCGTTATTGACGGTGCCCAAGCTTGTGCTCATTTAGCACTTAATATGCAAACCCTTGATTGTGACTTTTACGTGTTTTCAGCACACAAAATGTTTGGCCCAACAGGTGTCGGTGTTTTGTATGGGCGCCGTGAATTACTCAATAGTATGCCCCCGTACCAAGGTGGTGGTGAAATGATTAAACGGGTGAGTTTTAAGGGAACATCATTTAATGAATTGCCTTTTAAGTTTGAAGCAGGAACACCTCATTACGCAGGCGTTATTGCTTTTTCAGCGAGTATTAAATTTATCAATTTATTTTCTTTAACTCAGTTAGCTGAATATGAATATAAGTTGACAACATATTGTTATGAAAAACTGCAAAGTATCGAAGCAATAAAATTTGTTGCCAAGCAGCAACCCGATATTGGAGTAATTTCTTTTACCGTTATTGGTTCTCATAATCACGATATTGCTACCGGGTTAGACGCATATGGTATTGCTATTAGAAGTGGTCATCATTGTGCAATGCCATTAATGGATTATTTAAAACTTAGTGGCTGTATCCGAGTGTCGCTAGCCGCCTACAATACTTATGCTGAAGTCGACTTTTTCATTGAAAAGCTAAATTTACTGATTAAAAATGCCAAAGAAAATGATGAAGGCGTGATCAGTGACCCTGTTATTGACCAAGACGCCCCTAATCGAAATAACGAAACAGCGATGATTGAACGATTTATCCCACTAAAAGGATGGGATACTCGCCATCGAGAAATAATGTTATTGGGTAAAACCTTAGATAGAATGGATAAAGTTTTACGCAACCATACTACTTTAATACAAGGTTGTGAGAGCAATGCTTGGATATATGCCACGACAAACGCTCAGGGTCAATTTTATTTTAGTTGCGACAGCGATGCTAAAGTTATAAGAGGGTTAATGATGATTATTTTAGCCGCCTTTCAACATTGCTCTGCGCAGAAAATATTAGCGTTTGATGATCACGCTTACTTTCTCAAGCTGGGTCTGTCGCAGCACTTGAGTCCTTCGCGAAGTAACGGCGTAAAAGCGATTGTAGAAAAAATTAAAACTATCGCAAACGAGTATTAATTGCTGTTTTTCGCTAAGTATTTTTTAATCGCGCGGCTTGTTGCAAAAAAAGCAAAAGTCGCAGTAACGTGAGTAACGGCTCCAAAACCAGAACTACAATCTAAGCGCACCGAACCTTCATTCACTTGTTTAGCATGACAAACATTTCCTTCATTATCTGGATAAACCAGTTGTTCTGTAGAAAAAACGGCATCAATTGAGAACTTTCGTTTATTACTAGTCTTTGCATCCGCTTTTGGAAAGTTGAATTCACGGCGCAGTTGATTTTTTACTTTAGCGAGTAATGGATCTTGAAAAGTCTGGCTTAGATCGCAAAGTTGAATTTTACTGGGATCTGTTTGACCACCAGCACCACCAATAGTAATAATAGGCAACTTGTTACGTCGGCAATGCGCAATAATCGCTGTTTTTACTTTGACTGAATCAATAGCATCAATGACATAATCAAAATCTTTGTTTAATAGCTCTCGTAAATTATCTAAAGTCACAAAGTCTTCAATAACAGTAACACGACACTCTGGATTAATTTGTTTTATACGCTCAGCCATAACCTCGACTTTACTTTCACCAATGGTTTGGCTGAGAGCATGAATTTGACGGTTAATATTGGTCGTGCAGATATCATCGAGGTCGATTAATGTTATTGCACCAATGCCTGTTCTTGCTAAAGATTCTGCGGCCCAAGAGCCAACACCACCAATGCCAATGACACAGAAGTGCGCTTTTTCTAATAAGGCTGCACCCGCAACACCATAAAGGCGGGCAATACCGCCAAATCTCATTTGATATTCAGACATACTGTTATATTCAGTTCATAAAATTTTTAACATTATAAGGGGCAATGAGTGGTGAAGACAATAAATCAGAGATCGAATTAGCTATTTTATTTTTCTATTAGCCTTTTCAGAGGATTACGCTCTTTTATATTTATCTAGGTATGATTAAGTGTGATGGAAGTCATAGATATTAATATTTCTGTATAGGATAACGGATGAAAATATTAACGGATAGACCGATAAATAGAATATTAAATGGATAAAATACATAATATAAGTGCAGTAGCCATTAAATATGTGATGTATCTCGTGATATTTTAAATGATTTAGCGCTTGAGCAAGAGATGTGTAAGAGCGAATCTTCAGGAAATTGAATTGAAAATTACTCTTGTTTTATCTATAGGGCAATTTTATTCCTTCGAAATTAATATTTTAGTACTTTAAAATCCTTATATACAACATTAAAAATAATGTTTTGACCGAATTTTAACTATATTTTATTTACATCAGTGACTTTTTTTATTTTATTGTTTTTAATCATTATTTTTTACATGAATTATTATAATCCCTTTAGATTATAATGGTTTTTTTCTGAGCGATACTGCTTATTTATGTGCTAAACCAATAATTGTAGATGGAAACTGCGTAAATATTAAAAGGTGTTTATGGCGATATTATCTTGATGATGAAGGCTCGAAAGATAATAAAACGGTTATATATGATGATTAAATTAAATTAAATTAATAAAAAAGGTAGCACATGCTACCTTTTAATAAGTTATTTAAATAAGAGGTTATTATCTATTATTTAATGGTACAAACTCACGATCAATTTCACCAATATAGTTCTGACGAGGACGACCAATTTTTTGACCTGGTTGACCTAGCATCTCATCCCAGTGAGAAATCCAACCTACTGTACGAGACATTGCAAATACTACTGTGAACATATTTGTAGGAATACCGATAGCTTTCAAAATGATACCAGAGTAAAAATCTACGTTAGGGTAAAGTTTTTTCTCAATAAAGTATGGGTCTTCAAGAGCTACTTTCTCAAGAGCCATTGCTACGTCTAAAAGTGGGTCATTGATACCTAATTCTTTCAGTACTTCATGACAAGTTTCACGCATTACAGTAGCACGTGGATCGAAATTCTTGTAAACACGATGACCAAAACCCATTAAGCGGAATGAATCGCTTTTGTCTTTTGCGCGAGCAACAAATTCATCAACACGGTCTAATGTGCCAATTTCTTCAAGCATTTTTAAACAAGCTTCGTTAGCGCCGCCATGCGCTGGGCCCCACAAAGATGCAACACCTGCTGCAATACAAGCATAAGGATTAGCACCAGATGAACCAGCTAAACGTACTGTTGATGTAGAAGCATTTTGCTCATGATCAGCATGTAACGTAAAGATCCTATCCATTGCGCGAGCAACTGTTGGACTAACAATATATTCTTCAGCAGGTACAGAGAACATCATGTGTAAGAAGTTTTCTGCGTATCTTAAATCATTACGTGGGTAGACGAATGGCTGACCGATACTATATTTGTATGCCATCGCTGCAATAGTTGGCATTTTAGCAATTAAACGATGTGCACTACGCAAACGTTGTGCTGGATCTTCTATGTCTAAATCACTATGATAAAATGATGATAAAGCACCAACAACACCACAAAGCATCGCCATTGGATGTGCATCAGGTAAGAAACCTTGAAAGAAGTGAGCTATCTTCTCATGAACCATCGTATGGTTGGTAATAATCTTAATAAATTCATCGTATTGTGTTTTTGTTGGCGCGTCGCCATTTAACAAAATATAACAAACTTCTAAGTAATCAGCTTGTTTCGCTAAGCTGTCAATTGGATAACCACGATGTTGCAAGATACCTTTGCCGCCATCGATAAAAGTAATAGCTGATTCACATGAAGCGGTTGCTAAGAAACCCGGGTCATAAGTAAAATAACCATAATTCCCTAAGGTTCTGATGTCTATCACGTCGTTACCGGCGCTACCTGAAAGTATTGGTAAATCTGCAACTACGTTACCATCAATACTGAGAGTGGCTTTAGATTCAGCCATATGTTTAATCCCCTATAAATTATTAATTCGCTTTTCTGATTTCAGCTTTTGAAAACTTAATCAGTTTTTATGAATATAAAACTAGCCGTATTCTACTTCATTATACCCCCTTAAAGTCAAACGTAATGTTTTAACATTAGACTAAAGTTAAATAAGCACTCTAACTGGTTAAAAAACAAACAGAGATTTGTAAGATAAAGATGAATTGTCGCTTAAGAAAATTGTAATTAAAAATGTTCAGCTATATAATCACATTGATTTAATTTTAATTTGTTTGTTATTTTATTAATATACAAATATAAACCGAGATCACTAGGGGATTGTTCAATTAAGGGTAAATATGTTTGGTTATCTCATTGGACAATAGTAAAAAAGTTAAAGACTCAAAAAACTCTTTAGGCGAAATTGTGAAAAAACAACGTCCTGTAAACCTAGATCTGACTACAATCAAAATGCATCCTTCGGCAAACGCCTCGATATTGCACCGTATTTCCGGTGTCATTATGGTATTTGCTATTGGTATTTTATTGTGGACACTTTCATTATCTCTATCTTCCGCTGAAGGATTTGCTCAAATTCAAGCATTTCTTGATGGCTTCCTATTCAAATTCATTTTGTTTGGCATAATCTCTGCGTTAACCTTCCATATATTAATGGGTGTTCGTCACTTATTCATGGACTCAGGCTATTTTGAAGAATTAGCTTCAGGTAATACCAGTGCTAAATTTGCTATGGCTCTTTGGTTTGTATTCACTGTAGTAGTAGGAGTATGGTTATGGTAAGTAACATCGCTACTGTAGGCCGAAATGGCGTACATGATTATATGCTTGTAAGAGCGAGCGCGATAATATTAACAATATATACGTTAATAATTGCTGGCTTTTTTGTGGTTACCCCAGAAGTTACTTTTGAAACATGGCATGGCTTTTTTAGTTTAATGTCAGTGAAAATTGCAACACTGCTTGCTCTTTTATCACTTGTAGTACATGCGTGGATTGGTATTTGGCAAGTATTGTCGGATTATATCAAACCAGCATCTTTACGTGGGTCATTACAATTTCTCTTTTCTGTTACTTTACTAGTCTACCTTGCGGCAGGCTTTTTAATTGTGTGGGGTGTATAAGTGAGCGTTCCAATTCGTGAATTTGACGCTATAGTCATTGGCGCCGGTGGTGCAGGTATGCGCGCTGCATTAGCTATTTCTGAATCAGGTAAATCTTGTGCCTTGATTTCTAAAGTTTTTCCTACTCGTTCTCATACAGTATCGGCTCAAGGTGGTATCACTGTTGCGCTAGGTAATGCGCATGAAGATCATTGGGAACAACATATGTACGATACCGTTAAGGGTTCTGATTATATCGGCGACCAAGACGCTATTGAGTATATGTGTAAAACAGGTCCTGAATCTATTATTGAGTTAGAGAAAATGGGTCTACCTTTTTCTCGTACTGAAGAAGGTAAAATTTATCAACGCCCTTTCGGTGGCCAATCTAAAAACTTTGGTGGCGAACAAGCTGCACGTACAGCAGCCGCAGCCGATCGTACTGGTCATGCTTTATTACATTGCTTGTACCAACAAAACGTTAAAAATAAAACTAATGTCTACTCTGAATGGTATGCACTAGATTTAGTTAAAAATAGTGACGGTGCTATTGTTGGTACAACCGCTATTTGTATTGAAACAGGCGAGATTGTTTACTTCAAAGCCCGTGCTACGGTATTAGCTACCGGTGGTGCTGGTCGTATCTATGCATCAACAACTAATGCTCACATCAATACTGGTGACGGCGTTGGCATGGCAGTTCGTGCTGGCATACAGATGCAAGACATGGAAATGTGGCAGTTTCATCCAACAGGAATCGCCGGTGCAGGTACGCTTGTTACTGAAGGTTGTCGTGGAGAAGGTGGTTACCTACTTAACAAAGATGGCGAGCGTTTCATGGAACGTTACGCACCAAATGCTAAAGATTTAGCAGGTCGTGACGTAGTTGCTCGTTCTATGATGACAGAGATTCGTGAAGGTCGTGGTTTTGACGGTCCTATGGGTCCGCATCTTAAACTTAAACTTGATCATTTAGGCCGTGAAACGCTTGAAAAACGTTTACCAGGTGTTTGTGATTTATCGAAAACATTTGCTCACGTAGATCCAGCAGTAGAACCTATTCCAGTTATACCAACTTGTCATTATCAGATGGGTGGTGTTCCTTGTAACGTGAATGGCCAAGCGATTAATTTTAATCCAGAAACGGGTAAAGAAACTATCGTTGAAGGATTATTTGCCGTTGGTGAAATCGCTTGTGTATCTGTTCATGGTGCAAACCGTTTAGGTGGTAATTCTCTTCTTGATTTAGTGGTCTTTGGTCGTGCAGCGGGTAATTTCTTAGGCACTTACTTAAATGATACGCAAAGCGGGAAAGATGCCTCTGAGTCTGACTTAGAAGCTTCATTAGCACGTACTAATCGTTGGGAGTCATCTGTTAAAGGTGGTGAAAGTCCAACTAAAATACGTAAAGACTTGCAAAAATGTATGCAATTTAACTTCTCGGTATTCCGTGAAGGTGATGCTATGGCTGAAGGCATGAAAGAGTTGACTGAAATCCGTGAACGTCTTCAGCATGCTAGCCTCGATGACAAGTCTTCAGAATTTAATACGCAACGTATCGAGTGTTTAGAATTAGACAACTTGATGGAAACGGCTTTTTGTACAGCCAAAGCGTCTAACTTCCGCACTGAATCACGTGGTGCTCATGCGCGCGCAGATTTTGCTGTTCGTGATGATGAAAACTGGTTGTGCCATAGTATTTATACGCCAGAGACACAAGCTATGTCTAAACGTAAAGTAAATATGGAACCCGTTCACCGTGAAGCTTTCCCACCGAAAGCCCGCGTATATTAATAGGAGCATTGCAATGAAACAAATTTTTTCGATTTATCGTTACAACCCTGATGTTGATAATGCACCTTACATGAAAGATTATGAGCTGGAAATTCCAGAAGGCTCAGATATGATGGTACTTGATGCACTTATTTTATTAAAAGAGCAAGATACTACTATCTCTTTCCGTCGTTCATGTCGTGAGGGAGTATGTGGCTCTGATGGTATGAATATTAACGGTAAGAATGGTTTAGGTTGTATTACACCATTATCGGCTGTTCCAGCAAAGAAAATAGTGTTACGCCCTTTACCTGGTTTACCGGTAGTACGTGATTTAGTTATTGATATGACACAGTTCTATAATCAATATGAAAAAATTAAGCCGTTCTTAATTAATGATGGTAAAAACCCTCCAGCACGTGAGCATCTTCAATCGATTGAAGAGCGGGAAAAGCTTGATGGTTTATATGAGTGTATTTTATGTGCTTGTTGTTCAACTTCTTGTCCGTCTTTCTGGTGGAACCCAGATAAGTTTATTGGACCAGCAGGTTTGTTGCATGCTTATCGCTTCTTAATTGATAGCCGTGATACTGCAACTGAAGAACGTTTAGATGGTTTGCAAGATGCCTACAGCGTATTCCGTTGTCATGGTATTATGAACTGTGTTGATGTTTGTCCAAAAGGATTAAACCCAACGAAAGCTATCGGCCACATTAAGTCGATGTTGATTTCACGCGCAGTATAAAATTAAATAGCAGAGTGTTAGATGAAATTATCTAGCACTTTGGTGTTTTAAAACAGGAATAGTCATCATTAGCAGATGACAATTAGCTATTAGTCTAGTTGACTTGCTAACGATAATTGTTTATTTTTTTATTGCTTTTATCCCATAAAGGAACAGGCAATGCCCGAAGGTACAATGAAGGCTTGGTTAGAGTCTTCTCATTTAAGTGGTGCTAACGCTACTTACATTGAAGAATTATACGAATCTTATTTGGATAACTCCCAATCTGTTTCTGCAGAATGGCGAACGTTATTCCAACAACTTCCAAAAATTGAAGGTGCTGACTTAGAATTCAGGCACTCTGAAATCCGCAATGAATTTAAAGAATTAGCTAAGCAATCCCATAAAACTGTTGTTGTTTCTGGTAGTAGTGATGCCAAACAAGTTAAAGTTTTACAGCTAATTAATGCTTTTCGTTTTCGTGGACATCAAAATGCTAACCTTGACCCATTAGGTTTGTGGAAGCGAGATAAGGTACGCGATTTACAACTGTCGCATCATGAACTTTCAGAAAATGACTTTGATACCGAGTTCAACGTCGGCTCATTTGCTACTTCTCAAGATGCGATGAAGTTAGGTGACTTATACAATGCCCTTAAAACTACCTATTGTGGTTCTATCGGTGCTGAATATATGCACATTACTGACACCGATGAAAAACGTTGGATCCAACAACGTTTAGAGTCTGTTCAGTCGCAAGCAAAATTTTCTGTCGACCAAAAAGAAGAAATTCTTAAAGGTCTTATCGCTGCCGATGGTATTTGTAAATACCTTGGGGCTAAGTTTCCAGGCGCTAAACGTTTCTCCCTTGAAGGTGGTGATGCGTTAATACCTATGCTAAAAGAGCTTATTACTCGTGCTGGTACGCAAGGCACTAAAGAAGTTGTTATTGGTATGGCTCACCGTGGCCGCTTAAATGTCTTAGTTAACGTGATGGGTAAAAATCCATCAAAGTTATTTGACGAGTTTGGCGGTAAACACGATGAAATTTTATCTTCAGGTGATGTTAAATATCACCAAGGTTATTCATCCGATTTTGTAACGCCTGGTGGCAATGTTCATTTAGCTTTGGCCTTTAACCCATCGCATCTAGAAATTGTTAACCCTGTTGTTATTGGCTCAGTCCGGGCACGTCAAGACAGACGTGGTGATAAAGTCGGTGATACGGTTCTTCCGGTTACTATTCATGGTGACGCTGCTATTGCCGGTCAGGGTGTGGTTCAAGAAACTTTTAATATGTCACAAGCACGTGCATTTAAAGTGGGCGGAACGATACGTATCGTTGTCAATAATCAGGTTGGGTTTACAACGTCTAATCCTGCAGATACGCGCAGTGGTGAATATTGTACTGAAATAGCAAAAATGGTTTCAGCTCCGATTCTTCATGTTAATGGCGATGACCCAGAAGCTGTTATCTTGGCTACACAAATTGCCCTTGATTATCGCAACGAATTTAAGCGTGATGTCGTTATCGACCTTGTTTGCTACCGTCGTCATGGTCACAATGAAGCTGATGAGCCTAGTGCAACGCAGCCATTGATGTACAAAAAAATTAAAAAACATCCAACACCTCGTCAGTTATATGCCCAGCGACTTGACACGGAAGGTTCAATTAACCTCGAACAGTCGAATGAATTATCGATGTATTATCGTAAGTTACTTGACGAAGGCCAGTGTACCGTTGAGCAATGGCGACCAATGACTGAACATTCAGTTGATTGGTCACCATACATCGGCCATAACTGGGATGATGATTACGAGAAAGAAATTTCTATTGAGAAGTTAAAAGAACTTGCAGGGACACTCTCAACATATCCTGAATCTCATCCTGTGCAAGGTCGTGTCAAGAAAATATACGACGACCGTGTTAAAATGGCATCGGGAGAGAAATTACTCGACTGGGGTATGGCTGAGAACTTAGCTTATGCATCTGTTGTTGACCTAGGTAAGCGTGTTCGTATTACCGGACAAGATTCTGGTCGTGGCACTTTTTTCCACCGTCACGCTGTTCTTCATAACCAAGAAGATTCAAGCAAGTACTTACCTTTAAAAAACATTCGTGAAGGTCAAGGTCCATTTGATATCCATGACTCAGTCTTGTCTGAAGTATCAGTGGTCGCTTTTGAATACGGTTATACCACAGCAGAACCTGCTGGTTTAACTATTTGGGAAGCACAATTTGGCGACTTTGCTAACTGTGCACAAGTAGTATTTGATCAATTCATTAGTTCTGGTGAGCAAAAGTGGGGTCGCTTGTGTGGTTTAACTATGTTGTTACCACATGGCTATGAAGGTCAAGGTCCAGAACATTCATCAGCACGTTTAGAGCGTTTCTTACAACTCTGTGCTGATCACAATATGCAAGTTTGTGTGCCGTCAACGCCTGCGCAAGTATTTAATATGCTTCGTCGTCAAGTCGTACGTCCAATGCGTCGCCCTTTAATTGTTATGTCACCTAAATCATTATTACGACATCCTTTAGCTGTTTCTTCATTAGAAGAACTTTCGACGGGTGTTTTCCATAATGTTATTGGTGAAATTGACGATATCGACCCTAAAAAAGTTGAACGTGTTGTATTTTGTAGTGGTAAGGTTTACTACGAATTACTTGACCAGCGTCGCAAGAGTGAGCAAGACAATGTTGTCATCATTCGAATCGAACAACTGTATCCATTTCCAGAAGAAGAGCTGCAAGCAGAGTTGGCGAAATACCAGCATGTGAAGCAATTCGTTTGGTGCCAGGAAGAGCCGCAAAACCAAGGTGCATGGTATTGTTCACAGCATCATTTTAGAGCGGCAATACCTGAAAGTACTTATTTGACATATGCAGGTCGCAAGGCTTCTGCAGCACCAGCTGTAGGTTATATGTCTGTCCATGTAAAAGAACAACAAGCGCTAGTCAATGACGCGCTATCTGTTGAAGACTAGTGAGTAAGGAATAAAATAAATGACCACCGAAATTAAGGTTCCCGTTTTACCTGAATCAGTTGCTGACGCAACCGTAGCTACTTGGCATGTACAAGTAGGTGATAAAGTTTCACGTGACCAAGTATTAGTAGATATTGAAACTGACAAAGTCGTGCTTGAAGTACAAGCCGTCGTTGATGGCGTAATCACTGAAATTTCTCAAGTTGAAGGCGCAACAGTATTAGGCGAGCAAGTTATTGCTATCCTTACTGAAGGCGACGCATCAGCTGATATTTCAGCTCCTGCAAAGCCTGCAGCTTCAGCTCCAGCGGCAACAGCAGTAAAAGTTATCGACATTATTGTACCGGTTTTACCTGAATCTGTTGCTGATGCAACGGTTGCAACTTGGCATGTTGCGGAAGGCGATACGGTTTCTGTTGACCAAAACTTGGTTGATATTGAAACGGATAAAGTGGTACTCGAAGTTGTTGCTCAAGACAATGGCGTGATTGGTAAAATCATTCATGTTGAAGGCGATACGGTATTAGGTTCACAAGTTATTGGTCAACTAAATGCGGGGGCAACAACTAGCGCTCCTGCTGCAACTGCAGAAGAAGCAATCAGCTCTGACGAATTAGCGAGTCCTTCAGTACGTCGTTTAATGACGGAAAAAGGCTTAACTGCTGCTGATGTTTCAGGTACAGGTAAAGGCGGACGCATTTCTAAAGAAGATGTTGAAGCGGCTATGAATAAACCTGCTGCTGCACCTGTAGCAAAAGCTGCTGCTCCAGCTCCTGTTGTTCAAGATCTAGGTGAACGTACTCAAAAGCGTGTGCCAATGACACGTTTACGTAAAACGATTGCGAAGCGTCTATTAGAAGCTAAAAACTCAACAGCAATGCTAACGACGTTTAACGAAGTTAACATGAAGCCAATCATGGATCTTCGTAAACAATACAAAGATTTGTTCGAGAAAACACATGATACACGTTTAGGTTTTATGTCGTTTTATGTTAAAGCTGTTACTGAAGCATTGAAACGTTTCCCAGCGGTAAATGCTTCAATCGATGGTGATGATATTGTTTATCATAACTTTTTTGATATATCTATTGCTGTTTCTACACCGCGTGGCTTAGTTACACCTGTTTTACGTGATGCTGACCAATTAGGTATGGCCGCTATTGAGAATGGTATCCGTGGCTTAGCAATCAAAGGTCGTGACGGTAAGCTTTCAATTGAAGATATGACAGGTGGTAATTTTACGATTACTAACGGTGGTGTTTTTGGTTCATTACTTTCAACACCAATCTTAAATTTACCGCAAGCGGCTATTTTAGGAATGCATAAAATCCAAGACAGACCAATGGCTGTTAACGGAAAAGTTGAAATACTCCCTATGATGTACTTAGCACTTTCTTACGACCATCGTTTAATTGATGGTAAAGAATCTGTTGGTTTCTTAGTGGCAATTAAAGACTTGTTAGAAGATCCAACTCGTCTACTTCTTGATATTTAATTGAGAATAATTAACCTTTCGATTTAGACTATAGTATTAGCTCTAGGGGCTTTGTTCCTTAGAGCTTTTATATTATAATCCATCGACTTTTTTCGATGATAGCAACTTTTTATTTATATATATGATTAAGACTTTTACTTATATTTATAATTAAGAACAGCTGTCATTATCATTCACAGATAAATGGAAATACACCATGAATTTGCATGAGTATCAAGCGAAACAATTATTCGCTGAATATGGTTTACCAGTTTCTGAAGGTTTCGCTTGCGATACACCTCAGGAAGCGGCAGAAGCGGCTGATAAAATCGGCGGCACTATGTGGGTTGTTAAAACTCAAGTACACGCGGGCGGTCGCGGTAAAGCTGGCGGCGTTAAGCTAGTTAAATCTAAGCAAGAAATTAAAGACTTCGCTCAAAACTGGTTAGGTAAGAACTTAGTGACTTACCAAACTGACGCAAACGGTCAGCCAGTAGCAAAAATTTTAGTAGAAAGCTGTACAGATATTGCTAACGAATTATACCTTGGTGCTGTTGTTGACCGCGCAAGTCGTAAAGTCGTATTCATGGCCTCTACTGAAGGCGGTGTTGATATTGAGAAAATTGCTGAAGAGACTCCTGAGTTAATTCATCAAGCTGAAATCGATCCACTTGTTGGCGCTCAACCTTACCAAGCACGTGAATTAGGCTTCAAGTTAGGTTTAAACCCAACGCAAATGAAGCAATTTGTTAAGATCTTTTTAGGTCTTGCAAAAATGTTTGAAGATTTCGATTTCGCCTTATTAGAAATTAACCCGTTAGTTATTACTGATGAAGGTAATCTTCACTGTTTAGATGGCAAAATTGGTATCGATGGTAATGCTTTATACCGTCAACCTAAAATGCGCGCGTTCCACGATCCATCTCAAGAAGATGAACGTGAAGCTCATGCAGCACGCTTTGAATTAAACTACGTAGCCTTAGACGGTAACGTTGGTTGTATGGTTAACGGTGCAGGCTTAGCAATGGGTACTATGGATATCGTAAATCTACACGGCGGCAAGCCAGCTAACTTCTTAGATGTTGGCGGCGGAGCGACGAAAGAACGTGTTTCTGAAGCATTCAAAATCATTCTTTCTGACGACAACGTTAAAGCTGTTTTAGTTAACATCTTTGGCGGCATCGTACGTTGTGACATGATTGCTGAAGGTATTATTGGCGCGGTTAAAGAAGTAGGCGTTAAAGTACCAGTTGTAGTACGTTTAGAAGGTACTAATGCTGAATTAGGTCGTGAAGTTCTTAAAAACTCTGGCTTAGATATCATTGCTGCTGAGTCATTAACTGATGCAGCGACAAAAGTTGTAGCAGCTGCGGAGGGCAAATAATGTCTATCTTAATTAACAAAGATACTAAAGTAATCTGTCAAGGTTTCACTGGTGGTCAAGGTACATTCCATTCAGAACAAGCACTTGAGTACGGTACACAAATGGTTGGTGGCGTAAGCCCAGGTAAAGGCGGTCAAACGCATTTAGGCCTACCAGTATTTAATACAGTACGTGAAGCAGTAGCAGCAACTGGCGCAACAGCAACAGTTATCTACGTTCCAGCTCCGTTTTGTAAAGATGCAATTTTAGAAGCTATTGATGCGGGCATTACACTTATCGTTACGATTACTGAAGGTATTCCAACTTTAGATATGGTTGACGTTAAAGCTAAGCTTGATCAATCTGGCGTTCGTATGATCGGTCCTAACTGTCCTGGCGTTATTACTCCAGGCGAAACTAAGATTGGTATCATGCCTGGTCATATCCATTTACCAGGTAAAGTAGGTATTGTTTCACGTTCTGGTACGCTTACGTACGAAGCCGTTAAGCAAACAACTGATGCTGGTTTTGGCCAATCTACTTGTGTAGGTATTGGTGGTGACCCTATCCCAGGTACTAACTTCATCGACGTATTGGAAATGTTCCAAAACGATCCACAAACTGAAGCAATCGTAATGATTGGTGAAATTGGCGGAACTGCTGAAGAAGAAGCTGCTGAATACATCAAAGCACACGTTACTAAACCTGTTGTATCTTACATTGCTGGTGTTACTGCACCAGAAGGTAAGCGTATGGGTCACGCTGGCGCGATTATCGCCGGTGGTAAAGGTACTGCTGATGAAAAATTTGCAGCATTAGAAGCGGCCGGTGTTAAAACTGTTCGTTCTTTAGCTGATATCGGCGTAGCACTTAAAGAGAAAACAGGTTGGTAGGCTAATGCTTACAACTTGTAATTCTTAATAAAAACCCGCTAGCTAGCGGGTTTTTTGTTTAATAATATGAATTCTATATATTTTTAATCTGCGGATTAAATCCGCCAAACTGTTGTTGGGGTTGCTGAGTTTGTTGCCTTGCCTGTTCCTCTTCAAGCCTAATTATCTCATCTAGTCTTTGTTCGTTTTCTAATAAATACTCAATACCACCATTTGTAATTGTGAAGCCATATCCACTATTACCGTTATAGTCTTCGGTGATCATTCTAGATATATAGCCTATTCGAGTTAGTTTTATCAAGGCTATTTGAAGCTGGGCTTCTGTGAATGGAAGTGCTTTTTGCTCTATATCCCAAAAAAACATACCATTTACTGTTGTCGTATGAGTAGATAATAGCTCGGATAACAAACGGAGAGATTTGTCATTTATTGAGTATTAGCTTTTGGAAACCTTAGGAGACAACACTTTATCTGTGGCAAAACTTTTTGTAAATGCTCCTTGCTGCTTCATTTGAGTAGCTATTTTTATACAAGCAGCATTCACAGCACAATCTAAATTTGTATCACTTCTATTTATATCAAAGCCAAGAGTATTGATTCCAGCTAAGTCACTGGCAATATATAGTTCGGTATTACGTGGTTTTAGAATGAAACAACGTTCTTTACCAAGTGAACCTATAAATAAGCCTAATTCAAAAAGAACATTATCTCTCACCGTTGGTTGGTTTTTTCCTCTCATAGTGACCACATCATCGGGAGAAAAAACAAATAGTGCATAATCAACGTTATCAGCTTTTGTCATTAAAGAGCTCAAAGTGTCAGTTCCAGCTTTGTCAAATATGTTTGGCCAAACGGATACTTCAGCGGAGTAATCTAATGCTACGTTACATGCATTAGCTATATCTATACTATCGCTTGATGACCCAATGAAAATTCTAGGTTTGCTTTCCATTTATATTACGCCTATAACTTTTAATGATCCAACTTTCTTAATGTTAACAACTTATTTAGTTTAATTATACTGTACATTGTCGCGGTGGCGACGACACCCAAAGGGAGGCTGACGCCGACCTCCCTCTGGACTCCCTCGGCACTGCTAATCAAGTGTTATCCTATATTCAAGGTAATATCTTAGACGTAACAGCGCTGATGGCACATCCATGTGCCGACATCGCTTTGTTCATCATCCCTGATGAACATACGTGAATATTACCTTTCATTTCGGAACTTGATTCAAGCAGACTTGGTGCGCGTTGGTAGGGTGGGGGGGAGCTACCGTCATTCCGTAAGTCTCTTGTACGGAATCTAGTCCAGTAAAACGGTGAACCTTGAATAAATAGTGTCAGGGTAAAATTAATTAGCGTACGTTATTCATGCATTATCGCTGTGGTGACGACACCCAAGAAGAAAAGCATACTGCCTCCACTCTAACCTTCTGCTTTGGACTCACCCGTCGCTGCAACATTAAACGTGTTTTCTCCATGCTCCTCAATATTCTCGACGTACCAGCGCTGATGCCACTTCCCTGTGCCAACAGCGCTTTCACTGGCATCCATGCCAGTGATACGTGAATATTGGTCATCATTCCGGCGTTTAATGGAGCAGATTTGGTGTTTGGTTCTTCTGTAGTTAATATATACTCATTTTTGTTTTTTTCGTTAGTCATCACGACTAGTCCAACAAACTCCAGTTCCCTCACAGCAACGGAGACTTAATTTAGATAAGTGCAATATTTATCGAAGCAATGGATGGCTATAACTAACGCCGCGCAGGGACGAGCATTCGTTAGGTATAGAAAACGGCAAAAATTAAAATTAATATTTCAGTTTTAGCTTAGCAGGGTGCTTTTGGGATTGGAAAGGGGAGCGTTCGTTCCCCTTTCTGTACCATCGCCACCGCGATGCCAAACAGTTAATCAAACTCCAAGCATTGCTGTTTTTTAGCTGTATACCTTCTTACAATTTCTCACGTTACGCCTACATTTAATCAACAAAACCCATAAGGAAACGAACGTAACAACACTTTACTATTCCCTTATAAACTACAAACACAAAAATTGGGAATTAACATTATGAACAAATCACTTATTAGCATCGCGTTACTTTTAGCATCATCAACTGTTTTTGCAGAAACGGAATATCCTGAAAATCCCGTATTACGACCATTAACATTAACAGATGGCACAATTTCTGTTGGTGGGGCATTAGCATGGGGCGAAGAAAAAGATCAGAGGCATGTAGCATTAAATATAAATGCTGCTTATGGTTTAACCGATAACCTAACCGTCGGCTTAGGCGGCCTTAATTACCGTTTTTTAGCTCGTCAGGATAATGATACAGGTTTAGAGTTAGCCGTAGGCTTAGGTGTTAGAGGTTATCAAGAGTCAACAATTAACGGTGATTCTGTTGCTTATGGCGCTGATTTAAATGGTAAGTATGTCTTTGATAAAAACCTCGCCTTAGTTTTCTCTGTAGGCTACGTAAAGTGGGATGAAGAAAAGCTCAAAAATAAAGATGAATATCGTTATTCGGTAGGCTTACAAACTAATATAGCAAAAAATTGGACCGCAACAGCTAATTACACTTACCGTGATTTAAAAGACTTCAATCAAAGCGGCGCAAATGAAATCAGTGTGGGTGTTAATTATGCCCTTACTAAGAATACAGATATTGGTATGTATGCTGGATATTCAGACTTCGATGCGCAAGAAAATGGTTATAAACTTGATAATAGTTATGATCGTTTTGTTGGTATTTATGCTACCTATCGTTTCTAAAATACTGTGTTTTTTAGCCCATGAAATCAAGCGCAATATAGCTGCTTAATGGTTAAGTCAGTTTCAAATCATTAATAACGGAAACATTGAACGTGTTATATAACACGCAACCGATAAATCACGATATTGTTTACTTTTTTATATCATTGTGCAAAAAAAGTAACTTTACTATTAACAGTAATTTAATCTTTTGTTAACCTGCACGCCTTATCGAAGGGAGTTCAATAAGGCGTGAAGGTTAATGTGTCTTTCCCTTCTAAATTTTAAAAGGAAAATTAAATTGAAGTATGTAAACCTCGTATTGATAACCACTTCTTTATGCTTGTTAACAGCATGTATAGAAGTTGAAGACGATAGTAATTCAGATGTAGCACAAGCCATTCAGGCGCAAAATGAAATTCTTAGTGGCACTAATCCTACAACTTCCGAAAATTCAACAGTTGCATTAACCGGCTTAATTGTTAATGCTGTTGACAATACCGAAGTCTCTGCAGCCAATATTACCGTGATTGCGGCAGATGTTGTTATTCAGGAAAACCTTGTTTTTACGGGGGGCGAATTTAAGATTGAAAACCTTCCATCTAGCTCTGACATTACGCTTATAATTTCAAGCAGTGATAACCGTTTTTTATCCCGTACATTCTTTATAAATACCGGTGATTCAAACGGGGTTAATACGCCAAAAGACTATGGAACATTAACAGTGTCAGAAGCTACAGATGTGCAAGTTACTGTTATGAACAATACGACAGGTCTACCGCTGCCAACCTTAGAATTTATCGCATATTCTCATTCTGGTAACAGTTCAAGAGCTAACAAGTATAAGCATGTTTCAGTTTATGATGCGGTGAACGGTGTTTATAACATCACGTTACCAAAATTCATCAATACCGGGATAAGAGCTAACTTAGATCTCAACGGAGATGGCGAAGTAGACTTTATTCCTGAATCTAACAATTTGCAGGATAACGATTTATATTACCCATCTGCCAATAAGCAAGAGTCATTAACTATATATGTTGAAGACAAAATGCCATTAGCTGAAGTTGAGTATCGCATAACACTTATTGATGAAAGTGCTAACACTATTTTAGGGGCAGATCTTACAGCAACAGGTTCAGATGGAGAGAAATCTACCTCTACTTATGATGAATTAACTGAGCAATATGTTTTATCTGCAAAATTTGCTAATTCTTCAACGATAGAAATACCTTCTTTCACTGCTAATGATGTCGTTTATCGAAGTAGTTCTGTACAATTAAATCTTGATGATATTGAAACTTTAACAGTATATGTTTCTGGTACTTCAGGAAATAATTATTATAACTCAAGTTTCGGAGTTAAAACTAGGTAATAAAAATAAAGTAAACTTATGATTTTAAATAGGTTGATGTCTCATTGTGGTAAAATACTTGTTATCTAGACAAAGTAAAAAACAACAAGAGACATCACATGAATTCTCCCACAAAGAAAGTAGCTTTACCATCATTAACCGCTGATTTACTGAGCCAAGCAAACCTTAATATTGATAACACATTTAGTTCAACATGGAAGCGCCTTAACGTTAACTCCATGTTGCTCCAAGCTAAATTTTCTAAGCGCTCAGGTACACCTGTCGGTGAAGTTGTTTTTCTATTGATGCTTTGGGTTTGGCTAAAAGTGGACTCGGTTGCCATGTTTTCAAAGGATGCGTTGCTCAGCTTCTCTGCGGCAAAAAAAGATGCATTATATGATCTAATTAACCGCGAAGATGCGGATTGGCGAAAGTTGCAATTGTTGATGGCTAAAAAAGTACTCAAGGCTAATGATAAGAGTAAGCTTAGTGCCTTTGTTATTGACGACTCTGTCAAGATGAGACGTGGTAAAAAGATGCCAGGCATATCGAGCCACTTTGACCATTTAACAGCCCGCTGCGTTATGGGGCAACAAATAGTTACGTTAGGTGTCGCTAATGATGAGCAGTTTGTTCCTGTTGATAACGAAATTTTCATCAGCCAGAGTAAGGAGCAAATGTTAGACTATAAATTTAATGATGGTCGCAGTATTGCGGCAAAACGCTATCAACAATCAAAGCAACAAACGAAACCAGAAATGGTTTGTGACATGATAGCCAGAGCTATCCGCGCAGGCATTAACGCTGATTATTTTTTAGCGGATGCATGGTTTGCCACCAAACATATTCTTAAAATGACGATAGAGCATTCGCTTGTTGCTGTTGTCAGAATGAAAAAAAACAAAATGAAATATCGTATAGTGGAGAAAGGTGTTAACCACTTGCTCTGCGCTAAAGAGCTATACAAACAACATGTTAAAGGTCACTGGCAAACACTTAATAATGTGCCTTACCAAAGTAAATCCGTGGTTGTTGAGTTGAACTTAACGAGCTCAGATAAAGAGCCAGCGCAATGGGTTAAAGTAAAATTGTTGTTTGTACGCTCAATAGATGAAGCTAAACAACAGGCAAGTAAACATGACTGGGCGTTATTTTTAACAACTGACTACCAGCTTGAAGATGAAAAAATACTTGAAGTTTATGCATTACGTTGGGGATTGAAGTTTACTTCAAGGAAGCCAAACAAAAACTCGGTTTCTTAAGAGAGCAAAGCCGACATTACAGTGCCTACATCGCCTCAATACACTTAACAGGATTAAGGTTTTGCTTGCTACTATTCGCTAAACAAGAGGAAGGGGCAGCAAGGCTTAGCGACGTTAGAAATAATTTTGAAGAAAGCCTATGTTGCTTGAATTTCGCCAGTAAATTGTGGGGCTTATTTAAAGCGTTAATTGCAGGAGCATTAAGTGAAATGGCAAATTTAACAAGCATTGAAAAATTTGACGTGCTAAACAAAATTGAACAAACGGTTATTGATTTTTTTACGCAAGTCATGCAAATGGATAGTTTTACCTTACGGCAAGAGGCGTTAGAATGATAAAAAATTCATTTTTCACCTTAGAAATGAACTCCGAAACTTGAGTTTTAACTATTTGCATCACATCACTTGGCGATTGTTTTGGTATTCCTCTAATAACCATGTGAATATGATCATTTGGTATTTCCAACTCAACTATATCAATATCGTAATCATACCCAAATTTTTGAATTATCCCCTTCATCGTTGAACGATAAGGCTCAACAAAAACTTTATGTCGATACTTAGGTATCCACACAAAGTGGTACATTAGCCTAAATACATGATGTGTATTTCTTTGAAGTTCCATGAGCCGAATAGCATAAACTGGGGTTCCCCCAGTATACACTATCCAGCACGGGGGCAAGCCCCCGAGATTTACGCTTCGCTAGTTAAAACCCGCACTTTCAATGGTGACGGGTATATAAGACTATAGTTTAGATCTCTAATTGAGGAAACTGTTTCAAAATTTGATCGTAAAGATTGCGATCATTTTCTTTAAAACTTAAAACTTTTTCTTTGTGGCTTTGCACAACTGTTATTCCATTCCTTAAAAGAGTATCAATAATATTTAATACACTAAAGTCTGATTTTACAAGTAATAAAGCTTGATCTAATGAGTCTAAGCCTCCGCTATTGACATTTACAGAGACACCTTGACTAAGTAGGTAATCAATAATATCTTTAGCTTTATGTATCACTCCGTGATAAATAGCATTATTTCCTGCGGCGTCTTTAAGATGTATATCTAAACCATATGAATATAACTTTCGGGTTAAACTTACATTGTTATTTCTAGTTAATATAAAAATAATATTAGGCCCAAGCTTTGCTCCATTTTCAAGTAGCTGCCTTATCGTTTCCCAAGGTTGACCTGTAGTGATGGCAAAATTAAGTTTTATTGCTAACTTCGTTTCATTATTTTCGTTTTCGATATCAGAAAATTCAATATCTGAAATGATTTTTTCTGTGGACTCCCAATTCTTAGACGCGGCAGCAAAGGCTTCATTGATAGCTTTTGTTTTACTTTTAGGATAACTTTTATGGATAAGTTTTTGTTTTTCTAACTTTTTAATTAGATCTTTGTTTACAAAATCTTGAAGCACCAATTTACTAGTAAGATCTTTTTTACCTTTTAAAGTTTCCTTGACCATTTCGAGAGTCTGATTTTTCAAACTATACTTTTCAATTAATTTAAGTTTGTCTATATTGCTTTTTAAATGCCGACTCCCATCATTATTTTTATTGTCTGGTGAAGAGTCATTTAAAGCCAAACGGAGCATTTTGTTACCCGTTTTAAGAAAACATTTATTTAATATTGTATCACTTCCAATGAGTTTTAAGTGACCGTGTAAAATAGCTCTATATAAATCTATTATTTTGAAATTTATAAAAGGCTCCGATTTTATTGGTAGAGAATTATCCGAAATATCTGAGTAAAAGTCCAAATACTTTCTAGATACATCATCAGGTAACCAGAGAGTCAATCTATCTACGATAAGTGAGTTACTTGGCTTAACTGAGTATTTCATTAATATTAGGAATATTTCTAAATATTTTTCCTTTTGCTTATCATTTTCAGGACTAGCAATTAAATCAAGAGCATTACTGTAAAAACCATCAAAAGGGTCTGGTGTATGTGGGCTATTTAATGATAACCAATATTCTACTAATTCAGGCGAGGATGAGCGTACAGCAATAGTTGTTAAGCTTTTATATCGGCTAAGTTCATGAAAAATGATACCAACATCAAGATTACTAGCACGGTATAAAGCATCAATAAAACTTACTGACAAGTTTAATTCAGTAGCGGTGATTAAATCAATATATGTAGGTCTAATCCCGATATTTATAAGTCTAAACGCTAATTTAACTCCTTCATGTTTGTTTTTTAAAAGTAAGTGTGAAATTGGAGATACATTTTTCAAAGAAATATAAGAATAGTTATTTAATGGCAATGCCCCCTCAGAAAATGCATTGAAAAGCTCATTATAATTTTCTTTTACTAATAAAGCTTGAAATAAACTAGCCTCAGATGAACTCATTAGTTGTGCGTTAATATCAGCAAGAAAAGGCAAATTCATCCTATATTTATTTGGAGCAGTAAAATTTCTTCCTTGTATTATTCCAATGCCCGATAATTTCGAAAAGTGATCTAATAACGTGTTATCTACACCATCGTTTTTAAGTTTATTTATAAATCTATTGATTTCTGCTTTTTTACTTACCTTCCAAGCTTGCAGATCATTTATTTCAGTTAAGTAGTCATCACATAAATTCGAAAAAGCATTTATTGATTTACTATTAAGAGTGTTATTAGAAGATATATCTTTTATTAATTTTTGAAGGGGAATACTTTTTGATGTTTTCTGATCTATAATTATTTCATTTTGAGTTGTTTGAGTATTATATTCACTAAAATTAAAAAATATAGCCCCTCCCCCTAGAACACATATACAAAGTAATAAATATTTAATTTTTTTCATAATATGGCCAAGATAACTTATGAGTAGATAGCAGGTATATTTACCTGCTATTATTATTTTTTATTATTATAATCCAATCTTCATGCAATCTTTTTTAACAGATTCTACCGCATTAGCACAGATATTTTCCGCAGAAATATTCACGATAGCGACCCCTACTCCACATGATACCCCAACTGCAATTCCTACTGCAGTTCCTAGAGGCCAAGCTGGCATAATCGAACTGGTTAAAACAGAACATGCAGCACCTGTTGCTATCAAAGCATACTGAAGCTCACTTACACAGGCTGGTATTGCAGCATCAGCCTGCATATAACACCTTGCTACTAACTGAGCGCGGATATTTTCTAAATTTATTGCTGACATATTAAAACCTGAAGCAGCAAATGCGCCTTCACCGTAGGCGTCATCATATAAAACACCAATTGATACCCAATCATCTGAAAATTGATGCTGACAGGCATAATCACAAGGCACTTCAATCCTCTCCATAATAATAACAGCATTTGCCGTATTGAATTGTAATGAGATTTTATTATTTTCTGTGTTTATTTGTATCGAAGTAAAAAACAGTATTGAGGCTATTACTCCTAAAAAAATTTTCATTAAATTTCCTTTTTTTTTGCAAGATATTTACATTTGTGTAAATATCATCGTAGTATTATAATAATTGGTTAACGTGTAAAGGTAAAAATCCCCGCAGCAAGGAGGATGTCGCGAAAGCCAGTCAGACACATAACAGTTTGAATTGTTTAATTTTACTTGGTTTTATTGGTATAATATTGACATGTTTTATTAGCGCTTTTATCTATTGTAATGACAACCAATTCGAAAATTTTTATCGACACAAGTGGGCAATCAGATTTATTTGCCTACCATGCGGCACAGGCGAGAAGTGAAAAACCAATCCTTACTGAAGCAACCCCTGGTATTAAACGTCGATTTAACGCGCCAGATCCAACAAACATTACCATAGGCAATACACTGCTTGAGGAGCATTTAACACTGGCGAAGCAAAAACTACCGCTAGTGATAGCTCAGGTTTTGGATAATCAAAGCTGGATAGTGTTCGAGCAGCGCTATTCAAACCAAGGGCGTCCTCCTTATGCACCGCGCAATATGCTCGGCCTGATCCTTTACGGGTTCATGCAAGGTGTCTCCTCATTGAGAGGGCTGGAAAGGCTTGCACGACTTGATCTTGGTTGCATGTGGGTCACTGGTGGTATTGCACCAGATCACGCCAATATTGGCCGATTCATTAATATGCATAGTGAATCATTGACAGAGTCTTTTTTTGAATCAATCGTACAAACAACATTAATAATGACTGGCTCAGGCATAGCATCGTTGGCTGGAGACGGGACTGTGATTGAAGCCGCTTGTTCACATTACAAAGTCTGTAGGGAAGAAGCATTGAAAGCTGCCGAAGAAGAAGCCCAGAAAGCCTTGGATAAAGACCCAAAGAATAGCCATCTTCAAGATGGCGTTGATCAAATAACCAAAGCGGTGAAAATATTTGATGAGCGTAAGAAAAACAGGGAAGCCAATGGGAGAAAATCGCACACGTTATCAATTAGTCCATCAGAGCCAGAAGCGATGGTACAACAGGCAAAGCGTGGACGGGGATATGCGGCAAGTTACAAGCCATCTGTGCTAGCCAATGAACAGCGAGTTGTTGTTGCCATCGCGGTAGATCCAAGTAATGAAAATATTGTTATACCGAAGATGCTTGATAGGGCAATGAGTCTAACCTCACAGAAGACGGAACAACTTTTACTCGATGCAGGATATTGCACTGACAACATTATTAATGACACACTGGATCGCGATATCAGCCTACTGTGTCCTGAAGGAAAGAAACCAGGTAAACCAAAAGATTCAAAGAAGTTTGCAAAAGGCCGCTTTCGTTATGATGCTACGCAAGATGTATATATCTGTCCTGCTGGTGAGCAACTAATAAAATCGCGATCATCGCGATGATATATCGAATTTTTCAGATAAAAGGTAACAAAGTAAAGCTCGCCCGTTAGTTAGCGCTACTGACCAAATTTGACTTAGTAATTTGTGAGCCAAAAGGTTTTTGCACCATCCTCCAAGGGAATTAAACCCCCAAGAGATTAAATACATACTAAATTCCTTTTTCATTTTAAATAGGTTTATGGTATAAGTTAAATATAATAATAGGTTAGGCACTAGTATGGATCCGGTAGAAGAAGTAATTGCACTTAATAAAATTAAAAATATTCAAAAAATACAAGGATACGAAAAAAAATATCATCAACTAGGTTATATGCCATTCTTCTTATTTATTATAACAATAGTTATTTTTTTATTCCTCCCTTTGCCTACACTTATCAGGACGGAGATATTTTATGTACCTTATTTTTTATTCATTATATTTATTATGTTTTTTCAAATGAATGAGAAAATAAAACTATTAAAAATGATCTTTGAACTAAAATTTAAAGATTCTATTTAGATCCCCCCCACGGCAAGATCATTATAAATTGAATTAATGTTGTAGCTGTGATCAAATCCATGCCTTACAAAGCATTGGTTTCCCCGTATGAGCACTACTTTTTTAAAACATTTTGAATCAATAAGGGGTTTTGGGCACTTATAGATAGCTAAAAGTATAATCAAATAATACAAGCTACTGATATTTGTATTATAAAAAGATAATTATTTTTGATTATATAACTCAAGTTTCGGAGTTCATTTCTAAGGTGAAAAATGAATTTTTTATCATTCTAACGCCTCTTGCCGTAAGGTAAAACTATCCATTTGCATGACTTGCGTAAAAAAATCAATAACCGTTTGTTCAATTTTGTTTAGCACGTCAAATTTTTCAATGCTTGTTAAATTTGCCATTTCACTTAATGCTCCTGCAATTAACGCTTTAAATAAGCCCCACAATTTACTGGCGAAATTCAAGCAACATAGGCTTTCTTCAAAATTATTTCTAACGTCGCTAAGCCTTGCTGCCCCTTCCTCTTGTTTAGCGAATAGTAGCAAGCAAAACCTTAATCCTGTTAAGTGTATTGAGGCGATGTAGGCACTGTAATGTCGGCTTTGCTCTCTTAAGAAACCGAGTTTTTGTTTGGCTTCCTTGAAGTAAACTTCAATCCCCAACGTAATGCATAAACTTCAAGTATTTTTTCATCTTCAAGCTGGTAGTCAGTTGTTAAAAATAACGCCCAGTCATGTTTACTTGCCTGTTGTTTAGCTTCATCTATTGAGCGTACAAACAACAATTTTACTTTAACCCATTGCGCTGGCTCTTTATCTGAGCTCGTTAAGTTCAACTCAACAACCACGGATTTACTTTGGTAAGGCACATTATTAAGTGTTTGCCAGTGACCTTTAACATGTTGTTTGTATAGCTCTTTAGCGCAGAGCAAGTGGTTAACACCTTTCTCCACTATACGATATTTCATTTTGTTTTTTTTCATTCTGACAACAGCAACAAGCGAATGCTCTATCGTCATTTTAAGAATATGTTTGGTGGCAAACCATGCATCCGCTAAAAAATAATCAGCGTTAATGCCTGCGCGGATAGCTCTGGCTATCATGTCACAAACCATTTCTGGTTTCGTTTGTTGCTTTGATTGTTGATAGCGTTTTGCCGCAATACCGGCGTTTTTCAAGCTAGTTGTCGCCTAAAGTTTAAATTTATGCCGCCTTGTTCTCTACTACCTCTGATTTCCCTTTTTCAGGGTTAAGGTAAACTTCTTCAATATGATCCCAGTTTTTAATTTCACCTGACCATCTATTGGGATTTTCTAACTTAGCCTTTTTATACACCAACGTTCGAGCCACTAATATTTCAATATCTTTACCTGTATGGCGCTCAACGGGGGTAGTAAATTTAATACCGCTATGGCGGTGTTCATGGTTATACCACTGCACAAAACACTTAACCCAATCTCTTGCTACCCCTATATCTGCAAAAGGTTTTTCAGGATATTCAGGTCGATATTTTAACGTGCGAAATACGGATTCTGAATAGGGGGTTGTCATTACTTACTGATGGTCTACTAAACGAAGGAACCACCCCTAACTCTTGTAAAGTAGCTAACATGGTCGCTCCTTTCATAGGGCTACCGTTATCCGAGTGCAAGGTCACTTGGTTTTTTTCTACTTTTTCTCTGTTACATATATCGGTCATCAAATCAGCCGCTAATACGCTGAGTTCTTCATGGTGAATTTGCCAGCCAACAATTTTACGACTGTAAATATCGAGCACCAAATATAGGTATAAAAAGATACCTTTAACTTGTGTTGGCAAATAGGTGATATCCCAGGTATAAATTTGATTCGGCGCTTTTGCGGTTAAGGCTCTTGGCTTATTAATCTTTCGGTTAGGTTTGCTTTTATCTCGATGTTTTAACTGTTTACACTCGTTCAATACACGATAGAAACTGGCTTCTGATGCAATATAAATACCCGTATCCGCTAACCTTGGTACTATTTGGCAAGGGGGTAACTTGGCGTATTCTGGCTGGTTAGCTACTTTGATAATACGTTGTCGCTCTAGCGCTGATAATTTATGCTTAGGCGTATGTTTAGGCGCTATACGACCATCTTGTTTGTTGGGGTTAACATTCCAGCGCTGAAACGTTTTAGTACTGATACCAACGATGTTACAAGCCTTTTCTTGCTTGGCTCCTGTGTTACAAGCGTCAGTGACTAAACCGATAATATCTTCTCGCTCTACGTTCATAGTGAGCTGTCCTCGTCGCTTCCCCAAATCTCGTGGACTTTTTTTTGGAGAACGAGCAAAGCAGCAGTCTCGGCGAGTGCTTTTCCTTTGCGATTTAATTCTTTTTTTAACACTTTATTTTCATGTTTAAGATTTTTGATTTCAGTACGAGAAATAGGTTTATTAAGCTCAGTATTTCCACTAACAAAATCTAACTTCCATTGCGTTATATGATGAGGATAAATACCATGCTCGCGACAATACTCACTTAATGCTTCACCATCTAATGAGTTACAACTTAACACCATGTTAAATCGTTCTTCTAAAGTCCAATCTTGTGGGCGTTTTTCTTGAGTCAAAAGAGTTTTCTCGTTTGTTGACGTTGTATTAAGTTTTTGCTGTTTAGCTTCAACTCTCCATCGATTTAAAGATGAAAGATTAACACCTAAAGAATCAGCAACTTCTTTTATTGTCACATTATCTGCTTTAAGTAATATCTTTTCTACTGCTTGTATTTTAAATGCTTGTGAGTAATTTCGACTCATATTTATTACCTCTAACTAAAAAATTAGAGGCGACAACTAGTCTGACACAGGGGGATACTGCGACCATCATTAAATTTATAGTCTAACATTTGCTCCTTACTCTGGCTGATGAAAATTTCGTTATCAACAGGAACAAACTGCTCATCATTAGCGACACCTAACGTAACTATTTGTTACCCCATAACGCAGCGGGCTGTTAAATGGTCAAAGTGGCTCGATATGCCTGGCATCTTTTTACCACGTCTCATTTTGACAGAGTCGTCAATAACAAAGGCACTAAGCTTACTCTTATCATTAGCCTTGAGTGCTTTTTTAGCCATCAACAATTGCAACTTTCGCCAATCCGCATCTTCGCGGTTAATTAGATCATATAATGCATCTTTTTTTGCCGCAGAGAAGCTGAGCAACGCATCCTTTGAAAACATGGCAACCGAGTCCACTTTTAGCCAAACCCAAAGCATCAATAGAAAAACAACTTCACCGACAGGTGTACCTGAGCGCTTAGAAAATTTAGCTTGGAGCAACATGGAGTTAACGTTAAGGCGCTTCCATGTTGAACTAAATGTGTTATCAATATTAAGGTTTGCTTGGCTCAGTAAATCAGCGGTTAATGATGGTAAAGCTACTTTCTTTGTGGGAGAATTCATGTGATGTCTCTTGTTGTTTTTTACTTTGTCTAGATAACAAGTATTTTACCACAATGAGACATCAACCTATTTAAAATCATAAGTTTACTTTATTTTTATTACCTAGTTTTAACTCCGAAACTTGAGTTATAATATCCCGTATTCAAATGTTGTTGAGTTGGCTGTAATGCCAAGAGTGCTCGATAACGGCTCTTCTGCTTTAGAAGTGATCGCAGTTGCTAATAAAGTAGACTTTGTTGATCATAGCTTTAGCGTGTTTTATTCACAGCCAATTACGGTATCTGCAAGCAGTCTTTCATTAACAAATACTTCTGGTTTTACAGTAATAAAAGGCAATGATGACTCAAATGATATCGTTTTAGCAGGGACTACTATTGTAAGTGGTAATGTAAATATCCCTGTAACATTCGAAACAAGTTTAAACGATACAAAATTAACGGTTACACCAGTTAGTACGTTAACTTCAGGGCAAGATTATAATTATGAGGTTAATTCTTTAGCTGTGAAAGCGACTGAAAAATTAGTTGATGTTAATGGTGATTCCCTTTCATTTTCTATTGAAGATAACAGTGATACTTTTGATATTAATGACATTCGTCTAGATAATAATAACTATAAGACTAATGGAGTAATTATAACTCCAACTAATTCAGCGGGCGACTCGTCTAGTCCATACAATTACAATCGTGATGCTTATTTGTACTTACCTACAAGTATTAACGCTTTACAAACGCTTTCACTGCGTAGTGTTTCTATAACTCAAGACGGCGTAAACTCTAATTCAATAAGAGACTTTAACCTTGTCAGAAATGGTAACCCTTATAATGCGTATGCTATAGGATTAGTGCAATTAGCGGAAAACGAAACTTTAATTCGTGATAATCTAAACATAAGTATCGAAATTGGTAGCGCTCAACTTGATAGTCAAAAAGTTTATCGCACTAGTACAAACGAATATATGTCTGACAATTTGGTTGGTTCTGAAAACAGCATGACGTTTGAATATGCCTATGAAACTAAAACTGGTGTTGTCGCTACAGGCACCCTAACTATCCCTGTGCAATAAATCACGTTTGAAAGTGTCTAATATCAAGTGTTTAAGTGAGGATATATATCCTCACTTAAAACGTTACACTATTCAGTAAAATGAATGATGGCGTTCACTTATTATCTAAAACCCGCTGAACTGCGGGTTTTTTATTGTTTTTAATCCCCCATAATAGTTACGATTGTAGTCTTTGACACCTAGGATACAGAGATATTATTTAACTTTACTATCACATTGGTATTCAGGCTTCTTTAACAAGGTGAATGTAAAGATAGCCCCATAAATTGCAGTAAAAAATATGCTTGGCATAATCGTCAGTAGTAAGTTGGGTGTTTGATTAAGGACATTAATCAAATAAACCATGCTTGATTGCATTAACAAAGGAGGAAGAATCGCCATGTATGGGTGGTCGTGGCATTTCATTTTATTTATTACCCAAATTAACAGCGTGCTAAAAGTTAATGTCATAAACGCGCTGTACGTGCTCTGAATGAGCGCTGTTCGTAATAACAAGGCTACATCATCTGTTACTCTACTATTGGCGTACCACGTCCATGCAAAGTAAAAAATAAAACTGATCAATACAGGTAATATTGTGTGTTTATTTGCGATCATTGAATAGCCTAAATAATAAAAAAGTCGCTTACTGATGTTTAAACAGTAGCATAATCGTCGACTCATATAATTGAATTTCACCGCGAGCAGGGTAATCTTGCTTTAAAATACTCTGTTTATTCTACTTATGTTTAGTGTAACCACAGCCTAAAGTTGTTATGAATATAAAAAATAATTTTTACTATCATCTAGACTGAATTAATCAAAATATCATGATTTAATTGTTTTTACTCTATTAAATTAGCTCAAGTTTTGTCTTCTTACTTTGAAAATACAACCCTGGCTGAAGCCTTTTTCGCTAAAACTGTAACCCATTTTATAGCTATTATAACCAAGTGTGCAGAGTATACAGGGGAGACACGTAAACGTTTTACTTGCCCTTTTATTCACCAATTTATACAATAGTCCTATTTTATAGACCATACTTAGTCAATTAATATTTCAAATGTTGTTATTAAGCCAAGTCAAAAGAACACACATGGAGGTCAAGCGAACAGCGTTATATTTTATAAATACTCAGTTAAAGGTGTAGGGTAATTGAAGATACTCTTCAGCCAATATTTTTTACTTAAGCTTAATGCTATATGCATTTTGTTTATAGTTTCGCTTCCTGTTTTTGCCACTTCAACAATCATAGCGCCAACCTTTATTGTAAATGTAATATCAGACGTTAATGTAAAAAAAAAACCGACGTTATTCCCCAAGTTATCCATTACAATTTTGCTTCAATTGAACTATTAATTGAGCAAGAAATTGGTCGAATTGTTCTCCCTCAAATTTATAAAAATATAGGTATTAATATCACGGTTACCCCATTACCAGCACAAAGAGCGCAACTTGTCGCAAACACGGGGGAGAAGGACGGGGAAATAATGAGAATTTGGTCATATGGCATTGAAAATAATCAAATGATTAGAGTAGCCACTCCTTATTATTACCTGGAAACCATGCCTTTTAGTCTTAAAGAACGTCAACTTATTATTCATGAAATAGACGATTTGAAAAAGTATAAATTGGCTAAGATCCGTGGTGTAAAGCATACGAGTAATATAACGAGGGGTTTAAGTGAAATTTATGAAATGAACAGTACTGAAAATATGTTTAAGGTACTGAAAAAGGGGCTAGTCGATGTCGTATTAACGAATACGCTTGATGGAGAGTTGACCTTAAAGCGTTTAGGTTACAAAAATATTATACCGACGAGTAGACCTTTAGCTGTGTTACCGCTTTATCATTATATTAATAAAAACCACGCAACACTAGTGCCTATTATTAATCAAGAAATCTTACGTCTTCAAGAAAGCGGTGAATTGAAAAAGTTAATAGAATTGGCTGAGCTAGATGTTTTCAGTGTTAATCGTCGGTAATTTATACTCATTAGCGATCATTAAGTTGAATAGCAATTTGTATAATGGCTAAAAATCGAATCATTATTTATTATTATTTTCAAAGAATAACCATTATAAGTAAAGTGTAAATGATTACTAGGGTAAATATGAATAGGGTGAATCGTTAAGTGATATCACCCTTGGGATTAATTACGAGATGGAAATTGACCTTCCGTACATATAATGTAATTTACCGCTAAGTAAGGAGGCAAATTATTAATTGGTTGATTTTCTCCCTTACTTTCTTGTTGAACTTCTATGGTACTTCCATTCATTTGTGTATCTGAAGCTAGATTAGAATAAGAAATAGAGGTACCGCCAGCATCAGATGACCAACTATTTTCAACAGGTGTACTAGTATTACCTGGACCATTAACACACATTGCCCTGGCAGTAACTTGGTGGTTATGACTCGGCATTTGTTCTTCAATAAGTGTGTGTTTCTCGCTACCCCCGTGTTGACCTAATCTAACAGGCGTCAAGCCTGGTCCTCCCCCTGGATGGGTAGATGTTCTTCCTCGTAAATCAGGTAAAGCAAAAGTGCTGCGTCCATCTCCTCCGTAAGTTGTCCCTATAATGGCATATAGTGATTGGTTTTGTGAAATAGCGATTAGCTGACCATCACATAAAGCCCAATTTCTTGGTGCAAAATTACCTGCAAACATTAATAGTTGACCTATGTATCCTTCCATAATATTTTCCTTGTATATTAATTTTATGTTGCTGGTTTTTACTAACACTCAGTAAAATCAGCATATTAATGATGAAGAGGCAACATTGTTATCTCTTCATCCTATCGATACCATCAGGTATTGAAATAAGGGCTTATCTGCGGCTATAGCGTTTAAAACTTAACAATGCGACTGCAAACAATAATAAAGTACTTGGCTCAGGTACATCAGTAGGGGGTTCAGGGTCAACGACATCTTGAGTGGTTATATTTAATGTTGAATGAACTAAGAGAAAAGCATTATATCGTGACTCACTTACTACTTGTGTTAGTCCATTAGTGAGTAAACCTGTTCCACCAATGTCTAAATTAGCTGAAAATAGCCCATCAGCTAAACTAGCAAAAAGGCTAGTGCTTAAATTCATCGTGTAAATTTTGAATTGTCTATCAAGGGAGCCTCCAGCAGACTCAAACAATGCATCTAATTCAGTGGTAAGGTTCATGCCATCTAGTGCAAACGAATCTAACTGACTACCTGATGCAGAAGAGTCATGATCCCAAATACCAAAACTAAATGTTGCACTAAGAATCGTATCGGTAATTGGACCATAATTGAATGACCAATTAACATTTTTGGGATCCGATATAATCTCATGCCCTCTAACAGCGTCAAAAGGGGGGACCTGGCCGTATGATATACCACCGGCACAGACTAGATCACAGGCGGTAGGCATGTCGCCATCAACTAACCCTGATGCACCATTTCCTAATGTAATGCTGATAATGCCAGCATTAGCTACCGAAGTGAGTACGAAAAACGACAAAGCGCATAGTGATAATAATTTATTAGATACAGAGTTTTTCATGTCTAAATTCCATTTTAGTGATGCTTGTTTAGTGACTTAATCGTGATATATGCATGTAGCGTACCAAGGTATAAAAAATGCACTGTACAGAAAGAAAACGATTTTTGTTTGTTATAAAGTGTAAAGAATGCTGACATGATTAGGGTGTTTTTACCTATAAAGTATCCGATATTTATCCTTATCTAAAAGAGAAGGAACGAACATGGTTCTGACTTATTTATCACTTTAAAGCTCTTTAATTATCTAAAAATAATTTAGTTTTGAGGTTGAATAATTATAAGGATTTATTTTCTCCCTCTTGAATTAAATACTGCGCTTTGGGACATAGAGGAGTATTTTAATATCCGTTTATTATTGATATGGTGGATGTATATTTTTGAGTTTTATCAAAGTGTATTTAGAGGTCTCAGTTCATTTTATTAAAAGTATCTTAGTGTTATTTATTACTTTATCGAGTTGGGCTGTTTTAGCTCAGGAAGATAGTTCAGACCGATCAGATATCTTGGCGCAAAATAAAGCTTTCTCTAAGCTTTCATTAATGGTGATATTGATAAGCTGATGGCTATCTATACACCAAATGCTCATGTTATGAGTGGTGATAAGAAAATCACAAGTGATAATTTAGCCATTAAAAAATATTGGACACCAAATAAAGAAAGTCAATGGCAGCTTATTTCATATACTGTCATATCGGAAGAGTTAATAATAGAAGGAAACATGGCTAGCGATATTGGCTATTATACTGGCGATTCTCAGTATCAAGAGGGTCGTAAAAGAGAGTTTAATGGTGCTTATGTTATTGTTTGGAGAAAAATAGACGGGGTTTGGCTTATACATCTTGATATGTGGAATAGCTCAAAATAACCAGGTTAATAGTAAAATTAGAGTGTATAGATTAAAGGAAGGATTCATTCATTTTTTGCAAGTTGCTCAATTCTTTTTTTAATATAAAAAAAGATGCATAAAAAACAAATCCTGACTTTTAAACCCATTGTTTTTTCAATGGTTTATTTTTATTTGTTTGTGGCATTATTAATGCAGCCTTAGGTACTAAGCTATATTTAAAACCGAGGGTAGTAGTATGATTAGCAATAATTTGACGCCAAAAAGACGATTAATACTTTCAGCAAAAAATCTTTATTCTTTTCAGCAAGAGAGAAAAGAAATATTGGATAACAGCCACAAAAATGAAAGTATTGATATTGAATTATCACTCAATGAAGATAATGAACATTATATACTTGGGTATAATTAAACGACAGTTAGCTCCTCTTTATTATGGAGTGAGAATTTATTAGCTATGCTAATTTGGACAATAAATTATGTTATTAGAACTTTAAAAGGCCAGCATTGCTGGCCCTCATATTAATGTCGTTTTATACTTACTGACAGTTGACACCAACAGCTGAAAAAGCTGATGATACGTCACTTGAATTTAAACCAAGATCCGCTGCTGCAGATTCAACACCACAAGCGCCCGCATTAAAAGTAGAACTTGCTGTCCAGTACAAATCGTTGGCTCGTAGCATTACACCAAATGCCGTTTCAACAGACCAGCCATTAGTCATTGCTAACAAGTAGAAAGCTTTGTTGTAAACGCCTGAGCTCAAATGTACATCTAAGCCATTAGTCATATCCGAAGCATGAGCAATTGAGCGACCATCTTTTGTTGGATCATCCATATAACGTAATGCACCGTTACCTTTAAATATTTGCTCTCCAACCATCCAGTCGTTCGTGCCGTGCATAAAGTTTTCTGCAGCTTCACCCGCCATATCAGAGAATGCTTCGTTCATACCACCAGATTCACCACTATAAACTAAACCAGAACGTTGTTCTGTAACACCATGGCTAACTTCATGAGCAGACACATCAAGGCTAACTAATGGGTGGAATGTCGTTGCCCCATCACCAAAAGACATTGCTGTTCCATCCCAAAATGCATTTTCATAGTTACGTCCGTAATGAACACGCATTTCTAATTTTTGTGATAAAGGAGTTACGCCGTACCATTCGCCGTACATATCAAATATAACATTACCAAAAGCTTGAGCATCGTTCATTGGCGCAAAAGCACCATTTGTTAAATCTTCACCTGTATCGCCACAAGTTACTTGTGCAGTACTTCCGCGACGTGTGCTGTTACCCATATCAGTTGTTATAACATTTGGGCTATCTAATGAACAAGTCGAGCCATTTGAAGTGGCTATAAGATTCGCGAAGTCAGTGCCATAATAGTAAATGCCTGTTTTAGAGTTACCACCGGGGCCTGTTAATGTTGTAGGTGTTGTTGACCCGCCACCACTACCGCCACCAGGTTTACCTTTTACTGATTTTTGCGCATGATTAATGCCTTCCCAAGACATTAATATTTCGCCATCGTTTGCATCAATAAATGCCATTGGACGACTTGGTACATCACTCTCACTTGTTAGGTATTCAACTCGATAAGCTAACTGTGCTTTATTGTCACTGTTTACATAAATAACTAAATCAGTTTTTGAATTTTTAATATTATTGTGACCCAGTAGCTGTTTTAACTTACCAAGCGCTTTGCCGTTCAGCATACCTGGTGTTACTGAATTTAAATCATCAGAAATGTTAACCATTAAAGAACCCTGCAAACCAACATTACGACCAGCACTATCTTGTTCTACTACTAGTGACTGTCCGAATACGGGAACACCTTTATAAAACATTTGCGCTTTTTGTTTGGTATTTCCTTTTACGGTTGAAAAGGACTTACCATTGTTAAAACTGTAATCAGCACTTAATTGTGCAACATTATTAATTGATTTACCGTTCATGTTGCTGTGATTTGCACTGACACTATTAGCAGCCATTACTGATGTTGATGCTGAAAGAGCTATTAAAGTTGCTACAGATAATTTTGTTAAGTTCATTATATTAAACCTCTGATTATTATTTTATAGTTTTTATATGTACTAACGTAAAAGTATTATCAAATGATGTTGATAATCATTAAGTTTGTAACTTGATATTAAAGATTCACTTAGTGTGACGCTTTAATAAAGCATGCAATGAGTATTGTAGTTTTATGGGATATATTAATAGCAAAAAAACGGCGATTTTTAGGATTAAAACGACAAAATATAAATGAATTTGATTGTGCCATTTGAATATGTTTTGGGTTTTTAATAGTTAACTGCCTGTTATTTTGCGTAATTTTATATATTTAAACAATTAGATTATAATTTATGTGGTCAATGAAAAAGAGTAGTGCTAAGTAACTCATAATTTTTTCTTGTTACCTTACTTATCCGTTATTTCATCGTTTTAAGCTTTTACTTTGTAGCTTAAATATTGTTTTTTTGTTGTGAATAAATGGATAAATGGATAAAAGTTTACTTATTAAGGAATAAAATGAAAAAAACACTTCATATATCGATAATTACTTCGGTGTTACTTTTTAGCTGTTTTGCTTTTTCATTTGATGAAAAAAAATTTATCAGTGTTGAACCAATTAATACTCAGTGTTTATCAAACAAATGGCAAAAACAAAATTTATAGCAATTAAAAGAAAATAAATTTACGCTTGAAAATAAAGTAAAAAAAGAAGCTTTAGCATTACAATTACTTCATTGTTTAGCACATCCTGACACAAAAATAAGAGATGGAATTGCGTTTAATGCATTAAGTTTTTGACTAAGGACAGGGCAACTTAGTGAAAAAGTACAACTAGATATGTATCATTACTTAACCAACGTTCCTTTATCTAAAGTATATGATTTCGAAGGAGTTTAATAAATATTTTTAATGTTAATTTTGTCTGAAGTTTCGAGAGTAGATCGTAAAAAACCTTTTTTAACTGATGTTCAAAGAGACTACTTAGTTACTATTGGTACTGATTTTTTGATTAATTTAAGGGACTATCGTGGCTTTTCAACTAAAGTGGGTTGGAGACATGGGGTTGCACATTCATCAGATCTTATGCTGCAATTAGCTTTGAATCCCGCAATTACAAAAACTCAATGAGATAAAATGCTTAAATCTTTAGCAAGTCAAATTACCGCGCATGAACAACACTATTATATTAATGGTGAGCCAAAGCGTATTGCTATGGCAGTCATCTATATTTTCTTGCGAGGAGAGCATTCTGGAGATGATTGGAATAACTGGTTGAAAAGCGTAACTGACTCATCTCCTTTTAATCATTGGCGAGCAGCATATCAAGACGAAAAAGGTTTAATAAAATTGCATAACACGCAGAGTTTTATTTATGCTTTATACGCCACCATTAAGCCAAGTAAGAACGAAACACTAACGCAAATGGTTCCTAACCTAGAAATGGCAATCAAAGAAGTTAACTAATGAATAACCGCTATCACATACTTAATGGAGATACGCTGAAAAGCCAATGGCCAAAATCTGTTTTTGGGGGAATTAATTGTTGCTCGTGAATGCTTAGTTGATGGGAATATTCAAGGGGACAACTTGAGTGACTTATTTGGCAACCGAGCTGAATATTTAGAGCGTTACCCTCAAGTATCAGTAGGGATTTATTTAGAAATTACCGTACCAGAAATAGCAAAAATAACAAATATTCCTCAAAAATTAATTGTATACTGTTGGTTTGAAGATGATCTGTTTTGTCAGGTCAACTTTTGGTTCGTCTTACATTTACTTGCTAAAAATCAGCAGATATACAAAATATACTTAGTTAGACCTAATTAAGGCAATGAATATAGTTTTGGTGATATGAGCCAAGAAGAGTTAATCACAGCTTTTAATTCAGCTAGCATTATCGAGACACTTGAATGTAAGCGCTTAGAAAATTTGTGGGCTCATTATCAACAAAAGAATTTTGATGAAATGTTAAACATTGCTGACAGTCACTCAGATAAGTTTCCTTTTTTACTTCCTGCTATTAATGCAGAAATAGACAGATTACCTGATGATAGTGGTTATGGCAGGCCTGAAAGACAGTTGTTATTGACGATGAAAAATCTAGAGACTCAAGATTTCGCAACGGTATACCGAGTATTTCACCAAAATGAAGCTATCTACCGTTTTGGTGATCTGCAAGTTAAACGAATGTTTGATGAACTTATTAAATCTAGTTCACTGGGTAAAAGCCAAATATTTTAATTTTTTAATAAAACTCAACTTTTGGATGACACGTTTTCAATTCGGACCTTTTGAATAGTTATGGCGAAGTATGACTTATAGAAAACGTCAATCGCTTAAAATAACTTAATAGTTTATAAATTACTGTTAATATTATTCAACGTAAGCACGGCGTCGGCTGTTTTTCGTTTAGTCTTACTCTCAGATAAATTTAAGTCACTGATTAGTATAAAATGAAAAAGGATTTCTAAAAATGACAAGCATACTAAATAACAATCTATTTTTAATCAAAGAGCATGTCGGCATATTCAAAGCGGCTAATAATTATGATGTTTATGATCCTGAAACGGGCAATATCATTATGGAATGTCGAGAGCCAAATTTAGGTTTTTTTACGAAAATGCTGCGTTTTAGCGACTATAAAACCATGACACCTTTTGATGTTCAGATACGCACACCAAACGATCAACGTATTATTAGAATTCAGCGAGGTATATCGCTTTTTGTTTCAAAAGTGACGGTCACTGATAGTGAAGGTAATGATATCGGTTATTTTCAACAAAAACTTTTTTCAATTGGCGGTAAGTTCGATCTTTTTGACAATCAAGACAACCTTGTCTGTCAACTTAAAGGAAACTGGGTTGGCTGGAATTTTCGTTTTATGGACGGTGATCAGGAGTTAGCTCATATTTCAAAAGAGTGGGGCGGAATAGGTAAAGAATTTTTTACCAGTGCAGACAATTATGTACTGGAAATATCTCAAGATGTTCCTGATGATCATCCTGTTAGAAAGCTAATACTGGCTGCCGTTATGTGTATCGATATGGTGTTAAAAGAATAATTGAAAAGAGAATCGTCGTGAATTCCCCTATAATTACTTTTGTTAGTCAACTTTCTCAACGCGAGCAAGCCGATTGGTTAGCGCTATTATCGGCTAAACTGCCTAATGAATGTATAAAGCTCGACCAAGACTTATCTGATAAGGAAAGGCTTCAATGTGAAATTGCTATTGTTGCTAACCCAGAACCCACTATTTTTGCTCAATACCCTAAGTTAATATGGGTACAGAGTTTATGGGCAGGTGTGGATGCACTCGTTTCGCAATTATCAAAGAATAAATCAGACCCCCCTTTTAAGTTAGTGCGTTTAATTGATCCGACATTAGCGCGAACAATGAGTGAAGCAGTATTAACTTGGGTACTGTACTTGCATCGAGATATGCCCATATATTTACAACAACAACAATCAGCACTTTGGCTACAGCATCGCTATGTTCTTCCTCAAGAGCGAACGGTAGGCATTTTAGGTTTAGGTAAACTCGGAAAATGTAGTGCTTTACGGCTGCATGAGAATGGCTTTAATGTGCTTGGTTGGAGTCAAAGTGAAAAGTTAATTAACGGGGTTAATTGCTACTCAGGCGATGACGGATTACTCGCGATGGTGAAACAATGCAATATATTAATTTGTTTACTCCCGCTCACACCAAACACCTACCAACTTATTAATAATAGTCTACTGAGGAATTTACCTTTAGGTGCCAGTGTCATTAATTTTGCCCGAGGTGGTATTGTTGCTAATGACGATCTAATTAAATGCTTAGATATCGGTCATATTAAACATGCCATTTTAGATGTTTTTGAGCAAGAACCTTTAGATGAAGGTGATGCATTTTGGTCACATAAAAAAGTGACGGTACTCCCTCATATTTCTGCACCCACCCACTTTGCCAGTGCTGGCGAAATCGTTGCTAGTAATATCGGTGAATATCGAAGTAACGGTCAGTTACCTGTTTGTATTGATTGGCAACAAGGTTATTAGCACTTTTTATTTTTAAGGATTATCTAAAATTATAAACCGAAAAAAACCTCACAAAGGTTGAGGTTTATTTTCAGTTAATGTTAAAGACCTTTTGAGATGAATTTAGCTAGGTTCATTTAGTCAGACTCAGTTGCTAATATTTCACGAATATTGATATTTTTTTCGTATTTTATAAAGCCTATCTCTTGTGATGTTCTAGCGAGTACCGCCATGCGATCGGCGAGTTCATTACCCTCAATATTAGCGTGGCCTTTAACATGAGTAATAGATATTTGCTTTTTAATTTCTTGATAAAGTGTGTAGCAAGCTTTGACTAATTCTGGATTTTTAATCGCTTCACCGTTAGCTTTTTTCCAACCTTTATTTTTCCATCCTGTTGCCCATTTAGTTATACTGTCGATAGAATATTTCGAGTCAGACAACACTTGAATGGTTTTATCGGGGTTAGTGTCGATATAAGCTTTTGCCAATTTAAAGGCCTGTAACATGCCAATTAACTCAGCGGTATTGTTGGTACCATTTGCGTTATAAGCGCCATACCAGAGGCTACTAATTTCGCCTTGGTGATAAACAGCTACACCTGTTCCTGATTTTCCTGGGTTTGGCGAACATGCACCATCACAATAAATATCAATATTTGATTGAGTTACCTCACGATCGCTACGAACCGTGCTCCCCGCTGGTTTTGTTGAACTTGTCGCTCTACTCGACGACGAACTCGCTGTTTTAGCGGCAGCTGGATATTCAGTTCCTGTTCTTGGTGGCGTTTTTAAAGAGCGCTGGGTTAATGCTTTTGTGTATGTTGATTTAAAAGCAGCTTCGGCTTCGGCCTGTGAAGGGAATCCCATAAATTGTGCATCTGCACGGCCTGACGTTACTGACTGAACCGTCGTCCAATTATCAAACACACCGGTTTTTGACCCTTTCCAAACGACGTAATATTTTTTACTCATGTTCTTTTACTCATGTTCTTTTATTGAATGTTTATTTATGTTTATTTTTAGCTGATAACGACCAAATTAATAAGACAATACCCGCAATGAAAAAGGGAATACTCAGCATTTGTCCGGTATTTAATGCCCATATTGATTCATACGCGGCTTGTTTCACTTTTACCGACTCTATTAAAAATCGAGCCGTGAAGGTTAAAATCAAAAATAAGCCCAATAATGAACCCTTGGGTGTTTTATCTTTTGATTTTTTATAGATAAAGAAGAGAATAATAAAAATCAGTAAATACGCTATGGCTTCATAAAGTTGCGCGGGGTGGCGAGGTATATTATCTATACGCGCAAAAATAATAGCCCAAGGCGCATCACTGGCAACGCCTAATATTTCAGAATTAACAAAGTTAGCTGAACGAACAAATACACCAAAGAGAGCGGTACAAATAGCTAATCGGTCGAGTAGCCATAAATAGTTTTCTTGATACTTTCTTGCGTATATACCTAATGCAACTATGAGTCCTAAACCGCCGCCATGGCTGGCAAGTCCACCTTCCCAAATGGCAAGTATCTTCAATGGGTTAGCAAAGTAATATTGCGGGTCGTAAAAAAAACAATGGCCTAAGCGAGCACCAATAATGATACCAAATACGGCATACATGAGTAAATTGTCGAGCGCCTCAATATCTTTGTGCTCTGTTTGATAAACCCATTTCATCACCTGTAGGCCTGAAATGATTGCCGCTGCAAAAAGAGCGCCATACCAATGAATCGTTAACGGACCAATAGAAAGTAAAACTGGATCAATATCCCAAATAAAATGTTGCAATGAAAAAACCTTATTTATACGTATGCAATGAGTTTGTTATTGATGAACAACAACCATAAAGTCGCTATTATGTCAGTCAATTAGCGATAAAACGAGCGTAAAGTTGTAATGAAAAATTATAGTTTAGGAAAGAGCAATCTTCAGTCATCACGATTAATCTATGGTTGTATGCGAATTGCAGGTGATCAGTCAGTAAATGATATTGCTAACGGTAAACTTGCTGTTCATAGTGCAATCGATGCTGGATACAATCACTTTGATCACGCAGATATTTATGGTGGTGGGGCGAGTGAGCAATTATTTGGTGAATTGTTAAAGCGATCACCACACTTGCGAGAGAAAATGATCCTCACCTCCAAAGCAAGTATTCGCCCAAAAAACAATGAGAACCCTTATGCGCCAACACGTTATGATTTTAGTAAACAATATATTTTATCGAGTGTAGAAGGTTCTTTAAAGCGTTTGCACACAGAACAACTTGATCTTTTTTTATTACATCGTCCAGACTACTTACTTGATATTCATGAAGTTACTGAAACATTCAAGCAACTTAAAGCCAGTGGTAAAGTTGCCCACTTTGGGGTGAGTAACTTTAAACCCTCGCAAGTGGCTATGTTGCAAAGTGCTTTAGGTTTACCATTATTGGTTAATCAGGTGGAAATTAATATTCATAATATTGATGCACTTAATGACGGTACATTGGATCAATGTCAACAGCATAGTATTACACCTATTGCTTGGTGTCCCCTCGGAGGTGTTGCTTACGCTGCATGGGGCAATACTTTCTTGGCAAAAGACGAACAACGCATTGCTGGTGAATTAACATTGCAAGCGCAAAAATATAACTGTGAAGCTTGGCAAGTTATTCTCGCTTGGTTATTAAAGCACCCTGCAGACATATTTCCTATTATTGGTTCAACCACACCTGAACGTATTGTAGCGGCAAAAGTCGCACTTGAACTTAACTACAGCCGCGAAGATTGGTATCGATTATTGGAAGCCAGAAATGGTCAATCAGTTCCATAACTAATAACTATCAATAATAAGTTATCGTTTATCGGTAAATAAGGGGTTGAAATTCAGATTGTATCTGCTACATTAAGCTTATCGAATCAATTTAGATTATGAGTTTTATGTTACCGCATTATCGGATAAGCAAAGTAAGTAAAATCGTTAGGGCATTAGTGGCACTCTTCGTTATGATGCAAATTTTCAGTTTTGCACTTTTGTTATTACTAGGAATTAATAATAATGGCACCTATGAGCTTTCTGAACATTTTTCATTTATTTCTTCTGCTGCCAGTATCGATTTTTCAGGTAGCTGGGAAAATTTAGCGTTAGCCTTAACCGATGAAGGTTTTAACGCTTTGCTTATACTAGGCAGTGCAGATTTGTTGCCAAGCCTTTTAATTTATTGGTCTTTGTTTAAGTTATTTGGTTTATATCAGCAGGGTTTAGTCTTCACTGTCGCCAATATTCAATGCATTAAAAATATTGGTACTGTGCTGTTAGCTTGGATTGCCTTAAAGCTTCTTTATCCGATAGTGGTGACCTTAGTATTACGATTTTCAGGCGCTTCTGATACGTTATCGTTATACATAAGCTTAGGCTCTGATGAGTTAAGATTTTTATTAATTGGTTTAGTGATATACGTGATAGCTTGGATAATGAGCGAAGCGACTAGCTTGCATCAAGAGCAGGAGTTAGTTATCTAGTGGCTATGATTATAGAACTGGACGTTATGCTAGCAAAACGTAAAATGAAATTAAACGATCTTGCTCTGTCAGTAGGTATCACAGCACAAAATTTATCGGTGCTTAAAAGTGGTCGGGCAAAAGCAATACGATTCTCAACACTTGAAGCGATATGCAAAACGCTAGAATGTCAGCCAGGCGACATTTTACTTTACGAAAAAGATCAACAAACAAGGAATGATGATGAATAAATCTTTAGTCATAATGCTTTTAGGTAGTTGCTTCGCCACGAGTATTTCAGTGGTAGCAAACGATGACGAACCTTATAAATTTGTGGCTTTGAACTTAACGAAATACGATAGCCTAAAAAACGTAGATTTAAGTCACACTACAATTGATTTAGTGCCGGAGATTTCTTTTGGGGTAGGCAAGCATTATCAATTAAACGAAGATTGGCAAGTTGCCACAGAGATTTCGCTGCATTATGCTAAAGCACATTTTAGTGGTTTAGTTGAAAAGACGAATGTTAATAACTTCTCTGCAGAGCAACAAATTTTTTCGGGTAATTATGACGCGCTTGGTTTATGGGCTACATCACGTTTTAAGTATGTTAGCTTGAGTGAAAATGTATCTCCTTTTATCGAGTTAGCTGTTGGCGCCGTACAAACGAACCACGGTACACTTTTTGGTGAAGAAAAAAACCAAGATCTTGCTTATAAAGCGATAACAGGTGTAGAGTTTGAAGTCGCTAACGACATGACTTTCTCTATTGGCTTTGGTCTTTCAGATAACGACAACAATCTTTGATTTTGTAATTTACCGATTATTTATCAACGATTGAGCGGCTATTTCGGCCGTTTTTTTTCTGTCTTTAATATAATAAAACCAAGTCGCCGCAAAGAGTATCGCGATAAATGGCATACTGGTAAGTACCACCATATGCCAACCCGCTTTAAATAACACCCAACCTGCCAGTAACGATGCAGTTGCTTGTAAACCAAAGATAATGAAGTCGTTAATCGCTTGTACTTTATGTCGTTCACCCGGCTTATAACTTTGCGGTAGTAATGTTGTACCGGTTAAAAATAAAAAATTCCAACCGATGCCTAACAAAATCAGTGCCCACCAGTAGTGCATGACTTGTTCGCCTGAAAGCGCGACTACAGTTACTATCGCGTAAATTGCGGTCCCTATTAACATTAAACTTTTTAAGCCTATTTTTTTTACTAACCAAGCGGTAAATAGAGAAGGAATAAACATCGCCGCAATATGACTTTGAATAACCCACTTTGTATCATTTAAGCTATGTCCGTGCATTTGATGCATGCTTAAAGGTGTTGCGGTCATTAAGTAACTCATTAAGGCAAAACCAATTGCCGCTGATAGTATCGCGATAATAAATATGGGTTGTTTAATGATTTTACTTAATGGACGAATATCTTCTGCTTGCTGATGACTTTCAATTTGCGTATTTTTAAAGTTCAACATGATTATCATCGCGCAAATGATTAAGCCCGCTAATACTAAAAATGAGCCAGCATAGCCATGAGGTGAAACTAACCAGTCTTTAGCAACTACGGCAATTTCAGGCCCTAAGAAGGCAGAAAAAATGCCACTTAGCATAAGAATTGACAATACAGTAGGGATATCTTTATCCTTTTTTATGCTTTCTATCGCAGCAAAACGTAACTGTTGAATAAATGCCGTACTAATACCAAAGAGTAAACCTGAGAAAACAAAAAGTTCAAAATTGGCAATAAGCGCAGATACCATAGCGGTTAATGTCGCCAATAAGCCACAACTATAACCGGTAAAAATCGCAAAACGACGGCCTTTGTTTTTGGCAAGCATCGCTGCAGGAATCGCGCCACAGGCAACACCTAAAATCATAACCGTAATGGGAAGGGTAGCTAGAGATGGGTCACTTGCCATGCTGGTTGACAATATTCCCCCAATGAAAACAATGACTGGTGATGCGGCCATCACTAAAGGTTGGGCAATAAACAACAGCCAAATATTTTTTGGTAAGGTGAAATGTCGAGACAATAAAAAAGCACTGGCAATTAATAAGGCTAAGGTAATAAAAATATTGGATAACATAGTTGTTCATTTATGATAATTATTCTGTTGCTATCATAACGTATTATTTTTAATTGAAAGAACATAATTTATGTTGGTTTTTATTATTCAAATGATAAACTGCGTTCGTTGAAATTCGACAAATACTGTTACTAAGGTTGTTATGAAATTTAGTCCCCTTGTACAAGAATTAATAAATGCACTTAAATGTTTACCGGGTGTTGGAGCTAAATCTGCTCAGCGTATGGCATTTCAGTTACTTGAACGTAATCGTATCGGTGGTGCTAAACTTGCCGGAACATTAAAGTCAGCAATGGAAAATATTGGTCATTGCTCACAATGTCGAAACTTTACTGAAGATGATACCTGTGAAATTTGTCAAAGTGCTAAACGACTTATTAATCAACAGCTTTGTATTGTTGAAAGTCCAGGAGATGTGATCGCGATAGAGCAAACCGGCGAGTTTCAAGGACGCTATTTTATTTTAATGGGACATTTATCTCCGCTAGATGGAATCGGGCCAGACGATCTTGGTTTAGATATATTAGAAAAACAGCTGGCGACCCAACAGTTTAAAGAAATAATTTTAGCAACCAACCCGACGGTTGAGGGTGAAGCAACGGCTCATTTTATTGCTGAACTGGCTAAAAAACATCAAGTTGTTATTTCTCGTATTGCTCATGGTGTGCCTGTTGGTGGTGAATTGGAATATGTTGACGGTAATACGTTATCTCACGCGTTGTCAGGACGTAAAAACTATAGCTTTTAGTTTCGCTGTAAACTTAGCAGAATATTATATGCAGGCTAAAGCGTGTCCTCTTAACTAAAAGCTAAGTTCAGCAATAACAATTTGAGTATTGTCATCTTTTAAATAATTATACCCTTAGGCATTTTATAAATTATTGGCAAGATGATTTCCTGTCATAAAATGAGTTTTCGCGTATTTGAGTAATAATATGCCACAACAAACAATAAAAGCGGTGAGATAAAGCGCAGCATTATAGTTTTTAAAGTGCTCTATTAATGCGACACAATAAAGCGGTGCTACCACTTGTCCTACACCATAAGCGGCTGTGATGGTTCCCATGATAAATACAGGGTTTTTACCTGCTAATTGCCCACCAAAATTCATAAATAGTGCAACAAGGCCAATGAAGGTTCCACCATATAACACGCCACTTATTAAATTAAGTACAATATTTGAAGAGAAGGTAGGAATTAAAATAGCAACAATTTGTAGCGCCATCGCTACCATCATAATGTTGATACTATTATAACGATGTGCCAAACGCATCCAAATAATACACGAGGGTATACCGGCTAAACCAACGGCTAACCAAGCATAACCACCATACCCTGACAATCCTTCTAATGAATTAATAATATCAGGGAGGAATGTTGCTTGTACAACCATACCAACGCCTTCTGTGAAATACGCTAGGGCTAAAATGATCACCAAGGGATTAAACAACGATTTATCAAATTTGTATTTAATAACTTTATTTGATGTTTGTTTATCAAAACTTAAAATATAGGCTGAATAACTCGCGAATATCGTCCCTGCAATTGCTAGGGCAAGCCAAGCATGTTGCCAATTATCACTATAAATAAATACGCTACGCATAATTAAATCAGCAATAAGTATTGAGAATCCTAAGCCACTAAAATGTATGCCCATTGCTTTAGTTTTATTCGTATTTTGTAATTTTGACATCACGATGGCTGAGCCAACGACTAATGCCATCGCAGCACCAAATCCAGCAAAAAGCCGAGATAGCCACCAAAGTGTATTGTTTTCGGTAACGGCGAGTAATAACGAAGTTATGATAGACAAAGCTAAGCCAATACGAAAAAATTTTACTTTTGCATGAATATCTTTAATAAAAATTGAGAAAATTGAACCCGATAAATAGCCAACATAATTAATGGAGGCGAGTATGCCAGCGAAAGCAATACTTAGGTGGTTTTCTAGCATCGCGGGTAATAAAGAAGTAAACGCAAAACGAGCAACGCCTACGCCAACAACCAAAGCAAGGATACCTGCTAATAAAATAGCCGTATTGTTATTTCGGTCAAGCAACATTTTAAATCCTGTGTTGTCAATTTTATAAATACAGCGACCAAGGCCGCTTTTTTAGAATGAAAATTTTTTGCTAAGCACAAGCTTCAATTTAAGGATAGTAATGGCTGAAAGCAAATCATTATTTGTGATGAAGGATATTTAAAAATGATATAAATAAAATTATTCTCCTAAGAGGGGTAAAATAGGGGCGCATAATTTATGTAAGATTTTTTAATTTTTTGCTTGAAATTGTTTTCTCTACCCCCCACATGTTAACTATCTATGTGAACATCAGCTTCGATGTGCGCTTTTAAACACTGTTAAATTTAGGAAATATCGAAAATGTCAGAAACAGGCCAAAAAGAAAATCATCAGTTTGCAACTGATAACGCTAAATTACTCAAATTAATGATCCACTCACTTTACTCAAACAAAGAAATTTTCTTACGTGAGTTAGTATCAAACGCTGCTGATGCCGCTGACAAATTACGCTTTAACGCACTTTCACATGCTGATTTATACGAAGGTGATGCCGATTTACGTGTACGTGTTAGTTGTGATAAAGAAAACAATACACTGACTATTTCTGATAACGGTATTGGTATGACTCATGATCAAATTGTTGATCATCTAGGTACTATTGCTAAATCTGGTACGGCTGAGTTTTTCTCGCAACTTTCTGGCGATCAAGCTTCAGACTCACAACTTATTGGTCAATTTGGTGTTGGCTTTTACTCAGCATTCATCGTTGCTGACTCAGTAACTGTGCGTTCTCGCGCTGCTGGTGTCGACGCTTCTGAAGGTGTTGAATGGACAAGTGCTGGTGAAGGCGAGTTCACTACGGCTAAAATTTCAAAGACAAACCGTGGTACTGATATAATCCTTCACCTAAAAGCAGAAGAAAAAGAATATGCAGACGACTGGCGCTTAAAGTCAATTGTCACTAAGTACTCAGACCATATCTCAGTTTCTGTTGAAATGTTAACGCCAGCAGTTCCGGTTGTAGAAGCGGTTGCTGAAGTTAAAGATGATGAAGGCAATGTTACTGTTCCAGCAGCTGAAGCTGTTGCTGAAGTTCCTGCAATATGGGAGCCTGTAAATAAAGCTACGGCATTATGGACACGTGAAAAGTCAGAGATTTCTGATGATGAATATAAAGAATTTTACAAGCATGTATCACATGACTTTGGTGACCCACTTGTATGGGAGCACAACAAAGTAGAAGGTAAAACAGAATATACGTCATTACTTTATATCCCAAGTAAAGCGCCATTTGATATGCATAACCGTGAAAAGCAACATGGGTTAAAATTATTTGTACAACGTGTATTTATAATGGACGACGCTGAACAGTTTATGCCAACTTATTTGCGTTTTGTAAAAGGTTTATTAGATTCAAATGATTTACCATTAAACGTTTCTCGTGAAATTTTACAAGATAACAAAATTACCCAAGCAATCCGTAAAGGCTGTACTAAACGTGTCCTTAAAATGCTTGAAAAATTAGGTAAAAAAGATAAAGAGCAATATCAGTCATTTTGGAATGAGTTTGGTCAAGTTTTAAAAGAAGGCCCTGCAGAAGATCAAGGTAATAAAGAGCAAGTTGCAAACTTATTACGCTTTGCTTCAACAGAAAGTGACACGGCTGTGCAAAGTGTTTCAATTCCAGAATACGTAGAACGTATGAAAGAAGGACAAGAAAAAATTTACTACGTGGTTGCAGACAGCTTTGAAGCGGCTAAAAATAGCCCACATTTAGAAGTTTTCCGTAAAAAAGGCATTGAAGTATTATTAATGTCTGACCGTATCGATGAATGGTTAGTGAGTCACTTAACAGAAGTTGATGGTAAGCAATTGCAATCGGTAACTCGTGGCGGTTTAGACCTTGGTGATATGGATGATGAAGAAACAAAGCAAGCTCAAGAAAAACTTGAAAAAGAGTTTGACTCAGTTGTTACTCGTATTAAAAAATCACTAGAGGGTAAAGTGAAAGATGTTAAATTGTCGCAACGTTTAACAGACTCACCAGCTTGTATTGTTGCCGATGAACACGACATGAGCAGCCAAATGATGAAGCTTATGCAATCAGTTGGACAGGAAGTGCCAGATGCCTTGCCTATATTTGAAATTAATGCAGAACATGAGTTAGTAAAACATGTTGCTGATGAAACTGATGATGAGAAATTCAATCAGTGGACTGAAGTATTGTTTGAACAAGCAATGTTAGCTGAACGTGGTAGCTTAAAAGACCCTGCTAGTTTTGTTGCACGTTTAAATAAATTAATGTTGAGCCTCACTAAGTAAGTTAACGTATAAATTTGATGATATAAAAAGGGGCTTTAGCCCCTTTTTTTGATCCCATAAAAGTCTTTATTTTATTTGTTCACTTAATAGAGCTTGTAGCTGTTCAACACTTTTATATCCATGACTCAATGAGTAATTGTCGCCGCGCACAATCATAACCGCCGGAAAACCTCGAAAGGTAAGTTGCTTACCTTCTTTATCTTTAAGGTCATCAAAAACAAAGCTTGAAAGCATAAAGTTGATGGTTGCTTTTACGGGGATAAAGTCTTCATTTAATACTTTAGCTAATGCAGGGTCAGTAAAAACATTTTTTTCCATCGTTGCACAGGTTGTACAAAAACGCATTTTAGCAAAAACAAAAATGGGTTTTGTTGAGTCGATAGTTCGAGCACTTTTATAATTATGCCATTGAACGTTAGGTTCATATAACGTCGGTGAAATTAAAGCATAGAAGCTTGGTATTAAAATAATAGCGGCAATTAGTGCGATAAAAAACTTATTCATAGAGTGCTCGTTGTTCAACAGTATAAGTATTAACTAGACCCTGAAAACGGCTATATACTTTCAACTTATCATGAAAATTTAAAACAATAACAGCGTTTTAGCTATAATTTAAAGATAATTTCGAGGAGTAAGCAATAATGCTTTCAGTGTAAATTATAAGCCACCACTATGGTATAACGGCTTTAATTTATACGTAAAACTTTCTTTTTAATAAATGACTTAGATACGAAAGGGAATGTATTTCTGATGTTAATGACAGATATTCAGTAAAGTAAATACACCCTGAGAAAAAGGAATAACTTATTATTAGTTAATCGCTATTAATAATGAAGGATTAGTTGTTACCTTTAACTTTATCCCTAAGCCTAATCTTGAGTATAACGTAATAATATTTCAGACTAAGCTTCATTATTATTCATTTTTTGAATAATCGGTTCAATATCTTCAAAAACGGCTTGGTTTTTATGTAATACCATAACTTTTCTTGCATACTTATCGTGTCGATGAAGAGAGACATGAAAGAGGTCGCGTTTTTTACTTTGTCTAGTAATATAATTAAATGTAGACTGACTGGTTATTGTGCTATCAATCCCCTTACTTATAAGCATGTTAATTAATGCCTGCTCGCTAATTGTGTTAATGCGATTTATTTCATTTTTAGCGACCAACTCATTTATACCATAGTAATAAAACCCTCTAACTCCCCCAAATTCAAGGTTTTTTAAGGAGGATGGATTGGTATATTCAATAGGGGTATCTGTTAGAGAGATAACTTCATCTTGGTCAATGAAAATATCTGAAGTCCACAGGTATTTATTTTCTTCTTTGTTCTTAAACTAAATAGGATTTACACCCAGTAATATGCCATTTAATGTGTTTTGCACCATCATGTGGTCGATGCGCTTGCGAGGAATAAACACGGTTTTAAAACGATACTTTTCACTCTTACTATTTAAATAAGCAGAAAAATCATAATAAAGCCCTTGCTCCTTTTTTAAGTGAATAATAAATCGAGGTTTTAGGTGATACACATAGACATTAATGGCCTCTTTTTCTATAGCATGAGCAATGAAAACACTAATAATGTAAAAAACATAACAACGACAAGGCTTTTCGTTACATTTACATCAAAGAAGCCTTCTCTGGTTCATATTAAGTTAAAGTTTTGTTAATCGTAGCATTTAAGTTTACGTTAACAGATCAATGTTAAAATTCTACAAAAGGAGGGCTATATTTCCCCAAAATTTATTTACCTAAACAGGTATACACTATGCGGGAGAATGTGTGTGTTGCGAATATCTTTTGCTATCATTGTAGGTAACATTATGATCTTAAGGTTATAAAGTTTCGTAATTTTAGCTATCTGTATAACAATAAGACTAAGGAATATAAATGAAGCATAATATTATCACCTCAAGTATAACCGCTATTCTTCTCATTACTGGCACGGCTACAACATCGAATGCTTTAGCAAATGAAAAGAAAATTGAAGCAAATGATTTAGTTGAAATGTTCGAAAAGCTAGGAGGAAAATATCCTGGTTTTAGAAAGGCACATGCTAAAGGTTTATGTGCTTTGGGCACTTTTATGCCAGCACCTAATAAGCACTTTTCAGGAGCCGCGCTACTCTCAAATGGTGAACTGCCGGTGTCGATGCGCTTTTCATTAGGGGGGACTAACCCAAACAGTGATGAAAAATCCCCTGGTACTCGGGGCATGGGCATGCAAATAAAATTACCTAATGGCGCTTTACATACTTTTACAGGTAACAATTTTCCTGTGTTTGCTGGCAAAGACCCTGAAACTTTTTATGGATTTTTATCAACACTTCTTCCTGATGAAAACGGAAAGCCTGATCCGGCTAAAACAGTGGCATTTATTCAGCAGAACCCGAGTGTGCAAGCTAACGTAATGTGGAATAAAACGGCTAAAACAGCTGCGTCATTTGCGAATACTGCATTTTTTGGTTTGCACACTTTCTACTTTGATCAACCCAATGGACAGAAAACTAAATTTCGTTGGAATATTCAGCCAAGCTTAGGTGTAAAAACACTCGAAAAAGCAGAAGCAGCTAAGATGCCAAATGAGTTTTTAGCTGATACTTTCGCGCAACAACTTAAAGATGAAACGGTTCGTTTTACCATTATGGCAAGCTTAGGAGAAGCTGAAGACAGTGTTATTGATCCCTCACAACAGTGGCCGAATGAACGCCCTCAAGTAATACTAGGTACTGTAACCGTTAATGCGAGTGGTGGTGATGCGTGTAAAAATATTAACTTTGATCCTAATATGATGTCCGCAGGCTTTACACCAAGCGCGGATCCGGTGTTAAAAATGCGCTCACCCGCTTATGCTATTTCTTTTGGTAAAAGGTTAAGTGGTCAATAAAGAACCGCTAACAAAAGATATGTTTATTATCGGATTATTGTCCTAAACACGAGGCTTAATGAGCGTTACTCGATTGATTTTTTGAATGCTTAAGAGTCAATACAGAATAGCTCTCATTTTTTAGAATTCCTGGGGAGAGAGGGATGTAATATGACATCAGTATCACATTTGGTTATTATATTTATATGATTTATGTTGGTATAGCTAATTAACAGAGCCGCAAAGGCATAGACTTTAGTATAAAAAATGTCTTTTAACGGTCTTTTTTGATGATAGAGCGGTAATGCTACTTGTTTGACTACAACTGAACTTGTATAGTGTTGCACATTCAAAAAATACTCATTTGGCTGTTATATTAGCGGTATGTTGTACACAAGTACAACAGCCCAATTAGTATATTAAACATATAAGGCAATATTTTATGCGCATTATTTTATTAGGTGCTCCGGGCGCTGGCAAAGGCACGCAAGCACAATTTCTAATGGCTAAATTTGGTATTCCACAAATTTCTACGGGCGATATGCTACGTGCTGCAATTAAAGCAGGTACAGGACTTGGTAAAAAAGCTAAAGCGGTTATGGATGCTGGGCAATTAGTTTCTGATGACTTAATCATTGGTCTAGTAAAAGAACGCATTGCACAAGATGACTGTAAAGCGGGTTTCTTACTTGATGGTTTTCCTCGTACCATTCCACAAGCTGACGCCATGAAAGATAATAGTGTATCAGTTGATAGTGTTATTGAATTTGATGTGCCAGATGAAGTTATTGTTGACCGCATGAGTGGTCGTCGTGTTCATGCTGGTTCTGGTCGTGTTTATCACTTAGTCTATAATCCACCTAAAGTTGAAGGTAAGGATGACGATACGGGTGAAAGCTTGTCTATTCGCCCTGATGATGAAGAAGCTACTGTTCGTAAACGTTTAGGTATTTATCATGAACAAACTAAACCATTAGTGGCGTATTATCAAAGTGAAGCGAAAGCCGGTGCATGTTCATACTTGACTATTGACGGTACTAAGCCTGTTGAAGAAGTGAGTGCCTTAATTGCTGATGAACTAAGTTAAGCGAAATAAGTTTATTGATAATCCTTACTCGTCATAAAATAATTAATATAAAGTTCGCTTCGGCGAACTTTTTTGTTTTACATGTCGAAAATTTATGTTTTTCCCTATCAAAATAGATTTTAGAACGTAAACTATAATATCTCATTTATAAATATAAGAAGAAATACAATGATAGTCAGTTTATCTATAACCGGTCTTTATACGAGTTTGTTGGCACTTTTATTTGTTGGTTTAGCCATGAATATTATCCGGTTACGTTTACAGTTTAAAACAGGGATTGGTGATGGTGGTCATCAGGCATTAGCACAAGCTATTCGTGTGCATGGTAATTTCGCTGAATTTATTCCTTTAGCGTTATTGATGTTAGGAATATATGAAGTCAATGGAGCAAACCCTATAGCGTTGCACCTTCTAGGAGCGGTTTTATTTATTGGCCGAATATTACATGCTATAGGACTATCAAAAACAACAGGACTTTCAAAACAGCGACAAATAGGTATGGTCTCACTATTTATCGTTATTCTTATTTTAGCGGTTGAAAATATACGTTTATTTATCAGTTAACCGTCTTTAATAACATGGCAATGTGCGGAATATTATCTTCTAAATACATTTTTGATACACGTTCAAAACCATGTTTATTATAAAAATTTTCTAGGTGTTCTTGTGCTGATATTTTTATTTTCTGATCGGGAAAGTACCGTTGACAAACGGTTAAAGCTTTAGTCATTAGCCGATGACCCAAACCTGTGCCTCTCGCTTGTGCTGCCACAATAACTCTACCAATTGCAATATAATCATCGTAACTTTGACCTTTGGCTAAAATACGTAAATAGCCTGCAATATTACCTTCTAGATAACAAAATAGGTGGACAGTATCTTTATGTCGGTCAATATTATCTATATCAGGATAAAAACAAGTTTGCTCAACAACAAAGACATCAATACGCAGTTTTAATATTTCGTATAGTTCATCAATATTGAGATCTTTAAAATTTTTTACTTGCCAAGCTATAGTCATTATCTTACCTATTACGATGAGAAAAAAGGCTATTTTTTCATGATTTTTGATACAGGTAAAGTTAATAACCTATATGCTTAGTGATGAAGCACTTGTAAATAACCATGATAACTTTTGCTTGTTAAGTAATTGGAAATGTCTTTACGATATTCACTAATATTTACTTGAGGAAACTCAATGTACATCGTCTCTTTTAATGAAATATCATCAAGAAAGAGTATGTAGCCTAAAGGTAAGTATTTTGGAGAAAAGTTGTTTTGAAATATTGTCGTACGCACTTCAGAAGCAGTGTAGTATTGTTTGCAGCCAAAATTTCTTTCAAGGGTTGGAAGAAGTTTTGTGCCGTAACTTTTTATTGACCAGTATTTAAACATTGCTATTCCTTAGCTGTTTTTTATCATCCATTTTCTCGAGAAAAATATACGCTGTTCTATGTAAATGTCAATAGTTTTAGCGATTAGCTGATTTTTATACTATATAAAATAAGGGGTGTAGAGAAGTTAGCGGTTTAGTTAACTGTACTATTGAGCATTTAAAACCTTGATTTTATCAGGGTTTATAAAAAATGAGCTGCCTATGAGTTTTTATAAGCAGCACAGCTATTCGTTTATCTATTTGTTATGGCGCTTTTGCAACACAGCCATGACCTCTGACATATCAATATTCTGATCTTGAAGTAAAACGAGCGTGTGATAAAACAAATCTGCGCATTCTCCGAGTAAATCATCTCTTGTTTCTGCAACAGCGGCGAGTGCAACCTCAACACCTTCTTCACCCACTTTCTGAGCTATCTTGGTTGTGCCACGAGAAAATAAATGAGCGGTATAACTTGTTTCCGGGTCTTGTCCTTTTCTACTGGCAATGACTTGTTCTAATTTGCTCAGAAAGTTTTGTTGGCTTAATTTTTGTTCAGGGAAACAAGACTCTGTACCCAGATGACAACTAGGACCGATAGGCCGACAAGCAATTAACAAACTGTCGTTATCACAATCTGTCAAAACCTGGCTAACATTCAGAAAGTTTCCTGACGTTTCACCTTTTACCCAAAGCGCTTGCTTTGAACGACTAAAAAAAGTGGCTTTGCCTGTGGTTAATGTTTTTTCAAGGGATTCAATATTCATATATCCTTGCATTAGCACGGCCCCCGTATCTTGATGCTGAATAATTGCCGGTATTAAATCAGCCATTTTAGCCCAAGCTAATTCGTTGATATTCTCTAGGTTAACTAACATAATCTGATCTCTATATTTTGACTTTTCAACGTTTGTTTTAATTCGTTCATCTCAATGATACCTTTATGGAAAACACTCGCCGCTAATGCACCATCTACATCGGCTTGTTTAAAAACGTCAGAAAAATGTGATATTTCGCCCGCTCCCCCCGAAGCTATTAAGGGAACATTGCACACAGCGCGTGCTTTTTGCAATTGCTCAATATCATACCCTTGACGAACACCATCTTGGTTCATGCAATTTAGAACAATTTCACCAGCCCCACGTTGTTGCACTTCTTTGATCCAATCAAACGTTGTCCATTTCGTTTGTTGAGTACGGGTTTCATCACCAGTAAACTGATAAACTTGATACAAACCGGTTTCTTTATCATAAAAACTGTCAATACCAACAACAATGCATTGTTGACCAAATACATCAGCTAAGCGGGTGATCAAGTCAGGGTCTCGTAAAGCAGGGGAGTTTATCGATATTTTATCTGCGCCCATCATTAATATTTCTTTTGCATCTCGCTCTGTTTTTATACCACCAGCAACACAAAAAGGGATATCGATAACTTCTGCTATTCTGCTAACCCAACTCTTATCAACGACTCTATCATCAGCGCTGGCAGTGATATCATAAAAAACTAATTCATCAGCACCGGCTTGTGCATATTTTTGCGCAAGAGGAACAATATCACCTATTATTTCATGATTTCGAAATTGAATACCTTTAACGACCTTGCCATCGCGAACATCAAGACAAGGTATAATTCTTTTTGCTAACATTAGACTTTACCCTTAGCATTTGGCCAACATGCAATTGCCTCTTCAAGTGTGAATTTACCTTCGAGTAATGAGCGGCCTAGAATAACACCACTAACACCGGTTGGAATCAGTGCTTTTATGTCTTCAAGACTGCCAATACCACCTGAAGCTTGCCACTGGATATCTGGATATTTTGCGCAAACCTCTCGATATAAATCAACATTGGTTCCTGTTAATGTCCCGTCTTTACTGATATCAGTGCAGAGCACGTGTTTAATGCCTGCATCTTGGTATTGGGCAAGCAAGTCTTCTAAATTAACGCCACTGTCTTCAATCCAGCCATGGGTAGGCAGTGTTTTATTACCGTTGGCATCAATTTTAATATCAAGGGCTAAGACAATTTTTTCACTGCCATAGGTCGTTACCCATTGAGTAACGAGTTCAGGTTGCTTAATCGCTAAGCTACCAATAACCACACGGTCGGCACCAAGTGCTAATAGTTGTTTTACGTCTTCTTCGCAGCGTATACCTCCGCCCACCTGTATGGTCATGGTTGGGTGTTTAACAACGGTTTTTAAGGTTTCAAGTTGACGTTTAGTGGAATCTTTTGCGCCATCTAAATCAACAAAGTGCATCACGGTTGCGCCTGATTTAGCATACGCTTGCTGACGCTCTTGAACCGTGTATTGGTAGTTCGTCTTTTGGTTGTAGTCGCCCTGAAATAACCGGACTACTTCGCCGTTTATTAAATCTATTGCGGGTATCATCATGATGTCAGTATCTCTGTTGAGTCGAGCTTTAAAAAATTCTTAATAATTTTACTGCCTAATTCACTTGAACGTTCAGGATGAAATTGACAACCAATAAAGTTATTTTTTGTGATAGCTGCTGAAAATTCACTGCCATATTTACAAACTGCAGCGGTATATTCACTTATTGGCGCAGCAAAGCTATGGACAAAATAAAAATAGTCGCCGATATTAATCCCATTAAATACTGGGTGATCAGTCATAGAAGTTAGCGTGTTCCAGCCCATATGGGGCAGTCTATTGTTTTTAGCATTCAAGGGGACAATATCGGTGTCAATAATACCTAAACATTCAACTTTTTCACCCTCACTGCTTTCCAATGATGAATTACACATTAACTGCATGCCTAAACAAAAACCTAAAACAGGTTGAGTTAAGTTTTGTAATGTTTCTACTAACCCCTTAGCTCTAATATTTGCCATCGCATGTTTTGCAGTGCCAACACCGGGCAGTATCACTTTTTTAGCTTTTTTAATCGTCTCAATATCATCAGTGATGATGACTTGAAAACCTAACCGTTCTACCGCGAATTTTACTGATGATAAGTTGGCGCAGCCAGTATCAACAATAACGTTCATGGTTGCTTTTTCAGCAGACATCACAGAGTACCTTTAGTGCTAGGGAGTACATCGCCACTTACCGTAATTGCTTGGCGTAATGCTCGGCCAAACACCTTAAATAAACTTTCTACTTGGTGATGACAGTTACCTTCGGTTGTTGAAAGGTGCAGGGTAATTGCCATCGAGTCTGCAAGTGAACGGAAAAAGTGTGAAACCATTTGCGTCGACATATTGCCTACTCTGTTATCTGTAAAGTCAGCATCAAATTCAAGCCACGGACGACCTGATAAATCGATAGAGCATTCCGCGCGACATTCATCCATCGGCAGTACAAAACCAAAACGACCAATGCCACGTTTGTCACCTAATGCTTTTCTCAGTGCTTGACCAAGTGCTAGAGCGGTATCTTCAACACTATGATGTTCATCAATGTGATAATCACCATCGACGCTAACGTCTAATGAAAAACCACCATGAGCAGCGATTTGCTCAAGCATGTGATCGAAAAAGCCTAAGCCGGTATTAATTTTTACGATGCCGATTTTATCTAAATTAACGCTAACATTAATATTGGTTTCTTTGGTGGTACGAACAACTTTAGCTTCACGTTGTTGTTGGTTCAATAATTGTGCTGAGATTGCCAACCAATTTAAGTTTTCTCTGTTATATTTTATTCCCTCAATACCCATGTTAGCAGCAAGTTGTATATCGGTTTCACGATCGCCAATGACAAAAGAATTTTCGAAGTTGACTTTACCTTGCTGTAAGTAATCACTGACTAAGCCAAGTTTCGGTTTACGACAACTGCAATTTTCATTGTCAAAATGTGGGCAAAGCAGTACATCATCAAATATAACGCCTTGTGATGAAAATATATCCATCATCTTGTTGTGGGGTAAATCAAAGTCGGCTTGTGGATAACTAATCGTTCCTAAACCATCTTGGTTTGACACCATGACTAAACGAAAGCCCTTTTTTTGCAGTGCTAATAAGACAGGGATGACGTTAGGTTCAAAAACTAATTTCTCAAGGGTATCTACTTGCTTATCAGAAACTGGCTCTTCAATTAAAGTACCATCTCTGTCGATAAATAATATGTTTTGTTTTTTTGTATTGAGCATTTTTAGGTCTCTGATTTAACTTGTGAAAAGGCATTGGCGATCGTGTTTTTGAGTAGCGATAGCTCACGTTCACTACCAATACTAATACGTAAGCAATCGGCTAATTGCTGTTGCGCTGATTGGTCGCGAATTAAAATACCTTGTTGTTTAAGGCAATCGAAAATAAAGTTTTTGGTATCTGTATCTACGGCGCGAAATAAAATGAAGTTAGCATCACTATTAAAAACGTTAACACACCAGTCTTGGCCTTTCAGCCAATCGAATAGTTGGATACGTAAAATTACGGTTTCTTGAACACGGATAGTCACTTGTTCAAGCCCTTTTTTTGCCAATGCGGAGCTTGCAATATCAGCGACGGGCGCTGATATTGGGTAAGGAGCAATAACCTTGCTGAGCATTGTTATAATATCTGCGTTAGCTAAGGTAAAGCCACATCGTAGGCCTGCGAGTGCAAATGCTTTCGATAACGTTCTTAGTATAACCAACTGTGGGTAATCTTTTAACCAATTCGCCGTGCTCTTTTCAGGGCTAAATTCAATATAAGCTTCGTCAACAACAACAATCGCGGTGTCACCAAACATCTCAAGTGCTGCACGAATCGAGTTGGTTGTTAATACATTACCTGTTGGGTTGCCGGGTGAGCACAAAAAAACCACTTTTACTTTACCCACTTGAGCTTTCATTGCTTCAATATCAAGTTGGTTATCAACTAATGGTACGCGCGTAATACCTGCACCGTGATTCTCAGCGCTAATCGCATACATACCGTAGGTCGGCGGACAGATTAAAATGCTGTCTTGATAAGCTTTACTAAAGGTACGTATGATAAGTTCAATACCTTCATCAGCGCCGCGAGTAGCAAGAATATTGGTTGGCATTACCCCTGAATATTCACTATAAGCTTTGATTAAATTATCAGGTTGAAAGTCTGGATAACGGTTAATACAGCTACTATTTAAAGTATATATTCCCGGCCCAGAGGCTTCATTGGCATTAAGCCAAATCTTATGACTTGTTGTCGAAGATGAGTCACTGCCACTTGCATACAGTCGTCTTGCTGATTGATAGGGCACCATATCAACAAGTTCTTCGCGGGCAAGTTTATCGGCTATTGTTGACATAATTATTCCTCTAACCTGATCGTTACGGCTCGTTTGTGACCATCTAAACCTTCAGCATCCGTTAGCTCAGTTATGCATTCGGCAATATTCATCAAGCCTTGTTTAGTGATTTCTTGCACCGTAAATCGTCGAGAAAAATCAGCTAATGACAAACTAGAAATGACCTTTGAATAACCGTAAGTGGGTAAAACATGATTGGTACCACTGGCGTAATCACCTGCAGACTCTGGGGTATATTCACCAACAAATATTGAACCAGCATTACGTAAAGTTTTTAATAATTCTTGGGCATTATCAGTTTGAATGATTAAGTGCTCAGGCGCATAACGGTTAGAGACCTCAACCGCTGTTGATAAATTATCAACTAAAATTAATCGACTTTGAGTGAGCGCTTGTTCTGCTATTTTTTGGCGAGACAGTACGGCTACCTGAGTTAATAACTCACGTTGAACGTTAGCGATTAATTCAGCGCTGTCAGATAATAAAATAACCTGGCTATCAGGACCGTGCTCCGCTTGAGAGAGCAAGTCAGCAGCGATAAAGCTTGCTTTTGCGTTTGCATCAGCAATAACTAAAACTTCAGAAGGGCCTGCAGGCATATCAATAGCAAAACCATTTATTTGCTGAGCCAGCTGCTTTTTCGCTTCGGTAACATATTTATTGCCAGGACCAAATATTTTGTTAACGGGTTTTATTGTCTCAGTGCCAAAAGCCATTGCTGCACAACCATGTGCGCCACCGACCGTATAAATTTCATCAATTTCACATAATTTTGCGGCAACAAGAATTTCGTCAGCAAGTTTACCGTTAATGTCAGGAGGACAAACTAAAACAGTACGTGGACATTTTGCTAGCTGCGATGGAACACCAAGCATTAATACCGTTGAAGGCAATGGAGCAGAACCGGCAGGAATATATAAACCAACGCTTTCTATTGCTTCCGTTTTTAACGTACAACGTACACCAGGTGCCGTTTCTACGGTAATATCTTCAGATAATTGTGCTTGATGAAAACGCTTGATTTGCCCATAGGCGGTTTCAATGGCTTTTAATCTTTTAGCCGACAATGCTGCTCGTGCTGTTGTTATTTGTTCATCAGTAACGGTTAATGTTGTCAGCTTTACACCATCAAATTTCTCCGTTAATTCATAAAGCGCTTTGTCGCCATTTCGTTTCACGTTATTTAATATGTTTTCAACTTGCTGCGAAAGTAAGCCGCTTTCATTTATCTCTGGTCGAGCTAGCGCTGATTGCTGCTCACGTTTTGATAATGCTTGCCAATCAATCATTTTATTTTCCATTACCTTAATCCTAACCTTTATACTTTACTTGTCGTGAAGATGATGATCATTAACCCATCATTTTTTCAATGGGCATAACCAATATAGAGTTACAGCCTAGTGCATTAAGCTTTTCCATGGTTTCCCAAAAGAAAGTTTCTGTCGCAACAACATGTACCGCAACTAAATCATCTCGACCGGCCAAAGGCAAAATTGTGGGTGTTTCTTTACCTGGCATAAGGGCACTTACTTCAGCTATTTTGTCTTTTGGTGCATGTAACATAATGTACTTGCTTTCTTTTGCCTTTATGACCCCTTGAATACGTGGCAGTAGTGTATCGAGAATACTTTGCTTTTCACTACATAATGGGTCAGCTGTTTGAATAAGAGATGCTTTAGATTTAAAAATCTGTTCAACTTCAACCAAACCATTAGCTTCTAATGTTGCGCCGGTTGAGACTAAGTCACATATACCGTCAGACAAACCAACACGCGGTGCAACTTCGACGGAGCCTTTTAATAAACAAAATTCAACATTGATACCTTTGTCTTTTGCATAACGATTAAGTAGCTGCGGGTAAGTGGTTGCAAAACGCAAACCGTCTAAACTTTTGATGCCTTGATAATCAAAACCTTCAGGCATCGCAATCGATAAACGACAGCCACCAAAGTTAAGGGGTGAAGTACGAATATATTGAGACTTTTGACCCATGAGTTCGCGTTCTAACGCGGCTTCTTCTAAGGTGTTGTCACCGACAATACCTAAATCACAAACCCCGTCCATAACTAAACCTGGAATGTCAGAGCTACGAACGCGCATGATATCGATAGGCATATTAGCAACATGTGCTAACAAGCGTCGGTCAGTAACATTGAGCGTTAAACCACAACGTTTGAGTAAAGCTTGAGTGTCGTCACTTAAACGACCTGATTTTTGCATAGCGATGCGTAAGCGAGTTTCTGTTGTCATGTTTGTATTTCCTTTAGTAAAATCTTTGACCAAAATTGTGGTACGTGTATATACAATTTCAAGGCCTATAAAATGCGAAAAACCCCCGAGAGAGATAGACTCTTTCGGGGGTTAGATCTGAGTTATATAACTCGCCGAAAGGTCAATGCCCCTCAGCGAATGAACCTGAGCGGCTAATCGATATGGTGATGATGGCGATGTAATGTGCTTAGGTTAATGTTCATATTGTACTCGTTATCTGTTTTTATTTACTAACAAGTTACTTAACTTGTACTGTTAATATGGTAAATAATTTAACGAAAGATTCATTTCGTTAAGATTATTCTCTAATTGGTACTTACAGTACTGATTATTTTTATAATGGGCAAGTAATAAATAAGTTGTTCTTATAAAATAATCGCATAAGGTTATAAAGAATTCTAAAAAATGGTCGATACTTAAATTAACAGGTTAATAAAAGGTTAAACAATTAATGGATATTTTTACCACCGTATTAACACGTGTTGTACAGGTGCAAATTAAACCAGAACGCTTACGTGTAAAAGCTTTAGCTAAAGAGCCTTCAATTAATAAGTTAACGGATGACCCTGATCATATTGAAAGTCATGAAAACTATGTTGACTTTTCTAAAGAGAATTCAGAAAAAAAACAAGAGCACAAAAATCAGAATCAGCACCCAGAGAGTATATTAGAGGTTGAAGACGATATTGCCGACAATCGTGTAGATGACATATCAGGAGTGATCACCCACAAAGAAGAGCTGATTCACCCCGTAAAAAAACATGATGAACTTGATGAAGACATCCATCATTTAGATCTTTTTGTTTAAAGTTTTTATCAAACACAGACTACATTAATGGAATGTGTATTTCTCTCTGGCTTTTTATTCTTTATACTGGCAACAATATTTATTAGTAGTATTTTTCATGACACTCGTTGAACAAGCATTTTCATCCTCAGGTATTCTCGCTAAAGTGCTTTCCGGCTATTCTCCGAGGCAGGCTCAAATTGATATGGCGATAGATGTTGAACGCGCCATAGAACATAAAAGTTGCTTAATTGTTGAAGCAGGTACGGGGACCGGCAAAACCTTTGCTTATTTGATACCTTCATTGCTTTCAGAAAAAAAAGTGATTGTTTCAACGGGGACGAAAAACTTACAAGAGCAATTGTTTCATAAAGATATTCCGCTTATTCGTAATGCCATGGCGACTAATGTGCAAATTGCCTTACTAAAAGGGCGAGCAAATTACCTGTGTATTTATCGCCTTGAACTTTATGTAAAAGAGCGAGGGCAATTGGATGCAGCAATGCTGACAGATTTTGTCAAAATTCGTTCATGGGCAACATCAACCCGTAGCGGAGATATTGGCGAAATAGTTGATGTAGCCGAAGACTCCGGCATATTTCCTTTTGTTACCAGTACCACCGATAATTGTTTGGCAAAAGATTGCCCTAATTTTGACGACTGTTATTTAGTTCAAGCACGTAAAAAAGCCATTGACGCTGATGTGTTGGTGGTTAATCACCATTTGTTTTTTGCTGATATGGCGCTAAAAGATACCGGTTTTGGTGAACTTATTCCCAAGGCTGATGTGGTCATTTTTGATGAAGCTCATCAAATTCCTGATATTGCGAGTGAATACTTTGGTGAAGCTTTTTCTACTAAGCAAGTGCTTGATTTATGCTCTGATGTTATTCAAATATATAAAACAACATTGACTGATGTGAAGCAACTCGGAAAAGCGGCGGAGAAATGTCAAAAGGCTGCACAAGAGTTTAGGTTGTTATTTTACCATGATCCAGAACGAGGCAATTGGCGAGAAAAATATCGTCAACCAAGATTTGAACAGGCATTTGCTGCATTAAAAACTGATCTCGATTTTCTGTATCAAGTGATTAAATTATGTATCTCACGTAATGAAGCCATTGATAATTGTTATGAGCGTGCGGTAGATATACTTGCTAAATACGACATTATGGCGAATGTTGACATAGATGGTATGAGTTTTTGGTATGAAACGACTCGTCGGCATGTGGTCTTACACTTAACTCCCTTAAGTGTTGCTGACAAATTTAGTGACTATATTGCTAAATCAGAGGCGGGTTGGGTGTTTACTTCAGCCACTTTAGCAGTAAATGGTGGCTTTGATCATTTTTCTCAGCAATTAGGGTTGAATTTAGCCAAAACTAAAGCGGCAACGTTACTTGTTGATAGTCCGTTTGATTATCAAGCGCAGTCACAACTCGTGGTGCCACGTTACTTACCTGATGCTCAGCACCATGGTCGAGCATTAGCATTAGCTGAATTAGCAATACCTTTAATTTTGGCGAGTCAGGGCGCTTGTTTCTTATTGTTCACGAGCTATAGAATGTTAAATCAAGTGGCTGATATTTTAGCCGAAAAGATTGAATCCCCCTTATTAGTGCAGGGGCGAATGAGTAAAGGACTTTTATTAGCTGCTTTTATCGATAATCCGCAAGCGATTTTATTGGCAACGGCAAGTTTCTGGGAAGGCGTTGATGTGCGAGGCGACAAATTAACTTGTGTGATCATTGATAAATTACCGTTCGCTTCGCCTGATGACCCCATGTTGCAGGCGCGTTGTGAGGATGTTCGACGTCGTGGTGGCGATCCTTTTGCTGAAATTCAATTACCGCAAGCTGTTATAGCATTAAAACAGGGCGTTGGTCGTTTAATTCGAGATGTTACCGACCAAGGCGTCATGGTAATATGCGACGATAGGCTAGTGAATCGACCTTATGGTGAAGTCTTTTTAAAAAGCTTACCAACGATGAAACGCAGTCGAGATATTGAGCAAGCAAGCCGATTTTTGACCACGTTATCGAAATAACAGATAATTTAAAAAGCAATAACGACACATTTTAGAGAGAATAATTTGAATTTTTTGGCAATAGACGCTTCAACTGAAGCATGTTCAGTCGCATTAACCTTTAATAACCAAACGATCAGTGAGTTTGAGTTAGCCCCACAATCACACAGCTTACTCTTACTGCCGATGATTGACCGCTTACTTAAAAAAGCAGATATAAAATTAGCGCAATTAGATGGGCTTATTTTTGGACAAGGACCCGGAAGTTTTACAGGGGTACGAATTGGCGTTGGCGTTGCACAAGGTTTAGCTTTTGCGGCAGACCTAAAAGTTGTTGGCGTGTCAACGTTACAAGCGATGGCGCAAAAGGCTTATAGATTGCATCAACAAGTTGAGGTCATCGCGACTATTGATGCCCGTATGTCAGAAGTTTATGCAGGTTATTATCAGTTAAATGCACAAGGTATTATGGAAGCTGCCCTTGATGATACGGTGTTACCTCCTGCCAAATTAGCGGAGTATTTGAGTGGCTTTTTAACTGAAAATCAACAGGTTTATGGTGTCGGTACAGGATGGGACGCTTATAAAACAGAACTTGAAACCTTAAAAATTAATGCTGGAACGCCAGAAATAATTTTTCCTCATGCGGAAGAATTGTTAGATATTGGTCTGTACTACTTTTCAAAAGGAATGGCGGTAAGTGCTGAAAATGCGCAGCCTGTTTATGTACGTGATACCGTTTCATGGAAAAAACTGCCAGGCAGATAATTGATTTTATTTTAAGAAAAACACAAAAAGTTTTGTGATTTCACAAAACTTTGGTAAATTTAAAGTATGCAAATAAATAGTGCAAGTTCGTACACGCCCCAATCAAGCGGATCTTTGTCGGTTGATAACCCAAATCAGGTTGCTGAGCAACGTGACCGTTTTCGTGTACAAGAAACGCAGCAAAGCACGCAGCAAGTAGAAAAAAGTAATAAGCAAAGTGCGCAACAAACGCAAGAGCAAAGCAAACAAGCAGCCCAAGTTGAGCGTTTTGATATTGATGAGCAAGCACTTGCTCTGGTTGAACAAGCCCAATTCGAAAATCAACAAGCACAGCTCAACCAAAGTTCATCTCGAACATCTTTACAAAGTAATAATGCTTTTTCAGGCCAAAGTAACCCGCAAAGTGCTGATAAGAATGGTAGCCAAGCGAGCTATGACTCCCCATCAAAACAAAACCAAACGGCAATTGCGGCATACTCTTCAATAGACAACATTGCTCAACGTGAGAGTATTAAGCAGGTATTTGGTGTTGATTTACTCGCGTAACAACCGCGCTGAATCACTTTTTGTCATTTTATAATTTATCCTTAAATATAATGAAAAATACAATATGAATACTCAATCGTTACCTTTCTCGACAAAATATCGCTTTTGGCTGATATTGTGTGCAGCCTTGATTTTGAGTCAAATTCCGATTATTTCGATTCCTTTTAAGTGGCTTGAAAGCTATTTTCATGAAATCAGTCATGGCTTGGCGGCTTTATTTACTGGCGGTTCTATTGTACAAATTCAATTGTTTTCGAACGGAGCAGGGCTGTGTACGACTCGTGGTGGTATGAGTTTTTTGATTAGCTTTATGGGGTATGCTGGCGCGGCATTATGGGGGATGGGCATTTATTATATTGCCACTATGCACCAACGAATAGCCCAAATATTGAGTGGTATTATTGCTTTATTATTACTAACGACTCTTGTTTTTTGGGCGAGAGATTTATTAACGTTGCTTATTATCACCGCTTTATTAGCGTTAGTTGTGTTGAAGTTTAAATACAGTAAATTAAGTTACTTGCAGATAAGTTTACAAATAACAGGAGCACTTATTTTACTCAATAGTGTAAAAAGCCCTTGGTACTTGATTGATGGACGAAATATTGGTGACGGTGCCGCATTATCACAACTCACTGGCATACCTGAATTTTTATGGGTTATTGTATGGTTTAGCATTGGTGTTGGTGGTATTGTTTGGTTAGCAAGAACGTCTAAAAAAAGGTAAATATGATGAAAAAACGTAACCTACTATTAATGTTACCTTTGTGGGTAAGTGCCTTATTTATGAGTGGCTGTACATCAGTTCCAGAAGCTTTACAGGTATCTGAAGAGACAGTACTGACAAATTTTTCTGTGGTTCGTGATAATACAAATAGTGAACAGGGCAAGCTCGCTCGCTGGGGCGGTGTCATTGCTAAAGTGACTAATAATGTGAACAACAGTATGCTGGAAGTTGTTTACTTTCCACTGAAATCATCGGGTAGACCTAAGCAAAGTGATGAAACACAGGGACGTTTTCGTGTTTACTTTAATGGGTTACTTGATCCTATAATTTATAAAGAAGGTCGAAGTATAACGGCTTTAGGCAGTGTTGCAGTCTCAGAGGAAGGAAAAATTGGCGAACACGAATATAAGTATCCTGTGCTGAAATCGTCGTATATACATTTATGGAAAGACATTCAGAAAGTTGATGTAAGTATGACGCATAATCCTTTTTGGTACTCCCCTTCGTTCTGGCATTATCAGCGCCCATCGTACTATCCCAGAAGCGTAATTGTGCGTAAAGCTTCAGCGCCTGTTAAAAAATAAATAGTTAGCTTTTTTATGATAAATAAAATTGAAGAAATTAGTTTTAATTTAGGTGAACTGACCCTGACTGGTTTGGCTTTTGGCGATAAAAATGATGAGTTGTTGCTGTGCCTGCACGGCTGGTTAGATAACGCAGCTAGCTTTTTACCATTAATGCCTTACTTAAAAGGTAAGCGTGTTATCGCATTAGATTGGCCGGGACATGGCTTGTCGTCTCACAGAAGTGCGGATGCTCATTATCACTTTATAGATTATGTTTATGATTTGTTACTGCTGTGGGAGACAAATCAATGGCAAAAAATTGATATTGTTGCTCATTCAATGGGCGGTATGATCTCTTCTGCATTTTCAGCGGCTTTTCCGGAAAAAGTTAAATCATTAACCTTACTTGATTCTATTGGCTTTATAAGTAGTGACGCACAAGAAAGCACTGAGCATTTGCGTAAAGGGATGCTCAGTCGCTTAAAGAGTAATGCAGACATAACATCCTCATCTAAAAAGAAGAAAATTCATCCAAGTCTTGAATCTGCGGTTAATGCTAGGGTTCAAGTGTCTGATTTAAGTTTTGAACAGGCAAAATTACTTGTTGAACGAGGGATCATTAAAGAAAAGAACGGTTTTTTTTGGCGCTCTGATAGTCGTTTAAGAACCAGTTCTGCGTATCGTCTTACTTTAGGACAAGCGAAACAATTTATTCAAGATATTTCCATACCTGTACAATTAATTTATGGTGATAAAGGTTTGTCTTTTGTACAAAGTGGTTTAAAAGAATTTGCGCCTTTGTTTGGTCACTTTTCCAGTCATAAATTAATAGGAGGACATCATTTCCATATGGAAACCCCTGAGGCCACCAGTAGACAAATTTTAGAGTTTATTAGCTGATTTTTTCTAATATTGGCTATTTATTAAAGAGAAAGCTGTAAACCCTAACAAAAATTATAGACATCAGACCAGTAATCACGTAAAAAGAAAATTCAAACATCCGTTTTAATAATTCAAATAATTAATATAAAATAAAATGACGAGTTCGATTAAACAATAAAACTAAAAATATTAATCGAATAAAACCAATAATCGTCTAAAGTTAAGCTATTAATAGAGGAGTCGTAAAGTGCAAAAAACGCAAAAAATTTGGCTTGAAAAAAGTTATCCACCTGGTGTCCCATTTGAGATTGATGCAGATAAATACTCCTCATTATCTGATATGTTCAATAAATACGTTGATCTTTATGCTGAACGTACTGCCTTTATTAATATGGGTGCAGAGATAAATTACCGAGATTTAGAAATTCAATCAAAAGCTTTTGCTGCTTATCTGCAACATGACTTAGGACTAGTTAAGGGCGATAAGTTCGCTATTATGGTGCCAAACTGTTTGCAATACCCAATCGCATTATTTGGTGCTTTGCTTGCTGGTTTAACGGTTGTTAACGTAAACCCGTTATACACTGCTCGTGAACTTGAGCATCAATTGAAAGATTCTGGTACTAAAGCGATGCTGATCATTGAGAACTTCGCGAGTACCTTAGAAAAAGTCATTGATAATACCTCTGTTGAACATGTCATTCTTACGTCATTAGGCGATAGACTAGGTATGGTAAAAGGCGCAGTGGTTAATTGTGTTGTTAAATACGTTAAAAAAATGGTCCCCGCTTTTAAGCTAGCTAATCCTATTCGATTTAACAAAGTTATTTCACAAGGCCTGCTAAAAACGTATAAGCCTGTTGTTCTTTGCGGTGAAGATCTCGCATTCTTGCAATATACGGGTGGTACAACCGGTGTTTCAAAAGGGGCTATGCTGACCCATCGAAATATGATTGCCAATTTATTACAAGCGAAAGCTGCAATAAAACCATTAATGGAAGATGGTAAAGAACTCGTTGTAACCGCTTTACCGCTTTATCATATCTTTGCATTAACGGCCAACTGTCTAACTTTTTTGACGTTAGGTGGTACCAACTTGTTGATCACTAATCCTCGAGATATGCCAGGTTTTGTAAAAGAACTTGCTAAGTATCGCTTCACGGCAATAACAGGAGTTAATACTTTATTTAATGGTTTATTGAACACATCAGGGTTTAATGAACTTGATTTTAGTGCGTTAAAAATGTCACTAGGCGGCGGCATGGCAGTGCAACGCTCTGTAGGTGAAGAATGGGAGCGTGTTACGGGTACGCGTTTATTAGAAGGGTATGGTTTAACAGAATGTGCGCCTTTAGTGACATTATGTCCTTATAACCAAAAAAGTTACAGTGGTAACATTGGTCTGCCTGCTTCATCAACAGATATACGTATCATCAAAGATGACGGAAGTGACGCAGAAATAGGTGAACCAGGTGAAATGTGGGTTAAAGGCCCGCAAGTTATGAAAGGCTATTATCAACGTGAACAAGAAACAGCTGAAATCCTCAAAGAAGGTTGGTTAGCGACAGGTGATGTAGCGGTTATGGATGATCAAGGTTTCTTTAAAATCGTTGACCGTAAAAAGGATATGATTATTGTTTCAGGCTTTAACGTTTATCCTAATGAAATTGAAGAAGTGGTGATGATGCATGAAGGTGTATTAGAAGTTGCTGCTATCGGTATTGAACATGAAGCAACGGGTGAAGCAGTAAAAATATTTGTTGTTCTTAAAGACAAAACGCTTACAGATAAAGATCTTATTAAACATTGCAGAGAAAACTTAACCAGTTATAAAGTTCCTAAGCATGTTGAGTTTCGAGATGAATTGCCAAAAACAAATGTCGGTAAAATTTTAAGACGAGAACTAAGATAACGCGTGAATACACTGATAAAAATGTATGCATAAAAAAGGCTGCAACTGTTTAACACTTGCAGCCTTTTTTAATTTTACTTTTGTGCGTTAACACGTTGTCCGTTAACCGACAAACTATCAGTCGTCATTAAATAAACATAAGCGGGCATAATATCTTTTGGTTTTGCTGAGTCATGCTCACTTTCTCCTGGGTAAGCAATACCACGCATTGGTGTGCGCGTTGCACCAGGATTAATGACATTAACCCGTAAGGTGCTCGTTTCGTATTCATCAGCAATGACTTGCATGAGTCCTTCAGTGGCAAACTTAGACACACTATAAGCGCCCCAATAAGCTTTACCTTTGTTACCGACACCAGAAGTGGTAAACACTAATGAGGCATTGTCACTGAGTAATAATGCAGGAATTAACGCTTGTGCCATCAAATGTTGAGCCGTTACATTGACTTGCATAACGTCTTGCCAAATTTGTTCGTGCACCTGAGTGTAAGGGGTAAGTTCACCAAGTATTGAAGCATTAAGTAATGCCCCATCAAGTTGTCCAAACTGATCCACAATTGTTGAGGTCATATCAATATAGTTTTGTTTCGACGCACCTTTTAAATCGAGTGGAATAATGGCCGGTTCAGCTGAACCTTGAGCAATTATCTCGTCGTAAACTGATTCTAATTTAGCTGTGGTTTTCCCTAATAAAATAACAGTAGCGCCTAATTCTGCATACGTTAATGCAGCTTGACGACCAATACCATCTCCTGCGCCGGTGACTAAAATTATTTTATTGGCTAAAGATTTTGCCGTTATTGGGTAATTAAACATAGTTTGAACACAAATTATTTATGAAAATATGAGGAGTAATTCTACTACTTTGCCCTACTGACTGACGAGTAATATTTGAAATTTTTAGCTAAAATAGCGCTATAAGTTATAATAAAACAAAAAACCGCTAGCACTTAGGCAATTCTTGCGTTAAGTTTAACTGGTCGAACAAGTTAATTTTGTGATCGAAATATCATAAAATTAAAAATAAATAAAAAATAAAGCATAAAAAGCTAAATAATATAAAGCTCGTCTGTGGGGAGATAAAATGAAAAAGCTCGTACTTAGTGTTGCTATTGCCAGTATTCTAGGATTAACGGCATGTGATGATGAATCAATTAAAGATGTTCAAAAAGAAGTGGTTGATAACGGCAGTGCCGTAACAGCAACCGCGCGTGTCAAATTTGACCCAAGTGCTGGCGCTGCCGGACTTTCTATTCCAAATGACTTGATTTTTCAAGGCACCGTTGACGGTACGTTAGAAATTCCTGTTGTAGATCCAACTGATGGTTCAGACCCTTTAGTCGCCATTAGTGCACTAGACGGTTGGTCCATTTCTCAGCCTTTTCCTTTAGCGATTGAATTCCCTGCGGGTACCTCTTTAGATGCCGCTAGTGCTTCAGAACCTGCGTCGGTAAGAGTTTTTGAAACAATTATGGGGGGTGATGCGAATGACAGTGACTGTACTGCTGTAACACGTGGCCTTGCCTGTAAGGTTGTTGGTGAGCTTGTGTTCATGCAAGATTTTGTTACGCAAAAGTCTGGCGATAATGTTTTGTTTATCCCAATTCAGCCACTTAAGGCAGAAACGACCTATGTTATGGTAATGACGAACAACCTTCGTGATAACAATGGTAAAGCTATTGCGGGTTCAACTACCTATGAATTAGCACGTCAAGATATTAATACTTTACCACTAGGTAATGCATCGCAATTAGGTTTGCAAGCTGCAATTAATAGTTATGAAGCTGCTGTAGTCGCAGCAGGGGTTGGTAGTGATACTATTGTTTATACCGCTGCAATGACAACACAATCAACGACGCGAGTATTAAGTACGGTTAAGTCTTTGATGGCTGCGGGCGTACCTCAAATGGTTGCTAATGCTCAACAAGGAATTCCTGCAATTGGCGTAGTCGATACTGATATTTCAGTTGCAAACGTATTAGCGGGTTCAATTCCAGAAAGTTTGATCCCATTATATTCAGCAGCAAACTACATGCGTGGTTCAATTACACTTCCTTATTACTCAGGTGTACCTTCTGCCGAAAACCCATTAGCTCCTGTTAATGACTGGTGGCGTGCACGTTGTGATTCTGGCGCTACACTTGCAGGCTTAGCAGCAGCAAACCCTGCGGCGATACCTGCTGATGCGTTAGATGCTAATGATGGTTTTTGTATGAATTTTGGTTTACGTGATTTAAGCTCAAGCGCAAATCCAGTATTAGCCACTCTTGATACCGAACGTAATTTAACTAAGTTTAACCCTATCCCTGCAACAAGTGCGATGTTGCCCATTGATGTGCAAATGACTACCCCTGATTTAGTTTGGGCTAACCCAGTACGTGCAAGCATGGGCTTACCGGCATTAGAAGTACCTGAAAATGGTTGGCCAGTAGCGATTTTAGTGCATGGCATTACTTCAACCAAAGAACAAATGTTACCGATCACCGGTATATTATCGGCATTTGGTATCGCAACTATTGCGATTGATCAGCCATTACATGGTAGCCGTGGTTTTGATTTTAATGGTGACGGTATTGACGAGATTAATACCTCTACAGTGTCAACATTACACTATATTAACTTACGTAGTATGCTGAGTATGCGTGATAATACGCGTCAAAGTACCGCTGATTTATTAGGTTTGCGTTTAGGCATGAATTTCTTAGGTGGTGTTGATAGTGATGGTAATCCAATTAAAATTGATAGTTCTAAAGTACACCTTCTAGGACATTCATTAGGAGGTATATATGGTATGAATGCTGTTGGTTTAGCAAATACTGAACTAAATCCACAGATTGACGGATTATTTAAAATTGCTAGTACCTCTTTAGCGATGCCAGGTTTAATGTTAGCCAACTTCGGTATAGATTCACCAATATTTGAAGGCTTAACTAAGTCTAATTTAACTTTACGATTATCGCCTGATTTTGCTGCAGCAGTTGCAGCAACATTACCTGCTGATTATACTCAAGCTGAACTAAGTGGTTTCTATTTTGCTTTCTATGATGGTTTATCTATTGAGCAAAAAGCAACATTAAATGCTGGATTCGCGCAGTTTACGTTTGCCGCGCAAACGGTTACTGATTCTGGTGATCCTATTGCTTATGTACAAGCATTAGCAGCAACGCAAACACCTACACACTTCATTGAAGTTGTTGGTGACGGCGCAGATAACCTTCCAGACCAAACAGTGACTAACAGAGCACCGTTTACCCCTATGGGAGGCACTGAACCTGCTATTGCTTTATTAGGCTTGGAAGCTGTTAGTGAAACTACTGCTGGCTCAGGTGTGGTAAGATTTATTCATGGTCATCATACTTCAATACTTGACCCTCGTGCTACTGCCGCTTCACCTGACGCCGGGTTAAGTGCTAGAGCAACACAAGAGATGCAATCACAAGTAGCCGTATTCTTTGCGACGATGGGACAACAGATTAAAGTAACAGATACAGCTGTTGTAAAATAAAGCTAAGTTTAGCTTAACTGTTAAAAACCCTCTTCGGAGGGTTTTTTATTACCTTTTTTATAGCTTTTTAGTTTCTTAACTTTATTTATGCCGAACACGCCCCATATACCCTATAGATAAATTAATAAGTTAACCTCAAATATCATAAGTTATTGAACAGAACTGAAGTTATTATTAGGAGAAAGTATTGGAATTTTTATACGAATATGGATTATTTTTAGCTAAGGTAGTGACCTTTGTTATTGCTGTTGTAGTCATTGTTGCACTCATTGCATCGTCAGCGATGAAGCAGGGTGGGAAAAAAGGTGAATTAGAGCTTACCGACTTATCCGAAGAGTTTAGTGATGTAGAAGAAGATATTATTCACTATTTATTATCAAAAGATGAGCTTAAAGAAAAAGAGAAGAAAGATAAGAAAGCAGCAAAAGAAAAAGCTAAGGCTGATAAAAAGTTAGCTAAAACTCAAGGTGATAATGAGAATTTTAGCCCTAAAGCTGAACCTCGAATTTTTGTGCTTGATTTTGATGGCAGCATTGACGCACGAGAAGTCAGTGGGTTACGCGAAGAAATATCAGCAATACTCACCGTTGCAACCCCTGAAGATGAAGTGTTTCTTCGTTTAGAAAGTGGCGGAGGTATGGTGCATGGCTATGGCTTAGCGGCTTCACAACTCGATAGACTTCGCCAGCACCAGATACCATTAACCGCTTCGGTTGATAAAGTTGCGGCAAGTGGTGGCTATATGATGGCCTGTGTTGCTAACAAAATAATTTCTGCACCATTTGCTATCCTTGGTTCAATAGGTGTTATTGCGCAGGTGCCTAATTTTCATAAGTTACTCAAGAAAAACGATATTGATTACGAGCAGTTTACTGCAGGTGAATTTAAACGCACTGTTACCATGTTTGGTGAAAACACCGATAAAGGTCGTGAAAAGTTCTCTGAAGAATTAGAAGAGACTCATGTATTATTCAAAGACTTTGTTCGTGAACACCGCCCAAGTTTAGATATTGATAAGGTAGCAACAGGTGAGCATTGGTTTGGTAGCACGGCGAAAGCGCTTGGTTTGGTTGATGAGATACAAACAAGTGATGATTTTTTACAGTCGCGCAGTAAATCACATCAAATAATTGCTTTGAAATACGTGATTAAAAAAACCTTAGCTGAAAAGTTTTCAAAAGCGGCTTCAATGTCTGTTGATACGATTTTTAGTAAACTTTGGCAAAATAATCGTATATTCCCAAGTTAATTCGCATGTAGTGATTAAGATCTAAAAAAGGATGCTTATGGCATCCTTTTTTTTCGTTTTACACTATTATAAATCGATGTATTTAAAACACATTACTTTACGAGAAGTTCTAGAGAAACTACAGATAAAGCTTAAGAGGTAAGGTAAAAATCAAACCATACTAAACGCTATTCAGCAACCGATAGTGACTTTGTAAAGCTTTGCTTATCTGCTTGCTCTAAGTCGTTAATCTGTTCTATCTGAGCGTTAATAACAGCTTTAGCTAACGTTATTTTGCTAGTTTCAAATTTCATTGAATCAGCGAGGCTTTTTTGAGCCGCTTCAATAATTGAAAAACTTGCTACGGTTTCTACTTCTACTAATTCGATAGCCTGAACTTGTGCTAACATCATGGTTGTTACTAATGTTAATGCTGCGATTTTATTAAAAACTTTCATAGGGTCACCTTTAAATTAAACGTTATATCCATATAGATGTTTTGGGACCTTTTCTTACTTAATTCTTGAATATGGGTTGGGAATCACATTCAATAGTTAGCCCAATATTTTTGGGATAAAGATGAAGTCCTTCATCTATGAAGCGAATTCTACGTTAACACTGGCAACTTTTAAAATGACAATTTATAATGTTTCTCATTAGAAAAACTAATGAAAGATAGTTATTTATTATTGTTGGTTATTTATGCATTCGTTTTGAGTGCCATTATAAAAAAATCATAGAAAAAGGTGAATTTTGTCTAATAGACTCCCTCCACTAAACGCTCTTAGGGCATTTGAAGCATCAGCAAGACAATTGAGTTTTACCCGTGCGGCTGAAGAATTATTCGTCACTCAAGCCGCTATTAGCCATCAAATAAAATCGCTAGAAGAATTTTTAGGCATAAAGTTATTTATGCGTAAAAATCGTGCTTTGTTGTTATCTGAAGAAGGTCAAGCATATTATCTCGATATTAAAGATGTTTTTAATGCCATAAATGATGCGACCGAACGTTTGTTAGCACGTGGTGAAAAAGGGGCAATAACGGTTAGTACCCAACCTAGCTTTGCTATTCAGTGGCTTGTACCAAGGTTGAACGCTTTTTATGCTTTACACCCAGACATTGATGTTCGTATTAAAGCGGTTGATCAACCGGAGAATTCGCTTACTGAAGATGTTGATGTCGCTATCTATTATGGACGTGGCCATTGGGTAGATATACACGCAGAGCAATTACAAAAAGAATATCTTGTTCCTGTGTGTTCACCTCTACTTTTACAAGGTAAAAAACCACTCAGTAAAGTTGAAGATCTCGTTAACCATACTTTATTGCATGATACTTCTCGTCGAGATTGGAAGCGATGGTTTAAACAAGTCGGTGTTAAAGCCACTAACGTTAATCATGGGCCTATTTTTAGCCATTCCGCTATGGTTGTACAAGCGGCATTACATGGACAAGGTGTTGCGTTAGCCCATAGTTTCCTTGCCAAACCAGATATTGCTGCTGGAAGGCTTATCTGTCCCTTTGATGAGGTACTAGAAAGTAAAAGTGCTTATTATGTTGTCTGTCGAGGGCGGCAAGTAGATATTGGCAAAATCGCCGCTTTTCGCGAATGGGTCCTTGATACCGTCGCTCAAGACTTAGAAGAATTAAATGACCGATATGACTAGTACAGTAGAGCATCCTATTTCAACGATTAATAATACGGTATCAACCGCCAAAGCTTTTGTTATTTTTGCTCATGGTGCGGGCGCTGATAAAAGTCATGAATTTATGGAGCAAGTCAGTCGTGCTTTAAATAAGAAAAATATAAATGTATTACGATTTAATTTTGCTTATATGGATGCTCGTTTGGCGGAAGGTAACCGTAGGCCTCCCGATAGAATGCCAAAGTTATTACAGTGTTTTGAAAAGGTTATTAACGAATTAGAGACTCATTTGCCTATTTTTCTTGCGGGTAAATCAATGGGAGGCAGAGTTGCCGCTACATTGGCAAGCGATAAAGCGTTAAAGGCTTTGGGAGTGATGTGTTTAGGTTATCCGTTTCATCCTCAGAAACAGCCTGAAAAATTAAGGTTAGCGCCTTTGCAAGAAACACAAAAATCTATTTTAATTTTGCAGGGATCACGTGATGCTTTAGGTAATAAAGAAGAAATATTGGGATATGAATATTCAGCGCATTGCCGTTGTGTATTCTTTGAAGATGGCGATCATAATTTAAAGCCACGGATAAAATCAGGCTTTACTCATATTCAGCATATAGAAAAAGCGGTTAACGAAATGGTGAACTTTATTGATGAGTCTCTTGAAGCCAATCAGGTATTGCTCGCATGAAAAATAGCAATAATAACTTTTATGCGAATTACTTAACGGTCATCATGATATTTGTTGGTATCAGTGGCTGTTTTTCTGTATTATTCGGCGCTTGGTTTGCCCATGCTGGGGTGAACATGCCAAATGAAGTACAATCACGCCTTGCTCACGCATTGCAATATCAATTTTTTCATACTTTAGCACTGTTTTCTGTAGCAATTTTTTTGCAACTGCTAACACGTAAGCATTATGCTGCTAAAGTTATTAATCTTTTATATTTATCGGCGAGTTTTTTTATTGTTGGGATTTTACTTTTTAGTGGTGTTTTGTATATAAAAACATTTTTTGATTTTACCACGATCGGAAAAGTTGTTCCTTTTGGTGGTATATCATTTGCGCTGGGTTGGTTGTGTATCAGCTGGGCGGGAATTAATAGAACTGTGCACAATTCAAGCACAGATCAAGATCGTTTGTAGGTAACATAGTTATGACCTCTATTATATTATATTGTCGCCCAGGCTTTGAAAAAGAGTGTGGTGCAGAAATTCAAGAAAAAGCCTCGTGGAATGAAATATTTGGCTATTTACAGCTGACTAAAAACGAAGGTTTAGTATATTTTCATTTAAATAATCCCGAAGACGGTGAGGTTTTAATGAAAAACATCCCATTGCGACGCTTGATATTTGCTCGCGATTGGTTTGTTACGGTAACTGATAAAATTGATCTACCCGATTATAATCGTGTTGAAGCTATTACTGAAGTATTAGGTAATGAATGGCAATATGCCGATTTACGTATGGAAATGCTTGATACAAACGAAGGCAAAGAACTTTCAAAGTTCTGTCGTAAGTTGTCTGTGCCATTACGCCAAGCATTACGTAAACATAAAATTCTTACGGAAAAAGGGAATCACGATGGCGCGATTTTACATGGCTTGTTTTTAAGTGGTAAAGAAGCCATCTTTGGTTTTTCACTTGCAGATAATAGCTCTGTTTATACGATGGGTATTCCAAGATTGAAGTTTCCTAGCGCTTCGCCAAGTCGTTCAACACTAAAATTAGATGAAGCTTTTTTACACTTTGTTCCGCGTGACGAATGGGATGAACGTTTGACATCAGGGCTTAATGCCGTTGATTTAGGCGCTGCTCCTGGCGGCTGGACCTATCAATTAGTGCGCCGTGGCATGATGGTTACTGCTATTGATAATGGCGCTATGGCCGAGTCATTAATGGATACAGGGCAAGTTAAACACCGTATGATGGATGGCTTTAAATACATACCGATGAAAAGAAATGTTCATTGGTTAGTTTGTGACATGATTGAAAAACCACAGCGTGTTGCTAAGCTAATGGCTGAGTGGCTATTAAATGGTTACTGTAAAGAAGCTATATTTAATTTAAAGCTGCCGATGAAAGGCCGTTATCAGGAAGTCACTAATGACTTACAAATAATTAAAGATGCTTTTAGTGAACATCAAGTAAAGTATGAACTTTATGCTAAGCACCTTTATTATGACCGTGAAGAAATAACAGTACATGCAAGATTATTATCTCCTCCTCCACTAAAAGCAGAGAAAGATTAATGACAGAAACTAAGTGATCATTTTATCTGTGTTTTAAACAGATCTCTTAACAAATATAGCGAGGCTCATTTTGCTTAACAATAAAAAACCGACATGATGTCGGTTTTTTATTGTTTTTTAGAAAGCGATTGAGCGCTAACTATTAATCGGTATTGAAGCCTTATAGGCGTTCTAGTACCGCTTCAGTAAAGTCAGTTGTACCATGTGTACCACCTAAATCACGAGTAGTCCTATCACCACTGGCAATAACATCCGTAATAGCATTACGAATATTACGTGCTTTATCACCCATATCTAAATATTCTAACATTTGAATAGCGGCTAGGATCACTGATGTAGGGTTCGCTAAATTTTTGCCAGCAATATCTGGAGCACTGCCGTGAACGGCTTCGAAAATAGCACAGTCAACGCCAATATTAGCGCCAGGTGCCATACCTAAACCACCAACTAAACCTGCACATAAGTCAGATAGAATATCGCCAAATAAATTGGTAGTAACGATTACGTCGAACTGTTCAGGGTTCATGACTAATTGCATACAACAATTATCAACGATCATTTCTGTGGATTCGATTTGAGGGTAGCGTGTGGCAACTTCTCTGGCTACTTTTAAAAACAAGCCTGAGGTTGATTTTAAAATATTTGCTTTATGAACAGCGGTTACTTTTTTACGGCCTTCTTTTATTGCTGTTTCGTAGGCAAATGTAAGAATACGTTCTGCACCTTCTCGCGTGACTAAGCTTTTCGCTTCAGCAACTTCACCATCTTCAGAGATAATTTGCCCTAAGCCTGAATACATACCTTCAGTATTTTCACGTACGGTAATTATATTGATATCTTCGTAGCGGGCTTTGGTACCTTTAAACGAAATAACAGGGCGAACATTGGCGTAAAGTTGAAAGTGTTTACGTAAAGTTACATTAATAGAGGTAAAACCTTCGCCAACAGGTGTTGTAAGGGGACCTTTAAGTGCAATTCTATTTTTTTGGATGAGCGCTAATGTACTTTCAGGAATTAAGTCACCATGGTTTTGGAGAGCGGTAAGACCAGCATCTGCATATTCATACTCAAAACCACATCCGGCTTTGTCTAGAATTTTAATCGTAGCATCGATAATATCGGGACCGATGCCATCGCCAGGAATTACTGTTATGGTTTGTGTAGCCATTTTTTTGCCTTTCAAAAGAGTTTATCAAGTTAGGAAACGGGTGCTGTTATAGCACGCTGTACGTGTGTAATCTATGATAAAACCTTTCATGCCATATACATGGTAAGTTTTATCTTAGTGAATGTTATAGCAGCTAGTATAGATGATCGTTTAATAAAACGTTATTAGACTTTTGTTTTATTAAACCGGCTTTAAATTCGCCAATTATAGCTGCTGAAATTGTTCATAAGCAGTGTTGCCAATGGCAATAAGTGAGCCATTTTTAAATAACAGTGCTGTGCATTCATCTTGGGTGGTAAACCCGTCAGATTTTACGTGTTGAGTACGATAGAAGGTCACTTGAAAACTATCTTCAGCAATTTTTTTCGCTTCGGTAATATCTGGGCTGCCTAGTTCTTCTATTGCTTGTTCAAAATTAAACTTTTCTAATGTTAATTTACCAATGTACTGTTTGTTATATGATTCACGATCACCCCATTCCATATCAGAAGGACTGTCATCATAAAAGTTTACCACTAGCGCAACAAAAACACCGTAAATGGCTAATGCTATTAAGATACGAGAGACAACTTTCTTATTCATTTATTACAAATTCCATTAAATTATTTCTCAATAGCCATCGATGAAGCTTAAAAATAGCTCATTATTGTAGTCAATTTATATAAAGTTTAACACTGACTTTTATGCTGACATAACCCTAAGATGAAAGTCGAATATCTTTTAAGTTAAAACCCAGAGGTATGTCTTTTTTTAGGGTGAAAAGGTCTCGGCTCAATGCTATTTGTTCTTTGTGTTCAACGAGCTTATTAGCCAATGTTGCTTTGAGATCTGTTGCTTCAAGTATGCACTTCAATGAGCCATACTTGTTCAATAGCTGTGCTGCTGTTACTTGTCCTATACCGGCAACCCCCGGTATTTTATTGGTATTGTCACCGGTTAATGTCCATAAATCCATTAATTGCTGTGGCTTAACGTTGAATTTACTTAGCACAAAGTTAGTATCAAGATGACGACGATTAAAGTGGTCGTAAACACCAATATGCGGGCTAAGTAACGAGAGGAAACCTTTATCGGTCGAAACAATCGTCACGTTTTGATCTTTTAATGCCATCTTTATCGCTAAAGTCGCAATAATATCGTCAGCTTCATCTTCTTCAGGAATTAATGAGTCGACTTGTTGTTTCATTAATTCATCTTGAATATTAGACAGGCTTGTTGCTAAATGCTCAGCCATCTTTTTTCTGCCTTTTTTATAATCAGGGAATAACTCATAACGCCAACAAGGTTTTTCACTGTCAAATACGGCTAAGGCATGGCTCGGTTGAAGGTGGTCGAGTATTTTACTTAAAGCTTGTCCGCAAGCTTTTTGAGTATTAAACAGGACTTGTTTTTTAGTATTTTCAGCAAGCTCGTTATTAAAAAGAAAAGGACGCTCCTGAACAGCGTATATTCTTCTGATTAAATTCAACGCATCAATTAATACAAGATGTGCGGACATTCATTTACCCTTAAATTACTTTATAACACGGTACATATTTACTACCTGGTAATTTCATTCGTTGTTGTTCAACAAATGAGGTAAGTAAATTATCCATCAGTTTCATTATTATTTTATCACCCGATATTTCAAACGGACCATTATCTCTGATCGCCTTAATACCGTGTGACTTTACATTACCCGCTACTATAGCAGAAAAAATACGCCGTAAGTTTGCCGCTAACGTAGCTTTGTCTAAATCGTAGTTAATAGAGAGGTTAGCAATGTTTTTATGTGTGGGTTCAAAGGGCTGTTGAAAATCAGGTTCGATGACAAGTGACCAGTTAAAATGATAAGCATCACCGGTCTTTTTGCGGTAGGTTATGACTTCATTTAACTTATGGCGCATAGCTTTCGCAACAGCAATAGAATCGTCAACAATAATTTCATAAAGACTTTGCGCCTTTTCACCTAAAGTTGTCGCAATAAAGCGATCTATTTCTATAAAATATTCAGCACTCTCTTTGGGGCCCGTTAAAATAATAGGTAATTTTTGAGCCTGGTTTTTGCTATTTAACATAATACCTAAAATATAAAGCAATTCTTCAGCTGTTCCTGCACCACCTGGGAAAATAACAATACCATGTGACATCCTAACAAAAGCCTCTAAACGTTTTTCAATATCAGGCATGATGACGAGTTCATTCACAATTGGGTTTGGAGGCTCTGCAGCGATAATACTGGGTTCTGTTAGGCCAATATAACGTCCATTTTTGTTTCGTTGTTTCGCATGGGCAATGGTGGCTCCTTTCATCGGTCCTTTCATTGCACCAGGGCCACAACCAGTACAAATATTGAACCCCCTGAGCCCTAATTGATAACCAACCTCTTTTGTATATTTATATTCATTATCACTAATTGAATGCCCACCCCAACAAGTGACGAGATTAGGATCACTTTCAGGAATAATGACATTCGCATTGCGAAGAATATCAAACGTTAGATCGGTAATTTTTTGGGTGTGCTGAGCATCGACTTCATATCTCTTATGTGTAAAAAGGATATCACGTAAAACGGCAGACAAAAGCTCTTGAATACCCTTTATAATTTTGCCATCAACAAAGGCATCATTGGGTGGATTGGTTAAAGCAAGTTTAACACCACGTTCACGGCGTAAGACTTGAATTTGAAAATCTTGAAATTTTTGATATATCTCTTCTGCATCGTCAGTATGGCTTCCGGCATTTAATACTGCGAGTGAACAGTTTCGATAGACCTGGTATGTTTTACTGTTTGCTGATTGTTGAAGTTGCTCTATTTCTGACTGAGACAACAGGTTCATGTTGCCAACAGGATTTATTTGCGTATGCATAATTACGTTCCTTTACAAAAATTTAAAGCTTATAGCTTGAAATGAGCTAAGATCATTAGCTGTTCAGGATAAGATTGGAGAAAAAGTAAAACTTTAGACGTTGGCTATATATAAACTACGGTGTTTTTTCCTTTCTCTTTTGCTTGATAAAGTGCACCATCGGCACGCTCAAAAGCCATGTGCACATTGTCATCTTCTCGAATATGGCTAACGCCCATAGACATAGTGATTGAGACTTTAGTATTCTTAAATTTAAAGGGTAATTTCGCTACCTGTAATCGCAATATGTTTAGCCTATCTATTAATTTTTCTTGATTGAACCCTGAAAAGATTAGCACAAATTCTTCTCCGCCGTAGCGGGCAATAAAGGCTTCATTACCAATATTTTTCTTAAGCGTACTTGAAATGACTTGTAGTGTTTTATCACCAGCTGTGTGGCCATAGGTGTCATTAATGCGCTTAAAATTATCCAAATCCATGACAACAATAGCTAATTCGAATTTTTTATTATGATAACGTACAATTTCTTTAGCGAAGTATTCATCAAAGGCCGCGCGGTTATTTAGCTGGGTTAACGCGTCTTGTAAACTTCTTGCTTGCTGTTCTTGAATACGTTTTTCAAAACGTTGGCTTTGCTTTTCTAATAATTCAACTTTTTCGGTCATTGATGATAATTGGCAATGTAAAGATTCTTGTTGTTCACGTTCAAAGGTTGTTTTTTTCTCTAATGTGCCAGCAATAACGCGTAACTTTGCATTAATATCAACTTTGATGTCGGCTAGTGACGTTGCTTTGTCTAGACCATTGGCCATGTCTACTATTTGCTTTTGCAGCTGCTCATTTAATATACTATGTTGTGATTGAGTTGCTTTGCAACTGGTTACTGCCGTTTTTACTGCCGACTGAACCGTTGTTAACGTCTCACTTAATGTTGAAAGAAATATTTTTGCAGTATTTCTTTCATCGTTTAAATCTTCAATGATCACATCAAATACGGTTAATAAATTATGTAATAACTTATTGTTAGATATATCTTTATTAAGCTGAGATTTAATAACAGCTATATCTTTTGCATGGTTGTCTGAAACAGCTAACCCGGTAATGATTTTTTCAAAGCGTTCTATATATTTAAGCTCTGCAGTATCACTAGCGCCAACTGTTTTTACCATTGAATTAGGCTGTTTTAATACTTCAGCAGCAGGGGCTGTTCCCATATTTTTTGCTGATAAAGCCATATCGTAAAACTCTAACAGCTGACTTAGTAGCGGCACATATTGGACAACTGCATCTTTTGGATACTTTGACTCTGTAATTAAGCTGCGTAACTTACGTCTTAAGTCGGCGGGTAAGCCATTAATCTTTTGTAAAGCTAAACCCGCAATATGGAATCTTTCGTGTAATAGATTGAGATTAGTCGCATTCACTTGAGATTGCTGTTGCAGAATAAGCAATGTCAATGCTATATGTGCTTGAATTTCAGGAAGAGCGGCCGATTTTTTAAGTAAAAGTCGTAACTTTGCCAACTTATTATCTAACGTAATATCTATGCCTTCGCAAACAAGAGAAAGCTTTTCTATGAACTTTATTAACAGTGAGGATTGTGACTTAAGGTCTGTCTCAATATCGGCACGTGACGTAATGGCAAGTTCGAGTTTTTTCTTTAGTAAAATCATTTCTTTGCTGGCGGCTGAGTTATTGCTCATAAAAAACGGTCTTCCGTAAAGTGCTTTATTGGCTGAGTGAACTTAATACAGTATATTTTAGTATAGCGACTAAATAGGATTAATTAAAAAAAGAACGCTAAATTCTAAACAATATCAATTAATACTAAACCTTAGATAGTAAAAAGTCAGCATCCAGAATGACTTATAATTGATTTAACTCAAAAAATTGCTATTGCCTGAGTGTTCTTCCTGCTGGCGCGTGTAATTTAGCAGTAGAACGAAATGGATTTATATCTAAACCACCTCTTCTGGTATAACGGGCAAAAACAGTAAGCTCGGTAAGTTGGCAATACTTGGTTAAATCGCAATATATTCTTTCGACACATTGTTCATGAAATTCATTGTGTTGCCTAAATGATATCAAGTAAGCTAAAAGTGCTTTTTGTGAAATTTTTCGACCACTATATTGAATGTAGATACTTGCCCAGTCAGGTTGATTAGTAATTAAACAGTTAGATTTTAATAAGTGACTCACTAAACTTTCACTTTCTACTATTTTTTCTTCAATATTAGCATCAACCAATAAGGTAGGATCAAGTTGATAATTTTCAACATCTAGGTCTACATCATCTATACAGAGTGTCTTTCCAGAAAATATCTGATGATTAATATTAAGTGCAGGACAATTATCGACAGGAAAAAGCTCTGCGAAGGCAATACTACCCGATGTATTTGACAGATCTTTGACTAAGCGACTTTCAACGTCTTGCCAAGATGAAAATCGACTTTGATTAAAGCTGTTCAAATAGAGTTTAAATGATTTAGATTCAACTATGTTAGGGCTGGTGCAAGGAAAACGAAATTCAGCAACTGCTACAACCGGTTTGCCTGAGCTATTTAGCCATGAGATTTCATAAGCATACCAAACATCTTCACCGATAAAAGGTAAGTTATCTGCTGAAATAGCTAAACTGTCTCTATTCAAACTTCGTGGTACCGCTTGTAAGAGTTCTGGGTTATATTCACTACAATAACTCGTAGCTTTTCCAAGTGTTAATTGGCTTAATACTTTTGCGTTTTTATAATTTGTCATAAAAGGGCTAGTTCAGTCTATGGCTATTTGTCGTTACATTTTAAAGGATCTTTTTAGCAGATGAAATCATCACCTTGCGAGTTAATGCAATCTTTATCATTATTTTCAAAAAAATATTTATCACAATACCAAGAGCGTTACCAGCATTTACCGCTTATTGAAAAAGATAAACAATGGCCTTCTCCTTGTTTATCAAATGATTATGATGAAAATCATCAGTACTGGCAGCCATTTGATATAATTGAATCAATAAATTTTGATAATGTTGAACAAGCTTTAGAAGTTAGTATCCATGCCGATTTTAAAACTTATTTCACCACGTTATATAGCGATACCTTAGATGCTAGTTGTGATGATGGTGCATTGTCTTTACTTTTTGCTTGGAGTAAAGAGGATTTTCAACGCTTACAAGAGAATGTGATAGGGCATATTTTAATGAAGCAAAAACTAAAACAACCGCTAACGTTGTTTTTTGCACTGACTGATGATGAAAATATGATCCTAAGTGTTAACAATGACAACGGAGAAATTTGGGTTGAGAAAGTAGGGTGCGAGGCGCATAAAAAAGTTGCCGACTCTCTTACGTGTTTTATTCGTATGTTAACCCCACGAATTCCTTAACCATTATTATTATTGCTGCTTTGTTAAGTTAATCACTAAGGCTTTTAATTGTGCTAACTCTGCTTCAATAGGCTGTAATGCTTTTGCTATAGCCTGTTCTATTTCTGGAGGAATAGAAGTAGAGGTGGATTTTTTTCTTAAAGCCTCTTTAGATTCAATCTCTAATTCAACAAGCTGAGGATCATGTGTCCAATTTCTTAATGTTGTAATGATCGTAGGCAATGGCATTGGTTTTGTTAATTTCGTTTTTACTAATGCTACCGTTGGTTTTTTACCTTGGTTAGCCAGTTGATTTGCGATAAGTGTTATTTCGTCAGTTGTCGTCATAAAATTACTTTTAATTGTTAAAGAGACTATGTTTTAGTGAATATCACAGGTGATTGTTAATTTACTTTTAGTGGTTTTATATTAATCGTAACTATATCAATTGCTTGGAAAACATGGTTTGGCCCTTGCTATTAGCTGAATAGTTTAATTAACAAATGTTCAAAAAATACATAAGGGAAAACTCATGAAAAAATCTATTATAGCATTACTTATTGCTGCGCCTTTAACTTTATCACTATCAGGATGCGTGATTGCTGTTGGAGGTGGTGATGAAGGGCATTCAATGTCAACATCCTTTGGTGATCGCGAATATGAAAATCGTAAGCAAATCGCTAAAATTCAATTAAATTCTCGCTATGACGATATTAAAAGTCAATTCGCCCTTGCCGATTTTAATGAAAAATATCAGATAGATGGGAAGGAAATAAAGGTTCTTTTTTATCGTACACATCGTGTTCATAAAGATGATTTAACCACTAAAGATGAGTGTACATATTTACATTTTGTTGATGGTGTTTTAGTAGAAACTGGGAATGGTGCAGATTATAGACGTAATATTTCAGACTAATATTTTCAGTACTTATTATAAAAATACGGATTTAGTGACCGATTACTTAAACGACATGAAGGTCCATATTTGGGAATATCACCCAACCAATATCAATAATGGTTAACGAGTAAATTAATGTATATGAACAATTAATCGTTATTAACAAATGGCATGTTTTATTTGGCTTTAAAATCAACTTATTGTCATGACTTAGCGTATTATCGACAATGATTTTATGTCGTTAACCTTACTTTTTATATAGTTTTTCCAACAACAATCTGTTTTTTTTAAGATGTTTGTCTTTATAAAATTGGTGATAAAGCGTTCGAGTATTGTTTGACCTTATTCGTTTTTTACTGCTATGGTGATCAAATAAAAATAAAAATAAAAATAAAAAACGCAAGGATGACAAATTATGTCAGAAGCAATACGTGATAAAACAAACCTTGATATAAGAGCTGCTTATTTGTCGGGTGAAGACTTAAAACTCGCGGCATCATTACTGTATCAAGCTTATCATGACGATCCTGTTTTTTTGGAAATATTTTCCAATGAAAACAACGATTACGAACAAAGATTACGTGCAGCCATTCGCGAAGAACTAAGTGCTTTTTGGCATGCCAAACAACCGATGGTTGGCCTGTATTTGGGGGAAGCAATGGTGGGTGTTGCTTGTTTAAATAGTCCAGATGAAAGTGTAAGTTCTGAACGTTTCTGGCACTGGCGTTTAAAGATGATGCTAGGCGCAGGTTATTTTAGTACCAAGCAAATGATTGAAAAAGAAAAAACGGTACTTGCTGCTATTCCAATGAAAAATTTTCATATGCTTTCGTTTATTGCCATTCATCCATTACATCAACACCATGGCTTTGGGCATTATCTTTTGGCTGCTGTCAATACTATATTAGAAGAGCACTCTGATAGTGAAGGGGTGGCTGTTTATGCGACAACAAATAAATATCAACAATTTTTTAAAGACGTTGATTATGAATTTGTTCAAGAGCTTTCAGTTGGAAATGTTACGGGTTCATTGATGATTCATTACAGAAGTAAAAGTTAAGTTCAATTTTATAATAACGTTTTAGAGAAATACCGAATTTTAATTCGGTATTTTGCTTTTATTATTTTGTATTTTCATTAGTGATTATAACGCAATCGAAAGGTTTGACTGTTAACATCGCTAAAGTGGCTAAACACATGTCTAGGGTTATCGATCGTTTTTTACTTCACAAATTAACTGTCATTTTCAAACGTTGAGGGTGCGATAGGTTACTAAATTAATCTTTACTTTATATGATCATCTTGGAAAAAAATGGAAGCATTAAACAAACAATTAGATTTTATTATTGAACTAGATAGGCTTAAGGGTGTTTATCGTCAAGCACTTGTGAAGTCTGATAAAAATAGATTTGAGAACAGCGCTGAGCATAGCTGGCATATTTCATTAACAGCGCAAATACTTCAAGAGTATACTGAAGAAAAAGTCGATATTTCACGTGTTATGAGTATGTTACTTATTCATGATGTTGTTGAAATAGATGCGGGTGATATGTTTGCTTTTTCTGATAAAAAAGCGCTTGCTGAGCAAAAAGATAAAGAAATAAAGGCTGCAACACGATTATTTGGCTTATTACCTGAAAAACAGTTTAAAGCTTTTAATGACTTATGGTTAGAGTTTGAATGTGCTGAAACAATAGACGCTCGATTTGCTAAAGCCATAGACAGTGTATTACCTTTATTACAAAATATGAGAAATGAAGGTGGAAGTTGGGTAAATCATAAGGTTAAAAAATCACAAGTGATAAAACGTAATAACTTTCTTGAAGGACTTGCTCCTCAATTATGGTTATATGTTTGTCAGCAAATTGATATTGCCGTAGCAAAAGGTTGGTTGCAAGATGATTAATAGCAACGATACCACATTAAATATGGTTGGTGATTTTCACTTACATTGCAACGACTACTGATGTTTATTTAATGTAGTGGAACATTATTTTAATAAGGAGTAAGTATGATAGATTTTAAGAACTCATCGGTTTTTAAGTTAAAACCTATTTACATTGAGGATGCGAAAGAGGACTTTCATAAATTTATGATTGAGTGAGAGTCAATTTTTGCTGCTTTTAAAAGTATTAGAGACCAAGTCATTTTCACAAATAAACGTATTATTGCCGCTAACGTTCAAGGCATTACTGGCTCTAAAGTAGATTATACGTCTTTACCTTACAGTAAAATTCAAGCTTTTTCAGTTGAGTCATCTGGCACATTAGATCTAGATTGTGAAATAGAGGTTTATTTAAGTGAATTGGGTATGGCTAAATTTGAAATAAAAGGTTCGTTCGATCTCATAAAATTTAATCAATGTATTAGCCAATATGTACTTGCTTAGTAAATAGACACGGAAAATAGAAAAGTTGTAGGCTTTTTGCCTATTAATACGTAAGTGACCTAAATTTGCGACCTTAATAAGGACTTAACGATGAAGCTGCTATATTCTAACGAAAATCAATTTCTTGTGAATAATGTGAAAAACATTATTGAAGCCGAAAACATCAGTTCATTTATTAAGAATGAATTTGCACAAGGTGCAGTGGGTGAAATCTCAGCCTTTGATTCTTGGCCAGAAGTTTGGGTGGCAAATGACGAAGACTATGAACGTGCGTTAGCGCTATTGGCATCATCTCAACTTGATGTTAAAGGTCATGATTGGCTCTGTAAAAACTGTAAGGAGAAAAATGCTCCTTCTTTTGAAATATGTTGGAATTGTCAGCATGATCATTTATAACCATGAAGTAGAAGCACGCTAAAATTAAAAGCGTCATTGTTTACTTTCTACTTTTCCTCCTTTGAACAACACTAAGTTTGAGCGTTAGAGATTGAAATGACACCAGGTATTAACATCGTCAAAAAGCATCAAGTTATACATAAAATACATGAGTATTCTCATGATGAATTAAGTGAATCTTATGGGCTTGAGGCCGCCGAGAAATTAAGTGTTGATGCCGGTCAAGTTTTCAAAACTTTGGTTGTGACGCTCGATAGTAAAACGTTAGTTGTAGGCGTAATACCTGTTTCATCTATGCTCAGTATGAAGCTCATCGCCAAGGCGGTAGGCGCTAAAAAAGCCACCATGGCTGATAAGTCTGATGTTGAACGCTCCACTGGATATGTACTTGGAGGGGTTAGTCCGCTTGGGCAAAAGAAAGCCCTTAAGACGATTATTGATTTATCGGCTAATCAGTTCGCTACCATCTACGTTAGCGGTGGTCGTAGAGGTTTAGAAATAGAGTTAAGCCCCGAGGACCTCATAAAACTGACAAAAGGTTTACTTGCTAAAATATGTCAATGACCGCTTTTTTAGCAGGTAAACCCAGTAAAAAATGTAGGCAACTAAGCAATAATCACGCAGAGTTTTATCAACCTTGTTCAACATGTATAAATGACTTAATCAATGATCGCTAGAGTACCATTCATTCTCATAAGCTAGGCTCCACCACAACACATGTGTTAAAGCTATTTTAGCGAGTTTATTGTTAATGGATTTAGGTATAAGTATCTTTTCTTTGAAATTATATTCAAAATTTACAGCAGGTTTTTGTGGTTGAAGTATCGTGACCTCATTACATCCCACATACGAAAATCTCTTGGCATATTACACCATTGTTCGCCCAGAAGCATCTGCCTGTTTTAAATCATGGCCAAGTATAGGCGAACGTTTGGTGATCCCTATGAATGATAATAATGTTGGAGCTAGGTCGATTTGGCTAACCATTCTTTTGTCAAAGAAAGCGGGCTTACCTGAATTAGAATTACGCCTGGAGTATGAAAGTTCTTAATGGGAACAAGCTCATTACCTAATGCTCTGGCATCATGATCGGCAACAACGCTAGAGACAGTATCCTTCCAATAGGTTTTTTCCTTATTGATAAACTTTCCAAGGGCATAGTTAGCATATTGAATGGCATTTTGGCGCAATAAAGCGATTGCAGAGGTAAAAATCATAATTAATATTTCTTATAAAACACTCTGCTACACTATCGTATTAAACTTAAACTTAAACTTAAACTTAAGTTAAGCCAGGATAGTTTTTAAAGTCATACTATTAGCCAAATACAACTTGCTACAAGTAGGCTTAACATTACTGCTGCTCCTAAGTTTATTGCAAGACCTGACAATGGATTAATTTCTAAACCAATACTGTCGATAACAGCTTCAATGGCTGTGTTTATTCTTTCTGTAAATATAACAAAAACAATTGCGAGTATTAATATCACTTGTTCTTTAATGCTGATATCAAAAACAAAAGATGCGGTTATAACAACAAGCAGCAGTAAAAGCTCTTGTTTAAAAGTAGATTCATTGTCGTATAACCACTTTAAAGCGCGCAATGAATTTAATGTGGCCAAATAGATTCTTCGCTGGCCTTTAGGTTTAGTGATATTGTCATAACTATTAATCAGTTGCTCTAGTGAACAATTTTGAGTATGGCTACGTTGGAAATCAGGGATAAAAGCATGTCTTTTCTAGAATAGCATTTAAAATAAGTAGGCCGGTGAGAGCTTATTATATGCAGTACAATGACGGTGTGTTTTGATGTGTTAACTGACTGGATTTACTTATTAGGAGCGCTAAAAGTGCTTCGTCATAGCAGTCTCGCCATCACATAAAGGGTTTGATTTATCAAGGTCGACTTGTTGCATTTTTACCGGGTACAAACAACTTTACAGCTGCCGTTATTATTACTTATCCATAAAACATCAGCGCCGCTAAATGGATAATATCAATGACATTTTGTTGGGCTGTTGTCATACGCTTTTCATCGCCGTCTTTATTTAACTTTGAAAAAATACAGGGCACAGATATAGCCGTTGTTGTTTCATATAAACTCATCCTTGAGAATGAGACCACGGCTTGTTTTTTAGCATATTGGTTAGTCGGTTTACTATAGCCATTAAGTAAAAATTTTGGGCGGGAGCTGTTTCTCCAAACACCATAACGGTGACTTTTTTTATAACTGTTAAGTACAATTGACGGTGCGGCATCTAAAAATTTAAATTAAAGTAGCGGATAAAAATAGTGATTGCAGACAAATTTGAATGACGCTACCACCATTTTATATGGCGTTATGTAGGTAATGAGGTGTTTATTGTTTCTGCCAACCACTGCATAATTTGAATAGAAAAAAGCACAGATTAAAAATACAGTGACAAGACTTAAACTAAGCAGTTTTAGCCGGTTCAACAGCTCTTTGAAAAATGGCTTATAAGTTAATTGAAATGAGTAGATGATGAATGTGGGAAGTAATCCAAAAAATATAAAGAATAAAATAGCGTGAAGGTTTATGTAAGATAAGGCTTCTGCTGTATCGGTTTCAAGGGTATTTTGAATCATGCCATAATCAATGACTATCCCTTATGAAATAGTGCCATAAAAGAGTAATGACGAACAAATCACAGTCGCGATAAGTAAGGGTTTGGTTAACCACCTAAATGAAAGAACGCCTTGTATAATAACGGTTAGCGATAAAAAAATATTGGCAAAGACAATAATTATCTAATGCGGTAATTATATCTACTGTTTTTAACAAAAATGGCAAGTTTAAGATCTGTGCAATTTAACAATAGGTAAATAATAACAATTGATTTGTTGTTAATTTCAAACGTTTAAAGTAAGAAATGTAGTGAGTGATTAAATTCATAAAACCACCTATAGATTAGTGGCTTCATACTCATAATATAAGCTTAAGGTTGGCTTAGCTTAAACTGAAAAAAGCCTTTATTTGAATAATCAATTTACCTTAGGGGTGATTTACGCTAAAAAGAGAGGGTTTTACAAATAACGCTTCCCGCATAATCATAATAAGGCACTATTTAGATGTTTCTCTATTCACAATTGTTACGCTCAATTATTACTCAAACTTATCTCTTGTCCTGCTTGGCTATGATCAGTTGTTATGCGCAAAGTACAGAAAACCCTACCGTAGCGAACAATGCTACTTTGATAGAATATACTGCGCATTATACCGTTTACCGAAAAGGTGATAAATATGGCAAAGCAGTAAGAACGTTATCGAGAACTGATGATGCTCTTTATAAGTTAACGTTTAAAACTGAAGCTTCAAAATATTTTTATGTCATCAATACCCAAGAGTCCAGTGAGTTTACATATGATGCTCAGCAAGTAAAACCATTTAAATATATCAGTAGTGATGAGCGAACCTTTAAAGAAAACAAACATCAAATGATTGAATTTGATTATGCGGCAGGAGTCGTTTTAGGTGAAGATATAGCGCAAAAATGGTCACTTCCTTTAACGCCTAATATACTTGACCCCTTGTTAGTTATAGAAAAAATGAGGAGCGAAATCGGCAACCAAAGGCATAACTTGGAGTATTTAGTTTATGATGAAGGATCCGTTAAAACATATTCATTCGAATTTTTAGGCAGAGAAAACATTAAAACAACGATGGGAGCAGTTGATACGATAAAAGTTTCACGAGTAAAAAAGAACAGCTCAAGAAAAACTCACTTTTGGTTAAGTACAGAGCATCATTTTATCCCTTTTAGAGTAGGGCAAGAAAAGGATGGTAAAGAAGTCGCGACACTTGAAATCGAAAAACTGATCTTACCAACATCGCCCAGTAATCGATAAATAATGGTGTAAAACGTTAGTTAACTAAGTGGTTGTTAAAGATGCTAAGCGGATTATATTATGATAGTGAAAACAATCTTTTGGTCATGCTCTATTGAAACGTTTAAAGTTGCACCAATTTTTTGATAGTATGATTGAGCAATGGCTAAAGCTAGCCCATACCTTTTCTTTAGAGGTTCTTGATGAATCTTTTTACCATAAAGGTTCAAAAAAAGAACTCAGTTTTGCTCTGAATAATCAAATGTACTGACATTTGAAATTTTAATTTTCATTTTTTAGTCTTTGGATACGGGCTATAGTAAAGGGCATTATTAATGAGGTTACTTAGCACTGTAGTGAAAGCAAATTCATTTTTTTTAATATTTTCATATTGATGATGAAGGCTTACCTTAACATCTCTATTATTCTTGTTTTCTGTGATAATAATGGTATTTATTAACAATGTAACATCCACTTGTTGTTTTTCTAGCTCAGAGTGTGATGTGCTTTTTTACAGTAAAAGTATACCATTGACTATATTTTTTAAGCGCTGAGTAATTGCCAGTACATTAGTCTTAAAATTCGCCGCTAATTGTTATTCATTAGGACATTTTATCGCAACTTCACTTAAGTTCAGTAACTCAGCAATCGGTGTTTTTAACTCATGAGCAATATCTGAGGTGATTCTTTTTTCTCTTAAATAGAGAATTTTCTTTGCACTGATAAAATGATTAATATCTTCTGTGATAGCAACAAGTTCTTCGGGTAATGTATTTGTCGAAATTTCACTGACTTTAGAGTTTAAATTTATCTGTTTTAGCGCAGCATTTAATTCATTAAGTGGTTTTAAACCACGCTCAACAACATTGAAAACAATGAGCCTTACCGCGATAACAGCGAAAATTGAGGTAAATATAAAAATAATGTCTACAAACCAAAGAATTTTATTTAGGCTTCATTACTTGTTGCGTAAGCTAACTCCATCGGTTTTTTATTTTTTACAAATTCCTCTCTCGCTAAACCAAACATCTCCCTAATATCACTATCAATTTGAGGCTTAAATCTTATGAAATACATTCTGTCAGATCGTCCGTCTGGTAGGGTTATATTCGTTATTGATAACTTATGTAGGGCAACGACTAACCTTGGCAATTCGTTGTATTTAAAAAGCTTAAGTGTTTCTGAACGTTCAAAAACTTTATTGTCACACCATAATTGAAAGTACTCTGGATCGTTTACCCCTGAAAACTCATACATAAATTCATCAGCAAAATCAAAGTCAATTTTTTCTGGAGCTTCGCTGACTAATGTTTCTAAAAATCCTGCTTTGTTTACCATCGCTCGATCAAATTGATTACTGATCTAACTATCAACACTTATGTCTGTTATAAAAAAGCGATACCAATAATATAAATATGGAAATTGATATGTATCGACTTAACTTTTTGTTAATAGAGTTCATTAACAGCTATTAACAAAGTAACCAAAACCATGTTGAGTTTTTATTGGTAAATCATGCCCAATATCTCTCACTTTTTATGGGCGGTGGAAAGATGAGCTTCACTTGAGTTTTTAGGGACTGCATTATATGTCCCGCTAAGTACTCACTTAATTTTTCAGGTGAAACTACTTTACCTTGATTAGTAAAAATACATTAAACAAGCTTATATTCATTAAGTGTTAAATGAGCATCTGCTCCATTACACAGTAATTGTTTTAAATGAATGTCTAATGAAAAAAAACCAATATTAATCTTATTGTCATTGACATTTAAGCTACCCTTGCGCATTTAGCAGAACAGGCGAACATGAAGTTCATCAAAAGAAAAAGGTTTTGTTAAGCAGTAATAAGCCTGAAATTTTATTTTCTGTAAGATATCGTACTGAAAGTATCAGTAATCTGAGGTATTTGTTCGCTTTTCTGATGGCTTTTAATATAGCCTTACCGTCAATAGACGGTAGCATTAAATCAAGTATGAGTAAGGAATAATCGCTCGCTAAAGCCATGTTTAAATCTTATGAGCCATCATCGGTATCGTCAATAGTACAGCCAAAATTTGACAACCCTATTCTTAGACCCTTTCGCAACGAAGTCGAGTCCTCAATAATCAATAACTTTAATGTTAGCCTACTATAAATATGTTTTATTTATAGAACACAGCAGAGTTAACTTAAGGTTTGTAGAGTAAAGCGCTTAAAATAATATCGGTATAAAAGTATCTACAAAAAGCATAGGGACCTTACTCTGGGCTATATTTATAACCCACCTTCTTAATAACAGCGGGGTGTAGCTTTATTAGACCTATAAAAAGTTAATGACTTTTCTTTAATATTACCCTGATCCATTTAGTCTTTGGGTGTTTCACTTTTTGATTGAGATTTTGTAAGATATATCTTACAAACACGTAAGATATTGAGTAAATAACTTCTAGCAAATAGATTGTGAATTTACATTAACACATGATTACATTGTGTTTTTTGTTTTTTATATACTTGTTTAAAATTAATGTTGTTAAATTAAAAAATTATGATGACTTGGAAAATATCTAAATCAACGTATTATTTAATTCATCAGGAAGATGCAGGTCAGGAAGATCAATAGAGTAGATAACTCTTTAAAGGACGTTTGAGGGATTAGGCAGGATGATAGGAATCATCAAAGGAAAGAAAAGGAATTAAGTTAAAGGATTAACAGCTAACGGAAGAGCTCGCAAGGACGGAAAATCACTATAGATGTTACTTAGGATGAGTGGCAATCATGGAAGATGAATGGACAGAAAAGGAATTAAGTTAAAGGATTAACAGCTAACGGAAGAGTTCGCAAGGACGGAAAATCACTATAGATGTTACTTAGGATGAGTGGCAATCATGGAAGATGAATGGACAGAAAAGGAATTAGGTTAAAGGATTAACAGCTAACGGAAGAGCTCGCAAGAACGGAAAATCACTATAGATGTTACTTAGGATGAGTGGCAATCATGGAAGATGAAAGAAAAGGAATTAAGTTAAAGGATTAACAGCTAACGGAAGAGCTCGCAAGGACGAAAAATCACTATAGATGTTACTTAGGATGAGTGGCAATCATGGAAGATGAAAGGAAAGAAAAGGACTATTAGGATATACTACGGACAGTTCTTTATGGATGAAGCGGGGCACAAAATTATGCAGGATGCATATAAGCTAGTTCAAGAAATGCGGCTCGTAGAGCCGTATTTTTTTGTTTAAATTAATACTCAAGATAGGTTGAATAATAACGGTGCTTACCTAAAATTGATTGGCTACCTTTCAGTGAAAATGTATACCCACATAAAGAAAAACTGCCTCTCATCGCAATGTTTCTCACAATTACTTTTGTATCTAAAGGAGAAAATCTAGCCAAATTATCACCTTTATCTGCTTGTGTTACGTCTAATGTTCTAATCATCTCTCCATTATCATAAGTAATCGCCTGGCAGGTATTATCACCTTGCGCCGTATTTTGTTGCCATAAAAAACCGCCCTGCACAGCAGTGCCTTGCCACTTTATTGTAATACCATCGAAAGCAGATACGGATAAAGAAAAATTATCGGGTAGAGTGATTTTATGTAATAAAGTCTGTTTTGACTCCATGCTGGGAGTTTTGTCATTCTTATCTGGCGTTATATGTTGTTCATCATTTAAGAACAAAGAAACAGCTGCCAATATTATTGACATTAAGGCGATTAAAATGAGTATGCTTAATGTTGAGGCTTTATTTTTAATATTGAACAGCTTTAGTCTGATCGCTTCACCGAAATCATCACTCGATTGCTTATGCGCCTCTGCAGGTACCTTGGCGTTATCAACAAAAGCCTGGCGAGTCTCTTGATGAGTACTTACTTGGGAATTGTCCACTCCTTTTTGATTAAATGTGGGCTCTATTCTTTGTTTTTTTTGAAAATTTCCTTGCTTCTTTACATAGCCACTTAAATCAACACTGCCGCAGTAACCCAATATATGACTATTTTTTTGACTTTTATACGTCATTAACAATGTGGAAATGATTAAAGGCAATAAAAGTAACCAATAGCTAGGCGTGTAATCACTGATAATGATAATTAACCCGGCAATTAAAAAACTCCCCGTTGGAGCGAGTAACCAAGCTATGCTGAGGTTGGCATCGTTTAAGCGGCGCTTTGTTGCAAGTGTACAAATGCTAGCAAAAAAAGATAATACCAGGAAGGATAATAAGCCGCTAAATAAAAAAATGGCACTAAAAAAAGCAAATAATAAATAACAACTAAAATGAATAGCAATGAATCGACTACGATTATCTGAACCGGTTAAACAAAATAGTGACTTCAAAAAAAGCACATAAACTCCTAAAAATATTGTTTGAGCTAAAGCGCTGGCAAGAGTAACGAATTTTTTTTTAATTTTCAGCGATATTTGCATATTGTTACACTTATAATTTTGATACTCCCCGACAAAATCATACGTAGTATGTAAGCCATTTCGCACAATTACGTCAGTGATCATTCAATAAATTGTAAGCGTAAAAAAAAATAAATTTTAACTCATTGTTAATTAAGTTAAAAAATTAATTTATTGTTAATGTGGTTGATTATGACTAAGTTTTTTTGGTTTACCTTTGTAGCGAGAAAACTTACGGGTGTTACTATTAAACCTGTCAGGAAGACAACTGTTATGGATAACACGATAAATAAGTTAAAGGATAAACATTGTTTATTGGATATTGTGCAGGAAGTGCAAAAAGGAAGTGGTTTAAGTTAACATTTGGTTGATAAAGGATTTAGCCGTAAGGAAACTATTATTTCCAATGGAATGGAACATAAATGGAATTTACTTGAATGGATGCAATAGCTAGCGCTAAAGTTAACTTATTTTACCGCGCATATAATGAATAAAATTTATGGATGAAATTAACCGAGAAAGGAAGCTAATAGAGAGCTGATGCTCTTTTAGATAGGGCCATCTAAACGGATTTAATGAACGGTTAGTACTGAAATGGATGTCGAATAAAGGACAGTAATAAAGCTTGGATAAAATGAGTTTTTATACAAAAATAAATTCCATATTATTTAGGACGTTTAAAATTAGCAAATGGATTTGCAGCATTATATTAATAAAGAAATAAAAGCGGCTTGTGAGTCGCTTTTTCTTTGCCTAAAAATAGGTAATAGACATAGTGCTTTGCTTGGTTGTCATTCATAATTTTTACGCTAGCAGTAACACTCTTGGTTGTATTTAAATGGTGATAATAAAAAACCTGCTAAAGCAGGTTTTTATTCATTTAAAGTCACATAATAATTAACTATTAGAAGTTCGGTATGAATCACAAGCTTCTTCATCTTCACATTCGCCATATAAATAGAGACTATGATTCGTTAGCGTTATTTTATGTGATTTAGCGATATCTTCTTGACGCTGCTCAATAACGTTATCTTCAAATTCAACTACTTTGCCACATTTTAAACAAACAAGATGATCATGATGCTTTTTATGACTCAACTCGAAAACTGATTTCCCACCTTCAAAGTGATGACGACTAACAATACCTGCATCGTCAAACTGATTTAGTACACGATAAACAGTCGCTAAACCAATTTCTTCATTCTGCACTAGCAATATTTTGTAAACATCTTCCGCGCTAATATGCTGATTATTAGGGTTTTGTAAAATAGTGAGGATTTTGATTCGCGGCAGGGTAATCTTTAATCCGGCTCTTTTTAGCTCTTCATTTTGGTCTGCCATTAACTTTAATTCTCTAATTCGATAAGTTAAACAAAATTATAGGGGGTTCTAGGGCTTGATGGAAGCCTTAGTTTAAATGATTACCAAATACATAGGTTTTGATTGATAAAATAGTAGTAAACTGCAACTGCTTTACTGGTACGATGAGTTTTTTGGGTAAGTCATTTAAGAAATAAAGGAGATTTTAATGCTAAAAAGAGCATGGTTACTAAGGTTGCTGCTCAATATTTGGCCACCATTTTTATTTACAGGTATTAAGGTAACAGAACTTTCTAGTGACTTTCGACAAGCTAAAGTGCGTTTAAAAATGCGATCATGGAATAAAAACGCCTTAGGTACACACTTTGGGGGCTCATTATTCTCGATGACTGACCCTTTTTACGTATTGATGATTTTATCGCGCTTAGGTAATAAATATTATGTTTGGGATAAATCAGCTGATATTGACTTTATAAAACCTGGAGTGGGAGTGGTAAAGGCAGAGTTTTATGTAAGTGATGATTTTATTAATGAAATTATTGAAAATACTTGTCACGGTGAAAAGTATCAACCCACGGTGAGTGTGTATGTGAAAAATAATGATGGCGAGTTGGTGGCTAAGTTGAATCGGCGTCTGTATATTCGTCAGAAAAATAAATAATATTATGCCTAAATAATTTTAGGCTACAAAAAAGCCTGCAAATGCAGGCTTCATATCAGATCTTTTGATAGCGAAAATTAATCAGCAAGTTCTGCTAAACACATTTCTTCATATACTTGTGTAACCCATTTATCAATTCGCTCTTCAGTTAGCTCTGGTTGACGGTCTTCGTCAATACATAAGCCAATAAAAGTGTTTTCATCAACTAAGGCTTTAGACGCTTCAAACTCATAACCTTTAGTTGACCAGTTACCTACAATAACTGCGCCTCTTGATTCGGCAATATCTTTCAAAGGTTCCATAGCATCACAGAAATATTCAGAGTAATCTTCTTGATCACCTAAACCAAAAATAGCGACTAACTTGTCAGTAAAATCAATTTCTTCAAGCTCAGGCAAAAAGTCGTCCCAATCACATTGGTTTTCACCGTAATACCAAGTTGGGATACCTAAAATGATTAAGTCAAATTCAGCGATTTCTTCTTTAGTACTTTTTGCGATGTCTTTTACATCAACAAATTTTTTGCCTAACTTCTTTTGGATAGTTTTGCTGACAGCTTCAGTATTGCCTGTATCACTACCGAAAAATAAACCTACAATTGCCATGGTATAAAACCCTTATTTACTAATATTTAATGCTTTTGCCGTCATTGAATTTTTCAATATCGACTCAATAAGTTCGCTACGACTAATGCCTTGAATTATTGCTAAGTCGTCTAACTGTTCAAACAATTCTTGATGTATTTTAAATTCAACTCGCTTCAAGCCATTGTTTTTATCGCGTTTAACTTGATTGCGCTTATTTATTTTTACTTGGACGCTACGCGAATGAGGATTTGTTTTTGGGCGTCCAGGACGCTTTTCATCACTAAACAAATCAATAGTGGTTAAATCACTTGCTTCTTTTGCCATCGTTAACTTTTACCCAACCCCTTGGCTTTCCCAAACCAGTTGAATAATGCCTTTGGCAATAAAGCCTGCACAACCTAAAAATAAGACCAAATAAACGACCATACGGCCCATTTTGGGAACATCATTTTTTGTCATAACATCATGGACCGATAAGCCAATGAAAATAAAGATAAAAGCGAAAAATAAATTCAAACCGATGGTTTCAATAAGTTCTAAGTTTTCAGCTAACATAATTCACCCTAAAAATTTCAGGCGCACTGTAGCATAATTCTGTTCTTAAATACATAATTTTTACCATAAATGACAGTGCACATTAACATCATTTGTTGTAATGAACTCATTGTAGCAAGATGAAAGCTGACATTACATCAAATCGTTCAAAAGGCTTTCTATAGGTGTTTAAAACTGTAAAAAGTCATTTGTGATTTTATTAAATATCGTCGTTTTCTCGGCATGTAACCAATGCCCAGTACCTTGAATTATTTTTGCTCTACTCTTTGGAAACAAGACCTTAATAATGTCGCGGTGCTCTGCGGTAATATAATCAGAATCTCCACCTTTAATAAATAGAGTTTCACCTTTAAAATGTTGCTTGCCTTTATAACCTGTCATTATTTGAGGATAGCAATGTTGAATATTATTAAGGCTACACTTAAAAGTAAATTTTCCATCTTTAACTGTCAAATTTCGTAATAAAAACTGCCGAACACCCATTTCATCAACGAAATGTGCTAATTGCTCGTCGGCATCTTTTCTACTCTTAACATGTTCAAGTGTAATACTTTGTAAGCCTTCAATAATATGATTATGGTGAGGAGGGTAGGTAACAGGGGCTATATCAGCAACAATTAGTTTTTCAACTTTTTCGCTGTGTTTTAGCGCAATTTCCATAGCAATCTTACCTCCCATTGAATGCCCAAGAAAATGAGCACGGTCAATTGTAAGTGTTTTCATTAAGTCTACGGTGTCTTGAGCTAATTCTTCGTAACTCATTGAGTCTTTATGAAATGAAAGACCATGATTTCTTACATCAATACTCGTCACTCGGTAATTATCTTTGAGGCCTTTTGCTACCATATTTAGATTTTCTAAACTGCCCAGTAAGCCGTGTATCAAAATAATATCGGCGCCAGAGCCTTGTTGTTGATAATGTAAAGTTTGTGTCATGGATAGCTCATTCAATGAATATTTCTGTCTAGAGCTTTATTGTCTTAGCTTTTATAGCCCCATGCAATTATTTTTGAGGCTTTATCAAGATATTGTCGCTGGAAAGTTTTCCTTAAGCTAAGTATAATCCTGCGCGATTAATGAAATTTTAGGGTAATTAATGAAAAACATTGAAATAGATGAAGTACTTTATCAATACATAGTGTCGAATACCCAATTTATTGGCGAAAGTGCTTCGTCAATCTTACGCCGTTTACTTAGCTTAACCTTAGCTGAAGGTACCGCTGGCGATATTGAAGTTATATTGTCTGAGAATAAAGAAGAAGCAGTTGAAAGCTCACCACTTCAAATTGAAGAAACTATTGAAAAAGAAGAAGTGGTTGTTATTATAGAAGAAAGTGTTGAGCCTCCTAGCATTGATAATGTGCTTAACTATATTAATAAAGAAGAATTAGCAACGCAGCGTGGTGCTGTCGGACGATTTTTACTTATTCTTGCTGCTTTATATCGCGTACACAGTGAAAAGTTTGCTGTTGTCTCTGAAATTAGAGGTCGCGACCGTTTATACTTTGCCAAAAGTAAAGAGGAACTCTCTGCAAGTGGCAGTAGTACCAAACCATTACAAATACCTGATAGCCCATTTTGGGTAATGACAAATTCAAATACTACACGTAAAAAAATGATGTTAACCAAAGCGTCGTTAACCTTAGGTTATACTGAAGAAGATGCTGAGAAAATTCGCGATCTATTATAACGTGTAAAAAATTACAGCAGATAAACATTGAAATAAAAAATAGGGAATATCATGACTATACATGCACATGCAGGAAAACCAGTTAGACCACAAGACCGTATCAATATTGGTAAACTAGTCAGTGATTATTTCTTATTAATACCCGATGTTTCTATCATTGAACAACGTGTAACGTTTGGCACATCAGGCCATCGAGGTAATGCAAGCAAGAGCAGTTTTAATGAACAACACATTGTTGCTATTTGCCAAGCGGTTGCTGAGCATCGAACTGAGCAAGGTTTGAAAGGGCCATTATTTTTAGGTAAAGATACCCATGCGCTTTCAGAACCCGCCTTTGCTAATGCGCTATCGGTGTTAATTGCTAATAATATTCCGGTAGTTGTTCAAAATGATGATGGCTTTACGCCTACACCTGTTATTTCTCGATTGATTATTGCTCATAATAAATTAGCCATAAATAAAGATAATCAAGCAGACGGTTTAATTATTACGCCTTCGCACAATCCTCCAACTGACGGCGGTATTAAGTATAACCCTCCGCACGGCGGGCCTGCTGAGGGTGGCGTCACTCAAAAAATTGAACAACGTGCTAATGATTTAATGGCAGAGAACCTTGTAAATGTTAAGCAAATTAGCTACGCAAAAGCCTGCTCTTCGCCATTATTGTTAAAGCAAGATTTTATTACTTTCTATGTTAACGAACTTGAACAAGTTGTCGACATGGCAGCTATAGCAAAAGCTGGTGTTAAAATTGGTGTTGACCCATTAGGCGGTTCTGGTATTCATTACTGGCCAGTCATTGCGAAAAAATATGGCTTGAACCTGGAAATTGTCAATCCTGTTGTCGATGCTAGTTTTGCTTTTATGCCATTAGATAAAGATGGCAAGATCCGTATGGATTGTTCATCACCCTATGCAATGGCAGGGTTAATTGCTTTAAAAGATAAGTTTGATGTTGCAGTAGGTAATGATCCTGACTTTGATCGTCACGGAATTGTGACAAGAACAGGGGGGTTGATGAACCCAAATCATTACCTAGCGGTAGCTATTTATTACTTAATGACACATCGTGATTGGCCTAAAAACAGTAAAATTGGCAAAACCTTGGTATCAAGTTCTCTTATAGACCGTGTTGCACAATACATTGATCGCCCTTTGTCAGAAGTGCCAGTTGGCTTTAAATGGTTTGTTGATGGCTTGAGTGACTCATCATACGCCTTTGGCGGAGAAGAAAGCGCTGGCGCGTCTTTTCTTGCTCGCGACGGTAGCTGTTGGACAACAGATAAAGATGGTTTTATTATGGCACTACTTGCGGCTGAAATTCTTGCCGTTACCGGTAAAGACCCATTTCAATTGTACCAAGAACTGGCAGAAAAACTTGGCGAACCTTGTTATGGACGCATTGAAGCTGTTGCAAGTTTTGAGCAAAAGAAAGTGCTAACGTCATTAAGTGCCGATGACATTACTACAGAGACTCTTGCAGGAGAAAAAATTAACCAAGTACTCTCACATGCACCCGGTAATAATGCAGCTATAGGCGGGGTTAAAGTTACCACCACTAATGGCTGGTTTGCTGCCCGCCCATCAGGTACCGAAGATATCTATAAAATTTATGCAGAAAGCTTTATCGACCAAAAGCATTTGCAACTTATTATCACTGAGGCACAAGTACTGGTCAGCGCAGCGTTTACCAAAGCAGGTTTGTAGTTGATGATCTAAAAATAATGAATTCTTTCATTTAATCGTTGTCAAAAATTTAAATATAATAATAATATAAGTTTTAGTGATGCCCCATAATCAGTATCTACACAAACCAACAGTGATTAAAGGTCTTTATTTATCACTGTCGTTAATTTTATAGCTCTATATTTATAGAGCTATTTAGTCAAAAATTGATGTGTTAATTACTGTGCTATTTACTTTTATTGTTATCAATCCAAGCAATAATCTCAATTTTTTTGTACAATACCCAATAATTTTTATTGGCTTAGTGAAAGTGGTTTGGATAAATTACAATTAGTATTACAAGAACAACAGCAAACGCTACAAACAACAGGTGATTTTCTCGCCTTAACTCGCGCTAATGAATGGTCGTTAGCAGGGGCTTTTTCCTTTCAAGTTCAACATCAAGCAAGTAACAGCCAAACAAAGGTCACGGTAGTTGATACCGGTTTAATCACGTTTGAACCTTGTAACTTATCACAATCAAATAAAGATATTGTGCTTTCTAGTGCGGTGCACGGTAATGAAACAGCGCCAATTGAAATTTGTGCCGAGCTTATTAAAAAACTTATCTTAGGAGAAGTTGCTTGCATGGAGCGAGTACTCTTTATCTTTGGTAATCCCGCTTCTATTAATATTTCTGAACGTTTTATTGAAGAAAATATGAATCGTTTATTCTCTGGGGGCCACTCGGCGGATCAAGGTCATGGCGCGGGTTTAATTAATAAAGAACGCCATCGTGCTTTATTACTTGAAAATACGGTGCGAGACTTTTTTGAACAAGGTCAATCGTTAGTCAATAATACTGAGCGCGAGCGTTGTCACTACGATTTACACACTGCTATTCGTGGTTCAAAAAATGATAAGTTTGCGGTTTATCCTTTTAGGCATGGTAGAGCTTGGAAAAAATCACAATTACAATTTATGCATGCCTGTGGCGTGAGCACCATTTTACTTTCGCACTCACCAACCACCACGTTTAGTTATTTTTCATCAAATGAATTTAACGCTGACGCTTTTACGGTTGAATTAGGCAAAGTGAAACCTTTTGGTGAAAATGACATGGCTAAGTTTTCTCAAGTTAAGCAAACATTAACGCGTTTGGTCTCAGGTGAAGATTTATGTCTAAAAGACTATGATGAAAAAGATTTTAGTATCTATGAAATTTATCAAACAATTAATCGTCACGGTGAAAAATTCTCATTGAATTTTTCTGATGATGTTGAAAACTTTACTGATTTTCCAAAAGGTAGCGTTATTGCGTTAGATGACGGTAAAGAAATTAAAACAGAAAAAGTGGGCGAAGCTATTATTTTCCCAAATGCTAATGTTGCCATTGGCCAGCGAGCACTCTTAACCGTGATCCCTGCAATTATCGAATAATGAATGCAGTGATGTAAACTTTTATGGGCATATTTATCTTGAACACGTATACCCAGAGTTTTAGTTCGCTTACACAACTTGTGTTTCAGTTTACGTAAAGGTAAAGTACGTTCGATTATTTTACAACAGCTCATTGCGCGAAACCCAATAAGTACATGCCAAGTACACTTACATAAAGAATAATGGTTTAGCATATTCTGCAATGAACATATTCCATAAGACAAGAAGAGAAGAGAAGGCTATGAACACTGACGTATATAAAGAAAGTCCGGTGGTACATCAACCCGCTTTTATTGATGGTCATTCAGTTGAAATTCCCATCCTCAAAGTATTACAACAAGACGGTAACGTATATGACGGTGCCGAACTTCCTGTAATAGATCAGGAATCAGCGACTAAAATTTATAAAACATTAGCGTTTCACCGTGCGCTCGACGAGAGAATGGTCGCATCACAACGTCAAGGTCGTTTAAGCTTTTATATGACAGCACTTGGCGAAGAAGCAGCAAGTGTTGGTGGTGCTGCCGGTTTAAAACCTCAAGACATGATCATGGCGCAATACCGAGAGCAAGGAGCATTAATGTACCGTGGCTTCTCACTTGAAAATTTCATGAATCAAATGTTCAGTAATGAAAAAGATCTAGGCAAAGGTCGTCAAATGCCTATTCATTACGGTAGTCGCGAATTAAATTACATGACTATTTCGTCGCCACTTGCTACTCAAATACCACAAGCTACTGGTTATGCATATGGCCAGAAGTTACAAGGACTTGACGCGGTAACTATTTGTTATTTCGGAGAAGGCGCTGCATCTGAAGGTGATTTTCATGCCGGTTTAAATATGGCCGCAGTGCATCGTGCTCCAGTTATCTTTTTCTGTCGTAATAATGGCTACGCAATTTCAACACCTGCTGATGAACAATATGCAGGTAACGGTATTGCTTCTCGTGGTGTGGGTTACGGTATTAAAACAATTCGAATTGATGGAAACGATATCTTAGCGGTATTAAAAGCGACGCAAGATGCACGTACTTATGCGTTAGCAGAAAACAAGCCAGTACTTATTGAAGCAATGTCTTATCGCTTAGGTGCGCATTCAACTTCAGACGATCCTTCAGGGTATCGTACCCGAGAAGAAGAAGCTAAATGGCAGGCTCATGATCCAATTCTTCGTATGAAAAATTGGATGTTAGCTAACAAATGGTGGGATGAAGAACAAGAAACCACTTTATTTGATAAATTGCGAGAAGAGATATTAGCCGCTGTTAAAGTTGCAGAAATCATTGATAAACCACCCGTTGAAGATTTGATTACTGATGTTTACGATGAACCGCCAACGTTATTAAAAGCTCAACTTGAAGAGCTAAAACTGCATATCAAAAAGTATCCAGAAGCCTACCCATTCACCGCGGGGAGAATTAAATAATGGCACAAATGAATTTATTACATGCAATTAATAACGCACTTGTAATTGCAATGACAGAAAATGAACGCGCCGTATGTTTTGGTGAAGATGTTGGCCATTTTGGCGGCGTTTTCCGTGCAACTAGTGGCTTGCAAGAAAAATTTGGTAAATTGCGTTGTTTTAACACGCCGCTCGTGGAGCAAGGTGTTATTGGTTTTGCTAATGGTTTAGCGGCACAAGGTAGTGTGCCTATCGCTGAAATTCAGTTTGCTGATTATATTTTTCCAGCTTTTGATCAAATTGTTAACGAATCTGCAAAATTTCGCTACCGTAGCGGTAATGAATTTGATGTAGGTAACTTAACAATACGTACCCCATACGGTGGCGGTATTGCGGGTGGTTTGTATCATAGTCAATCACCAGAAGCTTACTTTGCTCATACACCAGGCTTAAAAGTTGTTGTACCACGTAACCCTTACCAAGCAAAAGGTTTGTTGTTAGCGTCTATTCGCGATAAAAATCCGGTTATCTTTTTTGAGCCAAAACGTTTATATCGTGCTTCCGTTGGCGAAGTGCCCACCGAAGATTATCAACTACCTTTAGGCAAAGCTGAGGTTGTTACGCCAGGTAGTGATATCACGTTGTTAGCGTGGGGCGCACAAATGGAAATAATAGAGAAGGCGGCTGAAATGGCTGCAACTGACGGTATTTCATGTGAAATCATTGATTTACGTACTATTTTGCCATGGGATATTGAAACGGTTGTTAATTCTGTTACCAAAACAGGGCGCTTAGTTGTTAGCCAAGAAGCGCCATTAACCGCGGGTTTTGCGAGTGAAATTGCTGCAACGATTCAAAAGGAATGTTTCTTACACCTTGAATCACCAATTGCACGCATCTGTGGTATGGATACGCCTTACCCATTATCGTTAGAAAAAGAATACGTAGCCGACCACTTAAAAGTGTATGAAGCCATTAAACACAGCATAAATTACTAAGGTTTTTGTCATGAGTATTGATTTTATTCTACCCGATATTGGTGAAGGTATCGTTGAATGTGAACTAGTTGAATGGCTAGTTAAAGAAGGCGACGTAATTGTTGAAGATCAGCCTATTGCTGATGTGATGACCGATAAAGCGCTGGTACAAATTCCGGCGATGCATAATGGTACGGTTACTAAGCTTTATTACGCGCAGGGTGATATTGCCAAAGTACATAAACCGCTTTTTTCAATGATAACTGATCAAGAACCTTCAGTTGAGCAACCGGCAAGTGTTCCTGAAATAGAAAATACAGCACGTGCTGAACACCCTGTAGCTGCGGCGGATGTTGTTGCTGCAACTTTCGAACGAGAAGACTTTATTTTACCGGATATCGGTGAAGGTATTGTGGAATGTGAACTTGTTGAATGGTTAGTTAAAGAAGGTGATGTGATTGTTGAAGATCAACCTATTGCTGATGTAATGACCGATAAAGCACTCGTACAAATTCCAGCGATGCATAATGGTACCGTCACTAAACTTTACTATGCTAAAGGTGAAATTGCGAAAGTACACGCACCGTTATTTGAAATCGAAAAACGCTCTGTTAATACTAACGAACCAGCTGCTGTTGCAGTTAAATCGGTTGAAACACCAACGGTTTCTGTAGCGAAAGAAGTCGCTGTTAGTAACATTAACGTTGAAAAGAAAGTCGTTAATAGTAAAGCTGTTGCTAGCCCAGCCGTGCGTCGTGTTGCTCGTGAGTTAAATGTTAATATTCATGAGATACCAGGCAGTGGCAAGAAAGGTCGTGTTTATAAAGAAGACGTCGTTTCTTTCACTAAAGTACCAGTTGTAAGCACTGAAAATGTAACGCAAGTTGCTGCTGTTGCACAAAGTGGTGGTAAACGTGTTGAACCTATTCGCGGTATTAAAGCGGCTATGGCAAAAGCTATGGTACGTTCAGTGTCAACGATCCCTCACTTTACTTATTGTGAAGAAATAGACATGACAAACCTGATGGCGTTGCGCAGCGGGATGAAAGACGCTTATGCGAAGCAGGATATTAAATTAACCATGATGCCATTTTTCATGAAATCGATTTCTTTAGCGTTAAAAGAATTTCCGATTGTGAATACGCAGGTTAATGATGATTGTACTGAAATTACTTATTTTGATGATCATAATATCGGTATGGCTGTTGACTCTAAAGTTGGCTTACTCGTGCCTAATGTTAAGCAAGTACAGAATAAATCTATTGTTGATGTTGCTAAAGATATCATGCGTTTAACTGATTCTGCCCGTGCAGGTCGTGTTGGGGCCGAAGATTTAAAGGGGGGGACTATTACCATTTCAAACATTGGCGCTATTGGCGGCACTGTTGCGACGCCAATCATCAATAAACCAGAATCTGCGATTGTAGCGTTAGGTAAATTACAAAAATTACCACGCTTTAATGATAAAGGTGAAGTAGAAGCACGCTATATTATGCAAGTAAGTTGGTCTGGAGATCATCGTGTTATTGATGGTGGTTCAATTGCTCGTTTTTGTAACTTGTGGAAATCATTTTTAGAAGAACCAAGCAATATGTTGATGCATATGTCTTAGTTCGACGCTTTTTGATATTAAAAAACCTGCTTATGCAGGTTTTTTTGTTTAAACCCCATAGTTTACATGGAAAGGAATATGTAAGTAGACTCATTATTTGATGATGAGCTAGTTGACGAAAACGTCCACCATGGCTGCTGATTAATATCTTTTATAATTTTATTCAACGCGTCTTTTTGTTTTTCAATCGCCAATATTTCGCAATAGGGCTGTTTACAAATTACAGAGATCAAATCAATATTTGTGGCTTCATAATGCGTTAAGACAAAGTCAGAAATATTGTTTTTCATATTATAGCCCCAATCTACATCGTCTTCTTTTTGATGAAAATCATAGATGTCATTTCTTGTTTTACCTCGAAACGAACTCAAGAAAAATTTGAAGGGTTCTGGAGCGAGTGCTTGCATTTCTTCATCAGTAACTTTACTACCATCAAATTCATTTAATTGATTTTTCAATAATGAAATTTTATTTTTTGATTTTTTATATTTGTCCTTTAATAATTGATGCTCAGCGATTAAATCTAGGTGCTGCTGATTTAACATTTCGTCACCGTCAACAGTTGTTAATGTCTGGTTATTGGTGACTTGTGGTTGGACTTGACTAGCATCAATGGTTTGATCGAGTACATCCGGAGCGACTTTTAATTTTGATATCTTTGCGGTTGGCGGTGTCTTAACTGCGATTACCATAGGAGGTGTCAAATTATCTTGATAACTTTCAGTGCTCAAGGATGAAAAAACATAGCCGAGTATTGCCCCAACAGCCAAAAGTACCAGCGCTTTTAGTGAATTCATATAAATCCTTTTATCGTGCGTTATTATTTTTTTTAAAGATATTACCTCAATAAAATTATCTTTCAAGCGGTTAAAGTTTAAAAGTGCTTTAAGTTAACATCAAGTGACTTTAACGATATACTTTTTAGTAGAGTGGGCTGGCTAGGAAATTACGTGCACGAAAATAAACTTCAACATTTTTATATTGCCGAAGAGCAATCTGTTTATTTATTAAATACCAAAGATTCTACTAAATTAAAAGTCTGGGTCGAGTTATGTCAGCAACAATTAGGTTTACTTGGCTATCAAAATATCGCTTTATTAGGAAAGGGGGCCTATGGTTTTGTTTTTAATGGTGACGATGATTTGGGTAATGCATTTGTTTTCAAATTTTCACGAATGAATTTACCTCAGCATGTCCAAGACCGCTTAGCAGAAGAAGCTGAAATTCAAGGGGAGTTATCGCATAGACGAATTCCAAAGGTTGTTAAGTATTACAAAATAAAACGCCAATCTATTGTTCATATGCAACGTGCCCCTGGCGTTGACTTAGAAAAGTATTCTCATCAGCATGGCCCTTTAGCACCTGAGCTTGTTGTCAGTATTGCCATTCAGTTGGCCGAAATCCTTTTATATTTGCGTGATCCAAATAAACATGAAAAAGGTAAGCCCTATGTGCACGGTGACATAAAACCTTCAAATGTTGTGTATAACGAAAAAACAGGCAAAGTATACTTAGTGGATTGGGGCTCAGCTGTTATTGCTCAATTAGATGCCTCAGGACAAAATACTGCCAATAGCATTATGGATTTAATGAGCAGTGATTTACAAAATACCAATGCGCGCTTGGGCGATGTTTACTTTATTGGTCAAGACCAAATAAGTGGGGCTATGTCGTCACCGCGTTTTGATGAGCAGGGATTAGCCGCAACACTCTATGCAATAGCATCAGGTCAATCGTGCCGGTACGGTCATCAAGTTATTTCACCGCTTTCACTAGGCTTACCAAAGCTGTTGGCGAAAATTATTGAAGGGATGCTCAGTGATAATCAAAAAACACGCAATAGTGCCGGCGATTACTTTTTCAAGCAGTTACCTTACTTAAAACGTATGGTTATGGCAAAACAGCATCGCTCTTTAGATACGGAGCTACTGATCCCTGTTTGGCTAAAGTCAAAGACAGACAAAATTATTGATACCGTTGTTTATGGTTCAAGAAAATCATTTTTAAGAGAATCAACAGAAAGTGATGAATTAAATGAGATTGATGATGCGCAACTTGAAAAATATTATAAAAATTTTCTTATGGGCATGGGCGATACAGAAAAAGGCTTTATTGCAGCAGTAGGCCGTTTGGGCAGCTTTCCGGTGGTGGGAGGTTTAGCGATACGTTGGCAAGCTGATGGTGTGTATATCGATTCTAATTTAACTTTATTTGATCCAAGCTTGAACGCTTCTTTTCAAAGTGCAGTGAATAACATGGTGCACCTCGCGCAAGGTATTCATCGTGTCGGTATGTTTAAGAGTTGTTTATTTAACGCCAGAAATACGCTTCATGTGGAAAGGCAGAGCAGTGAACATGATTTTATTGCCCAATTGGGACAAACGTTTGCTTTCGAGGTCAGTGATATTGCAGAAGTTGACGATATTACTCGTCTACATTCATATTTCGAAGACGGCAAAGATCCCGATGAATACTTATATTTACCTGATGAGATAATGGCCGTATTAGGGCGTTTGAATTTAATTCATCATACCGGTTGTATTATTTTTGAAGTTTTACCCACTCACTTAAAAATTCATAGTTATTTAATGTTGCTTAATCATCAAAAAAAGGAAGAATTTACTGAGTGTTTAGCCGAAATTATTAACCTGTTACCAACAATTAAAGGGCAAGGAATTTCAGGGTTTATGAAACTACCCTACAAAGACACACGATATTTCGAACATATTAGCGCTTTACCTGAAAAGTACTATCCTAGAAATCCTAAAACGATTGAATCAACGAAGAAATAACATGACTAACAAAATTGGTGAAATGGCGTGGCTAGATTTAACGGTAGATAATGCCACTGAGGTGAAAGACTTTTATCAGAAAGTTGTGAGTTGACAAGCCGAAGATGTTGCAATGGTGGATCATCATGATTATGTCATGAATAGCCCAGAGACTCGTGAAGCTGTTAGTGGTATTTGTCATGCTAAAGGGGAAAATGATGATATGCCTGCTGCGTGGTTACCTTATTTTTTAGTTAAAGACCTGCACGAATCTATTGCCCATGTTACTCAGCTTGGAGGTGAGCTGGTGGCTGAAATAAAACAAGCGGGTAACGACAAGTATGTGGTTGTTAAAGATCCCGCTGGCGCTGTTTGTTCACATTATCAAAAGGTTGATATCTGCCACTGCAGATTTTAAATTTTTGTGGCTATTTGAGACGTTGAATTTAATGAAGTTAAATGTTCGCTTCGCTTCATTATATTTTTGGTGTTAGCGCTCACTTATTGGTAGTGCACCGCTGGGTAGGAATAAGCGTTGGTAAAGGCGAGTTGCATAATCATCAGTCATCCCAGAAACATAATCAGCGATAACCCTAAATTCGTTTAGGTTATGCTCCTTTGCATAAAGCCAACGCTGTGTTGCATGTTTAGGTAATAAACGTGTCGGATCGCTTGCCAGCGCTTCAAATAATTCCATCACTATTTGTTGTCCCCGATACTCGAGTTGCTGAATACTCGTTTGTTTAATAACAAATGCAAAGACAAAGTCTTTGAATATTTGCAGAGCTTTTGCTGAATTTTCTGGTAGCTTTGCATTGTATCGTAGTAGTGGTTCAGCAAAGTTTAGGTCGCAGCTATCATTTAAATCACTTAAATAAATTTCAGTTATTAAATAATTTACCAAGCCGCCAATCGCTTCTTTTTGAATGTAATGTTGTTCATTAAAAAGCATAACGGTTAAGTTTTTACAATAATCTTGTATCCAAGGTTCATCAATTTTTTCGAGTTTAGCGATGACTTCTCGCTCAAAATCTTGCTGGCTCACGACACCTGTTACAATCGCGTCTTCTAAATCATGAATGCCATAAGCGATATCGTCAGCGAGCTCCATAATAGAGCAATCGAGTGATTTAAATATTGTTTTATTATGGCTACCATCGATGTTTTTTATTGATTGAAAAAGCGCACGGTCACTAGCAGATAAAGGTGATAGAACCCACGCAAACATTTCAGCGTCATCGCTATATAATCCTTTAGCGGGATGCCAGTCAGAAGCTTTTAGTTGTCTAAACGTTTTAGGGGCAAGTGGTAAAGGTAATGTTGTTAAGTTTGTTAATGTTTGTGGATATTTTATTAACCCTAATAGTGTGCGACGAGACAAATTCATTCCATAAAATTCACTAAAGGGCTCTAAGTGTGAAACGATACGAAATGTTTGCCCGTTGCCTTCAAAGCCACCATGGTTTCGCATCATATAATTAAGAGCGACCTCTCCACCGTGACCAAAAGGTGGATGACCAATATCGTGAGCCAAGCATATAGATTCAATTAATGTTTCGTCAGCAGGAAAAAGTTCAGCAGATAATTCTGTATGCTTATTCCTTAATTGAGCACTAATTCCAGAGCCAATTTGTGCCGCTTCTAAAGAATGCGTTAATCGAGTACGGTAAAAGTCACTTTGTCCACTGCCCATTACTTGGGTTTTTGACTGTAAACGCCTAAAAGCCGCTGAATGAAGTATGCGTGCACGATCACGTTGATAAGAACTGCGGTGATCATGTTGACGTTTTGCAACACTGGCTTGTTTTCGCTCTGCCCAAATCTCGTTCATACACACCTTATTTCAATTGAAATTATCTTAACCGATTTTACATACCATGATAATATGCGCTGATTATTATCGCTAGGTAACAATATTTATTAGCGGTGTTACACCTTACCCAGTTTTTATTTATGAATGCAAGTGTTTCTCTTTAAAGGGGTTATGTGATTTGTTAATTCTTCTTTCAACGTATTACTGTTGAGTCTCTTGTTATTTAGTAGCGATGTTTTGCCCAGGGTAACGAGATCAATACGCAAAATAAGACTGTTTCATGTATCGCTCAAAGTGTCGTAACCGATAAGATAGAATGTATGGCAGGCTTAGCTAACTCACCTTTTATTGTTGAAGATGATGGCAGCCGCATCGAGTGATAACTTGTTCATGTAGCTATCAAGGGATGAAACATATTAAAGAGCAAGGCACCTATCAATTAATTATTGATAAATACCTCTAAATAGGGAGCTATAACGTTAAGAATTAGCAATAAAAATAGCCCGTTTGGGGGCTGGGTAACCCTCTATTGTTTTACTGCTATCGTTGGGGTCAAGAAAATCGGCCAGTGATTCAGTGTCTATCCAGTCAGTTTTTCGCTGCTCATCAAGAGCGGTAATGTCCGTATTCACGATACGTATATTTTTAAATCCACAACGTGAAAGCCACGCGCACATTGCATCACAACTGGGTAAAAACCAGACATTACGCATTTTAGCGTAACGCTCTCCAGGCACTAAAATGGTATTATCGTCGCCATCAACCACTAACGTTTCTAATACTAATTCGCCCCCTTTTACTAGTTGTGCTTTTAATTGATAAATAAAGTCGATAGGAGAGCGGCGATGATATAAAACACCCATAGCAAAAACGGTGTCAAAAGCGTGAAGTTCAGGCAGTTGCTCGACACCTAATGGCAGTAAATTTACTTTAGAGTCATTAACAAAGTGCTGAATCGCATTGAACTGAGTGAAAAATAACTGTGTGGGGTCGATGCCCACCACAAATTTAGCGCCTTCGCCTCGCATACGCCACAAGTGATAACCACTACCGCAGCCAATATCTAACACATATTTATTTTTTAACGGACTAATATGCTCTTTTAAACGATCCCATTTGAAGTCTGAACGCCATTCGGTGTCTATGTGCAAACCATGAATATGATAAGGGCCTTTTCGCCAAGGTTTGAATTTTTTCAATAAGTTTTCTAAACGTTTATATTCTCCTTCACTAATATCCTCTTTTTTACCCACACTTACCCCATCACTAATATTAATAACTGACGGTGTTGTTTTGGGTAGCGCTGCTAATGTTTTTTGCCATTGGGCAAATTCGCCGTGTAAATGTTCTTTTTTCCATTGAGTTAGTTGCGCGGGTAGTACATCTAACCAATGGTTTAAGCGGTTTTGGGCGATTTCTTGATAGAATTTATTGAATGACATGAATAAAGTTACTTAATGGCGATGAGTGAAAAGAAATTAAAACATTGAAACCAAGGCGTTTGATGGCTCAATCCCGCATTTTTCAGGCGTTCAATATGTTCAGGCAAGCTATCAATAAGCATAACTTTTTCAATGGCAGTACGCTTTTGGGCTATTTCTAGCTCACTGTAGCCATTGGCGCGTTTAAAATCGAGGTGCAAATCGACAAGCAGTTCATTACATATCTCATCATCTGCTGATATTTTTTCTGATAAGAGTAATAAACCACCTGGTTTTAAGCCAAGGGCTATTTTATTTATTAATGAAGCGCGTATTTCAGGTTCAATAAACTGTAAGGTGAAATTAAGCACCACCATAGAAGCGTTTTCAATCACAACATCTAAAATGTTACTCTCAATTATCTCTACAGGGGTATCTCCCTTGAATGCATTAACGTGCATTTTACAGCGCTCCACCATCGCCGAAGAATTATCAACACCTATAATTTTACAGTTTTTTGCGGTAATAGCTTTACGCATGGCTATGGTTGCAGCGCCGAGCGAGCAACCTAAATCATAAATATTACTATTGTCGGTGACAAAACGCTGACTTAAACGACCAATGGTATCAATAATGGTATTGTAACCCGGCACAGAGCGGGAAATCATATCAGGAAAAACTTCAACAACATGTGCGTCAAAAGTAAAATCTTTAATCTGGCTTTGTTTTTTTGAAAAAATTAAATCGGGCTCTGATGGTTTCATTACGTTGAACTTGTATGGGTGTTAAATATCAATTTTGCGTTATTTTAACTTAAATTTATTGTCATGGGGTAGTATTGCATGCGTTTAGTCGTTAAAGCTAAAAGTTACGCTGCAATTTTGGGTGAATAAGGTCTATAATTGTTGTTATTTTTCATTAATTTATTCTCTAAGGAATTGCTGTTGCAGCTCGATTACTTTTTCCGTTGTTTAATTTTATTAGTGATTTGTTTTACGTTAAAAGTAGAAGCAAATAATGAAGCTTTTGAAACGTCTAAACAAACACTAACCATAGCGATAAATAAAACAACTTATCCTTATATGTTTCTTAATGAACAAGGGGTAGCCGATGGCATAATGCCTGATCTTTGGCGACTATGGGCCGAGCGTCAAGGCAAAGAAATTGAGTTTGTAGCCACTGATTGGCTGTCAACTCTAGCGCGCGTTAAATCAGGTGAAATTGATATACACGGTGGTATGACTAAGACTGCAGCCCGCAGTAAAATATTTTCGCTCACTCCCTCCTTTTTCTCTCAGGATTTTTATTTTTATACCCACAGAGACTTTACAAACTTAACTAAAATTAGTCAACTAGCGCCGTATATCATCGGGTCTGTTCGGGGATCAAGTCATGCGTCATTTATTTTAGAAAACTACCCCAACCTTAAGTTGCGTTTATATGCTAATCGACATGCCTTATATAAAGCTGCATTAGATAACGAAATAATGGTTTATACGGGGCTCGAGAAACCCTCTAAATTTTTTACTGGATATTTTGAATTAAATAAACAATACCCACCTTACAAAAGAATTCGTTTTTATCAAGGTGAGTATGTAGCCGCCACATCATTAAAAAACAAGTTGCTGAAGGACTTTATTGTACAAGGATTTGACAAAGTTACCGCTACAGAAAAGTCGAGAATAGAAAAAAAATGGTTAGGACGTGATAAGAAAAATAACACTTTATTATTAAGCTTTTTAACGCAAGCACCACCTTATATGGCTGTTTCCCCTACAGGCCAACCACAGGGGTTATTTATTGATTTATGGCGTTTATGGGCAAAAGAAAGTGGTATTGAAATCGAGTTTATTGCTCAATCACCTTCCCAAGAATTAGCGATGTTAAAAGGCGGAAATGTCGACATTCATATTGGTTATTCGGCTGATCATTTTGATAATAAATTACAAGTTGCCTCACAAATATATGGTGTTGATGCAGGTGTTTTCGTTTCTACTCGAATTGATAACATTTATTCAATGAAAGATTTAGAGCTAAAAACAGTAGGTGTGCTAGCGGGTACTACCTATAAAAACACCCTCTTTAAACTGTTTCCTAATATGAATGTACAGGTTTACCAAACGGCTAGCGAATTACTTAATGAGGCTAAATTAGGAAATATTGATGCGATGGTTAGCGCTCAGGAATACCTGAATGCACGTTTAATACAAAGTAATTTACAGTCATCATTTTATCAATTAAAAAATGTTAATTTTCCAACCCCCGTTTTTTCTTTAGTCAAAAAAGGTAACGATAAACTTGTTGAGCTTATTAAAGAAGGTTTTGACAATATCCCTATTGAACAACTGATTTCGTTAGAGCGGAATTGGCTCATTCATAAGAATAATGGTTATTTTGTTCGTTCTGCGGAAAAAGTAAGTTTGTCGACCTCTGAAAAACTATGGCTCGATAACCATAAAAAAATTAATGTTGGTTTAGTTAAAAGTTGGATGCCAATGGAATTTATTAATGCAAATGGTGAAGTCAGTGGTATAAATCCTGATGTAATGAAACTGATATCCGATCGTTCGGGGCTATCGTTCGAATTTACATTTTTTAACAGTTGGAATGACTTATACCAAGGACTTGTTGATCAACAAATTGATATGCTGGCGAGCGTTTCGGTAACACCAGAGCGTAAGAAGCAGGTACTATTTACGCAACCCTACTGGAGTATGCCTTGGGTTATTCTTCATCAACGTCAGCTAGGCTCTAATTTAGATCTCAAAAGTTTTTATGGAAAAAAATTAGCGGTAATTAAAGGCTATTATCTATCGCCTAACATTCTCAAATATCATCCTCAAATATCGCTAAAACTCGTTAATACCCACAACGAAGGGTTATTTGCAGTACAAAAAGGTAAAGTTGATGGCTTTATTTCGAATATAGCTTCTGCGTCAGAGTTAATGAAACGAGAAAGCTTAAATGTTTTAGATATATCGGTATTAGAAGAACTCGAAAGAGACAGCAGTCACTTTGCAATCAGGCCTGATTGGGAAGAGTTACAACAGATCATCAATAAAACATTATTGACTATTTCTGAAAATGAAAAACAAAAAATTTATGACCGTTGGTTTGGTGTCAATATTGAAACAGGGTTTGATAAAGATATTGTTATGCGAGTATCCGCTCAGATAGGCGTACTGATCCTCATCATCATTGTTGCTATTATTATCTGGAATAGACGCTTATACCGCGAAATAAATACGCGTAAGCAGCTTGAAGAAAAAATGAAGCATATGGCAACTCATGACGAATTAACCGGCTTAGCTAACCGAGTACTGTTAAAAGATAGAATTAATACCGCGATTAGCTTTCATCAACGTCAGCAATTACAAATAGCCGTTTTGTTTATCGATCTTGACGGTTTTAAAACGATTAATGATACCCATGGTCATGATGTGGGTGATGAATTGTTAGTGCAAGTGGCAGATAAATTTAAAAGCTGTGTTAGACAATCTGATACGGTTGTTCGCTTTGGCGGGGATGAATTCGTTTTATTACTGACCGGCTTGCATAATAAAAATGAAGCCGCTTATGTTGGAGACAAAGTATTAAAACTTATGCAACAACCTTTTCAATTGTCAGCTGAGCGAGTAAATATCGGCTGTAGTATTGGTATTGCAATGTATCCAGATGACGGTGTTACCGATAATGATCTCCTTAAAATTGCCGATACATTAATGTATCGAGTGAAAGCAAATGGAAAAAATCATTATGTTTTTAATACAGAGGCCAAGGACCTTAATTAAATCGACACAGCTGTGAATTAAGCTGTTCTTGGCAAGTAATATTATTTTTAGTACATTTTAGACACACTATTTCTCTAAAACCTTTTCTTGTCGGCATATTCCTTTATAATGTCGGCAATTTTCTATCCTAACTCACCCATGCTAATACTTGCACGGGCGAGTTATTATTATCAGGACAACAGACATGCGCGATCTTTATTGTGGCGATGTGAACGAATCTCACATTGGCAAAGAAATTACTTTATGCGGTTGGGTTAACCGTCGTCGAGACTTAGGTGCGGTGATCTTTTTAGATTTACGTGATCGTGAAGGTATGGTACAAGTCGTTTATGATCCAGACTTACCTGAAGTTATTGCTAAAGCGAATACTTTACGTAATGAGTTTTGTGTTCAAATTAAAGGTAAAGTGCGTGCTCGTCCTGAAGGTCAAATCAATAAAGATATGAAAACAGGCGGCATTGAAATTTTAGGATTAGAACTTACTCTCTTAAATAAATCTGCGCCATTACCACTTGACTCAAACCAAAACAATTCAGAAGAACAGCGTTTAAAATACCGCTATTTAGATTTACGCCGTCCTGAAATGACAGAGCGTATGCGTTTTCGCGCAAAAGTAACTTCAGCAGTTCGCACGTCATTGGAAGGTCAAGGTTTCTTAGATATTGAGACACCTATCTTAACGGCAGCAACACCCGAAGGCGCACGTGACTACTTAGTGCCAAGTCGTACGCACAAAGGTCAATTCTTTGCTTTACCTCAGTCACCTCAATTATTTAAACAATTGTTAATGATGTCAGGTATGGAACGCTATTATCAAATCGTTAAATGTTTCCGTGACGAAGACTTACGTGCTGACCGTCAACCTGAATTTACTCAAATAGATATTGAAACGTCATTCATGAGCAGCGAGCAAGTGATGACCGTAGCAGAAACAATGATTGTTAAGTTGTTTAAAGACTTAATGAACGTTGATTTAGGCACCTTCCCGCGTATGACTTATTTAGAGGCAATGACACGTTTTGGCTCAGATAAGCCAGATTTGCGTAACCCATTAGAATTAGTGGATATTGCTGATATTGTAAAAGACGTCGAATTTAAAGTGTTTTCTGGTCCGGCAAATGACGAAAAAGGCCGTGTATCAGTAATCTGTGTACCGGGTGGTGCTGCAAAGTTCTCACGCAAAGGTCTTGACGAATTGACCAAGTATGTTGGTATTTATGGCGCTAAAGGTATGCCATGGATGAAAATTAACGATGTAGACGCCGCGTTAAGTACTGGAATAGAAGGCATACAATCACCGGTCTTAAAGTTCTTAAATGAAGACGCAGTCAAAGCTTTATTAACACGTACTAAGGCGAAAACAGGCGACATAATATTCTTCGGTGCAGATAATTACAATGTTGTTACTGAATCGCTTGGCGCCTTACGTCTTAAACTTGGTGAAGATTTAGCCTTGTTAGAAGGTGATTGGAAACCACTGTGGGTTGTTGACTTCCCTATGTTTGAAGAAGCTGATGGAGGCATGCACGCGATTCATCATCCGTTTACAGCGCCAATCAACTTAACTGCTGAGGCATTAGAAGCGAATCCTGTTGGCGCACTTTCTGATGCTTATGATATGGTTTTAAATGGCTGTGAATTAGGTGGTGGTTCGGTACGTATTCATAACCAAGATATGCAAGCTGCTGTATTTAGAATTTTAGGTATCAGTGATGAAGAGGCGCAAGAGAAATTTGGTTTCTTACTTGAAGCACTTCAGTATGGTGCTCCTCCACATGCAGGTTTAGCGTTTGGTTTAGACCGTTTAGTGATGCTAATGACCGGTGCTTCATCCATTCGTGATGTTATGGCCTTTCCAAAAACAACGACGGCGGCTTGTCCATTAACCAATGCGCCAGGTAAGGCAAATCCTGCACAGTTAGTTGAACTGGGTATTGCTTGTCTGCCAAAAGCAGAAAAGAAAGAAGAACCTTCAGCTGAATAGTCTATAAATAGCGTTTGATAACAAGCAGCTAATTAGCTGCTTTTTTTATGGTCAGGATTTATGCAGGGGATCTTGTTGTCATGCTGAATTCATTTCACTAATTCGGTGACTGTTTGATGATGAACATTGTCACAAGTAACGACGATATTGCCATTTAACTGGCTACAACGCATAATCTCGTTACAATTGTGAAGTCACGTCAGCTTTCGTTAAAATATAATTAAACAAGAGAACCCAATTTGACCATAATTCTAGGTATCGATCCCGGCTCACGCATTACCGGTTACGGTGTTATTAAAAAAGAAGGTCGTAAAATTTCATATTTGGGCAGTGGCTGCATCAAAGCGTATGCGGGCAACAAAGAAGAAGACGACTTTAGTTTGCGCTTACAAACTATTTTTGCAGGCGTTTCTGAGTTAATCATGCAATTTTCACCTGAACTCTTTGCCATAGAGCAAGTTTTTATGGGAGTCAACCCGGGTGGAGCACTTAAGCTTGGCCAAGCGCGAGGAGCTGCAATTGTTGCAGCTACGAATAAAGGTCTACCCGTCGCTGAGTATTCAGCAAGACAAATAAAGCAGTCTGTTGTTGGTACGGGCGCTGCGGATAAAAGCCAAGTGCAACATATGGTAAAATCTATTTTAAAACTGCCCGCTATGCCACAAGCCGATGCTGCTGATGCACTCGCTATTGCACTTTGTCATGCCCATAGTCACGACACCCTCTCGAAAATGGCAGGGCAGGTCAGTAAAATTGTAAGAGGGCGTTTACGATAAAGCACGTCAGCCACTTTACTGTATAAATATATAGTGATATGGTTTCAACACTTATATTATGTTGAAGGTTTTAGCTGTGATTGGTCGTTTACGTGGAACGTTATTAGAAAAATTAGCCCCAGAAGTCTTAATTGAATGTGGTGGTATTGGTTATGAAGTTACCATGCCAATGACGAGTATCTACGCATTACCTGAATTAAATGAACAAGCCATTATTTACACACATTTTGTTGTGCGTGAAGATGCGCAATTGTTATATGGTTTTGCTAATAAAATCGAACGTAGATTATTTAGGCTGGTTATTAAAGTTAATGGTGTGGGCCCTAAATTAGGATTAGCGATACTTTCAAGTATGTCTGCCGACCAATTTGTGAGTTGTGTTGCCCATGATGACTTGACCAGCATCGTGAAAATTCCAGGTGTAGGTAAAAAAACAGCAGAGCGTTTACTCATTGAAATGCGCGACCGTTTAAAAGATTGGCAGGTTACTCAAACGTCATCACCATTAGCATCCGGTACTTTGCCGATTGAACTTCATCATGAAAACACCTTTGTTACCAATGCTAAAGGTGATGCGATTAACGCTTTAGTTTCTTTAGGCTACAGTCAGCAACAAGCGGATAAGGCGATAAGGACGATATTTAAAGCTGAATCAACGAGTGAAAATCTTATTCGTGACGCACTCAAATCAATGCTTTAATATAAACTAAATGTATAAAATATAGCTATAGCTAAATAATACAGCTGAAGTACTAACGCTGTACTCCCCTTTTTGATTTAGCTATACCTAAATAATTGAAGACACAAGAGAAAATAATGATAGAAGCTGATCGCCTTATAGAACCCGCTGCACAGCCAGAAGAAGAAGTCATAGACCGCGCTATTCGTCCTAAGTTATTAGCTGATTATACCGGTCAAGATCATGTAAAAATTCAAATGGAAATTTTCATTGAAGCAGCAAAGAAGCGAGACGAACCGCTTGATCACTTACTTATTTTTGGCCCTCCTGGTTTAGGTAAAACGACACTTGCCAATATAGTTGCTAATGAAATGGGCGTGAATATCCGCACGACTTCAGGCCCAGTATTAGAAAAAGCGGGTGATTTAGCCGCATTACTGACTAACCTAGAAGAAAATGATGTACTTTTTATTGACGAAATTCATCGGTTAAGTCCTGTAGTTGAAGAAATACTTTATCCTGCAATGGAAGATTATCAACTTGATATTATGATTGGTGAAGGGCCTGCTGCTCGTTCGATCAAATTAGACTTGCCGGCGTTTACGTTAATAGGTGCAACAACACGTGCTGGGGCATTAACGTCGCCATTGAGAGACCGTTTTGGCATCGTGCAACGACTTGAGTTTTATAACACTAAAGATTTAACTGAAATTGTTAAACGCTCAGCGCACTTTCTTAATTTACCTATCGATGCAGAAGGGGCCTTTGAAGTTGCTAAACGTTCACGAGGTACACCCAGAATAGCGAATCGATTATTACGGCGTGTTCGTGACTACGCTGATGTAAAAACTCAAGGAATTGTTAGCCAGGCAACCGCAGCTAAAGCACTCAATATGTTAGAAGTAGACGATCAAGGATTTGACTTAATGGACCGTAAACTACTGCAAGCTATTATTGATAAATTTATGGGGGGCCCCGTTGGACTTGACAACGTTGCAGCCGCAATTGGTGAAGAGCGCGAAACGATTGAAGATGTTATTGAACCTTATCTTATTCAGCAAGGTTTTTTACAGAGAACACCACGGGGGCGAATTGCCACCGAACGAGCTTACCAGCATTTTGGTTTAGAAAAACCCGTCAATGACAAAAGTTAGTTTATCCGTTAGGCACTAAATTTTAGGCAAAAAAAAGCCCACAAAAAATATGTGGGCCAACTTATAAATTAAGTTGTTAGGAGGAAATAGGGTTCCAATAAACATGTCAGAGAGAAAAGATAAAAATCTGTTCAAGTTGTTTGGCTATCAATTACCCCGTTACATCAGTTAAGATAAACTTGAATAATTATTGCGTTAGCTCAAAGAACAAATGAATTTTAGAGTAACTGTTCTATTTTAACAAGCTAAAAAAATTGATAAGTTACATTAGAAAAACTAATGCTATTATTATCAAATACTCCTTTCATTGATGAACGAAAATAAGCCGCTTGCCCTTTAAAAATATATTTTATAAAAAATGTTACATCCGTTTACTTCTCAACGCTTGTCGTAGGAAGCGATTATCATTAATATAGAGAAAATAATGATTAAATGCCTTGAATTTAATTTTTAACGATAAAATTAAAACTTCGAAGCGACGAGCTATTGATATTATTAAAGTCATGCCAAATATTAAATACAACTATCCTGTAAGAATATATTATGAAGATACTGATGCTGGCGGTATTGTTTACCATACTAACTATTTGAAATTTTGTGAACGTGCTCGAACTGAGTGGTTAAGAGAATTAAATGCTAACCAATCGTTTTTTTTAGAACAAAATATTGGTTTAGTGGTCAGAAGAGTTGAAATGGACAATACCGCATCAGCTAAACTCGATGATTTACTTACTGTAACATCATGGATCAGCGAATTTAAACGTGCGAGTCTTGTATTTACTCAACAAATTAGCGATGAAAATAACAAGCTTATTTGTTCTGTTGTTGTGCGAATTGCTTGTGTTAACTTACAACTTTCAAAACCCTGTGCCATCCCTGAAAAAATATTAGGAGCGTTAAAACGTGTCAGCTGAAATTTCAATTTTTGATTTATTCCTTCAAGCCAGTCTATTAGTTAAAACCGTCATGCTTATTTTATTAGGTTTTTCAATTTCCTGTTGGGCGATGATCTTTCAACGCCGAAAAGTACTTAATGAGGCACAGGCACAAATGAAAATCTTTGAAGATAAGTTTTGGAGTGGTGCTGATTTAAGCAAACTCTACAATGAAGTCTCCTCAAAGGAGGCTGTAACAGGTATTGAAAGTTTATTTGTTTCAGGTTTTAAAGAGTTTGCACGTTTGAGAAAAAGTCACCTTGATTCACCACAAGCAATTGTTGATGGCACACACCGAGCAATGCGAGTTGCCCTTTCACGTGAAGTTGATCACCTTGAAACTCACTTACCCTTTATGGCAACGGTCGGGTCTATTAGTCCGTACATTGGCCTATTTGGTACGGTTTGGGGCATTATGAATTCGTTTATCGCATTAGGTGCTGTCGAGCAGGCAACATTAGCCATGGTTGCTCCTGGTATTGCAGAAGCACTAATTGCAACCGCCATGGGCCTATTTGCGGCCATACCTGCGGTCATTGCTTTTAACCGATTTAGTCATCATGTAGAAAAACTAGAAAATGGTTATGGTAACTTTATGGAAGAATTTTCCAGTATTTTGCAACGTCAAAGTGCAAGTGAACATCAAGCATAAACGGAGTAATATCTTATGTATAAAAGAGTAAGACGCCGTAAAGTTTCTGAAATTAATGTGGTTCCTTATATTGATGTGATGTTGGTATTGTTAATTATTTTCATGGTTACCGCACCGCTTGTCACCCAAGGGGTGAAAGTTGATTTACCTAAAGCAGATGCAGAAGCACTAGACAAAGATTCAAAACCACCATTAGTCGCCTCCGTTGATGCAGACGGTAATTACTATTTAGCGGTAGGTACCAGCAAAAATGAGCCAATGTCAGCCGAACAAGTCGCTACACTGGTTGCTGCGCATTTAAAAGTTGAACCAAATACTCCTGTGGTTGTAAATGGCGACGGAGCTGTTTCTTATAATGCGGTAATTCAATTGATGGTGTTGTTACAACAAAAAGCTGGTGTACCTTCTGTTGGTTTAATGACAGACCCTGGAGATAAATAATCAATGAGTCGAAAATTTGCAATAGCCTTATCGCTTAGCTTTTTACTGCATGTTGTTTTAGCCGCCGTATTATTGATGGGCGATTTTAACAGCCATCCTAAAACACCCCCAAAAGCTGTTCAGATACAGACTATTCAGGCGACTATTGTCGATAAAAGTAAAGTTGAAGCGCAAGTTAATAAAATTAAAAAGAAAAAAATTGATGACGCAGAACGTTTAAAAAAAATAGATCAGCAAGTTGCTTCAGCGAAGAAAGAACGTGCTAGAGAAGAGAAGCGCATTAAAGCGCTAGAACGCCAAAGAAAGAAAAAAGAGC
>NZ_JACGUT010000085.1 GCF_014076845.1 Colwellia sp. MB3u-41
GTGATAATACTAGTAAGTAGTAATGCCTCAAAGTGATAAGAACAGCATGCCAAATCAGGGCCATTATATCTGCTATCCAGGCAGTTCAGTCGCTTTTATTTGAAGTCTATGACCGCTTTGGTGGCTTAGTTCACACTCGAACTTAGCTGCTTATTGGTAAAAAGTTATTATCAAACGACACTTGTATTCAACTAAGGGGAATGTCAGCTATCAGGAAACTACTAGCGTAATGTGGTTGTTCTGCCATCTCCACTGTTGATCAAAACATACAAAAGATTTTAGTGACAATTCTCAAGTGCTAATGTCTTCAGTGTGGCAGGAACAGTCAATAACCTATTAATAATTACATCAAGACACAATAATTATTACAAAGTCTATATAAAATTTCACTTATAAATTATACTGTGTTTTTGTACAGTATAATTGTTGTGTATTATGAAAGTTATTCCTATTTTTATCGAGGCTGGTATATCTGGCTTTGAATCACCCGCAGCAGAATATAAAGAACTTGGATTATCTCTAGACCAATTATTAATTGCAAACCCTGATGCTACTTTTATCGGTGTGGCTAAAGGACAATCAATGCAAGATATAGGTATATTTGATGGTGACTTGTTGTTAGTTGACCGCTCCGAACAGGTAAAAGATGGTGATGTCATAGTCGCTAATTACAATGGCTGTTTTACCTGTAAATTTATTGATAAGAAGCATGCACAGTTGATATCAGCCTCCGTACTGCATCAACCTGTAAAAATAACACCTGAAGATGAGTTTCAAATTGAGGGCGTGGTTACTCGCTCAATACGCTTACATCGACAAGCAAGAGAGCTTACCGCATGTATGCGTTAGTTGATGCTGTCTCTTATTACGCATCTTGCGAGAAAGTATTTGACCCGTCCATAAGAAATAAACCTGTTGTTGTATTGACGAACAATGACGGTTGTATATGTGCAGTTTGCCCTATTGCACGACGTTTAGGTGTGCCCAAGTTCAAACCATACTTTCAAATTAAACATTTCTTAGCAAAGCATAATGTGGTGATCCGTTCTTCCAACTATGAGCTGTATGCAAATCTAAGCGACAAGATGATGAATGTCATATCAAGGTTCTGCGATAATCAGTACGTTTATTCAATTGATGAATCATTTTTACAGTTCAAAAATTACAACAAACTCATCACTGACTGGCACGAGTATGGTCATACCATCAGAAAAGCGGTATGGCGTGAAACACGATTACCGGTTGGTGTAGGTTTTGGAACAACACCAACATTGGCTAAGGCTGCAAATCATGCAGCTAAAAAATTATCGGGTTATGATGGTGTCGCGGTTATTAATGATGACAAATCGCGCAAAGAAGTCTTATCGCGCATGACAGTAACGGATGTATGGGGCATTGGCTCTCGGTCAGGTAAACGATTAAACACCTTAGGTATAAATACAGCGTGGGAATTAGCTAACCAATCACCTAAAGTGATGCGTAAACAATTTAGTGTTGTCGTTGAACGTACTATTAATGAATTAAATGGCGTTGCTTGTCTCAATTGGGAAGATATAAAACAACCGAAAAAAGAAATATTTTCTACCAGATCGTTTGGTGAACGAGTCACTAACTACCATGCATTAAAAGCGGCATTAACAACCCATGGTTCGACTGTCGCACGTAAAGTAAGGAATCAACAATCGTTAATCAAAAGGTTATTAATTTTTGCTGCTAGTTCACCACACGATGATAATTACTTCAACAAATCGGTGATCTATGAATTTCCTATCGCAACAGACAATACATTAAAAATTGCTAACGCTATCTCAACGGTTATGACTGATGTTTTTATTAATGGCGTTAACTATTACCGTTGTGGCGTGGGTGCAATACAATTACAAGATAGTAAGTTTCAGCAACATGATCTATTTACAGTGAATACTGATGATCCTGAGCTAATGAACTGCTATGACGTTATAAATAATCGATACGGGAATGCTACTGTTGAAGTCGCTAGCGCAGGTCAAGTACATAAATGGAACATGAGGCGTGAATTTTTATCGCCAAGCTATACAAGTAAATGGCATGATATTCCTAAAATTATTTGTTAAGGCATTTTAAATGTGTGGTCGATTTAGTGTTGTTGAGAGAATAGCTCCGCTAGTTAGTAACCTGTTCGATACTTCTTTTAAAGTAACGGCCAATACTAACTTTAGCCCTAGTCAGTTAGCGGCAACAATCACAACTGCCCCATTAGGGTACCAACAAGTAAATGCCAATTGGGGAATAAAGCCAAGCTGGTCCAAAAGATTAATAATCAATGCCCAGTCTGAAACAGTAGCAACAAAACCTACTTTCAAGCGAGCTTTTCAACATCAACGATGCTTAGTGCCTTGTAACGGTTGGTTTGAATGGCGCACAGAAGAAGGTAAGAAAGTTAAATATCTTTTTGAGCATGCTGACAAAATGCCACTGTACATGGCTGGCATATTATTCGAACACGAAATAACTGAACTAGTCACATTAACGACAGCCCCTAATGCCAAATGTGGAGAGTATCATAAGCGCATGCCAGTACTTATATTGCCTGAACACGCCGATTATTGGTTTAATTCAGATAATGAGCAAGTATTTCCACTCTTAAATCATGTGAATGAAGAGATGATTAATGTTTTTAATGCTGATTACAATACCTAAAGCTGGTTAGTTTTTAGTACTAATATCCCCTGGTGCGCATAGCGGAAGCTACGAGTGACTAACTCAATACTTCAGCTCCTAGCCAATTGCGGACATTCAGCCTTTGCAAATTCAGGAGAAAATTTAGGGCAATATTAGCCAATATTTGCAGCTCACTCGTGTGGCTGCTTTAAGACTCATTGCTGCGGTTGCCGATTCATATGGTAAGGCAAAAAAACGTATCAAACAGAAATTAATATATTTTACCAATTAAACATTATTCAACTTTTTCTAATTAAAAGCTCAAATTCATCAATAGGAACAGGTTTATTAAATAAATAACCCTGAAAGTGAATGCAGCCATTATTAAGTAGAAACTGTCTTTGCTCTTCTGTTTCAACCCCTTCAGCAATTACACTTATATTTAGGCTGTGTGCCATGGCAATAATTGCACGAATAATTGCTTCATCTTGGATGCCCGTGACAATATCATGTACAAATGATTTATCAATTTTGAGTTGATAAATGAGTAATTTCTTTAGGTAGTATAATGATGAATAGCCCGTCCCAAAGTCATCTAATGATATAGTAATGCCCATTTCATTTAACGTATTGATAGTAATAATTATTTTTTCAATATTATCTACCAACATATTCTCGGTCAATTCCAATTTAAGCTTAGTAGGGTTGATGCCATAAAGTTGTATAGTTGCCTGCACTTGCGCTACAAATTCTGTTTCAAAAAATTGCTTAGGACTCACATTGACTGACAATGTGAGATGATGCGTCAGTGGATCTTGTTCCCATCGCTTCAACTGTGCACAGGCGGTTTGCAGTACCCATTGCCCAATGGCGATAATAAGTCCTGTCTCTTCTGCGACTGGAATAAAGTCCAAAGGAGAAATGATGCCACGTTTTGGATGCTGCCAGCGTATTAAAGCTTCAGCACCAAAGGCCCTCCCGGTGCTGTCAACTTGTACTTGATAATATAATTGAAATTGCTCTTGCTCAATCGCTCTGCATAGCTCATTTTCAAGATTAACACGAGCAGTAATTATCTCTTGCATGATTGAATTAAAGAAGCTCAGAGTATTACGACCTTTACTCTTGGATTCATACATAGCAATATCAGCTTGCCTTAATAGTTCATTTGGTTTGAGTTCATGACCCATGAATAGTGTGGCCCCTATGCTGGTGGTATTCTGGTAGTAATGAGCATTAAGTTGATAGGGTTTATTAAGTGTGAGGAATATTTTTTCGGCTACATCGTTGGTTTTAGCAGCGGCTTTGATGACATTATCGCTTAAATCTTCTAGCACTATCACAAACTCATCACCCCCTAAGCGAGCAATAGTATCTTCTGCACGTATACAGGTAATTAGTCGTTCAGCCACCTGTTGCAGTAACAAATCACCAATATCATGTCCGAGCGTATCATTGAGGTTTTTGAAGTGGTCTAAATCTAGAAACAATACCGCACCCTGATGACCACTACGTGCACTAGCGGCTAAAGCTTGATTAAGTTTATCAAATAATTGCCAGCGGTTAGGTAACTGCGTCAGCATATCATAGTAAGCTAGGTTCTTGATTTCATCTTTTTGAAATTCAAGCTCTTTATTGGCGATAACGAGTTCAGCCGCTCGCTTTTCTTTTTCATGATTTTGAAATTCAAGTTCTTTATTGGCGATAACGAGTTCAGCCGCTCGCTTTTCTTTTTCATGATTTTGAAATTCAAGTTCTTTATTGGCGATAACGAGTTCAGCCGCTCGCTTTTCTTTTTCATTATTTTGAAATTTAAGCTCTTTATTGGCGATAAAGAGTTCAGCCGCTCGCTTTTCTTTTTCATTATTTTGAAATTCAAGTTCTTTATTGGCGATAACGAGTTCAGCCGCTCGCTTTTCTTTTTCATTATTTTGAAATTCAAGCTCTTTATTGGCGATAAAGAGTTCAGCCGCTCGCTTTTCTTTTTCATTATTTTTTTGAGCCACTTTATATTAGTCCCTTTATATTAGTCACTTTAGTCACTTTAGTCACTTTATCTTAGCTATTTAAAGCTATTGTTCAGTTTGATTTTTGATCTTTTAGACGCCTAAGTTGATGAATTTCAAAGTTCATAGGGACTTTTACTATCAATAAGGGAAAGGGCTAAGTCTTTTTTATTGTTCGTCATAATGAACAATAAAAATTTCACATAAAATGAAAAAAATAATATATTTTCCGTACAAATAAGTAATTCTTAATCAATAAAACAATACAGCTATGACCGCTTTGTTGACTATCAAGATGAAGGTAGTTCAACGTCTAACGAACACTATAAACAGTTCGAAAATCCATTGATGTTAACGTCCGCTATCGTATCCTAGCCGACTTAAATTGAGGGAGATATTAGTCACGATTTCAGACCGCTTTAGGCTCCAAGTTGCCATTTTGAAATAAAGTTCCAACGGCAGTAATGAGCTTAAACCAGCCCCACAAACAAGTAGTAAGTTTTAGTTAAACTTACCCCGAATATGATCATAGTTTCTCAAAAGCTTAATGACCGCTTTTGGCTAGCTGAAGAAGTCTCTAATAATCACTAGCCCTATGTTAACAAAGATACGAGCTGACATTAGCATCGATAGCTGTTTGGAAGTTTAAGAATACGTTGAACTACCTTATCTTGAAAGGCGACTAAGCCACCAAAGCGGTCATTGATGTTTTAAACAAAAGTGACTGCTTCTTCCGACAAAGAAGTCATTAGGTATTATTGAATCTTACGACAACAGCTAGCCAAAAACTGACATTAGGTTTTGAGCTACTAAAAGCTATTCACAACCTATAGCGGTCATTATCATATTGATCTTGTGAATATATTACCTCTTATATTCCAAATCGGATTTCGTTCTGATAATCTAAATTATCGGAAGTCAACTAATATAAAATATAATAGGCTAAAATTGATTTACTGATTCCAATAGTTTATCACTGCAGGAAATATACATCTAAGTATATTGTTTGCACCAAACAATATTTATGAACATTAATACAACCAATCTAACCTTATACTCACATCATTCTCCACAAGAAATGTAATTATAATGTAATTACATTGTTAGCAAGCAGGTGTTTATGTATTGACTATATTGTAAAACTCAGTATATTCCATTCCAAAAATAAACATCAGTTCATTATACAAGGATAAAGAATGAAAAAAATTTTACTCTCAGTATTATTACTTCCTATCGTAGTAGAAGCATCTACATGGGATGTTTTGCATAAATGGGAGGTACCTTCAAAAGAGGTTCAAACACAAGAGATCGTCTGGAATACATATTCGAGCCAAGTGGAAAGCTTCCGTGAGAACTACAATAAACAAGAAAATCAACTTTGGCGATTAAATAGTAATACTGCTACTGATACTGGCACACTTATACGAGCCCACCAAAGTATTGACTATGCCGATAATAATTATTTTATCTTTGGAGATAGTATAACGGTTTTACCTGATTGTATTTATGGACTTTGTTCAACCTTTTTGGAAGCAAATAAAACCCTACCATTGTCACACCCAAAAACCTCTTCTGGGAACGTTAACATTGATACTAACGGCAATAGTTTCTCTTCATGGGGAACATGGGCTGGTGCAACTGATGGTGAATACGCTATGACAGTTTCATTTGCAAAAGTAACAAGTGACTATAAAGTTAATACTAAAAATTATACTCATGTATTTATATATAATTTAAATACCAGTAATCTCCCTGCTAATGGTACGACTTTGAATCCAATTCGGGCATTTCGTATCTCTCCAGAGCATAGTCTTAATACATCCGTTCAAGGAGCTGAGATTGCTAACGGCAAGGTCTATATTCAACTCGGTCTTTATGAAAATTATGACCACGACCATCGGAACATTATTTTAGAATATACGATGGAAGGAAAATATATACAAACACATGCACTTGAAGCTAAGAATGTGATTAACACCGGGAGTACAGAACAAACTTACCCTGACTACTTAAAAGTAGAGTACGAAGGTTTAATGGAGAAGGATGGAAAGATATATGCTCAAGTTTTTTATGAGTATGGTTTTATTGAGCAAACAAAAACTTATAAAAGTTTAGTGTATGAAGCAATAGATTCAACACGTACTATAGGGACCAGGGTTAAATTTGTTAATAAGGCAAAACCTAATGGTCCATCAGATCCTAGGAAAATATGCATTGACGGTGAAAGCTCTACTTTTACTGCGTGGAAAGGTCAAAATGTTCAAGCTTTCTACTGTGATGGTGGGCCTGATCAATCGTTTGAATTATGGCGGGACGGAGAAGCTTTAACGCCTTTAACTATAGGCTTTAATAGTGTCATCCCTGAATATGATATGTACGGGAATGAACTATGGTTTGAGATACGCCCTGTTTACCCGACTTCGACTCCTCTTTGCTTAGACGCAAGTGGTTATTCTGGCAGTAAAAAAGCTAATGTGCAGTTTTGGTATTGTCAAGATTTACCAGATCAAAAATGGAAAATGAAAAATAATGGTAGTCTCATCAATAAACAAAAAGGTATGTGTTTAGACATTGCAGGTTACAAGGGGGAATCAAATAGAAATATGCAGCTTTGGACTTGTGATTATTACTCAGACCAGTCTTGGAAAGTTGAAACGAAGTATTATTAAAAGTTAACACTATAAAACCGTCGATAAAAACTATTATCGACGGTTTTTTATTGCTTATACCTCTTTTGAAAGCATAACTTGCTAAATAATCTTATGACTCCTTTGTCGGATCACTTGTCGCTAGATAAGCCAAGGCTAAGGTCTTCTTTCGTATCTTTGCTGACTATTTTAAGGTCGATTCTTTATTAATAAAAAGGTCGTCTATGTAACATAACCTGAACTGTGTTGATGATTGCTCTACTTCCGCTTATGGCTATCAGTTGACTTAAATAATAGCCAACCACTAACGTCAACACTACGCACATCGATGTCATTAACTTAAGGTTAATTTATGCATTTACAATAAGTTAGCTAATTGCTAACCTGCCTATGAATTAAAAATAGAGATAAATCCCTAATGAGCTGTTCAGTATTTAATTCAAATAGTACAAAAACCAACCAATAAAATTCATTCAACTGAATTTTTAGAAAATCACCGTAAAAAACCTACAGATTTCACTCGAAATCGCACGCTTACTTTTCCTCGTTTAATGAGTTTTATGTTGAATGCGCTTAATGGTTCAATTCAAGCTGAACTTGTTCGGTTTTTCAATGTTATCGACGATAGCTACTTATCAACAAAGTCTGTTAGCACCGCAGCTTTTTGTAAAGCCAAAATGAAACTATCTCATCAGGCATTTATTGAGTTAAATGATGATTTGGTTCAAACGTTCTATGAAGCGGCAACCATTGATGAATGGCAAGGCCATAGACTGCTAGCTGTTGATGGCTCAGTCACACAATTACCTATCTCTAACAAACTACTTGAGTATTTTGGTAAAGCTCGCCCACATGCCGCTATGCCTCATGTTCGTCTTTCACAACTTTATGATGTTAAAAATAATATTACCCTAGATTTACAGGTAGAAAGCCATTCAACAGGAGAGCGTGAAATGGCGCTAAAGCATTTAAATAAAACCCAAACAGGTGACTTAGTCGTTTATGACAGAGGTTCTCCTGCCGTTTGGTTTTATAAGTACCATATGCTAAAGAATGTTGATTTTTGCATGCGCATTGTTAAAAGATCTAATGTTGTTAAAGCTTTCTTAGAAAGTGAGAAATATAGTGATGTCGTTGATTTCCCTTGTGTTGAAAAATCTCTTCGTAGATGTAGAAAAGATAAGATATCGACAGAATCACTACAGTTAAGGTTAGTGCGAGTTGACCTGCCATCAGGCGAGCCAGAGATTTTGGTTTCATCATTAACAGATATACAAGCTTATCCTACTACTCTTTTCGCTAATTTATATCACCAACGCTGGGGAGTTGAAGAAGATTTTAAAGTATTGAAAAGTCGTCTTAATATTGAGAATTATTCTAGTGTTTCTGTTGAAGGTGTTTTACAAGACTTACACGCTAAGCTATTAACTAAAAACCTTGCAGCTTCTGCGATAAATCAGCTAAAGGATAACGTTGTCAGACTCATTATGAAGCTAGCTGAGCTTGAGTTATACGAACTGATATTAAGTAAAATATCAAAGAATTTAAGTGCTATTCGACCTGACCGGAAGTTTTTTCGACAAGACCGTAGAAACAAAACAAATAAGTACCCAATGAATTATAAACGTATGTGTTAAATCCTTAAGTTAATGACATTGCTACGCACAATGGCGACCTTTCATAGAACCTAAAAACCGCCCAGCGTGAGTATATAGTAAAAACATGTCTATCTAAGCTTAGTGGCAATAGTGATCATCAATGGTCAATCTCATTTGGTGATTAGTAATATCAATCATTATGCGCAGTCACTTCTTTACTCCACTGCATGCGGCAACTCAATAACGAGTCGATCACATTTTAGAGCGATGATGTCATTTTTCACAAGAACACCCATTTAGTTCGCGCTTAAACTAACTTATTCTTCGTCAGGCGTATAAGTAATGGCTTTATTAGCAATTGAATATGAAAACCCTTTGGTGGCTGTTAAATGACGTAGAGCTTTTTGCTTTAACTTTATATCTGAGATAGGTTCTTCGCCAAACTTTCTTATTTTTAGCGCTAATGCTTTATCAAAATAATCATCTTCTGTGGTTTCAAGTTCGTTTACGCAGTCATTAATCGTTGCTGATTGAAAACCTTTTGCGTAAAGCTTCTCTTTTATTTTATTTGGACCTATCTTACTCTCGGCAAGACTCATCGTGAGCCTTTTTGCATAACGGGCATCGTCTATAATTTCATGTTCAATTAAATAATCTAGGGCGGTTTGATTAAACTGTGTATCCTCTTTAAATAACAAATTTGCTTTTTGCAGTAAAGATTTTGCTGAATAATCGCCATATCTCTCGATCATCCACATCATATATGATTGAACGCGTTTATAAGAAATCTCTTGAGGCTTCGTACTTTTTTTACTTTTATTGTTATACATACCGTTACTTTTTATTAATGAACGTATATCGTTCAACATTCAACTGAAACACCCTAGAACTGATGTTTTTACATTAAAATCGCAGTAATATACTACCACGCTTTCAATGCTCTTAGTGTTCACCTAAGTTTCTAGTACATAATAATACCTTTAAGCAAAATGTAATCAATTAAAACCAACAGCATATAAATGTCATTCTACTTTATGTAATGGGCAACCAAGCGCGCTAAATTGAAAGCGATATATAAATCACTTATATTGACAAAGACTATATTTTTGCTTCTTCACCTGAGCTTGTGGTTAAATGCGCATCAGGAATTGGAATAAACTCATAACTTGTCAATCGATTGATCGTGTTGACTCTACTGACTTTCTCGTTAAACAATATAACTAGCGCGAAATAATAACCCTCACAAATACATTATTAAGAATATTATGGCAAAAGATAAAACAACTTATGTTTGCACTGAGTGTGGTGAAAATCATCCTCGATGGTTAGGTCAATGTTCAAGTTGTTCGGCTTGGAACAGCATTACAGAATTTAAAGAGTCCAAGGTTATAACACAGCGCACACCGAGTAAAAACGCTCACCGAGGTTACTCTAAAGAAGATGCAAAAATAGATAAATTGAGTGAAGTCTCTGATATGGACTTAACTCGATTTGATACCGGTAGTTCTGAATTCAATCGAGTGTTGGGCGGTGGTATTGTTGAAGGGTCTGTTATTCTTGTAGCAGGCGACCCGGGGGCGGGTAAAAGTACATTGTTGTTAAAAACATGCGCTCATTTAAGCCAAATCGGTAAATCTTTATACACCTCAGGTGAAGAATCTAAAGGTCAGGTAAGAGACCGAGGCTTAAGATTACAAGCCGACATTTCTAAAATTGACATAATGAACTCCGGTGACGTTGAGCTTATCTGTAATGTCATGGTCACCGACGGTTATAAGTTCCTGGTTGTTGATTCTATCCAGACGGCATTTATTAGTTCACTGCCCAATTCTCCTGGCGGTGTTACTCAAGTCAAAGAATCAGCGGCTATGCTAAACCGGCTAGCGAAAGAGCATGGTGTTACCGTTATATTAGTTTGTCATGTTTCTAAATCCGGAGATATGGCTGGGCCTAGAGTACTTGAGCACATTGGCGATTGCATGTGTAAAATAGAGCCTGAAGCTGACAGTAAATACCGAACACTTAGAACCTCTAAAAACCGATTTGGTGACACCACAGAAATAGCCACTTTCGCCATGACAGCCAAAGGTATGCAAGATGTTGTAAACCCGTCGGCCATCTTTTTGGATAAAGATGGTGCTGAATCGAGTGGAAATATGGCCTATGCATCAAATGATACCGGCAGAACTTTATTAATCAATATACAATCACTTGTTACTGAGTCTCAGGCTGAGAACCCTATTAGAGGTGGTGTCGGCTTTGATTATAAACGCATGCAAATGCTGTTAGCCATATTGAGAAGTCGTATGGGAGTCAATATTGGTGGTAATGATATTTACGTAAACGTGGTCTCAGGTGTTAATTTAACCAAAGATGTTGGCTCGGATCTGCCTTTGATCCTCGCAATGATATCTTCATCAAGAGAACATAAATTTTCGGTCAATACTATCGCCTTTGGAGAAATAGGTTTAGACGGCAGTATAAGACCCGTGCCTTCAGGTGAAGAGCGTGTTAAAGAAGCTATTCGTAACGACTTTAAAGTTATTATATTACCTAAACGTAATTACAATAAACGTTTAGAAACTAAAGGCGTTACCTTGATACCCGTATCTCATGTTAAAGACGTGCTAGAAATTTTCTAACACTAGTCTTTGTACGTAAAAATAAAGATCATCAACCTAGTTAACTAATAATTAAGTTTGCTGATCTCTGTTTTTGTGATGAATAGTAGATGCTGTATCTTATATAAAAAAAGATGATGACAATGGTTGGAGTATGAAAAATCTCGGTATTTCATCACGCTACTTATAAAGGCGTATCACTCTTTTGGCCTGTTTTATTATTGAAGATAAAAAATTAGGGGTAAAATAGCGTTAAATACTACCACTCAGTCAACTGCTGCATTTCTTTCAATCGACCGCGTTGCATAACTAGAGCTTCAAACAAATCATCTACCGATGAGTTATCTGAACTTAGTCCAGGCAATGCTATGCTCGCCTCAGCAAAGAAACATTGGCTTTATTAACTTTTTAATAACATTACAGGCTCTACTCTTTTTAACAAGGCTGGTTGTTTGGTTAAAGCCGTGGAGTCATCAAGCCAAGCAATTTGCCACCAGTGTTGAATGCTTGCTTTTGCCTGTTTAAGTTTTTGCTCTGTCGGGAGTCGATCACTTTTTTGGTTGTTAATACGGCTGTCAGTTGGCAGCAAATTCCATAAGTCGTTATTAGGCCAACGAGCAAAAGGCATACTATGGTCAATATCATATTGTTGCTTTAATGACTTTTGCGACCAAACACATCGGGTCTGCTCTTGTGCTGGCAAGACCTCTTTTAGCGGCTCAAAACGATTACCTACTTCAGTTGTTGTCGACTTAGGCTCTAACCAGTTTAGGGCTTGGTGCAAATGGTATTGGTTTTCAAGCGATTTATAATGACTATTGCCCGCATAACTTGCCATGGTTTTTACCCACTCACTAACGAGTACAGGCTCAATCTAACAAGCATAACGATAAAAGGCTAACCACGTTGCTTCTGGCAATGAGAATTCGCCCCACGGTGCTAGTGTTTGTAAATCAAGAAATATACTCTCTTTAGGCTTGACTGTTTTACTGGCAACCTCGAAAACAGATTTGTGACTATTGGGCTGAGTAATAAAGCGACACGGTATTGTTTTAATGTTGCTAACAGCGGATGTAATTGTTTTGTGCAGTGCTATGGCATCATCACCGGTAAATAAATTACCAATACAATAATCAGAAGCGGTTCGATGCGTTAACTTATGCCCCCATTAGCTTTCATAAAGCCCATGTTGGGACTTTTATTGGGGGTTTGAAATATCTTATGTGTATCAATTAAGTCTTTATATTGATGACACCAATAAAGAGCAATTAAGCCAACAGGCAATATAACGCGATCGCCCTCTTGCCTGAGCACAGCGCCAGAGTGACCGTCTGCAATACGCAATACACTATTAACAAGGCAAACTCATGGGTAGCTGATTTACCCTCGTTTACAGCTACGTGGCGAATAAATGGAAATGCGCCCGTACCTTAGTTCATCCGCACAACCGTTATGTATTTTACGCGTTAGGCGTTCTTCGTCTGTTTGTCCGTGTCGAAGTGATATAACCAGCTTTCCATCTGGCTTTAATAGATTAGCCAGTTTACGAATTGAGCGAGCACAATCACTTATTGGAATATGCATCCATACTGCGCTAAGTAGTATTAAATCAAAACTGACTTCTTATTTAGTAATAATGCTTAATGCGGGTAATGAGTTAGTAATCCACTTTACATTGAGACACGATGTATGACGTGCTCCAAGCTCTGCCAGTATATTTGCAGGCTCAACCGCAAACACTTGAAGTTGTTCTCATCATTATGAGTTTTTATCGCACATTCGGTGATGTACTTAGCATATCGACCTAACCCAGCACCAATATCGAGAATACGCGCATAAGGATTATTATAGTACCCCACAATAATTGGGACCAGCTTTGAAAGACCTCTTCGAAAGATTTTGAAAGGTATTGTTGGGCTAATTTATTAGCATTGTCATTATAAAATTGTAGTGCCAATTACATCATCCTAATGCGCCCTGCTGTGCAACTTCATCCTTGTTACTTTTTAATTAGTTGTCATCATGTAAGAATACGGCATTAGATCCTCAAAAGAAAAAACACTCATCATACAACATTTTTATCATGCTACATTTATAGTTAATTGTCTCTAATCACCTGTAAGGTAATTAATTGTATTTGGTCAACTATAACTTAGCTAAGTAATGCTAGATATTCCGCACCTGAAGATGAATAAAGCCAAATTAAAGCACCAATGTTAATAGTAAGGGTTATCCAAAAAACATTTTGAAATGCTTTTTTTGATGATTTATGTCTTAGCAGTTGTTGCGCTATTGCCGCACCTGCCCACCCACCAAAGAGTGAAAAAAGGTGCAAGGTACTTTCTTGAGTGCGCCATCCCCCTCGTTTTGCTGCTGATTTATCCAAAGCGTACGCAAAAAAAGTAATGACAATCATACCTAAATAACCCAATAATAAATATTTAGGGAATAGCCCAAAAAAATAAACAGCTATTATCGTTATTAGAAATATGATCGCTAAATAAATAGAAAATTTATTGGCTTTTTTAGCTGAATTTTTCTTTAATTTTTCACCCGAAAAAGTAGCCTCGCTAACACAATAGCGTCCGGTTTTATCTTTGGCAACTGAAAAGGTAATGACATCGTTAATTTGTGGAGTACGACTTCTATTTGATAAGGCTGTTTTATGAATAAAAATATTGTCTCCACCTCCGTTTGGTGTAATAAAGCCAAAGGCTTTATCTGCATTCCATTGAACAACTTTTCCTTTTAAACGCATTTATTCATCCTTGAACTGGCAACTGGCAACTGGCAACTAATTATAGTAGCACCTAAAATATAACTTATTGCTTTTACTTATGAAACCTTATTATCTTATTCGTTAACAGCTAAGAAACTCATTGATCAATTTATACTGAAATATTTTCAAACTACAGGTGTTCATAACTATTTCGCATTATTTAACTCACCAATTCTGGCCATTTTATTTTGGCGGTATCGAGACCATTTTTACAGCTCATTGGTTCATTACCTTTATAGTTTCTACATCCCCAAAACTCACCACGTTTACTTGAGCGCAACACCATTTCAGCATGACATTCTTTACACGTCGGTATGACACCTTTACAGGCATCATTCAAACAAAACTTAAAACCTGGGTGACGTTTTCGCGTCATTGGACTTTGGCAGCTAGCACAGGGTTCCTCTTTATGCTCGCAGCGAGGAAAGTGTGTACATGAATAAAAATCGCCAAAGCGCCCTGTTCGTTTCTTTAAGATGCCTGTTTCACAAACCAAGCAGTTGATCTCATCTATAAATAATTGACTGGCTGTGCTGTCAAATTCATCAAGTTCGATGTTATGACCGCTGGCAAGCTCTTTAACAAAACAGCTTGCTTCAGTCATATCGGCAATAACATAAACCCTATCTTTAGCCCTCGTTAGGGCAACATAAAATAATCGTCGTTCCTCGGCATAAGCAAAGGCTTCTTTTTTCGCGAGTAAGGCGTCAAGTAAGGCTGGTGTTATTTTTTCTGAAGGGAAACCATGAGCACCTTTTTTGAGTCCAAGAATAATGACATAATCAGCTTCCTTTCCTTTAGAAGCATGAAAAGATTGAGATTCAATAGTTAATAGCGGATATTGATTATTTAACCGATTAAGATCGACTTTATCTGGTAATTGAAACCAAAAACGCGCTAATAAGTAAACACTCACGGTTTTACACGCTTTAGCTGAAATAGCCGCTAAAACATCATCGATTGCACCATTAGCCATTTCATCAACAATACCTTTTTTTGAAGAGTTGAGTGCGCCATTCTCTCGTTTAAGTAATGAAACTGCAGGTGCTTTAACTTGTTTTAATGATTTTATTTTTTTCTTAATTTGTGCTGGATTTTGGCTAATAAAGTCTGTTGCCACCTTGCCTATTTGGTTATTAAATCGAAAGGTTTGGTCTAAAGCTGATTGAGTGGTAACGCCAAAGTAATGAGCAAACCCTGTGGTCAAGGTAATGTCAGCGCCACTAAAGCGATATATCGCCTGCCAATCATCACCAACAGCAAAAACTGAACAGGCTTTATTATTGTCACGTAAGGCTTTAACTAACCGTGCTCTTGGCTCCGATACATCTTGAAATTCATCGACCATGATGTAACGCCATGGCGAATTAAATTTACCCCCCTGCACATACGCTAATGCTTTATTAATCATATCTTCAAAATCAATTTCAGCGCGAGATGTTAAGTGTTCATCATAAGCGGTTAAAATCGGTTTAAGCAACGTTAAAGCTTTTGTAGTCTGCTTTTGATCAGAAGAATTTATGATCACATTATTTTCTAACGAATGGTCTAAACACGCGGCTTTATAAAGTCCTACTAGCTGACAAAACATTTGGGCAAGTGTTGTTATCCGCCCACTTTCTTTTAAATTTTCGAGTATCGCTTCATCAGGGAGTAAGTCAAATTTAACTTGATGAGCATTAAAAAATGATTCTAAAGCGCTAATTAACTGCCCTTTTTTATGCTGAGCATAGGTAAATTCAAGACAAAGAGTGTTAAATTTTTTATGGGTGTCTCGTTTCCACTCAATAGAGGTGTGATATTCACTTTTATTGATGTAAGGCGCTGTATTCCCGTTCTCATCTACCCCGTAATATTCAATATAAACATTAAGCTCAGGTAGAAAAAAGTCTGGTTGGTATTGTCTGCGCTCGATTGTTTTTACATCATGAACGTAGCTCGCTTCATACTGGTATTCTATACCGTGGTTAAATAACCAATTGGCAATATAGAGCTCACCAAAACTTTTAACCTTCTCTCCTTTTAAACTACGAATATCATTATCATTTAAATATTGGTAATACTCACCTAGGCTTTTAAAGTCAGAATCATTACGTTCAACGTAATAGTATTTACTGAAATACTCTATAATAAGTTGACGATATTGGGCCTGCTCATTAATCAAGGTTTCAAAACATCTTTGGATCCACTTAGCTTTTGCTTTTTCATCTTCGGCGAATACCGATAAACTAGGCTTTTTTCCCTCAACTTGAGCAATAATATTAAGGCCTAAACGATGAAAGGTCGTTGCACTAATTTTATTAGTCGATAATTTTTCTTTTATTCTTGTATCCATTTCATCAGCCGCTTTTCGGCCATAAGCTAATAATAAAATGTCACTATGCTGCGCTTGTTGGCTGTTAAGTAAATAACCGGCTCGGCCAACCATCACACTGGTTTTACCTGTTCCTGCGCCAGCTAACAACAAGTTATTATTATTGTCGATAATACAGGCCCGCCGTTGACATAACGTTAAAGGATTAGACTCGACACGATCAAAAAAGGCTTGGTGGGCTTGAAGCTGTTGCTTGATATAACGTTCACGACAATCGTCTATAGCCTGCTCTTGCCAGTGATGGTAATTCGACAGCTGCTGCAGCTGCTTATCAACCAAGGGCAGTGCTTTGCTGGTGTTAATCCAAGGAAACCAACGTTTGAGTTCTTTATTGACTAATGACTGAGTAACATCAATAGTTGACTGACGTAAATAGCGAGTGGTAATAATTTTTTTGATGGACGTTAATAAGGCCTCAACTGGCTTAATATTGGCTAACGCCCAAAGTTTATCACACTGACTCTTCTGTTCGCGTTTAGCATTGAAAGCAAGCATACTAAAAGCATAACTTTTATCTGCCGTTTCCAATGTCATTATGTACCCAAAAAAGCTGATATGAAACATTGGCGGTGTTATGAGTTCTTGCCATTTAATTTGGCTTAAGGTCTTTTCAACATCAATAGATAAGCCGATCTCAGTAATATTAATTTTCGTATTTTTACCAATAAAGCGCCCAAAAACACTTGAAGATATACATTTCATTTACAGCACAAACCTAGATATAGAAAAATTCGACTTACCCTAAGCTGTAATTCTACCACTAGTCTAAAGGTAATTCTGTGTTCAGCAGACCAAATTTCATATACGCTCAACAAATACTCGCGTTTAAATTTTATAAAATAATAATCTACCGCTGATCTGTTTGTTATTTATCCCCTCTGCATTAACCATATAATTTTTTTGGCTACTGAGGCTGCTCATATTAGATATAACAATTAACAAGAAACAATTAACAAGACACTCATCTTAAATTGAACAAGTTTTACCTTTGTACTAAGCTAAAGTAACCAAGCTATTTTATCTTAGGTGAGTTATGCCCACACCAAGGAAACAACAAATCAGTTTAGTAGACACTCCTTATTACCATTGTGTGGCGCGTTGTGTTCGACGCGCTTTCTTATGTGGTGAAGATACCTTTTCAGGTCAAAGCTTTGAGCACCGGCGAGATTGGGTGGAAGACAAACTCCATTTTCTAACGCAAGTTTTTGCGATTGAGGTTTGTGCCTATGCGGTGATGAGTAATCACTATCATGTGGTGTTATTTATTGATGAAGAAAAAGCGAAGCAGTGGACAATGACTGACGTACTTGTGCGCTGGCACCGCATACACAAAGGTACGTTACTGACCAAACAATATTGCAACGGTGAGCGCTTAGCTCAACCCTTACTTGATGAGGTTAATGCAACCGCGGAGGTCTATCGAAAACGCCTGATGAAAATCAGTTGGTTTATGGGGTATATCAATGAAAGTATTGCAAGAGCGGCTAACCAAGAAGATAACTGCACCGGTAGATTTTGGGAAGGACGCTTTAAATCCCAAGCGTTATTGGATGAAGCTGCGCTAGCGTCTTGTATGGCCTATGTTGATTTAAACCCTATTCGAGCCAATATCGCAAAGACACCAGAGAGCTCTGCCCACACCAGCATAAAACTTCGTTGTAAAAAGGCAAGAAATGGCCTGCAGCCAAAGACCCTATTTCCCTTTATTGGTAACCCTAGAAAAAACACGCCAAAGGGTCTACCTTTTGAACTCGCCGACTACCTTCAATTAATTGCGTTAACTGGCCGCTGTATTAGCGGGGATAAAAGGGGTTTCATCGAACAAAAACAACCAGAGATACTCAAGCGATTAAATATTTCAGCGGACAACTGGTTAATCATCACCACCGAATTTAGAACACAATTTCATGGTGCTATCGGCCACGAAGATGTGTTGAGTGATTACTGCGACCATCAGCAATTAAAGCGACGACATAACTTAAGCCATTGTAATAAACTCTTTGCTTGAAGACATTAAAAATAGGTGTAGATTATGAACCCATGACTTTGGGTGAATAACCTTGCCAAAAAATTGTCATTTTGGAAGCAAATTGACTACATTTTCCTTTAACACACGAATATATTGTCAAAATATCTCTTATAGGTGAGGACTCCATAAATGTTGAAGTATATTTGTCATATGTTTAGCTTTTTAACATGAGTGTCTTATTAATTAGAAGTATATTTGTCATATGTTTAGCTTTTTAATATGAGTGTCTTATTAATTCTTCTGGTGATTACTAGCCCTTGGCTAGATTTAACCTCTTCTTTACAAAAGAGTAAAAGTCACCTCATTAGTTTTTAATAGATTGAAAAAAAACAAAGAATTTACGGTTGAATATGGTATTGAAATTGATAATGATGTCTGGAGAGAAATTAATACTATAGATTTAAGTGTAATGGTTGAAAACTCTGAGCGTTCGAGAAAATATGATGGAGGTAATTAAAAACCTTACTGGTCCTATTGTATAATAGAATGGTTTTGTCGATAGTATGGCAAAACGCCACTCTTTTAAGATAAAAACACTTTGGAGAATTTTATTATAAAGCATCTTAGCTGCACTAAACAAATTGCTGAACTTCCTCAGAAAGAGTTGCACCAAGCGCAGCTTAAAGAGGCAGCTATTGCAATTAGTATTAATGGCATTAGCCAAGCGGTAATGATGGCATCTCCTGAGCATTTGAAAGACTTTGCACTTGGCTTTAGTTTAAGCGAAGGTTTAATTCATTCGGTTAACGAAGTTTTAGATATCATTGTTCATTCACATGTCTCTGGATGGCAAGTTGATATTCTGGTTTTAGCACGAGTTCAGCATCGATTAAAGCAACGACGTAGAACAATGGCTGGGCCAAGTGGCTGTGGCCTCTGTGGCCTTGACTCTATTGAAGCTGCTATGTCATTAAATCAGCCTCATCAAAAAGAGGTGAAATCGTTTCAATTACCCTCTGAGAAAATTATTATTCAAGCAAGAGATGCCTTACCTAGTATTTTAAAAAAATCGGGGAGTATCCGAGGAAATCATTGCGCTGCATTTTTTGATTTATCTGCTAAAATGATCGCCTTTCGAGAAGATGTGGGGCGCCATTCAGCGTTAGATAAATTGCTAGGTTGTTTGTCGCATAAAAAACGACTGACTCATGATGGTTTTGCTTTAATAACAAGCCGCTGCAGTCATGATTTAATTGCCAAGGCAGCTCGCTTATTACTAACAACGTTAGTCACGCTAGCACAGCCGACTGACTTAGCTGTTAATTCAGCTCGCACATCACAAATAGCCTTATTTTGCTTCCAACATGGGCAACTAAAACGTTACGCCTAATAAAGGATTTATATGTCTAAGTCATCAAAAAACAATCCTGCCTATTCTCCACCTGCTGGTGGTTGGGGAGCACTAAGAAGCTCAGCTAAACACTTAATTCAAAGTGAAAATGCCGCGAAAAGCGTTAAAGCATTACTCAGAGCAAATCAGCCAGGTGGCTTTGATTGTCCTGGTTGTGCATGGGGTGATTCTACCACTGCCGGGAAAGTAGACTTCTGTGAAAATGGCGTTAAAGCCATTGCATGGGAAGCCACCAGTAAACGTGTTGATAGCAATTTTTTCAAACAGTATTCAATAACAGAATTACAACAATGGGATGATCATTCACTAGAGAAAAGTGGCCGTTTAACCCAACCTATGTATTACGATGGAATAAGTGATCACTACCAGCCAATTGATTGGCAAGAAGCTTTTAAAGTAATTGGCACTAGCCTGCAGCAACTTTCCTCCCCCAATGAAGCATTATTGTATACCTCTGGTCGAGCGAGTAATGAAGTGGCTTACTTATATCAGTTATTTGGTCGAGTATTAGGCACAAATAACTTTCCTGACTGCTCTAATATGTGTCATGAAGCCTCTGGCATAGGCATGACAAATAGTCTAGGTACGGGTAAAGGTACGGTGACTATGGACGACTTTTCTAAAGCTGACGCCATTTTTGTCTTCGGCCAAAATCCAGGCACTAATCATCCTCGTATGTTGGGAACCTTGCGTGAGGCAAGTAAACGCGGAGCTAAAATTGTCTCCGTGAACAATTTAAAAGAACGTGGATTGCAAAAGTTTTCAGACCCACAAAGCCCAAAAGAAATGATCTTCTTAACGGGGACTACCATCAGTCAATATTATTTCACCCCTCGCTTAGGCGGAGACATGGCGTTATTACGTGGCGTCGCTAAATGTTTATTTGAAAAATTTGAGCATGATAAATCAGTGCTCGATATCGACTTTATCAATAAACATTGTCATGGTTTTGAAGCATATCAACAAAGTGTCGCGGCAAGTGAATGGGACAAAATTCTCAAACAATGTAGTTTAACTCGAGAAAATATTGAACAAATAACAACAATATATGCCAGCAGTAATAAGGTTATTTTCACCTGGGCGATGGGTATTACCCAACACCGCCACTCTGTCGCTACAGTGCGAGAGTTATTGAACGTACTAATGCTCAGGGGTAATATTGGCAAAGCAGGGGCTGGCGCATGTCCGGTACGCGGTCATTCAAATGTGCAAGGTAATCGTACTATGGGGATCAATGAAAATCCGTCAATGGACTTTCTTGATGCACTAGAGAATCGTTACTCCTTTAATGTTCCTCGTGATAATGGCTTTAATACCGTTGAGTCTATTCATGCCATGCTTGAGGGTAAGGCTAAGGTATTTATTGCCTTAGGCGGTAATTTTTCAGCGGCAACACCCGATACCACACGTACTCACAAGGCCTTAAAAAAGTGTGACTTAACCGTACAAATCAGTACTAAATTAAATCGAAGCCATGTGATAACAGGTAAACGTGCGCTAATTCTCCCGTGCTTGGGCCGTACAGAAATAGATCGTCAATCTTGCGGTGAACAATGTATTACGGTAGAAGACTCAATGAGTATGGTGCACAGTTCAACGGGTCAAAATGAACCAGCAGCGAACACTCTTCGTTCAGAAACAGCTATTGTTGCTGCAATAGCCATGGCATCAGTAGGCGATAAAATAGTCGACTGGAATACGCTGGCCGGTAATTACGGGTTAATTCGTGAAGAAATAAGTGCTGTTATACCCGGTTTTGATGACTATAACTCCCGAATAAAAGCAGGTAGAGGTTTCCACCTAGAAAATTCAGCAGCACAACGTCATTGGCGTACTCCAATAAAAAAAGCCATTTTTAGTGATGCTAGATTACCAGACCAATTAGTACATGAGCGTGCACAGTTAATGACTAAAAAGCCAGTACTAACGCTGCAAACACTGCGTTCACACGATCAATACAACACCACTATTTATGGAATGGATGATCGTTACCGTGGTGTATATGGTGAACGTGACATCATCTTTATGAGTGCAAAAGATATAGATAAACAGGCATTAAAAAATGGAGATCATGTAAAAATAACAACGGTATCAAACGATGGCATAGAACGTTCGCTCTCTAATTTTAAAATTGTTGAATACCTTATCCCTCCAGGCTGTGTGGCTGCCTATTATCCAGAAACAAATCCCTTAGTGCCGTTAGAAAGTATTGCTGATGAATGCGGTACCCCAACATATAAATCGATACCAATATCTATTGAAAAAATGGATAACCAACAATAGGTCTTAGCTAGATATACCAGTTACCTATCAAGAACGATAAAATAGGCTTCTTGATTAGTAAACGACAGAGTTAAATTTATATAGCTGAAAAGACTACGAGGCGCGACTGATGTGGCCTAATAACAAACCTTTAAGCGATGTACTTTACTTCGTACCTCACTCAATGACATGCTAGGGTAATATCCTAATGTTAAGCGAATAGGCTTATTATTAAATTTATATCTCTATTGCTAAACAACTTTACCTTTTAAATACCCTAAGACTTATAGAGTCTCGATCAGAGACCTCAGGGGGTTATCTTAATGTTTGTCCTGTAGCTTCTTTAATTCTTTTTCTGTAAGCTTCATATTTTCTGCAGACACATAAAAAATTTATGTTGGCAGCTGTGTGTATAAAAATTTAAAACATCATTTAATGACAATAAAAAAACAATAACAAACAACAGTAGATTGATTAAAGGCCAGTAAATACGGATGACTAAACAATATTCTCCAGTAAAGAACGATACCAGTAACCAAGCTACGACCCTTTGGCACGATTATGAAACCTACCTTAATTTAAAAGGATAGAACAAGTAATTCTCTCATGGGCTCACACGTGGAGTCACATCGTTAATTTACTACCGAATCATAGAATAACACCGCATATTTCAATCAGAATCAAGTTTTATCTGTCCCTATAGCCTGACAATTACACTTGCTATTTTGCAATAGATATAATTCATAATCATTTAAGTACTGTCTTATAAACTCTTCTGCAAATTGCTTATCGTTTTGAGTAATTATCACTCTACTTCCTGCTGGCGCATTAACTTTCTTAGTTCTTTTTTCATCGCTTTGTTTCTTAAAATAGGTATGGAGATATTATTCAACTTCTTCTGAACCACTTGTGAGTTTTAAATCACCGTCAAAACTAATAATGTGGTCGTATACGCTGTTGATTTCGGTAATTGTAATTACTTGGGGTTAAGTTAGTAACTCGATATCATCAAAACCAACCAATACGATACGCTTAGCTTCCCAAATACCATAGTTACCAAGAGCACTAATTTTTATTTCATTTGTAGTACAATTATTTTTTTCTTAACGATTCTATTCGATGTATTTCAAGTAACCCTTTAACGAACAAAGGAAGAAGCGTAACGTTATAGCTTTTTGGAAGGGCAAACTATTTAAAAATATCTTCAAAAGTCATCGGTATTCATCTATTAGGTAAATCATAAATGAATAGTAAAGATGTATTACGACATTATTGATCGCATAGCTCTTCCTTTATTAATCAAGCTGCCAAAATGTTTGATACTTTTCAGCTAACTCTTTACTTTCGGGTTTATTATACACTTCGGCTACTTCACCCCAGCTAGATTTTCGACTTTTATCTCTTTGACTACAGTCGCAACTATTATCATAGAAAACACTTCCTTGACGGAACATAAAATAGAAAGATTCATTACATTTTGTACATTTTTTTACAGCCCAAACTTTTATTTTCTTAATCTCTACTATTTCGATGAAATCATCAGGTATTTTTGTCATTTTTTGCTCCAAATAAAAATATTTAAAGTGTTACTTTTGTACATTAAATTTATTAGCCAATCATTTTGATACTTTCAATCACTTGTTTAATTATATAGGTATTTCTAGCTCTTCTTGTTTTTACATAAGCCCTAGCATTAGGGTGAAAAGTCCTGAATGATATAATATTTTCATGCTTCCCAGAGAAGCCAACCTTTGCGACTTCTTTCTTTGTATCGGCATAATGAGTATTGGATAAAGTGACATTAAACCTTTGCTTTAGTAGGTAGTCACGATCACTGCCAGTGTTAAAAATAATTACGTCAGGTTTTAAGATATCTAATTCTTGTATATGAACACTGAAACTTTCTTCTTCTAACTTATTAATTTTTTTTGTAGTTGCCCCACGAGAATTTTTTCCAATTTTAGATAAGTTATTCCATACAAAGCCAACATTATCACTACCAAGCTCTTTTTCTAAAGCGTCTTTAAAGTACTTAAAATTTGATTTATTCCAAAAAGGTCTTTTGTTTTTAGCTTTAGCAGCTTTTTTAGTTGTTTCATAAAAATAGTTAAAATAAATATTTGCAATACCATCAGGGCTACGTTCTGAACCAATCATAGATTCACACCATCCATCTGTTTCTTGCCCAACTATCATCACTTTTATTTTAGCATTTTCATATTTATCATTTACCCTTATAAGTAATGGATGACTTGGTTTGCGCTTGTCACTTTCATTGCTCAATCGAACAGCATTACTTACTAAATCTGGCCAATATTTATTATATAAATCCAGTAGTTTTTCGTTCATTTTATAAATCCTTATATTGACTACCCCTATAATGCAGACATCTTATCTGCCATATTTTTAAATTCGCGTCGTAATTTTGGTGGAGGTATCACTTCAACTTGGTGACAAAAACCTAATAATCACACCTTAAATATTGTCTATTATCCACGGTAACAGTGAGTGAAGTGGTCAAGTAATATTGGCCACAGTTTTGTAGCTTAACTCATATCTTCTTTCTGATTCATTTGGGCTTATTCCACCGTTGTAAGTATGTGGCCTGGTCTTATTGTAATAATCTGTGATGTAAGCATTAACTCACTATCCGGTAAGTTTGAGATCGCCCCGCCGATAACTTTTCTAGAAAAAAAATCAAGGACAACGGCAAGATAAAACAAACGATCACCCGTCCAAATGTACGTCACACCAATAAGTATTAGGCTCAACAACGGCGAATTGACGTTTGAGTATATTTGGGATGGCCACATGATCTTGATTCACCTTCTTATATTTATGCTTAGGTATCTGACAACTCACTAAATCTAGCTCATTCATTAAGCTTCTTGCCCGATAACGACTTAATGGATAACCTTCATTCGTCACCAGTTCAGATAGGCTTCTAGCAGCCGCAGAGCCACCACTAAGTGCATGAAAGCGTTTAACATCAGCTCTTAATTTAATCTCTGACGAGCTTAAATTATTATCCCTGTTCACCCAATATTTATAACTGCTGCGATGTACTTTAAATACATCGCATAACGTAGTGATTGGATATTTTATTTTGTTGCTCTGATTGAGTTTCTCAATTAATAAGAATTGTTCAGGGAATCTGGCATCAACAAAGCGGTAGCCTTTTTTAAGATATCCTTTTCTAATTCAATGCGTTCAATCTTTTTTCAAGTTCACGTATTTTTAATTAATCGGCGGTCATCTGAGTCGCTTTAGGTTGTTTACCTTTTCGCTCTTCATTTAACTGTTTACCTATTTGCTAACGGTGGAATAACCAGCACCCATCGCTTTCGCTGCATCTTAATGGGTATAATCATTATCTACAACTAATTGTGCTGTTTCTAACCGAAATTCAGGACTAAAATTGGGACGTTTTTTCTTTGTCATTTGTATCACCTAACGTTTGACGTGATGCATAATAACACCTCTAAGTAGGTGGCCAAATTAACTGTGCCACTTCACAAACAACTGAAACCATTCTGGAATGGTTACTTCTTCTACTGGAAATTTAAAAGAATTTTTACCATGAAGAACTAATGTTAACTGGTAATTACCTTGTGAGACCTCTCTTAGAGTTGTGACGTGCTTTTTCATAAAAAAATCAATACATTCGTCTAACGTTGCGTTTCGAGTTGCTTTAGAACGTTTTTTTTGAACTGCTGGGTTGAAGCCATCATTTAATAATTGTCGTAACTCTGGTATCTTCTCACGCGCTTTTTTCAATGAAATGTCAGGATAACGTCCCAATGCAATGCGAGATGGTTTATCATGGTAACGGTAACAATATTGAAAAGTAATGATTCCGAACTCCAAAATACGCACACTTAAACTGTCACGGTTAGCTATATCAAAAGTTTGGATTGTTTTTTATTTAATAAAGATTTTAATTTTTAATCACTTAGTGCCATTTTTTACTACCTTATAATTTTTATCATGGGTACACACAAGAAATTTCCCGTGGGTACACAAATGAGTATGTTTTTATTTATAACGGTAGAAAATACGATGATATCCAATGTTACACAACAACACATAAAACAGAGTTAATCGGTTGATTTATATGAATAACAAAGAACGTAAAGTTACACAGAGTGACACTATGAACCAGCCAAGTATTTTGTGGCACGATTATGAAACTTTTGGCATATCGCCAAAGTTTGATAAACCGTCTCAGTTCGCCGGTATACGCACCGATCATGATTTAAACATTATTGGCAAGCCAGAAATGTTTTATTGTCGGCCGCCACAAGATTATCTTCCGCAGCCGGAAGCTTGTTTAGTTACGGGTATTACTCCGCAGAAAGCTCAGCAAGAGGGTTTATCTGAGGTTGAGTTCGCTGAACGTATTCATACGTTATTTACCCAACCTGATACCTGCGTTGCTGGCTATAACAGTATTCGTTTTGATGATGAATTTACCCGTTATCTGCTTTATCGTAATTTTTACGACCCTTATGCCCGGGAATGGCAAAATGGTAATTCTCGTTGGGATATTATTGATATGGTGCGTGCTTGTTATGCCCTTCGCCCTGAAGGTATCAACTGGCCAACCGTTGAGCGAGATGGTGAACAAGTGGTTAGTTTTCGTCTTGAGTTACTAACTAAAGCCAATGATATTGCTCATCAAGCCGCGCATGATGCGATGAGTGATGTTTATGCCACTATTGCGATGGCAAAGTTGATTAAAGAAAAACAGCCTAAGCTTTATGATTTTATTTTTAATCTGAGAAATAAAAAGCAGGTTGCTGAATTAATTGACGTTTATAATATGACGCCGATTGTGCATACCTCGAGTAAAATTTCATCTGAGCACGGTTGTACCAGCTGGTTCGCCCCTTTTGCTTATCATCCTGTTAATAAAAATGCCATTATCGCCGTAGACTTAGCGTTAGATCCACAGCCATTATTTGAGTTAAGTAGCGATGAAATCAAAACGCGATTGTATACTCGACACGATGAATTAGCCGATGACGAATTACCCATCCCCATAAAACTTATTCATCTCAACAAGTGCCCTATTGTTGCGCCAGCAAAAACATTATTGCCTGAAAATGCCGAACGTTTGAAGATCCCTCGAGAGCTTTGTTTAGCAAATTTGGCTAAGTTAAAACAGCATTTAGAAGTAAGAGATAAATTAGCAGAAGTTTTTGCCGCCGAAGACTATAGTGACCAAGCAAAGCCAGACGCTGAGCACTCTCTGTATGGAGGTAATTTCTTTTCGCACGGTGATAAAGCACAAATGGATATTCTACGTGAGCTTTCACCTGAACAATTAGCGACTCACCCGTTTATTTTTCAAGATGAACGATTAATGCCTTTATTGTTTTTATATCGAGCCAGAAATTATCCATTAACCTTAAGCAGTGCTGAACAACAAAAGTGGCAGCAACGTTGCCAAGACAAAATTCAGTTTGGTGGTAAAGGCTTATTAAGTGCTGATGAATTTATGATCACGTTAGAAAATTTAGCGCATGAACATGAGAGCGATACAGGGAAAATGAAGGTGCTTAAAGCGCTTTATCAATACTTACAGTCTTAAAGTTACCTTGTTATTTATGTCGTATTTCATATGAGGTAATTACTCAATAAAAATGGAGCCTAATCGCTCCATTTTTATTGATAGCATGAAAGGCGCTGACCTAAAATGAATCGCCAGGAATACGTACCCAACCTTCCATTAATACCCGAGCACTTCGGCTCATTACGGCTTTATCAACAATCCAGGCGCCATTAACTTCACTGGCTTGTGCGCCCACTTTAAGCGTGCCTGATGGATGACCAAAAGTCACAGATTCTGAGCCTTCACTTGTAGCATTACCCGTAGCAAAAGCAACTAAGGTGCCAGGAATAGCGGCTGCTGCGCCAATAGCGACTGCCGCTGTGCCCATCATCGCATGGTGTAATTTACCCATAGACAATGCGCGAACGTGTAAGTCAATATCACTTGCTAAAACAGCTTTACCACTTGAGGTAACATAATCTTTAGCTGGTGCAACAAAAGCAACTTTGGGCGTATGCTGGCGAGCCTCAGCCTCTGAAAGTTCAGTAATTAAGCCCATTTTAATCGCGCCGTAAGCACGAATCGTTTCAAAACGTTCTAGTGCCGCAGGGTCGCCATTAATAGCTTCTTGTAACTCGGCGCCGGTATAACCAATTTCATCTGCATTTAAAAAGATGGTTGGAATACCTGCGGTGATCATCGTTGCTTTAAAAACACCAACACCGGGCACCTCTAGGTTATCAACAATATTTCCAGTAGGAAACATTGCCTCTGATGGGTCAACGGGCGCTATAAATTCAACTGGTACTTCTGCTGCAGGGAAAGTAACTCCGTCGAGCTCGAAATCACCGGTTTCTTGTACTTCACCGTTGGTGATAGGTACTTGGGCAATAATCGTTTTCGAGATGTTTTTTTGCCAAATACGTACGGTACAAATTCCGTTTTCAGGAATACGCGTTGCATCAACAAGGCCAGAATTAATCGCAAATGAGCCAACCGCAGCGGTTAAGTTACCGCAGTTACCACTCCAATCAACGAACCTTTTATCGATAGCGACTTGACCAAATAAATAATCAACATCGTGATCAGCTTGGTTTGATTTTGCTAAGATAACTGTTTTACTGGTGCTTGAGGTTGCGCCGCCCATACCGTCGGTTTGTTTGCCGTAAGGATCTGGACTACCAATAACCCGTAGCAGCATATTATCGCGTGCATTGCCTGCAACCTGACAACGTTCAGGTAAATCAGTTAAATTAAAAAATACGCCTTTTGAAGTACCGCCACGCATATAAGTAGCAGGGATTTTTACTTGTGGTTTATGAGTTTGAGGAACAATAGACATATAACACCTTCATTGGTTTATTACTTATTCTTTGTCAAGAATATACGACCTAAAAATATAAAAGCAACAACTTAGACCGTCTAAGTTGTTGCTATAGATATGAGTTTAATGACTAAACGAATTATTTTTTATTGAGAACAAGGTGGAAGTACGGAGCTTGGTTGACCAAGTGAGTACTTCCAACGATGTATCATTAAAAATAAACGTTTATGCATTAGACGCCAAAAAGTCATTCGCAAACTTTTGTAATACGCCACCCGCATTGTAAACTGACACTTCTTCGCCGGTATCTAAACGACACTTTACCGGTATCGTTAATAATTCGCCGTTGGTACGGGTCATTAATACGTTCATTTCAGCGCCCGGCGACATTTCACCGTTACCTGCAACATCAAACGTTTCGGTACCATCAATATTGTAGGTATGACGTGTTTCGTTATTAACAAATTGCAAGGGTAAAACACCCATGCCCACTAAGTTAGTGCGGTGAATACGCTCAAAACCTTCGGCAACGATCACTTCAACGCCGGCTAAACGAACACCTTTAGCCGCCCAATCACGTGATGAACCTTGACCATAGTCAGCGCCAGCAATGATAATTAACGGTTGTTTACGCTCCATGTAGGTTTCAATTGCTTCCCACATACGTGACTCAGTACCCTCTGGTTCTATACGCGCCAGTGAACCTTGTTTAATGTCACCGTTGTCATCACGACACATTTCATTGAACAATTTAGGGTTAGCAAAAGTTGCCCGTTGCGCGGTTAAATGATCGCCGCGATGCGTTGCATAAGAGTTAAAGTCTACTTCGGGTAAGCCCATTTTATCTAAATAAGCTCCTGCAGCACTATCGAGTTGAATAGCATTTGAGGGTGATAAATGATCTGTGGTGATGTTGTCACCTAAAACTGCTAACGGACGCATACCTTTCATGGTACGTTCACCTGCTAAGGCGCCTTCCCAATAAGGTGGACGACGAATGTAAGTGCTCATTTCTCGCCAATCGTAAAGCGGAGATTCAGCCGGTTCAAAAGCGCCTAAATCAAACATCGGCGTATAAATTTTCTTGAACTGCTCTGGCTTAACACAGCTGGCAACTATCGCATCGATGGCTTCGTCAGTTGGCCAAATATCTTTTAAGGTAATATCATTACCTTGTTGGTCTTGTCCGAGTACATCTTTTTCAATATCGAAACGCATCGTACCGGCAATAGCATAAGCAACTACTAATGGTGGTGAAGCTAAAAAGGCTTGTTTAGCATACGGATGAATACGTCCGTCAAAGTTACGATTACCCGATAAAACCGCCGTTGAATAAAGATCACGGTCGATAATTTCTTGTTGAATTTTTGGATCTAACGCGCCCGACATGCCGTTACAAGTTGTACAAGCGTAACCGACAATACCAAAACCCATTTTTTCCATTTCAGATAATAAGCCGGCTTCTTCTAAATAAAGTTTTGCGACTTTTGAACCTGGTGCAAAAGATGATTTAACCCAAGGTTTGCGCAATAAGCCAAGCTCGTTAGCGCGTTTAGCCACTAAGCCTGCCGCCACAACGTTGCGAGGGTTCGAGGTATTAGTACAACTGGTTATAGCGGCAATAATAACCGCACCATCTGGCATCTCTCCGGCTTTTTCTTGTGCTTTACAGGCATCAAGGTCTTTCGCTATGCCTTTTGACGACAATTCGCTGGTCGGTAAACGACTGTGCGGATTAGACGGGCCAGCCATATTACGACCAACTGATGATAAATCAAACTCGATAACGCGGTCATATTCAACGTCAGCTAAGTCATCAGCCCATAAACCGGTATGTTTAGCATAGGTTTCTACCAGTTCAACTTGCTCTGGCTCACGGCCGGTCAGTTTTAAATAATCAATGGTTTGTTGATCAATATAAAACATTCCTGCTGAAGCGCCATATTCAGGTGTCATGTTCGAAATAGTAGCGCGGTCGCCTATAGTTAAGCCTTTGGTGCCTTCACCAAAGAATTCTAAGTAACTTGATACCACTTTTTGATTACGCAAAAATTCAGTAATGGCTAAAACCAAATCAGTAGCCGTAATACCCGGTTGGCGTTTACCTACCAGTTTTACGCCAATAATATCAGGTAAGCGCATCATCGACGGGCGACCTAACATGACGGTTTCTGCTTCTAAACCACCGACACCAATAGCTATAACACCCAAGCAATCGATATGCGGGGTATGGCTGTCGGTGCCAACACAAGTATCAGGAAAAGCAACACCGTCACGCAGTTGAATAACCGGTGACATTTTTTCCAAATTGATTTGGTGCATAATGCCATTACCCGCAGGAATAACATCAACATTTTTAAACGCTGTTTTGGTCCATTCAATAAAATGGAAACGGTCTTCGTTGCGGCGGTCTTCAATGGCACGATTTTTTTCAAACGCATCACTTTCAAAACCAGCATGTTCAACAGCAACAGAATGATCAACAATTAATTGCGTTGGCACAACCGGGTTTACTTTTGAAGGATCACCACCTTGCTCAGCAATCGCATCACGCAGGCCCGCTAAATCAACCAAAGCCGTTTGACCTAAGATATCATGACAAACAACACGTGCCGGATACCATGGAAAATCAAGATCTTGCTTACGCTCAATTAATTGCTTAAGCGAATCTGTTAAAGTTTCAGGTGAACAACGGCGTACCAATTGTTCAGCTAATACCCGTGAGGTATAAGGTAGTTTTGCGTAACTACCGGCGCTTATTGCTTCAACCGCCCCTCGAGTATCAAAATAATCTATATTGATGCCGCCAATTTTATAACCGGGCAACGGTTTGCGATGTTCATAATTCATAGTCATTACCTTTCGCTGATAGGTGGAACCGTTCTCGGCTTAGCGCCTTTGTAGTCAGCACTTGGACGAATAATACGGTTGTTTGAACGTTGCTCCATAATGTGAGCAGACCAACCTGTTACGCGTGAACAGACAAAAATAGGGGTAAACAATTTAGTGGGAATACCCATGTAGCTGTACGTTGAAGCATGGAAGAAATCAGCGTTACAGAATAATTTTTTGGTATCCCACATGAATTCTTCACAAGCTACTGAAATATCGTAAAGTGACGTATCACCATTCTCGTTCGCTAACTTTTCAGACCATGCTTTAATAATGACATTACGTGGGTCTGAAGTACGGTAAATTGCGTGACCAAAGCCCATGATTTTTTCTTTACGTTCAAGCATTCCCGCCATTTTTTCTTTAGCGTCGCTTGGCGATGAAAATGATTCAATCATATCCATTGCGGCTTCGTTAGCACCACCATGAAGTGGACCACGTAAAGTGCCAATAGCGCCGGTAACACATGAAAACATATCAGACAAAGTTGAAGCACATACACGCGCCGTGAAGGTTGAAGCATTAAACTCATGTTCTGCATATAAAATTAATGATACATCCATAACACGTTGATGCTGTGCTGATGGGCTTTCACCATTGAGTAAGCGCAAGAAATGTCCACCTAAAGAGTCTTCGGTTGAAGTACAGTCAATTTCTACGCCGTCATGGGAGAATTTATACCAGTAACACATGATGGCAGGAAATGCGGCTAATAACCGATTGGCGGCTTGATTTTGCTCGCTAAAATCATTTTCTGGCTCTAAATTACCTAAAAATGAACAACCGGTGCGCATAACATCCATTGGATGAGTTTCTTTTGGAATCAGTTTTAATACCGCTTTTAATGCTTGCGGTAAGTCGCGCATGGCAAACAACTCAGTTTTATAAGTGGCGAGCTCTTTTTCATTAGGGAGTTCGCCATGAAAGAGTAAATATGCGACTTCTTCGAAGGTGCTGTTTTCAGCTAAGTCAGCAATATCATAACCACAATAGGTTAAACCTGAGCCTGACTCACCAACAGTACAAAGCGAAGTTTCACCCGCACTTTGACCACGTAAGCCTGCGCCACCAATTTTTTTATCTGCTACTTTTACATCTGACATACTATTTTCCTCATATTCTTTTATTGGGTTAGCTGCTTGTATCGCTACTAACTTTATTTTATTTTATTATAATATCTGTTACTTATTTTTGCCTTCGGTGAACAAAGCATCAAGCTTTTGCTCATAGTCGTGGTAACCCAAGTAATCGTATAAATCCATACGCGTTTGCATATTGTCGATTTCAGCTTTTTGGTCGCCATCAGCGAGTAAGGTTTTGTAAACCGACTCAGCCGCTTTATTCATCGCACGAAATGCTGATAATGGGTAAAGTACCATTGCACAACCCCACTCACCTAATTGCTCCTTGTTCCACAATTCGGTTTGGCCAAACTCAGTAATGTTAGCAAGTACTGGCACATCTAACGCTTCAGTAAAGGCGCGATAATGTTCTTCTGTTTTAACCGCTTCGGCGAAAATACCATCGGCACCTGCTGCAACATAAGCTTTAGCCCTTTCAAGTGCAGCTGCTAAGCCTTCTTGTGCAAAAGCATCAGTGCGAGCCATGATAAAGAAGTCTTTATCAATGCGCGCATCAACAGCAGCTTTAATACGGTCAACCATTTCTTGGGTTGAAACAATTTCTTTATTCGGACGATGTCCACAACGCTTCTGCGCCACTTGGTCTTCAAGATGAACCGCCGCTGCACCTGCTTTTTCCATATCGCGAATAGTTTTAGCGATGTTAAACGCCCCCCCCCAACCGGTATCTATATCAACCAACAAAGGTAAACTTGAAGCAGAAGTAATACGTTGAACGTCAGCAATAACATCATTTAAAGAGGTCATACCTAAATCGGGTAAACCATACGAAGCATTGGCAACACCGCCACCAGAAAGGTAAATCGCTTGGTGACCTAATTGCTCTGCCATCATCGCGCAATAAGCGTTGATAGTACCCACTACTTGTAAAGGTTTGTTGTTTACTAATGCTTGGCGGAATTTTGCGCCAGGTGAAAGTTGCGTAGACATCGGGTTTCCTCTTAGTTGTCGTTGAATAATAGTCGTTAAATATTTGTTATTAAACAATAGTCATCAAATAATAATTAACATTATTAATATTTATTTATCCGTACTGTCGTTAAGCTGCAGTGCTGTTTTGCAGCGCTATTTTCTTTTCAATATTTTTTCTTGATGCGGCAATATGACGCCTCATCAAAATTTCAGCAAGTTCACCATCTCGGTCACAAATCGCTTGAATAATATTTGAATGCTCTTGAAAAGCACGAGTTGCGCGTGGGCTGTGCATACCAAATTGAATACGGTACATACGCACTAAATGATAAAGCTGTCCGCAGAGAATATTAATCAGTTGCTGGTTGTGACTACCTAAAATAACTTTATAGTGAAAGTCTAAGTCGCCCTCTTCTTGATAGTAAGAGATACCATCGATAAGGGCTTGTGAGTTGGCATGTTGAGCAAGCATATCTTGCATTTCGGCTATTTCATCGTCGCTCATGTTGATTGCGGCTTCTCGACAAGCCATACCTTCAAGTGCTTCGCGCACAACATATATTTCTAATAAGCCTTCAATAGTGCAATCGACAACTCTAGAGCCAACATTGGCTTTACGTTCAATTAAATGACATTTTTCTAAACGATTGAGGGCTTCACGCAGGGTTGAACGACTAATTTCATACTGCTTAGCTAAACCTGGCTCACTAATTTTACTGCCTGCCGCTATTTTTCCGTCAACGATAGCGTGAAGTATTGCATCAAAAACTTTATCCGCAGTAGTCACTGGTTTTTGTAAGGTTGGATTGTCTAATGCCATAAGTGTCCTAACGCCATAATTGCCTTAACCGTATAACTGTCTTAACACCAAAAGTGTTTTAGCAATACAATTGTCGACATTTACTGATTTTAGAAATTATAATAAAGCACACAGAGTAAAAGTCAAGTAGAGCAAAGTATAATTGTCGACAATTCAATCGTTAAATTAGGTGTAGGCGCTGAGGGGTTTAACCAAAAAACCAGTAGCAAACCGCTATTGCTGCGGTGATCCCTGCTAAGTCAGCAAATAGGCCACAGGCGATAGCATGTCGACTATATCGAATACCCACTGAGCCAAAATAAACAGCCAAGACGTAAAAGGTGGTTTCTGTTGACCCTTGAAAAATCGACGCTAAACGGCCAGCAAAAGAATCGGCACCGTGGGTTTTCATGGTTTCAATCATCATCGCTCTCGCACCAGAGCCACTTAACGGTTGCATTAACGCCGTTGGCATCGCATCAACAAAGCGGGTATCAAAACCTAGAAACATCACTAACTGCCTAAAGCTGTCGACAATTAGTGTCAAAGCACCACTGGCACGAAACACCCCAATAGCCACTAGCATCGCCAGTAAATAGGGGATCAGTTTAATGCTTGTTTCAAAGCCTTCTTTAGCACCTTCTATAAAACTGTCGTAAACATCGACCTTTTTACGCACCGCTGCCCAAATAAATAGAATTAAAGTCGAAAAAATTAAAAAGTTACCCAAAAATGACGATTGTTCAGCAAGGGCCTGCGAGGTGAGCATCGAAAAATAAACCACTAAACCACCTACTAAGGCAATGGCAGCAGACAAATAAAGTAAAACAATTGAGTTATACAGCTTAATTTTTTGAACACTTGCCACTGCTAATAAACCAGCAAAGGTTGAAGCAAACGTTGCCAGTATAATAGGGACAAAAACATCGGTAGGGCTAGCAGCTCCCTGCTGAGCACGATAAACAAAAACAGCAACGGGAAAAAGTGTTACCGATGAGGTATTTAAAACAAGAAACAGTATTTGCGCATTTGTCGCGGTATCTTTCTTTGGGTTTAATTGCTGAAGATCTTGCATGGCTTTTAAACCAAGCGGTGTTGCTGCGTTGTCTAACCCCAAAAAGTTAGCCGATAAATTCATCGTCATAGAAGCAACAGCCGGGTGGCCTTTAGGCACTTCTGGCATTAAGCGAGTAAATAACGGAGAAATAGCGCGCGCAAGTTTGTCCATCAAACCCGCGTTTTCAGCTATTTTCATCATCCCTAGCCAAAAACTTAAAATACCAATTAAGCCTATGGCAATATCGACAGTCACTTTTGACATTGAAAAAAGTGCCTGCACGAGTTGTTCAAAGATTAAAAGATTGTCAAGAAATAGCCATTGATAAATCGCTGAGCCAAAAGCAATAAAAAAGAAACTGATCCATAAACGATTTAGCACAAATATAATCTTATTAGTCACGAGGTAATGAAATTATCATGACATAAAACGAGTCGTTATTACAGGCAAAAGCGCTTGTGGAGAAGGTGTGAAGAACAAGTGCACAGCAGGTATACAAAATTCAACCACAAAAATAAAAAGCAATTCAAAAAATAATTTTATAACTTAATTATTAATAACTGACAATTAATCGAAATTAAATTAGCTTTTAAAAAAGATTACACTACAATTGATTTTACAGTTTAAATATTAATCAATTGCTCGCAACGTTTCATTTTTATTTTACTGCATTTTATTACTGCAAATAAAGTTTATTAGCGCAAGGCTCACTTCCATATGAGCCATTCCCTTGAGCCCGAACTAGTAATAGTTTCGGGCACTTTTTTGCGTGTGGTATAGGTGTTAATCTAATTTGAAAAGGCGTTTAAAGTTTGCGGTTGAAAGCGCCGCTATTTCTTCAATTGATTGCCCTCGAACACTAGCTAAAAATTTAGCAACATCAACAACATAAGCGGGTTGATTTTGTTTACCTCGATGCGGAACAGGCGCTAAATAAGGCGCATCTGTTTCAATTAAAAATCGGTCATCGGGTACTTGTTTGGCAACTTCACGTAATTCACTGGCGTTTTTAAAGGTAACAATGCCAGAAAATGAAATATAAAAGCCAAGATCAATCGCTTGTTTAGCCATGTCCCAAGATTCAGTAAAACAGTGTAAAATTCCGCCAACATTCTCTGCATTTTCTTCACGAAGCATATCCAAGGTATCCTGTTGTGCATCCCGCGTATGAATAATCAAGGGTTTATTTAATTGGTTAGCAACGCGAACATGCTTGCGAAAAGAATCAAGTTGCACCGCTTTCGTTTCAGGGGCATAAAAATAGTCTAAACCGGTTTCACCAATCGCGATAACGTTGTCTGTTTGCGACAAACGAGCAAGCTCTTCTTGGTCAATTAAATCATCTTGATTTAATGGATGAGCACCACACGACAACCAAACATTATCGTATTTAGCGGTTTTTTCTACCATGCTAGGAAATTCAGCTAATGTAACGCTAACACATAAAATTTCGCTAACTTTAGCTGCTGCCGCTGCCGCGAGGACATTATCTAGGTTACCATCAAATTCAGTTAAATCGAGCCTATCTAAGTGGCAATGTGAATCTATAAACAAACAATTTTCTCCTATAATTTTTAGTTAACTACAACGTATTTACATCGATAAGGTAGGTTCTGAAGAGCTGAGTAAGCGCCCTATCAACTGCTCTATTTGGTTACACACATTATCCTTATCTTCATCAAAACTTACCCCTATGCCTGCTGGTGTACCATTTTGGGCACCTATAGGGGTTAACCAGCAAACTTTACCGATAACAATTGATGCTTCTAAGGCGTCAGGTAAGGTCACTTCTAGTTTAATATCATCGCCTAAACTATAATGTTCGGGGGTTCGAACAAATAACCCACCATTTTTTACAAAAGGCATATAGTATTGGTACAACTCTCTGTCAGATAAAAACTCTAAGCTAAATTGGTGCATAGTTATTCCTCAAAAATTAATATCGCGAGACTTTTAGCTTATTTCTCATCGATAACCGCTGTTATATCGACGAGGAGCTTTTCAAAGACAAACTGCTTATTAGCTTGCATGAGTAACTTGAGTTGTTTAACGGCAGACAACACTAATTGATATATCGACCATATTACCTGTTCACTCAGTAATATTTCGGTTTTTAGCCAGGCATATTGTTGACGCATCAATTTAACCATCACTTTTTCTAACCAGCGTACACTGTTAGTATTTTCAGCCAGTAAACTCAATATTTCGCTACGATTTATGGGTTTATTTTGCAAAAAAGTAAAGAAACAACTTTCAAAATGTTGGTATTGGTCCTTAACAAAAGTGTCAGAGAGCTCTTTTAAATGGCTCAAATTAACAAATGGGTCAGTACCTGACTGCTTAAGTTCTGCTAATAATTTCTCGCCTACAGGCGGCCTGATATCTATAACATAACAGCGACTAATAATGGTTGGTAATAACGTTTCAAGTTCAGAGGTCAGCAATACAATAAAATTATCCGCATTGGGTTCTTCGAGCGTTTTCAATAAGGCATTTGCCGCTGATACCGTCATTTGATGCGCTGCGGTAATTAAGGTTGTTTTACAGTGACCTATTTGCGCTTTTTTTTCAAAAAAACGACTCGCTTGTCGAACTTGATCAACACCGATGCTTTTTCCTTCACTTTCAATCAGTAAATGATCAGGATAAGTATGACTTTTATGCAGTAAGCACGATTTACATATTTTACAGGGTAATAGCACTTGTTGATTATTTACAGGGTTTGCGCATGACAAAACCTGAATGAGCCATTGAGAAAGATCACTTTTACCTGCCCCTTCAACACCATTAATTAAAATGGCATGAGGCAGTTTTATTTGCGCTATTTGCTTTGATAATAAAAGCTGCTGCTGATCTAACCAACTGTGCATTAGTGTTTCCTAAAAGCGGTTATGGCTATTGATGATTTTTCAAAAAAGCGTTAACTGTCAAGCGAATATTATTATGCACGACAGGCATAGGAGCACTCGCATCAATAATTTTAATTGTCTCATCTGCTAAAGCAATTTCAAGGTATTTATTGCGCACTCGATGAAAAAACTCTATTTTTTCTAGCTCGATACGATCTAACGCACCGCGTGCTTGTGCTCTTGCTAAACCTAACTCAGGGGATATATCTAAATAGAGTGTTAACTGCGGCTTGAAACCTTTTAAGGTAACTTGAGCGATAGTATCCATAAGTTCATCGTTAAATTCTCGACCACCACCTTGATAAGCTCTCGAGCTTAAATCATGGCGATCGCCAATAACCCATTGACCTTTTTCTAACGCCGGAAGAATTCTATTGGCGAGTAGTTGGCTTCGGCTAGCGTACATCAGTAATAACTCAGTTTCTTGTGTTAATACTTCATCGTGATCGGCAGATTTTACAATGTTACGCAACGATTCGGCTAAAGGGGTTCCTCCTGGCTCTCGGGTAGTAATAAAATCAATCCCGTGCTCAGCTAATATTTTTTTTACCACCGAAATAGCTGAAGATTTTCCTGCACCTTCAATACCTTCGATGACAATAAATTGACCTTTATTCATTTTTCACTTCTTTTTAAGTTTTTATTTTAACTGATATTTTGCTACTGCTGCATTATGATCTTTTAAGTTAGTAGAAAAGATATGCTGCCCGTTCCCATTACTGACAAAATAAAAATAATCAGTTGCTAATGGGTTTAACGCGGCATGTAATGCACTTTTACCTGGCATAGCAATAGGTGTTGGCGGCAAGCCATTAATTCGGTAAGTATTATACGGTGTTTTCTCGCGCAAGTGACGATATTTGATGTCTCCATGATAACGTTCACCTAAACCATAAATAACCGTTGGGTCGGTTTGCAAACGCATTTTTTTATTTAAACGGTTAATAAACACCGATGAAATGATGCCATGTTCTGCATTTTCACCACTTTCCTTTTCAATAATTGACGCCATAATCAACGCTTGATACTTATTTTCATAAGGCAAAGGATGTGCACGACTTCCCCAAGCTAAATTTAGTTCAACTGTCATTTTTTGTTGGGCACGTTTTAATAATTCTATATCTGTTGTACCTGCAGTAAAAGCATATGTTTCAGGGTAAAAAAGCCCTTCTGGGTTTGTTTGCTCAATATTGAGTTCGCTAACAATATCAGCCACCGAACTTTGCTGCAGGGTCTGCACTAGGTTATCCATTTCACTTAGCTGTATTAGCCATTGTTTAAAGGTTGTTCCTTCAATAAAAGTGACGCTAAATTGATACTCTTTACCTACAACTAATTGCACTAATAAACGCTCGATAGAGCTACCCTTATTAACTTGATAAGTACCCGCTTTTATATTGGCATACTCAGGTTTTAGCCGAACATAATTACGTACCCAAAAACGACTTGCAAGCCAGCCTTCATTGATCAATTGCTGAGAAAACCGACTAAACGAGGTGCCCTCTTTAATCGTTAATAATTGAGTGGTTAAAATATTAAGTGGTTGTTTAATCTGATAGAAGGTATAAGCAACCAATGAAGCACTTAATATGAGCAGCGCTATAAATGAAACGGATAATAATATCTTAAATTTTTTCATGCTCTACTTAACATCCTGTATAAATTTAATCATCTCATGGCATGGTATTAGTGCTAATGGTTGATTTTGAAATTGTCTAATCGGCATAATCCCCATAACACTGTTACAAATGAACATTGCGTCAATATCTTTAAGCCCTAAAAGCTTTTCTTTGACGACCATTATTTTACGATCATTATTACAACACTGTAAAATATGATTACGCATTAGCCCCTCAACACCTGATTCATTTAATTGTGGCGTATACCAACAATTATCCTTTAGCCAAAAAACATTTGCCGCACTCGCTTCAATAATATCATCAAAGTAATTCAGTACTAATAGATCATCCTCCTCTCGGTTATCAACTTCTTGGCGAATAAGCACTTGTTCAAGTCGATTTAGGTGTTTTATCCCTGAGAGTAATGGGTTTACACCTAACTTCAATGAAGATACACCTAAGTGAATACCCTGTTGTTGCATATCGGCATAATGTTTAGGGAAATCATGGAAGGTGATAATAACGTTACTTGTTAAGCAACCTTGTCGAGAATAACCTCGTCCGCCATCCCCCATCGTTATAATGATTTTCGCCACCGACAAAGCGTAACGCTGGGCTACAGCAATTAATTCACAAGTAACGTCATCCATGTCTGGCAAGGGAATATTGAGTGTTTCGCAACTTCGTGTTAATCGTTCGATATGGGCCGATAATAACGCGACATGGCCGTTAACCACTTTCGCAGTGGTAAACACGCCGTCGCCATAAGCTAACCCACGGTTATTGATTGATAAGTGTTGTTCTGCTTGGCCATTAATACTTTGATAATACATATTGGGTTTCATTAGAAATAGAAAAGCCTGAATACTGATGACTAGTATTCAGGCTTAAACAATTAACTGCAAGGTTTAGTTGATGATATCTATCGGTTATAACGCTTAAACTTTTTTAAAGATTAATGAACCGTTCGTACCGCCAAAACCAAAGGAGTTACATAAGGCATATTCTAAATTCACATCACGTGCCGTATGAGCAATGTAATCTAAATCACAGCCTTCGCTTGGGTTATCTAAGTTTATTGTCGGTGGTACCATATTATTCATCAAGGCTTGCACAGTAAAAATAGTTTCAACCGCACCTGCAGCACCCAACAAATGACCTGTCATTGACTTTGTGGAACCCATCATCACTTTATAAGCATGGTCGCCAAACACCGATTTTACCGCATTTGTCTCAGCAATATCACCTGCTGGTGTTGATGTGCCGTGGGCATTAATATAACCAATGTTACTTATATCAACTTTAGCATCATTAATCGCGTTAATCATCGCACGCGCGCCACCTTCACCATTCGCTGGTGGTGATGTCATATGATAAGCATCAGCACTCATTCCAAAGCCAACAAGCTCTGAGTAAATTTTTGCGCCACGATCTTTTGCATGTTCATACTCTTCAAGCACTAGAACACCGGCACCATCGCCAAGTACAAAACCATCACGGTCTTTGTCCCATGGGCGCGAAGCTTGCTCTGGTGCATCATTTCGTGTTGATAATGCACGTGCAGCGCCAAAGCCACCAATACCGGTACGTGTTGATGCCTTTTCAGCCCCACCCGCTAACATAGCGTCAGCATCGCCATAGGCTATCATACGGGCCGCATGTCCAATATTATGAACCCCACTCGTACAAGCGGTAGCTATAGAAATATTAGGGCCTCTTAAACTATGCATCATAGATAAATGACCAGAAATCATATTAATGATGGTTGAGGGCACAAAAAATGGTGACAACTTGCGAGGCCCCGCATTTAACATTTTTTCGACGTTTTCTTCAATAAGCCCTAGACCGCCAATACCCGCGCCAACAGCAACGCCAATTCTATGGGTGTTTACATCATTAACTTCAAGACCAGAGTCTTTGAAAGCCTGTGCACCTGCAGCAACACCGTATTGAATAAAAAGATCCATTTTTTTAGCATCTTTTCGTGCAATATAGTCTTCTGCATTAAAGTCTTTGATTAAACCGGCAAACTTGGTCGTGTATGCAGACGTATCAAAATGTTCAATGTTACTAATACCACTTTTACCCAGCAATAAATTTTGCCAAGTAGATTTAGGACAATTGCCCAAAGGGCTTAACATACCAAGACCGGTAACAACAACGCGTCTCATGGCTATGTGCCTCCGCTAAGAGTTTATAAGGGATAGGAAGTCATTACATTCTCATTTAGAGAAAGTAACAAACTGAAATCGTAGATAAAAAAACAGGCGGTAAAAACCGCCTGAATATGTACTTTAAATTCTCATTTAAAAAGCTTTACTTGAAAGCCAATAATTACGTTGTAATTATTGGTTAGCAGTTACGTAATCAACAGCTGCTTGAACAGTAGTGATTTTTTCAGCTTCTTCGTCTGGAATTTCAGTATCAAATTCTTCTTCTAACGCCATTACTAATTCAACAGTGTCTAAAGAGTCAGCACCTAGGTCGTCAACAAAAGAAGAGCTAATTTTAACTTCTTCTTCACTTACACCTAATTGTTCAATAGTAATTTTTCTTACGCGTTCTTCAATAGTACTCATTTTTTTTCCTTTCTAGAAAATATAATTTTTCATAATTGTGTGTAGTTTATTCGTCAACAGCCTAGCTTGCAAGCTTCTAATTTTAATTTTCGTCTGGTCTAACCTGTTGACTGCTCTAAAATTGTTCAATTTATTGCCTTGTTAAAACTCAGCAAACAAATTAAACCATATACATACCGCCGTTTACATGCAATGTTTCACCGGTAATATATGCTGCGCCATCAGAAGCTAGAAAAGCAACTGCGTTTGCAATTTCTTCAGGTTTACCTAAGCGATTGGCAGGAACTTGAGAAAAAATACCTTCTTTTTGCTCATCAGTTAATGTTTGTGTCATATCTGTATCGATAAACCCCGGCGATACAGTATTAACAGTTATGCCACGAGATGCAACCTCGCGTGCCAATGATTTTGTAAAACCAATCAGTCCTGCTTTGGCTGTTGCATAATTTACTTGCCCTGCATTACCCATCGTCCCTACTACTGAGCCAATATTAATAATGCGACCATTGCGTTTTTTCATCATACCGCGAATAACCGCTTTACTGATTTTAAACACGGATGAAAGATTGGTATCAATAATATCTTGCCATTCATCATCTTTCATTCGCATAAATAAATTATCGCGCGTAATACCAGCATTATTGACTAAAATATCAATGCCACCATGGTTTTCTTTAATAGAAGCGAACAATGCTGCAATTGAATCATTGTCGGTGACATTAAGCACTAAACCATGCCCTTCACCTAAATATTCGCTAATTTTTTCAGCGCCGTGTGCTGATGTTGCTGTACCTAAAACCGTTGCTCCCAAGGCTTTAAGTTGCGTAGCAATCGCTTTGCCTATACCACGACTTGCGCCAGTAACTAAGGCGACTTTTCCTTCTAAAGAAAACATATTTTATCCTATTTAATTGTTTCTAATGCTTTAGTCAATGATACTTGATCATTAACTGAAACACTGATAATTGATTTATCGATACGCTTAATTAACCCTTGTAATACTTTGCCTGGGCCAGCTTCTACAACCAATGAAATACCATTACTTGCTAGTTTTTCAATCGTTTCTGTCCAACGTACCGGACTATATAATTGTTTAATTAAGGCTAATTTAATCGCAGCAACATCAGTTTCTGCCACTACGTCAACATTATTTACCATAGGGATCAGTGGCGTATTAAAGGTAATTTGGCTAAATTCTTCAGCAAGCTTATCCGCGGCATCTTTCATTAATGCACAATGCGACGGAACGCTCACAGGTAAAGGTAATACACGTTTTGCGCCCGCTTCTTTACATAACACTCCAGCGCGCTCTACAGCATCTTTATGCCCCGCAATAACGACTTGCCCGGGTGAATTAAAATTTACCGCCGCAACGACATCATCACCTTGTGCTTTTTCACAGGCATCGATAATCGCTTGATCATCAAGACCAATAATAGCAGCCATAGCGCCAACACCTTCAGGCACCGAGGCTTGCATGAATTCGCCACGTTTTTCTACTAGCTTAACACCTTCCGTTAAAGAAATAACACCGGCACAAACTAACGCTGAATACTCACCTAAACTATGACCTGCTAACATTGCAGGCTTACAATCAGACTGAGATGCCCATAAACGCCATAATGCGACACTGGCTGTTAATAGAGCGGGTTGTGTGAAGTTTGTTTGGTTTAATTTTTCAACAGGACCTTCAGCAATTAATTGCCAAAGGTTATAACCTAAAGCAGCTGAAGCTTCTGAAAACGTATTTTGTACAACTTCATTGTCAGCAAAATCAGCTAACATACCAACGGTTTGAGAACCTTGGCCGGGAAAAACAAACGCTAAATTATTTTGCATTTTATTACCTAATGTTTATTGGTTTTTAATTAAGTATGCATCAATGATACTTAATGAATTGTTTTCTTGTTGAAAAAAAACAATTTTTTAAATACATTTTACCTTAGATAAATACTCATAACTTATTTACGACCACAAGCAAAACCATTTTCAAGCTTGTCTTTAATTCGATCCGGTACTTGGCGTTCAACTTCTTTTATCGCTTCTAATATAGCCATATAAAAAGCCTTTGAACTCGCATCGCCGTGACTCTTGACTACAATGCCGCGTAATCCTATCAGACTTGCGCCGTTATACTGGTCGGGGTTCAGGGGTTTGAAGAGTTTTTTTAACGTTGAGGACAATAATCGACCAACAATTCGGGTAAAAAGGTTGCGTGACAACACCGTATTCATTTTTTGATAGACTAAGCGAGCAACACCTTCACAGGTTTTCAAGGCAACATTACCCACAAAGCCATCACAAACAATCACATCTGCTTTATTCGTAAAAATGTCATTACCTTCAACAAAGCCAATATAATTAATTTCATTATTTTGTGCTAGCATCGCAGCGGTTAGCTTTATGTGGTCACTACCTTTCATTTCTTCTTCGCCCATATTCAATAATGCGATGCGTGGCGCTTTAATACCATCGACTTGCTCAGCCATGACAGAGCCCATAACCGCAAACTGATACAAAATATTAGAGTCACAAAAAACATTTGCGCCTAAGTCGAGCATAAAGACATGTTTATTTTCATCATGAGTGGGTAGAGAAGAAATTAATGCAGGCCGTTCGACACCCGTTAATGTTTTTAAGACAAAATGAGCCATTGAAAACAGCGCACCGGTATTACCCGCACTTACACACGCTTGCGCTTTTTTCTCATGCACAAGATCAAGTGCTTTACGCATTGAAGAATTCTTTTTGCTGCGCAGTGCAACAATAGGTTTATCGTCCATAGCCACGACTTGAGTGGTTGGAAAAATTGATAATTGAGGATGTTCAAGACACTGTTTTTTTGATAATTCAGCGTTGATAATATCGGCATCACCACAAAGAATGAGATGAAGTTCAGGAATTTTTCTAACTGCTAAAATAGCAGCAGGTATTGTTATAAGGGGGCCTTTATCGCCCCCCATAACATCTAACGCTATGGTTAGACTATTCAAAGCAATCAGCTTACTTATTGATTACTTGAACACCTTTGTAAAAGCCATCAGCTGTTACATGATGGCGACGGTGTGTTTCACCAGATACTGGATCTACTGATAAATTTTCTGTTGTTACTGCGTCATGTGAACGGCGCATGCCACGTCTTGAACGAGACTTTTTGCTCTTTTGAACTGCCATTAGCTACTCCTAAAATCGGTTAATCGTTAATAATTAAATAAATTGTTTATTTAAATTTCTGTAATACATCAAAAGGGTTTGGTTTTTCTAGCTCTTCAGGCAATTCGCCCCATACACTGTCAACTGGTGCCTGACACTGACTAGGCTCATGCTTTGCTATTAATGGAATTGCGAGTAATAACTCTTCTTCCACTAATTCTAGCAGGTTAACTTCACCATTTTCATCTAATTCTATTGCGTCATAATATGACGGCAATGCTTCAGCGGCTTCATCATTCTTGGCTGGACTAAGAGTAAACTCTATATCCAAATCAATAATTAATGATTCAGTACAACGCTGACAAATTAATGCTACTGATAAGACTCCTGAGCCTGAGATTACATTCAAGCCTAGATCATCTACATCAAATTTAACATTAACCTGCATATGCTCATTGCATGGAGTACACACATCAAGCAATCTAGTCATCCCCGACACTTCAAAGAAGCCGTCACACACCAACCTACGTTGGGCGCTCTTTCGGGGGTTTATCATTATCGGGAGTTTAAGATTTTGCATAAGGCGCGCATGTTAATGTGCTTGCCCTCTTCTGTCAAAAGAAAAATAACAAATTTTGTTTAAAAACTAAAGAAAGCCCACATATTATTACTTAACTGTTTATATTTTGAGTAATTCCTGTGAAAACCTTAATTTTAGCTTCAACATCGCCTTTTCGAAAGATTATTTTAGAAAAATTAAATTTAGCCTTCAAGTGTGCAAAACCGAATATTGATGAAACAGCATTAGCTGATGAAACAGCCATCGAGCTTGTTGAACGTTTAGCCATAGAAAAAGCAAAAGCTGTTGCTCGTGAATTTCCAAATGCACTGATCATCGGCTCAGATCAAGTGGCTTTATCTGAAGGGAAGATATTAGGTAAACCTCACAATTTTGAAAATGGCTTTAAACAACTCGCTAGTTTCAGTGGTAAAGTGGTAGAGTTTCATACTGGCTTATGTGTATTCGACAGTTCAACAGGAAAGTCACTGTCTTTAGTTGAATTGTTCACTGTACATTTTAAAAAATTATCAACACAAGAAATTACCGCTTATCTAAATATTGAACAACCCTATAACTGTGCTGGAAGTTTTAAAAGTGAAGGGCTAGGCATTTGTTTATTTAAGAAACTTGAGGGTGACGATCCTAACACCCTAATAGGCTTACCCTTAATTAAACTTATTAGCTTGCTCAAGGCCCAAGGTTTAGATGTTTTGGAAGAACAATAGATCAATAATAAAAAGTAAAATAAAACAGCCCCAACAATTATCCTTTGGTCAATAAATAAGAATATCAAAAGGTAATAGCAAAAGCCGACTTATTTTATAGCTTTACTGCGGTATTTAACAAGAGTTGATGTAATTCAGCCAACGAGTCAACAATAGCTTTTGGCTGGAACTTTGACAGTACCTCATCATCATGCACGCCATAAGTCACACCTATGCTATCAACCCCTGCCCTTTGCGCCATTTCAAGGTCGAAGGATGTATCGCCTATCATCACGGCTTCATGTTTTTGGATATGTAATTCTTTTAACAAACTGTTGATCATATCAGGGTCTGGTTTTGAAATGCTTTCATCGGCACAGCGAGAGGCATGGAAGAAGTGCTCGGTATCACTCGCTTGCCATACTCGTTGTAAACCTGCCCGCGCTTTACCTGTAGCAACCGCTAATAATTTTTTTTCTTTTTTTAAATTAACCAGTAATTCAAGTGCATAGTTAAACAAAGGCGTTGGCGTGGTATTAACTTCAACATACTGATGCTTATATTGTTCTGTAAATTGTTGTATCTGTGCTTCATGTAAACTTGGAAATAAAGTTTTAATCGCTTTCGGTAAACTTAAACCGATAATTTGTTTAGCTTGCTGATAGCAAGGAGGTTCAAGTGCTAGTGCAATAGCACTCGCTTGCATTGAGAAAACAATACGATCGACAGAGTCCATCAAAGTACCGTCCCAATCAAAAATAACCAATTTATAATGGTGCATACATTCTCTTTTAATAATTAATTTATTATCGACTTAATTTACTGATCAGTACTTGGCTTTACATAGGTATAATATAGGAAGGAGAAGCGTGATACTGAAATCGTTTCTGCATCACGCTGGAGAAAATTACTTAAGCTTTGTCAGTAAATTTTGTAATGAATGTTCTAAAGGCGCTTCTACTTTCATTTTTTCGCCCGTGTTAGGATGAGTAAACTCAATACTCGCCGCGTGCAAAAACAACCGTTTTAAACCAAGTTTTCTCATGTCTTCATCAAAGTTTTCATAGCCATATTTTGAATCACACGCTATAGGATGGCCTTTAATTTGGCAATGAACACGAATTTGATGCGTTCGCCCAGTTACGGGGAAAGCGCGAATCAGTGTGGCATTTTCAAAGTTTTTCAGCACTTTAAAACGTGTTTCAGCTTCTTTACCATTAATATTATCAACAACAACAACACGTTCGCCGGATTTCAAATCATTCTTTTTCAAACCTTCGGTGACACGCGTTAATTTAGTCGACCATTGTCCCTTAACCAGTGCATGATAATATTTTTGCACGGTTTTGCTGCGTAACTGCTCATGCAAGTGACGTAAAGCTGAACGTTTTTTAGCAATAACTAAGCAACCCGAAGTATCTCTATCAAGTCGATGAACAAGTTCAAGCATTCTTGCGTCAGGACGTAGAGCTCGCATAGCTTCAATTAAGCCAAAACTTAAACCACTGCCACCATGTACTGCCATGCCAGAAGGTTTATTAATAACAATTAAACGGTCATCTTCAAATAATATTTGCTTCTCTAAATTGGCAACAACATTTAATTTTGTTGAAACTTCATTGGTATTTTCAGAAATACGAATGGGTGCTACACGAATCAGATCCTCATCTTGAATTTTGTATTCTGGTTTAGTCCGTTTTTTATTAGCCCTAATTTCACCTTTTCTTAACAGGCGATAAATCATGCTTTTCGGCACGCCTTTTAAGGTTTTTAATAAAAAGTTATCTATTCTTTGACCAGCGTCTTCGCTATCGATTGTATAAAATCGAACTTGGGGTTTTGTATTTTCATTCATAAAAGTCAGTTTAACATATATATTTTCATTTTTGAGTAATTAACTCAGCGATTTAATTGCCTTTTGCCTCAATTAAGTGGGATAATCTTAGCGTTATTGTTTATTTAAGACAATAAGGTTAAAAATAGAAGCTTTTAGCGAAACGTAAGAGGCAAAATGCGGCCACATTAATGTGCGTTATCTCGATAAATTATTATCGCCGACACATTAACCGAACGGCCTGTTGCAAGTATTGACCTGAATAACAAGTCAAAAAACGGCATAAACATTTTAGTCCCGCGCAACGAAAGCTATTTTGTATTTATAATGATATAAACCAAATTAGATAAGTTTCCATCGAGCAACAACCCGAATAGTAAGCCAAATCGCCGAACTTCAAACTGCTCAACAAATATCAATTTGATAATATCGAGCACAGCACGATTTGCTGCGCGCATGAAGAAACAATTTTTCTTGGGTGAAGGTCACCTGAGGGTACAATCAGATTAAATAACAGCTTACAGCGTAATATGGCGCTGTAATATGACACCCGAGAGGTTGACAACTTGCTGTTACCATAGCGATAAATTGCTTTGTGTTCGAAGCTTATAGTGTTGTGACTAAACCGAGTCACTAAAACTATGAAACGTATGTTAATTAACGCTACACAATCGGAAGAGTTACGTGTAGCACTTGTCGATGGTCAACAACTTTATGATTTAGATATCGAAAGTCCTGGTCATCAACAAAAAAAATCAAATATTTACAAAGCAAAAATTACGCGTATAGAGCCCTCTCTAGAAGCTGCATTTGTTGACTATGGCGCAGAGCGTCATGGTTTCCTACCGATGAAAGAAATCGCACGCGAATACTTCCCTAAAGGTTATACCTTCCAGGGTCGTCCAAATATCAAAGAAGTCTTGCGCGAAGGCCAAGAAGTTATTGTTCAAATTGATAAAGAAGAACGCGGCCAAAAAGGCGCAGCATTAACGACTTTTATTAGTTTAGCGGGCAGCTATTTAGTATTAATGCCTAACAATCCTCGTGCTGGTGGTATCTCTCGTCGCATTGAAGGTGATGAGCGTACTGACTTAAAGACCTCTCTAAACAAACTAGATTTACCAAAAGGCATGGGATTAATTGTTCGCACTGCTGGTGTTGGTAAAGACTACGAAGAGCTAGACTGGGATTTAAATGTTTTATTACATCACTGGAAAGCTATTTCAGAAGCGGCTGAAACAAAACCTGCTCCTTTTTTAATTCATCAAGAAACTAACGTTATTTTACGTGCTATTCGTGATTATTTACGTCGTGATATCGGTGAAGTGCTAATTGATCGCCCGAAAACATTCGAAAGCGTAAAAAAACATATTGAAGTGGTTCGTCCAGACTTTTTAAGTAAAATTAAACTCTACACCAACGATGTCCCTCTCTTTACCCATTACCAAATTGAAACACAAATTGAATCAGCCTTTCAACGTGAAGTAAGACTTCCTTCAGGTGGTTCAATCGTTATTGACCCAACTGAAGCAATGACATCAATTGATGTTAACTCTGCCCGTGCAACAAAAGGTAGTGACATAGAAGAAACGGCATTCAATACTAACTTAGAGGCTGCTGAAGAAGTTGCTCGTCAATTACGTTTACGTGATTTAGGCGGTTTAGTCGTTATTGACTTTATTGATATGACACCAGTGCGTCATCAACGTGAAGTTGAAAATCGTATGCGTGACGCTGTAAAACAAGACAGAGCTCGCATTCAATTAGGCCGTATTTCTCGTTTTGGCTTATTAGAAATGTCACGTCAACGTTTACGCCCTTCTATCGGTGAAACCAGTCAAGGCGTTTGTCCTCGTTGTAACGGTACAGGGCACGTACGTAGTGTTGAATCATTAGCTTTGTCTATTTTGCGTTTAATGGAAGAAGAAGCCATTAAAGAAAATACGCAACATGTACAAGCTCAAGTTCCTGTACCCGTAGCGACTTACCTTTTGAATGAGAAACGTCGTTCAGTATTTCATATTGAAAAACATCACAGCGTTAATATTCTTATTATTCCTAATCCTCATATGGACACACCGCAATATGAAGTACTTAGAGTAAGAACAGACGAAAGTGTTGAAGAAGCCAGTTACGAAAGAACCATTACTGAAGCTTCAGTTGAAGAAGCAGTAATGCCAAAATTTGACAAGCAAGCCGCTAAACGCGACGAGCCTGCATTACAGGGTATGTCTTCCCCTAAGCAATCAGCACCTTCAACCATCGTTAAACCAATAGCTCCAACAACTGCGGTTACAAAAGAATCTGCAGGATTATTTGATGGTTTAGTGAAATGGGCTAAAGCACTATTTGTTACTGAAGAAGTTGCACCTGAGGTTGTTGAGCCAGTTAAGAAGCCAGAAACGAGTAGTAATGAGCGTCGTCCTCAGCGTAGTCGTCAAGGACAACGTCGTAACAATAATCGCAATGAAAATCGTAACGACAATAGAAATGTAAATCGTAACGACAAGCGCAATGATGCTCAAAATGAAGAACGCGCTGAATTAAAAACTAACATTAATGACAATAAAGACAACATTAATGAAAATAAAGATAACAAGCAAAATAAACAGCCTCGTAAAGCGCCAGTAGAGCGTAATATTAAGCCTAAAGAAGAAAAAACGACGGTACGCCGTCAGCGTCGCACTAATACGAAGAAAATACGTATTGTTGACGAAAACTCAACGGTTGTTAATAATGCCGCGTTAAGCAAAATAGCCGCAGAAGAAAATACTCAAGTAGCTGCTAAAGTTGATGAAGCGTTAACAGTTGAGACAGTGGTTGCTCAACCTGATACGACACAGCCAGAGCTTAGTGAGACTAAATCAACTGATGAACAACGTCCTAGAAACCGTCGTTCACCTAGACATTTACGTTCTAATGGACAACGTCGTCGCCAATCTTCAGATAACGCTGCAACTGAAAACCCTGCAGTTGTTTCAAATATAGAAGTAAGTGAAGACCCTGTTCAATCAAGATACCCTGAAACGCCTGTAGTTGAAACACCTGTTGTTGAAACGCCTGTGGTTGAGACACCTGTGGTTGAAACGCCTGTAGTTGAAACGCCGGTAGTTGAGACACCTGTTGTTG
>NZ_JACGUT010000086.1 GCF_014076845.1 Colwellia sp. MB3u-41
AAAAGAGAAGCAGTAACTACATAAAACGTACTAATTAATCTCCTAAGAGATAATTAATACTTAATCTGTGTGACATCATTATTAAACTGTTTTACGTCTTTTCTTGCCTCTCGTGAGAGAATTAAGAACCGACTATGTAAAATCAATGTAATGTGAGTGTCCACACAAATTGCATGATAACTAATTGTTAAAGAACGTTAACTCAAAGAGTTAACCGAAACAAAATCTCATTCGCTTTGCTTCGTTGCTACAGGCCTTGCCTGAAGCGAGATGCGTATTCTACGCAACTCTGTTTCGATGTCAACGTTTTATTTAATTTAATTTGAAGTT
>NZ_JACGUT010000087.1 GCF_014076845.1 Colwellia sp. MB3u-41
TTGTGCTGTTTGTGGTAATGTAAAAATCGCATAACAAGGCATTCAAACGGACAAAAAACAGTTGGCTGTTTTCACTTCGTTCAACATTTTAGCCAACAATTTCTTGCCGCTTAATGGGGCGTTATATGCTCTTAATAAATACGTTTTAGGGCAAGACATTTTTAGCTAAGTGTTTTACGCTAAACTCGGTTTAGTGCAGCACTAATAAGCATTGCCTCTTTTACCTTTTTCAAAGGTGGCA